>NZ_CP123782.1:0-2365000 GCF_029909435.1 Minwuia sp. IMCC3060
TCACCATCATCGATCAGCGCCTTGGGGCGCGCACCGCCCAGAGCAGTGCCGTGCTGGAGCGCAAGATCAAGTTCCGGCGAAAGCGGTACGCCGTCTTCGACGCGCTTGGCGGATTCAATTAGCTCTTCGAGCGTAGCGTTCTGGCTTTGGCGCGGGACGTATTCGTTAGGGGATTTCTGGAAGTCTAACGCTCCAATCCGGTCAGATCCGGATTCAAGCATATAAGTCAGCTCATCCAGCTCAGCCGCATCTGCTTCCTTGCCCTGAAGGCCAAGCATCCGGTTGATTATGACCCGCCGACCCCAAGCGTCGGGCGAACCGTCACGGATGCAGCTAGGCATCTGCATATTGTCACTGATTTCAATCGAGCCTGCTTTTAAGGGCAGTTCCGGTGCGTAGATCGCGATCGCGTTTTCGCGGCTGAGATAGCTTCGGCCGTAGTTGTAGGCAAGGCGTCCATCATTCTGGCGGCTGAGCCGTCCTGCCACGATCGGCTTGGTCTCTCCAGGTAGCCAAATCCAAACATAGGCTTCATCGTGGCGATGATTAGAAGTCATCTCTCACCACCTCTTTGGTCTCGCGCACAGTCTTTGGCATGAGCTGGAGCTTTTCTGCCTGCTCAGCCACACGCATTGACAGCCTGCTTTCCTCGGCCTCGAACAGGGGAACGCCAACAATTGTGGCTGCTTCAAAGACCGAGCCAATGCCGCAGCGCGGATCGCCATTCTCGATGCGGCGGATCATATCGCGCGATACGCCCACGCGTTCGGCCAGCTGTTGGACACTTATCTTTCTTTCGATGCGACCGGCACGAATGAGCTGGCCAAGCAAGGTCAGTGCTTCTTCCCCGTAATAGGAGAGCGTGCGAGCGCTTGTTGATCCTTTTGTCCGTGCCATGGGGCTGCATCCTTTCATTCTCCATCATGCCGGAATGAAGCGAGAATGTCAAGAATAAGACTTATATATAAGCCTTAAGAGGCTTTATGACCTATATATAAGTCAATCGGAGCGCTGCGTAATGAGCCAACACCGCCACGATCCAATCAAACAGAGGGTCGAAACCCGCAAAATCGATCTTACCCGCATTAGGCTTGACCACAGATTCGGCAAACACCTCCTTACCGTCCTCAGTTTGCGGATCGAGCTCGATGCCGTTAGATGCGGCAGAGCTTCTTCCAGTTGATTCTCCAGACCTCCCGCTTCAGCAGGATGTGCAGTCGCTGGTATCCGGTCGCTCCTTCCCAAAGAGACCAGCATCTGAACATACCAACACAGGCCAATCGATGAGGGGCGACGTTATCGCTCCAGCTTCAGCCTTGCTTGCCGCTGCTGGTCCGGGACACCTCGCCGTTCCGCCTTGAACGCTTGCAAACGCGCGTTCCGGTCCTCAGCCGGGGGCTGGGCAGTCTCCAATTTTGTCTCAGGAGTCCGAGTTGGCCGATTTTGTCGCTTTTCATGGCCATCAGGCCGTCGAACCGCGCCTCCGTTCCGCCCGACCGAATGGTCGACGAGGCCACTGCCGACCATTGCATCATATCTCCTCTTATCAGCTGCAACGGTCTGGGCATGCTCGTTGGTGATCCTTTGTCCATTCTTGCGCTCAGCGATCAGATCGCGGCGCTGCTCCAACTGCTCAGAAACCATCCGCTCGCGCTCGGCCAGATCGCGCAGACGCGCCAGATCGGCCTCGCGCATATTCTCCTCAATAATGCGATTGCGCGCGCCTGTCAGACGATCCCACAGCCCTTTGACGCCGCCGCGCAGTCGGGCCTGGCGGTCTTGATGCTCCTTCATTTCACGCTGGGCCTGAGCCGTCGAAAGCGCTTTTCGTTCGGCGCGCTGACGCTCAACCAGTTCTATACGCTGCGTTTCGTATCGTTGCTGTTCGGCTTGCTTGCGGGATGCCAGTTCCTTCTGGAAGACGTCCATCTTCTGCGTCATTGCCGCTGCCATGCGGGCCGTCGCGTCCTCGACGCTGGAGAGTGACTTCTCATCGCCCAGCCGCTCGCGAAGGTGCTTGGTCTTCACCCCGGCCCAGCGTGACAGGCTGAAAACCTCGCCCTCATAATCGACGGCGACATAGCCGCGCCGATCACCACGCGCGAGCCACAGGCCGCGCTCCAGAAGCGCATTGCTGAAGGCGGTCTTCGTGTCTGAGATGGCCCAGGCGTCCTGTATCGAAGCCTTGAGATCTTTCGCATCTCGGCCCGCACGCCTGGCCTGTTGCCATTCCTCCAGTGTGAAGTTGCGGGGATCACGGTTCTTTTGATCGGCGAGCCCGCGCGGCATCTTCCAGCCGTGCTCCAGATACAGCTCGCGGCTCATATCCATGAGCTTGCGGTGCGAATGAGACATCTGCACCGCCTTCATCTCATCGGCCCTGATCCGGCTCCAGACAGCGTGGGCATGACGGCGCATACCGCCGGGTCCTTCCTTCTCATGAAACACTACGGCGCGCGGCTGGCCCGTCAGGCCAAGCTTCGCCTCCGCCCGATCAATCGCCGCCTCGAAATCGGCCGTGCTGACCTCTTCATCAGGCGGCGGATTGAGGCTGAGCGAAAACAGGAACTGTCTGCATTTCGTACCCCGGCTGATCGCGTAGCTTTCCGTGAACGCCCCATCCAGATCGTCGGCAACGAAGCCGCGCAGCTCATGCACGGAGACATGTTCATTGTCCTGCTTCATGAGATGCCGGGCGAGATCCTTCGCGCCACCGCGCTGGTTGCCGACCAGGATCATTCGTCACCGCCAAGCCTCAGGCCCAGCGCACGAATGAGTAGCAGGCGCATCTCCTGTATATCCGCGCAGGCCGCCTGAAGGCTTGCGGCGCACTCATCATCGAGCAGCAGTGAACCTCGCTCCGCGAGCTTCGCCATCATGCATATGCTGGTCGCCAGCTCAGACGGCCCCAGAGCGGCGAGCACCTTGCTGAGCATCGCATAGTCAGGCTTCGGGCTACGCACGGCCGACCGTCCAGCCACATGATCGCCGAGTAGACGGTCACGGATGTAGGTTCCGAGCGGCTTGTTCCCCGCCTTGCGTTCGAGCCAGGCGCGCTCGTCAGCGGTCAGCCGGATTGAGAATGGGGCGGGGCGGGAGGGTTTCCGGGTAGCACCGGATGCATGGTTGAAAATCGTGCGAGTCATGGTGATGGCCCGTCCGACTTGTTCCCCAGATCGTAGGGGATAACATCTTCGCAGTCCTTGAGTTGCCTTTCCCAGTCAGCCAGAGTCTCAAGGAGGGTGTTCAAACTTTCACCCTCGGGGACCACCATTTCATCACCGAAATTCCGGATGCCTCTGGCGTGCATGGGTGGATTTGTCATGATCCTGCTTGTGTCCGGTGGCGGACCTGCGCTTGCTTGAGGGGGCGGTTCGCCCGGCGCGCAGTGGTGCAAACAGGAGGTTCCCATGAGGGTGGGTTTCATCGGTCTCGGCAATGTCGGGGCCAAACTTTCCGGGTCGCTGTTGCGGAACGGGATCGACCTGACGGTTCATGACCTGGATGCGCAAAGGGTCGATGCGTTCGTCGCGCAGGGCGCGCGGGAAGGGAACGGCCCGGCGCAGCTGATGCGTGACTGCGATGCGGTCATTACCTGCCTGCCGTCGCCCGCGGCATCGGATGCGGTGATGCGGGAGATGCTGCCCGAGGTGTCCGCCGGAAAGATCTGGATGGAGATGTCCACCACTGACGAAGCCGAGGTGAAACGCCTCGGCGCGATGGTGACGGAACGGGGCGGGGCGGCTGTGGATTGCCCGGTATCGGGTGGCTGCCATCGCGCTGCCACCGGCAATATCGCGATCCTTGCCGGTTGTGATCGCGCCACGTTCGAGCGCATCCTGCCGTTGCTGACCACCATGGGCAGACGGGTCCTGCATACCGGAGCGATCGGCTCAGCTTCGGTCCTCAAGGTCATCACCAATTACCTGGCGACCGCAAACCTGCTCACATGCTGCGAGGCGCTGGTGACCGCGAAGGCCGCCGGGATGGACATGAACACGACCTACGAGGCGATCCGGATCAGTTCGGGCAACAGTTTCGTGCATGAGACCGAAAGCCAGGTCATCCTGAATGGCTCCCGCGACATCTCCTTCACCATGGATCTGGTGAAGAAGGACATCGGGCTGTTCCAGGCCGTCGCCGACCGGGCAGGTGTGCCACTGGAAATGAATCCGGTGATGATCGAGATCTTCGATGACGGCATTGCCCGCTATGGTGAGCGGGAACTGTCGCCGAACATCATCCGGCGGCTGGAAGATGCCACGGGACTGGACATCAGGGCACCGGGATTTCCCGCCGAGATGCAGGATGATGAGCCGGAGGAACCGGGATACGAGGTCATTCCGAAAGGCCTCGGGTGACCCGGGGCATGCCCAGGCAGGTGAGGCTGCGGCGTGTCGTCAGGGGGCGAAGGGGGGCCTGACCTTCAGTTCCTGATAGTCCTCCAGCCCGAACGACCCGCCTTCCCTGCCATTGCCGGATCGCTTGTAGCCGCCAAAGGGCGAGCCATAGCCTGCGGCACGGCCATTGATGTGGATGCCGCCCGCGCGCAGCCGGTCCGAGACCCGTTCCGCCCGTGCCGGATCGCCGGTCTGGACATAGGCCGCCAGCCCGTAGTCGGTGTCATTGGCCAGCCTGATGGCCTCTTCCTCGCTGTCGAACGGCATGATCACCAGCACCGGTCCGAAGATCTCCTCCCGCGCGATGCGCATGTCGGGGTGCACGTCGGCGAAGATCGTCGGCCGGGCGTACCAGCCGTGCTCGAAACCTTCCGGCTTGCCTGGGCCTCCGACCAGCAGGCGCGCCCCTTCATCGATCCCGGTCCGGATCATGGCCTGCACCCGGTCGTACTGGATCCTGTCGAACAGCGGGCCGATATGATCACCTTCCTGAAGCGGGTCGCCGACCGCCTGCGCCCGGCCGGCTGCCGCGGCGATCTCCAGTGCCCTGGCGTAGCAGGTCCTTTCGACCAGCATCCGCGTGGGCGCGTCGCAGGACTGGCCGGTATTGTAGAAACACTCCGCCACGCCCGAGGTGACGCTGCGCTCCAGATCACAGTCGGCAAAGACCAGGTTGGGCGACTTGCCGCCCAGTTCCAGCGTGACCCGCTTCACTGTGTCGGCGGCATCCCTTGTGACCTGGCTGCCTGCGCGGGTGGAGCCGGTGAACGACATCATGGCAATGCCGGTGTGGCGCGACATGGCCGCCCCGACGGTGGGGCCGTCACCGTGCACCAGGTTGAAGGTACCCGCAGGAAAACCGGCCGCGTGGATGATCTCGGCGTAGATGCTGGCGGAAAGCGGCGTGTGCTCCGACGGTTTCAGGATGCAGGTCGCGCCGGTCGCAAGGGCCGGAATGACCTTCAGCGCGATCTGGTTGATCGGCCAGTTCCAGGGCGTGATCAGGCCGCAGACCCCGATCGGTTCGCGGGTCAGTATGTCGCCGTTGGGCAGGGTCTCCCGTTCCTGCTGCACCTTCAGTGCCGCGATGAAGCCCTCCAGGTGTCCGATCGCGCTGTCGGCCTGCGCGTCCCGGGACATGGTGATCGGGGCACCCATCTCCGCAGTCATTGCCTGGGCCAGATCCTCGAGGCGGGTCCGGGTCACCGCCAGCAGACGTTCGAGCAGGGCCAGCCGTTCGGCTCTAGTTGTCCGTGAATAGGTCTCGAAGGCGGCGGCGGCAGCAGCCACCGCCCGGTCGATATCGACCGCGTTTCCCAGGCTCAGCGTGCCGATCCTGGTGTCATGCGCCGGGTTCATCACGGGCATGGTTTCCGTCGAGACAGGCTCCACCCAGGCGCCGTCGATGTAGAATCTGTCCAGCATCACCATGGCTGGGCCTCCTTCCTGGCTGACCGGGTCTTCAGGGCACGACGGGTTCGTGGGCCATGCCCAGATGCAGTTCAGTGCCGGTATAGGGGTTCGCGGCGATCACGGCGTCATTCAGCGTGATGCCCAGTCCGGGACTGGTGGGCGGGATCAGGTAGCCGTCCTGCCAGGTGAAATCGGCGTCGACCATGGACATGTAGGGTCCGGTGAAGGTGCCGATGCTTTCCAGGATCAGGAAGTTCGGGCTGCAGGTTGCGATCTGGATGTTGGCCGCCGCCGTCACCGGCCCGCAGTAGAGGTGCGGTGCGATCTGGGCCTGGCGGGTCTCGGCCATGGCGGCGATCTTCTTCGCCTCCAGCAGACCCCCGACGCGGCTGAGGTTCATCTGCAGGACGGAGGCGGCACCGGCCTCCAGCAGCCGGGCGAATTCGTGCTTGGTGCACAGCCGTTCACCGGCAGCGACCGGGATCGAGGTGAAACGCGCGATCTCCGCCATGTCGGCGGGGTTCTCCGGCGTGGTCGGTTCCTCGAACCAGAGCGGGTCGTAGGGCTCCAGCCGCCGGGCCATGCGCTTTGCGCCCGAGACCGTGAACTGGCCATGGGTGCCGAACAGCAGGTCGGCCCGGGTGCCCACCGCCTCCCGGATGCGCTTGCAGAACATCTCGCTGCGCTCCAGATCCGCCAGCGTCGGCTGGTGGCCGTCATAGACGGTATAGGGGCCCGCCGGATCGAACTTCACCGCGGTAAAGCCCTTTTCGACCATCGCCACCGCGACCTCCGCGGCCATGTCCGGGTCGTTGTAGACATTGGGCACATCCGGGTCGGGATAGACATCGCCCTCCGGCGGATAGAGGTAGGTATAGCTGCGCAGGCGGTCATGCACCCTGCCGCCCAGCAGGTCGTGGACCGGCCTGTCCGCCGCCTTGCCGATGATGTCCCAGCAGGCCATCTCGAGACCGCTGAGCACGCCCATCACCGTCACGTCGGGGCGCTGGGTGAAGCCGGCGCCATAGGTGCGCCGCCAGAGCTTCTCGATTTGGTGCGGATCCTGTCCTTCGAACTGGCGCCCGAACACCTCCACGGCCATGGCGGCGCAGAGATCGGGGCCGAAGGTGGCGTTGTAGATCTCGCCGACCCCCGTGATCCCGCAGGCGGTGGTCAGGCGCAGGAAGATGAAGTAGCGACCGCCGTGACGGGGCGGCGGATTGCCGACGACAAAGGTCTCGATCTTTTCCAGACGCATGCGTTTCCCAGTCCTTCTCGGTTCTCAGGTGTGGTGCGCGGTGGTCTGCGCGTCCTCCAGGATCAGATCAGCGGCCCGCATGGCCAGCATCATCGTCGGCGCATTGATATTGCCCGATGTGATGTTGGGGAAGGATGAGGCATCGACGACACGCAGGCGCCCGATCCCGTGCACCCTCAGCCGTTCATCCAGGACCGAAGCGGCCGGGTCGTCCCCCATGCGGCAGGTGCAGCAGGGGTGGAAGACGGTCGCGGCACGGTCGCGAAAGTTCTCCAGCATCTCGGCGTCGGTCATGACCGATATGTCCGGCGGCTTCGGTGCACGCGTCACGCGCCTTATCGTCGGCGTTCCGGCCAGCAACCGCAACAGCCTGCCGGCCCGGACAGCCGCCGCGCGATCCGCTTCGGTCGACAGGGAGTTGGGCTGGATCAGCGGCGCTTCGCGCGGATCGGCGGAGGCAATCATGATCTCCCCGCGGCTGGTCGGACGACAGGGCTGAGCCGACAGGATGAACCCCGGATCGTGATCCATTCGTGGCGCGCCGCCGGGTTGGGTCGAATAGGATACCGGATTGCAGAACACCTGCATGTCCGGGACCACGGCGGTCCCTTCCGACCGGATGAAGCCGCCCACCTGATTGACCGGCACACTCAATGGCCCCCTGCGGGTCAGCAGGTACTGCAGGCCGGCCCTGAACTGCCCGGACCGGCGGCTCAACAGGGTGTTCAGTGTCGGTTCGGTGGCGATGAAGTGATGGGTGATCGCCAGATGGTCCTGCAGTCCCCGCCCCACCTGCGACAGGTCACTGACAACATCGATCCCGTGCGACCGCAGCAGTCCTGCCGGTCCGATGCCCGACAGTTGCAGCAGTTGCGGGGAATTGACGGCACCCGCACTGACGATGACCTCGCCCCTGGCGTGGGCGGTCATGGTCCGGTTCCCGAGGCTGTACTGCACGCCCGTGGCCTGCCCGTCCCGGATCAGCAGCCGCTCCACCAGCGCATGTTTCAGCACCCTCACATTGCCCCGCCTCAGCGCCGGGCGCAGGAAGGCATCCGCCGGGGAACAGCGGATGCCGTTGCGCACCGTGCTGCGGTATCGCGAGAGTCCTTCAGGCTGGTCGCCGTTCATGTCGTCGGTCAGCGGCCAGCCAAGCTCCTGCGCGGCTTCAAGGAACCGGGACGAGAACGGGTGCATCCGGGCGCTGAGATCGGATACGCGCAGCGGACCGGAGCCCCGGATTCGTGCCCTGCCATCGGGGCCGGTCTCGCTGTGGCTCACCAGCCGCTCGAAGACCGGTTGCGCGGTGCTCCAGTTCCACCCGGCGGCGCCCGCGCCCTCCCAGTCGTTGAAATCATGGGCCTGCCCGCACACCCAGGCCATGGCATTGATCGACCCCGATCCGCCGATCACCCGACCGCGCGGCCAGTAGCCGACCCGTGCATTCAGCCCGGGGTCCGGTTCGGCGCTGTAGCGCCAGTTCACCCTGGGGTCGGAGAAGGTGAAGCCGTAACCCACCGGCACCTTGATCCAGAAGCGGGCGTCGGAACCGCCGGCCTCGATCACAAGGACCGTGGTGCGACCGTTCCTGGTCAGGCAATCGGCCAGGACGCATCCGGCCGAGCCCGCGCCGACGATGATGTAGTCGAATTCCATATCAGACATGCCCTTCGACCCTGATCCGCGGCCCGGTTCCTGACCCGCAAGCTACCGGTGATCCGCATCTCCGTGAACCATGATCACGACTGCAGATCGCTGTCCGTGCAGGTTGATCTGGATCAACGGGTATCGCGGGGGCTTGCCCTAGCATCGCAGAATGCCTGTCCGGTGGCTTCAGCCGGGCGGTGCCGGTATCCGGACGGGTTCTTCATCCTTGCCGTCCGCTGATGATCGAGGTGAACCATGCAGACCGATGACCTTGTGGTTTCCCCTGAACAGCTCCGTCAGGTGACGGAGCCGGCCAGTCTTGGATTCTCGACAACGGCAGAGCTGTCCGATGTGGCCCAGAACATCACGCAGGAACGGGCGATCGAAGCGGTCAGCTTCGGCGTCGGCATCCCGTCCCAGGGCTATAATGTCTTCGTCATGGGTGGCCCCGGTCATGGTCGTCACCGGATCGTCTCCAGCATCCTGAAGCCGCTTGCGGCGGAACGGCCCACGCCGCCGGACTGGTGTTACGTCCACAACTTCCGGAATCCGCACAAGCCGCGCGCCATCAGGCTTCCCCCGGGCCGTGGCCTGCGTCTGAAGGAAGACATGGACACGCTGGTGAACGAGCTCAGCGCGGCCATTCCGGGCGCTTTCGAGGGGGATGACTATCAGGCGCGCCGCCGCGCGCTGGACGAGGCAATGCAGTCGAGGCAGCAGGAGCTGTTTGCCGCGATCCATGAGGATGCGGAGAAATCCGGCGTGGCGCTGATCCGCACACCCATGGGTTTCACCTTCGCGCCGGCGAAGGACGGCGAAGTGCTGACGCCTGAGGCGTTTCGCGGCCTGGATCAGGCGGAACAGGCGCGGTTCCAGTCGGAAATCGAGCGTCTGCAGGGCCTGCTGAAGAATATCGTCGTGCAGATTCCGGCGCTGGAGAAGGAGCACCGCGAGAAGGTCCGCGAGCTCGAGAGGGAAGTCACCCGCTTTGCCGTCGGCCATCTGACGGACGAGCTGGAGAAGGCCTACGCCGATCTGCCGGAGGTGGCTGCCCACATCAATGCGGTCGAGGCGGATGTCGTGGAGAATGCCGCCCAGTTCCTGCGTCCCGCCCCGTCACAGAACGCGCCGGGTGAAGCGGAAGCCAGCCCGGAGGCGGCGCGCAGCGCGGTGCAGCGGCGATACCGCGCGAACCTGATCGTCAACAATGCCGAGTCCACCGGCGCGCCCATCGTCGCGGAAGGATTCCCGTCGCATGGCAATGTCTTTGGCCGGATCGAGCATATTGCCCAGTTCGGTGCGCTGGCCACCGACTTCAACCTCATCCTCGGTGGCGCGCTGCATCGGGCCAACGGTGGCTATCTGGTGCTCGACGCCCGCCAGATCCTGACCCAGCCCTTTGCCTGGGATCAGCTGAAACGGGCGCTGCGTTCGCGGGAGATCCGGATCGAATCGATCGCGCAGTCGATGGGCATGATCTCCACGGTCACGCTGGACCCGGAACCGATTCCGCTGGAAACGAAGATCGTGCTGATCGGTGACCGGCAACTCTATTACCTGCTGTCGGTGCACGACCCCGAGTTCCCGGAGCTGTTCAAGATCGCGGCGGATATCGAGGATCAGGTTCCGCGCCAGCCGGAAACGGCTCTCCAGCTTGCCGCCATCATTTCCACGGCATCGCGCAACGAGGGGCTGCTGCCTCTCGACAGCGCTGCCGTCGCTGCAATCCTGGACCATGCCATTCGCAAGGCAGGGGACGCGGAGCGTTTCTCGACACAGGTTGGCGACCTGATCGATCTGGCGCGGGAGGCCAGTCATCTGGCTGCGGCCGGAGGGGCGTCCGTTGTGTCCGCCGACAGTGTGACCGCTGCTCTGGACGCCCGTATCCGTCGGGGCAGCCGGGTCCGCGACCTGATCTACGAGCGCATTGCGCAGGACGTCGTGCTGGTGGATGTCGCGGGCAGCGCCGTGGGGCAGGTCAACGGCCTGTCGGTTCTGCAGGCGGGGTCTCTCGCCTTCGGTCAGCCGAGCCGGATCACGGCGCGTGTGCGCACGGGCCGTGGCGGCGTCCTGGATATCGAACGGGAGGCGAAGCTTGGCGGTGCGCTGCACACGAAGGGCGTGATGATCCTGCAGGGCTTCGTTGCCCAGCACTATCTGCCCGACAGGCCGCTGACCCTCTCCGCCAGTCTGGTGTTCGAACAGTCCTACGGCGGGGTGGACGGGGACAGCGCCTCCATGGCGGAACTCTGTGCGCTGCTGTCCGCCATCAGTGGTGTCCCGATCCGTCAGGATCTCGCGATGACCGGTTCGGTGAACCAGCATGGTGTCTCCCAGGCCATCGGCGGCGTGAACGAGAAGATCGAGGGTTTCTTCGACATCTGCCGCGAAGGTGGGCTGTCCGGCAGCCAGGGCGTGATCATTCCGCGGTCGAATGTCAGGCATCTGATGTTGCGGGAGGATGTGGTCGCGGCGGCACGGGAAGGGACATTCCGGATACATGCGGTCAGCAACGTCGATGAGGCGCTGTCGCTGTTGACCGGCATGGCAACAGGCCCGCGCGGGGCGGACGGCAGCTTTGCCGAGGGCACCATTCATCGCCTGGTCGAGGACAGGCTGACGGCCTTCGCGAAGGCGTCGAAGGCGGCATCGTCGGACGCGGGTCGTGATCCCGACCCGCCGGAGGGGGCGGGATGACGGCAGGCTTCGCGATCCGCCGGATGCTCTTGGCCCTGGACCTCTCCCCGGCAGCGCGTTCCATGCTGCCCGAGGCCCTGCGGCTGGCAAACCGGCTGAATGCCGAGGCGGAAGGTCTGTTTGTCGAGGACTCCCGCATGGTGAATGTCCTGGCGGGGGAGGGGCTGCCCGCGCGGCACGTGAGCACGGTGACGGGACTTTCCGAGACGCTGGACGCCCGGGCGATGGATGCCGCCTTGCGGGCGCAGTCGGCGCTGCTCGCGCGCCACGTATCGGCCACTGCGGCGGCGCTCCGGTGTCATTGCGAGCTGCGGACGGTGCGCGGAATCGTGGCTGAGACGCTTGTATCGCAGGCGGATCAGGATGACCTGCTGGTGCTGTCGCGCCGTCCCGGACATGTGGGGGCGACGCTTGCCGCGACCATCCGCCGGATGTCCGCCCCCGTCCTGGTGCTGCCGCCGGGCGAGAGCGTCGGGCAGGGGCGCATCGTCGTGGTCGCCGACAGTGCCGGATTTCTTGCCCGTGGTCTGGCCGCCGCCCGGTGGTTCAAGGGGGACAGTGACCGCGTGGTGGAGGTCCTTTCCGGTGCGGCCGTCACACCCGCCGAAGCCGAGAGCCAGTTGCGGTCGTTTGATCTTCCTGCCCGGATTACCGCCGCCGTCCAGACAGCGGACCTCATCCAGCAGATCCGCTCGGATGCCGGGCTTGTCATCGTCTCGCCGCAGAACGGGGCACTGGCCGGGCCGAACCTGGCTGCATTCCTCGCGTCGGCACACATGCCTGTTCTGCTGATGCGATAGCGCCATCCGCTGCCCGATTGCTGCGTCTCTCCGTTTCTCCCCGGTTCCCTGAAAGGACGCCACCATGGCCCTTCATCGCCGCGTCGGACTGAGCCTGCTGATCCTCTACGGCGTCGGCGTCATGGTCGGCGCCGGAATCTATGTGCTGGTGGGCAAGGTCGCGGGCGTGGCGGGCGCGCTGACCCCGCTTTCTTTCGTTGTCGCGGGCGTGGCAGCGGCGCTCTCGGCGCTTTCTTTTGCCGAGCTTTCGGCCCGGATACCGGAAAGCGCGGGGGAGGCCGCCTATGTCCGCACCGCCTTCGGTATCGGGTGGTTCGGTGACTGTGTCGGTGTGGCGGTTGCCTGTGTCGGCGTGATCTCGGCGGCAGCGATCCTGAAGGGTGGGGTTGGCTATCTTGCCGCGCTTGTCGACTTGCCGAGATTCTGGCTCGAGATCCTTGTCGGCCTCTTGCTGGGCTGCATCGCCCTTGTCGGCGTGCTGGAGTCCCTGGTGTTTGCCGCGATTCTCACCCTCATCGAGATTGTCGGCCTGCTGCTGATCGTCGGGGCGGGTTTCAGTGCCGAACCGGTGACACCCCTGGCAGACATGGTGGACCTGGGTTCCCTGCTGCACGGCGGCGGTCCGATGCTGCTCGCCGCGGCACTGCTGGCCTTCTTCGCCTTCATCGGTTTCGAGGACATGGTCAACCTGGCGGAGGAAACCATCGACCCTGTCCGGACCATGCCGCGCGGCATCGTCGGCGCGATCATGATCACCACCCTGCTCTACGTGCTTGTCGCGGTCGCTGCGATCCGGGCCGTCGACATGCAGCAACTGGCGCAGAGCGAACGCCCGCTGGCCCTGGTGTTCGAGAAGGGAACAGGCTGGTCACCGGACACGATCATCGTGATCGCGATCTTCGCCACACTGAACGGCGTGCTGGCCCAGATCGTCATGGCCGCCCGCGTGCTGTATGGCCTGGGCCGCCGGAACCGCCTGTTCACCTGGGCCCATGCCACCAGTGACCGGCTGGGAACACCTGTCGCGGCGACCGTCGCCGTGACCCTGATCGTTGTCGTCCTGGCATTGAGTGCCCCCATCGAGAAACTGGCCCAGGTAACGACCTACATCCTGCTGTGCATCTTTATCGTCGTGAACCTCGCCCTGCTTGCGCTGAAGCGGCGCGTGCCGACGCCTGCGGGCGCGCCCGATGTCCACCGGACTGTGCCGATGATCGCCATCCTGCTCTCGCTGGTCCTGCTGTTCGCGTGATCGACTGTCCCGTGGTCCTGACGGAAAGTGGTATTCTGCAGGATGGTTTTGTTCAATAAGGTGTCGGAAACGACGGCAATGCATCCTGCGGAAGAGGTCACGATGGCGGTCAGAGAACCCACCGACGAACCGGCAGCTTCATCGGGGCCTTCGGCGCAGTCACCGCAGTTCCGGATCGGGTTTCTGGTGCATGACGTTTCCCGCATGCGGCGGACGCTGTTCGATCAGGAGATGAAGCCGCTTGGCATCACCCGTTCCCAGTGGTGGGTGCTGGCGCAACTGTCGCGCAGTCTCGGCACCGAGGGGGCTGAGGCCGGGATGCCCCAGACGAAGCTGGCGCGCATCCTGGACATGGGCAAGGCGCCGATGACCGGGCTGATCGACCGGCTGGAGGCCAGCGGCTTTGTCGAACGCCGCCCCGACAGCCGTGACCGCCGCGCGAAACGGATCGTCGTCACGGCACGGGGGCAGGGCGTGCTGGACCAGATGGCGACGGTCGGTCACCGCCTGAACCACACGGTCCTGGACGGCCTGTCGGACGAGGACATCGCCACCGCCGAGAGGGTGCTGGGCCGGATGAAGGACAATATCCGGGGCATTCTCGACGGCGACGACTGATGTTCCTGCGGTGCGGCCCCGGTCAGGGATCCAGTTCGACACCGATATCGATGCCTGCGTTGGGGCGTGACTTCGCAATGGCGTCCCGCATGCTGTCATTGATGGTGGTCGGGTCCAGCGATGCGGGTGCTGTTGCGCCATGCTGCCAGCTTTCCGCCACCGTGAAGCCATAGCCCCAGGCTTCGAACACGCGCCCGCTGACGCCTGCCGACTGCGTACTGGCCAGCCAGGTCACGAGCGACGAGACCCACTCCGGCCGCCGTTTGTCCAACTGCTCCTCCGTCCATTCACGCAGGCCTTCGGTCATGCGCGTGGTGGCACGCGGCGCGATGGCATTGACGGTGACGCCATAGCGCTGCAGCTCCCGCGCCGCGACGATGGAGAAGGTGGCGATGCCGGCCTTGGCGGCGGCGTAGTTGGTCTGGCCGATGTTGCAGTAGAGGCCGGAGTGGGAGGTGGTGTTGATGACCCGCGCCTCCGGGCTGCCGCCCTGCTTGCTGATCATGCGCCAGTGGTTGGCGGCATGGTGGGTGACGGCGAAGGTCGACTTCATGTGCACGCGGACGACCGAGTCCCACTCGTCCTCCGTCATGTTCACCATCATGCGGTCGCGCAGGATACCGGCATTGTTGATGATGACATTGACGTCGCCGAAGGTATCGATGGCCTTGCGCACCACGCCCTGGGCGCCGTCCCAGGTGGCAACGTCGCTGTGGTCGGCCACTGCCTCGCCACCCGCCGCGCGGATGTCCGCCACCACCTCGTCCGCCGGTGTCGCATCCTCCCCGATGCCGCTCGCGGCGGAGCCGAGGTCATTGACGACTACCTTTGCCCCATGCTCGGCCAGCATCAGCGCATGGCTGCGCCCCAGTCCCCGTCCCGCGCCCGTGACGATCGCCACGCGTCCTTCACAAAGTTTCATCGATCTCTCTCCCCTGTTGCTGTGCCGACTCGCCGTGACACTACATGACCTAGATTATAGTATTCCAGGTGACCATATTCACGTGTCGGCTGCGCCGTATGCAAGGCTTCGACCGTCAGGGGAGGGGAATCATGAGTGAACTGAGCGATCTGATCGCATTCCTGGAGCAGCAGCCGCCGGCCCATACAGTCTCGCTGGCGGAACGCCGGGCGCTCTACGACCGGGCGGAGAAGGCCTTTGCACTGCCCGACGGTGTCACTGTCAGTGACTGGTCCTGCGGGGAACTGGCGGGCGAGCTGCTTCAGGTCTCGGGCGCGGCTGCGGACCGGATGATCGTCTATCTGCACGGCGGCGGGTATGGCATCGGCTCCCCGCGCTCCCACCGCCACCTTGCCGCCGCGATCGGCGTCGCCGCCCGTTCGGATGTGCTGGTGCCGGACTATCGTCTGGCCCCTGAGCATCCCTTCCCCGCAGCGCTGCTTGATGCCTGCGCTGCGGTCGAACAGATACGACTCGAACGGCCTGCGGCGAAGGTATGTGTCATGGGGGATTCCGCAGGCGGTGGCCTGACAGTCGCGGCGCTGACAGCCCTTTGCGACCGGGGCGGGGTTGCACCCGTCGCCGGTGTCTGTCTGTCCCCCTGGGTGGATCTGGATGTCGCGGCAGGATCCGATGTCGCGAAGGCGACCGCCGACGATCCGCTGATCGATTTCAAGGATATCGCCGGTTATGCCGCCGCTTACGTGGGTGGCGCGGCGCTGGACGATCCGGGCGCTTCACCCATCCACGCGGATCTTTCCGGTCTGCCGCCGTTGCTGGTTCAGGCCAGCAATGCGGAGGCCTTGCGCTTCGATACCCTGCGGCTGGCGGAGCGGGCGCAGGCAGCGGGTGCGGATGTCACCCTGCAGATGACGGACGGCGTGCCGCATGTCTGGCACTGGTTCTGGCCGCGACTGGAGATCGCGCGCCAGTCGATCAGTCAGATCGGAACATGGCTGGAACCGCATTGGCAGGGGGCGGCCGGATGACCACGGCCCGACACATTCTCGGCGACCCGGCATGGTCAGGCGGTGCCGCGCTGTTCCTGTTCTCGGCCCGCGCGCGCTACGTCACGGGCCAGACACTCTCTGCTGACGGCGGCGGGCAGGTCTGAGCCGACGCCGGGTCGCTATGCGACCCGATATTTCGCCAGCACGTCCGGGTCGGGCTCGAAGCCGATGCCGGGGCGGTCGGGAACAGTGATGCTGCCATCGACCGGCGTCGGGATGGTCGGGTCGATGAAGGCTTCGGGCTGGATCCAGAAGAATTCGAACAGTTCCGCGTTCGGTTTCGCTGCCATGACCTGCAGGGTGGCCCAGTACCCCGGCCCGAAATAGGGCGAATGCGGCATGACGCGCTTGCCCGCCTCGGCTGCCGCATCGCAGATCGCCACGGCCTCCGACACGCCGCCGACCTTGGTGACAGACGGCTGGACGAAGTCGAGCTTCGGGATGGTGCGGCGGAATTCGGTCAGGGTGCAGGCGTTCTCGCCGCTGGCGATGGAGACGCCATACTGATCCTGCAGTGCGCCCAGGGTCTCCGCATCGTCAGGCGGAAACACCGGCTCCTCGACCCAGTAGAGGCCGAGGCGCTGCATCTCCGGCATCATCCGGTGCGCTTCCTCCAGCGACCAGTTGCAGTTCACGTCGGTGGTGACACGAACCCCGCTGCCCGCCGCCGCGACACCGGCTTCGATGCAGTCCAGCGCGATCTCGTGCAGTTTCACGGTCCGGAACCCCCGCGCGACCACATCCGCCGTGAATTCCGCCACCTGTCCGGGATTGCCGTAGCGTACCAGGCTGGCATAGGCCGGGATCGACGGGCGCGGGCTGTCCGACAGCAGGTGGGCCAGCGACACCCCTTGCTGCTTCGCCGCGATGTCCCACAGCGCGGTATCGACCGCGGATATGGCAAAGATGGTGATGCCATAGCGGCCATGCAGGTGCAGCCGCTTCTGAAGCAGGTGGTTGAAGGCCGGAATGTCATCGATTTCCGCGCCCACGACATGCGGCAGTACCATGTCCTGCAATGCGGCGATGGTGGCCCCGACGCAATGGTAGGCGAAGCCGTCGCCCCAGCCGACGGTGCCATCCTCGGTCGTGAGTTTCAGCAGGGCGACATCCAGATGCGTCCATTGCTGCGGCATCAGGCCGACCCCGGAACTGCCATCGGTGAAGGGGATCGACAGGCGGATGATCTCGGCGGAACGGATCTTCATGGGCTGCTCCTTCCCTCGGTCAGGCAGTCAGGCGCTCAGTCGGTCGGAAACGGAAAGCGGTCGAGGTACTGCTGGTATTCCGGCTCCACATCGATCTCCAGGCTGGCGAGCATGCGGACGACGCCATTGTAGAAGGCAATGGCCAGAAACAGCTCGATGATCATGTCCTCGGCGAAATACTGTTTCAGTTCGTCGAAGGTCCGGGAACTGGCACCGCCGTCCAGCGTCATCTCCCGCGCCGCGCGCAGGACCAGTCGGGCCAGGGGTTCCAGCGCGGTATCCTCCCCGTTGGTCTCCGCGATCATTGCGGCGATATCCGCGTCACTGACGCCGAAGTCCGCACCGATCTTGATGTGGTGGGAGAATTCATAGGGCGAGCGGGCGAGGTAGCCGACCTGCAGGATGGCCAGCTCCCGCAACCGTCCATCCAGGCCGCTGCCGAACCTGATATGCCGTCCCAGATGGCTGAAGGCGCGTGCGGCCTTCGGATTGTGGGCCAGCGCCCGGAACAGGTTGATGTCACGATCCAGCAGCGGCTTGTCCGCCTCCGCCAGGTCGTCCTTCGTCAGATATTTCACGCGAGCCATGTCCGTTGTCCTCCCCCTTGCATGTGGTCTTGCTCAGCCTGCTGAATCGCGCTCCGGCCCCTGCAGGGTGACGCCGCCATCCACCACCAGCGTCTGGCCGGTGACATAGCGGGCCTGCGCGGAGATCAGGAACCGGATCGCCATGCCAACGTCCCAGCCGGTGCCTTCCAGGCCCAGCAGGGAGGCCTTGCGGCGCTGCTCCCGCGCCGCATCGCTCATCCCCCGCGCGTAGACCATCGGCGTGTAGACCGGACCCGGGGCGACGCAGTTGACCCGGATGCCGTCCGGCCCGTGGTCCACCGCCATTGCACGGGTCAGCGCGATCACCGCCCCCTTGGACGTGGTGTAGGCGGTCAGGCCGCGCGGACGCAGCGCGGAGATGGAGGAGACATTGACGATCGCGCCCCCGTCACCGCTTTCGCACATGGCGGGAATGGCGAAGCGGGAGGTCAGGTACATGGTCTCCACATTGACCTGCATCACCCGCTGCCACTCGGTCTGGCTCATGGCGACGACACTGCCGCGGCTGCCAATACCGACATTGTTGACCAGCCCGTCCAGACGGCCGAAGGCCGCCAGCGTCCGCGCCACCATGTTCCGGCAATCGTCCTCCCGCGTCGCGTCACCATCGATCGCCGCTGCCGAGCCGCCTGCGTCGCGGATCATCCGGACCGTTGCCTCGGCCAGGTCCGCCTGACGGTCGACCACCATCACGTCCGCCCCGGCGCGGGCGAGCAGCAGTGCCGCCGCACGCCCGTTGCCGATGCCGTCACCGGCGGCGCCGCCCCCGACAACCAGCACGGCCTTGCCTTCGAGACCGAAGGATTCCGTGGCCGGCTCCATGGCGGACATCAGTCGCTCCCCCCGTCGAAACCGTCGGTGAAACGGATGTCGCCCCGCTCCAGACCCCGGGCGACAATGTCGAAGCCGCCGGAACGGATCATCCATTCCAGGCGGTGGTCCCGATAGTGGCGACGGAAACCGCCGCCTTCCACCGCGCGATAGGCCTTGCCGATACTGGCGATGGAGGCTTCGGCCTCCGCCGCCGTGGTTGCGACCGCCGGAATCGCATTGACCCGATCCAGCCATGCCGCAAGCGCGCCGCCCGCCGCCGGCGCAAATCCGAACCCGCGGGAGGCATTGAGGAACGGCACCACCGCCAGATCGGCACGCCCGAATCGTGCGCCGGTCATCCATTCCGCATCGCCGAGCCGGGTCTCCAGCCAGCCAAAGAAGCCGTCGAGCTGTGCTTCAGCCCGGCCCCGCAGCGCATCGGCCTGCGCCCCCTCCGCGCGCCGGAAGTACCTCACCTCCCCCAGGCCCCAGTTCACGGCTTCCAGATGCGTGTCCATCACATCCTCGACCATGCGCACGCGCGCCCGCTCCGCCGGGGCTTCCGGCATCAGCGACGGTTCCGGCCATTTTTCCTCGAGATACTCCAGCATGATCGTGGAATCGAAGATGCGGCAGTCCCCGTCCACCAGCAGCGGTACTTCCCGCCGTGGATTGCCCTGCGCGAAATCCGCTGCTGCAGCGCCGGACCCCAGCCCCTCCGGCCGAACGAGGTTGAACGGAACGTCCTTGTGGCGCAGGGCGATCTTCACCTTCTGCGCGTAGGGCGAGAGGGGGTGTTCGTAGAGCTGGATCATCCCGTTCTCCTGTCCACGGGTTTCAGGGACATGCTCAGTAGCAGGTCGGCCAGGTCGCCAGCGGCTTGAACGACCCCCGCGGGGGAATGTCGATGTGCATGCGGCTGACATGGTGCGCCAGCCAGGCGCGGGTGTCGGCGGGGTTGATGATCTCGTCCACCTGCATGGCACCGGCGGCGGCGTTCGGACCCGTGTCGCGGGCAACCTCCGCCATCAGGCGGGCATGTTCCGCACCCCGGGCTTCCGGGTCCAGCTTCGCCAGCTTGTCGGCATAGACCACGTTCACGCCAACCGCCGGGTCCATGAAACTGATCTCCGCAGACGGCCAGGCGGCGACGGCGCGTCCCCCCATGCTGCTGCCCGACAGGGAGAAATAGGCGAGGCCGAAGGCCTTGCGCATCACCACGGTCAGGCGCGGCACCTCCACCAGCGCCAGTGCCTCCGCGAAGCGGATCGCCTTGGCCAGCAGATTGGCATGCTCCACCTGCCGCCCGACCATGAAGCCGGGCGTGTCCTGCATGAAGATCAGCGGGATGTTGTTGGCGTCGCAGAGGCTGAGGAAGGCCGTGGCCTTGTCGCAGGCATCGGGCGACAGCGCCCCGGCATAGATCACCGGCTGCGACGCGACGAAGCCCACCGACCGACCGGCGATGCGCCCGAAGGCGGTGATCAGGCTGCGGCCGAAATTGGGCTTCAGTTCGAAGATGCTGCCGTCGTCGGTCATGCGCCGCAGCACCCGGCGCATGTCATAGGCCCGTGTGCGCTTCATCGGCACCAGATCGCTGATCTTGTCGTCCGGGCCGATGTTGGTGTCATAGGCGGTGCGCGGCGGTTCTTCCCAGCAGTTCTGTGGCAGATAGCCGAGCAGGGTCCGCACCTGGTCGATGGCATCATCCTCGTCCTTCGCGACCCGGTCGATCTGACCGGTCATGCGGTCGTGGACCGAGGTGCCGCCCAGTTCCTCGAAGCCGATCTTCTCCCCCGTCGCGATCTCGATGACGCGCGGGCTGGTGACGGCCAGGCAGGTCCCCTCCACCTGAATGACCACGTCGGAGAAGGCCGACTGGAAGGACGAACCGCCAAAGCTCTCGCCGCAGATCACGGAAATCATGGGGGAGCGCCTGCGGCGGCGCGCGTTGGCAATGTCGGGCGGGACCTTCACGAAACCTTCCGACCCCAGCGTGTCCGGGATGCGGGCGCCGCCAGTCTCCCCGAAATAGACACAGGGGGTGCCATCGGCCCAGGCGGTCTCGAAGATCCGGTGCAGCTTGCGGCTGCCGATGACGGAACTGGAGCCGCGCTTCACCGTGATGTCGTCACCGGCCACGGCCATGGCACGCCCGGCCACCGTGCCGAAACCGCCGATCTTGCCGTCGCCCGGCGTGTTGCCCCGATCCTCGACCCGATCCGAGACGGCGAAGGTGCCGACCTCGCTGAAGCTGTTCGGATCCACCAGCTTCGCGATCCTTTCGCGGATCGTGTAGCGGCCCTTCTCGTGGATGCGGTCGATCTTGTCCTGCCCACCCATTTCCGTGTGGATGGTTTCGCGGCGCGCGTCGAGCGCGGCACCGAGTTCGTTCAGGGTCTCTGCTTGCTGTTCCATTGTCCCTCCCCGGACGCTGGTTGCGACATTGCCAATGGGGGCAACCCGCCGGACCGGCAGGTTGCCTTTGCAGTCAGAACAGACTGGCCTGCCTCTGCGACACGGCAGACCAGTCCTTGCGCAGGGTCAGGACCCGGCCCTCGAAAGCCCGCGCCCGGAAACGCTCCCGTTGTTCCCGGGACCCGATGGTCAGGCGGCCCACTGCCGCCGGTGCCTGCAGGTTTCGGTGCAGGGACCTCAATAGGTGACGACGGTACGGATCGATTCACCGGCATGCATCAGGTCGAAGCCCTTGTTGATCTCCTCGAACGGCAGCACGTGGGTGATCAGGTCGTCGATGTTGATCTTGCCGTCCATGTACCAGTCGACGATGCGCGGCACATCGGTGCGGCCCTTGGCACCGCCGAAGGCCGTGCCGCGCCAGACCCGGCCGGTGACAAGCTGGAACGGACGGGTGGCGATCTCCTGACCGGCACCGGCGACACCGATGATGATGCTCTCGCCCCAGCCCTTGTGGCAGCACTCCAGCGCCTGGCGCATGACGTTGACGTTGCCGATGCATTCGAAGGAATAGTCGACGCCGCCATCAGTCAGATCGACAATGGCCTCCACCACCTTGTCGTTGCCGACCTCGTTGGGATTGATGAAGTCGGTCATGCCGAACTTCTCCGCCAGTTCGCGGCGGTCATTGTTCAGATCGACGCCGATGATCCGGTCACAGCCGACCATGCGCAGGCCCTGCAGCACGTTGAGCCCGATACCGCCCAGACCGAAGACGGCGGCGGTGGATCCCACCTCCACCTTGGCGGTGTTCATGACCGCGCCGAGCCCGGTGGTGACACCGCAGCCGATGTAGCAGACCTTCTCGAACGGTGCGTCCTGACGGATCTTCGCTACCGCGATCTCCGGCAGCACCGTGTAGTTGGCGAAGGTGGATGTGCCCATGTAGTGGAACACGGGCGACCCGTTGCGGCTGAAGCGGCTGGTGCCGTCGGGCATCAGGCCCTGGCCCTGGGTGGCGCGCACGGCCTGGCAGAGGTTGGTCTTGCCCGACAGGCAGAACTTGCACTGGCGGCATTCCGGTGTGTAGAGCGGAATGACGTGGTCGCCGGGCTTCACCGAGGTGACGCCGGGGCCGACTTCCACCACCACGCCCGCGCCCTCATGGCCCAGGATGGAGGGGAAGATACCTTCCGGGTCAGCGCCCGACAGGGTGAACTCGTCAGTGTGGCAGATGCCGGTCGCCTTGACCTCCACCATCACCTCACCGGCCTTCGGTCCTTCAAGCTGAACCGTGGTGACTTCCAGCGGCTTGCCTGCTTCAACGGCCAGTGCTGCCCGAACATCCATTTCGTCTTCCCCCAGATCGCAAAGCGTCAGTTGTCGTCTGGCGGGATGCTAGAACAGATTGGGTGGTGATGGAAATGCCCGCGGGCGTCGCCGATCAGTTCAGCAGAGGCGCAAAGCCCTGGCGCGGGCTGCCCACCACGCGCAGCCCGTCCCGCGCAACTTCCAGCACGGGCAGCAGACGTTCGCTCTGGCCATCCGCGCGCAGGCGGAACGTGCCGTAGTAGGCGGCAAAGCCCTGGTCATCCAGCAGGGCCGACTCACTGAAGACCGGCTGTCCCGCAGGCTGATCCCGGATCAGTGTGGCGGCCAGGGCAATGGCGTCATATCCCAGCATGGCGATCCGGTCCGGTTCCGTGCCGAAAGTGGCGCTGAAGCGACTGGCGAAACTGTTGTAGAAGCCCGGGTCGGGGCCCGGGAACCAGCCGCCGATCAGGGTCGGTTCCGATTGCAGGTCACTGGCAAACCAGCCGCCGAGTCCGAGGTACCTCACCACCACGGGGTCAACGTCATAGAACGCCAGCAGGGGGGCGATCGTGGGCAGGCGGCTGGCAGGCTCGGCCAGCAGCACAGCGTCGAACGGCGGATCGCCAAGCGTATCCAGCACCTCCAGCCGCTCCAGCGCGGATTTCGAGATGGCGTCACCATTGCTTTCCAGCCGGGCCCGTTCCTCCTCCAGCGCCTGCCTGCGCAGGTCGTAGTCGGCGAATTCACGGGCATACTGCAGCAGCAGTTCATCGTCGGCTTCCGCGCCGGCCGGGTAGTAGGTCACCCGGACCAGCTCGCCAAGCGACTGTTCCATGGTCTCGACCAGGGCCTGATGCACCCGGCGGCCATAGACCGAGTCCGGCAGGAAGGCGGCGATCTTGCTGTGGCCGCGGGCCAGTGCGAAGCCGATGATGGAGCGGACTTCGTTTGTCGGCGTTACCCCCAGGATATGGGCACCACGGCCCGCGACGGAACTGTCGTTGGAGAAGGCGAGTACCGGCACCCCCGCCGGTTCGGCCACGGCATTGACCACCTGCACGTGATTGCCGAACAGGGGCCCGACAATGACTTCCGCGCCTTCCGCCAGGGCCAGGCGGGCGGCCTGCTCGGCCCCTTCCGGTGTGCCCTGGGTATCCTTCGGAATCAGGTTCAGCCGGGGTTGCTGCTGGTCGAACATGGCCAGCATTGCCGCGTCCAGCAGTCGCTGTCCCACCCCGGCCGCACGGCCAGTCAACGGCACCAGAATGGCGACCCGGACAGGCCGCTGGCCGTCCAGTTCGGGACGGTTGAGCAGGATCTGCTGCATCCTGAATCCCTCGGCGGAGCGGGTTTCAATGGAGCCGAAGGTCCCGGCGAGGCCGCCCGGTATCACCGGCTCGGCGGGTTTCGCTGGTGCGGCAGGCGCGGGTCTGGCCGGCGCGGCCTTCGCGACCGGTGCGGCTTCGGTGGCCGGTTTCTCCGCTGCCGGGTTGCTGCAGGCTGCCAGCCCGATCAGCAGCAGCCCGGAAACACCTGTGAGGAAACGGCTTCTGCGGCGGTCGGACATATCTGCAATCCTTGCGGAATCGGCGTAACCTGCGGCCATGGTCAGATCCTCTTCACATGCCCGGCCGGGACCGCGCGCCCTGGCGCCGGGACTTTACGTCGTGGCCACCCCGATCGGCAATCTCGACGATCTGAGCCCGCGGGCACGTCACGTCCTGTCGTCCGCGGACCGGGTCCTGGCGGAGGACACGCGGGTCGCGCGGCGTCTGCTGCAGAGCTTCGGGGCCACCGCGACGCTGGATATCTACAACGATCACAATGGGGCGAAAGTGAGGCCCGCCCTGCTGAACGCCCTCTCCGGCGGGGCCGCCATCGCCCTGACCAGCGACGCAGGCACGCCGCTGATCTCCGACCCCGGCTACAAGCTGGTGGATGAGGCGCGCGCGGCGGGCATTGCGGTGCACGCTGTGCCGGGACCGTCCGCGGTGATCACCGCCCTGTCGGTGGCGGGGCTGCCCAGTGACCGGTTCCTGTTCGGTGGGTTCCTGCCGCCGAAATCGGCGGCGCGCCGGAAGGTGCTGCAGGAGCTGGGCGCGGTGCAGGCGACGCTTGTCTTCTACGAGACCGCGAACCGGCTGCAGGCGGTGCTGGGGGACATGGCCGGGGTGCTGGGGGCCAGGCAGGTCGCCGTTGCCCGCGAACTGACCAAGATGTTCGAAGAAGTGCGGCGCGGTTCGATCCCCGAGCTGGTCGCGCACTACGCGCAGGCCGGTCAGCCGAAGGGGGAGATCGTTCTGGTTGTCGGCCCGCCCGCCGATGATGCGGATGTGGAGGCGGTGGATATCGATGCCCTGCTGCGGGACCACCTGTCCCGGCTGCGCACCCGTGATGCCGTCGATGCGGTCGTTGCCGAGACGGGTCTGCCGCGCCGGGAGGTCTATCGTCGCGCCGTCGAACTGGCCCCGAAGAAGAGTGACTGAGATGGCGCAACCGGCAGGCAGTCGCCAGAAGCGGCAGCGTGCCTTTCTGGCCGGGCGCGGGGCGGAGACACTGGCGGTCTGGATGCTGCGGCTGAAGGGCTATCGCATTGTCGGGCGCAACCTGCGGACGCCTGTGGGAGAGATCGATATCGTCGCCCGCCGTGGCAAGGTTGTGGCATTTGTCGAGGTGAAACGTCGCCCGGAAATGAGCGCCGCGCGCCGCGCCGTCAGCCGCAGCCAGCAGCAGCGAATCCTGCGCGCGGCCGAGTATCTGCGGGCTTCAGGCCAGTTGGGTGCGGATGTGCAGGGGTACCGTTTCGACCTGATTGCGGTCCTGCCACGCCGGTTGCCGGTGCATCTGCCGGATATGTGGCGGCCTTGAAATCGCCCGCTTTCGCTACCCAGATGCCGTATCATCGGTTGCATGATTCGCTGATCGGGCCGTGACAGCCCGCTCGCATGGACAGGAGACGGCCCAATGTCAGTTCTTTCAACGGGATCCCGGGGATCGCGCGTTCTCGCGGTGGTGGCGCTTTGCAGTGCCGCCGGGCTGCTCGGCGGCTGTGCCGGTGCGATCTTCGGCGCGGGCGCAACCGCCGGTGTCAGCCTGGCGCAGGAACGCTCCATCGGCGATGCCATCGACGATGCCACGATTTCCACCGCCCTCAGCACCAGCCTGCTGGAAGACAGTTTCCAGCTCTTCCGCGATGTCGATCACGAGGTGGTGGAAGGCCGTGTACTGCTGACCGGCAAGGTGGAGAAGAACGAGAGCCGCCTGCGGGCAGAGGCGCTTGCCTGGAAGATCAAGGGCGTGAAGGAAGTCGCCAATGCCATCCAGGTGACGACGGAGGGGGGCTTCCAGAACTTTGCCCGTGACGTGCGGATCTCGACCGAACTGCGCGGCAAGATCATCGGTGATCCGGACGTCAATGGCATCAACTACTCGCTGGAGACCGTCAACGGCACGATCTATCTGATCGGTATCGCGCAGGATGAGGCCGAACTGAACCGCGTGATCCGCCATGCCCGCAATATCGAGGGGGTCCGGAAGGTGGAGAGCTATGTTCGCCTGAAGAACGATCCTTCCCGCGGCAGCTGATCCGGTATGGCGGAGAGCGACTGGCAGTCGGTTCTGCGCCGGGCCGCCGGCCTGGCCGACAGCGACCTGGATGTGGCGGAGGTGGCCCTGGCGCTTTCCATGGCGGACCATCCGGAACGTGACCCCGCACCCTATCGCCGGCATCTCGCCGAACTGGCGTCCGCTCCACCCGCCGCAGCACCGGCCGCGAGCTGGCTTGCCGAACGGCTGGCCGGGCAGTTCGACTATCGTGGCGACGGCCAGACCTACGATGACATGCGCAACGCAGACATGATGGCGGTGATCAACCGTCGTCGCGGTCTGCCTGTGGCGCTGGGGATCCTCTATATCCATGTCGCCCGTGCGCAGGGCTGGTCGCTGATGGGGCTGAATTTCCCCGGTCATTTCCTCCTGCGCCTGGCATTCCCGGAGGGGCTGGCGATCATTGACCCCTTCAACGGCGGACGTACCCGCACCATGGATGAACTGCAGGCCCTGCTGAACCGGATCGCGGGGCGGGATGTGGCGCTGCAGCCGGAGCACATGGCGGCGGTGCCGCTGCGCCATGTCCTGATGCGACTACAGAACAACATTCGCATCCGGGCGGAACAGTCGGGCGACCTGGACCGTGCCGCGGAGATCCTGCATCGCATCTCCCTGTTCGCACCGCGGGAGCCGGGTGTCTGGCTCGACCGGGCCGACCTGGCGGCGAAATCGGGAAACCTGATGGCGGCGCAGGAGATTCTGGACGATGGCCTGGCCCATCTTGAGGGCATGGCTGCCGTGCAACTGCTGGAAAAGGCACGGGAAAAGCTGACACGACGGCTGAACTGAGTCACAATGGGCTTTTCCTGGGGAGGAACCAATCATGAGCTGGAAAAACGTCGAGATCGAGCGTCGCGGCAAGGTGGCCATCGTCACCATGGACCGCCACGAGAAGCTGAATGCCTTCAACCCGACCCTGATGCGGGAGATGACGGAAGTGGGGCTGTCATTTCACGATGACCGCGAGGTCCACGCCGTGGTCCTGCGGGGCAATGACAATTATTTCTCGTCCGGCGCGGATCTGACCGATGCCGACATGTGGCGCACCGAAGGCCTGAGCGAACTGGACATCCGTGACCGTTTTCGCATGGGCGGACGCCTGTGCGATGCCTGGGAGAAGATGCCCCAGATCACCGTCGCGGCGATGGAGAAGATGGCGGTCGGTGCAGGCTTCGCGCTGCCGCTGGCGCTGGACTGGCGGGTGCTGGGCCGCTCCGCCTTTCTGTATGTGCCGGAGATCAAGATCGGCCTGAACCTGCAGTGGGGCGCACAGCCCCGCCTGACGCGGCTGGTCGGTCCGGCGCGGGCCAAGCGCATCATCATCCTCTGCGAGAAGATGGGGGCGGCGCAGGCGCTGGACTGGGGTCTGGTCGACGAAGTCGCCGACGACGGCAAGACCGCGGAACGGGCGCTCGAGCTGGCCGAGACCGCAGCCTCGATGCCGCCGACCGCCGTCAGGATGGTGAAGGAGGCGGTGAACGCCACCGCGAACGCCCTGAACCAGGTCTCCAGCTACGCTGATTTCGACCAGAGCTGGCTCGGCGCGAACCTCTCGGCAGCCCAGGAGGCCCGGGAGTCGTTCAGCAAGAAATAGGGGTGGCTGGCGCGACCGGTCACCAACAGCGAACGCAGGGCGGAGGGGCGGCTCATTTGAACCGACCGTCCCTCCCTGACGCTGTGCCCGGACTCGATCCGAGTATCCAGCGTGCAATCTGGTTCGGATCAGTGCCGCGAGCGTCGTGAGTGGGCAGGACATTGGTGCTCACCGCTCCCACCCCACCGACGCCGTACCCGGACTTGATCCTGGTACACAGCAGTGCCGCCCCGGCGCGGGAGGCCGGGCGCACGGATCAGGTCCGCGAGCGTCCTGCAGGCAATCAGTGAACGGTCCCGGTCGCGCCGGAGGCCTTGCCGATCCAGCGCTGGATCACCTGTTCCAGCCAGTCCCATTCCTGGTAGCCCATGGCGAGCAGGCGATAGCGTTCCTCGTCGTAGCCGAGCAGTGACGGGAAGCCGTGGATGCCGAGCTGGCGGCTGAAGGCAAAGTCGCGCTGGGTCATTTCGCGGGTGTTCTCGCTGGCGAAGGTTTCCAGGAACGCATCACGGTCCAGCCCGAACTCTGCGGCGATGTCGGCCAGGGTTCCGGTGTCGGTGACGTCGCGATTGTCCCGGTAGAACGCACCCTGCAGTGTCGCCAGGAATTCCAGCGGCCTGTCCGTGCCCATCTTCTTCGCCGCAACCAGCGCCCGGCTGGCGGGTTCGGTGTCGTAGACGAAGGACTCGCGATCAAAGAAGCCATAGTCGAACGGCTGGCCGGAAGCCTCGTTCACATGCTCCCAGTGCTTGCGGACTTCCTCTTTCGCGTGGGGTTTCATCGGCCTGGTGACGCCCGGATAGAGTCCCCCCATCACCAGCCGCACCGGAATTTCGGGGAAACGCTCCCGGATGCGGTCCACCGTCGGCGCAAAGCCCCAGCACCAGGAACACATCGGATCCGCCAGAAAGATGAAGCGCAGGGTCATTTCGTGGGCCTCCAGGGATTGAGTGCAGGTCTCCGGATCAGCTTGCCTCGCTGAAGTTCGGGGCGCGTTTCTCCATGCCGGCGCGGACGGCTTCGAGCTGGTTCGGGCTGCCGATCAGCTTTTCCTGTTCCTCGCTCTCGGCCATCAGCAAGCCTGCCTCGTCGGCGTCGCCCCGCATGTTCAGCAGGCGTTTCGCGGCGCGGATGGCGTCGGGGCTCTTGCCCGCAATCTCCCGCGCCATGGCCATGGCCTCCGCATGCGGGTCCGTGGCGGTGCGGGTGGCGAAGCCCAGTGCCACGGCCTCCTCACCGGAGAACTGACGGCCTGTGAAGGTCAGTTCCCGCACCACATCATCCCCCGCCAGTTCCCGCATCAGCGGCAGGCCGGCCATGTCGGGCACCAGCCCCCACTTGATCTCCAGCACCGACATGCGGGTGTCGGGGGCGACGATGCGGATATCGGCGCCCAGGCAGATCTGCAGGCCGCCGCCAAAGGCCACGCCATGCACCGCGGCGATCACCGGCACCGGCAGGTTGCGCCAGCCCCAGGCGGTCTGCTGCGCCCGGTTGGCGATGCCGTGGGTCCGCCTGGTCAGACGCCCGACGCCTTCGACATTGCCGCCGCCCATCCGCCGGAAGCTCTCGAAGTCGAGCCCGGCACAGAACGCCCGGCCTTCCCCCGACAGGACCACCACCCTGACCGCGCTGCTGGATGCCAGTTCGTTGATTGCGGCAACGATGCCGTCGAACATGTCCGGGTCCAGTGCATTCATCTTGTCGGCGCGGTTCAGCCGGACATCGGCGATGCCGCCCGCGATGGAGATGGTGACGCGGTCATTCATGGACGTATCCCTTCGCAGGCCGGGGATGCGGAAGACGGGTGCCCCGCATCAGGGCAGGGCACCCGCGATCCGACAGGACTCAGAGAGCCTCGATGATCGTGACGTTGGCGATACCACCGCCCTCGCACATGGTCTGCAGGCCATAGCGCTTGCCACGGGCGTGCAGGGCATTGATCAGCGTCGTCATCAGCTTGGCACCGGAGGCACCCAGCGGATGGCCGAGCGAGATCGCGCCGCCATTGACGTTCAGACGGGCGTGGTCCGCACCGATTTCCTGCAGCCAGGCCATCGGTACCGGCGCGAAGGCCTCGTTGACTTCATAGAGGTCGATGTCATCGATCTTCATGCCCGCGCGCTGCAGTGCCTTGCGGGTGGCGCCGATCGGCTCCTCCAGCATGATCACCGGGTCGCCACCGGTCACGGTCAGATTGTGGATGCGGGCCAGCGGCTTCAGATTGTGCTCCTTCAGCGCGCGCTCGTTGACCACCAGGACACCGGCGGCACCGTCACAGATCTGGCTGGCGTTGGCAGCGGTGATCGCACCGCCTTCCATCAGCAGCTTCACGGAGCCGATGGACTCAGGCGAGGCATCGAAACGGATGCCTTCGTCCACGGTGTGCATCTCGCGGCCCTCATCGCCCTCGACCTCCAGCGCCAGGATCTCGTTGCTGAAGGCACCTTCCTCGGTCGCCCGGATCGCACGCTTGTGGCTTTCCAGCGCGAAGGCGTCGAGCTGGTCGCGGTTGAAGCCGTACTTCTTCACCATCATCTCGGCACCGGTGAACTGGCTGAACTGCACGCCAGGATAACGCTCTTCCATGTGCGGGCTCATCGGCACGCCGAGACCGGCCTCCGCGGCGAGGCGGGTCGGGCTGCCCATGGGCACGCGGGTCATGCTCTCGACACCGGCGGCGATGACGATGTCCATGGTGCCGGACATCACGGCCTGGGCCGCGAACTGGATCGACTGCTGGGAGGAGCCGCACTGACGGTCGATGGAAACCGCCGGCACGCTCTCCGGCAGCTTCGAGGCCAGGACGCAGTTGCGTCCGATATGGAACGACTGCTCGCCCGCCTGACCGACGCAGCCCATGACCACATCCTCGATGGCAGCGGGATCAATGCCGCTGCGGTCCACCAGTGCATCCAGCACGGCACCGCCCAGATCAGCCGGATGCCATTCCTTCAGACGGCCATTGCGGCGGCCACCGGCGGTGCGTACCGCCTCGACGATATAAGCTTCAGCCATCGAACTCTTCTCCCGATCATAATGATTGTTCTGCCCCAGATATGCATTGACGTACAGGTAAGGGCAAGCCCGCCACACCGCATGGCTCGGCAGCCGCTGACGCAATGTGGCGACCTGTCATTGACAATCATTCGCATTCTCATCATTCTTGGTCCCAGGTGAGGAAAACAGCGCACGAGAAGCAGTCATGTACGTCTGTATCTGCAATGCCCTGACAGACTGTCAGATCAACGAGGTCATTGACGGCGGCGAGCGTGATGCCACGGCTGTGCATCCCGGCCTCGGCTGCAGCACACGCTGCGGCAAGTGCCTTCCCACCATCGCCGACATGATGGAGGCCCGGCAGCAATCGGTCGGCGCCGACTTGGCGATGGCGGCGGAATAGCCCTGATGTTCGCCACCAACGCAATGCGGCACTGGCTCGGCAGCTCGCGCGTGGCCCGCGGTTCCGTCGGGTCGACACGTTCAGCCTCCCCGGCGCATGATGTGGCCGACACGTCGGCAATGGCCGTCCGGCCTGTCCGGCAGAACGAACACACAGCAGCAAGGGAAGTCGTGCCGCATGAAGGGCAATCCTGACGTCATCGCCTGTCTCAACAGGGTTCTCTACAACGAACTGGTCGCGATCAATCAGTACTTCCTGCACGCGCGGATGCTGAAGGACTGGGGTCTGACACGGCTCGGCAAGCATGAACACGACGAGTCGATCGACGAGATGAAGCACGCCGATCAGCTGATCGAGCGCATCCTGTTCCTTGAGGGACTGCCCAACCTGCAGGATCTCGGCAAGCTGCGCATCGGTACCGACACGAAAGAGATCCTGCAGTGTGATCTGGCGCTGGAGATGGACGCGATACCCGACCTGCGTGCAGGCATTTCCCTGGCCGAGAGCGCGGGCGACTTCGTAAGCCGGGAGCTGATGGAGAGCATTCTGGAATCGGAAGAGGAACATGTGGACTGGCTGGAGACCCAGCTTGGCCTGATCGAACGTGTCGGCTTGCAGAACTACATCCAGTCGCAGATGGGTGGCAGCGACTCGTGACCGCTGCCCCGGCGCTGGTCCGGGACATTGACCACCTGATGGTTCATGTCCATGACGCTGACAGGGCCGGTCGGCATTTCGAGGAACTCGGCTTCACGGTCACGCCGAAGAGCACGATGGCGGCGCTGGGGCTGAGCAACCGTTGTGTCCTGTTTCAGCCCGCCAGTGACCTTTGCTGCAATTACATCGAACTCATGGCGAAGGAAGACCCGGACCGGGTTCCGGCCTTCATGCAGGATGTGCTGGGCACCGACGAGGGGCCGGTGTCGCTGGTCATGGCCACACCCGACGCGCGGGCGGCGGCGGCGCAGTTGCCGGATCTGGGCGTGCCCTGCCATCCGCCGTTCGATGTAGAACGCGACTGGCATCTGGCCGATGGCGTCGATGTGCGTGTCGCCTTCGGTGTCTGCGTGCCCGAGACCGGGCATGCGCCGCTCTACTGGAACCTCTGCGAGCACCGGACGCGGGAACACTATGTCCGCCCCGACATCACCCGCCACGCCAATGGCGCGCAGCGTATCGCGACGGTCGGTGCCATTGCCGCGGACCCGCACCACACCGCGACCCGTCTGGGTGCGCAGTGGTCAGCGCAGGTCACGCAGGTCGGCAGCGGCCGCTGCCAGGTTGCACCCGGCAAGGTCGTCCTGTCCGTCGGTCCGGACCCGGCAGCCGACGTGCCCCGCATCGTGTCGCTGCACCTGGAGGGACTGGCGCGGAACGCAGAGGCAAGCCTTTACGGGCTGCACCTGAAAGCCGTCTGACCAACCGGGCCCGGTGCCCTGTCTTCAGGCCGACGGCGGCAGGTACCTGCCCGCCCCGTGATCCATGTCGCGCAGCGCCCTCAGGATGGCGACGAGGCCGTCGTCGCGCAGTTGCTCCAGTTCGCGGATCGATGCGTCACCGGCCTGATCGTCGGACTGGTCGACGATGCGGTTCAGCAGTTCATCGGTCAGTTCCGGGGCTTCCAGCTTGGTCCAGGGCAGCTTCAGCGCCGGGCCGAACTGGCTCATGAAGTGCCGCATTCCGGCCTCGCCGCCCGCAACGCGATAGATCAGGAAGGTCCCCATCAGGGACCAGCGCAGGCCGGGGCCCATGTGGATGGCACGGTCGATCTCCTCCACCGTTGCCACACCGTCGTTGATCATGTGCAGCGCCTCCCGCCAGACGGCTTCCAGCAGCCGGTCGGCGATAAAACCGTCGATCTCGTGGCGGACATGCAGCGGATGCATGCCGATCGATTCATAGATTGCGCGGGCCTGTTCGATGGTTTCAGCCGCTGTCTTTTCACCGCCGCAAAGCTCCACCAGCGGCAGCAGGTAGACCGGGTTGAACGGATGCCCGACGGTCAGCCTTTCGGGATGTTTCATCGCCGACTGCAGCCGCGTCGGCAGCAGGCCGGAGGTGGAGGAACCGATGATGACCTCCGGCGCCAACAGGGCGTCAGCCGCTGCCAGCACCCGGATCTTGAGGTCTTCCTGCTCCGGCAGGCTCTCCTGCACGAAACCGGCACCGTCCAGAGCGTCCTCCAGCCGCGTCACGACGCGAAGCTGCCCCTCCGCCGGGCGGCTGTCGGGGTGCAGGCCCGCCAGCGCGCGCCGGGCGTTGGCGAAGACCTCGCCCAGCTTGCGTTCCGCCTCCGGGTCGGGATCGAAGACCGTCACGTCGGAACCGGCGAGGCAGAAGCGCGCGGCCCAGCCGCCACCGATGACGCCGCCGCCGATCAGGCCGACGCGGGCGGGACGTGCGCCGCTCATCGTTTCACCAGCTTCAGCCGGTCGCGGACCTCTGCCGGGCCGAGCACCCGGACATTCATCGCCCGCAGGATCGACACCGCGCGTTCGACAAGGCTGCCGTTGGTGGCCTGCACACCCTTCTCCAGCCAGAGGTTGTCCTCCAGCCCGACGCGGACATTGCCGCCTGCCAGTACCGCCATCGCCACGAAGGGGATCTGCATCCGGCCGATGGAGAAGGCCGACCAGGTCGCCCCGGCGGGCAGGCGGTTGACCATCGCCATCAGGGTCTGCGGATCGTCCGGCGCGCCGTAGGGGATGCCCATGCAGAGCTGGATCATCATCGGATCATCCAGATAGCCGTCGCGGGCCAGTTCGTTGACGAAGACCAGGTGGCCGGTGTCGAAGACTTCCAGCTCCGGCCGGACGCCCAGTTCCTTGACCCGCATGGCCATGGTGCGCAGCGCGCCCGGCGTGTTGGTCATGACGTAGTCGGATTCGGCGAAATTCATCGTGCCGCAGTCCAGGGTGCAGATCTCCGGCAGCAGTTCCTCGACATGTCTCAGCCGCTCCAGAGGTCCGACCATGTCGGTGCCCGCCGGGTCCAGCGGCAGGGGCCGCTCCCCGGGGCCGAAGACCATGTCACCGCCCATGCCCGCCGTCAGGTTGATGACCACGTCCACGTCGGATGCGCGCACCCGTTCCACGACTTCCCGGTACAGCGCCGTGTCCCGGCTGCCCTTGCCGGTTTCCGGGTCGCGGACATGGATATGCGCGATCGCCGCCCCGGCCCGTGCGGCCTCGATGGCGCTGTCGGCGATCTGTTCGGGCGTCACCGGGACATGCGGTGACTTGTCGGTGGTGGCACCAGACCCGGTCACGGCGCAGGTGACGAAAGCTTCGAAGTTCATGACCGATCTCTCCATCCTTGCAGGTCGGACCCAGCTTTATGCGCCTGAACGGCCTCTGGAAAGTCCGTTCCCGACAGGAACTGCCGCAAGCGGGATACCCGGTTTCTTCGATCCGGCTGTATGCAGAAGAAAAAAAGGTGGGGAGGCACCGCCATGACATTCCGGATCACCATCGGGCCACGCATCCGCAAGTCCCCGTATTTCGACGCCACGGTCGCGGCCGGTGTCAGTGACATGACGGTCTACAATCACATGTACATGCCGACCGGCTTCGGTGATTTCGAGGCCGAGTACCGGCGCCTTGTCGAGACGGTGGCCCTGTGGGACGTGGCGGCGGAACGCCAGGTGCAGATCGCCGGACCGGACGCGGCCAGGCTGGTTCAGATGCTGGCGCCGCGCGACATCTCGAAGATGCGGGTCGGTCAGGGCCGCTACGCGCTGCTGAGCGACGTGACGGGGAAGCTGATCAACGATCCCGTGCTGCTGAAACTGGCCGATGACCGCTTCTGGTTCTCCATCGCCGATTCGGACATGGAATACTGGGTCGGCGGGATCGCCGCCGCGCTGGGCCTGGATGTGGAGGTGACGGAGCCGGATGTTTCACCGCTCGCGATCCAGGGACCGAACGCGCCGCTGGTGGTGGCCGACCTGTTCGGGGAATGGGTCCACGACCTGAAGTACTTTGCCTTCCGTGAAACGGAACTCGACGGCATTCCGCTGATCCTTGCCCGCTCCGGCTGGAGCAAGCAGCCGGGCTTCGAGATCTATCTGATGGACGGAACGCGCGGCACCGATCTGTGGGACCGGGTGATGTCCGCCGGACTGCCCCACGGCATCGGTCCCGGCGCCCCGAACGTCGTGGAGCGTACGGAGGGTGACCTGCTGTCCTGGGGCGCGGACACCCGCCCGGACGCAAACGCGCTGGAACTGGGTCTGGGGGATTTCATCAATCTGGACATGGCGCCGGACTTCATCGGCAAGGACGCGCTGAGGAAGATCCGTGCGGAGGGACCGAAGCGCCGCCGGGTCGGGCTGTTCATCGAACCGCCGACCCTGGAACCCAGCGACCACAACTGGCTGGTGCGCGACCGGGATGGAAATGCGGCCGGCCTGATCTCGGTCGCCGTGCCATCCATCCGGCTGCAACGCAACATCGCCATCGCGCTGATCAACAGCCCCCTGGCCGAAGTCGGAACGCAACTGGTCGTGGAGACGTCCAGTGGTCCCCGTCAGGCGGAAGTCACTTCGCTGCCGTTCATCCAGCCTGGCTGAGCCGGAGCTTCTGCGGTTTCAGTCTGACAGGCAGGCAGCGATCAACTGGCGGAAGGCGTCGGCGCGGTGGCTCATGCCGTGCTTTGCGTCCGGGTCCATTTCACCAAAACTGATGCTGTGACCACGCGGCTGAAACACCGGGTCATAGCCGAAGCCCTGGCTGCCGCGCGGCGGAAAGGTGATCTCTCCCTCCACCTTGCCCTCGAAGGCCGCTTCCTCCCCATCGGGCCAGACCAGTGCCAGCGCGCAGATGAAACGCGCTGTCCGCTCCGGTCTGCCGCTTGCGGTCATGTCACGCTCCAGACGCGCCATGGCAAAGCCGAAATCCCGGTCGGGACCGGCATAGCGTGCGGAATGGATGCCCGGTGCGCCGTCCAGCGCATCGACCGCCAGACCGGAATCGTCCGAAAGCGCGGGCAGGCCGGATGCGGTGGCGGCGGCGCGGGCCTTCAGCAGCGCATTGCCGATGAAGCTGTCTTCGGTCTCCTCCGGCTCCGGCAGGTTCAGGTCAGCGGCGGAAACCGCCTCCAGACCGAAGGGGCGCAGCAGGTCATTGATCTCCCGCACCTTGCCGGCATTGTGGCTGGCGACGACGATCCGCTTCTCTGTCAGGCGTCTTGCCATGGCGTTCAGTCGCTGACGGCCGCGCGCTGCAGCTCGGCCAGTTCCCCGGCGCCCTTCCGCGCCAGCCGCAGCAGTTCCATGAACTCCGCGTCGGTGAAGGGCGTGCCCTCCGCCGTGGCCTGGATCTCGACCAGCGTGCCGCCATCGGTGATGACGAAGTTGCTGTCCGTCTCGGCCTTCGAGTCCTCGTCATAGTCCAGGTCCAGCACGGGCTGGCCCTGATAGATGCCGCAGGAAATGGCAGCGACCTGACCGATCAGCGGGATCGACTTGATGGCACCCTTGTCCACCAGCCCTTTCAGGGCGATGTGCAGCGCGACCCAGCTGCCGGTGATCGCGGCGGTGCGGGTGCCGCCATCGGCCTGCAGCACGTCGCAGTCGACGCGGATCTGGCGCTCGCCGAAGCCTTCCAGGTTGGTCACCGCGCGCAACGAGCGCCCGATGAGACGCTGGATCTCCTGCGTGCGGCCGGACTGCTTGCCGCGGGCGGCCTCGCGGTCGGTGCGGGTGTGGGTGGAACGCGGCAGCATGCCGTATTCCGCCGTGACCCAGCCACGACCGGAATTGCGCAGCCAGCCGGGCACGCGCTCCTCCACCGTGGCGGCACACAGCACGTGGGTATCGCCGAAGCGGACGAGGCAGGAGCCTTCGGCATGGCGGGAGAAGCCGGGTTCCAGGCTGACGGCGCGCATTTGGTCGGCGGCGCGACCGGAGGGACGGGACATGAAAGCTCCTGCTGCTGTTCGTTCACGGGGAAGTCCGCCGCACGGGGCGGCATATCGCGGACATTTCCGTAGGAAGTGGTGGCGCGTTCTATCCCCCGCACCGAATATCTTCAACCCGCGCACATCGGCATCTTCCCTGTGGCCACCTGACTCCCTAGATTTGCAGCATGAGCGAGAACAACACGATCCAGTCCCTGAACGAGCGCAGTCGTGAGATCTTTCGCCATATCGTGGAGGATTTCCTGCAGACCGGCGCGCCCGTAGGCTCGCGCACCATCTCGCGCAAGCTGATCTCTCCCCTGTCGCCGGCATCGATCCGCAACGTCATGTCGGATCTGGAGGAAGCCGGGCTGCTCTACGCACCGCATACCTCCGCCGGGCGTCTGCCCACCGACCTTGGTCTCAGGCTGTTCATCGACGGACTGCTGGAGATCGGGGACCTGACGGATGACGAACGCGCGTCGATCGAAGGGCGCTGCGTCACCCAGGGCCGCAACTATACAGACGTGCTGACCGAAGCCTCCGAGCTGCTTTCCAGCCTGTCCGGCTATGCCGGTCTGGTGACGGTGCCGAAGAATGACCAGCCGCTGAAGCATCTGGAGATCGTCAGCCTGTCGCCGGACCAGGCGCTGGTGGTCATGGTCACGGTCGGCGGCGTGGTGGAGAACAGGCTGATCAGCGTCACGCCGGGGCTGACCCCTTCGGCGCTGGTGGAGGCCGGGAACTATCTGAACGACCGCCTGCGGGGGCGCACCATCCGCGAGGCGCGCGACGAGATCCTGAAGGAAATCGAGCAGCAGCAGGCGAAGCTGGACCGTCTGGCGGCCAACGTCGTGGAGGCCGGACTGGCCGACTGGGCCGGCAGCGACAATACGCCGAGCCGCCTGATCATCCGGGGGCGATCCCGCCTGCTGGACGACATCACGGCCATCGAGGATCTGGAGCGGCTGCGTCTGCTGTTCAATGATCTGGAGGCGAAGGGGGATCTGCTGAACATCCTCGACCTCGCCCAGGACGGCGAAGGGGTGCGGATTTTCGTGGGATCGGAGAGCAATCTGTTCAGTCTCACCGGTTCATCGGTGATCGTTGCACCCTTCACCGACAGCAAGCAGCAGATCATCGGGTCCATCGGCGTGATCGGTCCGACGCGCTTGAATTACGCCCGGATCATTCCCATGGTTGACTACACGGCAAAGGTGGTTGGTCGCCTGATGGGTTGACGTGGGCCACCGAAACCGCCACCTGCCAGCAACAGCACACATTCATGCAGATGAATTCCTTGCGATCAGGGCGAACTGATGACTGACGAGAACAAGAAAGAAGCGGCGGCGGAAGCGGCCAACGATGATGCCAATCCGGATCAGGCCAATCCTGCCGGGACACCGGTGGAGGGCGTGGATTCCGAACAGGCCGACGCGGGCGATCCCGATGTCGGTATCGAGGTCGGATTGCCGGAGGAGGACCAGATCGCGGAACTGACCGCGGAGGTCGCGGCGCTGAAGGACCGGCTGGTCCGCACCTACGCCGATCTGGAGAACACCCGCAAGCGTGCCGAACGTGACCGGCAGGATGCGCTGAAGTTCGGGGCGACCAAGTTCGCCCGCGACATGTGCGAGGTGGCCGACAACCTGCGCCGTGCCCTGTCATCGGTGCCGGAGGATGCCGGGGACGCCAACCTGGTGGCGCTGACCGAAGGGGTGAAGGTGACCCAGGCGGCGCTGTCGCAGATCTTCGAGCGTCATGGCGTGAAGCAGATCGAGGCGCGCGAGCAGAAGTTCGATCCGAACCTGCACGAAGCCATGACGGAGATCGAGATTCCGGGTGCCCCGCCGGGTACCTGTGTCGACGTGATCGAGGAAGGCTATACCCTGAACGGTCGCCTGCTGCGTCCGGCGCGCGTGGTCGTGGCGAAGGGGAATCCGGCTGCGGGGCCGACGGTCGATACATCCGCCTGATTCTCTCCCCCTGCGGACGGATCTGCCGTCCAGCGGGGCGCGAATCCGCGCAGATGCACTTTTTTTCGCGGGAATCGCGGTTGAGACGCTAAAGCGACTGGCCATGTTGACGACACTTTTGCTACAGGCAGGAAACTCAGCGGTGCATGGTGCCCGCGTCATGCCGCGAAGGGCATTTCTCAGGCTTTGAAGTAAGACTTGGCACGGCAGCGTTTCACGTGCCCTGTGGGGAGAGAGCATCTTGGACAACCTCGGACCGACGATCAGCAGCCACGGGCTGGAGAAACAGGGCTTTGGTGGCGTCAGCACGGCGCACTGGAACTATGGCACTGCGGCGCTCTACACCGCGGCGCTTGGTCGGCACGAGGCGCGGATCGGCCGTGGCGGTGCGCTGGTGGTCGAAACCGGTGTGCATACCGGCCGTTCGGCACAGGACAAGTTCATCACGCGGGAGAGCAGCTCCGCCGACAACATCTGGTGGGGTGCGGTGAACAAGGACATCACCGAGGAAACCTTCGACGCGCTGCTGGGCCGGATGCAGGGGTACATGACCGGTCGCGAGGTCTTCGTGCAGGACTGCTGGGCCGGTGCATCGCATGAACATCGTCTTGGCGTCCGGGTGATCACGGAGCGCGCCTGGCACAACCTCTTCGCCCGCAACATGTTCATCCAGCCGACGGCGGACGAACTGGCGGACTTCGCGCCGCAGTTCACCATCGTCCAGGCCCCGAACTTCCGCGCCGACCCGGAGCGTGACGGCACCCGTTCCGACTGTTTCATCTTCGTCAACTTTGCCCGTCGGCTGGTGCTGATCGGTGGCACCCACTATGCGGGCGAGATCAAGAAGTCGGTCTTCTCGATCCTCAACTACCTGCTGCCGGAGCGGTCGATCATGCCGATGCATTGCTCGATCAATGTCGGCGAGAAGGGGGACGCGGCAATCTTCTTCGGCCTGTCCGGCACCGGCAAGACCACCCTGTCGGCTGACCCGAAGCGCATGCTGATCGGCGATGACGAGCATGGCTGGGCCGATGACGGCGTCTTCAATTTCGAAGGCGGCTGCTACGCCAAGGTGATCAACCTGTCGGCGGAGGCTGAACCGGAGATCTACAAGACCACCGGCATGTATGGCACGGTGCTGGAGAACGTGGTGATGGACCCGATGACCGGGGAACTGGACCTGTTCGACAACAGCCTGACCGAGAACACGCGCGCGTCCTATCCCATCGAGTTCATCCCCAACGCCAGCCCGACCGGTGTCGCCGGGCATCCCGACAATGTCGTGATGCTGACGGCAGACGCCTTCGGTGTGCTGCCTCCGATTGCCCGGCTGACACCGGAGCAGGCGATGTACCACTTCCTGTCCGGCTACACCGCCAAGGTCGCAGGCACCGAGAAGGGTCTGGGCAGCGAGCCGCAGGCGACCTTTTCCACCTGCTTCGGCGCGCCGTTCATGCCGCGACACCCCTCCGTCTATGCCAACCTGCTGGGCGCGAAGATCGCGAAGCACGGGGCCGATTGCTGGCTGGTCAACACCGGCTGGACCGGCGGCGTCTATGGCGTTGGCCAGCGCATGCCGATCCGCCACACCCGCGCCCTGCTGAACGCCGCGCTCGACGGCTCGCTGGCCAATGTGCCGACGCGGACCGACCCCAACTTCGGCTTCCAGGTTCCGACATCCTGCCCGGGTGTGCCCGACGAGGTGCTGAACCCGCGCATGACCTGGAGCGATGGCGGTGCCTATGACACCAAGGCGCAGGAACTGGTCGGTCGTTTCAACGACAACTTCACCCAGTTCGAAGCCTATGTAGAAGCGGAGATCCGCGGCGCGGCCCCGGCTGTCGCTGCCTGACGAACCTGACTTCGGTCGAGAGATTGCGGCGCTGGCGGGTTGATCCCGTCAGCGCCGTTTTCGTTGGTGTGGTAGGTCACGCACCGCGCATGCCCATCGCCTGACGTTCCCGCCTACAGCAGCAGCCAGGCTCCCAGGCCGAGGAAGGCGAAGAAGCCGACGATGTCGGTGATGGTGGTCAGGAACACGGCGCTGGAGATCGCCGGATCGACCCCGGCGCGGTCGAGGCCCAGCGGGATCAGGATTCCGGCCAGCCCGGCCACGACCATGTTGATGACCATGGCCGCCGCGATGACCCCGCCCAGGATCGGGTCCTGGAACCAGAGCAGGGTGGCGAGCCCGATGAGGATGGCAAAGGCGATGCCGTTGATGCCGCCCACCACCAGCTCCTTCGAGACCTGGCGCAGCGCGTTCGATGTCGTCAGGTCCTTCGTCGCCAGGGCGCGGACCGCGATGGCCAGGGTCTGCGTTCCGGCATTGCCACCCATGGAGGCGACGATGGGCATCAGCACGGCCAGGGCCACCACGGCCTCGATGGTTGCATCGAACTGGCCGATGACGGCAGAGGCCAGCAGGGCAGTGCCGAGATTGATCAGAAGCCAGGCGAAGCGGCTCTTCGTCGTGCGCAGGATGGAGATGTTCAGGTCGTCCTGGCGCACACCTGCGATCTGGAACAGGTCTTCCTCCGCCTCTTCCTCGACGATCTCGACCACGTCGTCGACCATGACCACGCCGAGCATCCGGCCACTGTCGTCGACGACGGGGGCGGACGTGAGACCATACTGGCGGAACTGGTAGGCGACATCGCCCTCGTCCATGTCCACCGGCAGGCTGATCGGATCGGCATCCATGATGTCGCCGATCCGGATCGGGCGCTTGGTGCGCATGGCGCGGTCCAGCGGCACCCAGCCAATGGGCTTGAAGGCCGCGTCGATGACATAGAGTCCGTAGAACTCGTCAGGCAGGTCCTCCGTGCGGCGCAGGTGATCGATGACCTGACCCATGGACCAGAAGGCGGGGACCGCGACGAAGTCGCGCTGCATCAGGCGACCGGCCGAATCCTCCTCGAAGGACAGGCCTTCTTCCAGCGGTCGGCGCACATCTTCCGCGACCGCGTTCAGTACCGCCCGCTGCTGTTCCTCGCTCAGCGCGTCCAGGACGTAGACGGCATCATCCTCGTCCAGAGTGGAGATCGCCTCCGCCACCCGGCGCGGGCCAAGCATTTCCACCAGCGCGTCACGCACCGGCTCGTCCATCTCAGCCAGCGCTTCCGGTTCCAGACTGTCGCCGACCATCCGGAACAGGGTCTCGCGGCGGTCACGGTCGAACAGCTCGAACAGGTCAGCCTGGTCGGCGGCATGCAGCTCGGCCAGGGCCTCGCGGACCTTCTCCGCGTCGCCGGCGTCCAGCGCCAGCCGGATCTCGCGCACCAGCTCCGGGGTCAGGCCACGGTCGTCCTGGGCGTCGTCACCATCATGGATCTCGTCGTTACGCATACGGGGACGCTCCACAGGGTGTCGGGCAAGGGTGTGCTGGCGGGATAATGGCGCGGTGTGCACCTGCGTTCAAATGTCATGATGCTCCGACCGCATCTTTCTCGCGGTCGGGGGCTTGGCGGTGGCCCAGATGCAGAAAGCCCGCCGCAGTTTCCTGCGACGGGCTTCCGGATCAGTCGGTCGGCTGAAGCGTGATCAGTTCAGCTTCATCTGACCCTTCACTTCCTCGATGCCGTCGAGCATGCGCTTGTGCAGCACGTCCACGACTTCACCCTGGGACTTGGTCACCATCTCGGTCAGCTCACGGACATTGGCAACAGCCTTTTCCATGGCGGTCTTGGCAGCCTCGGTCTGGGCCTCGACGTCAACCTTGGCGCCACCTTCGTTCAGGCTCTTGACGGCCGTCTGGGCCTCTTCGACAGCCTGCTGCGCGATGGTCACCTGGCGCTCGAAGACCGCGCGGAAACCGTCCATGGCCAGCTGATTGGCGGCGGTGACAGCTTCGAAGTTCTTCTGCTGGATCGCCATCATCGACGTGAAGTCAACGTTGGGCATCTTCATCTCGGTCATCATCTTGCCGAAGTCGGCGAAAGGGAAAGCAGCCTTGGTCATTGGTTTCGCTCCTGCAACGTGTTGTTCGGTGCAGCTCTCTCTTTTTGTGCGCTGCAACATGGACCCTATATGCAACCTCGCACCTGCAGCGTCAAGGGTTAATTTTGTGCAGCGCACAATAAATCTTCGGCGGGCAAAAGAAGACCCCGCCGACCCTTTCGGGCCGACGGGGTATCTGTCTGGTTGCCGTTGCCCGACCAGGGTCGGGCGGTACGCGATCAGAAGGAGCGGGAGACCGCGAAGATCACTGTCGCATCCGCACCGACAGCGTTCTGCTCGGTATCAACGTAGGAAACGCTGAAGTCGAAACCGAAGAACGACTTCGACAGGCCGACCGACCAGTCGATGACCGACGTTCCCTGATCGATCATCTGGTAGCCGATGCCGGCGTCCAGCGCGAAGTCAGCGGGCAGCGGGATGCTGACGCCTGCATTGGTATAGAGGGCGTCGCCCGTGCTGCCGAAGAAGTCGGGCGAATAGGCGGTGCCGACGGAGACGGAAGCGATGTCGAAGTCATAGCCGAGGCTCAGGTAACCTTCGAAGAAGTTGAAGTTGAAGCGGTCGGACGCACCCGGATAGGCGTAGTAGATGATGCCAACGTCGTACGAGAGGCCTTCGACCTCATTGGCGAAGCCGCCGTAGAAGTCGGTCTCGAGGTGCGCGTCATTGAACTCCACGTTGGAGCCCCAGACACCGAGATAGACACCGCTGTCATGGCTCCAGTCGAAGCCGCCCTGCAGTGCAGGTTCGCTGTCGGCCTGCGTGAATCCGCGGAAACGATAGTCGGAAACGAAACCCACATTGGCGGAGAATTCGCCGGGAAACTGGAACGAGTCCCCCTCTGAATGGCTGGCGGCGTTGGCTGTTGCCTGAACGCCGAAAAGGGCCGCACCGACAATGCCGGCGGCCAGAAGGGTTTTCTTGAACATTGCGAAACGCACTCCTCATCGCGATACAGACGCCAGACCGGCGTCCCCCGAACGCAGTGCTTCAGCAAGCTTGATACCAATGTGATTGGTTGAGACTTGCGTGTAACTTATTGAAATATATGTGAAATAAATTGGTCATTTTTTGTGCACAATGGGTATTGCACGTGTTACGCGCATATGACTGCCTTGAATTTTTGCACTGCACAAATTTCAGCCACACGATCCGGAGGCTTTCCCCGGCGAAAGCTTCGCTCTACCGCCGCGCTGCCAATTCCGCTAGGATTCCGTTATCAATCAGGCTGATAGGCTTGCTGCCGAACAGTGAAACGGGTCGAGATGGCTGCAGAAACCCTCGAGAATGGTGCGGAGCTACGGCAGTTGCAGCGCGGCATCCAGGCGATGCGCGATGCGCTGGACGAGAAGGACCGCGAGACACGGCGCAAGGTGCAGCAAGCCGAAGTCGCCTCGCAGTCGGAAATCCGCACGCTGAAGAATACCGCCCAGGCGCTGCGGGACGAACTGGAGAACGAACGCAGCCGGAGTGCGCGGCTTGTCCAGGCGGAGAAGCAGGCTGCCTCAGCCGAGATCCAGCAATTGAAGGACACGGCGCAGGCCTTGCGCGACACACTCGAGTCCCAGCGGGTCGAGACCCAGCGGCTGGTGCAGGCGGAGCGGCAGGGGGCCGCCGCCGAGATCCGGGAACTGAAGGAAACCGCGCAGGCCCTGCGTGACAGTATCGAGGCCCAACGGCTGGAGACGCAGCGTCTGGTGCAGGCGGAACGGCAGGGTGCCGCCGCCGAGATCCAGCAACTGAAGGACACGGCGCAGGCCCTGCGTGACACGCTGGAATCGCAGCGGATGGAAACGCAGCGGCTCATCCAGGCTGAGAAACAGGCCGCCGCCGCCGAGATTCAGGAACTGAAGAACACGGCGCAGTCCCTGCGCGACCGGCTGACCGAGCAGATGAACGAGACCCAGCGGCTGGTGCAGGCGGAAAAGCAGGCTGCGGCCGCCGAGATCCAGCAGTTGAAGGATACCGCGCAGGCCCTGCGCGACACGCTGGAGGAACAGCGGGTGGAAACCCAGCGGCTGGTGCAGCAGGAACGCCAGGGCGCGGCGGCGGAGATTCGCGACCTGAAAGCCATGGCGCAATCGCTGCGTGACGAGATGGATGAAGCCAAGGTCGCCGCCGATGCCGCCGTGCAGCGGGTGAAGCGCGAAATGGCCGCTGAGAACCGCCAATTGCATGATACAGTGCAGGCGCTGCGCGACGAGATGGATGAAATGCGAGCCGTACAGCGTGAGAACATGCAGGAAAGCAAGCGTCTGCAGGTGAATGAACTGAACCAGTTGCGGACGACCATCCAGAAGCTGCGTGATCGGCTGGAGGAGAAGCAGCATGTATGACAGCCCGGCCAAAAGCCCCATGAAGGCGGCGGGCGGCAAGAACGACGGCATGTCCCAGTCGGAGCATCTGCGCCACCTGCAGATGCTGCTCGACGTTTCACGCCAGGTCGCGGCGCTGGACACCCTCGATGCTGTTCTGGACACCCTGATCACTGTCGCCGTGAAGGAAACGCGCGCCGAACGCGGCACCCTCTTCCTCCACGACAGTTCCACGGGGGAGCTTTATTCGCGGGTGGCACAAGGCATCCGCACGCATGAGATCCGCATTCTGGACAATGCCGGCATCGCGGGCGCCGTATTCCATTCCGGCGAGGGCGAGATCGTCCACAAGGCCTATGAAGACGAACGCTTCAATGCGGATGTGGACAAGGAAACCGGCTTCGTCACCCAGTCGATCCTCTGCGCGCCGGTGAAGAACGCCAAGGGGGACATCATCGGTGTCGCCCAGGTGCTGAACAAGGCGGAGGGCGAATTTTCCGACCTCGACATGGCGGTGCTGGAGGGCATGACCACCCAGTGCGCCATCACCCTGCAGTCGATGCAGCTGGTCGAGCGGATGGAGAGCACCCGCAAGCGCGAGATCGAATTCCTGAATGTCGTCTCCGACATGACCTCGGAACTGGAACTGACGCGGCTGCTGCAGCGGGTGATGTCCGAAGCGACCCGGATGCTGGATGCCGAACGCTCCACCCTGTTCATCAATGACGAGAAGACCAACGAACTCTTCAGCCATGTGGGCGAGGGACTGGATTCGGTGGAGATCCGTCTCCCGAACCACCTGGGCATCGCCGGAGCGGTGTTCGTGTCCGGTGACACGGTCAACATTCCCTATGCCTACGCCGACCTGCGCTTCAACCCGGGCTTCGACAAGCAGACCGGCTTCTTCACCCGGTCGATCCTCTGCGTGCCGGTGGTCAACAAGGCCGGCAAGGTCATCGGTGTCACCCAGGCGCTGAACAAGCGCGGTGGCCCTTTCTCCGACGAGGACGAGAGCCGCCTGAAGGCCTTCACCGCCCAGATCGCCATCGGTCTGGAGAACGCCAAGCTGTTCGGCGACATCCAGGCGATGAAGAACTACAACGAGAGCATGCTGCAATCCATGTCGAACGGTGTCGTCACCTTCGATGAGGATCGTGAGGCCAAGACCTGCAATGCAGCCGGTGCGCGAATCATGCGCACGCTGGCCAAGGACGTGATCGGGCAGAAGGCGGCCGATGTCTTCGGGGAGGCCAACGCCTGGCTGCTGGAGAAGATCGAGCGGGTGGAGGAGAGCCGCGAAGGCGATACCTCGGTCGATGCGGAACTGGCGTTCGGGGACGAGAAGGTCTCCGCCAACGTCAATGTGCTGCCGCTGACCTCCGGTGACGGCAAGCCCCTCGGCACCCTGATCATGATGGAGGATATCTCCAACGAGAAGCGGGTGAAGTCCACCCTGTCGCGCTACATGGATCCCGGCCTGGCCGACCAGATGCTGGCCGGGGGCAATCAGGAGGAGATCCTGGGCGGCAAGGACACCGTCGCCACCGTCCTCTTCTCCGACGTGCGCGGCTTCACGACGATCACCGAATCGCTGGGGGCCCAGGGCACGGTCGCGCTGCTGAACGACTATTTCGAACTGATGGTGGACTGCATCTCCGAACAGGGCGGCATGCTCGACAAGTTCATCGGCGACGCCATCATGGCCGCCTTCGGCATCCCGGTGCCGCACGAGGATGACGAGGACCGGGGCCTGCGCGCCGGCATCAACATGATCTCGCGCCTGTGGGAATGGAACGTGGAGCGCAAGAAGCGCGGCGACATGGAAGTGGACATGGGGCTGGGCCTCAACACCGGCTCCATCGTCGCCGGCAACATCGGCTCCAAGAAGCGCATGGACTACACCATGATCGGCGACGGCGTGAACCTCGCCGCCCGTCTGGAAAGCGCCTGCAAGCAGTACAATGCCCGCATCCTGCTGTCGGAATACACGGTTGCGAAGCTGAAGGGCGTCTATCGCCTGCGCGACATCGACAAGGTGGTGGTGAAGGGCAAGACCCAGCCGGTGGGCGTCTTCGAATGCCTCGACTATCACAACGACCAGTCGTTCCCGAACCTGATGGATGCCCTCGGCAACTTCAACGAGGGCGTGAAGCGCTACCGTCATCAGGAATGGGACAAGGCCGTCAGCTATTTCGAGGAAGCGCTGAAGGCGAACGACTCCGACAAGCTGGCCAATACCTACATCGAGCGCTGTGCGCTGATGAAGGAGAACCCGCCGGGCGACGACTGGGACGGCGTCTGGATCATGACCAGCAAGTAGGCATCGCCCGTCCCCTTCCCGGTCACGGCAAGCGGCGGCGCCTGAAGAACGGTCGCGCGAACAGCGATGGCGGCAGGTTGATCATGGCGACCCCCAGGATTGCCGCGATCAGGCCGAAACCGACGGTCAGCGACATTGTCTCCCCCAGGAAGATCATGCCCAGACCGACCCCGATCCCGGCGCGCAGATAGGCCTGGCTGGCGGTGCCGAGACTGCCCAGCGTGCGCAGCAGCCGGAAATAGAGCAGCAGCGCGATGCCGGTGCAGAACAGCCCCAGCATCCCTGCCGCCGCCATTGCCTGGGGGGAGGGGCGCAGGTCCCAGGGCCGGTCGATCAGCAGGCTGAGCGGCACCAGCACCGCGCTGGCCCAGAGCATGGTCCCGGCGGCGGTGACCGGTGCGCTCAGATGTCCGAACCGGCGCTGGCCGTAGATCGCCGCCACGCCATAGAGCACCGCACCGGCAACGGCTGCGAGCTGCCCCGCAACCTGCTGCCCCAGGCCCTGCAGCGCATCGACACCGATGATCAGGGCAACGCCGAGGATGCCCAGCATCGCGCCGCCAAGCCGGATCAGGCTGGTCGATTCGTGGCGCGTGAACAGCACCGTCATCAGGAAGACGAAGATGGGGGAGGTGGAGTTCAGGACGCTGGCGAGCGCGCTGTCCACATATTGCTGCCCCCAGGCGACCAGCAGCCAGGCCCCGATGCTGTTGAAGAAGGACTGCACCAGCAGGCGCCGCCAGGTCAGCGGATCGCGGGGCAGCCTTTCCCGCCGCACGGTGATCACCACCATCAGGAAGGCGGCGGCAATGGAGACGCGGACGGCGATCAGGGTGATCGGCGGAATCTCGGTCACCGCCACCTTCAGGAACAGGTAGGACGATCCCCACAGTGTCGCCAGCAGGGCAAGGCACAGCAGTTCGGTCGTCAGGCGCGGGGCAGGTCGGATCACGATGCGGACTCCGGCAGGAACGGGACTCTCAGGCTAGGGCAGGCATGCCTGGAAATGCTTCGACAAGGGCCGAACTGTCGGGGCACACCTGCCCCATTGTCGTCATACACGGCGGGCAGCATGATGCGCAGATGATTTGATGGAGTACGAGCAATGCGTCCACGTCCCCGGTCCGTCCCCGGCCTGAACCTGCGTCTGCTGGCCTTGCTGACAGGCCTGCTGCTGGCTGCCGCCGCACCGGCATCCGCCTTCTGCGGCTACTATGTCGCGAAAGGCGGCAGCGACCTGTTCAACAAGGCGTCCAAGGTCGTGCTGGCGCGCAATCTGGACCGGACGGTGATCACCATGGCCAATGACTACCGGGGTGACCCGTCGGAGTTTGCCATTGTCATCCCGACGCCGTCGGTACTGGGCCGGGACCAGATCAATGTGGCGGAACCGGCGCTGGTCGACCATCTGGATGCCTTCACCGCGCCGCGCCTGGTCGAGTATTTCGATGAGGATCCCTGCCTGCAGCGCCGGTTCAGGGCGCTGGCCATGCAGTCGGCACGGGTCGAGGATGCAGAGGGTGCGGCGGCGCGCAACAAGGCCCTGGGCGTGACGGTGGAGGCGGAATATACCGTCGGCGAATATGACATCCAGATCCTGTCGGCGGAACAGTCCGGCGGGCTTGGCACCTGGCTGCGGGAGAATGGCTACGGCGTGTCGGAGGCCGCGGACAAGGTGCTGGGCGACTATATCGCCATGGGCATGAAGTTCTTCGTGGCCAAGGTCAATCTCGGGGAGAAGGCGCGCTCCGGCCGCAGCTATCTGCGTCCGCTGCAGATCGCGTTCGAGAGTCCGGACTTCATGCTGCCGATCCGCATGGGCATGCTGAATGCTGACGGGCAGCAGGAACTGTTCGTCTTCACGGTGACCCAGGGGGGGCGGGTGGAGACGGCCAACTATCGCACCGTGAAGATGCCGAGCGGCGACGAACTGCCGGTGCATGTGCGGGAGAAATTCGGCGACGTCTACACGGCGCTGTTCGCGGAACAGGTGCGCCGTGAACCCGGCGTGGCATTCCTGGAATATGCCTGGAACATGAGCTGGTGCGATCCCTGCGCCGCCGACCCGCTGTCGCGCGCCGAACTGCGCACGCTGGGCGCCTGGTGGGTGGCCCCCGATGTCACCCCGACGCCTTTGCCCGGCACGGTGCCGCAGCCGCGCCCCGGCACCCGCATCATGCCCCGGCCCGGTCCCGGGCCGGTGGATGCCTTCGTCACCCGTCTGCATCTGCGCTATGACGCGACCAGCCATCCGCATGATCTCATGTTCCGCCTGACGGACAATGCGGAGAACTTCCAGACCCGCTATGTCATCCGTCATCCCTGGAACGGGGAGGCCACCTGCCCGGCGGCGGACCTCTATCGCCAGACCCTGCCGCACCGCATGGAGCAGGAGGCACAACGGCTGGCCAGCCTCACCGGCTGGCCGATCGACGGGATCCGCGACCAGATGTCGATCCCGGAAAAGCCCGCCACGAAGTGGTGGAACGATATCTGGCAGCGGGCCGAATAGCGTGCGAGTTGCCTGACAGCGCTGTTTCGCTGCTGCACTTTCCGCTGTAGACCAGCCGCATGTACGCAATTCCCTTTCCCACCATCGACCCGGTGCTGGTCGAGTTCGGGCCGGTGGCCATCCGCTGGTATGCGCTGGCCTATGTCGCGGGACTGATCCTCGGCTGGCGGCTGGCGATGCAACTGGCTGCCCGACCCGATTCTCCGCTGACCCGCGATGATGCGGATGCCTTTCTGGCCTGGGCCACGCTGGGGGTCCTGCTCGGTGGGCGGCTGGGCTATGTCCTGTTCTACCGCCCGGGCTATTTCCTCGAGAACCTGTCAGAGATTCCGCAGGTCTGGACCGGCGGCATGTCGTTCCATGGCGGGCTGCTGGGGGTCATCGTGGCGGCGCTGCTGTTCTGTCGCGCGCGCGGCCTGTCACGGCTGGCCTTCGGTGACATGCTGGGGGCGGTGGCGCCCGTCGGCCTGTTCTTTGGCCGTATCGCCAACTTCATCAACGGGGAACTCTGGGGCCGTCCCGGTGACGTGCCCTGGGCCATGGTGTTTCCCCGTGCCGATGACCAGCCCCGCCACCCGAGCCAGCTCTACGAGGCGCTGCTGGAGGGACTGGTGCTGTTCATCGTGGCGCAGGTCCTGATCCGCCGGTTCCATGCGCTGGAACGGCCCGGCCTGGTGATGGGCACCTTCATCGCCGGATACGGCCTGGCCCGGTTCATCGTCGAGTTCTTCCGGCAGTGGGATGCGGGGCTGGAGCCCCTGTTCGGTCTGCTGTCGCGCGGGCAGCAGCTTTCCCTTCCCATGATCCTGATCGGCCTCTACTTCGTCTGGCAGGCGACACGGCAGTCCGGGGGGGCACGTTCATGAGCACGGCGCTGGAAGAGGCACTGATCGCGGAGATCACGGCGGACGGGCCGCTGCCGCTCGACCGTTTCATGCGGCGTGCCCTGTTCGATCCTGCCCATGGCTACTACACGACATCGGAGCCGTTCGGCGTCGCCGGGGACTTCATCACCGCGCCGGAGATCAGCCAGATGTTCGGTGAGCTGCTCGGGCTCTGGGCAGCGGACATGTGGCAACGCATGGGCGCGCCGGAGAATATCGTGCTGGCGGAGATCGGACCGGGGCGCGGCACCCTGATGGCCGATGCGCTCAGGGCCATTCGCCGCGCCGCGCCGCAGATGCTGGCCACCGGAACGGTCTGCCTGGTGGAGGCCAGCCCGCGCCTGCAGGCGGTGCAGGCGGAGCGGCTGGCCGGGCATCAGATCAGTTTCGCCGACCGTGTGGGCAAGCTGCCCGACGGTCCGCTGCTGCTGATCGGCAACGAACTGCTGGACGCCCTGCCGATCCGGCAGATCACCATGCAGGACGGTGAACTGAAGGAGCGTTGCGTCGGCGTCAGCGATGGCAGGCTCGTCTTTGTGGATGAGCCCCTGGTCTTCGAAGCGCCGGAAGACATGCCAGTGCTGAAGGACGCGGAGACCTTCGAGGTCTCGGAGGAGGGGCGGCGGCTGGTGGAGGCCATCGGCACCCGGCTGGCGGTTCAGGGCGGCGCAGCCCTGTTCATCGACTACGGCCATGGCGAGACGGCGGCCGGGGATACCCTGCAGGCCGTGCGCCGCCACGCGTTTCACCCGATCCTCGCCGACATCGGCAGTGCCGATCTGACAGCGCATGTGGACTTTGCGGCCATGGCCCGCGCCGCGATTCATGGCGGTGCCAAGGCCTTCGGTCCGATCAGCCAGCGCGACCTGCTGCGGCGGCTGGGCGTGGAGCCGAGACTGGCGCAACTGGTGGCAAAGGCCGATCCACCGACCCGGGATGCGCTGGTCGGCGCCTATCACCGGCTGACGGACCCGGACCGGATGGGTACGCTGTTCAAGGCGCTCTGCCTGACATCCCCGAACATGGACACCCCGACAGCCTATGTGCCTGACGACGCTTTCCAGCCCTGACCTGACCGGTCTGCCCGGCATCGCGCATGGTTTCTTCACCCGCAAGGGCGGGGTTTCCCGGAAGATTCACGCCGGCCTGAACTGTGGTCCCGGATCCACCGACGATCCGATGGCGGTCACCATCAACCGCGATCTGGTGCGCCGCCATATCGGTGCGCGGCACCTGCTGACCGTGCATCAGCATCACAGCCCGGACGTGGTGACGGTGACCGGCCGCTTCGACGGGCCACGGCCGAAGGCGGATGCGATGGTGACCCGGATGCCGGGTCTGGCGCTGGGCGTGCTGTCCGCCGACTGCGGGCCGCTGCTGTTCGCGGATGCCGAGGCACAGGTCGTCGGGGCCGCCCATTCCGGCTGGAAGGGTGCGCTGGACGGGGTCCTGGAGGCAACGGTGACGGCGATGGAGGTGCTCGGCGCCCGCCGCGACAGGATCAGCGTGACGCTCGGTCCGACCCTGGCGCAGGCGTCCTACGAGGTCGGGCCGGAGTTCCGCGACCGCTTCCTGGCGATGGACGTGGAGAATGCGCGGTATTTCCGCCAGCCCGATGATGCACCGCGACCGTTCTTCGATCTGCCGGGGTTCATCCGCCGCCGGGCGGAGGTGGCGGGCGTGGCGCGCTTCCATGATCTGGCGCGTGACACATATCCGGAACATGAACTGTTCTACAGTTACCGCCGATCCGTGCATCGGGGTGAGCCCGACTATGGCCGCCTGATCAGCGCCATCATGCTGAAGGAGACCTGAGACATGCCCCTGCATTTTGCCGCCGAGGAGATGGCTGACCGCCGCGACCGCGCCTGCGCCGTGCTGCGGAAGCAGGGGATGGATGCCCTGCTGATGTTCCGGCAGGAGAGCATGTACTACCTGACCGGTTACGACACCTTCGGCTATGTCTTCTTCCAGTGTCTGGTCCTGACGGCGGACGGGCGCACCGCGCTGCTGACCCGTGCGCCGGACCTGCGCCAGGCCCGGCATACGTCCGACATTGCCGACATCCGGGTCTGGGAAGACCGCGAAGGCGTGAATCCTGCCGACAGCCTGTGCGAGATGATGGCGGACCTGGGGCTGGACGGTGCCCGCGTCGGGGTCGAACTGGACGCCTATGGTCTGACCGGACACAACCTGCGCCGCCTGGATCGCGCGCTGGAGGGGTTCTGCGCCATGTCCGACGCGTCGCTGCTGGTGAGCCGGCTGCGGCTGGTCAAGAGTGCGGCGGAGATCGACTATGTCCGGCGGGCAGCGGAACTGGGCGATGACGCCTGGGACGCGGGCATTGCCGAGACCCGCGCGGGCGCGTTCGAGGGCGATATCCTGGCCGCGATGCAGGGGGCCGTGTTTCGCGGCGATGGCGACTATTCCGGCAACGAATTCATCATCGGCTCCGGCGAGGGCGCGCTGCTCTGCCGCTATTTCACCGGACGGCGCACTCTGGATGTGGAGGATCAGCTGACCCTGGAATGGGCAGGTGCCTACCGGCGCTACCACGCCGCGCTGATGCGGACCGTGCCCATAGGGGCGCCCCGTCCGGCCCATACCGACATGCATGCCCGTGCCGTCGATGCCCTGCTGGCCTGCGAGGCCGCGCTGAAACCGGGATCGACCATGGGGGATGTCTTCGCGGCCCACGCCCGGGTCTTCGATGACGCCGGTCTGACGGCACACCGGATGAACGCCTGTGGCTATTGTCTTGGCACCACCTTCGCGCCGAACTGGATGGACTGGCCGATGTTCTATGCGGACAATCCGGTGGAGATCGCGTCGGGGATGGTGTTCTTCCTGCACATGATCCTGATGGACAGCGACAGCGGCACGGCGATGACCCTGGGCCGGACATCGCTGGTGACCGCGAACGGGTCGGAGGTGCTGAGCCGCCTGCCGCTCGACCTTGTAACCCGATAGGACAAGGCGCGATGCCCTGGCTGATCATGATGATCTTCTTCTTCCTGCTGGTCTCGATGGCGAGCTGTGTCCTTTTCTGAGTCCATCGGACATCGGTCCGCAGCCCTTCTGCTGCTCCTGACGGTGCTGGTGGCGGCATGCGGGCAGGTGCCGCAGCCCTTTCGGCCATCGGGGCAGAAGACGGCAGTGGTCGCCCGCGCCCCCGGCCCGAGCATCGCGCTGGTCGTACTGCCGCTTCAGGGCAAGGAAGCGGGGCCTCTGGATGCGCTGACCAAGCGGGTGGTGATCGAATTGCAGAAGGCGGAGATCGCCGCGACGACCGCGCGTATCCCGAATCGCTATCAGCTCGCGGGCGAGGTTCAGCGGCTGCGGGGGAACGGGGCGGACACGACGCTGGCGTTCCGCTGGACCCTGCTGGATCCAACCGGTGCGGCGACGGATGGTCTGGACCACGTGGAGCGGGTGGTGGCGGCGGACTGGACGGCGGCCCGTCCCATCGCGATCCGGGACCTGGCCGTGACAGTGGCGGCGCATCTGGTGCGCCTGGTGAACGGGGACCTGCCCGTGGCCGAGGCCGTGCCGCCCCCGGCGCGGATCGCGCTGGCCGGCATCTCCGGCGCGCCGGGTGACGGCAACCGGGTGCTGGACACAGCCATCAGGGCGGCGCTGGCGAAGCAGGGGCTGACGCTGGGACCGACCTCCGACGCGACCCGCGCCACGCTGGAACTGCATGTCGTGGTCGCCCCGGCTGACGGGACCAGTGACCGGGTGACATTGCTCTGGCTGGTGCGGGATGCCACAGGGCGGGAGCGGGGACGGCTGGAGCAGCAGAATACCGTACCTGCCGGCCGTCTGAACCGCCGCTGGGGCGATATTGCGGACCTGGCTGCCGGCGCGGCGGCCCCGGACCTGGCACGTATCCTGGAGGCACTGGCCGCCGACCGGGGGTGACAGCAGTCCCGCCATGTCAGAATTCTGTCATGGCTGATGGACAGTTCCGGGGCGGACTGATAAACGTCCCGCTTCCGCCACCGCCCGCTTTGCCACAGATTGACGAACAGCCCCATGAAGGTTCTCGCCGGGAACAGCAACCCTGCCCTGGCCGCCCAGATTGCCGATTATCTGGGCGTCCGTCTGACGAATGCATCCGTGAAGCGTTTTGCGGATGAGGAAGTGTATGTGGAGATCCACGAGAACGTGCGGGGGGAGGACGCCTTCGTCGTTCAGTCCACGTCGTTCCCGGCCAACGATCACCTGATGGAACTGCTGATCTGCATCGACGCGCTGCGTCGGGCCTCGGCGCGCCGCATCACTGCTGTCCTGCCCTACTTCGGGTACGCCCGGCAGGACCGGAAACCGGGGCCGCGGACACCGATTTCCGCCAGGCTGGTGGCGAACCTGATCGAGAAGGCGGGTGCGGACAGGGTTCTGACCGTCGATCTTCACGCCGGACAGATCCAGGGCTTCTTCGATATCCCGACCGACAACCTCTATGGCGGACCTGCGCTGGTCAGCGACATCAAGGATAATCTGGGCGACCGGGACCTGATGGTGGTTTCGCCGGATGTGGGCGGTGTGGTTCGCGCGCGCTACTTCGCCAAGCGCCTTGACGCGGACCTCGCCATCGTGGATAAGCGCCGCGAACAGGCGGGTGTGTCTGAAGTGATGAACGTCATCGGCGATGTTGACGGGCGTCACTGCATTCTTGTTGACGACATCGTCGACAGTGCGGGCACGCTCTGCAACGCGGCGACAGCATTGCTCGAACGGGGTGCCCTGTCGGTGTCCGCCTATGTGTCTCACGGCGTACTGTCGGGCGGCGCGGTCAAGCGTGTGTCCGACTCGTCGCTTGAGTCGCTGGTGGTGACTGACTCGATCCGGGCAACGGACGAGGTCGAGAACGAGCCGAAGATCCGGCAGGTTCCGATCGGGTCCCTGCTGGCGGAGGCGATCAAGCGCATCTCCACCGAGACCTCGGTGTCGAGCCTGTTTGACTGAATTTGTGCAGGCCACGGCCTGCAGACCAGGGAATGAAGCGGTTGCGGGCAAGGGCCCCTGACCGGCATGGCGCAACGGCACCGGCGAGATGCCAAGGGCCAGGCGCTACAAGGAGTTGAGACGATGTCGGATACGGATGTGATCGAAGTCAGCGCACGTGAACGCACGACAACCGGAGGCGTAAGGGCGCTTCGGAAGTCGGGCATGGTTCCGGGTGTCGTCTATGGCAATGACCGCGAACCGGCCCTGGTGGCCGTGGACCGTCGTGTCGTGGTCAAGGAACTCAACCGCGGTGGCTTCATGGGCCGCGTGTACGAGCTTGAGCTGAATGGCCGCAAGCAGCGTTGCCTGCCGCGCGACGTGCAGCTTCATCCGGTCAGCGATGATCCGATGCACGTTGATTTCCTGCGTCTGGCGGATGACGCCAAGATCGCGGTCATGGTGCCGGTGCACTTCGCGAACGAGGAATCGAGCGCAGGCCTGAAGCGCGGCGGTGTGCTGAACATCGTCCGCCATGAGGTCGAGCTGCTCTGCCCCAACGACCATATCCCCGAGTTCATCGAGATCGATCTCGCGGGCACGGACATCGGTGACTCGCTGAAGATCAGCGACGTCAAGCTGCCGGGCGATGTGGAAGCGACGATCACGGATCGTGACTTCACGATCGCGACGATCACCGGTTCCTCGGCTGTCGTGGACGAAGCTGCGGAAGCCGAGGCCGAGGCTGAAGACGGTGATGAGGAAGAAGCCGGCGCGGACGAGGAAAAGGCGGAGGATTGATCGCCGCCTCCGCAGGGAGGTTTCGACATGCGTCTCTTCGTTGGTCTCGGCAATCCCGGCGCACGCTATGCCGGGAATCGCCACAATATCGGTTTCATGGCCATCACCCGGCTGGCCGAGGTGCACCGCGCCTCTCCCTGGCGCAGCAAGTTCCAGGGAGACGTGGCGGAAGTTCGCCTCGGCTCCGACAAGCTCATCCTGCTGCGCCCGACCACCTACATGAACGAGTCCGGCCGGTCGGTGCAGGAAGCGGCCCGCTTCTTCCAGCTCGGTCTTGACCGGATCACCGTGTTTCATGACGAGCTGGATCTGGCTTTCGGCAGGGTGCGGGTGAAGGTCGGCGGCGGTCATGCCGGCAACAATGGCATCCGCTCCATCGCCGGGCACATGGGGCCGGACTTCCAGCGGGTCCGGCTGGGGATCGGCCATCCGGGCCACAAGGATCTGGTGAGCCACTATGTGCTTTCGGATTTCAGCAAGGCGGAACGGGCCTATGTCGATGACCTGGTCGATGCGGTTGCCGGCGCGGCCCCAAAGCTCTGTGCCGGAGACCCGCCGGGATTCCTGAACGAGGTGGCGCTGAAGTGTCCGGCGCCAAAGCCTGAAAAATCGCCTGAGTGAGGAGGAACCGCAGATGGGTTTCAAATGCGGGATCGTCGGTCTGCCCAACGTCGGCAAGTCCACCCTTTTCAACGCCCTGACGCAGACCGCGTCGGCCCAGGCGGCGAACTATCCGTTCTGCACCATCGAGCCGAACCTCGGTCAGGTCGGGGTGCCGGATCCGCGCCTGTCGAAGCTGGCCGAACTGGCCGGTTCGAAGGAACTGATTCCGACCCAGCTCACCTTCGTGGACATTGCCGGGCTGGTGCGCGGCGCCTCCAAGGGGGAAGGGCTGGGCAACCAGTTCCTCAGCCACATCCGCGAAGTGGACGCCATCGTCCATGTGCTGCGCTGCTTCGAGGATGATGACATCACCCATGTGGACGGGCGCATCGATCCGGTGGCGGATGCGGAAACGGTCGAGACCGAACTGATGATCGCCGACCTGGACAGCCTGGAGAAGCGCTACACACCGCTGGAGAAGCGCTTCCGCTCCGGCGACAAGTCGCTGAAGGCCGATGTGGAACTGATGGCAGGGGCGCTGGAGCTGCTGCGGGATGGCAAGCCGGCGCGGATGCTGGATGTGCATGATGACGACCGGCCGCGCTTCCGGGCGCTGCAGCTGCTGACGTCGAAACCGATCCTCTATGTCTGCAACGTGGCAGAGGCCGATGCCGGAACCGGCAACGAACATACGGCCCGGGTCGAGGCGATGGCCACGGCGCAGGGGGCCGGATCACTGGTTGTCTCCGCCCGGATCGAGGAGGAGATTGCCCAGCTGACCGACCGGGAGGAACGGGAGATGTTCCTGTCCGAGATCGGCCTGGAGCATGCCGGTCTGGACCGCATCATCCGCGCCGGATACGACCTGCTGGGCCTGCTGACCTTCTTCACCGTCGGCCCGAAGGAAGCCCGTGCCTGGACCGTGAAGTCAGGCGCCCTGGCACCCCAGGCCGCCGGTGTGATCCACACGGATTTCGAGAAGGGCTTCATCCGCGCCGAGACCACCGCCTATGACGACTACGTCACCCTGGGCGGTGAACAGGCCGCCAAGGACGCTGGCAAGATGCGCCTGGAAGGGCGCGACTACACCGTGCGCGACGGGGATGTGCTGCACTTCCGCTTCAATACCTGAGGCCGGACCAGCGGATTTCGCTGTCCTTGCTCCCCCCCGGTCGCGTCGGTATTGTGCAGTGCAATGCACTGACCGACGTGCATCCCTTAAATTGTTGCTGGAGCAAATGAATGCCGATTCATGCGGCACTCAATCACAAGACGATCTATGACTATGACCGCAAGGTCACGCTTTCACCCCAGACGATCCGGCTCCGCCCCGCGGCCCATACGCGGACCAATATTCTGAGCTATTCGCTCCGCATCTCGCCGGAGAACCATTTCATCAACTGGCAGCAGGACCCGCTGGGCAACTACATGGCCCGCGTCGTGTTCCCCGATCCCGTGGACCATTTCCACGTCGAGGTCGATCTGGTTGCCGAGATGGCGGTGCTCAATCCGTTCGATTTCTTCGTGGAGGAATATGCTGAGGAGTTCCCGTTCAGCTATGAGCCGGACGAGGCGGTTTCTCTCGAACCCTATCTGGATCCGGAGCCGGTCGGCCCCCTGCTGCAGGCGCTGCTCGACGGCATTGACCGCACCCCGCGCCGCACGGTCGATTTCCTGTTCACGCTGAACCAGAACCTGGAAAAGATGATCGGCTATGTCGTCCGCATGGAACCGGGCGTGCAGACGCCCGAGGAAACCCTGGGCCTGGCCAAGGGATCCTGCCGTGACACGGCATGGCTGATGGTGCAGGTGCTGCGCAATGTCGGTCTGGCGGCCCGTTTCGCCTCCGGCTACCTGATCCAGCTGCAGCCGGACCAGAAGCCGCTTGAGGGGCCGACCGGGCCTGAGTCCGATTTCACCGATCTGCATGCCTGGGCCGAGGTATATCTGCCCGGCGCGGGCTGGATCGGTCTGGATGCCACATCCGGCCTGCTGGCGGGGGAGGGCCATATCCCGCTCGCCTGCGCGCCGCAGCCCACCAGCGCCGCACCGATTTCCGGACTTGTCGGGCCGGCGAAGGTCGATTTCTCGCACGAGATGCGGGTGGACCGGATCTATGAATCGCGCCGTGTCACAAGGCCGTTCTCCGAAGATGCCTGGGACAAGGTCGATGCGCTGGGGCAGGAGATCGAGCAGCAGCTTCAGGAAGGCGACGTCCGTCTGACGATGGGGGGCGAGCCGACGTTCGTCTCCATCGACGACATGGATGGCGCCGAATGGAACATCGATGCGCTGGGACCGACCAAGCGGAAACTGGCCTTCGACCTGATCAAGCGCATTCGCAAGCGCTTCGCGCCGGACGGGTTGCTCACCTTCGGGCAGGGCAAGCAGTATCCGGGGGAGCCGCTGCCGCGCTGGGCCTTTGGCCTGTTCTGGCGCAACGACGGGCTGCCGCTCTGGAACCGTGCGGACCTGATCGCCAGCGAGGACAAGGATTACGCGCCGACCACCGCCGATGCCGAGACCTTCACGCACCTGCTGTGCGACCGGCTTCAGGTCGACCGGCAGTATGTCATCCCGGCCTATGAGGATCCGCTGGCGCACCTGAAGGCCGAGCAGCAGCTGCCTGTGAACCTCAGCCCGGACGATCCGGCATTTGCCAAGGATCAGGACCGCAAGCGGCTGGCCGACGTACTGCGTCGCGGCCTCGACAAGCCGAAGGGCTATGTCCTGCCGGTGATGCGCGGGCATGACGCGGCGGGTGAGCACTGGATCACCGGCCCGTGGGAGTTCAAGGCGGGGTACATGTTCCTGCTGCCCGGGGACTCGCCGGTGGGCTTCCGCCTGCCGCTTTCGGCCCTGCCGTATCTGCCGCCCGAGAAATACCCCAGCACGACACCGGTCGATCCCTATTCGATCGAGGGACCGCTGCCCGATCCGGCCGAACTGTCCGCACGCTTCGGCGCTGCGGCGGGACCTGTGGTTTCAGTATCCGGTACGGGTGCCGCCAGTGGCACCGGGACGGGGGCAACCGCCAAGCCCGCGAAGGCCGCGAAGGCCGCGCCGCGCGGCGCTGTCAGCGATCTCGTGCGCACGGCGCTGGTGGTCGAACCGCGCGCGGGCAGGCTGAACCTGTTCCTGCCGCCGACTGTATGTGCGGAGGACTATCTGGAACTGATCGCCGCGGCGGAAGATGCCGCCGCGACAATGAACATGCCGATCCACATCGAAGGCTACGAGCCTCCGCCGGATCCGCGCCTGAGTGTCATCCGGGTCACGCCGGATCCGGGGGTGATCGAGGTGAACGTGCACCCCGCAACCGACTGGGCCATGCTGCGTGACATCACCAGGGGGCTCTACGACGATGCGCGCCAGACCCGTCTGGGCACCGAGAAGTTCATGGTCGATGGCCGGCATGTGGGCACCGGCGGCGGCAACCACATCGTTGTCGGTGGCGCGACCCCTGCGGACAGCCCGTTCCTGCGGCGGCCGGACCTGCTGGGTTCGCTGATCCGCTACTGGCAGAATCATCCGAGCCTGAGCTACCTGTTCTCCGGCATGTTCATCGGCCCGACCAGTCAGGCGCCACGGGTGGACGAGGCCCGCGACGACACGCTCTATGAGCTGGAGATCGCGCTGTCGCAACTGCCGAAGCAGGGCGAGGACGTGCGGCCCTGGACCGTTGACCGGATGTTGCGCAACCTGCTGGTCGACCTGACAGGCAATACGCACCGCTCCGAGATCTGCATCGACAAGCTCTATTCCCCCAGCGGCCCGACCGGCCGCCTTGGCCTGGTGGAGTTCCGCGCCTTCGAGATGCCGCCCCATGCGGAAATGTCGCTGGCGCAGCAGCTTCTGCTGCGCGGTCTGATCGCGCGGTTCTGGAAGCAGCCCTATACCCGCCCGCTTGTCCGTCATGGTGATGCGCTGCGTGATCGCCACATGCTGCCCTACTACGCCTGGCAGGACTTCGAGCAGGTGATCGCCGAGATGCAGGAGGCCGGACTGGCCTTTGATCCGGACTGGTACCGTGCGCAGTTCGAGTTCCGCTTCCCGCGCATGGGCGAGGCGACGGTTCACGGCATGGAAATCGAGATCCGCAACGCCCTGGAACCCTGGCATGTGCTGGGGGAGGAGTCCGGCAGCAGCGGTACCGCGCGCTATGTCGATTCGTCGCTCGAACGTGTGCAGGTGCAGATCTCCGGCCTTTCCGATCCGGAACGCTATCTGGTTGCCTGCAACGGACGGCATGTGCCGCTGGCGGCAACGTCCCATGCAGGGACCTGGGTTGCGGGTGTCCGCTACAAGGCCTGGGCACCCTACAGCGCGCTGCATCCGATGATCGACATTCACAGCCCGCTGGTCTTCGACGTGATCGATACCTGGTCGGGGCGGTCGATCGGCGGTTGCCGCTATCACGTGGTGCATCCCGGCGGGCGGAACTACGAGGTGTCGCCGGTGAACGGGGAAGAGGCCGAGGGCAGGCGCCTGTCGCGGTTCGAACCCCGTGGACATTCGCCGGGTCCGGTCGGTGTGCCGGTCAGGGAACGGAACCCGCGATTCCCGCATACGCTGGATCTGCGCGCCCCTGTCATGCCTGCGTGAGGGGCGCACGGCCATGAGTGACAGTTCCAGCGCCATGCACGACTGGCTGTCAGGACCGCTCGGGCTTGGCTACAGCCCGGCGGAGGGCGTGTTCGACGAACTGGTCTCACCCGACGGTGATGTCCGGTCGGGCTGGGGCGAGATCTCCGACTTCCTGGCCGGACTGAGCACTGATGAATGGGTCCGCCGCTGGCAGCAGGGCCAGCAGGCGCTGCGCGAACAGGGCGTCACCTACAATGTGTACTCGGACACCGACAGGGATGCCCCTGCCTGGCGTCTGGACCCTGTGCCCATGGTGGTCACGGCGCAGGAATGGACCACGCTTGCGACCGCGCTGACGCAACGGGCCAATCTGCTGGACCTGGTGCTGCGTGACCTTCTGGGCAATCAGCAATTGCTGCGGGACAATCATCTGCCGGCCTCCCTGATCACGGGGCATCCGGGCCATTTCATGTCCTGCATTGATCCGGCAATGGCCGCGCGCCCCTGCCTGCACCTCTATGGCGCCGATCTGGCCCGGGCACCTGACGGCCACTGGCGGGTGATGATGGACCGGACGGAAGCCCCGTCCGGCTTCGGCTACGCGCTGGCGAACCGGCAGATTCTGGAGCGGGTCTTCCCGGAATTGCTGCGCTCCGTCGGTGTCCGTCATGTCAGAGCCTTCTATCGTGACATGCGGGCCGGGCTGCATGCGATTGCGCCCGGCGGCAAGGCGGAACCGCGCATCGTGCTGCTGACACCCGGATTCCGCAACGAAGCCTATTTCGAACATGCCTTCATGGCGCGCCACCTGGGCTGCACCCTGGCGGAGGCGGATGATCTGACGGTCCGTGGCGGCCATGTCTATCTGAAGACCCTGGACGGGCTGCAGTCCGTCGATGTCATCCTGCGCCGCACCGACACGGCCTGGTGTGATCCGCTGGAGCTGCGCGGCGATTCCACGCTCGGGTTCGCCGGATTGGTCTCCGCCGCGCGGCAGGGCAATGTCACCGTGGTCAACTCGCTGGGATCGGGCGTGGTCGAATCGCCGGGACTGATGCCTTTCCTGCCGGGCCTCTGCCAGCGCCTGCTGGGGGAGGAGCTGAAGATGCCCTCCGTGGCGACCTGGTGGTGTGGTCAGCCCATTGAGCGCGAGCAGGTGCTGGCACAGCTTGACCGGCTGGTGGTCAAGCCCGCTTTTCCCGCCGACAGGGGGGAACCGGTCTTCGGACAGACCATCACGCCCGCCGGACGGCAGACCATCGCGGAACGGATCCGCAGCCGGCCGGATCGCCACATCGGGCAGGAGTACGTGGGACTTTCCACGGCACCAACCTGGTCCAGCCATGGTCTTGAGCCCCGTTCGGCCATGCTGCGCGTCATGCTTTGCCGCAACCGCCGTGGAGGCTGGTCGGTCATGCCGGGGGGCATGGTCCGGGTCGCGCCGGACAGGCGCGGTCGCGTCGTCTCCATGCAGCAGGGTGGCGGATCCAAGGATGTCTGGGTTCTGGGCGGCAACAGCGTCCCGGCCACGGCCGAAGGGGACGGCGGCACGCACCGGGAAGTCACCGAGATCCGTCGCTCCGATGGCAACCTGCCGTCGCGCACGGCGGACAGTGTGTTCTGGCTGGGCCGCTACCAGCAGCGGGCAGAGGCCCAGGCACTGCGGTTGCGTGGCGCGCTGACCTGTATCGACGAAAGGCTGCTGCCGCAGGCCACCGAGGCCGAGAAGGCGGTGCTGCAGGGGTTGCTGGCGGGGCATCTGGCCCCTGATGCCGGTCCTGCGGATGCCCGCAAGCTGCTGACCATGGCCGGTGAGCGGGCCTTCAGCCCCGACGTGCCGACCGGTCTGCACAACAGCATCGAACAGCTCTACCGCAATGCCGGAAACCTGCGGGACCGGCTGTCCCAGGACAGCTGGCTGGCGGTGGACCGGGTGCGTCAGGCCCTGCAGGCCGCGGAGCGGGCACCGGGACGACAGAACCTGCTGCTGCCCCGTCTCGACGACATCATCTATGCGTTGCGGGCGCTCGGCGGTGCGCTGAACGACACCATGAGCCGGGGCTATGGCTGGCGGTTCCATGATCTGGGACGATGGCTGGAGCGTGCGCAGCAGAGCGTGGATCTGATTGCCGCGACCTTGCTGCGCCAGGATGGTGACAATGCGCTGGTGCTTAATGCCCTGCTGGACATCAGTGACTGCGCCGTCACCTACCGCGCCCGCTACCTGTCGGAGCCGGAATTGCTGCCGGTGCTCGACCTGCTGGTCGCCGACCTGGAGAGTCCCCGGTCGCTGGCGCACCAGCTGGAGAAGATGCGCGACCACGTGGAGGCCCTGTCACGGCTGCGCGGCCCCCTGCTGGGCGAGGATCAGCGTCTGGCGATCGCTGCGTTCTCCGCCGTTCGTACTGCGGATATCAACCAGTTGGGGACCTGGCATCCGGACGGCAGCTGGCCGCTGCTGGAACAGCTGGTCGAATATCTGCAGTCACAGCTCTACGCGTTGGGCAATGCCATCTCCCAGCGCTACTTCAGTCATGTTGCCGGTCGTGGCGCGCAGATTGCCATTGGTGGTTTCGATACGGATCCCGATGAGGATACGGATGACGATTCACCCGATACGGATGAAGATGAGCCATGACAGAGGAATTGCTCTACCGGATCCGGCATCGGACGGCCTACAGATACGGCAGCCAGGTTCTGGTCTCGCAGAACCTGCTGCACCTGACGCCGCGCGATACGCTGAACCAGCGATGCCTGGAAAGCAGCATACTGATCCTGCCGAGCCCGGCGGTGGCGCCTTCATCGCGTACCGACATCTTCGGCAACATCGTGCAGAACTTCGACATCGACACCCCGCACAAGCGGTTCGAGGTGACATCGACAAGCCGTGTCGCGGTCCTGCCACCGTCCGTGCCCGACCCTGACGGGACGCCCGCATGGGATGCCGTGCCGGAGAGCATGCCGACCGGTCTCGACGCGGAACATCATCTGCTGCATGCCTATTCAGCGCGTGTCGAGCCGCAGTGGCTGGCCGCCGCGATCCGGGACTATGCCGCCCCGTCCTTTCCCGCTGGCCGCCCGGTGCTGGCGGCGGGACTGGATCTGACGCAGCGCATGTTCCGCGACTTTGCCTATGCGCCGGGCACGACGACCATCTCGACGCCGCTGTCGACAGTGCTCAGGACCCGCCGGGGTGTCTGCCAGGACTTCGCGCGGCTGCTGATCGCGGCCTTCCGCTGCATGGGTCTGCCTGCGGGCTATGTCTCCGGTTACCTGGTGACGGAACCGCCGAAGGGGCAGGCGCGTCTGGTCGGCGCCGACCAGTCCCACGCCTGGGTCCGTCTGCATGTGCCTGGCTGGGGCTGGGTCGATCTCGACCCGACCAACGGGGTGCCTGCCGGGCAGGGACACATAACGGTGGCCTGGGGACGCGACTTCCGGGACGTGGTGCCGGTCAAGGGCGTGATCACCGGCGGTGGCGAGCACGACCTGAAGGTCGAGGTCGATGTGATCCCGGAGGCGGAGATCGCCGGGGCCGCGCATGCCGCATCCGGCGAGGCCAGTTCCAACCGGCCCGACCGGGTCGCCTGAAAGGCGCGGCCCCTTCGCGTCAGATCACGCCGACGGCAGGCCCGCGAAGACCGCGCCGATGGCTTCCATCGCGGACGGAAACGGCCGTGCACCGCTCATGTCGGTGATCTTGCCCCAGTTTGCCTTCAGGTCTTCGGGGGTGACAGCGGCGGACGGACCGAAGTGGTGTCCCTGTCCCTCCACCATTTCCACCTTGCTGTAATAGCCTGCGCCACATTCGATGATGTGGCCGGTTTCCTCGTTCTCCTCCGCCACGAACCAGCCGATGACGGGGGTGATCAGTTCGGGTTTCAGTGCCTCGAACACCTGATCGGGCACGATCCCCTTGGTCATGCGGGTGCCCGCGATCGGGGCGACCGTATGGACGGTGATGTTGCTCTTGCGGCCTTCCTGCTTCAGGGCATTCATCAGCCCGACCATGCCCAGCTTCGCCGCGCCATAGTTGGCCTGGCCAAAGTTGCCGAACAGACCGGCGGCGGAGGTGGTCATCACCACACGCCCGTAGCCGCGTTCCTGCATCACCGGCCAGGCGGCATGGGTGCACCAGACCGCGCCCATCAGATGCACGTCGATGACGGCCTGGAAGTCGGGGGCATCGACCTTGGCGAAGGACTTGTCGCGCAGGATACCGGCATTGTTGATCAGGATGTCGACCTGTCCCCAGGTATCCAGTGCCGTCTGGACGATGGACTTGCCCGTTTCCGGCGTGCCGACCGCGTCGTAGTTGGCAACCGCCTCGCCGCCCGCCGCCTTGATCTCCGCCACCACGTCGTCGGCAGCCTTGCCGGAACCGCCGGTGCCGTCGACGCTGCCGCCGAGGTCGTTGACCACGACCTTCGCGCCCCGACTGGCCAGGAAGAGGGCGTGGCTGCGGCCCAGGCCCGCGCCCGCGCCGGTGACAATGGCAACACGGCCGTCATAGCGGATATCAGTCATTCCTCGTGTCCTCCCCAGGAATTCATGGATCGTTGATCCGTTCGAGTGCTGCACCGGCCCTCTCCCCCACCCGGCCACCCACGGGATTATCCTTATGGGTGGCCGGGTGGGGGAGAGGGCCGGTGCGCGCCCGTCAGATGACGGGCCTTGATGAAACTGCCGTCAGCCGACCCGTGGATCGTCGGCGTTGCTGTGATCGGTCGGCATCGGTGTCGCTGTCATGACCGTGACACCGTCCGGTGTGTTGAAACGGTGCCAGAGACCCTGCGGCACGACAATGAACGATCCGGCAGTCAGCTCATGCGTTTCGGGACCATCGTCGGTCAGGATGGTGATCTCCGTCATGCCGTCGATGACCTGCACCAGTTCGTCGCCATTGCCATGCCGTTCCCAGGCCGTGTAGCCCTGATAGCTGCCGGCAAAGATCTGGCCGTTGTTGATGGCACCCAGTCGGGCGAAGGCGGACTCTGCCTTGTCGTCATTCTCCGCCGTGCGACCCTTGAAGAAGGGGCGGCCTGCCAGGGCCTGGCTGATGTTCACCGGTGTTGCCATCACTTCGCGTCCTCATCCTTGCGCAGCTGGAACCGCTGCACCTTGCCGGTCTGAGTCTTGGGCAGTTCGGCGACGAATTCAACCGCGCGCGGATACTTGTAGGGGGCAATCTCCGCCTTCACATGGTCCTGCAGCGCCCGGGCCAGTTCCGGCCCGGCGGCTGCCGTATCCCGGGCCACGACGAAGGCCTTCACGATCTGGCCCCTGTCCGGGTCAGGCGCCCCGATGACGGCGCATTCCGCGACGGCCGGATGGGTCAGCAGGATCGCCTCCACCTCCGGCCCGGAGATGTTGTAGCCGGCGGAGATGATCATGTCGTCGGTGCGCGCGGCATAGTGAAACCAGCCTTCCTGATCGACCATGTAGCTGTCGCCCGTGCGGTTCCAGCCGTCGCGCGCATAGGCGGCCTGCCGTTCCGGATTGTCGAGGTAGCGCACACCGGTCGGTCCCCTGACCGCCAGATGACCGACGGTGCCGGGCGGGCATTCATTGCCGTCGTCATCGACGACCCTGGCCTCATAGCCCGGGATCGGTCGTCCGGTCACCCCGGCACGCATGTTCTCTGCCTTCTCGGCGATGAAGATGTGCAGCATCTCCGTCGATCCCAGCCCGTCGATGGTGCGGATGCCCGTCGCATCGTGCCAGCCCTGCCAGACCGGGGCAGGCAGGGTTTCCCCTGCGCTGACGCAGGTGTGCAGGCTCGACAGGTCGAAACCTTCCACCAGCCCTGTCATGGCGCGATAGGCCGTCGGTGCGGTGAACAGGGTGGTGACGCGATGGTCCTGAATGGCCTGCAGCGTGCTTTCCGGGGTGAACTGTTCACTGAACAGGGTCGCTGCGCCCGCCGACATGGGAAAGGTCACCAGCGCCCCCAGCCCGAAGGTGAAGGCGATGGGCGGGCTGCCGGTGAAGATGTCGTCCGGGCCGGGTTTCAGCACCAGATCGGCAAAGGTGGCATTGATCGCCAGCACGTCGCGGTGGAAATGCATGCACCCCTTGGGCTGGCCGGTGGTGCCGGAGGTGAAGGCGATCAGGCAGACATCATCCGCCGCCGTATCGACCGCCTGAAACGCATCCGGTCTGGTGGCCGCCGCCTGTTCCAGTTCATCCGGTGCCGACATGTCACCGGCATAGTGGCGGACATGTTTCAGATGATGGCTCTCCGCCTGCGCCCGCGCCATCTCGTCGGCCAGCCGCCGGTCGCACAGCGCCACCGTGATCTCCGCCCGGTCGATCATGTAGGCCAGTTCCCGCCAGCGCAGCAGCGGCATGGTGGCGACCGCAATGGCCCCGGCCTTGATCACCGCGAACCAGCAGGCGACGAACATGGGGGTGTTGCCGCCACGGATCAGCACCCGGTTGCCGGGCCGGACGCCCAGGTCGTCGACCAGCACATGCGCCAGCCGGTCGGCCTGCCGTTTCAGGTCCGCATAGGTCCAGACGTGATCGCGATACAGGCAGGCGGGTCTGTCGCCGAACCGGGCCGCGCCGCCATCCAGCAGCACCGCGCCGCAGTTCACCCGGTCAGGGATCGCGGCAAGCCCGGGCAGGCTGTCGAACGACATCTCGGGCCACTGGTCCTTCGGGGGCAGCATCCGTGCGGCGAAATCATCCTCATGCGCGCTGGGTCCCCCCGGCGCAGCGGCTGAGGGGGAGCGCGCATCAGGCATCGGCAGCCTCCAGCATCGTGGCCAGCCCCTCCGGCATCGGCATGTCGACTGAAACCTGTCGCGATGGTGGACCAGCGGTGCCGCTGGCATCGAAGGGGCGGACGAAATAGTCGTAGCGCAGGCCGCCCAGCACCGTGCGGTCGCTGTACTTGTTCGACTTCACGGCCTCGACGACCTCCGCCACCTCGCCATCGGTCGCGCGATAGACGTCATAGCCGATCACGCCTGGCACCTTCGGCCAGGCAAGCTGGATCTGGCCGTCCGAGATGGTTGCCGTCAGGTCGCCGTGCCCGTCGGGCCAGACCGGCAGCGGCCGGGACGGATCGTCTGCCGGGGCCTGCCGCGCACCCTTGGGCCAGAGGAAGCAATGCACCTCCTTGAAATTCTCGTCCAGTTGCTTGCAGACGTTGCAATAGATGCAGTGGACGATGGCGTCCTGGCGGGACTGGCGCACCTTAAGCGGCCAGTCCGGATCGGCCAGCAGTTGCCGTGCCATGCCGATGATGTCGGCCTTGCCGTCCTGCAGCAGCCGTTCCGCGTCACCGGGGTCGGAGATCTTGCCGACGGAGATCACCGGCACATCGTGGCCCTTGGCATTGATGAACTGCTTGATGGTGGCGGCCAGATGGGCGTGGGGCAGCGCCGGATACCAGTTGCCCGGCATGCAGCGGTCGCCGGAATAGCCTGTGTAGGGATACAGGGGATGCCCCTCCCGTGGTTGCGCATCCTCGAACTTGCCGCCGACCGACAGCGAGATGTAGTCGACTCCGGCCTGCGCCATGCGCAGGGCGATCAGTCGCGCCTCGTCCACCGTGTAGCCGTCCTTGATCGCCTCCTCCGCCAGGAAGCGGATGCCGACGGGGAAGTCGTGGCCGACCAGGCGGCGCACCTCCGCCATCACCCGTCCGAACATGTGCAGCCGCCCCTCCAGCGTCTTGCCGGAGAAGGCGTCCTTGCGGCTGTTGCGGCGGCTGAGAAAGGACGAGAGCGTGTAGGCATGGGCGGAATGCAGTTCGACGCCGTCATATCCCGCCTCCCGCGCCCGTGCTGCCGCTGCACCGAAGTCGGCGATGATCGCCTCGATCTGCTCCGCCGACAGGTCCTCGATCTTCTGGCGCCAGCCGGAGCGGGCAACCTTCATGAAATGGATGATCTGGGGCACGACCTTCGAATCGGATGCGCCGTGCACCGCCTCCGCCAGCCGCCGGTGGCCGGGAATGAAGCTGTCGTCGGAAATCCGCAGCAGCGGCCCGGACTTGGAGCCATGGATGGCCATGGCCTCCACCACGATCAGCCCGACCTCCCCCTCCGCGTAGCGGCGGTAGCGGTCGATGATGTCGTCATTGACGTACCCATCCTCCCCCGACAGGCGGGTGACCATGGCGGGGACCGCGATGCGGTTGGGCAGCACCATGCCGTTGATGTCCAGCGGTTCGAGAAGCTTCATGTCTTCGGTCTCCTGCCTCCGGTCCATGGGCGGATCGCTGGTTGGCAACCCGTCAGGATGGTCGTTCGAGATGATCCTTCAGGTGGCCAAGCGCCTTGTGCAGCGCCTGCGCCTCGGTGTCGCTCAGTCCTTTGAACATCTCCGCGACCCAGGACGCATGTGCAGGCGTCATCTGCCCGAACACCCGCTGTCCCTCCGCCGTCATGCGCACCACCTGGGCGCGACCGTCCTCGGGGTGCGGCGCCCGTTCCACCAGCCCTTCGTCTGCCAGCCGTGTGACCAGGCCCGTGATGTTTCCGGCGGACACCATCAGCCGTGCCGACAGGCCGCTCATGGTCAGCCCCTCGGGCGCGCGGTCCAGTTGCGCCAGGACGTCGAAGCGGGGCAGGGTGGTCGAGAATTCCTCCCGCAGCCGTCCCCGGATGTCCTGTTCGATCCGCGTGGTGCAGGCCAGCATCCGCAGCCACAGGCGTATTGCCAGCCGATCATCGGCCACAGGTGCAGCCTCAGGCGCTGTCTCGGGCGCTGCCGCGTCCCGTGTCTCCGATGCGAGGCCCGCTTCAGCCATCACGCTGTCTCGCCGCCATCGATGGCGATGGTCTGACCGTTGATCCCGCCTGCCGCAGGCAGGGCAAGCTGCACGGCCATGGTGGCAATCTCGTCAGGCTGCACCAGCCGCTTCTGCGGGTTCATGGCGGCCAGATCGGCGCGCGCCTGTTCCTCTGTCCGCCCTGTCTTCTCCATGATGTTGCGCACGCTTTCCACCGTCATCGGGGTCTCGACGAAGCCCGGGCAGATGGCGTTCACGGTCACTCCCTTGCGCGCCAGTTCGATGGCCAGCGCCCGGGTCAGACCGACCACCGCATGCTTGGCCGCGCAATAGGAGGCGACGTAGGCATAGCCCTTCAGCCCGGACGTGGAGGCGATGTTGATTATGCGCCCGCTCCCCGCCGCCAGCATGTCGCCGATAACCGCCTTGCTGCAGAGGAAGGTGGAGCGGACGTTGGCGTCCATCATGGCGCTGAAGTGCGCCTCATCCATCTTCGCGAACGGCGCGGCACCGGATGCGCCGGCATTGTTCACCAGCACGGTGATCGGCCCCTGCGCCGCGACCGCCGCCGCGAAGGCGCTGGCGATCTGGTCCGCGTCGGTCAGGTCGGCCACGCCCTCGAACAGTTTTGCCTGTGCATGTCCGGCACGCAGTTCAGCCGCGGCGCCGGCCAGCCGCTCCGCGTTGCGGCCGACGATGGTGACCGCTGCGCCCGCTTCCAGAAAGGCCCCGGCGATGGCGAGCCCGATTCCCTGTGCCGCGCCGGTAACCAGGACGTGCTGGCCGCTCAGGCTTGCTGTATCCACCATCGATCCCCGCCCTCCGTAATAATACTTTAAGCTTAAAGTAAATCATGCGCCGTTCCCGCTCAAGGAAGTTCCGACGGTCAGGGAATCTGCTCTATAAGATGCCGCGATCCGGATGGAGAGGGAGCGATTGGCAATGCGGGGATATTTCGGGATCGGGGTCTGGCAGTTCTCCAAGTTCATGAACGCCGGGAACCTGTTCCGCACGGCGCACGCGTTCGGTGCCAGCTTCGTCTACACCATCGATGCGGAGTTCAGTGCGAAGAGCGCGCCGTCGGATACCTCGCGCTCTGCCAACAACGTGCCCTGGTATGAATACGACAGTTTCGATGCCTTCGACCTGCCGCGCGGCTGTGCGCTTGTGGGGGTGGAACTGACGGACGATGCCATCGACCTGCCGAGGTTTCATCACCCGCTCGCCGCCGCCTACCTGATGGGGCCGGAGAAGGGTTCCCTTACCCCGGAGGTCATTGACCGCTGCGACCATGTCGTGCGGATTCCCACCGGGTTCTGCCTCAACGTCGCGACGGCGGGGGCGATCCTGATGTATGACCGCTGCCTGGTGCATGGCGGCTTCGGTGAGCGTGCGACGACATCGGTCAGCATGCCGCCGCCGCCGAAGGCCCATGCCCATGGTGGCCGGTTTTCGCGCAAGGGGCTGAAGGGCACACCGCGCAGGAACGAAAAGGACGGAGAGAGCGGAACATGAGCGATGATCTGCTGAAGATGGTGCAGGGGCGCATGACGCCGCTGTCGGAGACCATGGGCATGGTGTTCACGAAGGTGGAACCGGACCTGATCGAGGCGGAGATGCTGGTGCGGCCGGACCTCTGCACCACGCCTGCAATCCTGCATGGCGGCGCGATGATGGCGCTGGCCGACAATGTGGGCGCGGTGGGGACAGTGGTGAACCTGCCGCCCGGCACCACGACCACGACGATCGAGAGCAAGACCAACTTCCTGGCGGCGGTGCCGGAGGGGCAGAAGGCGATTGCCACCGCGATTCCGCTGCACCGGGGCAAGACCACGATGGTCTGGCAGACCACCATCCGGCGCGAAGACGGCCGCACCGCAGCCATTGTCACCCAGACCCAACTGGTGCTGCAGGCGAAGTAGCGGGAGTCTGTTTGTGGACCGTTCCTCCCCTCTCCCCCTCCCGACCACCCATCAAGGATAATCCCGTGGGTGGTCGGGAGGGGGAGAGGGGAGGAACGGTCAGCAGACAATCCCGGAGAGGGATGGACCGGTCAGCGCTCGAGACCTCCTGCGCTCAGCCTTCCGTTGACGCCTGTTCCCGTGCTACCGCGCGCCAGCCGATGTCGCGGCGGCAGAAGCCTTCCGGCCATTCGATGCGGTCCACGGCGTCATAGGCGCGTTCCTGGGCCTGCTGCACGGTCTTGCCCAGGGCCGTGACACCAAGCACGCGACCGCCATTGGCGCGGAAGTTCATGCCGTCGTCGCGGGTGCCGGCATGGAAGATGGTGACGCCGTCCACCAGCCCGGCATCGAACAGGCCGCCGATGGTGCTGCCCTTCTCCACGTCGCCCGGATAGCCCTCCGTCGCCATGACCACGGTCAGCGCGGCATCGTCGTGCCAGCGCAGGTCGAAGCGGTCGAGCACCCCGTCCATGGTGGCGATCAGCGCGGCCATGAGGTCGGAGCGCAGGCGCACCATCAGGGCCTGGCACTCAGGGTCCCCGAAGCGGATGTTGTATTCGATCAGCTTCGGCCCTTCCGCCGTGATCATCAGCCCGGCGAAGAGGACACCACGGAACGGGCAGCCGTCCGCTGCCATGCCTGCGATGGTCGGACGGATGATCTCCGCCATCGTCCGCTCCACCATTTCCGGCGTCATCACCGGCGCGGGGGAATAGGCGCCCATGCCGCCGGTATTGGGACCGGTGTCGCCTTCGCCGACGGCCTTGTGATCCTGTGCGGTGGCCAGCGGCAGCGCATTCACCCCGTCGGTCAGGACGAAGAAACTGGCTTCCTCACCCTCCAGGAACTCCTCGACCACGACTTCCGCGCCAGCGGCGCCGAAGCGTCCGCCGAAAGCGTCGTCGATGGCGGCATTGGCTTCATCGACGGTCATGGCCACCGTGACGCCCTTGCCTGCGGCCAGACCGTCGGCCTTCACGACAATGGGCGCGCCATGCTCCGCGACGTAGGCTCTGGCCGATGCCGCATCGCGAAAGCGACCGTAGGCGCCCGTCGGAATGTTGTGGCGCGCGCAGAGATCCTTGGTGAACCCCTTCGACCCCTCCAGCTGGGCCGCATTGGCGCGGGGGCCGAACGCCCTGATCCCCGCCGCCTCCAGCGCATCCACCAGACCGTCCACCAGCGGGGCCTCGGGTCCCACCACCACCAGCTCGATCATCCGGTCCTGGCAGAACGCGATCACCGCATCATGGTCGGCGATGTCCATGTCGACGCATTCGGCTTCCTGCGCGATGCCGCCATTGCCGGGGGCGCAGTAGAGATTGCGCAGCAGGGGGGAAGACGCGAGCTTCCAGCAGAGCGCATGTTCCCGTCCGCCCGACCCGATTACCAGAACATCCATTTCCAGAGACTCCGCCTGTGGCACCTGTCAGGTTACGACCCTGCTCATACGTGCCTGCCCGGCATGTGGCAACCTGTGGCGGCGTCTCGTTGACGACAGGCGGTGCAGTTGCGAATGTAGCGGCCTCAAATGCTGGACCGGAAACCATGATTCTCCTGCGCATCATCGGCTATCTGCTGCTGTTCCTGGCGATTGCCGCGCTGGGGGCGGAGATCCTGATGTCGGTGCAGGCCGGGGAGTGGGTTTCGCTGGCCGTTGGCGATGTCTGGGCCCAGATCGACCGCGAGAGCATCGGCCTGGTGCAGGTGGGGCTGGAGCGCTATGTCCATCCCTACCTGTTCGATCCGGTCCTGCTGACCATCCTGCTCTGGCCCTCATGGCTGGTGGCCGGTGTTCCGGCACTCCTGATCCTGCTGCTCGCCCGCCGCCGTCGCCAGCGCCGGATGTTCACCTGACCGACGCGGGGGAGAGCGACCGGCAGCGCCGCATCATCGCGCTGCTGCGGGCAAGCCCCTGGCACATGGGCGTGGTCGCTGCGGCGCGCGACCTCCGTCTGCGCGACTGGGCGATCGGCGCAGGCTTCGTGCGCAATCTGGTCTGGGATCACCTGCATGGCCGGGCCGAGACAACACCGCTGAACGATGTCGATGTCCTCTACTTCGATGCGGCCGATACCGGCAGTGCCGCCGAGACGCGGGCGGAGCACGCTCTCGGGACCATGCTGCCGGGCTGTCCCTGGTCGGTACGGAACCAGGCCCGGATGCATCTCCGCAACGGCGACCGTCCCTACCGGGATACACGTGATGCCATGGCGCACTGGCTGGAGACCGCGACGGCCATCGCGGTGCGGCAGGAGCCGGATGGTCACCTGCGCCTGCTGGCACCGTTCGGCACGGCGGACCTGTTTGCATTGCGGATCGTGCCAACCGCCGCAGGCCGTCGCCGCTCAGGCGCCCTGGCGGCGCGGCTGCAGGCCAAGGACTGGCCTGGGAACTGGCCGCGACTTGTCACGGACATCAGGCGTGATGCGGGGTCCAGCCCTCGAAGATGATGTTCTCGGCGTGGCTGGCCGCAACCTGCCGCTCCCTTGGGCTGCGCACCGTCCATGTCAGCAGGGGCAGGTCCCCGGTCAGGCGCTTCGCCACCGGCAGGCTGTGCACGTCCCAGGCAAGGAAGTCCGGGCGGGCCAGATCCAGGAAAGCGGGCCGGAACCGGGGCTCCACGGTCTTGCGCCCGAAGCTCCGGCGCTGATAGGCGATCAGGCCACGGGGAATGTCGGGGCAGTTGTCGGCGAACCAGGCGACCAGCGCGGGGTCGAAGCTCTGCACCGCGGCCGGCCCGCGATGGTCCTGCAACAGCCGGGCGACTGCCGGTGCCAGCCCTGTCCCGCCCTTCACATCCATCTTCAGTTCCACCAGCAGCGGCAGGTTCGGGAAGGCGGCCAGCACTTCCGCCAGCGTGGGAATGGTCTGACGTCCCCCCTTCAGCCGCAGGCGGGTCAGATCCTCTGCCTTGCGGTCGGCAAGCCGGCCCCGCAGTCCGGTGAGCCGCAGCAGGCGGCGGTCATGGAACACCATGACCTGACCGTCGGCGGAAAGCTGCACATCGATCTCGGCGCCGAACCCGGCCCACTGCGCTGCCGCCAGCGCGGCCAGGCTGTTCTCCGGACACAGATCGCCCGGGCTGTGAAGGCCGCGATGGGCCAGCGGGCGGGTGACAAGCCAGTCAGGTCGGTTCATTCGATCTCCACAACGGCATCAATCTCGACGGCGACGCCCATGGGAAGGACGTTGCTGCCGACGGCAAAACGGGCGTGGCGTCCCGCGTCGCCGAAGATCTCCACCAGCAGGTCCGACGCGCCATTGGCCACGACAGGCTGCTTATCAAAGTCAGGTGTCGAATTGATGAAAACACCGATCTTCACGATCCGCTTCACCCGGTCGAGATCGCCGCCGCAGGCCGCACGTACCTGGGCGATGATGTTCAGGGCGCAGGTGCGGGCTGCTGCCTGTCCGGTCTCGATGTCGGTGTCATGGCCCAGGCGGCCGATGTACTTCAGTTCGCCGTTCCAGAACGGGACCTGCCCGGCCACGAAGACCAGATTGCCGCTGACCGCGTAGGGCACATAGTTCGCCGCTGGCGATGCCGCCTGCGGCAGCTCGATCCCCAGTTCCTTCAGCCGTGCGTCGATCTTGCCTGCCATGGTCGTCCCTCCTGTTGAGATTTCTGCTGACCTTATCGCTGATCGCCCTGTATCGGGCAATGCGGGTCGTGACGTGGGGTTGATCTGGTGCTACCTGAATGACAGGCAAGTTACAGGGGTATCAAGGCATGAAACTGTTCAGGGTGATGACGGTCGGAATCGCGGCAGCGGTGACGGCTCTGGCGATCGGCGGTGTGGCCAAGGCGGAGGAAAAGCTGAAGGTCGGCTTCGTCTACTGCTGTCCGGTCGGTGATCTCGGCTGGAGCTACGAACACGACAAGGGCCGCAAGGCGATCGAGGAAGCCTTCGGTGACCGGGTCGAGACAAGCTTCGTCGAGAGCGTTTCCGACGGCCCCGATGCGGAACGCGTGATCCGCCAGCTGGCCCAGAACGGCAACGACATGGTCTTCACCACATCGTTCGGGTTCATGAATCCGACGGTCAAGGTGGCGAAGTCCTTCGGCAAGGTGAAGTTCGAGCATGCCACCGGTTTCAAGCGCGGTGCCAATGTCGCCACCTATTCCTCGCGCTTCTACGAGGGGCGGCACATCCTGGGCCTGATCGCGGGCCGGATGACCACATCGAACACGGTCGGCTATGTCGCCTCCTTCCCGATTCCGGAAGTGGTGCGCGGCATCAATGCGGCCTTCCTGGCCGCGCGCAGCGTCAACCCCAAGGTCCAGTTCAAGGTGATCTGGGTGAACACCTGGTTTGATCCGGGCAAGGAAGCCGACGCCGCACGCGCCCTGATCGATCAGGGCGCGGACATCCTGATGCAGCACACGGATTCACCGGCAGCGATGAAGATCGCGGAGGATGCGGGCATCCATGCCTTCGGCCAGGCCTCCGACATGTCCCGCTTCGGTCCCAATGCCCAGATGACCGCCATCATCGACAACTGGGCGCCCTATTACGTCGCCCGCGTCAAGGCGGCGCTGGATGGTGAGTGGAAGTCGGAAGACACCTGGGGTGGCTTCAGCACCGGCATGGTCGCGCTGGCACCCTACAACGCCAACCTGCCTGCCAAGGTCGTCGCCGAGGCGGAGGCGGCCCGCAAGGCCATCGCCGCCGGCACCCTGCATCCCTTCACCGGTCCGCTGAACCGCCAGGATGGATCCGTCTGGCTGAAGGCAGGCGAAACAGCCTCCGACGGCGACCTGCTGGGCATGAACTTCTATGTCGAGGGGATCGAGGGCAGCGTCCCGCAGTAAGGCGGGGGCGCACTTCTGCCTGACCTGACCCTTCACGGGTCCGGAACAGAAAAAGGCAGCCTGACCGAAGTGGTCAGGCTGCCTTTCTGCTTTTCGGGTGTCCTGGTCGGGTGACCGGCCGTCAGCGTGTCGGGACGGGGACGTCGCCGCGGTAGTCGTAGAAGCCGCGGTTGGTCTTCTTGCCGAGCCAGCCGGCCTCCACGTACTTCACCAGCAGCGGGCAGGGACGGTACTTGGAATCGGCCAGGCCGTCATAGAGCACCTGCATGACGGCAAGGCAGGTATCCAGACCGATGAAGTCGGCCAGTTCCAGCGGCCCCATCGGATGGTTCGCGCCCAGCTTCATGGCCGTGTCGATGGCATCGACGGAGCCGACGCCCTCGTACAGCGTATAGACGGCCTCGTTGACCATCGGCAGCAGGATGCGGTTGACGATGAAGGCCGGGAAGTCTTCCGCCGCGGTCGCGGTCTTGTCCAGGCGGATGACGACCTCGCGCACCGCATTGAAGGTGGCGTCCTCGGTCGCGATGCCGCGAATCAGTTCCACCAGCTTCATGGCGGGGACCGGGTTCATGAAATGCATGCCCATGAACCGTTCCGGTCGGTCGGTCGTTGCGGCCAGACGGGTGATCGAGATCGATGAGGTGTTGGACGCGATCAGCGTCTGCTCCCCCAGGTGCTCGGTCAGGCCCTGGAAGATGACCTTCTTCAGCGCCTCGTCCTCGGTCGCGGCCTCGATCACCAGATCGGCCTTGCCGACCAGGGCGAGATCGGTGGAGGGGGTGATCCGGCGCAGGGTGGACTGGCGATCATCTTCGGAGATGCGGCCACGACCGGCCTGGCGGGCCAGGTTGCCGTCGATGGTCTCCATCGCCGCGTCCAGCCGATCCTGACTGATGTCATTCATGACCACGTCATAGCCTGCAAGAGCGCAGACATGTGCGATGCCATTGCCCATCTGGCCTGCGCCGATCACACCGACCGAGCGGATTTCAAAGGAGTCACTCATCCGGCTGTCATCCATCTGTCAGGAACTGGAAAGGAAAAACGGGTCGGCACGCAGCGGCATGCGCACCATGCCGACCCGGTCGTCGTTGGATCAAAGGGCCTGCTCAAGCTCCGGCACCGCCTGGAAGAGGTCCGCCACCAGGCCGTAGTCGGCAACCTGGAAGATCGGTGCTTCCTCATCCTTGTTGATGGCGACGATGACCTTGGAGTCCTTCATGCCGGCCAGATGCTGGATGGCACCGGAAATGCCGACAGCGACATAGAGCTCGGGCGCCACGACCTTGCCGGTCTGACCGACCTGCATGTCGTTGGGCACGAACCCGGCATCAACCGCCGCGCGGCTGGCACCCACGGCGGCACCCAGCTTGTCGGCCACCTTGTAGAGCATCTCGAAATTGTCGCCGTTCTGCATGCCGCGACCGCCGGAGATGACGATCTTCGCCGCAGCCAGTTCCGGGCGGTCCGACTTGGAAAGCTCGGCCCCGACATAGCTCGACAGGCCTGCGTCCTCGCCGGCACCCACTTCCGAGACATCGGCAGAGCCGCCTTCCGCATCCGCCTTGGCGAAATTGGTCGGGCGCACGGTGATGACCTTGGTCTCGTCGCTCGACTGCACGGTCGCCAGGGCGTTGCCGGCATAGATCGGGCGCACGAAGGTATCGGCGCTCTCCACCGCGATGATCTCGGAGATCTGCTGGGTATCCAGCAGGGCCGCGACGCGCGGGAAGATGTTCTTGGTGGAGGTCGTCGCTGCGGCAACGATGTGGCTGTAGTCACCGGCAAGACCGGCGATCAGGGCCGCAACCGGCTCCGCGAGCTGATGCTCCAGATGCGCGCCATCGGCATGCAGCACCTTGGCGACACCGGCGACCTTCGCGGCCTCCGCCGCCACGGCACCGGCACCGCTGCCGGCGACCAGCACATGCACGTCGCCGCCCATTTCGGATGCCGCGGTCACTGCCGACAGGGTCGCCGGGTTCAGTGCCGCATTGTCATGATCTGCAACTACCAGAATGCCCATCAGATCACCCCCGCTTCGTTCTTCAACTTGTCGACCAGCTGCTCGATGCTCTCGACCTTGATGCCACCCTGACGCTTCGGCGGCTCGGTAACCTTCACGGTCTTCAGGCGCGGTGCGATGTCGACACCCAGATCAGCCGCGTCCTTCATGTCGATCGGCTTCTTCTTCGCCTTCATGATGTTCGGCAGGCTGGCATAGCGCGGCTCGTTCAGGCGCAGGTCCGTGGTGACGATCATCGGCATCTTGACCTTGACCGTCATCAGGCCGCCATCGACTTCGCGCGTCACGTTGGCATGGTCGCCGTCGATCTTGACCTCGGAGGCGAAGGTGCCCTGGCTCCAGCCCAGCAGCGCCGACAGCATCTGGCCGGTCTGGTTGGAGTCGTCGTCGATCGCCTGCTTGCCCAGGATCACCAGGTCCGGCTTCTCCTCATCGCAGACCGCCTTCAGCAGCTTGGCCACGGCCAGCGGCTGCACTTCGTCATCGGACTTGATGAGGATGCCGCGATCAGCGCCCATGGCGAGCGCGGTACGGATGGTTTCCTGCGCCTGCTGAACGCCGATGGAGATCGCAATGACCTCGGTCGCGGTGCCGGCTTCCTTCAGCCGCACTGCTTCCTCGACCGCGATCTCGTCGAACGGATTCATGGACATCTTGACATTGGCGAGATCGACACCGCTCTGGTCGGCTTTCACCCGCACCTTCACGTTGTAGTCGACCACGCGCTTGACAGCGACGAGTACCTTCATCTGGTCGTTTTCCCCAATCTTGTCGGAACCGGAAACGCAGCGTGGAGCACTGCGCAGCCCCACACCGTACTTGAAAATCCTGCCATCTGACACGCCCGAAAACGGACCCGGCGATGGTGCGGCGCACAATAGTAAGGCGGGCTGAGGGTGTCAACGAACCGTAATGCGTGCTCCGGACAGGGCCGCCATGCCCGGAAAACCGGGCGTTCAGGCCCCCTGTTGCAGGATGCTTGATTGTGGTCGGCGTTCGTGGTGCGATGCTGGTTCAAGCCGCGTGCCGGAGACGGTACACATGCGGGAGCTTGCAAAGGGTCAGTGTCTCTGACATAAAGCCGCGCTCGCTTCCGACCATGGGCGAGATCCGGGGGGCCGGTCCATGAACGGGTGCTGTGCGGGTTCCATGCACAACGCTCTGACAATCGAATCCCCAAAGCAAACTGGCATTCGAATGCCGCGACCGCCGTCGGGCCGACGACGGCCGTGCTCCGCACAGCACGTCTGGCCCCTTGAGCACGGCTTCTGTTGAGACGATGGAGATCGCATGACGCGACAGACTGGGACGCCTCGCGCCTACGGCCTGCCGCCCGAGCAGGGCCTCTACGATCCACGCAACGAGCATGATGCGTGCGGTATCGGATTTGTTGTCGACATCAAGGGGCGAAAATCGCACGACATTGTCTCGCAGGGTCTGCAGGTTCTCGTGAACCTGACCCATCGGGGTGCTGTCGGTGCTGATCCTCTCGAAGGCGACGGCGCGGGCATCCTGGTCCAGATTCCGGACGCGTTCTTCCGCGAGGTCTGTGATTTCGAACTGCCGGAGGCCGGTCACTACGGTGTCCTGAACATCTTCCTGCCCAAGGATCCCGACATTCGCGTGCTCTGCGAGAACATGCTGGAGCGCTACGCGGTGGCCGAGGGACAGCGCGTGCTCGGCTGGCGCGACGTGCCTGTGGACCGCAATGGCATCGGCGAGAGCGTGCTGGCCGTTGAGCCGGTGATCCGCCAGATGTTCATCGCCCGTGACCCGGCACTGCCGGATCAGGACGCGTTCGAGCGCAAGCTGTTCGTCATCCGCAAGCAGGCGGCCATCGAGTCGCGCAAGATCAATCACCGCGAAGCGGGCATGCTCTACATCACCACCAGTTCGTCCCGCGTCGTCTGCTACAAGGGCATGCTGCTGGCGGAGCAGATCGGCAGCTATTTCAAGGATCTGACCGATCCGCGATTCTCCTCGGCGCTGGCGCTGGTGCATCAGCGGTTCTCCACCAACACCTTCCCGGCCTGGTCGCTGGCGCATCCGTTCCGTCTGATCTGCCACAATGGCGAGATCAATACCGCGCGCGGCAACGTCAACTGGATGGCGGCGCGTGGCAAGGCGCTGAAGTCGGACGTGCTGGGGGATGACCTGAAGAAGCTGTGGCCGCTGATCGCCGATGGCGTCTCGGATTCCGCCAGTTTCGACAATGCGCTGGAACTGCTTGTGGCCGGTGGCTACCCGCTCAGCCATGCCATGATGATGCTGATCCCGGAAGCCTGGGACAACAATCCGCTCATGGATCCGGCGCAGAAGGCTTTCTACGAATATCACGCTGCCCTGATGGAGCCCTGGGACGGCCCCGCCGCCGTCGCCTTTACCGATGGCCGCCAGATCGGCGCCACGCTGGACCGCAACGGTCTGCGCCCGGCGCGTTACATCGTTACCGACGATGACCGTGTCATCCTTGCGTCGGAAGCCGGAACCCTGCCGGTATCGGAGGAGCGGATTCGCCAGAAGTGGCGGCTGCAGCCCGGCAAGATGCTGCTGATCGATACGGAAAAGGGCGAGATTGTCTCCGACGAGGCGCTGAAGGCCGAGATCGCGGCCAGCAAGCCCTATGGCAAGTGGGTTGCGGACAGTCAGCTGAAGATCAGCGACCTGCCGCCGGCCATGCCGCCGATGAAGCCGAACCGGACGACCATGCTGGATATGCAGCAGGTGTTCGGCTACACGCAGGAAGACCTGAAGTTCCTGATGGCACCCATGGCGGAGACCGGGGCGGAAGCCATCGGTTCCATGGGCAACGACACGCCGATTCCGGCGCTGTCCTCCAAGGGCAAGCCGCTCTACAACTATTTCAAGCAGCTCTTCGCGCAGGTGACGAACCCGCCGATCGATCCGATCCGCGAGGAACTGGTGATGTCGCTCACCAGCTTCATCGGTCCGCGCCCGAACCTGCTGGGTCTCGGCGGTGGCGCGCATCTGAAGCTGGAGGTCTCGCAGCCGATCCTGACCAACGAGGATCTGGAGCGAATCCGTCATATCGAGGATGTGCCCACCAACGACTTCCACGCGCAGACGCTGGATATCACCTTCTCCCGCCAGGAGGGGCCCCAGGGCATGGCGCGCCGGATCAGTGCCCTGCAGCGGGAGGCGCAGGATTGCGTCGAGCGCGGTGAGAACATCATCATCCTGTCCGACCGTGCCGTCGACATGGACCGTGTGCCGGTCCCGGCCGCGCTGGCGACTTCGGCGGTTCACCATCATCTGGTGCGCAATGGTCTGCGTACCTCCGTCGGGCTGGTCGTCGAGACCGGCGAGGCGCGCGAAGTGCATCATTTCTGTGTGCTGGCCGGGTACGGGGCGGAGGCCATCAATCCATGGCTCGCTTTCGAGACCCTGACCGACATGCATCCGGGTATCGCCCCGGGTGAGGAAAAGCGCCTGCACAAGAACTTCATCAAGGCGGTGGGCAAGGGCATCCTGAAGGTCATGTCCAAGATGGGCATCTCCACCTACCAGTCCTATTGCGGCGCGCAGATCTTCGACGCCGTCGGTCTGTCGAGCAGCTTCGTTGCCACCTATTTCCCCGGCACCCACACCCGCATCGAAGGCGTCGGCCTGGATGTGCTGGCGGCGGAAACGGTGGAACGGCATCGGCTGGCGTACGAGGACGTGCCGATCTATCGCAACGCGCTGGACGTCGGCGGTGACTATGCGTTCCGCATCCGTGGCGACGCGCATGTCTGGACGCCGGAAACGGTCGGCCTGCTGCAGCATGCCGTGCGCGGTGACGCCCAGGACAAGTACCGGGAATATGCGCGCATCATCAACGACCAGAGCAAGCAGTTGCTGACGCCGCGCGGCCTGTTCGAGATCCGCCTCGCCGAGGAGCCGGTGCCGCTGGAAGAGGTGGAGCCTGCCACCGAGATCGTGAAGCGGTTCTCCACCGGTGCAATGTCCTTCGGCTCCATCAGCCGGGAGGCGCATACCACCCTGGCCATTGCCATGAACCGGATCGGCGGCAAGTCGAACACCGGCGAGGGCGGTGAGGAGCCGGAACGGTTCGTCAAGCTGGCGAACGGCGACTCGGAGCGTTCGGCGATCAAGCAGATCGCGTCGGGCCGGTTCGGCGTGACGGCGGAGTATCTCGTCAACTCGGACATGATGCAGATCAAGATGGCCCAGGGCGCGAAGCCCGGTGAGGGCGGCCAGCTGCCCGGGCACAAGGTCGACAAGGTGATCGCGCGTGTGCGTCATTCGACCCCGGGCGTGGGCCTGATCTCCCCGCCGCCGCACCACGACATCTATTCCATCGAGGATCTGGCGCAGCTGATCTACGACCTGAAGAACGTCAACCCGACGGGCGACGTGTCGGTGAAGCTGGTGTCGGAGGTTGGTGTCGGCGTGGTCGCGGCCGGTGTGTCCAAGGCCAAGGCCGACCATGTGACCATCTCCGGGTTTGAAGGCGGCACGGGTGCGAGTCCGCTGACCTCCATCAAGCATGCCGGCAGCCCGTGGGAGATCGGCCTGGCCGAGACCCAGCAGGCGCTGGTGCTGAACCGGCTGCGGGGCCGGATCGCGGTGCAGGTCGATGGTGGCCTGCGCACCGGGCGCGACGTCATCGTCGGTGCCCTGCTGGGCGCTGACGAGTTCGGCTTCGCCACCGCGCCGCTGATCGCGGCGGGCTGCATCATGATGCGCAAGTGTCACCTGAACACCTGCCCCGTGGGCGTGGCGACCCAGGACCCGGAACTGCGCAAGAAGTTCCAGGGCGCGCCGGAGCATGTGATCAACTATTTCTTCTTCGTCGCCGAGGAAGTGCGGGAACTGATGGCCGCGATGGGGGTTCGCACCATTGACGAGCTGATCGGGCGCACCGACCTGCTGGACAAGAAGCAGGCGATCGAACACTGGAAGGCGCGCGGTCTGGACTTCTCCCGTCTGTTCCACCGTCCGCAGGTCGGCCCGGAAGTTGCCGTGCGCAACACCGAGGAGCAGGAGCACGACATCTACGAGATTCTGGACCGTGACCTGATCGAGCAGGCGATGCCTGCGCTCGAGTCGGGTACGCCGGTTCAGATCGAAATGCCGATCCGCAACATGAACCGGACCACCGGTGCCATGCTGTCGGGTGAAGTGGCGAAGCGCTATGGCCATGCCGGGCTGCCGGAGGATTCGATCTCCGTCAGGTTCAAGGGCACGGCGGGCCAGAGCTTTGGCGCCTTCCTGGCGCGCGGGGTCAGCTTCGAACTGTGCGGCGACGGCAATGACTATGTCGGCAAGGGGCTGTCAGGTGGCCGTATCGCCATCTACCCGGACCCGAGCAGCCAGATCGTGCCGGAGCAGAGCATCATCATCGGCAATACCGTGATGTATGGCGCGATTGCCGGCGAATGCTATTTCCGCGGTGTCGGCGGGGAGCGTTTCTGTGTGCGCAACTCCGGTGCGACGGCGGTAGTCGAAGGCGTCGGCGATCATGGCTGCGAATACATGACCGGCGGAATCGTGCTGGTCATCGGCCCCACCGGGCGCAACTTCGCGGCAGGCATGTCGGGCGGTATCGCCTATGTCCTGGACGAGCGTGGCGACTTCGAACGGCGCTGCAATGCGGAGATGGTGGACCTTGGTCCGGTTGATCCTGCCGATCTGGCGCCTGAAGGTGATGACCTGTCGGATCACCTGCGTCACGACGCCAGCCGTATCCGCATGCTGCTGGAGCGTCATGCGCACTACACCAACAGTGCCCGTGCGAAAGCCCTGCTGGAGGATCTCGACGGCACGCTGTCGAAGATCGTCAAGGTCACGCCGCGGGACTATGCACGCGCCCTGAACGAGCTGCGGGCCGAGGAAGCCGCCACCGCCGAAGCCGGCGCGCTGCCGGGAGGAGATGACTGATGGGCAAGGTCACGGGGTTCCTGGAGATCGAACGCAAGGATCGCCACTACCGTCCGGCGGAGGAGCGGGTAAAGCACTTCCGCGAGTTCGTGGTGCCGCTTCCCGATGACGAACTGAAGGCCCAGGGCGCGCGCTGCATGGACTGCGGCATCCCCTACTGCCATCAGGGCTGCCCGGTGAACAACATCATCCCGGACTGGAACGATCTGGTCTACAACGGGAAATGGCGGGAAGCTTCGGAGGTTCTGCACTCCACGAACAACTTCCCCGAATTCACCGGTCGCGTCTGTCCCGCCCCGTGCGAGGCGTCCTGCACGCTGAACATCGACGACAGCCCGGTCACCATCAAGACCATCGAGTGCGCCATCGTCGACCGCGCCTTCAGCGAAGGCTGGATCGAACCGCAGATCCCGAAGCATCGCACCGGCAAGACGGTTGCCGTCGTCGGCTCCGGCCCTGCCGGTCTGGCTGCGGCGCAGCAGCTGGCCCGCGCCGGGCATCGGGTGCATGTATTCGAGAAGAACGCGAAGATGGGCGGCCTGCTGCGGTACGGCATTCCCGACTTCAAGATGGAGAAGCATCTGATCGACCGCCGCCTGTCGCAGATGCAGACCGAGGGCGTGATGTTCATCGGTGGTATCCATGTCGGTATCGACAAGTCGGTCGATGACCTGCTGGCCGAATTCGACGCGGTTGTCCTGGCTGGCGGCGCGGAGGCTCCGCGCGACCTGCCGGTGCCGGGCCGCGACCTGGACGGCGTCATGTTTGCGATGGATTTCCTGCCGCAGCAGAACCGCCGGGTCAGCAACGAACCGCTGGGCGATATCGAGGAAGTCACGGCAGAGGGCAAGCACGTCATCGTCATCGGTGGTGGCGATACCGGCTCCGACTGCATCGGCACCAGCTTCCGTCAGGGTGCGGTTTCCGTCACCCAGCTCGAGATCATGCCGGCACCGCCGGCGCGCGAGAACAAGGCCCTGACCTGGCCGGACTGGCCGCTGAAGATGCGCACCTCCTCCAGCCAGGCAGAAGGCGCCGAGCGCGATTTCTCCGTCGTCACGACCGCCATCCGGGGCGAGGACGGCAAGGTCGTCGCCATCGAGTGCGCGCGGTGCGAGGGGCCGGAGAAGGGCTTCGCGAAGATCGAGGGGTCGGAGTTCGAGCTGAAGGCCGATCTGGTGCTGCTGGCCATGGGCTTCGTCAGCCCGGTGCATGAAGGCATGATCGACGATCTGGCGGTGGAAAAGGACCAGCGCGGCAACGTCATGGCCAACACGGAGGATTATCAGACCTCCTGCGCCAACGTCTTCGCCTGCGGTGACATGCGTCGCGGTCAGAGCCTGGTCGTCTGGGCCATCCGCGAAGGCCGCCAGTGCGCCCGCTCCGTCGACGAGTTCCTGATGGGATCAACCCTGCTGCCGCGTTGAATGCGGATCGTCTTGTTCGGGACGGGGATGATCTTCATTGCCCCCGCGAGCGTTCTGACCAAGGGAGTGTCGGCCTGGCATCTCTCCCCTGCTTCCCCCCCCCCTCGCGGGGGAAGTGGCCGCGCAGCGGTCGATGGGGGGGAAGCCGAAGGCTGTTGCGCAGTGGTCCGGTGCTGCATCGGCTTCGCCGATCCACCCCCTTCCCGGCCTTCCCCCGTCGAGGGGGAAGGGGCGCTTGCTTCGTTGTTCGACCATTCCTCGTTGTCGTTGGTGTCAGGTTGAAATCCTGACGACTTCGCTGTGTCCTGCCGTTCAGCCCCGGAACAGTCGGCTCAGTTCCGGGACATAGGCGTCCCCATGCCCTGCCCCGGCCGCCGTCCCGATGGCGGAGGAGACGCCGTCGGCAATGGCCCGGCTGCCGGAACTCTCGCCAACCATCTCGCGGTAATAGTCGATGTCCTTGATCGCATTGCCGATGGAGAAGGGCACGTCACTGGCGTCGCCGGTCAGGATGCAGTGCCTCAGCCGCTCCAGCGCCATCCCGGCCCCGCCACCCTTGCCCAGCACATCGACGAAGACCTGCGGTTCGACCCCCGCCTCCGCCGCCTGCGCCGCCGCTTCCGCCAGCAGCGCCATGTGGCCGACCGAGACATAGTTGTGCAGCAGTTTCATCCGGTGTCCGAAGCCGACACCGCCCACATGATCGATGTTCTCCGTGAAGGTGTCCAGTACCGGTCGCGCAGCCTCCAGCACCTCGGCCTCGCCACCGACGAGGATGTTCAGCGTGCCTTCATGTGCCTGCTTTGACAGGCGGGTCATCGGCGCATCCAGAAACCGCCCCCCGGCCTCCGCCACCAATGCCGCCATCCGCTCCGTCGATTCCGGCAGGGCGGTCGAACAGTCCACGACGATGGTGCCGGGTTTCAGCGCGGCAATCACGCCCGTCTCCCCGGTCATCACCGCCTCCACTTGCGGCGAACCGGTAACGCAGATGATGACCAGATCGGAAACCGCCGCGACCGCGCCCGGCGAGTCCTGCTGGCCCGCGCCCATCCCGATCAGGTCGTCCACCGGCTGGTTGCCGGGATGATCCATCATCACCAGCGGAAATCCGCCCTTCAGCACATTCAGCGCAATCCCGTGGCCCATCAAGCCCACACCGATGATCCCGACCCGCATGTCCATTCTCCTCCCGCATCCAGTATCCGTGGAAGGGAGTGTACCGGGCCGTTACCCCCGCGTCAGTGCGGCTGTTCCGTTATCGCCGATAGTCCGCCGTCATGCCGTAGCCGGACCACTGCAGTTTCAGCCATGAACCATCCGGGCCGTACCAGACATCGAAATCGCGGCTGGTTTCGGCGTGGTAGCGGCGGGCGAGGTGGCGCTTCTCCTGCGCGTCGATGAATTCCAGGTCCAGTTCCGTGATGGCGACCTTGCGGATGTCGCCCCGCGCGGCATCCAGGAATGCGCTCCGCTGCACGGCATCCTGTCTCCAGAAGGCGGTGGAGGGCCAAATGTCGGCGGGCAGGGTGCGGTTGCCGAAGCGCAGGCTGGTCACCTCCAGACCCTCCGCTCCCTGAACCGCCGTGACCTCGTCCCTGTTGTCGCCGTCCAGGGTGGTGGAGGTGAAGCGGACGAGCCGGTCGCCCTGCCAGACTTCCTCCGTTGTCTGCGTGTAGTCGAACACGGTGACGAAGAACAGCCGCACCCGGATGCGGATATCGACCTTCACGGTCATCTGTCCGGCGTCGGGGCCGGGGGTAAAGCTCAGGCTGTGATGCCCGACCTTCGAGCCGGCGATGTGCACGTCGAAATGGATGTCATCGGGTTGCGCCGCATGGACCGCGCCCGGCAGGGCCGCCGCCGTCAGCAGGCCCAGCCCGCCCAGCAGCAGCCCGCGACGGTCAATGCCGGGCGATGCCCGCATAGTCCGAGGCAGCGACCTCGTCGCATTTCGCGCGGTAGGCCGGTGCGCCCGCAGCGTAGAGCAGGAAGGTGCGCTTGTTCTTGCCTTCGACATTGGTGTTGATGCCCATGAACCATGAATCGACCTTGGTATAGAGCATCTTTTCCGCGCTTTCATGGACATGGTGTGTCCATTCCGTGGCAGCGGCCTCGTCCGCCTCCGCCGTCGCCAGGCCCTTCTCCCGCATGTTGCGGATGAAGTCGGTGGCCCATTCCACGTTCTGCTCGATGCAGCGCGGAATGTTGCAGAAGGACGCGGCATTGTGCGGCCCCACCAGGGTCAGCATGTTGGGGAAACCCGGCACCATCAGGCCGAGGTAGGTGAGCGGTCCCTCCGCCCACTTCTGCTGCAGCGTCTGGCCGTCCACGCCCTCGAACGCGATCTTCGAGAAGCCGCCGGTGACGGCGTCGAATCCGGTGGCATAGATGATGATGTCGAATTCCAGTAACTCGGCGCTGGTCCGGATTCCGGTCGGCGTCACCCGTTCGATGGGCGTGTCCTGCAGGTTCACCAGCCGCACATTGTCCTGATTGTAGACCTCGTAGTAGTTGGTCTCCAGCGGCACGCGCCGGGTGCCGAAGCCATGATCCTTCGGGATCAGCATGTCGGCGACCTTCGGGTCCTTCACCCGCTGGCGGATCTTGGCGGCGACGAAGTCGGAAATGGTCTGGTTCGCTTCCTCGCTGACGAAGATGTCGCGGAAGTTGCCCATCCAGATGCCGAAGCCGGGGGCGTCGTACAGTTCCTCGTAGAAGGCTTCGCGCTCCTCCGCGCTCACCCCCATCGCGCGGCGCGGGTCGGCGTCATGCATGAAGCAGCCGTGGGACCGCTTGCAGATCTCGAAGATCTCCGGGTAGCGGGCGCGGATGTCCTGCTGCTGTTCCGGCGTGATCGGGCTGTTCTTCAGCGGCGCGCACCAGTTCGGGCGGCGCTGGAACACGGTCAGTTGTCCGGCGGTCTTGGCGACTTCCTGGATCGTCTGCACGCCGGTTGCTCCGGTGCCGATGACCGCCACGCGCTTGCCCTTGAAATCCACTGGCTCATGCGGCCAGCGGGCGGTGTGCATCGACTGGCCCCGGAAGTCGTCGATGCCGTCGATGGTCGGCATGGTGGGGACCGACAGGGGGCCGATGGCGGTGATCAGGAACTGCGCGGAGCCGGTCCAGCCATCCGCCGTCCAGACCGTCCATCGCTCCGCCTCACTGTCCCAGCGGGCGCGGGTGACCGTGCTGTCGAAGCGGATGTCGCGGCGCAGATCGAGCTTGTCGGCGACGAAGTTGCAATAGCGCAGCGTCTCCGGCTGGGCCGAGAAATGCTCGCTCCATTGCCACTCGTCCAGGATCTCCTCCGAGAAGGAATAGCCGTAGGAATAGCTTTCCGAATCGAAGCGCGCGCCCGGATAGCGGTTCCAGTACCAGGTGCCGCCGACGCCGTCCCCGGCCTCCAGTACCTGCACCGACATGCCCAGGCCGCGCAACTGGTGCAACTGGTACATGCCGGAAATTCCGGCCCCGATGATGATGGCGTCGAAGGTCTGCTCGGTCATGATCGTCTCTCCCCTGTGTGTCAGGGTAGCACGTCATTAAACGGGAGCCAGAGCGGCCTCAGAATACCCCCTCTGCCCGCATCGCGGCGAGATCGTCGTCCGAATAGCCCAGCTCGCGCAGCAGGGACTCGGTATGTTCGCTCAGGCGCGGCAGGGTGGTGTTGGCGCGGCCCGGTTCCTCCGCGAACTTCATCGGCACTCCGACATGCTCGAAGCCGTCCGCGTCCTCGAAGATCATGCCGCGATGGCGCAACTGCGGATCGTCACAGGCCTGGCGCAGGTCGTTGACGGGGGCGAAGGCTGCGTCCACATCCTCGAACCACGCCACCCATTCCGCCTGGGTCTTCGTGGCGAAGGTTTCCCGCAGGAAGTCGATGGCGGGCTGCTGTGTCGGTCCCGGCGGCGGCTCGCAGGCCTCGATCAGGTCGGGGCGGCCCAGCTTGGTCAGGATCGCCTTCGCGAAGTGCATCTCCGCGCCGCCCAGCACGATGTGCTTCCCGTCCGCCGTGGCGTAGATGTTGTACATGGCGTTGCCGCCCCAGGTCCGCTCATGCCGCACGACCGGCATCTTCTTCTCCGCAAAGACGGTGCCGAGCAGGTTCGGCATTGCCGCCATCAGCGAATCCATCATCGACAGATCGATGGTGTCCCCCTGACCGGTCTCGGTCCGGCGCAGCAGCGCCATCAGGATCGCCGACAGCCCCATGGTGGCCGACAGCATGTCCGCGTTGGCGATGCCGGGAATCGTCGGCGCGCCGTCCGCGCCGATGTTGCAGCTCAGCACACCGGCCAGCGCCTCCGTCGCCAGATCGTGCGCCGGGCGCTTCACATAGGGGCCGTCCTGACCGAAGGCGGAGATGGAGCAATAGACCAGGCGCGGGTTGCGGGCGCGCACGGTTTCCGCGTCGACACCCAGCCGTTTCACCACGCCGGGGCGAAACGCCTCGATCATCACGTCGGCGGTCTCGGCCAGTTTCAGCAGCGCCTCCCGCCCCGCCTCCGTCTTCAGGTTCAGCTGCACCGATTTCTTGCCTCGGTGCGTGTTCTGGAAATAGACCGTCACCCCGTCGGCGCGCCGGGCGCCGATCTCCCGGTTCGGCTCCCCGCCATTGATGGGTTCCAGCTTGATCACCTCCGCCCCGTGATCCGCCATCATCTGGGTCAGCAGCGGGCCGGGCAGGAAAAGCGACAGATCGAGGACGCGGATACCTTCCAGTTTCATCAGTAGCCCTCCGACTGCGACCAGTCGAAATAGAGACCGTGGGCGCGCCGCGCGATGGGGCCGGGCTGCAGATCCCGCCCCTCGTAGCGGGTGACGGGGACCACCTTGCCGAAATTGCCCGTGGTGAAGATCTCGTCCGCTTCGGCGAAGTCCTGCGGAGTCAGGGTGACCTCCTGCACTTCGACACCGTCGGCGCGGAACAGCTCCGTCATCCGCTGCTTGGTGATGCCGTTCAGGAAGGTGCCGTTCCAGACCGGTGTCATGGCAACACCGTCCTTGACCATCCAGATGTTGGCGGTGGCCAGTTCCGCGACATTGCCGGAAGGGTCGCAGAGCAGGGCATTGTCATAGCCACGCTGTCCGGCCTCCCGCAGCGCGCGCTGGGAATTCGGATAGAGGCAGGAAGCTTTGGCATCGGTCGGGGCCATGTCGCGGGCCGGACGGCGGTGGGTGGACAGGCAGACACTCATCCCCGTCGCGGTGGGCAGGGGCGACTCATAGACAGCCAGCGTGAACTCCGTCGATTCCGGATCGGGAGAGACGAAGCCGGTGCGGGCGAAGAACATCGGACGGATGTAATAGGCGCGGTCGCGGGGCAGGTCGGCCAGTGCCTCCCGGCACAGCTCCTCCACCCGCGCGGCATCTTCCTTCGGTTCCAGCAGCATGGTGCGGGCGGAACGGACGACGCGTTCGCAATGGGGTGTCAGGTCCGGTGCCAGCCCCTCGAAAGCCCTGGCGCCGTCGAACACGACACTGGCCATCCAGAAGGCGTGATCCATCGGGCCGGTCAGGCGCGGGTTCTCCGTGAACCAGTCCCCGTCGTAAAAGAACCGTGCTTCCATGCTGCGCTCTCCTCCCCAAGCTTTCGTTTGACCGTGTCTTAGTCGGTTTTGCGCCGTGAGGGAATTGCCCGCTGATCGCCGCGCGTCCGGTCAGGGCAATGGTGGCGTCGGACCGCGCAAGCCTGTATCAGCAACGCTCGAGACTCTTTCAGGACCCGGAACCATGAGCCTGCTTTTTCCCCTGGCGCGACGTCTGCTGTTCAGCATGGATGCCGAACGGGCCCACAATCTGACCGTTCGGGCGCTCCGCAATCCGGCGCTGGCCAGGCTGGCGGCTGTGCGGGTACCCGACATGCCGGTGGAGATCGCGGGTCTGCGCCTGCCGAACCCGGTGGGACTGGCGGCGGGACTGGACAAGAACGCGGAAGCTGTCGATGGCTTGCTGGCGCTGGGTTTCGGCTTCGTGGAGATCGGCGGCGTGACGCCGAAGCCGCAGCCGGGCAATCCGCGCCCCCGCGTCTTCCGCCTGATGGAGGACCGGGCTGTGATCAATCGCTATGGCCTGAATTCCGACGGGGCGGAGGCCGTGGCGCGCAATCTGGAGCGGCGGCGCGCACCGGGCATCGTCGGCGTCAACCTGGGGGCCAACAAGGAAAGCACCGATCGTATCGCCGACTATGCGGAATGCCTGCGGGTGGTGGGGCCGCTGGTGGACTATGCGACGGTCAATGTCTCGTCCCCCAACACACCCGGGCTGCGCGCGCTGCAGGACCGCGCCGCGCTGGTGGATATCTTCGAGCGGCTGATCAGGGTACGGAATGAAGGCCGTCTGAAGACGCCCCTGTTCCTGAAGGTCGCGCCGGACCTGACCGCGGCGGACATCACGGATGTATCCGCCGTCGCACGCGACATGGGAATCGATGCCCTGGTCGTTGCCAACACGACCATCGCCCGCCCCGACAGCCTGCGCAGTCCGAACCGCACGGAGGTCGGTGGCCTGAGCGGCGCGCCGCTCTGCGGCCCGTCGACGGAGGTGCTGTCGCGGTTCCGCGAGGCCACCCGGGGCGAGGTCCCGCTGATCGGGGTCGGCGGGATCATGACGGGCGAGGATGCGGCGGCGAAGGTGCGCGCCGGGGCTTCGGCAGTGCAGTTCTACAGCGGCATGATCTGGCGCGGTCCCGAGCTGATCCGCGAGTCGGCTGAAGCCATCGCTGCCCTCCACGGGACATGAGCGCCCCGCGCAAGCCACGCCCGGCTGTCGAGGTCGGCATGGCCATGATGGCGGCGGGGATGCTGTGGATTCCCTGTATCGATGCCATCGCCAAGTTCCTGGGCGAGAGCGTGCCGCCGGGCCAGATCGCGGCCAGCCGCTTCCTGTTCCAGTCGCTGCTGCTGTTTCCGCTGTTGCTGCTGGCCGGGGGATTGCCCCGTGTGCCATGGCGACAGTTGCATCTGCACGCGGCACGGGGGGCGCTGATCGCCCTGGCAACCGCGTTCTTCTTCACGGCGCTGCAACACATGCCGATTGCGGACGCCATCGCGATCTTCTTCGTGGAACCGCTGATCCTGACCCTGCTGTCGGGACTGTTCCTGGGGGAAGCCGTGGGCTGGCGCAGGATGACCGCGGTGCTGGTCGGGTTCCTGGGAGCGCTGATCGTCATCAGACCGGGCTTCGGCTGGGTCGGCTGGCCGGCGCTGATGCCCCTGCTCGCGGCAGGCTGTTTCGCCGTCTATCTGGTGCTGACACGGCGCATGGCCCAGACCGGTGACGCGGTGCAGATGCAGTTCTGGGCCGGAGTGTTCGGCTTTCTGACCATGGCGGCTGTCCTGGCCCTCGGCGGGATCGCCGGTATCCCGGCACTGACCGCGGTTCAGCCCGAACTGCACGAGTGGGGCCTGCTGTTCGCGCTTGGGCTGGTGGCGACCGCTGGGCACATGCTGGTCGTGCATGCGTTCCGTCGCGCTCCGGCTGGGGTGCTCGCCCCGTTTCAGTACCTGGAGATCATCAGTGCGACGGTGCTTGGATACCTCATCTTCGATGACTTTCCCGATGCGGTGACCTGGACCGGCGTTGCGGTGATCGTCGGGGCAGGCATGTATGTGTTCCATCGGGAGCGCAAGCTGGCGCGCGTTTCCCACTGATCCGATGTGAAACGGTCACAAATGGCCGATATTCCGGCTGTTTAGGTGTTGTCGGAATGGTACGGCCGTCCCGCGCGTGATATGAGAAGGTTCAGGGACAAGACCCTTCAAGGGCAGGCGACCGGGGAGAGCAAGATGCGTTCAGGGACACTTGTCCTCGCCGCAGCATTGGCGGCATTGCCGATGGCAATGGTGTCCTTGGGTCTGCAGGCAGGCCCGCGCGAGTCCCTGCAACTGGCCCAGAACGAGATCGAAGCCAGGCCCGCACCGCCAAAGCCGGTGGCCCAGAAGCCTGCACCGCCGCCGACACAGTTCATTCCCATCGCGGCCTACTGGACCGGTCCCTACGCCGCCGGCGGTTCCGCGTTCGGTGACGGTATGGCGGACTATTACGAACTGCTGAACAGGCGGGACGGCGGCATCAACGGCGTCAGGTTGAGCTGGGAAAAGTGCGAGACCGCCTACAAGGCGGAACGTGTCGTTGCCTGTTACGAGAAGCTGAAGAAGGCCAGCACCAGCGGCCTGCCGTTCTTTCACCCGCTCTCGACCGACGCGACCTATGCGCTGGTGGGGCCGGGCCGGGCCGATCAGGTTCCCATCATCACCATGGGGTACGGGCGCGCGGACGGTTCCGACGGCCGGGTCTTCCCTTACGTGTTCCCCGTCATCACCAGCTACTGGAGCCAGTCGACGGCGGAGGTCCGTTTCATCGGTCAGCTCGAAGGCGGGATGGACAGGCTGAAAGGCCTGAAGATCGCCAACGTTCATCATGATTCTGCCTATGGAAAGGAAACCATCCCGGTTCTGGAGCGTCAGGCGCAGAAGTATGGGTTCGAGTTCCGCAACTTCCCGGTCGCCCATCCTGGGCTGGACCAGAAATCGATCTGGCTGCAGGTCGCACGGCAGTACAAGCCGGACTACGTGATCCTGCGCGGCTGGGGCGTGATGAATCCCATGGCCCTGAAGGAGGCACGCCGGGTCAAGTTTCCGGCCAACCGGGTCATCGGTGCCTGGTGGTCGGGGTCGGAGGAGGATGTGATCCCCGCCGGTCCGGCCGCGAAGGATTATTATGCTGCGGGGTACCAGTCCGCCGGGGCGGACTATCCGGTGATCCAGGACATGATCCGTTACCTCTATGACAAGGGTGACGGTGACATGGACCCGCGGCGGGTAGGCTCGATCTACTTCAATCGTGCCGTGGCCATGGCCATCGTCGGCACCGAGGCCATCCGCGACGCCATGCGGATGGCGGGAGAGAACCGTCCGGTCACCGGGGCGGAGGTTCAGGCCGCGCTGGAACAGTTGACGCTTGATGAGGCGCGGCTGGCGAAGCTCGGCGCGGTCGGTCTGCTGCCGGAGATCAGGCTTTCCTGCCGCAATCACGGCGGTGACTCGCCGCTGAAGTTCCTGCAATGGGACGGCACCGCCTGGGGGGAGGCAACGGACTGGATCGAGACCGATCAGTCCATCGTGCGCCCGATGGTGGAATCCTCCGCGGTCGCCTATGCGAAGGAAAATGGCATCACGCCGCGCATCTGCCCGAACTGACCGCTTCGCCAGACCTGCCGGTCGCCATCAGTCTTGCCGTTCAGTCCGTCGGTGTCGTGACGGTCAGGCGCGCGGATCCTGCCTGCAGGATACCCTCAGGCCGGTCCAGGCGCAGCATGGCAAGCACGTGATCGCCTGCGCCGCTGCGCACGGTCCCGACGCTGCGCCCATCCACGACCACATCCGCGCCAGCGTCAGGCAGTTCGCCCTCGACATGGCAAGCCAGCAGCATCTTGCGGACGTTGCCGCGATACCTGCTCCGCGCCGTGATCTCCTGCCCGACGTAGCAGCCCTTGCGGAAGTCGATGCCGTTCAGCTTGTCGAAACGCACCTCCAGCATGAAGTTCTTCTCCACCTCCATGTCCCGGCTGCCATCCGGGATGCCGCGTGAGACGCGCAGCGCATGATAGGCGGACAGGTCGTCATCGTGGTCGGGCAGGGGGTGTGTGGCGGGCCAGAGCAGGCGCTTTCCCATGCCCGGATCGCGGGGGTCGGTGTAGCTGATCGCACCCTCTCCCGTGACATCGCCGTCGGGTGCCGCCAGCACCTGCCAGTCGGCGCTGACGTCGTCGATCGTGACCTTCGATCGCAGCCTGTACATGGTCAGGCGTCGCTTCAGGTCGTCGATCCGGGGGGCCTCCACCTCCAGCAGCAGGGCGTCGCCGTCGGGCTCGGGCGTGACGAAGAAGTCGTGCAGGAACTTGCCCTGGGGGGTCAGCAGCGCGGCATAGACCGCCGTTCCTGCGGCAATATCCGCAACATTGTTGGTCACCAGGGCCTGGAGGAATCCCACGGCCTCGGTGCCGCCAACCCGCAGCACGCCCCTGTCGGGAATTCTGAAGACATTCATTGCGTCTGCTCCCTGCCGGTGGGTGATCCGATCCTACTCTGCCGCCAGACTCGGCGGGCGGGTCCAGGCGTGCTGTTCCGAGTGGGGGTCGAGCGGTGTCCCGACCAGATGGTTGGTATAGTTGGAAATCACCTTGTGCGCGATGACGCCGACAATCTCGATGACATTGCGTTTCGTGAAACCCGCGGCCATGAAGTGGTCGAGGTCGGCGTCTTTCACCCAGCCGCGCTGAACCACCATCTTCTGCGTGAAGGCGCGCAGCACGTTCAGGCGGTCGTCGGCGAAGGGGGAATTGGTGCGCGCCGCCTCGATCACATCCTGCGGAATCTTCTCCGCATTGGCGATCCGCGTGTGGCCTGCCATGCAGTAGGTACAGTCGTGATAGGCGTTGATGGTGAACCACACCACATGCCGTTCCTCAGGCGTGAAGGACATCTTCATCACGGCGCGGCTGAGGGCCATGTAGGCTTCGGTGGTGGCCGGTGCCTCCACCATTCCGGCGATCAGGTTGGGGACGAAGCCATAGCTCTTCTCCGCCTTCTCCAGCAGTTCCCTGCCGTCTTCCGGCGCCGTTTCCTGCGTGTGAAGCTGAAACCGTGTCATCGTCACCTCCTGCGTGTCTGCCCCGCTATCTGATGCGGCTGCGGCGGCAATCAAGTTTCCTGTCGGGGACGTGATGGTCGCTGGGGGAACAGTGTTTGGTCGTGACCGACGCAGGCGCGGCGGCGGACTGTGGGAAGAACAGGTTGATCGACAGGGGGGCGAACATGACCGATGAACTGATCCATCTGGCACGCTGGCACAATGGGGACAAGGGCTTCTCCCCCTTCACGGACGCGGAGATGCAGCGCAGGCAGGACGCCATGCGGGCGCTGATGGCAGCGGATGACATCGATGCCTGCCTGTTCAGCAGCTACCACAACATCTGCTACTTCTCGGGCTTCATGTACTGCCAGTTCGGGCGCCGTTACGCCCTGACCCTGACGCCGGATGCGGCAACGACCCTGACCGCGGCGATCGATGGCGGGCAGCCCTGGCGGCGGACGTTCGGTGACAACCTGACCTACACGGACTGGCGTCGGGAGAGCTATTTCGACGGTCTGAAGCAACTGCTGCCCGGGGTTCGCCGGCTGGGGATCGAGTTCGATCACGTGACCCTGCAGTTCCGCGATCTGCTGGCAGCGCATTTCCCGGGTGTGGAACTGGTGGATTGCGGTGAAACGGCCATGCGGCTGCGCACGGTCAAGTCGGCAGAGGAGCACGCCCTGATCCGGGAGGGTGCACGCATCTGCCGGATCGGTGGCGAGGCGGTGATGGAAGCCGCCCGCCCCGGGGTGCCGGAGCATGAGGTGGCGCTGGCCTCCACCAGTGCCATGGTGCGGGCCATCGCGGACAGTTTCCCCTTCGTCGAGCTGATGGATACCTGGACCTGGTTCCAGTCCGGCATCAATACCGACGGGGCCCACAATCCGGTGACCAACAGGCGGATCGAACAGGGCGATATCCTGTCCCTGAACACCTTCCCGATGATCTTCGGCTATTACACGGCGCTGGAGCGGACCCTGTTCGCAGGTGCGGTGGACGCTGTCTCGCTGGATCTCTGGCAGAAGAACTGCGCGGTTCATGTACGCGGCATGGAACTGATCCGGCCGGGTGCGCGCTGCTGCGATATCGCGCTGGAACTGAACGAGATGTATCGCGGCTGGGACCTGCTGAAGTATCGCTCCTTCGGATATGGTCACAGCTTCGGCGTGTTATCCCATTACTACGGACGCGAAGCGGCGGTGGAATTGCGTGAGGATGTGGAGACCGTGCTGCAACCGGGCATGGTGGTATCCATGGAACCCATGATCATGCTGCCCGAGGGTGTGGAGGGGGCCGGCGGCTATCGTGAACATGACATTCTGATCGTCACCGGGGACGGCGCCGAGAACATCACGGACTTCCCCTTCGGCCCCGAAAAGATGATTCTGCCTGCATAATCAGCAACAAGGCAGGGTGGTTGCATGATGATCACAAAGCTGACATCGTTGCACCGCAACACGAAGACGGGCCCAGACACTGCGGCAACAAGCAGGTCGGACCAACAGGGACTGCAAACGCCGACCGGGCGTTCGAACTTCAAGCACCTGCAATCAATGCGGGGCAAACAGGGAATTGAGGCAGCTGCGTGACAGGCGATCAGTCGATGGGCGATCCATTCGTCCGGTTCCAGGAAGTGCAGAAGAGCTATGACGGTGAAACGCTCGTCGTCAAGAATCTGAACCTAGATATCGCCAATGGCGAATTCCTGACGATGCTTGGCCCGTCCGGGTCCGGAAAGACAACCTGCCTGATGATGCTCGCAGGGTTCGAGACTCCGACGCATGGCAAGATCGTTCTCGACGGCGCGCCGCTGAACGATGTGCCGCCGCACAAGCGCGACATCGGCATGGTATTCCAGAACTACGCGCTGTTCCCCCACATGACGGTGGCCGAGAACCTGGCCTTCCCGCTGAAGGTCCGCAAGATGGGCAAGGCGGAGATCGAGGAGCGGGTCCAGCGGGCACTGGACATGGTGCAGCTCGGCCCCTTCGGCGGCCGGCGCCCGATGCAGCTTTCCGGCGGGCAGCAACAGCGTGTCGCGGTGGCCCGCGCGCTGGTCTTCGACCCGAAACTGGTGCTGATGGACGAACCGCTGGGCGCGCTGGACAAGCAGCTGCGCGAGCAGATGCAGTTCGAGATCAAGCATATTCACGACAATCTCGGCATCACGGTGGTCTATGTCACCCATGACCAGTCCGAGGCGCTGACCATGTCGAACCGCATTGCGGTGTTCAACGACGGCATCATCCAGCAGCTGGCACCACCGGCGGACCTGTATGAACGCCCCGACAATGCCTTCGTGGCGCAGTTCATCGGCGAGAACAACAAGCTGACCGGCAAGGTCACGGCGGCGGATGGCGACAGGTGCTCGGTGGAACTCGACAGCGGTGAGAAGGTGACGGCCCTGTCGATCAGTCACGGTGGTGTGGGCCAAAAGACCATGCTGTCGATCCGGCCCGAGCGGGTGATGATCGGCGACGATGTGAAGGACTGCGACGTCCATGTCGATGCCCGGGTGCAGGAACTCATCTACCTGGGTGACCACATCCGCACGCGCCTGACCGTCTGCGGGCGCGACGACTTCGTGGTGAAGATTCCGAATTCAACAGATCGTGCCGGTCTCGTGCCCGGCAACGAAATTTCCCTTGGCTGGCGGACACGCGACTGCCGGGCACTCGATATGCCCGACAATCTGTGATCACAGGGTCAGCAGGGAACAGGATCGCACGAGAGAAAAACCAAGGAGGCTCATAATGAAAAGCTTCAAGTCAGCCCTGATTGCGGCTGCTGTGGCGAGTGTTGCGGCAGGTGCCGTGACCAGTGCCCAGGCCGAGACGGAACTGGTTGTCGTATCCTGGGGCGGTGCCTATTCGGCCAGCCAGCAGGGCGCCTACCATGATCCCTACATGGCCGCCAATTCCGATGTCAGGATCGTCAATGACGACTCGTCCAACGCGGCCGTGGCCAAGCTGCGCGCGATGAACGAAGCCGGCAATGTCACCTGGGACCTGGTCGATGTGGTCGCCGCCGATGCCATCCGTCTGTGCGACGAGGGCCTGGCCGAGATCATCGACCACGACAAGGTGCTGGCACCGGCCCCCGATGGCACGCCCGCCTCTGAGGATTTCGGCGACCTGATCGTGTCCGAATGCTTCATCCCGCAGATCGTGTACTCCACGACCTTCGGCTATCGCACCGACATGGTCTCCTCCACGCCGACCAGCGTCTGCGACGTCTTCGATCTGGAGAAGTTCCCCGGCAAGCGCGCGCTGGAGAAGAACCCGATCAACAACATGGAATGGGCCCTGCTCTGTGACGGCGTCGCGCCGGATCAGGTCTATGAGGTTCTGGGCACCCCGGCCGGTGTCGAGAAGGCCCTGGCCAAGCTTGGCACCATCAAGGACAGCGTTGTCTGGTGGACCAAGGGCGCACAGACACCGCAGCTTCTGGCTGACGGCGAAGTCGTGATGGGCTCCACCTACAACGGTCGTCTCTTCTCGGTGATCGAGGAAGAGAAGCAGCCGATCGCGATGCTGTGGGACTGGCAGGTGTTTGACCTGGACGGCTGGATCGTCCCCACGGGCACCAAGAACAAGGAAGCGGTGATGGAGTATCTGCGCTTCGCCACCGACACCCAGCGTCTGGCTGATCAGGCGAAGTTCATCTCCTACGGTCCGGCGCGCAAGTCATCGGCACCGCTGGTGGGCAAGCACGCCACGCTGGGCATCGAGATGGCACCGCACATGCCGACCGATCCCGCGAATTCCAAGACCACCCTGCTCTACAACTACGAGTTCTGGGCGGACAATCGCGACGATATCGATGAGCGTTTCCAGTCCTGGCTGCTGCAGTAAGGCTCATGACGTGACGGACTCCGGGGCGGGTTTCGCCCGCCCCGGAAACCGTTGCTACTCCCGAATGCGTCCCGCCAGCGGGCGTCTTCCGGTGTGGCATCGGCCCGGACGGCGAAGTCCGGGACAGGTATTGGGCAGGGGGCTCAGCGAACCAGGATGACAGCGACCGACATGCAGAACAGTGCCGCCGACGCGATCGTCACCGCGGACGGCAAGCCGCTGAAGGTCTCCCTGGCCAAGGCATTGCGCCGACAGCGCATGTTCGCGCTGGCCCTCGTCGCGCCGCTGTTCATCTTCGTTGCCATCAGCTTCATCATCCCCATCGCCGACATGCTGTTCCGCTCCGTCGAGAACGGCATTGTCGAGGAGATCCTGCCGCAGACCGTCAAGGCGCTGGAGTCCTGGGACGAGACCTCCGGTGAACTGCCTGACGAGGCCGTCTATGCCGCCATGGTCGCGGACCTGAAGGTGGCGCGGAAGGAACGGACCAACACCAAGGTCGGTCAGCGGCTGAACTACGAACGCTCCGGCATGTCCAGCCTGTTCCGTGGTGCCGGACGCAAGGCCAGCCGGATCAAGGAACCGCCCTACAAGGAACAGCTGATCAAGACCGACAAGGACTGGGGCAAGGTCGTTACCTGGCAGGTGATCAAGCAGTTCTCGCCCAATCTGACACCGGGATACTATCTGGCCGCCGTCGACGCGATGCAGACGCCGGAAGGCGATATCCGGTTCGAGGATTCCGAGAAGGCGATCCATACGAAGCTGTTCATACGCACCATGATCATGTCCGTGGTGATCACGCTGATGACCCTGTTGCTGGGCTTTCCGATCGCCTACCTGATCGCCACGCAACCGGCCAAGATCGGCAACCTGCTGATCATTCTTGTGCTGTTGCCCTTCTGGACATCATTGCTGGTGCGAACCACATCCTGGATCGCCCTGTTGCAGCAACAGGGGGTGATCAACGATATCCTGGTCTTCGTGGGCATCATCTCCGAGGACGGGCGATTGGCGATGATCCACAACGCCACCGGCTCGGTCATCGCCATGACGCATATCCTGCTGCCGTTCATGGTGCTGCCGCTCTACAGCGTGATGAAGACCGTGCCGCCTACATACATGCGCGCCGCGACATCGCTGGGCGCGCATCCGTGGCCGGCCTTCTGGAAGGTCTATTTCCCCAATACGGTGCCGGGGATCGGTGCCGGGGCGATCCTGGTCTTCATCCTGGCCATCGGCTACTACATCACGCCGGAACTGGTCGGCGGCACGTCGGGAACCTTCATCTCCAACCGCATCGCGTTCCATATCCAGAACTCCCTGAACTGGGGTCTGGCGGCGGCGCTGGGCGCGGTGCTGCTGGCCATCGTGCTGGTGTTCTACCTGCTGTACGACAAGATCGTCGGCATCGACAACATGAAGCTGGGTTAGGGGAGAGACCAATGGCTGCCCTTCCACCCTATGCATCGACGCCGGAGCGGATCTGGTACTACGCCTTCCGCGTCATCTGCGCGGCGGTGTTCTTCTTCCTGATCTTCCCGCTGATGGTGATCGTGCCGCTGTCGTTCAACGCGGTGCCCTTCTTCACCTTCACGACGGAGATGCTGGCGTTCGATCCTGCCGGCTATTCGACGAAATGGTACATGGACTTCTTCACCAACCTGAACTGGCAGGGTGCGGTCTGGAACTCCTTCGTCATCGCGTTCTTCGCGACCATCCTGTCGGCCAGCCTCGGCACGCTGGCGGCCCTTGGGCTGTCGCGGCCGTCGATGCCCTATCGCACGCTGATCATGAGCATCCTGATCTCGCCGATGATCGTGCCGCTGATCATCTCCGCGGCGGGCATGTACTTCTTCTATTCCCGCGTCGGGCTGCAGGGCACGCACCTCGGTGTCATCCTGGCCCATGCCGCGCTCGGCACCCCCTTCGTGGTGATCACGGTGACCGCGACGCTGGTCGGGTTCGACAACAATCTGATCCGGGCGGCCAACAGCCTGGGCGCGTCACCGGCGCGCACGTTCTTCACGGTCATCGTGCCGCTGATCACGCCTGGCGTGATATCGGGTGCGCTGTTCGCATTCATCACCAGCTTCGACGAGGTCGTGGTGGTGCTGTTCGTCGGCTCCTTCGAGCAACGCACCATTCCATGGCAGATGTTCTCCGGCATACGCGAACAGATCAGTCCCACCATTCTGGCGGTGGCGACCCTGCTGACACTGGTGTCCATGCTGATGCTCTTCGCGCTGGAACTGCTGCGCCGCCGCACCGAACGCCTGCGGGGCATCAAGAATACCTGAGCCACCCTTGCGAGGGGCGCGTCGCAGCATGGACATGTCTTGGCGATGGAAGGACAGCGGACGCTGTCCCCGCTGCCAAGCTGAATTCGACCTGTCCCTGCTGTCGTCCGGAGACTGCCCATGCCTGAAGATGTCGCACTGCGTTTCAGCCGCCAGGAATATGCCGACCGGCTGAACAAGACGCGCGCTGCCATGGAATCAGCCGGCATCGACCTCCTGATCCTCAGCGATCCCTCGAACATGGCCTGGCTCACCGGCTATGACGGCTGGTCGTTCTACGTGCATCAGGCCGTCATCGTCGGGCCGCATGGCGATCCGGTCTGGTTCGGGCGCGGGCAGGATCTGAACGGCGCCAAGCGTACCGTCTACATGGGCCTCGACGACCTCGTCGGGTACGAGGATCACTACGTCCAGTCGATGGAGCGGCACCCGATGGAGGTGCTGTGCGCGGAGATCGTGACCCGCGGCTGGGCCGGGGGCACCGTCGGTGTCGAGATGGACAACTACTATTTCTCGGCCAAGGCATTCGCGACGCTGCAGTCCGGCCTGCCGAACGTCCGGTTCCAGGATGCGACCGCGCTGGTCAACTGGCAGCGCGCGGTGAAGAGCCCGCAGGAACTGGACTACATGCGCAAGGCCGCACGGATCGTCGAGTCCCAGATGAAACGCATCTTCGATATCGCCGAACCCGGTGTCCGCAAGTGTGACCTGATTGCCGAGATCTATGACGCGGGCCTGCGCGGCACGGACGGTCATGGCGGTGACTACGCGGCCATCGTGCCGCTGGTCGGTGCGGGTGTTGACGGCTCCGCCCCGCACCTGACCTGGGATGACAGTCCGCTGCGTGACAACGAGGGTGTCTTCTTCGAGATCGCCGGCTGCTACCACCGCTATCACTGCCCCCTGACCCGCACGGTCCACTTCGGCGAACCGCCGGAACTGTTCCGCCGGGCGGAGGCCGCGGTGCAGGAAGGCATGGCGCTCGGTCTGGAGAAGGCGAAGGCCGGCAATACCTGCGAGGATGTGGCGCTGACGTTCTTTGCCGAACTGCGCCGCCATGGCTTCGAGAAGAACAACCGCACCGGCTATCCCATCGGCCTGTCCTACCCGCCGGACTGGGGCGAGCGGACGATGAGCTTCCGCGCCGGGGACCTGACCGTGCTGCAACCGGGCATGACGTTCCATTTCATGACCGGCCTGTGGCAGGCGGACTGGGGCATCGCGATGACGGAAAGTATCGTGATCGGGGAGAACGGACCCGAGTGTCTGGCCAATGTGCCGCGCGAGCTGGTGGTGAAACATGCCGCGGGCGCCACGGTGCAGGTGGCAGACCTGCCGCCACCGGATCCATCGAAGCAACGCCCGCAGGCCTGATCCGTACTATACTCCTGCCTTTCTGACAGTCAGATGGGGAGGACATGAACATGGCTGGCGATTACGGGAAATTCTCGACCTTCGAGGTGGACTGGCCTGCGGACAGGGTGCTGCGGCTGACCCTGAACAATCCGGCGACGATGAATTCGCTCGACCAGACGGGTCACAATCACATGACCTACATCTGGAACGAGATCGACGCCGATCCGGACGTTTCAGCCGTCATCCTGACCGGCAAGGGCAAGGCCTTCTCCGCCGGTGGCGACTTCGCCATGATCGAGGCGATGATCGACGACTACCACGCCCGCGTGCGGTCGTGGAAGGAGGCCAAGGACCTCGTCTACAACATCATCAACTGCGGCAAGCCCATCGTTTCGGCCATCAATGGCGTGGCGGTCGGTGCCGGTCTGGTCGCGGGCCTGCTGTCGGACATTTCCATCGCGGCGAAGTCGGCGAAGATCGTCGATGGTCATACGCGGCTGGGTGTGGCGGCGGGTGATCATGCCGTCATCAACTGGCCGATCCTGTGTGGCATGGCGAAGGCGAAATATCACCTGATGCTGTGCGAGCCCATGACCGGTGAGGATGCCGAACGGATGGGGCTGATATCGCTCGCCGTGGAGGATGACGAACTGCAGGCCAAGGCGCTGGAAGTGGCTGTCCGGCTGGCCAATGGCGCGCCGTCCGCCATGCGTTTCACCAAGTATGCGCTGAACAACTGGTACCGCATGGCCGGACCGGCGTTCGATGCTTCCGTGGCACTGGAAATGCTCGGTTTCACCGGGCCGGAAGTGCGGGAGGGGCTGGCATCCCATCGGGAGAAACGCCCGCCGGTCTTCGACCCGAAGTCCGACGCCTGATCGTATCCACCGGTCAGAGGAAGCGGCGGTAGTCGTATCTGGTGTCCATGGGGGATGCCTCGACTTCGGCTACCGCCGTCTCCGCCAGTTCGATCATGCGGGCATGAAACGGGGACAGCTGGCAGGCGGGATCGGTCGCCCCGGCATCGCCGGTCATGGCCAGCGCCTGGCAGCGACAGCCGCCGAAATCGACGTCCCGCCGGTCGCAACTGCGGCAGGGTTCGGCCATCCAGTCGGTGCCGCGATAGGCATTGAAGGCCTCGCTGTGGTGCCAGATGTCGGACAGGGACCGGTCGCGCACATTGGGAAACGTCAGGTGCGGAATGGTCTCCGCCGCATGGCAGGGCAGCACCTTGCCGGCCGGGGTGACATTCAGTGAACGCCTGCCCCAGCCACCGACGCAGGGCTTGGGTCTGCGGGCATAGTAGTCAGGCACCACGGCATCGATGACGATCTGCCCGGCGAAGTCCGCGCGCGCCTGGTCGACCGCTGCGGTCGAGGTGCGGACCTGTTCCGCCGTGGGCATCAGGGCGTCGCGATTGCGCAGCGCCCAGCCGTAGTACTGGACATGTGCGATCTCGATCCGCCGGGCCCCGAGATCAACGGCGAACTGCACCATCTCCCGCACCCGATCAGCATTGCCGCGATGGATGACGGCATTGACGGTCAGCGGCAGACCGAGGCCGGTCACCTGCGCGGCCAGTTCCAGCTTCCGCGCGTGTGATCCCTGCATCCCCGAGACATGATCGGCGTGGTCCGAAATATCGCCCTGGAACGAGATCTGGACATGATCCAGCCCGGCATCGGCGAGCGCATCCAGCTTCGCCCCGGCGACGTTGATGCCGGATGTGATCAGGTTGGTATAAAGGCCGACATCCCGGCAATGGGCGGTGATCTCGACAATATCCGCGCGTGCTGTCGGCTCGCCGCCGGACAGGTGCACCTGCATGACCCCCAGGGCTGCGGCCTCGGCGAAGACCCTCTTCCAGGTTTCGGTGTCGAGTTCGCCGGAGCGGCGGTCGAGGTTCTCCGGATTGGAGCAATAGGGGCAGGACAGGGGGCAGCGATGCGTCAGTTCCGCCAGCAGGCCGAGCGGCGGATCAATGGCCGTGCCGTCAGTCATTGCCGGTCAGGTCCAGCAGGCGCTTGTCCGCCAGCCCCTGCAGCATCGACTTCACATCCCGGTCGATCTGGGCACGGTCGGCGGCGAAGGTCCGGGCAAGGTCATCGACGATCATCGCAACGGTGGCGGTGCCATCGATGCGTTTCAGGACCTCGTTCGCAATCGGATCAAGCTTCAGCACGCGCTCCGGTGCCATCAGCGTGAAGCCGCCGCGGGCCTGATCCTCGCGCAGCCGCACGCCGCGCGGCAGGGCCGGAATGGTGGCATCGCCAATCATGGCCGATAGGCGCCCGGCGGAATCTGCCCCGGCGCGACATAGGCAGAGTACAGCGCATCCAGCTGGGCCCAGAGCACGTTGCACTTGAATGTCAGGGCATCCAGCACCGCCTGCTGCTGATCCGGCCGTACCGCATGTTCCCGCACGTAGTTCAGCGCGAAGTCGGAGTCCCTGGGGGCCTGGGTCAGGCGCTTGCTGAAGTAGGCAAGAGTCTCCGCATCGACGAAATCGTAGTTGGCCAGCATCCCGGAAACCCGTTCCGAGATGATCGTCGGGGAGAACAGTTCGGTCAGGGAGGAGGCGATGGCTTCCAGCAGGGGCTTCTCCGCCACGAAATGGACATAGGCCTCCACCGCGAAGCGGGTGGCGGGCAGGATGCCGACCATGTCCCTGACGTAATCGCGGTCCAGCCCCAGTCCGGTGGTCAGCCGCAGCCAGCGCTCGATCCCGCCATCGTCACCGCCGCGCGGGCCCTCACCCTCATCCTCGCCGTCGTGATCGACGATACGGCGGCGCCATTCCCGGCGTAGCTCGACGCTGGGCAGACGCGCCATCAGCAGGGCGTCCTTCTTCGGGATATGGGCCTGATAGCAATAGCGGTTCAGCGCCCAGGCCTGCACCTGTCCCCTGTTCAGGGCACCATCGTGCAGCAGGCGGTGAAACGGATGCAGGTTGTGGTAGCGACGGGCGCCGATGTCGCGCAGGGCTGCCTCCAGCCCGTCGGGATCCAGGGGCCGGTCGGCGCTCACATATTGTGGCAGTTCAAAGGTGTTCATGCGGTCACGGTCATGCTGTCTGCCAGCGTTTCACCCCGGGGCGGGCGGACCGGAAACCGGCGCGTGGCTGCCCCGTCCCGTCACACAGCCGCATATGGCGGATGTCCGATCCGGGAATGTCAAACGGTGGACCTGAAACGAAAACGACCGACCGGTTTCCCGGCCGGTCGTCCCGTCAAACGCCTGAAAGGCGCAATCAGAATTCGGCGGGGAAGTAACCGTTGATTTCCATGCCGATGCAGATCTCTTCGATACGCGGTGTGGACCAGGCCATGATGTTTTCCTCCGTTTTTTTGTTTTAGGGCAATCGAACTGGCGTAAATGCTACAACACAGGCCGGTCAGCCCCCAAGGACTTTTCTGTATGGATTTCTATCCAGCAGCCTTGACGGCACGCTGTGCCATCACGCCGACCAGATGCGCCCGATAGTCCGCACCGGCGTGGATGTCGCTGTTCAGGTCATCGGCGGAAACCGAAATGCCCTTCAGCGCGTCGGCGGAGAAATTGCCGGACAGGGCCGTCTCCATCTCCGGGACGCGGAACACGGCAGGACCGGCACCGGTCACGGCCACCTTCACGCCGCTGCTGCCCTTGGCGACGAAGACGCCGACGATGGCATAGCGCGATGCGGGGTTGGGGAACTTGGCATAGGCTGCCTTCTCCGCCGTCGGGAACACCACTTCGGTGATGATCTCGTCATCCTCCAGCGCGGTCTCGAACATGCCGGTGAAGAAATCCTCCGCCGCCAGCTCCCGCTTGGTGGTGCGGACCGTCGCGCCGAGTGCCACCAGCGCCGCCGGATAATCCGCCGCCGGATCGTTGTTGGCGATGGATCCGCCGATGGTGCCGCGGTTGCGGACCTGCGGGTCGCCGATCCCTTCGGCCAGGTCGGCCAGAGCGGGAATGGCAGCCTTCACATCGGCGGAGGCAGCAACATCGGCATGGCGCGTCATGGCACCGATGACGATGCTGTCGCCATCCTTGCGGATGCCTGCCAGATCGCCGAGGCCACCCAGGTCAACCACATCGCTGGGGCTGGCCAGACGCTGTTTCAGCGTCGGGATCAGGGTCATGCCACCGGCCATCAGCTTGCCGTCCTCGGCCCCGGCAATGGCCGACTTCGCGGCATCCAGGCTTCCCGGCTTCACATATTCAAATTCGTACATGGTGTCCCCCTTACTCGGCAGCCTGGGCGGTCGCGCCCTGATTGACGATGTTCCAGATCTTCGCCGGTGTTGCCGGCATGTCGATATGCGTGACGCCGTAGTCGCGCAGGGCGTCGACTACGGCATTGATGACCGCGGGCGGTGAGCCAATGGCACCGGCCTCGCCGCAGCCCTTCACACCCAGCACATTGTGGGTGCAGGCCGTGACCTCGTGATCCACCGTGAATGACGGCACATCATCGGCGCGCGGCATGCAGTAGTCCATGTAGGAACCACTGAGCAGCTGCCCGCTGGAATCATAGGCCGCATTCTCGAACAGCGCCTGGCCGATGCCCTGCACCAGTCCGCCGTGCACCTGGCCCTCGACGATCATCGGGTTGATGACATTGCCGAAGTCGTCGGTGGCATGCATGGCCACGATCTCGAGTTCACCCGTGGCGGGATCGATCTCGACCTCGCAGATGTGCGAACCGGACGGGAAGGTGAAGTTCTTCGGATCGTAGAACGACGTCTCCTCCAGCCCCGGCTCCAGCTCCTCCAGCGGATAGTTGTGCGGGACATAGGCCGTCAGGGCCACGTCGCCGAAAGGCACCGCCTTGTCGGTCCCGGCCACCTTGAAGATGCCGTCCTCGAAGACGACGTCCTCGGCGGAGGCTTCCATCAGATGGGCGGCAATCTTGGTCGCCTTGTTGATGATCTTGTCCGTCGCGTTGGACAGGGCCACACCACCCACCGCCATGGAGCGGGAGCCGTAGGTGCCCATGCCGAACGGGATCTTGTTGGTGTCACCATGCACGATCTCGATGGAGCCGATATCCACGCCCAGCTTGTCTGCCACGATCTGGGCAAAGCTGGTCTCGTGCCCCTGACCATGGCTGTGGCTGCCGGTCAGCACCTGGATGGAGCCGGTGGGGTTCACCCGCACCGTGGCACTTTCGTAGAGACCGGCGCGGGCGCCCAGGGCACCGGCGATGTTGGACGGTGCAATACCGCAGGCCTCGATGTAGCAACTGATGCCGATGCCGCGCAGCTTGCCGCGCTGTGCGGCTTCCTTGCGGCGTTCCTCGAAGCTGTCCCACTTGCTGGCGGCCAGCGCCGGGGCCAGCGTCGCCTCGAAATCGCCCGTGTCGTAGGTCAGGGCGACCGGCGTGTCATAGGGGAACTGGTCCGGCTGGATGAAGTTCTTGCGCCGCAGTTCGATGCGGTCGATCCCCATCTCCGCCGCGGCCTTGTCGACAATGCGCTCCAGCAGATAGGTCGCTTCCGGCCGGCCGGCACCGCGATAGGCATCGACGGGCACGGTATTGGTGAAGGCCGCCTTGACCTCCGCATAGATCACCGGGGTCGTGTACTGCCCGGCCAGCAGGGTGGCGTGCAGGTAGGTCGGGATCGACGGGGCAAAGGTGGACAGATAGGCACCCATGTTGGCCAGCGTGAACTCGCGCAGCGCCAGGAACTTGCCGTCGGCGTCCAGTGCCAGCTCGACCTTCGTGATGTGGTCGCGGGCATGGGCGTCGGACAGGAAGGCCTCGGTACGGTCGGAGGTCCATTTGACCGGACGCTCCAGCACCTTGGCGGCCACCGTCATGATGGCTTCCTCGGCATAATGGTAGATCTTGGAGCCGAAGCCGCCGCCCACGTCCGGGGCATAGATGCGCAGCTTGTGCTCCGGGATCTGCAGCACGAAGGCGCCCATCAGCAGCCGGATCACATGCGGGTTCTGGCTGGTGGTGTAGAGCGTGTGCTCGCCGCTGGCATTGTCATAGTCACCGATGGCGCAGCGCGGCTCCATGGCGTTCGGCACCAGGCGGTTGTTGATCAGTTCCAGTGTGGTGACGTGGTGCGCCTTCTCGAACGCGGCATCCACGGCCGCACGGTCACCGATCTCCCAGTCGAAGCACTGGTTGTCCGCAGCCTCGTCATGCACAGCGGCCGGCGCGTTCTGCAGCGCCTCACGCATGTCGATGACGGCAGGAAGTTCGGTGTAGTCGATGTCGACCAGTTCGGCCGCGTCACGGGCCTGGGTCTTGGTCTCGGCGATCACCACGGCGACGGGATCACCCACATGGCGGACCTTGCCCTCGGCCAGGATCGGGTGCTTGGGCTCGATCATCGGTTCCTCGCCCTTGCCGATGACCTGCCAGCCACAGGGCAGGCCGCCGAAGGCCGCGAAGTCCTCTGCCGTCAGCACGGCGACGACACCCGGCGCGGCCAGCGCCGCGGCCTTGTCGATGCTGTTGATGGTCGCGTGGGCGTGGGGAGACCGCACGATGATGGCGTGGGTCTGGTTCAGCAGGTTGATGTCGTCGGTGTACTTGCCGCGACCGCGCACGAACCGAAAGTCTTCCTTGCGCAGAACGCTGGCGCCAATTCCCTGTTCAGTCATGTTGCCTCCTCAGGGCCCGTGTCCGCCGTTGAATCCGGCGTTTGTGCCATGGGGCCCGTTTCCTGGGGTTGGGGTGCGGCGGTCTTCCGCCGCCGTCACCCGATCATGCTACTGCCGCGCGATGGCTCAGCCGCGCATCGCCTCCGCACCCGCCTTGATGCTCTTGACGATGTTGTGATAGCCGGTGCAGCGGCAGATGTTGCCCTCCAGCCATTCACGGATCTCGGTCTCCGACGGATCGGCGTTGTTCTTCACCAGGTCGATCGCGCTCATGATCATGCCCGGGGTGCAGAAGCCGCACTGCAGGCCGTGGTTCTCGCGGAACGCGGCCTGCATCGGATGCAGGTCGTCGCCGTTGGCCAGTCCCTCGATCGTGGTGACATCGGCACCGTCGGCCTGAACCGCCAGCATGGTGCAGCTCTTGGCGGAATCGCCGTTCACATGCACGACGCAGGCGCCGCACTGGCTGGTGTCACAGCCGACATGCGTGCCGGTCAGGCGCTGCTGATCGCGCAGGAACTCGACAAGCAGGGTGCGCGATTCAACTTCACCGCTGACCTGCTTGCCATTGATCGTCATCGTCACGTTTGCCATGTGACCCCGTCCTCCCTTGGTCGAAGAAATCTTGTGTGCATCCTGTATCGGCTTTGCCTCAGGCTCAAGAGACGAGAGCGACCAGAACGAGAATCAATCCTGCAGCCCCCAGGAACCAGATCCAGGCAGGCAGTCGCCCGGACCCTGCCGGCTCCGGTTTCGGAGGCTGTGAAGGCGCGGCCTGCGGCGTCGGGCGCATCTCGGTCTCCGGCTGCGGCACATCGCTGACCGCCACCTCCGGTGCCGGGGTGTCCGCATCCGCCGGATCGGTCTCTGCCACCGGCTGAGCCGGTGCCGCATCCGGGGCTTCAGCTTCCGGTGCCGCGGCTTCCTGCGGCTCCTCCGGTGCGCTGCTGTCGTCCGGTGTCTCGACATGTTCCCGGAAGTTGCTGAAGAACTGGTCGGCCAGCTTCTTGGCGGTGCCATCGATCAGGCGGGAGCCGATCTGGGCCAGCTTGCCGCCGACCTGGGCATCGACTTCATAGCTCAGCACCGTGCCGCCGCCGTCGCGGGCGTCCAGGCGCACATCCGCGCCGCCCTTGGCAAAACCGGCTGCGCCGCCCTTGCCGGACCCTTCGATGCGATAGGACTCGGGCGGGTTGAGATCCTTCAGTTCGACGGAGCCGTTGAACTTGGCCTTCACCGGTCCGACCTTGGCGGTCACCGTTGCGGTCAGTTCGTTCTCTCCGGTCTTGTCCAGGGACTCGCAGCCGGGGATGCAGGCGCGCAGTACCTCCGGATCGTTCAGGGCTTCCCAGACCTTCTGCCTGTCTGCCTCGAGTTCGTAGGTTCCGGTGATCTTCACTGGCTCACCTCCCTGTCAGGTTGGGCTGTTCGGGCGCATGGACACCCGAAGCGATTGTGATTGGCCGGAAACGTAGTGCGTCCGGAGCCCATTGCCCAATCAGCGGCCCGCCCTTACAGGGATTTGCGTCCCTATGACGCATCCATTCCGGCCGTCGCTGCCGCACCCTGAGACGCATGAGCTACAAGATAGATATCGCCGTCGTCGGCGCCGGTGCCTGGGGCAATGCCCTGCAGGCCGCCATTGGCCGTGCCGGTCCCGGAACGACTCTTGCCGGGCGGGACGTGGACCAGCAGCGCAGCGCCATCGCCGGGGCTGACGCACTGCTGCTGGTCGTGCCTGCCCAGACGATCCGGGGCGTCCTGCAGGAACTGGCCGACAGCATTGATCCCGCTCTGCCCATCCTGATCTGCGCCAAGGGCCTGGAACGTGAAACCGGAGCCCTGTTGCCCGAAGTGGCGGCGGAGATTCTGCCGCACAATCCGGTGGGCATGCTCTCGGGTCCGAACTTCGCCGGGGAAGTCGCGCGCGGCCTGCCTGCCGCGGCGGTGCTGGCCTTCGACCCGTTGCAGAAGGCCGAGTACTGGGCCGCCGCCCTCGGGTCACCCGCATTCCGCCTCTACGCCAGCGATGATGTGGTGGGTGTGGCGTTGGGGGGGGCCATGAAGAACGTGCTGGCCATCGCCGCAGGGGCCGTGACCGGTGCGGGGCTGGGCCTGAACGCCCGTGCCGCGGTGATCTCGCGCGGGCTGGCGGAACTGCGCCGTCTCGGCCGCGCCATCGGTGCCCGCGATGAAACCCTCGCCGGTCTCTCCGGGCTCGGCGATCTGGTGCTGACCTGTACCGACGAGACCTCGCGCAACTATGCCTTCGGTGCGGCGCTGGGGCGTGACGGTGATCTGCCCGATGTACTGGTCGAGGGGGTGCATTCGGTCGAACCGCTGGTGCAGCGCGCGGCTGCGCTGGGGGTCGAGCTGCCCATCGCCATGGCCGTGCATGAGGTGCTGCACCTCGGCACACCGCTGCGTCAGGCGGTGGCCGACCTGCTCGCGCGTCCTGTGGGCGCAGCAGGGAACTGAGTGTCCGCCGTCAGGCTGCCGACGGCCTCAGATTTCGGCCTTCAGGAAATCGTGCACGGTGTCGTAGAGCGCGTGGCGACAGCTTTCCAGCAACATGGAATGGGTCGCGCCGCCGATCAGGGTGAAACGCTTCTCCTGCGCCGAAGCCAGCCGGTCGAAGACATCGCGGCCCTGTTCCGGTGTCGTTTCATGATCCCATTCGCCCACCACGACCTGTGTCGGGCAGGTGATGCGTGACGGATCCCACGTCGGGTCATTCTTCAGCCAGTGCTGCTGCACGTCCTGCACCACACCCGCCGGTGCGCGCAGGAACGGTGGCTGGTGGCTCCCGGCTTCCGGGTCGGTGGCCACGGCGGCGTCCGCCCAGGCGCGCATGGCCTCCGGTGTGCTGATCGCCGCCTTCTGATCCTCGTCCAGACCGATGCACCAGCGGCTGACCACCGCCTCCGCCTCGACCTTCCGCCACGCGCCGGGGATACCCATTGCACCGATCCCCTGTGTCGAGACCCGGCACCAGAGCGCCCCGGAAAGCACCAGTCGACGGACCTTGTCCGGGTTGCGTGCCGCGACTCCGCCGCCAATCGCGGTTCCCCAGGAATAGCCGACCAGGTCGAGCTGCTGAAGGCCGCGCCGGGCCAGAATGAAGTCGATGGCGCGCTCCACGTCCTGTTCGGCCACCGCGGTGCGGATGATCGGCGGATTGTCCTCCGCCGGGGCTGCCATCTCGGCCGGGCGGTCGGACAGGCCATAGCCGGGCAGGTCAATGCACCAGACATCGAAGCCACGGGCGGCCATCCAGTCCATCCAGGACACCCCCTCGACCGGATAGTCGAACATGATGGTGGAGGGGTAGGTCGCGCCATGGATGAACAGGACCGCCGGACCTTCCGCGTCCTGATGCTTGTTGCGCAGGGCCGTCTTCAGTCCCGGCAGGCTGCTGTCGATGAAATGATCCGTGCTGTTCATGCTGTCCGCCGTCGCCATCACATCACCGCCCCGATCTGCCAGGGCAGGAACTCGTCATCGCCGAAGCCCAGCCGCTCCGAACAGGTAAGGTCACCGGAGGCGACCTCTATGATCCGGTCGAAGATCATCTGCCCCATCTCCTGCACCGATTTCTCGCCATCCACCACCAGACCGCAATTGATGTCCATGTCGTCGGACAGCCGCGAATACATCGCCGTGTTGGTGGCCAGCTTCATCGACGGCGTCGGCTTGCAGCCGAAGACGGAGCCGCGCCCCGTGGTGAAACAGACGACATTGGCCCCGCCCGCGACGAAGCCGGTGACGGAGACCGGGTCATAGCCGGGGGTATCCATGAAGACGAAGCCCCTGGCGGTGATCTTCTCGCCGTAGCTGTAGACATCGACCAGGTTCGTCGTGCCGCCCTTGGCCGCCGCGCCCAGGCTCTTCTCCAGAATGGTGGTCAGGCCACCGGCCTTGTTGCCCGGGCTGGGATTGTTGTCCATGGAGCCGCTGTTGCGGGCGACATAGTCTTCCCACCAGTGGATCTTGGTGATCAGTTTCTGCGCCACCTCTTCCGATACCGCGCGGCGGGTCAGCAGGTGCTCGGCACCATAGATCTCCGGTGTCTCGCCCAGACAGGCGGTGCCGCCGTGGCGCACCAGCAGGTCGGCGGCCGCACCCAGCGCCGGGTTGGCCGAGATGCCGGAGTAGGCATCGGAGCCGCCGCATTCCAGGCCCAGGATCAGTTCGGATGCCGGGATCGGTTCCCGTGCCTTGGCGTTGGCGTGGGGCAGCATCTCCTTCACCAGATCGATGCCCTTCTTCACGGTGGCTGTGGTGCCGCCGGAGTCCTGGATGGTGAACATGTGCAGCAGCGGCCCGGGTTTCAGCCCCTCCACATCCATCATCATGCCCAGCTGGGCGGCCTCGCAGCCGAGACCGATGAACAGCAGCCCGGCGAAGTTGGGGTGGCGCGCATATCCGGCAAAGGTGCGCGACAGCATCCGCATGCCCTCGCCGTCGGAGGCCATGCCGCAGCCGGTACCGTGGGTCAGGGCCACCACGCCGTCGACGTTCGGGTACGCGGCCAGCATCTCGGGGCTGCGGAAATGGTCGGCGACATAGCGGGCCACCGTGGCGGAGCAGTTCACGGAGGTCAGCACGCCGATGTAGTTGCGGGTCGCCGCGCGGCCATTGTCACGCCGGAAGCCCTGAAACACGGCGCGCTCATGCTCCGCGAAATGGTCCGTGGGCCGCACGTCCTGGCCGATGGCATAGTCCCGCTCGAAATCGCCGAACAGGCAGTTGTGGGTGTGGACATGGTCGCCGGGCGCGATTCCGCCCTCCGCAAAGCCGATGATCTGATTGTACTTGCGTACCGGATCGCAGGGACTGATTCCGCCCAGCGCGATCTTGTGACCGGCGGGAATATGGTGGTTCGCCGTGACGCCATAGGGCGCGATCCGCGTACCGGGCAGGATGTCCACCCGTGCCACGGCCACGTTGTCGGCCCCGTCAAGCCGGATCGTCAGAGCTTCGGTCATTCCCCGTCCTCCCCTGTTTTGCGGGCAAGGATAGGCCCTATCCACGGCTTTGCGAAGGGGATGTCACCAGGGGACTGACTTGCTGTTCTGGTCCAGGAACGCGCCGTTCTCGGCAGGTGTCAGCCTGTCGATCACCGACAGCACCTCCGTTGCGGCGGTTTCGGGGCTTCGTACCTTCAGTCCACGCGCGGCGAAGGGGGCGGATAGGCTGGTTGCGACCGTGCCGGGATGCAGGGCGACACAGATGGCGTCGGGGTTGCGGCGCTGCAGCTCGATGGAATGCGTGCGGATGATCTGGTTCAGCGCCGCCTTCGAGGCGCGGTAGCTGGTCCAGCCGCCCAGCCTGTTGTCGCCGATGCTTCCCACGCGCGCCGACAGCGCGGCGAAGACGGCTTGGCCGCTGGAAGGCAGCAGGGGCAGCAGGTGCTTCATCACCAGTGCCGGGCCAATGGCATTGATGGCAAAGGCCTTCGCCATGTGCTCCGGGTCGAGATGTCGCCAGGTCTTCTCGGGCCGGTAGCGCGCGTCATGCAGGAAACCGCTGGCGACAAGGACCAGCCGCAGGGGCAGGGATCCAGCCCGGATGCGCCGCGCCAGGTCGGCGATGGTTTCCTCTTCCAGCAGGTCGACGCGGTTCTTTCCGGCACGGGTGGTGCGCCACACGTCCTGCCAGTTGCCGGACCTTTCCAGACCGTCGGCCAGCGCGCTGCCGATCCCGCCGCCACCGCCGATGATGACGGCAAGTGCGGGATCGGTCGTTTCCGAGGGCATGACGGGACTCCTGCGACGGTCACCTCCGGAGGCTCCGGCTGCTGTCCGTTCTACGCATCCCGGGCAGGAGGGATCACCGCCAGAGACCCGGTATTGGCGGCAGGCCGCGAACATGGCTCGACAGCGGCGGGCGGAAAGGATAGGTTCCGCGCCGCTCACCCATATCCAGAACCTTCTCAGCAACCGGATTTTCCAGCATGAAGATCAACGGCAATGCGATCCGTCCCGGCAACGTGATCGAACACAAGGGCGGCCTCTGGCGGGCTGTCCGCATTCAGCATACGCAGCCCGGCAAGGGTGGCGCCTACCTGCAGGTGGAACTGAAGAACCTGCGCGACGGGTCGAAGCTGAACGAACGGTTCCGCTCCGCCGAGACGGTCGAACGCGCCCGGCTGGAGCAGAAGGACTACCAGTACCTCTTCACCGACGGTGAGCTGGTGACCTTCATGGACACCGACAGCTACGAACAGATCAGCATCGCCGCTTCCCTGGTCGGGGAGCAGGCGGCCTATCTGCAGGACGGCATGATGGTGCAGGTGGAGATGTACGAGGAAGAGGCCCTGGGCCTGATCCTGCCGGAGCATGTGACGCTGGAAGTGACGGAGACGGAGCCGGTGGTGAAGGGGCAGACAGCCGCGAACAGCTACAAGCCCGCCATCCTGGACAACGGCATGCGCTGCATGGTGCCCCCTTTCGTTGGCGTTGGTGAGAAGGTCGTGATCGCCACGGCCGAAGGCACCTACGTCAGCCGCGCCTGAGAGGCTGAACGCGGTGCGTAAATCCCCCCTGATCAATGTCATGGAGCGCGCTGTCCGAAAGGCTGGGCGGTCGCTGCTGCATGACTTCGGCGAGATCGAGCAGTTGCAGGTGTCCCGCAAGGGGCCCGGCGACTTCGTCACCAACGCCGACCTGCAGGCGGAACGGATCCTGCGCGAGGAACTGCAGCGTGCGCGCCCCGACTTCGGTTTCCTGCTGGAAGAAGGCGGGGAAGTGAAAGGCGCGGATCCGGAGAGCTTCTGGATCATCGATCCGCTGGATGGCACCACGAACTTCCTGCACGGCATTCCGCATTTCGCCATCTCGCTGGGCCTGCAGCAGCATGGTGAACTGGTTGCCGGCATGGTGCTGGCCCCGGTCGGTGACGAGATGTACTACGCGGAAAAGGGGCGGGGTGCTTTCGTCAACGACAAGCGCCTGCGCGTTTCGGGCCGCACGCGCATGGATGAATCCGTGTTCGGTACCGGCATCCCGCACATCGGCAAGGACGGCCACGCCACGTTCCATCGCGAGATGCAGGAACTGACCGGACGGGTCGCCGGTATTCGCAGGCTGGGCGTCGCCTCGCTGGACCTGGCCTATGTCGCCGCCGGCCGGTTCGAGGGATTCTGGGAGCGTGACCTGAAGGCCTGGGACATGGCCGCCGGGATTGTCCTGGTCCGTGAGGCCGGTGGCCTGGTGACGGACCTGAACGGTGGCCGCAAGATGCTGCAGACCGGCAGCATTGTCGCCGGAAACGGGCAGATGCAGCAACCGCTGCTGCAGGCCCTGAAGGATGCGTCGAAACGCAAGGCTGCCTGATTTTCGCCACAGGCTTACCGGATCATCGGCAATCCGCTGGGTACCGGGGGGTCATGGCGGGTTTTGATCTGGACGAGCGATGCAGTAATGTCCGCCCAAACAGGTCTGGAGGGCAGTGAACTTGGCAACCTGCGGCGAGGGCAGGCAGACGCCTGAAACGAAACGTGCGCGCGCGGCATCGATGATGGTGTTCGCGATCGGCATCGGTGCGCTGTCGTTCAGTGCGCCTGTCATGGCGCAACAGGGTTCGGTCTGGATCAATCCCGACATCGTTGGCGATACCTCTGTCTCGCAGCTGCAGCCGGGCCTTGTGTCTCCGGGTCCGCAACGCTATCGGCTGCCGTTCAACAAGCCGTCCGGGCCTGTACGGCTGACGCCGCCGGGCGCGCGCAACAGCAATAGCAACAGCAGCAGTGTCGGTGCGACGGCGGGGCGGGCACCGGTCCTGTCGCCGCCTGCTGCACCACGTGCGCCCGTGACGGTCGCCCGGCAGCCTGCCGCCGCTGCCCCCGCCCCGGCAACATCGCCGGAGAGAACCGTCGCAAGACAGGTTGAACCGCCTGCTGCGGTCACGCCTGTTCCGACGCCGCCACCCGTTGCAACCACGACCAGCGAACCTGAGCCGGCCAGGACCGAGCCGCGCGTCATCCGCCCGACGGCGCCGGCCACGGTGGAGGCTCCGGCGGCAGCCCCGACACCGCCCAGTGCCGAACCTGCGGCCCCGCCCCGCCAGGTTGCCACCGCGGCACCCGCCGCGACGGCTTCTGCCGCAGCGGGCGCGACGCGTGTGCTGTTTCAGGGGGCGTCCGAGGATCTTGATCCGGCGGGCCGCGCGGCGATCCGTGACGTTGCCGCAAGCCTGAAGGACACCAGCGACCGTATCCAGATCAGGGCCTATGCCGACAGCGAAACCGAGACAGAGGGCTGGAAACGGCGCCTGTCGCTGCGCCGTGGCAACAATGTCCGCCTGGCGCTGCTGGACGAAGGTGTCCAGAGTTTCAGGATACTGCTGCGTGCACTGGGCGCACCGACCGATGGCGGCCCGGGCAATCGCGTCGATCTCATCACTGAAAGCAGGTAGCGTATGATCCAGCCTTCTGTCTATTTGACACGGATCGCGATCTTTTTGGTCATTGTCGCGGGTGTCGTGGCGGCTCTGCACGAGGCGCTGCTCGGCATCTTCATGACCAATCCGGTGCTGAACGGGCTGATCCTCGGTGTGCTGCTGATCGGAGTGGTCTACGTCATACGTCAGGTGCTGCTGCTGCGCCCTGCCGTGCGCTGGGTGGAATCGTTCCGCCGCAATGACCCCAGCCTGTCGATCCAGACCGCCCCGTCGATGCTGTCGCCGCTGGCCACGATGCTGCAGGAGAAGAAGGGACGGGTCAGCCTGTCCACCATGTCGCTGCGGTCGCTGCTCGATTCGATCAGCTCCCGGCTGGACGAATCCCGTGACATCTCGCGGTACCTGATCGGGACGCTGGTGATCCTGGGCCTGCTGGGCACCTTCTGGGGCCTGATCGACGCCATTACCTCCGTCGGCAGCTCGGTGCGCGGCCTGACGGTGGAGAGCGATGACGTCGGCGATATCTTCGAGGCGCTGAAGCTGGCGATCCTGCAGCCGATGGACGGCATGGGCACGGCGTTCTCGTCGTCGCTGTTCGGTCTGGCCGGTTCCGTCGTCCTGGGTTTCATCGAACTGCAGGCCAGCCAGTCGCAGAACCGGTTCTACAACGACCTGGAGGAATGGCTCTCCAGCTTCACGCGCCTGTCCAGCGGTGCCGCGGGCGGCATCGCGGAGGGTGAGGGCTCGGTGCCTGTCTATGTGCAGGCCCTGCTGGAGCAGACGGCGGACAGTCTGGAGAACCTGCAGCGGATCATGGCACGGTCGGAGGAATCGCGCGTTTCCGGCAACCAGACCCTGCTGCAGCTTTCGGAACGTCTGGCCAGTCTGACCGATCAGATGCGCACTGAACGTGACCTGATGGTGAAGCTGGCCGAAGGGCAGATGGAACTGAAACCGATCCTGCAGCGCATTGCCGTGGCCACGGAACAGGGCTCCGGCGACAGCGCCGCGGATACGCACCTGCGCAACATCGATGTCTATGTGACCCGCCTGCTGGAGGAAACGGTGACCGGACGGCAGCAGACGGTCGATGAACTCCGTTCCGAGATCAAGGTGCTGACCCGGACCATTGCGGCGATTGCCGACGAAGGTCGCTGATGCCCCGGCATCGCAGGCAACGTGTAGAGAACAACATCTGGCCGGGCTTCGTGGATGCCCTGTCGGCGCTGTTGCTGACCTTCATCTTCATGATGGTGATCTACACGCTGGCGCAGTTCGTCCTCAGCTATTCGCTGTCCGGCAAGGATGAGGCACTTTCCCGGCTGACGGCGGAACTGTCGGAACTGCAGTCGCTGCTGTCCAGTGAGCGCAGCGCCAACGAGGACCTGCGGGAGAATGTTTCCCAGCTTTCCGCCGCCCTGAATGAATCGACGGCGGCGCGTGACCTGCTGACGCTGCAGATCGCCGACCTGCAACGCCGCGCCTCCGATGCCGAGCGCCGCCTGGACGAACGTCCCGAGTTCTCGGAGGCGGATCGGGCCGAGATGGAGGCCCGCATCGCGGAGTTGCTGGCCCGGGAAGCCGCCCTGGCCCGTCGTCGCGACGAATCCGACAGTGCCCGCGCCCGCTCCGATCAGGAACTCAATGACCTTCAGGCGCTCTATTTCGAGGCGCAGGACAGGATCACCGAGCTGGAGAACCGTGTGCTGGAACGGCAGACGGAAATCGCCGACCTCAATGCCGATCTGACGGCGGCGCGCAACCGGCTGACCACAACCCTTGCCGAGCTCGACCGGACACGCGAGAGCCTGGATCAGGAGCGTGACGCGCGCCAGCAGGGCCAGGCCGAACTGACCGAGGAGCAGCGCATATCGGAGGCAGCCCGCCGACAGGTGAACCTGCTGAACCTGCAACTGGCCGACCTGCGCAAGCAACTGGCGCAGATCCAGGCCCTGCTGGACGAGTTCGAGGCGAAGGATGCCGAGAACAAGGCGACCATTGCCGATCTCGGGCAGCGTCTGAACCGGGCGCTGGCGGCACAGGTCGAGAAGCTGTCGCGCTATCGCTCGGAGTTCTTTGGACGACTGCGGGAAGTGCTGCGCGGGCAGCAGGGCATCCGCATCGTGGGCGACCGGTTCGTGTTCCAGTCGGAGGTCCTGTTCGGTTCCGGCAGCGCCGAGATGGGGGTCGCCGGACGCATCCAGCTCACCAAGCTGGCCGAAACGCTGATCGATATCTCCCGCAGGATTCCCGATGACATCAACTGGATCCTGCGGGTGGACGGGCACACGGACAGCGTGCCGATCAGCACCCCGCGGTTCCCGTCGAACTGGGAACTGTCGGCGGCGCGCGCCATCGCGGTTTCCAAGTATCTGATCCTGCAGGGGCTGCCGCCGGACCGTCTGGCCCCGACCGGTTTTGGCGAGTTCCACCCGATCGAGCCGGGTGACAGTGAACTGGCGCGGCGCCGGAATCGCCGTATCGAACTGAAACTGACGGAACGGTAAGCGACCCGTCGGACTGATCGTCGGCCCGGCCCGGCAGCCGTGACTGCGGGGCCGGGCCGACACTTGTCGAATCAGAGGTTGCCCAGGACCGCTTCGGCGCCGGAGACGGACATCTCGCCCGGATTTTCCTCGACGGCAAGGTGCGAGACCTTGCCGTTGTCGACAACCATGGCAAAGCGGGTGGCGCGCTTGCCGAGACCGCGTGCGGAGAGGTCAAGTTCCAGGCCCAGCTTCGCGGTATATTCGCCAACGCCGTCGGCCAGCATCATGACCTTGTCGCCCACGCCCTGATCCTTGCCCCAGGCGCCCATGACGAACACGTCGTTGACGGACAGGCAGGCCACGGTATCGACACCCTTCGCGCTCAGTGCCTCGGCATTCGAGACGTAGCTGGGGACGTGCTTGGCGGAGCAGGTCGGGGTGAAGGCGCCGGGCACCGCGAACAGGACGACCTTCTTGCCGCTGAACAGTTCATCTGTGCTGATCGGTGCGGGTCCTTCGGCGGTCATGCGCATCAGCATGCCTTCGGGCACGGTATCTCCAACCTGGATGGTCATCTTGTGTCTCCTTGAATGGTCACGATGGTGTTCTTGAACGGGGCGCAGGATGGCGCAACGCGTCTGTGGTTGCAAAGCTGAACTGCGCGGCAGTGCCGGTGAAGGCTGCTGCCGCCCCGAGACATCGAACCGGTGCGCCGGTCACGGGTCGGTCTGGATGGCTCCGGTGGTCTCGATCGCCCGACCGGCGCCATGCAGGGTGACGGTCAGTTCGCTGCCGGGCAGGGCACGCAGGGCGTGGTCGCTGCCGTCGACCGGAACGGTGCAGCGGATCCGCCCCGGTGCCGCCGTGTGACACGCGTCCCTGCCGAAGACCACGTCACGGCTCCCCTCGATGATGACCGATGGTGACCCGATTTCGAAAGGCGGTGCGAGGTCCAGCAGAAGAATTCCGCGATCCTCGTCCCCCGTGCGCGAAAGTCTCGCTGCCTGCAGGACACCGGGCATCCTCGCCGGTGTCGCGGCGAGTGAACTGGCGATGGCAATGCCATGCCGGTTCTTCGGCAGGTCGTCGGCAGGCAGTTCGAGTGACAGTCGGGCCTCGACGGGCACGCAGATGTCGGCGCAGGCGGCGTAGCTGAGGGCGACCCGCACTGTCGTGGGGCGGTCACGGTCCCGACCATCCAGGGCAACGGGAAGCACCAGGCGATCGGCGTAGCCATAGGTCCGCAGCCCCCAGAACTCGAAGGTATCCGGCAGCGGCCAGGAGATCGCGCCGGGTGTGACCCCTTCGCTGTCATCCCAGTCCGCGACCGGCGGATAGCCGGCATCGCCGGGACTGCGCCAGTAGACCTTCCACTTCGGGCGAATGACGAATTCCAGCGCAATCATCTCCTGTCCTGTCGCCGTTGCACCAGCGATGAGCCTGACTTCCGCCTCCGGAATGCCGCTCCAGTCAGACGTGCTGCGCGCACCAAGAGCCTCATGTCGCCCCAGGGTCAGCAGGACAATGGCGGTGACCAGCAACAGAACTGTCCCGGAAAGCCATCGGCTTCCGCCAGGGGAGTCATGTGTCTGCTGTATGTGAGTCATGCAAAGGCCACCCGTTCTGATCCTGCACTGCAGATTTGCACCGGCGGCTGTCATTGGCCCATGACAATGCAAACAACAATACGTGTGAGTGTCTTTTTTGTCTCCCATGGGACAGGGCCGCTTGACCGCGACCCCCGCCCTCGGTAAAGACCGCGTCACCGTGGCGGGTGTAGCTCAGTCGGTTAGAGCGCCAGATTGTGGCTCTGGAGGTCGCCGGTTCAATTCCGGTCACTCGCCCCATTTTCCTGCGGATTCGCGCGACGGTTGCAACGTGCCGATGTGGAGATGGTAGCGGGCCTGAGCCAGGCGCCCGACATCGGGCCGAGGCTGCGGTGCTCGACGCTTCGTGCGGGTTTGTCAATTCGCTTTCCCCTTGTTGCAATCGTCCGTATTCCCTCGCAATGCAATGGGGCAGGCTTGTGACCTTCATGTCAGCTGTGCTAGTTCACGCGAGGGTCGTGGGTCGGTTGGTCAGGTGGATGACGGGAATCCTGCGCGTATGAATGTGCCTGCTCAGAGGTCGACGCGACCAGACTCTGCCACGCGTGGCATGAGCGGACGACGGCGTTGGCATTCGCGCTTGATCCAGTCCTTTCCGGTCCAGCTGATTGCCGGTCTCCTCGTTGCGGTGATTCTGCCGGCGCTGGTGCGCTGGGACATCGGACTCGTTACGGAAATCAACCCCGGGCAGTATCCTTCCGTTACCGGCACCGCGATCGCATTCGGCTTCGGCCTGCTTCTGCTCAGGCGCTTCAGTCGCTTTCCCGGCGTGCAGGGGTCCGGCTACATCGTGCCGTGTTTCCTGTTCACCTTCGGCCTGCTGGTGCTGATCATGTTCTTCTGGCGCATCGGCTTCGCGCGCAGCCAGATCCTGGGCAGTTTCGGCATGTCGATCATCTGGTGCTACATCGTCTGGTATGTGAACCGGTTGCGCAGCACACCCGAACTGGCGGTGGCACCGTTTGGCAGCTATCAGAGTCTCAGTGAACATACCGGAGGGGTCCGGCTGCATGTGCTGGAGGCGCCGACGCTTTCCGGCACGAGGGCCGATGCCGTGGTGGCGGATCTTCGCTCCGAGTTTCCGCCCGAGTGGGAGCGCTTCCTTGCCGCCTGTGCCCTGAACGGAACGCCCGTCTACCACATGAAACAGGTCAGCGAGTCGCTGACCGGTCGTGTCCGTATCGAGCATCTGTCGGAGAACACGCTGGGGGCCCTGATCCCGTCGCCTGAATATGTGGCCATCAAGCGAACTCTGGAATCGGGTGCTGTACTGATCGCTTCGCCGCTGCTTCTGCTCGTTGCCGGTATCATCGCCATCATGATTCGCCTGGACAGCAAGGGGCCGGTGATCTTTCGCCAGGTCCGCATGGGATATCGTGGCAAGACCTTCACCATGCTGAAGTTCAGGACGATGCGCGATGTGCCGGAGGGGCCGAAATTCACCCAGGCGCTTGACCCACGTGTGACACGGGTGGGGCGCATGTTGCGGCGCTACCGGCTCGACGAGCTGCCGCAGATGGTCAATATCCTGTGGGGCGAGATGAGCCTGATCGGGCCGCGTCCGGAAGCAGTTGAACTCTCGGAGTGGTATGATCGCGAGATTCCCCACTACAGCTACCGCCATATCGTGCGGCCTGGAATCACGGGCTGGGCACAGGTGCAGCAGGGATTCGCGGCCGAGGTCGAGGATGTCACGGATAAGTTGCATTACGACTTCTACTACATAAAGCATTTCACGCCCTGGCTGGATCTTCTCATTGTTCTCAAGACCATACATGTCATGGCTACCGGGCGGGGCTCACGCTGACGGTCCTGGCGGATTGCCATGCCTGTCCTCAATCTGACGCGGCCATTGCCAGCCGGACGACGACGGGTATGCGCTCTTTCTGCAACAATCAGATGAAACAGGTGCCGGGACCGGACCGGAGCTGGGGCACTGTCCCGCGGCCGGAGCATCCGGATTCGCAGGGGTGTCGTGTAATTGTTTGAAATCACTTCAAGAAATATGTTCCCGCAGAAGGGCGGCGGGTTGCCCCGGATGCGTGAGGGGCGGGGCGGAGATGGACAGTTTTACGTTGACCCGTCTCCAAGCCGCCGATAAGTTTCCTGCAACTCATATCAGGAGACTTGAGATGCGTAAGATTTTGGTTTCGTTCGTACTGCTGCTCGGTCTGGTTGTCGCGGCCCCTCAGATGGCTTTCGCGCAGACCGCTGAACAGGGCCGCGCCGCTCTTCTTGCGGAATTGGAGGCCCTCGGGGTGTCCGAAGCCGATGCGGCGCCGGAAGATCTGGCTGATGCGGCCGCTGCGGCCATTGCCGCCAACCCGAGCCTGGCGACGGTGATTGTTCAGGCGGCTGTCGCGAGCCAGCCTGCTTCTGCGCCCTTGATCGTCGGGGGCATCGTTGCTTCTCCGGTCCTGCCCGCAGCAGTTTCCCCGGGTGCTGTTGCTGCCGCCGCAGCGGTCGTCGTGCCTGAGCAGTCAGCTCAGATTGTTGTCGCTGCTGCGACGTCTTCTGGTGCATCGATCGAGTCGATCGTGTCCGAGGTTGCTGCCGCGACCGGCCAGGACGAAGGTGATCTTGCTGCAGCCGCGGCCGAGGTTAGTGGCGACGATACCGAGTCGCTGAATTCCGGTGGTGAGGACGAAAGCTCAAGCGCCTGATAGGCTTGGATTTCGGTGCCTAACAAAGTTTGTGCCAGGCCGATTGATCGGTTCTCTGGTGAGAGTTCGAAGTTCGAGTAAGTCCGAGGGGGCTGATTGAGATGAAAATTGTTTGGGGAAGTCTGGTTGCGGTTGCTGCGCTCAGTGTTGCTGGTGCCGCGCATGCACAGTCTCGCGACTATCAGCCGAATGGGGCGCGGGTTGGCAGCTTCACGGTCTTTCCGTCCTTGACGGTTGGTCTCGAGTACACCGACAACGCGTTCCTTGAGGATACCAATACGGAAGACGACACCATCGCGCGTGTCCGCCCCGGTATCCTGGCGCGTTCGAACTTCAAGCGTCATGAGGTCGTGGCATCGTTCCTTGGCGACGCCACGTTCCACAGCACCAACAGCGATGACAATACCCTGGACTTTGTTGCGCGACTTGGCGGTACCATCGAGGCGACCCGTGCGCTGCGCATTCTTCCGGAGGTTTCGTACAGGGCTGCATCCGAGCAGCGTGGTGACAACAACGTCAACGCTCTTGCTGCCGAACCGTCCACGTTTGACGTGATGGCCGGTAAGGTGGACGCGATCTACAAGGCGGGTCGGGTCACTCTCGAAGCTGGTGCGGGCGTTTCCTATTCCGATTTCGACGACATTCCCCTTACCGGTGGTGGTCAGGCGGCCCAGAACGATCGTGACCGCCTGCGTCTCGACACGTCGGCAAAGGTCGCGTACGAGTTCCGCTCGAAGACAGACGTCTTCGTGAAGGGGACGTACTCGATGATCGACTTCGACAATGTTGATGCGGTTGTCGGGCAGAAGCGCGACTCCGACGTGTTCTCCGCGTTGGTTGGTGTGTCCCACAAGCCGACCGCACGGACGGAAGCCACGATCGGGGCCGGTTACATTGTCGAGAACTTTGACAATAACGCGTTCGGCTCGGTTGACGGTTTTGCGGTCAACGGTGTCCTTGCCTGGGAGCTGAGCGCGCTCACCACGGTCACGGGGCGTGTTGAACGCCGCATCGATCAGACGACCGACGCGAATTCTTCGTCGGAACTGGCCTGGAGCGGAAGTCTTGGTGTCCGCCATCAGCTGCGCCGCAACGTGGTTCTCGGCGGTGACGTCGCGTACTCCAATCGCCTCTTCGAGGGTCGTACGAGCAATCGTGAAGATGACCGTTACGAGGCGAGCGCTCAGGCTGACTACTATATCAACCGGAACTTCTCCGTCGGTGCCAAGTACCGCTTCGCCCGCCGGATTTCCAACCTCGCAGGCAACGGCTTCTCCGAGAACCGTGTGCAGGCGACCGTCACTGCTCGCTTCTGAGTTGACTGAAACGGACTGTTCCAAGAGGGACAGTCCGTTTTGCTTTCTGCGGGACCAGGAGCTTATTTGAACTTAAGGGAGGCAATTCTAGGATGCGTTGTGTAGTTTGGTTTCGGCGCAGTTTTCTGAGTTGCATTGTCCTTGTCTTCTCGATGGTATCGACCGCCGTTCTGGCGCAATCAAACCTGCAGTACAAATTGGGACCCGGTGATAATCTGCGGGTCCTGGTCTTTGGCGAAGAAGACCTTTCCGGCGAGTTCGAGGTCGATGGCAATGGCCGGATCTCGATGCCTCTGATTGGTGTCGTCGATCTTCAGGATCGGTCCCTGCGCGAAGCCGAAGCCCGGATTGTCGAATTGCTGCTTGACGGGTATCTGCGAAATCCCAAGGTCAGTATCGACGTCCTGAACTACCGGCCTTTCTACATTCTGGGCGAAGTGAACGAGCCCGGAAGCTATCCCTACCGCGCAGGCATGACGGTCCTGAATGCAGTCGTGCTGGCAGGGGGCTACACCCCCCGGGCCGATGAGGACGATATCACCATCCAGCGGGGAACAGACGCCGTCGATCCGGATGGCAAGGGGCAGCCCGTCAAACCGACCACGATCGTGCTTCCCGGCGACATCGTTCGGGTCGAGGAACGTTTCTTCTGATCTCCGGATGGGCGTGTCAGTCGGCCTCCCTATCGCATCCGCCGTCAGTTTCGCCTTTGGGCCCTTTGTCAGTGTCCCTTGAAGAGACCACGAAGGTCGTGCGCGCCAATCGGCCCGGTCGAAGGGCTTCCGTCAGACGTGAGCGCAGACCTGCCCTCCTGAAGCTGATGGCCTGCGCAAACTTCGGAAGCCAAGGACCTGCATGCCCACAATAGGTTCCATTCTTCGCTCGCTTGTTCTCGGTCCGTCCGCCGACGGGGAGACCACGGGACCCGGCCAGGACCGCGCGTCCCCGCAACTGCCTGATCACCGCACGATCTACGCGATCGGCGACGTCCATGGCCGGGCCGACTGCCTGCAGCGCCTGATCGAAGTGATCAGCGAGGATGTATCCGGCACGGCGGCGGGATCGCCGGTTCTCCTCTTCCTTGGCGACTATATCGACCGGGGTGACGAGAGCCGCGCGGTCCTCGACATCTGCACTGACATTGCTGCGTTCTGGCGGGATGAGACCGTCTTTCTCCGTGGCAACCATGAGGACGCCATGATGACGTTCCTCTCCGACCCCGTCGGGGGTGCGGCCTGGCTCCGTTTCGGCGGCCTGTCCACGCTGATGAGCTATGGTGTCCCCAACGTTTCCGAGAGCATGTCGGAGGGACGCCTGGTCGAAGCGGCGGCGACGCTGGCCCGCCAGCTGCCGGAAGACCACCTCCACTTCCTGGAGAAGACGCGGCTGACACATACCGAAGGCAACGTCCATTTCTGTCATGCCGGTGTTGATCCGGACCAGGAAATCGGAAACCAGTCACCGCGAACCCTGATGTGGGGTGAGGGTACGGCTGCGCCGGCACCGGACTATCCCTACATCGTGGTCCATGGTCACGTGGTGGTGGACGGGCCTGTCCTGCGGCCCCGTGAGGTCAATGTCGATACAGGGGCATATTTCTCCGGCCATCTGACCTGCGCCCGCATCGCCAGCGGCAGTATCCGGTTCCTGCAGACCTGACCTGTCGCCCTTCATCCGGTTCACGGGAAGTTCTTGGGTGGTGCCGGTCACAGTTCGGCGGTGAATCGCTGGACTCCTGCGGGTCGGAGGCATATTTTGTCAATTGTTCTATCAGGGGATCTGAAGCATGAGAAAGCTGACCGGCTTCATTGCAGGCACGATCATCGCGCTGACGCTGTCCGCAGCGGCGCAGGCGGAACGGCGTGTTGCACTCATCATCGGCAACGCTGATTACACCAAGGCTCCCGACCTCCGGAACCCGGTGAACGATGCACGGTCGATGGCCAAGCGGCTGAAGGAACTTGGTTTCGAACTCAGCGGCGGCACACACCACGAGAATGTCACCCGTGTGGAAATGGCCCGGCTGGTCCGGCGTTTCAGCTCTGAGGTCGGACGCGACGACACGGCCTTCATCTTCTATGCCGGACACGGCATTGGCGCACATGGCACGAACTGGATGGTGCCGACGGACGACTCCGATATCCAGACGGCCCTCGACCTCCCCGACTTCGCGATTTCTGTCAGTTCACTCATGGAGCGGCTGGAGCGCAGGCAGGGCGGTACCAATATCGTCATGCTCGACGCCTGCCGCGACAACCCACTGCCCAGTGACACCCGATCCTCCGGCGCCACCCGTGGTCTTGGTCGCATGAAGGCGCCGAATGGCACCTTCATTGCCTATGCAGCTGACCCGGGACAAGTGGCGTTCGACGGCGAAGGCAACAACGGCCTTTTCACCGAATCGCTGATGCGTGCGCTCGAGAAGCCTGACCGCCCGCTCTACGAGATCCTGCGTGAGGTTCGCAGGGATGTCCGCCGCAAGACGTCCGGCGCGCAGACTCCCTGGACCGAGGAATCGCTGAACGACGAGTTCTTCTTCGTGGAGCCGCGTGAGGAATCCACGGTGCGTGTTGCCGCGCTGCAGCCCCAGACGCAGCCAGTTGCACCGCCGCCCGCAGCCGCGCCGCAGACCAGTGGCTGGCTGAATACGGCGCCCGCCGCCCCGGCACAGCAGCCGGTTGCCGCGCAGGCCCCCGCACCGGCACCGGTCGCATCTGCTCCGCCTGCCCTGCAGTCGATCGAGACGGCACCGCCTGCCCAGTCCGAACAGGTTGTGGCAATGGTTTCCCCGTCGCGCACGACAGGTCAGTCCGCAACCTCGGTCGCGCCTGAACCCGCCGTGGTGGCTGCCGCACCCGCTGCGCCTGAGCCGGTACGGGTGGCCGCCGCAACCGTCGCACCGCCGGCGACTTCCGCGCCTGCCGCACCCAGGATCGATTCGGCGCTGCTCGCTTCGACGGTGGGTGAGATGGTCACGATCAACCCGGCACCTTTCCAGGTCATGCAGGCTTCGGGCGCTCCCGGGACGACTGTCCGCATCGCCCATCGCTTTGCACTGGGCAAGTTCGAGGTCACGTTCGACATGTGGGATGCCTGCGTTGACGAGGGTGGCTGCCTTGGCTATCGCCCGAGCGACGACGGCGAAGGCCGTGGCGAGCGGCCGGTGATGAACGTCGAATGGAAGCACACCCAGGCGTTCCTGGAATGGGCGAACCGTCGTCTCGGTCTGACCGGTCAGCCTGATGCGCTTCGTCTGCCGACGGAGGCAGAGTGGGAGTATGCCGCGCGTGCGGGGTCGTCCTCGACCTTCTATTTCGGCGACGAACAGGACGAGATCTGCCGCCACGCGAATGTCATGGACTACTACGGTGGCCGTTATTTCCCGATCTTCCCGGCAGTCGACTGCGATGACGATTATGTCCGTCCCGCGCCGGTCGGCTCCTATGCACCGAACGGTTTCGGCCTGCATGACATGATCGGCAATGTTTCCGAATGGACTCAGGACTGCTGGTCCCGCAAGTACGGCACGATTGCCTCCGACGGCAGCGCCTATGTCGCGCAGCGCTGTGACTATCACGTGACGCGCGGCGGTTCGTGGATGGTGACGCCGAAGAACATGGGCGAGCGCGCCAGGGGCTACAAGGGAACCGAGAACCTGGGCTTCCGCGTCGCTCGCACGCTGCCCTGATACCTGACCGTTCAGGGGCCGGATCATTGCAACATGATCCGGCCCCTTTTCCGTCTCCGGAAATGAGCATCCTTCCTGACATTGGCGTTTCACCTGGCGCGGCCTGCCAGCTGCGGTTGCACGATGCTTAGATTTCTGCGTCACCGTCTCGCCCTGACGGTTATCGTCACCCTGCTCACTCTGGCGGTTACGGAGATGGCCTTTCGTGCCGTACCGGGCCTTGAGTTCATGGATCAGCGCCTGAACGATTTCCTTCTGGTGAATTCGGTTCAGGTCGATCCCGAGTCCAGGCCTGCGGTGGCAATCGTCACCTTCACCGAGACGACACTCGCCAGCCTGCCTTACCGTTCGCCGCTGGACCGCGGGTTTCTTGCCGACCTGCTGGATGGTCTGGCGAAGGTCGGCGTGCGCTCGGTCGGGTTCGATATCCTGTTCGACCAGCCAACCGAGCCGGAGAAGGATCAGCGCCTGATCGACGCCATTCAGCGATTTCCGGGGCCGGTGATCGTCGCCTGGGCCGATGCACGTGCCGGGCTGATCGAGGCCCAGTCCGCCTGGCTTGACGATTTCATCGCACGCAGCGGCGCCATTCCCGGCTTTGCCAATGTCACGATCGACACGGACGGTCTGGTTCGCCGCTATGATCTCAATCTGCCGCGGACGGATATTCTCAGCCTTCCCGGCGCGATGCTGAAGGCCAATGGTCACGGCTTTCCTGCGGCGGAATCAGGACTGATCAGCTGGCGTACGCCAGCCGATGCCAACTCCCAGGCCTTCCCCGTGCTGGCCAGTCAGGGCGTGCTCGCCATCTCCAGGATCCGCCCTGCCGCGCTGAAGCCCGCGCTGGAGGGGCGCCTGGTGCTGGTTGGTGCGGATCTGCCGCAACAGGACCGCCACCGCACCAGTCTGTCCGCATCCCTGAACCCTGCGGTTCCGGTGCTGACGGCGGGTGTCGAGATACATGCAAACATCATCGACCAGATCGTCAATGCGCGCTCTGTCCCCGAAGCGGACGAGACACAGCGCTGGCTGATCATCATTCTCGTCTCGTTTCTGGGGGCGCTGCTCGGCGTGCTCGAGATGTCGATGGCGGTGCGCCTGCTTGGTGTCGTCGTTCTGGCTGGCGGCTACGCCTTTCTTGTCTGGTACTCGGCGATCGGCAATCTGCCCTTGCTCCCGGCTTCCCGCCCCGTGGCAATCCTGATCCTGGCGTTCGTGGCGACGACGACCTTGCGCGCCTATCTTGCGCGGCGTGACGGGCGCTTCATCCGTGATGCCTTCTCGCAATATCTGGCACCGGCACTGGTGGATGAACTGACCCGCCATCCCGAACGCCTGAAGGTGGGCGGCGAGCGGAAGGAGATGAGCTTTCTGTTCTCCGACATTGCCGGTTTCACCGGACTCAGCGAGCGCCTGGAACCGGAACGGCTTTCGAGCCTGCTGAATGGTTATCTCGATGGCATGAGCGAGATCGTGCTGAAGCACGGTGGCACGATCGACAAGTTCATCGGCGATGCCGTCGTGGCCCTGTTCGGCGCACCGACCGCGATGGACGACCATGCGATGCGGGCCATTCGCTGTGCGATCGAGATGGACGTGTTCTCCGAGCGGTATCGAATCGAGAATGCGGATGTGACGATGGGAATCACCCGCATCGGTGTCCACAGCGGCGAAGCCATCGTTGGCAACTTCGGGGGCGCCAATCGGTTCGATTACACGGCCATGGGCGATTCGATGAACATCGCGGCCCGGCTGGAGGCCGCCAACAAGCACTTCGGAACCCGCGTGGCGGTCAGCGAGGCTTCGCTGTCCCGGGCATTTCCCGAATCGCACGGGGACAAACTTGTCCTGGACGATGCCACGATCCTGCCGATCGGCAATGTGATCCTGAAGGGGAAGAAACAGCCGGTAACGGTCTATACATGCTTGCAGGATATGGATACCACGGTTGCAGCGGACTACCGGAATGCCTATGTGGCAATGGATGGTGATGCGGCACGGGCCGCTGCGCTGCTGACTGCGATTGGCGAAGGCCTTGCGGTTCATCCGCTGGCGGCGCTGCATCTGCGGCGTCTTGAGGCCGGTGAGACTGGCGCGACCTTCGAACTGCTAGAGAAGTAAACGTGACCGTTGTACGTGAAATCGGGGCAGAGTTCGGATATATTGCCGCTTGGGTCTGGGATAAAGTGTGATGGATATGAAAAAAGTGCGTGTATTTGGATCTCGACGAGCGCTTGGTTTCGCCTTCGCTGCTCTGATTGCGATCACGGCCTGGGCGCCCCGTGCGCACGCGGCAGATGTGATCGTGCTTGATTCAACCATCTCCGCGTTTTCACCGGGGACGTCCTTGCCGGCAAATGCCTATGTGGACATTCCCGATGGTGGAAGCATCAGTCTGATGGACAGTGCCGGCGGCACCCGGGTCTTGCGTGGACCCTATACAGGTGCCGTGGCATCCGACGCGCCTGCGGGCGATGGTGGCGTCATGTCGATGCTCGGACAGCTGGTCAAGGAAGACGAGCGGGAGCGTTCCCAGCTCGGCGCCGTGCGCGCCTTCTCCAAGGATGACCTGCTGCGGGACCCGCTTGCCATTGATGTTTCGCGCAACACGACATTCTGTCTGCCGCCTGCTGCCAGCCCGAAGTTCTGGCGTCCCGGTTCGCTCGACCGTGATACCCGTTTCTCCGTCAAGGACTGGTCTAGCTCGGATGAGCCTCTGGTCGCCTACTGGCGCAAGGGAGACCGGGAACTCGGCTGGCCGCCGACGCTTTCCACCGCTGACGGTACGACCTTCCTGATGAAGGTGGAGGCTGCGCGATCTGCAGCCGAGGTCACGATCCTGAAGGTGCCGGAACATGTGGGCGGCGATCTGGAGACCATCGTCTGGATGGCCCAGCACGGGTGCCGTGAACAGGCCCGTCGCATGGTCGGCAGCATCCGCGCACCCGCCGGGACACAGTAAGCCGGACTGCCGTGACGTTCTGATCCGCTTCCGCGTGTCAGGTGGGTCTGACCGCCGGTCTGCCCCTGCGGCGCGGCGTTCAGCCCCTGACGCGTGTCGACTGCGGGTCGTACATCGGTCGCAACGATGCTCTGGCAGGGAAGCGTCTGCCGGCAATCTCGATCTCGTAGTCGGATCCAAGCAGGTCATCGGAACTCTGTCCGCTACAGGGCACATATCCCATGCCGAGTGTGCCCCCCAGCGTGTGACCGTAGGCCCCTGACGTGATCGTGCCGATGATCCGGCCATCACGCATGATCGCCTCGTTATGGAAGATCATCGCCTCCGGATCCGTGACGAGAAACTGCATCAGACGGCGTTCCAGCCCGTCTTCGCGCTTCCGCAGAACGGCCTCACGACCGATGAAGGGCCCCTTGTCCGTGCGCACGGCGAATCCCAGGCCAGCTTCGAGGACATGATCCTCGTCCGTGATGTCATGGCCGAAATGGCGGAATCCCTTTTCCATGCGGCATGAATCCATGGCGTGAAGCCCGCAGAGGCGCAGGCCGTGGTCCTGTCCGGCCTGCCGCAGGGTCTCGAAGACATGCATGGCCATCTCCGTCGAGACATAGAGCTCGTAGCCATGCTCTCCGACATAGGAAATGCGGTGTGCCCGCGCCAGCGCCATCCCGATCTCGATCTGCCGGGCCGTCCCGAAGGGCTGCGCCGTATCCGCGAAGTCATCCGGGGAGCAAGCCTGAAGCACGGCCCGCGCGTCCGGTCCCATCAGGCAGAGCACCGCCTCCGCCGCCGTCACGTCGGTGAGCGTCACATGCAGATCCGGATCTAGGTGGCGACGCAGCCATGCCATGTCCCGGACCAGCGTCGCGCCGGGTACGACCAGCAGGAACGCGGTTTCGGAGAGCCGGGTCACCGTCAGGTCCGACTCGATACCACCGCGCGGGTTGAGCATCTGCGTGTAGGTGATGCGGCCCTCGGCAACATCCATCTGGTTGGCCATGAGAGTCTGCAGGAAGGGCAGGGCGTCCCGGCCCTCGACCCTGATCTTGCCGAATGAGGACATGTCGTAGAGACCGGCACCTTCGCGCAGGGCCCTGTGTTCCCGCGCCTGACTGGCGAACCAGTTCTGGCGATGCCAGTCATGGTCATAACGGGCGACTTCGCCCGCTTCGGCGAACCAGTTGGCCCGCTCCCAGCCTGCCGCCTCTCCGAATACGGCACCTTCGGCTGCCAGGGCACCGTGCAGGGGGGACCGGCGGATGCCGCGCGCGGTGTCGGGCTGGCGATAGGGGTAGTGGTCGGCATACAGCAGACCCAGGCTCTCGCTCACCCGCTCCCGCAGATAGGTTCGGTTGCGCTGAAACGGCTGGGCGCGGCGGATATCGACCTCCCAGAGGTCGAAGGGCGGTTCCCCCTCCGCGATCCAGTGTGCCAGCGCATATCCGGCCCCGCCGGACGAGACGATGCCGATGGAATTGTACCCGGCGGCCACCCAGTAGCCCTTCAGCTCGGGGGCCTCCCCCAGATAGTAGCGATCATCGGGCGTGAAGCTCTCGGGTCCGTTGAAGAAGGTGTGGATCCCGGCCTTCTCCAGCAGCGGCATACGGTTCACTGCCGTGGTGAAGATCGGTTCGAAATGATCGAAATCCTCTGGCAACTGGTCGAAGCAGAAGTCCTCTGCAATGCCGTCCATGCCCCAGGGCTTGGCCTTGGGCTCGAAGGCTCCCAGCATCAGCTTGCCGGCGTCTTCCTTGAAATAGGCATGTTCGTCCGGCACCCGCAGCACCGGCAGCCGACCCAGGTCGGCCACAGGTTCCGTCACCAGATAGAAGTGTTCGCAGGCATGCAGCGGCAGGGTCACACCGGATTGCGCGGCAAACTCGCGCCCCCACATCCCGGCGCAATTGATCACCACATCGGTCGCAGTGCGCCCCGCTTCCCCTCCGGCTTCCCAGGTCACGGCACGGACCTGTCCCGCAACGGTCTCGACACCGGTCACCTTCACATGCTCGATCACCGTCGCGCCCGCCATCCGCGCCCCGCGCGCCAGCGCCAGCGCGATATTGCCCGGATCGCACTGGCCGTCGCCGGGCAGATGCACGCCCGCGGTCACGCCGTCGGTATTCAGGTGCGGATAGAGCGCCTTGACCTCGGCGGGGGAAATCTCGTGCACCTCCACATCGAAGGCCCGGGCCAGCGTGGCCTGGCGCAGGATCTCCGCACGCCGGTGTTCGGTCAGCGCCACGGTGATCGATCCGGTGCGGCGCATGCCCGTGGCGATGCCGGTCTCTGCCTCCAGCTTCGCATAGAGGTCAGCGGAATATTTCGCGAGCCGTGTCATGTTGCGGGACGCCCGCAACTGACCGATCAGGCCTGCGGCGTGCCAGGTGGTGCCGCTGGTCAGTTGCTGGCGTTCCAGCAGCACGATCTCGGTCCAGCCCAGTTGCGCCAGATGATAGGCAACGGAACAGCCGGAGACCCCGCCACCCACGATGACGGCGCGCGCCTGCTCCGGCGGTCGGATGCTCATGCGGACGTCTCCGGCGCGTCACAGACCACGCAGAGCTTGTTGCCCTCCGGGTCGCGAAAGTAGGCACCGTAGTAGTCCGGGTGATAGTGCGGGCGCAGTCCGGGTTCGCCTTCGGACGTGCCGCCATGGACCAGCGCCAACCTGTGGCATTCGTCGACGATGGCACGGCTCTCGGCCAGAAAGGCGGTCATCTGACCGTTACCGGGTGTTGCCGGCTTGCCGTCGAAGGGCCGGCCGATGACCAGCAGCGGACGGAACCCTTCCCCCCTGTTCCAGGCCGCCCAGCCTTTTTCCGCATCGCTGAAGCGCAGGTTCAGTCCCAGGGCAACAGCCAGAGGCTGATAGAAACCGAACGCGCCTTCGAAATCATTGATCCCGATGAAGATGTGCGAAAACACCTGCCTCGCCCCCTGTGCGCTCATCTGTCGATTACGGCAGGATGCGGGTGATCCGCCACCCGCGCAAGGCAGGGGTGGGTGCAGGCTGCGGCTACTTCCCACCGGGGCGAACCGCCGTCATGATGCGGGCAGGAATGCATGGTGACGGAATCGGGGGAGGACGCGGAAATGGCCGAGCTGGCAAAGGTGGCGCTGGACGACAAGTACACCGTCGAGAGCGGGCGCATCTATCTGACGGGTGTGCAGGCGCTTGTCCGTCTGCCGATGATGCAGCGGCAGCGTGATCTGGCCCACGGTCTGAATACGGGCGGCTTCATTTCCGGCTATCGCGGTTCGCCGCTCGGTCAGTACGACGCGGCGCTGTGGGGGGCGAAGCAGTATCTGGCGGAGAACAACATCCACTTCCAGCCCGGCCTGAACGAGGATCTGGGCGTTACCGCTGTCTGGGGTAGCCAGCAGACCAACCTGTTCCCGAAGGCCACGGTCGATGGTGTCTTCGGCATCTGGTACGGCAAGGGACCGGGTGTCGACCGCTCCCTCGATGCCCTGAAGCACGGCAATGCCGCTGGCTCGTCCAGGCATGGCGGCGTGCTGGTGCTGGCGGGTGACGACCATGGCTGCCAGTCCTCCACCCTGCCGCACCAGTCGGAGCAGGTATTCGAGGCGGCGATGATTCCGGTGCTGAATCCGGCCAGCGTGCAGGAATATCTGGACCTGGGCATGCTGGGCTTTGCCATGTCGCGCTATTCCGGTACCTGGACTGCCTTCAAGGCGATCTCGGAGACCGTGGAGAGCAGTGCCTCCGTCCACGTCGATCCTAACCGGCTGGAAATCCACATGCCGACCGATTTCGAGATGCCGGCGGGCGGGCTGAACATCCGCCTGGGTGATGCACCGATGGTGCAGGAGGCCCGGCTGATGGGGCCGAAGATGGAGGCTGTGGCCGCCTTCGCAAGGGCAAACGGTTTCGACCGTATCGTGCATGAGCCGACCCGGCCCGCGCGCATCGGCATCATGGCGACGGGCAAGGGCTATCTGGACCTGCGCCAGGCCCTGTCGGACCTCGGCCTGCCGGAGGATCGCCTGAACGAGATGGGCGTGCGCATCTACAAGGTGGCCCTGACCTGGCCGCTGGAACGCGAAGGCGCACTGAAGTTTGCCGAAGGGCTGGAAGAAGTCATCGTGGTGGAGGAAAAGCGCGGGCTGATCGAGGATCAGCTGATGAAGCTGCTCTATCATGTCCCCGCCGACAGGCGCCCGAGTGTGGTCGGCAAGACCGACGAACGCGGCAAGCCGCTGATGCCTTCGACCGGCGAGCTCTCGCCCACCATGGTGGCGCGCGCGATCGCGGAGCGGTTGCGGCAGCGCGATCTGACCGATTCGGCGATGGAACAGCGCCTGGCCCGGATCGAGGCCAAGGAAGCTGCATTGTCGGCCCCGCCGCCGAAGACCATGCGCACGCCGTTCTTCTGTTCCGGCTGTCCGCACAACAGCTCCACCAAGGTGCCGGACGGCAGCCGCGCCGGTGCCGGCATCGGCTGTCACGGCATGGCGATCTGGATGCCGGAGCGCCGCACCCAGACCATGACCCACATGGGCGCGGAGGGTGTCACCTGGGTCGGTCAGTCGCCGTTCACGGAGGAAGAGCACATCTTCCAGAACCTGGGCGACGGCACCTACTACCATTCCGGCCTGCTGGCGATCCGTGCGGCCTCCGCTGCCGGTGTGAACATCACCTACAAGATCCTCTACAATGATGCCGTCGCCATGACCGGCGGGCAGCCGCATGACGGCACGCTGACGGTCTGGGACATTTCCCTGCAGGTCTATGCGGAGGGGGCGAAGCGCGTCGTCGTCGTGACCGACGAACCCGACAAGTACCCGAGCGGCCTGCACTGGGCGCCGGGCCTGACCATCCATCACCGCGACGAGCTGGATCAGGTACAGCGCGAACTGCGCGCGACGCCCGGCCTGACGGTGCTGATCTATGACCAGACCTGCGCCGCAGAGAAGCGCCGCCGCCGCAAGCGCGGCACCTTCCCCGACCCGGCCAAGCGCGTCTTCATCAACGAGGAAGTGTGCGAGGGCTGCGGCGACTGCTCGACACAGTCCAACTGCGTCTCCGTGAAGCCGCTGGATACCGATCTGGGCCGCAAGCGGCGCATCGACCAGTCCGACTGCAACAAGGACTTCTCCTGCCTGAAGGGCTTCTGCCCCAGCTTCGTCACCATCGAGGGCGGGGGCGTGCGCAAGGGCCGGAAGCCGAACCTGAAGCTGGTGGGGGCCGACGCCGATCCGTTCGCCGACCTGCCGATGCCGAAGGTGCGCGACCTGACCGAGCCCTATGGCATCCTGATCACCGGCATCGGCGGTACCGGCGTGATCACCGTCGGTGCCCTGATCGGCATGGCGGCGCATCTGGAGGGCAAGGGTGCCACGGCGCTGGACTTCACCGGTCTGGCGCAGAAGAACGGCGCGGTGATGAGCCATGTCCGTCTGGCCCCGAAGCCGGAGGATCTCTACTCCGTGCGCATCTCGGCGGGTGGCTCCAATCTCGTCCTCGGCTGCGACATGGTGGTTGCGGCCAGCCCCAACGCCATCGCGACGATGGAACAGGGCGTCACCCGCGCGGTGCTGAACAGCGCCCTGCAGCCGACCGCCGCCTTTGTCACCGACAATGACATGGACTTGGGGGAGAAGGAGACTGTGGACCGCCTGGTGGAGGCCCTGGGCGACGACCATGCGGACTTCATCTCCGCCACCAACCTGGCCACCGCGATCATGGGCGATTCCATCGCCGCCAACCTGTTCCTGCTGGGCTTCGCCTGGCAGAAGGGGCTGGTGCCGCTGTCCTTCGATGCGCTGGACGAGGCCATTGCCATCAACAACGTCGCGGTCGCCATGAACCGTCAGAGCTTCGCCTGGGGCCGTCTGGCGGCGCATGACATGGCGGCGGTGGAGAAGGCTGCGGCACCCCGCATGGCCACCCCGGCACGCCGTGAACTGACTCTGGAGGAAACGATCGCGGACCGGGTGCAGCGGCTGACCGCGTACCAGAACGCCGCCTATGCCGACCGCTACCGGCAGTTCGTCGACAAGGCGATCCAGGCGGAGAAGTCCAGGGCTTCTGGCCGCGATGGTCTGGGACTGGCAGTCGCCCGTTCGCTCTACAAGCTGATGGCCTACAAGGACGAGTACGAGGTCGCGCGCCTCTACACGGATCCGGCCTTCAGGGCGAAGATCAATCGCCAGTTCCAGGGCGACTTCAAGGTGAAGTTCCACCTTGCCCCGCCGATTGCCGCCGCCCGCGACCCGGAGACCGGTCAGTTGACCAAGCGCGAGTACGGCCCCTGGATGATGTCGGCCTTCGGTCTGCTGGCGAAGATGAAGGGGCTGCGCGGAACGCGCCTCGATATCTTCGGGCGCACGGAGGAGCGGAAGATGGAGCGCCAGCTCATCACCGACTACATGGCGATGATGGAGGAGGTGCTGGGCAGCCTGGACGCCGCAAACCACGTGACAGCGGTGCAGATCGCGGCCCTGCCGGAACAGATCCGCGGCTTCGGCCACATCAAGGAAGCCAGTGTGGAAGCGGCAAAGGCCCGCCAGTCCGCGCTACTGCACGCCTTCCGCAATCCCGAGACCCGGGCCGCGGCGGCGCAGTAGGCCGGCGCGCGAGGGAGCCTGAATACCCCTTCCCTCTGGAAGGGACCTCTGCCGTTTGCGGGAGGAGAGCAGGGACAGGCGGTAGCGCCTCTCCATTCGGCGTTCCCGGGCTTGACCCGGGTACCCATGGTGCCGCGCTATCGCCTCAGGCTGGGCACCCGGGTCAAGCCCGGGCGCGCCGTGGGTTGGGAGCGGCTGTGGTCATTGTCGAGCCATCAACTGATCGAATCCTGCCTCACGCCGCCCGCGCGGCCTGGGTGAAGGCCTGCCACTTCTCGACCGGGTCGCCTTCCGGCACCGGGTAGTAGTAGGCGATGCGGTCGACGACACCGGTGTAGCGCTCACGGACGATCCGCCCGGCGTCCTTCAGATTGCCGATGACCGCGACCTGCTCCACGATCCTGTCCGGGATCCTGGCGGCCATCTGGTCCATCTGGCCGGAGCGCATCATCTGGCTGAGTTCCTTGCCCAGAGCACCCTCCCCGATGTGTTCCAGCACCGCGCGGTAGTTCGGGGTGGAGCCGTAGAAGGCGATCTGCATCCGCACATCCTCGACCGCCTTGTCGATCTCCGCCTGGGTCTCGCCGGACGCGATCATGACCATCGTCTGGATGTGCAGGTCATCGACGGACTTGCCGCGCGTCTTCGCGCCCGCGTCGATGGCGGGGCGCACCACGTCACGCAGGTAGCCGATGGTGTGGATCGGATGCGCGTGGAAACCGTCGGCGCATTCCCCGGCGGCGCGGCACATGCGCTCATTCACCCCGGCCAGATAGATGGGGATGTCGGGATGGTCGATGGGACCGGCGTTGAAGAACGGGTTCATCAGCGTGAACTGGTAGAACTCCCCGCGATAGTCCGGCTTGGTGTTGTTCTGGAAGTTGTCCCAGATGGCGCGCAGGCAATGCACATAGTCGGTGATGCGCTTTGCCGGCTGGTCGAAGGGCATGGAGAAACGGCGCTCGATATGCGCGCGGACCTGGGTTCCGATGCCCAGGTGGAACCGCCCGCCCGTCAGCCGCTGCAGGTCCCAGGCGGTCTGCGCCATGGAAAAGGGGCTGCGCCCGAAGGCGACGGCGATGTTGGTGCCGAGATGGATCTTCTCCGTCTGGCCCCCGGCGAGGATCAGCGGCGTGAAGGCGTCCTGCCCGGCCTCGAAGGTCCAGATGGCGTCAAAGCCCATCTTCTCCAGCTGCTGTGCGTGGGCACCAACGCGCTTGAAATCAAAGCCGCGCAGCTGCGTATCGATCTTGAGTGTCATGTTTCCGTTCCTCCCCAGGGCGTCCGACTGTCAGCCATTGTTTCGGGGGCAGGGGCCTGCTGGCAAAGGAAAAATGCGCGGATCAGGCCCGCAGCCGGAACAGCACGACCCGGATGCGCCACAGCAGCCGCCCCTCCCGCGCGTATCTCAGCCCGTTGCGCAGCCGTCGGCCCAGGGTCGCCAGCGTCAGCCGCAGGCGGGTGAGCAGCAGCGTCAGTCGGCCCGCCCGCGCGGCGGCCGTCTCGTCGATGGCATAGCCCTTGGCGCGCAGGACCTCTGCCGCGCCGGACTGGCTGAGGGCGATCTCGACAGCCGTCAGTTCCGTCCGCCAGGCCTCGATCCGGTCCGCGCGCGGCTTGCGCACCAGGTTCTGGTGCAGGTGGCGCTGGCCCTCCGGTATGCGCTGCAGATAGGCCTCCCCGTCCATCTCCCCCGGTGCTTCGAGCGCGGGCAGGCCGTCGCGCATCATGAAGGCGCGGATCCCGTCCAGCGTCGCTTCGTAGTCGGTGATCAGATCCTCGTAGCGGACTTCCAGCAGATCGGGGCCGGCGACCCGGTCAACCCGGCGGGCGTTCGCCGCCCAGCGACGGGCGGCGTCATGGGCATCCTCGTTCATCGCGGTCGCGGTCTCGGAACCCAGGGACTGCTTCTGGCTGCCGAAGACGCCGCGCGGATCGCGGATGATGTGCAGGAACCGCGCGCCGGGACTGGCCTGGCGCAGGCGGGCAATATGGTGGGTCAGGCGGGTTCCCTTGACCAGGTAATAGGGAATGTCTGCGCCCTGGAAATAGAGATCCAGCACGGCACGCAACACCGCGTCGAAGTCGGCAGGACGCGGCAGGTTGCCCAGCGCCTGTCGCAGCGCATCCTCGGTGATCTCCCACTCCTGGAACTTCCGTTCCCCCATGAAGATCCGCACCATGCGCTGCAGGTCGGCGTCGTCGCGCAGCACCGGCCCGGTCTCCAGCAGGTCGGCGAAGGTCTCCGTCTCGATGGTGACCCCGACCTCCGGGTGCAGGTCCAGACGGCTGGCGAGGAACGTGGAACCGGAACGGTTCTCGTACATCAGGAAGATGATCTGGCGATTGGGAAGCGGAATGGTCATTGCCTGCGTAACATAGCCTTCAGGGCGGACGGCGTCAGCGTTCTTGGATCGGGCAGGGACAGGGCGCCCGTCAGACGCCAGGCGAACCAGGTGTGCAGCGCCATGCGCCCGGTGATCGTGCAGGCCGTCACGATGGCGACACCGATCATGCCGTGGTCCTGCACCACCAGCAGGTTGGCGATGACGTTCACCACGAGGGCGCCGAGTGTAAGTCCAGACATCAGATTCTGGTGCCCGGTCATCTGCAGCATCATGCCTGGCGAGCCGACGATGGCGCTGACGGTCTGGCCTGCGGCGAGGATGATCAGCACGGTGGCGCCCGCCGCATAGGGCGCGCCGAACAGGATCACCATGATCGGCTCCGCGAAGAACAGCACCACGATGAACAGCGGCACCGAGACCACGGTCGACCATGTCGCGGCGGTGCGGGCGATGCGTTCGAAATCCGCGGCACGACCCTGCGCGTGAAGGGTCGCGAGCAATTGCGGCAGGGCGATATTGATGACGCTGAGGGCGAACAGCACCAGGTTCGTGACCCGGACTGCGGCCCCGTAGAACGCGACATCCTCCGCCGGGCGATAGAGGCTCAGGATCCAGACATCCGTGGCCTTCAGCACCAGCGCCCCGGCGCTGTGGATCAGGATCGGCGCTGACAGGATCGCCAGCTGCCGCATGCCGAAGGGTTCGGCGATGGCCGGGCCACCGGTGTGGCGGACCGCGAAACGCAGACAGACCAGCAGGGCCGCGAGCGCGATCAGGGCGGAGGCCGCCGCATAGGTGGTGACAGTGTCGCGCACGTCGAAACTGCCTGAGGCGAGCAGGACGGCGAGGGCGACGGCGAACACGATACCCTCCCGCGGTGCACTGAGCAGCAGTGCGCCTGCGCGGGTGCGCCCGACTCCGCGCAGGTAAGCGGCGCCGATTTCCTCCGCCGCCCGGGTCAGGATGATCAGTGCGGTCAGGCCGCCGATGGTCCAGCCGAGCGGGCGGGCGAACAGGTGCACCTCCAGCGTCGGCCAGAGCAGCAGGAACAGTGTCACGGTCACCACGGCCATGATGGCGAACAGCTTCACCGTGGCACGAAGCACATCCCGCGCCCGGTCCCAGGCCTGGATGCCCCCCGCGACACCGGCCAGCTTGGTCACGCCGGTCTGCATGCCGAAACTCTGGATCATCGCGCCCACAGCCATGATCTGCACGAAGACGGTGTAGAAGCCGAAATCGGCCGGGCTGAGCAGGCGTGTCAGTACCACGGCCACGGCAATGTTCAGCACGCCCAGCGACGCACGGTTCACCAGCCCGAACAGGGCCCCGTGGCGCAGGCGACTGAAGACCGAGATTTCCTGTGGTGGGCGGTCGATGGCGAGATGCTCCGTTGAGCGCGATTCAGGCGTGGAGAATCGGTTGCCTGCGTGGCCCTGTCCAGCGTCACGATCCGCGCAGGCGGTCGAGCCTGATGCGATGGCGGTTGTCTGTGAGGCGGATCACGCCACCCATGACCGCGACGATCAGGCCAAGCCCGGTGGCTCCGGCGATCAGGAACATCACCATCAGCTGATAGCGCACGGCCTGGTGCGGGTCGGCACCGGCGAGGATCTGGCCCGTCATCATGCCGGGCAGCGCCACGACCCCGGTGGCGGTCATGGCGTTGATGATGGGCACCATCCCCGCCGTCGCCGCGCGGCGCATGGCCGGCGTCATGGCCTGCCAGCGTGTGGCGCCGCTGAGCAGATGCGCCTCGATCCCCCGTCGCCGCGCCGTGACTTCTCCGGTCAGGGCATTGAGACCCAGGGCGATCCCGGTCATGGCGTTGCCGAGCATCATGCCGAACAGCGGAATGGCATAGCGCGGGGCGTACCAGGGGTCGGGACCGATCTGCACCGTCAGGGCGAAGACCGTGACGATGGCGGAGCCGAGCAGCATGGTCGTCGCCCCCAGTCCATAGCCCCAGAGGCCGGCGAACCGCCTCTCCTGCCGTGCCATGATCTCGTAGCCCGCAACCGCGGCCATGAAGCCCATGACACCGAAGGTCAGCCAGGCGGAGGCGCTGGTCAGGACGACTTCCAGCACCAGCCCGACAAGGGCGAGCTGTACCGTCATGCGCAGGGCGGCGACGAGCATGCTGCGCACGAATCCCAGTTGCAGGGCCAGCGACAGGCCCGCGTTCAGGACCAGGAAGATCGCTGCGAGCATGACCGCGCCATTGCCGGGATCGATGGTCATGTCGCCCCCCTGATCCGGCCACCGTCGATCTCCAGCCGTTGCAGGCCCAGACGTCGCGCCTGCTCCGGATCGTGGGTGGCCATCATCAGCACCAGCCCGGCGGCGATCATCGGGTCCAGCAGGGTCTCCACCATGTCGCGGCTGGTCTCGTCCAGGGCGGCGGTCGGTTCATCCAGTAGCAGGGCCTGGGGCTGCCGGGCCAGACCCAGCGCCAGCGCCAGCCGCTGCCGTTCCCCGGTGGAGAGGCGGTCGATGGGCTGATCCGGCCGGATGTGGTCGAGGCCGAGCGCGGCCCGCGTTCCGGCGCTGTCCGGCCCGGTCAGATGGTCCCCGACACGCTCCCCCCACCATCCGGGTTCGGCCGGGACATAGACGACGCGCTGGCGCCAGAGCGGCGCGCTCATGCCTGACCGGCTGACGCCATGCAGCAGGATCTCGCCCTCGTTCCGGTCCAGATCGACGATGGCCCGCATCAGGCTGGACTTGCCGCTGCCCGACCGGCCAACCAGCGCCACCGGCGCGCCGGGGCGCACGGCAATGTCCGCCACGTCGATGATGGTTGACGTGAGGTGTCGGATTTGCAGACCGGTATTCATAGCCACTCTTGCCAGCCTTCGCTGTCCCCTGGCCGCCACGATAGCCGAAATCACCGCAACGCGATGCACGTCCTCGTCTGAAGCGACACCACAGCACTTGCGAGCGGGCACGCGCATCCTGTACTTCCTGCGCCACGGCGACATTCAATGGCTTCAGGGGGACCAAGGGTCATGGACAAGGACAAGATCAACAAGGTGGTGCTGGCCTATTCCGGCGGTCTGGACACCTCCGTCATCCTGAAATGGCTGCAGACGACCTACGATTGCGAGGTTGTCACCTTCACGGCTGACCTGGGGCAGGGCGAGGAACTGGAGCCGGCGCGGGCCAAGGCGGAGATGCTGGGGATCCGGGAGATCTTCATCGAGGACCTGCGGGAGGAATTCGTCCGCGACTACGTCTTCCCCATGTTCCGTGCCAACGCGATCTACGAAGGCACCTACCTGCTGGGAACCTCCATCGCACGGCCGCTGATCGCCAAGCGCCAGATCGAGATCGCGCGTGAAGTCGGCGCGGATGCAGTGGCGCATGGTGCGACCGGCAAGGGCAACGACCAGATCCGTTTCGAGCTGGGCTATTACGCCCTGAACCCGGACATCAAGGTGATCTCCCCCTGGCGCGAGTGGGATCTGACCTCCCGGACAAAGCTGATCGAGTTCGCCGAACAGAACCAGATTCCGATTCCGCGCGACAAGCGCGGCGAGGCACCGTTCAGCCAGGACGCCAACCTGCTGCATATCTCCTCGGAGGGGAACATCCTGGAGGACCCGTGGGAGGAGGCGGACTACGACCTGATCCTGTCGCGCATGGTCTCGCCGATGGATGCCCCGGACACGCCGACCGAGATCACGCTGGACTTCGAGAAAGGGGATCCGGTGGCAATCAATGGCCAGCGCATGTCGCCCGCCACCCTGCTGGCGAAGCTGAACGAACTGGGCGGGGCCAACGGGATCGGTGCCCTGGACATCGTGGAGAATCGTTTCATCGGCATGAAGTCGCGTGGCGTCTACGAGACGCCGGGCGGCACGGTGCTGTTCCACATGCGCCGGGCCATGGAGTCGATCACGCTGGAACGCGGCGCGATGCATCTGAAGGACGAACTGATGCCGCGCTACGCAGAAGTGCTCTACAACGGCTTCTGGTTCAGCCCGGAGCGGGAGATGCTGCAGGCCGCCATCGACAAGGCATCGGAGCGGGTGACCGGTACGGTCCGGGCCAAGCTCTACAAGGGCAATGTCATGATCACCGGCCGCAAGTCGCCCAGGAGCCTCTATGACGAGGCCATCGTGACATTCGAGGATGATGCCGGGGCCTATGACCAGCGGGACGCGCAGGGCTTCATCAAGCTGAACGCGCTGCGTCTGCGGCTGCTGGGCCGGGAAAAATAGGCCATGCCCGTTGATACCAGCCGGGAATTCGTCGCCGTCAATATCGCGGTCATGACCGTCTCCGACACGCGAACGCCGGAGACGGACAAGTCCGGTGATGCCCTGGTGGAACGCCTGACCGTGGCGGGGCATCTGCTGGCGGCACGGACCATCGTCAGCGACGACATCGACCGCATCACCGGACAGTTGAACGACTGGATCGCGGACGACGGCATTGACGTCGTCATCTCGACAGGTGGCACCGGGGTCACGGGCCGTGATGTGACGCCCGAAGCCTTCGCACTGGTGTGGGAAAAGGAAATCGCCGGTTTCGGCGAACTCTTCCGACAGCTTTCCTACGAGAAGATCGGCACTTCCACGATCCAGTCTCGGTGCACGGCGGGTGTCGCCGGGGGCACTTACCTGTTCGCGTTACCGGGGTCGCCCGGCGCGTGCCGCGATGGTTGGGACATGATCCTTTCCACCCAGTTGGACATACGGTTCCGGCCCTGCAATTTCGTGGAGCTGCTGCCGCGCCTGACCGAACGCTGATTGCGGCATGGGGTGTGCATATCCCCTTGAAAAGCCTGTACGAAGCAGTCTGTTCTGGTATGTTGCGTGACGAGGAGGGACCCACTTTGAAAAAAATTCTCGGAATGTGTGTCGCGTCCCTTGCGCTGGCGGGCTTCAGCGCGCCGTCCCAGGCGGAACTGAGTGGCCCCTACCTGAGCGCCGGAGTTCTCGGGACATCGCCGCGTGACAGTGAGTTGACAGGTGCCAACGTGGGCGACCTGGAACTCAACCTCGGGCTGGGCGGACTGGTGGCAGCAGGATATCAGTTCGAGAGCGGTTTCCGCTTCGAGGGGGAGATTTCCTTCCGCCACAACGGTGGCGATTCCTTCAATAATGCCGCGACCAGTGGTGATCTCAGCAGCCTTGCCGGCATGGGCAACCTGATCTGGGAGTATGACAACAGTTCCGGCATCTATCCCTATATCGGTGCGGGCATCGGGCTGGCTCATCTCTCCGCCACCGATATCAATCTGGGTGCCCAGACACTGGACGACTCGGACTTTACAATGGCCTATCAGGGGCTGGCCGGCGTGGCTTTCGCGGTCACGCCCAACCTGTCAATGACGGCGGAGTACCGGTATTTCTTCACCGAAGACGCTGATTTCGTGAATTCGGCGAACGCCAACCTCCAGTCCTCCTATTCGAATCATACCGCGATGATCGGGATGCGTTACCGCTTCGGCTCCTCCCCGCAACGGGTGGTGCAGGCCGCGGAGAAGCCGGTCGTGCGTCCGATCGCGCGCACGGAACAGCCGCGTCCGCGGCGTCTTGCGCCGCCCCCGGCCACGCGTGCGGCTGAACAGACCCTGCCCGCCATCCAGGCGCAGGCCGCGATGCAGTTGCGCCAGACCTATGTCGTGTTCTTTGCCACCGACAGCGCGGCCCTGTCGCCCGAATCGCGGGGAACCGTCGCCAGGGCCAGCAGCCAGGCAATGGCTGACAAGGCAAAGCTGATCGAACTGACCGGTCATACCGACCGGGCCGGTCCTGCCCCCTACAACCTGCGGCTCTCGCAGCGCCGGGCGGAAAGTACGGCACTCGAACTGCGCAACAATGGTGTGACGGCAGAGATGAGGCTCTATGCCAAGGGCGAGACCGAACCGGAGGTTCCGACCGCTGACGGTGTCGCCAATCAGCTCAATCGCCGGGTCGAGATCGTTGTTCAGGGCGATGGCGACGGCATGATGAAGCAGCAGAACTGATCCTGCACCGCCGCTGTTCCGGACTGATCTGACAGATTCCTTGTCCACCATTCCGTTGGTGTGAACGCGGTTGACCGCACCTGCGTTCCATGGTGTTGTTTCCGGCATGGAACAAAAACAGAACATGACGGAGGCAAGCCCACGCGACAGGGGCCGGTCGGGGACGGTGGATTTCGATTTCACGACCCGTGCGGCACCCGATGCCGTCCGGGGACGCGGCGCGCGGTCCAACGCGGTCGGGCGATATGAGAGCGAGCAGCGGCTGACTGTCGATGACGGCTGGGGCGGGCCGGAGGAGTGGCAGGGACAGGGCCGCGCCATCCGCACGCAGGTCAGCGTGGATTCCTCGCGCAGCATCATCGCGCGCAACACCTCGCCGGACCTGGGTTTCGACCGCTCCATCAATCCCTACCGGGGCTGCGAGCACGGCTGCATCTACTGCTTCGCGCGGCCTTCGCATGCCTATCTCGGCCTTTCGCCCGGTCTGGACTTCGAGACCCGCCTGTTCATGAAGCCGGAGGCGGCGCGGCTGCTGGAGGCGGAGCTGCACCGACCCGGTTATGACTGCCGGACCATCGCGATGGGCACGAATACGGATCCCTATCAGCCGTTGGAACGGGAGCATGGCATCACCCGTTCGGTGCTGCAGGTGCTGCAGCGTTTCAACCATCCGGTCGGTATCGTCACGAAGTCGGATCTGATCCGGCGCGACATCGACATTCTTTCCGACATGGCCACGCGCGGACTCGCCAAGGTGGCGGTTTCGGTGACCACGCTGGATGCCGGTCTGGCGCGGCGGATGGAACCGCGCGCCGCGACACCCCGGAAGCGGCTGGATGCCGTGCGTGCGCTCAGCGACGCGGGGATCCCCGTCGGTGTGCTGGCCGCGCCGATGATTCCCAGCCTGAACGAGCCGGAGCTGGAACGCATTCTGGAGGCGTCGCGGGAAGCCGGAGCGACGGAGGCGGGATACATCATGCTGCGGCTGCCGCTGGAGATCGCCGACCTGTTCGGTGAATGGCTGGAGGATGAGGTCCCGAACCGGGCCGCGCGGATCATGAAGCTGGTGCGGGAGATGCGCGGCGGTCGTGCCTATGACGCCCGCTTCGGCCTGCGGATGGTCGGAACCGGTCCCTATGCCGCGCTGGTGGCGAAGCGGTTCAGGGTCGCGACCGCCAGGCTGGGTCTCAACGCCCGCCGCCTGCGCCTCGATCCGTCGCAGTTCGCGGTGCCGCCGGCGCCGGGGGACCAGCTTCGCCTGCTCTGAAACGCCACCTTGAGGTCGCGGTCGCGCGGTCGGTATGATCCGACAGGAAACGCGCACCCAGAACTGGATCGGGCATCGGCATGACGGAGCATACGGCAGAGGCAGGCAAGGGTACCGGGACGGGCTACATGTCCGGGTTCGGCAATGAATTCGCGACGGAGGCTCTGCCGGGCGCATTGCCCGAGGGGCAGAATTCACCGCAGCGTGCGCCCTACGGGCTCTACGCGGAACAGCTTTCCGGTTCGCCCTTCACCGCACCGAAAGCGACCAACCTGCGCACCTGGTTCTATCGCATCCGGCCCTCGGTGCTGCATACGGGGGCCATGGCCGATGTCGATCTGCCGCTGTTCCGCTCCGCCCCGACGGTGGGGGAAAGCAGCCTGCCCCTGAACCCGCTGCGCTGGGACGCCACCCCGCTGCCGGACGGTGCGGCAACCTTCGTCACCGGCATGCGCACGATCACGACCGGCGGAGACGTGGGGACCCATGTGGGTTACGCGATCCACACCTATGGCATCACCCGCTCGATGGTGGATGACTATTTCTACAATGCGGACGGTGAGTTCCTGGTGGTGCCGGAGCAGGGGGGCCTGCGGTTCCATACCGAGATGGGTATCGTCGCGATCCGCCCCGGCGAGATCGCGATCATCCCTCGCGGGGTGAAGTTCCGCGTGGCGCTGGAGGACTGCGAGACCGCGCGCGGCTACGTCTGCGAGAACTACGGCGCGCCCCTGACCCTGCCGGAACGCGGTCCGATCGGGGCCAACGGCCTCGCCAACCCGCGTGACTTCCTGGCGCCCGTGGCCGCATGGGAAGACAAGGACGGCATGGATTGCACCGTGACAGTGAAATGGTGCGGCCGGTTCCAGCAGTGCCAGCTGAAGCACTCACCGCTGGACGTTGTCGCCTGGCACGGCAACTACACCCCCTGCAAGTACGACCTAGATCGCTTCGCCCCCGTTGGCGCGATTCTGGTGGACCATCCGGACCCGTCGATCTTCACCGTCCTGACCTCGCCCACCAGCGAACCGGGTACGGCCAACGTCGATTTCGTGATCTTCCCGCCGCGCTGGCTGGTGGCGGAGAATACCTTCCGCCCGCCCTGGTACCACATGAATGTCATGTCGGAATTCATGGGGCTGATCCATGGCGTCTATGATGCAAAGCCCGAGGGGTTCGTGCCCGGCGGCATGTCGCTGCACAATTGCATGATCCCGCACGGACCGGATCATGATGCCTTCAACGCTGCGTCGTGGAAGGAACTCGGACCGGAGAAGCTGGGCAATACCATGGCGTTCATGTTCGAGACGCGGTTGCCGCAGCATCTGACCCGCTATGCCTCTGACCTGCCCACACGGCAGGAACGCTATTTCGATTGCTGGCGCGGGCTGGAGCGTAACTTCGACCCCGACCGGCGGGACTGGACGAAGGACTGATCAGTCGGGGGCCTCGCACCCGGTCATGCGCCGATGGAGCCGCCAGGGTGTGGTGAAAGGGCCAGCCTCGGTCCCGGTCAGGTGGGCGATCGTGGCGACGCAGGTGAACAGGCCCCGGAATTTCCACGTCCGGGGCTGCCTTGCATCGACCGCCACGACATGTGCCCGTCCGGCCGCCACGGCAGCCCTCAGTTCGCTGATCACGCTGGTGCTGTGGAGGCAACCGACCGCAAGCGTGTCACTTGCCGGATTGACCATCAGCCAGCGATGATCCGGTCCTTCCGGGCTGATGGCCATGACATGCCGGTAACCGGGCCGCAGCGGACGCAGAAGCAGGTGCAGCAGCCGGACCCGGAGGCTTGCGCCGGGACCAGGCCTTGCAGGATCGATGAAGATCACCAGCCACAATCGTTGTGTGGGTGTGGTCGGCAGGGTGATCAGGCTGAAGCGTCGGCTGGCAGGGGCGGCCATCATCTGAGCTCCATTCACGATGCCGGGTTCATCAGCAGTCATGCTATGCGCGCTGCCGAATTGCGTACCCGCGCCGGATGGGGAATGCTGTGGACCTATTCCGGGGAGGGACAAGATGACGAAGCTGGCAGGCAAGGTGGCGCTGGTAACCGGCGCGGGGCGCGGCATCGGCCGCGCGGTGGCCATGAAGCTGGCGTCCGAGGGGGCGCGGGTCTTTGCCAATGACCTGGATGCGGAACCGATGCAGGACGTGATCCAGGCCATCGGTGACGCCGGTGGCGTGGCGGCAGGGCTTGCCGGATCGGTCACAGGAGACGGCTTTGCCGACGAGCTGGTCGGCGGCGCGCTGGATGCACTGGGTGGCCTCGACATCATCGTCAACAACGCGGGCTATATCTGGAACTCGACGATCCAGAACCAGACGGATGAGCAGATCGCGGCCATGCTTGACGTCCATGCGGGCGCACCGATCCGCATCCTGCGTGCGGCCCAGCCGCATTTTCGCGAACGGTTCAGGGCGGAAAGCGCGGAGGGGCAACGGGTGGTGCGGAAGGTGGTCAACATCTCCTCCATGGCTGCCGTCTACGGCATGCCTGCCGCCGTGTCCTATGCGGCGGGCAAGGGGGCCGTGGTCGGCATGACGAACGGGCTGGCGCGGGAGTGGGGGCGGTTGCAGGTGACCGTGAATTCGGTCGCCTTCGGCTATATCGACACGCGCCTGACCCAGAGGTTCGGCAATGCCCACCCGACCATCGAGGTCGAGGGCCGGGCGCACAAGGTCGGCTTTCCTGAGGAGCAGCAGGAGGATCTGACACGTCTGATCCCGCTGCAGCGGCTCGGCACTGCCGAGGACGCTGCGAACGGGGTCTATCTGTTCTGCATCCCCGAAAGCGATTACATCACGGGCCAGACGCTGGTGGTCGGCGGTGGTCTCACCACCGGCTGAGTGCAGGCCCCACAGGATGAAACGGATCGGCAGGTAGCGGATGACGGGAATGACGGAAACCGTGCGCGGTGTCGTGCGGGCGGACCAGTGCGATCACTTCGGGCACATGAACGTGCAGTTCTATGATGCCGCCCTGTCGGACGGTTACTTCCACATGATGTCGCTGATCGGTCTGCACCGGCAGGCGATACAGGACCGAAAGCTCGGGATCGCGGCGACGAAGATGGAACTGAACTATCGGCGCGAACTGCGCGCGGGGGACCTGTTTCGCGTGGAGACCGGCTTTCTGGTGTTCGAGCCCGGGCGGGTCATCACGGCGCACAGGATGACGCGTCTGACCGATGGCAAGCTGGCGCTGACGGCGCAATCGATTGGTACGCCGATTGACCTGGCACTGCGTCGTCGCACGGAACTGCCCGACGATGTGGTCGCATTGGCCAGCCGTTTCATCTGCACGGCGGAGGATCTGGCGGCATGAGTGACGACACCGGGAGCTGGGAAGGGCTGCCATCGCTCTGGCGCGGCACCTTCAACCAGTGGCAACGCGGCCTTGGCGTGCATGTGAACATCCAGCATACCGCGCACGCCATCGACGACGCGCGTCAGGGCTGGCTGCTGCAGGCCGGCATCAATCCCTTTGACGCCCGGTCGGAGGGGGTCGGCTTCGGCGCCCGCCGCCTGCGGATCGACTATCGCCGGGAGATGGCCGCCGGGGATGCCGGTTTCATCGTTGGCAAGGTGGCCGAAACGGCTGATGGCCATGGAAGACTCAGCGGTCGCCTGCTGCGCAGTCACGATAATGTCGTGCTGACCTGCTTCGAGACGGGGATCGACCGGTTCGACGTCGAAACCGGTGCGTTCCTCGAGCCGGTGGTCATGGGCGGCGCGGAACCTGTGGCGCCCTTGCGCGCCATGCCGGAAGTCACGCACCCGCCCGCCCGTGATCCGGCAATGCGGCAGAGCTGGCTCGGGACGGTGGAGACCCGTGATGGCGACCCGTCCGGTCGCATGACCCCGCGGGCCCTGTTCGATGTGGTGACGCGGGGTCTCTGGGCGACGCAGATCGAGGCTGGTCTGACCCGCGATCTGGTGACCGGGTCGCATTTCGCATCAGGCGTCAACGCGCTGCAGGTCACCCAGTTCCATGTTCCGGCCATGGGCGATCTGCTGACCGCCCACACCGGCCTTGTCGGTTTCGGCAAGCGGTCCTGCAGCTTCCGGCACCTGATTCACGACGTGGGAAACGACCGTCCGATTGCTGTGGTCGACTATGTGCTGGCGTTCTTTGACCGGCAGACGGGGCAGCCCGCAACGCCGGGAGATGAATACAGGAAAAGGGCCGAGAAGCTGTTGATGCAGCCCGTCGCATGACCTCTGTCATCAATGCGGTCCTGCCCCTGTTCGCGATGGTTCTGGTCGGTTTCGCGGCCATGCGCTTTCGCCTGATGGGGGAGGCCGCGCTGAACGGCCTCAATACCTTCGTCTATTTCTTTGCCCTGCCGGCAATGCTGTTCTTCACCATGGCGCGGGCGCCGATCCTGGACCTGTTCGACTGGCGGGTGATCGTGGCCTACTCCGGCACTTCGGTGACGGTCTTCCTGATTGCACTGCTCGGTGGGGCGGCACTGTTCCGCAACACGTTTCAGGAACGCGCGGTGATCGCCGGGGCATCGTCGTTCGGCAATATCGTCTATCTGGGCATTCCGCTGGCCCTGGCTTCGCTTGGCCCCGCCGCCGGGCCGCCGGCAGGCATGATCGTGGTGGCAGACAATCTGATCATCATCTCCCTGACCATGTTCTGCATGGAGGCTGCGGCCCCGGGGCCGATTTCCGTACCAAGGCTGTTTGCCCAGGTGTTCAGGGGGTTCCTGCGCAACCCCTTCATGATCGCGATGCTGGTCGGCGTGGTCATCGGCATCCTCCGGATTCCGATCCCGGAGCCGGTGGATCGCTTCGGCAGTCTGCTGGGCGGTGCCGCCGGGCCGTGCGCCCTGTTCGCGCTTGGCGGGTCGCTCTATGGCCGCCCCATCGCGGAGGGCAAGGGGGAGGTCGGCTTCGCGGTGGTCCTGAAACTGGCGCTGATGCCCCTGCTGGCCTGGGTGGCGGGCGCCCTGCTGCTCGATCTGCCCGACGAGACGGTGGCGCTGATCGTTCTGATCGCCGGGTTGCCGTCAGGGGCCAACATCTTCGTGCTTGCAACGCAGTATGGCGTGGCCAGCGCACGTGCCTCGACGATTGTCCTGGTCACCACCGGGATAGCTGTCCTGAGCGTCTCCGGCATCCTGATCTACATGGGCGGCTGAGCCGTCCGCCGGAACCGGCCTAACCCTTTTCCCGTATCAGACGCTGTTTCTGGCGGTTCCAGTCGCGGTCCTTCTCCGTGGCCCGCTTGTCATGCAGCTTCTTGCCCTTGGCGAGACCGACCGACAGTTTCGCCAGCCCGCGATCATTGAAGTAGAGCTTCAGCGGCACCAGGGTCATGCCCTGCTTGTTGCGGGCGCCGGCGAGCCGCTCGATCTCCTTGCGTTTCAGCAACAGCTTGCGGCGGCGTGTCGGTTCGTGATTGTGGCGGTTCCCTGCCTTGTACTCGGGGATATGCGCGTTGATCAGCCAGAGTTCGTCACCCTCCGGTGACGCATAGGATTCCGCGATGTTGGCGCGGCCCTGGCGCAGTGCCTTGACCTCGGTTCCGGTCAGGACGATCCCGGCCTCCATCGTATCCTCGATGAAGTAGTTGTACCGGGCCTTGCGATTTTCCGCGATTGTCCGTCCCACGAGGCAGGCGTCCTTGTACCGTGTTGGAAGGTTCCCGCCGCGATCCCGTCAGCAGCGGGACCGGGGCAGGAGCCCGTTCAGTTCAGCAGTCCGGCATGACGCAGCGCGGCGTCAACCCGGTCGCGGGTTTCCTGGCCGACGGGGACCACGGGCAACCGGACCTCGTCCGACACCTCGCGAACGCGCGACAGCGCATATTTCACCGGGGCCGGGCTGGGCTCCAGGAACAGCGCGACATGCAGCGGCATCAGCCGGTCCTGCAATTCCAGCGCGGTGGCGTAGTCACCGGCCAGGCAGGCCTCCTGGAAGGCTGCGCAGAGCTTCGGCGCGACATTGGCGGTCACCGAGATGCAGCCTCGGCCACCATGCGCCATGTGCGCCAGCGCGGTCCCGTCCTCGCCCGAAAGCTGGATGAAGCCGGTACCGCAGGTGATGCGCTGCAGCGAGACGCGGTCCAGCTTCGCGGTCGCGTCCTTGACCCCGATGACCTCCGGCAGTTCTGCCAGACGGCCCATGGTCTCCGGCGTCATGTCGACGATCGACCGGGGCGGGATATTGTAGATGATGATCGGCAGGCCGACGGCGGCCACTTCCGCGAAGTGACGGTACATGCCTTCCTGGCTCGGCTTGTTGTAGTAGGGCGTGACCACCAGCGCGGCGTCGGCACCGGCTTCCTTGGCGTGGCGGGTCAGGGCCACCGCCTCCAGCGTATTGTTGGAGCCCGTGCCGGCGATGACCGGCACACGACCGGCCGCAGCCTCGATGCACAGTTCCACCACCCGGCGGTGCTCCGCGTGGCTCAGTGTCGGGGATTCGCCGGTGGTGCCGGTGGGCACCAGGCCATGACTGCCTTCCCTGATCTGCCAGTCACAATGGTCGCGAAAGGCCTTCTCATCGACGGCGCCGTTCGTGAACGGCGTGATCAGTGCCGGTATCGACCCCTTGATGTCCATGACTTTCGCTCCCAGGATTTCGTTGACCCGCGCGTCTGCGGGCCGCGCACTTCTAGTGCATTTGTATTTGTACTGGCAACACCGCGACAACCGCATTGTGAAGACGGTTGGCGGTTTGCATCGCTATTGTAGCGCGGATGATTCGAATGATGGAGCCATCTGTCGTGTTTCGCATCCGACTGTTGCCCGGGCTTGCCGCTCTCTCCGTGCTTGTGGTGCTGGCTGTGCCCGGGGCGTCATCCCGGGCCGGGACCACGCCTGTGCCACCGCCCAACCCCTTCCGTGCGGACTCGCTTCGCAGTGGTGAGCTCTCCAATGCGGATGTCATCGCCTACCGTGCCGCCTTCGCGGCCGGACAGCGACATTTGTGGGAAACGGTGCCGCTGCTGCTGGCGCCCGTGCAGGATCGGCGGCTTGTGCCGGTGCTGGACTGGCTGCGGATACGCAACGGACGGCAGGACGATCCGGATGCCATCCGGCAGTTCATCGCGGAACAGCCGGACATGCCCGGACACACCAGGCTGGCGATCCGCCTGGAAGAGGCCGTGCTGGCGACCGAGGATGCGGCGGCGATCAACAGCCACTTCGCCAGCCGGCCTGCGCTGACGCGGCTGGGCAAGCTGCATCTCGCCCTGGTACAGAAGTCATCGGACCCGACCGGCGCCACGAAGATCGCGCGCGACCTCTGGCGCGATGCGGATTTCGACCTGGCTGATGAGCGCAGGCTGCTTTCCGGCTTTCGCAGCGGGCTGACAGCCGAAGATCATGCCGCGCGCCTGGACCGGTTGCTGTGGTCGAAGCACCGCGCCGCCGCGACCAGGATGTTGCCGCTGGTTCCCGACGACCTGAAACGGCTGGCCAGGGCGCGTCTCGCCCTGATGTACAGGCGTCCGAATGTCGACAGCGCATTGGCGGCAGTGCCCGCGCACCTGCAGCGCGATCCCGGACTGCTGTATGACCGGACCCGCTGGCGCCGTCGTGCGGGGCGGCATGAGGGGGCGCAGGAAATCCTGCTTTCCGGTCCCGACCATGGCGCGCGTCCTGACCTTTGGTGGATCGAGCGGCGCATACAGATCCGCGAGTTGCTCGCCGATGATGCCTACGAGAAGGCTTGGCGCATTGCCAGCGAACACGGAATGGAGCGCGGTGCGGCCTTCGCCCAGGGCGAGTTCGAGGCTGGCTGGATCGCGCTGCGCTATCTGGACAGGCCGCGGATTGCCCTGCGCCACTTCGAGACCCTGTTCGACAATGTTGCCTATCCGGTCAGCCGCGCTCGGGGGGCCTACTGGATTGCCCGGGCGCACCAGGCGCTGCAGGACCCGGCCCGTGCCGCCGAATGGTTCCGTCGCGCCGCCACCCATGTGGGCACCTACTATGGGCAGCTGGGCCGGCTGGCCATTGGCGGCGGGCGTCTGGAACTGCCGGCGGAGCCTGCGATCAGCGCCGCCGCGCGCGCGGAATTCGACCAGTTGCCGCTGGTGCAGATAACGCGGCTGCTGGTGGAGGTCGGGCAGGACCATCTGGCCCGCATGTTCCTGACCCACATGGGGCAGTCGGCAACCGGTGCCGAACGCCGTCTGCTGCTCGGGGACATGGCGCAGCGGCTGGAGCGTGCCGACCTGCAGGTTCTGGCGGGCAAGCTGGCGGCGCTGGATCAGGTCATGCTGCCTTCCATCACCTGGCCGCTGACTGCGGACCTGACTGGTGATCTGGAGGTCGGACCGGCACTGGCCCACGCCATCGCGCGGCAGGAAAGCGCCTTCAACCCGAAGGCCGTCAGCCATGCGGGCGCACGCGGGCTCATGCAGCTGATGCCAGGCACCGCGCGGCTGGTCGCGCGGGAGACGGAAGCGGCGTACCAGCCGCGCCGTCTGACGGATGATCCGGCCTACAATGCGCGATTGGGCAGCACCTACCTGGCGTGGCAGATCCGTGACTTCGATGGTTACCTGCCGATGGCGATTGCCGCCTACAATGCCGGGCCGCATCGGGTGAAACGCTGGATCGAGGCACATGGCGATCCCCGCAACGGAACCGTCGACCCGGTCGACTGGGTGGAGCGCATTCCGTTCTCGGAGACGCGGAACTATGTCCAGCGGGTGCTGGAGTCGCTTCAGGTCTATCGCGTACGCATGGAAGGCGGTCATGACCTGCGGCTGGCACGTGACCTTGGTATCCGCTCCGACGGTCTGCGCATCGTGTTGCGTTGAGGGTTGGGCAAGGGGCAGCCATGGGCCGCCCGCCACCGCCTGGTTGGACGATCAGGTGCGTGAAGCGACAACAGTGAGCTTTGGTTGCTTCGACGAATTCGGGACCACGATATCGGCGGGAAACAGCAACCGCACGGTTGTGCCGACACCTTCCTGACTTTCGATGCGTACGGTTCCGCCATGCAGGCGCATCAGATTGTCGACGATGGCGAGTCCCAGGCCGGTCCCGGTCTCACCGGTTGCGACATAGTCGTTGCGCGCCTGCTGGAACGGCATCATCACCGCATCGAGCTGGGCGCTGGGGATTCCAACCCCCTCGTCGATGACGGCTATCTCGCAGGCGTCCGGTTGCAGCCGCACGCGCAGCAGGATCTCCCGACCGTTGGGCGAGAACTTGATGGCATTGGAAAGCAGGTTCACCAGCATCTGGCGCAATGCCTGCGGATCGACATTGATCAGCAGGTCCTGCGGCACGTCCTGACGCAGGGTCAGGCCCGCCGTCTTCAACTGGAACTCGATCAGCGGATGGGTCTCGCGGAGGATGTGGGCAAAGCGCGCATCCTCCCGCGTCAGTTCCATCTTGCCGGCCTCGATCTTCGAATAGTCCAGCACCTCGTTGATCACGGTCAGCAGATGCCTGCCACTGGTGCTGATGTAATTCGCGTACTCCTGGTTCCGTTCCGGCTTGTTGACGAAAAGGGTGATCATTTCCGAGAAGCCGATGATGGCGTTCAGCGGTGTGCGCAGTTCGTGGCTCATGTTGGCCAGGAACATCGACTTCGCCCTGTTGGCCGCCTCGGCCCTGTCGGCCAGGTGTTCGGCATTCAGCTTCGCGTTGCGCAGGTTCTGCTCGCGTTCCGACAGCATGCCGACGAGATAGCGCAGGGACTGTCCGATATCCGCGATCTCGTCCTGGCCCTGTACCGGGATCTCGACCCTGTCCCCATCGACGTGACGCAGGATTGCCCGCTGCAGTTCCGAAAGGCGTTTCAGCACGCTCAGCCGCAGGTAGGCGAGCAGGCCGAGGATCAGGGCAACACCGGCCAGAAAGGCAAAGAGCAGGGTCATTTCGCTCTCCCGCTCCAGCTTGCCAAGTTCCGCGTTCCGGCTGTCGATGCGCTCCTGCATGGTGTGGAACAGGTCGGAGACCGAACTCGTCAGTCGACTTGAAAGGCGCTTGTTGCGGGAAAGCAGCCCATTTTCCTGCGCCATCAGCGCCAGCCGCACCCGGGCAAGTTCGAAGACATGATGGTTGCTGCCGAGATAGCGCGACAGCCGCCAGCCAAGCTCCTTCAGTTCGGCGGCGCGCAGGCCCGCCTCCGTGGAATCATCCGCTGCGCCGAAATCGTTGCCGCTCAGGCCCGTGAGTCCGGCGTGGCGGCTTGTGACATACTTCTGCTGCGCGCGGTCGATCTGGAAGCGGCTCTCGGCATTGCCCACGGAAACCATCGACTCCAGCGCCCAGCCGAGGTTGATCAGCCATTCTTTTCCGAAGGCGGAATCGCTGGACTGTGACAGGCGGTCCGTGATCTCGTCGGTCAGGCGATCCGCCTGGTCCAGGATGCGCTCGATCTGCTCCTCAGTCCGGATCCGCCTGGCGACGATCAGGCTCAGTTCCGCAAGGTTCTCGCGCATGCTGTCGCGGTTCTCGCTGACCTGCAGCACAAGGCTGCGATCTCCGATGCCGCCGGCAAGAGGTCCGAGGTCGAAGGTCTCAAGCGCCTCGTCCAGGGCCTTGATATTGTCGTCGAGCCGGTTTGCGATCGTCATGCGCACATAGTCGGACTTGCTTGCCACCAGTCGCGAAGCGGTTGCCCCAATGGAGCTCGAGATGCGGTCAAGACGCGCCGCGCTGGTCAGCTTCGGGATGGTCCGGGTCGCGACACTGTCGTAACCGTCTGCCAGACGCGTCAGGGAATAGAGCGCGACACCGCCTGCCCCCACCATGACCATCAGGGTCAGGACAAGCGCAGCAGAGAACTTGGTCGAAACCGAAACCTTCCGGTCAAGCCGTGTCAACGCGATGCCTCCCGGCCGCAGATGCTGATTCCTGCATGATAGCTCAACGAATCGGCGGAGCGTAGTGCAGGCCACCATCACGCCAGAGACCGTTCAGCCCCCGTGGAATGCCCAGCCCGCCTTCGCCAAGGTGGCGTTCGTAGATCTCACCGTAGTTGCCGAGGTCCCGGATCATGCGATAGGCCCAGTCATTGCTGAGCCCCATGCCCAGTCCGATCTGGCTGTCGGACCCCAGCAGCCGCCGAATTTCGGGCGTACCGTTCTCGCGCATCTGCTCGACATTGGCGCTCGTGATGCCCAGTTCCTCGGCGGCGACCAGGGCGCGGCTGACCCAGCGCACGATGTGGAACCATTCATCGTCGCCACGCTGGATCACCGAAGACAGCGGTTCCTTGGAGACGATGTCGGGGAACAGGACAAAGTTGTCCGAATCATTTGCCCTGGTCTGCTTCAGGGACGCCAGCGGGGAGAGGTCATAGGTGATGATGTCACAGCGCCGCGAGAAGAAGGCATCGTAGAGCGCTTCGGACGAATTGAACTCGATGGCCCTGATCCGGCCATTCAGGCCGGCCGTCAGCTCCGACAGGTTCTTCACTGTCGTGGTGCCGCCGGGCACGCAGACCGTGCCGCTCTTGACCTCGGCCAGCGAGGTTGCACCCAGGGACCGGTGCGCGAGAAATCCCTGTCCGTCATACAGCAGCACATCGGCGAAGGTGATACCCAGCGCCGTGTCGCGCCCGATCGTCCACGTGGTATTGGCCATCAGGACATCGAACGCCCCATTGGCCAGTGCCTGAAACCGTACGATGTCATCGACCTCAACCGGTTCGAATGCCTCCGGGTCGTCCAGAACAGCGGAAGCCAGTGCGCGGCAGAAATCGACGAAGAAGCCTTCCCACTTGCCTGAAACGCCAACCTCGGAGAGGCCGACGCCGCTGGCCGTGACGCCACACCGAACCACACCATCCACCTGGATGCGTTCAAGCACGGGGCCGGCATCGGAGGGTCTGTGCGGCAGGACGGCAAGGCACAGGCCGATCACCAGGGCGAAGACCACGCTGTTCTGGCAGTGGAGGCGGCGTATCATGAACTTCTCCCGGGCGGCGGCATTCGGGGCGGGATCGCATCATTCCCCACGGTTGGTTAAAATATGATTGCCCGAACAGGCATTGAATGGAAATGCCTGACCGGTTTCAGCCCCGGGGCCGATTGCACTACATTGACGCCGCACCAGGCCGGATTGGCCTGCGTCATGGAGATTTCGAATGACCGAGAAGCATTTGCCGGGAATACGCGCCTGCGTCTTCGATGCCTATGGCACGCTGTTCGACGTGAATGCAGCCGCCAGGCATTGCGCCGACAGTCTGGGCGACAAGTGGCAGCCGCTGGCGGAGACCTGGCGTGCCAAGCAGCTGCAGTACACCTGGCTGCGCGGCCTGATGGGGCATCATGCAACCTTCTGGCAGGTGACCCTGGATGCGCTGGACTACGCGATGGCATCGCTGTCGATCCGGGATGATGCGCTGCGCGATGAGCTGGCCGATCTCTACCTCAGGCTGGATGCCTATCCGGAGGTGCCGCAGATGCTGCGCGACCTGAAGGCCGCCGGGATTCGCACGGCCATCCTCTCGAACGGGTCCCCGGACATGCTGGATGCGGCAGTCAGCAACGCGGGGATCGGTGATCTGCTGGATGCGGTGCTGACGGTGGAGGCGGTGGGTGTGTTCAAGCCCCATCCGTCGGTCTATGGATTGCCGGAGGAAACCTTCGGGCTGAAGCGGTCGGAGATGAGTTTCCAGTCATCGAATGCATGGGATGCCCATGCCGCAAAGGCCTTCGGGTTCAACGTCGTCTGGGTCAATCGCTTCGGACAGGCGGAGGAACGGATACCGTCCCGGCCGGACATGCAGATCAGCGATCTGTCCGGTCTCGCGCGCATCGTAGGAGCTGTCTGAGTGTCGGATTTCAGCACGCATCACTTCTCGGCCCAGGACGGGACCCGCATTCACTACCGGCGATATGGTGACCGCGCGCTCGACGGGACACCCGTGCTGTGCCTTGCGGGACTGACGCGGAATTCCAAGGACTTCAACAAGCTGGCAACGCGGCTGGGGCAGGACCGGCTGGTGCTCTGTCCCGACTATCGCGGGCGGGGGCAGTCCGCCCATGCCGACTACCGCACCTATGCGCCCGGCAGCTACATCAGTGATGTCATGCACCTGCTGGCGGTGGAGGACATTCACCGGGTCATCGTCATCGGAACCTCGCTCGGCGGACTGCTGGCGATGGCGCTGACCGTGGCCATTCCGGCGGCGCTGGCCGGACTGGTGATCAATGATGTCGGACCGGACATATCGGCCGACGGACAGACACGGATCCTCGACTACGTGGGTGTCGATCAGCGCCACGCCACGCTGGCGAAGGCGGCGGAAGCCATGCGCCAGACCTATGGGGCCGCGTTTCCCGACTGGTCGGAGGAGGACTGGCTGACCAATGCGGAGGGGACCTATACCCATGACCCGGTCGCGAACAACTGGAAGCTGGACTATGACCTGAAGCTGCGCGATGCCCTGGCCGAGCAGGCGAAGTCGGGTGCCCTGCCGGACCTTTGGGCGCTGTTCCGGGGTCTGGCCCATCTGCCGGCACTTCTGGTTCACGGGGCGCTCTCGGATGTGCTGAAGGCCGAGACCGTCGCCCGCATGCAGCGCGAGAAACCTGATCTGGAACTGGTCACGCTGGAAAACCGCGGTCATGCCCCCTCCATGACCGAACCTGCCTGCCTGCCTCGAATTCTCGCGTTTCTGGAGCGCTGCGATGACACTGGCCACCACTGAACCCGTTACCGAATTTGCGCTGTCCGACATACAGGCCGCGGCGGCACGCATCGATGGCATCGTCCGCCGCACGCCCCTGCTGGAATCCGCCCGGCTGAACGACAGGATCGGTGGTCGGCTGCTGGTGAAGGCGGAATGCCTGCAGCACACCGGGTCGTTCAAGTTCCGCGGTGCCTACAACCGGCTGGCCGCCATGGATCCGGAGGTGCGCGCCCGCGGGATTCTCGCCTATTCATCCGGCAATCACGCCCAGGGTGTCGCCCGCGCGGCGCAGATGTTCGGCGTCCCGGCGACCATCATCATGCCGCGCGATGCCCCGGCCATGAAGCAGCGCAACACGGCTGAATATGGTGCCGCAATCGTGCTCTATGACCGGCATGGCGAAAGCCGGGAGGCCATCGGCAGACAGATCGCGGCGGAGCAGGGGCTGACGCTGGTGAAGCCTTATGACGATCCGCTGATCATGGCCGGGCAGGGCACGTCGGGCCTGGAATGCGCACAGCAGTGTGCGGAACTGGACGCCGTGCCGGATCTGGCGCTGGCGCCGACAGGCGGGGGTGGCCTGATGGCCGGTTTCTCCACAGCCATGAAGGCGGCCTTTCCCGATCTGGCGCTGTTCGCAGTGGAGCCGGAGGGATATGACGATACGGCGCGTTCCCTGCAATCCGGAACCCGGGTCGCCAACACGGCCACGCCGGCCAGCATCTGTGACGCGATCATGACGCCACAGCCGGGAGAACTGACGTTTCCTGTCAATCAGCGGACACTCTCCGGTGGTCTCACGGTCAGCGACGGGGAAGTCCGGCAGGCAATGGCAGACGCCTTCGCCGAACTGAAGGTCGTCATCGAGCCCGGGGGCTGCGTCGCTCTGGCGGCGGTCCTGTCGGGCAAGCTGCCGGTCGCGGGCCGGACAGTCGTGGTGGTGGCGTCGGGCGGCAACGTCGATCCGGCCCTTTTTGCCGATACCCTCGCGCCGGCATCCTGAGAGAGCTATGCTGCCCCGAAATCCGGGGGAGATTGTCATGCCTGTACCCACGTCCGTGCTGCAACTGATCGGCAACACGCCGATGGTCGAACTTACCAATCTGGATACCGGGCCCTGTCGGCTGTTCGCCAAGCTGGAGAGCCAGAATCCCGGTGGCTCGATCAAGGATCGCATCGGCCTGTCGATGATCGAGGCCGCCGAACGGGACGGGCGGCTGAAGCCGGGCGGCACCCTGATCGAGGCGACGGCGGGCAATACCGGCCTGGGCCTGGCGCTTGTCGCGGCACTGAAGGGCTATCGCCTGATCCTGGTCATCCCCGACAAGATGAGCCTGGACAAGATCCAGCACCTGAAGGCGCTGGGGGTCGAGGTGCGGCTGACCCGTTCCGACGTCGGCAAGGGCCATCCGGAGTACTACCAGGACATTGCGGAGCGGCTGCAGCGGGAGATTCCGGGGGCATTCTGGGTCGATCAGTTCTCCAATCCCGCCAACCCGGAGGCGCATGAGACCGGGACCGGGCCGGAGATCCTGGCGCAGATGGACGGCGACGTGGATGCGGTGTTCTGTGGCGTGGGCTCCGGCGGCACGATCACCGGTATCGGCCGCTTCATGCGGGCAAACTCGCCGAAAACGGAGATGGTGGTTGCCGACCCTGAGGGCTCTGTCGTGGCGGAGGCGGCGAATACCGGCAATGTCCCCAATGAGGTCGGGTCCTGGCTGGTGGAGGGGATCGGGGAGGACTTCATCCCCCCCAACTGTGATCTGAGCGTCATCAGCCGCGGTATCACGGTCTCGGACACGGAGGCGTTCGAAGCGATCCAGCTGCTGCTGTCGAAGGAAGGGATCCTGGGCGGTTCCTCCACCGGCACACTGCTCGCCGCGGCCCTGCGCTACTGCCGGGAGCAGACGGAACCGAAACGGGTCGTGACCCTGGTCTGCGACACCGGCAACAAGTACCTCAGCAAGGCCTACAACAGGGCCTGGCTGGTCGATCAGGGGCTGGTGAAACGGGAGAAGCACGGCGATCTGCGCGACCTGATCATTCGCCGTGCTGACGAGGGCGATGTGGTCAGTGTCTCCCCGGACGACACCCTGCTGACGACCTATTCACGCCTGCGCATGTTCGACATCTCGCAGCTGCCGGTGCTCTCCGACGGGGCCATTGTCGGCATCATCGACGAGAGTGACCTGTTGCTGGCCGTGCACGGTCACGAGGAGAACTTCCAGAGTCCGGTCTCCGAATTCATGGTCACCCGGCTGGAAACCATCTCGCCCGATGCCCCGCTGGAGCAGCTGATGCCGATCCTGCGGGCCGACAAGGTGGCGATTGTGGCCAGCGACAGCACGTTCTTCGGGCTGATCACCAAGGTCGACATGATCAACAACATGCGCCGCCACATGGCGGAGGCGGTCGAGGGCTGACCCGCCGGCCCCTCAGGCGGAGCGTCTGGAGCGGTTGCGCAGGCCGAGGATCGTATTGCCCAGCAGGGCGCTGAGGATCAGCGCGCCGCCGATCAGGCCCCACTGGTTGGGGGTCTCGGCCAGTATCAGCCAGACCCAGATCGGGCCGACCACCGTCTCCAGCAGCAGGAACAGGCCCACCTCCGGCGCGGAGATGTAGCGGGGGCCGACAGTCAGGCCGAGATAGGCCAGCGGAATGAAGAACAGACCGCTGACCAGCACCGCCATCCACTCGGTCTCACCGGCGGGCACGTCGAACCAGAAACAGCCGACCAGCCCCATGATGAAGGCCCCGAGCGCCGTGCCGGGGATCATGCTGACCGACTTGGCCTTGCGGATGATGACGAAGGACAGGGACACGAAGGCGGCACAGCCGAGGGCCAGCAGTTCCCCCAGACCGGCGTCGCGGCTGATCTCGTCCGCGCCGACAAGGGCGACACCGGCCAGGGCGACGATGGAGGCGATCCATGTGCGTGGCGGTGTCGGTTCCCGCAACAGCAGGGTGGAGAAGATGGAGGAGAACAGCGGGGCCGTGGCCACGATGACGAGGACGTTGGCGGCAACGGTCATGGTGTTCGCGGCAACGAAGCAGCCGGTACTGATCGCGTAGCAGCAGGCGACGCCGATGCCGGGCCAGCCGATGGCGCGCCAGTTGGCGATGAACTGACCGCGCCAGATGAAGACGAACGGCAGCGTCATCATCAGTGCCACCAGCATTCCGCGCCAGAAGAACAGCGAAGGCGCGGCCATGCCGGACATCTTGATCAGCAGCGCATCCGGCGTAATCGCCAGAACACCGCCCGCTGTTATCAGCAGGCCCTTGACGTGATCATCCATGGTTCACCGACCCGAGGCGCAGTCGATACACAGCGGGGTCGCGGGGTCAACGGCCAGGCGCTTCGCCGCGATCTCCTCCCCGCAGTCGACGCAATATCCGAAATCCCCGCTCGCGATGCGGGCAAGTGCGGCATCGATGCGGGCGACCTGCTGGGTCCGCTGGTTTTCCGAGGCCTTTGCCATCTCCTGCTGCTGCAGCGCGTCCATGCGCGAAAGCCGGCCCACGCGCGACTGGTCGAGTTCGACAGCATCGCGGGAACTGGCCGACAGGGCACTCAGCCCTGTCAGGCTGTCCCGCCGTTGCAGCAATGCCGCCCTCAGTACCTCGATATTATCCGGCACGCCACGCTCCTGATCTCGGATCGCCAGCATATATCAGGCTGTGCCGTCGCCCGTCACATTAATCCCGCATTAAGCCTCCCCGCCTATCGTCAGGTGTCATTGGGAGCGAAGTAATGACCGCACAGATAGACGTTTCGGAAGTCCAGCGACTCATCGGTGCCCTGTCCGCCGACAACAAGACCACGGTGGCGGCGCAGGTTGGTCGCCTGATGAAAAGTTCCGGGCTTTCGCCCCGGGAACTGCGGGTGGCACTGGAACTGGTCGATCAGCTTGTCGCGGACTCCGTCGTGGCGGTGCGCCAGTCCCTGGCTGAACATATTGCCGAATCACCCATGCTGCCCCGACCGATGATCGAACGGCTGATCGCGGACGTTGATGCGGTGGCCCTGCCCATCGTGCGGCTGTCGTCACTGCTGGACGATGCCGTGCTGCTGGAGCAACTGGAGCGCGGCGAAGACTATCAGGTGGCCGTCGCCGGTCGGGAGTCGGTCAGCGCGGTGGTCTCGGAGCGTATCGTCTCCGTCGGGACGGAGCAGGCGGTCGGGACCCTTGTCCGCAACACGGGCGCGGACCTGCAGGCAGGTGCCCTGGACCGGGCCATCGACCGGTTTCAGGAATCCACCCATGTCATGGGCGCGGTTGCCGCCCGTCCCGGATTGCCGCTGAAGACCGCGGAGCGGCTGGTCTCCCTGGTGGTCAGCGAGCAGTGCATCCGCACCGTCTCCGACATGATGATGGATGCGCTGGTGAAACGCAGCGACCTGCCGCCGATCCTGGCAGAGGACATCTTCGTGCACGGCATGGAGCGCTCCGTCGCGTCGGTCATCAGGAATTCCGACGACATTGCCGAAGTGCAGGAACTCGCGGCCCGCATGAAGGCGCAGGGCCGCCTGTCCACCAGCCTGATGCTGCGCGTGCTGGCAGGGGGCGACCACCAGTTCTTCATTGCCGGCATGACGGCTCTCAGCGGCTGGCCGGAACAGCGGGTGAAGGGGGCCATGGATGGGGCCGGTCTGGATGGTTTCCGCCGCCTCTACGAGGCATCAGGTCTGGATTCACTGATGTTCCACGCCTTCCGGGTTTCCCGTGACGAGATTGCCGCGGCGCGGAAACGGCGGGAAGGCATGGACGAACCGACCTTCATTCATCGGATCATTTCCCGCATCAGCGATGAATACAGCAACATCAGCCCGACAGGTCTGGAAGAGGTCCTGGCGCGACTGCGGCGACGCGCCGACGGGTCCGGCGGCGCCTCGCGCGCCCGCGCCTGACCGTCCCGTTCCCGCCGCCACATCCCCTTGCGGGTCGTCCGGCTGACTGCTCAGACAGACGTCCGGGGCTTTTCAGCCGAAGTCACAGACGGTTGTGCCGAGCCGCGTCGCAGCGCCCTCAGACCCACTTCACCCCGATGATCTCGTAGGATTTCTCGCCGCGCGGTGTCTGCACGTCGACGGAGTCACCTTCCGACTTGCCGATCAGGGCGCGCGCGATGGGGCTGGTGATGGAGATCAGGCCGCTGTCGATATCCGCTTCATCGACGCCGACGATCTGATACTCGCTCTCCTCGTCCGTATCCACGTCGGCCAGGCCGACCGTGGCACCGAAGCGGACCGTATCGCCGGACATCTTGGTGGTGTCGATCACCTCCGCCCGGCTGAGCGCGCTCTCGAGTTCCATGATGCGGGACTCGATGAAGCCCTGCTTCTCCTTCGCGGCATGATATTCCGCGTTTTCGGACAGATCGCCGTGCGCACGCGCCTCGGCAATGGCCTGGATCACGGCCGGGCGTTCCACCGACTTCAGATTCTTCAGTTCCGCTTCAAGGCGCTGCTGGCCTTTCAGCGTCATTGGGACACGTTCCACGCCGATACCTTCTCTGGACCCGGGAGATACACAGGCGCCGGTCGCTGTCATGCAGCAACCGGCGCATTCGAAGGTTCAATAGTAGGACTGCAAGGGCGCGACTTCAAGACGACCGGTCTTCAGCGCCTTCAATGCCTGAACAGCGGCACGGGCACCGGCGGCTGTCGTGTAATAGGGCACGCGTTCCTGCAGCGCCGTCCGGCGCAGCGAGAAGGAGTCGCGGATCGCCTGCTCACCGTCGGTGGTGTTGATGACCATCTGCACCTGATGGTTCTTGATCGCATCAACGATGTGGGGGCGGCCCTCCAGCACCTTGTTGATCGGCTTGCAGGCGGCGCCGTGGTCGGTCAGGAACCGCGCGGTTCCGTGGGTACCGACCAGGGAGAAACCCATGCCGACCAGATCCCGGCCCAGTTCCGCGAACATCGCCTTGTCGCTGTCACGGACGGAAACGAAGATCGTGCCGCTTTCCGGCAGGCGTGTGCCACTGCCGAGCTGTGACTTCAGGAACGCCATCTCGAAGTCCTGGGCCAGGCCCATGACCTCACCGGTGGAGCGCATCTCCGGCCCCAGGATGACATCGACGCCGGGGAAGCGGGCAAACGGGAAGACCGCTTCCTTGATGGCGATGTAGTCGAAGTCCAGCGCGTCCTTCGGCAGCTCGAAATCGGCGAGCTTCTCGCCCGCCATCAGCCGTGCGGCGATCTTGGCGATGGGCTTGCCGATGGTCTTGGCGACGAAGGGAACCGTGCGGGAGGCGCGCGGATTGACCTCCAGGATGTAGACGACCCCGTCCTGAACCGCGAACTGGACGTTCATCAGGCCGACGACATTGAGCTCGCGCGCCAGAATATCGGACTGGCGGCGGATCTCCGCGATCGTCGCATCGCTGAGTGAGTAGGGCGGCAGGGAACAGGCCGAATCGCCGGAATGCACGCCCGCTTCCTCGATATGTTCCATGATGCCGGCGACGAAGGTCTCCGTCCCGTCGCACAGCACATCGACATCCACCTCGGAGGCATTGCCCAGGTAGGAATCGACCAGCACCGGGCTGGTGCCGGAGACCCGCACGGCCTCCCGCACGTAGCGCTCCAGACCGGGCATGTCGTGCACGATCTCCATGGCGCGGCCACCCAGCACATAGGACGGACGCAGCAGCACGGGGAAGCCCAGCCTCTCCGCCACGGCCTTCGCCTCCTCATTGCTGCGGGCGATGCCGTTGGGCGGCTGGCGCAGGTCGAGGCGCTGCAGCAGGTCCTGGAAGCGGTCGCGGTCCTCCGCCAGGTCGATGGCATCGACGGAGGTGCCGAGGATGGTGACTCCGGCATCCAGCAGCCCCTGCGCCAGGCGCAGCGGGGTCTGGCCGCCGAACTGCACGATGACACCGACGACTTCGCCGGACTGTTCTTCCGTCCGCACGATCTCCAGCACCGTCTCGATGGTCAGCGGCTCGAAATACAGCCGGTCGGAGGTGTCGTAATCCGTCGAGACCGTCTCCGGATTGCAGTTGATCATGATGGTTTCGTAACCGGCTTCCTTCAGCGCGAAGCAGGCATGGACACAGCAGTAGTCGAACTCGATGCCCTGGCCGATGCGGTTCGGACCACCCCCCAGGATGATCACCTTGCGCCGGTCCGTCGGCTTGGACTCGCATTCTCCGCCGACCAGTTCACCGCTGGGGGAGGGGAAGCCCTCATAGGTCGAATACATGTAGGGCGTGGCCGATTCGAACTCGGCGGCGCAGGTGTCGATGCGCTTGTAGACCGGCGTCACACCGGCCATGCGGCGGGCCGCTGCCACACGCGACTCGGAAGTCCGGGCCAGTTTCGCGATGCGGGCATCGCCGAAACCCATCTTCTTCAGTTGCAGCCAGCCCCAGGGCGTGGTCGGCAGGCCCTGTTCGCGCACCCGCTCCTCGGCTGTCACGATCTCGTCCAGCCGGTCGACGAACCACGGGTCATAGCGGGTAATGCGGACGATGCGTTCCTTCTCGATGCCGAAACGCAGCGCCTCCGCCGTCATCAGCAGGCGGTCCGGGGTCGGGCGGCCCAGCGCGGCGATCAGCGCATCCTCGTCGTCGCCCTCGACCAGCTGGTCGTCCAGGCCGTCGAGACCGGTCTCCATCGACCGGAGTGCCTTCTGCAGGCTCTCGTGGAAGTTCCGGCCCACCGCCATCGCCTCGCCCACCGATTTCATGGAGGTGGTCAGGTACGGCTCGGCACCGGGAAACTTCTCGAACGTGAAGCGCGGGATCTTGGTGACCACATAGTCGATGGTCGGCTCGAAGCTCGCCGGGGTCACGCGGGTGATGTCATTGTCCAGCTCGTCCAGCGTGTAGCCGACCGCCAGCTTCGCCGCGACCTTGGCGATGGGGAAGCCCGTCGCCTTCGACGCCAGTGCCGACGACCGCGAGACGCGGGGGTTCATCTCGATCACCACCAGCCGTCCGTCGTCGGGGTTGACCGCGAACTGCACGTTCGACCCGCCGGTATCCACGCCGATCTCCCGCAACACCGCAATCGAGGCGTCGCGCATGATCTGGTATTCCTTGTCGGTCAGGGTCAGCGCGGGCGCGATGGTAATGGAGTCGCCGGTGTGGATGCCCATCGGGTCCACATTCTCGATGGAGCAGATGATGATGCAGTTGTCCGCATGATCGCGGACCACCTCCATCTCGAATTCCTTCCAGCCCAGCACCGATTCCTCGACCAGCACCTGCGTGGTGGGGGAGGCGTCCAGGCCGCTGGCCACGATCTGCTCGAACTCGTCGCGGTTGTAGGCGATGCCGCCGCCGGTGCCGCCCATGGTGAAGGACGGGCGGATGACGGCGGGCAGGCCGATCTCCGCCATCACGTCACGCGCTTCGGCCAGGGTCTCGACCACGGCGCTCTTCGGCATGGCGAGGCCGATGCGGGTCATGGCGGCGCGGAACAGGTCCCGGTCCTCCGCCATGGAGATGGCTTCCTGCCTGGCGCCGATCAGCTCGACACCCAGTCGATCCAGCGTGCCGTCGTCGGCCAGCGCCAGCGCCGTGTTCAGCGCCGTCTGCCCGCCCATGGTGGGCAGCAGGGCGTCGGGGCGCTCCTTCTCGATGATCTTGGCGACCACTTCAGGTGTCACCGGCTCCACATAGGTGGCGTCGGCGAATTCCGGGTCCGTCATGATGGTGGCGGGGTTGGAGTTCACCAGGATGATCCGGTAGCCCTCCTCCCGCAGTGCCTTGCAGGCCTGGGTACCGGAATAGTCGAATTCGCAGGCCTGGCCGATGACGATCGGCCCCGCCCCGATGATCATGATGGATCGTATGTCGGTGCGTTTAGGCATTGGCGTCGATCAGGTCCGTGAAACGTTTGAACAGATAGTGAGCGTCCCGTGGTCCCGGGCTGGCTTCCGGGTGGTACTGGACGGAGAAGACGGGGCGACCCTCCATGCGGATCCCCTCCAGCACGCCGTCGAACAGCGATGTGTGGGTCTCCACGACGCCCTTCGGCAGGCTGTCGCGCATGGTGACGAAGCCGTGGTTCTGGCTGGTGATCTCCACCTTGCCCGTGGTCAGGTCCTTGACCGGCTGGTTGGCGCCGCGATGGCCGCGGTTCATCTTCGCGGTACGGCAGCCCAGTGCGATGGACAGCATCTGGTGGCCCAGGCAGATGCCGAAGATCGGCTTGCCGCTGTCGACCAGCTCGCGGATGACCGGCACCGCATAGACACCGGTCGCTGCCGGATCGCCCGGCCCGTTGGACAGGAAGATGCCGTCCGGATCGTGGCTCAGCACTTCCGCCGCCGTGGCGTTCGCGGGCACCACGATCACCTCGCAGCCGGCACTGACCAGACAGCGCAGGATGTTGCGCTTGCAGCCATAGTCGATGGCGACGACCCGACGCTTCGGCTTGCCTGCCTTCGCGTGGCCTTCGCCCAGGGTCCAGGTGCCCTCGGTCCAGTGATGGGTGGTCTCGCAGGTGACGTCCTTCGCCAGGTCCATCCCCTCCAGCCCCGGCCAGGCCTTCGCCTCCGCCACCAGGGCGGCGGTGTCGAACTGCCCGTCGGTGGCATGGGCCAGCACGCCGGAGGGCGCGCCGCCGTCACGGATGCGGCGGGTCAGGGCGCGGGTGTCGATCCCGGCAATGCCGATCAGGTTGCGCGCCTTCAGCCAGGCATCCAGGTGCCGGGTGGCGCGCCAGTTCGACGGCTCCGTGATGTCCATGCGGATGATCAGACCCCGCGCGGCTGTCGTCGAGGTCTCGATATCCTCGTCATTGGTGCCGACGTTGCCGATGTGGGGGAAGGTGAAGTTGATGATCTGACCGGCATAGGACGGATCGGTCAGGATCTCCTGGTAACCGGTGATGGAGGTGTTGAAACAGACCTCCCCCACCGTGGTTCCCAGCGCACCGATACCGGCTCCATAGAGCACGGTGCCATCGGCGAGCGCGAGCGCGCCCGTGGCCAATGGGCCGTCGCCCGGGGTGGGCGTCGGCGCGGCTGTCGTCATCTGTTCGGTCATTGGTCGTGGACCTGGAGTCTAGGGGGCAGCTTCAAGGGCGGGCACCTGGCGGTGACGCCAGCGCAAAGTTGCCGGACGATAGTGATTTCAATGGGTTGGGTCAAGTCGCAGCCCGAAGTGAATAATGTAGCAATATCAATATGTTGGAGAAAATTGAGAAATTGCTGATTGCGGCATTTTGGTCTAGAGTCCGCCTCCTGTTGATAGGAGCTTGCCGATGTTGCGACAGCAACTGAACGAAGATCTGAAGTCCGCGATGCGTGACAAGGACACCCGACGCATGGGAACCCTGCGCCTGATCCTCGCCGCGGTGAAGGAGCAGGAGATCGTCGACCGCGCGGAAGGCGGAGACAATGAGATCACCGATGAGCAGATCCGGCTGATCATGGCCAAGATGGTGAAACAGCGGCGAGATTCGATCCGCATGTACGAAGAAGGCGCGCGGATGGACCTGGCGGAACAGGAGCAGGCCGAGATTGCGGTGATCGAAGGCTACCTGCCGAAACAGCTCTCTGCGGACGAGGTGGCGGAGGTCGCCGCGAAGGTGAAACAGGAACTCGGTGCCACCGGCCTGAAGGACATGGGACGCTGCATGGGCGTGCTGAAGGATCGCTACGCCGGTCGTGTCGACATGGGCCGTGCCAGCCAGACCATGAAACAGTTGCTGACCTGAGGGTCGTCCGGCGGCTGCGTCGCGCCAGTGGCATGGTTCGCCCGATTGCCGCCCCCCGCCGGATGTGCTGTAACTGATTCTCCGGTTTCTCGGGGGAGGAAGACGAATGAGCGATCCAAGCAGCATGTTCTCCGGCACGAAGGAGGTCGATGAGCGCTTTCGTTTCGATGAAGGCGCGCTCGCGGCATACCTGAAGGAAAACATCGACGGTTTCAGTGGCGACCTGCAGGTGCGCCAGTTCAAGGGCGGACAGTCGAATCCGACCTATGCCCTGCGCGCGGGTGGGCGCGAATTCGTGCTGCGCCGCAAGCCGCCGGGAAAGCTGCTGCCCTCCGCACACGCGGTGGATCGTGAATACAAGGTCCTGACCGCCCTTGGCGCCCACACGGACGTACCGGTCGCGAAGACCTGGTGCCTGTGCGAGGACGAGGACGTCATCGGCACGATCTTCTACGTCATGGATCTGGTCGAGGGCCGGGTGATCTGGGACCAGAGCCTGGAGCATCTGGAGCGCAGCGAACGCGCCCCCTACTACGATGCCATGAACGACGTCATCGCCCGGCTGCATTCGGTCGACTACAAGGCGGTGGGGCTGGAGGACTTCGGTCGGCCCGGCAACTACGTGCTGCGCCAGGTCAGCCGCTGGTCGAAGCAGTACAAGCTGTCGGAGACAGACACGATTCCGGAAATGGACCGGCTGATGGAATGGCTGCCGGAGAATGTGCCGGACTCCGATTCCACCACGGTGGTGCATGGCGACTATCGCCTCGACAACCTGATGTTCCACCCGACGGAGCCGCGCATCGTTGCGGTGCTGGACTGGGAAATCTCGACCCTTGGTGACCCGCTGGCCGACTTTGCCTACCACGTGATGAGCTGGCGCCTGCCGCCGGGGCTGTTCCGGGGTATCGGCGGTCTGGACCTGGAGGCGCTGGGCATCCCGACGGAGCAGGCCTACGTGGAGGCCTACTGCAAGCGCACGGGCCGCGACGGCATCGGCAACTGGGACTATTACCTCGCCTACAACATGTTCCGTATCGCCGCGATCCTGCAGGGCATCGCGGGTCGGGTGCGCGACGGGACCGCAGCCTCCGACCATGCGAAGGAACAGGTTGCCCGCATCCGCCCGCTGGCCGAATTCGCCTGGGCGCAGGCGGAGAAGGTGATCAAGGCGGGCTAGGTCGCGCACCTGATCATTGCCAACGGGGACGGAGGCGTTATCGTCCCGAGGCATGAACAGACATACTGACAGTGCCATTGGCATTCTTGAGCGGCTGGTCGGGTTCGACACGACCAGCCGCGATTCGAACATGCCGCTGATCGACTGGGTCGCGGCCTATCTGGAAGAACACGGCGTTGCCTCCATCAAGGTGATGGACGCGGATGGCGGCAAGGCCAATCTGGTCGCCACCATCGGCGAGCAGGTCGATGGCGGAATCGTGCTTTCGGGCCATACCGATGTCGTGCCCGTGGACGGTCAGGACTGGCAGACGGCCCCCTTCACCCTGACGCGCAAGGGCGACCAGCTCTTCGGGCGCGGTTCTTCGGACATGAAGGGCTTCATCGCCTGCGCGCTGGCTGCCGTGCCGGATCTGGTGGCGGCGAAGCTGACGCGGCCCGTGCATCTGGCCTTTTCCTACGACGAGGAAGTCGGCTGCTTCGGTGTTCACGGCATCGTCGACCTGTTCGAGGCGGAGGGCTTCAAGCCCGCGATCTGCCTTGTCGGTGAGCCGACGATGATGCGTGTCGTCAATGCCCACAAGGGCGCGGCGACCTTCATCACGCGACTGAAGGGCAAGGAGGTGCATTCCTCCCTGACCCACATGGGCGTCAACACGGTGATCTATGGTGCGGAGCTTGTCGGTTTCATCGCGAAGCTGGCGGAGGAGCGCAAGCAGCAGGTCGATCCGAACTTCGATCCGCCCTACACCACCGTCCATGTCGGGATGATGCATGGCGGCACGGCGGTCAACATCGTGCCCCAGGACTGCGAGATCGTCTGGGAGTTCCGCGCGGTCGAAGGCGACGACGGGTCGGATATCAAGCAGCGCGTGCAGGAATTCATCGACACGGACCTGCTGCCCCGGATGCGGGCGGTCGCACCGGGAGCCGATATCGTGACGGAGCCGATCGCGGAGGTCGTGGGCCTGTTCCCGGAGAAGGATGGCCCTGCCGAGACGCTGATCAAGCTGCTGGCCCAGCGCAATGATACCGAGACCGTGTCCTATGGCACGGAAGGCGGCGTGTTCCAGGTTGCGGGCATTTCGACCGTGGTCTGCGGACCCGGCGACATCGCCGTGGCGCACCAGCCCAACGAGTTCGTGGATGTGGATCAGATCAGCCAGTGCATGGACCTGATGGACCGTCTGCGGACCCATATCTCGGCCTGACCGGCACAGCCCTGGGGGAGGCACGGATGATGGTGGATTTCAGTTCGGTTCTGGAGCGGTTCTGCGCGGCGGTGGAGAGCAATGACGGCCCCGGGCTTGCGGCCCTGTTCGCCGAGGACGGCGTCTACAACGACTATCTCTACGGACCCTTCCAGGGGCGCGAGGCCATCGGGCAGATGCTGAACAACCACTTCTGGGGGGATGCGGAGGCGTTTCGCTGGCAGATGATCGATCCCGTCTGTGACGGACGTGTCGGCTATGCCCGCTATCTCTTCAGCTTCACCTCCGTCATGCCGGCCTATCCGGGGCGGCGCGTGGTGCTGGAGGGCACGTCGATCTTCCATTTCGACGCCGATGGCATGATCGCGAGTTATCGGGAGACCGCGCATGGTGCCGCCGCCATGTCCCAGCTCGGGGTGGAGCCGGAACGGATGGCGAAACGGTCCCGGCGCTGGGCCGACGAACTGCTTGCCCGCGACGAGGCCGCACCGCACCGCCATACCTGAACGACAGCCGTACCCTGAGCGACAGCCTGGCAGGCTTGTCCGGCCTGCATGCTCTCGCGCCGACGGACGCCATATTGTGTCATCGAATCGACATGCACACCCGATATGGGTTTCTGCGTGGTTGCTCTTTGTCGGCTACCCGGTAACACTTTCGGTGTCTGGTCGTGTTGATTCAGGCGGATCGAGCGTTCGAGGGGGATGGATGTGCCATGTACCTGAGACCTGAAAAGTTCCCGGCGCTGGTGCTCAACGCCGACTTCAGGCCGCTGTCCTATTTTCCGCTATCGGTCTGGCCCTGGCAGGAGGCCGTGAAGGCGTCATTCCTGGATCGGGTCAATATCATCCAGCTCTACGACCGCACGGTTTCCAGCCCGTCGCTGACCATGCAGCTGCCCAGCGTCATCGCGCTGAAGGAATATGTGCGCCCGGCTGCCTATCCGGCATTCACCCGGTTCAATGTCTTCCTGCGTGACCGGTTCCGCTGCCAGTACTGCAATGCCACCGAGGATCTGACCTTCGATCATGTGATCCCGCGCCGTGCCGGTGGCCGGACGACGTGGGAGAATGTCGTGGCTGCCTGTGCGCCGTGCAACATCGCCAAGGGGGGACGGATGCCGGATCGCGCGAACATGCACCCGCACCGCCCGCCCGTGCGTCCGACCATGCAGGACCTGAACCGCATCGGTCGTGCCTTCCCGCCGAACTACCTGCATGACGGCTGGCGTGACTATCTCTACTGGGATTCCGAACTGGAACCCTGACACTTGTGGTTTCCCGCCCGATCCCGGATACAGGGCGGACCATGAAGTCAGAGACACTGGTCATCATCAACCGACAGGGCGGCGGTGCCGGGCGCGATGTCACCCGCGCCCTGGCTGTATTGCGTGAAGCGGGCCTGAAGCCGCAGCTCGCGCGTCCAGACAGACCCGAACAGATCTCGGAAGTGATCCGGGAGCGTGGCCCGGACTGCGCGCGGATCATCGTCGGCGGCGGCGATGGCACCATGCTGCATTCGGCCCAGGCCCTGCTGGATGCGGGGCGTCCCGTCGGTCTGCTGCCGATGGGGACCGCCAATGATCTGGCCCGGACGCTTGGCATTCCCGCGGACCTGGCCGACGCGGCGGGCGTGATCGTGCGCGGGCGCACGAAACGCATCGATCTGGGTCTCGTGAACGGCCGACCCTATTTCAACGTGGCCAGCATGGGGTTCAGCGCCAACGTTGCCCGCCACCACACGGGGGAACGGAAACGGCGGCTGAAGCTGTTGAGCTACCCCGTGAGCTGGCTGGATGCGCAACGCGACACGAAACCGTTCCGCGTGCGCCTGACAGACAGGGACGGCAAGACGAAGTCGACCCGGACAACCCTGTTCGCCATCGGCAATGGCGTTTTCTACGGCGGCGGGATGCGGATCGTCGAGGATGCGGCCATCGATGACGGCAATCTGGATGTCTTCTACGTGCGGCCCCTCGGCCCGCTGGGCATGCTGAAGGTCCTGCCGCTGCTGCGGTTCGGCGCGATCCGCCACAAGCGCGATATCCGGACCCATCGGCTGCACTGGCTGAAGGTGGAGGCGGAGCCGGAACAGCAGCTCAACGTGGACGGCGAACTGGTCGAGACCACACCGGCTGTCTTCGATATCATGCCGCGCGCGCTGGAGTTTCACGTCCCGGACCCCACATGGTCGATGGGAACTGCAGGAAATGCTGCAAGGGAAGCCGGATGGACCTGATACGCAATGATGCCCAAGTGGCGCTGAACGAGATCGTGGCCGCAAGCCGTCGGCTGGCCGCGCGGCTGCGCCATGCATCGGAAATCATCGACAGTGATGTCTTCTCCGACCCGGCGGATGAAGTGGACCGGCTGGCGGAGGAACTCGCCGAGCGCCAGCGGGCGGAGGACGAGGACGAGATTCCCTCGGCACCGTCGGACGAGGCCCTGCTGGTCGATGCTGCGGCGATGCGTGTCAGGCTGGCAATCGTGGACAACCTCGCCGACGTGCGGGACGAATGGTACAGGGACCTCTCCCTGGTGCTGGACCAGCACGCAGGCAACCTGCCGGATGATGCCCGGCCCCTGGCGGACGCGATGCGGAAGGTGATCGGGAAATGAACCAGTTGAAGCCGCTTCATGTCATTGGTGGCGGTCTTGCGGGATCGGAGGCCGCCTGGCAGGCGGCACGGGCCGGAGTGCCTGTCGTGCTGCACGAGATGCGGCCGGAGCGGATGACAGACGCCCATCAGACCGAGGGTCTGGCGGAACTCGTCTGTTCCAACTCCTTCCGCTCCGACGATGCCGAACAGAATGCCGTCGGCCTGCTGCATGCCGAGATGCGGCGGGCGCAATCCGTGATCATGGCCGCCGCCGACCGCAATCAGGTTCCGGCCGGGGGCGCGCTGGCCGTGGACCGGCATGCCTTCTCCGACGCCGTGGGCGCCCTGATCGCGGCGGAGCCGCTGATCACGGTCTCGCGGGCCGAAGTCGCCGGACTGCCGCCTGCCGACTGGGACAGTGTCATCGTGGCCACCGGCCCCCTGACGTCGCCCGCCCTGACCCAGGCCGTGCTCGACCTGACGGGGGAGGACCAGCTGGCGTTCTTCGACGCCATCGCGCCGATCATCGACCGGGAGTCGATCGATTTCGACGTGGCCTGGTTCCAGTCCCGCTATGACAAGGTCGGCCCCGGCGGCGATGGCGCGGACTACATCAATTGCCCGATGGACGAGGCGCAGTATCTCGCGTTCCTGGATGCGCTGATCAATGGGGAGAAGACCGAGTTCAGGGAGTGGGAGAAGAACACGCCCTATTTCGAGGGCTGCCTGCCGATCGAGGTGATGGCATCGCGCGGTGTCGATACCCTGCGCTATGGCCCGATGAAACCGGTGGGGCTGACGGATCCGCGCACGGGCAGCAGCCCCCATGCGGTCGTGCAGCTGCGCCAGGACAACAAGCTGGCGACCCTCTACAACATGGTCGGGTTCCAGACGAAGCTGAAGTATGGCGTGCAGACCGAGGTCTTTCGCATGATCCCGGGGCTGGAGAACGCCACCTTTGCCCGTCTTGGCGGCCTGCACCGCAACACGTTCCTGAACAGTCCGCGTCTGCTGGATGAGCAGTTGCGTCTGAAGGCCCAGCCGCGGCTGCGGTTCGCAGGACAGATCACCGGGGTCGAGGGCTATGTGGAAAGCGCGGCCATCGGTCTGCTCGCCGGTCGGCTGGCTGCGGCGGAGCGGCTGGGACAGGATCTCGCGGCCCCTCCCGTGGAGACCGCGCTGGGTGCCCTGCATGCGCATATCACCGGCGGCGCGGACGCGAAGACCTTTCAGCCGATGAACGTGAATTTCGGCCTGTTTCCGCCCCTGGAAGAGCGGTTCAGGGGACGGGACAAGCACCGCCTGAAGCGCAAGGCGCTGAGTGACCGGGCGCTGGGTGCCTTTTCGGCCTGGCTGGGCGAGGTGTCCGAAGCCGCCTGATCGGGAGGGGGAGAGGGCTGGCCCGGATCTATGACTGGAACCGCATGCCTCAGCCCTGTGGCAACACCGCTTCGATCGCGCTGCGCAGTTCGCTTGATTCCGGTGCGGTGCTGCTGGGCCAGTTGCCCGCGATCTGTCCGTCCGGGGTGATCAGGTACTTGTAGAAGTTCCAGCGCGGCGCGGCGCTGCGCCCGCGGGTGTCGGCGATCCAGCGGTACAGGGGATGCGCGTCGCGGCCGCGGACGGTCTGGCGCTCGGTCATCGGGAAGTCGATGGCGAAATTCACGGCGCAGAAGCGCTTGATCGCAGCCTCCGAGTCCAGTTCCTGATTGAAGTCGTCGGAGGGTACGCCGAGAACCACGAGCCCGCGGTCACGGTAGGAGTCCCAGAGCGCCTGCAGCCCGTCGTACTGATGGGTGTAACCGCACCGCGACGCTGTATTGACCAGCAGGATCGCCTTGCCCCGGTAGTGGCTGAGCGGCATCGGGGTCCCGTCAATCGAGGTGAAGCTGAAGTCATGGGCGCTGGTCTCGGCGGCGTGCAGCGCGCTGCCACCGGCCAGAGTGGCGGCAAGACCCAGTCCGAGGCCGAGAAGCTGACGGCGCGAAGACAGTATTCCGTTAACCATGACGTAACCCCATCCCGGTATCACTGTGCACGAGTCTATACGATTTCCGGAAGGTTATGGATCGCATGCCGTTGACGGCGCTAACCCTGTTTCACCTTGCCAGCCTGCTGATCGCGGGGGCCGTGGGGGTCGCGACTTTCCGTTTCATCCCTGAAACGTCGATGTATGACGCGGCCTTTACCGGCCTGCTTGTCCTGGCGCTTGGCGTCCTGTCCGGCGAGGGCGCGGCGCGTCGGCTCGAACGTCGGCTGCTGATGCGCAGCCTGGAGGCGGAACGCGCGGCACGCGAGGGCCAGGCGGGAGCCATTGCCGAACTGACGGCTGAACTGGATGGCCTGCGCAAGCATCGCGACCAGGAGGAACTGGTGGCCGAGATGCGCATGGTCCGCTCCCAGCTGGCCCGCATCGCCGCCGGCGGGTCGTCGGCCGGGCAGGCTTCTGGTGCTCCGCGCCATGCAGGGCCGGTCGAGCTGGAGGGCCAGCCCCTCATCGAGGCGGTGCTTTCTGCCCTGAAGGACAACCGCATCGACCTCTACCTGCAGCCGGTGGTGCAATTGCCACAGCGTCGTCTGGCCTTCCACGAATGTCTGACTCGGCTGCGTGACGGTGAGAACCATCTCATCGCGCCGGGCCAGTATCTGCCGGTGGCGGAGCAGGCGGGGCTGACCGCGACGATCGACAACCTTTCCCTGTTCCGCTGCGTCCAGGCCCTGAAGCGGCGGCGCAACGACGATTCCAGCTTCGGTTTCTTCTGCAACCTGTCCATGGCGACGCTGGAGGACGAAGGTTTCTTCGAGCAGTTTCTGGAATTCCTGGTGGCCAACCGGGACCTCGCCAGCCGGTTGGTGTTCGAGCTTGAAGCCGACCGGCTGCTGCAGGCCACACCGAAAGTCCGGGAGCATCTGGACAGCCTGAAACGGATCGGGTTCCGCCTCTCCGTCGACAATATCGACCGCGCGGACATCGATCTGCTCGCCCTGGTCGATGCCGGGGCGGTCTTCGCCAAGGTGGATGTCGGTGTGCTGAAGCAACTCGGGCATGCCGACCGGCCCCTGCCCCTGCTGGTGGAAAAGCTGCGCGCGCGCGGCATGGTCCTGATCGCCGCCAAGGTGGAGAGCGAGGATCAGGTGCTGGATCTGGTCGAGGATGATTTGACGCTGGCGCAGGGCTACCTGTTCGGCGAACCACGCCCGATGCGCGCGGATGCCTGATTGCAACTTTCTGACGTTACAGATTAATTAGCGTTGTCATGCAATTTGCGCATGGCTTCGCGCGTTCTTGTCGATTGTGCGGTTGCGAAGATATCTGCATTTTCGGAACATGTCTGATGCAGTGCAACAAATCGCTCCCGCAGGTCCCTTCCAGAGACTGGTCCTTTCCATGAGTATCGAAGGTCCGATCCGGGGTGTTGGCCTCTATTGCCTGGCCCTCGTGCTGTTTGTCGGCATGGGGACGCTGGCCAAGACACTGGCCGCGATCTATCCGATCGAGCAGGTGATCTGGGCGCGGTACTTCTTTCATGTGCTGCTGATTGTCCTGATGTTTCCGCGCCGCATCGGCAGCCTGTTCAAGACCAGGCGGCTTGGCCTGCAGATCACCCGGTCGGTGGTGGTCTTCGCCGCAACCGCGTTCGGTTTCACGTCCCTGAGCATCATGCCGATGGCCGAGGTCTCGGCGATTGGCTACGTCGCGCCGCTGATGGTCACCATCATGTCCTTCCTCATCCTCAAGGAGAAGGTGGGACCCAGGCGTCTGCTGGCCGTCGGCATCGGTTTTGTCGGGGTCATCGCGATCCTGCGGCCCGATCAGGCCAATTTCAGCCTCTGGTCGCTGCTGCCGCTGGCCATGGCGACCTGCTACGCCACCTTCATGGTGATGACGCGCCTGATCCGTGGCGCGGCCCCGCCGCTCAATTCCCTGTTCTACACGGCCATTGTCGGTGCCGTCGTGGCGACCATTCCGCTGCCCTTCATCTGGCAGGACCCGGAGCCGCTGCACTGGCTGATGTTCGCCGGCATGGGGCTCATCGGTGGCACCGGGCATTTCCTGATGATCAAGGCGTTCGAGCAGACGGAGGCGTCGATGATCGCGCCGTTCGTCTATACGGAACTGCTCTGGTCCATCGTCGCCGGTGCGATCTTCTTCAGCGAGATTCCCGGCATCGGCATGCTGGTCGGCGCGGCAGTGATCATGGCCAGCGGCCTGTTCATCCTCTACCGCGAACAGCGCGCCGCAGCGGAGGCAAAGGCTGCCGCACTGGCATCGTCCGGGGCCGACTGACGGCCGGTCCGAACATCTTCATTTGTTGATTGATCGCTGCCTTGACCGGCGGGCACTGGCCTGCACTCAGTCCTTGGCGTCCATCGGTTTCAGGTTGTTGATCGCCCGCTTGTTCACGATGGTGATCTCGCCAGTCCGATTGCAGAGCACGGGAAAGAAGTCGCCCGGACCATTCAGCAGGTCCAGCACGCGTTCGGTGGCCCGGATGAAGACACTGCCTTCGATCTCCGTCCCATCCGTCATCAGCAGCAGGGCATCCACCTTGACCTTGGGGACATAGTGGGAGCCTGCGCGGGGGCTGTTCTTGTACACCGTTCTCATGTCCTTCATCCTAGGGGGTTCAGGGTTAAGATACAGTTGCGGCATGGCCGACGCCACACCGCTGCAACGGAAGTCTAGCACCCTCTTGCGTTCCATGGGGCAAACACGGCATAACCCGCGTGGGAGGTTGTCGGTGGACGTGCCACTCGCCAACCCGGTCAGATCCGGAAGGAAGCAGCCGTAACGAATTCGGTGCGGGTCATCTGGCAGCCTCCTGCTTCTGAAGCATCATCGCGCGAGCAGCGCCCATGACGATGCTGCAATTCAGGGAATTCGAGGTGCGCGGGACATGAGCGGCACGAACGCTGTACCCTACCAGGTCCTCGCACGGAAATACCGACCCCAGACCTTTGACGAACTGATCGGGCAGGAAGCGCTGGTCCGCACGCTGGGCAATGCGATCGCGCGCAACCGGCTGCACCATGGATACATGCTCACCGGGGTGCGCGGCGTCGGCAAGACCACCACGGCCCGCATCATCGCCAAGGCCCTGAACTGCCGCACGGCGGATGGCCCGACGATGACGCCCTGCGGCACCTGCGAGGATTGCCGTGCCATCGTCGATGGCCGCCATATCGATGTGCAGGAACTGGATGCCGCGTCCCGCACCAAGGTGGAGCAGATGCGGGAGCTGCTGGACGGTGTGCCCTATCTGCCCGTTCAGGCCCGCACCAAGGTCTACATCATCGACGAGGTCCACATGCTCTCGTCGAACTCCTTCAATGCGTTGCTGAAGACGCTGGAGGAGCCGCCGGAGCACGTCATCTTCATCTTCGCCACGACGGAGATCCGCAAGGTGCCGGTGACCGTGCTGTCGCGCTGTCAGCGTTTCGATCTGCGCCGGGTGCCTGCGGACAAGCTGATCGCGCATCTGGGCGGCATCGCGGAGAAGGAGGGCGCCGAGGTCGATGAGGGCGCGCTGCAACTGATTGCCCGCGCCGCGGAGGGATCGGTGCGCGACTCCCTCTCCCTGCTCGATCAGGCCATCGCCCACGGGGCGGGCAAGGCCGATACGGCGCTGGTACGCGACATGCTGGGACTGGCGGACCGGATGCGGGTCCTGGACCTCTATGACGCCGTGATGCGGGGGCAGGCCGGTGACGCGCTGCTGCTGCTGCGCGAACTGCATGACGCGGGGGCGGATGCCCAGGTCGTGCTGCAGGACATGCTGGAGGTCACGCACTGGCTGTCTGCGGAACGGCTGGCACCTGGCCACGAACCGCCGGAGGCGCGTTCGGGAACGGAGCGGGAGAAGGGGGCCGAACTGGCGGCGTCCCTTTCCATGCCCGCGCTGAGCCGGGCCTGGTCGCTGCTGCTGAAGGGGGTGGAGGAGTGCCGGATCGCCCCCGCACCGATGGCTGCGGCCGAGATGACCCTGATCCGCCTGGCCTATGCCGCCGACCTGCCGGATCCGGCGGACCTGCTGCGACGCCTGAAGGATGGCGGCGCTTCGGCCGGGGGCGTACAGGGCGGTGCGTCCGCGCCTTCGCCATCGCCCTCATCAGGGCCTGCCTCGTCTGCATCATCGTCCGGTTCGGGCGGAAGTGGTTCGGTGGTCGCCTTCCGTGGCAGCGGGGGGATCGCCCCGCGCCCGCAGGCGGAACCGGAGGTGCCGGAGCCCCATGTCGAGATCGCGCAGGCCCCGGAACCGCAGCAGCCGCCCCCGCCCGCTCCGCCGGAAGATTTCCCGGCCCTGGTGGCCTGGGTCGCCGATCAGGGGCAGATCAACCTGGCCGGACAGTTGACCCACAATGTCCGGCTGGTCAGCTATCGTCCCGGCAGGCTGGAAATCGCGCTGACGGACAAGGCCCAGCCCGACATCACCAATCGGCTGGTGCGTGTGATCCGAAAGCACTTCGGGTCGCAGTGGAGCGTCGCGATAGCCTCTGAATCGGATGCCGCGACCCTGCACGAGCAGGATGAGGCGACGAAACGCGATACAGCGGAGCGCCAGATGGAGAATCCGCTGGTGCGTGCCGTGCTGGAAGTCTTCCCCGAAGCGCGATTGCTGGGTATCAAGCCGCTCGTGACCGCCGAATCGGACGGGATGGACGCGGACGCACTGGATGATGAGAGCGAGGAACCATGAAGAATCTCGGCAATCTGATGAAGCAGGCCAAGGCCATGCAGGAACGCATGGAGCGGGCGCAGGCGGAACTGGAGACGCTGGAGGTCGAGGGTGAGTCCGCTGCGGGCATGGTGCGTGTCACCCTGACTGCCAAGGGCCGCATGCGAGGGATCAAGATCGACCCCACCCTGATCGATCCGCAGGATCCGGAAGTGCTGGAGGACCTCATCACCGCTGCCCACAACGACGCCCGCACCAAGGCCGACGCGGCAACGCAGGAGAAGATGGGCGAGCTGACAGGCGGACTGGAACTGCCACCGGGCATGAAGCTGCCGTTCTGATGCCCACGCACAGGGTGGGGTGCCATGGCCGGCAATGATGTCGAGCGGCTGATCCGTCTGCTGTCGAAGCTGCCGGGGCTTGGCCCGCGGTCCGCGCGCCGAGCCGCACTGCACATGATACAGAAGCGGGAAACGGTGATGGAGCCGCTGGCGGAGGCGCTGTCGGCGACGGCGGCGGCCGTGCGGATCTGCACCACCTGCGGCAACATCGATACCTCCGACCCCTGTGCCATCTGTGTCGATCCGCGCCGGGATCACAGCGTGATTTGCGTCGTCGAGGGTGTCGGCGATCTCTGGGCGCTGGAGCGTGCGAATGCGTTCCGGGGCCGGTATCACGTGCTTGGTGGTGTGCTGTCGGCGCTGGACGGCGTGACGCCGGAGGATCTGAATCTCGAATCCCTGATGGTCCGGGCCATGGCTGCCGATGTCTCGGAGATCATTCTTGCGACCAATGCGACCGTGGACGGCCAGACCACGGCCCATTATCTGACAGACCGGCTGGCGGACAGCGGCGTCAGCATCACACGGCTGGCGCGCGGCCTGCCGGTTGGCGGCGAACTGGACTATCTGGACGACGGAACGCTGCTGACAGCGCTGTCGAGCCGCAAGCCGATCTGAACCTCAATCATCTGAACCATTCCTGAGTACGGAGCAATCATGGCGTCCAGCGCACATGCCATCGTCATCGGCAACGAGAAGGGCGGTACCGGCAAGTCCACCACCGCGATGCATATCATCGTGTCCCTGCTGCATCGGGGCTGCAGGGTTGGCTCCGTCGACCTGGATGCCCGGCAGGGGACGCTGACCCGCTATGTGGAGAACCGCAGGGCAACAGCCACCCGGAAGGGCATTGCGCTGGCATGGCCGGCGCATCAGACCGTGGCCGCCAGCGGCGATGCCGAGAAGGATGCGCAGGCCTTCTTCAGCGCGCTGCAGCAACTGGCACCCTTCAACGACTTCGTGGTGATCGACTGCCCCGGCCACGACAACCCGCTCAGCCGCCTGGGCCACAATTTCGCCGATACGCTGATCACGCCGCTGAACGACAGTTTCATCGACCTGGACAATCTGGCCGATGTCGAACCGGAGAGCTTCGACATCCGGCGTCCCAGCCGCTACGCCGAGATGGTCTGGGAGGAGAAGAAGCGCCGCATGCTGCGGGACCGTGGATCGATCGACTGGGTCGTGCTGCGCAACCGCCTGTCCCATCTGGATGCCCGCAACAAGCGCCGCGTGGGGGACGTCCTGGAGCGGCTGGCGGAGCGTATCGGCTATCGTGTCGTGCCGGGCCTGACGGAGCGCGTGATATACAGGGAACTGTTCCTGGATGGTCTGACCCTGCTGGACGTGATGGCGGACGGATCCGGGGTGGATGTGACCATGTCGCATCTGGCGGCACGTCAGGAACTGCGTGACCTGATGGATTCACTGAACCTGGAAATGCCGGCGTCGGCGGAAGCAGTCCCGGCCTGACCGGTCCGGGCATCGAGGTTGGCGGCACCGCCGATTCAGGCGTTGACAGGATAACGGGCGGCCCCTATACGTCCGGCTCCGCGGTCAAAGTGCTTTTTGGCCGCGTTTTCCTGTTTGAATACGGGAACAGAATTTTACACAGAACGGGCACCGGATAGCTGATGTCAAAGCGGATTAGTGCGAAGTACAAGATCGATCGCCGGATGGGCGAAAACCTCTGGGGTCGTCCGAAGAGCCCGGTGAACCGGCGCGACTACGGTCCGGGCCAGCATGGCCAGACCGGCAAGCGGAAGAAGGTTTCCGACTTCGGCCTGCACCTGCGCGCGAAGCAGAAGCTGAAGGGCTACTACGGCAGCATCACCGAGAAGCAGTTCCGTCGTATCTACGGCGAGGCAGTGCGTCGCCGCGGTGATACCTCCGAGAACCTGATCGGCCTGCTGGAGTCGCGTCTGGACGCCGTGGTCTACCGGATGAAGCTGGTACCGACGGTCTTTGCCGCGCGTCAGTTCGTCAATCATGGCCATGTGAAGGTCAACGGCCGCCGCGTGAACATCCCGAGCTATCGCTGCAAGGAAGGCGATGTGATCGAGGTTCGCGAGAAGTCGCGGGAGATGGGGCTGATCCTGGAAGCGGTCGACTCGGTCGAGCGTGAGGTCCCGGACTACATCAACGTCGATCACGAGAAGCTGCGCGGTGAGTTCATCCGGGTGCCGAAGCTGGCCGATGTGCCTTATCCGGTGCAGATGGAACCCAACCTGGTCATCGAGTATTACTCGCGCTGATCAGGGGCCTGCGGGCCGACACTGAAGAATCCGGAACGGCGTCGCGGGAGCGGCGCCGTTCTGCGTTTCGGGACGGACGGCTGCGGTCGTCGTGCGAAGCGGGGATGGGGCCTGGCGCGGCCCCGGACCTCGTCTGCAGGTGCAATGCGGTCAGGCGGGCGTTGACGCTCTGGCCAGGCCGGGGGAATCGGCGGAACCGGCTGTGATGACACGTGCCGACGGCACGTTCAGGCTTGCAACGGTGCCCTTCAGGGGCGTGCTCTCCAGCGTGATGCCGGCGCCGTGCAGCGCAGCCATTTCCTGGGCAATGCTCAGTCCGAGACCGATCCCCTCCACATTGGCGAGGGACGGATCGCCGACACGTTCAAAGGGCTTCATGATGCGTTTCAGATCGCCCGGCGCGATTCCGACCCCATTGTCACGCACTTCAATGGTGACACCGTCCGCGTGATGGCTGGCGATGAGCCAGATCTCCGCACCCTCGCCCGAGTACTGCACAGCGTTGGCCAGCAGGTTGGCCAGGATGGACCGCAGGGCTCTCCGGTCCATGCGCAGTGCCGGGAACACCGGCGGAATGACGATGGAGATGGGGTGGGGGTGGGCGCTGGAGAGCGGGGCCATCATCGACCGGACACGTTCAAGTTCGCCTGCCAGTTCGATCTCGGCATCGATCAGGGAAACGCGTCCCGAGTCGATCTCCGCGAAGCTGACCATGTTCTCGATGATGGCCAGCAGCCGCTCGCCGCTGTCATGGATATCAGCGGCATAGTCGCGATAGCGGGGATTGCCGACACTGCCGAGCGCCTCATGCGAGATCATCTCGGAGAATCCGATGATGGCGTTCAGCGGGGTGCGCAGTTCGTGACTGATGTTGGACATGATGCGGGTCTTGCTGGCATTCGCATTCTCCGCGGCTTCCCGCGCGATCGAGAGGCGCTGGTTGCGGCTTGCCGCCGCGCGCAGGGACCGGTTGAGCCGCCGCAGCAGCAGGAACAGCAGCCCGGTCACGCCAAGCAGGCCCACGAGCAGACCGATCATGGTCAGGGTCGTGGGCATGTCCGGTCTGACAACACCGGTGCCGAAGCCCGGCAGAAGGGCAGGCAGCGTGACCGAGACGGCCTGGACACCGCCGACCTCGCCCGTGACCCAGTCCTGTCTGGGCGAAAGAGGGTCGTTGTTGTGGCAGCCGACGCAGCCCGCGCGCATCACGACCGGCTCCGCATAGCGCAGCACGCCCCCGGTCAACCCGGCATTGACCTGAATGATGGGCTTGCTGTCGGAGTCCTGCAGTGCCGCAATGGCACGTCTCTCGAAATCGTCTCTCGGTCCCCCGTCTTCGCGATAGGGATAGGGCCAGGGGCTGTAGAAGTGCATGCGGGGATCAATCCACTGGCCCAGTTCGATCGAGACGGTTGCGGGCATCGGGATCGCACCCGGAACCTTGCGGTAGTCGTGACGGACTTCCGCGCCGGCTTCCTTCGCCCGGGGGACGATTTCCTGTGTGTAGTAGTCGCGGACCATTTCCAGCGAGGCCGCGTAGGTGCGGGCGGTCTCGGTCGCCGTGCGGGTTCTCAGATTGTCGAGGACCTGCCAGGAGAGGATTCCGGTCAGGATCACTCCTGTGACCAGAAACATCGAGGCGCTTGCCAGCGGTCGTCGGGCCATGCGCTGCAGCACATGGCGGTCAACCGTGTCGCGGACAACCTGCAGCCAGAATGGTCGGTATGACATGGGCTTTGCACGCATATCGGAACGAGATGCACGAGCCTGTCATGTCCGGCTTAATGAAGTGTTCAGGGACGCTGGCTTTTTCCTTGCCCCGTGCCGCAGCGCCCGGGGACCCGGTCGCGACCGCTATGCGGGGATGGCCGCTGTGCGGGCCGGCACAGGTGCGGAAGAGATCTCCGGGACCCTGGGAATGGGCAGTTCCCGGTGCCCGGCAGGCCCTGGCGACCTCGCCGTGACGGGGCTATTCCTTCTCGACAACCGGTCCCCTGTCACTGGCCGGCATCCGTTGCGAACCGTCCTCGTTGCGGGCCGGTACGGACTCCGGTGTGCCGAAGGGCATGGTCTCGACATAGATCGACGATGACGGGAACGCAAAGCTGGTACCGGCGTCTTCCACCAGTGTCTTCAGGTGATAGAGCAGTTCTTCCTTCACCTTCATCCACTCGGCCCACTTCGTCGTCGTGGTGAAGCAGTAGAGCATGATGTCGATGGAGGAACTGTTGAAGCTGTCTGCGTGGATCAGCGTCGATACCTTGGCTGGATCGGTCTCGAAGTCGTCGTTGCCGCGGATATAGTCGTTCAGTCCGTCCACCACCTGTTTCAGCTGGTCGTTGGTCGTCCGGTACTCCAGCCCGACCATCCAGTAGATCCGGCGGTTCGTCATGCGGGAGAAATTGGTCACGGCATTGTCGGCCAGATCCGAGTTCGGCACGGTGACCAGTGCCTTGTCGAACCGGCGGATCTTCGTGGTACGGAAACCGACGGTCTCGACGGTGCCTTCGACGTCCGTTGTCTTGATCCATTCACCTTCGACAAAGATCTTGTCGACGAAGATCGCGACGCCGCCGAACAGGTTGGAGATCAGGTTCTGCGCGCCGAAGGCGACGGCCATGCCGATCAGGCCGAGGCCACCGAGCACCGCGCCGATGTTGAAATCCCACTCCTGCAGGATCGCGGCGGCCCCCAGCACGGTGATGATGACGCGGATCAGCCGGACGGCGAAATTCTTCAGGGTCGACGCCATGCCCTCGCCGCCGACGGACGTGATCGCCCGGTCAAGCACGAACGAAAGCGGGCCGACGCAACGATAGAAGGTCCAGAAGATGGTGAAGGCGATCAGGGACCGCACCACCTTGGCCATCGCCGCGTCGATCTCGTCCGGCAGGGGCGCGACGCGGCTCGCCAGAAACAGACCGACGACAAGGAAGACGAAGCGGATCGGACCACTGAGGGCGACGACGAGTTCGTCGTCAAAGCGGTTGCTGCTGCGCCCCACCAGACGCTCCAGCATGTTCAGCAGGAAGCCGCTGACCAGTCCCCGCAGCACCACGAAGGCCATGAAGACCACGATGGCGACGATGATCCTGTCGGCCTCGACGCCAAAGGCACCCTGGTCCCAGACCTCACGTACCTGGGCCCAGAACTGGCCAAGCTCACTCATTGCTGTCCCTCAGTCCCGCTTCGTTCGATCAGGACTCGGTGTATCAGGCTGCTTCGGTGAAGGCGACGCCCTTTTCACGGAACAGCTGCGGCAGCTCGCCGGATTCGGCCATCTCGCGAACGATGTCGCAGCCGCCGACGAACTCACCCTTCACGTAGAGCTGCGGGATGGTCGGCCAGTCGGAGTACTCCTTGATGCCCTGGCGGATGTCGGCATCCTCCAGCACGTTGACGGAGGAAAACTTGACGCCGAAGTAGCTCAGGATCTGCACCGTCGCGGCGGAGAAACCGCACTGCGGAAAAACCGGCGTGCCCTTCATGAACAGGACGACTTCGTTTGCCTTTACTTCCGCATCGATGCGGTCCCTGGTGGCCGTGTCAGTCATGTGTCTGATCCTTCTCGGAAAAAATGTGCCGTAGGATGGGGGGATTGGTCTCAGGCAGGTGCGGACGTCTGCAGGGCCAGGGCATGAAGCTCTTCCCCCATCCGTCCGCGCAGGGCCTTGTAGACCAGCTGATGCTGCTGAACGCGGGACTTGCCCGTGAAAGCACTGGAGATGACATGGGCAGCATAGTGATCGCCATCGCCGGCGAGGTCGGTGATCGTCACCTCCGCGTCCGGCAGGGCATCTCGGATCAGGGCCTCGATCTCGCCCGGGTCCATTGCCATGTCATTCCTCCATCAGCTCGGTTCGTCGTTCAGGTGCCGTCGGCACTGTCAGGAAGCGACCGCAGCCGCCATGTGCTCCGGCAACGTACGTTCGTGCGCATCCCGCAATGCCGCGACGGATATGGTCAGGCAACCGCTGACAGTCAACTCGGCGCCACCGGTTTCACCCAGGATTGTCGCCTTCACGCCGCTGGCCTCAGCCATTGCCAGGATCACATCCGGATTCGTCACAGTCACGAGGTATCGTGCCTGATCTTCTCCGAACAGGAAAGCGTGAGGGGCCACATCCGATTCCGGCAGGTCGATGCGGGCACCGATCCCGCCTGCCATGGCCATCTCGGCAAGCGCCACCGCCAGCCCGCCGTCCGACAGGTCGTGGCAGGCTGTCGCCAGTCCGCTGCGGATCATGCCGCGGACCACGTCCCCGGTGCGCCGCTCCTGCGCCAGATCGACCGGCGGGGGTGGCCCCTCGGCGCGGGTCAGGATATCGCGCAGATACAGGCTCTGGCCCAGATGGCCACGGGTTTCCCCCAGCAGCACGATGGTCTGGCCCGCCGCCGGGAATGCCACGCCAACACGCTGGCTCGCATCCTTCAGCAGGCCGACACCACCGATGGCGGGTGTGGGCAGGATTCCGACGCCATTGGTTTCGTTGTAGAGGGAGACATTGCCGGAAATGACCGGGAACTGCAGTGTCTCGCAGGCTTCGCGCATCCCCTCGATGCAGCCCACGAACTGGCCCATGATCTCCGGGCGCTCCGGGTTGCCGAAGTTGAGGCAATCGGTGATCGCCATCGGCGTGGCGCCGACAGCCGTGATGTTGCGCCAGCATTCGGCGACGGCCTGGCGGCCCCCCTCGACAGGATCGGCGAAGCAATAGCGCGGGGTGACATCCGTGGAGATCGCCAGCGCCTTGTTGGTGCCGTGCACCCGGACCAGTGCCGCGTCACCGCCGGGCCAGGCGATGGTGTCGGCCATGACCATGTGGTCGTACTGTTCCCAGATCCAGCGGCGTGAGCAGCCGTCGAAGCCGCCGACCAGGCGCATCAGCGCATCGGCCATGTCATTCGGTGCCGGAGCATCGGCCGGGGCGAGGGGCGCACGCTTTTCCGTCTGCTGCCACGGGCGCTCGTAGGCCGGGGCGTCATCGACCAGCGGTCGCACGGGGATGTCGCCGACGATCCTGCCGCCCTGCTTCAGGGTGAAGCGACCCGTATCGGTCAGATGGCCGACGACGGCGAACTCGACACCCCACTTGGCGAAGATCGCGCGGGCCACATCCTCCTGCCCCGGTTCCAGCACCATCAGCATGCGTTCCTGGCTTTCGGACAGCATGATCTCGTAGGCGCTCATGTTGGTTTCGCGCTGGGGCACCTTGTCCAGGTCCAGTTCCAGCCCGACACCACCCTTGTCCGCCATCTCGACTGACGAACAGGTCAGGCCTGCCGCGCCCATGTCCTGAATGGCGACGATGGCGTCCGTGGCCATCAGTTCCAGACAGGCTTCCAGCAGCAGCTTCTCGGTGAACGGGTCTCCGACCTGCACCGTGGGGCGTTTCTCCTCCGACTGGTCGTCGAACTCGGCGGAGGCCATGGTGGCGCCGTGGATGCCATCGCGACCGGTGCGGGAGCCGACGTAGACCACCGGATTGCCGATGCCCGCCGCAGCCGAATAGAAGATGCGGTCGGTCTTTGCCAGCCCGACACACATGGCGTTGACCAGGATGTTGCCATTGTAGGCAGGGTCGAAGTTCACCTCCCCGCCCACCGTCGGCACGCCCATGCAGTTGCCATAGCCGCCGATGCCGGCAACGACACCGCTGACCAGTTGCCGCGTCTTCTGGTGATCCGGTGCACCGAAGCGCAGCGCGTTCATGTTGGCCACCGGGCGGGCGCCCATGGTGAAGACATCGCGCATGATGCCACCCACGCCTGTCGCCGCGCCCTGATAGGGCTCGATGAAGGACGGGTGGTTGTGGCTCTCCATCTTGAAGATCGCGGCGTCGCCGTCGCCAATGTCGATGATGCCGGCATTCTCACCCGGTCCGCAGATCACCCAGGGGGCTTCCGTCGGCAGGGTCTTCAGCCAGACCCGTGACGACTTGTAGGAACAGTGCTCCGACCACATGACGGAAAAGATGCCCAGTTCGGTCAGGTTCGGTTCCCGGCCGAGGGCACTCTTCACCCGGTCATATTCCTCCGCGGTCAGGCCATGCTCGGCCACGATCTCCGGCGTGATCTCGATGCTGTCGGGATCGGTACTCATGCCAGGGTCTCCACAAGTGACCGGAACATGGCGGCGCCGTCCGTGCCGCCCAGATCCGGGTCCGCCGCCCGCTCCGGATGCGGCATCATGCCGAGCACGCGCCGGTTCGCGGACAGGATCCCCGCGATGTCGCGGCAGGACCCGTTCGGATTGTCGTTGTCGTAGCGGAAGGCCACCAGACCCTCACCCTCCAGCCGGTCCAGCGTCGCCTCATCGGCGAAGTAGTTGCCGTCGTGATGCGCCACGGGAATGGAGATGCGCTGCGCTGCCTGATAACCGGCGGTGAAGGGGCTCTGCGTATCCTCGACGCGCATCGCGACATGGCGGCAGACATACTTTCCGGCGGCATTGTTCATCAGCACCCCGGGCAGCAGTCCCGCCTCGCAGGCCATCTGGAAACCGTTGCAGATGGCGAAGACCGCGCCGCCCCGCTCCGCATGGCGCACGACGGCGGCCATGATCGGACTCAGTGCCGCGATGGCACCGACCCGCAGATAATCGCCATAGCTGAAGCCGCCGGGCAGGACGACCAGGTCCAGATCGGGCAGGTCGCTGTCACCGTGCCAGACCATGGCCGGGGGTTTTCCCGATGCCTGGTGCAGCGCCACGGCGGCGTCCCGGTCACAATTGCTGCCCGGAAAGACGATCACTGCCGATTTCATGATGCGCCCGTGCCCTGGCCTTCCCCGCCGATCTCGATGCGGTAGTTCTCGATTACCGTATTTGCCAGCAGTCGCTCGCACATGACCTTCAGGCGCTGTTCGGCAGCGGCGGCATCCGTATCCGCCAGCTCGATCTCGAACATCTTGCCCTGACGGACCTTCTCCACCCCGTCGTGACCGAGCCCGCGCAGGGCATGTTCGATCGCCTTGCCCTGGGGGTCGAGCACCCCGTTCTTCAGCGTGACAAAAACCCGTGCCTGCATCGGCCCCTCATCCTGTACTCAATAGCAATCTGTCGTTCGTTGCCCGGCAACGGCCCGTTACCCGTCAGTGGACGAGTTTCGGCCCGTTGAACTCGGCCTGATTCTCCGGCATCACGCCCAGTCGGCGCGCGACTTCCTGATAGGCTTCCTCGATTCCGCCCATATCGCGCCGGAACCTGTCCTTGTCCATCTTCTCGTTGGTCGAGGCGTCCCAGAGACGGCAGCTGTCGGGGCTGATCTCGTCGGCAAGGATGATCCGCATCATCTCGCCTTCCCAGATGCGCCCGAACTCGATCTTGAAGTCCACGAGGCGGATGCCGATGCCCAGGAAGAGTCCGGTCAGGAAATCGTTGATCCGGATCGTCTGGGCCATGATGTCGTCGATTTCCTGCGGCGTGGCCCAACCGAAGGCGGTGATGTGCTCCTCTGTCACGAACGGGTCACCCATCTCGTCATTCTTGAAGCAGAATTCGATGATGGAGCGGGGAAGGGCGGTGCCTTCCTCCATCTTGAAGCGTTCGGAGAAGGAACCGGCGGCCACATTCCGCACGATCACTTCCAGTGGCACGATCTCGACTTCCCGCACCAGTTGCTCGCGCATGTTGAGGCGGCGGATGAAGTGCGTCGGCACCCCGATCTCGTTCAGCCGGGTCATCAGAAACTCCGAGATCCGGTTGTTGAGCACGCCCTTGCCCGTGATCTCGCCCTTCTTCTGGGCGTTGAACGCGGTGGCGTCATCCTTGAAGTACTGCACGATCGTGCCGGGTTCCGGGCCTTCGAAGAGAATCTTCGCCTTGCCCTCATAGAGCTTCCTGCGACGGGCCATCGTGATTCTCGCTTTCCGAAGTGGCAGTGGGGGGCTTCCCTGAAGCGGCCGGACCATACAGAACGCGGGCGCAATCCGCAATCGGCGCAACGTGCCGGATGCGCGCGAAATGCCGCGTGGGTCCTTCGCCGGGCGTCGCTTGGTTGAACCTGTCACATTCGCGGACTATGTCTCTTCTCGGTGCAGCGCCCAATCCGGCGCAGTTTTTTTTGACGAGGGCAGACATGGCTGGGTTCGACGACCGCAAGAAGGCCGCTGAGGGCAAGTTCGCACTGGACAGCGAAAAGGAATTCAAGGCCACGGCCAGGCGCAACAAGCTGCTGGGGCTCTGGCTGGCGGAACAGATGGGCATGTCCGGCGCCGACGCCGATGCCTATGCCCGCGAAGTGATCGCCTCCGATTTCGAGGAGCCGGGCGACGAGGATGTCTACCGCAAGGTGAAGGCTGACATCGACAAGAAGGGCCTGGACATCTCCGAGCATCGCCTGCGCAAGCACATGGCCGATCTTCTGGAAGACGCCCGGCGGCAGATCGCGTCCGAATAGGCCTTTCGCGACCAGTCCTGCTGTCGGATGCCGGGGCTGATGCCTCGGCCGATTGCGTGTGTGCGGGCAACTGACGATTGATTCGGTTGCTGCCGGCGGGGCTGTAATTGCACCCCTTACGGGATATTGATCGGATTTCGTTCTCGTTTTCAGCGAACGTGGGCGTGACCATGGTCACTTCGTGAGCACCATTCGTCAGTCATGATGACGATAAGTGGTCGAATTGCTTCAGTTCGGAGCTCAGGGGGCTGAACGTTGCGCTCGTCGCTTCTGATTTTGCGCGATCGTGCAGTAGTGTTCCGATCATGTTTGTCTTGGCTTTGCTTGGACAGGCACGCAGGGATTCTGCCAGACAGGATGGGACAGTAATAATGCTGATCGTCAGGAGGGGCAGTGTAGCGCAGGCGGCGAGTGGGATTGCGCTGGCGCTGTTGATGCTGCCGTGGAACGGCGCGAGTGCCGAATCGTTGAAATCGGAAGTCGAGGGTCTGCTCGGCGATCATCCGCAGATTCGCGCGGCGCAGAGTGCTGTCGATGCGGGTACCGAGGGTGAGCGTCGGGAACGCGCAGGCTATCTGCCGACCGTCACAGGCACCGCGGGTGCCGGTTACGAACACACCGATTCGCTGGCGACCCGTGCCGCAGGTCAGGACAATGTGCAGTTCTTCGCCACGAACGCGACACTGGAAGTGCGCCAGAACGTCTTCAACGGCTTCGGTACCCGATCCGGCGTGCGCAGTGCCGGTGCGCTGACGCGTGCCGCAGAGGAAACGCTGACGGCGGTGACCCAGAACGTGGTGCTGGAGGCCGTGACCACGTACATGAATGTCCTGCGCAACCGCGAACTCGTCCGGCTGAACCGGGGCAACGAGCGCGCGATCCAGGAACAGCTGCAGCTCGAGGATGAGCGCGTTCAGCGCGGCTCCGGCATCGCGGTCGATGTTCTGGAGGCCAAGAGCCGTCTGCAGATCGCGCGGGAACAGAGCGTGGCGTTCCAGGGTGCGCTGAAGGACACGGTCGCCAACTATATCCAGGTCTTCGGCCATGCGCCGGTGCTTGACGAGATGCGGGCGGTCACGCCGGCACAGGAAAGCCTGCCGGCGACCAAGGAAGAAGGCATTGCCCTGATCCAGAAGGGCAATCCGGTCATCCAGATCGCGCAGGCGCAGGTCAGTTCCGCGCTGCATGAACGTGATCGTGCGGCATCGACATACTGGCCGTCGCTTGACGTCGTCGCCCGCGCGAACATCGAGAACAACCTGTCGGGCGCCGAGGATGTCCGGCACGATTATTCGCTGAAGCTGGAGGCGCGCTGGGTCCTGTTCGACGGCCTGCTGACGCCGGCCAACACGGGTGCCGCCGCGGCGCGCTATCAGGAGGCGATCCAGAACGGGCGCAATGTGACCCGCAAGACCATCGAGCTGATGGAAATCGCCTGGCACCAGATGGAAGTTGCCGACGAACGCGCGGAACTGCTGCGCAATGCCATGAACATCGCGGCGGAGGTCTTCGCCTCCCGGCTTGAACTGCGCGAAGCCGGCAAGGAAACCGCGATCAACGTGCTGGATGCGCAGAGCCAGCTCTACAATGCCTGCATCAACTTCGTGAATGCAGTTTTCGATTCCGAGATTGCGGCCTATCGCGTGCTGAACACGCTGGGAGAACTCGACCGGGGGGCGGTCGCGAATTCCCAGCCTGTGGAGCAGTCCACAGTGGTGGAACAGTGTGGGTTCAAGGCTGGCAAGGATGAATACCGCGTCGGGGATTGAGTCGTCTGGAGTTTTTGAAAACTGGAGTGGTCGGGGACTCCAGTGGAGTAGTTGATCATGTCGAAGAACGAATTCCCGCCACTTTCCGGTGACGGTGGAGCGACACCCGAGTTTGTTGCTGTCGTTGACGCGACGGGTCAGACCAGTCTTGTCATAGACCAGGGTCTGCTTCTGCTTACGGCGCAGTTCGTGCGTTCCGGTCCTGACCTGATTCTGGTGGGCAAGGACGGCAGCCGGGTCCTGGTGATCAATTTCTTCTCCACCGAGAACCCGCCCGATCTCTACACCCTGAACGGCGCCCGCATCGACGGCAGCCTGGCCGAACTGCTGTCCGGTCCCCGCGCCACGGGCCTGGCGCAGCAGGGTGACGGCGCACTTGGCGATCCCATTGGCGTTATCGAGCAGGCTGACGGGGCCGTCTTCGTCACCCGCGTGAATGGCACCCGCGAACAGGTCCAGGTCGGCGACCCGGTCTTCACCGATGACGTGGTGGAGACGTCGGAGGATGGCGCTGCGGGTATCCGCTTCAATGACGACACGACATTCTCCATCGGCGGCGACGCCCGGATGGTGCTGGACGACTTCGTCTACGACCCGGCGGCGAACACGGGCAGCGCGGTGGTCAACGTGCTGCAGGGCTCGTTCTCGTTTGTCTCGGGCGCGGTGGCGAAGACCGGCGATGACGCGCTGACGGTGAAGACACCGGTGCTGACCATCGGTGTGCGCGGCACCTTCGTGGGCGGCAAGGGCGCGCAGGAGGGTGAGCAGTCGGAGGTCGTGAACCTGCCGCAGGAAGACGGCACGACGGGACGGATCTTTGTCTCGAACGCGGCTGGCGGTGTGGAACTGAACCAGGCGTTCGAGGGCACGCAGACGTCGAGCCAGTTCCAGGCTCCTGCAGCGCCGCGGATATTCAGCCGGACGGAGATTGAATCGAAGTTCGGCAATGCGCTGAGCAACCTGCCGGGGACGCCGCAGGTGGGTCAGAGCGGCAATGACAATGACTCCGGTGGTGACCGTCGTGGCGACGACGGCGGCGGCGCTGGGGGTGAGACGGAAGGTGAAGGCGAAGGAGACGCCGAGGGCGAGGGCGATGGAGAAGCCGCGGCCGAGGGCGAGGGTGAAGGCGAAGGCGACGGGGAAGAAGAGGGCGAGGGCGACGGCGAGGAAGAGGGCGACGGCGCTGACGGCGAAGGCGAAGGTGACGGCGGCCCGGATGGTGGCCCCGGGGGCGACGGCGGCCCTGAGGGCGAGGGCGGCGGCGAGGCCGACGGCGATGGTGGTCCGGATGGCGGACCGGATGGTGGTGCCGACGGCGACGGCGGCTCCGAAGGTGACGGCGGTCCCGACGGCGACGGCGCCGATGGCGAAGGCGGCGGCGAGGATGGCGAGGGCGAGACCGGCGGTGGCGGCGGTGGCGGCGACGCCGAGAATGTGCCGGACGGCGGCGGTGCGACGGGCGGCGGCGCAACGGATGGTGGCACGGCTGACGGTGGCCCTGACGGCGGCGGTGGCTCAGGCGGCGGCGGATCAGATGGCGGGTCGGGTGGTGAAGGTGGCGGAACGGGTGCCGGGACCGGGACCCCTGGCACTGGTACGGGGACACCGGGTACTGGCACGGGGACACCGGGCACCGGCGCGGCAGGTACAGGTGGCCAGACCAACGACAATTTCACTAACCAGCAGAATAACATTCTTGGCTCCACGACCCCGCCGGCAGGCGGCGGAACGGGCGGGACGACTGGCGGGACCCAGGGCGGTACGGATCCACAGCCCAACACCAACAACAATGATGATCTGGTCATTGTTGTTGATCCGAACGGATTCACCGGCGGCGGCGACAATGTCACGCTGGGCGGCGGCAACGACAATGTGAACGCGGCTGCCGGCAATGACACCGTTGACGGCGGTGCCGGCGACGACACGATCGATGGCGGTGCGGGCAGCGACCGACTGTTCGGTGGGGCCGGCAACGACAGCCTGCTGGGTGGCGCAGGCAATGACACTCTGACCGGCGTCGACGGCAATGACGTGGTGGATGGCGGCGACGGTACCGACGCCGTTGATTTCTCCGGCACGTCGAACGGTGTTGCCGCCAATCTGGTGACCGGTCGGGCGCAATCGATCGGCGCCAACGAGGTCGACACGGATACCCTGATTGCGATCGAGGACATCACCGGTGGTGCCGGAGGCGACAGCCTGACCGGCAACGGAGTGGCCAACGTCCTGACCGGCAATGCCGGGAACGACACCCTGGTCGGCAATGCCGGTGCGGACAATCTGGTTGGTGGCGCCGGTGACGATGAACTGAACGGCGGTTCGGGCAACGACACGCTGAATGGCGGCACGGGCACTGACCGGGCGAGCTTCGCCGGCGAGACCTCCAGTGTGACCGTAAACCTGCTGACAGGCACGGCAAACGGCGAGACCTCCGGCACGGACTCCCTGACCGGTATCGAGAATGTCACCGGCGGCGACGCGGGTGACCAGATCACCGGCGATACCCTTGGCAATGCGCTGGATGGCGGCGCAGGCAACGACAGCATCTTTGGCGGTGCCGGCGTCGACAGCCTGGATGGTGGCGCGGGCTCGGATTCACTGGATGGTGGCGCTGGCACTGACGTGATCAGCGGCGGAGATGGCAACGACACCCTTCTGGGCGGTGCCGACGCGGACAGTCTGAGCGGCGACGCAGGCAATGACTCCCTGGACGGCGGTACCGGCATCAACACGCTGGACGGCGGCGCGGGTGACGACACGGCACTCGGTGGTGCGGAATCCGACCAGATCAATGGCGGCGCGGGCGCGGACAGCCTGCTTGGCGCCGGCGGCGACGACCTGATTGCCGGTGGCGACGGAAATGACACGCTGACCGGCGGCGATGGCGCCGACTTCCTCAGCGGCGATGCTGATCTGTCCGGACAGACCATCTTTGGTGACGGGCACACACCGGCGACCGTGACGGTCTCGATTGCCAACGATGGCGGCGAGGGGTCGGTCCAGTTCATCTTCTTCACGCTGAGTGCGGAAACCGCCATCACCATCACCACCGATGGGCCGACGACGGATCCGGAAATCTTCCTGTTCAACGACGATGGCAGTCTGGACGCCGAGGACTTTCTGGCGTCTGACGATGACGACGGTCTGCCAGCAGGTTCGTTCAGCAATGCGATCATCAATACCGGCGACGAGATCGGTAATCTGCCCGCAGGTGACTATGTGCTTGCGGTCAGTGACTTCAGTCTTGATCTGGATGAGGCAGTTGCTGGCATCAATGATGAGGGCGGCAGTCTCAGTGAAGGCGACATTGCCGTCACTTTCCAGGTCACGACAGGGACGATTCAGGTAACGACCGGCGGCTCGGCTGCCGTCGGTATCGATCCCGGCAATGATCTCCTGATCGGCGGTGCGGGCAATGACACCCTGCAGGGCGGTGACGGGGACGACAGCCTGTCCGCAGGCGACGGTGATGATGCGCTGATCGGTGGCGCGGGCAATGACACGATCGATGGCGGCGCGGGCACGGACGCGGCTGATTTCTCCGATGCGGCTGCGGCGCTTGACGTCAATCTGGCGGCCGGGACGGTTACCGGCGACGGGAATGACCTGATCAGCAGTGTCGAGACCCTGGTCCTGTCCGGTGCCAGTGACACGGTCACCGGCGCGGCGGCTGCCGAACTAATCTTCGGCGGCGCTGGCGACGACACCATGAACAGCGGCGACGGCAACGACACGCTGAGCGGTGACGCTGGCGCGGACACGCTGTTCGGTGCCGCGGGCGCGGACCAGCTGTTCGGCGGTGCCGACGACGATTTCTTCGACGGCGGCGCGGGCAATGACATCATCGATGGTGGTGCAGGTACCGACACGGCGCTGTTCACCTATGGCGGCGAGACCGGGGTCGTCGTCAACCTGACGGCCGGAACCGCGACGGACGAGTTCGGCAATACCGACCAGCTTGCCGGGATCGAGAATGTCACCGGCTCCGACTTCAGTGACCAGTTGACCGGCGATGCGCAGAACAACGTGCTGCGCGGTGGCATTGGCAACGACACCCTGCTGGGTGCCGGTGGCGCGGACACGCTTGATGGCGGCGCCGGGAACGATCTGCTCAACCTGCTGGCGGACGACACGACGACGGCGCTTGGTGGCGACGGCAATGATATCTTTGCGGTCAATGCAACGGTGCTCGGTGCGGAAGATGTGCTCGATGGTGGCGCGGGTGTCGATACCCTGGCCATCGAACTCGGCGGAACCATCGATGAGGCCGCGCTTTCAGGCGTGACGAACATCGAGACCCTGCTGCCGACAACGGATCAGGCCATCGACATCACCCTGTCCGATGCCATGATCGGTGCCGAGCAGACCCTGTTCGTGAACGGGTCGCTGCTTGTCTCGAACACCAGTACCCTGGTGGTCAATGGCAGTGCCGAGCAGGAAGGCAACCTGAGCATTCAGGGTGGCGCGGCGGACGACGAACTGGACGGCGGCCAGGCTGCAGACACGCTGCGCGGCGGTGATGGCACCGACACGCTGCAGGGTAACGGCGGGTCTGACGTCATCGACGGCGGTGCCGATTTCGACACGGCGTCGTTTGCCGATCTGAATCAGGCGGTCAATGCCAGTCTGGTGACCAATACGGCGGTTTCCGGCAATGACACGGACACGCTTGTGGCCGTTGAGGGGCTGCTTGGCTCCGCCTTCAATGACACGCTGACGGCGGGTGCGGGCCAGGCGCATGATCTGGTCGGCGGGGCAGGCAACGATCTGCTGAACGCGGGCGACGGCACGATGTTCATCGATGGTGGTGTCGGTGACGACACGGTCGTGGTGAACAATGCCGCGCTGGACGCCAATGATGTCCTGAAGGGCGGCGACGGCACGGATCTGCTGCAGGTTTCGGGTGGCGGCGACATTGGCGGCACGGCGCTGGACAGCGTCACCGGGTTCGAGAATGTCGAACTGCTGGATGATGCGGAGACGGATCTGACCCTGCGCAACGGCCAGATCAACAACTCGGGCACGATCGGTATCAATGCCTCAGCACTGGCGGCCGTCACGAGCGCGCTGTTCATTGACGCTGCACTGAAGTCGGATGCGGCGATCAATGTGGAGAGCGGCGCTGCCGATGACGTGATCTTGGGCAGCCAGGGCAATGACGTTGTTCAGGGCAACGCGGGCCAGGACGCGATCTTCGGCGGCGTCGGCGATGACACGCTGAGTGGCGGTGCAGGCACCGATCTGCTGCAGGGCGACGCGGGTGCGGACAACCTGGCCGGTGATGCGGGGCAGGATCTGCTTGCCGGTGGTGCCGGGGACGACAGTCTTGACGGCGGCGCCGACCTGGATGTGGCGGATTTCTCCGATGCGGCATCCGGTGTCACGGTCGATCTGGGCGCGGGCACGGCGACAGGCGCGGATTCCGGCACCGACACCCTGACGAACATCGAGATCGTTCAGGGCACCGCGCAGGCTGACGACATCAGCCTCGCTGATGGCATTGACGGCCAGGCGGCCGTTGGCGGTGCCGGCAACGACACGCTGACGGGCGGCGACAACGCCTCCGATGCGCTTCTGGGCCAGCTTGGCGATGACCTCATCAATGCGGGTTCGGGCAATGACAATCTCGAAGGCGGCGGCGGCAACGACACGCTCTTCGGCGATGCGGGTGCGGACGAGCTTCAGGGCGATGCGGGCAACGACCTGCTGAATGGCGGCGCCGGCGACGACACTATCGAGGGCGACAGCGTTCCGGACGCGGATCTGGCGCTGACGTTCGACGGTATCGACGATTCCGCCATTCTGCCCGGTTTCACCGGATTGTCAGGTACGGACGATGCGACGTTCGAGGCCTGGCTGGCGCCGGGTGCCGTGCAGGACATGGCGGTGTTCGACACCCGCGAGGATCCGCAGGGTGTTGAAACCGGACTGATGTTCGGTTTCCGCTCCGCGCAGGGCGAAGGGCTGGTTGCCGTGGCCCGTATCGCGGGCAATGGACAGGCGTTCGAGGTCACAAGTGACCTGTTGGCGCCGGGGGCCGGAGCTGCCCAGCATTTTGCCGTGACCTTTGACCGTGACGGGCTGATGAGCCTGTTCGTCAATGGTGTCGCGAGCGGTGCGCCGGTGAACATCTCGGCCCTCAATGGTGTCGATATTTCCACGAATACGCCCCTGACACTCGGTGAATCGAACATCGACGATGCCTTCGGTCGGTTCCAGGGGACGATGGACGAGGCGCGGATCTGGTCCATCGTGCGTTCGGAGCAGGAGATTTCCGGCGCTCTGGACGATCTCCTCGTCGGCGACGAGGCTGGACTGGAGCTCTATCTCGATTTCGACGAGGAAGGCTTCAACTTTGCCCTCGACCAGACGGCAGATTCCGCCACCGCGGTCCTGCTTGGCGGCGTTGGCCGGGTGGAATCCACAGCAGTCATCAATGACGTGACTTCGGGCAACGACACGCTGGAAGGCGGCGATGGCAGCGACATCCTGAATGGCGGTGACGGCATCGACGCGGCGTCCTTCGCCAATGACCCGAACGGTGTATTCGCGGAGCTGGTGGCGTTCGGCGCGACTGACGGTTTCGGCAATTTCGATACGCTCTCGGGCATCGAGAACCTGATCGGTTCGGCATTTGACGACACGCTGCAGGGCGGCGCGGGCGCGAACACGATCGAGGGCGGCGCGGGTGGTGACTCGTTGAGCGGCGGTCAGGGCAACGATTCCCTGGACGGTGGTGCCGGTGACGACACCCTGGTCGGCGGCATCGGCGGCGAAGGTGATGACGTCCTGACAGGTGGTGACGGAACCGATACCGCCGACTTCGGTGGCGCAGTCGAAGCGGTCAATGTCAACCTGGTGATCGGAACCGCGAATGGCGGCCAGGCTCTGGGCAACGACACGCTGTCGGGGATCGAGAATGTCATCGCGACCGACTTCGCGGACAATGTGGTCGGCGATCTGGCCGACAATCTCTTCCAGTTGAACGACGGTGCCGACATCGGCGACGGCGGCTCTGGCAATGACACCCTGCTCGGCGGTGGCGGCAACGACGACCTTGCCGGTGACAGTGGTGCGGACATCCTGTCGGGTGGCGCGGGTGACGACACGCTGGCCGGCGACGATGGCGCCGACAGCCTTGATGGTGGCGACGGTACGGATACCGCCGACTACATTGGCGACCTTGCCGGTGTGAACGTCGATCTCGCTGCCGGTACGGCGCTGGATGCGAGCGAATCCACAGATACCCTCACGGGAATCGAGAATGTCGAAGGCTCCGACTTCGATGACACGCTTGCTGGTGACGTTCAGGCGAACGTGCTGGGCGGCGGTGATGGCGCTGACAGCATCAGTGGTGCCGCAGGGGCGGATACCCTGTTCGGCGATCAGGGCAACGACACCCTCAGCGGCGGGGATGGTGACGACTCCGTGGCCGGCGGGGACGGTGATGACCTGTTCGTGGCCGACGACGGGGTCGATGATCTCAGTGGCAATGCCGGTTCCGATACCCTGGCATTCACGGGCGCGACGGAAGGCGTTGTCTTCGACATTGCGGCGCAGACACTGACCAACGACGGCTTTGGCAACACGGACACGGTCTTCTCGATCGAGAACGCCATCGGTTCGACCTTCGCGGACAGTTTCACGCTTGGTCTGGATGCCCAGGTTGCAGGCGGCGCGGGCGATGACCTGTTCACCGTCAATACGGGAATCGGCACCGGTGGCGTGATCAGCGATTTCACGGCTGGTACGGGAACAGAAGACGTCATCGACCTGTCGTCGTTCGGCTTCGGCAATCTGGCCGAGGTTCAGGCCGAGTCCAGCGACGACGGAACCAGCACCACGATCCAGCTCTCGGCCACCGATTCCATCCTGCTGACGGATGTACTGGTCGCGGATCTGGCGGATGACGACTTCATCTTCGGCAACAATGCCGACCAGTTCCCGGCCTTGCTTGAACTCGGTGCGGCAACCAGCGATGACGGCTTCCTGTTCGGCAATGCGACCGCGGAGTTCGGTTTCGGCAGTGCCATTGCGGGGATCGGCGATGTTTCCGGTGATGGCCTGGGCGATCTGCTGATCGGTTCACCCTATGGCAATGGCGGGGCAGGCGAGGCATTCGTGCTGTTCGGGGACGCAGCCCCGGGGTTCGTTCAGGTGCAGGACGGCAATCTTGCGGGTGACGGCTCCGGTTTCGGCATCACGGCGACGTCGGTCGGGCCGGGCGAGTATGCCGGCCGGGCGGTCGCCGCCATTGGTGATGTCAATGGTGACGGCTTCACTGACTTCGCTGTGGGCGGTCCGGGCGTCTACAATGGCTATTATCGGGGCTCAGGTGCGATCGCGGTTGTCTTTGGCGATGCTGATGGTCTGAGTGGCGATCTCGACCTCGACAATCTGGATGGCACCAACGGTTTCTCGTTCTATTCCGGCTACTTCGGTCCGGAACAGTTGGGCGCTTCGATTTCCGGTGGCGGCGATCTGAATGGCGATGGTATCGACGATCTGGTTGTCGGTGCGCCTGGCACCAACGGGAGCCGGGGCGAGATCCTGATCGTCTTCGGATCGACCAACGGGTTCGTGGCGGATTTCTCGAGCGATGATATCGGAAATACAGTCGCCGGTACCACGGTGACGGGTGATACGGCCAGCGCACAATTCGGCTATTCCGTTGACATCATTGGTGATTTCGATGGGGACGGTTTCGACGACCTGGTGGTGGGCGAACCGTTCGGCAGTGCGGGCGGCAAGTCCTACGTCATCTTCGGTGCTGCCAATCTGACCATCGACACGACGATCACCAACGTGCTGGAAGGCTCGGCCCGTGCGATCGAGATAACGGCGGGCGAGTTCGCTGACCGGCTGGGCGAATCCGTCAGTGCGGCAGGTGATTTGAACAATGACGGCTTTGATGACCTGATCATCGGGGCCAGCGGCACGGATGCCGGTCTGAACAATCGCGGCGCGGCGCACGTGGTGTTCGGCAGCGCCAATCCGCAGAATGTGGATGCGTCCCAGCTTGCGGTCGACGGTTTGCAGGGCTTCTCCATTCTGGGCGACACGGCCCTGGAACGGGTCGGCAACTCGGTTGACGGCGGTCGCGACGTGAACGGTGACGGCATTGCCGACATCGTCGTAGGTGCCTATGACGCCGCTGGGACCGGTGAGGTCATCGTCATCTTCGGCAGCAGCAACGGGTTCGCCTCCAGCATTGCCCCCGGGGTTCTGGACGGGACCGACGGGCTGGTCATTCGCGGTGGCGGTGGTGTTACCGAAATCGGCGGCACTGTTGCGCTTGTCGAGGACGTGAACGGTGACGGCTTCGATGACATCGCATTCTCGTCCAGCGGCGGCTTCGTCTACAACGGTGGTGCGGCTGTCTATGACTCGACCTTCATCATCTTCGGGCGCGACAGTTCCGGCGAGGCGCTGGTGGGTGGGGCCGGCAACGACGATCTGACCGGCGACGAGAACGCCAACCTGCTGGTGGGCGCGCAGGGCAATGACACCCTTTCCGGTCTGGTCGGCAACGACGTGCTGCGTGGCGGTATCGGCGACGACAGCGCGGTGGGCGGTGACGGTGACGATCTGCTGGATGGTGGTGCGGGCGCCGACACGCTGATCGGTGGCGCGGGCGTAGATACGCTGCGTCCTGGCAGCAATGACGGCTCCGTCGGTGACTTCGTCCAGGCCGGTGTGGATGACAATCTGATCGTCTTCGATGCGCCGGGCGCGGGCTTCTTCATCGTCGACTATTCCGACCAGGTCAACGGCATCGTCGCCAACATCGGCGCTGTCGAGGGCACGGTCACCAAGATCGGCGGCACCGATACGCTGCAGGGCGTGAACCTGATCGACGGCACCGTCGGCGGCCTGCAGATCAATGGCGGCAGCGGCGCGGATGTCTTCACCGCGAACCTGCAGTCGAATGAGGAATTCATCCAGATCCGCGGCGGTGCGGGCAATGACACCATCACCGGCGGTGCCGGTTTCGACCGGCTCGACTATGTGGGTGCGGCCGCAGGCGTGAATGTCGACATTTCCCAGGGCCTGACGCTGGATGATGGTGACGGCGGCGTGGACACCTTCAGCCAGATCGACGAGGTGCGCGGTTCGGACAACAGCGACACGCTGACGGGTTCCGAGAACAATGACCGCTTCATCACCCGGCAGGGCGATGACACGGTTGATGGCGCGGGCGGCTTCGACCTGGTGCGCTATGACCGCAGCAACATCGAGAACGTGAACGTAGACCTGTCGGCCAATACCGCGACCGTTCAGTTCGTGGGGGCACTGGGCACCGCGACAGACACGCTGCTGAACATCGAGTCCATTCGCGGCTCCCGCACCGGCAACGACACGCTGACCGGTGACGCGCTGGCGAACCTGCTCGACGGACGTGGCGGTAATGACCTCATCGACGGCGGCGACGGCAACGACACGCTGCTGGGCGGCGATGGCGACGACACGCTGCTGTCGGGCACGAACGACGGCAACGGCGATCTGCTGAACACAGGCGCGGGCAACGACCTGGTCTCCTTCGTCAATCCGGGTGGGGGCTTCTTCATCCTGGACTACACAGCCGAGACAACGGGAATTGTCGGCAACATCGGCAACACCGATGGCACCATTGCCAAGGCCAGCGGCACGGACACCCTGCAGGGTGTGGATCTGATTGACGGCATCCTGGGCGGACTGCAGGTGCTGGGCGGTACCGGCGACGATGTCATCACTGTCGATCTGCTGGACGCCAATGAGTTCTTCCAGTTCCGTGGCGGCGCCGGCAATGACACGATCACGGGCGGCGGTGGCTTCGACCGTCTGGACTATGTCGGTGCGGCTGGGGGTGTGACCATCGATATCGCCGCCGGAGTGACCACCGATGATGGCGATGGCGGCACCGACAGCTTCAGCCAGATCGACGAGTTCCGCGGCTCCGACAATGCCGACAGCTTCATCGGGTCGGCAGGGGATGATCGCTTCATCACCCGGCGGGGCAACGATACGGTTGACGGTGGCGACGGCTTCGATCTGGTGCGCTATGACCGGGCCAATATCGACTTCGTGGATGTGGATCTTTCCGCCGAAGTCGCCAATGTGCGGTTCACGGGCAATCAGTTCGATACCGTCGACAGCCTGATCAGCATCGAATCGATCCGTGGCTCGCGTACCGGCAGTGACACGATTGCCGGTGATGCCAACGACAACCAGCTTGACGGACGCGGTGGCGATGACATCCTGAGCGGCGGCCTGGGCGACGACACGCTGATCGGCCGTGACGGGACGGACAGCATCGACGGCGGCGACGGCTTCGACATCTACGTCGCATCCGACGGCACGGAAGGCGTCATCGTCGATCTGACGCTCGGCACTGTGACCAACGACGGTTTCGGCAATGTGGAGACCGTGACCGGCATCGAACTGGTCGTCGGCTCCGATCAGGGTGACCAGTTCACCTTCGGCTCCGGGACGGGTTTCACCGGCAATGCCGGGGATGACCTGTTCATCGCTGTCGGACGCATGGGCGTGGGCAACTTCATTTCGGACTTCACGGCCGGTGCCGCCACCGATGACGTGGTGGATGTGTCCGAGTTCGGCTTCCTGAATTTCTCGTCCCTGCTGCAGGTCGCCAGCGATGATGGCACCGACACCACGCTGCAGCTTGGCCTCTCGGATTCCCTCGTTCTCCAGAATGTGCTGGTCGCCGACCTGGCCGCAGATGACTTCATCTTTGCGGATGCACAACCGATTGACCCGCTGCTCGACCTGCGGGACGACTTCGACGCCACTTCCGGGTTCATCTTCGCCAACCCGGACACCAACGAGAAGTTCGGTCAGGCGATCGACGGTATCGGCGACATCAACGGAGACGGCCTGGACGACATTCTGGTCGGTGCCAGCTATGGCAGTACCAACGCACAGCTGACCGGCGAGGCCTTCGTGCTGTTCGGTGACAGCACACCGCAGTTCGTCGAGAGTGCCGGCGATCTGGACCTGGGTGGACGTGGCTTCGAGCCCTACCAGTCGGAAGCCTCGTCATTCTCCATCTTCGGCTACGACGTTGCCGGCATCGGCGACCTGAACGGGGACGGGTTCCGGGACTTCGCGATCTCTGCCCGCAATGAATATGTCCGTAACTCCTACGGAACCGGTGAGGTCACGGTGGTCTTCGGTTCCGCCAATGGTCTGACAGGCGATATCGACGTCAGCAATCTGGACGGGACGGACGGCTTCGTCATCCGGGCCAACGACTACGACATCTATGCGCTCGGCTATTCCATTGCCGGCGAGGGCGATTTCAATGGTGACGGTTTCGATGATCTGATCATTGGCGCCCCTGCGAGTTCCTACGGTCAGGCCAATGCTGCCGGTGAGATCTATGTCGTGTTCGGTGGTACGGACGGCTTCCCGGCGATCAACAACATCGGCGATCTGGTGGGATCGGGCGATGCCATTGTGATCGACGGGCAGCAGACCTTTGCCCGCCTTGGCGAATCCGTGGATTTTGCCGGTGACTTCGACGGTGACGGTTTCGACGACATCATCGCAGGCGCTCCGGACGCGAACTACGCGGGCCAGGCCTTCGTGATCTTTGGCTCGGCCGCTCCTGCCAGCGGAACACTGGACAGCCTGCTTGTCGCCAATGGCGCCATCCAGATTGATGGTGCCCTTGCCGGTGACGCGCTGGGACATGCCGTCAGCGGCGCCGGGGACGTGAACGGCGACGGTCTTGACGATGTGATCGTCGGCTCACCCTACAATGATGCCTACGCCGACGGTGCCGGTGCAGCCTTTGTCATCTTCGGCAGTGCGGCACGGACCGATGTTGATACCTCCATCGATCTGGACGGCAGCAATGGTTTCGTGATCTTCGGGCGCTCGGAAGGTGACAACGCCGGCTTCTCCGTCGATGGCGGTGGTGACGTGAATGGCGATGGCCTGAGTGATCTGATCATCGGTGCCCGCAACGCCAGTTATTCGGGCAATTACGGACTGGGTGAGGCCTATGTCGTCTTCGGGTCCGACGCGGGTTTCGCGGCAACCCTGCACCCGGACGCGTTCGATGGCCTGAACGGCCTGCTGATCCGCGGGCCGGATACCGGCACCTATACCGGACATGAGGTTGCGATCATCGGGGACGTCAACGGCGACGGCTTCGACGATGTTGCGGTGAGTTCCTACTACAACCCCAACGGCTACAATCTGTACGAGGGAACCTTCATCGTCTTCGGCACCGACAACACCGGTGCGGCGCAGGTCGGCAGCGATCTCACCGACACCCTGTTGGGTGATGCCAATGCCAACCTGCTGGTGGGCGCACAGGGCGACGATGTGCTGAACGGCTTCGCCGGCAACGACACGCTGATCGGTGCTCTGGGCAATGACAGTCTGCTTGGCGGCGATGATGACGACCTGCTGCGCGGCGGCGTCGGCAACGACACGCTGGACGGCGGTGCGGGCAATGACACGCTGCTGCCCGGCAGCAACGACGGCACGGGCGAGGTGATCATCACCGGCACGGGCGATGACCTGGTCAGCTTCGACGGTGCGGGTCTCGGCTTCTTCAACCTGGACTACAGCGCGGAGACCACCGGACTGGTTGGCAATATCGGCAATACCAGCGGGACGGTGGTGAAGGCGAACGGCACAGACACGCTGGTGGATGTTGATGTCATCGACGGAACGGTCGGCGGTCTGCTGATCACCGGCGGCACGGGCAACGACAGCTTCACCGTGGATCTGATCGACCAGAACGAGTTCGTGCAGTTCCGTGGCGGCCAGGGCAACGACACCTTCATCGGTGGTGCAGGCTTCGACCGGCTCGACTACATCAACGCCGCAAGCGGCATCAATCTGAATATCGAACTCGGCCTGACGGACGGCGACGGCGATGGCGGGGTCGATACTTTCTCCAATGTCGACGAGTTCCGCGGTTCCGACAATACCGACATCATGACGGGCTCGACCGGCAATGACCGCTTCATCACCCGGGAGGGCAATGACACGGTTGACGGGGCCGGCGGCTTCGACCTGGTCCGCTACGACCGGGCCTCGGTCGAATTCGTCAATGTCGATCTGACCGCCGGAACGGCGAATGTGCGGCAGAACGGACTGGATTTCGTCGATTTCCTGTCCAACATCGAATCCATCCGTGGCTCCCTGCTCGGCAATGACACCATCTCCGGCACTGCTGAATCGGAACGGTTCGAGGGACGCGGCGGCAACGACATCCTGTCCGGCCTGGCCGGCAATGACACCCTGTTCGGCGGGGACGGGGACGATACCATTGATGCCGGTGCCGGCTTTGACCTGCTGGATGGTGGCGCAGGCGGAAATGACCTGCTGATCGTCGATTTCTCCGGCACCGCCAACGGTGTCAACACCCAGGGCACCGCCGATGACATCGTCGAGGCGACTTCCCTGTTCCAGGTGGGCGGCACCAAGACCATCTCCGGTTTCGAACGTGTCAGTCTGACAGGCAGTGATGGCAACGACGAACTGGTCGGCGGCGATCTGGAAGACAGCCTGTTCGGCGGCCTTGGCAATGACACCCTGAATGGTGGCGCGGGCGGCAGCGACTCCATCGTCGGCGGTAGCGGCGATGACGAGTTGCTCGGAGCGCGCACGGCGACCTTCGATGGCGGCGACGGGATCGACAAGCTGACCATCAATCTGGCGGCGGCGACCGACAACATCGTCATCGACGATCAGGGCACCATCACCAGCCTGGTCGACGGGACCGAGATCCGCGGGATCGAGGTGCTGAATGCCACACTTGGCTCGGGCAACGACTCCGTCGATTTCTCGAACACCGACGCCAGTGACATCATTGACGGCGGGTTGGGTGACGACACGATCAACGCCGGTACCAACAATGACACCCTGGCGGGCGGTGCCGGCATCGACCTGCTGATTGCCGACTTCTCCGGCAGTGTGAACAGTGTTGTCACGCAGGGTACCAATGACGACATCACGCAGGCGACGATCATCAACCAGGTTGGTGATTCCAAGACCGTCAGCGGGTTCGAGATCGCCAGTCTGACCGGCGGCATCAACAATGACGAACTGGTGGGTGGTGCCTTCGATGACACGCTGATCGGCAATGACGGCAACGACACGCTGCATGGCGGATCGGGCGGTGCGGACCAGATCGACGGCGGCGGCGGCGACGACAACATGTTCGGTTCCGCGACCGGTACTTTCGATGGCGGGACAGGGCTGGACCGGCTGGCCGGTGACTTCTCCTCGATCGCCGAGGACATGGTGCTGGCGGCCGACGACGGCACGGATATCTTCGCGGACGGCACATCGATCACCTCCATCGAGGCGCTGAACGCCACGCTGGGCTCCGGCAACGACAGTGTCGATTTCGCGGGTATCGACCTCAGCGACACAATCGACGGCGGTGCGGGCAACGACACGATCAATGCGGGCACCAACAATGACACGCTGTCGGGCGGCGCCGGTATCGACCTGCTGATTGCCGACTTCTCCGGCAGCGTGAACAGTGTTGTCACCCAGGGCACCAATGACGACATCACCCAGGCGACGATCATCAATCAGATCGGCGATTCCAAGACCGTCAGCGGGTTCGAGATCGTCAATCTGACCGGCGGCATCAGCACTGACGAACTGGTTGGTGGTGCCTTCGATGACACGCTGATCGGCAATGGCGGCAACGATACGCTGCATGGTGGATCGGGCGGCGCAGACCAGATCGATGGCGGCGACGGCGACGACAACCTGTTCGGATCGGCGACCGGCACCTTCGACGGTGGGGCGGGTACCGACCGGCTGGCCGGTGACTTCTCCTCGATCAGCGAGGACATGGTGCTGGCCGCAGACGACGGCACGGACGTTTTCGCGGACGGCACGTCGATCACCTCCATCGAGGCGCTGAACGCCACGCTGGGCTCCGGCAATGACAGTGTCGATTTCTCGACCATCGACCTCAGCGACACGATTGATGGCGGCCTGGGCGATGACACGATCAACGCCGGCACCAACAATGACACGCTGTCGGGCGGTGACGGTATCGACCTGCTGATTGCCGATTTCTCCGGTAGCGTGAACAGTGTCGTTACCCAAGGCACCGACAATGACATCACGCAGGCGACCATCCTGAACCAGATCGGTGATTCCAAGACGATCTCCGGGTTCGAGTTCGTCAGCCTGACGGGCGGCTCCGGAAATGACGAACTGGTCGGCGGTGTCCTCAACGATACCCTGATCGGCAATGCCGGGAACGACACCCTGCATGGTGGCCTGGGCGGCTTCGACAGCCTGTTCGGCGGTGACGGCAACGACACGCTGATCGGTGGCGACGGCGACGGTGTGCTGAACCTGGGCGCGGGTGATGACAGCGTGCAGGGCGACGCAGGCAACGACACCATCGACGGTGGTGATGGTTTCGATGCCGTCGCCTACGACAATGAAGCCGGCATTCTGGGGGTCACCGTTGATCTGGTCGCAGGCACCGCAACGGATACATTTGGCGATACCGACACGCTGATCAGCATCGAGCATGTGGTCGGTGGCGCGGCCAACGACGACATCTTCGGCAGCGATGCCGACGAGTTGCTGGTCGGTGATGGCGGCGATGATGTGCTGGAAGGCAGCGGCGGCGTCGATACGCTGGTCGGTGGAACCGGCTCGGACGAGTTCGCGCATGCGAGCCTTTTGGACATCACATCGGTCAATGCTAATGTCACGGTCGCCGCATCGGGATTGTCGGTGGACCTGATCGACGACTTCTCGACCGGGATCGACCTGCTGTCATTTGACGAGACCGGTGGCTTCCAGTCCATCGACCAGGAGCTGACGACGTTCGAGGTGATCGGCGTCGACTATGACGGCACGAACAGTGGCGCCCAGGGCAGTGCCGCCTATATCTTCGATGGAACGCATCTGATCTATGATGATGACCTCGCCGCCGAAGGTTATCAGGTGATCGCGAATATGAACGGTGGTTCGGTCGCGGCAAATGACATCACGTTCTTCGGTGGTAGTCTGAACCCTGGGGAATTCTGATAAGATCATCGGACGTGATCGGTGAGAACCTTGGGGGCACTGGACAATTGAATGGCTGAACCGGCGAAACAGGGCGGATTCAGGGCTCTGATCAGACCGGTCTGGCCCGCCACGGGCGAACTGCTGCTGCTCAGCCTGTTCATCAACATCCTGGCGCTGGCTGTGCCGGTCTTCGTGCTGCAGGTCTATGACCGGGTCGTGGCCAAGGCCGGGCTGACGACCCTGCAGGGTCTGGCCATCGGCATGGCCGTGGTGATCCTGTTCGATTTCCTTCTGCGCCAGACCCGCAGCCGCGCCGTTCAGCGCGCGTCTCTGCGCTTTGACCTGCATTTCGGGGAGGTGCTGTTCGAGAAGCTGGGCCGCATGCCCCTTCGGGTGCTGGAGTCCCGGCCCGCGGCCTTCTGGCAGGGACTGTTCCGCGACTCCGACATGGTCCGCAACGCCGTTGCCGGTCCGCCCGTGATCATGCTGGTGGACCTGCCGTTCGCGGTCATGTTCATCATGATCATCTATGTCGTCGCGGAACCGCTGGTCTGGGTCGTGCTGGTCGCGGCGGCGGTCTTCGTCCTCTTCGCCCTCCGGTCGGGCTTTGCCATTGGTGCGGCGGCCAACAAGGAACGCGGCACCTCCATCGGTCGCGATGCCTTTCTGGCGGACATCATCGCCAATCGCACCACCATCAAGGCACTGGCGCTGGAGGGGGCGGTGCGGCCCATGTGGCGCGACAAGCAGGTGGATGCCATCGACAGCGCCATGGATCGCGGGCGCATCAACGATACCTACGGCAATGTCGGTGTCAGCCTGACTGTCATGACCACCATCGCCATCACGACAACCGGCGCGCTCGCCATCATGGACCAGCAGATCTCCATCGGTTCGCTGGTGGCGACGAACATGCTGGCGTCCCGCATCGTCGGTCCCTTCGCGCAACTGGTGACGCAATGGCGGGTGCTGGTCATGGCACGACAGTCCGGTCGTCGTCTGACGGAGGTGCTGTCGCAACCGGATGATCACCAGGAACAGGTGATGGACCTGCCCCGGCCGGAAGGGGCGATGAGTGTCGAGAGCATGACCTTCGCCTTCGCCCCGGATCAGGAACCGGTGCTGCGCGAGATCCGGCTGAAGTTTCCGGCAGGGGGCATGCACGCTGTCGTAGGTCCCAACGGGTCCGGCAAGACAACGCTGCTGAAGCTGCTGATGGGGCTTTATGAGCCGGTCAGCGGACGCATCCTGCTGGATGGGGCGGACATCACCCAGTTCCCGCTGACCCAGTACGCCCGCTGGATCGGTTATGTCCCGCAGGAGAATGTGCTGCTGGCCGGCACCATTCGCGAGAACCTGGCCCGTGGGCGGGAAGACATTGACGATGATGCGATTCTGGCAGCCGCACAGGCCGTTGGCGCGCATGAGTTCATTGTCGATCTGCCCGAAGGCTACGGTACCGTCGTTGGCGAAGGCGGCCGGACCCTTTCCGGCGGCCAGCGCCAGCGTCTGGCGATCGCGCGCGCCCTGATCGGCAATCCGCCCGTGCTGCTGCTGGACGAACCGTCGGCAAGTCTTGACCGGGCGGCGGAGGAAGCGCTGCGTGACCGGCTGAAACAGCTTTCGCGCGATCACACGGTGATCATGGTCTCGCACAGTTCGATCCTGCTGGGGGCCTGCGACAATGTGGTGATCCTGGACAAGGGCGTGATCGTGAAGGGCGGCCCGGCGCATCAGGTGCTGCCCAGCCTGTCACAGCGCAAGCCTGCCGTGGCAAAGCCGGTCGCCGCACCCGCCGCACCTGCTACGCCTGCCGCGCCCGCCAAGCCAGCGTCTGAAACGTCGAAGGCCGATGGGTCCGATGCCGTGACGGAGGCCGCGAAATGACCACTGACGAGCGTATCGAACAGATGCAGCGTCAGGCCCGCGCCACGCTCTGGCGGGTCATTGCGCTGATTGTCATCCTGCTGCTGTCCGGCTTTGGCGTCTGGGCTGCCGCGGCCAAGCTGGACGAGGTGGCGGTCGCGCCGGGTGAAGTGAAACCGCAGGGCAAGGTGCGGCTGATCCAGCATCTGGAAGGCGGCATTGTCGAGGCGCTGCTGGTGCGGGAAGGCGACGTGGTGGAGGAGGGCCAGCCGCTGGTCCAGATCGATCTCGCCCCCAGCCAGGCCAATCGGGAGGAGATCAGCTATCGCATCGACGGTCTGATGCTGAACGCGGCCCGGCACCGTGCGCTGGCGACGGGGGAACAGCTGGAACTGCCGCCGGAGGTGGCGGAGCGTCGCCCGGAACTGGTGCAGAACGAAATCGATGCCTATCGGTCCCGCAATGCCCAGTACCAGACCCAGTTGGGCGCGTTGCGTGCCAAGCTGCGCCAGCGCCAGGCCGAACTGGCCGAGCTGCAGTCCAAGCGGCGCAGCATCGACGGCAACCTGGCGGTGCAGAAGCGACGCTTCGAGATGTCGAAGCGCCTGCTGGAGCGTGAACTGACGCCGAAACTGGACCATCTGGAGCTGGAGGCGGAGGTCACGGATCTGGAGGGCAAGCTGGACACGGCCAACAGGTCCATCCCCCGGATCACTGCAGGAATCGATGAGGCGCGCGAATTGCTGAAGGAGGAGGAACTCCGCTTCCGCTCCGAGGCTTCGGAGGCGCTGGCCAAGGCGGAGCAGGAGATCGGTCGCCTCTCGGAACTGCTGACGGAGGCCAATGACCAGCAGTTGCGCGCCACCATCCGCAGCCCGATTGCCGGCGTCGTCAAGAACCTCGTGGCCAATACCATCGGCGGTGTCATCCGGTCAGGTGACGCGATCATGGAGATCGTGCCGCTGGACGAGACCCTGATCGTGCTGGCCCGCCTGAACCCGAACGACCGTGGCTATGTCGAGGTGGGGCAGAAGGCGATGGTGAAGATCACCGCCTATGACTTCTTCCAGTATGGCGCGCTGGAGGGGCGGGTGATCCGCATCGGCGCGGACGCCAACCGGCTGCCGTCCACGGGGGAGCCCTATTTCGACGTGGTGGTGGAGACCACCGGCGGCTTCGTCGACAAGTCCGGTGCGCTGATGCCGATCACGCCCGGCATGCAGGCCGCAGTTGACATCCATACGGGGGAGCGGTCAGTGATGACGTTTCTGCTGAAGCCCTTCCTGCGTCTGAAACAGGAAGGCTTCCGCGAGCGCTGAGCACGGGACGGGCCTCTCTTGGACAAGACATTCATCTCCGCCGACGAACTGCTGCGTGACTCCTTCGAACTTGGTCTGCGGATCTACGAGAGTGGGTACCGGCCATCCTTCATTGTCGGCATCTGGCGCGGTGGTGCCCCCATCGGCATCGCGGTGCACGAGGTGCTGGACTATTACGGCGTCCAGAACGACCACATCGCCATCCGCACCGCGTCGTACCTGCGCCCCGGGGAGCAGGCATCGACGGTGCGTGTCTTCGGCCTGAACTACATCATCGACAATATCTCGGCGGACGATCAGCTGCTGATCGTCGATGACACCTTCGATTCAGGGCGCAGCATCGATGCCGTGATCCAGGAGCTGCGGCGCAAGTGCCGCCGCAATACCCCCGACGAGATCCGTGTCGCCACGGTTTACTGGAAGCCCCACCTGAACAAGACCGAGCGGGTGCCGGACTACTACGTCCACCAGACCGACAAGTGGCTGGTCTTCCCGCACGAGATCGACGGCCTGACGCCTGAGGAAATCGCCCGCCACAAGGCCCACCCCGACCTGAACCGGGCGATGAAGGCGGAGGGCTGAGGCCGCCGGTCTACCGCTTCCGCTGGTTCTGCCGGTGACCGCTGATGGAGCGCATCATGCCGAACAGGGTGCGGACTTCCTGTTCCGTCAGCTGGGCGCGATGGAACATGGAGCGCAGGTTGCGCAGCATGGTGGGGCGCTTGTCCTCGATGCGGGTGAACATGCCGGCGCTGTCCAGCTCGCCGCTGATGAAGTCCAGGAACGCCTGCATCTGACCTGACGTGGCCGGTTCGGCCTCCGGCATCTGGCCGTGCATGCGCACCGGCAGGCCCGCCGCCATGCGCCATTCGTAGGACACCAGCAGCACGGCCTGCGCCAGGTTGAGGGAGGCGAAGGCCGGGTTGGCGGGGACGTGGATGATGGCATTGGCCAGGGCGACGTCGTCGTTGTCCAGTCCGGCCCGTTCGCCCCCGAACAGGAAGCCGACACGCTGTCCGCTGGCCATGGCCTGGTGTCCCTGTTCCGCCGCCTGACGGGGTTGCAGGATCGGCTTTTCCAGTTCGCGCCCGCGCGCCGTGGTGGCCAGGACCAGATGCAGGTCCGCGATGGCTTCCTCGACCGTCCCGAAGACCTGCGCGTCATCCAGCACCTCGTCGGCGCGGGAGGCCATGGCGCGGGCGTCGGGGTTGGGCCAGCCGTCGCGGGGGGCGACCAGCCGCATCTCCCCCAGGCCGAAATTCAGCATGGCGCGGGCGGCGGCGCCGATGTTCTGGCCCATCTGCGGGCGCACCAGGATGATGGCGGGCTGCGCCAGTTCCGCATCCTGCATCCGACTGTCGGTTCCCGCCATCAGATTGCCTTCGCGCCGTCCCGGAACAGCTTGAAGGTGATGGCGTCATGCAGCGCATCGAAGCTGGCCTCGACGATGTTCGGCGAGACGCCGACGGTGAACCAGCGTTCCCCGGAGGTATCGGCGCTTTCGATCAGCACACGGGTCACCGCCTCGGTACCGCCGTTCAGGATGCGGACCTTGTAGTCCACCAGATGCAGGCTCTTCAGCACGTCCGAATAGACGGGCATGCCCTTGCGCAGCGCCATGTCGAGCGCATTGACCGGGCCATTGCCTTCCCCCACCGTCAGATGCTCCTTGCCGCCCGCGAACAGTTTCACGGTGGCCTCCGACACCGTGGTCAACTGGCCACGGGCGTTGTAGCGCCGCTCCACCAGCACCCGGAACCGGTCCACCTTGAAGTAGTCCGGGACCTGGCCCAGCGCGCGCCGCGCCATCAGCTCGAAGCTGGCTTCCGCGCCGTCATAAGAATAGCCCTCGAATTCGCGCTGCTTCACCTGCTCCAGCAGGCGGTTGATGCGGCTGTCCTTCGGGTCCACATCGATCCCGACCTCCGCCAGACGCGCCAGGATGTTGGACCGCCCGGCCTGATCGGAGACCAGAACGTGGCGGCGGTTGCCGACCAGCTCCGGCTCGATGTGTTCATAGGTCTTCGGGTCCTTCTGCACGGCGGAGACATGCAGGCCGCCCTTGTGCGCGAAGGCGGATTCACCCACCCAGGCCTGGTTGCGGTTCGGTGCCCGGTTCAGCAGTTCGTCCAGCAGCCGCGACGTGGCGGTCAGGTGGCGCAGTTCCGACGGTCCGACCCCGGTTGTCAGGTGATCCGAATAGAGCGGTTTCAGGCAGAAACTCGGGATCAGGGAGATCATGTTGGCGTTGCCGCAACGCTCCCCCAGTCCGTTCAGGGTGCCCTGGACCTGGCGCACGCCCGCGCGCACGGCGGCCAGCGAATTGGCGACTGCGTTCTCCGTATCGTTGTGCGCGTGGATGCCCAGGTTGGTGCCGGGCACATGCTTCGCCGCCTCTGCCGCGATCCGCTCCACGTCGCCCGGCAGGGTGCCGCCATTGGTGTCGCACAGCACCACCCAGCGCGCGCCACCCTCCACCGCCGCCCTGATGCAGGCGATGGCGTAGTCAGGGTTGTCGCGATAGCCGTCGAAGAAGTGCTCCGCATCGAACATGGCTTCGCGCCCGCGCGCGACGGCGGCGGCAATGCTCTCGCGGATGGAGGCGAGGTTCTCCTCCCGCGGGACATTCAGTGCGACATCGACATGGAAATCCCAGGACTTGCCCACCAGGCAGACCGCTGCCGTGTCCGCGTTCAGAACGGCGGACAGACCGGGATCGTTGGAGGCCGACATGCCTGCACGCCGGGTCATGCCGAAGGCGACCAGCTTCGCCCGGTCGAGGGTCGGCGGATCGGCAAAGAAGGCCGTGTCGGTCGGGTTGGCGCCGGGCCAACCACCCTCGATGTAGTCAATGCCCAGTTGATCCAGCGCACGGGCAATCGTGCGCTTGTCCTCGACCGAGAAATCGACGCCACGGGTCTGGGCCCCGTCGCGCAGGGTGGTGTCGAACAGATAGAGGCGATCTTTGGTCATTTGCTGGGTCTTCAGTACTTCGAGGGAATGCCGTTACCGGCCCGGTTGCCTTAAGGGGTGTGCCGCGCCATGGCAAGTGTGGCGTGGTTCCGGGGCGAGGCCGGGCCCGACCGGACGGCCCCTGATCGGCGGCAGCGGCCAATTCCCCCTTGTCAAATTCCAGCAATACCTGCAACCTTGAGTGGCTGATAAGAAAGAATATCAGTCCAGGGTTAAGGGCGAGGCAGGAATGACGATACTGGATTCACCGAATATCGGACTCATCATCGGCGTATCGTTCTGTGTCGCGTTCGTCGTCGGCCAGCTCGTCACCACATGGCGCACTGACTGGCGATTGGGACGCATTCCGTTCCTGCTCTGCCTTCTGGCCCTGCTCTTCCTGACCCAACTCGTCCTGGCAATCGGCTTCCGTGGTGCCCTGGACAGTGCGGACTGGGATGCTGGCCGGTTCGCGACCCTGCAATCTGGTGGTGTGCTGCTGACACTTGTCTTGCTGGGCGCCGCCGCCGCGGCGCGGAGCAGGGACGCCTGCGGGCGCACCGGGGCGGGCTTTCTGCTCAACGTGCCGCTGCTGAATCTCTGGCTGCTGATCGCGCCTCCCCTGTCATCAGGTGCTTCGGACACGGGCTGGTTTCACCGCCAGGTCACCGGGGCGAACGGGATACGGTTGATCTTCGTGCTGACAGTCTTCTGTATCGCGGGCGGCATCGTGAATGAGAAACAGGCGGAGCGGCTGGCCATTGAGGTCGCCAGGATCGCAGCGGAGCAGGCACGCGCGGCTGCGGAGGCGGAGAAGCAGGTACGGCAGGAACGGCTCGCGGAGGGGCTTGACCGGTTCGTGGCTGAGGTCGATGCGCCCTATGCCCTCAATGACGCCTTCACCTTCGCCGAAATCGCCGTCAAGGGGACGGACCTCGTGATCCGTCTGGAGACGTCGGACTGGTTCATTCACCGGGAATCGGATGCGCACTATTACACAGGCGTCTTCTGCAGGCTGCCGGGCATCGATGACCTTCTCTCGCAGGGTGTCGGAGTCACCGTGGACATTCTCGACCCTGACGGCAGCCTTGCCATTTCCTTCGGGTATGACGGTTCCGACTGTGACGGCTGACGGTCACCTGGCGTCAGGCTGTCTGGGCGTCTGGCGGACTGGGCGTCAGGCCGTCTGGCCTCTCAGTCGCCGCTCAGCCCGCTCGCGCCCGATCAGCGGCAGCAGGGCCTTCATCTCCGGGCCGTGTTCGCGGGCGGTGAGGGCGAGGCGCAGGGGACGGAACAGGTCACGCCCCTTCGCCCCGGTCTCGGCCCGGACCGCTTTCGTCCAGGTGCCCCAGCTTTCGCCGTCGAGCGGTGCGTCCGGCAGCAGGTTGGCGGCGCGTGCCGTCAGGTCCGGGTTCTCCAGTACCGGCGCCAGTTCGGCCCCGACGACGGCCTGCCAGTCGCGGATGTCTTCCAGCCGTTCCAGATTGCCGCGCACGGCCTCCCAGAGCGCCGGATCGATCCCGTCACCAAGCCGCGCCGATGCCCTGGAAACATCCAGCCCGTGAACCAGCGTCGCCGACAGTTTCGCCAGTTCGCGCTCATCGAAGCGCGCGGCGGCCCGCCCGAAGGTGGACAGGTCGAACCCGGCGACCGCGGCCGCATGGTCCGCAAAGGCCTCGACCGGCTGCGCCGTGCCCAACCGTGACAGCAGGCTGACCAGCGCCAGCGGCTCGATGCCCCGTTCGCGCAGGGCCTGAACGGTGCGGCTGCCTTCCCGTTTCGACAGGGGGGAGCCGTCAGTCTCCACGATCAGGGCGAAGTGCCCGAAGACCGGAACCGGATGCCCCAGCGCCTCGAAGAGCTGGATCTGGGCCGCGGTATTGGCCACGTGATCCTCCCCCCGGATGACATGGCTGATCCTCATCTCCCCATCATCGACGACGGAGGTGATGGTATAGAGCGGGCGGCCATCGGCGCGGATCAGCACGGGGTCGGAGAGGGAGGCGGCATCCACATCCTGGGGACCACGCACCAGATCGTCCCAGCCGACCCGCTTCCGGTCGAGCAGGAAGCGCCAGTGCGGGCGGCGACCCTCGGCCTCCAGCACGGCGCGTTCGGCATCGGTCAGGCGCAGACCGGCCCGGTCATATACCGGCGGGCGACCGGCGGCCCGCTGCAGGCCCCGCTTCCGGTTCAGTTCCTCCGGTGTCTCGTAGCAGGCATAGAGGCGTCCGCTGTCCCGCAACCGTTGAATGGCGGCCTCGTAGCTGGCGGTCCGGTCCGACTGCCGCGCGAAGTTGTCCCAGTCCAGGCCGAGCCATCTCAGGTCGCGCAGGATCGCGTCCTCGAAAGCCTGTGTTGATCGCTCGGTATCGGTGTCGTCGATGCGCAGCAGGAAACTGCCGCCATGCGCCTGCGCGAACAGCCAGTTGATCACCGCCGCCTTGATGTTGCCGAGATGCAGCTCCCCGGTCGGACTGGGCGCGAACCTGACGCGTGGTGTTCCCGGCATCACCTCAGATCGCGTCGCGGAAGCGGTTGGTGATCGGGTAGCGGCGGTCGCGGCCGAAGCTGCGGGTGGTGATCTTCACACCCGGCGGGGCCTGGCGGCGCTTGTATTCGGCGATGTAGAGCAGATGCTCGATCCGCTTCACCACCTCCGGCGCATGCCCCCGGTCGACGATGGCCTCGAACGCCATCTCCTTCTCCACCAGGCAGTGCAGGATGTCGTCCAGCTGGTCGTAGGGCGGCAGGCTGTCCGCATCCTTCTGATCCGGGCGCAGTTCCGCCGAGGGCGGCTTGTCGATGACATTCTGCGGCACGACGCGACCTTCCCTGCCGAGAGCGTCGGAGGGGCGGTGCTGGTTGCGCCAGTCGGCCAGGGCGAAGACCGTGGTCTTGTAGAGGTCCTTCAGCACCGAATAGCCACCCGCCATGTCCCCATAGATGGTGGCATAGCCAACGGACATCTCGGACTTGTTGCCGGTGGTCAGCAGCATGTGACCGAACTTGTTGGACATGGCCATCAGGATCAGGCCACGGGCACGGGACTGGATGTTCTCCTCCGTGATGTCCGGGTCGCGTCCTTCGAAGACATGCGCCAGTGCGCCTTCCACGGCGTCCACGGTGTCGGCAATGGAGACCGTATCCAGCTTCGCCCCCATCAGCAGCGCATTCTCCGCCGCATCCTTCAGGCTTTCCTCGCTGGTGTACTTTGACGGCAGCATCACGCACCAGACCCGCTCCGGACCCAGCGCGTCGGCGGCGACCGCGGCACTCAACGCGGAGTCGATGCCGCCTGACAGGCCCAGCAGAACACCGGGGAAACCGTTCTTGTTCACATAATCCCGCAGGCCCAGCATCATTGCCCGGTAGATGCTCTCCAGCCTGGAGCGGGGGGCGGCATCCGGTCCCTTCTCGCAGACCCAGCCGTCGGGGGTCCGGTTCCAGGTGGTCAGCACCAGCGCGCTCTCGAACTCCGGCATCTGCACGGCGACGGAGCGGTCGGTATTGATGACGAACGAGCCGCCGTCGAAGACCAGTTCGTCCTGGCCACCCACCTGATTGAGATAGACCAGCGGCAGCCCGGATTCGGTCACCCGACCGACGACATGGTTCAGGCGGGTGTCCACCTTGTCATCCTCGAAGGGGGAGCCGTTCGGGACAAGCAGGATCTCCGCGCCGGTCTCCGCCAGGCACTCGACCACGTCGGGGGTCCAGATATCCTCGCAGATCGGCACGCCCAGCCGCACGCCGCGGAAGTTGATCGGCCCGGGCAGCGCGCCGGAGGCAAACAGCCGCTTTTCGTCGAACACGCCATAGTTCGGCAGGTCATGCTTGAAGCGTGCGGCCTTGACCTCGCCACCGTCCAGCAGCAGCACGGCATTGTAGAGCTTGCCGTCCTCCCGCCAGCAGGTGGTCAGCAGCATCGCGGGGCCGCCATCGGCGGTTTCCGCCGCCAGGGTCTCGGCGGCGGCGATGGCGTCATCCTGCAACGCCTGCTTCAGCACCAGATCCTCCGGCGGATAGCCGATCAGGAACAGTTCCGGAAACAGCACGAGGTCCGCCCCAAGGGCGGCGGACTGGCTGCGGATTTCACGGGCAAGCGCAAGATTCCCCTGCACGTCGCCGACGGTCGGGTTGGCCTGCGCCAGCGCGATCTGAAGCTTGTCTGTCATGTGATTTCATTAGCCGCGTGCCGCGTCGCCTGCAAGCGGTGAGGGTGTCACACGAAAAAGGGGCGCCCCCGGCGGGAGACGCCCCCTTTCGCTGCACGATTTCCGGAACCGGTCAGCCGACGGGCCTTCCGTCGTCCCGGCGAACAGCGACAACGGCTGAGCGCGGAACGCTCTGGCCACCGTCCGGGAAGTGGCTGTCGCCCTTCTCGCCCGGATGCTGCACACCGATGAAGACGGTGCGCCGGTCAGGCGAGAAGGTGATGCCGGTGATCTCGCATTCCTTCGGACCGACAAGGAAACGGCGGATCTCGCCGCTCACCGGATCGGCGACCAGCATCTGGTTGTTGCCCTGCCCGGCGAAGTCCCCGGCATTGGAATAGTTGCCGTCAGTCTGGATCCACATCAGCCCCTTGCTGTCGAAGCCGAGGCCGTCCGGAGAATTGAAACTGTTCTCGGGCGTCACATTGGCCGATCCGGCATTGGCATCGTCATGCACGCTCGGATTGCCTGCGGTGACGAACAGGTCCCAGCCGAAACCGTCAGCCGTGTGGTCGCCATTGTCGGGGACCCAGCGCACGATCTGGCCGTACAGGTTGGCCTTGCGCGGGTTGGGGCCGCCGACCGGGGTCTCGTCGCCGCCCGCGTTCGGCTTGATGCCGCGGTTCTTGTTGTTGGTGAGGCAGCAATAGGCCTCGACCCGGTGCGGGTTGGCGGCGACCCATTCGGGCCGGTCCATCGTGGTTGCACCGACCGCGGAAGCCGCTTGGCGGGTGTGGATGCGGATCTCGGCATCCGTGGCCATGCCCGTGGACTCAGGGGTCAGTTCCACCCATGTGCCGCGCATGTCATCGGTGAACTTCGCGACGTAGAGCCGGCCGTTCTCCAGCAGGTCACTGTTGTCCCGACCCAGGCCGTAGGTGTCGGCACTGACAAAGCGGTAGAGGAACTCGCCACGCTCGTCGTCGCCGAGATAGACGACGACATGACCGTTCGCGGCCACGACGACCTCTGCGTTCTCATGCTTGAAGCGGCCCAGCGCGGTGCGCTTCTTCGGGGTCGAGGTCGGGTCCGTCGGATCGATCTCGACGATGTATCCGGCGCGGTTTGCCTCGTTCGGATGCTTGGCGATGTCGAAGCGTTCGTCCGCCGTGGCCCAGGCGTAGCCCCAGTCCTTCAGCCCGATGCCATAGCGGGCCATCTCTGCCGGAACCTTCAGATCGGGATCGCTGGAGGAGAAATAGCCGTTGAAGTTCTCCTCGCAGGTCAGATAGGTGCCCCAGGGGGTCCGCCCGTTGCCGCAATTGTTCCAGGTGCCCAGCGACCGGGTGCCCGTCGGGTCGGCTGCCGTCTGCAGCAGTGCGTGACCGCGCGCCGGGCCGGTGATCTCCATCGGTGTGTCGGCGGTGATGCGGCGGTTGAACGGCGAGTCGGTGACGATGCTCCAGAAACCGTCCTGCTCCGCCACTTCGACAACACTGACGCCATGGGCGGCCTTGCCCTTGCGCACGTCGTCGGCGTTCTCCGGCAGGCCGGACGCCCGGTTGCCGTACATGATGCCGCGGTTCGTGTACTCGTTGTTCACGGCCAGGATGGTGCGGCCATTGTGACTGAACATGGCCATGCCGTCGTTGTTGTCGCCGAAGGCACGCTCCTGGCTGGCTCCCGTGCCGCGGGTTGCCTGATCGAATTCGGGTGCATCGGGGAAGATGGGGTCGCCCCACCGGGCCACGATGTGCCAGCTGTAGCCCTCCGGCACCGTGACCGTGTCGAGGCCGTTGGCGGCAACCGCGCCAAAGCCGAGGCGGCTGGCGGCAGTGCTTGCGGCGGCCCGCGTCTCCATCGGCGTCAGTGCCGTCGTACCCATCACGAAGGCACTGGCACCGAAGGCGATCGAGCCACCCAGGAAGCGGCGGCGGGACATCGCGCGCGCCACGACGGTTTCAAAGTCGGTCGTGGCCGGACGCGGATTGTTGGCTTCATCGAATGCGTCGAACGAGAGTTCTTCGCTGGACGTCGGAATGGTATCTGGCATCTGATTTCACCTGCATGTTGGGCGACCTGTTCCCCACAGGTCATGGGTGATGCATCTGCCAGAATCATCTTTCAGCACTGTGACAGGACTGCTGGGGCAGGGGGGCTGCCGCCCCGATCAGGTCACCTGGCTTGCCAGCACGACACCTGCCGCGCGCAGGTCCTGCGTGGCCTGTGCCAGTGAGCCATCCTGGTCGATGGCGCGGCATCCGGGCAGGATCATGGTGACGTCCAGGCCCAGCCTGCGGGCATCCAGTGCGGACCAGGCAACACAGAAATCGGTGGCCAGTCCCGCCATGACCATATGGGTAAGGCCCCGGTCGCGGACATAACCCGCAAGGCCGGTCGGCGTCCTGCAATCGTTCTCGAAGAAGGCCGAGTAGCTGTCGAGTTCCGGGCGGAACCCCTTGCGGATGACCAGTTCGGCACGGTCGATGGTCAGGTCCGGGTGAAACGCGGCACCGTTGGTGCCCTGAATGCAGTGGTCAGGCCAGAGTGTCTGCGGCCCGTGATCGGTCTCGACGGTCGAAAAGGCCGCTGCGCCGGCATGGCTGGAGGCGAAGGAGGAATGCCCGGCGGGATGCCAGTCCTGTGTCAGCGCGACATGGCTGAAGCGGTCGATCAGCGCGTTGGCGACCGGGACCACCGCATCACCATCGGCAACAGCCAGGGCACCGCCGGGGCAGAAATCATTCTGGATGTCGATCAGCAGCAGCAGGTCGGTTGCCGGGTCGATGGCGACCATGGGTCAGGAAAAGGCCTTGAAGGTGATCGTGGTGAAGGTGTCCTTGACGCCGGGCAGCATCTGGATCTCCTCGTTCACGAAATGCCCGATGTCCTGTGTGTCGGTCAGGTAGCATTTCATCAGCAGGTCCCACTCGCCGGAGACCGAATGCACCTCCGACACCTGCTCGACGTTCTCCACGGCCTCGTCGGCGACCTTGTAGGCCTGGCCCAACTGGCATTTCACCCAGATGAAGATGGTCTGCATGATGGCGTTCCCTTTGCTGACGGCTGGCCGCTGGCCGCAGTCTGTCTGATTGGTTCCTGTTACGCCAGTTGCAGGGCGTCCACCAGCAGCGTTTCGGCGCGCTCCACCCGCTCCGCGTCGTTGCCGTAGAGCCTGGCAACCGGCTTGCGGGGGCTGGTGGCGGTGCCGACCGGCACGATCCGCCCGATTGCCCCGCCACCGCCCAGCGCCAGCAGTGCCGCCCGCATGGGGCCGGTCTTCCAGCCGGAAACCTTGCCGCGCCGGGGTGCGATGACGTCACGACGTGTCGGGCCAAGCGGGGCAAGCAGACCGGGTTCGCTCATCACGTCCTGGCCGAACATGGCGGCAAAACGCTCCGCCGCCGTGCCGGACTTCAGTGCCCCGTCGATGGCATATCCGGCGCTGGTCTGGTCGAAGATCCGCATGCCGGAAAGGATGAAGGCACCCGTCTCCAGCACCGCGCGATGCAGGTTGCCGCCGCTGGCGCGTCCGTTCAGCAGGCCGACCACCTCGTGAAAGCGGGCCTTGCCCAGCGTCCGCCCGACCGGCAGGTCGCGGGTGAAGGGTGGCTCCCCGATCCAGAACACACGCTCCGCCGGGATCCGCTCCGCCATCGCCGCGCCGGATCCGGGCAGCAGCATCAGGCCCGCCGTGGACCGGCGGTCGATGTCGAAGGCCAGGAAGTCATCCAGCGCCGCCACCACCTGCACACCAGACGCGGCCAGCACGGGCGCCAGCGCCAGCACGAGGGCGGTCGGCGGCTGCTCCGTCGATAGAAGGCCGATCGTGGCAGGCATCTGGCGTGGGTCCGTTCCGGGGTGAATATCCGAATGAACTTTCGATGATGTCATGCCCGGCCTGATTCGGTCAGGCCGCTTCATTTTTCGTTGATGACCTTGTCTGCCTGATAGCCGAACGCGATATCCGAAGGGTTCGCGAACAGCTTCCAGGATCCGTTTCATGCCCCGTCGTCGCCCGAGCCTGATGGTTCTGCTGATCCTCGCCTTTCTGCCGTTCGCTGCCAGTTCAGCCCCCTGGGAGCGTCTGTTTGCGCCGGATGCGGAACTCTGGAAGATCTGGACCCCCTACACGCCGTCTTCGGAACAGCATGTGGATCACGCGGACTGGGACAGGCTGCTGAAGGCGCATCTGGTGCGTGGGCCCAACGGGGTGATGCGCGTGGATTATGCCGGTTTCGCGCGTGACCGGGCGGTGCTGGATCGCTATGTGGCGCGGTTGGCCGCGACGGAGGTCAGAAGCCTGGATCGCCCGGATCAGCTTGCCTACTGGATCAATCTCTACAATGCGCTGACCGTGCGTGTGGTGCTGGACCATCCGGATGTGGAGAGCATTCGCGACATCGACATCTCGCCCGGTCTCTTCGCGTCAGGCCCCTGGGGGGCGGAACTGGTGACCGTGCAGGGACAGGCGCTGACACTGAACGACATCGAACACCGCATCCTGCGCCCGATATTCGATGATCCGCGCATCCATTACGCCGTCAACTGCGCCTCGATCGGCTGCCCCGACCTGCGGGCAGAGGCCTATGAGCCGGAGAAGCTGGACGTGCAGCTGGAGGAACAGGCGCGCGCCTACATCAACCACAGCCGGGGGGCACATCTCGATGGTCACGGTGGCCTCCAGGTCTCCTCGATCTATGTCTGGTTCAGGGAGGATTTCGGTGGAACTGAGGAAGGCGTGATCGAGCACATGCTGCGTTACGCCGACGGCGGCCTGCGCAATCACCTGATCACGACCAGCGAGATTGCCGGCGACGCCTATGACTGGCGGCTGAACGGGATCGTGCTCGACAAGACGGACTGATCCGGTCGGCCTGGAGCCGGTTGACCTTCCGGTTACTGGAAGCTGCATGAATGTGTTCGTGTTTCGCGAACGGGAATCCACCAGATGACGACACGATCGGGGCCGGCTGAGCAGGGCTGGTCCGCCGACATTATTCGTGATGCCACCGTGCCGGTCGATGGCGCGGTGAAGGATCCGGTGTGCGGGATGACGGTGGCGCTCGACGCGGGCAAGCCGAGCTTCCCGCACAAGGGTCACACGTTCCATTTCTGTGGCAAGGGCTGCTGCACGAAGTTCGGCAATGATCCCTGGTTCCATCTCTCCGGCAACAAGGCCCGCAAGCACAAGACAGCACCGAAGAATGCCACCTTCACCTGTCCCATGGACCCGGAGGTGGTGCAGGAAGGTCCCGGCACCTGCCCGGTCTGCGGCATGGCGCTGGAGCCGATGGGCGGCGTGTCGGACGGCCCCAACCACGAACTGATCGATTTCACCCGGCGGCTGTGGATCAGTCTGGCCATGGCGGTGCCGCTGCTGATCCTGACCATGGCACCGATGGTCGGTATCCCCGCGCGCGGCTGGATTGGCGAGCCCCTGGCGACCTGGCTGGAAAGCCTGCTGGCGACCGTGGTCATGATCTGGGTGGCGCGGCCGTTCTTCCATCGCGGCTGGACCTCGGTCAGGACCGGCAATCTGAACATGTGGACACTGATCATGATCGGTGTCGGCACGGCCTATCTCTATTCGATGGCCGCGACCTACCTGCCGCAGCTCTTTCCCCCCACCCTGCGTGGGGCGGGCGGGCAACTGCCGGTCTACTTCGAGGCGTCGGTGGTGATCGTGACCCTGGTCCTGCTGGGGCAGGTGATGGAACTGCGCGCGCGGGAGAAGACGGGGGATGCGATCCGGGCCCTGCTGGACCTGGCCCCGAAGACAGCGCGCCGGGTGCTGCCCGATGGCGACGAATATGACGCCCCGCTGGAGAACATCATCACCGGCGACACCCTGCGGGTCCGGCCCGGTGAATCGGTTCCGGTCGATGCCGTGGTGCTGGAAGGCCGCTCCACGGTGGATGAGAGCATGCTGACCGGCGAGTCCCTGCCGGTGGCCAAGGACCGGGAAGACATTGTCACGGGCGGCACCATGAATGGCGATGGCAGCCTGCTGATCCGGGCGGAGAAGGTGGGTGACGATGCCATGCTGGCCCGGATCGTGGCCATGGTGGCGGCGGCGCAGCGGTCCCGGGCACCGATGCAGCGGCTGGCGGATCGGGTCGCGTCCTGGTTCGTGCCTGCGGTTGTCCTGTCGGCCCTCGCGGCCTTCGCCGTCTGGCTGCTGCTGGGGCCGGAACCGGCACTGGCACATGCGATCATCGCCGCGGTCTCCGTACTGATCATCGCCTGTCCCTGCGCGCTGGGGCTGGCCACGCCCATGTCGGTCATGCTCGCCACGGGACGTGGGGCACGGGCGGGTGTGCTTGTCCGTGACGCGGAGGCGCTGGAGCATCTTGCCCATGTCGACGCGATCATCGTCGACAAGACCGGAACCCTGACGATGGGCAGGCCAACCCTGACCGAGGTGGTCGTGACCGGTACCCTGCACGAGGGCGCGATGCTGGCCATCGCCCGGGGGCTGGAGAGTGGATCGGGGCATCCGCTGGCCAGCGCCATTGTCGATGGCGTGGCCGATCGCGGCATCAGCGCCGCAAGCGTCACCGGGTTCGTTTCCGTGTCGGGCAAGGGCGTCAGGGGGATCTCCGCCGGGGTGCCGGTTGCGCTCGGGAATGCCGCGATGATGCGGGATCTCGGTATCGACCTGTCCATGGAAGAGACCAGGGCCGATACCCTGCGTGACAGCGGCTGCACGGTCATGCACGTGGCGGTGGACGGGCAGGCGGTAGGCATGCTGGCAGTGACGGACCCTGTCCGGCCCGGTGCCGCGCAGGCCGTTGATGCCCTGCGCGCCGCCGGGATGCATATCGTCATGGCCACGGGTGACAACATGCGGACAGCGCAGGCCGTCGCCGACCGGTTGGGAATCGACGATGTCCACGCCGGCATGCTGCCCGAGGACAAGAAGGCCCTGGTGGAGGAACTTCAGGCCCGCGGCCATCGGGTCGCCATGGCCGGTGACGGCGTCAATGACGCCCCGGCGCTGGCCACGGCGGAGGTCGGGCTGGCCATGGGGACCGGCGCGGATGTGGCGCTGGAGAGCGCGGGGATCACCCTGCTGAAAGGCGACCTGCAGGGTGTGCTGCGTGCCCGGCGGCTGTCCCAGGCAACCCTGCGCAATATCCGCCAGAACCTGTTCTTCGCCTTCGCCTACAACAGCGTCGGGGTGCCTGTGGCGGCAGGCGTGCTCTACCCGCTGACCGGCGCGCTGCTGTCGCCGATGCTGGCCGCGGCGGCCATGAGCCTCTCGTCCGTCTCCGTGATCGGCAATGCCCTGCGCCTCCGGGCGCTGCAACTCGACCGGGACTGAGCTATATGATGTCTCAGGCGACGGGCTGCGCACCTCAAAGAGGCTGAGACCGGGTGCGCCTGCTCTTTCAGGAGGCTGCGGATGCAGGATTTCGATGCGATCTACCGGATTGCGGCTGACCGCCACGGCGGTCCCGAGATGCTGGAGGCGCGGCTGACGCGGCCCGTTCCGGCGGCAGAACTGGCTCGGGTTCCTGCCGACCGCTGGCTGGCGGCAATGGCGAAGTGCCTGTTCCAGGCAGGCTTCAACTGGTCGGTGATCGAGAAGAAGTGGCCGGGCTTCGAAGCCGCCTTCGACGGGTTCGATGTGGCCCGTGTCGCCTTCTATCACGACGGGGACATGGACCGGCTGCTCGCCGACAAGGGGATCGTCAGGAACGCCGCCAAGATCAGCGCCGTGATCGCGAATGCCCGCTTCCTGCAGGAACTGGCGCAGGAACATGGCAGCGCGGGCGCGGCCTTCGCCACCTGGCCGAATGCCGACTATGTCGATCTGCTGCAACTGATCGCGAAGCGCGGCAGCCGGCTGGGTGCCGTGACGGGCCAGCGCATGCTGCGCAGCATGGGCCGCGACAGCTTCATTCTCTCACAGGACGTGGTGGCGCGGCTGATCGCGGAAGGGGTGGTCGACCGGCCCCCCACCGCGCAGCGGGACATGCGGGCGGTCCAGGATGCCTTCAACACCTGGTCGGCCCAGTCCGGTCGCGGCCTGACCGCCATCAGCCAGACCCTTGCACTCAGCATCGACCATGCTTCAGCCTGATGGAGGCCTGTGCATGACATCCAGGAAGGAACTGCTTCAGAAGCTTCGCAAGGGCATTGAAACCGGAGATCCGGAAGCGGCCACTGTCGTCAACGAGGCGAAGTACATCCAGCACAATCCACGGACAGGGGAGGGCAGCCTGGGCCTTGCCGACCTGTTTGCCCGCCTTGCGAAGACGAACCCGCGTGTGACCTTTGTGCGTGTCTTCGAGGATGGCGATTTCGCATTTGCCCACAACGAGTACGACTTCGCGGGCGTGGAAGTGGCCTTCGAGGTCTTCCGTTTCGAGGACGGAAAGGCGGTCGAGCACTGGGACAACATCCAGATGAAGCAGCCTCCGAACCCGTCAGGCCACACCATGCTGGATGGCGAGACCGCCATTGTCGATCTGGGCAAGACCGAAGAAAATCGGGAGCTTGTGACCGGTTTTGCGCGCGAGGTGCTTGTCGCACGGCGGCTTGACCGGCTGGATGCCTTCGTCGCCGATGACCTGATCCAGCATGATCCGGAGATCGCCGACGGTATTGCCGCGTTACGGGCATCGCTTGAGTCCCGGCGGTCGGACGGCTCGTGGCGCACCATCTACCAACAGGTGCATCGCGTCCTTGCCGAGGGCAATTTCGTGCTGTGCATGATCGAGGGCAGCAAGGATGGTCTCCATGCGGGACTGTATGACCTGTTCCGTGTCGCCGACGGCCGGATTGTCGAGCACTGGAACACGGTTTCGCCAATTGCCCCGCGCAGCGAATGGAGGAATTCGAACGGGAAGTTCTGACAGGCAGGGCAGCGGTCGAGGACCGAGGCGGTTCAAAGCTGATCCTGCGCATGCTATGTGCACTGCCTCATGTGGCGCGGCCATCGCGCGAAGCCGACGCAACATGTCGCAAGGAACGCGAGAGGCCAGCTGGCCGGAATCGCCTGCTGTTCGGTGAGATATGAAATCCTGCTCGACATCATGCAAGTCCCACCGCTTCTCCGTCGCCCCGATGATGGACTGGACGGACAGGCATGACCGGTACCTGCTGCGCCTGATCTCGCGGCGGGTGCGGCTCTATACGGAGATGGCGACGACAGGCGCGCTGATCCATGGGCCGCGGGAGCGGTTGCTGCGGTTCGACCCGTCGGAGCATCCGGTGGCGCTGCAGCTTGGCGGCTCGGATGCCGCTGATCTCGCGGACTGTGCGGCGATGGGCGCGGATGCGGGCTACGACGAGATCAACCTGAATTGCGGCTGTCCCTCCGACCGTGTGCAGAATGGCGCTTTCGGCGCGGTCCTGATGCGAAATGCAAGACATGTCGCGGAATGTGTCGCGGCGATGAAGGCGCGTGTCCCGGTTCCGGTCACCGTCAAATGCCGGATCGGCGTTGATGAGCAGGAACCGGAGGAGGTGCTGCCGGACTTCGTGCGCCGGGTGGCGGATGCAGGTGCTGACGCGGTGATCGTGCATGCGCGCAAGGCATGGCTCTCGGGTCTCAGCCCGAAGGAGAACCGCGATGTGCCGCCGCTGGACTATGGTCTGGTGCATCGGCTGAAGGAGGGCTTTCCCAAGCTTCCAATCATCCTGAATGGCGGGCTGGAAACGCTGGACGCGGCGGCGGCGCACATGGACCGCCTGGATGGCGTCATGCTGGGCCGGGCCGCCTATCACCGGCCCATGCTGCTGGCGGAGGTGGATCGGCGCTTCTTTGGTGAGGCGACACCGCCACCGGATCTGGCAACCGTCATCGAGGGCTATCTGGAGCATGTCGAGCGCGAGATGCTGTCGGGCACTCCGCTGCCGCACATGACCCGCCACATGCTGGGACTGGCGCATGGCCTGTCCGGCGCCAGAACCTTCCGCCGGATTCTGGGCGAGGAGTCCCGTCAGCCCGGCGCGGGGCCGGAAACGATCCGCCGTGCGCTTGCTGCAGTAGATGTCACGTCAGCCCCGGTGGCTGCCTGAGCAAGGCCTGACTTTCCGAACGCAGACCGAAACTGCAATGTGGCCCGCGTCTTGCCTAGTGTTATGGTGCAACGAAGTCTCCGGAGGGACGACAGGACATGTCAGCACTGAACGACACATCAACGGTTGGCATCCGCCGCAGCCTGAACACGCCGCCCGTTGGCAGGGCTCGGCGTGGTGGCTCGGGGCAGAAGAAGGCGCCCGCTGATCGTGCTGCACCCGGGGCGGCCGGGGCGGAGAAGCCCGCAGCGCCGGCCCGGACTGCCGAGCCGGCTTCCGCCAAGGCTCCCGAGACCGGCAACGTCGATACCAGCCTGCGCGACCGGATCAACCGTCTGTCAACGGCCCGTACCAACCTGCTGCGCCGAAGGGGGACACGTGTTCCCGCCGAGGAGCCTGTGACGACTGCCACGGCGCCGCAGATGCACCCGATGGAGTCAGCCCCGCCGGAGGCCGTTCCGGCTTTCGATTTGCCTGAAGACGTCGAGATCGAGACAACGACCGGGGAGATCGTGGGGGAGGTTGATCTGACCCGTCCCGTGACGGCCCCGTCATATCCTGACGAAGAACGGCACCCGCCCAGGGAGAGCGCCGTATCGCACCCGCGCCAGTCCGCACGCCGCCGAAGCGCGGATGACCAGCAGGAAGCGCCCCGGAACACCGCCGCTGCCGATGCGTCAGGCTTGCCGGCGACACGGCGCGGCAGTGCACCGGATGTGGCGCGGAGTGCTGTCCGGGAAGTCGCCGGATCGGGCCGCGCTGATGCGTCCGCGATGAAGTCGGAGGTCGAGACCCTGCGTCGGGAGATTGCCGACCTGCGCCGCGAGATACGCGACCTGCGTGAGGCGGGACCCGGTGGGCTGGGCCCCGTGGAGCGAGCGGTTCAGCGACTGTCGCAGCGCATGGACCGGCTTGATGGCGGGGCGCAGCCGCTGATTGCGGATGGCCAGCTTGAAATGCGGAAACCGAAGCGTTCCGGTTTTCTGGGGTTCTTCAGCGGTCGTCGCTGACCACGTCCGTGCGCTCAGGACTGTCCCCGTGGGGACAGGACACGATCGACAGGCAGCAGGATGCTGGCAGAGGTGCCTTCGCCTGGTGTGCTGACCAGTTCGAGAGTGCCGCCGTGCAACTGACAGAGATTCTCCGCGATATTGAGGCCCAGTCCGGTGCCTTCATGATCGCGGGTGGTGTGATTGGCGGCCTGTCCGAACGGCTGCATCGCCAGTTCCAGTTCCACTGGTGTCAAGCCGATACCCGTGTCAGTCACCGTGATCGCGAAACGATCATCCGCGAACCCGGCAGTGACGGTGACCCTGCCGCCCGCATCGCTGAATTTCACGGCATTGGACAGCAGGTTCACCAGTACCTGACTCAACCGCCTTTCGTCGCATCGCAGCATGACATCCGGTGCTTCATCAGCCGGGCACAGCTCCACATCTGACCGATTGGCCTGTGGCCGGACGTTGTTCATTGCGGCATCGACGAGTTCACACAGCGGGACCACATCGGTCGCGAGTTCGATCTGTCGGGACTCCACCTTGGCGATGTCCAGGATGTCGCTGATTATTCCCAGCAGGTGGCGACCGCTCTGGCGAATGTCGGCGGCATATTCCGAATAGCGTTCGTTGCCGATGGGGCCTGCGATCTGCTGCTCGATAAGCTCCGCGAAACCGATGATGGCGTTCAGCGGCGTGCGCAGTTCGTGGCTCATGTTGGCCAGGAAGGCGGTCTTGGCCTGGTTGGCCTGCTCTGCCTCTTCCTTGGCCTCCATCAGCTGCTTCTCGGTCATGATCTCCCGCGTCGCATCGCGACCGCTGCCGCGATAGCCTGCGAACCGGCCATCGGTGTCGAACACCGGTGTCCCGCTGATCGAGACATAGACCTTGCCCTTGCGGGGATGCATGCGGGGGTGGACGAAGTCGCGAAAGGGTTCATGGGCTTCCAGTTGCGCGACGTGGTTCCACCAGTCGGCCAGCGACGTCACATCATCGGTAACCGGGTCGCCCTGTTCCAGCATCTCCCGTCTGCTGTACCCCAGCAGGGCGCGCGGTGAGACGCCGGTGACTTCCTCGAACTGATCAGAGAACCAGCAGAACCTCAGCGCGGAGTCCATCTCCCAGAACCAGTCCGTTCCTGCCCATGCAAAGTCCAGCAGACGCCGGTCGGTACTGTAGGGCGCCGGAATCTCCGAGGACGATTTGGTTGATGACTCAGGGGACATGACTGATGCGCGCGAACCGCTCCTCTTGGCTGGAGATTTCGTTGAAACTGCTTTCCTTGCGTCAACTCCTGTATAGTCTATCTGATCCTACAAAACTGTTAATTGTGGATCTGTGACTTACGCATGGTTTGCCCCATAATAGAGTCCCACGGTGTGGCGCGCCTCCGCGAAGAACAGCCATCGCTCCAGGAATGCTCCCAGCAGGAAGAGGCCGGTGGCCAGGGCCGCCGGGATGGGCACATCCGTGACGCCGAGGATCAGGGACACCAGCAGCGCCGCCAATGGCACGGCCAGAAGTCCCTGCGAGATCCGTCGCAGCCGCGCCGCGTGGTTTCGTGCGACCCGGAAGCCCATTTCCTCGGTCAGCCAGTTCTCGGTCACATGCGGTCGCTCGAACAGGCTGACGTCGCCGGGCTGTCCCAGTCCGGTTGCCGTCGCGACCGTCGATGCCGAGGGCGCGGCCAGATTGCGCCACCAGAGATGCTTCGTTGCCATCAGTCCGACCAGTGCCAGCGCGATGACCAGGCTGACCGGCATCGGGACAGGGGTGCCGACAATGGTCTGCAAGGCAACGCAGAATGCCCCGCCCCCGGTGAGGGCGGCCAGCAGGTAGACCACGCTGGTCATGGGCGTGGCCCAGGCGCGCACGGCCCGGATGGTCTGATAGATCATGCCGGTGCAGAACACGGTGAGCATTGATCCGACTGCGGCAAGCACTGCCGCGACGTGCCAGTGACGCCCCTCGATGAACAGTCCCCAGAACACGACGAGCAGTGGCAGATAGGTCGCCAGAGCCGCGATTCCTTCGCGACTGAGCCAGCTTGTCCGCCACTGACTGAGGGCGAAACGTGCCCGGGCGGGCGACTTCAGATGCAGGGTGGAACTGAGCAGCCCCGCACTGATCATGACGAAGGCGAGCGGGTAGCCGAGCCGCGCCAATGCGAGGTCGGGCTGCAGCAGGGCGTTCAGGGCCAGCCAGACCACCAGCCCGTAGCCGGTTCCCGACAGCACCGTGAAACAGATGACGGAGAATGCCGGCTTCATGGCAGCTTCTCCAGCGCGCCGTCGAGCCACTTCCAGAACCCTGTCAGCGGCGGGCCGTCATCCGCCGAGCGTGCCAGCGTCGGCAGGACCGTGCGCTCCCGCGGTGGCAGGTACTTGTTGACCGGGCGTGTGGCCTGTTCCGGCATCAGGTCATAGCCGCCGCGCGCCGCGACCAGCAGGCTGACCTCCGAGTCCGGATCGGCGAAGTCTCCGAAATGGCGGGCGCTGGAGGGGCAGGTGCGCACGCAGGCGGGAATCCGGTCTTCCTCAGGCAGGTCCTCGCTGTAGATGCGGTCCACGCAGAGGGTGCATTTCTTCATGACCCCGGCCACCGGGTCCATTTCGCGCGCGCCGTAGGGACAGGCCCAGGCACACAGGCCGCAGCCCATGCAGCGGTCTTCGTCCACCAGAACGATCCCGTCCTCGGTGCGCTTCAGAGAGGCGCCGGTGGGGCAGACCGTGACGCAGGGCGCGTCGTCGCAATGCAGGCAGGACTTGGGAAAATGCACCAGCCGGGCATCATCCCCGTCCGTCACCTCGAAACTGTGGATACGGTTCAGCCAGGTGCCGGAGACATCCGCGCCGTAGGGATCCGTGTCCGAGAGCGGTGAGAGATCGCCACCCGTGTTCCATTCCTTGCAGTTCACGGCGCAGGCATGACAGCCGACGCAGGTGTCGAGATCGATCACCAGCCCCAGTTTCTTTTCCGTATGTGCAGGCAGGGCGGTCATGTGCGTCGGGTCCTGTCCGGGTGCCAGGCGCTGGCCGCCGGTTGCGGCGGTGCGCCATCCAGGGGTGGCTGCGCCGCGAAACGCGGCATGGTGCGCGCCGTATCGCCGTCCCGCACCTTCTCCAGCCGGACCCGCAGGTCGAACCATGCGGCCTGCCCGGTGATCGGGTCCGAGTTGGCGTGACGCTGACCGTCACCCCGGTCGGGCAGAAGTTCATGGATCAGGTGGTTGAGCAGAAACCCCTTCTCGGCCTCCGGCGCGTCGGGGCTGAGGTTCCAGGCGCCGGATCGCTTGCCGATCGCGTTCCAGGTCCAGATCGTGCGGTCATTGACGGCGGCCATGCGCTTGACCGGCACGCGGATGCGCCCATGGTGAGAGACGACGTCGACAAGGTCACCGTCCGCCAGTTCCATCTCATCGAACAGGCCCGCCGGAATGTGCATCGCGTTCGCGGTGTGGATCTGGCGCAGCCAGGCATTCTGCGACCCCCAGCTGTGGTACATCGCCATGGGTCGCTGGGTCAGGGCGTGCAGGGGGAAGTCCGCATCCTCGATTCCTTCCCCTTCGAACGGCGGATACCAGCGGGGCAGGGGGGTGAAGGTGTCCGCAATGCGCTGCCGCAGATGCTCCGGGGGCTGGCGGTCGCCGTGACCCAGTGCCGCCAGCCGGAACTTCTGCAACGGCTCCAGATAGAGCTGGAACGTCACCGGCGCGGGCTTGTCGAAGAATCCCATCTCCACGGCGAAGTCCTGATAGGCCCGGTTGGCAAACTTGTAGAACCGCGCTTCCTCCGGGATCTCCCGGCTCCAGAAACTGCCGTTGGCGATGTAGCGGTCAAGCTGGTCCGGGTTGATGTCGCCGCGGCCCGCACTCATGCCGTCGGTACCCCGGAAACCGGCGAGTGGGCCGATGCCGGGCTTGCGCAGGTGATTGACCATGTAGTCGGCATAATCGTCATAGGTCGGCGCCCCGTCCTCCCCGACGAAGCCGGGCAGGCCCAGTCGGGCACCCAGGTCGATCAGCACGCTCTGGAATCCGCGCACGTCCCTGTCGGGTTCGATCACCGGCCAGCGGATGGCATCTGCCACCATGTCCGGCTCCGCGATCGGCCGATCAAGCAGGGAAATGCAGTCGTGCCGTTCCAGATAGGTCGTGTCGGGCAGCACAAGGTCGGCATAGGCCACCATCTCCGAGGCATAGGCATCGGAATAGATGATCTTCGGGATCACGTAGTTCCCGTCATCATCCGTGGCGGTCAGCATCTCCATGGTACCCGCCGTGTTCATCGACGAATTCCAGGCCATGTTGGCCATGTAGAGGAACAGGACATCGACCGGATAGGGATCGCGGTTGAAGGCATTGGCGATGACCATGTGCATCATGCCATGGGCCGACAGGGGCGCGTCCCAGGAGAACGCCTTGTCGATGCGGATGGCCTTGCCGTCATCGTCCAGCAGCAGATCCTCCGGCCCGCGCGGGAATCCGAGGTGCGGCCCGGCCAGCGGCTGGTTGGGCAGGATGCGCCCCGAGACGCCCGCCCCGGTGGGCTTCGGATGCACGTCCACCGGTTTCGGATAGGGAGGTTCGAACCTGAATCCGCCCGGACAGTCGACCGCGCCGATCAGCACCTGCAGCAGATGCAGTGCCCGGCAGGTCTGGAAACCGTTCGAGTGGGCAGAGATGCCGCGCATGGCATGAAATGCCACCGGACGACCGGTGAAGCCGTCATGCTGCTCCCCATCCATGTCCGTCCAGGGCTGGTCGATGCGGATCTCCTCCTCGAACGCAACCCGGCCGATCTCCGCTGCCAGGGCACGGATACGGTCCGCGCTGATCCCGGTCTCTCCCGCCACGGCCTCCGGCGCATATGCCGGGTCCAGCGCGGTCTCGGCGATCAGCTCGAACGAGGGCCGGGCGCTGCCGCCTTCCGGCAGTTCCAGGCGGCCCTTCAGGGCGGGGCGCTTCGTGGCAGTGACCGGTTCTCCGCTGTCACGATCCAGCATCAGCGGCTTGCCGTCGGCGTCGCGCAGGAACAGGCCGTCATCGGCGGCACCAGGACGGTCGATGACCAGCCAGGCGGCGTTGGAATAGCGCATCAGATAGTCCAGATCGACGCGCCCGTTACGCATCAGCTCGTGGATCAGACTGAGCACCAGCAGCCCGTCAGTGCCGGGGCGGATACCGAACCAGTCGTCGGCCACCGCCGAATAGCCGGTGCGGATCGGGTTGACCGAAACGACGCGGACACCGCGCTGCTTCAGCTTAGCGATGCCGGCCTTGATCGGATTGGAATCATGGTCCTCCGCCACGCCGAACAGCAGGAACAGCTTCGTGCGGTCCCAGTCCGGCTGGCCGAACTCCCAGAACGCGCCACCAATGGTATAGATGCCGGCCGTGGCCATGTTGACGGAGCAGAAGCCGCCATGGGCGGCATAGTTCGGGGTGCCGAACTGCTGCGCCCAGAAGCTGGTCAGTGACTGGCTCTGGTCGCGACCGGTGAAGAAGGCCAGGCGCTTCGGGCTGGTGGCGCGGGCGCGGGCCAGCCAGGCGGTGGCCATGTCCAGCGCTTCCTCCCACTCGATCTGCTCGAACCGGTTCTCGCCGCGCTTGCCGACACGCTTCAGCGGCTTGCGCAGGCGGGCGGGGGAGTAATGCTGCATGATGCCCGCAGAACCCTTGGCGCACAGCACGCCCTTGTTCACCGGGTGGTCGCGGTTGCCACCGATATAGCGGACCTGGTCGCCTTCCAGATGGACATCGATGCCACAACGGCAGGCACACATGTAACAGGTCGTCTTCTCGACCCGCCGTTCTGCGCCGGACCCAGGGGTCGTCGGCTTGTGTTCGGAGGGTGCGTTCACGGTGTCTCCCTAACGGCCACGCGGCGGGTTTCGCAGCGATTCAGGGTATTTGACACCCTGCCGGTGGAGTTTGGACGAAGCAGCGGGCCGGACGCAAGGCAGTGGCTCCCATGGCAGGCATTCGCGAGGCCACGGACCAAGGCGCAATTCGGTTTTGTCCCGGACGACAGGCCGCGCTATGTTCCGCGCAGCAACTGACGCTGAACGACAGGACCTGTCACAGAAACAAGGGGAGATCACTCATGGCTGATGCAGTCATCGTTTCAACCGCCCGGACGCCGATCGGCAAGGCGTTCCGTGGTGCGTTCAACAATACCGGTGGCGCCGAGATGGGCGGCCATGTGGTGAAGCACGCCGTGGAGCGTGCGGGCATCGAAGGCGCGGAAGTCGAGGACGTGCTGATGGGCTGCGCCAATCCGGAAGGCACCACCGGCGGCAACATCGCCCGCCAGATCGCGCTGCGTGCGGGTCTTCCCGTCAATGTGCCGGGTGCCACGGTCAACCGCTTCTGCTCCTCCGGTCTGCAGACCATCGCCATGGCGAGCCAGCGGATCATCGCCGACGAGGCCGATGTGCTGGTCGCCGGTGGCCTGGAGTCGGTCAGCCTGGTGCAGAACGAACATGCCAACCGCTACCGTTCCAAGGACGAGTGGCTGGAGAAGACCCACCCGGGCATCTACTACTCGATGATCCAGACGGCGGAAGTCGTGGCCAACCGCTATGGCGTAAGCCGTGAGTATCAGGACGAGTACGGTCTGCAGTCGCAGATGCGCACCGCCGCGGGCCAGCAGGCCGGCAAGTTCGATGACGAGATCGTGCCGATGACCACGACCAAGATCGCCACCGACAAGCAGACCGGCGAGACCTCCGAGGTTCAGGTGACCCTGGACAAGGACGAGGGCAATCGCGCCGACACCAACATGGAAGGCCTGTCCTCCCTGAAGCCGGTGATCGGTGACAATGGCTTCATCACGGCCGGCAATGCCTCGCAGCTTTCCGACGGTGCCTCCGCTGCCGTGGTCATGAACGCCAAGGTCGCCGAGCAGAAGGGTCTGCAGCCGCTGGGCATCTTCCGTGGCTTTGCCGTTGCGGGTCTGGAGCCGGACGAGATGGGCATCGGCCCGATCTATGCCGTGCCGAAGCTGCTGCAGCGTACCGGTCTGAAGATGGACGACATCGACCTCTGGGAACTGAACGAGGCCTTCGCGGTGCAGGTCCTGTATTCGCGCGACAAGCTGGGCATTCCCAACGAGATCCTGAACGTCAACGGCGGCGCGATCTCCATCGGTCACCCCTTCGGCATGTCCGGTGCCCGCATGGTCGGCCACGCCCTGATCGAGGGCAAGCGTCGCGGCTCCAAGTACGTCGTCTGCACCATGTGCATCGGCGGCGGTCAGGGGGCCGCGGGCCTGTTCGAGGTCGCGTGATCTGACTGACCCGGACGCCTCCGGGCGTCTGGCCGAACGAGTAGAGGAAGGGGCGGTGTCCGCAGGGATGCCGCACCTTCTTCTATTCCTGCTCCCGCGCCGCGATTTCCAGCGGTGGGACCTTGCAGACCTGTGGGCTGCTGGTCGGGCCGAGCGGGGTTGCAATGCCGCCGTTCGCGTCGATGGAGACCTGGTGACCGGCGATCTGCAGGGTGAAGCCGCCGCCGGGTTTGGCCGCCACGGCTTCCGCCACATTGCCCTTGCAGCCCAGATCGACCGCGACGAGGAATTCGGCTGAATTCACCTTTGCCGTCGTGGCGATCGTGGCATGCCATTGCGGCTGCCAGTCGGGTACGAAGAACTCATCCGGGTTCGCGGGGAACTCGCTGGTCTGGCCGATACCGAAGTCCGGCGCACTGAGCACCGTGAAACAGGCCTTGCCCTCACCCTTGGCGATGTTGAGGCCATTGGCGCCCTGACGCTCGATCTCGGTCCAGCTGTGCAGGTTCCACTCGAAGCGGCGCGGGGTTTCGGAGGCAAGATCGTCGTAGATCAGCGCCACGTCGGGCCTGAGGTACATCATCGTGCGCACCGCCCGGCTCAGCTCGCCCTTGTAGGACGCAGTGGCATCGCCGACCGCCATGTCCATGTCACCGCAGCGCGCGAAGTTGCGCAGTGCGCCCTGGGCGGAGCGGTCCTGATACGGCTGACCCTCACCCCCGTCGTAGGTGATCGCGTTGTGGGCCTTGGTGCGCATGGTCCAGCTCTCGTGGTGCGCCGATTTCCAGGTGTCGTAATAGCCACTGTCGATGGCCAGCGACTCGCCGCGACCGTTGATGATGAAGCTGTTCTGGTCCGCATGGGAATGGTTGAAGGAACCATAGGGGCTGGACTTGAACAGGATCGAATAGCGGTCCGGATCGTCCAGATCACTGTGCATCGCCACCCAGCCGATGGAGGGGAATACGGCCGTGTCGGGCAGGGATACATGCTCCTCCGCCACGAACGGCTTCGCGGGCTGGTAGAGGGGGCCATAGAGGTGGACGAAATATTCCTCGTCGGTCTCGGCCTCGTTCCAGAGGGAGGCCAGGCGGCGGCTGATCGGTGTGTCCACCCGCTGCAGATAGAGCTTCGACAGCAGGCTCCAGGCCGTGGAACGTTCATACTCGCCGCCGTCACCGAAAGCGCTGTTCGGCGTGCCTGGCGGGATCAGGTAACTGAAGAAGATGCCGGCCTGCTTGGGCCAGCCCATGTTGACCGGATCGACACCGATCGCATTCCGCAGCACGTCCCAGTACTGCATGCTGTTCATCGCGTCCCAGACACCATAGTTGACGCCATTGCCGAAGCCGCCGTCGTCGCCGCCCCAGGGATTGTTGGTGGCCAGATAGATGGGATAGGTGCGGAAGAACCAGTTCTTGGCGCGGGGCGAGTCACCGGCCAGCAGGATGGCGATCGCGGTGATGGCACCGGCCTGGCGGAAACCGTGACTGTTGTAGGGCTTGCGTTCCAGCTGGCGGCGCGGATCGACGATGTAGCGGTCGAACGCGGCCTGCGTCCGGTATTCGATCATCTTGATCGTCTCGGCCTTCTGCTCGTCGGTCAGCCAGCGCTTCGTGATGTCATAGGTCAGGGCCAGCGTCAGGGAGATGCGCAGGTTCGACAGGTCCGACGACCGGAGACCCGTCGAATGGTCTGGGTCCCATGACAGCAGGTTCGCCGCCCTTCGCCAGCTCTCGCCCAGCGTCGCCTCGTCCCGTGTCAGCCAGTAGGTATAGGTGAGCGCGGACAATCGCACGGTGGCGCGATTGACCTCGCTGGCAATGAAACGGGCCACGCGGATACGCTCGTAGAAGTCCTCCACCTCGAAAGTCGCGACCGGCGGCTCCTTGGTCAGTTCGTCACCGATCCACTTCTGCTCGACCGTCCGCTTGACGCTGTTGAACAGCGGCTTGCGCTCGCCCTGCCGCAGGTCACGGCGCAGCAACCCGAATTCCTGTTTCGGCGGCATCGCCCGGGGATTGCGGCGGTCCAGCGCAAGTTTCCAGGCTTCCGAGACCGACGGGGCGACAAAGACATGGGCATGCGGGTGAATGGTGAACGTCCGCCATTCACTCCAGTCCCCCGCGGGCTGGCCCGCGGGCCAGAGGCGCGCGCGCCAGCGCCAGTTTCCCTTCGCCAGTGGCGCGTCGAGCATCAGGTGGTTGTCCGGCGTCAGACGATGGACGCGGGTGCCGTCCTCATGGAGGATCTCGAGCTCATAGGTCGTGTCCACGGCATCATAACGCCAGTGAAACACTGGCGGATTCTGTGCGGCGATGGTGCCGTTGGCGGGATAGACCGGAAATTCCAGCGCCGTCTGCGGCGACAGGAAATCAGTCACTTCCTGCGGTTTCGGCAAACGCTGCACGTAGTCCAGCCAGACATCGATATTGCTGCCCTTTGTCTCGGCACGGGACGCCGTCACGATGCAGATTGCGAGTGCGGCGAGGGCCAGTGCACGAAAACCGGTGCGAAATTCCATCAGGTATCTCCTGCGATGTCGTGCGGGGGGCGCATCCCGTTCCCGCATTCAAGTTTCCTGCCGAGTGTCCGATCCGGTGCTGCCTGGCGGCGCGGAAGTGCTGGTCTGTTGCGGATTCCCATCCATCGTCCGGTTGACAGTTGTCATCATCGCGCCCTACAGGGGCAGCATGTGCACTTCCGCGCGGAATGCTCAGCTTATAGCGTCCGGTCGCGGGTGATGGCCACATCCTGCTGTGACCACGGCCAGACGGGGAAACGATGACTGCCCAGAGTGACAAGTCAGCGGAACCGGTCCGAACGCGATCCGGCGGGAAGCCGCGCGTGCTGCTGGTGGGGCCGTTTCCGCCGACAACCGGTGGCGTGACCACCTTCATGCTGAACCTCATGGGATCGGACCTGGCGGAGCGGTTCGAATTCGTTCCGCACACCACATCCCGTCCACCGAAGAAGAACGTGGTCGACAACTATGGCTATGCCGCGATCCTGAAGGGCGGTGTGCTGCGCCTGTTCATCGCCGCTTTCGCGACGCTGTGGCACCTCGTCTCCTTTCCCTTCGTGCTCTGGTTCCGGCGCATCGACATCGTGCAGATCCAGTCCTCGGACTTTCAGACCTTCTGGGAATCCTGCGTCTATCTCTGGATGGCCAAGCGTCTGGGGCGGCTGACGATGATGCGCCTGGGCGGCATCTTCGATCAGTTCTACGAGGGGTCGTCCCCTCGGATGCAGCGGGGTATCCGTGCCGGGGTGGCGTCGCCCGATATCCTGATCGTGCAGTCGGAGGGGTGGCGGGACTATCTGACGGGGCTTGGCCGCACCGGGCCGATGCTGATCCTCTACAATTCGGTGCCGAGATCATCGGTGGTATCGCTGGATCAGGCCCGCAACGAGATACCGCTGTTCATCTTCGCGGCGGGGACGGAGGGCAAGCGCAAGGGTGCCTATGTGCTGATCGAGGCGCTGCAGCGGCCCGACATGGCCGATATCGCCGCCGAGTTACATCTTGCGGCGATTATCGAGCCGCTGGAGTCTCAATTCGCGACTGCCGCCCTGCCGCAGCGGATCACGCGCGAGGGCTATCTGGCGCATGCGGACCTGCTGCAGCGGATGCGCAGCGGTGACGTCTTCCTGATGCCATCCTATGGCGAGGGCTTTCCCAACAGCCTGCTGGAAGCCATGGCGGCAGGGCTCGCGCCCGTGGTCACCCCGGTCGGTGCGGTGCCGGAGATCGTCACCGACGGCAAGGACGGACTGGTCATTCCCGCAGGCGATGCGGATGCACTGGCAGGGGCGATCCGGCGTCTGGTGGATGATCCCGCGTTGAGACTGCAACTGGCACGATCCGCGCAGGAGCGTGTGCGGCAAACCTTCGTTGCCGAGGTCGTGCTGGAGCGACTGGCGGCGGCATATCTGGAACTGCTGGCACGGAAGGCCTGATGGCAACCGGACATGGAAGCAGCGAGAATCTGGTGCGACTGGTGCGCAAGGCGCGCTGGTACCGCAACCGGCTTGCCGCCATGTCCGCCGCCGAGATCGCCCACCGGATGGAGGAGCAGGCGCGGCGGCGCATCAGCCGGATCTACCTGCCCGGATCGGTCACCGGTTTCAACGGTGCGGGCTTTGACCTGCCGGTCTGGCCGGGGCTGGCCGACGGGGTTGGCCGCATCGCCGGGGATGCGGGGCTGCTTTCCGGCTGGGCCGAGAATGCCCGACTGGTACGTGCGGGAGAACTCTCGTTCCTCGGCATCGACTGGCCGAAACCCGACGGGGCCGCGGCGGATGCCCTGCCGGACTGGCATCTGGACCCGGCAACGGGACAGCGCTGGCCCGATGACCGTTACTGTTTCGACATTTCCTATCGGCATGCGGATGAGTTCGGTGACGTGAAGAACGTCTGGGAACTCTCGCGCCTGCAGTACCTGCAGCCTGTCGCGGCCTATGCCCTGGTGTCGGAGGATGCGGCCGCCGTGGCCGTCTGCGAGGAACATCTGACATCCTGGGTGGCGGCCAATCCGGTCTACCGGGGGGTGCACTGGTCATCTGGGATCGAGGTGGCCTTCCGCATCGTCAGCATGCTGGTGATCCTCAGCCTTGTCGGCAGCCAGTTCCGCGCGGAGGCCCGCGCAACGCTGATGCGCAGCCTCTATCAGCACGGCTGGTGGCTGGCGCGGTTCCCGTCCCGTCATTCATCCGCCAACAATCACCTGGTGGCGGAGGCCGGAGGGCTCTTCATGCTGGGCGCACTGTGCCCGGGTCTGCCAGGCGCGCGCCGCTGGGCGGATTATGGCCGCGCGGTGCTGGAACGGGAATGCCAGCGCCAGATCCACGCTGATGGGGTCGGCGCGGAACAGTCGCCTGCCTATGCCGCGCTTACCGTGGAATGGCTGTTGCTGAGCGGTGATCTGGGACGAAGGCTGGGCCAGGGTTTCAGCCCTGATTTCTGGGCCCGGATCGCCCGGGCCGGCGGATTCCTGAAGTGGATGACGGATTCCGCAGGCCATCAGCCGCGCATCGGCGATGACGATGACAGTCATGTCTTCGGCAACGGCATGGGGGTCGAGCCCACCATCAATTCCGTCATGGCTGCGGTTGCGCAGGCCACGGACCGGCCCGAGATCAGTCCCCCCGTCCCTGTCCGGCACCTGCGCCATGCCCTGATGCCGGCACCGCCCCCGAACGGCATCTGGCCCGGTGGCTTCCGGCATTTCAGCGAAGGCGGCTATTCCGTTCAGCGGCATCTCGGCAAGGGCGCGGCGGATCATCTGCTGGTCTTCGACCATGGTCCGATCGGCTATCTCTCCATTGCCGCGCATGGCCACGCCGACACGCTGTCGGTCTGGCTGCATGTGGAGGGGCAGCCGGTCCTGATCGATGCCGGCACCTATCTCTATCATGCAGGCCACGCCTGGCGGGACCACTTCCGGGGTACGGTGGCGCACAACACGCTGACGCTCGGCGGGGAGAACAGTTCGGAGATCTCCGGTCCCTTCAACTGGGCGCGCAAGGCAGAGACACGCGTTCTGCGCGTGAATGACTCGCCCGACGACTGGCTGGTCAGCGCGGAACATGACGGTTATCAGGCCAGCCATGGAATCGCGCATGTCCGGACAGTGGAACGCGCCGGGCCGGGGCTCTACCGCATCACCGATACCCTGCGCGGACATGCGGCGCCCCAGCGGGTGGAGATCGGCTTCCTGGTCTCGCCCACGTTCGAGGTGGAAGCTGCGGGGACCGGTTTCCGGATCCGCGACGAACGGGGCGTGGTCCTGACCATCCGCCATGCGGGGGGGCTGGCGGGGTGGCTGGAGACCGGTCGCTCCGGGCCGGAGCGTGGCTGGCATTCGCCGTCCTTCGGGGTGCGCGCGCCCGCGCCGCGTATCGTCTTCGCCGGGGAACTGACAGTGGGCCGGGAAGCGGTCTTCGACCTGGAGATCCACGAGGTCGGACAATGATCGCTGTACCGGTGGTGATTGCACCACCTTGGCCGGTCTCTATGATCCGCCGGGCGAGCAATGGAATGCGACAGCATGAAGGGGTCTTCACATGCGTCTGAGTATCTTCGGGATGGGCTATGTCGGCAATGTTTCAGCCGCCTGTTTTGCGGCCGACGGCCATACGGTCATTGGTGTCGATCCCAACGCGGTGAAGATCGACCTGATCAACCAGGGCGCGTCCCCGATTGTCGAACCGGGGCTGGCGGAACTGGTGACGGACGGCGTGCGTTCCGGTCGGCTGCGCGGCACCACCGACGCGGCGGAGGCGATTGCGGAGACCGATCTGTCGCTGGTCTGTGTCGGTACGCCCAGCCAGGTGAACGGCAATCTGGACCTGACCTATCTCGAACGCGTCTGCGCCGACATCGGCGCCTGTCTGAAGACCAAGCACGCGTTTCATGTGGTGGTCGTCCGCTCGACCATGTTGCCCGGTACGATCCGGGAAACCGTGATCCCGGCGCTGGAAGCGGCATCGGGCAAGGTCGCCGGCAGGGATTTCGGCGTCTGCAACAACCCGGAATTCCTGCGCGAGGGTTCCGCCGTGCGCGACTTTCGCGAACCGCCCAAGACGGTGATCGGCGAGAGTGATCCGCGCTCTGGCGACATGCTGGCCAGCCTCTATGCCGCGCTCGACGCACCCATGATCCGCACGGATATCGAGGTCGCGGAGATGGTGAAATATGCCGACAATGCCTGGCACGCGGTGAAGGTCACCTTCGGCAACGAGATCGGCGGCATCTGCAAGCGCCTTGGCATCGACAGCCACAAGGTCATGGACATCTTCTGCCAGGACACCAAGCTCAACATCTCGAAGAACTACCTCCGTCCCGGTTTTGCCTTCGGTGGTTCCTGCCTGCCGAAGGACCTGCGCGCCATCACCTACAAGGCCCGTGAACTCGATCTGCCGGTGCCGATGCTGAACGGCGTGTTGCCGTCGAACCGCTGGCAGGTGGAGGCGGGTGTCGAGATGGTGCTGTCGAAGGGCAAGCGGAAGGTCGGAGTCCTCGGTTTCTCCTTCAAGGCCGATACCGACGACCTGCGCGAAAGTCCGATGGTGGAAGTGATCGAACGGCTGCTGGGCAAGGGCATCGACCTGAAACTCTATGACCGCAACGTCAGCATGGCCCGGCTGACCGGTGCCAACCGCGATTATATCCTGAAGACGATCCCCCATATCTCCAACCTGATGGTGGAGACGGTGGACGAGGTTCTGGATCATGCCGAGGTACTGGTGGTCGGCAATGGCGATGCCGCCTTCCGTCAGGTGCCGGACCGGATGCGCGACGGCCAGCAACTGGTCGATTTCGTGCGTATCAGCGAGGGGCCGAGCATCGAAGGCCGCTATGACGGCGTCGCCTGGTAAGGCGGATCGACAGCGTGTCCCGTCCCCGTCGCATCCTGTTCATCGTCGAGAACCTGCCGAGCCCGTTTGACCGGCGGGTCTGGCAGGAGGCGACGACGCTCCACGCCCATGGCTACGAGGTCTCGATCATCTGCCCTACCGGCAAGGGCTACGAGAAGAAGTACGAGACCATCGACGGTATCCACATCTACCGCCACAACCTGCCGCTGGATGCGCGGGGGGCGCTGGGTTACCTGCTGGAATATTCCGCGGCCCTGTTCTGGGAGTTCTTCCTGACCTGGAAGGTGCTGCTGACCCGGGGTTTCGACGCGATCCATGCCTGCAACCCGCCGGACAACATCTTTCTGGTCGGCGGCTTCTTCAAGCTGTTGCTGCGCAAGAAGTTCCTCTTCGACCACCACGACATCAATCCGGAGCTCTACGAGGCCAAGTTCGGCCGACGCGACATCTTCTACCGGCTGATGCTGTCGTGGGAGCGCTGGACGTTCCGCACCGCCAGCGTCTCCATCGCCACCAATGAGAGCTATCGCCGGATCGCCATCGAGCGGGGCGGCATGGACCCTGACCGCGTGCATGTGGTCCGCTCCGGCCCCAGTCTGGAGCGACTGAAGATCATCCCGCCGGTTCCGGCGCTGAAGCAGGGCCGCGCGTTCCTGGTCGGTTATGTCGGGGTGATGGGCGCGCAGGAAGGGCTGGATCTGCTGCTCGAATCCGTCCGCTACATCGTCCATGACAAGGGGCGCACGGATGTTCATTTCGGTCTCGTCGGTGGCGGGCCGGAACTGGAGGTGCTGAAGGCACAGGCGGTGGAACTGGGCGTCGCCGAATATGTGACCTTCACCGGCCGGGTACCGGATCAGGACCTGCTGGAGATGCTCAACACGGCGGACGTCTGCGTCAATGCCGACCGCTTCAACGCGATGAACGACAAGTCCACCATGAACAAGATCATGGAGTACATGGCCCTCGGAAAGCCCATCGTGCAGTTCGACCTGACGGAGGGCCGGTTCTCCGCTGCCGAGGCCTCGGTCTATGCGAAGCGCAATGATCCGGTGGACATGGCGGAACAGATCCTGGCGCTGCTGGCCGATCCCGAGCGTCGGGCGGAGATGGGGCAGTTCGGCCGCACCCGCGTGGAGAACGAACTTTCGTGGGAGCACGAAGTCCCGCGCCTGCTGGCCGCCTATGACGACCTCTTCAGCCGCTGACCGCGGGCTTCCCGCTGCACCGTTCCTGATCGGTGCGACCCTGTTGCTGGTCTGTCTGACACTGTTGCACTTTCATGGCATGCCGAGATTCCAGCCTGCCGGTCAACCGGTCAGCCTTCTTGAAACGGGTCCGGTACGCCTGGACGCCAGCGATCATGATTCAGCGTTTGCACGCCTGGAGATCATGTACCCCAGACAGGGGGCGGCGTTCCTGCAGATCGAGTCGCGGCTTGCGGCAACCGGCATTGTGCGCGGTGACCGGAGCTGGCAGCAGGGGCGGCTGGTCGCGCTCCAGGTCAGGCCGGACGGTCGGCTGCAGGTGGATCTGCCGCATGTGGTGGCGCGTCTGAGCGGGGATCGGCCCGGCCGAATCCATCGCGCCACCTTCCGCATGGCGGATGATACCGTCGCGGTCCTGCTGCGGGCGGAGATCCTGAGCACGAAAGGCACACTCGACCTGCAGAGCCTGCGGCTGAAGCCCCTGGAGGAACGCCCCGGTTTCTCCAGGGGATCGATGTTCATTGCCGGGTGCTGGCTGTTGCTGGCACTGATGATCAGTGGCTGGGTCTTCGGCTCGGTCCGGCAGCGTCGCTGGCGTCCCGGACTGGTCTATCTGGTGGCTGCCCCCGTGCTGCTGCTCAGCGCGGCCCCGGCTGCGCTCACCGGGCCGCTCAGGCTCGGCGTCGCGCGCAGCCTGGACCTGGCAGGCATGGCGGGACACACCGGCCGCGCGGCGGAGGCCGCCCTGTCGACCAACCTGTTCTCGCTGGCAAAGACGGGACATGTGCTGATGTTCGCAACGGTCGGGATCGCCTTCGTGTTTGCAATCGGCTGGCGGCGGGCCGTGGGGGTACGTCGCCTTCTTCTCGCGCTTGGTCTCACGGCGTGTTTCGGGCTGGTGGCGGAGATGCTGCAGCTCTTCAGCCCGAACCGAACGGCAACCCTGTTCGACGTCTCGGTCAATCTGGCCAGCGGAACCGGAAGCGTCCTGATTGCCACCCTGGCGCTGCTGCTATGGAACAGGCTGGGCAGGTCACGTCACTGACCGTCCATCGGGTGGGACAGCCGCAGCGGCACTCACACAGCCGACATTTCCAGGTTCAGACGGGTGAGCCGTTCAGCGGCCATGCGCGCGAACCGAAGTGTCACCGCCTTGCGCCGGGCGGCGTTCAGCCTCAGGTCGGGTGCTTCCCGAACGATGGCTCCGTCATAGGTGTCGGCGATGATCAGGCCGCAGTCGTCGGGAATGATCTCCGCCGGAAAGTCAGGCGGCACCGCGAAGAAGAAGCGGTCGCAGAAATCCCGATACTCCTGCCACTTGGCATCCGAACGATAGTCGGGAACCGAGGATTTCACCTCCACGATCCAGACGGTCCCGTCCCGCCCGATGGCCATCACGTCCGCCCGGCGGCTGTTGCGCAGGGTGACCTCCGTCAGGGCGGGCCGGTCATGCTGCGCCAGCATCCGCACCACCCCACGGGCGATGGCGACACCATCAGGTCGCATGGGAACATTCGGGAACATATCATGATCGTTTCAGATATGTGGCGCGGATGCAATCCTGTTACTTCCTTGTCTCGAAATAAGACAGAGAATCGCGTCCTGCAGATTCAAGCCGTCTGAGCATCGGCGCAATGTTCCGTTGTCTCGTAGCTGGCAGCCTGCGTGCCACAAAATGTTGGGGTAAAAGTGGATGAATGACCGTGAAACGATCATGACACGGTCAGCAGTTGCAGCCTCCACGGGCATGGTCATCTTGCGACAATCTGGCCCGTCTCTTGCTGTGACACCTTCTGGAACCAAAACCAATGCGCCACGGAACCGGCGCGACGGGTGGAGCAGGGCATATGACTGACGGCATCATCGGAACACCGGACGCGGACACGCTTTCAGGTACGGAAGCGGACGACATCATTGTCGGCGGCGGCGAAAATGACACCATCGACGGTGGTGCCGGCAACGACAGCATCCGTGGCGACGGCAACACTGATGGCGGCACGGTCGAGATCCGCGATTTCATCGTCAATGGCTCGTTCGAGGCGGTGGCGGACGGCTCCGGCAGTCCCACCATGCTCACCACGTTCAACAGCAATCACGACGACGTGCATGACCGCACGGAAGTCGGATTCTACGAGGCCGTGCCCGGCTGGCAGACCAGTGGCGACAATATCGAGATTCATGGCGACTGGACCGGTATCGACAACTCACCCGCCGCACTGGATGGCAATTTCAAGCTGGAGATCGACGGCGGCGGCACGGATCCGTTCTTCAGCAACACGAACGTCTTCCAGAATGTCGAAGGTCTTCTGGATGGCGAGAGCTACACGCTGAATTTCTCCCTGCTGAACCGCGATGGCGACTATGGCGAAGTGGTGCAGGTCTTCTTCGGCGGCGAGGAAATCGCCTGCATCGAGCAGACTTCAACCAACTGGTGCGGCTACGAGTTCGAGGTCGAAGGCGGTGCGGGCAACGGCAGCGATCAGCTCGAGTTCAGGATCCAGAGCTGTGACGAACACGCGATCTTCATCGACAGCGTCTCTCTGGTGGGTCCCGCCACGGTTGTCGTCGAGGATGTGCCGGGTGATGACGTGATCGCCGGTGGTGCCGGTGAGGACACCATTGATGGCGAGGAAGGCAACGATTTCATCGATGGTGGCGAAGGCGAGGATCTGATCGAGGGCGGTGAAGGCAACGACACCCTGAACGGCGGCGCCGATGGCGAGGGTTCCGGTTCGACCGGCGGCGAGGAGTTCTGCGCCGAGAACGGGATTGCCGGCTTCGATGCGGTCGGCGTCAGCCTGTCCGCCACCGACTTTGACGGCAGTGCCGCCACCGTAACCGACGTCAGCCATGGCATCGGTGTGGCGGGTGGCAGCCCGGTCGGCGATCAGATCAATCACGCCAGCTCGGGCGAGAGCCAGACGCTGATGGCGGACTTCGGCCAGAACGTCGACAGCGCGACGGTGACCGTCACGCATTTCTTCCCCGACGAGGGCAATGGCGGCGAGACCGGCCAGTGGCGCGCCCTGGATGCGGACGGCAATGAGGTGGCCACCGGCACCTTCGGTCCGGACGACGTGATCACCGATCATGATCTGGGCGACATTCCCGCCGTCGGTCGTTTCACCATCGATGGGATTGGCGATTTCGCCTCCATCGAGCTCTCGGCGCTGCCCTATGCGGATGGCGACGATGTCGGCGGTTCGGATTCCAGCGACTATTTTCTCTACTCGATCAAGTTCACCACCTCTGTGGTCGTCGATGACTGCGGTGATGGCGACAGCGACACCATCCACGGCGGCCTGGGTGACGACGAGATCAACGGCAATGGCGGCGACGACTCACTGTCTGGCGACGAAGGCAACGATCTGATCGACGGCGGCGCTGGCAATGACGTGATCGACGGCGGCACCGGCAATGACACGATCACGGGCGACAGCGGCACCGCTTCCGGCGGTGTCGAGCAGATCACCATTCCGCAGGGCGAGAACGGTCTCTACGACGTGGCGGGCCGCGACAGCATCACCCTGACGATGGATTTCCTGGGCGGCGAGGCGTCGTTCCACAACAGCTTCGGCTTCTACCTGGCCGACGAGAACGGCACGCCGATCTCCGGTGAGGTGGTCAAGGCGGACGTCAAGACCTCTGACGCCGCTGAGGGCGCGGATGTCCTGACCTTCACGCTGGACGCCGCACAGCTTGGCGGCGCGGCACAGCTTGGCCTGTTCCTGATCCCGGACGGCGGCAACCAGAACCCCGGACTCGCCGATGGCGACGCGGTGACCTTCGCCGACAACGGCAATGGCGAACTGCAGGCGCTGGTGGATGGTACGCCCGTTGCGGCGGCTGGGGGGCACGGCCCGGTCTTCTTCTCGGACGCCAGCCTGAACGGCGACGGTCTCGATCATGAGAGCGGCAGCGAGCTTGCCGGCAATTCCAACTGGGAAGATCTGGAGAATGGCGGCGACAACGACTTTGACGACGTCAACTGGCAGGTCGATGTCACGACGACGGAAGGCTGCGAGACCAGCCATGACGACACCATCGACGGTGGTCTGGGCGATGACCTGATCGCGGGCAACCAGGGCGATGACTCGATTGCCGGTGGCGGCGGCTCGGACGAGATTTCCGGCGGCGACGGCAATGACACGATCATTGGCGACGATGACAGCGAACTGACCTGTGATCCGGTCGAGCTGCCGGTCTTCGGGAATGCCATCTCCAACATCGTGCTCTATCTGGCCGATGGCGAAGGCACCGTCTCGGTGACCAAGATCAAGCTGGAGGACTTCCCCGAAGGCGCTGACGAGATCCACGATCCCAATACGCTGCCCATCGCGTCCTTCGTGGAGGCCACCTTCCCCGGCAGCAGCCTGGTCGCGATCTCGATCAAGGCGGGGTCCAACAGTGACCCGGAACTGGGGCCGGGCGAGGGTGAACTCTTCATCCTCGACGACTCGGTGACCGAGGCTGACCTGCCCCTGCCTGACAGTGCCGACACGGAACTTTCCTATGACGTGCTGCTGGGTTTCTCCGGCGGGCTGACGAACCAGACCTCCACCGACACCCATGGCGACGACACGATCAGCGGTGGCGCGGGTGATGACCTGATCAATGGCAATCGCGGTGACGACCAGATTTCCGGTGACGCCGACAATGACACGCTGGCCGGTGACATGGGCTGCGACACCCTGCTGGGCGGTGATGGCGATGATCTGCTGGCGGGCAATGCCGGTGCCGACGTCATGGATGGCGGGGCCGGGATCGACACGGCCGACTATTCCGGCGCGCAGGGCACGGTGCTGGCCAGCCTGAATGACGGCATCGCGGAGAAGGACGGCGATGGCTGGATCGACAGCCTGGAGAATATCGAGAATCTGACCGGCTCCGACCACAATGATTCCCTGCTGGGCGATGAAGGTGCGAACGTGATCCTGGGCGGCGATGGTGATGACACCATCGACGGCTTTGGTGGCGCGGACACCATGGATGGCGGCGCCGGCAACAACACGGTCTCCTTCCAGAGTGCGGATGGCGGTGTGCTGATCGCGCTGCAGAACGACCTGGCGCAGGATGCCAACGGCCTGGACATCGCGCTGACCGGTTTCAACAGCGCCATCGGCTCCGACTTCGACGACCGCATCACCGGCAATGACGGCGAGAACACGCTGATCGGCGGCGGCGGCAATGACGATATCCGTGGCAATGACGGTGCCGACCTGATGTTCGGTGACGGCGTCACCGCGAGCCATGGCGACACCGACACGCTGATTGTCCATGCGCATGGTTCGCCGCTGGACGGTGTCTTCCCGGTGATGGAGGTCTCTGTCGGGGGCGTGGTCGTCGGCACGGCCCAGGTCACGCAGTCGCTCAGCCCCTATGGCTTCGACATCTCCGGCCTGACCGAGGCGCAGCGCGCGGGCGAGGTCAAGATCAGCTTCCTGAACGACGCCACCGATGGAGGCGACTGCGACAATTCCTTCGGCCCGGAATGCAATGAGGACCGGAACCTGTTCGTCGAGGCGATCGAGTTCAACGGTGCGCTGACCGACGCCTCCGCGGGCGAACTGTCGTTCGAGCCGGACCAGTTCGTCAGCTACCAGTCCGGCGGCGCGAACTTCGCGGTCGAGGACATCAAGAAGGAAATCAACGACTCCGGCGCGGATCGCCCGAACGGCGGCAACGTCTATACCGGCTACGTGGTCTTTGCGGGCCTGCCCGTGCTGCTGCCCTTCGATGGGCCGAATGCGGACTTCGTCATCGGCAATGATGGCAATGACACCCAGTACGGCGGCTTCGACAACGACACCGTCTTCGGTGGCCAGGGCGACGACCTGCTCTATGGCGGTGAGGGCGACGATCTGGTCTGCGCCTTCGAGGATGACGACGTGGCCTATGGCGACGCCGGCAACGACTTCGTGGAAGGCAATGGCGGCAATGACAGCGTCTTCGGCGGCGATGGCGATGACCGGGTGGCCGGCAACGACGGCTCCGACACGGTCTTTGGCGACGATGGCAATGACGATGTGGACGGCGGCGCGGGCGACGATTTCGTCTTCGGTGGCCTTGGCGCCGACTCCGTCGGCGGCGGCGACGGCAATGACGTGGTCCATGGCGACGCCGACGACGACACTGTTCGCGGCAACAATGGTGACGACACCCTGTTCGGCGACGGCGGGGCAGACAGCCTGCTGGGCGAGAACGGCAATGACCTGATCTTCGGCGGCGACGGCAACGACACGGCCAAGGGCGACGCGGGCGACGACACCCTGGTGGGTGACGCCGGTGCCGATTTCCTGGACGGCGGTGACGGTGCGGACAGCCTGGTCGGTGGCGAGGGCAATGACATCCTGCGCGGTCGCGCCGATGACGACGTGCTCGACGGCGGTGTCGGTTCCGATGTGGTCAAGGGCGACGCGGGCAATGACGTGGTGTCCGGCGGCGACGGCGACGACCAGGTCGAAGGCGGTGACGGTGACGACACGGTCGACGGCGGCGATGGCGTCGACAAGGTGCTGGGCGACGCGGGCAACGACGTGGTCTCCGGTGGCGCAGGTGACGACACCGTGCGCGGCAATGCCGGCAATGACACGCTGCTGGGCGGCCTGGGTGCCGACTTCATGGAAGGCGGCACGGACAACGACCGGGTCGAGGGTGGTGAAGGCAACGACACCATGCGCGGCGACGGTGGCCAGGATGAGCTGTTCGGTGATGCGGGCGAGGATGTGCTGCGTGGCGGCGACGGCAATGACACCATGCACGGTGGCCTGGATGCCGACTTCATGGTCTCCGACATCGGCGATGATGTCCTGTTCGGCGACGAAGGGGCGGACAGCCTGCGCGGCGGTGACGGCGACGACACGCTGACCGGCGGCGAGGGCGACGACAACCTGCGTGGCAACCTGGGCAATGACCAGCTCGACGGCGGCATCGGCAATGACTTCATGGATGGCGAGGACGGGGACGACGCCCTGTTCGGCGGCCTGGGTGATGACGTGCTGCGTGGCAACGACGGTGAGGACACGATCGAGGGCGGCGAGGGTGCTGACCGTATCCGTGGCGGCCTGAACGGGGATGACCTGTTCGGCGGCGGCGGCGATGACTTCATCAATGCGGATGGCGGCAAGGACTTCGTCGATGGTGGCGAGGGCAATGACGAGCTGTTTGGTGCCGGCGGCGATGACACACTGCTCGGCGGTGCCGGGAATGACCGTCTGCGCGGTCAGGAAGGTGCCGACAGCATGGACGGCGGCGCGGGCGATGACTTCATGACCGGCGACAACGGTGATGACTTCATGGCTGGTGGCGACGGCAACGACGATCTGCGTGGCAATGTCGGCTTCGATACGCTGTTCGGCGGCAATGGTTCCGACACGCTGACGGGCGGCAACGGCCAGAAGGACACCTACCTGTTCGGTCGCCGTACCGACCTGGATGTCAACGATGACACGATCGTCGACTCCGGCGCGGGCAACACGCTGAACATCTTCGGTGTCGATGACCTGGGTGAACTGGCCTTCACGGACCTCGGCGGCGGTATCGTCAATGTCGCGTTCAACGACGGGTCCGGTTCCATCACCTTCGATGCCGACGCGGTGACTGAGCTCAATCTGCTCGACACGCTGGGTGGAACCGTCACGACAGCCACCACCTTGCTGAACAACGGTGTCGCCGGCATCGATCTGCTCGACGACGAAAGCAACCTGTTGTTTACGATCTGATCGTTAATAGGTGTGAATTCGGCGGACGACCGCGCCCGCCGATGACGAGAAAGCAACATGCCCATCTGAGTTCAGGAGGGACCGAGAAATGACCGAAGAACCGATCCGGAAACAGCAGACAGGCTCCGACGCGGCCCGTGCCGACCGTCGCGCAGCGCTTGCCAGGCTGGGACTCGGCGCGGCCGCGGTCTATCTGGCACCGACAGTGACGCGCCTCGACAGCGCCAGGGCCGCTTTCCCGAGCAATTGTGCGGGCGGCGGAACCCAGGCGCCTGCACCTACCGGCGGCGGCGGTGGGGCTGGTTGCCAGTAACCCTCTCGGGTGCGGGGAGCTACTGTCGCAGCCCACAATTCTCGCCTCAGTAGAAACGTGACGCCCATCATTTCACCGGGAAATGTTTCGGCACCACCCCTTGTGTAGTGTTTGAATACCTACCATATGATCCTTTGAGGACGGGAACCCTTTCCCTTCCATCGGAGGATTTTGCAATGGCCAAGCATGGACCGACCCTGACACGCCGCAACGCGCTGGCTCGGCTCGGGCTTGTCGCCACTGCTGTCTATGCAGCACCACTGGTTACACGCCTCGACAGTGCCCGGGCCGCGTTCCCCAGTGGCTGCGGTGGCGGTCCGGGCATTGGCCTGGGACAGGGCGGTGGCGTCGGACAGGGCGGCGGCGGAGGTTGTGGCGGTGGCACCGGGAACAACCCGAACAACAACCCGAACTCAAACGCGTTCAAGAAGAAGTAGAGCCCCCGGGCCGAACCGTACGCTCCTGACTGCGCTCAGTGGCGCTTGCCGGTGAAGTTGGCAGGCCGCTTGGACACGAAGGCGTCGATGCCTTCCTTGCCGTCCGGGCGGCGCATGGCTTCCGCGATGCCCGTCGTTTCCCGTTCCATCTGGCTCTCCAGTGACTCGCTCATGCTTTCCAGGATCAGCGACTTCACCGTGCCGTATGTGGCGGTCGGTCCCTTGGCCAGCGTGCCTGCCAGTTCCATTGCCTTGTCCAGCATCTGGTCGTCCGGGTGGATGTAGTCCACCAGACCCCAGTCCCGCGCTTCCGCCGCGCTCAGCACGCGATTGGTCAGCATCAGGTCGAGCGCGCGCTTGGTGCCGACCCGGCGCGGCAGGAAATAGGTCGAGGACCCATCACCGGAAACGCCCGCGCGGGTATAGGCGGAGGTGAACTTGGCTGACTCTGCCGCAACAACCAGGTCGCCCTGGATCGCGAAACTGAATCCCGCCCCTGCCGCGACACCGTTCACGGCGCAGATCACCGGCGGATCCATGCGATGCATGCGCGAGATCGCGCCGTGCAGGAACAGGGTCATCCGCTTCACTTCGGCGGGCAGGTCATCGCCCTTGGTCTGGAAGTGCTTCAGGTCGCCGCCGGCGGAAAACATCTTGCCCGTGCCGGTGAAGACCGCGGCGCGGATGGCCGGATCCTCGTCGATGCGCACGGCGATATCGAACATCTCTTCCATCATGCCCAGATGCATGGCGTTCGCTGCATCGGGACGGTCGAAGGTGCAAAGGGCCACGCCCTCGGTCACTTCGAACTTCATGTACGAATAGCTCATCTTTCAGATCCTCCCCAGGATGAGTGTTGCGTCGGTTGCCGCCGTTTCAGGCAGCGGCCAGCGGGGTGCCCGCGATGGTGATGCGATGCATCTCCCTGCGCTGGCCCTGATAGTCGTTCAGGGCATAGTGCCAGGTGCTGCGATTGTCCCACATGGCGACGCAGCCGGGCGTCCAGCGATGGCGACAGGTGAAGTCCGGCTTCGTGGCGTGGGCATAGAGGTGGTTCAGCAGCGGCAGGCTCTCCTCCCGCGTCCAGCCCTCGAACCGTATGGTGTGGGCCGGATTCACGTAGAGGACTTCCCGCCCGGTCTCCGGATGCCGGATCACCACCGGATGCATCGCGTCCGACAGTGCCCCGTCGGCCTTCAGCACCTGCTTCAGGTCCGTGCCATCGTAGGCCCCGCCGGGTCCGTAGATCTGGCGGGACGAATGCAGCGCGCGCAGGCTGCGCAGGTTGGCCTTCAGCCCGTCGGAGAGCGTGTCGAAGGCCCGCGCCATATGGGCGAACATCGTGTCGCCACCACATTCCGGGACGTCGCGTGCGACCAGGATGGATCCCAGCGCCGGGGCCGGATCATAGGAATGGTCCGCATGCCAGCCGCCGCCGATGTTGGTCTTCTGGTCGGCTTCCTTGATCACCACGGCGATCTCCGGCGTGTCGGCCAGTTCGGGGAAATGCTCGTTGATGACGATCTCCCCCCAGCGGCGGGCAAAGGCCAGGTGATCTTCCGGGGTAAATGTCTGGTCGCGCAGGAAGATGACGCCATGTTCGTGGAAGGCGTCGCGGATCAGGCTCAGGTCGCTATTGGACAGGCGTGCAAGTTCGACACCGCGAACCTCGACGCCACAACCGGGACTGACCGGGTGCAGGGATGCGCTCATGATCTGGCGTGACCTCCGTCGCTGGTACCGAGCAGCCTCAGCCTATCACACGAAACCGTAGGCGACAGCCAGCAGACCCAGACCCAGAACCACCCGATAGATGACGAAGATGCCGTACCCGGATCGGCGCAGCCAGGCCATCATCAGGGCAATGGCGGGCAGGGCGGTCAGGCAGGCAACCGCCATGGCGATGGCGACATTCTCTGTCAGGGCGGCATTGCCGCTTTCGGCGATCTCCTTCACCGCATGGCCCCCGGAGGCGAGGATGGCTGGGATGGACAGCAGCAGGGAGAACCGGGCCGCCTCCGCCCGCTCGAACCCCAGCAGCCTTCCGGCGGTCATGGTGATGCCGGACCGGCTGGTTCCCGGAATAAGGGCCAGGACCTGGAAGCAACCGATGGTGAGCGCGCTGCCGATTGTCATGTGCTCGATCCGGCGCACGGTCATGCCGCTGATGTCGGCCAGCCAGAGCAGCAGGCCGAATCCCAGCGTTGCCCAGGCCACAACCTCGATGGAGCGGAAGATATCGGTGGCACCCAGATAGACCAGCGCCCCGCCGGCGATGACAAGCGGGATGGTGGCGATGATCAGGAACAGCAACATGCGCCCGCCCGCGCTGCTGCGCCCCCGCAAGGCGAGGAAGAAGCCGCCGATCATCCGTCCGATGTCGCGCCAGCAGTAGATCAGCACCGCCACCAGCGTCCCCAGATGCACCGCCGCATCGACCATTACGCCCTGATCGGCCCAGCCCAGCAGGTTGGAGGTCAGATAGAGATGCCCTGACGAGCTGATCGGCAGGAATTCGGTGATGCCCTGCACGACAGCGATGATGATCAGTTGCAGCAGGGTCATGGTGGCCACTCCGATGCTTGAATTGTTCGTGTAAGCTCTTATCAAGCGATTGCACAAGCCCCGTGCGGCGCATGGCCTGCGGCCTGACGCCCCCACCCCGGTCCGGAAAGGTAGCCGATTGACGCCGAGCCTGTTCCATTTTGCCCTGTCACCGGCATGTCGGCTGCTGCGGCTGGTGCTGGCGGAGAAGGGGGTCGGGTTCAGGCTGGAACCGGTCAGGTTCTGGGAGCGACCGGAGGCGTTCCTGCGCCTCAACCCTGCCGGAACCGTACCTGTCCTGAAGATTTCGGAACAGGCGGCGGCGCTTTCCGAGACGCGGGCGCTGATCGAATATCTGGAGGAGGCCTTTCCGGAGCCGAACCTGATCGGCCCGGACGCGGAGACGCGTGTGGAAGTCCGGCGCCTGACGGGCTGGTTCGTGGACAAGTTCGAGCAGGAAGTCAGCGGCCCGCTGCTGCGGGAGCGGGTGCTGCGCGGCCTGATGCGGGATGGCAGCCCGGATGCGGCCGCGATCCGTGCCGCGCGATGGAACATCCAGGTCCATCTGGACTACATCGGCCACCTGGCGATGCGCCGCCGCTGGCTCGGGGGTGACCGTTTCAGCGTCGCTGATCTTGCCGCGGGAGCCTATCTCTCGGTGCCTGACTATTTCGGTGATGTGCCTTGGGACCGGAACGCGCATGCGCGCGACTGGTACAGCCGCATCAAGTCCCGCCCGTCCTTCCGCCCGCTGTTGCAGGACCGCATCGGCGGCTATCCGCCGCCCGCACATTATGCCGACCTCGATTTCTGACGCGGCGCGGCAGCGACTGCGGGACCGGTTGCTGGCGCGCGCCCGGACAGAGGGATTCGATGACATCGGGATCACGGGGCCATCGGGCATGACGCAGGCCGCGACCCGTCTGGCACACTTCATCGAACTCGGACGCCATGGCGACATGGACTGGCTGCGCGACCGCGCCGAATGGCGGGGGGATCCGGCGGCACTCTGGCCGGCGGTGCGCAGCATCATCATGCTGGCGACCAGCTTCGCCCCACCCGTGAACCCTCTCGACAGCCTGTCCCGGACGGACCGGGGCGCCGTATCCGTCTATGCCGCGCGGCGCGATTATCATGATGTGGTCAAGGGCCGCCTGAAACAGCTTGGCCAGTCGCTGCTGGCTGATGCGCGACAGGCTGGTGCGGCTGCGGAGATCAAGGTCTTCGTCGACACGGCCCCGGTGATGGAAAAACCGCTGGCGGCGCAGGCGGGTCTCGGCTGGCAGGGCAAGCACACCAACCTGGTCAGCCGCCGTCACGGGTCCTGGACCTTTCTCGGCGCGATCTTCACCACGCTCGACCTGCCGCAGGATGCACCGTCGGGGGACCACTGCGGTTCCTGCCGCCGCTGTCTGGACGTCTGTCCGACCGCGGCGTTTCCCGCGCCCTACCAGCTGGATGCCACGCGCTGCATCGCCTATCTGACGGTAGAACATCAGGGCCAGATTCCGGACCGCTTCCGGACCGCCATCGGCAATCGCATCTTCGGCTGTGACGATTGTCTGGCGGTCTGTCCGTGGAACCGTTTCGCGACCGAGAGCCGGGATGCGCGACTGGAGATGCGGGAAGATCTGCACCTGGCACCGCTGGCCGAACTGCTGGCGCTTGACGATGCCGCCTTCAGGAAGCGATTTGCCGGAACGCCGGTGAAGCGGCTGGGGCGGGCAAGGTTCCTGCGCAATGTCCTGGTGGCCGCCGGGAACGCGGACAGTCCGGCCCTGTTGCAGCAGGTCCGGGCATTGCTTGGCGACGGGTCGCCGCTGGTGCGCGGCATGGCGGTCTGGGCGCTGAGCCGGTTCGGCGATGCCACGCTGTTCCGTAACGAGGCCATGGCGCGACAGGCGGCCGAACCGGATGCCGGGGTCAGGGCTGAATGGGATGCTGGCCTGAAACGTCTGGCCTGAGATGCCGGGCCTGAAACGCCGGACCTGAGAGGTTCGGACCGGTCAGGCGGCGCTGCGCCGCCTGCGGCCCTTGCGGTCACCACGCTCACTGGTCCGGTCGCCGCTGGCAGGCGGCGCCATCAGCGGGCCCAGCCGCCTGATGATCTCTTCCATCTCCGGGCGTGGTCCGCGTGCGTGGCTGTCGATGGCGTCGCGCATGGCGCGCACATGCTCCGGCGTCGTGCCACAGCAGCCGCCGATGATGCGGACGCCGCAATCCATGGCAAGGCGCGCATAGTCCGCCATCAGCTCGGGCGTGCCGGTATAGACGACGCTGTCGCCGCGTATCTGCGGAATGCCGCAATTGGCCTTGGCCACGACGGTGTGGTCCCCGGTCGGCATGTCACGGATGGCGAGCAGCAGGTCGGAAGCGCCGACGCCGCAGTTGGCGCCGAAGGCGACGGGTGCTTCAGCAAGGTTGGCCGTGACGTTTGCCAGGTCGGCAGGCGGCAGCCCCATCATGGTGCGCCCGGCGGTGTCGAAGCTGGCGGTATAGACATAGGGCAGGCCAACGCTGATCGCGGCCTCCGCAGCGGCCTGCATCTCCTCCGGTGCGGACATGGTCTCGATCCAGGCAACGTCTGCGCCGCCGGCCTTCAGCCCCGTGATCTGATCGGTGAAGGCCGCGACGGCATCGTCGTAGGTCATCGATCCCAGCGGCGCCAGCAGTTCGCCGGTCGGACCAACCGACCCGGCGACGACAATCGGGCGGCCGGCATCGGCCACGACTTCCCGGGCCAGCATTGCGGCGGCCTGGTTCAGTTCCACCACCCGGTCCTGCAGGTTGTGAAGCTTCAGGCGAAAGGCCGTGCCGCCGAAACTGTTGGTCAGGATGATGTCCGAGCCGGCTTCGACAAACCCGCGGTAGAGTGCGCGAACCTTGTCCGGCTCGACAATGTTCCAGTCCTCCGGCGCGTGACCGGCAGGCAGCCCGAGGGCGAACATGTTGGTTCCCGTGGCACCATCGGCCAGCAGCACGTCCCGTTCGGCAAGCAGTTTCTCAAGCACGGCAATACTCATCCTGATGACATGTAGATTTCTTTATATCCCGTTTCCGGCAGAATCGCCTGTCCTGTTTGCGAAGGAAGGCGCTGCCAATGCGACAGCCGTTGACCGGAGACCTGTGACGGGAGACCTGTCTCAGGTGCCGAACCGGGATCGCGGTTCCGTCCCGATCTCCGCATTGGGCAGGCGCACGATCGCACGGGTCCCCTGCCCGGGCTGGCTCTGCAGTATGAGCGTGCCGCCGTGGCGTTCCACCAGCCCGCGGGAGATGGTCAGGCCCAGCCCTGTGCCATGATTGACCTTGCGCGCCACACCCGCCGACTGCACCTGCCGGAACGGGTCGAACACCAGTGCCAGGTCGTCGGGGCCGATGCCGACACCATTGTCGCTGATGATCAGCAGCAGGGCACCTGCCGCATCCGTTTTCCAGGTCAGGCGCACCTGTCCGCCGTCCGGTGTGAACTTGATGGCGTTGGACCCGAGGTTGATCAGGACCTGCTTCATGCGGAACGGGTCGAATGTTGCCTGGACCCCATCGGCGGACATGAGCTCCAGAGTCAGGTTCTTGCGGTCGGCCAGAGGGCTGAGAACCATGCGCACCTGGGCCAGAAGCTCATCAAGGTCCGACCGTTCCGGTGTCACGACCAGGCTCTGTTGCTCCACGCTGGACATGTCGAGCAGGTCATCGACAAGGCGCAGCAGATGGCGACCGCTGCTGGAGATGTCGCCGACGTACCCCTGATAGCTCCTGTGACCGATCGGACCGTGGACCTGCTGCTGCATCAGTTCGGAAAAGCCGATGATGGCGTTGAGCGGGGTTCTGAGCTCGTGGCTCATCGCATCGAAGAACCGTGACCGGGCTTCTCCCTGGCGAACCGCACGGGCGCGGGCCTCTTCCAGGTTGTCTGCCATTTCCTGCAGTTCCGTGGAGCGCAACAGGGCCGCTGACAGCCGGCGATGGGCGTCGCGCCCCAGAAGCAGCAGGTAGAGACCGTAGAGCGGATAGGTGACGGAACCGAAAGCCGCCAGTTCCGAATCGAAATGCAGCATGAGCGCTTCCGCACCGGTCAGGACCGCGACCGCCGGGAACAGAAAGACGAGCATGTGCGGCCCCAGATTGACCAGATAGGTGGTCAGATGACCCAGGATGACAATCATCACCAGCGCCTGGACCGCCACATTGTCCTCTGACCAGGCGGCGTACATGAAACTGATCCAGACCATGCCGTTCAGCAGGTAGAGCAGCGTCATGCGCCAGCGCCAGGTCCGTACCCGGATCCGCGGCGGGTCGGTTCCCTGAAGCCGCCTGCCGGTCAGGACCATGGTCGGAACCCAGATGATGAAGACCGCGTACCAGATCCAGACCTGACCCGGGTGGGCGGCGTCGAAGAGTGCCAGCGGCGAATCCAGGAAGACGCACAGGACAAGGCCGAAGAAGGCAGAACTGAAGGCATCGATCTGACACTGGCGGGCGAGCATCAGCAGCTGCTGGCGCTCCACGGCCTCCCGGTCGATCAGCAGGCCACCGACATGGCGGCGCAGGCGATTGAAGTGCCTGTGGAGGTGTTGCCAGGCCCGCAACCCGCCGGCGGCGCGCGCGTCAGTCATCAGGCTCGGCCCCGTGCCGGTCCAGCAGCGCGCCGGGCAGCGACAGGGTCACGGTGGTTCCCAGCCCGACCTCGCTCTCGATCCGCAGACCGCCGCCGTGCAGCTCGACCATCTCCCGCGATACGGCGAGGCCGAGACCGGTGCCGTTGCCCTGATGTTGCGTCAATTCGCGGGGCCTTGCGTGGGTCATCGGATCGATGATCCGGGCGAGGTCGTCAGGCGCAATGCCAACCCCTTCGTCCTGCACCGATATCACCAGGGTCTGGCCGGGTCGTGCTTCCGCCCGGACACTGACACGACCGCCGTGATCACTGAAATTGATCGCGTTGCTGCCGATGTTGATCAGAACCTGCAGCATGCGGATCGGGTCGAGGGAGACCCGTGTGCCTTCAGGAACGTCCAGAATGAAGCGTACGCCCTTTTCCCGCGCGGCGGGCGCCAGTGCCGCGCCTGCCTCCTCCAGCAGGGAGTCCAGTTCGACCTCCTCACGCCGGATCTCCATGCGCTGGTGATGCGCACTCGACAGGTCGAGGAGGTCGTTCACCAGTTGCAGCAGGTGATGGCCGCTCTTGTGGATGTCCCGTGCGTACCCGTCATATCGGGGCGAACCGAGCTCGCCGTGGATACGGTGCGTCATCATCTCGGCAAATCCGATGATCGCGTTCAGGGGCGTGCGCAGCTCATGTCTCATCGAGGCGAAGAAGCGGTAGCGCGCCTGGCCCGCATCCACCGCCTCGGTGCGGGCAACCTCCAGGTCGCTGGCCATGCGCTTGAGTTCGACACTGCGCCGCAGGCTCGCGCCCAGACGCCGGTTCGCGTCGTAACCCAGCACCAGCAGATAGACGCTGAATATGGGAAAGACAACGCTGATCAGGGTGGCGATGTCGGAGGGCTTGCCCAGCAGCAGGATCTCGCTGAACACGGCGACCGTGATCGTCGTCGTCAGGAACGACAGCAGGTGCGATCCCAGATTGACCAGATAGGTGGTCAGGTGCGCGATGACGACCAGCAGCACGAACGCCTGCGTTGAAGCACTCTCCTCCGCCCAGGCGAAATGCAGCAGCAGGCTCCAGAGGATGCCGTTCGCGGCGTAGAGCGTCATGAACACGAAGCGCCAGCGCCGCAGCGAGAAATCCTCCGGCGCGCGCTTCAGCAACCAGGTTCCCGTGAGGAACATGACGGGCGACAGGCAGATGAACAGGACGAACCACATGATCGCGCCCGGCGCTGATTCCTCGGTTGCCAGCAAGGTCGTCAGGCTCAGGACGATGGTGATCATGCCCCCGAAGACGAACCGCGTCATGCTGTCGACGCGGATGCGCCGGGCCATCATCAGGATCTGCTTGCGCTCGACCTCCGGCGCGTCAAGCACACCGCGCAGCAGCCGGGCAAATGGCGCTGCGCCAATCAGGTCGGAGCGTGGGGCGGGATTGACCGGGTGCATGCCCCTGATTCTGCACTCGAGGCGGTAAGAAAAGGTAAATCACGAGGGCCGGGGATTGCCGGTCGCGGGGTGCTCGGATCAGGCGGGTCCCATACCGATCCGCTCATCGCGGCGGCGCAGCCAGTGGATCACGGGCAGGGCCAGCAGCACCATCCAGAACTTCCCGACGATCTGCCCGGACAGGAAGTCGAGACTGCCGAAGGCGAGATAGAGGAAGATGACGCTGTCGACCAGCAGCCCGACGATACTGGAGAGCACGACCGCAAGCATCAGCCGCTTCTTCTGCAAGGGGGTATAGACTGCCATGTCCGCGCCTTCCGACAGGAAGAAGGCGAAGGCGGAGGCGAAGACCAGCGACGGCGGTGCAACCATGCCCGACAGGACGGCGCCGGCGACGATCGCGCCCAGCGCCCAGCCGGGACCGAGACGGCGCTGGATGATGTCACGCAGCACCAGCGCCAGACCGATCATCAGCACACCGCTGGGGGCGGAGATGCCCGGGGCGACCGGGATCAGGCAGGGTCCATTCTCAAGGCATTTCGTCCCGACATTCCCGATCAGCCAGTTCGCGGCGGGAATGCACAGGGCGAAACCAACGAGGGCGATCAGGCCTTCCCTGGATCTCTTGCGTTCCAGTGCGTCAAGCGTCAAGGCACGATCCCGGGTTCGAGTGATGCTGACATTCAATCATTGGTTTCGATACGCCAGATAGCCGCGGCTCCGCAAGTCACAAGCCGGGCATTTTCCGCATCCCCGACCCCACACATTGAGGACGCTGGCCGCCCCCATGTAACAGGACAGCGTGTGATCGCGGATCAGGGCGACCAGACTTTCGCCGCCAAGGGACTCCGTCAGTTTCCAAGTCTGGCCCTTGTCGAGCCACATCAGGGGTGTGTCCAGCACGAAACGGCGATCCATACCCAGCCCCAGCGCCACCTGCAGCGCCTTGATGGTGTCGTCGCGGCAATCGGGATATCCTGAATAGTCGGTCTCGCACATGCCGCCGACGATGTGGCGCAGGCCCCGGCGATAGGCCAGCGTCGCCGCCATGGTCAGAAAGACGAGATTGCGGCCCGGCACGAAGGTATTGGGCAGGCCATCGGCCTGCATGGCGATTTCCGTCTCGCGGGTCAGGGCGGTATCGGAAATCTGGCCCAGCAGTCCGAGATCGAGCATGTGATCCTCGCCCAGCCGTGCCGCCCATTCAGGTTTCATCCCGGCCATGGCGTCGCGCAGATGCGCGCGGAAATCGAGCTCGACCAGATGGCGCTGGCCGTAGTTGAAACCGATGGTCTCCACATGCCGGAAGCGGTCGAGTGCCCAGGCCAGGCAGGTGGCGGAATCCTGGCCGCCTGAAAGCAGCACCAGCGCCCGGTCACTCTCCATCGTCGCTCTCCAGCATCTCGCGCAGGCTGTAGAGTGCCTCAAGCGCGTCCCTCGGCGACATGTCGTCGGGGCGCAGGGCGTCAATGGCCTGCCGCAGTTTCGTGTCTGTCGCGTCGGCCGCAGGTGCCGGTGCGGGCGCGGCAGCGAAGAGCGGCAGGTCGTCCGCAAAGCTGACCTTGCGGCGGCCACCCCCCTCGGCCTCCAGCCGTTTCAGCACCGCCTCGGCCCGGCGGATCACGGCGGTCGGCAGGCCTGCCAGCCGCGCCACCTGCACGCCATAGGACCGGTCAGCCGCGCCGGGGATGACCTGGTGCAGGAAGCGGATGCTGCCTTTCCATTCCATCACCCGCATGGTGCGGCAGGTTACCTGCTCCAGCCGTTCCGCCAGCGCCGTCAGCTCATGGTAATGGGTGGCGAACAGGCCCCGGCAGCGATTGGTTTCATGCAGTGCCTCGACAGTGGCCCAGGCGATGGCCAGCCCGTCATAGGTGGCCGTGCCACGCCCGATCTCGTCCAGGATGACGAGGCTGCGTTCGCTCGCCTGGTTCAGGATTGCCGCTGTCTCCACCATCTCAACCATGAAGGTGGAGCGGCCCCGGGCCAGGTCGTCGGCGGCCCCCACCCGGCTGAACAGCCGGTCGACGACGCCGATCCGGGCCGTGGCGGCTGGCACGAAACTGCCCATCTGCGCCAGGATGGCGATCAGCGCGTTCTGGCGCAGGAATGTGGACTTGCCCGCCATGTTCGGGCCGGTGAGCAGCCAGAGCCGTCCCGGAGACGTGTCCGCGTCGCCCCCGGCGGCGGCAGGGCCGAGATCGCTGTCATTGGGCTGGAATCCCGCACCGTCTTCGGGTGTCGCGAAGGCCTCCACGACCGGATGCCGTCCGGCGCCGATCGTGAAATCCAGTGAGCTGTCGACCACGGGGCGGCAGAAATCCGCATCCCGCGCCAGTTCGGCGAGACCGGCGGCGACGTCCAGCGCGGCGATGGCTGACGCGGTATCCGCCAGTGCCCCGGCACGCGCCAGCACCGCGTCGGCCAATGCGCGGAAATGCGTCTCCTCCAGCGCCAGCGCCCGGTCACCGGCGGAGCGGATCCTGCCCTCCAGTTCCCCCAGTTCCGTGGTGGTGAAACGCATGGCCTGCGCCATGGTCTGGCGGTGGATGAAATCGTCGCCCAGCCGCTCGGCATGGCGCTGCGCCACCTCGACGAAGAAGCCCAGCATGTTGTTGTGCTTCACCTTCAGTGACGCGACGCCGGTCGCGTCGGCATAGCGCTTCTGCAGCGCGGCGATCAGGCGACGGCTCTCGTCGCGCAGACTGCGCAGTTCGTCCAGGGTCGGGTCGAAGCCGTCGCGGATGAAACCGCCGTCGCGGCGCTGCAGCGGTGGCTCGTCGACAAGGGCATCCCGCAGACGGTCGATCAGGTCGCCATGGCCCACCAGCGCCGCCGCGTTCCCGGTGACACCCGCAGGGCCATCGCTGCCGAGGACGTCACGGGCGACTGCCGCGGCCAGCAGACCGTCGCGCAGGTGTGCCAGATCGCGGGGGCCGCCCCGGTCCAGGCCCAGCCGTGACAGGGCGCGTTCGATATCCGGGGCGCGTCGGATGGCATCCCGCAGATCCTGTCGCCGTGTGTCCCCGTCGGCGAAGAACTGCACCATGTCGAGACGCCGGTCGATGGCCGCGGGGTCGGTGAGCGGTCCGGCGAGATCGGTGGCCAGCCGTCGCCCGCCCGCGCCGGTGACCGTGCGGTCGATGACCGAAAGCAGGCTGCCGCGCCGTTCGCCCGACAGGGTCTCCGTGAGTTCGAGATTGCGCCGTGTCGCGGGGTCGAGGCCCATGGTGGCCCCCGTATCCTCCCGCACCGGCGGCCGGATCGGCGGCAGCCGTCCCTTCTGCGTCAGTTCGACGTAGTCGACCACGGCGCCCGCCGCCGCGACCTCAACGCGTTCGAAGGCGCCGAAACCGTCCAGGGTGCCGACGCCGTACAGCGCCGCGAGACGCTTCTGCCCGCTCTGGCTGTCGAAGCGGGGGGCGGGCAGCGGTGTGAAACTGTCGGACCAGTCACCGATCTGCGCGTCCAGTGCCTCCAGCAGGGTCTCCGGCACCAGGATCTCGCCCGGACCCAGCCGCGCCAGTTCCGCGCCGAGCTGCTCCGGCGCGACGCAGGTGGTGCGCAACTCCCCCGTCGACATGTCCAGCCAGGCCAGGCCGAACGTGGCACTGCGGCCGGTGCCGCTGCGGGCCAGCGCCAGCAGGTAGTTGTTGCGCCGCGCGTCGAGCAGCGAATCCTCGGTCAGGGTTCCGGCGGTCACCAGCCGGACCACATCGCGCCGCACCACCGATTTGGAACCGCGCTTCTTCGCCTCTGCCGGGTCTTCGGTCTGTTCACAGACGGCGACCCGGAACCCGTCCCGGATCAGGCGGGCCAGATACTGGTCGGCGGCATGGACCGGCACGCCGCACATCGGGATGTCCTCCCCCAGATGCTTGCCGCGCTTGGTCAGCGCGATGTCGAGGCTGGCGGCGGCCTGCCGGGCGTCGTCGAAGAACAGCTCGTAGAAATCGCCCATGCGGTAGAACAGCAGCGCGCCGGGATGCGCGGCCTTGATCTCCAGATACTGCACCATCATGGGTGTCGGCTGGTCGGCGGCGGCGTTCATGCCCTGGGTACCTGCACCTGCAATTCGCGTTGGCCCCGGACGGGGCCAATGGTCACTGCGTAGCGGTCAAGCGGGCTGGCTTCAAGCCGTCTTGGCGACGGTCAGGCCCAGTTCCTCGATCATCGCGTCGCGCATGCGGAATTTCTGCGGCTTGCCGGTGACGGTCATCGGCAGTTCGGTGCGGAAGCGGACATGGCGCGGGATCTTGTAATGCGCGATCTGGCCCTTGCAGAACGCACGGACCTCATCCTCGTCGGCCGTCTGACCGGGCTTCAGCACCACCCAGGCGCAGACTTCCTCCCCGTACTTCTCGTCGGGAATGCCGAAGACCTGGGCGTCGGCGATCTTCGGGTGACGGAACAGGAACTCCTCGACCTCCCGCGGATAGACGTTCTCTCCGCCCCGGATCAGCATGTCCTTCACGCGCCCGGTGATGTTGCAGAAACCTTCCGCATCGATGGTGGCCAGGTCGCCGGTATGCATCCAGCCATCGGCGTCGATGGCTTCCGCCGTGCGTTCCGGGTCGTCCCAGTATCCCTTCATGACCGAATAGCCGCGGGTGCACAGTTCCCCCTGCACGCCCGGCGCGACGGTGGCCCCGTTCTCGTCCACCACCTTGCATTCGACGTGCGGATGGATGCGCCCGACCGTGGACACGCGCCGGTCCAGCGAATCGTCGGTACTGCTCTGGAAGGATACCGGGCTGGTCTCCGTCATGCCGTAGGCGATGGTGACCTCCGACATGTTCATCTCGCTCACCACCCGCTTCATCACCTCTGTCGGGCAGGGGGCGCCGGCCATGATGCCGGTGCGCAGGTGGGAGAAGTCGAAGCTGGCGAAGTCCGGGTGCCCGAGTGCGGCAACGAACATCGTCGGCACACCATACAGGGTGGTGCACTTTTCCGCCGACACGGCGGCGAGCGTCGTCTCGGGATCGAAGGCTTCCGCCGGGAAGACCATGGTGGCCCCGGTGGCGACACAGCCCAGCGTGCCCATGACCATGCCGAAGCAGTGGTACAGCGGCACGGGAATGCACAGCCGGTCCTGTTCGGTAAAATGCATGGCCCCGACCACGAAGCGCGCATTGTTCATGATGTTGCGGTGGGTCAGCGTGGCACCCTTCGGTGCCCCGGTCGTGCCGGAGGTGAACTGGATGTTGATCGCGTCATCCGGGTCCAGGCTGGCCGTGATGGCGTCCAGATCGGCGGAGGGGTGGGCGCGTCCGGCCGCCACAATGTCGTCGAAGCTGAACATGCCGGCGCTTTTCTCGGTGCCCATGCGGATCACGCTGCGCAGCGTGGGCAGCTTCGCGGACTTCAGTTCACCCGGCGCGCAGGTGTCGATCTCCGGCGCCAGGGTGCGGATCATCTCCAGATAGTCGGAGGTCTTGAAGGTCGCGGCGGTGACCAGCGCCAGGCATCCGACCTTGTTCAGCGCGTATTCCAGCTCCGACAGGCGATAGGCGGGATTGATGTTGACCATCACCAGCCCCAGCCGTGCGGTCGCGAACTGGGTCAGCAGCCATTCGGCACGGTTCGGTGACCAGATGCCGATGCGATCACCCTTGCGGAGGCCAAGCCCGGCCAGACCCTGCGCCAGTGCATCGACCTCGGCGGCCAGATCGGACCAGGACCAGCGGATGCCCTGTTCCAGAAAGATGGCCGCATCGCGGTCGGCACAACGCGTCGCGGTTTCCGCAAACACATCGGGAATGGTCCGGTGCCAGAGCGGCACGGAGGTGTCGCCGACGACATGGGAGACGCCGCCACGCGGCGTTGCATCATGGCTCTGACCCTTGACGGGGCTTTGTTCGTTCATGGGCTGTTTCCTCCACCAGATGGTTCCTGCCGATCATCCGCCCCGGTCTGGTCGAGTCAAGGTGGCGCGGTCGCCGAGGCGTGACTTGTCAAACTGCCTCCATCTGGCCACATGTTGCGGATACGAAAGCCGACCGCCTGTACCGCACACGGAGAGATCGCTTGTCCCGCGTACCGCTGCCCACGCCTGCCTCCACCCCCGCCCGTCTGCCCCTGCTTGCCCTTCTGCTGCTGCTGCCGCTGCTGCTGATCTGGCCCGTGGATCGTGCATCTGCCGGGCTCTTCAACGCGGAGACCTTCCGTCTCGACAATGGCATGGAGGTCGTGGTGATCCCCGACCACCGGGCGCCGGTGGTGGTCCACATGGTCTGGTACCGGCTGGGTTCGGCGGATGAACCGGTGGGCCGATCCGGTGTCGCGCACTTCCTGGAGCATCTGCTGTTCAAGGGGACGGACAAGATCGCACCGGGGGATTTCTCCAAGATCGTTGCGGCCAATGGCGGGCGCGACAATGCCTTCACCTCGCTCGACTATACGGGCTACTTCCAGACGATTGCCCGCGACAGGCTGGAACTTGTCATGGAGATGGAGGCGGACCGGATGGTCAATCTCCGCCTGGACGAGAACGATGTGGCGACGGAGCGTGACGTGGTGCTGGAGGAACGGCGCCAGCGCACCGACTCCACACCCCAGGGACAATTCGGTGAGCAGGCGCGCGCGGCGTTGTTCCTGCAGCATCCCTATGGCCGACCGGTGATCGGCTGGCAGGAGGAGATCGAGAAGCTGAGCCTCGAGGACGCGATGGCGTTCTACAAGCGCTACTACGCGCCGAACAATGCGATCCTGATCGTGGCGGGTGACATCACCGCCGCGGACCTGAAACCGCTGGCGGAGAAGTACTATGGTGTCATCCCGGCCAATCCGGACACGGTCGTGGAACCGCTGCCGCTGGAGCCGCCGCACCGTGCGGCGCGGCGGGTGCTGCACAGCGATCCCCGCGTCGCCGTGACCTCGTGGCAGCGCCAGTATCTGGCGGACAGCATCGGCTGGGGCGAGCGGTCACGCAGTGCGCCGCTCAATTTCCTGTCGGAGATCCTGGGCGGTGGCAGCACCAGCCGCCTCTATCGTGCGCTGGTGGTGGATCAGGGCATCGCGGTCTCTGCAGGCGCCTGGTATTCGGGTGTCAGTCGCGGACCGGGCAACTTCGGCCTCTACGCGACGCCTGCACCGGACACTGACGTTGCGGCTGTCGAGGCCGCGATGGATGCCGCATTGGCTGAGATCATCGCCAATGGCGTCACTGAGGCGGAACTGGAACGCGCGCGCACCGGGCTGCTGGCCGATGCGATCTACGCCCGTGACAGCCTGTTCACGGGCGCGCGCATCTTCGGCAATGCCCTGACCGCTGGCGCAACTGTGGACGATGTGGAGAGCTGGCCCGACCGCGTCCGCGCCGTGACCTCGGAAGATGTGGTCGAGGCCGCGCGGGCAGTCTTCAGGATGGAACGTTCCGTTACCGCGATCCTGTCGCCGGAGGAGAAGTCATGAGTTTTCATCTTGCCGGATTGCACCGGGCCGCAGTTGCCGGTCTGACCCTGTGTCTCGGTCTCGCTGTCCTGCAGGGACCTGTGCAGGCACAGGCCGCCGACAGCGACATCATCGAAGTGGTCAGCGACCGGGGTGTGGTTGCCTGGCTGAAACAGGAACCCTCGATCCCGATGATCGCCGTCTCCGCAATATGGCGCGACGGCGGCGCGGTCTCTGATCCGGCGGCGCTGACCGGACGCGCCAACCTGGTTTCCGGCCTCTTGGACGAGGGGGCGGGGGACCTCGACTCCCAGGCGTTCCAGCAGCGGCTGGATGATCTTGCCGTGCGGCTGAGTTTCGATGCCGGGCGGGACAGTTTCTCCCTGTCACTGCAGACCCTGACCGCGAACGCGGCCGAGGCGTTTCGGCTGACCGGGCAGGCCCTGACCAGCCCGCGCTTCGACGATGAGCCCGTGGAGCGCATCCGCCGCCAGATCCTGACCGGCATCGCCCGTTCGGCGCAGGATCCGAACAGCATTGCCGGTCGCCTGTTCTCTTCTCTGGCCTATGGCGATGATCCCTATGGCCGCCCGGTGGAGGGGACACTTGAAACGGTTGCCGCCATCGGACCGGATGATCTGCGTGATTTCGTGGCGCAGCGCCTGGCACGCAACAACCTGATCATCGGGGTCGTCGGTGATGTTTCACCGGAGGCACTGAAGGATCTGCTGGACGCGGCCTTTGGCAGCCTGCCGGAGCGTGCGGTGCCGCTGGGCCTGGGTGATGTTTCAATGCAGCCGGAACGGGGCCTGACCGTTTCCGATTTTCCGACCTCGCAGACATCCTTCATCTTCGGCCTGCCGGGGCTGAAACGCGACGATCCCGACTATGACGCTGCCCGTGTCATGAACCACATGCTCGGCGGCGGCGGCTTCAGCAGCCTGCTGACGGAAGAGGTGCGGGAGAAGCGTGGCCTGACCTATGGCATCTACAGCTATCTGCGGCCGAGTGACCGCGATGGCCTCTGGCTTGGTGGACTGTCGACCAGCAACGACAGGGCTGCCGAGGCCTGGCAGGTGCTGCGCGAGACCATCCGGGAGTATGCGGAGACCGGCCCGGACGCGGAGCGGCTGGCGAACGCCAAGGCCAACATGAACGGGGCCTTCCCGCTGCGCCTGACCTCCAACAAGGGCATTGCCGGTCTGCTGGTGGCGCTGCAGCGCTATGATCTGGGCAAGGACTATGTCGCGCGCCGTCCGGAACTGATCAATGCGGTCACGATCGACGACGTGAAACGTGTCGCCCGCCGCATCCTCGATCTGGATGGCATGCTGGCCGTCGCGGTCGGGCAGCCCGTGGGTCTGGCCACAGGCCAGTAGGTCCGGTCGTCAGCGGCGTGGGAGACCGGGTGCCCGGGGCAAGCCCGGGCACGGCGTGGTCTACTTCAGTTCGGAGCAGCGTCTTGCCTCACGGACCGGCGATCATCCCGCCGTCGACCGGCAGCGCGACGCCGGTGATGTAGGATGCGCGATCCGACATCAGCCAGCAGGCAGCCTGGGCAATCTCGACCGGCTGACCCAGCCGCTTCATGGCGGTGGAGGCCGAAAGGGCATCGCCCGCACGCGGATGATTGCTGGCCAGTGAATTCAGCATCCGGGTCTCGATGGGACCGGGGCAGACGCAATTGATGCGGATGCCCTTGCGCGCATACTCCATGGCGGCGCTGGCCGTAAGCCCGACGACCCCGTGCTTGGAGGCGACATAGGCTGGCATGTACTGCGCACCGGCGATCCCGGCGATGGAAGCCGTATTGACGATGGAGCCCGGCGTGCCCGCCTTCAGCATCGCCTGGATCTCGGCCCGCATGCACAGGAAGACACCGGTCTGGTTGACCGAGACGACACGGTTGAAGTTGTCGAGCGACGACTCGGCGGTCTTGGCCCAGTCGCCCTCGATCCCGGCATTGTTGTAGGCACCGTCCAGGCCCCCGAAGGCGGCGATGGTGTCGGCAACCAGTCCCTCGACATCCTTTTCACTGGTCACGTCGGTGACCCGCATCTGCCCGTCGCCACCGGCGGCCTTCATGGTCTCCAGCGTCTCTTCCAGCCCGGCCTGATTGACGTCGGCGATCATGACCTTCGCGCCCTCAGCCGCGGCCAGAACGGCCGCAGCCTGGCCGATGCCGCCCCCCGCGCCTGTTATGAGAATCCGTTTTCCTTGCAGCATGGCATTCCTCCCCTGGTCGCCAATTTCACACGATTGTAAGCCAGCGTATCATCTGTAAGGTTGAGGTGAAGTCCAAATAAGGGGAGGGCGATGTGCGTGGATTGAAGGACAAGGTGATCATTCTCACCGGCGGAGCCGGTGGTATTGGTCGTGCGACCGCCGGACGGTTGGCGGAGGAGGGCGCAAAGGTCGCCATTCTGGATCTGAACGGAGACGGTGCCGCGACTGCGGCGGCAGAGATCGGCAATGGTGCCATGGGCATCGGACTGGACATTGCGGATCAGTCGGCGGTCATCGCCGCGGTCGACAGGGTGGAGGCCGAACTCGGCCCCATCGGTGGTCTGGTCAACAATGCCGGCTGGGACAAGATGGTGCCGTTCCTGAAGAGCGATGCGGAACTGTGGAAGCGCATCGTCGATGTGAACCTGTTCGGCCCGGTCAACGTGACCCATGCCGTGCTGACCCGGATGGCCGAACGTGGCGAAGGCCGCATCGTGTCCGTTGCCTCCGACGCCGGGCGTGTCGGATCGACGGGTGAGGCGGTCTATTCCTATTGCAAGGGCGGTGTCATCGCCTTCATGAAGACGCTGGCGCGCGAACATGCGCGGCAGGGCATCACCTGCAACTCGGTCTGTCCGGGGCCGACCGATACGGCCCTGCTGCGGGACTTCGATCCGGAGGGGAAGATCGTCGCGGCGCTGGAGCGGGCCATCCCCTTGCGCCGGGTGGGGCAGCCGGAGGACTACCCGGGCATGATCGCATTCCTGCTGTCCGACGACGCGGCCTTCATCACCGGTCAGGTGATCAGCGTCAGCGGTGGCCTGAGCATGAGCGGCTGAGACAGCAGCGCCCACCAGAACCGAGAACATGTGAGGAAACCAGATTCATGGCTTACGAAGACATCCTGTACGAGGTCGAGGACCATACCGCGACCATCACCATCAACCGGCCGGAGGTCTACAACGCCTTCCGCTACAACACCGTGGTGGAACTGATCGATGCGCTGATGACCGCCGGGTATGATCCCGACATCGGCTCCATCGTGCTGACCGGCGCGGGGCAGAAGGCTTTCTGCACCGGCGGCGACCAGAAGAACCATGACGGGCAGTACCAGGGCGGTGTCCGTGGCACCGTCGGAATGCCGGTGGAGGAGCTGCACACCGCGCTGCGGGATGTGGCAAAGCCGGTGATCGCCAAGGTGCGCGGCTATGCCATCGGCGGCGGCAATGTGCTGGCAACGCTCTGCGACATGACCATCGCGGCGGATACCGCGATCTTCGGCCAGGTGGGACCGAAGATGGGCTCCGTCGATCCGGGGTTCGGCACGGCCCTGCTTGCCCGCTCGGTCGGCGAGAAGAAGGCGCGCGAGATCTGGTACATGTGCCGTCGCTACCCGGCGGCAGAGGCCGAAGCCATGGGGCTGGTCAACAAGGTCGTCCCGGAACCGGATCTGGACGCCGAAGTGCGCGCCTGGTGTGACGAGCTGAACGAGCGCAGCCCCACCGCGATCGCACTGGCCAAGAAGTCGTTCAATGCCGATACCGAGTTGATACGGGGTATCTCCGGCATGGCGTTCCAGGCCCTGAAACTCTACTACGACACCGACGAATCGAAGGAGGGTGTGAACGCCCTGGCCGAGAAGCGGAAGCCTGATTTCCGCAAGCACTACAAGCGGTAAGCCGTCACGTCTCGCCGCCGTCGGCAAACATGCCGATGGCGGCGAAGCCGGCGAAGACCTTCGGTAACCGGTTGGCATTGCCCCGTTCGATACCACCCATGGCGAGCACCGCCAGGTCGGTCGCCGCAGCCAGCGCTGCCGCCCGGTAGAGGCCCAGCACGCGGCCACCCGGATGGCTGGCCGTTGGAAAGACCGGCGACAGCAGTGCGAAGTCCGCGCCTGCCCGCTCCGCCCGGCGCAGGGCGGCGAGGGAATGACAGGCGGCACTCATCAGCCGTCCGGGGTTTGCCCGCCGCCAGTGACGGACCGCTTTGGTCCCGGCCATGCGTTCCGGAACATGCAGGCCGTCGGCATTCAGTGCCTTCGCCAGTGCCGGATCACCGGCGACCAGCAGCACCTGTCCCCGCGCCAGCGTCGAACGCCGCAGGGCAATGCCACATGCCAGGCGGTCGGGATGCCCGGCATCGCGCAGGATGATCGCCGCGCCTGCCGGCAGGCCGCGCGACGCGCCAACCGGGTCGGGAACGCGTGACAGGTCGGTGGGCATGGCAATGGCGGGCAGGTCCGCGACAGAACGGATTGTTGCAACAGTTCCCACGCCGTGATTCCCTGCCTTCCATGACCGAACCTGCCGAACATGACATTGCACGCGCCCTGCAGGAAGTGCGGGATCGCATCGACGCGGCTGCCCGAGACGCCGGCCGGGATCCGGCGGAGGTCTCGCTGATCGCCGTCTCCAAGACCCATCCGGCGGACCACATCCGCCCCGCCATCGATGCGGGGCAGCGGATCTTCGGCGAGAACCGGGTGCAGGAGGCTGAGGACAAGTGGCCTACGCTGAAGGCGGATTTTCCGGAGACCGAACTGCACATGATCGGCGGCCTGCAGAGCCGCAAGGTGGCTCCGGCGGTTGCCCTGTTCGACGTGATCCATTCCATCGACCGGGAGAAGGTTGCCGCCGCCGCCGCCCGTGCGATGGCGGAACTCGGCCGCCGTCCCGCCTGTTTCATCCAGGTGAACACGGGGGAGGAACCGCAGAAGTCCGGCGTCGTGCCTGCGGATGCCGATGCCTTCATCGAACGCTGCCGCGCGGTCCATGATCTGCCGCTAGCGGGCCTGATGTGCATTCCCCCGGCGGATCAGGAACCGGCACCGCACTTCGCGTTGCTGGCGAAGATCGCGGAGCGGAACGGGCTTCGGGGGCTGTCGATGGGGATGAGTGCCGATTACGAGGTGGCGATCCAGTTCGGCGCCACGCTGGTCCGTGTCGGCACCGCCATATTCGGTCACCGCGCGCCGATCGTCTGATCGAGACCTGTGACGTTTGTCACGCGAGGGTTGCGACATAGCGCGCTTTGGTTAAGATTCACACTGATCGCGTTGCGTCGTATGGCGCTTCGATACGAGTTTATGGAGGATACCATGCTGACGCGCAGAAGTGTGCTTGGAGCCTTTGCCGGGGTTGCAGCAGTGGCGGCGGGCCTGTCGGGTGCTTTGGCCCAGGACGAAGGGCCGATCAAGATCGGCGAGATCAACAGCTATTCGGCCCTGCCTGCCTTTACCGAGCCCTACAAGAAGGGCTGGGAACTGGCCGTCGAGCAGATCAATGCTGCAGGCGGCGTCATGGGCCGCCAGCTGGAAGTGATCAGCCGCGACGATGGCGGCAAGCCGGGCAATGCCGTGAAGATCGCGGAGGAACTGTTGAGCCGCGAACGTGTTGATCTGTTCGCAGGCACCTTTTTCTCCCACATCGGCCTCGCAGTCAGCGACTTTGCGGCACAGAAGCAGGTCCTGTTCTTGGCTGCCGAGCCTCTGACCGACGCGCTGGTCTGGTCGAAGGGCAACCGCTACACCTTCCGCCTGCGTCCCTCGACCTACGTGCAGTCAGCCCTGCTGGCACGGGAAGCGGCCAATCTGGACGCCGTGCGCTGGGCGACGATTGCCCCCAACTACAAGTATGGCCAGGACGCGGTTGCCGTGTTCAAGGAAGTGCTGAAGCAACTGAAGCCGGAAGTCGAGTTCGTCGAGGAGCAGTGGCCGGCACTTGGCAAGATCGACGCGGGTGTCACCGTCCGCGCGCTGGAGGCTGCGAAGCCCGACGCGATCTACAATGTCACTTTCGGCGGCGATCTGGCGGCCTTCGTGCGTGAGGGCAATCTGCGCGGCCTTTTCGAAGGGCGCGAGGTTGCCAGCCTGCTGACGGGTGAGCCGGAGTATCTGGAGCCGCTGGGCGAGGAAACCCCGAACGGCTGGATCGTCACCGGTTATCCCTGGGCGAGCATCGAGAAGCCTGAGCACAAGGCCTTCGTGAGTGACTACCAGGCCCGTTGGGGCGAGGATCCGAAGACCGGTTCGCTGGTGGGCTACATGACCATCCAGGCCATTGCCGCGGCAATCGAGAAGGGCCAGACCACCAAGACCGAACTGCTGGTGCAGGCGTTCCGCGGGCTCGGCTTCGAGTCTCCGCTGGGGACCATCTATTTCCGTCGTGTCGACCACCAGTCGACGATGGGTGCCTATGTCGGTCGTACCTTCAACCGGGACGGCAAGGGCGAGATGGTCGGCTGGCGCTATGTCTCCGGTCAGGACGTCCTGCCGGGCCCGGACGTGGTCAACAAGATCCGCCCGAAGGATGACATCGACTGAGCCGTCGATCGGGTTCAGTACAGGGTTGGACAGGGGCGGCGCGGGTGTCGCCCCTGTTTGCATGTCATGTTCCTGAACAGAATCTTAATGCATTCGGGTGCAGGTTCGGGACATGAGCAAGCAGGTATCAGGCCCGCCCAAAGCATTGGACGATGACCTTCAGGAGTCGTTTTTCCTGGAGGCGCGGGTCGATACGACCGACGCCATCTTCACGGCGGTCCGGCCCGATGGCGCCATCGCGTGGGTCAATTCCGCATTTTCCCGAATCACCGGCTATTCCTTCAATGAGGCCGTGGGCAGGAAGGTCTGGGAATTCCGCTGTCCGGAAGAGATCGAGGAAGGTTCGCGGAACTTTCAGGTGAATGTTGACGGACGGCGCTTCGAGAGCCGTTGGCGGACCAGGGATGATCGGACCATCCACCTCTCATGGACGACTCGCAGCCTGTACAATGCCGATGGATCCCTGCATCTCAGGGTCGGCACGGCCCAGGACGTCACTGCAGAGCGAGAGACGGAGAAACGGGCCGACGATCTGAGCCTTCTGCTGGACCGTTCGATGGACGCGATCATCCTGATCAGCAACCAACGGCGCATCATCTACTGCAACCAGGCCGCTTGCGACCTCTACCTCATGTCGCGGGAGGAGATGCTCGGTCAGCCCAATGACATCTTCATTCCTGAGTCCGAGACGGCGCGTCTGGCCGAATTCGGTATGGCGATCAGGCGCGACAAGAAGCCGGTGGAGATCGATACGTGGCGCCGCCGTGGTGACGGCATCCAGATTCCCGTTCACCTCAGAGTCACGCCACTGATCGATGATGATGGCAAGATCACGGCGATGGCCAGCGTGTCCTTTGATATCAGTGACCGTATGGCGCTGGAGGAACGGGAACGTCAGGCGGCGGAACGGGCACAGTTGCTCGCCGATCTGGTCGAGAATCTGAGCGATCCGGTCTTCCACATCCGCCCTGATGGCACCATTGGCTACGTCAACAGCGCCTGCGAGCGTGTCTATGGCCACACCAAGGAGGAAATGCTGAACCAGCCTTCATCGATGCTGCGTCCCGACGATCGGGTCGCGCTGATGGCCAGATACATCCGGGAAGTACAGCAGAACAGTCAGCCGGTCGTCCTGGAGACCGAGGCCCTTCACAAGGATGGACGCCGGATCCCGATGGAACTGCGGTCCACCACATTGCGTGATGCGGAAGGCAAGGTGCTCGGCATCGGGAGCGTGGTGCGCGACATGACGCTGCAGAAGGAGCTGGAGGCCGAGCTGCGCCGCGCGGCGGATACCGATGCGCTGACCGGCCTGGCGAACCGCCATCGCTTCTCGCGCGTTGCCGATGCGGAGGCCCGTCGCGCCATGCGATATGGGCACGGCCTGGCGGTGATTGTCTGCGACATCGATCATTTCAAGTCGGTCAACGACAGGTACGGCCATGCGGGCGGCGATCAGGCCCTGAAGGCCTTTGCCGGCACGGTGTCGGACTGCCTGAGACAGCCCATCGACGTGCTGGGGCGCGTCGGCGGTGAAGAGTTCGCCGTGATCCTGCCCGAGACCGATCTGTCAGGTGCCAGGCGCGTGGCCGAGCGTATCCGTTCGGCGGTGGAGAAGCTTCAGGTCAGGCATGACGGGCGGACATTCGGGTTGACGGTCAGCCTCGGCATCAGCCTGTTCAGGAATGGCGAGACCAGTCTGGAAGAGGCCATGAAGCGTGCCGACGACGCGCTCTACAAGGCCAAGAAGAACGGGCGCAATCGCGTCGAGGCTGCACCGGACTGACGGCCGGGCATCCCCGGTCAGTCATGGTCGAGGGTCGGGAAGAAGTCGCCGCGCCCGCCCGGTGACCAGTCGAGGAACGTCCAGAGTGGCCATGCCGGATCCATGTGGCGGGGATGGTTGTCCCATTCCATTCCCAGCAGTTCCGACGACCAGAAATGCCGGATGATCCCTTCGCGTCTCTCAAACACGTTCAGCATCGGCCATTGCGATCCATCGGGTGCTTCGCCGTGATAGTCCCTGTTGTACGAGCTGCCTGCGGCGGAGAGGGGCACGATGTTGCGCCAGCCACGGCCGGTGGCGAGTGCTTCGGCCTGTGACGGTGATCCGCTGATGACCACCTGCAACGACAGGCGCTCCCAGATATGCGGGGCATTGCCGTCCAGGGAATCGACGAAGGCGGCGCACATCGGGCAGGGTGCTGTCGCGGCAGGACCCAGCATGAAACTGTAGATGGCCAGGGTATCCTGTCCGGTCGCGAACAGGTCACTCATCCGTGTCGTCTGGCCGCCGGTTCGCAGGAACAGATAGTCTTCCGGCACTTCGCCGCCCGGCGGCAGGGCCCGGCGCAGGGCCGCGACCTCCTCTGTCCTTTGTCGCAGTTCTGCCTCAGCCTCCAGCAGTCTGGTTCGCGCTGCGCGATAATCTGCGCTCTCGTTGGGGAAGGTCATGCTCATCCGATGCGCCTCCGGTGAAAGACATTCTGTTCACCGTAGCGTTCATTGCTGGCGGGGAACAGCGACGGCACTTCCTGCCTTGTCTGTCGGATTTCGGTCATTTTGTCGCGAAAGCGACTTCCACTGGTCGTGCAGAAGCCATGCTGAAGGCCGTCGTGGTGACCATATTCGATTCAGGACGTTCCCATGGCAGGGGCAGAGATCATGGCCGAGAAAGTCATCGTTTACTGGCGGGATATCCCGGCGCAGGTGATCGTGCGCAAGGGCCGCAAGCGCGCAACCGTCGAACTGCCGGAACGTTTCATCAAGGCAATTGACCGGACAGCAATGAAGGTCGGGGCCCGCGACACCGATGCCTATCTGGAGGCATGGCGGCGCGGCGATCCGGAAAGCTGCAGCGACGATCTGGAGCAGGAGGCGGCGCAGGCCGCGGCCATGCTCGAAACGACTTTCTCGCACGAGCATCTCAACTCCCTGGTCGCGAACGGAGGCTACGCCCATGACTGACATGATCCATTTCGGCGGCACGCCGCGCATCGGCGCCTCCATCGAGGCGACGCCGAAGCAGGTTCTGGACACGGCGGATCTGTCCGGTCTGTTTCCCGTCGGTACCCGTGTCTATCTGACCGACCTTGGTACCGACGATACCGCGCGGCTGGTGCGTGCCGCCCGCGTGCTGCAGGACTGCGGCTTCGTTGCGGTGCCGCACATCGCCGCCCGTCGGCAGCCGTCGTGGGAGGCGCTGGAGGCACGCATCCGTGCCTTCGCGGAGGAGGCGGGCGTGAACGAGGCACTGGCCATCGCGGGCAGCCCGGAGCGTCAGGCGGGGCCGATCTCCGCCTCCATCGAGATGCTGGAGAGCGGCCTGTTCGACCGCTACGGCTATGTCCGCATCGGCGTCGCCGGTCACCCGGAAGGCAGCCCCGACATTTCCGACGCGGTGCTGGATCTGGCCATCCAGCAGAAGAACGATTTCGCGACCCGCACCGATGCCGACCTGTATATCGTCACCCAGTTCGGGTTCGATGCGCACAGCTTCGTTGACTGGGCCAACCGCATCACGGCGGCGGGCAACCGGCTGCCGTTCCACATGGGTGTCGCCGGCCCGTCGAAGATCACGACCCTGCTGAAATATGCCGCCATGTGCGGTGTCGGGCCGTCGCTCGGGTTCCTGAAGAAGCGGGCGAGCGCGATCACCGCGCTGGCCACCGGTTTCTCGCCGGAGCCGGTGGTGGCACCGCTGGAGGCGGCCTGGGCCGCCGATCCGGCCGGTCCCGTGCGCCAGATGCATGTCTTCCCCTTTGGCGGACTGAAGAAGACCAGCGAGTGGCTGCATGAGCGTGGCTCCTGGGTCAATGGTCTCGCCGTCGCCACAGATACACAGCCCATCCAGATCGAGGCCCGTTGATGACCCGAACCCTTGTCAGTTCCGCCACGCGTGAAGTCCTGATCGGCTTTGACCAGCCTTTCTGTGTGATCGGGGAGCGGATCAATCCCACGGGCCGCAAGCTGCTCGCCGCCGAGATGAAGGAAGGCGACTATAGCCGGGTGGAAGCCGACGCACTGGCCCAGGTCGCAGCCGGTGCCACCATGCTGGATGTCAATGCGGGCATTCCGCTGGCGGACGAGCCGCGCATCCTGGCGGAGACGATCCAGCTGGTGCAGTCGCTGGTCGATGTGCCGCTGTCGATCGACAGCTCGATCATCGACGCGCTGGAGGCGGGGCTTGCCGTCTACCAGGGCAAGGCGCTGGTGAACTCGGTCACGGGCGAGGACGAGTCCCTCGACCGCGTCCTGCCGCTGGTGAAGAAGCATGGCGCCGCAGTCGTCGCGATCTCGAATGACGAGACCGGCATCTCCACCGATCCGGACGTGCGCTATGCGGTGGCGAAGAAGATCGTGGAGCGGGCCGCGGACTACGGTATTCCCAGCTCCGACGTCGTGGTCGATCCGCTGGTCATGCCGGTCGGCGCGATGAATGATGCCGGGCGGCAGGTTTTCCGGTTGCTGCGGCGGCTGCGGGAGGAGCTGAAGGTCAACACGACCTGCGGCGCGTCCAACATCAGCTTCGGCCTGCCCAACCGGCGGGTGATGAATGGCCATTTCCTCTCCATGGCGTCGGCGATGGGCATGACCTCCGCCATCATGAACCCGCTGCATGCGGAGGACATGAACGCGATCCGCGCCGCCAATGTGCTGAACGGTTTCGACCCGGATTGCCGGACCTGGCTCAACGCCAACCGGGATCCGAATGCCGCCCCCACGGGTGGCGAGGGGGAAGGCCGTCGCAGCCGTCGTGGCAGTGAACGTCGCCGTCGCTCCGCCGCCTGACCCTGTCCGGGAACCTGACATGACCGATCCAGTCGCTGACGCGCTCGTCCTGTTCATGCCGAGCGGTCGGCGCGGGCGGTTTCCGCATGGCACGCCCCTGCTCGACGCCGCGCGGTCACTGGGCGTCTATGTGGAGAGTGTCTGCGGCGGGCGGGGCATCTGTGGCCGCTGTCAGGTGACACCGACGGCAGGGCAGTTCGCCAAGCACAAGATCACGTCCTCTCTCGATCACCTCACCCCGGTGGACGAGACGGAGAATCGCTATACCCGGCGCCGCAGCCTCGCCGCTGACCGGCGGCTGAGCTGTCAGGCGAAGGTGCTGGGCGATCTGGTCATCGATGTGCCGACCGATTCCGCCATCAACGCGCAGGTCATCCGCAAGCGCGCCGAGGTTCGCGATATCGAACGCGATCCGGCAACCCGGCTGGTGCTGGTGGAGGTGGAACAGCCCGACATGGCCAATCCGCTGGGTGACCTGGACCGGTTGAAGGCCGCGCTCGGGGCGGAATGGGGCATCGACGGGATCACCGTCGATCCGCCCCTGCTGGCGCAGGTGCAGCGCACCCTGCGCGACGGTGACTGGAAGGTGACCGCAGCTGTTCATGATGATGGGGACGGGCCGGTCCTGACCGGTCTCTGGCCCGGCCTGCGGGAACGCATGTTCGGACTGGCGGTCGACATCGGCTCCACCACCATCGCCGCGCACCTGATCGACCTGATGAGCGGGCGCACAGTGGCCTCCGCCGGGACGGCCAATCCGCAGGTCCGCTTCGGCGAGGATCTGATGAGCCGGGTGTCCTACGTCATGATGAACCCGGAGGGTCTGCCGGCCCTGACCGAGTCCGTGCGCGGCGCCATCGCCGGTCTGGCGGCGAAGGTGGCGGCGCAGGCAGACACGACCGTTGCGGACATCATGGAGGCGACCTTCGTTGCCAATCCGGTGATGCATCACCTGTTCCTCGGCATCGACCCGCGGGAGCTGGGCGGCGCGCCCTTCGCGCTTGCCGTTTCGGGGCCGGTTGCCCTGCCGGCGCGGGAGATCGGGTTGACCCTGCATCCCGGGGCGCGGGTCTACGTCCTGCCCTGCATCGCGGGACACGTCGGCGCAGATGCCGCCGCAGCGACCCTGGCGGAGGCACCGCACAAGGCGGACGCACTGACCCTGCTGGTCGATATCGGCACCAATGCGGAGATCGTGCTGGGCAACCGGGAGCGGGTGCTTGCCTGTTCCTCCCCCACCGGCCCGGCCTTCGAGGGTGCGGAGATTTCCTGCGGCCAGCGGGCGGCCCCCGGCGCCATCGAGCGGGTGCGGATCGACCCGGTGACCCTTGAGCCGCGCATCAAGGTGATCGGCTGCGACGACTGGTCGGACGCACCGGATTTCGCGACCAATGTTCCGGCTGTCGGGGTCACGGGCATCTGCGGCTCGGGCATCGTCGAGACCATCGCAGAGATGTTCCTGGCCGGGATCATCACGGAGGATGGGGTGATCGATGGCACCCGTGTCGCGCAGAGCGACCGCATCCGGGCGGACGGGCGCACCTTCTCCTATGTGCTCTGGCGCGGCGATGTGGAGATCAGCATCAGCCAGAACGATGTGCGCGCAATCCAGCTTGCCAAGGCCGCGCTCTATGCCGGTATCCGGCTGTTGATGGACAAGCTGGAGGTCGCGACAGTGGAACGGGTCCGCCTGGCCGGGGCCTTCGGCAGCTACATCGACCCCAAGTACGCCATGGTGCTGGGCCTGATCCCCGACTGCGACCTGAAACATGTTGCTGCGGTGGGCAATGCGGCGGGGACGGGGGCGCGCATGGCGCTGCTCAATCGCGGGCACCGCCGGGAGGTCGAGCAACTGGTCAAGGACGTGGAGAAGATCGAAACCGCGCTGGAACCGAAGTTCCAGGAGCATTTCGTCAATGCCATGGCCCTGCCCAACAAGATCGAACCCTTTCCCCACCTGGCCGCCGCCGTGGACCTGCCCGCGCGGCGTGACACGTCAGACGGCAGTAGCCCGGGCGGTGGTCGCCGACGTCGCCGCAGCCGCGAACGGGGCTGACACCGGACGACGGACGCTCTCCTTCCGCTTCCGCGCCGGTTATAGTATTTGCGGACCGTCGCGTCCGGCGATGACAGGACGTCGGATGATTCCGGGGAGGTGCCTGGACATGGCGATCAGATCCTGGCTGGTGGCCATAGTGCTGGCACCGGCGCTGTTGATGCAGGCCTGCGCGGCTCTGGCGAACGACCAGGCGCTGGAAGCGAAACTGACCAGAGCCTTCACCAGCGGCGAACTTCCCGGGCTGCACAGCGCGTTGATCATCCGCAGGGGCGAGACTCTGGCCGAGCTCTATTTCCCGGGTGCGGACGAGAGCTGGGGCCGGGCGCTTGGTGTGCGCGAACATGGTCCGGACAGCCTGCACGACCTGCGATCCGTGACCAAGAGCATCACCAGCCTGCTCTACGGTATCGCCCTGTCGGAGGGCCTTGTGCCATCCGTCGATGAACCCGTCGTCAGCCAGTTCCCCGAGTATGCCGATCTGGCGGCGGATCCGGCGCGGAAGGCGATCCTGATCCGGCATGTGTTGTCCATGCGCATGGGCACGGCGTGGGACGAGACCTTGCCCTACACCGATCCGCGCAACAGCGAAATCGCCATGGAACTGGCGCCGGATCGCTATCGCTACGTGCTGGAACAGCCGGTCATCAGCACGCCCGGCGAACAATGGAACTACAGCGGTGGCGCAACCGCTCTCATCGGGCGGCTGATCGCGAAAGGGGCGGGGATGCCCCTCGATGCCTACGCTCGGGACAAGCTGTTCAAACCATTGGGTATCCTGCGCTTCGAATGGCGACGGGGCGGCGATCGCGAACCTTCCGCCGCATCAGGCCTTCGCATGACCGCACCGGACCTGGCCCGCATCGGCCTGATGATCCAGAACGGCGGACGACACGCCGGGCGACAGATCGTGCCCGAAGACTGGCTGAAACAGTCTTTCAGGGCACGTGCTAGCCTGCAGGGTGGCCTGCGCTACGGCTTCTTCTGGTGGCTGCACCCGAAGGGCGATCCGCCACTGGGGGTCGCCGCTTTCGGCAATGGCGGACAGCGCCTTTCCATCGGTCTCGAAAGCGGCCTGACCGTCGTGGTCTTCGCGGGCAACTACAATGACCCGCAGGCTTGGAAGGTGCCGGTCAAGGTGCTGACCGACTTCGCCCTGCCTGCCGTCAGGAACGAATGAAGCCGGTCGGGATCAGGCCGGATCGTCGCCGATCCAGGCGATTCGCAGGATGTTCGTGGCACCCGGCGTGCCGAAGGGGACACCGGCGGTGATGACCAGCCGCTGGCCCGGTTCGGCGAAGCTGTCGCGACGGGCCACATGACAGGCCTTTTCCACCATGTCGGCGAAGTTCTGGGCATCTTCCGTCACTGCCGAGTGCACGCCCCAGACCAGCGCCAGCCGACGCGCGGTCTCGACCCGGGGTGTCAGGCCCAGGATCGGGGTTGAGGGACGCTCCCGCGCGGCGCGCAGGGCTGTCGAGCCTGACGTCGTGTAGGTGACGATGGCCGCGGCCTTGATGGTCTCCGCCACCTGTCGGGCCGCCGCCGTGATCGCGTCGGAGGCGGTGGGTTCGGGGATCGCGTGGTCCGCCTCCAGAATGCCGCGATAGTGGCCATCGCGTTCAACGCTGCCGATGACCCGGCTCATGGTCTCGACCGACAGGATGGGGTGATCGCCGGAGGCGGTCTCAGCCGACAGCATCACCGCGTCCGCGCCGTCATAGACCGCCGTCGCCACGTCGGAGACCTCCGCCCGTGTGGGGAAGGGGCTGACCACCATGGATTCCAGCATCTGTGTCGCCACCACGACCGTCTTGCCCATGCGGCGCGCCCGGCGGATCAGCCGCTTCTGGGTTGCCGGGACCTCTTCGACCGGGGTTTCGACACCCAGGTCGCCGCGCGCCACCATGATGCCGTCGGCGAGTTCCAGGATCTCGTCGATATGCTCCACGGCGGCCGGCTTCTCGATCTTCGCCATGATGGCGGCGCGACCGGCGGCGAGCTTGCGGGCCTCGGCCACATCGTCGGGTTGCTGCACGAAGGACAGGGCGATCCAGTCCACCCCCAGGCCTGCGGCGAACTCCAGATCCTTGCGGTCCTTGTCGGACAGCGCGGCGAGCGGCAGCACCACGTCGGGCAGGTTCAGGCCCTTCCGGTCGCTCAGGCTGCCCCCGGTGACGACCTCCGTCTTGGCGCTGGTGCGGCCACAGTCCACGACCCGCAGGCGGATCCGGCCATCGTCCAGCAGCAGGTTCGATCCGGCCTGCAGCGCCTTGAAGATTTCAGGATGCGGCAGGGGCGCGCGCTTCTCGGTGCCTGGCGTGTCCTTCATGTCCAGCACGAAGGTCGATCCGGCGGTCAGCTCGACCGATCCATTGGCGAAGGTGCCGACCCGGAACTTCGGCCCCTGCAGGTCGGCGAGCAGGCCGATGGGGCGGCCACGGGCTTCCTCCAGGCTGCGCACCACACGGTGGCGGCGGCGATGGTCGGCATGGGTGCCATGGCTGAAGTTGAGCCGGAAGACATCCACCCCGGCATCGAACAGCTCCGCGATCCTGTGCGCGGTCGAGCTGGATGGCCCCAGGGTGGCGAGAATCTTCGTCTGACGTTTACGGTGCAAGATACGGCTCCTCTGGTGGTCGGACGATGATGGCACGGAAATCATTCACATTCGTGTTGGTTGGTCCGGGACGGAACAGGGCACCAAGCGCATCAAGCGCCGGGCCCGCGTTGTTCGCGGCAAGTGCCGACGCCGGGCTGCTGCCATGATGCCCGTTCCACAGCGGTTTGTCCGTATCGACGAACGCACCCGCCGCATCGCCGTTGCCATCCAGCCCGTCCGTGTCCGCGGCCAGCGCCGTGATGCCGCCGCAGCCATCCAGGACCAGCGCCAGTGACAGGGCATATTCCTGGTTCGGGCCGCCCTGGCCATTGCCCTTCACCGTCACCGTCAGTTCGCCACCGGACAGCAGAATGGATGGCCGCTGCCGGTGCAGCAGCCTGCGGGCCATGTCGCCATGCAGGCAGGCGACGTCCCGGGCCTCCCCTTCCAGCCCGTCGCCCAGCATGACCGGCTCCAGCCCCTCCGCGACGGCAAGGGTCGCCGCGGCGTCGAGCGCATCCTGCGGTCTCGCGATCAGGCGGTAGTCAGGGGTCGGCAGGGGCGGCGTGGCGACATCAAGCCGCGCGCGCACGTGGGACATGACAGCCTCCGGCGGGTGGATGCCGTAGTGCGCGATCAGCGCCAGCGCATCGCTGGCATGGGACGGGTCCGCGACGGTGGGGCCGGAACCGATGATGGCCGGATCGTCGCCCACGACGTCGGAGATCGCCAGCGTGACCAGCCGCGCCGGGGCCGCCGCACGTGCCAGCCCGCCGCCCTTCACGGCGGAGAGGTGCTTGCGCACCGTGTTGATGTGCTGGATCGGGGCACCGCTGCGCAGCAGGGCCTGGGTCACGGCCTGCTTGTCAGCCAGTGTCAGACCATCGGCGGGCGCTGTCAGCAGGGCGGAAGCGCCACCGGACAGCAGGCAGACCACCAGATCGTCCGGCCCCAGCCCGCGCACCATTTCCAGGATGCGCCGTGTCGCTGCGATGCCGTTGTCGTCAGGCACGGGGTGTGCGGCCTCGACAACCCCGATCCGTTCCGTCGGCATGGCGAAGCCGTAACGGGTGATCACCAGACCCGTCAGATCATGCTGCCAGGCAGTCTCGAAGGCGAGGGCCATCGCCGCCGCGGCCTTTCCGGCGCCAACGACGACTGTGCGGCCTTTCGGCGGCTCCGGCAGGTGGTCGGGCACGCACCGGGAAGGATGTACCCGCGCCACCGCAGCCTGGAACAGCCGCTCCAGCAGCGCGCGGTCATTGGTCAAGGCGTTCATGTCTCGCGGGCCATTGCGGTCAGTTGCGGAGTGACCAGAATAGGGAGTGCCGGTGTCTGCTGGCAATGGTGGCGCGCGGAGAAGGAAAGGCAGGGCGGATTGACGGATCGGACGCCGCATGGGGACGAAACCGGGAAGCAGGGGACCTTCTTCTGCGTCGATGCCCATACCTGCGGCAACCCGGTGCGCGTGGTCGCGGGCGGTGCGCCGGCGCTGCGGGGCGACACCATGATGGCCCGGCGGGCGGATTTTCTGGCGCACCACGACTGGATCCGCAGCGGACTGATGTTCGAGCCCCGTGGTCACGACGTCATGTCCGGATCAATCCTGATGCCTCCGACGCGCGACGACTGCGACATCGGCATCCTGTTCATCGAGGTTTCGGGCTGCCTGCCGATGTGTGGCCATGGCACCATCGGGACCGTGACGGTCGCACTGGAACGCCATCTGGTGCACCCGAAGGTGCCGGGAACAGTTTCACTCGACACGCCTGCCGGGCGGGTTGTCGCCACCTGCGAGATGGACGGGGAGCGGGTGACCTCCGTGCGGATCACGAATGTGCCGGCTTTCCTGCATTCCCGGGATGTGACCGTCGAGGTGCCCGGTCTGGGACCGGTGACGGTCGATATCGCCTATGGCGGCAACTTCTATGCGATCGTCGAGCCTCAGGCGGTGTTCCGCGATCTGGCCGATCATCAGGTCGACTGGCTGGTGGCGCAGGGCAACGCCCTGCGGGATGCGCTGAACCGGGCCGTAAGCGTCAGCCATCCTGATGATCCGGCCATCCAGGGGGTCAGCCACGTGATGTGGACCGGTGCACCGACGGTATCGGGTGCGGATGCGCGCAACGCGGTGCTCTATGGCAAGCGGGCCATCGACCGCTCGCCCTGCGGCACCGGCACCTCGGCCCGGATGGCACAGCTCGTGGCGCGCGGACGGCTGTCGGTCGGTGATGATTTCGTCCACGAATCGATCATCGGATCGCTGTTTCATGGCCGGGTGGAAGCCGCGACGGAAATCGGAAGTCAGGCCGCGATCATTCCGTCAGTCAGCGGTACGGCCCATATCACTGGCCTGAATACCATCATGATCACGTTAGATGACCCCTATGCCCATGGCTTTCAGTTGGCCTGATCTGTAAGGGTTGCAGTCAGCATGGGCGGAATCAGTACATTCTGGGTGGCACACGATACCGGTCAGTCCGCGACCGGCAACGAAATCCGTGTGCAGCAGATGGCGATCCTGTCGCGACGCACACCTGTGATCTTCATCGCGGTTGCCGCCAATGCGTTGCTGACCGGCGGCGTGGCGGGCTCGGTACAGCAGCCGGTGTTCGCGCTGGTCTGGACAATCATCATGGTGGCGCTCTCCATGGCTGGCCTGTTGCGCTGGGTCGCGCGGCGGCGCAAGCAATCGCCGGAGCGCGTCAGCGAGCGTGGACCCAGGCGCATCGCGATCGCGGCCACGGTGCAGGGTACGATCTGGGGCATCGGCTGTGCCATCATGTTCCCGATCATGCCGGGCACGGAGCAGATGCTGATTGGCATGGTGCAGGCGGGCATGGCCGCGGCCGGTGCGTCCATCCTCGCGACCCTGCCGGCGGCATCCATCGGTTACACGGTCGGTTGTCTACTGCCCTTCGCGGTACGCTTGGCGCTGCACGACGATGTGCTCAGCCTTTCCCTGGCGGCCATGACGCTGATCTACACGGTGGCCTTGCTGACGACTGCGCGCAGTTTCTACATTTCCTTCGTCGAGAGCGTGCGCGGGCGGGTGGCGACAGAGCGGCTGCTGACCGAACTCTCCGCCGCACGCCAGGACCTGCTGGACGCCATCGCCAGTTCGACCGAGGGCTTTGCCCTGTTCAATTCGGAGGGCGGTCTGGTGGTTGCCAACGACCGGTTTGCCGAACTGCTGCGACTGAAGCCGGAGATTACCCGGTCGGGTCGCAGCTTCGAGGATCTGCTGAAGAATGCGGACGGAGACTTTTCACCGGAATGGATCAGCGCACAGGTCGCCCGGTACCATGCCTGCGATGGCCAGCAGGTGGTTGCCCTGCCGGACGGACGCTGGCTGGGCATCGGGCATCGCCAGGCCGGCCGGGGCGGTGTCGTGACGACACTGATCGACCTGACCGTGTTCAAGGAGAACGAGGCGGAACTGATCCGCGCCAAGGTGACGGCCGAGTCGGCCAACTCGTCGAAATCCGAGTTCCTGGCCATGATGAGCCACGAGTTGCGGACACCCCTGAACGCCATTCTGGGGTTCGCCGAGATCTTCATGAACGAGATGTTCGGCCCGCACAGCGACGAGCGCTACCGGGTATATGCGAGCGACATTCACGAGGGCGGGCTGCATCTGCTGCACGTCATCAACAACATCCTTGATCTGTCCAAGGTCGATGCCGGTCGCTTCGAGCTGAATGTCGATGACTGCAACCTGAGCGATCTGGCGGACTCCGTGGTCCGGCTGATGCAGGCCAAGATGGACGAGGCCCAGCTGCGTCTGGTGGTGGAAGCGCCCGAGGATCTGCCGACGATCCTGGGCGACCAGCGTGTCATCCGACAGATGATCCTGAACCTGCTGGGCAATTCGATCCGGTTCACGGATCCGGGGGGCCAGATCACGATCAGCATCACCGCCGAGCCCTCGGGCGATCAGACACTGACCGTCAGGGATACCGGAATCGGGATCGCGGCCAAGGACATCCCGCGTGTTCTGGAGCCTTTCGGCCAGGCCGATGCGGGACTGTCGCGCAGACAGGACGGCACCGGACTGGGTCTGCCGCTGGTGCAGTCCTTCATTGCGCTGCATGGCGGTACCCTCGAACTCACCTCGGAACCGGGTGTCGGCACGGTCGTTACGCTGCGCTTTCCGGCCGGTGGCGTGACGGAAGAAGCATCGGACTCCGCCGGTTGATTGCAGAAGTACCGTCTGGATCACCCGAAAAAGCGACCGTGTTAATCACTGCTTCACCCTTCGGATACCCAACGTTAACGAAGCCCCGCCCAGAATTTACCTCCAGTCCGGCAGAAAGGCCGACACGAAGGAGGACTTGAGATGGCAAGTTATGATCCGACAATTCCGAAGGAACTTCTGATCCGCGCGGAGCGTGGGGACAAGGGTGCGCAGTACACCCTGGGCCTCTACTACGCGACCGAGGACACCAGCGCCGAGTGCCTGATCCTTGCCCACATGTGGTTCAACATCGCCGCCATCGCCGGTGACGCCCGTGCCCGCACGGAGCGCAAGGAAATGGCCGAGATGATGAGCGCCGCGGAGATCGCGGAGGCTCAGAAGCGCGCACGGGCCCGGTTGCAGGCCCAGCGCGGCTGAGACCAGCCGACGGGGCCGACGCAGGTCCGGCTCAGCCGTCGAACAGCCCCGCCTCCCGCATCGTGCGCAGGGCGTCGGTGGTGGCATCCGCCAGCCGTTCCACGTCATCCTTTCCGGTCGCCGTCGAGACACAGCCGAGGCCGTAGGGCGTCGAATAGATGCCTGATGAAACAAGATGCCTGAACAGGTGCTCGTTTCGCTGTCCCTCCTGCCCCTGAGGATGGGTATCGCGATAGGTGGTCATCGCGCGTCCATGGGTGTGGAACCGGAACAGTGAGCCGCTGCCGGTGACCTGGCCCGGCACATTGGCCACCCGAACGGCCTCCCGCAGGCTCTCCCGACACAGTTCCCCCATGCGGTTCAGGTCCTCCACCGCATCCTCCGTCCAGTTGGCCATCGCGGCACGTCCCGCCACCATGGTCATCGGATTGGCATTGAAGGTGCCGCCATGCGGCAGCCGGGCCTTGGCGCCGTCCACTTCGAACACCTGCATGACCTCCCGCCGTCCGGCGATGGCCCCGACAGGCAGTCCACCGCCGATGATCTTGCCGAGGGACGAGATGTCGGGCCGGATTCCCAGTATCGCCTGACTGCCGCCATAGGCCTGACGGAAGGCAATGACCTCATCGAAGATCAGCAGTGCGCCGGACCGTTCCCGGAACCGTGACAGCATGTCCAGAAAGGCCGCTGTCGGTGGCAGCAGCCCGACCTGGGTCGAGACCGGATCGAACAGGACGCCCGCCAGCTCATCCGCATGGGCGTCGAGAATGGCCTCCGCCCGCTCGGGATCGTTGAAGGGGATGACCACCACATCCGACAGCACGCCCTGTGGTGTGCCGTGGCTGTAGGGGACGCTGTTGGGCTGTTCTTCCGGTCCCCAGCTTTCCGGCCCGGCGGACAGGGACACTTCGGCGAAGTCGTAAGAGCCGTGATAGGCGCCCTCGCACTTCGCGATCTTGGGGCGACCGGTGAAGGCGCGGGCTGCCTTGATCGCGTTCATGACGGCTTCCGATCCCGAATTGCAGAACCGGATCATGTCGAAGCCATCGACCCGTGCCGTCAGCATCTCTGCCAGCTCGATCTCCGCCTCCGTCGCGAAGGCGAAGGCGGTGCCGCGCCCGACCTGCTCCTGCAGGGCGGCAACCACGTCCGGGTGGGAATGGCCGTGGATCAGGGAGGTGTAGTTGTTGTTGAAGTCGATCAGCTCATTGCCATCGACGTCGGTCACACGGGAACCGAATCCCTTCTGCACGTAGATTGCATGTGGGGACAGGCGAATGGTGGAACGGCTGCCGCCATCGGGCAGCACCGCCATCGCGCGCTGGGTCAGCTTCGCGGATCGGGAGTCGGGATCGGGATACATGGCGCCCTCCTGTTGGCCGAACCGCCAGTCTTTTGCACCTGACGCCGGATCGCAAGGGGCGGAGATGCAGATCTGCTCAGATGATGCCGCGTTCCACCACCGGGCGATTGGCGGCGATCCTGTCATGGCTGAACAGTCCGAGGTCCAGACTGACGCTGCGGCCCTGCAGCAGCCACTCCGCCAGCGCCCGCCCGACCGCCGGGGCCTGCTGCACGCCATGGCCGGAGAAACCATTGGCAAAGTGGAAGTTCGTGATCTCCGCATGCGGCCCCAGCACGGCGTTCTGATCGAAGCCGTTGTAGTCGTAGAAGCCACCCCAGGCAGCGGTCATGCGCAGCGCCTCGAAGGCCGCCGAGCGGTTCGCCAGGGCAGGCCAGCAGCGCCCCTCAAACTGGTCGTAGTCCGGGTCGAGCCTGCCGCCGTCCGGGTCCGGCTCACCGGGCAGGGGGGAGGAACCGGTGAGGAAGCCATTGCCCTCCGGTCTCACATAGACGCCACTGGGATCGACGATCAGCAGCGGATCGGTCGGCGGAGTCGGTGTGGTCACGTGAAAGACGGTGCGCTTGCGCGGCACCACCGGCAGTGCAATCCCGGCCATGGCGGCGACGGCCCCGGCCCAGGGCCCCGCCGCGTTCACCACCTGACCGACCGCCATGGTTTCGCCGGAGCCGAGCGAGAGTTCAGAGACGCGACCCTTGGCGCACCGGATTGCCGTGACCCGATCCTGCAGGAACATTGCGCCGGCGCGACGCGCACCCCTGCGAAAGGCCTGCAACAGCGCGTGCGGGTCCAGCCAGCCCTCGTCCCGCAGCCCCAGCGCCGCCAGCGCGATGTCGTGCACCCGGATCCACGGAAAGCGTTGCCGGACCTCTTCCGGCGTCAGCAGCGCCACGGGTGATCCGGTCGCCTGCTGTGCGGCGACATTGCTGCGCAGCGCCTCCGCGCCCGCTTCCGTCGCCAGGAACAGGTAATGGCCGTCACGGAACTGCACGTCCGGCGCCTCGTCCTCCGGCAGGTCGATGCGGTTGCGGATGTCGCGCACGAACGCCAGGCCGAAGCGGGAGAGCAGGATGTTCTCGGGCATGGAGAACTGCTGGCGCAGGGAGCCAAGCGAACGGCCCGTCGCGCCCTCCGCGTAGGTCGGGTCCGGTTCGATCACCGTCACCGATCCCGGAAAGGCGAAATGCGCCTTCAGCCACCAGGCGATGGCCGCGCCGATCACGCCGCCGCCGATGATGGCGATGTCGCTGGACCGGGTCACACGCCCTCCTCCAGCAGCTTCCGGCGGCGCAGGATCTCGGCGATGCGCCGGCGGGGTACCGTCTCGATGGCCGGATGCGCCAGCGCGGCCTTGATGCGCAGCTGACCGATCAGGTCGAAATGGGCCTTGTAGCGGCCCGGATACTGGTAGAACGCGGGGTGGCAGCCGAGCGCCAGCGCCACGGGCAGCAGTTCGCGGTAGGCCGCGTCGCCATGCAGGTCCGACAGCAGGTGCGCGGTGATGCGCCCGTCCGGCAGGCGGCGCGGCCGGTCCATCACCACCATGTTCCGGTTCCGTCTTCGACCGGAGCGGTCAGTTCATGTAGTCCGGTTCCTGCTTCTGCAGCATCCGCCGCAGCGCCCCGAAGTGCCGCTCCGCGATCAGCGGGCGTTCCTCCGCCATCTGCTGCGCCGTCATCTGCTGCACCTCTTCCGGGATCGTGCGCAGCTTGCCCCCGGTGGAGCGGGCCAGCACCTGGAACATGGCGGCACGTTCCAGATAGTAGAGGTCGGTGAAGGCTTCCCCCACCGATGCGCCGGTCACGGTCACCCCATGGCTCGCCATCATCAGTACCGCGCGGTTGCCGAGCTTGGAGGCAATGCGATCGCCTTCCTCGATCGCCAGCGACAGGCCGTTGTATTCGGTGTCGTAGGCGATGCGGTCATGGAAGTTCAGGGCGTTCTGCTCGCACATCTTCAGTTCGCCATCTTCCAGCAGGGTCAGGGCCGTGGCGTAGGGCATGTGGGTGTGCAGCACGCAGGTCGCGTTCGGGGCCGCGACGTGGATCCCGCGATGGATGGAGAAGGCGGTATCCTCCACCACCTCGTCCCCCTCCAGCACATTGCCCTTGTCGTCGAGCAGGACCAGCGAAGAGGCCGTGACCTCCGACCAGTGCCAGCCGTAGGGGTTGATCAGGAAGCGGTTGCCGCGCACCACGCCATCCTCGTCCGGTACGGCGAGGGAGAAGTGGTTGCAGACCCCTTCGTTCAGGTCCAGGCGTGCCGCCCAGCGCAAGGCACAGGCCAGGTCCTGCCTCATTTCCTGCATGGTCTGTGTCATGGCTCCAATCTCCCTGCTGATGCATTCGTCCCGCAGTGTGCCGCAGTTTCGGAACGACTGAAACCTGTGTTGCGACCTCACAGGCCTCCCGGCGACACTGCGGGTCGCGATCAGGTCTTTTCCCGAGCAGGCGCGCGACCGATTCTCCGGGGATGTCGGGACAGGATAGGGGAGGAACCCATGCCGGGTGAGAGCATGAACAAGGTGGCGCTGACGCCGGACTTCGATACCTATCCCGTGACGGAGACGATCCGCAGCGCGACCACCGACGGGCGCATCCTGACCCTGGAATGGTCCGACGGCCTGACCGGCCGCTATCACGCGATCTGGCTGCGCATGAACAGCTGTGATCCGGAGACCTTCAATCTGGACACGCGCGAGATCACCCGCAGTCCGCTGGACCTGCCGGCCGAGGTGCGGATCGAACAGGTCTCGGTGCGATCTGACGGGGCCGTCGGTCTGGTGTTCCAGCCGGAGGGGCACGCGGCCCTGTTCGATCCCGGCTGGCTGCGGCTGCATGACTATTCCAATGGCGGGCGGCGCGACGATGCGGCGGTGGCGAAGGTGCTCTGGACCACGGCGGAGTGTCCGGAGCCGCCGACGTTCGACGGCGCGGGTATCCTGGACGATGACGCGACCTTCACGGCGTTCCTGACCGCTGTGGCGAGCCACGGGCTGGCGCGGTTGCGCAATGCACCGGCCGACCCGGACTTCGCCGAACGGTTCGCCAGCCGCATCGGTGTCATCCGCGACAACAACTTCGGCCGTATCTGGAATGTCCGGGTCGAGCCGGGATCGGGCAGCAACGCCTACACGGCGCTGGAACTGGCCCCGCATGTCGATCTGGCGACCCGCGAGTACCAGCCCGGCCTGCAGATCCTGCACTGTGTGGAGAATTCGACCCGGGGCGGGCGGGCCATGATGATCGACGGCTTTCGCGTCGCCGAGGATCTGCGGACAGAGGCACCGGCAGCGTTTCACCTGCTGACCACGGTGCCATGGCACATGTCGAACCGGGCCGCCGACAGCGACTATCGCTGGAATTCCCCAGCCATCGTGCTGGATCAGGCCAGGCGGGTCGCGGAGATCAGGAGCATCTATTTCCTGCGCGGGCCGCTGAATGCGCCCTTCGACCTGGTGGAGGATCTCTATGCGGCGGACCGGCTGCTGCACGAAAAGCTGCTGGACCCGCGCTACCGGATGCTGTTCGACTATCTGCCCGGTGACCTGATGCTGTTCGACAACCGGCGTATCCTGCACGGGCGGGAGGCTTTCGATGCCGCAGAGGGTAGACGCTGGCTCAGGGGCTGCTATCTGGAGCGGGAAGAGCTTGAATCCGCGCTGCGCATGGCCGCCCGAAGGGTAAGAGCCGGAGCCGCAACCGGAACCTGAAACCGATCGAAGGAGCGATGATCAATGGCTGACCTGAAGAACCGGCAGGGGTTTTCGACCCGCGCCATCCATGCAGGCCAGCGGCCGGACCCGACAACCGGTGCGGTGATGATGCCGATCTACGCCACCTCCACCTATGTCCAGGAAAGCCCGGGCGTTCACAAGGGTTATGAGTACAGCCGCAGCCAGAACCCGACCCGTCACGCGCTGGAAGCCTGCGTGGCGGATCTGGAGAATGGCGCACACGGCCTCGCCTTCGCCTCCGGCCTGGCCGCCATGGGCACGGTGCTGGAACTGCTGGACAGCGGTGACCACGTCATTGCCATGGACGATCTCTACGGCGGCAGCTATCGCCTGTTCGAGAATGTCCGGAAGCGTTCGGCGGCGCTGGACTTCAGCTTCGTCGATCTGTCGGACCCGGCGCAGTTCGAAGCCGCGATCACGCCGAAGACCCGCATGGTCTGGGTGGAAAGCCCGACCAATCCGCTGCTGAAACTGGTCGATCTTGCCGCCATCAGCCGCATCGCCAAGGCCAACAACATCCTGATGGTCTGCGACAATACCTTCGCCACGCCCTACTGCCAGCGTCCGCTGGACTTCGGCGCGGACATCGTCGTCCATTCCATCACCAAGTATCTCAACGGCCATTCCGACGTGGTCGGCGGCGTTGTCATCATCGGTGACAATGCGGACCTGAAGGATCGCCTGTTCTACCTGCAGAACGCGGTCGGCAGCATCCTCGGCCCCTTCGACAGCTTCCTGGCGCTGCGCGGCCTGAAGACCCTGGCCCTGCGCATGCGCCAGCATTGCGAGAGCGCCCTGACCGTGGCGCGGCATCTGGAGGCGCATCCGAAGATCGAGCGGGTGATCTATCCCGGTCTGGAAAGCCATCCGCAGCACGCCCTGGCGAAGGGGCAGATGGATGCCTTCGGCGGCATGATCACCGCCTTCATCAAGGGCGACATCGAAGACGCGCGGAAGTTCCTGGAACGCTGCGAGATCTTTGCGCTGGCCGAAAGCCTGGGCGGCGTCGAGAGCCTGATCGAACACCCCGCCATCATGACCCACGCCTCCGTCCCGCCCGAGGTCCGGGCCGAACTCGGCATCTCCGATACGCTGATCCGCTTCAGTGTCGGCGTGGAGAATGTCGAGGATCTGCTGGCCGAGATCGACTCGGCGTTGGGCTGATGTCAGCCGGCCGGGCGGCCCTGTTCCGGCAGCCCTCGCATCTCGCCGATGTCATCCACCCAGTCCAGCGCTGACCGGCACCAGATCTGGATCGACGGGCGCAATTCGTTGCGCTGGCGGGCCGTGCCGAGGCGCAGGGAGAAGGCGTCCGGATCGACCGGCGCGCCGCCGTGGATCGAGGTGCCGCATTCGGGACAGAAGGACAGGGCGCGCTGGCTGCCGCTCTCGGCGGTCTTGATGAAGACCTTCAGCTTGCCGCTGAGCAGGCGGAAATCAGCCGCTGGTACCAGGACGCCATAGCGGAAGGCGGTGCCGCTGTTGATCTGGCAGTCCGTGCAGTGGCAGATGGCGATCCGGTCCGGATCGATCTCGGCCTCGTAGGTGATGTGGCCACAGAGGCAGGCACCGTCGATCTTCATCTTCGTCATCGTCTTTTCTCCGCTGCGGGAACCATGATGCCCAGTGTACCGCGCCGCAGCGCGTCCACCAGTCCGGCCCGCCGTTCCAGCGTGGCGCGCTGGTTGACGTAGCCCTTGTCGGTGATCTCGTTGGCGTCGATGGAGGGGGGCTCCGCCATCAGCACGAAGCGGGCAATGCGGGTGGAGGACGCCGGGTTCGCCGCGTTCCAGACTGCCAGCTTTTCCGCGATGGCGGCACGCACTGCGTCCGAAGCGCAGAGCGCTGCCGGGTCGTCGCCTGCATCCGGGTCCAGAGCGGCGACGGCGGCCATGGCAGGCCAGATGAGCAGGCCGATGCTGTCCGTGTCATGGCCGGTCACCACCACATCCTGCACCAGCGGGGAGCAGGCCCCGACCACGCCCACCCGCAGTGCGCCGACGCTGACCCAGGTGCCGGTGGTCAGTTTGAAGTCCTCCGCCACCCGCCCGTCGAACAGGACACCGGCTGACGGATCATCGGGGTCGGCGAGCTGTCCTGCATCACCCATGCAGTAGAAGCCTTCGTCATCGAACGCGGCGGCGGTGAGGTCGGGTCGGTCGTGATAGCCGGGGGTGATGTTCGGTCCCCGCAGGCGCAGTTCGTACTTCGCGCCGCTGGGCTGGAACTTCAGCTCGCACCCCGGCACCGGCAGGCCGATGTTGCCCGCGCGCGGGATGGAGAAATGGACCAGGGTGGCCAGCGGCGAGGTCTCCGTCGATCCCCAGGCCGACAGCATCAGCGGGCGCGGATGGCCCGACTGGTCCGCCACCCGCTCCAGCCGGTCCCAGAGATCGTGCGGCAGGGCTGCGGCGGCATAGAAGATGGCCTTCAGGTTGCGGAAGAAGCTGTCGCGCAGGTCGGCGTCCCGCTCCAGCGCGGACAGCAGCGCGGCGAATCCGGCAGGCACGTTGAAATAGAGGTTCGGACTGGCGAGGCGCAGGTTCTCCACCGTGCGCCCGATCAGCGGCGGCGCGGGCTTGCCATCGTCGATGTGGAAGGTGCCGCCATTGAACATGGTCAGGTTGAAGCAGAAGTTGCCGCCGAAGGTGTGATTCCACGGCAGCCAGTCGACCAGTACCGGCGCCATGTCGTGCACGAAGGGCCAGGCGGCGGCCAGCATGGCCTGGTTGGCGCACAGCATCCGGTGGGTATTGATCACCCCCTTGGGCATGCCGGTGGAGCCGGAGGTGAACAGGATCTTGGCGACCGCATCCGGTGCGATGGCAACGTCCGGCGCGTTCCCGGCAGTCGGGATCGCATCCATGTCGGCGCTGGTCATCACCGTTGCGAAGCCCTGTTCCGCCAGTGCCTTGAGGGCCGGGGCGAACGGGATTGCATCCTCCACCCAGACCAGGCCGGGGCGGGTCAGGTCGGCGATGTGGCGCAGCTTGGCGTGGTCGGCGCTCATCAGGCTGTAGGCGGGGGAGACGGGCACGGCGGGAATGCCCGCCAGTACAGCACCCAGCGTCATCAGGGCGTGGTCGACGGAATTGCCCGAAAGGATCATCAGCGGCCGTTTGGGGCCGAGGCCCGCAGCCAGCAGATGGTGCGCGATACCTGCCGCGCGGGCATGAACCTCCGCGTAGGTCAGCGTCTGCCAGCCGTCACCGTCGCGTCCTGCCAGAAAGGTCCGCGCGCCGTTTGCCGCGGCCTGCGCGGTCAGCACCGCGCCAAGCGTTGCCGGGTAGTCGCCGAGGGGCACGGGGGAGCGCAGGATCATGGCCCCATCGTCGCGGTGTTCCAGCTCGGCCCGCCGGGCAAGAAACCGAAGTCCGTTCAAGGTCACGTCTGTCATGCTGTCTCTCCCACCCCGGACTGTCCTGATGCCACGACAGCGGCGATGCGGCAAGGACCGGCTGGCTCGACAGTCCGCAGCGAACAGGGTACACGCGAAACCATGGAACATGACCTGACAATGCCGGCCGGGGAGGCTGTCTTCGTGATCGCGGAGGCGGGGGTGAACCACAATGGCGACCCGGCGCTGGCGGCGGAGCTGGTGGTGGCGGCGAAGCAGGCCGGGGCGGATGCGGTGAAGTTCCAGAGCTTCGACCCCGATGCGCTGGTCAGTGCAGGGGCGGAGACCGCCGCCTACCAGAAGCGGGCCACCGGCAGCGACGACCAGCAGGCGATGCTGCGCGGTCTGGTGCTGGACGTGCCGGCGCATGAGGCGCTGTTTGCACAATGCGCGGACCTGGGGATCGAGTTCATCTCGACCCCGTTCGATGCCGGATCGGCGGACATGCTGGTCCGGCTTGGGGTGAAGCGGCTGAAGGTCGGTTCCGGCGATGTCACCAACATCCCGCTGCTGCGCCATCTGGCGTCCTTCGACCTGCCGGTGATCCTGTCCACGGGCATGGCCGACCTGGCGGAGATCGACAGGGCCATTGCCGCGCTGGCGCCGCTGAAGGACCGGATCAGCCTGCTGCACTGCGTCTCGGCCTATCCGACGCCGATGGCGGAAGCGAACCTGCTGGCGATCCGCACGCTGGAGGCCTGTTACGCCCTGCCCATCGGCTATTCCGACCACACCCTCGGCATTCACGCCGCGCCTGCCGCCGTGGCGCTGGGCGCGCGCATCATCGAGAAGCATCTGACCCTGGATCGCGGCCTGCCCGGACCGGATCACGCCGCGTCGCTGGAACCGGATGAATTCGCGGAGATGGTGACCGCGATCCGGGCGGTTGGAACCGCGCTGGGTGATGGGGTGAAGGCCCCGCGCGGCAGCGAGCTTGATACACGCCGGGTTGCGCGGCGGGGCCTGAAGGCGGCGCGTGACATGGGGGCCGGAACGGTGCTGCGGCTGGAGGATATTGCCGTGCTGCGGCCGGAGACCGGGTTCGCGCCGCACCTGATCGACGATCTGCCGGGCCGGACCTTGCGGCGTCCCCTGCGCCAGGGCGCGCCGATCCTGCCGGAAGACCTTGAATGAGCGGACCTGCCGGGACACGACGGATCGTCTATGTCACCGGCACCCGCGCCGACTATGGCCTGATGCGCGAGACCCTGCGTCGCATCGATGCCCATCCGGCGCTCGACCTCAGCCTGTTCGTCACCGGCATGCACCTGCTGCCTGCCTATGGGGAAACCGTGCGGGAAATCGCGGCGGACGGACTGCCGATCGCCGCCTGCTGGCCGGTTGAACTGAGTGGCGCGGACGGGGGCGAGATGGCACTGGCGCTTGCGGAAACCCTGCGCGGATTCATCGAGACCTTTCGCGCGGCCCCGCCGGACCTGGTGCTGCTGCTCGGCGACCGGGGGGAGATGCTGGCAGGGGCCATCGGTGCGCTGCATCTCGGCTGTGCCACCGTGCACATTCATGGCGGGGAACGCTCCGGCACGGTCGATGAACCGGTACGCCACGCCATCTCGAAGCTGGCCCATTTCCACCTGACCGCAACGGAGCAGGCGGCGACGCGGCTGCGCCAGATGGGGGAGGATGACTGGCGCATCCACACCGTGGGGGCGCCGGGGCTGGATGATCTGGCGAACCGCGATGCGGTGGACCGCGCCGCGCTCGCGAAGGACGTCGGGTTCGATCCCGCCCGACCCATCACCGTCGCGGTGTTTCATCCGGTGGTGCAGGACGGCGCGGATGCGGCCCGGCAGATGCAGACCATGCTCGACAGTCTGCTGGCGGCGGAGGTTCAGGTGCTGGCGCTGGCGCCAAACGCCGACGCCGGCGGTTCGGGGATCGCTGACGTGATGCAGCGGGTGGGTGCCGCCCACCCGGGCCAGGTCCGGCTGATCAGCCATCTGCCGCGTGCGCGCTATCTGGCCTGGCTTGCCGCTGCAGACCTGCTGATCGGCAATTCCTCCAGCGGGATCATCGAATCCGCCAGCCTCGGTCTGCCCTGTGTGAACCTGGGGGACCGCCAGATGGCACGGGACCGCAACAGCAATGTGATCGACGTGCCCACCATCGGCGCGCAGGCGGTATCCGCCGCCATTGCGACGGCATTGCGGCAGGGACGGCAGGACTGGCCCAACATCTGGGGCGATGGCCGAAGCGCACCGCGCATTGCCAGCTTCCTGGCGGAGGTTGATCTGGTCCCCGCGGTCTTCAGGAAACTCAACAGCTACTGACGCTGCCGCAGGCCCTTCACGGCAGTGCGCGCATCACGGTTGACGGCGATGGCGGTGGCGATGCCGAAGAGCCCGCCGGCCAGCAGGGCGATCAGTCCGGTCGTGGCCGTGCTGCCCTCGAACTGCTGCTCCAGCAGGATCGGGACAGCCATGGCGACCGTGGCCAGTATTGCGGTGATCCATGTCGGCGGCTGGGCAAGCATGGCCGCCATGGGAACGTCCCGGTGGGCCGTCTTCAGCAACAGATAGACACTGCTGACGAACGCTCCGAATACCGCGGCGAGCATCAGATGTATCAGGGACCCGCCCATCGCCTTGACCGCCAGCGCCGCGATCAGGAAGGCGATGAACCCCAGTCCCTCGCCCAGCATGGGTGATCGGGTATCATCCATGGCGTTCAGGACCCGCCGATAGAAGACATTCAGGCCCAGCGGGATCAGGCTGATGGCGTAGGTGGCGGTCAGACCGGCGATCACCGACAGTTCTGTCGCCGTGATGTCACCCCAGCCGAAGACCAGCGACGTGATCAGGTCCCGGCTGAGAACCAGCGCGCCGAAGGCCATGGCGGACAGCACGAGGATCCACGTCTGACCCTGCCGCACGAGGCTGAGGAAGGCGCCACGGTCCTGCTCCGCGCCGCCCGGTGCCAGGCCGGCCAGCCGCGGCAGCAGGATGATGGTCAGGGTCATGATGACGACGCCGAGCGGCAGCAGGACCAGGCGGGTCGCATAATTCACGCCAGCCAGCGCGCCGATGCCGAACAGGGTCGCGAAGGCCCGCAGCGCGAACGGATAGAAGAAGACAACGGACTCCGCCGCCGATGTCTGCACCATGCCCAGGATCATCCGGCGATCGACCAGCCATGGCGTGAGGCTCAGGCCGCCGAAGGCGCGTCGGCCTATGGCGGCCATCTGGATCAGCCAGCGCAGCAGCACACCGCCGATCACCGCTGCAGCCAGCCAGGCCACCGATCCGTCCCGCCCGTCCACGAGCAGGGCAATGATCAGCACCGCATTGATGACCGCTGTGCCGATGGCCGACAGGAAGAACCGGTCCTCAGCCTGCAGCCACGCGATGGTCACCGCGTTGATGGCCGCTATCGGGGCCGCCAGAATGACCAGCGGCAACAGGTCGATGGTGCGCTGCCGGGCGATGGCGTCGAACCCGGGGGCCAGCAGATCGACCATGCCCGACCGCACCGCGATCAGCAGCAGCGCAAGCAGGCCGATGATGGCGAAGATCGCCAGACTGGCCTGGAACAGAAGCTGACTGGCAACACCGGCGCGCTGTCTGAAGGCCACGACCAGGACCGCCGTGACACCGCCCGCCCCCAGCACATTGATCAGGAAATCCGGCAGACCAACCAGGAAGACGGCAATATCCGCCTCCCGCCCCAGCCCGAACGACGCCGCGATCGTCGCCTCCCGCCCGAACCCCAGCAGCCGCCCGATCAGCAGGGCGAGGGCAACGGCCGCGCCGGACCTGAGGACGGCGGCGAGCATCAGTCGTCTCTCTGACGAAGCAGCAGGCGATCAATCTCCTTGATGACATTGGCCGTTGCAGTACCGGTTGGTGGGGCGCCCAGCAGGTCGAGCCGTGGTTCCGGCTGCTCGCGCAGAGCGGTGGTGAGTGCGGCATCAAGGTCTGCGATCGTGGCAATATCGGTGCTCAGACCCAGCGGACCGTAGGGAATGGCATCGTCGGCACTGTTGGTCACGACCGGCTTTCCCGCCAGAGCCGCTTCAAGGCCCACCATCGAGAACTCGGTGAACAATACGTCTGCCGCATGGATGACCGCATGCACGCTCTCCTCGCGCGGACTGACATGGTAGCGATCGTCCAGCCTGCCGAAGTCCATCCGCTGATTTGGATGAGCCCGCAGGATGATGCGCAGGTTGGCGTCCCGATCGAGCATGGTCCGAAGGATATCGAGCTTGTCGGCGACCGGGGCAATCCGGGTATCACCCGTCGTCACGGCAGGCAGGGTCCACGCGATAACGGACCGATCCTGCCAGCCCAGTCGCGTCCGCAGGTCAATGCCGCTCGCCACGGCTGTCTCACTGACCAGTTGATCAAGGGCCGGGTTGCCGGTGACCGCGATGGTGGCGGGGGATCTGCCCTTTGCGATCAGGTGGCGGCGAACGGATTCACCCAGCACGGTCACCCGCGTCGCAAACCCGTTGTCCGCCATCCATTGCCATTCGAAGTCGAGGAACAGATCGCCCATCGCCAGGGAGGGGACACCACGCAGGCCGGCGGCAAGGATCATGGCTCTTTCCGCTCTCGGGGAATTGGTCGTGACCACGAGATCCGGTTTCCAGTCGTCGATCAGACGTCCGACTGTCCGGACGGGAAGGAATGCGGCCCTGCCCTTCTCGGCGAATTCCTTCGCGGCGAACTCCTTGCCCGCGCTGGCTTCGAGCTCGGCGTAGCTGAGCCCCATGTAGGCTTCCGTTTCCGGGATGCTGACAAGGCTGGAGTCCATTCCCGCGGCAAGCCGCTTGCCATGCTGTCGCGCAATGTCGTCACCGGGGCGCCAGAGATCCCTGAAACCGACCGGCTCGAATCCGGCCGATTCCGCGACCGCATGGGCTGTCGTCAGCGCCAGGATGCGCAGGTCCACGTCCCCGCGCTGCCGGAGGGCGCGCATCACAGGCATGACCATGTTGATGTGGCTGGCACCGTAGGAAGCGAACAGGATGCGGTATTTCGTCATCGAAAGGCATATCCCGACTGGCCGCGTTCTCTTGAACGCCCGAAGCTGATAGCTATAGTCCGGTCGCCCGACTGTCCATGGTCATTCCCGGACAATCCTTCAGCAAAGAGCGGTTCAAGACATGGCGAAATATCCGGCGCGCGTTGACATTGATCCTGCACGCTACAGCCCCGATCTGAACGACCCGGAAGTCTTCTACGGCTTGCCGAAAGAGGTCCGGTTCTGCCGGAAGAGCCTGATCTCGAATCAGCGCCCGAATTCAGCCGTCGAATTCAAGCATCGCCGCGAGTCGAAGAAGGAAACCGTCCATTTCGACGAGAATGGCATTTCCGACGCCTGGCACGTGGCACAGCGCAAGCGTGGCATCGACTGGCAGGCGCGGCGCGATGAACTGGAGGCAGTGTTGTCGAAGCACCGCCGCAACGACGGTCACTACGACATTCTGGTGCCTGGTTCGGGCGGCAAGGACAGCTTCTATGCCGCGCACGTTCTGAAGTACGAATTCGGCATGCATCCGCTGACAGTCACCTGGGCGCCGCACATGTATACGGACTGGGGCTGGCGCAATCAGCAGGCATGGATCCATGCCGGTTTCGACAACTACCTGATGACACCCAACGGGCGCGTGCATCGGCTGCTGACCCGCCTTGCGGTGGAGAACATCCTGCATCCGTTTCAGCCGTTCATTCTGGGCCAGAAGCAGCTGGCGCCGAAGCTCGCGACCCTGTTCAACATTCCGCTGGTCATGTACGGCGAGAGCGAGGCCGAGTACGGCAACCCGAAGGAAGATGCGGAGCAGGCCCAGCGCGCCTGGGATTATTTCGCACGGCAGGATGACGAGGATGTCTATCTGGGGGGGTCATCTGTCAGCGAGCTGGTCGGTGACTTCGGTCTCGACCGGGTTGACCTGGAACCCTATCTGCCTCCGGATCCCAACCAGATGAGCGACGCGGGTATCGAGGTCCATTACCTGGGCTATTACATGCAGTGGCACCCGCAGAGTGCCTATTACTACTCCGTCGAGCATGGCGGATTCGAGGCTTCGCCCGAGCGGACCGCGGGCACGTACTCCAAGTACAATTCCATCGACGACAAGATCGACGATTTCCACTACTACACGACCTACATCAAGTTCGGCATCGGGCGCTGCATGTATGACGCCAGCCAGGAAATTCGCTCTGGCGACATCGAGTTCGATGAGGGGGTCGCGCTCGTGAAGCGCTATGACGGAGAGTTCCCGGAACGGTTCGCGAAGGAGATCTTCGAGTACCTGTCCCTGCCGCCGGAACAGTATCCGGTCGCGTCGAAGCAGTTCGGGCAGCCGATCATGGACCGTGCCTACTTCGACAACCTCTGTGACCGGTTCCGCTCTCCGCATCTGTGGATGCAGAAGGATGGCAAGTGGGAACTGCGTCACAAGCCCTGGGAAGAGGCCAGCGAACTCAAGGATTGAGGCTGGAACTGTCCGCCGCCCCCGCTACAGGAACACTGTCACTTGCAACGCCGTACCCGCCTGATTGCCCGCATGGATATCAAGGGGCCGAACCTGATCAAGGGTGTGCGGCTGGAAGGCCTGCGGAAGATCGGTGACCCGCAGTCGCGGGCGGCGCGCTACTACGCCGAAGGCGCGGATGAACTCATCTACATGGACGTGGTGGCGAGCCTCTATGGCCGGAACAGCCTGGTCGATGTGGTGCGCCATGCCACGGAGCACATATTCGTCCCGATCACGGTCGGTGGCGGTGTGCGCAGTGTGGAGGATGCCGATCGCCTGCTGCGCGTCGGTGCCGACAAGGTGGCCATCAATACCGCTGCCGTGCATCGCCCCGAATTGATCAACGAACTCTCGCGGCAGTTCGGATCGCAGTGCATCGTGCTGTCGGTGGAGGCCAAGCTGCGCGCCGACGGGGGATGGGAAGCCTATACCGACAATGGCCGGGAGCATACCGGGCGCGACGTGGTCGAGTGGGTGCAGGAGGCCGAGGCTCTGGGTATCGGCGAGATCCTGCTGACCTCCGTCGACCGGGAAGGGACGCGCAAGGGTCTCGACATCGATCTGATCCGCGCGGTGACCGCGGTTGTCGACATTCCGGTCATTGCCAGTGGCGGTGCAGGCTCCCCCGCGCATGTTGCGGCAGCGGTTTCGGACGGTCAGGCTGACGCGGTGGCCGTCGCCGACATGATCCATTTCGATCGTATCAACCTGATGGACCTGCGGTCGGAACTGTCCGGCGCTGGCCTGTCGCTCCGCAACCCCTCGGCGGGATAGGGCGATGACAGCACGGCATGTGACGATCCTGGACTATGGCGTCGGCAATCTGCGCAGTGTCGCGCGGGCGTTCGAGGTCAGCGGTGCCTCACCGGAGCTGGCCGAGACCCCGGGCCAGGCCGCGCGCGCGGAACGTCTGGTGATTCCGGGCGTTGGTGCTTTCCGGTCCTGCGTCGACGCCCTGCGCGCCGCCGGTTTCGAGGATGTCGTGCGGGAAGTGGTGACGGCGCGGGAGCGGCCCGTCCTGGGGATCTGCGTCGGCATGCAGATGCTCTTTGATGGCAGCGAGGAATTCGGCCAGCAACCCGGTCTGGGATTGCTGCCCGGCATCGTCGCGGGCATTCCGCGCGTTGATGCTGCCGGCAACCGCCGCAAGGTACCTCATATCGGCTGGTCGCCCCTTCAGCCCCCCGACGCGCGGACCGGTGACGGCTGGAAGGGGACTGTGCTGGGTGAAACGGCACCTGGAACGGACGTCTATTTCGTCCACTCCTTCTCGGCCCGCCCGACCGACGCCTCCGATGTTCTGGCGGTCACGGATTATGCCGGCTACGAGATCTGCGCTGCCGTCCGGCATGAGAACCTCTGCGGCGTCCAGTTTCACCCGGAGAAGAGCGGTCCGTCCGGGCTGCAGATCATTCGATCGTTCCTCAGCCTCTGACCGCCATCAGGCCACGGGCCATTTCCAGGTCGAAGGGGCTGTCGATGTCGATGGCGCGCTCTGGGGGGATGATGACCGCTACCGTGTCATCGCCGTAGACCCTGCCGGTGCGGAGCAGGTAGTCGGTGCGCACGGCATAGCACAGGCCGTTGGGGGCGTAGAGGTGCCCCAGGTCCTGCCGCCGTTTCAGCAGCCCCTCGGGGTTGAGCGGGCGGACGCGGCGGTCCGGGTCCACGGTGACGAACAGGTCTGGGGACTTAGCCTGCTCCGTGAAGGTGACGGCACTCTCCGCGCCGGTGTCGAGGAGGGCCGCAACCGTGGCGTCAATGTCCGCGGATGTCCGGAACGGGCTGGTGGCCTGCAGCAGCACGATGACATCGTAGCCGCCCCCCAGCGTCTCGACCGCATGGATCAGTGCATCGGTGATCTTCGCCGTGTCGCTGGCCAGTTCCGGTGGGCGCAGGAAGGGCACGTCCGCACCATGCGCCCGCGCCGCGTCGGCGATGCGCGGGCTGTCCGTGGAAACGATGGCGCGGTCGAGCCGCGTCGCGCCCCGGGCCGCCGCGACGGTCCAGGCGATCAGGGGCTTGCCGCCGAGATCGAGGATGTTCTTGTCAGGCAGTCCCTTCGAGCCACCACGGGCGCAGATCACGCCGAGCGCTCGGTGACCCGTCGCTGACATGGATCAGTGCGTGCTGGCGGCGCCGGTCGTTTCCGCCACCGCGTCTTGCCGCTCCGAGTCCTTGATCGCCGACTTCACCTTGTCGGCATCACGCAGGAACGCGCCGGTCATGTTCTCCGACAGCAGTGTCGACGGTGCACCGTCCGGGATCTGGTGGTTCTTGCGCCAGATCTGCTCGTACTCGTCGATGCGGCGGTAGTTGAGCTGCAGCATCGCCTCTCGCAGGCCCAGCAGTTCGACGGCATTGAAGTTGTGGCTGATGACGGCGGAGATGCTGGAGGCATCGCCCAGATCAAGGATGAAACGCTCCATGTCACCGTCGTACTGGCCGCTGATGCGTTCGCGATAGGTCGTGAACCATTCGGAGCCCGGATAGGGCGTCGCGAAATGCGGCTTCACCTGGATGCCCAGGTCGTCCCAGGCGTGCATGTTCATGCGGATCGAGTCGAAATCCTCGTTGGGGAAGCCGATGATCTGGTTCGGCACCGGGCGGATACCGGCCTCCAGCGTCCAGAAGAAGCTGCGCAGGTTCGATTCGCGTGTGGCACCCTTGCCGATGGTCTTCAGCACATGTGGCGCGAAGGATTCATACCCGTAGACCAGATGCGAGCAGCCGGCTTCCCGCATCGTCTTCAGCACCTCCTTGGTGCACAGCGTCGCGTGGCTGGTCCCCGCCCAGTGGATGCCGGTCCAGGTGCCGTCGTCATTGGCCTTCGGCGCGAAGCCGAGATCGTGCCACTGGTTGCAGATGTCGTTCATCCAGGTCCGGCCGGAGAACTTGTCCATCGTCATCAGGTTCTCGTCCAGGAACCCGATGAAGTTGATGTTGAACTTGTCGTAGGCATGCTTCACTAGGGCGCCGACATACTCCGGCGAGTGATAGCGGATGCTGCGCGTGTAGGTGCCGGGCTGGTCGAAAGCGACGTTCAGATCGCCGTTCTCGTCCTCCTCGTAGCGCATGTCGCCGGCGATGCCGAGATGGTAGCAGAAGCGGCAGATCAGGGAGCAGCCATAGCTCGTGTTGATGTCCAGCCGGCGCGACGCCAGCATGCCTTCCTCCGAGAACAGCACCTGGCTGTTCTTGAAATAGACCTCCTCCAGCGGAAACAGCTCCCATGCCGGGAACGGCAGGCTGTCCAGATCGTGCATCAGCGGCCGCATCTGCGACATGATCAGACCACCGCCGGGCTTCCGCGAGACGGTGCCCTTGATGTCCCAGAATTCTCTGCCACCACGATCGACCATGTCGCAGATCTCGGGGAAGGTGATGAAACCCTCGCCCACGCAGCCGACATCGACCTGTGGGATCCATGACATCATCTCGCGCGGCAGGGACGTCAGCAGTCCACCGCCCATGACCTGTACGGCCTGCGGCGCATACTCCCGCGCGATGCGCGCGATGCGCTTCACCGAGGCGTAGGTCGTTGTGATGCCGCCATAGCCGATGATGTCCCAGTCGTCGGCGACACAGACGGCCTTTGTCGTCTCGTCACCCTGACGCCAGGCATTCTCGTCATAGACCTGGACAAGATGCCCCTTCTCCATGGCGATGGCCGCAAGCAGCGCAATCCCGTAGGGCACATGCCGGGGGACGTCTTCCTCCCGCACCGTCGGGTTGATCAGCAGGATCTTTGCCATGAAAGTTGCCTCTTCTCTCGGGGGATCAGGGGACGCCTAGGTGGTCGCGCCGTCGAGAAATTCCTCCAGCGATGCCCAATGGACGTGATCGCTGAACAGGGTACCGCCGCCGCTGCAGTTGTATGTCGTGCAGTCCGCATCTGCCGCCATTTCGATGAAGGCGGAGCGATACCAGTAGTACGCGGGGTCAGTATAGTACCATTCGTCGGTGTGTGGGTTGTGGATGTCGATATACAGCTCACCGATGCGGCTCTCGTCACCCCCCACCAGGTCCCGTGCCTCGTAATAGTACTGGGTATTGAGCAGCGGTGTGTCGGCGTAGTAGCCGAAATCCATGCCCGTGACCGCGACACGGCTCTTGTCCAGAACGGCGTGGGCCACCATCCAGCAGGCACCCCCGACATTGCCGCCTGCATTCATGCAGGGCAGCCCGTTCTGGCGATGCAGTTCCATCGTCACGCTGCCCGGCTTGTCCGGGTCATCCAGCATCGGATTGAACCAGAACACCTGCATGCCGATCTCGTGCACGCGCTTCACCACATCCGGCGAAGCCGTCGTGCCCAGCGCGATACGGATGTCCTTGCCGTGTTCGGCCATCAGCGACAGCAGCTCATTGTTCTTTGCGACCTCATCGGCGAAGCTCGGATCCTGTTCCTGACGGCGGAAATAGTCGTCTGCCTGCATACGTGCCTGGTCCAGTTCCGGGTCACCGAACCAGCGCACGATGCGCAGGGGGTGCGGATCGACCGAGACGGCGACCGTCGGCATCAGACCCTGGCGCAGGCAGTGGGAGATCGCACTCTCCGTACAGACGACAGCTCCCCGGAAGTCGCGCTGCTTCAGTACCGGTACCGGATCGCGACGGCGCAGGCTTGGACCGGCGGCAATGACGACGCCGCTGTCCCCGGCACCCAGGCCGAGTTCGTGCAGGTCGCGCAGGCTCCGTCCCTGCTTCAGGTAAGGCGCGTTCTGCGCGACGTTGGCCAGGCACATGTCCTGGGTCCGCGCCTCCGTCATCGCCGACATTTCCTGCTGCAGCCGCAGCAGCAGGCGACCGTCACGCTGTCCCGCAGATTGGGAAGCGGGCGTGGTCACTTCTTGTCGGTATCCCACATGACCTTCTTCTTGGACACGAAGGCGATGGAACCGCCGAGACGCTTCTTGGCCTCCATCTCGAACCGGTCTTCCAGGGTTTCCTCGGACTGCTTGATCTCGACCTTGTCACGGGTCTGGAAATTGCCGCGCAATACATCGTTCGACATGGCGTCTGGCCTCTTTCGGTGGGCCCCTTGCGGAGCGGTTCATCTGCGAAAAGTCATAGGGTTTCCGCAGGTTCCTGTCCAGCAGATGCGCGTTCCGCTGGTGTCGCGGAAGCGTTTGTGGCACCCATCCGATGCATGAAGCGCCTGTTCGATATCATCATTGCCGCCCTGCTGCTGCTGTGCAGCCTGCCGCTGTTCCTGCCGCTGGCCCTCGCCATCCGGCTCGACAGTCCGGGATCGCCGTTCTATCGCCAGATTCGGGTCGGTCGCGGCGGGCGCCCGTTCGGGATGCTGAAGTTCCGTTCCATGGTGGCGAACGCGGATCGGATCGGCGGCCATTCCACAGCCGCCGGTGACGCCCGAATCACCAGGGTCGGGCGCTTCATCCGCAAGACCAGCCTGGATGAACTGCCGCAGCTGCTGAACGTGCTCTCCGGTGACATGAGCCTTGTCGGTCCCCGTCCGGACGTGCCGGCGCAGGAGGCGGACTATGCGCCCGACGACTGGGTTCTGCGCCACCGGGTGCGTCCCGGCGTCACCGGCCTCGCCCAGGCCCTGAAACGGTCAACCGCGACCCCGGCGGAGCGCACGGAAATGGACCTGCGCTACGTCCGCGAGCAGTCATTGTGGCTGGACCTGAAGATCCTCTGGTGGACCGCCCGACAGGTACTCTCGAAGGGCGGCATCTGAGGGCTGACCTCATTTCGCCGCGGTATCCGCCACCGTCCGGTCACGATAGAGCGCCTGCGCCTCGCTGGCCGGGCCGCGGCGTTCGCCGAGGGCAGCGATCTCGATCACCCGGATCTCGCCGTTCCAGGGAATTGTCAGCACATCGCCGACCCTGAGCGGCTGGCTGACCTTCCTGATGACCTGCCGGTTCAGGCGCATCCGGCTTCCCTTCACCGCCCGTGCGGCCAGACTTCGGCTCTTGAAGAAACGCGCGTACCAGAGCCAGAGATCAATGCGGATCGAGCCTTGGGCGGGAGTTTCCATGGTCACCTGTTCTTCAGGACAGCCAGTGCGGCGAAGGGGGAATCGGGGTTGAGGGGTCGGGTTTCCCGCCGGTGCTTGCGCTTCGGCGGGGCCTGCTTGGTGCGATCGGACGATGCGGGTCGTGCCTGATTGCGGGCCTTGCGTTGCTCGCGCGTCGGGCGCGGATGGAACAGCAGGGGCGCGTCGTCACCCTGTCGCTCCGTGCGATAGCCCAGACCGGTCAGGATCGGTCCCAGGCGTTCCGGCCCGCCGCCCAGCATCGACATCAGGGCATGGTCGGCCTCCGCCGGGCCCTTGCGTGTGGCCTTGTGCGCATGGTCGGCAATCCGCTCCACCATGTCGACGCGCACGGCTGTGGTGCCGAAGCGGGCATAGCCCGAGACCAGCAGCGCGTCGGCATCGCCCTTGCGGTCCGTGTCGAAGGAAACCCGGCCCTGCTGGTCCGTCGGCAGCATCAGGCCGCCCTGCAGCCCGTGCAGGATCATGCGCCAGCGGGTCGGTTCGGGTTTCAGCAGCGCGGGGCAGAAGATCGCCGACCGGCCCACCTGCACCCCGGCATACTTGAAGCGGCCATGGTCCTTCGGGTCGAGCTGGCGCATCTGCTCCTGCACCGCCTTGCGGGGCAGGATGCCGAGACGCTCGACGATCTGGAAGGCGATGCCCCGGGCAGCAGGACTGAAATTGCGGTTCTCCAGCTCCGTCAGTGGTCGCAGCAACTGTCCGATCCGGGTTTCGACCCACGCGCCGAGGCGGGTGGAAATCTCTTCGGAGGTGCGGCTGTCGAGCTGGTCGCTGACATTCAGGCGAACCCTGGGGCGCAGCACATGATCGCCTGCCTCCAGCCGCGCGATGATCTCGTCCTGCCAGCAGATGTCGCCGTCATCCGAGAGCGTGAAGGCGTCATCCGCCGCACCCGCGATCCTGCGTCCGCGCGCGACGAGGGCAGAGGCCAGCACCTGGCGGACAGCGCCCTTCAGCGCCTTGTTGTCGAAGGCGGAGCGGTCGGCGGCGAAGACAAGCCCCCTGATGCGCCCGACATATTGCCCTTCCACCGTGACATTGCCGTCCGGGTCGATGGCGGTCAGCACCTCCTCCCGGTCGCGCAGCCGGTTGACCAGTGCGGCGGTGCGCCGGTCGACGAAGCGTTGTGTCAGGGACTGGTGCAGCGCGTCGGAAAGCCGTTCCTCGATGGCCCTGGCCCGTTCCTGCCAGTGCAGCGGATCGTCCAGCCATGCCGCGCGATGGGAGATATAGGTCCAGGTGCGGATGTGGGCCAGGCGCCCCTGCAGGGTGTCGAGGTCGCCGGTGGTGCGGTCGAGCTGTTCGAGATGCTTCGCCATCCAGTCGCGGTCGATCTGGCCCTTCGTGGCGATCTGCAGGTAGATCCGCCCCACCAGCTTGACGTGGTTGTCATGCATGGTCTTGCGGAAGTCGGGCACCTGGCAGATGTCCCAGAGCAGATGCATGTTGGCCGGATTGAGTTCAGCCAGCGCCATGATCTCCGGGTCGCGGGCCAGCACCTTCAGGGTCTCCGTATCCTCTGCCCGGCGCGGTGTGGCCAGCCAGCGGAACGGCGGCGGCTGTTCCAGCGACCGGATCAGCGCCTTCGGATGGCTGAAGTCCAGCCTGGTGTTGCGCCAGCGGAGCTGGGTCAGCGGATCGAAGCGGTGTTCCTGTACCGCCTCCACCAGTTCCGGTTCCAGCAGCGGCGCATCCGCGGTGACGCCAAAGGTGCCGTCGCGCATGAAACGGCCGGCCCGCCCGGCAATCTGGCCGATCTCGGCGGGGCTGAGGGCACGCCGCCGGGCACCGTCGAACTTGTGGGTCGCGGCGAAGGCGACATGGTTGATGTCCATGTTCAGCCCCATGCCGATGGCATCGGTGGCGACCAGGAAATCCACTTCACCGGCCTGATACATCTCCACCTGCGCATTGCGGGTGCGCGGGCTGAGCGCGCCCAGCACCACCGCCGCGCCGCCCCGCTGCCGCCGCATGAGCTCGGCGATGGCATAGACATCGGAGGCGGAGAAGGCGACCACGGCACTGCGGCGCGGCAGGCGGGACAGCTTGCTTTGTCCGACATAGGCCAGAGAGGACAGTCGCGGGCGCGTGATGATCGTGGTGTCGGGCAGCAGCCGCTGGATCAGGCCGCGCGCGGTGGCGGCCCCCAGGAACATGGTGGTCTCCAGCCCGCGCACGTGCAGCAGCCTGTCGGTGAAGGTATGGCCCCGCTCCGGGTCCGCGGCCAGTTGGATCTCGTCCACCGCCACGAAGTCGAAGCTGCGGCCCGTCGGCATGGCCTCGACGGTGCAGAGGAAATAATGCGGGTTGGCGGGGATGATCTTCTCCTCCCCCGTCACCAGCGCGACGTTGGAGCGACCGCGCGCCTCGACAACCCGGTCGTAGACCTCCCGCGCCAGCAGGCGCAGGGGGAAGCCCATCATGCCGCTGGCATGGGTCAGCATCGTCTCGACGGCCAGATGCGTCTTGCCCGTGTTGGTGGGGCCGAGCAGTGCGACCGTTCGTCCCCTGAGACCCGAGATGCCTTCATTGGTCATGGGAGAACTGTCCGGTGTTGTTGCGTGTCTGACAAGTCAGATTGTGAAAAATACCGAAATTTCAACAGCTTCGGTGTTGTCGAATGTGACAGGGGGATGACATGAAGGCGTCGATTGGCGAATCACCGCCGAAGCCGTGCCTCGATAAGTCGTTGACGAACACAGCCGATGCAGTACCAAAGGCCCGCCATGAATGAACCTGTGAACAAGGCCCTGTTGCCAGCCGGTCTGCGCGACGCCCTGCCTGAAGAGGCGGAGCGCGAGGCGACGGCCGTCTTCAGCCTGATGAATGCGTTCCGCGCAGAGGGCTATCAGACCGTCAAACCGCCGCTGATGGAGTTCGAACAGAGCCTGCTGAGCGGGCCTGGCGGCGAACTGGCGCAGCAGCTGTTCCGGCTGATGGATCCGATCTCGCAGCAGATGATGGGCCTGCGGGCAGACATCACCCCCCAGATCGCGCGCATTGCGGCCAGCCGACTGGCGGGATCGGCACGTCCGCTCCGGCTCTGCTATTCCGGGCAGGTGCTGCGGGTCCGGGGCGACCAGTTGCGCCCGGAACGGCAGTTCACGCAGGCGGGGATCGAACTGTTCGGCTCCGACGCCGTGAAGGCGGATGTGGAGATCGTGCTGCTGACGGTTGCGGCGCTGCGCGCTGCCGGGCTGCAGGATCTGAGCATCGACCTGACAGTCCCTTCCCTGGCGCCCGCCGTGCTGACCGGGCAGGGGCACGAGGGGGCGACGGCGGATGCCGCGAGGGAGGCACTGGACGGCAAGGACGCGGGGGAACTGCGTGGTATCGTTGGTGATGACCCGCTGATCTTCGGATTGCTGGAAGCGGTCGGCCCGGCGGAGACGGCGATGCCGCGGTTGCAGGCCCTGGACATCAGCGGTCTTGCCGGTCAGCAGATCGCCCGCCTGGCGGAGACCATCGCGGGGATCCGGGCCGTGGAGCCCGATCTGAGCCTGACGGTCGATCCGGGCGAGTACCGCGGTTTCGAATATCAGACCGGTGTGGCCTTCAGTGTCTTTGCCCCAGGTGTTCGTGGCGAGATCGGGCGCGGTGGCCGCTATGTCAGCGAGACCGGCGAGCCGGCGGTCGGGGCCACGGTCTATCTGGATTCGGTGCTGCGGGCCTTGCCGGTGACGGTCAGCGCGCTCCGGGTCTATCTGCCGTTCGGCACGGCCCCCGACGATGCGCGGCGCTGCCGCGAACAGGGCAATCGGGTGGTTGCCGGCCTGGAGCCGGAAGCCGATCCCGAGGCAGAGGCACGAAGGCTTGGCTGCACCGCGATCTGGCACAAGATCGAGGTCAAGGACATCTGAGGCGGGTTTCGGCCCGAAAATGCATCAGGAAAGGATCCCGACATGACCAATGTCGTGGTGGTCGGCGCCCAGTGGGGTGACGAGGGCAAGGGCAAGATTGTCGACTGGCTGTCGGCGATGGCGGACGTGGTCGTGCGCTATCAGGGCGGTCACAATGCCGGACATACGCTGGTCATCGACGGTGTGACCTACAAGCTGAGCCTGCTGCCCTCCGGCATCGTGCGCAAGGGCAAGCTCTCCATCCTGGGCAATGGTGTGGTCATCGATCCCACCGCGCTGATGGACGAGATCGGGCGTCTGGCCAAGCAGGGTGTCGAGGTGACGCCGGAGAATTTCCAGATCGCCGCCAATGCCTGCCTGATTCTCAGCCTGCACCGGGACCTGGACGCGATCCGGGAAGAGGCCGCCGGCGGTGCCAAGATCGGCACCACCCGACGCGGCATCGGCCCGGCGTACGAGGACAAGGTTGCCCGGCGGGCGATCCGGGTCGCGGACCTGGGTGATCCGGTGACCCTGGACGGCAAGATCGAACGCCTGCTGGTGCACCACAATGCTCTGCGTCGTGGCCTGTCCCAGCCGGAGATCGCCAAGGACGACATCCAGGCTGAACTGAATGCGGTCAGCGACGACGTCCTGCGCTTCGCCGCGCATGTCTGGCGCACGCTGGACGAGGTCAATCGCCAGGGCAAGCGCATCCTGTTCGAGGGCGCGCAGGGGGCGATGCTAGACATCGACCACGGCACCTATCCGTTCGTCACGTCCTCCAACACCGTCGCCGGACAGGCGGCCCCCGGTTCCGGTTGCGGGCCGAAGGTGATCGATTTCGTGCTCGGCATCGTCAAGGCCTACACCACCCGCGTCGGCTCCGGCCCCTTTCCGACCGAACTGGATGACGAGATCGGGCGGCACCTCGGGGAGAAGGGCCGCGAGTTCGGTACCGTCACCAACCGCGCCCGCCGTTGTGGCTGGTTCGACGCGGTGATGGTGCGGCAGGCGATCCGTACCGGCGGCATCGACGGTGTGGCGCTGACCAAGCTGGACGTGCTGGACGGGCTGAAGGAACTGAAGGTCTGTGTCGGCTACGAACTGGATGGCAAGCGCCTCGACTTCTACCCCTACAACATGGCCGATCAGGCCAACATCCGCCCGGTCTACGAGACCTTCGAGGGCTGGTCGGACACCACATATGGTGCGCGGTCGTGGGCCGACCTGCCGGCGCAGGCGGTCAAGTACGTCCGCGCGATCGAGGAACTGATCGGCGCGCCTGTGGCCCTGCTTTCGACCAGTCCCGAACGGGAGGATACCATCGTCGTCCGTCACCCGTTCGAAGGCTGAGTGAATGACCGGTCGCCCCGCCCCTGCAGGTCCCGCACTGGCTGACCTTCCGGGGCGCGGCTGATGGGTGCCGTTCTCGACATCGTCTTCCCGGTCTTCGCGCTGATGGGCATCGGCTACGCGCTGGGGCGCTCGCCCCTGCTGGGGGGCGACGTCGGGATCAAGGCGCTGACGAATTTCGTCTTCTATGCCGCCATTCCGGCCCTGCTGTTCCGCCTGTTCAGCCGGGGCCTGCCGGAGGACGGCATCGAATGGTCGATCATCTTCGGCTATTTCGGTGCCGCGCTGCTGCATTTCGCGCTCACGGTGGCGCTGGGGCGGTACGTGTTCCGCAATCCGCCGGTCGAGTACGGCCTGATGGGCATGGCCTCCAGCTTCTCCAACACCGTGCTGATGGGCCTGCCGCTGGTCTACACGACCTTCGGCGAGCCGGGCCTGATCCCGATGATGATGATCGTGACGTTCCACCCCATGATCCTCATCCCGCTGTCCACCATCATGGTGGAGGCCCTGCGCGGCCAGAAGGGGCAGGGAATCGGGACCGTCCTGTTCTCCACCTTCAGAAGTCTGGCGGTGCATCCGGTCATCCTCGGCCTGTGCAGCGGGCTGGCCTTCAGTGCGACGGGGCTGGAACTGGTGTCGATGGTCGACCGGCTGATCGACATGCTCTCCCGGGCGGCAACCCCGGCAGCACTCTGTGCGCTCGGGGCCTCCCTCACCCAGTTCCGTATTGCCGGTGACCTGAAGGAAAGCCTGACGCTGGTGATCATGAAGCTGGCACTGCTGCCCGCGCTGGTCTTCATCTTCACCAGCTACATCTTCCAGAGCGATCCGCTCTACGTCGCCGTTGCGACGGTGACTGCCGCGACACCCGCAGGGATCAACTCCTTCCTGCTGGCAAGGTTCTACGGCACCTACACCCAGCGCTCCGCCTCCGTGATCCTGCTCTCCACGGTCTTCAGCGTGGTCACCCTGTCACTCCTGATCGCCTGGCTGAAGACGGTCTGAAGAGAAGAGCAGATCAGTCGATCGATGGAGCGGCACCACGAACGGTCAGAGACGGAACGCTGTCACGGCACCAGCTTGTAGCCGCCCGGTTCGGTGACCAGGATTTCCGCTTCCGATGGTGTCGGTTCGATCTTCTGGCGCAGGCGATAGATGTGGGTTTCCAGCGTGTGGGTGGTGACCCCGGCGTTGTAGCCCCAGACCTCGTGCAGCAGCACATCGCGTCCGACTGCCGTCTCGCCCGCACGGAACAGGTACTTCAGGATGGAGGTTTCCTTCTCCGTCAGGCGGACCTTCTTCTCCGTCTCCTTGTGCACCATCATCTTCTGCGCCGGGCGGAAGCTGTAGGGGCCGATGGTGAAGACGGCATCCTCGCTCTGTTCGTGCTGGCGCAACTGGCCGCGAATGCGGGCCAGCAGCACGCCGACCTTGAACGGCTTGGTGATGTAGTCGTTGGCGCCCGATTCCAGGCCCAGGATTTCCTCGGCATCCGAATCCGCGCCCGTGAGCATGATCACCGGCATCTTGAAACCGTTCTTGCGCAGGGCCCGACAGACCTCGCGTCCGTCCGAGTCGGGCAGGCCGACGTCCAGCAGGACCAGATCGAAATGTTCCTTCCGCGCGGCCTCGATGCCGGCCTGACCGGAACCGACCTGTCGGGTCTCGAATTCCTCGTGCAGCTCGAGTTGCTCGGCCAGCGTCTCGCGCAAGGCGTCGTCGTCGTCGATCAGCAGGATCTTCTTGCCACCCATCATCTTCTCGTTTCTCCCAATCACCGCCGGACCATCGACTGACCAGAGATTGGTCTGCCGCCGCCCGGTTCAAGAGTCCGGTTCCGTTGTGGGAGAACAGCCTCACCGACACGTGACAACCGGTTGATCGTCATGCGTGGCGTCCCGACACCCTGTTCCCGCGCGCAAGTCTGACCTGTGGCAGTGAAAGCTTCAACAGTCCGGGGGGGCGGGATATACAGTGGCGGTCACATCGCGATCACTTATCAGGACAGCCCCCTTGGCGCGCCAGAGCGAAGATGAAACCAGCGACCTGCGTCACGTGCGGCAGGTGGATCGTGCCGCGGCGGACCTGCGGCGGGGCATGCCTGTCATCGTCCGCGGCGCGGCGCAGTCCGGGATCATTGTCTCGGCGGAGACGGCGACGGCGGAGGAGTACGGGGAGCTTCTGGCGATGGCCGAGGGCGGAGTCAGCCTGGCGCTGACGGCGCGGCGCGCGAACGTGCTGCACATCCTGCCATCAGGCCACGACGTGCAACTGGTCCCGATCGACGCGACCCTGTCCCGCCAGCTCGCCAGCGAACTCGCCGATCCGGCACACGATCTGGACGGCGGCATGCGGGGGCCGTTCCGGCAGGTGAAGGATGCGCCGCCCGACTGGGCCAGTGCCGGCGTCGGTCTGGCGCGTCACGCGCGCCTGCTGCCTGCGGTGCTGGTTGCGGCGCTGTCCGACACGGCCGACTGGCAGGCGGCAGGCCTGGCCGCGGTGGATGCCGGGAGCATTGCCGCCATCGCGACCCATACGGGCAACATCCTGAAGCCTGTGGCTGCCGCGCGGCTGCCGCTGTGGGGGGCGGAGAACACCCGGATGCATGCCTATCGTCCCGCAGACGGTGGGCTGGAGCACCTGGCGCTGGTGACTGGGGATCCGCCGCGCGACCGGCCGGTGCTCACCCGGATTCACAGCGAGTGTTTCACCGGGGACCTGCTGGGGTCGATGAAGTGCGATTGCGGTGAACAGTTGCGTGGCGCCATCGAGGCCATCGGTGAGGCCGGGGAGGGCATCCTGCTCTATCTGGCGCAGGAGGGACGCGGCATCGGGCTGATGAACAAGATCCGGGCCTATGCCCTGCAGGATCGTGGCTTCGACACGGTGGATGCGAACCAGCGTATCGGCTTCGAGACCGACGAGCGGCTGTTCCGGCCTGCGGCGGAGATGCTGCGCCGTCTCGGATATTCCAGCGTGCGGCTGATGACCAACAATCCCGAGAAGGTGTCCGGCCTGGAGGCCGAGGGGATTTCGGTGGCGGAGCGGGTGCCACACAAGTTTCCGTCCAACCCCCACAACGCCGACTATCTCGCCACCAAGAAGAGCCGCACCGGGCATTTTCTGTAGGGCCTGCGATGCCGGACCGGCAAGAGCTGCCGGGTCCGGCCAACCGATAGTGATCGTAACCCGTTGAGGAATCAGGGTTCCCGGTCTGGTCCGGGCCTTGCGTTCGATCCGGTCATGATCTTCCAGAGCGAATTCACAACGCCCCCGGCATCCGTGTCGTCCTTCACGGACGAAAGCCGAGCGACCGGCGCCCGGATGCCGGACGCGGCAGATTCGGCAGGGGACGATGGCTTCGGTTTCCTGGATGTTCTGGACGCGGTGAACCCGCTGCAGCACATCCCCATTGTCTCGACGGTCTATCGGGAAGTCACGGGCGACGGGATCGGCAACCCGGCCCGCATCGCAGGCGGATTCCTGTTCGGGGGCGTGCTGGGGCTGGTGAGTTCCATCGCCAATGCCATCATCGATGAGACAACCGGCAAGGACATCGGCGATCACCTCATGGCACTGGCCGATGAGTCGCCAGGCGAAGTGCCGGGCAGAACAGCAGGTGACCTGCGCTTTGAACGCGCCAGGCATGCCTATGAGCAACTGGGCACCCCCGAGACTGAATCCCGTCTCGACTATGTGATCGAGGCCCCCTGAGCGGCCTGTTCCGTGCTCACTTCTGCGACAGCGGGGCAGAAAATGTCACTGCGACGCCACATGTTTCACACTCCGGGCAAAGTTCGGTCATAATCCGGGGTGCATATCAATTGCGGTTGCCGGGTTTGCAGAACCGGCGGTCGGTGCCCAGATAGTGCGGGCAAGAGGATTGGATCGAGTGTTGGAGCATGTGCAAGTGAGTCACGAGACAAGAGAAGAGTTCACGCGCGGTCGCACCGTTGCGCGCGCCATCCCAATGGCGCGACAGGACGCGAATTCCGCATTGATGATGCGTCTGACGGCAGTGTTCGTATTGCTGGCCATTCTGGTTGCGGCCGGAAGTGCCTTCGCCCGCGGCGCGCCCGAGAGTTTCGCGCCGCTGGTGAAGAAGCTGAAACCCGCCGTGGTCAACATCCAGGTGACCCAGCAGCCGGGCAAGGCCAGCCCGGGACAGGCCCCGCAGATTCCGCAGGTTCCGCCGGGATCGCCGTTCGAGGAATTCTTCAAGGACTTCTTCGACAAGCGCCGCCAGCAGAACCCGCACTCCCGCCCCCTGATCTCGGTTGGCTCAGGCTTCGTGGTTGATGCGGATGGCCTGATCGTCACGAACAATCATGTGATCGATGGCGCGGACGAGATCCGGGTGTTCTTCAGCGATGGCGAAAGCCTGGACGCCGAACTCGTCGGCACCGACCCGAAGACGGATGTTGCCGTGCTGCGGGTGAAACCCGACGAGGGCATGCAGCTGACGGCGGTTCCCTGGGGCGATTCCGACACCGCCGAGGAGGGTGACTGGGTGATTGCCATCGGCAACCCGCTCGGCCTCGGTGGCACGGTCACCGCCGGTATCGTCTCCGCGCGTGGCCGCGACATCCGCTCCGGTCCCTATGATGACTTCATCCAGACCGATGCCTCGATCAACAAGGGCAACTCCGGTGGTCCGCTGTTCAATGTCGATGGCGAGGTCGTGGGCATCAACACGGCGATCTTCTCCCAGTCCGGCGGGTCGATCGGCATCGGTTTCGCGGTGCCTTCCAACCTGGCCCGCCCGGTGGCGGAACAGCTGATCCAGTTCGGCCGCACCAAGCGTGGCTGGCTGGGCGTTCGCATCCAGTCCGTCACGGACGAGATCGCGGAAGGCCTGGGCATGGATGAGCCGCGCGGCGCCCTCGTCGCGGGTGTCACCGACGAAAGCCCGGCAGGCGACGCGGGCATCCAGTCCGGTGACGTGATCGTCGAGTTCAATGGACAGGACATCGACGAGATGCGGGCACTGCCGCGGATCGTTGCGGGCACCGGCGTTGGCAAGGCCGTCCCGGTGACTGTCTGGCGCAAGGGCAAGCTGGAACAGTTCACGGTGACGCTGGGCGAGCTCGAGAAGGCCGAGAAGGCGCTGGCTTCCAGCGAAGAGCCGGTTGATGAGCCGGTCTCGCGGGAGAGTGATCTGGCGTCCCTCGGCATGAAGCTCAGCCCGATGACCGACGATGTGCGGGAGCGTTTCAGCATCAGCATGGAGGATGGCGCGGTCGTGACCGAGGTTGTTCCCGACTCGGCTGCGGCGGAGAAGGGGCTGCGTGCCGGCGACGTGATCATCGAGGTCAATCAGGAAGCCGTGCAGGGCCCCGGTGATGTCGCCCGTCGTGTGGCGGAGATCGAGGAACGCAAGGGCCGCTCCGTCCTGCTGCTCGTGGTCCGTGGCGACGACCGGCTGTTCGTCGCGGTACGCCTGAAGCAGAGCTGATCCCGAAAGTTGCCTGAACTGGCTTGAGACAGGCCGGTGGTCACATGCCACCGGCCTGCTTCGTGACCGGAACGGGCGGGGATCGCATCCGCGCCACAATTACCCGGGAACTGCTGCGTGAGACGGACGGAAAGGTGCCGTTGTGAGGCGAACCCTGAGCGCCGGCGCCCGACGGCTATCTTTTCCGGGACTTCGGGTCCGATCGACCCCGCCTGACCGGCAGCGGCCTCAGACGACCTTGTGCCAGGCGCCGTCGCGGCCCAGGTGTTCCGACCCCTCCGCACGGTAGAAGCTGTCGGCACCGGCCTTTTCCAGAACCTGCAGCATCGCCGGTACGGGTTTGCCCTCCGCCTTCAGCCGCGCGATCACCCTTGCCGGACCCAGTTCGTCGAGAAGTTCGAACGGACCCTTCTGCCAGGCGAATCCCCAACGCATGGCGCGGTCGATATTGACCACATCGTCGGAAATCTGCGGCACCAGATCGGCGGCGTAGCAAAGTGTGCCCCCCATCAGGTCCCAGACGAAGCGGCCTTCCACGGAATCCTCGAACATCAGCGACCCGGCGCTCATCTGGCTGTCGGCCAGGGTGACAGGTACTTCCGGGCGCCAGGCACCGCTGTCCAGATCGAAGACCTCCCTGGCACGATTGCCGTCGGCATCCTTCACCATGCGATAGAAGCCACCGCCGGTCTTGCGACCGAGCTGCTTGCGCTCCCACATCTGCAGTTCCATCGGCGGGAAAGCGGTGAAGGCATGTCCGGTGTCGCCCGCAGGCAGGTTGGCGGCCAGATTCACGCCCACCAGATACATCACGTCCAGGCCGATGAGATCGATCAGGCCGTAGAGGCCGGTCGGCGGCAGGCCGACGGGCTTTGACATGAGAGCGTCGATGGTTTCCTGGCTGAGCCCGTCCGCACGTGCCTTCCCCGCGACATGCAGGCCGGACAGCATCAGGAAACAGCCGATACGGTTGCCGATGAAATTGACCGTGTCCTTGGCGTGAACCACGCCCTTGCCCATCCGGTCACCCAGGAAGTTCGCAAAGGCGTCGATGACATCAGGTGTGGTGTCGGTGCCCGGCACCAGCTCCATCAGCCGCATGACCTTCACGGGATTGAAGAAATGGGTGACGCCGATGTCGCGCCGCAGACTGAGCGGCAGCCCCTCGCAGATCTCGCGCAGCGGAATGCCGGAGGTATTGGTGGAGACGACGGAGCCGGGCCGACGCAGCGGCTCCAGCCGTTCGAACAGGGCACGCTTGGTGTCCACATCCTCGACGATGGCCTCGCAGATCCAGTCGTAGTCCGCGATCTTCTCCAGGTCGTCGGCCAGCGTGCCGAGGGTGATCAGGCTGGCCTTGTCGGCATCGTCCAGCGCGGGCGGGCGCCCGTTGACGATGCGGTCCAGCGAAGCCTCCGCCGTCGGCATGTCGATGTCGAGCAGCAGCACCTTGCAGCCCATCTGGGCACAGATTCCGGCGATCCCGGCACCCATCGTGCCGCCGCCCAGTACCGCCACGGAATTGATCTCGCGAGTCATGACTGCCCCCTGCTCCAATAGCTGCCTGCCGTTGCGCCCGGCTCAGGCCGAGCCGGGCGTGGCCTCACCCAGTGCTTCCAGATAAAGCGACAGCACGGCTTCCTGCTCCTGCCGGTCGTCGCGGTCCATCTTCCGCAGCTTGATGACCTGACGCATGATCTTTGGCTCGAAACCGTTCGACTTGGCCTCCGCATAGACCTCCCGGATATCGGCGGCCATGGCGGCCTTCTCCTCTTCCAGGCGCTCCACGCGTTCGATCAGTTGCCGCAAGTGATCTGCCGCGACCGCTTCGGTCATGTCCGTCTCTCCCTGAACCATGCATTGATGCGGCGCGGACCATAGACCGCGTGCCGGGGGCGCTCAACACGCTTTGCGACACCGGGCGGAATTCTGTCAGTGCAGGATACCGTAGAGCGCGATCATGCTCAGGAAGATCAGCGCCACGCGCCGGTAGATCTGTTCCGACGATTCCCGGAACAGGCGGCTGCCGACCCAGGCGCCGACCATGTAGGCGGGGCAGAGCGCCAGGGCGCGGATCACGACCTCCAGGGCGAAGAGGTCCTGCAGATAGAGGAAGATCGGTGTGATGATCTCCGCAATCGCGAAGTAGAGAATGATGTTGGCGCGATTGGTCCGGGCGCTGTCCTGACCGGACAGGATATAGAGCAGTACCGGCGGGCCACCGACGCTGGTGGCGGTCAGCAGCGCACCGGAAACGCCCCCGACACCCAGGGTCGGCAACAGCCGCTTCGGCCCCTGATATCGCCAGCCCACGGCGAGCACGATCACGAAGACCATGACAATTCCGGCAATGAAACGGGCGATGAGTTCCGGCTCCGTGGTGGCGAGCAGCCAGGCACCGAGGGGCATGCCGATGATGGCGGCAAGGATCAGCGGCCCGAGAAACGGCCACTGCGCGTCGGGCAGGGCTTTCGGCACCAGCTGCACGCTGACCACGATCTCCATGACCGCGATCATCAGAACGGCCTCCGCCGGACCATAGAGGATGGCCAGGATGGGGGAGAGCATCATGCCGGAGCCGAAACCGGCAAAGCCGCGCATCAGTCCGGCCGCGAGCGAGAGGCCCAGCGCGATGGCGAGAGAGAAATCCGGTTCGATCACGTAAGGGGCTCCGCGCGGCGTGGGTCAGGTGTGCCCATCCGTAGACGGAACCGCGTCCGGTCGCTACCTCATCCGGCCATCGCTGTGACGGTTGCAGGTATGCACTGTCCGCTCGGGCAGCCGCGCAGGATATGGCCTTTCCCGGTCGCGGAGAGTCAGCCAGCGGACATCATGGTGTCGAGGCTGCTGTCGGCAACCGTGCTGCGGATCCTGCTGGCCGGGATGCGCAGGGTACAGCGGGTTCCCTTGCCGAAGGTGCTCTCGACGTTCAGATGCCCGCCATGCAGCGCGGCAAACCGGTGGGAGATCGGCAGGCCCAGTCCGGCACCATCTCCGCGACTGACCCAGGAATTGCCACTGGAACCGAAGGGCTCCTGCGCGCGGGAGAGCTCCTCCGGTGTCATGCCTCGTCCATTGTCCGCGATCACGAACAGCACACCGTACTGCGGGCGAAGGGACACGTTCAGGGTAACCTGTCCCCCTTGCTGCGTGTGCCGGATGGCGTTCGAGACCAGGTTGATGAGAATCTGGACGATCAGTCTCTCGTCGACATGCAGCACCAGGCTTTCGAACGCCGAATCGGCCTCGAAGTCGACACCACTGCGTGCCGCGCGCTCCGTGAACAGCAAGCGGCAACGGGCCAGCAATGCACCAAGCCGGACGTCGCTCTCGCGAATGTCCTCTGACCCCGCGTCGATGCGCGAGATGTCGAGCACGTCGTTGATGATGTCCATCAGATGGTTGCCGCTGTCGCTGATGGCGCCGACATATTCCCGGTACTTGCGATGGCCGACCGGGCCGAAGGTCTCCGCCTGCATCATGTCCGAGAAGCCGATGATGGCGTTGAGCGGGGTCCGCAATTCGTGGCGCATGTTGGCGATGAAGCGGGATTTCGCCTCGCTGGCATTGCGGGCTTCCAGCGCGAGCTGGCTGTTCTCCACCTGTCTGGCGACAAGCGCCTTGAAGTCGCGATGAGCGATCACGATCATCATCAGCACGAAGATGACATAGGTGCAGCCAAGCAGCCAGAGCGGCACAGTGATTGACGGGTACTGAATGGTCAGGCTGACCAGGCCGGAGATCACCGTGACGAAGAAGAAGATGAAGGCCGCGAGCGGTGCGGGGCTCAACAATGCAGCAGCCACCATCGACGTGCCGAAGGCGGTGAGCACCACGATCAGGGCCTCGGGTGGTGTCACGACGGGAACACAGAGCACGACAATGGCTGCCCAGTAGAGGCCCGCGGCGGCGGCCATGACGTTGGCCTTCCGGAAACTGCGCTCAGAGACCGATGTCGGCCTCGGCTTGCGGCGGTTCTTCCACCAGCCAAAGATCTGGGCCATCGCGAAGAACTGGCCGATGAGGCACCAGGGCCCAAGGATCAGGGCCAGATTGTCCTGCCAGAGACCAACGGAGAGCGCGATCGGATTGATGCTGGAGGCAATGCCGCCGAAGATCTGGTTGCGGTTCAGGCGCAGGACGCTCACGACATTGAACTCCCGGGCCATTTCCGGAGTCATTTCCGGACCGCCATTCATCAGACCGTGCAGCAGCTTGCGCAAATCCAGGCTCTTTCCCCTTGCGTATGTACCGGGCTGGTCGGAGCGGCCACTACACCGCCCCTGCCGCATCCGGCATTCTGACCGGGGCACATCGAATCTCGAACGGCTGTCAGAAAAGCACCGCAGCGGTTAACAATCTGCTAAATCCGGGCCTGCGGCATCTGCGCCCGCGCGATCATCAGGGGACGAACAGTGAGCGATAACAACAACCTGCCCACCGGCCATCCGGCTGTCAGCACCGGTCGCGTCGGCGTGCTTCTGGTCAATCTGGGCACACCGGATGGCACCGATGTACCGTCGATCCGGCGCTATCTGCGGGAGTTCCTGAGTGACCGGCGGGTGATCGAGGTCCCGAAGGTCATCTGGTGGTTCATCCTGAACCTCTTCATCGTCACCTTCCGGTCACCGAAGACCGCGAAGGCCTATGCCAAGATCTGGCGGACGGAGAGCAATGAATCGCCTCTGCGCTATTACACGCGGCAACAGTCGGAGGCACTGGCGGCGCGGTTCGCGGATGACAGTGCCGTCATCGTCGACTGGGCCATGCGCTATGGGCAGCCGTCGATACCCGATCGGCTGACAGCGCTGAAGGATGCCGGGGCCGAGCGCATCCTGGTATTTCCCCTCTACCCCCAGTACAGCGCCACGACGACGGCGACCGTCGTGGACAAGGTGGCGGACACGCTGCGCGGGATGCGCTGGCAGCCGACCATCCGCTTCGTGCCCCCCTATCACGATGATCCTGCCTATATCGACGCGCTGGCCGCGTCCGTGGACGCGGCGGGTCTCGGGAAGGACGGCGACACCGTGCTGCTCGCGTCCTTCCACGGTCTGCCGCAGGCCTATTTCGAGAAGGGCGATCCCTATCACTGTCATTGCCACAAGACAGCGCGGCTGCTGCGGGAGCGGCTGGGCATGAGCCCGGAACACCTGCGCCTGAGCTTCCAGAGCCGCTTCGGTCCGAAGGCCTGGCTGGAGCCCTATACGGACGTGACGCTGCAGGAACTGGCGGCAGCCGGACACACGGACGTTGCAGTGCTCACACCCGGTTTCGCGGCGGACTGCGTCGAAACGCTGGAGGAGATCGCGATCGAGGGTCGTGCGACCTTCGAGGCGGCGGGCGGCAAGCAATTCCGGATGCTGCCCTGCCTGAATGACAGCGCTGATCATGTCGACATGCTGGAAGCCATCACGCGCCGGGAGCTTTCCGGCTGGCTCTGACCCTGGGCCGTCGGGATGACGGGATGGCCGAAATGCGTGGATGGTGGTGTGCCGTCTCCCTGCTTGGCGCTAGAGTTGCCCCGTCCGGGCAACAGGGGAGGGCAGGATGAGCGAAACATCGTCAGCGTTCAGCGCCGAGGATTTCGACTACGATTTCTGGAAAGACGCGGAGAAGCGCGCGGGCTGGGATGATCTGGAACCGGGGGAGGTGGTGGAATCGAGACCCGTCACCATCACGGCGGACATCATCCAGCGCTATGCCCGCTCCATCGGGGACATGAACCCCCTCTACTTCGACGAGGAATATGCGAAGACGACGCGGTTCGGCGGCCTGATCTCGCCGCCCAGCATCCACGCGCTGTTCCTCTTCGCCTGTACCACGCATGACCATTTCATGCGCACGCCGGGCACGGTCAACATGGGCCAGAACTGGTGGATCCAGCACCCGGTCAGGCCCGGCGACACGATCACCCTGACGGCGCGCTGCCTCGACAAGGTGATCCGCAAGGGCAACACCTTTGCCATCCACGACAATGTCTTCCGCAACCAGCACGACACGGTCGTCTGCTCCGGTCGCGGCTGGACCATGCGTCCGTATTGAGGGGGGGAGAGCATCATGACAGCAGAATTCTCGTATGCGGACATTGCGGTCGGGCACAGTTTCGACGGCGTGAAGGTCGACGTGACGCGGGAGATGATCAAGGAGTTCGCCATGGCCTCCTTCGACAACAACCCGCTGCACTGGGACGATGACTTCATCGCGGAGACGACCTTCGCCAACGGCAAGAAGTTCGACACCGTGATCGGCCACGGCCTGATGACCTATTCCTTCATGGTCCGGACGATGACCGACTGGCTCTGGCCCGACAATGGCAACCACCGTCGGCTGGAGACCCGGTTCCGCAGCCCGGTCTATCCCGGCGACACGATACAGGTGCGGGTGGAGGTGCAGGACAAGCGCGAGACCCGCAAGGGCAAGTGGCTGGTCTGCGGCCTGACCGTCACCAACCAGCGCGGCGAGACCGTCTCCACCGGCGATGCCCTGGCCGAGATCCTGAACTGAGACAGCCCCCGCGCCGCCGCCGCGTGCGCGTGGGGTGTTCGGCAAGCGGCAGTCCCGCGAGCGTCGTGCCGTGGGGCGGGGCATCTGCGCCGCCACCCCACGGACGCCGTGCCCGGACTTGATCCGGGCACCCATGGTGCCGCGCTGGCGTGGGAGACTGGGCTCGCGGATCAAGTCCGCGAGCGACGTGGTGAGGCGGGCGTCGGAGAGTCCGTGCGACCACCCCACCGACGCCTTGGCGGGTCAGGCGTTTCACTCCCCACCGACGCAGTACCCGGGCTTGACCCGGGTACCCATGGTGCCGCACCGGCGTGGAAGACCGGCCTCTCGGATCAGGTACGCGAGAGTCGTGATCGGGCGAGTGTCCGCGTGCCCCTCAGATGTCCACGTCCTGCACGAAGCGGGCGTTCTGCTGGATGAACTCCATGCGTTTCTCCGGCTTGCGGCCCATCAGCCGTTCGACGAGGTTGATGGTGTCTGCGCGGGCTTCCGCCGGGATGTCGACGCGCAGCAGCTTGCGCTTCGCCGGGTTCATGGTGGTGTCGCGCAACTGCTGTGGTGGCATCTCGCCCAGACCCTTGAAGCGGCTGACCTCCACCTTGCCGCGGCCACTGAACTCATCGGCCATCAGCTGCTCGCGGTGGGCGTCGTCGATGGCATAGACTGTCTTGCCCCCCTGGCTGAGACGGTAGAGCGGCGGGCAGGCGAGGTAGAGCCGCCCGAGATCGACCAGCCCCGGCATTTCCTGGAAGAAGAAGGTCATCAGCAGCGCGGCGATATGCGCCCCGTCCACGTCCGCGTCCGTCATGATGATGACCTTGCCGTAGCGCAGGTCATCCTCGTTGAAGCGGCTGCCGGTGCCGCAGCCCAGCGCCAGACTGAGATCGGCGAGTTCCTGGTTCTGCGCCAGCTTGTCGGCGCCGGCACTCATCACGTTCAGGATCTTGCCCCGCAGCGGCAGCACGGCCTGGGTCTCGCGCTTGCGGGCGGACTTGGCGGAGCCGCCCGCCGAATCGCCCTCGACGATGAACAGTTCGGTGTCTTCCCGTTCGCGGGCGCTGCAGTCGGCCAGCTTGCCCGGCAGGCGCAGCTTCCGGGTCGCGGTCTTGCGTCCGACTTCCTTTTCCTTGCGTCGCCGCAGCCGCTCCTCCGCCCGGTCGATGGCGTTCTCCAGCAGCCGCTCGGCCACCTTTGGCGCGGCGGAAAGGAAATGGTCGAAGTGATCCTTCACCGTGGCCTCGACCAGCCGCGCCGCCTCGGGCGTCGCCAGCTTCTCCTTGGTCTGGCCCTGGAACTGGGGGTCGGGGATGAAGACCGAGAGCAGCGCCGTGGTCCCCGCCAGCGCATCGTCGGCGGTGACCTGGGCCGCGCGCTTGTTGCCGGTCAACTCGCCATAGGCCTTCAGCCCGCGCGAGATGGCGGACCGGAAGCCGTTCTCGTGACTGCCGCCCATGGGGGTCGGAATGGTGTTGCAGTAGGAACTGGTCCAGCCATCGCCGTACTCCAGCCATTGCAGGGCCCATTCGACGCGGCCCCGATTGTCGGGCAGCTCGACACGTCCCGCAAAGGCCTCCGGCGCGACAAGGGTCTGTTCGCCGAGCGTGGCCACCAGAAAATCGGCCAGCCCGCCGGGGAAGTGCAGCACCGCCTCCGCCGGGGTGTCATCGGTGGCGAGCGCCGGATCGATGCGCCAGCGGATCTCGACGCCCGGAAACAGATAGGCCTTCGAGCGCGCCATGCGATAGAGCCGCGATGCCTTCAGCACCAGCTTGTCGCCGAAGATCTGCGGGTCCGGGTGGAAACGGATGCGGGTGCCGCGCCGGTTCTGCACCGGCCCGAGCGTTTCCAGCGGCCCCTGCGGGAACCCGCGGGAGAACGACTGGCGATAGAGCTGCCGGTCCCGCGCCACCTCCACCACCATGTCATCGGACAGGGCGTTGACGACGGAGACGCCGACACCGTGCAGGCCGCCGGCGGTCTGATAGGCGCCCTGTTCGAACTTTCCGCCGGAATGCAGCGTCGTCAGGATGACTTCCAGGGCGGACTTGTCGGGAAACTTCGGGTGTGGGTCGACGGGAATGCCGCGCCCGTTGTCGTCAACGGTCAGACAGCCCTCCGCGTCCAGCGAGACCTCGATCCGGGTGGCGTGACCGGCCACCGCCTCGTCCATCGAATTGTCCAGCACTTCGGCGGCCAGATGATGCAGCGCACGGTCATCGGTGCCGCCGATATACATGCCGGGGCGCTGGCGGACAGGCTCCAGCCCCTCCAGCACGCGGATGTCCTTGGCGGAATAGTCATTGCCGCTTGGCGCACTGGCCGCAGGGGCAAAGAGATCAGTCATGTCATTCATCGATTCGGACCGCAGATACAGGATGCGGCACCATATCAGGCGTGAACAAAAAATCGAGCCACGAGATATGGGCTTCAGGGCTTTTCTGAGCCATGGCCGCACCGGATCGGTGCAGCGCCCCGGTGCGGCCCCTGTTCAGCGATCAGACAGGCGCCGGTTCAGCGCAGGCCGTCCTTGCCCTCCGCCTCCGCTGCCGTCAGACCGCCGACACGGGGCAGGGGACGACCGCTGTCGGTGACCGCGACCGCCACCAGGATCTCGTTGGCGCGCGGGGCATCGGACAGCATCACCTCCATGCCGTCGAAATGGCTGCGGACATAGGCAGCACCCTTGTGGCCCAGAGGCACGTCGAGAACCTGGCCCGGACCGCCGCGCTTCTTCGAGGAGGGCACCAGGGCGGCACCCTTCTCGACCGCCGCGCGCAGGGGCTTGCCCAGGCGCGGGTGCAGGATGGCCGCGGCATGTTCCAGCTCGCCATCGACGCCGACCAGGGCCGCCTTGCCGTAGCTTTCCGCCTGCGCCGGGGTGATCCCGAGCGCCGTGACGCAGCGGTCGCCCAGCAGGCCGCCCAGTTCCTCACCGATCGCCATCAGAGGCTCCAGGTCCTCCTCGAACCGGCCCGCGAGGGGGTTCGCGATGACCGCGACTGCCGCTGCCTTGCGTGTCGGCGGGCTGATGGTCTGCCCCATCTCCTGATGAATTTCCTCGATGAAGACAGCGATCTTGCGGATTTCGGCGGCCATTGTGATGCTCCCCTGACAGTCGGTGACTGTGGCTCGGGGGAAGGGTCAGACGCGTTGCATTCCTTGTCAAGCAAGGCGCGGTCGGTGTCTGTCGGCGGTGCCTGCGGCGGTGCGTCATTTGGTCCGTTAGGCTCGCGTTGACCGTATCTGGCTCGGGAGCTTAGGTTTCGCCCGCCTTCCACCGGGGCCGGTTCGCAGTGCGTTGAGTATGAGGGGTCTGGTGGAAAGTGCCTGACAGGGTCCGGTCTGACCGGGTTTGAGGCGGGGGCCATGACTTCCCGGATCGCGGGACACTCCATGTATCGGGGTGCTATCCTTCGGATGTGAATGTGTCGGAAGGTGTGGGGCATGGTCGAGAACCCTGATGGGCGGCGCGCCGGCGACAAGGATCGCAGGGATGCGCTGGAGGCCCGATTGAAGGCCGCGCGACAGTCCGGGCCGGATGGCCGGGACCGGGCGCGGCTGGAACGTCGGGAGAGATCAAGGGCTGACGGGCTGGCCTGGCGGATTTCGGCGGAACTTGTGGCCGCCTTTCTGTTTTGCGGTTTCGTCGGTTACTGGATAGACGAGTGGTCGGGAACCCGACCGGCCTTCCTGATCGTCGGGCTCTTGCTTGGCGGCACGGTTGGTATAAGAAATGTGTATCGGGTCGCGCGGAACATCTCCGCGGAGGCCGAAGGAACAGAGGACAGATAAAGTGGCAGCAGGCGGTCACAGCCCTCTTGAGCAGTTCGAGATCAAGCAGCTCATTCCGCTTAACGCGGGCGGCGTCGATATCTCTTTCACCAATTCGGCCCTGTGGATGGTCATTGCCATCGCGGCGGCGACGTTGCTGCTCACCATGGGCATGCGCGGGCGCGCCATGGTGCCGGGGCGGCTGCAGTCGCTGGCGGAACTGTCCTACGAGTTCATTGCCAACATGATTCGTGACAATGCGGGTTCCGGCGGCAAGCCGTACTTCCCGTTCCTGTTCACGCTGTTCTTCTTCATCCTGTTCTGCAACCTGCTGGGCATGATCCCCTACAGCTTCACGCCGACGAGCCACATCATCGTCACCTTCGGCATGGCGCTGGTCGTCTTCATCGGGGTCACCATCATCGGTTTTGCCAAGAACGGGCTGGGTTTCATCCGCCTGTTCGTGCCGTCCGGCGTGCCGATCCCGCTGCTGTTCATCCTGGTGCCGATCGAGATCATCTCCTACTTCGTGCGCCCGATCAGCCTCAGCCTGCGTCTGTTCGCCAACATGATGGCCGGCCACACGATGCTGAAGGTCTTTGGCGGTTTCGTGATCTCGCTGGGTTTCGTCGCGGGCTGGGCCCCGCTGGCCTTCCTGGTCGCGCTGACCGGTCTGGAGATCGGTATCGCGATGCTGCAGGCCTACGTCTTTACCATCCTGAGCTGCCTGTATCTGCATGACGCCCTGCATCCTGGGCATTGATCTGGCAGTCGGGAACTGAAACAACAATTCGCATCAACCTCAATCTGGAACGAAGAGGGTTAGTACAATGGAAGCAGAAGCCGCAAAGCTGATCGGTGCCGGTCTGGCCACCATCGCGCTCGCAGGTGTTGGCGTCGGTATCGGCAACATCTTCGGCAACTTCGTCGCGGGCGCCCTGCGCAATCCCGGCGCAGCCAACCGCGTGTTCGGCAACGTCCTGCTGGGCTTTGCCCTGACGGAAGCCGTTGCGCTGTTCGCGCTGGTTATCGCGTTCCTGATCCTGTTCGCATTCTGATCCGCGCTCCCCGGTCGGGGAGCCTTTCGGAACGAAGACAGGATACCGGGCAGTCATTGGACTGCCCGGGGACAAGTGTACCAATGAACGAGGCGTAATCGGTCATGCCGCAGCTAGCAGCAGAAACCTTTGCTTCGCAGCTTATCTGGCTCGCGATCACCTTCGTGGTCCTGTATCTCATCATGTCCCGGGTGGTCATCCCGCGGATCGGCGGGATACTGGAGGATCGCGAGGCACGCATTCGCGGTGATCTGGACAAGGCGGAAGAACTCAAGGCCGACGCTGACAAGGCCATGGCCGAGTATGAATCCCGCCTTGCCGAGGCCCGCGCCAGCGCGCACGGGATCATCGGCGAGATGAAGGCCGAGATGGCTGCGGAGACGGAGAAACGTCGTCACGAGATCGACGCCGACCTGTCGAAGCGTCAGGCAGAGGCCGAGAGCCGGATCGCGGAACAGCGTGAAGCGGCTCTGGGCTCGCTGGATGAGGTCGCCAGGCAGGCCACTGCGGCCGTGCTGGAGCGTCTGACCGGCAAGTCCGATCAGGATCGTGTCGCCTCCGCAGTTGCTACGGTCGGGGAGGGTCGCTGATGTTCATCAGTGCCGCGATGGCTGCGACCGAGGGTGCGGAGCACGCTGAAGGTTTCTTCGAGGATCCGACCGTGTGGGTCGCTCTCGCCTTCATCCTGTTCATCGCCCTCATCATCTACCTCAAGCTTCCGGGCAAGATCACGGCGCAGCTCGATACCCGTGCTGACCGTATCCGCAACGAGCTTGAAGAGGCCAAGCGTCTGCGCGAGGAGGCCCAGTCCCTCTACGCCGAATATCAGCGCAAGGCCGAGGACGCCCTCAAGGAAGCGGACCGGATCGTTGCCCACGCCCGCGAGGAAGCCGAGCGGGTCGGCGAGAAGGCGCGCGCTGATCTGGAGGCCTCGATCGAGCGTCGCCGCCAGCAGGCCGAGCAGAAGATCGCCCAGGCCGAGCAGCAGGCACTGGACGAGGTGCGGGCGAAGGCGGTGAACATCGCCATTGCCGCAGCGACCGACATCCTGAAGGAAGACATGCAGGGTGCGAGCGGTTCGGCGCTGATCGACAGTTCCATCGACGAACTGGGCAAGCATCTGCACTGATCCAGCCGCAGGCAGGATTTTTCCGAAACGCCGTCGGGTCCCGATCCGGCGGCGTTTTGCTTTTGCGACCATGGCCGGCGTGGGAACCGACGGACCTGGAGCGGCCCGTAGTCAGTTGGAACGAACTATCTGCCAGACACACCGAATGGCGGACGGGCCGGGCCCGTCGCGGCACCGAGGCATCCGGCGAAGGTCGCATCGAACCCCAGATCACGCACGGTCAGCCAGGCACCCTGCGCCTTCAGGGCCGGGACGCTGCCCGTATCTGCCCGCACGACCCAGGCGCTGAGGAACGGCATGGCGCGGACCGGTGTCGCGCCGCTGTCGATGATCCGCTGCACGGCCTCCAGCGTCGGGGGCCTGTCCCCGAATCGCACGATCATGCGACCGCTGTAGTCATCCGGGGCTGCCAAGAGCCAGAACAGGAACGCGACGGCCAGCGCGGACAGGCCAAGGGCACCTGTCAGGGCCAGGAAATCCGTCCGGAGACTGCGTCGGGGACTGTCCATATGTCCGATATGCGCAATGCCGGGGCCCACGTCCAGAGCCGTGGCGGGTATGACGAATTTGTTGCAACGCAACAAAAACGACGAGGCTCTTGTTGTAGCCGAGACACGGACACTGTATACCCCGCGCCATGACAGACATTTCGCGCCGCAACATTGCCATCATCGCCCACGTCGACCATGGCAAGACAACTCTGGTGGATCAGATGTTCCGCCAGTCCGGAACCGTACGTTCGCATCAGCAGCTGGCGGAACGGGCCATGGATTCGAACGATCTGGAGCGGGAGCGCGGGATCACGATCCTGGCCAAGTGCACCTCCGTCCAGTTCGGCGACCACCGTATCAACATCGTCGATACGCCGGGCCATGCCGACTTCGGCGGCGAGGTGGAGCGTATCCTGAACATGGTGGACGGCGTCATCCTGCTGGTGGATGCGGCGGAGGGGCCGATGCCCCAGACCAAGTTCGTCACCGGCAAGGCCCTGGCCCTTGGCCTGCGCCCCATCGTTGTCGTCAACAAGATCGACCGGCCCGATGGCCGCCCCGACGAGGTGCATGAGGAAGTCTTCGAACTGTTCGACGCGCTCGGCGCGAGTGATGAGCAGCTCGATTTCCCGATGCTCTATGCCTCGGGCCGTGAAGGCTGGGCCTCCGACGATCCCGAGAAGCGTGGTGGAGACCTGACGCCGCTGTTCGACATGATCGTCGCGCATGTGCCGGCACCTTCCGGCAATCCGGACCAGCCGTTCCGCATGCTGGCCAGCCTGCTGGATTCGGACCCGTTCCTGGGCCGGACCCTGACCGGGCTGGTGCATGACGGGCGCATCCGCACCAATACCAACATCAAGGCGCTCAGCCGCGACGGCAAGACCGTGGAGACCCTGCGGGTCACCAAGCTGCTGGCCTTCGAGGGGCTGGAACGCAAGCCCATCGACGAAGCCGTTGCGGGAGACATCATTGCCATCGCCGGCGTGACCCAGGCAGGCGTTTCCGACACGCTGGCCGACATCTCGGTGACCGAGCCGATCGATGCCCGCCCGGTCGATCCGCCGACCCTGGCCGTGACCTTCGGCATCAATGATTCGCCGCTGGCGGGCCGCGATGGCTCCAAGGTGCAGAGCCGCGTGATCCGACAGCGCCTGTTGCAGGAAGCGGAAGGAAATGTCGCCATCCGCATCACGGAGACGGCGGACAAGGATGCGTTCGAGGTCGCGGGCCGTGGCGAACTGCAGCTCGGCGTCCTGATCGAGACCATGCGGCGCGAGGGCTTCGAGCTTTCGATCTCCCGCCCGCGTGTGCTGTTCCAGACCGGCCCGGCAGGTGAGCGCCTGGAACCCATCGAGGAAGTGGTCGTCGATGTGGACGAGGAATATGCAGGCGTGGTCGTCGAGAAGATGGCCGCCCGCAAGGCGGAGATGACGGACATGGTGCCTTCCGGCACCGGCAAGACCCGCATCACCTTCCACGCCCCGTCACGCGGCCTGATCGGCTATCACGGCGAGTTCCTGACCGATACGCGCGGCACCGGCATCATGAACCGCGTGTTCCATGAGTTCCAGCCGTGGCGCGGCCCGATCCAGGGCCGCCGCAGCGGTGTGCTGATCAGCCTGGAAACCGGCAAGTCGGTGGCCTATGCGCTGTGGAACCTGGAAGAGCGCGGTTTCATGTTCATCGGCTCGGGTGAGGACATCTATGACGGCATGATCATCGGGGAGCACGCGCGCCCCAACGATCTGGAGGTCAATCCGCTGAAGGGCAAGAAGCTGTCCAACGTCCGTGCCTCCGGCAAGGACGATGCGGTGGTTCTGACCACGCCGCGCCGCATGACCCTGGAACAGGCCATCGCCTACATCGATGACGATGAGCTGGTCGAGGTGACGCCGAACCACGTGCGCATCCGCAAGCGCTACCTGGACCGCCACGAGCGCAAGAAGTCGGAGCGCCGGGAGGCAAGCTGACCTACAGCCAGCGGCGCACCCGCCTGCGGTACTCGGCATAGGCCTCGCCAAGCGCGTTTTCCGCCGCCCGTTCCTCGTAGGGAATGTACCACCAGTTGGCGGCGGCGAAGAAGGCAGCGACCGGCAGCAGGGCCGCCGCGGCGTCATAGACGACGGCGGCGCCGAACAGGATCAGGAAGAAGCCGAGGTACATCGGGTTGCGGGTGAAGCGGAAGGGTCCGCCCGTGACCAGCACGTCCGGGTCCCGGAAGGTGTTGATGTTGGTCCTGACCTTCCTGAAATGCCCTGCGCCCCAGAAGATCAGCAGGATCCCGGCCACGATCAGCAGGTAGCCGATCTCGCTTGCGCCGGGACCGAGCATGCCCGGAACGGGCATGAGCACGGAGAGCAGCACCTGCACGATCAGCAGGATCAGTGTCAGCAACGGCGGCAGCAGCCATTTCATGTTTCATCTCCTCCGATGTACTGGAGGGTCATCCCGCCATGGGAGCGTGTAACAGGGTAGCCGGGTTTCGTTTCCGTTTGTATCCCCGCGAGGGCCGTGTCTATCGGGCGCTGGGGAAGAACAGCTGCTGACCGTTCACGCGAAACGCGGCGATAGCGGCCTGTCCGGTGGGGGACAGCAGCCAGTCGATGAAGATCTGGCCATCACTGGCCCTGACGCCCGGATGTACCTCAGGGTTCACCAGAATGACGCCATAGGGGTTCTGCAGGGCCGGGTCGCCCTCCACCAGGATGGCATGATCGCCCTTGTTGCCGAAACTGACCCAGGTGGCGCGGTCGGTCAGGGTATGGGCGTCCATGCCGATGGCAATGTTCAGGGTTGCCCCCATGCCGGAGCCGCTTTCCCGGTACCACTCGCCACCGTCCCCGGTCGGGTCCAGCCCGGCCGCGCGCCAGAGTGCCAGTTCCTTCTTGTGGGTCCCGGAGTCATCCCCGCGCGAGACGAATTTCGCGCCGGTGTCGGCGATACGTTTCAGCGCCGCCGTCGCGCCCGGCGATTCCCCCAGACCGACGGGGTCCGCACCTGGGCCGACGATGACAAAGTCGTTCACCATCAGGTCGTGACGTTTCACGCCATGGCCATCCGCCACGAAGGCATCTTCCGCTGCCCGCGCGTGGACGATCAGCACGTCCCCGTCGCCATTGCGGGCATTGCGCAGTGCCTGACCGGTGCCGACGGCGACAACGCGCACCTCGATCCCGCTCTCCGCGGTGAACTGCGGCAGCAGCCAGCCGTAGAGGCCGGAGTTCTCGGTCGATGTGGTGGACTGAACGACGATGAACCGCTCACTCGCCTGCGCCAGCGGGGCCAGAACAACGAGGGTCAGCAGAAGAAGGACGCGAAGGATCACAGCAGCAGTCTCCCGGCCAGATAGGCGGCGGCCTCCGCCGTCTGGGGTTCGTCGAAGAAGCTGCCCGCTGGTGTCTGCTCCGTGACCCGGCCCCGGTTGAGGAAGACCACATCGTCAGCCAGGCGCCGCGCCTGCCCGACATCATGGGTGACAAGGACCACGGTCACGCCCCGCGCCTCCGCCTGTCGGATCAGGGTCTCGATCATGCGGGTGGCATAGGGGTCCAGGTTGGCGGTGGGCTCGTCGAGCAGCAACAGGTCGGGATCGGCGGCCAGGGCGCGCACGATGGACAGCCGTTGCTGTTCCCCCGATGAAAGCACGCGGGCGGACCGGTGGGCCAGCGCGCGAAGCTCCGCGAGGTCGAGCAGATCCGTCAGCATGGCCGCACGTTCCGCCCTCGGCACCCGATAGGTCTTCAGCGCATGGCGCAGGTTGCCGGCAACGGAGCGGCGCAGCAGCACCGGGCGCTGGAAGACCGTGGCGATCCGGCGGCGACCGGTCAGTGTCACCGGTCCCGACGCATGGCTGAGCGTGCCCACGGTCGGCTGCAGCAACCCCTGGATCAGGCGCAGGCACAGGGTCTTGCCCGCGCCGTTCGCGCCCATGATGGCCGTCAGCCTTCCGGGGCGGATGCGCAGCGAGACATCGTCCAGCAGGGTGACGCCATCAATGGTGTAGCCAACCCCGTCCATGGCCACGGGCAGTACCGAATCCGGTCCCCGCGCCGGGGTCAGCGTGCGGCGACCGCTGGTGACAAGCGCATCAGACATGCCGTGCCACCCCCTGTGTTCCGCGCAATGCCATCAGCGCGCCATTGACGGTCAGCGCGATCAGCATCAGCACCAGACCCAGCCCGACGGCGATCGCCAGATTGCCCTTCGACGTCTCCAGCGCGATGGTCGTGGTCATGACGCGGGTGACATGGTTGATGTTGCCACCGACCATCATCACCGCCCCCACCTCCGCCGCCGCACGGCCGAACCCGGCCAGCGCCACGGTCAGCAGCGACAGCCGCGCGTCATAGAGCAGGGTCAGCACCGCGCCCATGGTGGTGATGCCCATGCTGCGCAGCTGCTCGTCATATTCCTGGTGCATGTCGGCAATCACCTGCCGCGACAGGGCGACAATGATCGGGGTCACGAGCACGGTCTGGGCAATGATCATGGCCGTGGGGGTATAGAGCAGTTCCAGCGGCCCCAGCGGACCGGCCCGTGACAGCAGCAGATAGACCAGCAGCCCCGCCAGTACCGGCGGCAGGCCCATCAGCGAGTTGGTGGCCACGATCAGCGCACCGCGCCCCGGAAACCGCGCGATGGCCAGCAGGGCACCCAGCGGCAGACCGATGAGGCAGGCAAGCGCCACCGCCGTCAGGCTGACCCGCAGGGACAGGGAGACAATCTCCCACAATGCGGCGTCACCGACGGCGATCAGACGGAAGGCCTCTGCGATTGCGTCACCCATCTTGTGGTCCGCTGCTTGTGTGTGCGTGAAGTTCCCCTGTTTCTCTCACATTTCCGCATGGTCGGCCACGCTTCCGAATGCGTCGGCATCGGTCCCCTGTGCGACGGACATGCCTGTTCTCCTGTGGACAGAGAAGTCCGCGCGGCCTTCAATATCGGCTGCTGATGCCGGGGAGGATGGATCATGGCGCTCGTGACACGACAGGATGACAATGGGCTGGCGATACTCAGTCTCAACAGGCCGGAGGCGCTGAACGCGCTGTCACCCAGCCTGTTCGTTGAACTGGACGCCCATGTGCAGGCACTCAACGAACAGTCGGAGGAGATCGGCGTCGTGATCCTGCGCGGGGAGGGACGGTCGTTCTCCGCCGGCAATGACCTGAAGGCGATCCAGAGCGGTGACGTGCCGCCGGTACCGACCTTCCAGTCCTCCACCATCGACCTGATCGAGAACCTGCCGCAGCCGGTGATCTGTGCCGTGCAGGGGCACTGCTACACCGGGGCGCTGGAACTGGCGCTGGCCGCGGACCTGATCGTTGCCGGGGAATCGGCGAAGTTCTGCGACACCCACGGCAAGTGGGGCATGTCGCCGAAGTGGGGCATGAGTCGTCGCCTGCCGCAGCGGGTCGGTGTGCAGCGGGCCAAGCAGATGATGTATTCGGGCGCTCCGGTCTCCGGCGCGGAGGCCGTCGCCATCGGTCTGGCGCTGGAATGCGTGCCCGACGCGGACCTGCTGGGGCATGTCACGGCGATGGCCCGGTCGTTCCTGGAGAATTCCTGGTTCACCCTGCGTGCCGACAAGATGCTGGTGAACCAGGGTCAGAACCACGGCCATTGGGGCGCCCTGGAATTCGAACGCCGCAACAGCCCTGGCCGCAGCGCCGAGGTCGAGGAACGGTTGAAGGCCTTCGGGAAGGGCTGAACTGCCGCCGCCTGAATGGCGGCAGCGGTCCACATTCTGATCACATCACCGGCCCGCTCCCCTGCGTGCCGGTGGTCTCTGGCTCAGCCCTGTGCGGCGTTGATGGCGCGCCAGATGGCCTGGGGCGTGGCCGGCATGTCGATGGTCGTGACGCCCAGATCGGACAGCGCGTCGATGATGCCATTGATCACCACCGGCGGTCCGGCGACGCAACCTGCCTCGCCGCAGCCCTTGGTGCCCAGCATGTTGGACTGGCAGGGGATCTCTTCGCGATTGAAGGTGAAGTAGGGCACGTCGTCGGCGCGGGGCATGCCGTAGTCCATGAAGGAACCGGCGACCAGCTGCCCGTCCTCGTCGTAGACCGCATGTTCCAGCAGGGCCTGGCCGACACCCTGCACGATGCCGCCGTGGACCTGGCTCTCGACGAACAGCGGGTTCACCACGCGTCCGAAGTCATCCACCACCGACCAGCGGTCGATGTTGACCCGGCCCGTCGCCGGATCGACCTCGATCTCCGCCACGTGGCAGCCGTTGGGATAGGTGATCGGGTTCAGCGCCGTGGTCTCGCGCGTGTCCAGGGTCTCGATCTGCCCGGCCAGCGCCATTTCCTTGGCCTTCTCCGCCAGATCGACAATGTCGATGGCCCGGTCGGTACCGACGACGCGGAAGTTGCCTTCCCCGAATTCGATGTCCACCGCGCTGGTCTCGAACAGTTCCGCCGCGGCTGCCTTGCCCTTGTCGATCACCGTGTCGGACATCTTGTTGATTGCGGTGCCGGTGGAGACCAGCGAGCGGGAGCCGCCGGTGCCGCCACCGGTCGGGATCGCGTCCGTGTCGCCCATGATGATGCGGATCCGCTCCGCATCCAGCCCCAGCCGGTCGCTGACGATCTGGGTGAAGGCGGTCTCATGCCCCTGACCGTTGGACTGGGTGCCGACGAAGATGGAGACCATGCCGTCATCCTCGAACCGGATCGCAGCCGATTCCTCGGGCATGCCTGCGGTGGCCTCCACGTAATAGGCGATGCCGCGTCCGCGCTTCCAGCCACGGGCCTCGGACTCGGCCCGACGGGCGGCGAAACCGTCCCAGTCGGCTTCCTTCAGTGCGCGCTCCATGATGCGCGGGAAGTCACCGGAATCGTATTTCTCCCCCGTCGCGGTGGTGTAGGGCATCTGCTCCGGCTGCACGAAGTTGCGACGGCGCACCTCCTCCGGCCCGAGACCTGTCTCCGCCGCGATCCGGTTCACCAGCCGCTCGATCAGATAGATCGCTTCCGGCCGGCCCGCACCACGATAGGCGTCCACGGGCGTCGTGTTGGTCATGACGCCATGCACGTCCAGATACATTGTCGGCACGTGATAGACGCCGGGCAGCACCTTGGCATGGGCCGCCGTCGGAATCAGGCAGGACATGGTGGACAGGTAGGCGCCCAGATTGGCGGTGGTATGGACCCGCAGCCCCAGGAACTTCGCGTCCGCGTCGATGGCCATCTCGGCATAGGACCAGTGGTCGCGGCCCTGCGTGTCGGTCAGGAAGGCTTCCTGCCGCTCGGAGGTCCAGCGCACGGTCCGCTTCAGCTTTCGCGCGGCATAGGCCGACAGGATGTGTTCGGGATAGAAGAACAGCTTCATGCCGAAGCCGCCGCCCACGTCCGGCGTGACGATGCGGATCTGATCCGCCTCGATCCCCAGGCACCCGGCGAGCTGGCGCTTGATGCCCCAGCCACCCTGCGTCGGGGTATAGACGGTGACGCGATCCCCCTCCGCATCCCAGGTGGCGATGGCGACCCGGGCTTCCATCGAATTGGCGACGACGCGCTGGTTGATGACCTCCACCCGCACGACCTTGTCGGCCTTGGCGAAGGCTGCTTCGGTCTCGGCCCTGTTGCCATGCTCGAAGTCGAAACAGAGATTGCCGGGCGCCGATTCGTGCAGCAGCGGCGCACCGGGTTCCTTGGCGGCGCGCGCATCGGAAACGGCGGGCAGCGGATCATAGTCCACCATCACCGCGTCGGCGGCATCCCGTGCGGCGGCCATGCTCTCCGCCACCACGAAGGCAATGCCGTCACCCACATGCCGGGCCTTGTCCACGGCCAGCGCCAGATGCGGCGGCTCGGCGCGACCGGAGCCGTCCTTGTTCTTCACCGGCCAGAGGCTCGGCAGTCCGCTGACACCGGCGTCGACCAGTTCCTGACCGGTGATGATGTCCACGACACCGGGCATCTGCTTGGCGTCTTCCACATCCACCGACAGGATGGTCGCGTGGGCGTGTGGCGAGCGCACCACCATTGCGTAGAGCTGGTCGGGGAACTGGTGATCGTCCGAATAGTTGCCGTGTCCGGTAATGAAGCGCACATCCTCGACGCGGCGCACAGCCTGCGCGATACCGAACTTGGTCATGTCTTGATCCCCTCAGAGCAGAAACAGGCGCGGCCCCGCAGACTCAGCCGACGGGGCCGTTCGTCCTGATGTTAGGTATGACGCGCGTTTTGGCAAGCCCGCAGAGACAGACGCGCAGGGTCAGCGGCGGCGCGTCGTCAGGAAGACACCTGTCAGGATCAGGGCCACACCGGCGGCGTGGAACGGCTGCGGATGCTCGTCCAGCAGGATCACCGAGCCGATGGCGACGAAGGCCGGGGCCAGATGGATGAAGACACTGGCGCGGTTGGCACCCAGCAGCTCGATCCCCCGGTTCCAGAACATGTAGGCGAGGACAGAGGCAAACAGGCTGACATAGAGGACGGAGGCCAGCGCCACGACGTTCAGCGGCACGAAGCGGTCCAGCACCACCATCTCGTGCACATAGAACGGCAGCAGCACCAGGTCGCCCACCGCGAAGGTCACGGCCAGGAAGCCCAGGGGCCCGACGGCGGGCCGGCTGCGCAGCAGCGCCGAATAGCCGCCATAGCAGATCACTGCGGTCAGTACCCAGAGGTCACCGGGATTGAAGCGGAGTTGCGACAGGTAGGCCGGATCGCCCCGGGCGATGATCGTCGCGACACCGGTCAGGGAGACAAGGATGCCTGCCACCTGCCAGGGGCCTGGCCGGTCCCGGAACAGCAGGAAGGACAGCACCGCGATCCAGACCGGCATGGTGGACTGCAGCAGGGACGCGTTCAGCGCCTCCGTCCGTGCGACGCCGATATAGACCATGGTGTTGAAGCAACTCACCCCCAGAACCGACAGGATCAGGATGATCGGCCAGTTGGCGCGATAGACCGGCAGGTCGCGGCGGAGCTGTGGCCAGGCGAAGGGCAGGATCATCAGCAGTCCGACCGCCCAGCGCCAGAAGGCCAGTCCCACCGGCGGCACAGTCTCGTGCACCATGCGCCCGATCAGGAAATTCCCGGCCCAGAACAGCGGCGTCAGCACCAGCAGCAGGTATGGCAGATCGAACAAGCGGCGCACGGACCCGGTCCCCCCTGACGGTCAGCCTTGCGGCGGGACTGATCGCAGCTTTTCAGTCCCGCCGCAAGATTGTGTCCCGCCTGTCAGACCAGCATGGAGAACAGGGCCGTCGCGATGCCGAGGAAGGAGAAGAAGCCGACGATGTCCGTCACCGTGGTCAGGATGATCGACGACGCTACCGCCGGATCCTGCTTCAGCTTTGCCAGGATGATCGGCACCAGTGCGCCGGAGGTTCCCGCCGCCACCATGGAAATGATCATGGATATGACGATGACCAGCATCAGCCCCGGACTGCCGCTCCAGATCAGCACCCCGACACCACAGGTGATCGCGATGCCGATGCCGTTCATCAGACCGGCCTGAACCTCCTTGCGGGTGACGCGCACCCAGTCGGCAACCCGGATCTCCCGCAGGGCCAGCCCCCGCATGGTGACCGCCAGCGCCTGTGCCCCGGCGTTGCCGGACTGACCGGCGACCACCGGCAACAGGATGGCAAGGGCCGTGACCTGCGCGATGGTATTCTCGAACACGCCGACGACCGATGCGGCCAGGAACGCGGTCAGCAGGTTGATCTGCAGCCAGGGCTGTCGCTTGCGCACGGCGAAGAAACTGGTCGAGAGCGCATTCTCGTCACGTCCGCCGCCGACCATCATCTGGGCCGCTGCCGTGGCGTCCGCCCGCACCGCCTCGATCATCGCCTGGTTGCCCACCAGGCCGATGGGGCGCCCGTCGGGGCCGATCACCGGCAGTTCACCGATATGCAGCTTCTCGAAGGTCTCGGCGATGGTGGTCTGCGGGTCCATTGGACTGAGGGCCGCAGGCACGCCCACGCTCAGCTCCGACAGTTCCTGAGCCGGATCGGCGAGCAGCAGCGCCTTGCACTGGACACGCCCGGCAAGCACACCTGCATCGTTGGTGACGAGGATGGAGACAGGCCCGTAGTCCGGCGTCTGGCGCAGCAGACGGATCGCCGAATCGACACTGGCGGAGCCGCGCAGGATGATGACGCCGGTCTGCATCAGGTTGCCGGCCGTTCCGGGCGGGTAGCTGAGGATCTCGTCGATCTCCCGCCGGATGCCGTCGCTCAGCCCCCCGAGGATGCTTTCCTGGCGCGACTTCTCGAACGATGCCAGCAGACGGGCCGCGTCACCCCGGTCGATCTGCTGGACCAGCAGGACCACTGTCTCGTCGTCCAGCAGGGGGGCCACGGCGGATGCCTGACCGGATGATATGTGCCGCCAGCTTGCGACCAGACTTTCCGGTGGCAGTGTCCCGAGGGCCGTGGCGACCTGATCCGCATCGAGCTCATCCAGCCCCGCTGCCGCTTCGCGCGGGAAGCTGCGGGCGTAGGCCCCGACCAGATGCAGCAGGTCCGAATCCGGTGCGGCAGTCCCGGCGACGGTCGCGTTCATGCCCGTTCCTCCCGTCCACTGTCCGCCGTCCGGCCGGCAAGCAGGGCCGTCATCGTTCCGGTCAGCCCGGTTTCCAGCAGCACCATCGTATCCAGTGCGGAGCGATCACCGGAGCTGCCGGCGCTGGCGGCCGTGCCCGCCATCATGGCGCGGCGCAGGTCGCCATAGCCGATGCAGCCCACCAGGCGTCCACGCCGGTCTACGGCGGGCCGAATCTCATGCTCCAGCCAGTCCTCGTCCTCCGCCGCCATGTGGACCGCCGCTGCAGCGGGGATCGCGGAAACATCCGTGATCGGCAGATCGCCGATCAGCGCGTCCGGCGTGGCGCGCATCAGGTCCAGCGCCGACAGGGCGCCGGTGGGGCGGTTCGCGCCATCGACCAGATAGATCGGTGCCCAGCCGACCGGTCGCGCACGCCGTACCCGGGCGGTCACTGTCTCCACCGTTTCGGCCCCGCGTGCCCTGGCGACTTCCGTCGCCATCAGGGCACCGACGGAGGACTTCGGCTGGCTCATGACCAGCGCCACCCGCGCACGCAGGGTCTTCGGCAGGCTTTCGAGCAGGGCCGCCGCATCTTCATCGCTCGCCTGTCGCAGCATGCGCCCGATGTCCGACGGGGCCATGCCCCGGATCAGCGTGGCGCGATCCTCGTCCGACATGCCGAGCAGCACGGGAACCGCGCGGAGCGGGTCGAGATGGTCGAGCAGCTTGCGCGCGCTTTCCCGGTCGAGCCGCCCCATGGTTGCGCCGATGCGCGCAGGCTCCCATTCCGCGACGGCGCGGGCCGCGGCGCTGGGGTGCTCGATGATGAACTGCCTGACGACATGGGTGAGCGTGTCACTCATGATCGACCTCCTGGCCCAGGATGGTGCTCGACTGTTCCAGGAACGCCTTGGCAGGAACCGAGACCCGGCCCTCCGCTGTCTCGATGATCATGGCGGTGGCTGTCAGGGCGAGGATCGTGCCTTCATGCTCCCCGACGCGGATACGCTCCCCCACCCGGTAATCCGCGCCCAGATGGCGGGCGCCGATCAGGTTGGCGACAAGGGTGCGTGCGCCCAGCGCGAACGCCAGCGCCGCGCCACCGAGTATGGCGGCCAGCACGATGCCCACCACCGTGATGACGATGGTGACGTCGATACCGACCTGATCCACACCCACGATCAGCAGCATCCCGACCGTCACGGCCTGGATGGTCCGGCCCGTGACCTCGCGCTGTGTCGTGGAGAGGGTGGTCAGGGCATTGATCGAGATCCGGTAGGCCCGATTGCCCAGCACCAGTCCGGCGGCGATGATCAGCAGGCCGGAGAGGATGCTCGGCAGCCAGATGATCAGTTCCTCCAGCCAGGCGGAGAGAACGTCGAGGCCCAGCATGCTGCCGGCGGTTGCCAGGAACAGGACCAGGACCGCCCAGTAGACGACATCCGCCAGGATGCGCCCTATGGGCCTGCCGCCCGCCACGTCGGAAAGTCCGAGAGGCATGCGGTCGGTCAGACGGCTCAAGCCGCCGGACAGCTGCAGGGTGATCGCCCGCAGCAGCCGTGCGACAAGCCAGCCGACAAGGGCAAGCACGACCGCAGCGACAAGGTTTGGCAGAAAGGCGATAAACTGTGCCAGCAGGCCCGAAAGTGTCTCCAGCACTGACTCCGAAAGTCCGGACATCTTTTCCATGTTCGGCAAATTTCCTTGAACAGGTTTTTTTACGCTACTTCTTGATGGGCATCGGGTTAGCGTTGCGTGCATCAGACTGCACCATTGTTTCGTGTCGCTGTCATTTGAATTCGTGTCGGATACAGAACACCCGACGCCAGGGATCGGAGGGGGGAGAGACCGGATGGCACGCATGAAGAAGGCTGATGTGGAGGTGTTCTTCCAGCGTCTGTCGGACGCGGATCCGGAGCCGAAGGGGGAACTGGACTACGTGAACGCCTACACGCTGCTGGTGGCCGTGGTTCTCTCGGCCCAGGCAACGGATGTCGGGGTCAACCGTGCGACAGGTCCGCTGTTCAAGCGTGCCGACACGCCGGAGAAGATGCTGGCGCTCGGCGAGGACACGGTGCGCGATCACATCAAGACCATCGGTCTCTACCGCAACAAGGCAAAGAACGTGATCCTGCTGTCGCAGCAGCTGCTGGATCGCCACGGCGGTGAGGTGCCCGATACGCGGGAGGAACTGGAGGCACTCGCGGGTGTGGGCCGAAAGACCGCGAATGTGGTGCTCAACATCTGGTTCGGGCAACCGACCATCGCTGTCGATACGCACCTGTTCAGGGTCGGCAACCGCACCGGGCTGGCGCCCGGCAAGACGCCTCTGGCCGTCGAGCTGCTGCTGGAGAAGCGGGTGCCGAAGCAGTTCCTGCGCCATGCGCACCACTGGCTGATCCTGCACGGGCGCTATGTCTGCAAGGCGCGCAAGCCCGAGTGTGGCCGCTGCCGCGTCATCGACGTGTGCCAGTTCAGGGAGAAGACGGCAGAGTAGGGGAAGGTTATCTTCTGCGACCTGTTCTGTCCTTCTCCCCACCCGACTGCCTACGGGAGTCCCTGGTGGGGGACAGGGATGGATCAGCCAACGGTCAACGCATCCGGGGAGGGACATGCAGCATGGTCAGGACGATAGAGGATCACGGTGGCAATGATCAGGGTGGCCGGCGGTTGCGGGAATCCTTCGGACGCTGCTTCGAGGATTTCGTGGTTGGCGATATCTACGAACACCGTCCCGGTCGCACGATTTCGGAGGCGGACAATACCTGGTTCACCTTGCTGACCATGAACCAGCATCCGCTGCACTTCGACCATGCCTATGCGGCGAAGTCGGAGTTCGGGAAGCCGATCGTCAATTCCGCCCTCACCCTGGCCGTGGTCACGGGGCTCAGTGTTTCGGACGTGAGCCAGAAGGCGGTGGCCAATCTGGGCTGGACCGACATCCGCATGCCCGCGCCTGTGTTTCACGGTGATACGCTGACGGCGGAGTCGGAGGTGCTGGAGATGCGGGAGTCCGCCTCCCGCCCCAATGACGGGATCGTCACGGTGGAAACGCGCGGCTTCAAGCAGGACGGCACACTGGTCATCGCCTATCGGCGCACCGTTCTGGTGCCGCGCCGGGGGCACGAGATCGACTGAACAGCCCTGGGGAGGGGAACAGGACATGAGTGAGACAGATCGCGAGATTGTCGGGCGCTCCGGCGAGTCGATCAGTGAATCGGACGAACGCCAGTTGCTGGACTCCATCGACCGCTGGCTGGAGCGCGATGTGCGCGACCGGGTGCTGGACCTGGAACACGCCGACGAATATCCGCACGAGATGGTGGCGCAGATGCGCGATCTCGGGCTGTTCGGTGCTACCGTCGGGCGCGAATGGGGGGGGCTGGGGCTGCCCGCCCAGACCTATTCCCGCATCGTCAGCCGGATCTCGGAGGTCTGGATGTCGCTCACCGGCATCTTCAATTCCCACCTGATGATGGCGGCGGCGGTGGAGCGTTTCGGCACCGAGGCACAGAAACGGCACTTCCTGCCCCGCTTTGCCAGTGGTGAACTGCGCGGCGGCCTGGCGCTGACGGAACCCCACTGCGGCACCGACCTTCAGGCCATCCGCACAAGGGCCGTGCGCGATGGCGACGACTACGTGATCAATGGCGCCAAGACCTGGATATCCAACGGGATAGAGGGCGGGGCCGTTGCCCTGCTGGTGAAGACGGACTGGGACATCGAGCCGCGCCACAAGGGGATCAGCCTGTTCATCGCGGAGAAGGGGCCGGGCTTCAGCACCGGGCGCAAGCTGAAGAAGCTTGGCTACAAGGGCATCGATTCCGCCGAACTGGTCTTCGAGGACTATCGCGTACCCGCCGACAATCTGATCGGCGGCGTGCCGGGCCAGGGCTTCCGTCAGACAGTTGGCGGGCTGGAACTGGGGCGCATCAACATCGCGGCACGTGGCGTGGGCGTGGCCCAGGCGGCGCTGGACCGTGCCGTCGAGTACGCCCAGGTGCGCGAGACCATGGGCAAGCCGATCGCGGAGCATCAGGCGATCCAGCTCAAGCTGGGCGAGATGGCCACCCGCTGCCGCGCCGCGCGCCTGCTGACGGAGGACGCGGCCCGCGCCTATGACCGGGGGGAGCGCTGCGACATGGAGGCCGGGATGGCCAAGCTGTTCGCATCAGAAACCGCGCTGGAGAACGCCACCGAATGCATGCGCATCCATGGCGCCTATGGCTACAGCCAGGAATATCACGTCGAACGCTATTTCCGCGACGCGCCGCTGATGTGCATTGGGGAGGGCACCAACGAGATGCAGCGCATCATCATCGCCCGCCAACTGATCGCCCGGAACCCGGCGTAGGGTTGGGGGAGACGGGCTGGCGCCGCTTCCCAAGAAAGGAGCCCGATCAGAAGTTCAGCAGCTTGCCGGGGTTCATGATGCCGTTGGGGTCCAGCGTGTGCTTGATCCGGTGCATCATCTGCAGTTCCACGGGTGACTTGTAGCGTTCGATCTCGTCGCGTTTCAGGCGGCCAAGGCCGTGCTCTGCGCTGATGGAGCCTCCCATGCGGTGGACGATGTCATGGACGACATGGGCCACATCCTCCCACCGGTCCAGAAACGCCTGCCTGTCGCCCCCCTCCGGCTGCAGCGGGTTGTAATGGACGTTGCCGTCGCCGATGTGGCCGAAGGCGACGGAGCGGAAGCCCGGCACCACGTCCTGCAGTGCCGTGTCGGCGGCGGCGATGAAGTCGGGCATCAGCGGCACCGGCACGGAGACGTCATGCTTGATCGACCCGCCACCGAGCTTCTGCGCCTCCGACAGGCTTTCGCGCAGCGCCCAGAGCGCCGCTGTCTGTGCCTCGGACTCGGCGACGACGGCGTCCAGCACCAGGTCCTTCTCGAAGCCGAGTTCAAGGGTGCGTTCCAGCGCGGCGCGCAGGGCGCCGTCGCCCTCACCGGACGAGAATTCCATCAGCACGTACCAGGGATGGGTGCCCGCCATCGGGTCACGCGCATCGGGCAGCAGTTGCAGTGACAGGTCGAGACCCAGCCGGGGCATGATCTCGAAGCCCGTCACCTGCCCGCCGGAGACGGACTTCGCCAGGCCGAGCAGTTCGACCGCCGCGCGCGGGTCGGGCAGGGCGGCGAAGGCCACCTGCCGGTCGGCGGGTTTCGGGAACAGTTTCAGGACGGCGGCGGTGATCACACCCAGCGTGCCCTCCGCGCCGACGAACAGGTGCTTCAGGTCATAGCCGGTATTGTCCTTGCGCAGGCCGCGCAGCCCCTCCCACAGGGTGCCGTCAGGCAGCACGACCTCCAGCCCCAGCACCAGATCGCGCATGTTGCCGTAGCGCAGCACGGCTGTGCCACCGGCGTTGGTGGAGAGATTGCCGCCGATCTGGCAGGTGCCTTCCGACGCGATGCGCATGGGAAACAGCCGGTCGGCCGCATCCGCCGCGGCCTGCACGTCCTGCAGCACGCATCCGGCCTCCACCGTGATGGTGTCGTTCAGCGCATCCACGGCCCGCACGGCCTTCAGGCGGCCCAGCGACAGGATCACCTCATCGCCATTGCCGAAGGGGATGGAGCCGCCGACGAGGCCGGTATTGCCGCCCTGGGGCACCACGGGCGTGCGGGTCTCGTTGCAGATGGCCAGCACCTGCTGCACCTCCGCCACCGTGCCTGGCCGCACCACCAGCGGGGAGAGACCCTGCCACTTCTCCCGGTGTTCCGTCGTGTAGGGCAGCATGTCGTCCGGCCGGTCGACGAACCCCTTCGGCCCGACCACATTCTTCAGCCGTTCAAGAACTCCAGGCGCCAGATCATTCACGAAACTGTCCTTCCCTCATATTACCTGTCCCGGAAGCCGCGCGGATCATGGTATGGAATGCCACCGCTCAACAGGACAGAAACATGATCATAGACAACATTCCCGTCGGCAAGAATCCACCCTGGGACATCAATGTCATCATCGAGATCCCCATCGGCGGCGTGCCCGTGAAATACGAGATCGACAAGGCGTCGGGGGCGATGGTGGTGGACCGGTTTCTCCACACCTCCATGTTCTACCCCTGCAACTACGGTTTCATTCCGCACACGCTGGCCGATGACGGCGACCCGGTGGATGTGCTGGTGGCCGGCAATGTCCCGGTCGTGCCGGGCGCCGTGGTGCGATCCCGCCCCATCGGTGTGCTGATCATGGAAGATGAGGCCGGGCTGGACGAGAAGCTGCTGGCCGTGCCGCATGACTCCCTGCATCCCTATTACTCCAACGTCGAGAGCTATCGGGCGCTGCCGCAGATCCTGCTGGACCAGATCGCCCACTTCTTCGAGCACTACAAGGATCTGGAAAGCGGCAAGTGGGTCAAGGTCCAGCGCTGGGGCGAGGCAGGCGAGGCCTGCAAGCTGATCGAGAGCGCCATCAAGGCCGAAGGCTGAGGAGTCTGTCTGACTGACCCCGGCCAGCCCTCTCCCCCTTCCCGACCACCCATTAGGATAATCCCGTGGGTGGTCGGGAGGGGGAGAGGGCTGGCCGGGGCCCGCAAACGACTCCTGCACGCCGTCAGTCGCGCTGCTCCGGCAGCGGTTCCAGTTTCACGGTGCAGCCCCTGAATCCGATGACCGAGGCGCGGTTGCCGCTGCGCGTATCGTCCCAGTAGGGATCGCCATCGGCGAACTGCACCTGATATCCCCAGCGCGCCATGGCGCTTTCACGGATGTCGATGCACCAGTAGATGCCTGTCGGGACCAGCCGGATGGCGTAGAGGCCGTCGAGGGGGTCGGTGAAGAACCAGACCTCGAAATCCTGGCCCATCTCATGCGCCCGGGCCTTGACCGACGGGTACTCGCCCCAGCGGGCGCGGTCATGTTCGTAGTGCCGTGCCGCCGCGCCATTCGATGCGGCGATGATCTGCCGGTCGGTCATGCCCCAGTCGGCATATCGCCAACCGGCGTGGGCGCCGGTCGTGGCCAGCAACAGGCAGGCAGCGACAAGCAGGCCACGCATCAGCCGTCATCCAGTGACTGGTAGATCGGCCAGCGCCCCGCGGCCATCGCGTCAAGGGACGGGGCGGGCTGACCCAGCCGGTCGCGGTAGATCCAGAGCGCCGACAGCACGTCACGGGCGAAGGTCCGGGTCTCGGCGGAGCCCATCATCTCCAGGAACAGCAGCGGGTCCTGCTGCACGTTCGTATTGGTCGACCAGCGGGCGGCATTGCCCGGCCCGGCGTTGTAGGCGGCGATGGCCAGAAGCAGGTTGTCCTCCGGCTTGACCGCCTTCAGGACGTAGCGGATGTAGGCCTGTCCCAGCCGGATATTGAGGTGCGGATCATGCAGCGCACTGTTGGTCGGGCGCGGCTGCCCCGCGATACGGGCGACATAGCGGGCCGTGGTGGGCATCAGCTGCATCACGCCCCGCGCGCCGGCGCTGGAGCGGGCAAGCGGGTCGAAGCCCGACTCCCTGCGCGCGATGGCATAGACCAGCGCGCGGTCCACATGCACCTCCGGTGAGAGGGGCCATGCCGGGGCCGGATAGAGCGCGGGATCATGCCGCTCCCCGTGGCTGTTCAGGCGTCTGCGGGCAAAGCGCAGGGCCGTGGCGGGCGCATCGATGTGCGCGGCCAGCCGCAGGACGGCGTCCAGTCCGGCACGGTTCGCGCCGTCCGCCATCAGCCGCAGTTCCATGTCGGCGCGCACGATCTGCCCGACCTCTGCCAGTGCCAGCGCCCGACGTACCCCCGGGAAGGCCAGCATGGCCGAGAGCTGCTCCTGGGGCAGGCTGGGCGGCTTCCAGTCGAAGCCGGGTTGCCGCGCCAGCAGGCGGTTGGCGATCTGGCCATACATGTCGCGGGGGGAGGCGCTGGCCCGGCGCAAGGCCGGCAGCACGTTCAGGAAGTCGCCTGTCGCCAGTGCGGATCGTGCACGCCAGACTCCGGCGGCGGATTCGAGTCCGGTCAGGGGATCGCCATCCTTGCCCAGCGCCAGGCCGAACGCCGCATGGGCCTCTTCCTTGCGGCCCTGGGCCCAGTATCCGATACCGGCCAGGAAAGCCCCCTTCATCTGTCCGGGACCTGTGCCCCGCATGGCCAGGGTGGCGGCATTGATCGCCTTGTCGACATATTCGGCCGTCAGATAGCCGCGCGCGATCAGTGCATGGGCCAGCGCCCGTGCGTCCGAGCCCATGCGCCACCCTTCGCGTGTCTCCATGGTCTTCAGTGCCCGTGTCGGGGCATTCCGGTAGACCAGTCGGCGGATCGACCGCAGCATCAGCCGGTCGTGGCGAGACAGGTTGGCCACATTCTGTCGTACCGTATCGGGCTGACCCGTCGCGGCGACCTCGCCGGTGAGCCGCAGCGGTCTCGGGCTGGGCGGTTGCAGCGCCTTCCAGCCACTGGCCGGGCGGCGGCGCTCCGCCAGCCTGTAGACCTTGTCCGCCAGCGGGTGGTCGGCGTAGTCGCGCATCCATTCATGCAGTTCGCGATAGCTGGAGCGCCAGGCGGTGGGATGCATCAGGCGCTGATAGCTGACATGGCCCATCAGCAGCGGATCCTCCAGCTGGCGGATCAGCTTGCTCGCCTCATTCCAGCGCCCGGTCTGCTGCAGCACGAAGATCTGGCGATAGCGGTCCTGATCGGCGGTGCTCAGGATGGTCGGCAGACTGACCTCCGCCGCCCGCGCCGGTGCCGCTTGCAGGACCACGATCATGGCCATGACCAGCACGAGCCATCTGGCCGGCCAGCAGCGGGTATTGACGGAGAGGTAATTCTGGCGCGACCTGTTCATCGGCGCATTCAAGTCATAGTGGGGGGCGGGGGCAAGCCTGCCGCTAGGTCATCTGTGATGAACAATCCATGGGGAGATGGAAAAAATGGTTGAACTGGCAGGCTTGCGGGACCGGTTGAGCGTACCTGTGATCGCGGCTCCGATGTTCCTTGTTTCCGGGCCGGAGCTTGTGATTGCGGCGGTTCAGGCCGGCGTCATGGGATCGTTTCCGACGGCCAATTGCCGGACCGTGGAACAGCTGGATGACTGGATGTCGCAGATGATGGCTGCCTCGGGTCCGGCGACTGCTCCGGTGGTGCCGAACCTGATTGTTCACCGCACCAACAGCCGACTCGCCGATGATCTGGAGGTCATCTGCCGCCACAGGCCGGAGATCGTCATCGCCAGCGTGGGCAGCCCGGCACCGATCATCGACCGTATCCGTGACTATGGCGGGCAGGTCTGGGCCGATGTGGCCTCCATGCGGCATGCGGAGAAGGCCATCGCCGCAGGGGCGGACGGCCTGATCCTGCTGACGGGCGGTGCGGGCGGACAGACCGGCTGGGCCAATCCCTTCGCATTCGCACGCGGTGTCCGCGCGATCCATGACGGACCGATGGTGGTGGCCGGGGGTGTCTCCGACGGTCGGGCCATCGCGGCGGCGGAGGTCCTGGGTTTCGACTTCTGCTACATGGGCACGCGTTTCATCGCGACGGAGGAGAGCATGGCGGTGCAGCGCTACAAGGACATGCTGGTGGCCGCCAGCCTGGACGATGTGCAGCTTACCGACGCGATCACCGGACTGGACACCAGCATCCTGCGCCCGTCGCTGATCGCGGCGGGGCTGGATCCGAAGAACCTGCCCGCGCGCGACAGCATCGAGATATCGAAGGACATCAACCCCGATGCGCCGCGTCGGTGGAAGGACATCTGGTCCGGCGGGCATTCGGTCGAGGGCGTGCACAGGGTCCAGCCTGTCGCCGAACTGGTCCGGGAGGTCGCGAACCAGTACCGGCAGGCGCGAATGCATCCAGGACGCTGACTGGCGCCCGCGCGGCAGCAGAAAAGCGCTTCCCTTGCCTGGGCAATTATGTGCCTAGTGTTCCTGTTGTAGCGGGAACGGAGTGGGTGACATGCATGACACGTCCGGGTCGGGGCGTCGGTCGGTTGCCACCGGGGGCGATCAGGATATCGACTTCGATGACCTTCTCCAGATTCAGGTGGTGACACTGGGCAACAAGCTCGGTCTTTCCATCCTGCGGCGCGCGCTGGCGCCAAAGAACCTGTCGATCCGGGAATGGCGGGTCATCGCCATCATGTTCGTCTTCGGCCCCGGCATGGCGCGGCAGATCTCGGAGCTCACGGCGCTGGATCCTGCCCATGTCAGCCGCACGATCCATCAGTTGAAGAAGCGCGGCATCGTGACGTTCCACGAGAACCCGAATGACAAGCGCCAGATCATCGTCGACCTGACGGCGGAGGGCGCCGCACTGGCGCGGGAGTTGCTGCCGCAGGTGTCGGAGATCGCGCACGCGGTCCGCAGCATCTTCACCGATGAGGAATTCGCGCAGCTGATCAGTTACCTGCAGCGGGCCAACGACCACCTGGATGTCATGCTGTCCAGCGACCCGGACTGACCGGATCGGTATTGCAGTCGGGGCTTTTCCAAGGGTAGAACTCCGCCGTTGCTGGGGCGTCGCCAAGTGGTAAGGCAACGGGTTTTGATCCCGTCATTCCCAGGTTCGAATCCTGGCGCCCCAGCCAACATCCCGCCAGGCCCGTGATGCACGACTTGCGCTGGATCAATTCCGCAGTGGAATTTGTGTGCATCAATCGACGCCGCATTCACCACCACGCAGGAAATTGCCATGGCCTCCATCTCGTCCATCGTTCGCAAGCATGTCGATGCCGCCATCGCGGAAGCGGCTGAAACAGGTTACTCGCGGGAGGAAGTCGCCCGTTCGATGCTGTCCTTCGTGACCAACATCTACAAGGAAAACCGCTCCACCGACGAGATCGCGGCGGAACTGCGCCACGAGATCGACAATCTGGACCCGGATGCCGAACACGCCTTCATGCGCCCCTGATACCGCAGGGTATCCCTCTCCCGGCTGAACCGGTGCTGGAAACATGCTGTCGGGAGATGTAACAAGTCTCTTCATGACAGATTCGTGACGCTATTCGGGGGCTTGGCCGGTGAAGACTGATTGGGACTACAGCGATCTTGCGGACGCCTATCTGAAGCGACCGGATTACGCCGACACGGCGATTGATGCGATGCTGCGCCTGGCGGATGTCGGCGCGGGGGCAAGGGTGTGCGACGTCGGTGCGGGTGTCGCCCATCTGACGATCAAGCTCGCCGAGCGTGGGCTGAAGGTCGATTCGGTGGAGCCGAACGATGCCATGCGCGCGAATGGCATCAAGCGCACCAGCACGATGACCGATGTGCGCTGGTTCGAGGGCACCGGGGAGGCGACCGGGATGGACGGCGGGGCCTATGACCTCGTCACATTCGGCAGCTCCTTCAATGTCTGCGACCGGCCGAAGGCGCTTGCGGAGACGAAACGCATTCTGGTGCCGGGTGGCTGGTTCGCCTGCATGTGGAACCATCGCGAACTGGATGATCCGATCCAGTCGCGGATCGAAGGGATCATCCGCGACGGTGTGCCGGGCTATGGCTATGGCACCCGGCGGGAAGACCAGACCAATGTGATCGAGGCCTCTGGCCTGTTCCGCAGTGTCGTGACGGTGTCAGGCAAGGTGGTGCATGAACAGTCGAAGGTCGATTGCGTCGAGGCCTGGCGGTCTCATGCCACCCTGGAACGGCAGGCGGGCGAGAAGTTCCATGACGTCGTCAATGCCATCGAGGCCTATCTGGATGGCCTGCCGGGTTCGTCGATCATGGTGCCCTATCGTACCAATATCTGGGTCGCTCAGTTGAGCTGACGGGGCAGATGCTGCATTTCTCCACCAAGGCGGAAACACTGGAAACACTCCGCGGGGACCTGACCACGGCGTCGATCGCGCCACAGGTCCATTTCACGGTGGTGGAGTGGCAGCAGAACCGGAACGCGATCCTGGAGACCCTTTCCGCCCGACTGGGGCCGGTTGCGGTCATCGTGCGGTCCAGTTGCGGGCGCGAGGACGGTGAACAGGCTTCGAATGCCGGTGCCTTTCTGTCCCTGCTGGATGTTGCGGAGGATGACCGGGCTGCTGCGATCGACGAGGTGGTGGCAGCCTATGGTGTGACGGACGGGGCCGATCAGGTGCTGGTACAGCCGATGCTGCGCCAGGTTGTCCGGTCCGGCGTGGCCTTCTCCCATGATCCGAGCACGGCAGCCCCCTACCGCATCATCAACTGGGTCGAGGGCACCGACACAACGGCAGTTACCGGCGGCAAGCATGTGCGTACCTGGCAGCAGGCGGCATGGTCGAAAGTCGACCCGCCCGCCGAACTGGAGCCGGTGCTTGTCCTGCTCGACGACATGCTGCTGCGCTCCGGTGGTCGCCCGGTTGACCTGGAGTTCGCCGTTACCCGCGAAGAGGGCGATGGGGAGAGGCTGTGGCTGTTGCAGGCGCGGCCGTTGATCCTTGACCGACCGGCCCAGGACCCCCTGGAACAGGCGCGTCTGCTGGGCCATGCGGCGGAACTGGTGGCGCGCGGCATGCGCCCGCATCCGTTCGTGAAGGGGGGCAGGACCGTCTTTGGCGTCATGCCTGACTGGAATCCGGCGGAGATCATCGGCCTGCGGCCCCGACCGCTGGCCCTGTCTCTCTATCGCGACCTGGTGACGGATTCGATCTGGGCGTATCAGCGTCACAACTACGGCTATCGCAACCTGCGCAGTTGCCCGCTGATGCTGCACTTCCACGGCCTGCCGTACATTGACGTGCGGCTGTCCTTCAATTCCTTCGTGCCTGCCGCGCTGGATGATGGCATCGCCGGACGGCTGGTCGATCACTATGTCTCGCGTCTGCTGGCGGAGCCGACCCTGCACGACCGGATCGAGTTCGAGATCGTACTGTCCTGCTATTCCCTGGACATCGCCGACCGCACCCGCGCACTGCGGGAAGCCGGGTTCACCGAGACCGAGACCGGTCAGATCGCGGATGCGTTGCGTGATCTGACGAACGGGATCATCGACCCGGAAAAGGGACTGTGGCGCACCGACGCCGCCAAGCTGGAGACGCTGGAGCGGCGGCGGGAGGAACTTCTGGCCGCGGACACAAGTCCCGTGGATCGCATCTACTGGCTGCTGGAAGACACCAAGCGCTATGGCACCCTGCCGTTCGCGGGCCTCGCACGGGCCGGGTTCGTTGCGGTCCAGCTGTTGCGCTCCCTGGAGAAGGTCGGCGTCTTCTCGCCGGAGGACACGGATGCCTTCCTGCAATCCACCTCCACCGTGACAAGCCAGATGGCGGCGGATCGCTCCCGCCTGTCGCGCTCTGTGTTCCTGCAGAAGTACGGACACCTGCGCCCCGGTACCTACGACATTCTTTCCCGTCGCTACGACGAGGCGCCCGACCTCTACTTCAACTGGTCGGAGCGGCCGGAACCGGTCGATGCGGCCCGGCCCTTCAGCATCAGCCTGCCGCAGATGAGGGAGATCGGGCGGCTGCTGGACGAGCATGGTCTGCAGATCGATCCGGTGGGCCTGTTCAATTTCCTGCAGGCCGGAATCGAACTGCGGGAACAGGCGAAATTCGCCTTCACGCGGAACCTGTCCGACATCCTGTCCCTGCTGCAGGACTTCGGTGAGAGCCATGGCTTCAGCCGTGATGACCTCTCCTATTGCGACATCACGACGATCAAGGAACTGCAGATCGCGGCCCTGGGCCCGAAGGAAGTGCTGGCCCGCAGCATCGAGGGCGGGCGCGCGCGCTATGCGGAGACGCTGACGCTTTCGCTGCCGCCCCTGATCCAGCGACCGGAGGACGTCTGGGGCTTCGAGTATCCTGCGATCAACCCGAACTTCATCACCCGCAGGCAGGTGACGGCGGAGGTTGGCGATCTGGAGCAGCGGGACGCACTGGCCGGATGCATTGTCTGCATCCCCAATGCCGACCCCGGCTACGACTGGCTGTTCTCCCGCGGGATCGCCGGTCTTGTCACCGCCTGGGGCGGGGCGAACTCGCACATGGCCATCCGCGCCGGGGAACTGGGGCTGCCCGCCGTCATCGGCGCGGGTGAGGTCAATTTCGAGAAGTGGTCGACCGCGCATCGCCTGCATATCGACTGCGCGGGGAAACTGGTCGAGATCATCGCATGAGCCGGCAGCCTGTCATCGCCGTTACCCAGCGTATCGACGATTACCCTGACCGGGGGGAGCGCAGGGACGCCCTGGATCAGGCACTGATACACTGGCTGGCGGACGCGGGCTTCACCGGCCTGCCGGTGGCAAATTCCTGGACTGGCGAGCAACTGGGCGACTGGCTGGCAATGGTCGACCCATTGGGTGTGGTCCTTTCCGGTGGCAATGACATCGGCACCTGTGCGGACCGGGATGCGGTCGAGCGCCATCTCATCGCCTGGGCGCTGGACAATCGGCGGCCGCTTCTGGGCATCTGCCGGGGCATGCAGATGCTGGCCGTGGCGGCGGGCGGACAACTGAAACAGGTTTCAGGCCATGTCCGGACCCGGCATCAGCTCGCGGCCCCTTTCGGTGATGTGAACAGCTATCACGACAGCGCGCTGGCCGGATGCCCGACCGGGTACGGCGTGCTCGCCAGATCAGCCGATGGCGAGATCGAGGCCATGCAGCACGCGACCCACCCGGTTGTCGGCTGGATGTGGCATCCGGAGCGGGAGAGACCGTTCGATCAGGGTCATCTGGACCTGGCACGGGCACATTTTCATCAGACAGCAGTGGGGACGCCGTGATGCGCGCCATCATCCTGGCCGCCGGTCGCGGTAGCCGCATGCAGACACTGACAGAGGAACAGCCGAAGTGCCTGACCGAGTTGCATGGCAAGCCGCTGCTGGCGCGACAGATCGAGGCCCTGCGCGGTGGCGGTATCAGCGAGATCGGCATCGTCACGGGCTACAAGCGGGAGAAGCTGCAGCCCTACGGGCTGGTCGAGTTCCACAACCCGCTCTGGGAGACCACAAACATGGTTTCCTCGCTTGCTGCCGCTGACAGCTGGCTCACCGAAGGGCCATGCATCGTCAGCTATTCGGACATCTTCTACGAATCCTCTGCCGTCGAACTGCTGCGCGGGAGCAAGGCGGATATCGCCATCACGCATGACCCGGACTGGCTGGAGGTCTGGAGCAAGCGTTTCGACGACCCGCTGGAGGACGCTGAGACGTTCCGGCTCGACGGCGACCGCGTGGTCGAGATCGGCAACCGACCGCAGACGGTCGCGGAGGTCGAGGGCCAGTACATGGGCCTGCTGCGTTTCACGCCGACCGGTTGGGCGGAGGTGCAGCGCATCAGGTCGGAACTGCCGGAGGCGGAACGGAACCGCACCCACATGACCGGCCTGCTGGGGCGTATCATTGCCGCCGGTCGGGTGCCTGTGCGCGCGCTTGCCTACCGCGATGGCTGGGGAGAGATAGACACGGCGACGGACCTGGCGAGCTACCAGTAGGCCGCGCTCACTTCCGCAGCAGCGACAGGACCTGCACGGTCAGATCATCAATGCCCACCCCGGAGTCCCAGCGCAGGTGCAGATCGGGTGCGGTGGGATAGTCCACGGCGACATCCAGTCCGGACACATCGGTGATCTCGCCCGCGTCGAACCGGCGATAGATGCCCTTGGGATCACGCCGCCTGAGTTCCGCCAGCGGTACATCCAGGAATATCTCGGTATATCCGGGCAGGTTCTGCCGGTTCCAGTCCTGAACCTCGCGGTAGAGGGAGATGGTCGCGATGACGACAGTCAGACCCTGATTGCTCAACATGCCGCACAGGCGGCCATAGCGCAGGGCGAGATCGAGTCGCGCGGCACGGGTGTGGCTTGCCGCCGACGTCGCGGTCGGCCCGAAGACGGCACGCAACTCGTCCCCGTCCAGCAACACGACAATTTCCCCCGACTGGCGCAGCCCGTCCGCGACAGGCCCGGCGAGAGTCGACTTGCCTGCACCGGACAGGCCGGTGATCCAGATCGTGCGACCGGTCTTCATGCTGCAGGGTCGCGGTCGAGGCGAAGATGGGCCAGCGGGCGTCGGACGGACCGTCGCAGCGCCAGCAGTTCCTTCAGGACCAGTGCTGTCTCCACCAGCCCCAGTCGCCGTGCGAAACGCTTCAGACCCCTGTCATGGGCAATGGTATCGGCGCGGAACCATTCCATGTGCGAAATCAGGATCCAGAGGAAACCAGCCAGCGATGTGGTGCCCACCGTTGCCGGGTCCGCATAGCCTGCGCTCCTGAGGAAAGGGCGCGTGAACCATTCGGCGAACCGGTACTCGTTCCGGCTCAGGCCTTTCTGCGTCCCGATGGTGGCGGGATAGATCAGCGCTGCACGCTTGTGTTCGAAGGTCGGAATGGGTGCACCGTCGGCACTGTTGCCGAGCCACGGAATGTCACAGACCGATGACGCATGCAGCGCCGGATCGTCGCTGATGCCGAGCCAGAGGGCCAGGCGGCGCAGGATCCCGTCGGGATCCTCGTGCAGGGTGTTCAGGTCAAGCAGTCGAAGGCGGGACTCGTCGGACAGCTGCGCGGCCACCGCCTCCATGTTGCGCCAGCATGTGACTGACCAGCCCCGGACGTTGCGGCAATAGTTGCGAAACGACGCATGTCCCGTCCGCCGGTCGAGGGTCAGGAAACTGAGGCCGCTCTCGATGGGGTGGCGGCAGGTTGCCAGGATCCGGGTCTCGGGAAATGCGCGCAGGATCGCCGGCATGTCGCCTGCAATGGCGCGATTGTTGTGATGCTGCAGTACCACGTACCGCAGACGATCCAGATCCTGCCCGCGAACGACGGCCCACGCCACGGCGAGACTGACGTAGAGGCGCCTCTCCTCGGCGCTGTCGTTCAGGGTTTCCCAGGCCAGCCGGAAGGCATCCTCGAACTGCGGGCGGCGCTGCCGGAACCAGGTCGCCAGCGCATCGGCCATGGAGGCGTCTTCGCCCGCGAAGCTCCGGCCATCATGGAATTCCGGATGGGCATCGAGCCATGCCGAGATGTCCTGGCCAGCCGCCCTGAAACTGTCCGCGTGATGCCAGTGCTGTGCGACCTCCGAAAAGCAGACGACCTCCGGGTGGCCGTCGAACAGGGACTGGATCAGGAACGAACCGGATCGTCCAAGGGGCGAGATGACGATCAGGTTCAGGCGGTCGGCGGCATCGCGGATATCCGCGCGTGCTGGCAGTGCGTCCATTGCCGTCCCGTCAGGACTGGCGGTCTTGTCGGAGGTCAGGCTGCTCATTCACGGTGTCCGCTATCCTGCTGGCAGATCCCCGCTGGCGACGGATACGCAGTGTCGTGAAGCAGAGGCCTCGAATCTGGTCTCCAATCTGGAGGGAGAATCGGAATTGATCAAGGAACCGTCTTGCGGGCCAGGCAGGGGGCCGGACGCGGGTCAGGCAGCGAATACGCTGTCGGATTCATCCTGTTCCAGATCATCCGCACGGCGGCGCGGGGCGTCTTCAGGGGGGACTGTGCGTCGACGACGGTCGGGTCCGAAGAAATCATTGGTGCGGACAAAGGGGCGGGCATTCTCGATCACGGCTGTCAGGCGCTGGGCAAGTACCGCCACCGAAAGGGGTTTGGCCAGAAATTCGGTGACACCGGCGTCGCGCGCGCCGATCACGCCGTCATGGTCACCAGCGCCCGAGATCATGATGATCGGCAGGAAGGGGTGGGGACTCTTCTCGTCGTTGCGCAGGTAGTGGACCAGTTCGATGCCCGACATGCCGTCCATGCGATGGTCCAGCAGCAAGATGTCGGGTACCGCCTGCTTCATGCGGCGCAGCGCCTGGTTGGCATCTGCGGCTTCCTGGACCATGCTCACACGCAGCGTCTCGAGTATGCGCACGATCAGCGCCCGCATCTGCCTGTTGTCATCGACGACCAGGATGGAGATGCTGCTGAGGTCGAGTTTATCCTTGCCCATCACATGGCCTCAGACATTGCCTGCTACGGGCATCGGGGGCAGGGCCGCAAGTGCGTCAAGTATGGGCGTGGCGTCGAGGGTGCGTCGGCGATCACCGGAATCGAGACCATGACCATCACGCCGGTCAGGACCGAAATAGGTCTTGGTCCGCACGAAGTTGCGCGGGTTCAGGATCACTTCCGACAGGCGGGTGGAAACCAGTGCCGCCGACAGGGGTTTCACGATGATGTCGTGGACACCGGCGTTGCGCGCCTCGATGATCGTGCGCTTGTCGGCATAGCCGGTGACCATCAGGATCGGCACATAGGGGTTCGGGCTTTCCTCGCTCCGGCGGACCAGACGGGTGAAGTCGGTGCCGGAGATCGGCTGCATCCGGTTGTCGATGATGACGATGTCGATGGGCTGGGAGCAGAGGATCTGGAAGGCGCTCACGCCGTCTTCCGCCATATGCATGGTCCGTACGCCCAGCGCCCGCAAGATCTGCACGATGATGTCCCGGATATGGCGGTTGTCGTCCGCCACCATGACCGAGAGCATGCTGAGATCGAGGTACTTCAAGGCGTCACCACAGACAGGTCCACGGTACGCGCGCCCATCCGCGCATACACCGTGAACCCTAGTACTGAAGGCTTTCGCTTTGGTTAATCAGCCTCAGCGCGGGCTGCGCTTCGCCAGAATGCGCTGCAGGGTCCGGCGATGCATGTTCAGCCGCCGCGCCGTTTCCGACACATTGCGCCCGCAAAGCTCGTAGACCCGCTGGATATGCTCCCAGCGCACACGGTCGGCGGACATGGGATTCTCCGGCGGTGCCGGCTTTTCCCCGTCGACGGCCAGCAGGGCATTCGCCACATCATCTGCATCGGCCGGCTTGGCCAGATAGTCGATGGCGCCGGCCTTCACCGCCGCGACGGCGGTCGCGATGTTGCCATAGCCGGTCAGCATGACCGCCCGCGCCTCGGGACGGACCTCATGCAGGACACCGACGATATCCAGGCCGTTGCCATCCTCCAGCCGCAGATCGACGACGGCGAAGGCGGGACGCAGGCTGCGCACCATGGCGATGCCCTCCTCGACCGTCTCTGCCGCCTCCACATCGAAGCCGCGTTTTTCCATGGCGCGGGCCAGTCGCAGACGGAACGCCTTGTCATCATCGATGATCAGCAGGGAGCGATCCTCGAGGTCATTGATGTCGAGCATCTCCTCGTCACCGTCCTTCGCCATACGCATGGTCCCCTTCTGCGTCGTTGGGTGCCGGATGCCGGACGGTCCCCCGTCAGCCCCACGTACCCTGCTCAATAATGCCATGGGGCCAGCGAATGGCAACGCGTGCGCCACACGGTACGCCATTCTCGACCCGGTTGCTGAAGTCGACAGTCGCCCCGGAATGACCCAATAGCGTTGTCGCGATGAAAACGCCAAGTCCCATGCCGCCGCGCTGCCGTCTTGTGGTGGTATAGGGTTCGCCCAGTGTCTTCAAGACATCCTGCGGAAAGCCGGGTCCGTCATCCTCCAGCAGGATGGTGATTTCCGGCGTGTCCCAATAGATTTCGATGCGTACCTGTCGCCTGGAGAAATCGACGGCATTCTCGGTCAGGTTGGCCAGACCATGCAGGACTTCGGGACTGCGCGGCACCTCCGGCGGGTGGCCGGTCTGCGGCTCGATCACGATACTGACCTCTGCGGTGCCATAGGGCTCGACCGCCGCTTCCACCAGCCCGACGATGGTGGTCTTGCGGAAGGTATCGTCCCCGTCGCCTGGTCGTCGTGAGAGTTCAGCCAGGATATCGCGGCAGCGCTCCGTCTGGCTGACCAGCAGGTCGATGTCCTCGGTCAGCGGGCTTCCCGTCTCCAGGTCGCGCTGCAGTTCCCTGGCGACCAGGTGGATGGTGCCGAGCGGGGTGCCGAGTTCGTGCGCGGCGGCGGCGGCGATTCCCCCGACCGCGCTGAGCTGTTGCTCCCGCGACAGCGCCAGTTGCGTGGCGCGCAGGGCGTCGGACATGCGCTTGGTCTCGAAGGCGAGACGGCCCGCATAGGTCGACATGAAGGCGATCCCGAGAGCCAGCGCCATCCAGATCGCGCCGACATAGAGCGTCGGAAAATGCAGCCCCGCGCCGGCCCACGGCAGAGGCAGGTACCAGAAGGCCAGCAGACTGGTGAAGACCAGCGCCAGCAGGCCGAGTGCCGCCGTGCTGAGCACCGACAGGATCGTCGCGGAGATCGTCACCGGAACCAGGATCAGGATGACGAACGGGTTCGTCAGACCACCTGTCATGTACAGCAGGGCCGCCAGTTGCAGCAGGTCATAGGCCAGGAACAGCGCCGCCCCCCGGTCCGACAGGCGCGCCGTTGCGGGATACTGGACCGCAAGGACGATGTTCAGCACGCCGGAGGCGAGAATGGTCAGCAGGCAGGGCAGAAAGGGAAACTCGAAATCCAGCCCGAAGCGGATCAGCAGGACCGAGAAGCTCTGGCCCAGCACGGCGATCCAGCGGATCAGGACCAGGGTCTGCAGGCGCACGCGTCCGGATCCGCTGACACCTGGGCTGGTGCCGACGACAAACAGGTCCTGGATTGCCATCTGTCGGTCGTTCATGCGGGATTCTTCCGCCGAGGGTCAGTTCTGCTCCGGCGGAAGATAGCCCGTTTCGGGTCGCCCGCAATCAGGCTTTCATGAAACTGCCATGCAGACCGGCGGGCAGTGCATAGGGCAGGGTCGCCACCGCGACGGGGCCGGAGGACAGATCCGTGGCGTCGAATATCTTCAGCCGGGTGCGCGCCGCCGCGTAGTCCAGCACCGTCTGCAGAACCCAGCCAGCCGCTGAATCCGAATCGCCGCCGTCAGCGGGAACCAGAATCGCCTCCTCGGCGATCTCGGTCGGACCATGGACGAAGGCGTCGATGCGCCCTGTCGCCTGATCCACCATCGCCGTGGTGGAGAACAGGGGGTGATCCACCCCGGCATCCGGGTCGGCGAGCAGCAGGACCGCGCGGTCCGTGCGACGACCGATGCGGCCCGGATGCACCTGCGGGAACTCCGTCGCGGGGCCGTCGATCAGGGGGGATTCGCTGAAACTGCCCTTCGCAGGGTCGATCCTGGCGCTGCGATAGCTGGCGCCGGTGCCCGTGGGGGCCTCCCCGTTCATCACCTGGCGGAAAGCCTCCGTGGTCATGGACGGATCGGCATAGTGGCAATAGTCGAAGCGGATGATGCCTGCCGCATCCTCCCAGGCATTGCCGAAATGATAGACCCAGAAGGCGGGCAGCTCGACGATCCGGCGGCGGCTCGGGTCATCCTTGTCGATGATCAGGGCCTGACCGCCGGTCTCCGGCTGCCAGACATGCCTTTCCAGGAACGTCGCCCCTGCTGTCCCGTCATAGCGCCAGGGTGTCAGGATGAAGACGACATGCCGCTCCGTGATCAGGAAATCATGCACCATGGGGGTCGGTGCGACGTCCAGCAGGTGCAGACTGTGCAGCCCGCCATCCGGATTGACCCGGTAGAGCACGATCTTGCCCGCATATCCGGCGTAGCCGAAGCTCCAGAGTGTGCCGTCCCGGTCCAGCCGCGGATGCGCGGAGAAGGGCATGCCGCGCGCCTCCGGTGCCAGGGTGACGAAGTCCCGGAAGGCCAGCGTCTGCGGATCGAGCTCGATGGCCGATCCACCCTCCCAGAGCGCCAGCAGGCGACCCCCATGCCGGATGATGCTGATGTTGCCGGGGTTGAGCGCATCGGGTGAACTGATGGCGGCACCGTCGACGTCGGTGTCGAAGGCGTCGTAGAGGGGCCGGAACGCGGCCTGCTCCGCCCGCCACTTCGGGGTGTCGATGATCCGCCCTTCGTGGCGCACCGTGCCGTCGGCCAGGCGGAAGCGGTGGACCAGCCCGTCGCCGTCGAACCAGTGGCGATAGCGATGGCCGAAGACCTCGTGCCCCGCAGGACCGTTGCGGCAGAAGTCCCCTTTCAGGTCGGCGGGAATCTGCCCCTCCACGTGTATCTCGCTGCTGTCCGCGGCAACGGTCGGTGCCTCCAGCGTCTGCCAGCCCAGCAGCCATGGCCGCTCCCGCAGGCCGACCTGGAAGTTGAGTGCCCGATGGCGCATGGCATTGGCGTCGGCCAGCGCGGCACCGGAGATGCCGCCGATCCCGAGTCCGGCGACGGCGATGGAGGTCATGAACGTGCGTCGGTCCATCATGATGCGGTCTCTCAATAGGTCAGCGGTGCGCGGGTGGTCACGGTACCCTCGACGGGCACCGTCACGGCAACATCGTCGAAGAAGGGCGGGCCGAAGTTCGCCCGCGCCGCATTGCTGAATGCCACACCCTCCGTCGGAATGCCCAGCAGGTTGCTGTCCAGTTCGCCATTGGCGTTGGCATCGTGAAACACGGCAACGCCATAGCGCCCGGCTGCAAGGTCGGGAAAGCTGAAGGTCATCGTGCCGGGGGCGGCGACACGGAAGCTGGCCGCCGTCTCCTGACCGGACTTCAGGAACTCCGATCCCTCCGCGTAGAGGGCAACCCGCAGGTGGCCGTCACTGCCGACGATGTTCTCCACCGCGATGCGCAACTCGCCCGCATGCGCCATGGCAGCGGGCAATGTGAGCATCGTCACGGCAAGCATGGCAGCGCGCGCGGACCGCGCGGCGCCGGTGCGGCGGGATGATGAAGGCATGACAGAAGTTCGTCCGAACATGGGCTGGTGTCCTTTCGCCGATGAATGTACCTCTTGGCGTCGACAGATTTCGCGTGTGACGCCGAGGGGTGAAGCCTCTCCTTCGGCAAATGCGTCCCGGGTTTCGTGAAACAGGACACTGTGCACTTGGCGCTTCGTGAATGGGAACGGCTGAAAGCGATCCTGCTGGAGGGGCTGGCCGTCGGGGGCGTCTGGTTCCTGGCGGTGATGATCGGTCCGTTCGGCACGTTCAGCGCGCTCACACCCCTGGAACTGATCCAGTACTGGGGTATCAGCATCGCGCTCAACTGGCTGCAGATTCGCCTGGCGCATTTCTTCCTGCACCGCCTGCTGGGCGAATCCAGATTCTGGCTTCCGACGGTGGGGGCCTGTGCGTTGGCATCGGTGCCGGCAACGTTCGAGGTCATCTGGCTGGAGAGCACCTTCCGACCGGAGACGGTGGAACACATCGGTTTTCTCTGGCTCTATCCGCAGGTGTTCGTCCTGTCGCTGGCGATCACGATTCCCATCATGCATTTCTTCATGAGCCGTTCGGCGCCGGCAACGGCTTCGGATGAAGCGGCGCTGTCGGCGCAGGGCGAGGATGCGCAGGGTGATGATGCGCAGGGGAACGGAACGCTGGTGGCCAGCGCGGCACCGCGATTCCTGCTGCGTGTGCCCACCCGCCTGGGCCGGGACCTGCTCTGCCTGCAGGCGGAGGATCATTACGTCCGTGTGCATACGGCACTGGGCGACGACCTGGTCCTGCACCGGTTCTCCGACGCCGTGGAGGAACTGGACGGGCTGCGGGGCCTGCGGGTACACCGGTCCTGGTGGATTGCCGAGGACGCGGTGCAGGATGTCGTGCGGCGCGACCGCAAGACCTGGCTGCTGCTGCGCAACGGGCTGGAAGTGCCGGTCAGCCGTACATATCTGCCTGCGGTCAGGGAGGCCGGCTGGTCATGAACACGAACACCGATGAGGACGAGCGCCCCTTCTGGGAGACGACACGTCTGGAGGACATGACGCAGGGCCAGTGGGAATCGCTCTGCGACGGCTGCGGCAAGTGCTGCCTCTACAAGCTGGAGGACATCGACACGGGTGAGATCGTCTTCACCAATGTCGCCTGTCGCCTGCTGGATCATGAGAGTTGCCGCTGTGGCGACTATGCCAACCGCTCCATCGTCGTCCCCGACTGCCTGACGCTGGACACGGAGAACGTCGGCAAGCTGCGCTGGATGCCCTCCACCTGCGCCTACCGCCTGCTCTACGAGGGCAAGCCGCTGGAACCCTGGCACCCGCTGGTCAGCGGCGATCCGGACAGCGTGCACTGGGCGGGAATTTCGATCCGGGGCCGCTGCATCTCCGAAGACGAAGCCGACGAGGACCTTGAGAACCACGCGCTTGACGGGGAGCCGTGATCGCGGCGCGTCACCAGTTGGTTCCTGACACGTGAAAGGCTGGAATGATGAATGCACATATCGAGAATCTGGACCGGATGCTGGCCGTCTGGAACACCTCGGATTTGTCGGAAAGGGCCGCGCTGACCGACGCCGCGCTGGAACACAACGTCCACTTCGTCGACCCCAACCACAACATCATCGGTCGCAGGGCTTTTTTGGCGATGGTCGAACAGATCCAGAAGCAGATCCCCGGGGCACGCTACACCCGCACCAGCAATGTCGACTTGCAGAACAATCACTGCCGGTATCACTGGGCCATACACCAGGGCGACAGCCTGCTGATGTCAGGCTTTGACGTCACGGAAGTGAATGACGCCGGAAAGATCGTGAAGGTCATCGGATTCTTCGGTGAACTCGAACGCTAGGTTCCGCTGCCTGACCGGTGCCTCACGCCACCTTGCGGTTGGCGTTCATCTCGGCCAGTTGCTGATCGACCAGGCGGCCCTGGAACAGGGACAGGCCGATGGAGCGGCCGAACTCGAAGGCTTCCTCCGAATCGCAGCGGCACAGGATGACGCGGGACGTACCGGTGCGGCGGATGGCTTCGACCAGTTCCTTGCGCCGCTCCGCCCCGCCGTCTTCCAGTGCGTCGGCGGACCAGATGAGTTTCTGCATGTCCAGGCCCAGCTTGCGCTTGTCCACCAGCGGGAAGGTCAGGTGGGTCAGCCCGTCGACGCAGATGCGGTAACCGCGATTGCGCACGAAATCACGCGCGAACATGAAGCTGCTGACGTCGGCGAACAGGTCGCTCGGCTGCACCTCCAGCACGATCGTCTTGCGCGTCAGGGCGCGCAGGCGGTGATCGAACTCCAGGAACTCCGGCGACAGGATGGTGCCGATGTTGATGTTGATGGAGGTGGAGAGCGGCACCGCGTTCTCGATCTCCGGCAGGGCCTTCAGGATGCGCAGGTCCAGGTACTGGGTCAGATAGCTGAACAGATAGGCATTGGCGGTCAGGTTGACCTCCGGCATCACCATCCGGTTCAGGTCACCGATGGAGACGAACAGTTCGTTGAACACCGGGCGCAGCGTCCCGTCCGGTGCCATGGCGCAGATCGGCTGGCGCCGCATCAGGGAGGTGATGTCCATCGACGTGATCTGCTCGACCAGGCGCCCCAGATGTTCCGGTCGCATCGGGACCTTCGGCGGCTGCTGGTTCTTGCGGGCCTTGCGCCGCTCCGCCTCGATCAGGCGTTCGTTCTCTGCCTGCTGCTTCAGCGAACGGGCGAGGGCGACGAAGGCATCATATTCATCGTCCAGGTCATACCAGGTGCAGAATTTCCCGGTGTCATAGGCGTCATCGTGGGTCAGGGGGTCTTCGTTGAACAGATAGCGCAGGCGGGTCACGACCTCATCGACCTCGGTCGGGGTCGCGCCGCGGGCAACGAAGATGAGATCGTTGTTCGACATCATGAAGAGCTGGCCGTCGAAGCGCTTGGCCAGCAGTTCGAAACTGTTGGCAGCAATACGCATGTGGTGCGCGCGCCGGTAATGCGCCCCCAGCCGCGACAGGTGGATATGGACCGCGATGCGATCATCCGTGTGCCGCGCCAGTCGCTCGGCAAAGTCCAGCAGCCGGATTTCCTGGTCTGTCCGCGCCTTCATTGACTCACTTTCCGCGTTTCGGGTTCTGCGCCCGGTTCTGCCTGAAACGGAACCGTCGCACAGGTGGCTTTAGAACTGGTTAACCGGCCGACAATGGCTGCGGCGGGATGCATCAGGGATTGACCTGCGGCCCGGCTTGGCTGATGCCTGTCGGACAACCCAATTCACTGGAGGCATAGCCACCCATGCGTGTCCTGTTCCTGCACAACAATTTTCCGGCCCAGTACCGGCATGTGGCGACCAGTCTGGCGGCGGAGCAGGGGCACCAGCTTGTCTTCGGCACCCAGGCGAAGAACGGCGAGATTCCGGGGGTGACCAAGGCGTTCTACAAGCCGGCGCGGGAGGTGCGGGCGGAGACGCATCATTATGTCCGCAACCTGGAAAGCGCCGTGCTGAACGGCCAGTCGGTCTATCGCATGTGCATGGACCTGAAACGCCAGGGCTTCGTGCCGGACCTGGTCTGCGGCCATTCCGGCTGGGGTCCGACGCTGTATGTGAAGGATGCGTTCCCCGACACCCGTGTCCTGAGCTACTTCGAATGGTTCTACCACGCGCATGGTTCCGACGCGGACTACCTGCCGGAGAGCGAGATTTCCTCCGACGATGAATGCCGCATCCGCACCCGCAACGCCGCGATCCTGCTGGATCTGGCGAACTGCGACTGGGGCCTGTGTCCGACGCTGTTCCAGCGCGACCAGTTCCCGAAGATCTTCCACAACAAGCTGACCGTGCTGCATGACGGCGTCGATACGGATTTCTTCAAGCCGGACCCGGATGCGGTGATGAAGGTCGGCGATCTGGACCTGAGCGGCGCGAAGGAGATCGTCACCTACGCCACGCGCGGGATGGAGCCCTATCGCGGCTTCCCGCAGTTCGTGGAGGCGGTGGCGCAGTTGCAGAAGGTGCGGCCCGACATGCACGCGGTCATCGTCGGCCAGGACCGGGTGGCCTATGGCCGGAAGCTGCCTGATGGCCGAACCTTCAAGCAGAAGATGCTGGAGGAACTGGAACTGGACATGAGCCGGGTCCACTTCACCGGACTGCTGCCCTATGGCGAGTACCTGAAGGTGCTGCAGGCCAGCCACGCCCACGTCTACATGACCGTGCCCTTCGTGCTGTCCTGGTCGCTGATCGAGAGCATGGCGACGGGGTGCCTCATCATATCCTCCGACACCGAGCCGGTGCGGGAGGTCATTCGCGACGGCAAGCAGGGTCTGCTGGTGGACTTCTTCGATGTCGACGGGCTGGCGCAGCGGATCGCGGAAGCGCTCGACAACCGGGAAGCGCTGAAGCCGCTGCAGGAGGCGGCGCGGGAGGTGGTGCTGAAGAACTATGCGCTGAAGGACACGCTGCCCAAGCATGTCCGCCTGCTGAAGGCGGTTGCCTCCGGCGCGCTGCCGCCGGTCCTGTCCCCGCCGAAGCCCCCGGCCCGGCCCGGCCCGGCCGCCGCCGCCGTCGCTGAGCCAGCCATGACATCGAGTCAGCCATGACACACAGGGCCTCCGGTTTTGCCAGTCCGACGCGACCGGTGATCGTGGATGCCCCGCAGGCCCTGCTCGACCTGACCCGCGCGCAGGCACCGCACTGGCCGGAAGCGGAGGGCGCGGACGATGCTGCTCATGTCACCGCCCTGACAGCGGACGATGGCTCCGTCCGGTTCACGGCCAGCAGCTACGCGGCACCGGATGTGGTGCTGCCGCCGGGCCTGCTGGCCGCCAACGGGCTGATCGGCACCGTCATCGGGGCCTTCACCGCGGCCGATCCGGACTGGATCTGCCTGCATGCGGCGGCAGTTGCCCTTGGCCACGGCGAACGGCGGGGCCTGACGGTCCTGCTGGGGGACACGATGGCGGGCAAGAGCACCCTGGCCATGGCCCTGGCGGCAGGAGGCGCGCGGCTCTGGTGCGATGACCGTCTGCCGCTTTCGCGGGACATGCAGGGTCTTGCCCTCGGACTTCGGCCCAAGCTGCGTCTGCCCCTGCCGGACAGTGCCCCGTCCCGGTTCGCCACCCTGGTGGAAGCGCGCGGTATGACACGGGAGGGGAGCATGGTGTATCTGGCGCTGGAAGAGGAGATGCAGGCGACGTTCGGGGAGGTTCTGCGGGTCCGCCGGCTGATCACGCTGGAGCGGTCAGGGCAGGCGCAGGCACCGAAACTGACGCCGGGCAGTATTGGCGAGACCGTGAAACGTCTGGTCCCCGTGACCTTCGCCCCCCATCTGGACCCGATGACCCGGCTCACCCGGCTGCGCCAGGTAGCAACGGCCTGCGAATGCCGGCATCTGGCCTATGCTGACAGCTTCGAGGCGGCGGAATTCCTGATCCGGGAGCCAGACGAATGAACCATTGGGAACGTGTCGCGGGCGTATCCGAGAACCCGATGGACGATGACCTGTTCCTGGTGGCGCCGGTCAGTGGCGAGATCGTTCATCTGGATGCCATGGGGGCCGCGATCTGGCGCCTGCTGGAACAGCCGCAGAGCCTGGAAGAGATTCAGGCGACCTTCGCCGCGGCCTTTCCCGATGCGGCGGCGGAGCGGCTGCAGGGTGACCTTGCGGTGGCCCTTGAAACGCTGAAAGCCGCCGGACTGGTGCGACAGTCCGACGGCTGATCAGGGAGGGGCAGAAAGAGAAGGCTTGCGGGCCGGTGCCTCAGGCGGCGGCTTCCGCTTCTTCCGGGTCACGCAGCACATAGCCGCGTCCCCAGACGGTCTCGATGTAATGGTCGCCACCGGTCGCAGCCGCCAGTTTCTTGCGCAGCTTGCAGATGAAGACGTCGATGATCTTCAGTTCCGGCTCGTCCATGCCACCGTAGAGATGGTTCAGGAACATTTCCTTGGTCAGCGTCGTGCCCTTGCGCAGCGAGAGCAGTTCCAGCATCGCGTATTCCTTGCCGGTCAGGTGGATGCGCTGGGCATCGACCTCGACTGACTTGGTGTCCAGGTTCACCACCAGCTTGCCGGTGCGGATGATCGACTGGGCATGACCCTTGGAGCGACGGACGATGGCATGCACGCGGGCCACCAGTTCCTCACGCTTGAAAGGCTTGGTCAGGTAATCGTCGGCGCCGAAGCCGAGACCCTTCACGATGTCGCCCACGTCCATCATGCTGGACAGGATCAGTACCGGGGTCGAGACCTTTGAAAGGCGCAGCTTCTTCAGCACGTCATAGCCGTGCATGTCGGGCAGGTTCAGGTCCAGCAGGATGATGTCGTAGTCATACAGCTTGCCCAGATCCAGGCCTTCCTCGCCCAGATCGGTCGAGTAGACGTTGAAGCCGTCTGACGACAGCATGGTCTCAATGCCACGCGACATGGCCATATCATCTTCGATCAGCAAAACGCGCATCGCACCGTTCCTTCCTTGACCGCATTAACCCCGTGCGAAGGATAATCTTCCATTAATCCTAACGAAGGGTTAACCGCGTTAACACTTGTTGATTCTCATTCCGTGACGTCAGTCGTGACGATTGTCCGCGGTTTCGCAATTCCCGTTCCAGTTTTGTGTCGGCCGTCAGGAAATGTCAGAAATCTGTCATTCAGGGATGACAGATCGATTTTCGGGGCGCAGACTTTCAGGTGACAGGGCCGGGTGCCCAGATGTCACCCGGTTCTACCCACCGAACGACGGAAGGGAGTACCTCGTGTCATCCAAACCAACACTAGACCAGATGAAGCGTCGCCATGCGGAGCTTGAGGCCAAGATCTCCGCTGAGGAGGCTCGCCCGGCACCGGATGAAGCGCTGTTGGCGAAATGGAAGAAGCAGAAACTCTCGCTGAAGGATTCGATGCTGGAGCGACACGCGGCCTGACCGCGCGCATCGACGACTGACCGACCGAGGGCCCTGTCAGGCAACTGGCAGGGCCTTTGTGTCACAGCGCCTGGTATCGTCGGCATTCTGTCCGTGTGGCGCCGCAGACGGCAGCGCAGCCTGCCCCCGTTGCGTCCGCCACATGGTGCAAGTGCATCTGCATCCAAGCAAGGTTGCCGACAAGTGCACTACCCTGTTCGCAATTCAGTGAACCAGCAGTCTGCAGGGGGACGCATGTCACGCTTGACGGTGGGAATCGACGTCGGAGGCACATTCACCGATTTCGTGGCCTATGACCCGGAAGGGAAGGAAGTCACGGTCTGGAAGAATCTTTCCACGCCGGACAATCCGACGGACGGCGTGCTGCAGGGGCTGCAACAGCTCACCGGCAGCATCCGCAACCTGCGCCTCGGCACCACCGTGGCCACCAATGCGATCCTGGAACGGCGCGGCGCGCGGGTCGGCTACGTCACGACGAAGGGCTTTCGCGATGTGCCCTTCATCCAGCGCGGCAACCGCAAGCACCATTACGACGCCAGCTGGGTCAAGCCGAAGCCGCTGATGAAGAGGCGTGACTGCTTCGAGCTTGATGAGCGGATGCTGGCCAGCGGCGCGGTCCACAAGGCCATCGACCCCGCCGAGGTGGAAGCCATGGCAGCGGAGATCGCGGCCAGGGGCGGGATCGAGGCGATTGCCGTCAACCTGCTGTTCTCCTATGTCACCCCCGATCACGAGATCGCGGTGCGCGACATCCTGGCGAAGGCCCTGCCGGACGTGCCGGTCTCCATCTCCTATGAAGTGCTGCCGAAGTGGAAGGAGTACGAACGCGCCTCCACCACAATTGCGGATGCCTTCGTCAAGCCCATCGTCAGCCGCTATCTGACGGACCTCGGCACGCGGCTGAAGGAGCGGGGCGGCGTCGAGAATGTCGCCATCATCAAGTCCAATGGCGGTGAGATGACCACCGACGCGGCGGCCGCATCCCCGATCCACATGACGGTCTCCGGTCCCACCGGCGGCGTTGTCGCGGCGCGCCATATCGCGGCGCAGCTTGACGTGGGGAATCTCGTCACCTTCGACATGGGCGGCACCTCCACCGACTGCTCCACGGTCGTTGATGGGCAGGAGAGCTTCACCACCAACTTCGAGATCGAGTTCGGTGTGCCCATCCAGGTGCCGATGATCGACATCCGGACGATCGGTGCAGGCGGCGGTTCCATCGCCTGGATCGACAAGGGCGGCATGCTTCGGGTCGGACCGCAGAGCGCCGGCGCCAATCCAGGCCCGGCCTGCTACGGCTTCGGGGGCACGCAGCCCACCGTGACGGATGCCAATGTCATTCTGGGACGTATCAGCCCGGAGAACTTCCTGGGCGGAACCATGGCGCTGGACATGGCAAAGGCGCGGGCGGCGATGCAGACCATCGCCGAACCGCTGGGGCTGGGCGTGGAGGAAACCGCGCTGGCGGTGCTGCGCATCGTCACCAACAACATGACCGGTGCGCTGCGGTCGGTGCTGACGGAGCGCGGTCTCGATCCGCGTGACTTCGCGCTGCTGGCCTTCGGTGGCGCCGGGCCGCTGCATGTCGCCGATCTGATGGGAGAGGCGTCGATCCCGACCGGCGTCGTGCCGAACCATCCCGGCCAGTTCTCCGCCTTCGGCTTCATCATGACCGACGCGCGGGTCGATCTGGAGCGGACGGTGCAGATGACCTCCAGCCGCTTCGATCTGGACCGCGCCAATGAGGTCATGGGCCAGCTCGTCAGCGATGCGCTGGGCAACCTGAAGGCACAGGGCTACGAGCAGGGCCTGAGTGTCAGCCGTACGCTGGAACTGCGCTACCTCGGCCAGAACTACGAACTGGAAGTGCCGGTGGAGTTCGAGACCTTCGACGCCGAGACGGTGCAGAAGGCTTGGTCGACGTTCCACGCGCTGCACAAGTCGCGCTTCGGCTTCAATATCCCGCGGGAGGTGATCGAGGTCATTACCTTCAAGGTCACCGCGATCTCGGTACGGGAGACGCCGACCCTGCCGACCCTGCCGAAAGCCGCGGGTCTGCCGGAACCGACGGCTCACCGGCAGGTGCACTATGATGACGGTGCCATGCAGGCCGCTGTCTATGATCGTGCCAGCCTGGGTGATGGTGCGGTGATCGAGGGACCGGCCCTGGTCGAGGAACCGGCTTCCGTCACCGTGCTGCGCCCTGACCAGACGCTGACGGTCGACGGTCACGGCAACCTGATCATCCGCAACCGCTGAACAGAGGAGACGAGGCCATGGGAACGTCGAAAGCCACAGATTTCGTCACCATGAACATCATCGAAAGCTCCATGATCTCGGCGTGCCGGGAGATGGGGATCACCCTGATGAAGACGTCCTATTCGACGATCTTCAACGAGGCGCTGGACTTCACCTGCGCCATCGCCAGCGCCGAGGGCGAGATGTGGGCCGTGGCGGAATTCTGCCCGGCACAGATCGGCGGCATGCCGCTGATCATCAGCTCCAGCCTGAAGGAAATCCCGCTGGACACCATCCACCCCGGCGACGTGATCGTCCACAACGACCCCTATCGCGGCGGCCTGCACACGCCGGAGCACACGCTGTTCTGCCCGGTCTTCGTGGATGACCAGCTTGTCGCCTTCACCGTCGCCATCGGTCATGTGGCGGAAGTCGGCGGCATGGTGCCGGGCGGCTTCGCCTCGGAAGCGACCGAGATCTTCCATGAAGGCATTCGCGTGCCCCCGGTGAAGATCAAGAAGCGCGGCGAGGATGTGGAGGAAGTCTGGAAGCTCTGGCTCGCGAACGTCCGCACGCCCCGCTACAACTACGGCGACATGCGCGCCCTGATCAGCGGTGTCGAGGTGGGCGCGGAGCGACTGGCCCAGACCATCTCGAAGTATGGTGTGGATCACTTCCGCAAGATCTGCGCCGACCTGATGGACTATTCTGAGGCCCGGATGCGGGCGGAGATCCGCGACCTGCCGGACGGCGCCTATCCGTTCCATGACTTCATGGACAATGACGGTGTGACCGATCAGGAAATCCGCATCAACGTCGAATGCTTCATTCAGGACGACGAGATCGTGGTCGATTTCGAAGGCAGCTCGCCACAGGTCGGCGGTCCCATCAATGCCACGCTCGGCGTGACCTGGTCGGCGGCCTACAATGCGATCCTGCATCTGACGGATCCCTCGATCCCGAAGAATTCCGGCTGCTTCCGGCCCATTCACGTGCTGGCACCGGCGGGGACCGTGGTCAATGTCGACTATCCGGCACCGGAGGTCGGTGGCAATACGGAGACCCATCCCCGTATCGCCGGGGCGGTCATCGGGGCGCTGGCCCCGGCGTCGCCGGAGCGGGCCTTCGCCTCCGAGGGCGGCACGCACCTGAACTTCGTCTTCGGTGGTCAGGACAAGGCGAACGACGAATATTTCGCCTGCTATGACATCGAGGTCGTGGGCTGGGGCGCGACGCGCCACGCCGACGGCAATGACGCCACCGACGCGATCAACGGCAATTGCCGCGTGACGCCGGTGGAGGTGTTCGAGACCCGCTACCCCTGGCTGACGGAGGAAGTCAGCCTGATCCCAGACTCGGGCGGGGCGGGCGCAACCCGTGGCGGACTGGGCACCCGGCGCATCTGGACTTGTCTGGATGCGGAAATCACCTGCAGCCAGCTCACCGACCGGCATGTGCATCAGGCCTGGGGCCTGAACGGCGGCGGCTCCGGCACGTCCGGCATGACGCTCTACATGGCGGCGGGAAGCAACGAATGGCAGAACATGATGCAGGCCTTCGGCAAGGCATCCACCAGCAAGTGGTCCAACGTGGTCATCAAGCCGGGTGACCGGGTGGAGATCGTGACACCGGGCGGCGGCGGCTACGGCAGCCCCGCAGAACGTGATCCGGAACTGGTGCAGGAAGACGTGGCCGAAGGCTATGTCACGGCAGAACGCGCGAAGGCCGACTATGGCCTCGGCGCCGGGGGGGATTGATCCATGCGTTTCTCGGACACCGGCTACTACATCGAACGCTACATCAAGTGCGGCAACTGCGGCGTGCTGGTCTATGACGAGGGCGTCAAGGCCAGCGACCCGAAGCTGGAAGGGCAGACCTTCTGCTCCGACTGGTGCGTCGACTGGCGGACACAGCGCGTGAATGGCAACAAGGCCCCGAGGATCAAGACGGGCTGATCCCCACCCCGACCTTCCCCCGTCGAGGGGGAAGGGGCAGGATTTCGCTGGTGTGGCAGCCTGTTCAGGCCGCGTTCATCGCCTCAGGGAACACCTTGGCGGCGAAGCGGGGGTAGCATTCGGCGATTTCCAGGGAAATCTGCTGGCGGATGATGTCCAGCGTTGCGCGGTCCGGCAGGATGGTCTCCGGCACATGCTCCGGCACATCGATGTCGAAACCGGTATTGTCCAGCACTTCCTCGACCGTATGGCCGGGATGGACGGAGACCAGGTGGAACTTCCGCCGGTCCTTGTCGAAGCCCATCTGGCAGATCGGAGACACCATCGCGTAGGGCCCGCCTGTGCGATAGACCTCCGGATCACTGGTGCCCGGGGTCGAGATGAAATCCACCTTCTCCACGAAGACGCGGCGGGTGTGTTCTTCCCGGAACAGGATGACGCGCGGCACCAGATAATAGAGGTAGGCGGAACCGAAGGAGCCGGGCCAGCGGATCTTCGCCTGCGGATAGTCACCGATGCCGACAAGATTGATGTTGGCCTGACCGTCGATCTGTCCGCCACCCAGGAAGAAGGCATCCAGCCGTCCCTGTGCGGCCCAGTCGAACAGCTCGACACCGCCGTTCGTCATCAGGTTGTTCGCGCGGCTGCCCAGCACATTCACGTGCATGGCCCCGCCTGACTGATGCCGTGCCAGCAGGCAGCCGCCGCCGGGAATGGGAGAGGATGCGCCGCTGGATACCAGCCGACACCCTTCCAGCAGGCGGGCGATGATGGCGATCAGCAGCTCTTCGGTACGGATCTCGTCGGGTGCGGGAAAATCACTCACAGGCTCACTCCGCCGCTGCGGCGCGGGAATCGCCGGTCACGAACTGGTCGAGATAGTCCTGGAAGCCTTCCGCGGAGCGGGCGGCGGCGACGTAGGACGTCATGTGGGCCTCATCCGCCGGGTATTCGTCCCAGAAGGCCAGCGGCCATGCGCCCTTCCGGGCTTCCGCCACGCCACCGACATAGAGCGCGGGCAGGGTGCCCGCCGCCGTCTCGTCGTCACGCAGCAGGTTGCCGTCGACGATCTCCTCCACCGTCACCAGTGTCTGGCGCGACGCTCCGGCCAGCGCCATGACCTCGCGGCGGATGCCGATGTAGACGTTGCCGTGGCGATCCGCCTTCTTGGCATGGATCAGCGCGAAGTCCGGCCGGATGGCCGGCAGCAGGACGATGGGATCTTCCTCGTCACTGAAGGGGTTCTGCGCCACTTTCCAGTCGTCGCGGTTGGCCAGAACGTCGGAGCCGATCATGCCACGCAGCGGCATGTAGGGAATGCCCTTCTGCCCCGCCTGGATACCGGCATGGATCGCCGGGCAGGTCGCGTCCTTGATCTTCAGGCTGCCGTCGCCGATGGCGGCCTGGAACCGCGGCGCGCCGCCGAACTCGCCCAGGGTCACGGCGGAGGTCTCGATGGTCTTCACCGCGCCGGCACCGATCAGAATGTCGCCCTGCAGGCCCGTCACCGGCAGGCAGACCAGGTAGAGGTCGCGCACACCACGGCGGACCATGGCCCGTGTGAGTTCCATGGCGATGCCGGTGTAATCCGCAGGCACCACGATCTTCGCTCCATCGGGGATCAGAGCCGCCAGACTGTCGACTGAGTCATGAACGATACCGGTCATCGCATATTCCTCCCATTTGAAGTGTTGTTTGTATCAGATCGGCAGGGGCGCGAACAATGGCGCATCGCGGCATGGCCACGCACGGCCTTGAGCATGGCGGAGTCGGAGTTGTGCTGACCGTTCCGCCCCTCTCCCCCTCCCGACCACCCACGGGAGTATCCTTAACGGGTGGTCGGGAGGGGGGGAGGGGCGGAACGGTCCACCATCAAGTGCCCCCGGCTCAGTGCCGGAAGTGGCGCATCCCGGTGAAGGCCATGGCCAGACCGGCCGCGTCGGCGGCGTCGATGACTTCCTGGTCACGGACGGAGCCGCCGGGCTGGATGACGGCCTTCGCGCCTGCATCCACTGCCGCCAGCAGGCCGTCGGCAAAGGGGAAGAAGGCGTCGGAGGCCACGACCGAGCCCTCGGTCCAGCTTGCCGTGTCACCGGCGGCTTCCCGCGCCTCGTCGGACTTGCGCGCGGCGATGCGGGCGGAATCGACCCGGCTCATCTGCCCCGCGCCGACACCCACCGTGCGCCCGTCGCGGACATAGACGATGGTGTTGGATTTGACGTGCTTGGCGACGCGGAAGGCGAAGATCATGTCGCGCAGTTCCGCCTCTGTCGGCTGGCGCTTCGTCACCACCTTCAGATCGGCGGCGGCGATGCGGCCATTGTCGCGGGACTGGGCCAGGATACCGCCCGCCAGCGCCTTGAAGGCCATGCCGGGTGCCGCCGGATCGGGCAGCCCGTCAGTCAGCAGCAGGCGCAGGTTCTTCTTGGCGGCCACCAGCTTCATGGCTTCCTCGCTGGCGCCGGGGGCGATGATGACCTCCGTGAAGATTTCGGTGATCTTGCGGGCCGCATCCGCGTCCAGCGGCCGGTTCAGGGCAATGATGCCGCCGAAGGCACTGACCGAGTCACAGGCCAGCGCCCGCTCGTAGGCTTCCAGCACCGTCGATCCCACCGCGACACCGCAGGGGTTGGCGTGCTTGATGATGGCCACGGCGGCGCTCTCCGCCGGGTCGAACTCCGCCACCAGCTCGAAGGCCGCGTCGGTGTCGTTCAGATTGTTGTAGCTGAGTTCCTTGCCCTGTACCTGGCGGGCGCTCGCCACGCCAGGGCGCGGATCGCCGCTGGGGTAGAAGGCGGCGATCTGGTGCGGGTTCTCGCCATAGCGCAGCGACCGCGCCGGACCTGCCGACAGGGCGAAGCGATGCGGCATCCCCTCCGCGGACTGGCTGAACCAGCCGGTGATCGCCGCATCATAGGCGGCGGTGCGGGCATAGGCGCGGGCCGCAAGGTCCTGGCGGAACGCCAGCCCCAGCCCGCCCTGGTCCTGCCATTCGCTGATCAGCCGGCCATAGTCCGCCGGGTCGGTCACGACGGCCACGAACTGGTGGTTCTTGGCGGCGGAGCGGATCATGGCAGGGCCGCCGATGTCTATATTCTCGATCACCGTGGCACGGTCGGCGCCGGAGGCCACCGTGGCCTCGAAGGGGTAGAGGTTGATCACCACCAGGTCGATCCCGGCGATGTCATGATCCTGCATGGCCTTCTGGTGGTCGGCATTGTCGCGCAGCGCCAGGATGCCGCCGTGGATCTTCGGGTGCAGCGTCTTCACGCGCCCGTCCATCATCTCCGGTGATCCGGTATGGGCACTGACCTCGCGCACGTCGCAGCCCATGTCGGACAGGGCACGGGCGGTGCCGCCGGTGGACAGGATCTCCACCCCCTGCTGCTTCAGGAACCGGCCCAGCACGTCCAGTCCGGTCTTGTCGGAAACGGAGATCAGCGCGCGCTTCGGCACGATGTTCGTTTCGGTCATGGGATCAGGTCTCCTGCGTCGCTTGTTCGATAGGACAAGATTTGGTGGGATCGGCGGTCAGGAATCGCTGCCGTCGATCAGGGTGAGTGCCCATTGCACGGTGATGTCCGTGCTGTCCAGATCGCCACTTGCCACAACCTGCTGACTGCGGCGCGGCGACCCGTCGCCCAGATAGACGCTGTCCTCCAGTTTCAGGTCCGCGCCCGCGACCCGGATCCGCCAGCCACGCCCGGACTTCAGGCGGATCAGCGCTGCGTTGCCCCCCTGGGCCAGCACCGCGCTGGCATCCGGGTGCAGGTGAAAGCGCACGGCGAAGGGCACATGGTTGGGCTTCCGTCGGTCCGCGACCTCCAGCCGGTCTTCCCCGCGCAGGTCGCGTCCGTCGCGATCCAGGTACAGCCGTCGCCGATGCACCACACCGAACCGTTCCTGATAGCCGGTATGCATCATGTCCAGCCAGGTTGCGTCCGCCGATTCGGTGCGCAGCGCCTCGGCCTCCAGCCGCCGTCGCCGGCGCCGTCCGGCATCCGGTACCCCGACCGCGTTGGTGTCGGCGATCGTCAGTGTCGAATGTGCTGCGGTGGAGGCCAGTGCCCGCTCCCATTCCGGCGACGGGGGGCGTGCCGCGCCGCCGTTCACCACCACCCGCTCCCGCCGGTGGCTCATCTCGAAACTCAGCAGTCCCGCGAAGCCGACGCCCGGTTCGGGGGCGGGGCCACCGAAATCCGCGATCAGTGCGGTATTGCCCCCCTGCAGGCGCTCGAAGCCCGCCTTCGGTGCCGACAGGTTGGGTTTGCCGCGAATGCCGGAACGGCGGATCGTCTGCTCGATATCCGCCGCCGTGCCTTCGGTCGCGCCATTGAACAGACCCAGCCCGCCATCGCCGTGCCGCAGCATCCGCAGCGTCGGGGTCATGCGATCGATGGCATTGATCAGCGGCTCGGGCGGGGGTTCGCCGATGTTCATCATCGTGCGTTTCAGCAGGATCAGATCCTGCAACACATGATGCAGCACCTGTGGATTGCGGGAGATGTGTCCGCCATCGGAAAGCAACTGCCGCCTGATCTGGTCCGTCAGCAGCACCAGACCCTTCTCGGTCCAGTTACGGCTCTCCGGCAGGCAGAGACCGATGAAGGCGAGACCCGTCGCCGCGGTCACCGCCTGAACCCCGTTTGGTGTCTTCTCCGCCACCCGCGCCAGATGTCGCGCCTGCCGGGCCATGGACCTGAGCAGGTCGGAGCGGTAGGTCAGTTCCGCGTTCTTGAACAGGATATCGGCATGCAGGCACCAGCTGATCAGCCGCCGCGCCAGAATGTCGGAGCGCCAGTTGAAGGCATCATATTCGGCATTGTGCGTCAGCCATGATCCGGCGAGTGACCGCGCCGCGCGGGTTGCCGCTTCTCCCCCCGCCGCCTGAAAGTGGCGCAGCCAGGCAAATCCCTGCAGTTCCGCCTGCCAGGATTCCGATGCGGTGACTCCGACCCAGGGCGGGCCGGACCCGACCTCCACCAGTTCTCCGGCCAGATCGAAGCGACCGCGAAACAGCTCATTGGCGCGGGCCGGGTCGCCGGGCCAGAGATTCTCGGGATAGTAGGCGAGGCCATGGGGGAAGCGACCGCGCAGCGACATTTGGTAGAGACGGCTGCGATAGACAAGGTCTCTGACGCCGCTCATGGCTCGCAGGCTCCTCAGTCGTCGGTGCTGGTCCGGGCGAGTGCCGTGGACGACTTCTCTTTCAGGGTGGCGATGTTCCGGGCGTAGTGGTCGGGGCCATTCTGGAACGCGGCTGTCCCGGCCACCAGCGCGGTGGCCCCTGCGGCGACAACGTCCGCGATGGTGTCGGCATTGACGCCACCATCGACCTCCAGCGTGATGTCCAGCCCGGCGCCATCGATCAGGCCGCGCAGGGTGGCGATCTTCTCCAGCTGGCTGGCGATGAACTTCTGGCCGCCGAAGCCCGGATTGACGCTCATCACCAGGATCAGGTCCAGCTGGTCCAGCAGCGGCTCGACCACCTGCCACGGTGTGCCGGGGTTCAGCGCCAGTCCCGCCTTCAGCCCCAGACCGCGGATCAGTTGCAGCGTGCGGTGGGTATGGGCACCGGCCTCCGGATGCACCGTGATGATGTCGGCACCGGCATCGGCGAAGGCCTGGATGTAGGGATCGACGGGGGAGATCATCAGATGCACGTCGAAGGGCTTCGCCGAGTGCGGGCGCAGCGCCTTCACCACATTGGGGCCGATGGTCAGGTTGGGCACGAAGTGTCCGTCCATCACATCGACATGGATCCAGTCGGCACCGGCTGCATCGATGGCGCGCACTTCCTCGCCCAATTTCGCGAAATCGGCGGAGAGAATCGATGGTGAGATGATTGCTGAGTTCATGGGTAACCCCCTACCAGCTTCCCCCCGTTGCGGCAACGGCGGCGCGCGCCGGATCGGGGCGGAAACGGCGATTTGATCAGTCGGCGCGCTGCATCACCGTGGCAAAGAACCCGTCCATGCCGCCCTGTCCGGCCATCAGGCCGGCGTGGGTGCGCAGGTCACCGGCTTCGGTCATGGCTTCCTGTCCCAGCCCCAACGCGGCCGGATCGATCGGGACGCGCGTGAATTGCGGGAACTCCTGCAGCAGCCACTCCGCCTGCGCCTCGCCTTCCTCCGGTTCCAGCGAACAGGTGCAATAGACCAGTCTGCCGCCCGGGCGGACCAGCGCCGTGGCCTTGCCGATCATCATCCGCTGCTGTTCGGCGATGCCCTGGACATCGCCCTCCGTGCGGGTCCAGGCGATTTCCGGGTGACGTCGGATGGTGCCGGTGGCGGAGCAGGGGGCGTCCAGCAGCACCGCGTCGAAGCCATCGTCGTGACTGAACTGGCGCAGATCGGCGCGGACCACGGTCGCCTGCATCCGCAGACGGTCGAGGTTGCGTTGCAGTACCTCCAGACGGCGGCCCGACCGGTCCATGGCCGTGACCTCCGCCCCCAGCGCGATGGCCTGTGCCGTCTTGCCGCCGGGTGCCGCGCAGGCGTCCAGCAGGCTGCGCCCCTGCAGATCACCGAACAGCCGCACCGGCAGGGTGGCGGCGGTATCCTGCACCCACCATGCGCCATCGGCGTAGCCCGGCATCTCCGGCACGGCGACGTGGCTGCCCAGCCGGACACTTCCCGTCGAAAGCAGCTCACCGCCCAGCCGCTCTGCCCACCCGGCGGCATCCTCGCGCACGGTCAGGTCCAGCGGTGTCGGCGTGTCATCGCGGTGCGCGGCGGCCAGGGCGTTGGCATTACTGCGCCCGAGATGCGCTGCCCAGCGCTTCCAGAGCCAGAGCGGCGTGTCCCGGCGTGCCATGTCCGGGCGGGTCAGCCGGGCTGCGCCCTGGCGGTCGACCTTGCGCAGGATGGCGTTGACCACGCCCCGGAACTTGCTGCCTTCGGGCAGCATCTCGACATGTTCGTTGACGACCGCATGGGCAGGGCTCTGCAGGAAGATGATCTGGGCCATGCCGGAGAGCAGGATCAGATGCGCGAACCGCCCGGAGCGGGGCAGGGGGCGGTCCAGCAGGTGTTTCAGGTGCTGTTCCAGCGATCCCTTGTGGCGCAGCGTGGCCAGCGCGATCGTGTGGGCGAAGCGTCGTTCGCGGGCTTCCATCCCGCGCACGGTTTCATCCAGGACCTCGTCCAGTCCGGCCGAGGTGTCGAGCACGCGCGAAATCAGGGTGATTGCCGCCTGCCGCGCCGAGGGTATCGGGGAATCGACGGATGTTTCCTGATGGCCACTCACCGCCAGGGGCCACGGCGTCGGGCTGGCTGCTCGGTCACGGGAACAGCCCCCGCCGGACGCGGTCCGGACGGTCCGGATCGAGCCGGTTCGGAACTGGATGGTCCCGACATGGTGCGCGCCAGTTCCTGCAGCGCCGCCACCCGGTTGGCCGTGGACGGATGCGTCGAGAACAGGTTGTCGGACTTCTTCGTATGCAGCGGGTTGACGATGAACATGTGTGCTGTGGCCGGATTGGCCTCTGCCTTGTGGTTGTCGATACGGCTGCCCGCCTCCAGTTTCTGCAACGCGCTGGCGAGCCAGAGTGGATTACCACAGATCTCCGCCCCGTGCCGGTCGGCGACATATTCGCGGCTGCGGCTGATTGCCATCTGCACCACCATGGCGGCGAACGGGGCCAGCAGCGCCACCAGCAGGGTGCCGATACCGCCCAGCGGGCTACGGTCGTCGGAGCGGCCGAACAGGCCGGCGAACATGGCGAAATTGGCCAGCATGCCGATGGCACCGGCGATGGTCGCGGTGATGGTCATGGTCAGCGTGTCACGGTTCTGCACATGCGCCAGTTCATGCGCCATGACGCCCGCGATCTCGTTGCGGTTCAGGGTACGCAGCAGGCCCGTCGTGGCCGCGACGGCGGCGCGTTCGGGGTTGCGACCGGTGGCGAAGGCATTCGGCTGGTCGTTCTGGATGATGTAGACCTTCGGCATCGGCAGGTTGGCGCGCCGGGCCAGTTCCTCCACCAGCCCGTGGAACTCGGGCGCGCTATGCCGGTCGACCTGTTTTGCGCGGTACATGCGCAGCACGATCTTGTCGGCATTCCAGAAGGAGAACAGGTTCATCGCGAAGGCAAAGACCAGGGCAATGACCACGCCTCCGGAGCCGCCCATGAGCCATCCCGCCACAAGAAAGATGGCCGTCATGGCAGCCAGCAGCAGTGCAGTCCGGGCATAATTCATCGTGTTTCAGGATCTCCGTCGTAGGGCCGCAGCCATTGCAAGCGTCCTTGCACCTGCTATCTAGGGAAGTCAGAGGATATCTAGGCAGGAAGCCGACCCCTTCAAGCCAGACGGAAGCGGAGAGCGACGATGACCGACAAGGATCGCAGCACGGACAAGGCCGGAACCGACGAGGATGCCTTCGAGGAGACCGAGGCGGGCAAGCTGCGCCGACGTTCCGCCGCCCACAAGCTGTCACAGACACCGGGGGAGCGCGATGGCCGCGACGGCCCCGAGCCCACCCGCTATGGCGATTGGGAAAAGAAGGGGATCATCAGCGACTTCTGATGGTTGATGGTATCATGAAATCCCTTGTTTCGCTGTGCCTTGGCGCGTTCCTGCTGATCGCCGGTCTGTTGCCTGCGCAGGCCCTGACCGAGGCCGAGCAGAAAACGGTGCTGCAGGCCCAGGACTGGCTGCAGTCCGTCGAGACCCTGTCGGCGCGGTTCGTCCAGGTCGGTGGCGGGGGGCAGGCCGTCGGCACGATGCTGCTGAAACGCCCGGGTCTGATCCGCTTCAACTACAGCCCGCCCGCCAAGGTGCTGCTGGTCTCCGACGGGGCCTTCGTCTCCTTCATCGACTATGAGGTCGGACAGGTCAGCCAGTGGCCCCTGTCGCAGACACCGCTGTCGTATCTGGTGCCGGAACAGCTGGACCTGATGGCGGAGGCCGATATCGACCAGGTCACACGCACCGGTGGCCAGGTCAGTTTCCGGCTGCGCGACCCGGACAACCCGGAGCAGGGCACGATCACGCTGGAGTTCGCGGAACAGCCCTATCGGTTGACCGGATGGCGTGTCGTCGATGCGCAGGGGCAGGAAACGGCGGTCGCCCTGGCGGATATCGTGACCAACATCGACCTGCCCCTGGGCAGCTTCACCTTCCGCGCGCCGCAGCGGCCCTGGGACAACGACCGTTGAGACCGCTGGTCGGCATACTCTCCTCCTGGCGGGAACCGGGCGAGATTCCGCTGCCGCTGCATGCGACCGCTGCGACCTATGTGTCGGCCGTCCGGTCGTTTGCCGGTGCCGAGACCGTGCTGATCCCAGGATCGGAGGACCCGGATCAGGCGAAGATCCTGCTGCCGCGTCTCGACGGTATCGTGCTGACCGGCGGTGCAGCCAATATCCAGCCGCATCTGTTCGGTCAGGAGGAGGAGCCGGAGAGCGGCGTTCGCGATCCGGGCCGCGATGCGACGGCCATCGCCCTGACCCGTGCGGCGCTGGAAGACGGCGTGCCGCTGCTGGGCATCTGTCGCGGCATCCAGGAAGTGAACGTGGCGCTGGGCGGCAGCCTGCACCAGCACCTCAAGGATGTGCCGGGCCGCTTCGACCATCGCCGCCCGCGTGAAAAGCCGTTCGAGGAGCAGATCGTGCCCCGGCATGACATCTCGATCCTGCCCGGCGGGGTGCTGCACCAACTGGCCGGAACGACCGAGACCCGCATCAACAGCCTGCATGGCCAGGGGATCGACCGGCTGGGCGCGGGATTGCAGGTGGAGGCAACCGCACCGGACGGAACAGTGGAGGCCGTGACCTTCCCCGGCGCGCTGGGGTGGATGCTGGCGGTGCAGTGGCACGCCGAGGTGCAGCCCGAGAACTATCCTCTGCATGCAGCGATATTCAGGTCCTTCGGGGCGGCCTGTGCCGCATTTCTGGAAAGGCGGCAGGGATGAACATCGAGGAAGCCGCCGAATGGCTGCGTGCCGGCCGGATCGAGGAAGTCGAGTGCCTGATCGTCGACATCACCGGCGTGCCGCGTGGCAAGGTGCTGCCGATCTCCCGCTTTCTGAAGGCGGTGAAGGACGGCTCGCTGCGGCTGCCGGAGTCCGTGTTCCTGCAGACCGTTTCCGGTGACTGGCTGGAGAGCCGGATGCTGGACCCGCGCTACCCGGATGTGGTGCTGGTGCCCGACCTCGCGACGCTGCGCATCCTGCCCTGGTACAATGAACCGACAGCGCAGGTGATCTGTGATGCGGTCACCATGGACGGGGAGCCGCTGATCTTCTCCCCGCGCGAGGTGCTGCGCCGGGTGGTCAGGCTCTATGCGGACAGGGGCTGGCGGGCCGAGGTCGCACCGGAACTGGAGTTCTACTTCGTCGCCCGCAACACCGACCCGGATTATCCCTTGCAGGCCCCCATCGGCCGTTCGGGAAGGGCGGAGACCGGCCGCCAGCCCTACAGCATCGATGCCGTGAACGAGTTCGATCCGATCTTCGACGACATCTACGACTTCTGCGAGGCGCAGCAGATCGAGATCGACACGGTGATCCACGAGGAAGGGCTGGCCCAGGTCGAGGTCAATATCGACCATGGCGACCCGATCAGGATCGCCGACCAGGCCTTCCTGTTCAAACGCACGGTGCGGGAGGCGGCGATGCGCCATGACCTCTATGCCACCTTCATGGCCAAGCCGCACGAGAACGAACCGGGCAGCGCCATGCATCTGCACCAGAGCGTGCATGATCTGGAAACCGGCCTGAACCTGTTTTCCCTGCCCGACGGCAGCGACAGCCCGCTGCTGCTGCATCACATCGCCGGGCTGCAGAAGTTCCTGCCGGCGGCCATGCCGCTGCTGGGGCCGAACGTGAATTCCTACCGCCGCGTGGTGTCGGACAGCGGTTCCACCGTCAATACCCACTGGGGCCACGACAATCGCACCACCGGCATCCGGGTGCCGCGTTCCGGCATCACCAGCCGACGGGTCGAGAACCGGGTACCCGGCGCGGATGCCAATCCCTATCTCGCCGTCGCCGGATCACTGGCCTGCGGCTATCTGGGCATGGTGGAGGAACTGGAAGCCAGTGACCCGCTGTCCATCGATGCTTCCGAGCGCAAGCTCAGCCTGCCACGGTTCCTGTCCGACGCGCTGCAGCGCCTGCGCTATGCCGCACCCCTGCGTGAAGTGCTGCACGAGGACTTCGTGGCCGCGCTGATCGACGTGAAGGAAACCGAAATGGAAGCCTTCAACCGCGTCATCAGCGCCTGGGAACGCGAGCACCTGCTGCTCCACGTCTGAGCCGGGCCCGACCGCTTCCCTCCTTCCCCCTCGACGGGGGAAGACCGGGATGGGGGTGAGGCGGCGCAGCCGAAACGGGGTTGATCCATCGTGCGGCAGCCTGCGGCTTCACCCCCCATCGACCGCCAGGCGGCCACTTCCCCCACAGGGGGGGAAGGAAAAAAAGGCTGCTTCAGCGAGAACGAGAACCCGGCGTGTTACGGTCGCATCGGATAGAGGCGGGGGCCGGTCAGGCCCTTCAGCCGTTCCGAACTGACCTCCAGCCAGCGGCAGAGCATGGGCCGGGTCTCGCGCGGGTCGATCAGTTCGTGGAACGCGAAGGACTCGGCGCGCGGGAAGGGGGACTGGCGCGCGGCCAGCATCTCTTCCAGCTCCAGCCTGCGGGCATCCGGGTCCGGGTGGGCCGCGATCTCCCGCCCGAAGGCGACGGCGACACCCCCTTCCACCGGCAGGGGGCCGAACTCGGCCGACGGCCAGGCCATGACATGGCACTGGCTGGCATAGTGGGCCGCAGCCGCGACGCCGAAGTTCTTCTTGATGATGACCGACGCCCAGGGGACCTGGCAGTCGGCGGCGGCGAGCACGGCGGCCGTGCCGGGTCGGATCGTGCCTTCGGCCTCCGCCTCCGGCCCGATCATGAAGCCGGGTTCGTCCACCAGCGCGATGATCGGCAGGTGGAAGGTCTCGCAGAGTTCGATGAAACGCTTCACCTTGCGTGCACCGGCGGCGGACATGGCCCCGGCGTAATAGCGGCAGTCGTTGCTGTAGATGCCCACCGGCTGGCCGTTCATGCGCGCCAGTCCGACGATCTGCCCCGGTCCGTACTGACGACCGGTCTCGAAGAAGCTGTCCTGATCCACCACCATGGCGATCAGTTTCCGCATGTCGTAGGCCTTGCGACGGTCGCGCGGCACGATGCTGGCCAGCCTGTCGTCGCAGCGATCGACCGGATCGCTGCAGGCGATGGTCGGCGGCAACTGGTCGACGTTGGGCGGCATGTAGCTCAGGAACTGGCGGATCTGGCGAAAGGCGTCATCCTCGTCCACCGCACCATTGTCGATGGCACCGCTCTTCAGGTGGACCCGCGCGCCGCCCAGTTCCTCCTTGTTGATCCTGTGCCCCAGGGCACGCTCCACCACCGCCGGACCGGCGACCAACACCTGTGCCGTTTCCCGTGTCATGACGGAGAAGTGGGAGGCGACGAGTCGCGCGGCGGGCAGGCCCGCGACCGGACCGACAGCGGCGGCACAGACCGGGATCGTGCCCATGGTGCGGGCGACCGACAGGAACCTGTGCGGAGTATAGGGCGGCTCCCCCACGGGTCCGGAACTGCCGCCGCCCTTCTTGCCCCCGGCGCCTGCGACGGAGCCGCCACCACCTTCATGCAGGCGGATCAGCGGCACGCGGTACTGCAGCGCCATCTCCTCGGTATAGATCGACTTGCGCAGGCCCGCCGGGTTGGGCGAGCCGCCGGAGACGGTGAAATCCTCCCCCCCCACGATGCAGGTCCGGCCATCCACCTTGCCGAAGCCGAGGATGAAGTTGGCGGGACTGAGGCTCTCGAAGTTGCCGTCCGCATCGGTCTCCGCCGCCCCGGCACCCATGCCCATCTCGTGAAAGCTGCCCCGGTCGAGCAGGCGGTCGATGCGTTCGCGCAGCGTCAGGCGGCCCTTGTCGTGCTGGCGCCTGACGGCCTCCGGCCCGCCATGGGCCTTCGCCATCTCGCGGCGCTCGTGAATCGCCGCAATGCGTTCTCCCCAGTCCGAATTGGACGGAGGAGTCCTGTCGCCCTTGCTCACAGTCCCAGGACCAGCTTCGCCATGATGTTGCGCTGAACCTCCGACGCACCGGCATAGATGGTGGCGGCCCGGCTGTTCAGATGCTTGGCCATGACGCCGACCGAGTGATCCGGCCCGACGGGAATGGCGTTGGAGAACGGGGTCCGCGTCTCCGGTTCGTAGGGGTTGGCGTAGTAGCTGATGGCCTCCACCGTCATCGCCGCCGTGGCCTGCAGGCATTCGGAGCCGCGCAGTTTCATGATAGACGATGCGGCACCCGGGTTCTGCCCGGTGGTCAGCGCGCTCATGGTCTTCTTCTCGAAGTATTCCAGCGCCACGACCTGGGCCTCCAGATCGGCCAGTCGGGAGCGGAAGTCCGCGTCCTGAATCAGGGCCTCGCCATTGCCGGCCGGTTCCTCTGCCGCGATCTTCTTCAGCTTCTCCAGCATCGCATGCAGGCTGGGGCTGTAGGCAGAGCCGCCGCGTTCGAATTCCAGCAGGTACTTGGCGACGGTCCAGCCCTCGTTCTCCGGGCCGATGCGGTTGGCCACGGGCACCCGCACATCGTCGAAGAAGACCTGATTGACCTCGTGATCGCCGGACATGGTCAGGATCGGATCGACCTTGATGCCGGGCAGGTCCATGGGGAAGACGATGAAGCTGATGCCCTGCTGCGGCTTGCCTTCCTTCGAGGTGCGGACCAGGCAGAACATCATGTTCGCGTGGTGCGCGCCGGTGGTCCAGATCTTGGTGCCGTTGATGACATAGTCGTCGCCGTCACGGTCGGCGCGGCACTGCAGGCTGGCCAGGTCGGACCCGGAACCGGGTTCCGAATAGCCCTGGCACCAGATGTGCTCCCCGCCATGGATCTTCGGCAGGTAGGTTTCCTTCTGCTCCGGCGTGCCGAACTTCATGATGACCGGCGCGACCATGCGCACACCCATGGCGAACAGACGCGGCGTGCTGGCGCGCTGGCATTCGGAATCGAAGATGTAGCGCTGCATCGGCGTCCAGCCGGTGCCGCCATGCTCGACCGGCCAGAACGGCGCGATCCAGCCCTTCTTCGACAGGGCGCGGTACCAGTCCATCGAGCCCTCGAAGTCGGAAACGACCCCCGCGGTCAGCCTGCCGGCTTCCTTCGCGTTCTCGGTCATTGCGGTATCGAGAAAGTCGCGTACCTCGCTGCGGAACGCTTCTTCCTCCGGTGTCAGCGACAGATCCATTGTCGTCCTCCCTCGACGCTTGAGACTGTTGCAGACAGGTATAGCGGAACTGCGCGCGGACCAGAAGCCCGACGCGCGGGGGTGGGGGCTGCGCGGCGGGCTTCGGCTTGCGCTGCAATCGGGGCCGCGGACCGGTCTAGCGTCCCGTCATCTTCCAGCGGCGTACGGCGCGCCCGTCCCAGATCAGGGACTTGCCGCGACTTCCGATGGGTTCGGGGAACTGGCCCGCCCGACGGTAACGCCAGATCGAGATGCGGCTTCGTCCGGTAATTTCGGTGATTTCACGGAGCGTCACGGGCGCGACGGGGCGCAGGCGGCGGGCCGGGGGCATCAGCCCGCGTCCCCGCAGCTGTCCCGTCGTTCGCTCAGCGCGGGCAGGTCCTCCATGATGAGGCGGCAGGCCACATCGTGGCGGCGAAACAGTTCCGCGATCCGTTCCACGTCCGCGCGCTGCAGCCAGATGCGACCGCCGCGCACGGATTCCAGCGTCACCTCGTTGCCGCACTGGATCACGGTCACAAGTTCATCATTCTCGTCGCGGTACTGGGTGGTGAGTTCAAGCATGATGGGTTCCATGGCCTGTCCGTTCCTGTTGCATCCGGTATCATGATCGGCCCGCAGCCCCGGCTGCGTGACCCTGATGTGCTTCAGTCCCTTCAGACCTGACGTCGGCGCAGGGCGGCGAGGTCGCTGGAGACGGCGCGGATGGACGCCCGTCGCTGCAGATCATCCAGATCGGTTTCGATGGGCGTCAGCAGGTTGTGGAACGCGTCATCCAGGGCCTCTGAGAACTGCAGCTGCAGTTCGGTGCGGCAGGCGTCATCCAGGTCGGATTCCTGCACCGGTTTCAGTGCGGCCTGCAGGATGTCCATGCGTTGCTTCAGCAGCCGCTCCCGCTCCTCGATCAGGTCATTCAGGGTCATCGCGTGTCCTCCTGATGTTTCATGCAACCAGTATATCGGTAAAAAGACCGAATGCAATGTCTAAGAGGAAAAATACCGAATTCGGTTTCCGGAGCCCACCCGATGCTTGATCCCCCGCATCCGCTCGCGCATTGTCGCGCAATGGATGGGGAGGGCCGAGAATGCTGAAGAAGATTGGTGTCGTGGGTGCCGGGCTGATGGGCGCGGAGATCGCGTTCGAGTTTGCCCGTGCGGGCTATGACGTGCTGCTGAACGACCGCAGCGACGAACTGCTGGAGGCGGCGCGGACGCGGCTGAACGGCATATGGAACAAGGGTCTGGCGCGCGGGTTCTATTCGGAGGACGCGGGCTCGCCGCTGGATCGGATGAGTTTCAGTGCCGATCTGAAGAGCTTCGCGGACCGTCAGATCGTGTTCGAAGCGGTCTTCGAGGATGAGCAGGTGAAAGGCGACGCCTGGGCGCTGCTGGACGGGATCTGCGACGCTGACACGATCTTCTGCACCAATACCTCGACCATCGCCATCTCGACGCTGGCGGCGCATGTCTCGGTGGCGCGGCGCCCGCGGTTCGTCGGCACGCACTTCTTCTCGCCCGTCAGCCGGATGAAACTGGTGGAGGTGATGCCGGGCTTCGAGACGGATGAAGCCGTGGTGGAGGAGATGTTCGGCCACCTGAAGGCCGCCGAGAAGCATCCGATCCGCATCAAGGATGTGACCGGCTTCGCCGTGAATCGCCTGCTGCATGTCTTCATGATCGAGGCGGTGCGGCTGGTGGAGGAAGGTGTTGCCACGCCGGAGGACATCGACACTGCCTGCAAGCTGGGCCTGGGCCACCCCATCGGGCCGTTCGAGCTGATGGACGCGGTGACGCTGAGCCTTTGCGAACAGGCGCAGGAGATCATGCACGGGTCCTACGGAGAACGGTTCCGCCCGCGCCCGCTGCTGAAGCAGAAGGTCCGCGCTGGCCACAATGGCCGCAAGACCGGGCAGGGCTGGAAGAGTTACGACTGATTTTCTGCCTGTTCCATCCCTCTCCCCCTCCCGGCCACCCATTTCAGGATACTTGCGTGGGTGGCCGGGAGGGGGAGAGGAATGGAACAGGCCACGAAGAACGCACAAGGGGAGACGACGATGGACATCAAGGGCAAGGTCTGTGTGATCACCGGCGGCGCGGGCGGTATCGGTGCCGCCATGGCGCGGAAGTTCCACGCGGAGGGGGCAAAGGCCGTCGTGGTGGCGGACCTGGACATGGGGCCGTTGCAGAAGGTGGCGGATTCAGTTGGCGGTCATGCCGTACAGACCGATGTGACCAGCGAGGATGCAATCCGTCATCTGGTGGCGGAGGCGGAGCGGCTGGCCGGTCCCATCGACATCTTCTGCTCCAACGCCGGTATCGCGCGGCTGGGGGACGAGACCGTGCCCACCGCCGAATGGCAGCTCAACTGGGACATCCACGTCATGTCCCACGTCTTCGCGGCCCGCGCCGTGATCCCGGGCATGATCGAGCGGGGCGGAGGCTATCTGGTCAATACCGCCTCCGCCGCCGGGCTGCTCTCCCAGGTGGATTCTGCGACCTATGCCGTCACCAAGCATGGTGCCGTGGCCTTCGCCGAGTGGCTGTCGATCAACTATGGCAACAAGGGCATCCGGGTCTCCTGCCTCTGCCCGCAGGCCGTGCGCACGCCGATGATCGGCGACGGGGAAGGGGTGGCCAGCGTCGACGGCATCGTCGAGCCCGATGACCTGGCCGCCGACGTCGTGGCGACCATGGCGCGGGAGGAATTCCTGATCCTGCCGCATCCGCAGGTGCGCGACTACATCCAGCGCAAGACCGGCAACTACGACCGCTGGATCGGTGGCATGCGCAAGCTGCTGTCCAGGTTCGACCAGCGCTGAGAGGGCCGGAAATGAGCAGTGCCCTGTTTTCGCCGATCAGGCTTGGTGATGTGGAATTCGCCAACCGGATCGTCATCTCCCCCATGTGCCAGTACATGGCCGTGGATGGTGCCGCCACCGACTGGCACCTGATGCACTATGGCAATCTGGCGATGAGTGGCGCGGCGCTGCTGTTCACGGAGGCGACGGCGGTCAGTGCCGAAGGGCGCATCAGTGCCCAGTGCCTCGGGCTCTGGACCGACGCGCACGAGGCGGCGATCGATCGTTTCATGCGGTTCAGCCGGGACAATGGCGGGCCGGACCTGAAGATCGGGATCCAGCTGGCCCATGCCGGTCGCAAGGCCTCGGTGCATCGCCCCGCCGATGGCGCACAGCCGCTGACGGCGGCGGAGGGGGCCTGGCAGACGGTTGGTCCCAGCGCCTTGCCCTACGACACCGGCTGGCACACGCCGCAGGCCATGGACCGTGCGGCGCTGGACCGGGTGAAGGCCGACTTCGTGCAGGCCGCGGAACGCTCCGCCCGGCTGGGCTTCGACGTCTGTGAATTCCATGTCGGTCACGGCTATCTGCTGCACCAGTTCCTCAGCCCGTTGAGCAACCAGCGCAATGATGAATATGGCGGCGATCTGGCAGGACGGATGCGCTACCCGCTGGAGGTGTTTCAGGCGGTGAAGGCCGTATGGCCCGCCGGCCGCCCGCTGGGTGTGCGGGTCTCGGCCACCGACTGGGTCGAGGGCGGCTGGACGGTGGAGGAAACGGTGGCCTTCGTGCAGGCCCTGAAACAGATCGGCTGCGACTTCGCCGACATCACCACCTCCGGCGTCGATCCGCGCCAGAAGATCCCGGTCGGGCCGGGCTATCAGGTTGAGTTCGCCGAGACGGTGAAACGTGAGACCGGCATGACCACCATGGCCGTCGGCATGATCAATGATCCGGACCAGGCGGAGGCCATCATCCGTGACGGCCAGGCCGACTTCGTCATGCTGGCGCGCGGCATGATGTACGATCCGCGCTGGGCCTGGCACGCGGCGGAGGCGCTGGGTGCCACGGTCGCCTATCCCGCGCAGTACGCCCGCGCCGAACCCTCCCGCTGGCCCCAGGCCTTCGCCCACCGCCGCGAGACCGCGCCGGACACGATCGGTGACATGCGGCAGTTGAAGTAGAGGGGGTGGGGAAGAGCGCGTGTCCGATTGCTCAGGTCAGAGGTGTCGATCCACGTCCATGCGCTGATGCAGGATGCGCATGATCTCCAGAGTGGTGTCGGCCTTTCGGTAGAACAGGACATGGGAACCGGCTCTTAGCTTGAAATAGCCCTCACGGACGTCGGCGCGGCTACCCGATACTGAGCCATCAGCCAACGCCAGGATCGCGGTCATGATCGTGCCATGGTAGCGATCCGCCTGTTCAAGCGACCAGTTCTCGAAGGTGTAGCGCCAGATGTCTTCCAGATCGGTTCTCGCGAGCGGAGAAAGCCGGTAGCCCGGATCGCTATCCGGCATGCTTCTTCCGCATTTCCTCCAGGAAGGCATCGCTGTCGAAAGCTTCTGGGGGACCGGATTCCTCTGCGGCGATCAGGGCGTTCTGCAAGGCTCGGACCCTGGTTTCATGTTCCTCCAGCAGCCGCAGACCAGCCCTGACCACATCGCTGGCGGAGCCGTAGCGACCGTCCCGAACCTGACTGTCAATGAAGCCGGTGAAATGATCACCAAGCGAGACCGAGGTATTGCGTGCCATCGTGTGCTGCTCCTGAAGCTTTCCCGATAGTACCAATAATTGGTAAAGCACCATAGCTTCCGCTATGGCGGCATGGCTACCGCGCGCCAGTGGACAGTCGCATCCGGGCGTGCGGCGCGTTAGGATCGCCTGGCAATTCCTGGGGAGGACGTCATGGACGAATCGCGCATTCCGGTACTGGTGGGCAGTGGCCAGTTCACGCAGCGGGAGCCGGATCCGGCGCAGGCGCTGTCGCCGATGGATCTGACCGCGAAGGCGGTGCAGGTGGCGGCGGAGGACAGTGGCGCGGGGGCCGCGCTGATGGCGGCGCTGGATACGGTGATCGTCATCCGCGCCTTCTCCGACACAAGCTGGCGCTTTGCCAGCCCCTTCGGCAAGGTCACCAACCCGCCGAAATCGCTGGCCGCCCGGGTCGGCGCGGAACAGGCGAAGCGGCTGGTCTATACCTGGGCCGGGGGCAACATGCCCCAGTACTGCCTCAACCGGCTGTCGGAGATGGTTGTGCGCGGCGAGGTGGAGGCCGCGCTGGTCGCCGGGGGCGAGTCGCTGGCGACGCAGAAGGCCGCCCAGCGCGCCAAGCTGGACCTCGACTGGAGCGAGGACGCGGGTGGCGAGTACGAGGCCTGGGGCGTCGAGAAGATCGGCTGGTCGGACGTGGAGGACATCCACGGTGCGCGCGGCGCGATCTTCGCCTATCCGATGATCGAGAATGCCATTCGCGGCAATCTGGGCCGCACGATCCCCGAACACCAGAAGGCGATGGGGCAGATGCTGGCCCACTTCGCCGATGTGGCCGCGCAGAACCCGCTGGCCGACCGGCGCGACGGCTTCACGGCGGAGCAGATCTCGGAGGTCCGGCCCGACAATCCCTATATCGGCTTTCCCTACACGCGGCTGATGAACGCCAATGCCTTCATCGACCAGGGCGCGGCGGTGGTGCTGACCAGCGTCGCCAAGGCGAAGGAGCTGGGCATACCGCGGGAGAAATGGGTATTCCTGCATGGCTGCGCCGATGCGCATGACCACTGGTATCTGAGCGACCGGCGCGACTTCCATTCCTCCCCCGCGATCTCCCGCGTCTATCAGGAAACCTTCCGCATGGCGGACACGACGCTGGACCAGATCGGCGCCATCGACCTCTACAGCTGTTTCACCTCCGCCGTGCAGATCGCCTGTCAGGAAATCGGCCTCAGCCCCGACGACCCGCGCGGGCTGACGGTCACCGGCGGCCTGCCCTACTTCGGTGGACCGGGGAACAATTACGTCACCCACTCCATCGCGGAGATGATGCAGCGGGTGCGGCAGCAGCCGGGCATGAAGGGGCTGGTCACCGCCAACGGCAACTATGTCACCAAGCATTCCGCCGGGATCTATTCGACCGACATGCCGGAAAAGGTCTTTGCACCCGTTGACCCCGCGACCTATCAGGCCGAACTGGACCAGGTGCCGCATCCGCCCTTCACCGACCTGGCCGAGGGCGCGGCGGAGGTCGAGACCTATACCGTCATGCATGACCGCAAGGGGCCGACCTGGGGTCTGCTGTTCGGGCGGATGGATGACGGGACACGGTTCGTCGCCAATACCACCGATGACCCGGACCTGCTGGCCGACATGATCGACACCGACTGGCTGGGCCGGAAGGGCCGGGTCGGCAATGACGGTCGCCAGAACATCTTCCACCCCGCGTGAGCCAGACGGTCGCGCCCGATGCCCTGCCGGAAACGGTCACCCGGGGTGCGCTGACCGCGCTCGCGGGCACGTTCCTGACCCAGGGGGCGGCGGCCTTCGGCTTCATCGCCTTCAGCCTGCTGGCCCCCGGACTGGCGCTGGAGACCGGGCAGGACGAGCGGGACTTCGGCCTCGCCTTCTCCTTCATCTTCCTCGGCTCCGCCCTGGCCAGCCCGCTCTGCGGGCGGATGATGCGCCGCTTCGGCAGCGTCGGGACCATGGTCATCACCCTGTCGGGCATGGCCGCTGTCGCCCTGATCGCCCTGTTCGGCACCTGGGCGACGGTGATGCTGGCGGCCTTTCTCTACGGGCTGTTCTATGGCCCCTACGGCCCTGCCAACATCACGGTGGTGACGCGCAAGACGCCGAAGCGCCGGGTCGGCCTGTTCCTCGCCATCCGCCAGAGCGGGGTCTCGCTGGCGGGCGCGGGCGGCGGCTTCATCCTGCCGCCGATCATGGTCGCGGTGGGCTGGCAGCTTGGCGTCTGGGCGATGATCGGGGTGCTGGTCGCGGCCATCGTCATGACCCTGCTGTTCGCGCCGGTGTTCCGTGTCACCGCGGAACAGCCGACGATGCAGACCGAACTGCACCGCACCTTCCCGCGCCGTCTTGCCGCCAGTTTCGTACTGCCGCCGAACCTGCGCCTGCTGGGTTTCATCGCGGTGCTGCTGGCCGTGATCCACACGACGCTGTTCACCTTCGTCTATATCTACCTGCTGGAGGATATCGGCCTCTCACCGGTGCTGGCCGGACAGTTCTTCGCCATCATCCAGCTGGTGGCCATCGTCGGCCGACCCGTCATGGGCTGGCTGTCGGATCGCTGGGGGCGGCCGGAACTGGTGCTGCTGGGCATTGCCATGGCCGCCAGCACGTCGGTCGTGCTCGCCATGATGATCTCCCCCGATACACCGATCTGGATGCTCTATCCGGTGGCCCTGCTGGCGGGCCTTTCGGGCAATACCTGGTCACCGATCTTTGCCATGATCGTCGGGCGTCGCGCGCCGGAGGGGCAGTTGGCGGAGGTCACGGGACGGGCCTATTCGCTGGCCGCCCTGGGCTGGACCGCATCGCCGCTGATCATGTGGAGCTTGATCGAGCTTTCCGGGGGATACATGGTGCCGTTCGGCACAGTTGTCGGGCTGGGCATCATCGCGACCATCGCCATTCTGCGCGACATCCGCAGAAGCGCGGCCTGAGCACCGGAAAAGAAGAAACCAACAGGGGGAACGAGAAATGGACGTAGCAGGCAAGAAGGCCATCGTGTTCGGCGGCACCTCGGGCATAGGTCTGGCCGCCGCGAAGCAGCTTGCGGCGCTGGGCGCCGAGGTCATCGCCGTCAGCCGCAACCCGGATCGTGCAGGTGACCTGCCCGCCGGAATCACCACGAAAAAGTGCGATACGCTGGACCGCGACGCGCTGCAGGCGCTGTTTGCCGAGTGCGCGCCCTTCGACATCCTGATCAGCGCCGCGACCGGCGGCACCCGCGCCGTCGGGCCGTTCATGGAAATGGACATGGACGGCTATCAGGCATCCTTCGCCAAGCTCTGGGGCTATACGAACGTGGTGCGCTATGGCGCCGGTCACATGACCGACCATGGCTCCATCGTGCTGGTCAGCGGCACCCCGGCGCGCAAGACCAAGCCGGGCCAGGTCGCCATCGGCTCCGTCGGCGGTGCCGTCGAGGCCATGGTCCGCGCCGTGGCCCCGGAAATCGCGCCGAAGCGCCTCAACGTCGTCTCCCCCGGTGCCATCGATACTCCGATGGTCGCCCTGGAAGGCCAGGCCCGCGAAGACCTCTACAAGCAGATGACGGCAAGCCACGTCATCCCGCGCGCGGGAACGGCAGACGAGGTCGCCCAGGCCATCACCTTCATGGTCCAGAACGACTTCGTCACCGGCACCACCATCGACGTGGACGGCGGCTGGCTGCTGTCGTGACGATCTAAGGTTGCGGGGCGGTGGATGGTGCCCGCCCCGCTACTTTGCCGCCAGCCACCCCGCAAGTATCGCGCGGATGGTGGTGACGAAGGCGAGGGGCTGGTCGAGCAAAAGGTGGTGCTGGGCCTTCGGCACGCCGACGATGGGGGCGGAGGGGCCGAGGGTGCGGCGGATCCAGTCGATGGTCTCGGGCTGGATCAGGGCGCTGTCCTCACCATAGACGAAGGCGCGGCGGCCCTTCATGCCGGCCAGATACTCGTGAAACGGCTCTCCGAAACGACGGTTCTCCATGGCGTCGCCATCGAACTTCCAGCACCAGCCCTCCGCGTCCTGTTTCAGGGAGCGGCGGGCAATGTGCTCCACCAGAAAGCCATTGTCGCAGGTCTGTTCCGGCATCAGGCGGAAGCGGGCGAGGGCGGTCTCGAAGTCCGCGTAGTGGCGCTTGTTGCCCATCCTGGGGCGTCGGTGCTCGTCCTGGTCCTGCAGTTCCGGCGGGCGCACGGGCGAGTCGGCGATGATGATACCGCCCAGCCGCTCACCATGCTGCTGGCCCAGCCGCATGGCCATCAGGCCGCCGAAGGAATGGCCGACGACAAAGGCGTCCGGTCCCAGCCCGGCATCGTCGATGACCGCCAGCATGTCCTCGGCCCGGCTGTCGGAATCGTAGGACTCCCGCCTGCCGCTGTCGCCCATCCCGGCCTGATCCATGGCCAGGACGTGATAGTCCTGCGCCAGCATCGGTGCGATATGGCTCCACCAGTGGCCGTGCCCGCCGCCGCCATGCACCAGCAGCATGCCGCCGAGCGGGGTCCGTCCCTCCGGCGGTGACCACCTGAGATACTGGATGTCACAGCCGTCACTGTTCACGCGATGCACGGTGCCGGGTCGGGCCATTGCCTCCCGGTACCAGTCCGGGGCGGGAGCCTGGACTGTCAGGTAATCAATCTCTGTCATGCCTCATGATTAGGCTGGATTCCGGCGTTTGGGAACGTGCGGTGCCGGTACCACGCAATGCTGTGGGCGCATGGCCGGTAGTGCCAACAGGTGACGGAGCAGGCTAGAATGCCGGTCGGGCGAGGGAGGCTGCGTCCGTTTGCATGATCTGCCAGGGGAGAGAATTGATGGCGAAGATCGAGTTCTATTTCGACTGTTCCAGTCCGTGGACCTATCTGGGGATCAGCCGCATCGGCGATCTGGCCCGGCGCAACAATGCCGAACTGCACTGGCGGCCGGTGCTGGTCGGCGGCATCTTCAATCAGGTGAACGAGCAGGTGTACCAGAACCGCGCCAACCCCGATCACCCGAAGTACCAGTACATGCGCAAGGACCTAATGGACTGGGCCGCGATGCAGGGGGTGCAGATCGGCTGGCCGAGCATCTTCCCCGTCAATGCAGTGAAGGGGATGCGTGCGGCGATCCATGCGCTGGATGAAGGCAAGGCGGAGGCCTTCGCGATGCGGCTCTGCCATGCCTACTGGGGCGAGGATCGCGACATCTCGCAGGATGCGGAAGTGGCGCGTGTCGCCGCCGACGTGGGGCTCGACGGCGATGCCACCGTGGCCGCGACCGCGGACTCGGCGATCAAGCAGCGGCTGAAGGACTATACCCAGCAGGTGGTGGATCGCGGCGGCTTCGGCTCCCCCACCATCTTCATCAACGACAGCGACATGTTCTTCGGCAATGACCGCATGGACCTGATCGAGTGGGCCGTGCAGGGCCGCCCCGCCGGCGGACCCCGCCGATGAGCGGGCCGCTGCTGATCGAGCGGAAGGGGGATGCCGAATGGGTCACCCTGAACCGCCCCGACGCCTACAACAGCCTCAGCCCCGACATGATCGACGCACTGCTGGACTATTTCCAGGGGCTCTATTTCCGCCACGAGGTGCGGGTCGTGGTGCTGCGCGGTGCCGGTCGCGGCTTCTGCGCCGGTCTGGACCTGAAGCAGCGGATGGCGAGCAACAGTCCCGCCGATGACCAGCGCTCCAGCGCCGATGGCCTGCGGTCGCAGCGCCGGATCTCGGAGATCGTCATGCGGATGCGCCGGGCGCCGCAGCCCATCGTTTCGCTGATCCATGGCGGCTGTTCCGGTGGCGGGTTCGCCATCGCGCTGGCCAGTGACATCCGCATTGCCGGACGCAGCGCCAAGATGAACGCGGCCTTCATCCGCCTCGGCATCTCCGGCTGTGACATCGGGGTCTCCTATTTCCTGCCGCGACTGGTGGGGGTGACGGTGGCGTCCGAACTGCTGATGACGGGCCGCTACATCTATGCCGACCGGGCACTGGCGACCGGGCTGGTGTCGGAGGTGGTCGAGGATGACGAACTGGAGGCGACCGGAGAGACCATGGTCGCCGATCTGCTCAATGCCTCGCCGCTCGGTCTGCGCCTGACCAAGGAATGCATGAATTTCTCGACCGATGCGCCGAGCCTGGAAGCGGCCGTTGCCATGGAGGACCGCAACCAGATCCTCTGCGCCCAGGGCCCCGACTTCCAGGAAGGCGTGCGCGCCTTCATCGAGAAGCGGCCGCCGGTCTATACGGGGACATGAGCATGACAGAGCGACAGGATGTGACGATCCCGGCGAACGGCGTCGAGCTGGCCGGATGGTTCTACCCGGCAGGGCAGGACGGGGCAGCGGCGCCGACCGTGGTCATGAGCCATGGTCTTTCCGCGATCCGGCGCATGAACCTGGATGCGGTTGCGCGCGACCTGAATGCAGCCGGTCTCGCGGTGCTGCTCTACGACCACCGCAGTTTCGGCGACAGCGGCGGCAACCCGCGACAGGAAGCCGATCCCTGGGCGCAGGTCCGTGACATGCGCGACGCCATCAGCTTCGCCCAGACCCTGCCCGGCGTCGATCCGGCGCGGCTGGGCATCTGGGGCACCAGCTATTCCGGTGGCCATGTCCTGACCGTGGCGGCACTGGACCGGCGGGTGAAGGCCGTGGTTTCACAGGTCCCCTTCACCCACGGGGAGCGGACGTTCGGAAGCTGGGTGCCGGAGAAGGCGCGTGCCCGGCTGATGCAACGTTTCATGGATGATCGCGCGGCCCGTTACGCGGGCGCGGAACCGGAAACCGTGCCTGCCGCGATCGAGGGTACGGAGACGGCGGAATGGGTGGCTGAAACGGATGTCGAGGGCAAGTACGTCAACGCCCTGACCCTGCGCAGTCTGGAGATGCTGCGGGAGTACGAGCCCCACAGTTTCGTTTCACGCATCGCGCCGACGCCCTTGCTGATGGTGATTGCGGAGAACGATACCCAGACGCCGACTGCCTGGCAGAAGGAAGCGTTCGAACTGGCGGGAGAGCCGAAACAGATGCTGGGTCTGCCCTGCCGCCACTATGATCCCTACAGCAGCCATCGCGAGGCTGCGGCGGGCGCGGCGCGGGACTGGTTCATGGAGCATCTCTGAGAGGCGGGCGCGCTAGGCTACCAGGAGCATCCGGTCTCCAGCATCGCCTCGATATCGAAGCGCGGCCAGGGGCGGGCCATCAGGAATCCCTGGCCCAGGGTGCAGCCGGAATCGCGCAACTGGTCGAAATGTTCCTGCGTCTCGATCCCTTCCGCCACCGTTGTCAGGCCGAGGTCGTCCGCCATGTGGATGATCGACCGGACGAGACGCCCGCTGGTGGTGTCGTTCAGCATGTTGAAGACGAAAGACTGGTCGACCTTCAGGGTGTCGATGGGGAAGCGGTGCAGGTAGCTCAGGCTTGAATAGCCGGTGCCGAAATCGTCGATGGCAATGGAGACGCCCAGTCCCTTCAGTTCCGTCAGGGCAGCGACGGCCGCCTCCGGATCGTGGATCATCAGGCTTTCGGTGACCTCCAGCTTGATCTGCCCGGGCGACACGCCGGACTTCTGGATGATCGCGGAAAGGCGCGAGATCTCGCCCGGTTCGATCAACTGGCCACTGGAGACATTGACGCTGACGAAGGGGATCGGCTTGTCCGGCCAGCATCTCTGCCAGACCGGCACCATTGCCGCGTGATCGGCCAGCGCCTTCTGCAGCGCCCAGCGCCCCATCTCGACGATCATGCCGGTCTCCTCGGCCAGACCGATGAAGTTGCCGGGGGAAACCTGCCCCCGCTTGGGGTCGTTCCAGCGCATCAATGCCTCATATCCGGCAATGGTGCTGTCGGCCATGGAGATGATGGGCTGGTAGTGAAGCTCGAACTGCGGGGTCTCGACGGCGCGGCGCAGTTCCCGTTCGATCTGGACCCGGCGCAGAGCAATGTCGCGGACTTCCTCGAACGCCCGGCGCCGTGCCTCCTGCATGGCCTGGGGCACCATCTCGTTGGTGCCGGTCATGGAACGGGACGCGTCCGTCAGGCGCTCCACGATCATCTGGATCATCAGACGCATCACCGGGTCGGCGTTCTCGATGGGTTTGGTCAGGCGACCGCGGCGTACCACCAGCAGGCGTGTGCGCTCCCGCGCCAGGGCGCTGGCGGATCGCGGTGTGTTCGCGATCAGGGCCATTTCGCCGAAGATCTCGCCCGGACCCAGCGCGGCGATCAGCTTCCGGTCGCCTTCGGACTGAATCGATATCTCGATCAGGCCTTCCTCGATGATGAACGCATCATCGCCCCGGTCACCCTCCTGAAACAGAAGGGTTCCCGCATCGACGTCTCTGGCGTGAATGAACTCCGGCATTCATACAACATGGGTTGGAATGGTTGCCAAACCGTGAGTCTACACGCCTGTTGTGATAGCGGCCACCTAATTGCGCGGTATTATGTGACCACCGGCACGCGGCATCTCCGTCAGAACCTGAAGACGCCATAGCCGGGTTCCTCCAGCGGCGCGTTCAGCGACGCGGTGATGGCCATCCCTAACGCATTGCGTGTGTCCACCGGATCCAGGATCCCGTCATCCCACAGTTCCGAGGTGGCGTAGTAGGCGGAGAGCTGGTCCAGATAGGCGGAGCCGGTTTCCTCTCTCAGCGCCGCGATCACCTCGGCATCGACTTCCTGGCCACCACGGCGCATCTGTGCCGCCTTCACATCCGCAAGCGTGTTCACCGCCTGCTCTCCGCCCATCACGCCGATCTGGTGATTGGGCCAGCTGAACAGCAGGCGTGAATCGAAGGCACGGCCGCACATCCCGTAATTGCCCGCACCGAAGGAGCCGTGGCACATGACGGTGAACTTCGGCACCCGGGAACAGGCCTGGGCCATGATCATCTTGGCACCGTCCTTTGTGATGCCCTTCTGCTCGTACTCCTTGCCGATCATGTAGCCGGTGATGTTCTGCAGGAAGACGATCGGGGTGTTGTTTTGGTTGCAGAGTTCGATGAAATGGGCGCCCTTCAGGGAGCTGTCGTTGAACAGCACACCATTGTTGGCAAGGATGCCGACCTTCCAGCCCCAGATGTTGGCATAGCCGCAGATCAGGGTCTGGCCATAGTTCGGCTGATATTCATGGAAGCGGCTGCCATCGACGATGCGGGCAATGACCTCCCGCATGTCGAAGCCCTTCTTGATGTCGTCAGGCAGGATGCCATACAGCTCGGCAGGGTCGTAGTAGGGGGCCTCCACCGCATCCCGCTGGCAGTCCCACTTCTTCGGCCGGTCCCACTGGTCGACGATCTCCCGCCCGATGGCGATGGCCTCGTCCTCGGACGACGCCGCGTAGTCGCAGACACCGCTCATCGACGTGTGCATGTCCGCGCCGCCCAGTTCCTCGACGCCCACTTCCTCCCCCGTGGCGGCGCGCACCAGCGGCGGGCCGCCCAGAAACACCGCGCCCGTTCCGCGCACGATGACATTGTAGTCCGACAGCGCCGGGATATAGGCACCACCCGCCGTACACTGCCCGAAGACGAGGGAGAGCTGTTTCACGCCCATCTTCGACAGCTTGCACTGGTTGCGGAAGATGCGTCCCGCCATGTGCTTGTCGGGAAAGACCTCCGACTGCAACGGCAGGAAGCCGCCGGCTGAGTCACACAGGTGCACCACCGGCAGACGGTTCTCGATGGCGATCTCCAGGCAGCGGACGATCTTCTTCACCGAATGGGGATACCAGGCTCCGCCCTTGATGGAGGAATCATCGGCATGGATGATGACTTCCCGCCCCGAGACCATGCCGATCCCGGTGATGATGCTGGCCCCCGGCGATTCCCCGTCATAGGCGCGGTTCGCGGCGAGCGTGGACAGCTCCAGGAAGGGGGTGCCGGGGTCGAGCAGCTTCTCCACCCGTTCCCGTGGCATCATCTTGCCCTGCTTCGTCAGGCGCTGGACATCGCGTTCCGGGCGGACATGCCGTGCCTTTTCCTGCATGGCATGCAGCTCGTCGGCGAGGCGGCGGTTGTGCACCGTGTTGCTGCGGAATGTGGCGTCACTGGTGGAGAGTGCGGATGATATGCGGCGCATGGTTCAGCCCTCCTCCGCCAGCGGTTCCAGACGGGCGACGGCGGCATCCTTGTTGAATGTCTCACCCACGGCGAAGAGCACTTCCGCCAGCACGCCATCGCGCGGTGCGGCGAGGGTGGTCTGAAGTTTCATGCTCTCGATCACCATGATCTTGTCGCCGCGCGAGACAGAGTCCCCGGCAGCCTTCAGCACCTCGATCACCGATCCCGGCATAGGCGCACGCAACTCGTCCGAGCCACCTGCACTTTCCTGTGCGGCGGCAACCGGGTCTTCCACCCGGACCCGAAACGTGCGGCCATTGAGCCGTACCCAGGCCAGGTCGCCGTCGCGCGCGACCTGCGCGTTTCCGGAAACCGTACCGGTGACCGTGCGGGTGTCATCCACCCGAAGTACGGCCTCCGGCTTGCGCGCAACGATATCAATGGTGTGCGTCGTGCCGTCCAGATCCAGACGAAACGTCATCCGTGCCTCCCTCTCCTGCCCCGAAAGAGGGTAGCGCGAGCGGTCCGTCCGCAACAACCGTCAGATTTGTCTGGCGGCCATCGTGGAATCTCGTGCCTGACGGGTGTCAGTCGGCGGCATCCAGCTGCACGGGTGGCTGGTTCTCGCTGTTGGCCAGCATCTTCTCGTCCGAGGTGCGCAGGATCGCCTCGTAGACCTTCGGCGGATAGTTCGTCATGTGCGGCCCCGGTGCGTCGATGCCGGGCTGCGGTACCGGCGGACCATCGTTGCGATAGTCGGAGGACTGCTTGTAGCGGGCCAGTTCAGCGTCACTGATGCCGCACAGGCCCACGACCTCAGGGTCGATCCAGGCTTCCGCGTTGATCGGTTCGGCAGAGCATGAAAGCTCCAGCGACAGGTTCTCCGGTCCGGCAAAATAGATCGACATGCAGAACCCGTGATCCTTCGGCCCGATGACCGGCACACCCTTCGACCGCAGCCGGTCGCGCATGGCGAGCAGTTCCTCCACATCCGCGACCCTGAACGCCAGGTGCTGCATCGTGCCCCTGGCGCAGTTCGCGCCGGGATTGCCTGCGTGGGTCTGGCCCAGTTCCACGGGGATCTCACCGATCTGTGGATTGTGGACGAAGGCGACCGAGCTCTCGTCGTTGAGGCGCAGGAAGCCATGGAAGGTGTTCTCGACCCCATGCATCCAGTAGAGCGCGACCAGTTCCATGCCCAGCTTGTCGGTGAAGAACTCGATCTGTCCCTTCATGTCCGCGGTGGTGATCGCGATGTGGTGCAGTCCGCCAACCTTGTTCATCATGCCTCTCCTCTATCACCCGCGACAGCGTAGCATCACCGGGTAGTGGTGTCAGATGCGGCCCGAACCCGCCGAGCGGGATTTGATTCACATCAAGCATTGTTGCCGACTGCTGGGCCATGGTTCACCAGCAGGAACAGGTGAAGGGGGCGGTCATGCAGGATGACGAGGATACTGTTGCGGAGGATGCGTCCGGCACCGGCGCAGAAAGTGGCGTTGCTCCGGCGAAAGGTTCAGGTGCGCTTGTCCGTTCGAACACCGGGTCGCACCGGGTGGCCGAGATGCGGCACGATCCGGCCACGGTCCGGCGGTTGTTCGAGACCGGTGAATATCCCTATCGCGGCAAGGTCAAGCGACCCGACTACGAACGCCACAAGGCCGAGCTGCAGGTCGAGCTGCTGAAACTGCAGGAGTGGGTGAAGAACACCGGCGAACGTGTCCTGGTCCTGTTCGAGGGGCGGGACGCGGCCGGCAAGGGCGGCACCATCAAGCGGTTCACCGAGCATCTGAACCCCCGCGGCGCACGGGTCGTTGCCCTCGACAAGCCCACGGAGCGGGAACAGGGGCAATGGTACTTCCAGCGCTATGTGCAGCATCTGCCCTCTGCGGGGGAGATCGTGATGTTCGACCGGTCCTGGTACAACCGGGCGGGGGTGGAGCGGGTAATGGGGTTCTGCGAACCGCGCGACTATCTGGAGTTCATGCGCCAGGCTCCCGAGTTCGAGCGGATGCTGGTCCGTTCCGGCATCAGACTGTTCAAGTACTGGTTCTCGGTGACGCGGGAGGAGCAGCTTCGCCGCTTCAAGGCGCGGGAGCGGGAGCCGCTGAAACGCTGGAAGCTGTCGCCCATCGACCGGCTGTCGATCGACAAGTGGGATGAATACACGGAAGCCAAGGAAGCCATGTTCTTCCACACCGACACGGCGGACGCGCCCTGGAACATCATCAAGTCCGACGACAAGAAGCGCGCACGGCTGAACTGCATGCGCCACTTTCTCAATGCCGTCCCCTACGACACCAAGGACCGCCACGTGGTCGGGCATCCCGACCCGCTGATCGTCGGATCGGGCGAATATGTCATCAAGGGCGGGGCCATGCCGGGTGGCCCGCGCAACTGACCCTGATCAGTAGGCCGGCGGCACCGGGAACAGCTTGAACCCGAGCAGGGAGACGATTCCGTCCTGGATGGTCAGGGGAAGGGTGACGGTGCGGTTGCCTTCCTTGTCTGTCTTCTCCAGCGCCGACACGGCCATGCGCAGGCCGACACGTGCGATCTCCGACATGCGTCCCTGCGCGGTCAGGGCATCGATGAACTGGTCCGCGCCATGCACGACAAAGGTCATGGCCCCTTCGGGACGGCGGTTCAGGTCCAGGGCGACCGTACCGTCGCCACTGACCCGCAGGCGGTCCGTCAGGAAGGCAATGCGTGAGACGTCGATGACGCCGGACGCGTCGCGCCAGGCATCCAGGGCCGCAGGCGTCGTCCCGGCGGGCAGCGGGCGCAGCAGGACGGAAAGCGCGGCCTGCTGATAGGTGTCGCCGATGGGAACCAGGCCAGCGGTCAGCACGATGTCGTCGCCGGTCAGCGCCAGGTTGGTGCTGTCCTTCGGCCGCTCAGGGGCCTGTCCGTCATTGTCGCGGTAATGGAACTGCAATCGCCCGGCCTGGCGGACAGGGCTGTCGCCATCCGCCACCATCTCGTGGACGTCGGTCGCGATGGTCTCCAGGTGGCCGGCATCGCTGAACCGCACGGAGATGCGGGTGTCGGCGCTGCGGATCACCGCGGCCTTCCGACCGTCATGGGCGTTCCAGCCCAGTTGCTGCGCGCCCTGAGGCTGCAGGATCACGTGCCGCAGGTTCCAGGGCTGGAAGTAGACATCCAGAGCGCCCGCCGACCAGGAGGGGGCCGCGGGCTGCCGGGGGAGGGATATTGCCGGCGTGTCGACGGTCAGCAGCAGGCGATAGGGAAAGCCCGAAACCTCCACCGGGCCGTGGCGCACATCGACGCCCTCCGCCCGGCGGTCGGCAACCCAGCGGTCAAGACCTGCCCGCAGCCCTTCCGCCAGATGGTTCCAGTAGAACCAGTAGCCAACACCCCCGCCGAGCACGAGCAGCAGGACGAGCGGCCCGATCCAGCGGCGGAGGAAGGCGCCCATTCAGGTCCTCAGCAGTTCGTTGATGGAGGTCTTGGCGCGGGTTCCCGCATCGACCTTCTTCACGATCACGGCGCAATAGAGGCTGGGTGTCGGCTTGCCGTCGATCACTGGCCCGGGCAAGGCGCCCGGCACGACAACGGAATAGGCTGGCACGCGACCGCGATGCACCTCGCCGGTCTCCCGGTCGACGATCTTGGTGGAGGCACCGATGTAGACGCCCATGGACAGCACCGCGCCTTCTTCGACCAGCACGCCCTCGGCCACTTCGGAGCGGGCACCGATGAAGACATTGTCCTCAATGATCACCGGCTCCGCCTGCAGCGGCTCCAGCACGCCACCGATACCGGCACCGCCGGAGATGTGGCAGTTCTTCCCGATCTGGGCACAGGACCCGACCGTGGCCCAGGTATCGACCATGGTGCCACTGTCCACATAGGCACCCAGATTGACGAAGCTGGGCATCAGCACGACACCGGGTGCGATGTGCGCGCTGCGCCGCACGATGCAGTTCGGCACGGCGCGGAAGGCGGCCTTGCGGAATTCCGCATCGCCCCAGCCGGCGAACTTGCTCGGCACCTTGTCGAACCAGTTCGTCATGTCACCGGGACCGCCACTGATCGGGGTCATGTCGTTCAGGCGGAAGCTCAGCAGCACCGCCTTCTTCAGCCACTGGTTCACCACCCAGGTGCCCTTCACCTTCTCCGCCACACGCGCCTCGCCGGAGTCCAGCGCGTCCAGGGCCTGGTTGACCGCTTCGGGAACCTCCCCCGTGGTCGTGGTGTCAATGCTGTCCCGGTTTTCCCAGGCGGCTTCGATGGTCTTTTCCAGTGCGTCCAGGCTCACGTCTGCCCCTCCGGTGTGAAAATGTTCAGGGTGCGACCGCCAAGCGGTTGCAGTTGGCGCGGAACCTAGCCGGTTCTGCCGGGAAGGAAAAGACGGCCCGGAAGGGATTTCGGCCGTTTCATGCAAACCGCCATGAAACGGAACGGGGCCGGTCGGGTTTCCCCGACCGGCCCCGGTCGCATGATCTGTCGCGGCAGGATCAGACGAGACCGATGAAGTCGTCCTCATCCAGGCAATCCGCCCGGAAATCCTTCAGCGTGATGGATCCGCCACCCTCGACCTCGATCACCGTGTCCCGGCCCCACCAGCCGGAGCGGGAGATGTTGAGGTCTTCGAACGACAGGTTCAGGTTCGACATGTCGATGCGGTCACCCTGATAGCTGGAGAAGTCGGTGATCGTGTCGTTGCCGAAGGCGGTGTCGTCATAGACGAACACGTCGGCACCGGAACCGCCGGTCAGCCAGTCATTGTGCGCGCCGCCGTTCAGGGTGTCGTTGCCCCAGCCGCCGGAAAGCACGTCACAGCCTGCGCCACCATCGATCACGTCGTTGCCGCTGCCGCCATAGAGGCGGTCGTTGCCGCCTTCGCCCGCGATGGTGTCATCACCATAGTTGCCGCGCACGAAGTCGTTGCCGCCGCCGGCCAGGATCCGGTCGTCATCGTTGCTGCCGTTCAGGTAGTCGCGACCGCCTGTTCCGGTGATCAGGTTGGCGTCCAGCCCGTCGATCTTCAGGATGTCGTCCGTCAGGCGCAGGCCCGCGGCACCCTTCAGCCGGACCGAGTTGTCGGCATCGAGCGTGATCAGCAGGTCGCGTCCGTCATTGCAGATCGTCAGGTCGGAGAAGGTCAGACCGGAGTTGCTGAAGTCCAGCACGTCGCGGCATTCGTCGAAGTCCTTGATGACATCGTTGCCGAAGTTGCCGTCCTCGTAGACGAAGGTGTCGCTGCCGTCACCGCCATACATGACGTCGTCACCGGCACCGCCCGTGATCAGGTCATCGCCCTTCTCGCCGAACAGGTAGTCGTCGCCCTCGCCACCGCTGATGACGTCATCGCCACGGCCCGACCAGATCGTGTCGTTGCCCTGTCCGCCGTCAACCGTGTCTTCTGCGTAGCTCGTGTTGTTGGTGTCGAAGATGTCGTCGCCTTCGTTCAGCGTGAAGGTCATGGCGACGTCGGCGCCCTGGATGGTGTCGTCGAAGCAGGAGCCGTTGATCTCCTCGATCTCGATGAAGGTGTCGCCCTCGGCCTCACCGGCCAGGCCACCTTCCTCGGCACCCTTGAAGTGGCCGCCGATGCCGTAGTGATCGACGTCCGAAAGGGCCAGGGCAACGGCTTCCGACGCGCCGTGATAGTCGGCAATGTCGTAACCCTCGCCGCCGTGCAGCGTGTCCTGACCGGTACCGCCGACAATGGTGTCATCACCGTCGCCGCCACAGACCAGGTCGTCTCCCTCGCCACCGTCCACGTGGTCGTTCTGGTCGCCGCCGTCAACGAAGTCGTCGCCAGCGTCACCATAGATCGTGTCATCACCCTCGTTGCCGAACAGCTCTTCCTTGTGGACCTTCTTGAGCGAGGCATCCTGAAGCACTTCACTGATGTTCTGGCCCACGATCTCGATCTCGGTCGTGCCGAGCGGAATGAGAACATCGAAGCTCAGATGCTGTGTGCCCGCACTGGCGGCACTGACAACCGCGACGACTTCACCACCGACACGAATCTCGATGTTTCCGTTGTCGCCGCGCCGACCCCAGCAGTTCGAGGACTCGCTGGTCAGATCAAGCTCGAGCCGGAAAATGCCGGTGCAATCGACCTCGACCGTCTGGGACAGCGTCTCTTCGCTGTCGTTGTCGTCGTGGCGATCATGCTTGTGATGCTTGTCATGCTTGTCATGCTTGTCATGCTTGTCATGCTTGTCATGCTTGTCGTGCTTGTCGTGCTTGTCGTGCCTGTCGTGCCTGTCGTGCCTGTCGTGCCTGTCGTGCCTGTCGTGCCTGTCGTGCCTGTCGTGCTTGTTGCTCTTGCCGTACTTGCTGCCCTTCCAGCTGTTCCAGCCGCCGCCCCAGCCATGGTGGCCACCGCCCCAGCCCCAGCCGCCGTGCGAACCACCGCCATGGCCGCCGTACGATCCGCCGCCCGAGCTGCTGTCGTCTGCGTCACTGGTGAATTCGCCGAGCAGGTCGTCACCCAGGAACGTGCGGTTGTCGCCGCCGCTGATCAGGTCGTCGCCCTCACCGCCGGAGATGGCATCCAGACCGTCACCACCGTAGGCAGTGTCGTCACCCTTGTTGGCGAAGATCGTGTCATCGCCGGCATCGCCAACGGCCACGTCATTGCCTTCGCCGCCGATCATCTCGTCGGCACCATCGCCACCGATCATGGTGTCGTCGCCGTCACCGCCGTCGATCAGGTCATCGCCCTCGCCGCCGTCGAGCGCGTCATCGCCGACGCCGCCGTCCAGTTCGTCGGCACCTTCATCACCGAACAGGGAGTCGTTGCCGTCGGCACCAGCCAGGATGTCGTTGCCATAGCCGCCGTGGGCAACGTCATCACCTGCCTCGCCGCGCAGCACGTCGTCGCCGCCGTCACCGAAGAGTGTGTCATTGTCATCACCGCCGAGAACGGTGTCGTTGTTCTCGCCACCCGACAGCAGGTCGTTGCCCGCGCCGCCGTCGATGGTGTCCTCACCGCAGTCACCGGTCGCCACGTCGTCGCCGTCGTTGCCGCGCACATCGTCGTCACCCAGACCACCGTCCAGGGTGTCGCTGCCTTCGTCACCGAACAGGGTGTCGTTGCCCGCGTTACCCGTCAGAACGTCCTGGCCCTGACCACCGGTAACAGAGTCGTTGCCGTCGTTACCGGCCACGACATCATCGCCGTTATCGCCGCGAACGGTATCGTCGTCCTGATCACCATTCAGCGTGTCGTCGCCGTCACCACCACGGAGGATGTCCTGACCGGCACCGCCCTCGGCAAAGTCATCGCCGAACAGCAACTGCAGGATATCGTCGCCCAGGCCGCCAAAGGCGATGTCGTTGCCGTTGCCGCCATTGATCGAGTCGTTGCCGTCGCCGCCGTCCAGATCGTCGTCCCCGTCCTCACCGAACAGGGAGTCATCACCGCCGTCGCCGTTCAGGATGTCGCCATCCTCACCGCCGAACAGCAGGTCATTGCCCAGCCCGCCGACCAGGTCGTCCAGGCCGCCATTGCCGCGCAGGGTGTCGTTGCCGTTGCCGCCATTGGCAAAGTCATTGCCGTTCCCGGCGGTCACATTGTCGTCGCCGTTACCGGATTCGATGGTGTCGTCACCGTCATTGCCGCGCAGGTTGTCGTTGCCGTTGCCGCCGTCGATGTCGTCATTGCCGTCGTTGCCGTTGATGGTGTCATCACCGTCGCCACCGACCAGGTAGTCGTCGCCCTCGTCACCCGACAGCGTGTCATTGCCGTCCTGGCCCAGCAGTTCGTCCGCGCCGAGGCCACCGAACAGATCGTCGTCGTCGGTACCGCCCTCGACGTAGTCGTCGCCGTCCTCGCCACGGACCGTGTCCTGGCCATTGCCGCCAAAGGCCTCGTCATTGCCTGCACCGCCATCCAGCAGGTCGTCGCCGTCATTGCCGACCAGGACGTCGTCGCCGTCACCGCCGAACAGTTCCTCGTTGGCATCGTCACCGGCAACCGTGTCGTTGCCGCCGCCGGTCTTCACAATCTCGATGGATTCCAGCGTGTCGTTACCGAAGTCGTCGCTGCTGGCGGTGCCATCGTCGTTGCCGTTGGCGCCCAGATCGACGGTCACATCGCCATCGGTGTCGCGATAGTCGACCTCGTCACGGCCCGCGCCACCGGCGATGTCGTCATCGCCCGCGTCGCCCTTGATCGTGTCGTCGCCATTGTTGCCGCGCAGGTCATCGTCGCCCGCGCCGCCGGACATGGAGTCGTTGCCATCATCACCCTGGATGACGTCATCGCCGCCGCCGCCGAACAGCCGGTCATCATCGTCACCGCCGCGCAGCACATCGTCGCCGCCACCACCGTTGATGTTGTCGTTGCCCTCGTCGCCGCGCAGCGTGTCGTCACCGGCAAGGCCGCCGATGCTGTCGTCGCCGCCGCCGCCAAAGATCCGGTCGTCGTCGTTGGTGCCCTGCAGGCTCTCGTCGGTCCCGTCACCATTAATGGTCGCAAAAGCAATGCGCTGGCTGGCATCAAGGCCAATCATCTGTGCGAGTAGTGACATGCCGAACTCTCCTACGTCTGTCCCGTTTCTGGACAATTTCGCATCTTGCCCCTCCGGAATGTCGCGCTTTCGGACAGCGCAACCCCTTCCAGACCCTGATGACGGGATGGTTGCCAGTTTCGTACCAGCAGCCCGAAGCCATGAGACTCTTGTCCCGGTTCACGATCATTGAAGCGCAAGAATCTGAACAAATCGTATAAGTATTTGATTTAATAGAGAAATATAAAATGATACGGAAATTTGAGACGGATTTTAGGAAATCCTGCCGGGTGTGCGTCGCACGTGCCCAAGGCACGCGAGGCCCCGGGTGTCGGCATGCAGGACACCTGATTCTCGCATTTTGCGGATTGCCGGTCTTCAACTCTGGGTAGCATGGTCGCACACGCAGCCGGACGAAATGCCCTCAGCGATCCAGCGTGATCGCAGGACCGTCCGCAGCCTCCAGATCCACGTCGAAGGTGTTGAGCAGACGGCTGACCATCATGTAGCAGCCGATGCCCATGGTCAGTTCCACCATCTGCTGATGGTCCATCCGCTCCGCCAGCGGCCCGAAGGTCTCGTCGCTGGCGCGCACGTTGGCGACCACATCATCGGTGTAGCGCAGGACCAGGGTCTCGATCTCGTCGAACACGTCGGTTCCGGGCCAGGATGCGATGGCAGCGATCTTTTCCGCCGCGCCGCCAACCGCTGCCGCCATCGGTTCATGCTGCTGGATCTCGTAGGGGGCGCCGGACAGGTGACCGACCCGCAGGATGGCCAGTTCCAGCAACCACTTGTCCACCGCGGACTTGCGCAGCAGGGCATCGGAGAAGGCAATGAAGCGCCTGAACTCGGGTGCGGCATGGGCCAGCATGCGAAAGACATTCATGGCAGGAAGCTGCTGCAGCAGGTCCGCGACCTTCTCCGGCGCGGTGGCCGGATCGACATAGGGTATGCGTGCCATCTGCCTCTATTCCCCGGTGAACACGGGGCGGCGCTTCTCGCGAAACGCATTCACCGCTTCCTGATGATCCTTCGACCGGTTCGAGAGTGATTCATAGGCCAGTGAGGTATCCATGATGCTGTGGGCGAGCTGTTTCAGCCCGATATTGACCGAGACCTTGGTCCAGCGGATCGCCTGTGCTGCGCCATTGGCCAGGCGGGACGCCATGCGATCCGTGGCCTCGTCCAGTTCGCCGGCCGGGACCGCGTGGTTGATCATGCCCATCGCCACCGCGTCCTCCGCGGTCATCAGCTTGCCGGTCATCAGATATTCCTTGGCGCGGGCATAGCCGATCAGCTGCGGCCAGATCACCGCGCCGCCGTCACCCGCCACCAGCCCGACCGAGACATGCGGGTCGCCGATGCGTGCACTGTCGTTGGCAATGATGATGTCGCAGAACAGGGCGATGGTGGCACCCAGGCCGACCGCATCGCCGTTCAGGCGGCAGATGATGGGCTTCTCGCAGTCCAGCAGGCCGAAGATGATCTTCTTGGCCTCGAAGACCACGGTATCGAAGCCGAGAGGGTCATCGACGCCCGACTGCATCCAGTCGATGTCACCCCCGGCGCAGAAGGCCCGCCCCGCGCCGGTCAGCACGATGATGTCCGCCGGGTCGGTTGCCACGTCATAGAAGACATGACTGAGTTCCGTATGCAGGTCGCCGTTGACGGCATTCAGCACGTCCGGGCGGTTCAGGGTCACGGTCAGGACCTTGCCGTCCCGCTTGAAACTGATGGTCTTGTAGTCTTCGAATTTCATGATTGTGCCTCCCCAGTCACAAGTGGAGTATCCGGCGCATTGCAGGCAAAGGTCAATCGGCGGAGGGCAAGGCAATGGGCAAGGGCGGCAGCGACCAGTGGAATCCCGATCAGTACATGAAAGGCGCTATGGGCGACCTGCGCACCCGGCCCGCCGTCGATCTGCTGAACCGGGTGATGCATGACGGGCCGCGCCGCGCCGTAGACCTGGGCTGCGGGCCCGGCAATTCCACCCGGCTGCTGAGCGCGCGCTGGCCCGGCGCTGAAGTCTGCGGCGTCGACAATTCCCCGGCAATGCTGAAGAAGGCTTCGGCGATCGACACCGGGATCGCATGGCAGCTTGCCGACATCGCCGACTGGGAACCGGTGGGCGACACCGACGTGATCTTCGCCAATGCCTCGCTGCACTGGGTGCCGGATCACGCCCACCTGTTCACGCGGCTGGCCCGATCGCTGCCGTCCGGCGGGATACTGGCCGTGCAGATGCCGAACAATTTCGCCGCCCCCTCGCACAGCCTGATCAGCGAGATTGCGGAGCGGCCGGAGTTCCAGGCGGCGCTTGCGGGCCGGCTTCTGGGAGATTTCGTGCAGCCGGCCTCCTTCTACCACAGTCTGCTGCGCGCCCTGCCGGGCCAGGTGGATGTCTGGGAGACGGAGTACCTGCAAAGCCTCACCGGCGATGATCCGGTACTCGAATGGGTACGCGGCACGGCCCTGCTGCCTGTGCAGGAGAACCTGTCTTCCGCAGACTTCCAGACCTTCACCGAACTCTATCGCGCGCGGCTGCGACAGGCCTACCCGATGGGCGATGACGGTGTGACCGTGTTCCCGTTCCGCCGCATGTTCATCACCTTCACGGCTGACTGAGCTGCGCCAGTGCCCGCATGAGGATTTCAGCCTCCGGGGCTGACAGACGCGCGAACAGGTCCTGCTCGTAGGCGCGGGCCATTGGCACGATCCGGCGGTAGATCTCCTGCCCGCTGGCTGACAGCGACAGTATGGTGCGGCGTCGGTCCTCTTCATCGGCACGCCTGTCCAGATGTCCGTTGCGGAGCAACTGTGCAACGGCGCGGGAGACCTGGACCTTGTCCATGGCACTGCGGGCCGCGACCTCGTTGGCGGAAATGTCGGGGAACCGCCCGAGGACGGCCATCACCCGCCACTCCGGGATGCTGAGATCGAATTCTTCCCTGTAGCGGCGCGCAAGCCGGCCGCTGACCGCGTCCGTGGCCACGGCCAGGCGGTAGGGCAGGAAGTTCGGCAGGTCGATGACATCAGGATCAGGCATTGAATTTAGTTTCAAATGAAACTATTGTCCCGTCAACCCCTGACGCGGCATCGACTGATGGAATTGCGTGCGCGCAACGGTCAGGCAACGAACGGTTCAATTCATGTGGAGGAGAGCGGACATGGCTGATCTCTGGGAAAACCCGATGCAGACGGATGGCTTCGAGTTCGTGGAATTCACCGCGCCGGAGCCGGAGAAGCTGGGCAAGGTGTTCGAGATGCTGGGCTTCGTTGCCGTCGGACGGCACCGTTCCAAGGATGTCACCCTGTACCGGCAGGGCGATGTGAACCTGGTCGTGAATGGCGAGAAGTCCGGTTTCCCCCGCTCCTTCGCGGCGCTGCATGGCCCCAGTGCCTGTGCCATCGCCTTCCGCGTTAAGGACGCCGCCGCTGCCTACAGGCGGGCACTTGAACTGGGCGCCTGGGGCGTCGAGACCCACGCCGGGCCGATGGAACTGAACATTCCGGCGATCAAGGGGATCGGTGACTCGCTGATCTATCTGGTCGACCGCTATGGCGCGAAGGGTTCGATCTACGATGTGGATTTCGAACCGGTGGCGGGGGCCGAGGTGAAACCGGCGGGTGCGGGCCTCACATATCTGGATCACCTGACCCACAATGTGCACCGCGGGCGCATGGACGAATGGTCGGAATTCTATGAGCGGCTCTTCAATTTCCGCGAGATCCGCTATTTCGATATCGAGGGCAAGGTGACGGGGCTGAAGTCCAAGGCCATGACCAGCCCCTGCGGCATGATCCGCATCCCGATCAACGAAAGCTCCGACGACAAGTCCCAGATCCAGGAATATCTCGAGGAATATCATGGCGAAGGTATTCAGCACATCGCCTTCGGCACCGACGACATATACGCGACGGTGGAGCACATGCGGTCGCTGGGCGTGCCGTTTCAGGAGACTCCCGCCACCTACTATGAGGGTGTCGAGGGCCGCGTACCGGGCCACGGCGAGGATCTGGCCCGGATGCAGGCCAACAATATCCTGATCGATGGCGGCGAAGGGCAGGGCGGTGGCCTGCTGCTGCAGATCTTCACCCAGACGGTGATCGGCCCGATCTTCTTCGAGATCATCCAGCGCAAGGGCAACGAGGGCTTCGGGGAGGGCAACTTCAAGGCCTTGTTCGAATCCATCGAACTCGATCAGATAAAGCGCGGATACATCAAGGATGGAGCGACCTCGTGAGACTTGCCTCCCTGAACGAAGGCCGTGACGGTCGCCTGGTCGTTGTCAGCCGTGATCTGACCCGTGCCGCACCCGTGGCCGAGATCGCGCCCACCATGCAGGCGGCGCTGGACAACTGGGACCACGCGGCGCCGCTGCTGGACGCCACCTATCACTCGCTGAACGTCGGCGGCGCGCGCGACGCCTTCGACCTCGACCCGGCGCAGCTCGCATCTCCCCTGCCGCGGGCCTACCAGTGGGCGGACGGATCAGCCTACGTCAATCATGTGGAACTGGTGCGCAAGGCCCGCGGTGCGGAATTGCCGGAGAGTTTCTGGACCGACCCGCTGATGTACCAGGGTGGCTCCGACACCTACCTCGGACCCCGGGAGGACATTCCGGTGGCGTCGGAGGATTTCGGCATTGATTTCGAGGCAGAGGTTGCGGTGATCACCGGCGACGTGCCGATGGGCGCCACGCCCGAGCAGGCCGGAGAGCACATCCGCCTGCTGATGCTGGTCAATGACGTTTCCCTGCGCGGGCTTATCCCCGGTGAACTGGCCAAGGGCTTCGGCTTCTTCCATGGCAAGCCGTCCAGCGCCTTCAGCCCCGTAGCGGTGACACCTGACGAACTGGGGGATGCCTGGGATGGTGCGAAAGTCCACCTGCCGCTGCTCTCCACGCTGAACGGTGATCTGTTCGGCAAGCCGGAGGCGGGCCAGGACATGACCTTCAGTTTTCCGCAACTGATCGCCCACGCGGCGAAGACCCGGAAGCTGTCGGCCGGCACCATCGTCGGATCGGGCACCGTTTCCAACCTGGACCCGGATGGCAGCCCCGGTCGCCCGGTGGCGCAGGGTGGCCTCGGCTATTCCTGCATCGCCGAGATTCGCATGATCGAGACCATCAGGGATGGCAAGCCCGCCACATCCTTCATGCGTTTCGGCGACCGGATCCGCATCGAGATGCAGGACGGCGAAGGCCAGTCGATCTTCGGGGCCATCGACCAGAAGGTCGTGCAGGCCTGAGCCGGGACGCCTGCTGTTTGCTTGCAGCGCGAACGCTGAAATGCCCCTTCCCCCGCAAAGGGGGGAAGCAGGCACGGTTGCTATCCCAGCAGCACGTTGTGACTGCCGCGCGGCAGGCGCAGCACCATGCCGTCGAGCTTCTCCGCCAGCAGGACCTGACAGCCGAGGCGTGAGGTTTCCTGCAGGTCGTAGGCGAGGTCGAGCATGTCCTCCTCCTCTTCCCGTGGCTCTGGCAGGCGGTCGTACCATGGGTCCTGCACGATGACATGGCAGGTCGAGCAGGCCATGCAGCCCTCGCAGGCCCCCTCGATCGGCACATCGAAGCGATGGGCCACCTCCAGCAGGGATTCGCCGGGCTTGCCTGTCGCCTCGATACGCTTTCCGTCCGCCTTGACGAAGGTCACCCGAACAGTTCTCTGGTCGTTCATGCTTTCTGCCTGGCCTTTCCGATGGCATCACTGAGGATATCAATGGTGCGGTCTATCTGATCCTGATCGTTGGTTCGTGCCAAGCCGATACGCAACGAACTGCGGATAGCGGTTTCGCTGAGGCCGATGGCCTGCAGCACGTGTGACGGGGCGGAAGACACGGAGGAACAGGCCGACCCGGTCGAGATGGCCACCTCCGGTGCCGCGCGGATGATGTCATCGGCGTCGGCGCCCTCGACGCGGAAGTTCAGGTTGCCGGGCAGGCGCATCAGTTGCGCGCCGTTGATGTGCAGCCCGTCCACCCTCTCCGACAGGCCGAGCCAGAGCCGGTCGCGCAGACCACGGATCACGGTCATGTCGTCCGCCAGATGATCCTGCGCCAACCGGCAGGCCGCCCCGAAGCCCACCGCCAGCGGTGTCGGCACCGTGCCCGACCGCAGCCCGTCCTGCTGCCCGCCGCCTGCCATCATCGGTCGGATGGCCGTGCGTGCGGCCTCCGACAGGACAAGCGCGCCGATGCCCTTCGGTCCATGCAGCTTGTGTGCGGTGATGCTCATAAGATCGACACCCAGCCGGTCGATGTCGATGCGGATGCGGCCCAGGGCCTGTGCCGCGTCGCAATGCATCAGGGCACCATGCGCGTGTGCGGCGCGGGCAATGTCCGCCACCGGCTGGATGGTGCCGATCTCGTTGTTGGCCAGCATGACGGAGACCAGTCCCACGTCACCGCCCGACAGTTCGGCGGCGACCGTCTCGGGATCGATGCCGCCACCCGGCTCGACCGCCATGACGGTGACCGGCCACCCCTCCTGCGCCAGCCGCCGCGCGGTCTCCAGCACACAGGGATGTTCCACGTTGGTGGTCAGGATGCGGCGGTGTTCGGGCGGCAGGCCGGCGGCGATGCCGGTCAGGGCCCAGTTGTTCGCCTCCGTCGCGCCGCTGGTGAAGATCACCTGATCGGGTGACCCGCCAAGCAGCTCCGAGATCTCCATCCGCGCCAGATCGACCGCGGCCTCCGCCGCCCAGCCATGCTCATGGTGGCGCGAATGCGGGTTCCCCGGCCGTTCCGTGAACCACGGCAGCATCTCCGCCAGGACATCGGGGTCGACGGGGGTGGTGGCATGATGATCCAGGTAGATGGCGTCACTCACGCGGCGCGTTTCCTGTTCCAGAGATCGCTCCAGGCAGAGAGCAGGGCGTCGATATCCTCAGCCGTTGTCGTCCAGCCGGTCGAGATGCGGATCGCCTCGGTCGCGGATTCCTTGCTCCGCCCCATGGCTGTCAGCACGTGGGACGGTGTGACCTTGCCGGAACTACAGGCCGATCCGGCACTGACCGCGATCCCGGCCAGATCCAGCGCCATGACCTGGGTCTCTGCCGCGACGCCGGGCATTCGCACACATGTCGTGTTAGGCAGCCGTGCCACCCCTTCAGCCATGATCTCGACCGGGGGGCAGGCCGCGCGCAGTCCCGCTTCCAGGGCCTGCTGCATCTGTTTCATCCGTTCGATGCCGGCCTCGAGACCGGCCAGCGTCGCCTCGGCTGCCGCACCGAAACCGGCAATGCCGATCAGGTTCTCCGTACCCGCCCGCCGCCAGCTTTCCTGTCCCCCACCGACGATCATCGGCGTGATCTGCAGGGAGGGACGGACGATCAGGGCGCCAACCCCGGCGGGGCCACCGATCTTGTGCGCGGACAGGCTGATCATGTCCGCCACGGCGACGAGGTCGGCCAGCATCATCTTGCCTGCGGCCTGAATGGCGTCGACATGCAGCAGCGCACCGGTCTCGCGACAGATCGCGGCGACCTCGGCAATCGGCTGCACGACACCTGTTTCATTGTTGGCGGCCATGACGGAGACCAGTGCCGGTGCGTCATCATTGGAAACCAGCAGCGTGCGCAGGGCGTCCAGGTCGACACGCCCGTTCCCGTCAACGGGAACAATGTCGCCGTTCAGCCGTTCCGCGGTGCGCAGGCTGGCGTCGTGCTCGACCGCCGAGACCAGAACCCGCCGGTCCGGCCAGGCCGACAGCGCCCAGTTGCTGGCCTCGGTCCCGCCACCGGTGAAACAGACGTCCGCGGCCCGACAGCCAGCCAGTGCCGCAACCTGACGGCGGGCCTTGTCCAGACGCGCGCGGGCGGCACGGCCCTCCGCGTGCACGCTGGACGGATTGCCTGAACTGTCCATGACGGCCTGCATCGCCGCCCTGGCCTCTGGCCGCAGCGGTGCGGTCGCGTTGAAATCCAGATAGTGCCGTTGTTTCAGCATGGTGCCAGATCAGCACCGGCGCGCGGTGCGGTCAATCTTCACCACTGGAAATGACGCGCACCAGCGGCTCGGCATCCTTCGCCTGCTGCGCTTCCAGTTCGTCCACCCGTGCCCGCAGGGCCTCCATCTCCGCCAGCATCGCCGACAGCTTCTGGGCCATGGGATTGGTGGAGCCATCCGTCGGCATGCCGTAGGCGGCGAAAGTCGGCATGTGATCTTCGGGGTTCTCCACCAGTCGCGGCTTGGACTTGTTCACCACTTCGGCGGGGATGCCGACCACGGTCGCGCCCGGCGGCACTTCCTTCACGGCCACGGCATTGGCACCGACGCGTGCGCCCTTGCGGACGATGATCGGACCCAGCACCTGCGCACCGGAGCCGACGATGACGTCATCCTCCAGCGTCGGATGCCGTTTCTGGCCAACCTGCGCCGCGGAGTTCACGGACGGCGCGACGCCGCCCAGCGTCACGTCATGGTACAGGGTGACATTGTTCCCGATCTCCGCTGTCTCCCCGATCACGACACCCATGCCGTGATCCACGAAGAAGCCGGAGCCGATGGTGGCGCCCGGATGAATCTCGATGCCCGTCAGGAACCGCCCGATCTGGGAAAGCCACCGCCCGGCCAGATGCAGTTTGCGCTGCCACAGCCAGTGCGCGGCACGATAGATCAGCACGGCATGAAAGCTGGGGTAACAGAGCGCGACTTCGAGCATCGACTTGGCGGCGGGATCCCGCGCCATGATGGCCTTGATGTCAGATCGCAGAGACTGCCACATGGCGTCACTCCCCGGTGCATTGTTCCGGATGCGGAACAGCACCCGATACCAGCTATATATTCTACGCATTTTGTTCGTCAAACCACCACTGGCTCACGGACCGGTGTCCGGAAAGCTGGAATCGCTGCGACAATGGGCGTATATCAGGCGCCGCCCCGCGGATTCCTGCGCTGTGCCCACAGCATTGCAGGCGATGCCCCCAAATCTGTCTGAGGATCATTCAGTCCCCATGCCCGAAGTCATTTTCAATGGACCGGAAGGTCGCCTCGAAGGTCGCTACCATCATGTCGAGGACGAGACGGCGCCGATTGCCCTGGTCCTGCATCCGCACCCGCTCTACGGCGGCAACATGAACAACCGCCTTGTCTACAACATGTTTCAGCTCTTCAAGGCGCGCGGCTTCGCGGTGCTGCGGTTCAATTTCCGGGGTGTCGGCCGCAGTCAGGGTGAACACGACCAGGGCATTGGCGAACTTTCCGATGCCGCCTCCGCCCTCGACTGGATGCAGCAGATCAAACCGGATGCGCGCGCCTGCTGGATCGCCGGCTATTCCTTCGGGGCCTGGATCGGCATGCAGTTGCTGATGCGCCGCCCGGAAGTGGAAGGTTTCATTTCTGTCTCCCCGCCCGCGAACATGTTCGATTTCACTTTCCTTGCCCCCTGTCCGTCATCGGGCATCATCGTGCAGGGCACGGAAGACGATCTGGTGCCGGAACCGGATGTGCAGAAGCTGGTGGATCGCCTGAAGACGCAGAAGGGCATCATCATCGACTATGAGAAGATCGATGGCGCCAATCACTTCTATGAGCAGGAGATGGATGAGGTCGACCAACTGGTCGGCAGCTACGTCGATCGCCGCCGCGCCGCGATCGAGGGGCTCTGAGTCACTTGCAGACGGTCATTCCGCCGCTGATCTCTGACCCGGCCATACGACTTCTCCGCCGGGCATGGGATGTGGCACACCTGTGGTGCCGGGCAGGCTGAGCGGCAGGTCCCGCCATGCCCTGACGGCCAGGAAGGCGAAGGCCTGGGCCTCCACCGCATCGCCGTCATGGCCGATGGCCTCCACGGGTTCCACGGGCACGCCCAGAGCTTCCGCCAGACGTAGCATCAGTGTCGGATTGTTGCGCCCGCCGCCAGTGACCAGCCAACGCAGCGGCGGCTGCGGCAGGTGCGGCAGGGCACGCGCGACCGATTGCGCCGTGAACGCCGTGAGTGTCGCCGCCCCATCCTCGGTCGAGAGTCCTTCCGGCCAGCTTTCGGGCTGGAACGCTTCCCGGTCCAGTGACTTTGGCGGCGGTCGGTCGAAATAGGCATTGTCCATCAGCCCGCGCAGCCAGTCCGCATCCACCTGACCGGCCGCCGCTGCCTTGCCGTCCGTGTCTCGGCCCGTACCGGTACGCCGCGCCATCCAGTCATCGATCAGGGCATTGGCGGGGCCAGTATCAAAGGCAAGGATTTCATCCGCCCCTTCGCCAATCCAGGTGACATTGCCGACCCCGCCCAGGTTCAGCACGGCCAGAGGCCGGGGCAGACCGGCGGTCATGGCGGCATGGAACAGCGGTGCAAGGGGCGCACCCTCCCCACCCGCTGCCACATCCGCCTTGCGGAACTCGGTGACGACCGGCAGGCCATAGCGATTGGCAAGTGCCAGGGCGTCACCGATCTGCACGGTCACCCGTCGCGATGGATCGTGGAAGGTCGTCTGACCGTGAAATCCGATCAGTTGCGGACGGGCGTCCGAAAATTCCGCCAGAAAGCTGTCGATGGCACGGACATGGGCCGCCGTCACGGCCGCTCCCGCCGTATCGGAGGCGACGGGCTGGCCGAAGTCGGCGCGGATCGCCGCCTGTTCCTCCGGCAGATAGCCGTATCCGGAACGGGGCCCGAGTTCGGCAATGGTTTCGCCATCGCTGGTCAGCAGCGCCACGTCGACACCATCGACGGAGGTTCCGCTCATCAGTCCAAGCACGGTCATGGGGGCATCGCTTCCGGTCATGGGGGGAGTGTGCTACAGCCGCCACCGAACGCCAAGGCAGCTTCGCCACGGCAGGACGATCCAGTACCCGAAGGCAACACGATGACCAGTCCCGATACCGCTGTTCGCTCCGACTTCCTGAATGCCATGCACAGCCGTGGCTATGTGCATCAGTGCACCGATACGGCAGGACTTGATACCGCGCTGAACGAAGGGGTGGTCCCGGCCTATATCGGGTTCGACTGCACGGCGGACAGCCTGCACGTCGGCAGCCTGGTGCAGATCATGATGCTGCGCTGGCTGCAGAAGACCGGCCACAAGCCCATCGTGCTGCTGGGCGGTGGCACGACGCGGATCGGTGACCCGTCAGGGCGCGATGCCGCGCGGCAACTGCTGACCGATGAGGATATTGCCCGCAACATGGCTGGCATCCGCAAGGTGTTCGAGAAGTTCCTGACCTTCGGCGACGGGCCGACCGACGCGATCATGGTCAACAATGCCGACTGGCTGGACGGGCTGGCCTACATTCCGTTCCTGCGGGATGTGGGCAGGTATTTCTCCGTCAACCGGATGCTGAGCTTTGATTCGGTGAAGCTGCGGCTGGACCGGGAACAGTCGCTGACGTTCCTGGAATTCAACTACATGATCCTGCAGGGCTACGATTACCTGGAACTGTCGCGCCGTGTCGGCTGCCTGCTGCAGATGGGCGGATCGGACCAGTGGGGCAATATCGTCAATGGTGTCGAACTGACCCGCCGCATCGATCAGCGCGAGATCTACGGCCTGACGTCACCGCTGATCACCCTGGCCAACGGGCAGAAGATGGGCAAGACGGCGCAGGGTGCGGTCTGGCTGAACGAGGACCGGCTCAGCGCCTATGACTACTGGCAGTTCTGGCGCAACACGGCGGATGCCGACGTCGTCCGCTTCCTGAAGCTGTTCACCGAACTGCCCCTGGACGAGATCGAGCGGCTGTCTCGGCTGGAGGGGCAGGAACTGAACGAGGCCAAGAAGCGTCTCGCCGACGCCGCCACCACCATGGTGCATGGTGCCGCCGCTGCCGCTGCTGCCGCCGAGACCGCCCGCAAGGCGTTCGAGGAAGGTGACAGCGCCGACGGCCTGCCGACGCTGGATGTATCGGCGGCTTCGGTCGCGGAGGGCGCGGCCCTGATCGATCTGATGATCGGTGCCGGAATGGCGAAGTCGCGCGGTGAGGCCCGGAAGCTGATCCGCGGTGGCGGGGTCCGCCTGGCGGACGAGAAGGTTGCCGATGAGGGGCTGACCCTGAACGCGGATGCCTTTGGCGGCGGCAGCGTGAAGCTCTCCGTCGGCAAGAAGCGGCATGTCCTCGTACGGATTGCCGACTGATCCGGCCGATCCGCCTCCGCCGTAGCCCGGACTCAATTGCCGGATTCGGAAAATTTTACCTGATTGCCCTGGCAAGCAGCGCCGCACCCGGCAGCAACTGCCGGGTGCGGTCCGACTGGATTTCGTTCGAAAAACAGGAATAAATCAATAAAAACAAAAGGAAAGACGGTTCTGGCATAGTTGGCACATAGGTTGAAATCAGTTCGGTACACGGCGCCAAGGCGCTCAACAGGTGTACCGGGGGACCAGAGAAGAAGGTCCCCACGAACAGGAGAAGACCTAATGACACTTTCGGTGAACACCAATGTCAGCGCGATGGTGGCCCTTCAGCAGCTCAACGCAACCAATCGCGATATGGCGGAGGTTCAGACCCGTATCAATACCGGCCTGAAGGTTGCCGGTCCGAAGGACAATGGCGCGGTCTATGCCATCGCCCAGAACATGCGCGGCGAGATCGCCGGGTTCGAGGCGGTGAAGACCGCCCTGGACAACGCGGTCAGCGTCGTCGATGTGGGACTGGCCGCCGGGCAGACGATTTCGGACCTGCTGATCGAGATGAAGGAGAAGGCGGTTGCCGCCCTGGACTCCAGCCTCGATACCTCCAGCCGCAACGCGCTGCAGAACGATTTTGCAGCCCTGCGTGACCAGATCGGGACCATCTCCGGCAATGCCGAGTTCAATGGCTTCAACATGCTGGACGGCTCTGCCTCCTCCATCGCCGTGTTGGCCAATCCGGATGGTGATACCATCACCGTGACGGCCCAGAACATGACCACCGGCACCGCCGGACTGGCTCTGTCGGCCCTGTCGCTGGCGACCGCAACCAACGCAGCGGCCGCGCGCTCCGCAATCGACTCGGCCATCGATACGGCCAACCAGCAGCTCGCCCAGCTGGGTACCCGCGCCAAGTCCATCGAGATCCATCAGGGTTTCGTGGACAAGCTGATCGACAGCCTGACCTCCGGTGTCGGCAATCTGGTCGATGCGGATCTGGCGAAGGAAAGTGCCCGATTGCAGGCCTTGCAGATCAAGCAGCAGCTTGGCACCCAGGCGCTGTCCATCGCCAACCAGGCGCCGCAGAGCATCCTCGGCCTCTTCGGCTAGGCCCCGGCGCCAGCCAACTGAAACGGACAGGGCCTCGGCAATCGCCGGGGCCCTTTCGATTCAGCCCGGCAGGCCTGCCGCCACCTGCCGCAGGGCGTCCGCTGTCGCGGCATCGGCAGGCAGAAAGGCCTCGATGGCGATCTCCGACAGGGTGACATCGACCGGTGTGCCGAACATCGTCGTCGTGCTGAACAGCGACAGGACCGCGCCACCTTCCGTGCGGATCCGGAGCGGCACGACATAATCGATCATGTCGGCGGGGAATGCGTCGGCTGCATCATCCGTTTCCTCCGGCACCGGATACCCGGCCAGTTCCTCGAGCAGGGCCTCCAGCTCCGTGTCCGCGCTGGTGTCGATCTGCTGGCGCAGGCGGTGCAGCACATGTTCGCGCCACTGGCCAACGTTGACGATGCGGGGTGCCAGTCCCTCCGGGTGCAGGCTGAGACGCAGCACGTTGCATGGCGGTTCGAGCAGATGTGCGGCCACGCCCTGCAGCATGACCTGCACCATCCGGTTGGCCCGCAGCAGGTTCCAGTGCCGGTCCACCGCCAGCGCCGGGTAGGGGTGATAGCCCTCCAGCACCAGCTCGACCGCCTTGCGCGCAGGCTCCAGCGATGGATCGTCCAGCGCCCGTTCCGGATAGACCGGCGCAAAGCCGCCTGCCGTCAGCATGACGTTGCGCTGTCGCAGGGGCACGTCGAGATAGTCACTCAGACGCAGCACCATTTCCCGGCTGGGTCTGGCCCGTCCGGTCTCCATGAAGCTCAGGTGCCGTGTCGAGATCCCCGCATCACAGGCGAGATCGAGCTGGCTGAGGCGCCGCCGCTGCCGCCACGCGCGCAGATGCTGGCCGAAATCGGAAACATGCTTGTTCATGGCGCAGAGAATAGGACCCGGAACGCGCGGGACCAATGACCTGACGGGTAATTGAGAGCATACGGCGCCCTTCGTCATGTTTCGGGGCAGGGAGGCCGGGTGCCGGTCTTCCGCGGCCAGATTGGCCTGATGGTTCATCAATGAACGGGAGCTTTCGATGACACCGAAACAGAACGACTTCCTGCGCCGGGCCCTGCAGATCGACTTCGGCATTTCCCTTGTCTGCACATCTGCCCTGATTGCCGCGTCCGTGCCGCTGGCGGAGCTGGCGGGTCTGCCGCATCTGCTGGTGCTCGGTACCGGACTGGTCTTCGTGCCCTTCCTGATCCTGCTGGGCTGGGTGCTGCGCTGCCCCACGCCGCCGCGCCAGGGCGTGCAGATGGTCATTGGCCTGAACGTCGCCTGGGCCGTGGGAACCATCATCTTCCTGGCCAGCGGAATCGTGGCGCCGACGGTCTATGGCTACCTGCTGATCGCGGGCATCGGCGTTGCCGTAGCCGTCTTCGCGGAGATGGAAATCGTCGGCCTGCGCCGGGCGCTGTCGGCTGGTGGTGCCACGCGGACTGCCACGACCTCGTGAACCGCATCCGCGTTGGCGGCAAGCGATAGTCTTTCGAAAGTTCGCCGCCTCAACGTTGGGGGGGCCGATCCTGGCAGCCACCCTCGCCAGGTGCCCCTCCAGCATTCCGGTCTCGGCACCCGCATCCTGGAAACAGGAAGCCGATCTTCCGAACAGCTTTCGCGTGTTTGGAATTGAAGCGGACTCAATCTTCATGGAATGCCGCACTGATCCTGTACACTGGTTCTCGGGAAGGTCTGAGTTTCGGGGCCAGCAAGGCAGTGCAGTATAGGAAGATGACAAGTGGATGATGTGGGTTCTGTCGGCGGACAATGGCAATTTGAAGATTTTCAGATTTTCCCGTGGCATCCGAGTTTCAATACCGGGAACGAGATAATTGATGATCAACATAGAAATCTGGTCATTCTTCTGAACAGGCTGGCATACAGCCTGATTCAGGACGAAGATATCGAATTGGACGATCAATATAGGGCGCTCCATGATTATGCGAGCGTGCATTTTCATGATGAAGAAAAAATCTGGATGGAGCATTTCGGAGATGACCCCTGGTTCATAGGGCACCGGAAATCACACGAAAATTTCCTGGTCAGACTTGAGGATATTCGAAATAGATTTGCGGATAAATCTTCGGAGCAGGAAGTCGAGGAAATAGTAAGATTCCTGATACGCTGGCTGGCTTCGCACATCATCGAAAGCGACAAGAAGATGTACTTTGTCATTTTGGATATGGATAGCGGCTATTCCATTGAATCAGCAAAGCGAAATGCTGAAATTAAAATGGGAGGAGAAATACAGGATCTGATCGATGCTGTATTGAATATGTATGAAAATTTGTCGAAGACAACTCTTTACATGATTCAGGAGCGCAATTCTCGAATCAGGACCGAAGAGATGTTGAAGGCGGCCTACAGAAAGCTGGAAGTGATTTCGGTGACGGACCAGTTGACCGGACTGTTCAATCGCCATCAATTGGATAACATGATTGACAGGGAAATCAGGCGGGCGGCGCGAAACAAGGAGCGCGTCGCCTTGTACATGATCGATATTGATTATTTCAAGAAGTACAATGATTTTTATGGGCATCTGGCAGGTGATGAGGCCCTCAAGAAGGTTGCCGATACATTGCGACAGACCTGTGCCCGGCCAGGCGATTTTCTGTTTCGCTTCGGAGGGGAAGAATTCTGTGTCGTCATAATGCAGGCAAATGAAGAGAGTATCATTCCCTTCGGGAACCGAATTCGGGCCGCAGTCGAGGCCCGTTCAATTCCACATGAGACAAATCCGAACTCGAGATTTCTCACAATATCGATTGGTGCGGTAACCTGGATCCCGAAACCGGGTGAGGAAATCAAGGAATATTTTGAACATGCAGACAGGGCTTTGTATGAATCAAAGAGAAAAGGAAGAAATTTTGTAACCATGAACGTGTGATATTTGTTCGAAGTAACTATTTTGTTTTATTTATATGTCTAATTTTCATGAATTTCACATGATTTGTAGCATTGTGAATTCGGGTATTTTTCATCAAGGCGTTGATGTTGTTTCTGTCAGGCCCGTTTGAGTTGGGCAGGTTCATGCGTCCCGGATCAGCCGGTACTGGATCCGCATCGCCGACATGCGGCGATAGAAGCCCAGGATGTCGCGGGCGGGACCTGTCAGCCGCTCGTAGCCGGAGATGAAGGCGACGATGGTCCCGATCTCCGACTGGCCCTGGATCACCAGCCAGCCACCGACCATCAGGATGGCCAGTGGACCGAGGTGTCCCAGAAGGTTGTTCACGAACTTCATGAAGTGTTTCAGCAGGAAGATTCGGATGCGCAGGCGGTAGATGCCGTCGATCAGATCGTGCGGGTCGGTGTCGTTCTCTTCGTCGCTGCCGATCTGGTCGCTCAGTTCCCGCAGCCGTGTCGTGCGTTTCTCCTACAGCCGGTTGATGCGTTGCTGCATCAGGGGAACGATGATCAGGGCGGGAATGAAGAAACCGATGGCCACGACGGCGACCAGCGGATCGACGATCAGCATGTAGATGATGACGCTGGCGACCATGCCGCCCTGCAGCAAGGGAAAGGACAGGCTCTCGCCCACGAACCCGCCCAGGCGCTCCGCCTCCGCCGTGACGATCGCCTGTCGGGTGCCGGGTTCCTCGCCTGAGGCGGGATCGTCGACGAAGCGGTTGCGCAGGCGGCGGATCACCCCTTCCGACACCTTGTTCTGATAGACATTCAGAACGTATTTCAGGGCGCCATGGGTCAGCAGCGCGGCCAGATAGATTCCCCCCAGCAGGAACAGTAACCGGGTGGCGCCATTGGCGATGGCATCGTCGACGATGCGGCGCTGCAGTTCGATGGGAACCAGCGACAGCGGGAAGACCACCAGGGTCAGCAGGCAGAGCCGGATCTGCTGTCCCGCGCCCACGGCCCAGACATAGCCATAGAGATTGCGCGGCATCTTCGACAGCGGCTGGCCGTCGATGCCGGGAAGGGCGGAGCGATAGATCCGGTTCAGTTCGGGGTCGGACAAGCTGTCAGCGACCGCGATAGGTTTCGACGTTCTGATCCGGCAGCCAGACCCCGGCCGGGGGTTCCCCGGTCTGGTAGAAGACGTCGATCGGGATACCCCCGCGCGGATACCAGTAGCCGCCGATGCGCAGCCAGACCGGTGCGATGCAGTCCACGATCCGGCGCGCGATCAGGATCGTGCAATCCTCGTGAAACGCACCGTGATTGCGGAAGGCGCCGAGAAACAGCTTCAGGCTCTTGCTCTCCACGATCTCCCGGTCCGGCACATAGTCGATCACCAGACGCGCGAAGTCGGGCTGTCCGGTGACCGGGCAGATGGACGTGAACTCGGGCGCGGTGAAACGCACCAGATAGGGGTGGCCGACATGTGGATTGGGCACCGCATCCAGTACTGCCTCGTCCGGGTCGTCCGGCAGGGGGCTTTGCTGTCCCAGGTGTTTCAGATCGTCCTGCATGTTTCCGCCGTATCCTGATTGCGCATCCGGTTCCGTCCTGCCAGCAGCTGTGGCAATGTCCGCCCCCATGATTCCGCGACTTGTTCTTTTCGACTGCGATGGCACGCTGGTGGACAGCCAGGCTGGCATTGTCACGTCCATGCAGACCGCATTCCTCAGCTTCGGCTTGATTGCACCACCGCCGGAGGGGGTCAAGCGCGTCGTGGGCCTCAGCCTGGATGTCGCGGTGCGCCGGCTGGCACCGGAGCTGGGCCAGTCCGACGCCTTGCGGGTCGCCGCGCTCTACAAGGAAACCTTCCGCAACCTGCGGCTTTCCGGCGAACTGCAGGAACCGCTGTACGAAGGCATCAAGGCTGCCGTGCTGGAACTGGACCGGCCCGACACGATTCTGGGCGTCGCAACCGGCAAGAGCCGCAGGGGCCTGTTCGCGGTGCTGGAGCGGCACGGCATGCGGGCGCGGTTCCAGACCCTTCAGACGGCCGATGATGTGGCGGCGGGCAAACCTGCGCCCGACATGTGCCTGAAGGCCTGCGCGGAGACCGGTATCGAACCGGCCGCGACCGTGGTGATCGGGGACACGACATTCGACATGCAGATGGCACGCCGTGCGGGTGCGACGCCGGTCGGCGTTGCCTGGGGCTATCATGGGGTGGATGAGTTGCGGGACGCCGGTGCGGCTGAAACTGTCGCGCACCCGCGCGACATTGCGCTTGCGGTGCAGCGCATCCTGCCGGGAGAGGATGCGGCATGAAACGGTTCTACAAGTCAGTCGGGACGGAGGTCGCGGACGGTGGTCATGCCGTGCTGCTGGACGGTCGCCTGATCCGCACACCGGCGCGCAGGCCCCTTGTGGTGCCCAGCCTGACCCTGGCGGAAGCCATCGCGGCGGAATGGGATGCCCAGGGGGAGGAGATCGACCGTCGCGCCATGCCGCTGATGCGCATGGCGGGTACGGCCATCGACGATCTGGCAGGGATGCGCGACCAGACAGCCGATGCCGTCGCGCGCTACGCGGAGACGGACATGGTCTGTTTCTGGGCCGCGGAACCGCAGAAGCTGGTGGAACGCCAGCAGGCAACGTGGCGGCCATTGCTCGAATGGCTGGAGCAGGCGTTCGACGCTCCCCTGGCCGTGACCTCCGACATCCACGCGCAGCAACAGCCACCGCAGAGTCTGCGCGCCCTGCACCAGCATGTGCACCGCCTCGACAGCTTCCGTCTGGTGCCGCTTTCGGTGGCGACCGGCACTGCCGGATCACTGGTCATCGGGTTGGCGCTGGTCATGGGACGCATCAATGCCGAGCAGGCTTTCGACGCCGCACAGCTTGACGAAACCTTCCAGATCGAGGAATGGGGCGAGGATGACGAGGCGCGGCGGCGCCGGGCGGGTATCGTGACTGAATTCCAGGCGGTGGAGCGGTTCTGCCGTGCCCTGGATGACGCAGACATGCCGCCCGCCGGAGCCGCTGGCACTTCGTGACCAATTACCTATGATCTGAAAATTCAGATTCGCGAGACAGAACAACGGGCGGGGAGCATTCGATGCAGGATATCGTTCAGATGCTGGAGGAGAAGCGGGCCAAGGCGCGCGCGGGCGGCGGCGAGCGCCGGGTGCAGGCGCAGCATGCGCGTGGCAAGCTTTCCGCGCGGGAACGGATCGAGTTGCTGCTCGACGAAGGCTCGTTCGAGGAATGGGACATGTTCGTCGAACATCGCTGCACCGACTTCGGCATGAGCGAGAACAAGATCCCCGGCGACGGCGTGATCACCGGCTATGGCACGGTGAACGGTCGGCTGATCTTCGTCTACTCGCAGGACTTCACGGTCTTCGGCGGCGCGCTGTCGGAGATGCATGCCCGCAAGATTTGCAAGATCATGGACAAGGCGCTGCAGGTTGGCGCGCCGGTCATCGGCATGTGCGATTCCGGCGGCGCCCGTATCCAGGAAGGCATCGACAGCCTGGCGGGCTACGCGGACGTGTTTCAGCGCAATGTGCTGGCCTCCGGCGTCGTGCCGCAGATCTCCATGATCATGGGGCCGTGCGCCGGTGGTGCCGTCTACAGCCCGGCCATGACGGACTTCATCTTCATGGTGAAGGACACGTCCTACATGTTCGTGACAGGCCCCGACGTCGTGAAGACGGTGACGGCGGAGACCGTGACGGCGGAACAGCTCGGTGGCGCGATCACGCATACCACCAAGTCCTCCGTTGCCGATCTGGCCCTGGACAACGACATGCAGGCCATCGCGCAGGCGCGCCGGTTCATCGATTTCCTGCCTGCCTCCAACCGCGAGGAAGCGCCTGTCCGTCCCACGTTCGACGATCCGGAACGTCAGGAAGCCTCCCTCGACACCCTGGTTCCGTCGAACCCCAACAAGCCCTACGACATGATGGAACTGGTGGAGAAGATCGTCGATGAAGGCGATTTCTTCGAGATCCAGCCCGGCTTTGCCAAGAACATCATTGTCGGCTTTGGCCGCATGGAGGGGCAGACGGTCGGTATCGTCGCCAACCAGCCGATGGCGCTGGCCGGGTGCCTGGACATCGACTCCTCCAAGAAGGCCGCGCGCTTCGTGCGCTTCTGCGACTGCTTCAACATCCCGCTGGTGACGCTGGTCGATGTGCCCGGCTTCCTGCCCGGCACCTCGCAGGAATATGGCGGTCTGATCAAGCACGGGGCCAAGCTGCTCTATGCCTATGCCGAGGCCACCGTGCCGAAGGTCACGGTGATCACCCGCAAGGCCTATGGCGGCGCCTACGACGTGATGAGTTCCAAGCATCTGCGTGGTGACGTGAACATGGCCTGGCCGAACGCCGAGATCGCGGTCATGGGTGCCAAGGGGGCGGTGGAGATCATCTTCCGCGCCGACATCGGCGATGACGCGAAGATCGAGGCGCGGACGGAGGAATACCGCAAGACCTTCGCCAATCCCTTCATCGCCGGTGCACGGGGCTTCATCGACGACATCATCATGCCGCACAACACCCGCTTCCGGATCATCAAGTCCCTCAGGATGCTGAAGACCAAGAAGCTGGAGAACCCCTGGAAGAAGCACGACAATATTCCACTCTAGGAAGCAGGCGGGTTGGGGTTGGTCAAGGTCGGCCAACCCGCCGTCTCCAATTCCCGGCGTTTGCCTTCTGACAGCGTCTCTTCCTGAGAAGCCCTTCAGCCCTTGCGCGGTCGCGCCACACCACCGCCGACAGCCGTGACACCCGCCGCAACGTCCTGAACGACAACGGCCCCGGCACCTATGGTGGCACCGTCACCCACGGCGACACCGGGCCGCGCCACCGCCCCCGCACCGAACAGCACGCGCGCGCCAATGCCGACATTGCCGGCCAGATGCGCACCGACCGCGACATGGCTGCAGTCGCCGACCTGACAATCGTGGCTGACCGTCGCGCCGGTGTTGATGATCACGTGGCGACCCAGCCGCACGCCGGTCTGCAGCACCGTGCCGGCGAAGATCATGCAGCCATCATTGATCACGGCCGACGGCGAGACCCAGGAAAAGGGGTGGATCAGGGTCGCGAACGCGCACCCGTCCAGGGCTGTCGCCAGTCTGGCGCGGGCGTCATTGTCGCCGACGGCAACCAGCCATTCGGCGTCCCGGGACCTGTGTTCGGCGGGGTCCCCGGCCAGCACCGGCACACCCGGCAGGGTCTTGCCCCACATGGTGCTGTCCTGATCCAGCAGGCCTGCGACCTGCCGCCCTGCGGCCTGTGCTGCCTCGACACATTCGCGGGCATGCCCGCCTGTCCCGATGATCAGCAGGGGCGGGGCGGTCATGCGGGCGTCAGTCGCTTTCCAGGGTCAGGCGCAGGCCGTCCCGGAACACCATCTCGGCCGGAACATCGAAGGCCGCCATGGCGCGGGCCGGATCACCGATGGAGGTCCGGATATCGCCGGTGCGGGCGTCCGCATGGGTGATGTCGGCCGTTGCTCCGCAGATTTCCGCCACCATGTGGGCCAGTTCCAGCACCGATGTCGATTTGCCAGTGCAGACATTGTAGACCGCACCCGCGCCGCCGCCCGCATCCATGGCCGCGACCAGATGCCGGACCACATCGCCGACGAAGACGAAATCGCGAACCTGTCCGCCATCCCCGAAGATGGTGATGCCCTGACCGGCCTTGATCCGGTCGGTGAAGATCGCGATGACGCCGGAATAGGGGGACTTGGGGTCCTGGCGCGGCCCGAAGACATTGAAGAAGCGGAAGCCGGTGTTCGGTACGCCATGAACACCATGCGCCACCCGGCCATGCAGTTCGCACCCCAGCTTGTCCGCGCCATAGGCGGAAAGGGGTTTGGTGATCGCATCCTCGTTCAGCGGCACATTGGCATTGTCGCCATAGACCGCGGCGGATGAGGCGTAGATTACCGGTATGGCCTTGCCGTCCTTAGCCGTACGGGCGGCGTCGAAGACCGTGATGGTGCCGGTCAGGTTGGTGCGGTGGCTGGCAACCCACTCCTCCGTGCAGCGCTGTACGGAGGCGACGGCGGCGAGGTGGAAGCAGCCATCCTTGCCGGCCAACTGACGCTCCATCAGCGCGGCGTCGGAAATGTCCCCGACGACGATCTCCGCGCCTTCCGGCACGTTCTCCCGCTTGCCGGTCGAAAGGTCATCGACGATGGTGACCTTGTCGCCGCGCTTCATCAGGAATTCGGTCAGATGCGAGCCGATGAAGCCGCATCCCCCGGTCACAAGCCAGTGTGCCATCGCATCAAGTCTCCCGATCTGTCTTGGGGCTCAGAGGCCCAGCGTAGTGCGCACCGCCTCGATGAACTGGTCAACCTGGATCGGCTTCGCCAGATAGGCATCCGCGCCGGTTTCCAGCACCTTGCTCTCGTCCCCGGCAGTCGCCATCGTCGTCACCACGATGATGGGCACGTCCTTCAGCGCCGGGTCAGCCTTCATCTGGCGGACCAGATCCAGGCCGGACACGCCCGGCAGCATGACGTCCATGATGATCAGGTCGGGCGTTTCCTCCGCCGCCAGTTCCAGGGCTTCCTGCCCGTCATCGGCTGTCACCACGTCACAATCGAGCTGCTGCAGGGCAGAAGCATAGACTTCCTGCACCAGCATATTGTCCTCAACGACCAGAATACGCTTTTCCATCTGCTCCCCAGTTTCCCAATGCGCAGTCGGCGCTCAACCCAGACCCGGGTATGCGGCGCGGACCGCGGCAGCCGTTTCCGGCGCCATGTCTACCAAATCCTGTGCAAGAGTCAGGCCTTCCTGCTCGTTGCCCTGCTTGACCGCGATTTCGCAGGCGCTTGCCTTTTCCTTCATGGCCCCGAGGCCGACGGATCCGGAACTGGATGTCAGGTCATGTGCCTGCTGGCGCACCCCCTCCATGTCCCGCGAATCGATAGCTGCCTGCAGGAGCGCCACCTTCTCCTGCATCTGTACCAGAAACTTGCCGAGGAGCATCTCCACCAACTGGTCACCCAGACTGGATTTCAGCGCCTCGAACGCCGTCGCATCAAAGTGTTCTGACATGGCCGTCACATCTCCAAATTCCAGAGCCGCCAATCATGGTGACGCTACCCGAACGGCATGCAGAATGCGAGACCTGCAATCCGCACGGCGGTGTCGCTACTCATGCGCACTTGATCCAACCAGCGGGTACACCTAGTTTCGCGCAACATGTGCAGGGAAACTGACTGAGGCGAGAAGGGGATGGCGATGCGTTTCGAAGGCACCAGCAATTATGTGGCGACCGAGGATCTGATGGTAGCGGTGAATGCCGCAGCCACCCTTGAACGGCCTCTGCTGATCAAGGGCGAACCGGGAACCGGCAAGACAGTGCTGGCGCACGAAGTGGCAAAGGCGTTCGACGCCAACCTGATCGAGTGGCATATCAAGTCCACCACCAAGGCCCAGCAGGGCCTGTACGAATATGATGCGGTCTCGCGGCTGCGTGATTCCCAGCTGGGTGAGGAGCGGGTGAAGGACATCCGCAACTACATCAAGCGCGGCAAGCTCTGGGATGCCTTCACGGCGGAACAGCGCCCGGTGCTGCTGATCGACGAGATCGACAAGGCGGACATCGAGTTCCCGAACGATCTGCTGCTGGAACTCGACCGCATGCAGTTCTTCGTCTACGAGACCGGCGAGACCATCGTGGCGCAGCAGCGCCCGCTGATGATCATCACCTCCAACAACGAGAAGGAACTGCCGGACGCGTTCCTGCGCCGCTGCTTCTTCCACTACATCCGCTTCCCGGATACGGAGACGATGCAGGAGATCATCGAGGTGCATTATCCGAACATCCAGTCCGAACTGGTGTCGGAGGCGCTGAAGATCTTCTATGATATCCGCGAAGTGCCGGGGCTGAAGAAGAAGCCTTCGACGTCGGAGCTGCTGGACTGGCTGAAGCTGCTGATGGCGGAAGACCTGTCGGCGGAGACGCTGCGCAGCCGCGACCCGAAGAAGCTGATTCCGCCGCTGCATGGCGCGCTGCTGAAGAACGAGCAGGACGTGCATCTGTTCGAGCGACTGGCGTTCCTCGCCCGTCGGGAGCAGAACAAGAACTGAGGTCACATCGTCACTTCGCGCGATGAACGGTCCGATCAGGAGGTAACTGCATGTTCGTGAACTTCTTTCTGGAACTGCGCGAGAACAAGGTGCCCGCGACGCTGCGCGAGTACCTGACCCTGATCGAGGCCGTGCAGCGCGGGGTGGCGGGCTACAGTGTCGAGGATTTCTACTACCTGTCCCGCGCCACGCTGGTGAAGGACGAGAAGAACCTCGACAAGTTCGACCAGATCTTCGGCAAGTGCTTCAACGGCCTGGACTTCGTGTCCGACCAGGTGGAGCAGGAAATTCCCGAGGAATGGCTGAAGAAGCTGGCCGAGAAGGTACTGACCGAAGAGGAAATGGCGGAGATCGAGTCCCTCGGCGGTTTCGAGGAACTGATGGAGACCCTGAAGAAGCGCCTGGAGGAGCAGAAGAAGCGCCACCAGGGCGGCAACAAGTGGATCGGCACCGCCGGCACCTCGCCATTCGGCGCCCACGGCTACAATCCGGAAGGTGTCCGCATCGGCCAGAAGGAAAGCCGCCATCGCCGGGCGGTGAAGGTCTGGGACAAGCGCGACTTCAAGAACCTGGATGACAACGTCGAACTGGGGACCCGCAACATCAAGGTGGCCCTGCGTCGCCTGCGCCGCTTCGCGCGCGAGGGCGCGGACATGGAACTGGACCTGCCGGACACCATCAAGTCGACGGCGGAGAACGCGGGCTTTCTGGATCTGAAGATGGTGCCGGAGCGTCGCAATACCATCAAGGTGCTGCTGATGCTGGATATTGGCGGCTCGATGGACGACCACATCCGTACCTGCGAGGAGCTGTTCTCGGCCGCGAAGACCGAGTTCAAGCATATGGAGCACTACTACTTCCACAACTGCCTCTACGAGAAGCTGTGGAAGGACAACAAGCGCCGCCATTCGGAGTTCGTTGATGCCTGGCAGGTGCTGCACACCTATCCATCGGACTACAAGGTCGTCTTTGTCGGTGACGCGACCATGAGCCCCTACGAGATCGTCTATCCCGGCGGCTCCGTCGAGCACTGGAACGAGGAATCCGGCGAGGTCTGGATGAAGCGTTTCCTCGACATCTATCAGCGCGCCATCTGGCTGAACCCGGTGCCGGAGAAATACTGGGACTACACGCCCTCGATCAAGCTGATTCAGGAACTGATGGGCAACCGCATGTTCCCGCTGACGCTGGAAGGCCTGGAAAAGGGCATGAAGGAACTGTCGAAGTAGGTTTCTCGGTGCGCTGGCACGCCCTCAGCGACAGGCAGAGGCTGATGCAGGGGCAGTTCCAGCCGCCGCAGGCCCGAACGGATTCTGGCTCATGAAGAAGTTTCTCGTCAATTCCGCCGTCATGCTGGCGTCGCTGCTGGTCGGGCTGCTGCTGGTCGAGGGGCTGGTCCGGCTCACCGCCGAGCCCTGGCTGGAACAGCGCATGGCCGAACTGAACCCGGACGGCGAGAATGCCGGCTTCGGGTCCGACACCAATTGGTCCTACGAGAGCAAGGACGGCAATTTCCTCAAGTTCCGGGCGGGAAGCGAGGTGGCGGTCAGCCACTTCGAGTACGACCTGACCGCGCATATCGACGAGATGTCAGGCCGTGTCACCGTGCCGACACCAGAGGCCGGCGCGCCCGTCGTGCCCCTGCTGGGTGATTCCTTCGTGTTCGGGATCGGCGTCGCGGATGACCAGACAATCGCCTCGCGGTTGGCGGGAAGGCACCGCGAATGGCGGTTTCTCAATCTCGGTGTGCCGGGCACGGCGCTGGCCGAGCACCTATATTTCCTGCGCAACCGGCATCAGGAGATCGGCAGCCCCGACCGCTATGTCTTCTTCGTCTATACGGGCAATGACCTGCTCGACCTTTTCAGAGGCGTGCCGGGCGAAGCGGCGCCGGAACGAAAGGTCGATGTCGTCGCACACGCCAAGGAAGCCAGCTCGTCCCAGCGCTTCCTCTCCCGTGTCAATGCGTTCGTCTACTACAACCCGGTGCTGAAGCGGTCCTATGCCATCCAGCTTGTCCGCCGCTATCTGCTCAACACGCTGAACGCCAGCGCGCAGGACGACGGCGGCGTACCCCTCGTGCATCCCTCGATCCTGATGCTCGACGCACGGCAGCAGGTCATGCAGCAGCAGGCTGCCGACTTGCTGGCGGAGCAGTTCCGGCGTCTGGACGAGATGCAGGACCGGCTGGGGTTCGCGTCGCTGGTGATCGTCGTGCCGAACGTGTTTCAGCTCGATGCCGAGCGACTGGGGGGCATGACGGAGCGCTACGCGATGGGCCCGCAGGACGTGGACGTCATGACCCCGAACAGGATCATCGCCAACGCCGCGAAGGACCATGATTTCGCGTTTCTCGACACGACGGACTGCATCGCCTCAAAGGGCGATCCGAAGGAACTCTACTATCTGCAGGACGACCATCTGCGGGACGCCGGTGTTCGTGCCCTGGCCGATTGCATCGATCCGGCCATCAGTGAATTTCTCGCGGCACCGGGCGGCTGATCCCTACCGGAATGCCTTCCGCGCTACTGCTGTCACCACGCCCCAGGCCGCATTGACCGACAGGCCGGTGATCAGGCCCATGACCGGATCACCGGTGGGTTCGATGCCCTTCATCGGGAAGACCACCGCGACGGCGATCAGGGTGGGACCCACGGCGCCGAAGATGGCGACCAGGATCCAGTACTTCAGGCCGCGCCCGAACCAGGGCGCGATCAGGCCCAGCACGATACCCCAGACACCACCCCAGAAGGTGATGGAGACAAGCTGCGGCACGCCGAACGGCTCCACCGGCTGCATGGGGAAGGGGGCGAAGGGGGCGATTCCGGCATTGTGCAGCAGCATCAGCACGATCTGATGCCCGGCCAGCACACCGATGCAGCCCGCGATGAACCAGAGCAGCAGCGCGCGGGGGGAGCGCATGATCAGCCCTTGCCTTCCGCCGGATACCAGTTGGGTTCCCGCTTCTCCAGGAAGCTGGCCAGACCCTCGTCCGCTTCCGGCGTCAGGCGCTTGGCGGCGTGGGGGCGGACCATCTCCTCCATCTCCAGCGCGGAGAAATAGAGCGCTGAATATTTCAGGATCGACTCCTTGGACTGCGCCAGGGCTTCCGGCGGGCAGTGCAGCAGGGCATCGATGATGGGGGCTGCCGTCGCATCCAGATCGGCGGCGTCACAGACCTCGTCCACCAGTCCGATCTCCATCGCCCGCTCACCGTTGAACCGTTCGCAGGTCAGCGAATAGCGCCGCGTCCGCCCCGGACCCATGCGGGAGATCAGTTGCGGGAAGATCGGCGCGGCCATCAGGCCCCAGCGGGCCTCCGTGATCGAGAAGATGGCATCCCGTGCCGCGACGATGATGTCGCAGGCTGCCGCAACCCCTGCGCCGCCGCCGAAGCAGCCGCCGTGGATCAGGGCGATGGTGGGCTTCGGGAAGGTGGTCAGGCCCTGCACCGCATGGGTCGTGTTGCGCGATACCTCCGCGTTGGCGTTCCAGTCCTTCACCCGGACTTCGCGGATCCAGGACAGGTCGGCGCCCGCCTGGAAATGCTTGCCGCGGCCCCGGATCAAGACCAGCCGACAGGCGTCGTCCGCCGCAAGCCTGCCGAAGGTCTCCAGCAGGGCGCTGATCATCTCGCCGTTGTAGGCATTGTTGCGCTCCGGCCGGTTCAGCCAGACCGTCGCCACGCCGCGTCCGTCAATCTCCGTCTCGACGACACTCATGCTTCGTTCTCCCCTTGTGTATCCGCCTTGCCGATCCAGTCCGGGAAGGTGCCGCTCGCCGGATCGAAGATGGCGTTCATCCGCCGCAGCCGCTCGATCGGTGCCAGCGTTGCCGCGATCAGCGGGTCATCCGGCACAGCGGTGGCCAGCTTCGATCCCCCGACATCCCCCGCCAGCGCCCCCAGCGCGCTGTCGATCTCCGCCTCGCTCAGGGTGCCCTTTGCCCGCAGACTGCCAATCAGGGCGGCTACAGCCAGCAGCAGCCCGGCCGTCTGGGCATCTGAAACGTCGGCATCACTGGTCATGGTGGCTGGTCCCGTTCCGGTGGCGGGTAGGAATGACTGGTGATCCCGACAGGATTCGAACCTGTGACCTACTGATTAGGAATCAGTTGCTCTATCCTGCTGAGCTACGGGACCACGCAGGGCGGAACCTATCAGTGCTTCGGGGCCGCGAAAAGAGCCTCTGCGCAGGCGCAGGGCAGATGCGCCTGCTCAGGCCAGCCCGCCCATCAGCAGGGCGGCGAGCATGATGAAGCCCATGCCGATGTTGGACTTGAACTTGGCGAGGCAGTCGCGGCTGTTGTCGATGTCGACGCGCACGACCTGCCAGACCAGGTGGGCCACGACGGCGGCGAAGCCCAGCAGGAACCAGTGGCTGAAACCGGCCTCCCGCGCCGCCAGCGCCCAGAGCACGACGGTGAGCCCGTAGAAGATCCAGAGTGCCGGGCGGGTGCGGTGGCCCAGCTTCCGGGCGGAGGATTTCACGCCGATCAGCGCGTCGTCCTCCTTGTCCTGGTGCGCATAGATGGTGTCGTAGCCCATGGTCCAGAAGAAGCCACCTGCATAGAGCAGCAGGGCGGGCAGTTCGACCGTACCCACCGCGGCGGCATAGCCCATCACGGCCCCCCAGTTGAAGGTCAGGCCGAGCCAGGCCTGCGGCCACCAGGTGACCCGCTTGGTGAAGGGGTAGACGACCACCAGGAACAGGGAGAAGACGCCGAGCCATATTGCCGTCTGCCCGAGCTGCAGCAGGATCACGAGGCCCAGCAGCGCCAGGAACGCGGCCCAGAGCACGGCCTGCTTCGCTGTCACCTGACCCGACGGGATCGGGCGCAGCCGCGTCCGTTCGACCTTGCCGTCGAAGTTGCGGTCGGCGATGTCGTTCACCGTGCAGCCCGCACCCCGCATGATCAGCGCGCCCAGCCCGAACAGCACGAACAGGCGCAGCGTCTCCAGATCCAGCACCGGGCGGGCAAGGATGATCGACCACCAGCAGGGCCAGAGCAGCAGCCAGGTGCCCACCGGCCGGTCGAAACGTGCCAGCTTGAACCAGGGCTTCAGGAATTCCGGCGCATGGCGGTCAACCCAGTTGTCGCCGCGCGCATCGGCGATGATGCTCATGCATCAGCCTCCGTAGCTGCTTCGACCGCCGCCGACGCCTGCTGATCCGTTTCGAACAGCCAGACATCGGTGGAGCGGACGTCATTGTCCTCCAGCTCCCGCGTCGTCGGCACCGCATAGTGTGCCAGCCGCCGCATGCCGCCACTCGGGCGGTAGGTCCGGCCGGGGTCCCCCATGATGACGGGGGTCCCGGCGGCGACCAGGGTGCGGAACCAGTGTTCGACCCGTCCCGCGAGCGGCTGTTCGTAGCAGATATCGCCCGCCAGCAGAACATCCGTGTCCGGCAGGGGCTGTCCGACGATGTCATCGCCGCGTGTTGTCACGACGACCTTGTTGGCAGTGGCGTTCAGTTCCGTGGCGGCAAGGCTGAAGGGATCGACATCCACGGCCAGCACCGACTGGGCGCCGGCAATGGCCGCCGCGACGGCCACCAGGCCCGACCCGGCGGCGAAATCAACGACCCGCTTGCCCTGCACCACCTCCGGATTGTCCAGAATGTAGCGTGCCAGGGCCTGCCCTCCGGCCCAGGCAAAGGCCCAGAACGGTGGCGGCAACCCCTTCTCCTGCAAGGCTTCTTCGGTCAGTTGCCACAGCGGCACGGCCTCCGTCGCCAGATGCAGCCGTACCTCCGGCACCAGTGGTGACGGCAGCAGGGCGGTGTTGGCGCGGATGAACGCGGTACGGTCGTGGATCGATTCAATCATCCGCTGCTTATAGCGTCGCAGTCACGTTACTGCAGCTTTGGTTGAAATCGGGGGCGCGACGGTTATATTCCCGGCACTTTCATCAAGCCCGCCTGGTGCGGGTCACCTGATCTCCGTGCATGGAGCGACCAAATGCTGATTTCCCCGGCCTACGCGCAGGCCGCCGGAGGCGGTGGCGACATTTTCTCCGCCATCCTGCCCCTCGTCCTCATCTTCGGCGTCTTCTATTTCCTGCTGATCCGTCCGCAGCAGAAGAAGATGAAGGAGCATCGCTCCATGGTGGAGAACGTGCGCCGCGGCGACACGGTCGTCACCGGTGGCGGCATCATCGGCCGCGTCACCAAGGTCAAGGACGAGGCCACGATCCAGGTCGAGATCTCGGAGAATGTCCGGATCGATGTCGTCAAGGGCACGCTGACCGAGGTGCGCACCAAGTCGCAGCCCGCCAGCGGCGATGCCAAGCCGGCAGCCCCGGCGAACGAGGACAAGGGCGGCCTGCTCGGCAAGCTCGGCTTCAAGAAGTAAGCTGACGCGACCATTCGCGTTCCCTGCATCGTGACGTAAAGGCAGCCGATCAAGCTCATGCTCTATTTCGCCAAATGGAAGATTGCGGTTATCGCTGCCGTCTGCCTGATCGGCCTCGTCTTCACGGTGCCGAATTTCCTGACGTCGGAGACGCGACAGTCGATCCCCGACTGGCTGCCGAACCAGTCGATCAATCTCGGCCTCGACCTGCAGGGCGGCTCGCATCTGCTGCTGCAGATCGACCGGGAAGCGGTGCTGCGGGACCGGCTGACGGATCTGGCGGAAAGCATGCGCAACGACCTGGGCGAGATCCGCCCGCGTATCCGCCGTTCCGGCTTCCGGGTCGGCGACCTTTCCGTATCGTTCGAAGTGCGTGACACGGATCGCATGGAGGAAGTGCGGGAGGTCCTGCGCGGTCTGGTGACCCAGATCGGTGGCGGCATCTCCGTCGGTGCCGGCGGGCCGGACCTGCAGATCACCACGGACGGCAACCGCTTCATCGCGACGCTGACCGAGGCGGGGATCAATGCCCGTCTGTCGTCGGCGGTGCAGCAGTCGATCGAGATCGTGCGCCGCCGGGTCGACGAGACCGGCGTCAACGAACCGACGATCCAGCGCCAGGGTGATGATCGCATCCTGATCCAGCTGCCCGGTCTTGATGACCCCGACCGTGTCAAGCGACTGCTTGGTCGTACGGCCAAGATGACCTTCCATCTGGTTGACCTGAGTGCCGATCCGAACGCCGCACGGCTGCCGCCGGGCACCATGGTGCTCTACGAGGAAGACGGCGAGGCCCGTATCCCCTGGGCCGTGCGCAAGAAGGTCGAGGTCTCGGGCGAGCATCTGGTGGATGCACAGCCGAACTACCAGGACGGTCGCCCGGTGGTGTCCTTCCGCTTCGACGCTGTCGGTGCACGCAAGTTCGGTCAGATCACCAGCCAGAACGTCGGCCGTCCGTTCGCCATCGTGCTGGACGACAAGGTGATTTCGGCGCCACGGATCGAGAGCGCGATCCTTCAGGGCTCCGGCATCATCACCGGAGGATTCTCGGTTCAGGAGGCCAACGATCTGGCTGTCCTGCTGCGTGCCGGTGCCTTGCCTGCGCCGCTGACCATTCTGGAGGAACGCACGGTCGGTCCCGATCTCGGTGCTGACTCCATCGCGGCGGGCGAAACGGCGGCCGTCATCGGTTTCGCGGCGGTCGTGTTCTTCATGTTCCTGGCCTATGGCCCCGTGTTCGGCATCGCGGCCAATACCGCGCTGGTGACCAATCTGGTGCTGATCATCGGTGCGCTGTCCGCGCTGCAGGCGACGCTGACCCTGCCGGGCATCGCCGGTATCGTGCTGACCATCGGCATGGCGGTTGATGCCAACGTGCTGATCTTCGAGCGCATCCGGGAGGAACTGGCGAACGGTCGTTCCCCGTTCAACGCGGTGGAGGCCGGTTACCGTCGTGCGCTGACCACCATCGTCGATGCCAATGTCACCACCGGGTTCGCCGCAGCCGTGCTGTTCGCCATGGGCTCCGGCCCGGTGCGCGGCTTCGCGGTGACGCTGTTCCTCGGCATTGTCTGCTCCATGTTCACCGCCATCCTGCTCAGCCGGATGATTGTTGCGCTCTGGCTCCGCCGGAAGCGCCCCAACGTGCTGACGGTCTGAGGAGGATACGCCAATGTTTCGTCTGAAACTCGTTCCCGAGAAGACCAGCCTGCGCTTCATGGAACGCCGCAAGATAGCTTTCGTGCTGTCCGTGCTGCTGATCCTGGGGTCCATCGTCATGTACTTCGGTCAGGGACTGAACCGGGGCATCGACTTCGAAGGCGGTATCCTGGTCGAGGTCAAGACCGAGGGGCCCGCCGACCTGGCCGCCATGCGTGGCCTGATGAACGGTCTCGGCCTGGGGCAGGTCGCGCTGCAGGAATTCGGAGAGCCTGACGATGTGCTGATCCGCGTTGAACGCCAGCCGGGTGGTGCGGAGGCGCAGCAGACAGCGGTCGATACCGTCAAGGCGGCGCTGGATCCCGAGTTTCCCGGCATCAGCTACCGCCGGGTCGAGTTCGTCGGGCCAACCGTATCAGGTGAACTGGTGGAGGCGGCGACGATTGCCGTCCTGACATCCGTCGTCATCATGCTGATCTACATCTGGCTGCGGTTCGAATGGCACTTCTCCGTCGGTGCCGTCATTGCGCTGGTGCATGACGTGGTGATCACGCTGGGCATGTTTGCGGTGACGGGGCTCGAGTTCAATCTGGCCTCCGTCGCGGCGATTCTGACCATCGTCGGCTATTCGATCAACGACACCGTGGTGGTCTACGACCGCATCCGGGAGAATCTGCGGAAATTCAAGCAGATGCCCCTGCCGGACCTGCTGAACGTTTCCATCAACGACACGCTCTCGCGGACGGTGATGACCTCCGTCACCACCCTGCTGGCACTGGCAGCCCTGTTCATCTTCGGCGGTGAGGTCATTCGCGGCTTTGCCTTCGCCATGATCTGGGGTGTGGTGATCGGTACCTATTCCTCCATCTTCGTGGCGGCACCGGTTCTGATGGTGCTTGGCCTGAAGCGTGGCACGCGGGACGCGGAGGACGAACAGGGCGACAAGGCGACTGCCTGACAATGGACATCACCCCGGCCATACCCGCCGGTCGCCAGGTCATCGACGGCTATGGCGGTGGCGGTTTCCGGATCAGTCACCAGCGGCGTGAAGGCTCGGTACTGGTGTTCCCGACCGAGACCCTGCCGTGGTCCGTGCCTGCAATGGGGGATCTGACCGCCGATCACTTCCGCCCGGTTCTGGATCGCGCGGCGGCGGTCGAGGTGCTGTTGCTCGGCTGCGGTGCATCCATCGCCTTCCTGAAACCTGATCTGCGTGCGTTGCTGAAGGATCACGGCATTGTCGCCGACCTGATGGACACGGGCGCTGCCTGCCGGACCTACAACGTGCTGCTGTCGGAGGATCGCAGGGTCGCCGCTGCCCTGATCGCGGTGGAATGACCGACGGCGGAACCAGCGGCGCCGCCACCGGTCCGCACGGCCTTGACCCGCTTGCGGCGGACCTGCGTGCCGGTGATGCCGACCGGTTCTATACCGCCATGTTCGCGGCACCGGCTCCACGCAAGCGGCTGCTGGCTCTCTACGCCTTCAACCTGGAAGTGGCACGCACGCGGGAGCGGGTATCGGAACCGATGCTGGGCCAGATCCGGCTGCAATGGTGGCGGGAAGCGCTGGACGAGATGGCGGCGGGCAATGTGCGCAACCATCCGGTCTGCGTGGCGCTGAACGACTGGCTGGGGGATGACATTCCGGCCGGAATCAGGACGCGGCTGGACGCAATCCTGACGGCACGGGAACTGGATCTGGAGGACAGTGCCTTCCCGACGCTCGACAGCTTCCGCGACTATGCTGCCGCGACCGGGGGGACCTTGCTGGAGCTGGGGCTGTTTGCGGCCGGGGCGGCTGAACGCGGAATCGAACCCGTCGCCCGCCATGTCGGGACCGCCTATGCGATCACCGGCCTGATCCGGGCCATCCCCTTTGCCGGGACGGTCGGGCGGATGCTGATTCCGCAGGACGTGCTGGCGCGTGTCGGCGCGACGGACAGTGCGTCACGGCGCGACCCTGAACGGATGCGCAAGGCGGTGAGCGTGCTCGCCGATCAGGCGGCGGAGTCGCTTGTTGCCGCACGGCAGGCGGCGCGGGGTATCCGAGTTGTGGGGGCGGCGCGGCCCGTGCTGCTTCATCGCGCGCTGGCGGAGATGTACCTGAACCGCATCCGCCGCGCGGAACATGATCTATCAAGTCCGCGTCTCGATCCGGATAACTTCAACCGCATCTCCCGGCTGCTGTTCCGAAACTTCCTGCGGAGATACTGATTCTGTCGTAGACAGGGGCATTCGCCCGCAGTCGGCCAGGCGCACACCGGGCAATTTCAGTGATGGCAGGCAGGTGCGGCATGGCGCGCGCGACGGAACGGATCGAGATCATAGAACTGGTGCGCGGTCTGGCCGCGCTGGCCGTGGCCCTGTTTCATTTCGCCAACCAGCTCACATCGGGCGTTTCCGTGTTCCTGACATCCTGGGGCTGGCTGGGCGTCGATGCCTTCTTCATCATCTCGGGCGTGGTCATTCCCTATTCGCTCTACGGCATGAACTACCGGTTCGGCATGTTTCCGCGTTTCATGGCCAAGCGCATCGTCCGGCTGGAGCCCCCCTATGTGATCAGCATCCTGCTGACCATCGTCCTCTGGCATGTCTCGACCATGATGCCGGGGTTTCAGGGCTCTGACCCCGACTACACGCTCGGCCAGATCCTGTCGCACCTGTTCTACCTGACACCCCTGCTTGGGTACGAATGGCTGGGGCCGGTCTACTGGACGCTGGCCTATGAGTTCGTCTTCTACATCACCATGGGGCTGACCTTCAGCTGGCTGATCGGCCGTTCGGTCCTCTACACCATGGCTGCAGGCGGGCTGGCGCTGCTGGCTGTCTTCCTGATCTGGGGAAAGGTGGACTACCGCCTGTTCGAGTTCCTCGTCGGGTTCCTCATCATGCGCTGGTACGTGCTGGAGCGGGAGCGCACGCTGACCGCAGTGCTGATCCTGGCGACACTGTTCGCGATCTACTGGTTCGGCGGGCAGAAGACGATCATCGTTGCGGTCCTGACCGTCGCGACCATCTGGTTGCTGCGGAGTGTCCGGGTTGACCGGCGCCTGCTCTGGCTCGGCACCGTGTCCTATTCCCTGTACCTGACCCACGTGCTGACGGGGGGTCGTGTCGTCAATCTGATGAAGCGCTTCGTCCAGGACCCGGCGCTGGATCTGGTCATCATCGGCGCGGCAATGGCTGTCGCGCTCGCCTTCTCCTGGCTGTTCTGGCGCCTGATCGAAGTGCCTGCCCTGCGCCAGTCACGCAGGATCCGTATCGGAGACTAGACCGGTCCATCAATGATGGAGGCATCACCGGCCCACTCCAGATGCAGAAGGGGCGGGAAACCTTCCGGTTCGCCCGCCCCCTCGATGTCCTGAACAGGTCGCCGCGATCAGTTGCCGCCGGTGACTTCCAGCATCTGGCCGCTGACGTAGTTGGAGAGCGGCAGGCAGAGCATGACCACCGCGCCAGCAGCCTCTGATGGCTTGCCACCGCGACCCATGGGGATCATGCGGTTGGCGGCTTCGATGTTCTGCACCGGCACCCCGATGGGGACCTTGTTGCCCTCTACCTCGATCATCTTCTTCTCGTCGGTGGCCTCGGTCAGGCGGGTCTCGATCAGGCCGAAGGCGACAGCATTGACGTTGACCTGATAGCGGCCCCATTCCTTCGCCAGCGTCTTGGTCAGACCGACGATACCGGCCTTGCCTGCGGAGTAATTGGTCTGCCCGGCGTTGCCGCGGGTGCCGGAGACGGAGGAGATGTTGACGACCTTGCGGATCACCGCCTCTCCCTGCTTCTCGACCTCTTCCTTCGACTTCACCCGGATGAATTCGGATGCGGCCTTCAGGATGCGCCACGGGGCCTTCAGATGCACGTCGATCATGGCGTCGAACTGGTCGTCGCTCATCTTCTGGATCACCGCGTCCCAGGTGTAGCCGGCGTTGTTGACGATGATGTGCAGGTTGCCATAGGTCTCGATGGCCGTATTGACGAAGCGGTCGGCGAAGCCGTCCTCCGTCACGCTTCCGGCGCAGGCTATGGCCTGACCACCCGCAGCCTTGATCTCCGCCACGACCGCGTTGGCCGGTGCCTCGTCCAGATCGTTGACCACCACAGACGCGCCGAAGCCCGCGAGTTGCAGTGCCACTTCACGCCCGATGCCCCGACCGGAGCCCGTAACCAGTGCAACCTTTCCGTCCAGCATTCCCATCTGATCCTCCCCTATGATGCGCTGAATTCCATGGCATTCTTGTAGCCCGAGTAGCCGGGCTGGTCGATGGCGACCTGGCGAATGACGCATTCGCGCAGATGCATGGCAAGCCCGGGATGGTCAAGCGCGATGGAGCCGTCGCGCAGGCCATCCACCAGCACCTGCAGCAGTTCGGCACGTCCGCCGTCACGCCCCAGAAGCCGTTTCAGGCCTTCATGTTCCAGCCGCCGACTCTCCGGCCCCAGTGCCGCGTCGCGCAGCACGATGTCCAGCGAGTTGGCGGCGACACGGGCGAGAAAGCTGGTCCGCCCCTCCGTCGCCTCCATCACGTCGGCGCGCAGGAAATCGCGCACGCTGGTGGTCAGTTCATCGGTGCGCGGCATGTTGATGTCGTCACCGTCGCCGCCCTCGACAGCCACGCCGGGCGGGCCGGGAATGATGAGATTGACGCAATCGATCTGGCATTCGGAGGTGCGCCGGGCGATGCCGGGGCGTTCCACCGTCCTGTCGGGACCGTTGCGCCAGCGGTCCGCCATGCGCAGGCAGCCGACCGCCCACCAGAAGGAGCCGAAGACCTCCCAGAAATGCACGTGGTCACGGTTGACCGGCTGTCCCGAGACAGCCTCGTAGCCCGCGAACAGGTCGTCGTAGGTGCCGAAACCGCCGACCGGCAGGTGCGAGACACCGAAGCGCCAGGAATTGGTGCAGATCCAGCCGAGATCCCGCATCGGGTCGCCCAGGGTTGCCACTTCCCAGTCCAGCACCGCGACCACGCCGGTTTCGGGCCGGATCATCAGGTTGCCGTTCCGGAAATCGTTGTGGACCAGCGCGATCCGGTCACTGTCGGGCAGGTTCTCCAGCATCCAGCGCGCGGTATAGTCGATCATCGGTTGCGGGCTGCCGAAGGACTGGTAGTCCTGCCAGAACTCGCGGATGTAGGATTCCGGCGTCCAGCGCTCCAGCCGGTCGGCGATGCCTGCTGACGTCACATCAAGGGCGTGGATACGGGCCAGGATCTCGCCGCACTGGCGTGCCAGGATCGGCCGTGTGCTCGCAAAGGTATCGGACCGGGCGATGCGGGCACCCAGGGCCTCGCCCTCCAGCCAGTCCATGAAGAACCCGGGGCCCATGCCCTCGGTCCCGTCAAGGACCGCCACCACCTCCGGCTCCGGCACGCCGGCCTGCCGGGCAAGCTGCATCAGCGCGGCCTCCACATCCAGACCGGGACCGGTGCGGTCCACGCCCGGATCACCGCCGCCCGGCGCACGGCGGAACGCCAGCAGGCGGGTGCCCTGATCGGTCTCGATCTCGACGCGATGGGTTTCCTGACTGGCCCCGCCGGAGAGGCGATCACAGGAGACCAGCCGCCGGAATCCTTCGATCCGGCGGCTCAGATAGCTCTCGACAGCCTCAGCCAGTTGCATTGCCGAAGCCTCAGATGGCGGCAGCCTGCATCCGCGCGGCCGGGCTGTCGGCGGTGCTGCCGGAAACCGTGCGGCCATCCTTGATCACCGCCAGGTGGCGGGTGCGGTCGGCGGCGGCGGTGATGTCGTCCACCGGATTGCCGGGCACCAGCAGGAAGTCCGCCACGGCACCGTCGCGGATCACGCCACGGTCTCCGGGCTCGACCAGTTCCGCCGCATTGGACGTGCCCGCGATCAGGGCATCCAGCGCGGGCATTCCGGCCTCGGCCATGTAGGCCAATTCCCAGGCATTGGCACCATGGATGTTGAACGGTGTGCCGGCATCGGTACCCATCGCCACACGGCCCCCGGCGGCGATGTAGTCCTTGAAGGCCTGCAGATGGATGTCGTAGACGCGCTCCGACTTCTCCACGGCCCATGCCGGGATGCCCTTGTCGCGGTTCAGCAGGATGTTCTTCACCGCAGCCAGCGTCGGCACCAGGAAGACACCGCCATCGATCATCGCGGCGATGCATTCCTCGTTCATGAAGATGCCATGCTCGATGGAATGGATACCGCCCCGCACGGCGTTCAGGATTCCCTCCGCGCCCTGCGCGTGGCTGGCGGTGCGCTTTTGGAACCGGCGGGCCTCCGCGATTCCGGCCTTCATTTCCTCGGCGGTGTAATGCGCATCCTCCGGGTTCACGCCGGGCGTCATGACGCCGCCCGTGGCCATGATCTTGATGACGTCGACGCCCTTGTGGACATTGGTACGCACGGCCTTGATCACGTCCTCGACGCCGTCGGCCACCAGGCCCCAGCGGTTGCCATGCCCGCCGGTCATGCAGATCATCCGCCCCGATGCCCGCATCACCGGACCGGGGAAGCGCCCGGCATTCAGCGCATCGCGCACGTCGAGGTCGATGTAGTCCTTGCCGCCGCAATCGCGCACGGCGACGATCCCGCCTTCCAGCGTACGCTTCGCGTGCTCCAGCGCGCGCAGGCCGACACCGGAGGCAGTCAGGCGATCCACGCCCTCCGCCGGATTGGCCTCCGCCCCATGGCAGATGTGGACGTGGCAGTCGATCAGACCGGGCATCAGGGTGGCCCCGGTCGTATCGACAGTCTGCCCGGCAAAGCCCTCGAAGGAAGCGGCGGGCGCGACCTTCGTGATGCGGCCATTCTCCACCAGCACTGCCTGGCCCTCGGTTGGGGTGTTCAGTCCGTCGAACACCAGTCCACCGGCATAGAGTGTTGCGTCGTCAGTCATCTGCTTGTCTTTCCCTTGTCTCAATCGTAACCGGGGGCGGAGCGTGCCACGCCGCCGTAGGCGTCAAGCACCCGGCCCAGCCATTCGGCAATCGGGTCATCCTCCTCCAGCAGCCGGAAGGGTGAGATGGCCCTGGCCCAGAGGAATGGACCGGCGCACATGTGATCGGCAAAGGCGGGTGCTTCGCCCGCGACCCAGGGCTGGTTGCGCAAGGTCAGGCGCAGCGGCATCAGCGCCTGGCGAAAGCCCTTCACCCGTTCCTCGCGCCCGGCCTGCACTTCCTCCAGCGTCTTGCCGAAACGTTTCTCCCGGCTCTCGCGGAAATAGGGCTGATCAACCGGATCGAGATGTTCGTGGATGTCGTGCAGCACCAGTTGCGCCACGCCGCCGGTCAGCACGGCCTCCGTCCAGGACTTGATGAACCGGGCTTCCGACCGTCCGTTCGGGAACAGGGTCGGCCTGTCCGGATAGGTGTCATCCAGATACTCCGCGATGGCCCAGGAGTCGGTCACCACCGTCTCGCCATCGACGATGGTGGGCACGGTCTTCGCGCCCAGCGACTCGATGGCTTCCCGGTCGGTGAACTTCCAGGCAACGGCCTCGACCTCCAGCCCCTTGTGCGCCAGCGCCAGTCTGGAGCGCCAGCAGAAGGGGCTGAAACGCCGCTCCGGCTCCGCACCGCAAAGGTCGAACATCCTGATAGTCATCTTTCGCGATCTCCCCTGGTCATCCGCTCCGGTCAGGGCAGCAGCCGGGCAATCTGGCGATTTGCCAGCACCAGCCGCGCAATATCCACGCCGCCGGATGCCCTCAGCTCGTTCATCACCTGATCAACCCGTTGCAGCCCCGATGCGAACTCCGACTCGAAGCTCGCCAGCGGCGCATCCTGACCGGTCGCGAAGGCCTGCACAACCAGCCTGCGCTGTTGCGTATAGCTGTCATCCACCAGCATCGCGACGGCCTGCCGGTCCCAGGCACTTTCCATGTTCAGGCCGTTCGCCTGCGCCCGCAGCCAGTCGAGACCAAGGCGCCCGCCGAGTGCGAAGTAGGCGGCGGCAACCGTACGCATCTCCTGCCCGACGCTTTCCGCCGCATCAACGATATCCAGCGTGGTGGCCAGCGGTGCCAGGGCCGCGACCTGACCGGCCAGGTCGTCGGGGACGCCGTCGGCCAGCAGGCTCTCCCGCACCCGCTCCCAGTCGGCGCGCTCCATCGGACCAAGCTGCTCGGCCAGGCTGCCTTTCACCTGATCGATGGCCGGGCGGAACCGCTGCGCCATCCGTGCACTGTCGATGGGACGCACGGCATTGCGCAGGAACCATTGTCCCGCACGCTCCATCAGGCCCTGCACCATGTTCAGCATGCGGGTCTGCACGGCGGCAGGCACCACATTGTCCAGCGCGTCGATGGCATCCCACAGCGGCTGCAGATCGAAGATGTCACGCACCGCCATGGTCACGCGGGCGACGTCGGCGGCGCTGACCCCAAGGTCATCCTGCGCCAGCCGGGCAAAGGCCGGTCCCGCGCGGTTGACGATGAAGTTCGCCACCTGGGTCGCAATGATCTCCCGCCGCAGGCGATGCGCCTTGATCTCCGCCACGTATTTCTGCTGCAGGTCGTGGGGGAAATAGGTGACCAGATCGGTCTCCAGCGACGGCTCTTCCGGCAGGTCGCTTTCCAGCAGTTCGGTCTTCAGCGCCATCTTGGCATAGGACAACAGCACCGAGATCTCCGGACGGGTCAGTCCGCCGGTACGGTCCGCCAGTTCGTCATCGGCGGGCAGGAACTCGACCTCCCGGTTCAGCAGGCCGGTGCGCGCATAGGATCGCATCATCCGGCCAAGCGGCCCGACGTTGCCGCGTCCAGCGCTCTCCGCCAGGGTGATCGCCTGGCCCTGCACATAGTTGTCGCGCAACACCAGTGCCGCCACATCGTCGGTCATTTCCACCAGCTGGCGGTCGCGCTGCTTCCGCGTCATCTCGCCCGCACTCTCGACGGCGCCGAGCAGGATCTTCAGGTTGACCTCATGGTCGGAACAGTCGACCCCGGCGGAATTGTCGACGAAGTCGGTATTGATGCGCCCGCCCTCCTGGGCGAACTCGATCCGCGCCCGCTGGGTGATGCCCAGGTTGGCCCCTTCGCCCACGACCTTTACCCGCAGCTCGTCGGCATCGATGCGGATCATGTCGCTGGCGCGGTCGCCGACATCGCCATGGCTCTCGTCGGTGGACTTGACGTAGGTGCCGATGCCGCCGAACCACAGCAGGTCCACAGGCGCGCGCAGGACGCCCTGGATCAGCTGGAACGGGCTGAGTTCCGTTTCGGCAATGTCCAGCGCCTTCTGTGCCTCCGGCGTCAGCGTGACACGCTTGGCCTTGCGGTCGATCACCATGGCGCCTGCCGACAGCTTCGCCTTGTCATAGTCTTCCCAGCTCGACCTCGGCAGGTCGAACAGCCGCTGCCGCTCCGCGAAGCTGGTGGCGGCGTCGGGTGTCGGGTCGATGAAGATGTGGCGATGATCGAAGGCGGCGATCAGCAGCGTCTGCTCCGACAGCAGCATGCCGTTGCCGAACACGTCACCCGACATGTCGCCGACACCCACGGTGGTGAAGGGCTGGGTCTGGATATCGGTGCCCATCTCGCGGAAATGCCGTTTCACGCATTCCCAGGCACCACGCGCGGTGATGCCCATCTTCTTGTGGTCATACCCGGCGGCACCGCCGCTGGCGAAGGCGTCGCCCAGCCAGAAGCCGTAATCGACCGCAACCTGATTGGCGTAGTCGGAGAAGGTGGCCGTGCCCTTGTCGGCGGCGACCACCAGATAGGGATCATCGCCATCCCGGCGCACCACGTCCTTCGGCGGCACGATTGTGCCTTCGACGATGTTGTCGGTGATGTCGAGCAGCGATGAGATGAAATTGCGGTAGCAGGCGATACCCTCCGCCTGAATGGCCTCCCGATCCCCTCCGACCGGCAGGTTCTTGGGCACGAAGCCGCCCTTCGATCCCGTCGGCACGATGACCGAATTCTTCACCATCTGCGCCTTCACCAGACCCAGTACCTCGGTGCGGAAATCCTCCCGCCGGTCCGACCAGCGCAGACCGCCACGGGCCACCAGTCCGCCGCGCAGATGCACGCCCTCGAACCGCGGGCTGTAGACAAAGATCTCCCGCAGTGGCCGGGGCAGGGGCAGGTCATCCAGTGCCTGGCTGTCGAACTTGAAGGAGGCGTAGGTGCGGGCGCTGCCGTCATCCAGGCGCTGGTAGAAGCTGGTGCGCAGGGTGGAGCGGATGGCGTTGAGGAACCGGCGCAGGATGCGGTCCTGATCCAGGCTATCGACGTCGTTCAGCAGCACCTCGACCGATTCCACGATGGTCTGGGACAGGTCATCACGGTCGCCGGCAGTGGCCGGATCGAACTGGACGCGGAACAGTTCCACCAGCAGTTCGGTGACAGCCGGGTTCGCGGCCAGCGTATCCTCCATATAGGCTTGGCTGAACTGGATGCCCGCCTGGCGCAGGAACTTGCAGTAGGCCCGCAGCATGGTCACTTCCGGCGCGGTCAGGCCCAGGCCGAGGATCAGGCCGTTGAATCCGTCATCCTCCGTCTCGCCATTGAAGATCCGCAGGAATCCGTCCTCGAAACCGGCCTTGGCTGCCGACAGCGCCAGGGCACGGCCCGAGACACTCTCCATGCGGAAATCGTGAATCCAGCACAGGGGGTCGACCGGGTCGCCCACGGGATAGGTCTGTTCTGACAGGACCCGCAGCCCCAGGTTCTCCAGCATTGGCAGCACGTCGGACAGGGCCAGTGCCGGTCCCCTCCGGAACAGTTTCAGGCGCACCACATCATCGTCATCCTCCACCTTGCGGTAGAGGTTGATACCGAGACGGTCCACGGCGGAGCGCTCGATCCGATCGATGTCGATCCGCGCCATGCCGGGCGAGAATTCCTCCCGGTAGGCAGAGGTGAAGGCGGTGCCATAGCGCTGCAGAAGGCGTGATGCCGCTTCCTCCCCATGGGCGTCGGTCAGCACCTCGGCCAGGGCGTCGTCCCAGGAACGCGCCTCCTCCACCAGCCGCTGTTCCAGCACCGCGTACTCGACCCCGGCACCATCCGGGCTGCCACCGACGATGACATGCAGCCGGGCCAGCGCGGAGTCGCCGATCTGTGTGTAGAAGGCTGAAATGCGGCCCCCCAGGCCCTTCGCCAGTATCTTCTCGAACTTGCGCCGCAGCTCGGAATCGTAGCGGTCGCGCGGAATGAAGATCAGGCAGGAATAGAACCGCTGGAACCGGTCGCGACGGACGAACAGGCGAATACGCGGGCGTTCCTGCAGCGCCAGAATGGCCAGCGCCGTGTCGTGAAGTTCATCCTCGGAGACCTGGAACAGCTCGTCGCGCGGATAGGTGTCGATGACATTGACCAGCGCCTTGCCGGCATGGCCGCGGCGGTCGAAACCCGACCGCGCGATGACCCGGTCGGCCTTGCGTCGCAGGTAGGGAATCTCGCGCGGGGTCCGGTTGTAGGCCGCGGAGGTGAACAGGCCGACGAACCGGCGTTCCCCCACCACGTCGCCCTTGGCGTCGAAGCGCTTGATGCCGATGTAGTCCAGGTAGACCGGACGGTGGACCGGACTGCGGAAGTTGGTCTTGGTCACGATGACCAGTTCCGGTCGCTGCAGGAATTCGCGGACTTCCGGTGACAGGGTGGGGCCGCCGGAATGGCGGTTCATCACCCGGCGTTCCGAATTGCGCAGCAGGCCCAGGCCGGTGCCCTGCACGATCTCCAGCCGCTCGCTCTCCTGGCTGGCCTCATAGTCGTACTCGCGGTAGCCGAGGAAGGTGAAATGGTCCGCGATCATCCATTCCAGCAGGGCCTTGCCTTCGGCCACTTCGGTTTCTTCCAGCGGTGGCGGGTTCTCCTCCAGGTCACGGATGATGGCGCGGGCATTGTCTATCATCGTCGGCCAGTCACTGACCGACACGCGCACATCGTCCAAGGTGTTCGACAGGGTCTGCTGGATCGCGGACAGCGCGTCCGGGTCGCTCAGGCTGCCGATCTCGACCTGAATGTAGCTCTCCCGAAGCGTGGTGGCATTCTCGTCCGGCTGACAGAGATTGCCGTCCGCGTCGCGCGTCGTCTCCATGACCGGATGCGCCAGACCGTGGATCTGATGGTCATTCTGGTTCAGGGCCGAAAGGATTGAATCGACCAGGAAAGGCATGTCGTCATTGACCATCTCGACGATGGTGTGGGGCGAACTCCAGCCATGTTCGTCCAGCCGCGGATTATAGACCCGGACAAGCGCCCGCCCGGGCTTGCGCTTCCCGGCGAACTTCCAGAATGACAGCAGCGACGCGTAGGCATCGTCGGGATCACGCGGCTCCGTCTCGTCCGTCGTCATGTGCGGCGCCATGTGTGCTGCGAACGCGATCAGCGCCTCCGCCTCGTCAGGCTTCAGGCGCTGCCTGCAATGGGCTGTGATCTTGTCCAGAAGTTCGCTGGCTATCGCTTCAGCGGTCGGATCCATTGCTTGCTCTCCCTCGGCACGTTGCGGCTTTCCCCGGTAAGGTGCCGTCTGTTCCTGACGCGCCTGTGACGGGCGCCTGATCTGTGCGCATCGCCACTAAACCACACTACATCCACGAAGCCGAGTATTGACCGGGCGGCAATGGCAACCGACACTGGATCCCGAGGGGCTGGATCGAACACCGGGAAAGTGGTGCGGCTGCGCCATGGAGCCGCCGTGCCGACTGTCCGGCTACTGCAACAAATACCGGTCTAGATCCGGAATATTCACGAGGGCCGTCGGGAAGACGTGCCCATGCTCTTGAGGGGGATCACAAATGGCATCAGGTAACGCTGCGCTGCAAAATTTCATGGAAGGCCTGGAGAAGCGCAATCCGGGCGAACCCGAGTTCCACCAGGCGGTGATGGAGGTCGCGGCCACCATCATTCCGTTCCTGGACAACAATCCGAAGTATCGCGAGATGCAGATCCTGGAACGCATGGCGGAACCGGATCGTGTCATCTCCTTCCGCGTCTGCTGGGAGGATGACGAGGGCAACATCCGCGTCAACCGTGGTCACCGGATCCAGATGAACAACGCCATCGGCCCCTACAAGGGCGGCCTGCGGTTCCATCCGTCCGTGAACACGTCGGTTCTGAAGTTCCTTGCCTTCGAGCAGACCTTCAAGAACAGCCTGACCGGTCTGCCGATGGGCGCCGGCAAGGGTGGCGCCAACTTCAATCCGAAGGGCAAGTCGAACAACGAGATCATGCGGTTCTGCCAGTCGTTCATGACGGAACTGTATCGTCATGTGGGTGCGAACGTTGACGTGCCCGCCGGTGACATCGGTGTCGGCGCGCGCGAGATCGGTTACATGTTCGGCCAGTTCAAGCGCATCACGAACTCGTTCGAGGGCGTGCTGACCGGCAAGGGCCTGGAATTCGGTGGCTCCCTGGTCCGCAACGAGGCAACGGGCTACGGCGCCGTCTACTTCCTGCAGAACATGCTGAAGGCAGCGGGCAACGACGTGTCCGGCAAGGTTGCCGTGGTGTCCGGTTCGGGCAACGTGGCCACCCATGCCGCCGAGAAGCTGATGCAGCTTGGTGCCCGTCCGGTGACCCTGTCCGACTCCGGTGGGTACATCCACGACCCGGCCGGTTTCACGCAGGAGAAGCTGGACTGGATCAAGGAACTGAAGAACGTCCGTCGTGGTCGCATCAGCGAATATTGTGACGAGTTCAGCGGCACCACCTTCCACGAGGGCAAGCGCCCCTGGGAAGTCCCCGCCGAGATCGCCATGCCCTGCGCGACGCAGAACGAGCTCAACCTCGACGAAGCCAAGATGCTGATCAAGAACGGCGTCGTGGCCGTGTCGGAAGGTGCGAACATGCCGACGTCGAACGAAGGCGTCGACGCGTTCCTGGATGCCGGGGTGATCTTCGGTCCGGCCAAGGCGGCCAATGCCGGTGGCGTTGCCGTGTCCGGTCTGGAAATGAGCCAGAACTCGGCCCGCATCAGCTGGGGTGTCGACCAGATGCAGGAGCAGCTGCGCCAGATCATGGAAGACATCCATGGCCGTTGCCAGACCTACGGCAAGGACTATGGCCGTGAGGGCATGACCGACTATGTCGCCGGTGCCAACATTGCCGGCTTCGCCAAGGTCGCCGACGCGATGATGGCATTCGGCGTGGTCTGATCCGCCTGTCGGAACAGCACATGCTGACGGAATTGCGCCCGGTCCCGATCCTCGGGGCCGGGCGTTTTTCATTTCCATGAACGCCGCACGCCAGTTCGCGATCGCGCTGGCCATCCCGGCCAGCGGCAACATATTCGCCAACGCCCTGTTCTCCGCGACATCGGGGGAGCCAGGGTATCTGCTGTGGACCCTGTTCTATGACGGCACGGTCCTTGTCGCCCTCAACATCCTGCTGGCGCGCCGGTTCCTGTTCCGGCCCGTTGCGGGGCTGATCGCGGGCGACGACACACCGGAGGCACGGCTGGCGCTGGAGCGGCTGCCGCTGCGAACGGCCATGTGGGCCGTCGGGTTCTATATGCTGTTCTTCCCCATCGGGTTCTTTCTCAGCCCCCTGGCCGGTTCCTACGGCGGCAACTTCGATCTGCCGCTCGACTATGTCTATTTCGTCTCGCTGGTACTGGCTGCCGTGGCGGGATACCTCGTCTTCTTCCTGCTCAACACGCTGGTGACCAGGATCAAGCTGCACCTCTTCGCCACACGCGGGCTCATCCTGCCCGGCGGTGGCGGCAACCTGCGGCGGCGGATGATTGTCGTCATCAGCGTCATCTCGATCATGCCGCTGCTCCTGCTCATGACCGAATTCTTCTGGTTCGTCCGTTACCGTGACGGTGGCGGGCTGGATCTGCCGATGGAGAATGCCATCATCATGGACATTGCCGTCAGCTTCCTGCTGATCGGCATTGTCATCGTCTTTCTGCCCCTCTCGCTCACCCGGCCCATCGAGATTCTGGTGGCGGCAGTGGAACGTGTGGCACGGGGCGACCTGACCGTCCGTGCGCCGGTGACCTCCAACGACGAGATCGGTGCCCTGACCACGCGGTTCAACGAGATGGTGGACGGGCTGAACGAACGTCAGGCGATTCGGGAGACCTTTGGCAAGTACGTGCCGGAGGCCGTGGCGGAGCAACTGATCCGGGACCCCGGCGTGCTGGCGGGCGAGGAACGTATCGCCACCATCATGTTCACTGACATCCAGGGGTTCACGGGCATTTCGGAGCTGCTCAGCCCGGCGGAGACCATCGCCCTGCTGAACGACTATTTCGAAGTGGTTCTGCAGCCGATCCGGGCCGAGGGCGGGACCGTGAATGCCTTCATCGGTGATTCGATCTTCGCCAGTTTCAACGTACCGGTTCCCCACCATGACCACGCCGCCCGCGCCATCCGTGCCGGACTGGCGATCGAACAGGCGCTGGAGGGGAAGCGGTTCGGCCCGGGCAGGGACATCCGGCTTGTGACCCGCATCGGCATCAATACAGGCACGGTGGCCGCAGGTGCGGTGGGCGGCGGTGACCGGCTCGGCTACACGATCATCGGCGACAGCGTGAACGTCGCCTCGCGGCTGGAAGGGCTGGCCAAGGAGATGGGCGGCCCGATCCTGGTCAGCGGCACGACCCGCAGCGCGGCGGGCGATTCCTTCCGCTTCGAAGAACTCGGCAAGGTCCCCATCCGTGGCCGTGCCCGCGAGATCTCGGTCTGGCGGGTGCTGGCATGATGTCAGGTAATCCGATCAGCCGCCATGCGGCCTGACCGGATCGCGCCCTCGATGGTGGCGGGCAGGCCGCGTACGCTCCAGTCTCCGGCCAGCAGCACGTTGGGCACCGTGCAGTCGGGGCCGGGACGCCGCGGCTCGTTCGCGGGTGTCTCGGCGAAGGTCGCACGGCGTTCCTTCACGACCCGAAATGCGGGCAGGGGCATCGTCCGGTCGCCCAGTGCGATGGCGACTTCCGGCCAGATCCGGCGGGCGAGTGCTTCTGCGGTATCATCGGCGAAGCGATCCGCCGCGCTGACCGTCACGGACGCCAGACCGTCGCGGCAGAACAGCCATTGTGCGACCCCACCGGTCAGCCCGGTCAGCGGTGGCATCTGTGCGGTATGGCCAGTGGCATCGAAGTGCAGGTTCAGGATCATGCGGCTGCCTTCCGGGACCGGGACGTCCGGCAGCAGATCGGGCAGGTTCCATGAGGGCACCGCCAGGATCACCCGGTCGTCGGGACCAACGGCCAGCGTCCGGCGCGATGTCTCGATGGCGCTGACGGCCCCGCCGGTCGGGGTGCGCTGCATCGACCGGACCCGCTCACCGAAACTGATCTCCACGCCCCTGTCGCGCAGGCATTCGATGGCCGGATCGATCAGCGTATCCGCCAGGCTGTCGCGCACCGTGACCGGACGCGACCAGCGTTCACCGCGGGCGAAGGTGAGGCGGCAGGTGGCTGCGAGCAACTGCGCGGAGGCTTCGTCGGCTGCCGTGTTCAGGGCCGCGACGGACAGGGGCTCCCAGAACCGCCGCCACAGCCATGTGTCCCCGGGAATGCAATCGGCGACCGTCGCGTCCGGTCCCGCCAGCAGCAGCCGCAGCCCCGCCAGCCAGTCCCGCAATCGTGCCCCGGGCACGGATCGGGATCGCCGCAGGACCCACCACGGCACCCGGCCGGCGTTGGGGCGGACTGTCCAGCGCGCGCCGGTCACCGTGTCGATGAAGGGATAGGCTGCGGGTTCGCCGATCGTCACCCGGTCCAGCGCACCAACCTCCGCCAGATAGTCGAACACAGCCTCGTTGGCGGTCATCATCAGGTGGTTGCCATTGTCGATCACGCGTCCCAGCGCCGGATCGTGGAAGCTGCGGCATCGCCCGCCTGCGGCAGGTGCAGCCTCCAGCAGCGTGACGCGGCGCCCGCGCGCCGACAGCCGCAGTGCGGCGGCCAGTCCGGCCAGCCCGGCCCCGACGATGATCGTCTGCGGGCCACTCATCAGACCGTCAGCGCACGAAGGGCCAGTCCCAGCTTGGCGAGGCGGGAGAGGCGCAGCCGCTTGGTCGGCTCGGCAAAGCCGCGCCGCTTCAGCCTGGCAAGGTGGCTGCGGTAGATCATGTCCATCAGCAGGGCCGGGCGCAGCTTCCGCCGGTCCAGCCGGGCCGACAGCGTGTCGGCGTCCCGGAAGCGGCTCTCCGCCTCCGCCAGCAGTTCCTCACAGACCAGCCGTACCGCCGGATGGGACAGGGTTTCCTGCGGCGTGGTGACGGCGATGCCGTGGTGGGCCAGCCGGTCAGCGGGCAGGTACAGGCGGCCCGCCGCCGCATCCTCCCCGATGTCACGCAGGATGTTGGTCAGTTGCAGCGCATCCCCCAGCGCCAGCGCATATTGCGTTGCGCGCGGTTCCCCGAAAACCTGGACCGACAGCATGCCGACCGCGCCCGCGACGCGGCGGCAATAGAGGTGCAGTCCGGCATGGTCCAGCGGCGGTGCTGCGCCGAAATCCATGTCCACATCCATCAGCATGCCGTCGATCAGGGCGTGGAATTCGGCTTTCGGCAGGTCATAGCCCTCGACCGCGGCGGCGAGCGCAACAGCCGTCGGTCGACCCGGGCGCGCGGCGTAGAGCGCCTCGATCTCCTCCGACCAGTCGGACAGTGCCTGGCGCTTCATGCCTTCCTCACCCGGCTCATCGGCGATGTCGTCGATCTCCCGGCAGAAGGCATAGATCGCGTACATCGCCCGCCGCCCGGCAGGGGGCAGGGCGCGCATGCCCATGGCGAAGGAGGTGCCGGAGCGGTCCACGACCATGCGAACGTGGCGATCCGCCTCCGCAAGGCTGCTCATGCGCGGGATCCGAAGGCGCGGGTCAGGGCGAAGCGCCCGGCAGCCAGAACGGAGACAAGCAGGGCCGACGGTTTCGAAAGCCGGGTGCGCTGGCACAATGGATCGCGGTTCCGCAGCCGCCTTGCCATCCGGCGCGCCAGCGCATGAATCACCGCCGCCTCCGCCCCCAGCCGCGCGCTCTTCAGGCTGTGCGGCAGCGGGCGTGATTTCTCCAGCAGGGTGTCACAGAGGTCGAGGCAACGGTCGAGAACCGCACGCAGGGCAGGTGAACTGCGACCGGCCAGCAGCGATGATTCGTCCGTCCCCGAATCCTGCAGCCAGTCGAGAGGCAGATAGACCCTGTTCATGCGCTGAAAGTCTTCCTTGCAGTCCTGCAGGTGGTTGATGATCTGCAGGGCATCGCAGAGCGGGTCGGAAAGGGCATGGCCACGCCGGTCCTCGCCATGCAGGTCGAGAAGGTAGCGGCCCACGGGGGAGGCAGAGAGTCTGCAGTAGTCGCGCAGTTGTTCGATGTCCCGACAACGGTCCTGACGGGCATCGCGGCGAAAGGCGGCCAGCAGGTCACGTGCATGGGTGTCGGTGACCCCTGTCGCGAGCAGGCTGCGGCGCAGCCGGTCCGCCACGGCACAGGCTGGCAGGTCGCTGCCATTGATCAGGGCGGCCTCCAGCGCGTCGAGCCGCTCAAGCTTCGCAGGGGCTGTCAGATCAGGGGCGTCGGCAATGTCGTCGGCGGTGCGGGCGAAGGCATAGAACGTCGCGACGTGTGGCCGGAGTCCGCGCGGCAGCAGCACTGATCCAACGGGAAAATTCTCCTCCCGTGCCTGCGCGGCGGGGTCCACCTGTCGGGACATCTGCAGCTCAGCCGTCATTTCGGTCCCGTTCCCCCGATCCGTCGCACCCATGTCCGACCTGCAGGGGTGTACAGGAAGCAAGGGTGATGGAGAAGGGTGCGCATTGGCGGCTGTTCAACTGTTGGCACCGATGGGCGAAGCCGATTGATCACGGCACCCGGCCCCTATAGTCTCTGCGCCAACAAAGACATCAAAGTGTCAAACTCAGGGAGGAAACACATGTTTCACAAGACGCTGAAAGGCGTGGCGGCGATTGCTGTTGCGCTGGGAATGGCCGGGGCCGCGCAGGCCGGCAGCCATTCCGACATGGTCGACGGCCCGGCCGTCACCTGGAACCATTCCATCTGGGGCAAGCCCCGGGCATTCACGGCCGGCCTGGAATACATCGTGGCCGAGCTGGACCGCCGGACCGGTGGCAAGTTCCAGCTGAAGCTGTCCTACGGTGGTCTGTCCAAGCCGCGCGAGAACCTGGATGGCATCCAGCTCGGCGCGTTCGAAGGGGCGAACTTCTGCAACTTCTACAGCCCGGACAAGACGCCTTCGTCTATGATCTTCTCCCTGCCGTTCCTGCCCATCGGTGACTGGAACGTGCGGATCAAGGCATCGGACGCCTTCTACCAGCATCCGCATGTGAAGAAGGAAATGGCCAACTGGAATGCCGTGATCTACATGGCCGGCATCCTGCCGCAGTATGAATTCCTGGGCCGCGGCAAGCCGCCGAAGTCCCTGGAGGACTGGAACGGCATGCGTGTCCGCGCCGGTGGCGGTGTCGCCCAGGCAATGGAGAAGCTGGGTGCCACGCTGATGAGCGTGCCGGCGACCGAGGTCTACACGCTGCTGGAACGCGGCACGGTTGATGCGGTGTCTTTCCCCTACACCTATGCCCATGCGGCCTACAAGGTGAACGAGGTTGCCGACTGGTTCACGGGCAATTTCCAGCCCGGCACGGCTGACTGCCCGACCGTCTTCAACATCGACGCCTGGAACGCCCTGCCGCAGCAGTATCGCGACCTGCTGCTGGAGCTGAAATGGCCGGCCTACGAGAAGATGCGCGAAGCCTATGAGGCGGCTGACAAGGTGAACATCCCGATGTTCCAGAAGCAGCTGACCGAAATCCGCTTCACCAAGGACGAGCTGGCCACCTTCCGCAAGGAAATCGGTGAGCCCCTGTGGAAGGAAGCTTTCGTCGATGCCTACGGCGACAAGATTCCGGCGCAGGAACTGCTGGACTTCCTGCTGGCCGAAGCCGAAAAGGCTGCCGGTTCCTGAAGGCAGTGACATGATTCGGGGCGGGCTCCTGGCGGGTCCGCCCCTTTCATTTCCTTGAACAATTTCAGAACGATATAGCTGTTTTCGTTTCCCGGGGAGGGGCGAGCATGGACGCAACGCAGGGCGAGTCCAACATGGGCCAGCTCGATCGTACGCTGGGCCGCGTTGAGACGATCTTCAACCTGGTCGCGGCCTACTCCATTGTCTTTCTCATGCTGCTTGGCGTTTCGCAGATTTTCCTGCGTACCGTCGGCTACCCCATGTGGGGCTATATCGACTTCGTCGAGCAATCCATCGCGGTCTTCGCCTTCATGGGTATCGCCTATTGCCAGCGGGCTGGCGGTCATGTGCGCATGGATCTGGCTATTCGTGGTCTCAAGGGACGGTGGCTCTGGCTGGCCGAATCCCTCGCGATTGTCCTGTCCCTGATCGTTGTCGGTGTGCTGATCGCCTATGGCTATACCCACTTCGAGCGCGCCTTCGAGCAGGGTGACTCCACCATTGATGCCAATTTCCCGGTCTGGCCGTCGAAGCTGATCGTGCCGGTCGCCTTCAGCCTGCTGTGGCTGCGCCTGCTGCTGCAGCTGATCGGCTACATGCGCCTGTTTCTCGATCCTTCGAAGACGCCGGTCGGCGTGCCGACGATTCCGACAATCGAGGATGTGGCCCGTCAGGACATCGAGAGCACCGGTGACGAGGACAGGGACAACAATGCCGCCAACCGGGGAGCAGGCGCATGATCACCGATCCACTGACAATCGGCATCATCGGCATGGTGGCGCTGCTCTGCCTTATCGCGCTTGGTATGCGCGTCGTCTTCGCCTGCGCCCTGGTCGGCATGGTCGGTATCATCGCGGTGCTCTACGCGAAGCCCAACTTCGATCTTGCCAAGGCCTTCATGGCCGGGGCCGGGCTTGCCGGGCTCACCCCCCATTCCAAATCGGTCGCCTATACGCTCAGTGTGCTGCCGATGTTCATCCTGATCGGTTATCTGGCGTTTCATGCGGGCATCACCAAGGCGGTGTTCGAGGCTGCGCGGCGCTGGATCGGCTGGGTGCCGGGCGGACTCGCCGTGGCCAGCGTGTTCGCGACCGCCGGCTTCGCCGCGGTCTCCGGTGCTTCCACCTCCACGGCGGCGGTCTTCGCCCGGATCGCGATTCCGGAAATGCTGGCGGCGGGGTACGACAGGCGCCTGGCTGCAGGCGTGGTCGCCGCGGGCGGCACACTGGCATCACTGATTCCGCCGAGTGCGATCCTGGTCATCTACGCCATCATCGTCGAACAATCGGTTGGCGCGCTGTTGCTGGCCGGTTTCCTGCCCGGACTGTTCTCCGCTGTCGTCTATGCCCTGCTGATCATCTACCGTGCCTGGCGCAATCCGGAACTGGGCCGCCCGATCCGGGGCTATACCTGGAAGCAGCGGTTCGAGAGCGTGCCGGGTACCACGCCGATCCTGCTGGTCATCGCGATCATCATCGGCGGTATCTACCTCGGCCTCGCGACACCGACCGAGGCGGGCGCGCTCGGCGCCTTCGTCGTGCTGGTGATGGCAGCTGTCCGGGGCATGAAGTGGCATCAGTTCCAGGACGCGATCCTGGAGACGGCCAAGCTGACGGTGATGATCTTCTCCATCATCTGGGGCGTGCTGATCTTCGTGCGCTTCCTCGGATTTGCCCGTCTGCCGGAGAATTTCGCCAACTGGATCGTGACCCTGCCGCTCGATCCCTGGACCATCATGATCCTGATCCTGCTTGCCTATGCGGTGCTGGGCATGTTCATGGATGCCATCGGGATGCTGCTGCTGACCCTGCCTGTGGTCTATCCGGCTGTCGTGGCGCTTGGCCCGGGGCTCGGGTTCGATCCGGGCAGCAACGATGTTGCCATCTGGTTCGGGATCATTGTCGTGAAGATGGTGGAGATATGTCTGGTCACGCCTCCAATCGGTCTGAACTGCTACGTCGTCAACGGCGTCAGACCGGACATACCGCTGTCGGATGTCTTCAGGGGTATCGGCCCCTTCTTCATCGCCGACGTGCTGACGGTTGCCGGTCTGGTGGCGTTCCCCGCCATCATCACCTGGCTGCCCAACCAGATGCTCAACTGATCCTGCATCCGTCCGGCCCGGCGTCATGAGCGGACGCCGGGCGGACCTGGAACTCGTGGCGCGGGGTCTTGCACAGAGCCGGGGCCGTGCGCGGGCCCTGATCGAGGCTGGCAAGGTCACGCTGGACGGCCAGACGGTCGGTCGGGTGGCGGAGATCGTGGAGCCTGAACAGGTTCTGGCCCTGTCGGAGCCGGATCATCCCTATGTCAGTCGGGGGGCGCTGAAGCTGGTGGCGGCGCTGGACCATTTCCGGATGGATCCGACAGGCTGCAACTGCCTGGACATAGGTGCTTCGACCGGCGGCTTCACGGATGTCCTGCTGCAACGTGGCGCGCGTCATGTGACTGCCATCGATGTCGGACGGGACCAGTTGCACGAGAGTCTGAGCCAGCGGCCGGATGTTACCTCGCTTGAGGGGATGAACGCCCGCGAGCTGACCCTGGATGACCTGCCGCATCAACCGGACCTGATTGTCTGTGACGCCAGCTTCATCAGTCTGACGCTGGTCCTTGCCCCGGCGCTGGCGCTGGCCGCGCCGGGTGCACGGGTGATCGCGCTGGTGAAGCCGCAGTTCGAGGCCGGGCGTGCAGCCCTGGGCAAGGGCGGGGTGGTACGTGACGCGAAAGTGCGCGATGAGGTGCGCCAACGCCTGACGGAATGGCTGTCGGAACAGCCGGACTGGCATGTGCTGGGCAGCATCGAAAGCCCGATCACGGGCCCGAAGGGCAATATCGAATTTCTGCTGGCGGGAGAGCGCGGCACATGAGTGAAGTGAGAATCGAAGGGCTGGGCAGTGCCGGTGACGGTATCGCCGCGCTGGACGGCCGGACCGTGCATGTGCCCTTCACCGCGCCGGGCGACGTGGTGGTGATTGAACAGCCGCGTGCGCCGCGCAAGCCGAAGGGCCGGGGCAAGGGGCGACCGGAAGCCGCTGCCGCGCCACGGCCCCGTGTCGTGAAACAGGTCTCGCCGGGTCCGGACAGGGTGGAACCGGCCTGCCCGCATTTCGGGCGCTGCGGGGGCTGTGCCCTGCAACATCTGTCGGCGGATTTCCTGGCGGACTGGAAACGGGACCAGGTCGTCGCCGCGCTGGAGCGGCGCGGGATCAGCGATGTGGCGGTTGATGAAACCTTCCTGGGCGGGCCGGGACGCCGCAGGCGCGTGAGCCTGACCTCGCAGGTCGGCGGGCGGAAGTCCGTGGCCATCGGGTTTCACGAGCGTGGCAGCAGGAACCTGGTCGACATCGGACCCTGTCCGGTGCTGGAGCCGGCGCTGGAAGCCCTGATCGCGCCGCTGCGGTCCCTGCTGGCGGCGCATCTGGCGCCACAGGAATCCGCCCGGATCTCCATCAACATGACCGACAGCGGTGCGGACATGCTGCTGGAGGCGGAGATGCGGCAGGGGGCGGACCTGTTCATGGATCTGGCGGAATTCGCCGAGACCCATGATCTGGCGCGCCTGACGCTGACAGGCAGGAACGGTGAAACGCCGATCGGCGCACGGCGTCAGCCGGTGCTGGAATGGCCGGGTCTGACTGTCGCGCCGCCGCCGGGGGCCTTCCTGCAGACCGACCGGCTGGTGGAAGCGGAAATGCGCCGCCGCGTCGGTCTGGCGTCGGCGGGTGCCGGTTCTGTCGCGGACCTGTTCTGCGGTGTCGGCACCCTGACCGCAGGCATACCGACGGGCGCGGAGGTGCTGGCCATCGACAGTGCGGCCGACGCCGTGCAGGCATTGCGCACCGGGGCGGACAAGGCGCGACGCACCAATATCACCACCAGTGTCCGCAACCTGACACGTGATCCCTTGAGCGCGGTCGAGATCGCCCCGCTGGATCTGGTGATCCTCGACCCGCCCGCGGCGGGCGCGCGGGCGCAGGTGGAGGTGCTGGCGGGGGCGGGGGCGCAGGTGCCGCGCATTGCCTACGCGTCCTGCGCGCCGGGAACATTTGCCCGGGACGCCCGCATCCTGATCGATGGCGGCTACCGTCTTGTTTCGCTCACGCCGTTCGACCAGTTCCACTGGTCCCCCGAAATCGAACTCTTCGGCCTGTTCGAACTGGCGTGATGGCCCGATCTATTCGGCCAGGACCTCCAGACAGCCGGATGGGGACAGCAGGGCGTCGGCACGGGCCTTGTCGGTTCCCTTCAGGCGGCCGTAGAGGCTGCGCAGGCGACTGAGGCACTTGCCCTGATAGCGGAACGGCGCCTGTGCGTAGGGCCGGCCAAAGATGGTCATGCGCACTTCCTCCGCGCCGCTCTCCAGCGCCTCCGCATTGGCGGCAAGGAAGGGCAGATAGGCCTGACCGCAGAGCGCGAGCAGGTCATGCACGGCCTGCGGCAGTTCGGCATCCGACGTGCCCCAGTCCCCTTCCAGTCCAGACAGGTCATCGGTCTGGCGAATCCAGTGGACCACGGTCGGGGCGCGGCGGCGCATCTCCGTCATCGATGTCGGGTCGTCGGCCAGGGTGCGCAACTGGCCGAACAGGCCGAAGTCGGCGATCGAGGGCCGGGTGCCGAACAGGTAGTTGCCAAGCCCAACATGGGTTTCCAGCGCATCAACGGTGCGGGCAAATGTTTCCTCGATGACCGGGCGATTTTCCTCCGTGCAGCCGACGATCGGCATGCGGCTCACCTGGCGCTCGCAGATGTCGCGGGCAAAGGCGCGGCGTTCCTCCAGCGGGGCGGCGGCCGGGACATTGTCGGAAGCGATCCACCAGGATGCGAAGTCCCGGTCGGCGGCATAGAACCAGCGATAGTGGAACATGGCCTTGGTCAGCCATTCATCGGCCATGTCCTCGATCAGGTTGGCGAGGAAGCGATGTACCGGATCTTCCGGAAGGATGGAGCGTTCCGTATGGCGCTGCTCCAGCTCATGCGCGATGGGGGTTGAATCCACCCGCCAGGCCACATCATCGGGAAACTGCACCATGGGGATGACCTGCGGCTTCACATGCGCTGTCTCCGCCCTGCTTTCGATGTTCCGCAGTTCCCAGATGAAGGGCAGACGCCGGTAGCGCAGTATCGCGCGCATCTTCATCGAATAGGGTGAGCCAAGCCCGCCCAGCAACCGGATCGGATCAGTCATTGTCTGTATCTCCCCAACAGGAACCGTCGCCTCCCCATGGCGGCAGTTTCACCGGGATCATCCTACACAATGGAGCGGCGTGTCATGGACAAATGGGCGCTCCGGAACCCGTTTCAGGGCTGAAGCGCATCCTCGACCACGCGACACAGCCGTGCCGTCGCGACTTCCGGCGGACCGGAGTTGTCCAGGTGCAGCACGTCATCGCCGCTGACCTTCAGGTCTCGGGCGCGCTGCAGGCGGGCCCTGATCTCCTCGGCAGTTTCCCGTCCACGGGCGGCAAGACGGCGCGCGAGTTCGGCCTCGGCGACGGTCACGGCAACCACGATCACGCGGGCGAACGCGGCACGGATCGCAGGCAGCGCCTGACGGGAACCATTGGCGATGGCCAGCCCGCCGCTGGCCAGATGGTCGGCAACATCAGCAGGGAGACCGTATTTCAGGCCGTTGGCGTCCCAGGTCACGGAGAAGGCTCCGGCCTGCTGCGCGGCCTCGAAGTCGGCCACGGTCATGCTCGCGTGCGCCTCGGCATTCGGGTCGGCCTTTCGAGTCACGGTGCGCTGCACGAAGCGGACACGGGCATCGTCGGCGAAGTGGAGCCGGAGTCCGTCGATCAGGGTGTCCTTGCCCGCGCCACTCGGCCCGACGATGACCAGCAGCGCGCCGCCTGTATCGCCGTCCCTGTCGCCGCCACCCTGTTCAGACAACCCGTTCCCCCTGACGCCAGACCGTGCGCACCACAGGTACGCCATCCTGGACACGGACGCGCGCCAGATCGGCGCGCTTGCCTACCGCGATCACGCCCCGGTCGTCCAGTCCCACCGAACGTGCGGGCTGGTGTGTCGCCATGCCTACGGCCTGGGGCAGGGAGATGCCGTCTACGGTCTCCGCAAGCTGGAATGTCGCCTGGATCAGGCTGAAGGGGATGTAGTCCGACGACAGGATGTCGAGCAGTCCCAGTTCCGCGAGGTGCTGCGCCGCGATATTGCCGGAATGGGAACCGCCGCGGACAACGTTGGGTGCGCCCATCAGGACGGCCATGCCGCGCTCATGGGACGATCTGGCGGCGGCCTCGGTCGTCGGGAATTCGGCGACGCGCACGCCATTGTCCTCCGCCTCGTCGACGTGTTCGCGGGTGGCGTCATCATGGCTGGCCAGCACGATGCCACGCTGCCGCGCGATTTCGGCGATGGCGCCGCGATTGTGGTCGGAGTTCTGCCGCGACTGGTCCACACGCATGTCGCAGAACGCCGCGAACTCGGCATCGGTCATCTTCAGCTTGCCCTGGTAATAGATCTTGTAGGCATCCAGATTGGCGAACTGCCGCTGTCCCGGCGCGTGATCCATCAGGGAGGCGAGACGCACCCCCTGCTTGCCGCCCAGCCTTTCGAAGGCGGCCAGGCAATCGGGTGATGAGACCTCGCACCGCAGATGCAGGAAATGGTCGGCGCGCAGTCGCCCGGTCGCCATGCCGCTCTGTATGGCCTCGGCCAGCACCACCATGTCGTCGGTGACCAGATCATGATCTCCGTCCGTATTGCCGACCCGCAGCGCGTCGAAGACCGTGGTGATGGCAGAGCTTGCGATCTGCGCATCATGCGCCTGCACGGCGGCAAAGGGGTTCCAGCGGACCTTGGGCCGGGGGGCGTAATGACCCTCCAGATGGTCGGTATGCAGTTCCACCAGACCGGGCAGCAGGTAGTCCCCACCCATGTCGTCTCCTGCAGCTTCCGACGCGCCGCCCACATCGGCAATCAGACCGTCACGCAGCAGCACGGAGCCGGTCACGACCTCGTCCTCCAGCACCAGGCGGGCATTCTTCAACAGTGTCTCTTGGCTCATTTCAGGCGGTCATCCGTTCATTCAGCTGCTGCAGCGGGGCATGTTCGTGGACGCGGAACGGCGCACCCGGCTCCGCCTCCCGCATCAGGGCCAGGCTGCCGAGGGTCATCGGCAGATCGATCACGGGTGCAAACCATTCCTGCAACGCATGCTCCACGGTCGCACGGTCGGAGTCGGGCACGGGTCCGGTCAGGGTCATGTGGAAACGGAAGGTATCCAGCACGTGCGGATAGCCCCAGCGATGCAGGTTGCGCAATTGCGCGATGGTCAGGGAACCGGGCTGGCGGCGGGCCAGTTCAGCTTCGCTCAATGGCGCGCGAAACCGCTCGAATGCCAACACTGCCTTGCAGGCCAGGGCGTCGATCTCCAGCGAGGGCCGGGCCGGAACCAGGGCGAAGAATCGACCGATGCGGGCGATCTTCATGTGCGGCACGATGAAGGCGGTTTCATCAAGGCAGAAGTCCAGAAAGGCCTGCACCAGTTCTGATTCGCCGCGGCCCCGCGCCAGCCTGAAAGGTGCCTTCATGGTCGCATGAAAGCCGTATCGCCGGGCGGCTGCGGTGTGGAAGGCGACGTCGGCCGAACTCAGGTTGCCGACCGCAGGATTGCGACTGACGGTACCGGTGAAGACATCCCGGCCAAGCCACTGGGTCGCGATCCGGCCCATTGGATCCTCCGGCGGTGGCACGAAGTAGATGGCATGTCGCATCGTTGGACCCCTTTCTACGTCAGCCCGATTCGCGCATCGAATACCTGATCGTCATGACAGCTTCGCGACCGGTCATGCGGCCACCGCAGCGGTTGCGAACCGGCTGACATCAACGATTCGGTCGGCCACGGCTTCACGGACATCCGCGTCGTGGAAGATACCCAGAAGTGCGGTCCCGTTCGCCTTCTTCTCCGCGATCATGTCAATCACCACCTGGCGATTGCGGGCGTCGAGCGATGCCGTCGGCTCGTCCAGCAGCAGGACAGGCAGATCGGGCAGGAAACCGCGCGCGATGTTCACGCGCTGCTGCTCCCCGCCGGAGAAGGTCGCGGGTGGCAGGGACCAGAGCCGTTCGGGCAGATTGAGGCGCGCGAACAGTGCCGCCGCGCGCTCCCGCGCCGCCTCGGCGGTGACACCGGCACGCACCAGCGGTTCCGCTGCCACGTCGATGGCCGCAACCCGCGGGATGGCGCGCAGGAACTGGCTGACATAGCCCAGCGTCTGTCGCCGGACCTGCATCACCAGCCGCGCGTCCGCGCTGGCCATGTCGACCTGGTCACCGGCATGGGTGATCAGGATCTGCCCGGCACCGACGCCATAGTTGCCATAGACCATCTTCAGGATCGAACTCTTGCCCGCCCCGGACTGTCCGCCCAGGACAACACATTCGCCGCCATCGACATGGAAGCTGACCCCGGCAACGACCGGCAGGGTCACGCCATCGCGCAGATGCAGGGTGAAGGACTTGTCGACACCGGTCAGAAGAAGGCGCTGTGTCATGGCTCAGACCTGCAGGATGGAGGAAACGAGAAGCTGCGTGTAGGGCGCCTGGGGATCGTCCAGCACCCGGTCGGTCAGGCCGGTCTCGATCACCTGTCCGTCCTTCATGACCATCATCCGCTGGGACAGCAGCCGCGCCACGGCGAGGTCGTGGGTGACGACGATGGCAGACAGGCCCAGGTCATCGACCAGACCCCGCAACAGGTCCAGCAGCCGCGCCTGAACCGAGACATCCAGCCCTCCGGTCGGCTCATCCATGAAGACCAGCCGTGGTCCGGTGACGAGATTGCGTGCGATCTGCAGCCGCTGCCGCATGCCGCCCGAGAAGGTCCCGGGGCGGTCGTCGATACGGTCATGGCTGATCTCCACCCGTCCCAGCCAGTCGTCGGCGGTTTCGCGGATGCGGCCATAGTGGCGCTGCCCCACCGCCATCAGCCGCTCCCCCACATTCGCCCCGGCGGAGACGTTCATGCGCAGCCCGTCGGCGGGATTCTGGTGCACGAAACCCCAGTCGGTGCGCATCAGGAACCGCCGCTCCGCCTCTGACAGGGCATTGAGGTCCTGCAGCCGACCGTCCCGCATGCGGTAGCTGATTGTGCCTGCGGTGCAGTGCTGCCGGCCGGAAACGCAGTTCAGCAGGGTGGTCTTGCCGGAACCGGATTCGCCGACGACCGCCAGCACTTCCCCCGGATAGAGATCGAAGCTGACATCGCGGCAGCCGATACGGTCACCGTACATGTGTGTCAGGTTGCTGACACGCATCAGCGGCGGATCATTGTCCTGCATGCTCATGCCGCCTGCTCCCCCGCATGGCCCTCTGCCTGACGCCTGTTGCAATGGTCGGTGTCGGAGCAGACGAACATCCGCCCGCCCCGGTCATCGGTGATGACCTCGTCCAGGAACACGTCTTCAGCGCCACACAGCGCGCAGGGCCGATCGAATGCCTGCACCTCGAACGGGTGATCCTCGAAATCCAGACTGACGACCTCCGTCCATGGCGGAATGGCATAGATGCGCATCTCCCGCCCTGCCCCGAACAGCTGCAGCGCCGGATTGCGGTGCATCTTCGGATTGTCGAACTTCGGTGTGGGGGAGGGGTCGGTGACATAGCGCCCCTCCACCTTCACCGGGTAGGCATAGGTGGTGGCGATGTGGCCGTGGCGGGCAATGTCCTCATACAGCTTCACATGCATGACGCCGTATTCCTCCAGCGCGTGCATGGTCCGGGTCTCGGTCTCGCGCGGTTCCAGGAACCGGAGCGGCTCCGGAATCGGCACCTGAAACACGAGAATCTGCCCTGCGGTCAGCGGTGTCTCCGGGATGCGGTGGCGGGTCTGGATGATGCTGGCCTCTGCCGTGGCCGTGGTGGTCTCGACACCGGTCGTGCGCTCGAAGAACTTGCGGATCGAAATGGCGTTGGTGGTGTCGTCGGCGCCCTGGTCGATGACCTTCAGCCGGTCGTCGGGTCCGATGATCGCGGCGGTGACCTGCACGCCGCCGGTGCCCCAGCCATAGGGCATCGGCATTTCCCGGCTGGCGAAAGGCACCTGGTAGCCCGGCACGGCTATCCCCTTCAGGAGCGCGCGGCGGATCATGCGCTTCGTCTGCTCGTCCAGATAGGCGAAATTGTAGGTCGCGATGACCTGTTCGTTTCCGGCGTCGAGGGCACTCATTCCGCCGCCTCCTGATGTGTTTCAGTGCGCGCTTCCACCTCTGCCCGCATCCGCCGGACCAGGTTCAGTTCCGACTGGAAATCGACGTAGTGGGGCAGTTTCAGATGCTCCACGAAACCGGTCGCCTGGACGTTGTCTGAATGGGCGATGACGAACTCCTCGTCCTGCGCCGGGGCGGTCAGATCCTCCCCCAGTTCCGTGGCGCGCAGGGCCCGGTCGACCAGGGCCATGGCCATGGACTTGCGCTCCGCCTGACCGAAGACCAGACCATAGCCGCGGGTGAACTGGGGCGGGGCCTTGGCCGAGCCCTGGAACTGGTTGACCATCTGGCACTCGGTGACCTGGATGCGGCCCAGCGGTGCGGCGAAATCCAGTTCCGGCACCGCGATCTCCAGCTCCACCTCCCCGATGCGGATTTCTCCGGCGAAGGGGTGGCTGCGGGCATAGCCGCGCTGGGTGGAGTAGCCCATCGACAGCAGGAAGCCCTCGTCGCCGCGCGCCAGCGCCTGCAGCCGGGCGTCCCGGTCCATCGGATAGCTCATCGGGTTGCGGGCAATGTCGTCGGGCACCGGCTTGTCCGCGGCGTCGGGTGCGGGTTCCAGCAGCCCCTCCTGCCCCAGGAAGTCGGAGACGCGCATCATCGGGGCACCGTCCGGGTCGCGCACCTCAGGTGTCTCAGGAGCGGCGCCACCCGCCAGCGCCGGGTCGAGCAGGCGGTGGGTATAGTCGAACGTGGGTCCCAGAAGCTGTCCCCCCGGCAGATCCTTGAAGCAGGCCGAGATGCGCCGTTCCACCTGCATCCGGCCGGTATCCACGGGCTGGGTATAGCCAAAGCGGGGCAGGGTGGTGCGATAGGCGCGGGCCAGGAAGATCGCCTCGATCAGGTCGCCCCGCGCCTGCTTGATGGCCAGCGCGGCCAGTTCACGGTCATACAGCGCGCCCTCGCTCATCACCCGGTCCACGGCCAGCGAAAGCTGCTCCATGATCTGGTCCAGACCCAGGTCGGCCACGTCCCGATTGCCGCGACGGCGGTCGGCCAGCAGCTTGTGGGCATTGTCGATGGCGGTCTCGCCACCCTTCACGGCAACATACATGGCTCAGTCCTCTCCCTTCCCGATCCGCGTCGAGCGCGGCAGGCAGGCGACCGCTTCGGGCCCGGCGAGGATCAGGTCCACGCCGCGGGGGAAGAGGGCGCGATTCCCGCTCCACTGGTCGATGAAGGCCTCCGGCATGGGGGCGAAGGTGAACCGGCGCAGGTGTTCGATTCCGGGTCCCGTGAGCGACAGTGGCGTGCCCCTGTCGAAGCCGTCCACCGCCAGTACCAAAGTGGTGGAGCGATCCGGGTAGGCATCCGTGCCCTTGGCAAAGCGATCCAGCGCAGGCATGGAAGACGGGTCGCTGACGAAGGCGAACATGGCCGCTGCACTGTCTGCCGTGACCGGCGCGCCGGTATGAAACGCCAGCCACTTCACGACCAGCGGATTGCCCGCCAGTTCAGGATCCAGCCATATCGGCGTGTCGGCATCACAGAGCGTGGTCGCGATGGAGGCCATGGTCCGACGCAGACCTTTCGGCGGCGTCGGGCAATCCGTAATGGCCTGGATCGTCCCGGGTTCCGCCATGGCCTGCATGATGGCGCGGAAGGCTGACTGGCCGGCAATCACCGGATCGGCGAGGCCGCCCGAGAGGAAATCCGTTTCGGCCATCAGTCCTCTCCCCGCACCAGCGTGAAGAAATCAACCTTCGTTGCAGCGGTCTCCGCCTGCCGCTGCCGGTCCCGCGCGGCAAGTGCTTCGCGCAGCGGCTCCACAAGCCGGCTGTCGATGGTCGCCGCCATCGCCGCGTCATCGGCCAACGCGTCGATGACGGCGCAGAGTCGGGCTGCCCCCTGGTCACGGCCGAGGCGATAGGCATGACCGACCGCGCCGTCCTGCAACCGGACGCTGGCGCGGGTGACGGTCACATCACCGAAGTTGAAGGGGGCACCATCGCCGCTGATCCGGCCGCGCACGGTGGCCAGTCCGGTCTCCGGTCCGCGCACCATCTCGAAGGCCGGATCGATCCCGAGACCGCCCCAGAGTTCGCGCAACTGCTTGCCCTCCGCACGGGCCAGCACGGCCATGCGGTCGCGCCTGGGCTGAAGGTCTGGTTCGGTGGTGCTCACGGGTCTGCTCCGATGCCGGTCGTCATAGTTGTCTATTTGTATAGACAACTGTTGTTTCCCTGTCATCCGGTTATAGTGTCGGCGTGACAGCCATGTGACAGGGACCACGACAGGTGACGGAACTGACAGACAAGATGACGGATACGGCTGACGTGGGCCGCCGCAGCGGTGTGGCGCTCTGGCGCCAGATCGCGGACCGGATTCGCCAGGATCTGGCGCTGTGGTCGGCGGAGCGGGACGGCCGTCTGCCTTCCGAGGCCGAGCTTGCCACCCGTTTCAGCGTCAACCGCCATACCGTGCGGGCTGCCCTCTCCGCACTCGGTCGCGAAGGGGTGATCCGCAGCGAGCGGGGGCGCGGAACCTTCGTGGTGCGGCGTCCGCGCATCACCTATCCGATCGGCCGCCGTACGCGATTCTCCACGGCGCTGGAGGCGCAGAACAGTTCGGGCCGGCTGCTGCTGCTGCGCCACGCGCGGGTCGCGGCCGACGCGGTGGTAGCGGAGGCGCTGCGGCTCGCCGTCGGGGCCGACGTCGTGATGCTGGAGACCCGTGGCATGGCGGAGGAGACGCCGATCAGCTTCGCCACACACTGGTTCGATGCCGCCCGCTTCGCAGACCTGCCTGTACATCTGGACCGCACCGGCTCCATAACCCGGGCCCTCGCGGCCTGCGGCGTTGCCGATTATGTACGCCGCTCCACGGTGCTGGAGGCACGACGCGCCCTGCCGGTGGAGGCGACCGAGCTCGACCTGACGGATGACGGTCTCGTCATGGTTGCGCGCGCCCTGAATGTGGATCTGCACGGCGCCCCGATCCAGCTTTCGGAAACCCGCTTCGCCGCCGACCGCGTCGAGATCGTGATAGATCAGGCCTGAGAGAGGCCGGTCTGTCACGAAAGTTTCGCGATGACCTGCAACTGCTGCAGGCCGGAATTGTCCTCCACCAAGCACCCCATCGCCGGTGCGGCGATGCAATGGATGAACGCCATGACTGAATCCGCCTCCGTCCGTCTGCCCGCCGGAGCGCCGGCCTGGCCGGATGTCTTCCGCGCGTTCGGGCGCATCGGTCTGCTTTCGTTCGGGGGACCCGCCGCCCAGATCGCTCTGATGCACCGGGTGCTGGTGGAGGAGAAGCGCTGGCTTTCGGAGCGGCAGTATCTCGACGCGCTGAGCTTCTGCATGCTGCTGCCGGGGCCGGAGGCGATGCAGCTTGCGACCTATGCGGGCTGGCGGTTGCGCGGCGTTCCGGGTGGCTTGCTGGCGGGCATGCTCTTTGTCATTCCCGGTGCCTGCGTGGTCCTTGGCCTGGCCATTCTCTACGCCCATTTCGGCAAGACCCCGCTGCTGGCGACGCTGTTTCTGGGCATCAAGGCTGCGGTCCTGGTGATCGTCGTGGAAGCACTGCTGAAGGTGGCGCGACGGGCCCTGCATCGTCTGACCGGCTGGATCATCGCCGGTGCGGCCTTTGGCGGGATATTCCTGTTCGAGTTGCCGTTCCCGCTGATCATCGTCGCCGCGGCGGTCGTCGGGTTCAGCCTGCGGCCCGGTGCGGCGGATGCGCGGGAGGCAGGGCGTGCTGCGCCCGCCCCCGTTTCTGTCAGGTCAACGGGACAGACGGTCCTGCTCTGGCTGTTCGTCTGGTGGGCGCCGCTGCTGCTGCTGGACCTGCTGGCGGCGGCCCCGGTACTCGCCACGATCGGCCATTTCTTCTCCAAGCTGGCGGTCGTGACCTTTGGTGGCGCCTATGCGGTCCTGGCCTACATGGCGCAGCAGGTCGTCACGGGATTCGGCTGGCTGAGTGCAGGGGAGATGCTGGACGGGCTTGGTCTGGCGGAAACGACGCCGGGGCCGCTGATACTGGTGACGGAGTTCGTCGGCTTTCTCGCCGGGTTCCGGAGCGGCGGGCTCTGGCTCGGGCTCGCCGGAGCCATGGTGACCCTATGGGCGACGTTCGCACCATGCTTTCTCTGGATCTTCGCCGGGGCGCCCTACATCGAATGGATCTCCGGCCAGCCGCGCCTCCGGGGGGCGCTGGCCGCGATCACGGCGTCGGTGGTCGGGGTCATGCTGAACCTGTCGATCTGGTTCGCGCTGCATGTGATGTTCGCCAATGTCACACGGCAGACCGTCGGGCCGCTGACCTTGTGGCAGCCGGAGCTGGCAAGTATCGACTGGCGTGTCCCGGTGCTGTCGCTGTTGAGTGCTGTGCTGCTGCTGCGGTTGCACTGGGGAATCGGCCGTGTGCTGGCGATCTCTGCCGCGACCGGATGGGTCCTTGCAGAAATGCAGTGACCTGCGGGTCGAGGATCACCCGCCCTGATGCGCGGCGGCCAGACCATCGGCCATGTCCCGATAGTCCTGCAACACAGGCGTCTCCATCCCCGGCACCTTCGCGGCGTCGTCGATGCGGCGCAGCTTGATCGCGGCGCGGTGGCCCGGCTCGGCCTCGAATGCGGTCCGCTCGGCCTCGTCCATGAGGCCACCCTGCAGTTCCAGGCTGCGCACGGAATCGGCGGACAGCAGATCGAAGTAGTCCGGTTCGACCGTGCAGAGATAGCGTTTGGCAGCCACATGCAGCCGCACCGGGTCGGCCACCGACGGTCCGAACACGAGATCGAGTGTCCGCGCGCCCGCGACTTCATGCCGGTCATCGATACCCCTTTCAGCCAGCGCCTCGTCCGTGTCGGTCACCAGATGCCCGATGTCATGCAGCAGCGCGGCAATCACCAGGGCGTCATCGCCACCCTGCGCCTCCGCCAGCGTGGCGGACTGAAGCGCATGCTCCAGCTGGGAAACGTCGGAGAGGCCATAGCTGCCGCTGCCACGCTCCGCCAGACGGGTGAAAAGGCGCTCGACAGCTTTCGTGGGCATTCCGACCTCCCGGATACAGACAAACGGAACTGATTATCGCATCTGACTGTTGCAGCCCAATGACCATCGACCGTCAAAAAAGCTTCACAGGACTGTCATCTGCGTTTCATGGCGCACCACTAGACCTGCTCCCGAACTTCAGGAGGGGTTGATGCTGGAAGTCCGAAAGCTGGAGAAGCAGTTCGGCGGCGGTGTCGTGGCTGTCAAGGATGTCAGTTTCGACGTTGCGCGTCCGCAGATGGTCGGCGTCATCGGTCGCTCGGGCGCAGGCAAGTCCACGCTGCTCCGCATGATCAATCGCCTGACACCGGCGAGCGCCGGTGCCGTCCTGGTCAACGACGTTGATGTGCTGCAACTGCGGGGGCGGGAGAAGCGGGCCTGGCAGCGGGACTGCGCCATGATCTTCCAGCAGTTCAATCTGGTGCCGCGCCTGAATGTGGTGACCAACGTGATGCTCGGGCGGCTGAATGGCCATGGCCTGATCGGCAGCCTGTTCAGCATCTTCAGTGACGAGGACATTGACCGCGCGCTGGCGGCACTCGACCGGCTGGGCATTGCCGACAAGGCGCTGCAGCGGGCCGAGACCCTGTCCGGTGGCCAGCAGCAGCGCGTCGCCATCGCCCGCGCCCTGACGCAGAACCCCAAGATGATCCTGGCCGATGAACCCATCGCATCGCTGGACCCGTTGAGCGCCGAGACGGTGATGAAGTCGCTGCGCCAGATCCATGAACGCGACCAGATGACGGTGCTGTGCAACCTGCACACCCTGGATACCGCCCGTGCCTATTGTGACCGGGTGATCGGGATGCGTCAGGGAGAACTGGTCTTCGACGGTCCGTCCAGCGCCCTGAGTGCCGCGACGGTGCGCGAGATCTACGGTGCCGATCACGAAATCGATGAATCCATGACGTCTACCGCGCTGGGTCGCGGGGCACGACAGCCGCAGGGACTTGGCCCCGCCGCTGTGCCCGCCTGATCCGACGCAGCAACTACCACCATCACATCAGTCAATTCTCTGGAGGGACAAGACGATGAAATTCACCCGTATCGCGACACTCGCCGCCGCAGCCACGATGCTGTCCGGCGTCGCCCTGGCTGACAGCGGCATCAGCGAATTCCGCATCGGCATCCTGGGTGGCGAGAATGCCTCCGACCGCCTGCGCAGCAACGAGTGCCTGGTCGAGAAGACCGAGGCCCTGCTGGGTGTCGAGACCAAGCTGTTCGCCCCCGCCGACTACAATGGCGTGATCGAGGGGCTGCTGGGCGGCAACCTGGACATGGCCTGGCTGGGCGCTTCCGGCTATGCCAAGGTCTACCTGACCGACCCGAATGCGGTTGAGCCGGTCCTGACCAAGATCAATGCCGACGGTTCCTTCGGTTATCACTCCATCGGCTTTGCCCGTGTCGACAGCGGCATCAAGAACCTGGACGACATGAAGGGCAAGAAGTTCGGCTTCGGTGATCCGAATTCCACCTCCGGCTACCTGATCCCGTCCATCGAGATCCCCGCTGCCGGCTACACGATGAAGTCCGGTGAGCATTTCGGTGAGGTCGTCTTCACCGGCGGTCATGAGCAGACCATCGTCGCCGTGCAGAATGGTGATATCGACGGTGGTGTCAGCTGGGCCGATGGCCTGGGCAACTGGGAAGACGGCTACAACAGCGGCGCCTTCCGCAAGGCCGCCGATGCCGGTCTGGTCGACATGACCCAGCTGGTGGAAATCTGGCGCTCCAAGGTCATCCCGGAAGGCCCCATCGTGCTGCGCAAGGATCTGCCGGCCGATGTGAAGATCAAGATGGTGGCCATGCTGGCCAGCCTGCCCTCGATGGATCCGGAATGCGCCTACGGCTTCATGGCCGGCAAGATCAAGGCGATCGCTCCGATCAGCCATGCCGACTACGAGGTCATCGTGGCCGCGCGCAAGGCGAAGTCCAACTGAGCCATCACGGTTCGCGACGAGGGCGGACGGTCCGGAATGTTCCGGGCCGTCCGTTCGCCGTTGCCATTGCCTGCCATCACCCTTCTTCCAGTCCAGCCGTGAGTGCGCCCGTTCATGATCGCATCTGCCCACCTGAGAGACGAAATCCTGCAGATGAAGCGCAGGCGCCAACTCTATTCCGCAGCCATCGTGGTGCTGCTGACTGTCGTCATGGTGGGGGGGTACGGACAGGCAAACGAGATGAACTCCGGCGGGTTCATCAGTGGTCTGGCCAAGTTCTTCGACTATCCCGGTGAGATCGTCGCGGAAGCCTGGGATGCGGGGGCCGCGTTTCCCGGCCTGCTCTGGCGCTTCCTGCCCGCGCTGATCGAGACGCTGAACATTGCCGCCGTTGCAACGATCCTGGGCGGTCTCGGGGCCATGGTCTTTGCCTTCCTGGGGGCCAGCAACCTCAATGTCTGGCCGCCGGTCGTGCCGGTCGCGCGCAGGATCATGGATGTGATGCGCGCCTTCCCGGAACTGATCATCGCGCTCTTCCTGATCTTCGTGCTGGGTTCCAGTCCGATCCCGGCAATGATCGCCGTGGCGTTCCACACCACAGGGGCGCTGGGCAAGCAGTTCTCCGAAGTGAACGAGAACATCGATACCCGCGCGGTGGAGGGACTGGGGGCCTGTGGCGCAAGCTGGTTCCAGCGGATGCGCTTTGCGGTCCTGCCTCAGGTGCTGCCGAACTACCTGAGCTATTTCATGATGCGGTTCGAGATCAATGTGCGCGCCTCCGCCATCCTGGGCTTTGTCGGCGCGGGCGGGATCGGTTCCGAACTGCGGCGGACCATCGGCTGGGGGCAGCGGGCCGGCGATGAGACTGCGGCCCTGTTCGTGCTGCTGATCCTGACCATCTTCCTGATCGACCAGGCGTCGTCATGGATGCGACAGCGCATTGCCCAGACGGAGGCATTGACATGAGCGCCACCGGCATGACCCTGGATTCCGGTCTGACCGTGCAGCGCGATACCGTCGCCCGCGCCTTGCGCCGGACCACGCGGATCGGCTTCGCGATGCTGGCGCTCTTGCTGGTCTATCTGACCTACACCTGGTTCGCCTTCGACGTCCCGGCCCTGATCAAGAGCGCCAAGCCGGAGCAGGCGGCGCTGCTGGCCACCGACGCTGTGGCTCACAAGGTCCATGTCACCCGCCTGCTGCGACGCGGCACCACGTCCATCGCGATAGAGGGGGAGCGGACGGCGACCTACGAGACGCCGCCCGACTGGGTGGCCGTCGATGGGGAGAAACTGACCATCGACATGGAGGACGGCTACACGGTCACCATGCGCGCGACCTCCCTGACCCTTGATGTCCCGGACTATGGCCTGATCAGGGTTTCGGTGCAGGACGGTCGGGTCATCACCGAACTGCCGCCGGGGCGGAAACCCGACTGGCTGCGGGCCACCAGCGCCAAGTTCGACGCCCGTCCCGATCTGAGCCGCCGGGTTCAGGTCTCCCGCGCCAAGATGGAGGTGCACCGCTACTTCGCGGGCTGGGAGAATTTCTTCTTTCCCTTCCGGTCACCGCTGAGCGTCCTCACGGCGGGTGAACTGCTGGACCTGGCCCTGAGCGACGAGGAACTGGAGCCGGGCACCGCCAACTGGCTGCTGATCCTCGACACCTTCTGGACCAATCCGGACTGGCAGCACGGCAATGTCTTCGTCGCGCTGCTGGAAACCCTGCTGATGGCGGTGCTGGGCACCTTCACGGCGGTCTTCGTGGCCCTGCCGCTGGCATTCCTGGCGGCACGCAATTTCACGCCCTCCGGACCAGTGCGATTCTTCGTGCGCCGGCTGTTCGATTTCGTGCGGGGCATCGACATGCTGATCTGGTCGCTGATCTTCATTCGCTCCTTCGGGCTCGGCCCGCTGACGGGCGCGCTGGCCATCGCCTTCACGGATACCGGCACGCTGGGCAAGCTGTTCTCCGAGGCGCTGGAAAACATCGACCGGCGTCAGGTGGAGGGGGTGAACGCCACGGGGGCCTCCAAGCTGCAGAGCTACCGTTTCGGTGTCATCCCGCAGATCCTGCCGATCTTCATCTCGCAGGGGTTCTACTATCTGGAATCCAACACTCGCTCCGCCACCGTCATCGGTGCGCTGGGGGCAGGGGGCATCGGGCTGATGCTGGTGGAGACGATCAAGACCTCCCGCGACTGGGAGAACACGCTCTACATCATCATCCTGACCGTGCTGATGGTGATCGTGATGGACGCCCTGTCAACCCGCCTGCGCCGTCGGTTTACCGGCGACCGCTGACCCGCGTCGGCACCCGAGCATGTCGAGGGCGAGTGCGGCGTAGCCATCCGCGATCACCTCCGGTGCCTTCGGCCCGTCGCTTCGGTACCAGCTCGCGACGGCGGTGCACATGGTGACGATGGCCAGGACCGCCTCATCCCGGTTAGCGGTGTGGAAGCACCCGCGCCGCAGACCGTCGTCCACAGCGTCCTTGAACAGGGTGGCGATATGGTCGCGCAGGGCCACGATCTCCTGCCGCTCCTCCGCCGACAGGCTGCGCAGTTCGGTATTGGCGACGAAGGATTCCGCCTGGCGCTCCGTATGCAGGCGCACATGGTTGCGCACCAGCGCGGCCAGCCGCTCCACCGGGTCGTCGCCCGCCGCATCCCGCGCGGCCTCCAGCACATGGATCAGGTCCGTTGTCACGCCGATCATCAGCGTGCGCAGGATCTCCACCTTGGAGGGGAAGTAGTAGTAGGCGTGGGAGATCGCGGTGCCCGCACCGTCGGCGATCTTGCGCATGGAGGTGTCGTGGAACCCGTGCGCGAAGAACGCCTCCAGCGCCGATTTCAGCACGGCCTCCCGCCCGGACCCTTCGGTACCCGCCGTTGACGCGGAGCCTGCGCGTCGCCCGGTCGTCCGGGCGGTCTGTGCCGTCATCTGGTGTGCTCTCCCCTGCGCCGCCTACTCGGCGGCCATGGCCCCGTCGGTCTGTGCCATGCCGGTACCGAAGCGCAGCAGCCGACCCGAATGGACGTTGGTCGGCTGGTCATCGCGGATCGTCACCTCGCCGTTCACCAGGACGTGGCGATAGCCGGAGGCACGCTGCACACGGCGCCATTCACCGGCCGGCAGATCATGCACGATCTCCGGCTCCAGGACTTCCAGATTCTCGTAGTCATAGACCAGGATGTCGGCCGGTGCGCCCTTGCGCAGCACACCGCGCCCGACGAAGCCCGCAAGCTGCGCCGGCAGGGCGGACAGCCGCCAGTGGGCTTCCTCCAGACTGATCATGCCGTGCTCGCGCACGATCTTGACCAGGGTCTCCGTCGGATAGCGCCCGGCGGTGAGGAACTTGGTGTGCGCACCGCCGTCGGAGACGCCGAACAGCACGTAGGGGTCGTCGACGATCTCCTTCAGATAGTCGATGCGGCCATTGGGCGGTGCGGCGAAGAACTCGGTCTCCAGATTTTCCTCCACGGCCATGTCGAGCATGACATCCACCGGATGCTTGCCCATCTTCTCCGCCGCGAGGGCCAGCGTGTGGTCCAGCCATTCCTGGTTGTGATCCAGCTTCGGCCCGACGATGACGATCTGGTCCAGCGGCCCGGTGGCGGTGCGGGGCATGTTCTCCCGCAGCGCCTTGCGCCGTTCCGGATCGGCCAGCTTCTGCTTGCGCTCCTCGAAGGTGCCGGTCGTCGCCTCGCACCAGGCCTCGATATCGTCGAACAGGTTCCAGTCCTCGAACGTGAAGGTGAAACCGGCGTCGGTGGTCAGACCCTGGCCGACCACCTGGATGCCGCGTTCGCGACAGCTCTGCAGCCATGCCAGCACGCGGCGATGGATCTCGGGGCGGTGGTCGAAGGCCTGCACCACATTCATGATCATGGGCCGGCCGGAAATCTCCGCCATCTCCTCGTAGAACTTCTGGTCCTTGTCGTTGTCACCGGAGACCAGCAGCATCTGCATGAAGCCCTCGTTCCGCTCCCGCAGCACCTTCGCGAGCTCGCGGCAGGTCTCGTCATGCATCACATCCGTCGGCATGGGGGTGCCGTCGAAGTCGCGCTGCACCGCCGCCGGACCCGTGGGCAGCATCCGCTGCGCCGACCATCCACAGCCGCCCGCATCCAGCGACTCATGCAGCAGGCGCCGCAGTTCCGCGTGCTCGGCGTCGGTCGGCATCCGTCCGGCCTTGGCCCCTTCGAAACCCAGCACCCAGATCAGCAGCGGCCCGATGGGCACATAGGGCAGGATGTTCACCGACTTCGGCGCCCGGTCGACGCTGTCCAGGAATTCGGGGAACGTCACCCAGTCCCAGGGCAGCCCGGCCTCCATCGACGGCAGCGGGATCGCCTCCACCCGTGTCATCGACATCATCGCCCGCTCCCGCGCCTCCGGATGCACCGGGGCAAAGCCGAAACCGCAGTTGCCGATGACGACGGAGGTGATGCCGTGCCAGCCGGAAATGGTGCAATAGGGATCCCAGAAGAGCTGCGCGTCATAATGCGTGTGCAGGTCGATGAAGCCCGGCGCAACGATCAGGCCCGTCGCGTCGATCACCTCCGCCCCGTCAGCGGCATCGATGTGTCCGATCTCCGCAATGACACCGTCGCGAATGCCGATGTCACCGCGATAGCGCGGCGCCCGCGTACCATCCACGATCATCCCGTTCTTGATGACCCGATCAAATTTAGCCATGTGCTTTCCTCCCCGGAACCAATTTGAACGAATGTTCAATCAAGGTGGTTCCGGTGTCAAGCAGTGCGAGCTTCAGCCGGTCGCCAGAATGCGTTCGACGACCGACTGGACCTCCAGCGCCTCCGCCACCGTGGCAAGATCATGGGGTTCGCCCTGCACCATGGCCGCCAGTTTCGTGACCTGGCCCTGCAGGATCATCGGGCGGGCGACTTCGTGGCTGGGGGCTTCGGGGTCTCCGACCCAGTTACCGTCGGCGGTCAGTCGCTCCGCAAAGGACCAGTCCCGCAGCCGGATCGCGCCATCCGTGCCGGTCAGTGTCCAGAGATTGTGGTCGGCCTGATCGGTGGTGCCGACACCGCCCTTCAGCCTGACCGGCAGGTCCCCGGCGGTCATGTCTGCGGCAATGGCTGTCTCCGCCATGTCGCCGCCGGGGAATCTCGCGGATGCGCTCCCCAGGCGCAGCGGCCCGCAGAGGCGGCGGGTCAGGAACAGGAAGTGGGAGACCACTTCGCGGGTGAAGCCGCCCTCCGCCCGGCGCGAAAGCCAGCCGTCGGCATCCATCTGCCAGGGGCGGGGCCATTGGGCGAACTCGGTGCTGATCTCCAGCAGTTCAGGCGTGCCGATCACGCCCTCCGCCAGCCATTTCTTCAGCGAAGCGACGGCGGGGGAGGAGGCGAAGATGAAGTTCACTGCCGCTGCCAGCCCCGACCGGTCCACCATTTCCAGGAATGCCTGGCTTTCCTCCATCGAGACAGCCAGCGGTTTCTCCGTGAACACGGCGCGCCCGGCGCCCAGGGCGATGCGCGCATGGCCGAGGTGGGTGGCAGGGGGGGACGCGATGTAGATCACGTCCGCCGCTGCCGCGACGTCGGGCGCGTGATCGACGAACGGCAGATCCGGCATTTCGGCGGTCAGCCGCGCCCGCGCCTTCGGGTCCGGGTCCCAGAGCGCCGAGAGCGTGATCAGGTCCGGGTCCAGTGAAAGGGTGGCGCGGATGATCCGCTCCCCCATTATGCCGCAGCCGATGATGCCGAGCTTTACGCTGCGTCCTGTCATGTCGTTGACCCTCCGGTTGTTCCTGATCGGAGCGGGAGCGTAGAGTGTTTGGGCTTCGGATGGCAGAGGGCTGGAGGAACCGATGGCCGCACCGACCAAGTTCGCGCATGTGGTGTTCAACACCCATCGCTATCAGCAGATGATCGACTGGTACGCCGTGGTGTTCGAGGCGCGGGTGCAGCATCAGGGCAAGCGGCTGGCATTCCTGACCTACGACGACGAACATCACCGGTTCGCCTTCGCCAATCTGGGTCCGGAGGAACCGGGCGACGCCGAGCAGGGCAAGCGCGCCGGAGCCGGCCTCAACCATCTGGCCTACACCTGGGCCGGGATCGACGATCTGCTGGACACCTACAGCCGTCTGAAGGCGCAGGGCATCCTGCCGGTCCGCCCGATCCGGCACGGCTTTACCCTGTCGATGTACTACTGCGACCCCGACGGCAATGGGCTGGAGTTCCAGGTCGACCTCATGACGCCGGAACAGGCCAATGACTTCATGCGCACGGAGGCATTCGCCGCCAATCCGGTGGGGGAGGTGTTCGATCCGGATGCGCTGGTGGCGCGGTATCGGTCGGGCGAGGCCGTGGACGATCTGATCTTCCGCTCCGACCAGCCGGAACGCCTTGGCGCGCAGTTCAGGCGGGCGGTCTGATCCGCAGCAGGGCGATCCCGGTCAGTCCCGAAAGCACGGCCATGGTGCTGTAGGCCAGACCATAGTCCGACAGGGTGACCAGCACGCTGAACAGGCTGGGCAGGACCATGACGCCGAAGAACTGGCTGAAGGCACCCAGCCCCGCCGCCTCGGCCACATTCTCCTGCCCGCCGATGCGGGCGAACTCGGCGAAGGCGAGACCGGTGTAGCCGCTGGCCGTGGCCCCCGCGACGACGGCGACCAGCAGGATGCCGCCCCAGGGCCAGTCGGCCGAGAACATGCCGGCAAGTGCCCCCATGGCCCCCATCACAAGTCCCATCACGGCCAGCATCCGCGGCGCGGGTATCCAACGGTCGGCGACCACGCCCCAGATGGGTCGCGTGATGACGCCGGAGATCTGGTAGGCGGCGAGCATCTGGCCCGCACCGACCAGATCGAACCCGGCACGGCTGGTCAGATGCACGCTCATGAACGACACGAAGCAGAGCTGCATGCCGGCGTAGAAGAAGACAGCCAGGGTCAGGCTGCGGATCTCCGGCAGGCTGCGCAGCAGGCGCAAGGGGCCGAGCAGCCCGGACGCGGTGATGACATGCGCCGGATTGCGCCCGGTGTCATAGGTGCCGCGCACCACCTGCAGCAGCACCAGCATGATCAGGGCCGGGATGATCTGCACCCCGATTGCCGTCTGCCAGTCGAAGCCGAGCACCAGCGGCGGCACGATCAGGCCGCCCAGCACGCCGCCCAGCGGCACGCCGATCTGGCGGATGGAGAAGACCAGATTGCGGATCGACGGCGGTGTCCGCTTCATCAGCAGGTGCGAACTGGTGGGGGCGGTCGCGCCATAGCCCAGACCCAGCAGCACCGCCGACAGTCCCAGCGCCAGCACTGTCCCGCCCAGTGACGCGGCAGCGATCATGGCAATCCCCGCCAGGATGATCACCTGGCTGACCCTGACCGCGCCGTAGCGGTGGATGAAGCTGACCGACAGGATGGCGGAGATCATTCCGACGCCATAGACGATGGAGATGAACACCCCCACACGTTCCCCCGCCACGCCCAGGTCAGCGGCGATGGCCGGTGCCGCGGCCGGCACCGAATAGGCCGCCATGGTGACCAGCGTCTGCACGAACAGGCCGATCAGCAGCGGGATCAGGGGAAAGGTGGTCAGGGCAGGCAATGGTCTGCTCTCATGGCATTGATCCTGTCGTTGGGAGCATCTCCCGGAGGGTGAACCAGCTCCACCGAAGCAATCCTGTTCCGCATTCCGCTCGTATGTCTTGCGCAATCTCCTGCTGGACAGGCGCATTCATGAAGATGCAGCGAAAATCCGATCTGCCGGTCAAGACCTGCGCCACCTGCCAGCGCCCCTTTGCCTGGCGGCGCAAGTGGGCGCTCAACTGGGCGCAGGTCCGTTACTGCTCCGAACGCTGTCTGCGATCCGCGCGTCGGGGCAAGGGCTGAGCTTCAATCCTGGCCCTTCGTCGGCATCGGCGCGTTCCCTTGCGCGCGCGGATCGCGGGGGCCCCACTTGCCCAGTTCCACGGCATGAAGGAACCGTTCCACCTGATCGTTGAACGCCGCCGGTTCCTCCAGGTTCATGCCGTGCGCGGTCTTCGGTGCCATCCAGAGGCCGGAGGCGGGGATGGTGCGCTTCAGGAACAGGCTGGTCTCGATGCAGGGCTCGTCCTCGTCACCCACAGCGATCAGCACCGGCAGGGTCATTGCGGCAAGCTCTGCCGTGAAGTCCGTCAGGGACGGGCGCTGGCCCTGATAGTTGCGCATGGTGTAGGCGGAACCGAGCGCCGGATGTTCGCCGAGGTTGCGGCGGAATTCCTCGAACCCGCGCGGGTCCTTGTTCTGCAGGTGAATGCGGGTCGGTCCCTCCGCGACCGCGTCCACCAGACCCTCGGACCCCTTTGCCTCGATCAGGTCGGCCAGCTTTGCCGTCTGTTCCATGAAGGCGGCGCGCTCGTCCGGCGGGGAGCCGGAACCGACGCCTGCCAGCACCAGACCCAGCACCCGCTCGGGCGCACGCAGGCCGAACTGCAGCGCGGCATAGGCCCCCATGCTGAGACCGACGACATAGGCCCTGTCGATGCCGAGATGGTCCAGCACCACGCCGATATCGTCGGCGAAATGCTCATAGCTGTAGAGGCTCTGGTCGGTCGGCACATCGGAACCGGTATAGCCGCGCGCGCTGTAGGCGATGCAGCGATAGTGACGTCCGAAATGGCGCACCTGTGCCTCCCAGCTGCGCCAGTCGGCGGCGAATTCATGCACGAAGATGATCGGCGTGCCGGATCCCGTTTCCTCGAAGTAGAGCTTCACCCCGTCCGAACTTGCATATGGCATCCCGTCCTCCCCATCGTGTTTCAGTCCCCAGCCTTGACGGAATTGTTGCACAGCCAGATGGCGAAGTCAGACTCCGACATCGATCCCAGGGCGATGGAGTGGCCGATCTAGCGTACTTTCGTGGGGGCATCTGAGAATGTGCCTGACGGGTCCGCAACGCCCGGCCTGCTTGACGCAGGTACGGTGCAGGCGTACAAGCCAACCCTTCTACGGTAATGGCAGACACCATCCGTGCAGGTTCCGAGGGGCTCGTCAGGGTTTCGGAGGACAGGTACCCACTGGCCGACGAGTTTCGTCCGCCGGTGTGCAACGCATTGCGTGGCGGTCTGTTGCTGACCTTGGTTATTGGCTGAACACGGGAAGGGAACCGATGTTCGAATCCTTGAGCGAACGGCTTGGCGGCGTCTTCGACGCCCTGAAACGCCGCGGATCGCTGACCGAAAGCGACGTGTCGGAGGCGATGCGTGAAGTGCGCGTGGCGCTGCTGGAAGCTGACGTGGCGCTGCCCGTGGTCAAGGACTTCATTGCCGAGGTGAAGAAGCAGGCGGTGGGCCAGGATGTGCTGCGCTCCGTCACGCCGGGCCAGATGGTCATCAAGATCGTCTCCGATCATCTGACCGAGGTGCTGGGCAAGGAGTCCGACGGCCTCAGCCTCAACGCCGTGCCGCCGGTACCGATCCTGGTCGTCGGCCTGCAGGGTTCGGGCAAGACCACCTCCACCGCCAAGATCGCCTATCGCCTGCGCACGCGGGAGAAGAAGAAGGTGATGATGGCGTCGCTGGACGTCCGTCGCCCCGCCGCGCAGGAACAGTTGCGGGTACTGGGAGAACAGGCGGAGGTCACGACCCTGCCGATCGTCGCCGGACAGCAGCCTGTCGAGATCGCCAAGCGTGCCATGGCCTCGGCCCGGCTGCAGGGCTATGACGTGGTGCTGCTGGATACCGCCGGTCGCCTGCATGTCGATGAGCAGCTGATGGCAGAGGTCGCTGCGGTGCGGGACGCCGTGTCGCCGGGCGAGACCCTGCTGGTCGCCGATGCGCTGACCGGTCAGGACGCGGTCAATGTCGCGAAGCAGTTCGACGAGCGTGTCGGTCTGACGGGCATCATGCTGACCCGTGTCGATGGTGACGGGCGCGGTGGCGCGGCCCTGTCGATGCGTGCGGTCACCGGTCGGCCGATCAAGCTGCTGGGCGTGGGCGAGAAGCTGGACGCGCTGGAAGCCTTCCACCCCGACCGCATCGCCAACCGCATCCTCGGCATGGGCGATGTCGTCAGCCTGGTGGAACGTGCCAGCGAGTCGATGGAGGCCGCCGAGGCCGAGAAGCTCGCGAAGAAGCTGAAGAAGGGCCAGTTCGATCTGGAGGACCTGCGCGGCCAGTTGCAGCAGATGCAGAAGATGGGCGGTCTGGAAGGGCTGGCCGGCATGCTGCCTGGCGCCAAGCAGATGAAGCAGCAGCTCGCCCAGGCAAACATCGACCCGAAGATGCTGAAGCGGCAGGAGGCGATCATTTCCTCCATGACGCCGAAGGAACGCCGTCGCCCCGATGTCATCAACGGGTCGCGCAAGAAGCGCATCGCCGCCGGTTCGGGCACCACGGTGCCGGAAGTCAACCGCGTCCTGAAACAGTGGAAGCAGATGTCGGTGATGATGAAGAAGGTCAAGAAGATGGGGAAGTCGGGCATGATGCGCGCCGGTCTCTCCGGAATCCTGCCCAAGATGTAACACCCTGAAACGCAACGAATACCAGTTCAGAAATACGGAGATCAGAGAAAATGGCAGTCAAGATCAGGTTGTCCCGCGGCGGCGCGAAGAAGCGTCCTTTCTATCGCATCGTTGTTGCCGACGTGCGCGCCATGCGTGATGGCAAGTTCATCGAGCGTATCGGCACCTATGACCCGATGCAGCCGAAGGATTCCGAGGCCCGCGTCAAGGTTGACCTGGAGCGTGCGAAGCACTGGCTGAGCCATGGTGCGTTGCCGACCGACCGTGTGGCGAAGTTCCTCAGCGACGCGGGTCTGATGGAAGCCCGTACCCACAACAATCCCCAGAAGGCCAAGCCGAAGGCGAAGGCGCAGGAGCGTCTGGAGGCCGCGAAGATGAAGGCCGAGGAGGCCGAGCAGGCCAAGGCTGATGCCGCTGCCGCCGCTGCCGAGGCTGCTGCTGCACCGGCCGAGGAAGCCCCTGCCGAGGAAGCTGCCGCCGAAGCGGAAGCGTAAGCAGCGGAGTCTGTCGCCATGCCGTCAGCCAGGGTCATCGTTGCCGCGGTCGCGGGCGCTCACGGCGTCAGCGGCCGCGTGAAACTGAAGACCTTCACGGAGGTGCCGGAGAATGTCGGCACCTTCGGCCCGCTGACCGACGAGAGCGGGGAGCGGCAGTTCGACGTGCGTGTCACCGGCTCCACCAAGGGGGGCGTGATCGCGGAGCTTTCGGGCATCCGCAACCGCGACCAGGCGGAGGCGCTGAAGGGGACCACCCTGCATGTGGAACGGGACCGGCTGCCCGCGCTGGATGATACGGAAGACTATTACCAGGCCGATCTGATCGGGCTGGAGGCGGTGCATGTGGATGGCCAGCGGCTGGGCCGCGTGAAGGCTGTGCACACGCTTGGCGCGGGGGAGGTGCTGGAGATCCAGCCGTCGCTGCGCGCCGGGCGCCGGACCCTGCTGATTCCGTTCACCAGGGCTGCCGTGCCGGTGGTCGATCTGGCCGGCGGGCAGGTGACCATCGACCCGCCGGAGGAGATCGAGGCCCGGCCCGAGGATGAGGAAGGCGCGTCCTCGGAGGGGGACGGGGCGCTGGTCGCTGACGGTGACGAGACCGCCCGGGAATGACCGAAGCAGCCTTCCGCGCAACGGTGCTGACGATCTATCCGGATATCTTTCCCGGACCGCTGGGGACGGCCCTGTCGGGGAAGGGTCTGGAGAAGGGGCTCTGGTCACTGAAAGTGGTGGACATCCGCGACTTCGCGCGCGATAAGCACCGCGCTGTCGATGATGCCCCTTTCGGCGGCGGTGCGGGCATGGTGATGCGGCCTGATCTGCTTGCGCAGGCGATTGATGCGAACCATGTGGCGCCGGCTCCCCTGATCTACTTCAGCCCGCGCGGACGTCCTCTGGACCAGGCGCTGGTGGAGCAGGTGCGGGATGCCGGTGAGGTGACCCTGATCTGCGGTCGCTTCGAAGGGGTGGACGAACGGGTTCTGCAGGCCCGTCCCGTGATGGAAGTCAGCCTCGGCGACTTCGTGCTGTCAGGGGGTGAGTTTGCGGCACTGGCGATGCTCGATGCCATTGTCCGGCTGGTGCCGGGGGTAACGGGCAACAGCGCCAGTCTGGCGGAAGAGAGCTTTGCGGACGGGCTTCTCGAATATCCGCACTACACGCGTCCGCGTGAATGGGAGGGGCTGACCCCTCCTGACATATTGTTGAGCGGCGATCACGCCCGCATCCATGCCTGGCGGCAGGACCAGTCGAAGGCCCTGACGCAGGAACGGAGACCGGACCTATGGCGACGCTACAAGGAAAAAGAAAACAGGTGACCAGATGAACCTGATCGAAGAGATCGAGCGCGAGGAGATCGCGCGTGTGACCGAAGGCAAGGAGATCCCGTCCTTTCAGGCCGGTGATACCGTCCGCGTCAACGTGAAGGTGACGGAAGGCAGCCGTGAGCGCGTCCAGGCGTTCGAGGGCGTCTGCATCGCGCGCCGCAACCGGGGCCTCAATTCCTCCTTCACCATCCGGAAGATTTCCTACAATGAAGGCGTGGAGCGTGTGTTCCCGCTCTACTCGCCGATCATTGATTCCATCGTCGTCGTGCGCCGCGGTGTCGTGCGCCGGGCGAAGCTCTATTACCTGCGCGGCCGTCGCGGCAAGTCCGCCCGTATCGCCGAGCGCCGGACGGAGCGGGCCAAAAAGACCGCCTGATCCTGCATCGCAGACCGAAACGGAAAGGCCCGGAGCACAGCGTGCTCCGGGCCTTTTTCGTTGCGGGAGGTGCGCTGGTTGTCCGGTATTGCCCCGTTCGGCGTGGGAGACTGGGCTCGCGGATCAAGTCCGCGAGCGGCGTGGTGAGGGGCGAGCGGTCTCACTGAAATCTCCCACCCCACCGACGCCGTACCCGGGCTTGACCCGGGTACCCAGCCGTGCCGCACAGGCGTGGGATGCCGGGCCCGCGGATCAGGTCCGCGCGCAGCGTGGCGCGTGTGGCCCGTGCATCCGAATGGTCAGGCGATCAGCTTCTTGTAGCGGATGCGGTGGGGCTGGTCGGCGTCGTCACCCAGGCGGCGCTTGCGGTCGGCTTCGTAGTCCTCGAAGTTGCCTTCGAACCATTCCACGTGGCTCTCGCCCTCGAAGGCGAGGATGTGGGTGGCAATACGGTCGAGGAAGAAGCGGTCATGGCTGATGACCAGCGCGCAGCCGGCAAAGCTGACCATGGCCTCTTCCAGTGCCCGCAGGGTCTCGACGTCCAGGTCGTTGGTCGGTTCGTCGAGCAGCAGCACGTTGGCCCCTGACTTCAGTGTCCGCGCCAGATGCACCCGGTTCCGCTCACCGCCGGAGAGCTGCCCCACCTTCTTCTGCTGGTCGCCGCCCTTGAAGTTGAACGAACCGACGTAGGCGCGCGACTGGATGGTGCGCTTGCCCAGTTCCAGCACGTCGACCCCGCCGGAGATTTCCTCCCAGACGTTCTTGTTGGGGTCCAGCGCGTCACGGCTCTGGTCGACATAGCCGAGCTTCACGGTCTCGCCGATCTCGACCTTGCCGCTGTCGGGCTGCTCCTGCCCCGTGATCATGCGGAACATGGTCGACTTGCCGGCGCCGTTGGGGCCGATGATGCCGACAATGGCACCCGGCGGGATCTTGGCGGAGAAATCGTCGATCAGCAGCTTGTCGCCAAAGCCCTTGGTGACATTCTCGAACGTGATGACATTGTTGCCTAGGCGCGGCCCCGGCGGGACGTAGATCTGCATCTCGGCGCGGCGTTCCTCCGACTCGACGGACAGCAGTTCCTCATAGGCCGAGACACGGGCCTTGGACTTGGCCTGGCGTGCCCGCGGGCTCTGCCGGATCCATTCCAGTTCGCTGGCCAGCGTGCGCTTGCGCGATGCATCCTCGCGGGATTCCTGCTGCAGGCGCTTCTCCTTCTGCTCCAGCCAGCCGGAATAGTTGCCCTGGTAGGGAATGCCGCGCCCGCGATCCAGTTCCAGGATCCAGCCCGCGACATTGTCGAGGAAATAGCGGTCATGGGTCACGGCCACGACGGTGCCTGGATAGTCGTGCAGGAACCGCTCCAGCCAGAGCACGGATTCGGCGTCCAGATGGTTGGTCGGCTCGTCGAGCAGCAGCATGTCGGGCTTCGACAGCAGCAGCCGCGCCAGCGCGACCCGGCGGCGCTCACCCCCCGACAGCTTGTCGATGGCCCAGTCGGACGGCGGGCAGCGCAGCGCGTCCATCGCCACCTCGACCTCCCGGTCCAGGTTCCACAGGTCGGCGGCGTCGATCTCCTCCTGCAACTGGCCCTGCTCCTCGATCAGGGCGTTCATCTCGTCATCGTCCATGGGTTCGGCGAACTTCATGGAGATCTCGTTGTAGCGGTCCAGGATCGCCTGCTTCTCCGCCACACCGTCCATGACGTTGCCCAGCACGGTCTTGGCCTCATCCAGCTCCGGCTCCTGCCGCAGGTAGCCGACGTTCAGACCGTCCGCCGCCCAGGCCTCGCCGCCGAACTCCGTGATTTCCCCGCCCATGATCTTCAGCAGGGTGGACTTGCCGGAGCCGTTGATGCCCAGCACGCCGATCTTGGCTCCGGGCAGGAAGGAGAGGTTGATGTCCTTCAGCACCGTCTTGCCGCCCGGCCAGTTCTTGGTCAGGCCCTGCATGGTGTAGACGTACTGATAGCTCGCCATCTCTGGATCCTCTCGGCTCAGGTCATCGGTTCGGGGAATGCCGCTGGCGCGGGTTGTAGCGAATGTGGCGGCGGCGGGCAATCTATGTGGCGGATCGATGCGCTGACCATTCCATCCCACCCCACCGACGCCGTACCCGGGCTTGACCCGGGTACCCAGTGTGCCGCTCGGGCGTGGGAGACTGGGCTCGCGGATCAGGTCCGCGAGCGACGTGGAGGGAAGGGAGAGTGGTGGAACGGTCCACGAACGGGCGCGCCTTCATTTCTCCTTCCGGCCGCGTCCCTCACCGATGCTGGCCTTGCCGAAGCGGGCGCGGACCTGGTCCAGGGCGCTTTCGATCTTCTTGCGGCGCTGGCGGTCGGTGTCCAGCAGGTCGGGCGCGTCGGCGGTCGCACCCTGTACCAGTCCGGCGGCGCCTATGCCGATCAGGCGAAAGGCGGTCCGGCCATCCGCCTCGATCCGCATCAGTGGCTCGGCAGCGTCATAGAGCACACCGGCAAGCTGGGTCGGATTGTCCAGGGTCCGGCTGCGGGTGCGGATGGAGAAGTCGGCTGCACGGAGCTTCAGGGTAACCGTGCGTCCGGCCAGATCCTTGCGTTTCAGATCGGCGGAAACCCGCTCCGACAGACGCCAAAGATGCCGTGCCAGTTCGTCCGCATCACGCAGGTCGCTGTTGAAGGTGGTTTCCGATGAAACACTCTTTGCCTGGTTGTCGGGACTGACGTCGCGGGCGTCGCGGCCATGGGCGAAGGCATGCAGCCGCTTGCCGATGGCGCCATAGCGGCGCATCAGGTCAGCCTCCGTAAACTTGCGGAAATCGCCGATCAGACGGATGCCGTCGGCATTCAGCTTCCGGTGAAACGCCTTGCCGACACCATAGATGTCGGAGACCGGGCGCTTTGCCAGGAAGTCCACCGCTTCGGCCTCTCCGATCGCCGCGAAACCGCGCGGCTTGTCGAGGTCGGAGGCCAGCTTGGCCAGGAACTTGTTGTAGGACAGGCCGACGGAGATGCTGACCCCGACTTCCTGCTCCACCCGCGCGGCGAGGCGGGCGAGCATGACCGCCGGCGGGGCGTGATGGACGCGCGCGGTGCCCGACAGGTCCAGGAAGGCCTCGTCGATCGACAGCGGTTCCACCATGGGCGTCAGGTCCTGCATCAGGGCGCGGATCTCGCGGCTGACGGCGACGTATTTCTGCATGTCCGGCTTGATGACGACCGCGTCGGGGCAGGCCTTCAGCGCCTTGAACATGGGCATGGCGGACCGCACGCCGTAGATGCGGGCGACGTAGCAGGCGGTGGAAACCACGCCACGGGTGCCGCCGCCGACGATCAGCGGCTTGTCGGCCAGGTCGGGGTTGTCGCGCTTCTCGACAGCCGCATAGAAGGCGTCGCAGTCCACATGGGCCAGGCTGAGGCGGTCCAGTTCGTCGTGGGCAATGCCGCGCGGTGATCCGCAGGTGCGGCAGATGCCGGACGCCGGTGCCCTGTCGGCCATCGCGAAACAATCCCGGCAGAGCCAGCTCATGATCGCGGATCACTGTCCGGCGGCCAGAGCCAGGCCGCACCGCGCACTCCGGAAGAATCGCCGTGCCTTGCCCGGACCAGCCGTGTCGCGACGTGATCGGAGAAGACCCAGTCGGGAAGCCGTTCAGGCACATCGCGATAGAGCCGGTCGATGTTCGACAGCCCGCCACCCAGCACGATGACCTCCGGATCCAGCACGTTGATCACGCTGGCCAGCGCCCGGGCCAGCCGGTCGGCATAGGTCCGCCAGAACAGGTCGTCGGTGATCTCGCCCGCCTGACGCTGTTGCCCGTGGGAGGCGGCATAGCTGGCGCTTACGGCCGGGCCGGACAGGAAAGCCTCGATGCAGCCATGCTTGCCGCAGTAGCACGGTGGGCCGGGGCGTTCGCTGTCGCGCGGCCACGGCAGGGGATTGTGCCCCCATTCCCCGGCGATGGCGTTGGGTCCGTGGATCAGGTGCTGGCGCCAGACCAGACCACCGCCGACACCGGTCCCCAGGATGACACCGAACACCGACAAGGCCCCGGCGGCGGCGCCGTCCACGGCCTCCGACAGGGCAAAGCAGTCGGCGTCGTTGGCGAGGCGCACGGGCCGGTCCAGCGCGGCGGCAAGGTCGCGGTCCAGCGTCTGTCCAATCAGACAGGTCGAATTGGCATTCTTGATCAGGCCGGTGGCGGGGGAGATGGCGCCCGGTGTGCCGACACCGACGGTGCAGGTCTCACCCACCGTCGCCTCGATCCCGAGAGCAAGATCACGGACGGCCCGCACGGTCGCGGCATAGTCGGTCTGTGGCGTTGCCACGCGGCGGCGCAGGCGGATCGTGCCTTGGGCGTCCATCGCCACGGCCTCGATCTTCGTACCGCCCAGATCAACGCCGATGCGCATCCTGTCTGCTCCGGTCAGTCGCCGAACAGGCGGGCTTCGATGAAGGGGGTGGCCTCCGGCCAGGTATCGGCACGGTGGTGCGCATCTTCCGCCATCGGCAGCATCGGTGCCAGCCTGGGGTCGGCGACAAAGTGCAGCCGATGCACATCCACTGCCGACCTGGCCACGGAGGTATGGTTGTGCGGAATGTCGTCGATGAAGATCGCCTCCGCGCCCGCGCGCTGCTGCAGCAGGCGCACCGCCGGCCCCTTCAGACCTTCGTTGGCGACCAGCGGAAAGTCCATGCCGTGGCGGCGCAGTGCCTGCCGCCGCCCCTCCGCCCCGTTGGCCGGAATGTTGCTCAGGACCACGATCTGCGCCCGCTCCGACAGGTGCGCCAGCGCTTCAGCGGCACCGGGCACGGGGGTCAGCTCGGCGGTATGGTTGGCGAAGAAGGTGCCGAGGTGGGTACGGACCTCCTTGCCCTCCAGCGCACGCCCGTCCGCGTCACGGACGTTGCCGGTAATGCCGAACGATGACCAGTCGAAAGTCAGGTCGACGCTGTTCAGGTACCGCTCCAGCCCTTCCATGAACGCGAACAGTACCTCGTCCGCGTCGCTGATCACCAGCGGGCGACCGGGAATGATGTCGATGGCGTCGATCTGCGCCCGGATCGCCGGGTCAAGCTCGGTCATGGGAAGTCCTGTCTCGTGCTGTTCAGTTCAGGCAGTCATATACCGCTTTCTCGAAGGCAAGAAAGTGCGGCAGGGCCTGGTCGTCCGCGAAGGGCAGGATCTGGGTGGCATAGACGCCGCCGATACCGTTCTTCGGGTCGATCCAGTAGTAGGTATTGGCCAGACCCGCCCAGGCAAGTGAGCCAGCGGCGCGCCCGGTCGGGGCATCCTGCTCGTTGATCATGAACGACAGGCCCCAGGTCTTCTCGATACCGGGAAAGAATTCGGCGTCATTGGAGACGCCGCCTGCCGACTTCAGTTTCGTGACCCGGCTGGCCCCCATCTGGTTGACCGACATCTGCGCAACGGTCTCGGGCTTCAGGATCTGCCGGCCACCGGCCTGACCCCGGTTCAGGATCATGCGGATGAAGCAGCCATAGTCTTCCACCGTGCCCACCAGGCCGCCGCCGCCCATCTCGAACTCGGCCGTGTCGGATGGGGGAGAATCCGGCTGCACCTGCAGCGAACCATCGGGGCCGCGCACATGCATCCTGGCCTTGCGGCTGTGCATCTCGTCGGTGCTTGCGAAGGCGGTGCTGGTCATGCCCATGGGGGCGAACAGGTGCTCGGCCATGTAGGCGCCAAGGGTCTGACCGCTGACCGCCTCCAGCATCAGGCCCGCCCAGTCGATGCCGGTGCCGTACTCCCATCGGGTCCCGGGATCGAACAGCAGGGGCATCATCAGGGACGCCCGCTTGCGGCTGCTGATCGGCGGAATGCCAAGAGCCTCGACACACCGCGCGATGTCGTCGGACCACATGTCATAGACGCAGCCTGCCGTGTGGGTCAGCAGGTGCCGCAGGGTGATGTCCTGTTGCGGCGGGCGCAGTTTCGGCTGCCCGCCCGCGTCGAAGCCCTCCAGGACCTGCAGTTCCCCGATTTCCGGCAGGACCGTGCGGGCAGGGGCGTCGAGGTCGAGACGGCCCTGCTCGACAAGCTGCATCACCGCCGCCCCGGTGATGGCCTTGGTCATGGAGGCGATCCAGAACACGGTATCCGTGGTCATCGGTGTGCCGGAACCCAGCGCACGCTCCCCGAACGCGTTCTGATAGGTTGTGCCGTTGGTATCCGTCACCAGCGCGACAACACCGGGCACGGTCCCGGCATCGGTTGCCGCGCCCAGAAGGGCATCGAGTATCTGCTGAACGTCCAAGTCACTTCTCCCCGATGATCATGCCGCCAGTACCGGTCCTGGCCAAACGGATCATAGCCAACAGGCCGAGGCATGTGGTAGGGTTCGCGCGAGATCAGTAATCGAAGCTGGCACCCGGCAATTGCCTGCGCGCACGGGCCGGTTCGGCGGGATCGATCCCCTGATCGGCGCAGAAATCCAGCAGCAAGCCTTCGTTCTGCAACAGGTGATCCATGACACCCGCAAGGAATTCCGGCGATCCGGCGCTACGCCGTAACTCCGACGGGGAGACCCCGGCGAGTGCCAGAAATGCCTCGATCCGGTCCGCGTCGGCGGCAAGGAAACCAAGAGCGTTGATGGCGAGCACTTCCGCAGCGTCACGATCCATGATTGATTGCTGTTCCCGTAAATGCAGAAATGTGTGATTGGATCCCGACACCAAGGTTACCCCGTTGGGTCCGGAACGTTAACTCTTGCTTTACACGCCACTGCGATGATCCGTCCTGCGGGGCAAAAAGCGCAGTTGTTCCGAAGTGTTGGCACTGGGCCCAAGCCGTTCATCGGGGATCGTTCGGATCCGGTGGACAGGATGAACATGACGCGGCAGAAGGCCGTTTGAGGATAGCATGTCGAAAACCGTTCTTATCGTCGAAGACAACGAGCTGAACATGAAGCTGTTTCATGATCTGCTTGATGCCCATGGATATGCCACCGTGCAGACCAAGGATGGGATGGAGGCGCTGAAGCTGGCACGTGAGCACCGTCCTGACCTGATCCTGATGGACATCCAGTTGCCGGAGGTTTCGGGGCTGGAGGTTACCAAGTGGATCAAGGAAGACGATGACCTGCGATCCATACCCGTTATCGCCGTCACGGCTTTCGCCATGAAGGGCGATGAGGAGAAGATTCGCGACGGTGGCTGCGAGGCCTATATCTCGAAGCCGATCTCTGTCGGGACCTTCATTGATACGGTCAAGCAGTTCCTGGGTTAATCGCAGATGTCTGCCCGCGTACTCGTGGTCGATGACGTTCTGCCGAACGTGCGTATTCTGGAGGCGAAGCTCTCCAGCGAGTATTATCAGGTGTTCACCGCCAGCAACGGCCCGGAGGCGCTGGAAGTCGTTGAACGCGACAATCCGGATATCGTGCTGCTGGATGTGATGATGCCCGGCATGGATGGCTTCGAGGTCTGCCGCCGGATGAAGGCCAACCCCGCTGTTTCCCACATTCCTGTCGTCATGGTGACGGCCCTGTCCGACGCATCCGACCGGGTGCAGGGGCTTGAGGCCGGCGCCGACGACTTCCTGACCAAGCCAGTCAATGACATGGCCCTGTTCTCCCGCGTGCGTTCGCTGGTCCGGCTCAAGATGACGATGGACGAGCTGAAGCTGCGCCGCCAGACCGGTGAGCGGCTGGGCATGTATTCCACCGAGAGCGAGATGACGGTGGAGGGCGCGCCGGTTCTGGTGATTGACGACAATGCGTCCGACAATCGGCACGTCAAGCGCCACATGGGCGACAAGTTCAGCCTGACCCTCGAGGCCGAGCCGGAAGCCGCGATCACACGGGCGCGTGAAGGCAATCCCGACCTGATCATCCTGTCACTCGACCACCGCGGCACCGACCCGCTGCGGCTGACGTCGCGCATTCGCAATGATGCCGTGACCCGCCAGGTGCCCATCCTGATGATCGGGGAGGAAAGCGACAACGAGCGGATTGCCAAGGGGCTGGAGCTTGGTGTCACGGACTATCTGCTGCGTCCGATCGACGGCAACGAACTGACCGCCCGCGCCAAGACGCAGGTGCGCCGGAAGCGGTTCCAGGACCAGCTCCGCGAAAGCGTCGAGGCCTCCATCACCATGGCGATGACGGACCCGCTGACGGGTCTCTACAACCGCCGCTATCTGGACCAGCATCTCGAGATGGCGATGCAGCGCAACCGCTCGGCAGGCAAGCCGCTGTCATTCCTGCTGCTCGACATCGATCATTTCAAGGCGGTCAACGACACCTATGGCCATGCCGTCGGCGACAAGATCCTGAAGCAGTTCGCGGAGCGGATCGAGCGCAGCGTGCGCGGCTTCGACCTCTGCGCCCGCTTCGGTGGCGAGGAATTCGTGGTCATGATGCCGGAAGCTGACAGGGTACTGGCCGAAAAGGTCGGCGAGCGCCTGCGCTGGGCCATGGAGGTCGAGCCCTTCGGGACCGGCGAGGACGTCGGTTCGATCGACGTCACCTGCTCGGTCGGCGGGGCCACGCTGCGGGATGGGGAAGACCCACCATCCCTGATGAAGCGCGCCGACATGGCCCTCTACAAGGCAAAGAATGCGGGCCGCAACAAGATGGTGATGGCCGAATAGGTCCAGCCACCCTCCGAAGAGGACCGGTCACCGTCCCCTGCCGATACAGGGAACGGTGAACTCTCGGGACCGTTACGCGAACCCGCGCCTTGTTGTCCGGGCCGTGTTTCCGGCAGGACTGCCCGCGATCAGGCGCCCTCCAGCCCCACGATGGCGATGGACGAGACATTGTGGTGCGGGAAGCCGCCCAGATTGTGCGTCAGGCCGATCTTCGGGTCCGCCAGCTGGCGCTTGTCGGCCCGTCCCAGCAACTGCTGGTACATCTCGTAGAGCATGCGGAGGCCGGATGCGCCGATGGGGTGGCCAAAGCATTTCAGGCCGCCGTCGATCTGCGCCGGTACGCCGCCATCCGCATCGAAGAAACCGTCCAGGAAATCCTTCCAGGCCGTGCCTTCCTTGGAGATGTAGAGGTCTTCGGCCGTCACCAGTTCGGTGATCGAGAAGCAGTCATGGCATTCGAACATGGACACCTGTTCGCGGGGATTGGTGATCCCGGCTTCGGCGTAGGCCCGCTCGGCGGCCTTCCGGGTCGTCATGAAATAGGAACCGTCCCAGCCTTCGCCGCTGGATTCGATGCCGTTGGAGACGGCGAGCTGAAGTGCCTTCACGGTCACCAGATCCTTCTTGCCGAGCTTCCGCGCGATCTCCGGCGTGGTGACGATGGCAGCGGCCGAACCGTCGGACACACCACAGCAGTCGAACAGGCCCAGCGGCTCCGCGATCATCGGTGCGTTCAGCACGGCGTCCGTGTCGATTTCCTTCTGCAGGTGTGCCTTCGGGTTCTTGGCCCCGTTGGCGTGGCTCTTCACGGAGACCTGCGCCATGGCGCGCTTCAGGTCTTCCGGCTTCACGCCATGCTTCTTCTGGTAGGCGGTGGCGAGCTGGGCGAACGATCCGGGCGCGGAGGCGTTGGCCCAGGTCATGTTGGAGACGGCGCCGGCCATGTTCTGCGGCAGGCCGCCATAGCCCGTGTCCTTCAGCTTCTCGACGCCGACCGCCAGGGCGATGTCAGCGGCACCGGAGGCCACGGCATAGACCGCGCCACGGAAGGCTTCGGTGCCGGAGGCGCAATAGTTCTCGACACGGGTCACCGGGATGTAGGGCAGGCGCAGCGCGACGGACAGCGGCACGGCGGACTTGCCGACATGGATTTCCTCGATTGCGGTGGAGAACCACGCGGCTTCGATCTGACTGGTCTCGATGCCCGCATCCTTCAGGCATTCCTCATAGGCCTCGATGATCAGATCGTCGGCGTCGCAGTCCCAGCGCTCGCCGAATTTCGAACAGCCCATGCCCAGAATGGCGACACGATCCCTGATTCCTGCTGGCATGATCAGACACTCCCCGGATGTTTGCGTGAACACGTAGTGGAAAAGTACGCTTGCGAACGATTTAGTCAAACAGCTTCGTCGGCATGGCCGATCTGCGATACCCCGTTGTCACGGATGTCCCAAAAGAAAAGCGGCCCCGAATGATCGGAGCCGCTTGTCGTCTCGATACAGTCCCGGAAAGGTCAGGCCGTCTTGCGATGGTCCGGTGCTGCCTTCCAGAAGTACTTCTTGAAGCCGCGGCGCTCGTCCTCGACCTTGATGCGGAAGACCATGCGCAGGGGCATGCCGACCTCGACACCGCCCTTGTCCACGTCGGTCAGGTCGGCCATCAGCCGTCCGCCACCCTCGAACGTCACCATGCCGAAATGGGTGGGCGGGTCCGGGGAGTAGGTCAGGCCATCCGCAGTCCAGCTCTGCACGGTGCAGGGCACGTCGGAGAAGCGGTAGTCTTCCTGGCTGTGCCAGGCACCGCAGTTCGGGTTCACGCAGATATGCGCCTTCGGGTACTGCACGGTGCCGCACTTGGTGCACTTGCCGCCCTTGAAGCCCAGAACCATCTCCCGCTTCCGGTAGAGCGTCGACAGTGCCGTCTGCGCGTCCGTCTCCGCCCGAATGCCCTTGTCGCGGTCGATCAGGTCGTTGAAGGCGAGATAGCGGTTGTAGTTGGTTTCCGCCTTGCCGCGGGCCAGAGACGATTCGACACCGCCCAGTGCGGGCTTGAAGCTGGTGACGGCATCCGTGGTCCGGAACAGCATCAGGTCACAGCCCTGACCCCAGCCGATGACCAGGATGACCTGGCCCGGCTTGGCGTTCTGCAGTGCCTTCGACAGCATGATCAGCGCGTGGGCCGTACCGGCCTCACCCATCACCGCATGCAGGTTGTCCTGCACGGCGGTGTCGGGAATGCCGGCGCCCTTGGCGATCTTCTGCGGCACGCCGCGGATCAGCGCGGGCATGATCATCACGTCAACGTCGGACGGGGCGACGTCGACCTTGGCGAACAGGGCATCGATGCCGCGCGGCACGATCTTGAAATAGCCCTCGTCGCGGATCCAGCGCTCTTCCCAGTTGTAGTCGAAGTCGCGGTTCTGGCCGCGATAATGGTCAACGAAGTCCACGGAGACCTGATGGCTGCCGAGATACTCCGCGATCACGTTGTTCTGGCCGAGCAGCATGGCGGCGGCGCCGTCACCCATCTGCAGTTCCTGCGCGCCGGAGGCCGCGGTCTGGCGGTGGTCGGCGGCGAGAAAGAGAACCTGCCCGTCGCGCTCGCCCATCCCCTCCAGCACATCGATCAGGCCGGAGGTGCCGGCCCGCTGTGACGAGGTCAGGTCAACGGTCTTCAGGTCCTCGCCCAGATCCAGCGCCGTTGCGGCCACTGTGGCGTTCTGGCGGTCGGCAAAGGGCAGGGTGGTGGAGGCGAGATAGATCGCCCGCAGGTCCGCCGGACCCTTCTCGCCGATGCAGTCGCGCCCGGCCTCGACGGCCATGGTCAGACTGTCCTCGTCCCAGTTGCACATGGACCGTTCGCCCTTGGCGAGACCGGCCAGTCCGGGATTGAACCAACCATTGGCCTCGACCACAGACTTGCGCTGCAGCCGCAGCCGCGGCACGTAGCCACCAAAACCGGTAATTCCTGCCATTCGCCTCTTCCCTCGCCCTATTGTTGCCCTGACCCTGTACTGCATGCGGAAACGCACCGCGCATCAGGATCACAAACAGAAGATTCGACGGAAGGATTCGGGACTGCCGCGCCGGGACCAGTGGTCCGTGGCAGCGTTCAGGCGACCCTCCCCGTCGCTCGCCGTTGAGTTAACCCGACCTGACAGGACACTGCAAGACCGGCAGTGCCCGTCTGGCGACAGGGCAGGGATGCATCATCGACGGGGATTGGCGGAGACCGCGACCACGAAAAGGGGCTGCCGGTCAGCAGGGTTCGATCCAGCGCCCGTGATAGTCGCACAGTGCCAGCACCTGCCGCTCCGGATCAGGCCAGAGGGTGTAGTAGAGCGCGGCGCATTTCGGATCGTCCTCGAACGGTTCCATGCGGACCCAGGCCAGAGGCGATTCCTCCGTGGCCATCGCGCCCGCGACCTCGATCGTGGAACGCAGGGAGCGCTGGATTTCCGCAGGCATGTATTGCCAGAAGATCGAGTGATAGATCACGGTTGTCCTGCCCATTGATGGCATGGCCAGGCAGGCCTCCGCCCAGTCCGCCGCATTGGCGCGGGCGAGCCGGGTTTCCTGCTGCAGTGCGATCCCGATGGCCGCGTCCAGTCGTTCCAGACGCTCCAGCTGGTCAGGCCAGACATAGCTGCGCAGGCGAAGCCGTTGTGCAGGATCGTCGAGCTGCAACGGATTGAGGTCGCAGCCGCGTCTCTCGGCAACCTCGATCGGATCCAGCGGTTCCGGTGCGCGTCCACGCCATTCGGGGGCCAGGCGGACGCCGGAATCCATGTCGCCCCAAAGGGTACCGCCGAGGTCATAGGCGAAGCGGTCCCAGTTCTGGTTCAGTCCGGCACTGGCGCCGAGCTCCAGCATCGACAGCGGGTATCCCGTGTCCCGGGCGGCACGCTGGAACCCGAGCAGCAGCACGGCGGCCCGGCCGGTCTCGTTGGTCTGCGGCGGATGATCCAGAAAGGCGCTCAGGAACTCGTCATCCGCCACCATCGTCTGGCGAATGATGTCCCAGAAGGCATCATCGTCGACCGGTGCGGCATTGGGCGGATAACAGCCTGCCAGCGCCTCGGACCGCCCGGCAAGCACGCAGGCGTGCAGCGCACCTGCGAACCGCAGCGAAAGGGCGTCATCGCGCATCCTGTCGTCCGGCCAGTCGAGAACCCGTGTCGTGAATGTCGTTTCCGGCTTCATACGCGCACCGGCAAGGTGCAGCAGCCGCGCCGTGAAGGGTGAGTTCATGCCCCCGCACACCTCTGCCTGCCGCTCGAAATGGCGGCGGGTCAGACTTCCCATATCCATCAACTCCTGTCCGGTTCGCGGCGATCATAGCGAGCGGGACCGGCACGGCCACCCTGTGCACGACAGGGCAGTTCGCATTCGCGAAAGAATGGCCATTGACAGGGGGCTTCAGAGACGCTAGATGCCCCCTCGAACGCAATCGCACGGACATTGGACGGACCGCTGTTCGACCCGTCGGCAGTCCCCCGGTTCCCGTCACGGCGTGAGCGTCTCTGAGAGCTTAGTTTGTCTTATCTGGCCATTGTGGCTGGGGCTATTGGAGAAGTGCCGTGCCGTTCTGCAGACAGACCTGACATCGTGATCGATGCGTGACGCCGCAGCGCCCGTTTCCCGGGATGCGCCGCCACACCCAATTTTCCATATCTGGAATACCGCACCCGTCGCCCGCCGAACCCCTCGGGCGTATGGGCAGTACTCATCTGCGTTCATGGGGATGAAACAATGGACTTCACCAACACCACCTTCGCTCCGGCCGAGATCACCGACGTCGACACCCTGGCCGATGAGGGCCGGAAGGATTTCTTCATCAGCAAGGACGGCGAGAACTTCGCTGGCACCCATCTGCTGATCGACGTCAAGGATGCGTCCCGGCTGGACGACATCGACCACATCGAGAAGACCCTGCGCGAGTGTGTCACCGCTGCCGGTGCCTCCCTGCTGTCGATCGACCTGCATCACTTCACGCCCAATGGCGGCGTGTCCGGTGTCGCGATCCTGGCCGAGTCCCACATCTCGATCCATTCCTGGCCGGAGTACGGCTATGCGGCGCTGGACGTCTTCATGTGCGGTGACGCACAGCCGCAGAACGCCGTGCCGGTCCTGCGTCGCGCCTTCCGGGCCGGCGAAGTGCTGGTGGACGAAGTCCGTCGTGGCAAGGGCCTGGTGGGATGACACTCCGCGACTGGGACAACTGGATCACCGAGCAGCTGCACGGAGCCTTCCGTTCCAGCTACCGGGCGGACCGTGTCCTGTTCGATACCGAGACCGGGCAGCAGCGGCTGGTGCTGGTCGACAATCCGATCTTCGGGCGGATGCTGTCCCTGGACGGCGTCACCCAGGTGACGGAGCGCGACGAGTTCGTCTACCACGAGATGCTGACCCATGTGCCGATGCTGGCGCATGGCAACGCCCGCCGCGTGCTGATCATCGGTGGTGGTGACGGTGGCATCTTGCGGGAGGTGCTGCGGCACCCGACCGTGGAACAGGCCACGATGGTGGAGATCGACGCCGGAGTGGTGTCGTTCTCGCGGGAGTGGCTGCCCAGCGTCTCCAACGGTGCCTTCGATGACCCGCGCCTGAACCTGGTGATCGCCGACGGTGCCGCCTTCGTGCGGGACACGCAGGACCGCTTCGATGTGGTCATCGTCGATTCGACCGACCCCATCGGACCGGGCGAGGTGCTGTTCACCGACAGCTTCTATGGCCATGTGCAGCGCCTGCTGAACCCGGGCGGTGTCGTCGTGACGCAGAACGGGGTGCCGTTCCTGCAACCGGACGAACTGCGTGGCACCATGCGGGCGTTCCGGTCGCTGTTCCAGGTGGCCACCTGCTATCTCGTCACGGTTCCGACCTATACCGGCGGACCGATGGCACTCGGATTCGGGACGGATGATGCAGCCCTGCTGCATGTCAGTGAACCGACGCTGGCCGAACGACTGGCGGAACTGGACTTCGCGCCGGGCTATTACACGCCGGCAGTCCATCGGGGCGCGTTCGCGTTACCGGGATATGTCGAAAAGCTCGTCGAACCTGACTGAGACCCGGTCGCCAGACCGACCATTGCCGACACTGTTTCCCTTGTTTTCCCGACCCTGCTTTTTTCGAAAAGGCCGTCGTCCCATGACCGACCGCATTCGCCAGTACCTGTCCGCGACCCCCCATGACCGTGCCACCCTGGTGGTGGATCTGGACCGGGTGCGGGAGAATTACGCGGGCTTTGCCCGTGCCTTCCCGGACACGACGATCTACTACGCCATCAAGGCCAATCCGGCGCCGGAGGTCCTGTCCCTGCTGGCGGACCTGGGCAGCAGCTTCGATGCGGCCTCGGTGCCGGAGATCGAGATGGCGCTGGCTGCGGGCGCGACCGCCGACCGCATCGCCTTTTCCAACACCATCAAACGGGAGCGTGACATCGGCCGCGCCTGGCAGCTGGGTGTGCGCCAGTATGCCTTCGACAGCGAGGCGGAGCTGGAGAAGCTGGCGCGGGTCGCGCCGGGCAGCCGTGTGGTCTGCCGCCTGCTGTGCGATGGCGAAGGCGCCGAATGGCCGCTGTCGCGCAAGTTCGGCTGTGTGCCGGAGATGGCGGAGCGCCTGCTGGCCCGTGCGCCGGGTCTGGGACTGGTGCCGTTCGGCCTGCAGTTCCATGTCGGATCTCAGCAGACGAATTCGGAGATGTGGGACCGCGCGCTGGCCACCTGCGCGACGCTGTTCCGCAACCTGGCGGATCAGGGCATCTATCTGCGCATGGTCAACATGGGCGGCGGTTTCCCGACGCGCTATCTGCGCGACGTGCCGGAGGTCGGGCGCTACGGCCAGTCGATCCACAACGCACTGCGCCGCCACTTCGGCAATCGCCTGCCGCAGACGGTGATCGAGCCGGGGCGGGGCATGGTCGGCGATGCCGGTATCATCCGCTCCGAGATCGTCCTGATCTCGCGCAAGTCCGACGATGATCCGATGCGCTGGGTCTATCTCGACATCGGCAAGTTCGGCGGACTGGCGGAGACGATGGACGAGGCCATTCGCTATCCCATCCGCACCGATCATGACGATGATGCCTTCGAGCCGATGATCCTGGCCGGCCCGACCTGCGATTCGGTCGACGTGATGTACGAGAAGACGCCGATCATGCTGCCGGTGTCGCTGCAGATCGGCGAGACCCTGCTGATCGAATCCACAGGTGCCTATACGACGACCTACGCCGCCAACGGCTTCAACGGCTTCCCGCCGCTGGCCTGCATCTGCATCTGATCAGGCGGCGCCCCGTCTGAAACCTGTCACCGCGCAGCCAGGGCGGCCGGAAGCCCTTCTTCCGGCCGCCTGAGCGGCTCCGGTTCTCCCATTGCCTGGTCGATCTCGGCGTGGAAGTCCTGCAGCGCAGGCTCGTTGCGGCCGAACGTGACGGTGGACTCCGGGCCCTCACTGTCCAGATTTGCCTGGATCTGCGCCATCATGACCAGGTCTTCGCGCTCCACCACACCCGCGGCGAGATCGAGGATCCTGTCCCAGTCGATGTCGAGCGACTGCCCCAGGGGAGAGGCCGCGACGGTCAGATCCCACGTCATGCGGTTCGGCTGTCCCTGAACCGGATTGAAGCGGTGGATCTCCGCGTGGGTTTCCATCGAGACGATGACGGTGTTCGGGAAGATCCGGTAGACGATGATGGCATGGCGGTGCAGGGGATCGGAGGTGATCTGCTCTTCCGTCAGATCAAGGATCGGGCGGCGCGGCGCGACGAGACGCGCGTGGGGCTGCAACGGTTCGTAGAGCGCAAAGCCACCCACCAGTGTCCTGCCGATCGTCCGGGCGTGCAGGACGGGGACGTGATAGGCCTCCAGAAACGTATCGACGCCGAGTTTCCAGTTCGTCGGCTTTCCGGTGCTGAACGTGCGGCGTGACCTGTAGGCATGGAAGTCGAACCCCTCCAGTTCGCTGACGATGGGGTGCAGCCTCGCGCGTGCCGTGGCCTCGTCCGTGCCTGGCGGCAGGAAGAACAGCATTCCGGCCCACTCCAGAATGGGGACCGGACAAAGGCCATCGACGCCGGGTTCGACCGTATCGAAGTGGCAGGCTTCCGGAACACTGGCGAGAATGCCGTCAAGTCCATAGGTCCACGCGTGGTAGGGGCAGGTGAACCTGCGGGCCTTGCCTTCCCCCTCCGCAACGCGGGTGCCCCGGTGGCGGCAGCGGTTGCGAAAGGCGCGTATCTGCTGGTCCTTCCCGCGAACGGCAAGCAGGGAGACGCCGGGCAGTTCGCGGGTCATGTAGTCGCCGGCGTCCGGAATTTCGCCTGCAAGACCAAGGTACTGGGGCTCGTTGCGGAAGATCGTGCCGGTTTCCCGCGACAGCCAGTCGGTATCGCTGTAGCGGCGGGCCGACGCCTCCACCGATCCGGCTGCGAGTGGCGGATCCTGGGCTTTCAGGCGGTCAATGGATTCGCGGATCAGTCTTGTCTGCAAGGCGCGTGGATGTCTCATGGCGCCCAATCTGGCGCGAACAGGGCAACGAGACAATACGCATGCGTATTATTTGTCCCTTGCGACTCGCCACGACCTACCCGGGCGGGCGGACAACGGTCGCCGGATGGCAGCCGACTGCCCGTGTCAGGCGGCCTTGGCGCGGCGCTTCTCTTCCTCTTCGTAGAGTTCCTTCTTGGACAGCTTGCCCACAAGGGTCTTGGGTAGCTCGGCGCGGATATCCATCTCGGAGATCATCTCGTGCTTGCCGATCTTGTCCTTCAGGAAGGCCTTCAGTTCGTCGAAGGTGAAGCTGTCAGCCCCTGCCTTCAGCTTGATGAAGGCCTTCGGCGCCTGGCCGCGATAATCGTCGTGGATGCCGATGACGGAGACCTCCTCGACGGACGGATGCAGGTAGATCGCTTCCTCGATATTGCGCGGATAGACGTTGAAGCCGCCACACAGGATCATGTCCTTGGTGCGGTCCACGATGTACATGTAGCCGTCATCGTCCATGTAGCCGACGTCACCGGTGCGGAAGTACCCGTCCTCGGTGAAGCTCTCCGCCGTCGCCTCGGGCTTGTTCCAGTAACCCTTCATGACATTCGCGCCACGGATGCAGATCTCGCCACGCTCTCCCATCGGCATGGTCTTCGACGGATCATCGACGTCGATGAACTTGATCTCGATGCCCGGCATCGGGATGCCGCAGGACCCGGGCTTCGCGACCCCGTGCACCGGCGTGGAGACCCCGGCGGGGCTGGTTTCCGTCATGCCCCAGCCTTCGGCCAGCTTGCAGCCGGTCAGCTTCTCGAACTTCTCCGCCACCTCGACCGGCAGCGGTGCGCCGCCCGAAGCACAGAATTTCAGCGACGACAGATCCATGTCCTGAATGCCGGGATAGTTGATGATGGCCGTGAACATGGTCGGCACGCCGGGGAACATGGTCGGCTTCTTCGATCCCAGGTCCTTGATCACTGCCTCCAGCTCGAAGCGCGGATGCAGCACGATCTCCGCCCCGAACCGCATCGCCAGCAGCATGTTGATCTGCAGCGCATAGATGTGGAACAGCGGCAGGACGGCCAGGATCTTCTCCTTGCCCTCTACCAGGGTCGGCTCGTCACCGGTGTTGGAGACGACATACATGCTGGTCGCGGCGGTCAGGTTGCCATGGGTCAGCATCGCGCCCTTCGGCAGGCCGGTGGTGCCGCCGGTGTACTGCAGCACGGCCAGGGTCTCCGCCGGATCGCCGATCGCGACCGGATTGTACTTGCCGTCATTGGCGATCAGCTTCTTGAACCGGACATGGTGCATGTCGTTCGGGACCTTCGCGATCTCCTTCGACTTCACCAGCGGGAACAGCAGGTTCTTCGGGAACGGCAGCACGTCGGGCAGGCCGCCGACGACGATCTTCTTCAGCCGGGTCTTGCCCAGCATCTCCGCCATCTGCGGATACAGCGCGGTCAGGTCCAGCGTGACCATGATGTCGGTCTGGCTGTCCTCGATCTTGTGTTCCAGCACCTTGGCGGCATCCAGCGGCGAATAGTTCACCACTGTCCCGCCGGCCTTCAGGATGGCGTAGAAGCAGATGACGTAGTGGGGGGTGTTCGGCAGGAACAGGCCGACATGGACGCCGGGTCCGACGCCCAGTGCCTGAAAGCCCTTCGCGGCGCGGGAGACCAGGTCGCTGAGTTCGCGGTAGGTCAGCACCTTGCCCATGAAGTCCGTGGCGGGCTGGTCGGGCCAGCGCGAGACCGCATCATCGAGGATCTGGTAGACGGGAAAGGTGTCGATCGGGGCATGCCAGTCCACGCCAGCGGAATAGGATTTCAGCCACGGATGTTCACCCACACGAATTCTCCCTGTCATCTGGCGCCGGATCGTCCGGCCCTCGCAGCAATTTCGCCGTCCGTATTCTCCACCGAGACATACCCCGCGTGCCAAATTGCCGCAATACGCAATAGGCCGGAATTGAAACGAAAAAGGCCGCCGGACAGTGCTGCCCGGCGGCCCCTTCAACAGAACTGAAGCTGAACGTCAGCCCTTCAGGTTCGCGTTCGCGAAGTCCCAGTTCACCAGGTTGTCCCAGAACGCCTGCACGAAGTCGGGGCGGCGGTTCTGGTAATCCAGGTAGTAGGCATGCTCCCAGACGTCGACGGTCAGGATCGGCTTCTGCCCGTCGGTCAGCGGGGTGCCGGCATTGGAGGTATTGACGACCTTCAGCTTGCCGCCGTCCTGCACCAGCCAGGTCCAGCCGGAACCGAAGTTGCCGACTGCGGATGCCTTGAAGGCCGCGACCAGTTCCTCGGTGGAGCCGAAGTCGGCCTTGATGGCATCGGCGATGTCACCGGTTGCCGCGCCGCCGCCGTTCGGGGCCATGGAATTCCAGAAGAAGGTGTGGTTCCAGATCTGGGCGACCTGGTTGAACAGACCCTGGTTGCCCGCCTTGTGGGCCTCCGCGATCGCTTCCTCGACGCTGGCCTTGTCCAGATCGGTGCCGGCCACCAGCTCGTTTGCCTTCGTCACATAGGCATTGTGATGCTTCTTGTGGTGAAAGCTGAAGGTGTTGGCGGAGTAGTGCGGCTCCAGCGCGTTGTCGGCGTAGGGCAGGGGGGGAAGTTCGAATGCCATGTCGGTTTTCTCCGTCTGTTGGTTGCTTCTGGCCACGCCGCCGTGCTGGCGTGATGGCCGGTGAATTCCGTTCTGTGCCCTGCCGCTGTCGGTCCCCGGGTGGGCACTCTGGTCCGTTACAGTACGATCTGGTGCGTTTCGCGCGTGAATAAAGGCGTCAGACCGTCTCAGGTCAAGCCCGCGACGGTCGTGAAGCCCGTGTTGCGCAGCATTCAGGCAATGATGTCGGGCATCAGCATGCCTTCGAGCCGCAGGATCTCGTCCTTCACCTTCAGTTTCTGTCGTTTCAGGCGCTGCATCTGCAGATCATCGAAGGCGCCCTTTTCCACCAGGGCCGCGATTGCCGCGTCGAGATCCTGGTGCGCAATCCGCTGTTCCGCCAGGCGCTTCTCGATGTAGGTCCGTGTCTCGCCCTCCGCTACAGTCATGTCACCGGTCTCTCCTTTGCCGTGCCCGTCAGCCATGCCATAGTCGCGCCGCGCGCATGCAGCTGATCCCCCAAGAGTAACATGACCGCGCATCGGGATCACGGTCGGCGGCATCGCCGGACCACGATTGAACGCTGAACACTGGATCGTTTCATGGCGGTATTCTCGTCCGGAGTCTTCCCCCCCAATGACCTGTGGGACTACGCCACGCGTGTCTATGCGCGCGGCGCTGCGAAGCAGGCCTGTCTGGCCCTGCAGGACCGGCACGGGCTGGACGTCAATGTCATGCTGTTCTGCTGCTGGGTCGCCTCCAGCGGGCGCGGCACCTTCCGTGACGGCGAACTGGATCAGGCGTTGCGGGCCGTGGCGGACTGGCGCGGCAATGCCATCAATGCGCTGCACGGTCTGAAACTCTATCTGAAGGGCGATACCGCCCCGGCACCGCGGCCGCTGTCCGACGATCTGCGGCGGGTGATCGTGGAGAGTGAACTGCATGCGGAGCATGTCGAGGTGCTGATGCTGCATGCCTCCATGACCCGGGCCGGCACCGGTACCTTCGACCGCCTGCGGCAGATCGAGGATTCACTGTCCAACCTCTTCGCCTATCTGGCGCGGGTCGGTATCCAGGCCGACGACAGCGACCTGGCCGCCCTGATCGAGATCCTGATCGCGGCCTTCCCCGACGAACTGCCGGGGCGCATCGAGAGCCTGGCCGCGGGGGCAGCCTTCAGGTTGCGCGCCGGTCGTCGCTGACGCAGAGACCCGTCAGGACGTCCGCTTCGCCGCCTCACCCACAGCCGGCTGGACGGAGAAGCTCTCGCCGCAACCGCAGCGTTCCGCCTCGTTCGGGTTGGAGAAGGTGAAGCCGGAGCGGAACTGGGTTTCCTCGTAGTCCATCTCCGCGCCCAGCAGGAACATGGTGGCCATCGGGTCGACGAAGACGCGCGCGCCCTCGGCCTCCACCACTTCCTCGAACTTCTTCTGCTCGGTGGCATACTCGACATTGTAGGTCATGCCGGAACAGCCGCCGGTCTTGACGCCGACGCGCACGCCGAGCGCCGTGTCGCCCTTGGCCTCCGCCCGCTGCATCAGCCGCTGCACCTGCTCGGCGGCGCGCGGCGTGACGGTAAGGATCGGTTTGCCACCCTCGGTCTGGAACATCATTTCACTCCTGAACAGGTTGGTCTGAATTCCGCGTCACTCAAAACATGTCGAGGGCGAGACGGGCCTCGTCCGACATGCGCTCCGGCGTCCACGGCGGCTCGAACACCAACTGCACGGTGACGAGGCCGGTGCCTTCGACAGTGGCCACCGCGTCCGCCACCCATTGCGGCAGTTCACCCGCCACGGGGCAGGCCGGGGCGGTCAATGTCATGTCGACCTCGACATCGCCGTCCGGTTTCGCTTCCAGCCTGTAGATAAGGCCGAGTTCGTAGATGTCCACCGGGATCTCCGGGTCATAGACGGTTTTCATCGCCGCGATCAGCGGTTCGGAGCCGAGTTCGCTCAGGCCCTCCCGCTTCTCGCCCGCATAGGCGACGACGTCCGGGACTTCCATGAAGTCCAGCAAGCCGGGACTGTGGTCAGGTGTCATGGTCATTTCAATTCCCCTGTGTGGAGAGCAGGTTTGTGCGCATCAGGCACCGGCGCTTTCGCGGGCCACCGGCTGGCCGGCCAGTTTCTGGATCTGTTTCAGCATTGCCATCATGCCGACCTGGCGCTGGAAGGTGAGGGCGCCCAGGTTCAGCCGCCGCACGTCATCCAGGCTGATTTCCCGAACCTCCTCCGACGTCAGGCCGCTGAAGGACCGCACCATCATGTGCACCAGCCCCTTCACGATTGCCGCCTCGGAGGCGCCCTTGAACCAGTGCAGGCCGTCCTTTTCCTCGTGCACCAGCCACACCTTCGACATGCAGCCGTGCATCAGGTTCGCGTCGGTCTTCCATTCCTCCGGGAAGTCTGTCGCATCCTGTTTCTTCGCCAGATCGAGCAGGAACTCGAAGCGCATGTCGTCGTCCAGCGCCTCCAGGGTCTCCGCGAAATCCTCATATTCCTCTCGTGCCATGGTGCCCCCTTCAGGCCAGCATCTTCTTGGCCTTCTCGATGGCTTCCCCAAGCACATCGATCTCGGCCTTCGTGTTGTACATCGCCAGTGTCGCGCGGACGGTGCCGATGATCCCCAGCCGGTCCATCAGCGGCTCCGCGCAATGGTGGCCGACGCGGCAGGCAACGCCCTGACGGTCCAGCACGGCGGCCACGTCATAGGGGTGCAGCCCGTCGACCAGGAAGGAGATGATGGCGGCCTTGTCCGGCGCGGTGCCGATCAGGCGCATTCCGTCGATGGCGGACAGCCGTTCATGCGCATAGTCGCGCAGGCCCGCCTCATGCGCGCGGATGGCGTCGAAGCCGATGTCCGCGACATAGTTGATCGCCGCATGCAGGCCGATGGCCTCCACGATCGCAGGGGTTCCGGCCTCGAACCGGTGCGGGGCTTCCTTGAAGGTCGATCCCTTGAAGGAGACCTTGTCGATCATGTCGCCGCCTCCCAGGAACGGCGGCATGCTGTTCAGGATATCCAGCTTGCCGTAGAGCACGCCAAGGCCGCTCGGCCCATAGAGCTTGTGGGCGGTGAAACCATAGAAATCGGCGTCTATGTACTGGACGTCCACAGGGCCGTGCACGACCGCCTGTGCGCCGTCGAACAGCACCTTCGCACCCGCGTCGTGGGCCAGCCGCGCCACTTCCTTCGCCGGGACGTTGGTGCCCAGCACGTTGGAGCAATGGGTGATGGAGACCAGCCTGGTGCGGTCGTTCAGCAGTTCCGCGAACCGCTCGATCCGGAAGCTGCCGTCGTCCTCCACCGGTGCCACGCGCAGCACGACACCCGTCGCCTCCGCCAGCAGCTGCCAGGGCACGATGTTGGCGTGATGCTCCATCTCGGAAACGATGACCTCGTCCCCCGCCTTCAGGAAGGCGCGGCCATAGGCATGGGCCACCAGGTTGATGGCGGCGGTCACATTGGACGTGAAGATGATCTCGTCCGGGCTGGCCGCATTCAGGAACCGCGCGACGCGATCCCGCGCCTGCTCGAACGCATCCGTGGTCGCGGCGGACAGGTAGTGCGCCCCACGATGGACGTTGGAATACTGGTGTTCCATGCAGTGGCGCATGGCGTCGATGACCTGACGCGGCTTCTGCGCGCTGGCCCCTGAATCCAGGAACACCAGCGGCTTGCCATAGACGGTCTCCGAAAGGATCGGAAAGTCACGGCGCACCGCGTCCACATCCAGAACGGTACTGTTCGTGTGGTCCGAAACGGTATCAGCCATGGGCCGCACCCTCCAGCTGCAGGGCGCCGTGCACCCGGTCCTTCAGGCGCTCGCGCAGTCCTTCGTCGGCGATACCGTCGAAGGCCTCGTCCAGGAAGGCCTGCACCAGCAGGCTCTTCGCGGCCTGCGCGTCGATGCCGCGGGCGCGCAGATAGAACAGCGCGTCCTCGTCGATCTCGCCTGCGGTCGCGCCGTGGCTGCAGACCACATCGTCGGCATAGATCTCCAGCGCCGGCTTGGAATCGATCTCCGCCTGGCGCGACAGCAGCAGGGCCTTGTTCAACTGATGCCCTGCAGTCTTCTGCGCGTCCTTCATCACCCGGATGCCGCCCTGAAAGACGCCACGGGACCGGTCATCCAGCACGCCCTTGTAGACTTCGTGGCTGCTGGTGTTGGGCACCGCGTGGTCGATGTGGGTGGTGTGGTCCAGGTGCTGCTGCCCACGGCCTGCATAGGCCCCGAGCAGGCGCACGGAACTGCCCTGACCGTTCAGCGCGACATGCACCTCATCCCGTGCCAGCCTGGAGCCGACGGACAGCACGAAACGTTCATGGCTCGCGTCGCGCCCGATCTCCACCGCGCAGTCCGACAGGTGAAAGGCCTCGGTGCTTTCGTCCTGCAGCTTCACGTGACGCAGGCGCGCGCCGTCCGCCAGCCGTACATCGGTGGCCAGGGTCGCGGCATAGGCGTTGCTGCCCAGATGATGTTCCACCACGGTCAGCGCGCTGTTGCTGCCGAGCGCGATCTCCAGCGTGAAATGATGACCGCCCGAACGGCTGCCGGTGCCGATGAAGACAAGCTCCAGCGCCCGGGGCGGCGTCGCGTTGGCATCCAGCGTGATGCGCAGCCCGTCGTCCGCCATCGCAATGCTGAGGTCGCGCAGGGCACGACCGCTGTCCGTGTCGGCCTGCAGACCGCTGCCCTGCGCGAGGCTCAGGCCGTCGATCCCGGCATCCGAAAGGTCACCGTCGATACGACCGTCAATGATGAGCACCCGGTAGGCCCCATCCACAAGCGTGTCCGGAATGGCGGGACGGCTGTCGTTCGCAGGCTCCGTCCGCGCATCCAGGAACTGGGCCAGCGGGCGCAGGTTGGTGAACTTCCAGGCTTCCTGCTTCGGCGTCGGAAGGCCCGCGTCCCGGAACCGGTCGCGCGCTGCGGTCCGGTCGGTATCGGCATCGCCGCTGAAGCGTTCCAGAAGGATTTCGGCTGTGCTGTCCATGACTGCCTCAGGCCGCCCGGTCCGAGCCGAAGGACGCATAGCCCTTCTTTTCCAGTTCCAGCGCCAGGCTCTTGTCACCGCTCTCGACGATCCGGCCCTCCGCCAGGATATGCACCCGGTCGGGAACGATGTGATCCAGCAGCCGCTGGTAATGGGTGATGATCAGCATGCCGCGTTCCGGCCCGCGCAGGGCGTTGACGCCATCGGCCACGACCTTCAGCGCATCGATGTCGAGACCGGAGTCGGTTTCGTCCAGCAGGCAGAACGCCGGGTCGAGCACCGCCATCTGCAGGATCTCGTTGCGCTTCTTCTCGCCACCGGAGAAGCCGACATTGACGGGACGTTTCAGCATCTCGTCGGAGATGTTCAGGTCCTTCGCCTTGCCGCGCACCAGCTTCATGAACTGCATGGCGTCATATTCTTCCTCGCCGCGCTGGCGACGCACCGCGTTCACGGCGGTTTTCAGGAACGTCAGCGTCGCGACACCTGGAATTTCCACCGGATACTGGAAGCCCAGGAACAGCCCGTCGGCGGCCCGCTGCTCCGGTTCCCGGTCCAGCAGGTCGCGGCCCTGGAACGTGACCCTGCCGTCGGTCACCGTGTAGCCGTCGCGCCCCGCCAGCGTATAGGACAGGGTGGACTTGCCGGCCCCGTTCGGGCCCATGATGGCATGCACCTCGCCCTTCGGGACTTCCAGGTCCAGGCCCCGGATGATTTCCTTGCCATCCACTTCGACGTGCAGGTTCTCGATCTTCAGCATGTTGTCGCCTTCGGCTTGTCTGTCTGTTGCGTTGCGCGGTTCGGTGTCGGCCGTTGCCTCAGCCGACACTGCCTTCCAGGCTGATGCCCACCAGCTTGGTTGCCTCCACCGCGAATTCCATCGGCAGTTCCCGCATCACCTCGCGGCAGAACCCGTTGACGATCAGCGCCACCGCCTCCTCGTCGGACAGCCCGCGCTGGCGGCAATAGAACAGCTGCTCGTCGGAGATCTTCGAGGTCGTGGCCTCATGCTCCACACGGGCGCTGGAGTTCTTCGCCTCGATGTAGGGCACGGTGTGCGCCCCGCACTGGTCGCCGATCAGCAGGGAGTCGCACTGGGTATAGTTGCGCGCGCCCTCCGCCCCCGGCTGGATGCGCACCAGACCACGGTAGGTCTGGTTGGCGCGACCGGCGGAGATGCCCTTGGAGATGATCGTCGACCGGGTGTTCTTGCCGATGTGGATCATCTTGGTGCCGGTGTCGGCCTGCTGGCGGTTGTTGGTGATGGCGACCGAGTAGAACTCGCCCACCGAATTGTCGCCCTGCAGGATGCAGCTCGGGTACTTCCAGGTGATCGACGATCCCGTCTCCACCTGGGTCCAGGAAATCTTCGAGTTCCGGCCCCGGCAGGCACCGCGCTTGGTGACGAAGTTGTAGATGCCGCCCTTGCCGTTCTCGTCGCCCGGATACCAGTTCTGCACCGTGGAGTACTTGATCTCCGCATCATCCAGCGCGATCAGTTCGACCACCGCCGCATGGAGCTGGTTCTCGTCGCGCATCGGCGCGGTGCAGCCCTCCAGATAGCTGACGTAGGAGCCTTCATCGGCGATGATCAGCGTCCGTTCGAACTGCCCCGTATTCTCCTGATTGATGCGGAAATAGGTCGACAGTTCCATGGGGCAGCGCACGCCCTTCGGAATGTAGACGAAGCTGCCATCGGTGAAGACGGCGGAGTTCAGGCAGGAATGCTTGTTGTCGGCCGCCGGCACGACGGAGCCGAGATACTTCCTTACCAGTTCCGGGTGTGTCTGGATGGCTTCCGAGATGGCGCAGAAGATGATGCCCTTGGCTTCAAGCTGCTTCTTGTAGGTGGTGCCGACGGAGACACTGTCGAACACGGCATCGACGGCGACCTTCGGTGCGCCCTCGACCCCGGCCAGCACTTCCTGCTCGCGCAGCGGGATACCCAGCTTGGCATAGGTCTCCAGCAGCTTCGGATCGACCTCGTCCAGGCTCTTCGGCTTGTCGCCGGTCTTCGGCGCCGCATAGTAGTAGGCGTCCTGATAGTCGATCTGGGGAAAGTCGACGAAGGCCCATTCCGGCTCCGGCATCGTCAGCCAGTGGCGGTATGCCTTCAGCCGCCATTCCAGCAGCCATTCCGGCTCCTCCTTCTTGGCGGAGATGAAGCGGACGATGTCCTCGCTTAGCCCCTTCGGTGCCATGTCGGATTCGATGTCGGTGGAGAAACCGTACTTGTAGCGGTCCCCCAGTTCCTTGACCTGCTGGATGGTTTCGGCAGTTGCAGCCATGCGTCAGGCCCCCCTTGAGGTGCTGGTTGAGTGCCCGTAGGCCGGACGGGGCGCGTCAGGTACGGGAAATTCCATGGGTGTCAGGGCCATGTCGGCCAGGGTCACGCGACCCAGCGCGGAACGGATCGCCTCGTTGACCCGGTTCCAGTTGCCGCGCATGCCGCACAGGCTCTCCACATTGCAGCTGTCGTCTGCCCCGTCGACACAGGCGGTCAGCGCGATGGGACCGTCCAGCGCCTGAACGATCTCGGCGATGGAAATCTGCTCCGGCGTCCGCTCGACCACGTAGCCGCCCTGCGCCCCGCGAACGGAACGCAGCAGGCCGGCGCGGGCCAGGGACTTCAGGACCTTGGCCACGGTCGGCTGCGGCACGCCGGTCTCATCGGACAGCCGGGTGGCGGTGAACAGCACATCTGCCGTCGCGGCTTCGCTGACCTGGCCCATGTGGACCATCATCACCACCGCGTAGTCCGTCAGTTTGCTCAATCGCATCATCAGCCGGTCTGCCCCCGCGCCATGAAACAGGACTTCATTGGTCCTCTATCTACCGGAAGCCGGTGATAAATCAAGACCGGAACAGTACGGATTGATCCGTTTCAGGCTGCGGCGCGGGCCTGCTGCTTCGCCAGCCCGCGACGGAAGTCGTCCAGGGTGATGATGCGGTCGATGTTGCCGTCGGCGTCCAGGATCTCGTAGACGACGCCGTCCACAGCGGTCATCTGCAGCAGGATCGTGGCACCGTTCTCGCCGCCGCCCTCGATATGCGTCTCATCGCCATTGTTGGTTCCGAAACCGGCTGAGACGCGGGCGGTATGCGGGGCGCCATGGTCGAGCACCGGTTCGAACAGCCGGTGCTCCCCCTCGATCACCAGTGTCTTTGTCGGTCCGACATGCCGGTGCGGCACACATTCCGCGTGCGGATCGAACTTCATCAGCATGTCCACGACCTGCGTGCGGTCATCCACCGACAGCAGGTGATAATACAGTCCCTCGAAGCCCGCGAACGGCCGCCACGGGATGTTCCCGTTTCCGAATTCGGTTGTCATGGTCATCAGATGGGTCCTCCCCCGCTTGTGGTCATGCACCACGTGCATTCTGGCGCAGCACATGATCCGGAAGCAATGCCGCAGGGATCCGCGCGGGGTCCGGGATCGTCGCCTCGCCAGTGCTTGCGGTCGCGAGAGAGGTCCGCAGCAATTCAGCCGAGGGCCGATTTCCGCAGGACGGTGTGTGCGCCCTTGTGCTGGTTCACGAGCTGGGTGATGTGCATGTCCGCGGCGATCGAGCAGAGCGTGTAGGCATCCTCGCGTGACAGGCCGGCGCGCGTTGAGATCAGCCGGATCATGGCCCGGAGCGCCTGTTTCGCCGCGTTCTCCAGATCGGGATCAAAACCGAAAGTGATGAACGAGTCCTCGGTTTCCGCCCACGGCATCCATGGTCCCGGCATGTTCTCGGCCGCGCCCTTCTCCACCTGAAACGAGAACACACCACTCATGCATGTCTCGATGGCGGTCAGGCAGACCTCGCCGTCGCCCTGGTTCGCGTGACCGTCGCCACAGGAGAACAGCGCGCCGTCCTGAAAGACAGGCAGATGCAGGGTGGCCCCGGCGCCAAGCAGTTTGCAGTCGATGTTTCCGCCGAAGGCGCGCGGTACGATCGATGACTGGATGCCCCAGTGATCGGGCGGCGCAACGCCCATGACACCGAAGAACGGAGACAGGGGCAGCGTCGTGCCCCAGGGCAGGCTTGCGGTCCTTGCCGCCTGATCGATCGGGATGTGCAGCAGACGCGATTCATCGAAGTCTTCCGGCAGGGTGCCAGACAGGGGCCTGATCGCGTTCCAGCCCCAGTCGCAGATAAGCTCGACGCTCTCGATCTTCACCGACAGCGCATCGCCGCATTCGGCATCCCTGATGCCGACCGGACCTGTCAGCGTGTGGCCGGGCGTCATCCTGTGCTTGACCTCGTCCAGGATGCGCCGGTGGTCATCGCGTACCGTCATCGGGGGAGGTGGCAGCACGCTCTCGCCGCCGGAGACGGTCTCGACAAGAACCTGTTCCCCGGCCTGAACCCAGGCAACCGCAGGGAGTTTCGGGTCGAAATAGCCCCAATGAACAGTGTCCGGCGTTGCCGGAACATGCAGCGAATGGGCCATGGTCGCCTTCTCCTGGTCTGTGGACCGCGTTGCGCGACGCGGGGTCTGCGCGTGCCCGGGGTCCTGAACATTGCCGAACTGATGCTGGCGGTTCCGTGCCCGCCAACGGAACCTGCCTAGCGCTTTGTCGCCTTCTGCGCCTTTGGTGTCTGCTTGGTTGCTGCCGGCTTCGCGGCCGCCGATTTCGCAGGCGTAGCCGCAGCCGGTGCCGCTGTCGTCTGCTGGATCGCCTCGATCAGGCGCTGGCGGATGCGTTCGTGGCGGTTGGGGTCGTCGATCTTCAGGCCGAACATGTCGCGGACATAGAAAACGTCCACGGCGCGCTCGCCGTAGGTGGCGATGCGGGCGCGACCGACGTTCAGGGACAGATTGAACAGCGCCCAGGCAACATCGTGGATGAAGCCGGGGCGGTCGCGGCCATTGACCTCGATCACCGTCCAGGTGTTGGAGATATTGTTGTCGATCAGGACGACCGGCTCGACCTTGAAGACCCGGGTGCGTTCCGCATAGCCCGGCTTGCGTTCGGCTATGACGCCGCGCGGCCTGACCTCGCCCGCCAGCGTCCGGGCAACGGCTTCGCGCAGCTTGTCCAGCCGCTGCGGGTCGGACAGGGCGTTCTCGTCCATGTCCTGCACGATGAAGGTATCCACCGCCATGCCGTCATGGGTGGTGGAGATGCGGGCATCGACGATGTTGACCCGCGCCACGGCCATGGCGCCGGCAATGCGACTGAACAGGCCCGGATGGTCGGCCGCATAGACCAGTATCTCCGTCATGGCCTTGAACTGGTCGGAGCGGGTGGCGATGGCCAGTTGTTCCTGGTTCTGGTCCGCCTTGCGCATGACCCCGGCGTGCCAGGCCTGGGTATCGGTATCGATGCCGAGCCAGTAGCCATCGTAGAAACGCTCCGTATGCGCCTCCAGATCTTCCGCCGACCAGGTGTTGAGGACTTCGGCCAGGGCTTCTTTCGCCGCCGCGACCCGCTGCTTCGGACCCCTGGCGCGCATGTCGCCTGACAGGGCCTCCTCCGCCCGGTAGTAGAGATCGCGCAGCAGCTGGCCCTTCCAGCCGTTCCAGACTCCGGGACCGACGGCACGAATGTCGGCTACGGTCAGGATCAGCAGCAGGCGCAGCCGTTCCGGGCTCTGCACCAGGGCCACGAAGTCCTGGATGGTCTTGGCGTCGGACAGGTCACGCTTGAAGGCGGTTGCCGACATCAGCAGATGCGCGCGCACCAGCCAGGCCACCATCTCCGTCTCGCCCGCACTGAAGCCGAGGCGCTTGCACAGCTTCAGCGCCACCTTCTCCCCCAGAACCGAATGGTCACCGCCACGGCCCTTGGCAATGTCGTGCAGGAAGACCGCCATGTAGAGCACTTCGCGCGACAGCACCTGGTGCACGATCTCGTGGCTCAGCGGATGCTCCTCCGCCAGCCCCCCCTGCTCGATCTTCCAGACCAGCCCGACCGCGCGCAGGGTGTGCTCGTCAACCGTGTAATGGTGGTACATGTCGTGCTGGGTCTGCGCCACGACCCGCCCGAAGTCGGTGATGAACTGGCCCAGGATACCGGCCTCGCTCATCCGCCGCAGGTGGGTCTCCGGGTCCTTCCTGGAGGTCATGATGTCCAGGAAGCAGCGGTTGGCTACCGGATCATTGCGCACCGCGCGATTGATCTTCTTGTGGTGACGCCGCAGCAGCCGGTGGGCATCGGGGTGAATGTCCAGATCGTTCGCCTGTGCCACCTGGAAGATGCGCAGCATGGCCACAGGGTCCTCGGCGAACATCTCCTCATCCTCGACATTCAGCCAGCTGCCTTCCGCCACGAAGCCGTCGATCTGCTTCGTGCGCAGGCCGAAGCGGGGCAGGCGGAACAGCGGCTTCTTCTGGTTCTCCGCCTCGATGGAGGAGCAGATGACCCGCGTCAGGTCACCGATGTCCCGCGCCACCAGATAGTAATGCTTCATGAAGCGCTCGATGGCCTGCGCACCGGCGCGGTCCGTATATCCCAGGCGGGTTGCCAGTTCGGTCTGCACATCGAAGGTCAGGCGCTCTTCGGGCCGGTTGGTCAGCAGATGCAGGTGAAAGCGTACCGACCAGAGGAAGCGCTCCGCCTTGACGAAGCGCCGGTACTCTGCGGCAGTCATGATGCCCCGTTCCACCAGGTCACCGACGTCGGCCACCTTGTAGACGTACTTGGCTATCCAGGTCAGGGTGTGCAGGTCGCGCATCCCGCCCTTGCCTTCCTTCAGATTGGGCTCGTTGACGTAGCGCGAGTCGCCGAAGCGCTGATGGCGCTCATCGCGCTCCGCCAGTTTCAGTTCCACATATTCGGTGCCGCTGCCCTGCACCACGTCCTTGCGGAACCGCCGTTGCAGTTCCAGGAACAGGTTCTGGTCGCCGAAGATGAAACGGGCTTCCAGCAGTGCGGTGCGGATGGTCGTGTCCTGCTTCGACAGGCGGATGCAGTCGTCGATGGTGCGCGTCGAGTGGCCCACCTTCAGCTTCAGGTCCCACAGCATGTAGAGCATGTATTCGATCATGCTCTCCGACCAGGCGGTCTGCTTGTAGGGCAGCAGGAACAGCAGATCCACATCCGACTGCGGCGCCATCTGGCCCCGGCCATAGCCGCCGACCGCGACGACGGACATCTGCTCGCCGTCGGTCGGATTGGCCGCGTGAAACACGTCGTTCAGGGCGTGGTCGTAGAGCAGCCGGATGATCTGATCGACCAGAAACGCCATCGCCCGCGCTGACTGGTCCCCGGCCTCCCCATTCACGAAACGCTGCTCGATCGCCGCGCGGCCTTCCTCCATCGCTTCGCGCAGTTCGGCGAAGACGGCATTGCGCAGATCCGCCTCCTGCTTCTCGGCGAGGCTGGCGATACGGGTGCCCACGGCACGGCGGTCAATGATCTGTCGGCGATTGCGAACCTGTTCCATGCGGCGCAACATACAGCAACATTCAAGTAGACCAAATGACTGCGATCCGGGGAGGGTGAGCCATGTCGATGACGCTGAACGAGGGGTTGAAGCTGGGGTTCATGGCGCGGATGTCGACCCGCGACGAAGCCGTCGCGGTGGTGGACCTGGCGGACCGCAACGGCTTCGACTCGCTCTGGCTGGGGGATCACCTGGTCTTCGCGGTGCCGATCCTGGATCCGCTGATCCAGCTTGCGCAGGCTGCGGCCCTGTCGGACAGGCTGACCGTGGCGACCGGTGTCTACCTGCTTGCCCTGCGGCACCCGACGCCCACCGCCAAGATGGCGGCGACGCTGGACCACATCTCCGGCGGGCGCTTCATCTTCGGCACCGGTGTCGGCGGTGAGTTCCCGGGGGAGTTTGCCGCCGCCGGGGTGCCGCACAAGGAGCGCGGCGCCCGAACCTCCGAATCCATCGAGGTCATCCGCAAGCTCTGGTCGGGGGAGGAGATCACCCACAAGGGCCGTCATTTCGAGCTGCCGCCGACGCGGATGCTGCCCGCCCCGGTGCAGGCCGGTGGCCCGCCGATCTGGGTCGGCGGACGCTCCCCCGCCGCGCTGCGCCGGGCGGCCACGCTCTCCGACGGCTGGATCTCGTATGTGGTGACACCGGAGATGTTCGCCGAGTCGCTGGCCACCATCCAGGCCAACATGGCGGAGGCCGGGCGCAGCGTTGACGGCTTCGGGACCGGTCACCTGCTGTTCTTCCGCATCGACGATGACTTCGACACCGCCTGGGACAAGGCGACCGACCACCTGTCGACCCGCTACGCCATGGATTTCCGAAAGCCCGCCAAGCGCTATGCCGCGCTGGGCACGCCGGAGCAGGTGGCCGAGAGCGTGCGAAAGTTCCATGCCGCAGGTGTCCGCCATCTGGTGCTGGACCACACCGGCCCGCTGGACGAAAGCCACGCCCAGCTTCAGCGCTTCGCGACGGAGGTGAAGCCGCTGCTGGCCGACCTGCTCTGAGGCGTGCTGCCGGCTCAGGCGGACTGCAGCGTGTTCTCCACCCAGACCGGGCTGATGTGATGGTGCTGCAGTTCCGGTTGCCTGCCGTCGATCAGAGCCATCACCTTCGGCGGCGTCAGCGGCAGTGAGGAGACCTTCGTGCCCGTGGCGTCGGCCACGGCGCAGGCGACGGTGGCACCGACATTCAGGATCGGCACTTCTCCTGCGCCCTTCGTCCCCAGCGGACCGCAGGACGGTGCGCCTTCATAGAGGTCGAACTCCACCGGGATGACGTCGGCTGCCAGGGGAAGGTGATAGCTCTCGAACCCCTGCTGGTCAAAGGCACCGCTGTCATTGATGGTGATTTCCTCATGCAGGGCATAGCCCAGCCCCTGCGCGACACCGCCCTGGATCTGGCCGTGGATGGCGCGGGGATTGAGGGCGCGGCCGACATCCTGCACCACGCGGTAGGCGAGGATCTCGACCTGACCGGTGTCGGGATCAATGGCCAGTTCGCAGTCATGCACGGCGAAGACCGGCAGGTCGATGGCGTCCAGGAAATGCCCGGCAACACAGCCCGGCAGCGCGGAGACCGCGCCGGGGGCAGTGAAGGATCCATTGCCGGAGACGGGGCCTGTCCGGCTTTCCACCTCCGCGATCACCTGCTGGATGGTGGTGCCGGTACCGGGGCGTCCGGCGATCTCGATGCGGCCATCGGCGAGCACCAGTTCGCTGCGGTCGGTCTGCAGCATCTCGCTGGCGACATCCAGCAGCTTGGCCTTCACCTCCTCGCAGGCGGCGACGCTGGCGGCGCCTATGGAAACCGTGGTGCGTCCGCCGCCCACACCCAGATCGCGACCGGCGGCGTCGGTGTCGGCTGACTTCACGATGACCTGCTCCGGTGGGATGCCGAGACTGGCTGCCACGATCTGCGGCAGGGCCTGCATCATGGTGCCCTGTCCGATCTCCACGCCCGTCGTGACCAGTGTGGCGCTGCCATCGGAGTTCAGGTTCACCGTCGCGGCAGACAGGCCGACGAAGATGAACCATGTGCCGACCGTGGTGGCTCGGCCATAGAGCCTTCCGTCAGCCAGCGCCTTCCTGTCGCCGGAGCTGGCGCGCAGTGCCTCCATGCGGTCGATCATCGGGCCCAGCACGTTGCCTTCGAACACCTGGCCGGTGGAACCGAGGTCCTTGTCACCCAGCACGTTGCGGCGGCGGAATTCAAGGCGGTCCATGCCGATGGCATCCGCGATCTCGTCGGTGTGCCGTTCCAGCGCGAAGGTGTTGTAGACGCCGTTGCAGGCGCGGAAGGCCCCGTTGGGCGGCGTGTTGGTATAGATGGCGCGGCTGGAGAGGCGGGCCGTGCCGAGCCTGTAGTTGCCGCCCAGCGTGTGTGCGGTCATGGATGTCAGGAAGACCTGTTCCCCGCCATAGGCCCCGCAGTCCATCAGCACGGTGGCTTCCCGTCCGACGATTTCCCCCTCCTGTGTGACGGCGGAGCGGATGCGGATCTCGGCATTCTCGCGGGAGAGGCAAGTCATCTGCTCCTCCCGGCGGGAATTGACGATCGAGACCGTGCGACCCGACATGCGCGCCAGGACCGCGGCGCAGGGTTCGATGGAGGCATCGAACTTCAGCCCAAAGCCGCCGCCGACGGCGGGCACGGTGACCCGCACCTGCGATTCGGGTACCCCCAGCGCGCGGGCAGTGACATCGCGGACGGTCCATGGGACCTGGGTGGAGGTGTGGATGTGGAAACGCCCGTCCTCGTAGGAGACCACAGCCGCGCGCGGTTCGAAGGGCACATGACTCTGCCGTCCGACCTGATAGCAGCCCTCCACGATGGTGACGTCCGGGCGGGCGAAGGCGGCATCGGAGTCGCCGCGCGTCACGGTGGCTTCCCAGGCCACATTGCCCTGCCGCACCGAGCCTTCCGCCAGGACCTCGTAGCTCTTCCAGTCCGGGTGCACCAGCGGCGCATCCTCGGCCAGAGCGGCGGCCATCGTGGGCACGGCGGGAAGCGGGGCCAGCTCCAGCTCGATCACGGCCAGCGCGGCCCGCGCCTGATCCAGCGTGTCGGCGGCCAGTGCCACGATGGGTTCCCCGTGATAGCGGATGGCATCCCTAGCCAGCAGCGGGTGATCGGCAATGCCTATGCCGTACAGGCCCGGTGCATCGTCGGCGGTGGCGATGGCGCGGACCCCCGGCATCCGGCGGGCAGGCTCCACATCCAGCCGCACGATGCGCGCCGAAGCCACCTCCGCGCGCAGCAGTACGGCATGGATCACTTCCGACCCGCCGACATCGGTGGTGTAGCGGGTCCGGCCGGTGATCTTGTCCTGCGCATCCCGGCGCGGGAAGTTCATCACGGCCTTCTCGGCATGGCCTGCGTCGGTCATGGCGCTGCCACCTCCTGCCCTGTCACGGAAAGGGCTGCATCGATGATGCGTTCGTAGCCCGTGCAGCGGCAGGCATTGCCCGAAAGTTCCGCCTTCAGTGCCGCGCGGGTCGGCTGGGCTGATGTCTCCAGAAAGGCGCTGAGGGTCATGACCATGCCGGGAAAGCACATTCCGCACTGCACCACATCATGATCCAGCAGCGCCTGCTGCACGGCGTTGAGCTGCGCGCCGCCACCGGCAATGCCCTCGATCGTCGTGACAGCCCGCCCGGCCAGCGTTCCCACCGGGATCAGGCAGGATACCATGGGTTCGCCATCCACATGCACGGTGCAGGCACCGCAGAACCCCTCCCGGCAGACGGACTTGGCCCCGGTCAGGCGCATGTGGTCGCGCAGCACATCGATCAGGGGAGTGCGCGGGTCGCCGGTGAAGGTGCGTTCCTCCCCGTTGACGCTGAGAGTCACGCTCATGGATCAGTCCTCTCTTTCGGCAAGCGCCGTGAAGACACGGGCCACCAGGCCCGGCAGAACCCGCTCCCGGTACCAGCCCGGTGCGTCCGTGGCATCGCGCCCGGTGAAGTCGCCGGCACGGGACGCGGAGATGGCCTTCATCCTGTCAGGGTCAGGCCGTTCGCCGACCAGCGCGGCCTCCAGTTCCGGCCAGCGGCGGGCAGTGGCCTCGACGGCACCCACAGCCACGGCGGCATCCGCGATGGTGTCGTCCGCCCCGGTGGCCACGGCGATGCTGACATGGGCAACCGGATACTCCCCCGCCTGGCGCAGCGTCAGGCGCGCATGGGCGCTGCGTCGGGCATGGCGGGGCAGGATGATGCGTGTGACCAGGTGGGTGGGGGTGATGTCCCCACGCTGCGCCAGGAATGCCGCGACGGGCATGATCGCGATGCCTTCCTGGTTCTGAACCTCGATCTCCGCGTCCAGTACCAGCAGCGGCGGAATCAGGTCCGCCGGGGCAAAGCCGGTGGTGCAGAGGTTGCCGCCGATGGTGGCCATGCGGCGTATGGCAGGCGTGGCGGACGATCCGGCAGCCATCGCCAGCGCCCGCAGGTCGGCGCAACTGTCCAGGGCGTTGGCGATCCGCGCATGGGTTGCCAGACAGCCGATGGACGCCTGCTCCGCATCGACCTGAATCTCGTGCAGCGCGGAAATACCCGCCAGGCTGACATAGGTCTGCGGCGGTGTCTCGCAGCGCACGGGGGCGCGGCTGATCCATGTCGCGCCGGCCAGCGCAACGCCGGTCCCGTTCAGGTCCCGCAGCAGGGAAACGGCCTGCGCGATGGTGGCGGGGGTGAGAAAACTGCTGCCTGCTGTCATGTCCACTTGACGGCCAACCCTTGTCTGACGGCGCGCGCGGTCATGGGAACGACCGCCGGAATGCCGAACTGATACAGCGGCGAGTATTCGTCAGTGCGGACAGGGGAACAACGTCAAGCGACGCGCAGTGCGCCGTAGGCATGTCTAATGGTCAGTTGGCGCCAACCCGCACCGCCCCCAGGATCGGGCCGAAGCCGTCGGCCTGGACGATGACGGCGCAGCCGTCACGGCCCTCGGCCCAGACGGCCTGCATGTCCACCGGCAGGCTGAGGGCCGACGTGCCGTCCCAGGTGCCGACGCGCTCCATCTTCCGGACGACATTGTAGTAGGCAAGCGTCTTGCCCCGGTTCTCGCCGCGCTGGATATCGACATCGTGGCGATTGTCGAAGGCGACAAGCCAGATGGTGGCGGGCGTTTCGAGATCGGCTGGCGCCAGATCGACGACCCACTGGCCCTTGCCTCGGCCCTTGTGGGTCGAGACGCTCACCATCGGGCGGCTGGCCGTGGCCTCGATCGCGGCCTCCACCGCACGCTTGTCGTGGCCGACGACCTGCTCCTTGCCGCCGATCACCAGTTGCGGGGTATAGACGTAGCGTCCGCCGACGCGACTGACGTAGCTGCGCTGGCGCTGCCCCGACTCCGGCATCGCGAAGGTGTCGTGCCAGCCGATGTAATCCCAGTAGTCGACGTGAAAGCTGAAGCCCAGCACATCGTCGCGCTTCACCAGTTCGCCCAGCAGTTCATCGGCAGGGGGACAGGAGTTGCAGCCCTGGCTGGTGAAGAGTTCCACCACGACCAGGGGGTGGTCGGCCGCGCGTGCATCCGGTGCGGCCACCAGCATGCCAAGGCCGGACGCCGCCAGCATGAGGGCAGCGGTGATGCCGCGACGTGCGCGACCGGGGAGTCTGTTCAATAGGTGATTTCGCATGCTGCGAAGGTAGGCGGCGGACGAGGGGGCGACGAGTCACTTGTCAGTGAAATATCGCCCCCTCGCGTTTTCGTTACACCGCCTTGATCAGGCCGCGAGCCTGCGCAGCACGTACTGCAGGATGCCGCCGTGACGGAAGTAATCAACCTCGTCGAGCGTGTCGATGCGGCAGAGCAGGTCAACCTCGACCGTCGAGCCGTCCGCGCGCTCGATCACGCAGGGAACATTCATGCGCGGCTTGATGCCGTCGGAGATGCCCTTCAGCGTGACGATCTCGTCACCGGTCAGACCCAGCGTCTTGCGATCCGTCCCCTCCGGGAACACCAGCGGCAGGACACCCATGCCGACCAGGTTGGAACGGTGGATACGCTCGAAGCTCTCCGCGATCACGGCCTTGACGCCCAGCAGGTTGGTTCCCTTGGCCGCCCAGTCACGCGACGAGCCCGTGCCATATTCCTTGCCCGCGAAGACGACCAGCTTGCGGCCCTCCTCCGCGTACTTCTGGGCGGCGTCATAGATCGACATGGTCTCGCCCGACGGAATGTGGCGGGTCATGCCGCCTTCCACACCCGGCACCATCTCGTTGCGGATGCGGATGTTGGCGAAGGTGCCGCGCATCATGACCTGATGGTTTCCGCGGCGGGAGCCGTAGGAGTTGAAGTCACGCGTCGGAACCTGGTTGCCGCTGAGATAGCTGCCGGCCGGGCCGTCCGCCTTGATCGAACCGGCGGGGGAGATGTGGTCGGTGGTCACCGAGTCGGCCAGGATCGCCAGGATCCGGGCATTCTCCACATCCTCGAAGCCTTCCGGCGGGTCCAGCTTCATGCCTTCGAAGTACGGCGGATGCTGCACGTAGGTGGAGGTCATGTCCCACTCGTAGGTCAGGCCGCCACTGCTCTGCACCTTCTGCCAGTCCTCGTCACCGGCGAAGACATTGCCGTAACGCTCCTCGAACATCTCCGGCAGCACGCAGCTCCGGACGGTCTCGACGACTTCCTCGTTGCTCGGCCAGATGTCCTTCATGAAGACATCGTTGCCGTCCTTGTCCTGACCCAGCGGATCATTGAACAGATCGACCTTCATCGACCCGGCAATGGCGTAGGCCACTACCAGCATGGGGGAGGCGAGATAGTTCGCCTGCACATGCGGGTTCACGCGGCCTTCGAAGTTGCGGTTGCCCGACAGCACCGAACAGGCCACCAGATCGTTCTCGCTGATGGTGTTCGCGATCGGATCCGGCAGCGGGCCGGAGTTGCCGATGCAGGTGGTGCAGCCATAGCCGACCAGGTTGAAGCCGAGCTTGTCCAGATCGTCGGTCAGTCCGGCCTTCTCCAGATAGTCGGAGACGACCTGGCTGCCGGGGGCGAGCGAGGTCTTGACCCATGGCTTCACGGTCAGTCCCAGCTTGGCCGCGTTCCGTGCCACCAGTCCGGCACCCAGCATGACGCCGGGGTTGGAGGTGTTGGTGCAGGACGTGATGGCGGCAATGACGACGTCGCCATGGCCGATATCATAGTCCGCGCCCTTCACGGCAAACCGCGCATCCGGGTTGGAGACGCCGAACACGTCCTTCTCCGCCTTGGAGAAGGCGGTCGCTGCGGTCGACAGCGGCACCCGGTCCTGCGGGCGCTTCGGCCCTGCCAGGCACGGTTCCACGGTGGAGACATCCAGCTCCAGCGTATCGGTGAACACCGGCTCCGCATCGTCCAGCCACAGACCCTGTTCCTTCGCATAGGCTTCCACCAGCTCGATCAGTTCGGCCGGGCGGTTGGTGGAGCGCATGTAGGCCAGGGTCTCGTCATCGACGGGGAAGAAGCCGCAGGTGGCGCCATATTCCGGTGCCATGTTGGCGATGGTGGCCCGGTCGGCGAGGCTCATCTGGCTGACGCCGGAGCCGTAGAACTCGACGAACTTGCCGACAACGCCGCGGGCGCGCAGCATTTCGGTCACGGTCAGCACCATGTCGGTCGCAGTGGTGCCTTCCTTCAGCTTGCCGGTCAGCTTGAAGCCGACGACTTCCGGAATCAGCATGGAGGTCGGCTGGCCCAGCATCACGGCCTCCGCCTCGATGCCGCCAACACCCCAGCCCAGCACACCCAGGCCATTGATCATGGTGGTGTGGCTGTCGGTGCCGACCAGCGTGTCGGGATAGGCGACCGTGCGGCCGTCCTCTTCCCTGGTCCAGACGACCTTGGCGAGATATTCCAGGTTCACCTGATGGCAGATACCGGTTCCCGGCGGCACGACGCGGAAATTGTCAAATGCCTGCGATCCCCACCGCAGGAACTCGTAGCGTTCCTTGTTGCGCTGGTACTCCAGATCGACATTGGTCTTGAACGCGGTGTTGTTGCCGAAGGCATCCACCATGACCGAATGGTCGATCACCAGATCGACAGGGTTCAGCGGATTGATCTTGTTCGGGTCGCCGCCCATCGCCTCGATGGCGGAGCGCATGGCGGCAAGGTCGACCACGGCGGGCACGCCGGTGAAGTCCTGCATCAGCACGCGCGCCGGGCGGTAGGCAATCTCCTGCCCCTTGGCGCCCCGGTCGTTCAGCCAGCCGGCCATGGCCTTGACGTCATCGACGCTGACCGTGCGGTCGTCCTGGAACCGCAGCAGGTTCTCCAGCAGCACCTTCAGCGATTTCGGCAGGGCGGAGATGTCACCCAGCTCGGCCTCGGCGGCCTTCAGGCTGAAATAGTCAATCTCCTTGCCGCCAACATTAAGCGTGCGGCGTGTCTTCAAGCTGTCCAGACCCACAAGCCAGCTCCTCTTCCCAAGAATTCATGAAACCCGAACCATCGACGGGCGACCCCCCATGCGGACGCCGGTGCCGGAATCCGGCCTGCCGTGTCGTCCCGCAACAGTCGCTCGCGTCGATAATAGACGAAGCAGTATCCGTATTCTTGCAATATTTACGTGACGTTCGGCAAGTCGGGCAGGGAAGTTTCCGTATCCCGGGGCCATGGAAAATGCCGACCGCGCCTGTTTGACGCGACCGGCATCCCCGGTTCCGGCGCTTCGGAACCTCAGGCGGACAGCTTTGCCGCCGTGCGTGCCACATGCGCACCCTGGAACCGCGCACCCTCCAGCTCGACTTCGGACGGCTGACGCGATCCGTCGCCGTCGGCGAGGGTCGTTGCACCGTAGGGCGATCCCCCCTTGATCTCGTCGAGGCCCATCTGGCCCTGGAAGCTGTAGGGCAGTCCGACGATGACCATGCCCTGATGCAGCAGCGTGGTGTGGAAGGACAGGATGGTGCTTTCCTGGCCGCCGTGCTGGGTGGCGGAGGACGCGAAGACACTGCCAACCTTGCCCACCAGCTTGCCCTGCACCCAGAGGCTGCCGGTCTGGTCGAGGAAATTGCGCATCTGCGCGGCCATCATGCCGAACCGGGTCGGGGTCCCGAAGATCACCGCATCATAGTCGGCGAGTTCCGACGGCTCGGCGACTGGGGCAGCCTGGTCGAGCTTGATGCCTGCGTTCCGTGCCGCCTCCTCCGGCACCAGTTCCGGCACACGCTTGACGGTGACTTCCGTACCGTCGACGGAGCGCGCGCCGTCTGCGATTGCATTGGCCATGCTTTCGATATGGCCATAAGAGCTGTAGTAGAGCACCAGTACCTTGGTCATTGTCCCGGATCCTTCCGTTGGGATGTTCGATGGAAATCCATCTGGTCGGGACCGGTCCATTTGGCAGGGGTGCGCCGACATTGCTGACGGGGCAAACATTTCGGCAGTGGTGAAATGGTGTCTAATGAATTGAATTTGCTTGTGTTTCCATGCCGTAAACAATCTGTTGCGTGGAACATGGCTTGACGTGCGGGGCAGCAGGATGGGCGCAGCAGCCGTGATCGGCGGACAGGAGAACCACGGTGGCGACCGCCGCCTGCTGGCCCGTGCGCAGGCACTGGAGGTCCAGTTCGGCGGGCGCGCGGTACTGAGCGGCGTCGACATGGACATCGCGGCCGGAGAGATCGTGACCATCATCGGCCCGAACGGGTCCGGCAAGACGACCCTGGTCAAGGCCCTGCTCGGCCTGATCTCCGTGACGCAGGGCAGCGCCCGACTGATGCCGGGCACCCGCATCGGATATGTCCCGCAGCGTTTCGGCGTCGATGCCGTCCTGCCGCTTCGGGTCGACCGGCTGATGACGCTGACGGCGCCAGCCTCCGCCAGCGCCATCGGTGCGGCGCTGGAACGTGTGGGCGTGGCGCATCTGCGGCGCGCGGATGTCGCCAGCCTGTCGGGCGGCGAGACGCAGCGGGTGCTGCTGGCGCGGGCACTGCTGCGGCAGCCGGACCTGCTGGTACTCGACGAGCCGGTGCAGGGGGTGGATTTCGCGGGCGAGGCGGCGCTCTATGCACTGATCGGTGAGTTGCGTGACGAGATGGGCCTGGGGGTTCTGATGGTCTCGCATGACCTGCATGTGGTGATGGCTGCGACCGATCAGGTGCTTTGCCTGAACGGCCACATCTGCTGTGCCGGGGTGCCGTCGGACGTTTCCCGCCATCCCGAGTTCCTGCGTCTCTTCGGGCGTCAGGCCGCGGCCACGCTGGCCGTGTACCGGCATGAACACGATCACGACCACGACCTGCATGGACATGTGGTGGCCGACGAAGCGGACGGTGATCACGCGCCGGACCCTCACGGGCACGGTCACCATGCCCACCATTCGCATTCAGGGCATGAGTGATGCTTGATGATTTCCTGTTCCGGGCGCTGCTTGGCGGCGTGATGGTGGCGCTGGTCGCGGGACCACTGGGTTGCTTCGTGGTCTGGCGGCGCATGGCCTATTTCGGCGACACCATGGCCCATTCCGCGCTGCTGGGTGTCTCGCTCGGGCTGCTGCTCTCTATACAGCCGGTCATCGGTGTCGCGCTGGTGGTGGTGATCGCTGCATTTGCCCTGTTCTGGCTGGAACGGTTCCGGTGGCTGGCGAGCGACACCGCGCTCGGCATGCTGGCGCACGGCAGTCTCGCCGTGGGCCTGGTGGTGGCCTCCACGGTGCCCGGCCTGCGGATCGACCTCATGAGCTATCTGTTCGGTGACATCCTTGCCATCGGACGCCAGGACCTGATCTGGATCGCCGCCGGTGTCGCGATCACCATGCTCGCCCTGGGCCTGATCTGGCGGGATCTGCTGGCTGCGACCGTACAGGCCGACCTGGCGAAGGCGGAGGGCGTGCCGGTGGGGCGGGTCCGTCTGATCTTCGCCCTGCTGGTGGCGCTGCTGATCGCGGCGGCGATGAAGATCGTCGGAATCCTGCTTGTTACAGCCCTGCTGATCATTCCGGCAGCCGCCGCCCGCCGGGTGAGTGGCTCGCCGGAAGTCATGGCGCTGGTCGCGGCATTGCTGGGGGCGATCTCGGTTGGCGGGGGACTTGGTCTGTCGCTGTGGATCGATTCACCCTCAGGCCCCAGTATCGTCCTGGCCGCGATCATTCTCTTCGTGCTGGTGCTTGCCGGAACAGGTCTGGTCGCAGGCGGCACTGACAGGCGGCGCTGAAAACCTGTAGAGTGCGGAAATCACGCGCACATCTGCTCTGGGAGGGGCAAATGCGGTCAAGATCACTCGCTGCCATCGTTCTGTTGCTGGGGACCGTTCTGACCGTCGGGGTGCGGGCGCATCCCCATGTCTGGATCGACAGTTCGGCGACGTTCCGGTTCGATGCTTCCGGGCAGGTCCGCGCCGTGACGCTCATCTGGCGCTTCGATGACCTCTATTCGGCCTTCGCCATCCAGGGGGCCGACGGGAACCGCGACGGTGTCACCACGCCGGAGGAACTGACCGAACTCGGCAGCATCAATGTCGAGTACCTGAAGCAGTGGAACTATTTCACCAGCATTCTGGCGGATGGGGTGCAGGTTGCCGTCGGCACGGTCGACAGCTTCAGCAATGTGAACGATGACGGCATCCTGACGTTCAGTTTCACGCTGCCTCTGGTCACGCCGGTTGATCCCCGCCAGCAGCTGCTGCGCATGTCCAGCGTCGATCCCAGCTACTACATCGCGTTCCAGAATGACGCGGAGCGCCCGGCCGTGGCCACCGGGGACATGCCGCCGGAATGCAAGGTCGCGACCTATGGACCCGAAGAGACGCCGAAGACGGTCAGCGACTCCCTGGCCATGAGCCTGGCCGCGGATCAGAACTGGGCCTCCAGCTTCGCGCCGAAGGTGGCGATTGAATGCACCGACTGATTTCCAGGTGCCTGCCGCTGCTGCTCCTGCTCGGCTGGCTCGGATTTGCGGGTTCGGCGGCGCTGGCGCAACAGGCCTCGCCCTTCCAGATGCCCGGCAAGCCCGCGGCCGCGGAGCCCGCCAGTGAACCTGGCATGTACGAGCGACTCATGTTCCAGGTCCGGCAGGTCCAGTCGGAACTCTATCGCGAACTCTCACTTGGCGTGCGCGCCCTCAAGAAGGACTACAGCCTGTCCACGGCATGGGGCCTGATCGCGATCAGCCTGCTCTATGGTGTGTTTCACGCCGTCGGTCCGGGACACGGCAAGGCCGTCATCACCTCCTACCTGCTGGCCAACGAGCGCGCGGTGCGTCAGGGCATCGTGCTTTCCCTGCTCTCGTCGCTGATGCAGGGGGTCACGGCGGTGGTGCTTGTCGTGGGCGGGGCATGGGTCTTCGACCTCGCCGGGCAGCGTCTGCTCGACAGCGCCTGGTCGATGGAACAGTTCAGCTTCGGCCTGATTGCCGCCGTCGGCCTCTACATGATCTGGCAGGTGCTGACCGGTCGCGGGCATCATCACCATGATCATGACCACCATGAGGGACACGGTCATGACCACGACGGGCATGATCACAGCCACAGCCACGGTCACGATCATGGGCATGTGGCGCTGCCGCCAGCCAGTGGCGACGGGCAGGGGCTGACGCTGCGCCGGGCCGTGCCGATCATTCTGGCCGTCGGCATCCGGCCCTGCGGCGGGGCACTGATCGTGCTTGTCTTCGCATTGACGAACGGGCTCGTGTTCGCCGGCATCGGAGCGACCTTCGCCATGTCGCTGGGTACCGGCCTGACGGTCTCCGTCCTTGCCATCCTGACGCTGACATCGAAGGGCCTGGTGCTGCGCTTCGCCCGGCGCGACATGTCCTGGGCGGGGCGGATCGAGACCGGGCTGCGACTGTTCGGCGGCCTGGCGCTTCTGGCCTTCGGTGCGCTGTTCCTGCTGGCAAGCATGGGTGCCCCGCGCTCACCCTTTGGCATCTGAGCCTCGTCCGGCTTGCTGCACAAGGTATCTGCCCGTCATACTGCCCCGGTCAATCTCGGGGAGGATGAAGGACATGGCAGACACCGCCTGGAATGTAACGGAACCGGACACCTATGACTGGAAGGCGATCGTCGATGGCCTGAACCAGTATCTCAGGCTCCGCACCACACCCATCGGCATGAAGCTGTTCCGCACGGTGGAGGAGATGGAGGCGATACCCCGCATCCGTCGCCCGCGCGCCATCCACACGACTGATCAGATCGTCGGGCAGGCATCCCGGCTGGGCTGGACCGTCGGCATCACGATGGCGGATCTGGTGGGGGCGCAGTGCGGCGCGGTCATCGGCCTGCGTCCGCAGGATGACGAATGGCAGTCGGGTCGCGGCATGGTCGGCGTCTGGTACGAGACGGAGACCGATACACGTGCGCACCAGGGGGCGATGAATGTGGTTCCTGCCGGTCAGTACGAGGCCATGGCCTGCTCCCCGCTGGTGGCGGGGCGGCTGGACCCGCCGGACATTGCGCTGATCTATGCGACCCCGGCACAGATGATCCTGTTCATCAACGGCCTGCAGTGGGCCGGATACAGGAAGCTTGACTGGGCCTGCGTGGGGGAAAGCTCCTGCGCCGACAGCTGGGGCCGTGCGCTGAGCACCGGTGAACCCAGCCTGTCGATTCCCTGCTTCGCGGAGCGGCGCTATGGCGGCGTCATGGAGGATGAGCTGCTGATGGCCATCCCGCCGAAGTTCCTGCCCAAGGTCATCGACGGACTGGCACACCTGTCCGGCAACGGCCTGCGCTATCCGATCCCGCAGTACGGCATCCAGATGGATGTCCGCGCCGGCATGTCGGCGTCCTACGGCGACCGGTAGACGGCTGAAGATACCGCGCTTTCCACTCCTGGGCGCACGTCGCGCCGCAGGAGCGGAAAGGCAGGTTTCAGGGGAACAGGGCGATCTGTTCGATGCCCGTGGTCTCGGGGAAGCCGAACATCAGGTTCATGTTCTGGATCGCCTCACCCGATGATCCCTTGACCAGATTGTCGATCACCGCGACGACGATGGCGCGGCCCGGAATGCGGTCGGCATAGAGGCCGATCTGGCAGTAGTTCGACCCCCGGACGTTGCGGGTGGCGGGGGAAACACCCTCCGGCACCACATTCACGAAGGGTTCGTCGGCAAAGCGGCTGGTGAGGGTCTGGCGCAGGTCGTCAACGCTGGCCCCGCCCACCATGCGCACGTAGCAGGTGCACAGCTCACCCCGGTTCATCGGCATCAGGTGCGGCGTGAAGTTGACGTGGGTGTCGGCGCCGCCCGCAGCCTTGGCAATCTCCTGCTCGATCTCCGGTGCATGCCGGTGGGTGCCGACGGAATAGGGATGAATGCCCTCGCCGACCTCACAGAACAGCAGGTTCTCCTTCAGGCCGCGCCCGGCACCGGAAACACCGGACTTGGCGTCGATGATGACATCGGCCACATCGACCTGCCCGGCGGCGGCCAGCGGCACCAGACCCAGCAGGGCGGCGGTGGGATAGCAGCCCGGATTGGCCACCAGCCGCGATGACCTCACCCCTTCGCGATAGAACTCAGGCAGGCCATAGACGGCCAGGGGCTGGATCTCCGGCGCATAGTGCTCATGGCCGTACCATTCCGCATAGACGGCGGTGTCGTCCAGCCGGAAGTCGGCGGAAAGGTCCACGACCCGGATGCGGTCATTCTCCGTCAGGATCTGTTTCACGATGTTCTGCGTCGTGCCATGCGGCAGGCCGCAGAAGACCACATCCGCATCGGCGGTCGGCCAGTCGATCTCGTCGATGCTGACCAGTTTCGGCAGGTCCAGGCCGATCAGATGCGGAAAGACCTCCGCGATCTGCTTGCCCGCGTGGCGGTCGGCGGTCATGAAGCTGATTTCGACATTCGGATGGCGGACCAGCAGTCGCACCAGGTCGCCGCCGGTATAGCCGCTTGCCCCCAGAATGCCCGCCTTGATCATCTTGGCCATTGTTCCTGTCCCGAATTGTCCGCTGCGTTCGTGCAGCCGCCGGGTTTTACGGGACTGCAGGGCAGTGTTGCAAGCGGCCACTGCCAATTCCCTCCCGCACCGATTCCGACTAGGTTCCGCCGCACCGCGCTGAAGCGGCCCTCTTGCCGGAGCCCGGATGGAACCGATCCTGAATATCGTGCTGCCTGTCTTCGCCATCGTCGGCGCGGGATACCTGTGTGGTGTGCGCGGCCTCCTGGGGGAGGACAGTTCGGTTGCGCTGAACCGTTTCGTCTACTGGGTGGCGCTGCCCGCGATGCTGTTCCGGGCCATGGCGACGGTCGATCTGGCGCAGGTCTACAATCCTGGCTTCTTCCTGGGATTTCTCGGCGCTGTCGTGCTGATCGGGGTCATCACCACGGTCGTGGCCTGCCTGCTGTTCCGGCGCAATCTGGCGGAGGCGGCGATCCATGCCATGAACGGTGTCTATGGCAACTCCGGCTACATGGGCATCCCGCTGGCGCTGACCGCGTTCGGGGACGCCGCCGCGCTGCCCGCGATCGTGGCCACGGTCATCAATACCGCGCTGGTGGTGGGGGTCGCCATCTTCCTGATCGAGTTCGGGACCAAGGGCGGCGGCAATCCGTTCCGCGTACTGGGCAATGTGCTCTCCGCCATGGCCCGCAACCCGATGCTGGTGGCACCGGTCCTGGGCCTGTGCTGGGCGGCGACCGGCGTCAGCCTGCCCGTGCCGGTCGATTCCTTCACCAATATCCTGGGGGTCGCGGCGGGACCCTGTGCGCTGTTCGCCATCGGCCTGTTCATGGTGGGCAAGCCCCGCAGTGAGGGGCGGGTGGAGGTCGGCGTGATGACGCTGACCAAGCTGGTGGGTCAGCCTCTGGTCACGGCACTGATGGTGCTGGTGATCCTGCCGGTTGATCCGCTGTGGGCCAAGGTCGCGATCCTGATGGCGGCCCTGCCGACGGGGGCGGGCAGCTTCGTGCTGGCGCAGGCATACGGCGTCTATGTGCTGCGCACCTCGTCGATGATCCTGACCAGCACGGTACTCTCGGTCGCGACGATCTCGGTCTATTTCATCTTCTTTCCACCCGGTTGAGGGGGGCGGTGACGGCAGCAGTCAGGCGGTGATGGCCCACAGGCTGCTCTCCAGCACCGGGACCGGGCGCGGGATGAAGCCTGCCAGCCGCGCGACGTCGTCGGCCATGTGGTCAAGGCAGTAGCGGCTGCCGAACAGGACGCGCAGCCTGCCGCCACTCAGCAGCGGTGCCACCCCGTTCTGTTCGTTGTAGCCGCGCAGGGCCCAGCTCCGCGGATAGCCGCCCGGCAGGAACATGTCGTGGATGTGGACCAGCACACCGGCGGGCAGGGCGGGAATGACATTGTTCAGCAGGTGATCGACATCGCTGCCGGGCATCAGGATGTGGCTCGAATCGATGGCCAGCAGATCGCCCGCGACCAGATCGGCGAAGCTGTCTGCCGGTGCCGCCTGAACCACTGTCTGCCGGATGCGGATGCCCAGGTCGTGAATGTCGGCACGCGGTGCCGGATCGATGGCCAGCATGTTGACAGGGTAGCCGCCGTCGTCCGCCGCGCGCTTCATGAAACGGGTCGAATGCCCCGACCCGACCTCGACGATGCGGGCAGGGCGGTGATGACGCACCATGCAATAGGCCGCCGCCGCGTCGAGACCGCCGAACCAGTCCTGCAGCCAGCGCGGCCGGGCCGTGTCATCGGTGGCCGAGATCGCCAGCAGGTCTTCCCTGTACCCGCTGATCACCTGCAGCAGGTTCAGGCAGTCGCCCCGTGCGGCGTGAAAGAGGTCAGCAATTGCGGGATAGGCGACCACAGGCGCCGGTGCAGGTGTCACCACCTCCGCCGCGTGGCGATAGGGGATGAACCAGCCCTGCACGTCACCGTTCAGCGTCGCCTCCGCCATCGTGCGAACGCGTGTGGCGAAGTCGGGCTTGCCAGCGCCGGTGCCAGTGGTGCTCGATCTGGTGCTCAGGGCTCGATCACCATGCCTTCACGGGCAACGATGGAGCCGGGCCGAGCGCTCTCCACATCCCTTGCCACACCGTCCATGAAGTCGTCGTCATGTTCCGGGTCGTGGTGGAAAACCACGTAGGTCTTCGCATTTGCCTCATCACACAGGCGGACGCCGGCCTCCCAGGTGCTGTGGCCCCAGCCGACGCGGGTCTTGTATTCCTCGTCGCTGTAGCTGGCGTCGTAGATCACCACATCGGCGTCGCGCAGGAACTCCACCAGAACGGGGTCATTGCCTTCGCCGGGATGCTCCGTATCGGTGATGTAGCAGATCGACTTGCCCTCGAACTCCACGCGATAGCCGCTGGCGTTGTTGGGGTGGATCAGGGGGGCCGTGCGTACAGTGATGCCGTCGCCCAGGTCCAGCGTCTCGCCGGAGCGGAAGTCGATGTAGTCGATGTTGGCATTGAAGATCGCGGGCGGCACCGGAAACAGGGGCGCGATCATCATGTCTTCCAGCACGCTGGACAGCGTGTGGTCGGGCAGCAGATGTCCGGCCCAGACACGAAAGTTCCAGCCGGGCACGAAGAACGGCACGAAGAACGGCAGGCCACAGACATGGTCGAAGTGGGTGTGGGTCAGGAACATGTCGGCCTGGTGCGGCTTCTGCTGCGCCATCTTCTTGCCCAGGTAGCGGATGCCCGAACCGGCATCGAACAGCAACGTCCGGTCGCCCGCCGTGACCTCCAGGGACGAGGTATTGCCGCCATAGCGGATCACATCCTGTGCCGAGCAGGCGATAGAGCCTCTTACGCCCCAGAACCGTACCGAGAATTCATTTTGATCGGCCAAGTGGCTCCCCCGATGAAGGTGCGCGGACCATTTGAATGATGGCTTGCAGGCGCCCGTGGACAGTGCGCCTGTCCTTCGACTACGTATACTGTGCTTTTGGACAGGAAAAGCCAAGAAACTGCGACGGTATGCACATACCGGTCGGGTTTTCGGCCACCGGGGGGAGAAAGACACGTGGATCCATTGCAGGTCACACGAGAGGGCGGTGTTGTCACCCTGCGGCTGAACCAGCCGGAGAAACACAATGCGCTGGATCTGGCAGCCATGCGGAACCTGACCGACACCCTGAACGACCTCGGCTCCGACAGCACCATCCGTGTGCTGGTTCTGACCGGGGCGGGGGAGCGGACGTTCTGTGCCGGCGCCGACCTGACTGGCGTGGACGAGAACTTTCCCTGGTGGGAGAACCCGCTGGACACGATCTCGTCGCGGCTGGAGGCATTGCCCTTCGCGACCGTCTGTGCCCTGAACGGCGCCGTCTACGGCGGTGGAACCGATCTGGCGCTGGCCTGCGACTTTCGAATCGGCAAGACGACGGCACGGACCTTCATCCCGCCGGCGCGCTTCGGCATCCACTATCCGATCAACGGGCTGCGCCGGGCGCAGGAGCGGATCGGCATGTCGGCGGCCAAGCGGCTGTACCTGGCCGGTGAGACCTTCGACGCGACCGAAATGAAGGCCTGCGGCTTTCTGGATCATGCCATTGATCCGGATCAGCACGCGGACTTCGTCACCAGTTACGTGGCGGAACTGGCGGCGATGGCCCCCCTGGCCGTCAAGGGGATGAAATACGTCCTGAACGCCAGCGCGCGGGGCAACCTGGACTATGCCCGGGCGATGGAGGGGGTGCGTGAGTGCTTTACCTCCGACGATTTCCTTGAAGGACGTGCCGCCATTGCCGCGAAGCGCAAGCCGGTCTTCAGGGGCACCTGAGTCCGCCATGGAAGGAGAGACCTGATGCCCGCAACGCGCGCAGACCTGCAGGCCCGCCTGGATGCCCTGGGGATCACGACGGAAACCATCGAGCATGAGGCCGTGTTCACGGTCGAGGAAGCCAAGGCCCATCGTGGCCAGATGTCCGGCGGCCACATCAAGAACCTGTTCCTGAAGGACAAGAAGGGCGGCCTGTGGCTGGTTGTCTGCCTGGAGGATCGCGGCGTGGACATGAATGCCCTGTCGAAACGGCTGGGGGCGCCCCGTTTCAGCTTCGGCAAGCCGGACCTGCTGATGGAGGTTCTGGGCGTGGAACCCGGTTCCGTCACGCCCCTTGCGGTCATCAATGACCCCGAGGGGCGGGTGAAGCTGATTCTGGACGCGGACCTGATGCAGCACGATCCGGTCAACGCCCACCCGCTGGTCAATACGGCGACGACGCGGATCGCGCCCGCCGACCTGCTGACGTTCTGCCGCGACTGCGGTCATGAGCCGGTTCTGAGCCAGATCGACGAGCGCCAGGACTGATTGGCCCAACCCGCGCATTGCCCTTCACCGCCGAACCCCCTACATCTTGGCCAGCTCCGCCGACCGGGGCCGGGATTGACGTGCAGAGGTAGGACAGACATGGAAACCATCATCGGACAGCCGCAGGGACAGGCACCGGGGCAGGCCGCCGCAGCGGACCTGATCAAGGACAGTTCCATCGCGACCTTCATGGAGGATGTGATCCAGGCATCGCAGGAAGTCCCCGTGCTGGTGGACTTCTGGGCGCCATGGTGCGGCCCCTGCAAGCAGTTGACCCCGGTTCTGGAGAAGGTCGTGACGGAAGCGGGCGGCAAGGTCCGCCTGGTCAAGATCAACATCGACGAGAACCAGGAAATCGCGCAGCAGATGCGCATCCAGTCGATCCCGGCCGTCTTTGCCTTCAAGGGCGGACAGCCGGTCGATGGCTTCATGGGCGCGCTGCCCGAAAGCCAGGTGCGGGAATTCATCGACAAGGTGGCCGGTGGTATCGGCCCCAGCCCGGAGGAACAGTTCCTGGAGGCCGGTACGGCGGCGCTGGAAGCAGGCGACGGCGAGACCGCAGCCGGTGCCTTCGCGCAGATGATCCAGGCCAATCCCGAAAGCCCGCAGGCCTTTGCCGGGCTGATCCGGGCCTATGTGCTGATGGGTGACTTCGACGGTGCCCAGCAGATCCTCGACCAGGTGCCGGTGGCGATTTCCACCCATGGCGAGATCGCCGGAGCGAAATCCGCGCTGGAACTGGCGCAGCAGACGAGCGATCCGGCCGCGATGCAGGAAGTCAGCCGCCTCGCCGCCGCGCTGGAGGCCGCGCCCGACGACATGCAGCTGCGGTTCGACCATGCCAATGCCCTGCTCGCCGCCGACCAGCGCGAGGAAGCGGTGGCGGAACTGCTGGAATGCTTCCGTCGTGACCGCGACTGGGAGGAACAGGCGGTTCGCAAGAAGCTGGTGCAGCTCTTCGAAGCCTGGGGCAACAAGGATCCGCTGACGCTCAAGTCCCGTCGGCGCCTCTCGACCCTGATGTTCAGCTGAGGCCGGGGAGGTCGCACGCATGGCCAATCCGGATCGCCCGACCGGGCCGGAGAGCCTGCCGGAGCGAATCGCGATCTTTCCGCTGCGGGGCGCCATCCTGCTGCCTGGCGGGCGGCTGCCGCTGAACATCTTCGAACCGCGCTATCTCGCCATGACCCGCGATGCGATGGCCGGTGGCCGGTTGATCGGCATGATCCAGCCGCGCGAGACGGACGAGGAAACCTACACGCCGCCGATCTATGGCATCGGCTGTCTGGGCCGCATCACCGAATTCGCGGAGACGGGCGACGGGCGCTACCAGATCGCGCTCACGGGCGTCTGCCGGTTCAGGGTGGCACAGGAAGTGGCAAGCGACACGGCCTACCGACAGGTGCTGGCCGACTATTCCGATTATCCGGAGGACTTTGGCGAGGAAGAGACCGCGGGGCGCAGCGTTGACCGCCAGCGTCTGGTGGGCAGCCTGCGGATGTTCCTCGACCGGCAGGGGCTGAAGGCGGACTGGGAAGCTGCGGAACGGGCGAGCGATGTTGCGCTGATCAATTCGCTCTCGATGATGCTGCCGCTCGACCCCAGCGAGAAGCAGGCCTTGCTGGAGGCTGCGAATGTGCCGGAACGCGCGGATATACTGACGACGCTGATCGAGATGTCGCTGATGGCCGGCGATGGTGACTCGCCGGTGCAGTGAAACGACCGGCCTGGCCGGATGGGAACCGCCCCTCAGGGGCAGGGCATGGGGCAAGAGATGACACAGAACACGCTGGACCCGAAGCTGCTGGAGATCCTGGTCTGCCCGCTGACCAAGGGGCCGCTGGACTATGACGCGAAGGCACAGGAACTGATCAGCCGCCGTGCCGGTCTGGCATTCCCCGTGCGCGACGGCATCCCGATCATGCTGGTGGATGAAGCCCGCAAGCTGGACGACGCCGAGGGCGCCGCCTGATGACATCCATGGAGATGTATGATCAGGCCGGGCGGCCACAGCCGACCGAAATCCGTCTGAAGAAGGCGGAGAAGGTGCTGGAGATCGATTTCGAGGACGGTCGCAGCTTCGTGTTTCCCGCCGAGTTCCTGCGGGTCGAAAGCCCGTCCGCTGAAGTGCGCGGCCACAGCCCGACACAGCGCCAGTGGGTGCCGGGAAAGCTGCATGTCGGCTTCGAGAGCCTGGAATCTGTCGGAAACTACGCTGTCCGCATCCGCTTCGACGACGGGCACGACACCGGGATCTACTCCTGGGGTTTCCTGTATGAATATGGCGACCAGTACGAGCAGATCTGGGACCGCTACTGCGAGACCCTGGACGAAATGGGCCTCAGCCGGGAGCCCTGATCAGCGGCCCCTGCGATCCTATCCCACGCCAGTGCGGCGCGCTGGGTACCCGGGTCAAGCCCGGGCACGACGTCGGTGGGGTGGGAGAGTTCGGCGAGACCGATCCCCTCCCTCCACGCCGCTCGCGGACTTGATCCGCGAGTCCAGTCTCCCACGCCGGTGCGGCACCCTGGGTACCCGGGTCAAGCCCGGGTACGACGTCGGTGGGGTGGGAGAGTTCGGCGAGACTGCCCCACCCATCACGCTGCTCGCGGACTTGATCCGCGAGCCCAGTCTCCGAGGTCGGTGCGGCACACCGGGCCGCCGGATCAGGTCCGGCGGCAACGTCCGTGTGGGTGGTGACGCCGGTGTTCCCTACACTTTCACACGCAGCCAGATGACAGTGCGCTCAGCCGTGCCATTCCGGCAGGCGGTCTTCCTCCACCGCGTGACAGGCGACCATGGCGGCGCCGACACTGACCGGTTTCGGGGCCTCGCGCTTGCAGCGGTCGGTTGCCAGCGGGCAGCGCGGATGGAAGGCGCAGCCCGACGGCGGGTCGATCGGGCTCGGCACTTCCCCGGCGACGGGCGTACGGGCGCGGCCCGACATGTCGAGATCCGGGATCGCGTCCAGCAGCATCCGCGTGTAGGGATGGCGTGGCGCGGAGAAGATCACCTCCGTCTCGCCCCATTCCACCAGCCGTCCCAGGTACATCACACCGACCTTGGTCGAGACGTGATAGACCACGGCCAGGTCATGGCTGATGAACAGGTAGGTCAGCCCCAGTTCCCGCTGCAGCTTCTTCATCAGGTTCAGGATCTGGGCCTGCACCGAGACGTCCAGCGCCGAGGTCGGCTCGTCGCAGACAAGGAATTCCGGTGATCCCGCAAGCGCGCGGGCGATGGAGATGCGCTGGCGCTGCCCGCCTGAGAACTCGTGCGGGTACTTTTCGCCATCCGCCGCGGACAGGCCGACCTGTTCCAGCAGTTCGCCGACCCGTTCACGGATCGCGGCGTCACCCTTCACCAGCCGGTTGAACCGGATCGGCTCCGCGACGATGTCCATCACCCGCCAGCGCGGATTGAGGCTGGCGTAGGGATCCTGGAAGATCATCTGCATCCGGCGCTGGGCCGTGCGATTGCGGGATCGCGCGGCACCGGAGGAGATGTCCATGCCGTCGAATTCGAGGCTCCCGGCGGTGGGGTTGTAGAGGCCGACCACCAGCCGGGCGACCGTGGACTTGCCGCAACCGGACTCGCCCACCAGGCTGAATGTCTCACCCCGCCCGATCTCGAAGCCGACACCATCGACGGCCTTGACCACGGACCTTGGCCGACGCTCGATCACGCGGTTCAGCCAGGGCGGTGAAACATCGAAATGGCGGACCAGATTGTCGACCTTCAGCAGGGTATCGGTCATTGGCTGTCCCCCTGCGCCGCTTGTTTCTCCATCAGCCAGCAGGACGCGGAATGGCTGCCGTCGCCGATCAGGTCGGGACGCACGGTGTGGCACTTGAAATGCACCTTCGGACACCGGGGGTGAAAGGCGCAGCCATTGGGAATCGCGGTCAGACGTGGCATGGAGCCGTCGATCTGGGTCAGCAGGTCATCGCGCCCGCCGATGGTCGGGATCGCGCCCATCAGCCCCTCCGTATAGGGATGCCGGGCCCGCTTGATGACGTCCTGCACGGGGCCGACCTCCGCGATGCGTCCCGCATACATCACGGCCACGCGGTCCGCCGTTTCGGCGATGACGCCCATGTCGTGCGTTACCAGCATGATGGCGGTCTGGTGTTCGCGGCAGAGCCGTTTCAGCAGGGTGATGATCTGGGCCTGAATGGAGACATCGAGCGCCGTCGTCGGCTCGTCGGCGATGATCAGCCGTGGCTCCGCACACAGCGCCAGGGCGATGACGACGCGCTGGCGCATGCCGCCGGAGAACTGGTGCGGGTAGTGGTCCAGCCGTTCCTCCGCCGCGGGAATGCCGACTTCCTTCAGCAGGTCCAGCGCCCGCGCCCGGGCCTGCTTCTCGGTCAGGTCCATGTGCGTGGTGATGGTCTCGATCAGTTGCTCCGACACCCGGTAGAGCGGGTTCAGGCTGGTCAGCGGATCCTGGAAGATCGCCCCGATCTCCTTGCCCCGGATCTTGCGCATCTCGTCATAGGACAGGTTGTCGATGCGGCGACCGTCCAGCAGGATCTCGCCATCCGCGACCCGGCCCGGCGGTTCGATCAGGCCGATGATGGCGGCGCCGGTCATGGACTTGCCGGCACCGGATTCGCCGACCACACCCAGCACTTCGCCCGGCGCGATACTGAGCGAGATGTCGTCCACCGCGACCAGCGTTCCCTTTCGCGTCGGGAACTCGACGCGCAGGTTTCGGACTTCCAGCAGAGGATTGGCCATGGTGCTACCTCAGCTTCGGGTTCAGGGCGTCGCGCAGCCAGTCGCCCAGCAGATTGACCGACAGGACCAGCAGCGCCAGGAAGACACCGGGGAAGATCACGATCCACCACTCGCCGGAGAACAGGAAATCCTGCCCGATCCGGATCAGGGTGCCGAGCGATGGCTCGGTCGGCGGCACCCCGACACCGAGGAACGACAGGGTGGCCTCCAGCAGCACGGCAATCGCCAGGTTGATGGTACCGATGACCAGTACCGGCCCCATGACGTTGGGCAGCACGTGGCGGAACATGATGGCGCGGCTGGACAGGCCGATGACCCGGGCCGCCTGCACGTACTCCTTGCTCTTCTCCACCATCGTCGACCCCCGGACGGTTCGGGCGAACTGGGGCCAGATGGACATGCCGATGGAGAAGATGATGACCACCAGCGCCAGCGTCTCGTGGCTGCTGCCCGGCAGGACGGAGCGCAGTACGCCGTTCAGCAGCAGCGCCACCAGCAGGGCGGGGAAGCTGATCTGCACATCGGCGATACGCATGATCACGGCATCGGTGGTGCCGCCGACATAGCCCGCGATCAGTCCCAGCGTGACGCCGATGATGATCGACAGGATGACGGAGGCGAAGCCGACCCCGATGGAGATGCGGGAGCCGTAGAGGATCGCCGAATAGAGATCGCGCCCCTGATCATCGGTGCCCAGCGGGAAGCGCCATTGCCCGTCTTCCGTCCAGACCGGTGCCGTGAAGGCGTCGAGCAGGTCGAGGGAGGCCGGATCGAAGGGATCCTGCGGCGTGATCAGCGGGGCGATGACCGCGGCAACGATCATCACGATGGCCAGCACGGTGGCAACTACCGTCACCGGGCTGGTGCGGAAGCTGTACCAGATGTCGCTGTCGAGGAAGCGCGCGAAGTTGTCCTGGATGCGTGCGACGGGACCCATGTCAGTGACCCCCGCCGCTGCGTTCGACCCGCAGTCTGGGATCGACGACGTAGTAGAGCAGATCCACGATCAGATTGATCACCACGAAGATGAACGCCACCAGGATCAGGTAGGTGGACATCACCGGAATATCGACGAACTGGATCGCCTGCAGGAACAGCAGCCCCATGCCGGGCCACTGGAACACCGTCTCCGTGATGATGGCAAAGGCGATCAGGGAACCGACCTGAAGGCCGGTGATGGTGATGACCGGGACCAGCGTGTTCTTCAGGGCGTGGCCGAAGTGCACCGCGCGGTTCGACAGGCCGCGGGCGCGGGCGAACTTCACGAAGTCCGTCCGCAGCACCTCCAGCATCTCGGAACGGACGAGGCGCATGATCAGGGCCAGCTGGAACATGCCGAGCGTGAAGGCCGGCATGATGATGCTCTGCCAGCCACTGACCGTCAGCAGACCGGTATCCCAGAGGCCGATGTCAACGGTCTCGCCGCGCCCGAACGTGGGCAGCCAGCCAAGTGTCACGCCGAAGAGCAGGATCAGCAGGATACCGATGACAAAGGTTGGCAGTGATATGCCGATCAGCGAAACCGTCAGGAATACATGCGATAGCCATCGTCGTGGATAGAGCCCGGTATAGACCCCCAGCGGCACGCCGACCACGATGGCGAAAAGGGCGGCGAGCAGGGAAAGCTCCAGTGTCGCGGGCAGCCGGTCGGCCAGCAGTTCATCCACCGGGCGTCCGATACGATAGGAAATGCCGAACTTGCCCTGCACCGTATTGCCGATGAAACGGGCGAACTGCAGCGGCACCGGATCGTTCAGGCCCAGGTCCTGGCGCAGCTTGGCGCGATCCTCCAGCGAGGTGTCCTGGCCGACCATCTGGGCCACCGGGTCGCCGACATAGCGGAACATGGTGAACCCGATCAGCGCCACCACGAGCATGACCAGCAGGGCCTGGAAGAGGCGGCGAATGACGAAGGCGATCATTCAGCTTCCCCGGAAAATGAGAGGGGGGCGGCGGTTGCCGACCCTTGCCTGAACCGGATTCCCACCGGTCAGGCCGTCTTTCGAACGAACGGAAACGGAGACTCCGCCGCCATGCCGGGTATCGCGGCGGAGTCCATCCGGTTCCTGATCGGTCAGTCGATGGTCACGTGGCGCCATGCGAACTGGTTGTCCGCACGCTGCTTCACGTTCACACCGTCCCGTGCGCCCCAGGCCAGGGCCTGCTGGTGCAGCGGGATGTAGGCGATGTCACGGGTGGTGTGCACCCACGCGTCGCGGATCATGGCATTACGCTTCACCGCATCGGTTTCCGACAGCACCTTGGCGGTCAGCTCGTCCACTTCAGGGTTGCAGTAGCGACCCAGGTTGAACTTGCCATTGCCGGTCTCGGCGTCGTAGCAGCCATGCAGGTTGAACAGCGGGTTCCAGCTGTCGAAGGAGCCCGGGGTCCAGCCCAGCAGGTAGAAGGAGGTATCCAGGCTGGGGGCCAGGACCTTCTTGAAGTACAGCGCCTTCGGCTGGGCCAGCAGGTTCACCTTCACGCCGATCTTGGCCAGCATGGAGACCACGGCCTGGCAGATCGCCTCGTCATTCACGTAGCGATCGTTCGGGCAGTCCATGCCGACTTCGAAACCGTCCGGATAACCGGCGTCAGCCAGCAGCTTCTTGGCCAGATCCACATCCAGTTCCAGCCGCGTGAAGGCCGGATCGGACCCGTTGATGCCGGGGGCGACCATCAGGGCGCTCGGCTCCGACAGGCCACGCATCACCTTCTTCTTGATCGCTTCCACGTCGATGGCGCGATACATGGCTTCACGGACCTTGATGTCCTTGAACGGGTTCTTGCCCTTGATATTGGAGTACAGCAGCTCGTCGCGATGCTGGTCCATGCCGAGGAAGATGGTCCGCAGTTCCGGGCCCACCAGCATGGAGGTGCCGGAATTGCTGTCGACGCGGTTCATGTCCTGCACCGGGATCGGATAGGCCATGTCAACCTGACCGGACAGCAGCGCCGCCACACGGGTCGCGTCGGAGCTGATGGGCTTCAGCGTGACCTTGGTCAGATTGTGTTCCTTGTTGGCGTTGTCCCACCAGTTCGGATTGACGACGGCCACGGTCTGCACGTCGGCCTCGCGACTCTGCAGCATGAACGGGCCGGTGCCGTTGGCGTTGCGGGTGGCGAAGTTTTCCTGGTCACCGGTCGCGGACTGTGCGGAAACCGCACCGTTCTTTTCCGCCCAGGTCTTCGACATTATGGCCCAGGTGGCCCATTCGAAGTGCAGGATCGGGTTCGCGGCCTCGGTCACGAAATCAACCGTGTGGTCATCGACCTTGATGATATCGGTGACGCCGGCCAGGCGGGTCTTCAGGTCGGAACCTTCGCCCCGGACACGGTCCGCGGAAAACAGCACGTCATCAGCCGTGAAATCCTCGCCGCCATGGAACTTCACACCCTTGCGCAGATGGAAACGCCAGCGCGTCGGCTCGATGATCTCCCAGCTTTCCGCCAGGGCCGGTTCGATTTCCAGATTGGGACCGCGCCGGATCAGGCCTTCATAGATGTTCGCCATGAAGCCGAGCGTGAAGGTCTCATTCAGGTTGTAGGGGTCCATGGAATTGGCGTCCCCCTGGAAGGCGAACGTCATTTCCTTGGCTTGCGCCGCCCCGGCAGCAAGTGCAAGGACTGCCGCCCCGGCCAGCAAGGTATTGCGGATATTCATGAATTGTCTCCCGCTATGGTTCCCAGACATGTTTCAGGCGCTTGGCACGCCATTTCGCGGGCATAGTGGGCGTCTGCCGGAACAACCGTCAACGCCTTTGTCGGATTTTTCAGGGTGTTGCGGGGTGCCCCGGCGTCAACATGCAAGGCCCCTTGGCCGGGTTCATGCAGCATGTGCGGTGCGTCGTTTGGCCATTGGGAATTCGGTCCGGGGCCAACTATCTGAGGGGCAGGTTCCAATAAACGTACCAAAGAGGTTGTCATGAAGAAGTTTGTAGTTGCAGCCACCATGGCGCTTGCGCTTGGCACCGGCGCCGCACAGGCCGCTGGCGATGCCGAGGCCGGCAAGAAGGTCTACAAGAAGTGCGCGATCTGCCATTCGCTGGAGGAAGGCAAGAAGAAGGTCGGGCCATCGCTGCATGGCGTGTTCGGGCGCACTGCCGGTACGCTGGATGGCTTCCGCTTCTCCAACGCCATGAAGGATTCCGGCATTGTCTGGAACGAGGAGACCATCGCGGCCTATCTGGCCGATCCGCGCGGTTACATCCCGAAGAACAAGATGGCCTTCCCCGGTCTGAAGAAGCAGAAGGATCTGGACAATATCATCGCCTTCCTGAAAGCGGAGACGATGTGAGAAGCTTTCGGAACGAGCTGAATTGAATTCATGGGGCGCCGGAGACGGCGCCCCATTCTGTTTCTGAAATGATTGCCCGCTCCGCGCCCTTCTGCACCGGCACTGGCACATGCGCGTTGATGGAGTATTATGGTATCGCTGAGTGGATTTGCTGTTCCCGATGCAAACGGAAGGTGCCTCCCGGAAGATGGTTTCAACCGAACCGGCTCATGATCAGGAATCACCGTCACAGGACCTCTGGGTCAATCTGGACCCGGGGATGGTGTGCCGCGATCAGTCGCTGCAGGAACTGCACGGATATTGGGAAAGCAAGAAGAGGGGGCGGAAGTTTCCGTCCCGACGGGATATCGATCCGGCGGAAATCGTGCCTCACCTGGCCAACGTCATCCTCATTGATGTGTTTCACGACCCGCTGCGGCTGCGGTACCGATTGCTCGGCACCCGCATCACCGACGTCATGCGGCGCAATTCAACCGGCAAGTTCTATGACGAGATCTATGAGCCAGAGCTGCTTGAAGCCATCTATCGCAGTTTTCGCTGGATGTTCCAGAACGGGCAACCGCTCAGGACGCATGGCGAAAGCTTCTACCCGGACAGGAAGTTCTATACCTACGAGGCGCTGAATCTTCCCCTGTCGACGGATGGCGAGACCATCGACATGGTCTTTGGCGGGCTGGTGTTTCACCCGAAGCTGCCACCAGGGGACCAAACCGGTCCTGACTGGCACTGAACCGCGGGTTCAGCCCTCCCCGACGGCAGCCGGTCCCAGCAGGTGACGGCGGAACCGGTCCTTCAGCCATGCGCCATCCTTTGGCGGCAGGGCGAAGGGGGACGCCTCTGCCCGCACCTTCAGCCACGCGAATACAGGTCCCTTGCCGCTGGACACGGTCTGCAGCGCATCATCCAGTTCCGCGTTGGTATTGGCGCTGACGATGGTGGGGAAGCCTGCCGCGCGGGCGACCCCGGCCAGATCGACACCGGCGGCCGTGTGCGTCGCCTGCATGCCGGTCTCGCCATAGCTTTCGTTGTCGAAGACGACGATGGCCAGATTGGCAGGGCGCTGCACCGCCACCGTGGCGAGCGCGCCGAGACCCATCAGCTGTTCGCCATCGCCGGTCACCACGATCACGCGTTTCTCGGGTTGCGCCAGGGCGAGCCCCAGGCCCATCGCCGCCGCACCGCCCATGGCACCCCAGAGCGGAAAGGTGCTGTGCCTGTCGCCCGCAGCCGTCAGATCCCAGACCGTGGCACCCAGTCCGGCAATGACAAGGGCGTCGGGATTGTCGTCCAGCAGCCGCTGCGCGACCTCGCGGCGGCGGATCTCGAAGCTGTTCGCGCGGTCGGTCATGGCGTCATCCCCAGTCAGTCTCATCCCCGTATGGCGTCAGACTAAGGCAAAACCGACGGAGATGACGAGCAGGATTGCAAAGCAGATGTTGGCCATGCGTGACAGGCGCGGGTCCCGCAGTGCCGACGCGATCAGCGAACCGAATGCGAGCCAGGCGCTGTTGATGAGGACGATCAGCGGTGCCAGCGCCAGGATCTTGACCAGGCTGTCGGTCAGCACGTCTCCGCCGATCAGCTGATGGCCGGAGAAGACCGCACCAATGGCGGCAAAGGCCTTCGGGTTGGCAATGGCCAGCAGGAAGCCCGCGGTCAGGGAGGGACGCTTGCCCGCGTCCATGCCTTGCCCGAGCGGGGGCGCGGTCGCGATGCGCCAGGCGAGATAGAGGATGTAGCACGCCGCGACGATGGCGATGACGGAGCCAAGTGCCGGCACGGCCAGGATTGCACCGGTGACGCCGGTCGCGACCAGCAACAGCACCCCGACAGTGCCGAGGATGATCCCGCAGAGGTAGGGCAGGGCAGGACGGGAGCCAAAGGCGGCCGCTGTCGCGGCCACGGTCAGGGTTGCCGGTCCCGGACTGCCCATCAGCGGGATCGCGGCCAGATAGAGCACCAACAGGTTTTCGTTCATCGTCGCCTCCGTCAGACTGGGGCGCAGTCTGACTGGTGTGTGAGGCGTGGGGATAGAACGTATGTGCAGCGAACCGGATGTGGACATTCGGGCCGGGAACCGCTGGTCGGGGGGCGAGGTCGCGCCTGGCCTCGAATGGGCGGCAGCGGACTTTCCCGAGCACCAGTTCACGCCGCACCGCCATGATGGCTATGTGGTCGGTGTCACGGGCAAGGGTGTGCAGCGCTTTACCTATCGCGGTGCCGAAAGGCTGTCTCTGCCGGGGGAGGTCTTTCTGCTGCATCCGGACGAAAGACATGACGGACGTCCCGGAACCGAGGCGGGATTCGGTTTTCGCGCGGTCTACCTGTCACCGGATCATGTGCTGGCGGCGCTGGACCAGTCCGCCCTTCCGTTCAGTCCGGAACCGGTCCACGACGCGCAGGCAGTTTCCGAACTCGTCCTCTCGGTCTTTGATGCCTGGTCCGGGGGGGCGCCTGATGAACTGGCGGTCAATGATGCCGTCTGTCAGATGGCGGACCTGTTCGAGCGCGTTTCGGACCAGCACGGTTCACCCGGAAAGGCACGGCGACGGAAACGGATCGATCCGCTGATCCGGCGCGTGCGTGAGGACCTGATGTCGGTGGCGGATGCGCCGGTGATGATTCGCGATCTCGAGCGCCGTCACGGCGTGGACCGGTTCACCCTCAGCCGCGACTTCCGGCGCGCATACGGGGTGACGCCCAGTCGCTTCATCCTGCTGCGGCGGCTTGACCGTGCACGCCTCATGCTGCGGCAGGGCGTCTCCCTCGCCGATGTCGCCGTCGCGGCCGGGTTTGCCGACCAGAGCCACATGACGCGGCACTTCCGGGCGACCTATGGCCTGACCCCGGGACGCTGGCGCGACATGCAGGCGAACTGAACGGGGGCTATTTCCCGAAGTTCTTGGTGCCGATCAGCCGCTGCGCGATCAGCACGGCGACCGCCATCTGCCCCTCGAACGCCATGGCGGCGGCGGCGGCGGTCATCGGCCCCGCGTCTGCGGCATCGTCCAGCCGGAAGGTGCGGGTTCCCATCATCTCCAGCATCGGTCCGGCGGCCTGCCCCATGGAAAGCTGCCAGGGATTGAATTCCCCGAACTCGCCCCGCATCGTCACCAGCATCAGCAGCGGGAAGCGGCAGGTCTGGGTGGTCGCCAGCATGTTCGGGCAATTGCCGACGCCGCTCGACTGCATCAGCAGCGCGCCGCGCTGGCCACCCAGCCAGGCTCCGGCCAGGACCGCCGGTCCCTCCGCCTCCGTCGTCAGGGAGACGGCATGAATGGTGCTGTCCGCACGCGCACGCTCGATAAGCCGCTTGTGTCCGGCGTCCGGAACATAGGCGATCTGGCGCACGTCGGCACCCTGCAGCGCCTCGAAGATCTGATCCGGCCAATCGGACATGCGGTCCCCTCCCCACGGTCATACCAGCGTGACCCCGATGATAGTTGCGCTCCGCCTGCCGTCCACACAAACTGTCGGCCGATCCGGGGAGGGACGAGAATTGGCAGAGGCAGAGACAGGCGAAAGTGCCGGGGGCGGCATGTTCTACGGCTGGGTGATCGTCTGGGCCGCCTTCACCATCCTGTTCGTCAGCTTCGGCGCGGCCTACAGCTTTCCCGCCTTCTTCACCCCGTTGCAGAACGAGTTCGGGGCGACGCGCGGCGATACATCCTTCGTCTTCGGCATCGCCGGGTTCCTCTATTTCTTCCTCGGGGCCTTCTCCGGTCCCGCGGGTGACCGGCTGGGGCCGAAGCAGGTGGTGGTCTTTGGCGCGATCGTCGCGGCGCTGGGCCTCTATTTCGCGGCCACGGCCACCCGGATCGAACAGGTCTACTGGGGCTACGGGCTGGGGGTCGGTGTCGGCGTCGGCTGCATGTATGTGCCCGCTGTCGGTGCGGTGCAGCGCTGGTTCGCGCGCCGCCGCGCCACAGCCTCCGGCCTGGCCATCACCGGCATCGGTGTCGGCACATTCGTCGCCCCGATGGCGGCGCATGAACTCATCACGCTGCTCGACTGGCGGCAGACCTATCTGGTGCTCGCGGGCGTGGTGCTGGTGCTTGGGGTGATCAGCGGCCTGCTGCTGGAGAATTCGCCGGCCCGGCGCGGCCAGTTTCCCGATGGAGCCGCCACCCCGCCGGCTGCTGCCGATGCCGCCGAATCAATGGATGTCCAGGCCGCCCGCAGGACCCTGCCGATCTGGCTGGTCTATTCTGGCTCCCTGCTGGTCTCCATCGGTCTTTTCATGCCGTTCGTTCACCTGAAACCCTTCGCACAGGACCTGGGACTGACGGCACAGCAGGGAATCTGGGTCGTCAGCTCGGTCGGTATCGGCTCCATCCTGGGGCGGATGATCCTGGGTCCGATTGCCGAACGTTTCGGGCGCAAGCCGGTGGTACTGGGGCTCTTCATCGGTCTCGCCGCGATCTTCGTCTTCTGGTACCTGTCCGTCTCGCTCTGGATGCTGCTCTTCTTCGGGGTGGTCTTCGGCACGCTCTACGGCGGCTTCGTCGCGCTCGCGCCGGCCCTGGTGGCAGACTATTACGGTGTCGGTCATGCGGGTGGCATCCTTGGGTTCGTCTATTCCTCCGTCGCGATCGGTGCGCTGATCGGCAACCCGATCGCGGGCTACATGTACGACGCGGCACAGACCTATGACCTGCCGATCCTCATCGGTGCCGGGTTGTGTGGTGTCGGTGCGCTCTGCATTCTGGCGATGCCGGCACCGGCGAAATGGCGGGCCCGGCGGTTCGGTGCCGCGCAGGGCTGACCGGCAGGGGAGACACGGGCATGAGCTGGAACACGATCCTCTACGCAGTCAGCGAAAGGGTGGCGACGATCACCCTCAACCGCCCCGAGCGGATGAACGCGATCAACGACGACCTGCCGCGGGAACTGGCAGAGGCAGTGCGCCGTGCCGACGATGACGACGATGTGCATGCGATCATCCTGCAGGGTGCAGGCAGCGCCTTCTGCGCCGGCTATGACCTGAAGCAATATGCGGAGGGCGATCAGGAGAACGTTTATACCCAGTCCATGCCCTGGGATCCGATGATCGACTATCGCCTGATGAAGGCGAACACGGATGCCTTCTCCACGCTCTGGCGCTGCTACAAGCCGACGATTGCCAAGGTGCACGGCTTTGCTGTCGCGGGGGGCAGCGACATCGCGCTCTGCTGTGACCTGATCGTCATGGCCGACGACGCGAAGATCGGCTATCCGCCGACACGGGTATGGGGCTGTCCGTCCACCGGCATGTGGGTGCATCGTCTCGGCGCGCAGCAGGCCAAGCGGATGCTCTTCACCGGCGACCTGATCGACGGGCCGGAGGCCGTGCGTATCGGTCTGGCGCTGGAGTCGGTTCCGGCAGACCAGTTGGACGCGCGCGTGACGGCACTGGCGGCGCGCATGTCCGGCGTGCCGAAGAACCAGCTGATGATGCAGAAGCTGATGATCAATCAGGCCATCGACGCACAGGGCATGCAGAACACCCAGATGATCGCGACCCTGTTCGACGGCATCACCCGCCACAGCCCGGAGGGGCTCTGGTTCAAGGAACTGAGCGAGCAGGTCGGCTTCAAGGAGGCCGTGCGCAAGCGCGATTCCGGTGAACCGCTGGGGCCTGGCAGCAACTGATCCGGTTCCCGAACAGTCAGCGCGGATCCCTCGCGCCATGATCACCGATCCCGTCTTCTATGCGGTCGCGATCCCCGCCCTGATGCTTGTCGGCATCTCCAAGGGCGGTTTCGGGTCGGGGATCGGCATCGTCGCGGCCCCGGCGATCTCCCTGGTGGTTCCGCCGCTGACCGCCATCGGCATCATGCTGCCGCTGCTCTGCCTGATGGACCTGGTCGGGGTCTGGAGCTATCGCCGGTCCTGGAGCCGTTCGATGATGCTCTACCTGGCGCCGGGGGCCGTGCTGGGCATCGGTATTGCCACGCTGACGGCGGGGCTGGTGGATGAACACATGATCCGCGTCATGGTCGGGGCCATCGCGGTGCTGTTCTCGCTGGATCACTGGCGCAGGCAATGGCGGGGCAGGGGCACGGTCGTCGCGGCGAAGCCGGAGAACCGGGTCAGCGGTATCTTCTGGGCGGCTGTCTCGGGTTTCACCAGCTTTGTCGGACATGCGGGCGGCCCCCCGCTGCAGGTCTATCTGCTGCCGTTGCGGCTGGACAAGCGGGTCTTCGTCGGCACTACGGTGATCTTCTTCATGGCAGTCAACTACGCCAAGCTGGTGCCCTATGCCTGGCTGGGCCTGCTGAACCAGACCAACCTGCTGACCGCGCTGGTTCTGGCTCCGGTCTGCCCGGTGGCCATGCGCGCCGGGATATGGCTGCACGACAAGGTGCCGGAGAAACCGTTCTACGCCCTCTGCTATGCCTTCGTATTCATCGTCGGGCTGAAACTGCTGTTCGACGGCGTCAGCGGCTGGGTGGCGTGACGCTTGGCCATCTGTCCGGCGGACCGTCTGATCGGCTATTCCCCGGTTCATGTTGCTCAGTTCCGCCATACTTCTGACCGTCGTCGCCACAGGATTGCTGCTGTGGTTGCCGCGGGTTCGCAGATCGGTGACCTGGCGGGCCATGACCACACCCCTGGCGTCGATCATCGGCAGCGGGTTCCTGGTGCTGGGACCGATCCTGGACGCGCAGTACGGCAGGTATGCCCCCCTCGTGATGGCGGCGCTGTGCATCGGTGCCTACCTCTACGGTGCCGCCATTCGATACAACATGGTGACGATCGACGCCGTGCATCGCGAGAGCCAGAGGCTGGTCAGGCAACTGGACACGCTTGCCTCATGGTCCCTCGGCTTCGCCTATATCGTCTCGGTCGCCTACTACCTGAACCTGTTCGGCGCGTTCGGTGTCAGCCTGACGGCGGCGAATGACCCGCTGAATGCGCGGCTGCTGACCACGGCGGTCTTTGCGGTCATCCTGTTCGTGGGCTGGACGCGCGGCTTCAGATCGCTGGAACGCATGGAATATGTCTCGGTCGGTGCAAAGCTGGCGATCATTGCCGGGCTGCTGCTGGGACTGGCTGTCTACTTCGGTGACCGGCTGTCCACCGGCAGCCTGATCTTCAACGCCGCGGAACTGTCAGGGTGGCCTGCGATCACGCTGGCCTTCGGGCTGATCGTGACGGTTCAGGGGTTCGAGACCTCCCGCTATCTCGGTGCCACCTACGACCGCGCGGTCCGTCTGCGGTCGATGAAATGGGCGCAATGGGTCTCGACCGCCATCTACATGACCTATGTCCTGCTGCTGGCCTATGTGTTCGAGCGCGGGGAACTGAAACTCAGCGAGACGGCCATCGTCGGCATGATGGTGGTCGTGGCCCCGATCCTCCCCGTTCTGCTGGTCGCGGCGGCGCTGGCTGCCCAGTTCAGCGCGGCGGTTGCGGATACCAGCGGGTCAGGGGGGCTTGTCGCGGAACTCTCCGACAACCGCGTCAGCCCGCGGATGGCCTATCTCGTTCTGGGGGTTGTCGGACTCCTGCTGACCTGGGCTGCCGACATCTTCGAGATCATCAGCTATGCGTCGCGCGCCTTCGCCATCTACTACGCGCTGCAGGCGCTGATCGCGGCACTGACGGCCTGGCGCAGAAGGGACATCTGGCGCTGTCTCGGATTTGGCGCGCTGGCTGTGCTCGGGGCACTGATCATTGTCTTCGGTCAGCCGGTGGAGGGGTAGTCCGACACGACCGGTGACGGTCAGTCGATGCTCGCCGCATCCTCGATGATGAACTGTGCCCGCGCCGCGCCCTGCCAGTGATCGACGCGCAGGTGTCCGGCCAGATGTATGCTGCCCCCCTTGCGGGCATTGCCCAGCAGGGCGGCGCCGAGCGGGCCGTCGGTGGCGCGGAAGGCGATCCCCGTGGCACGTCCGCCGGTCCGGCCGGAGAGAATGACGCGCACATGGTTCTCCCCCACCACGTCGGCCTTCACCAGCTTCGCATCGGTGACGGCGATGCGCGGTTCGGGGTTGCCCGCGCCGAAGGGACCGGCCCGCTGCATGGTCTCCGCCAGATCGATGCTGATGCCCTGCACCGCGACCGATCCGTCGATCTTCAGGCCTGATCCGGTGCGCGCCTGGGCGACCGGGGTTGCCAGACGCTCCTCCAGAAAGTCACTGAAGGCCTCCAGCCGGTCGCTGGCAATGGTGATCCCCGCCGCCATGGCGTGACCGCCGCCATTGATCAGCAGTCCAGCCTGTCGAGCCGCCGTGACAGCCGCCCCCAGGTCGACGCCCCGGATCGACCGGCCGGAACCCTTGCCCTGCGCCCCGTCCAGCGCGACCACCAGACTGGGGCGACCGGTGCGGTCCTTCAGGCGGCTCGCCACGATGCCGATGACACCGGGGTGCCAGCCCTCCGCCGCGACGAGGGTGACAGCGCGATTGTCCTGACCCTCGACGCGGGCCAGGGCTTCTTCCAGCACATTGGCCTCGATGCGCTTGCGTTCGTCATTCAGGCGGTCGAGTTCCATGGCGATGCCGAGCGCTTCCTCCCGGTCATCGGTGGTCAGCAGCCGGGCACCCAGATCGGCCTTGCCGACCCGCCCGCCCGCATTGACCCTTGGACCCAGCAGGAAACCGGCGTGATAGGTGCCGGGTGGACCATTGACGCGCGCCACGTCCGCCAGGGTCGTCAGGCCCAGGCTCTGCCGTTGGGCCATGACCTTCAGCCCCTGTGCCACCAGTGCCCGGTTCAGTCCGACCAGCGGCACCACATCGCAGACCGTGCCCAGCGCGACGATGTCCAGCAGGCCCATGAGGTCGGGTGCCTTCCGCTCGCTGAACCATCCGGCGGCGCGCAGGGTGCGGTTCACTGCGATGGCCAGCATGAAGGCCACGCCGACAGCCGCGAGATAGCCAAGGCCGCTGCCGCAGTCAGGCCGGTTGGGATTGACGATGGCCGCGGCCCTGGGCAGGCGGCTCTCTGCCAGGTGGTGGTCGATCACCGCCACGCTGATGCCTTCCCCGGCCGCCTGTTCCAGCACGTCGAAGGCGGCGATGCCGCAGTCAACGGTCAGCACCAGTGCCGCCCCCTCCGCATGCAGCTTGCGCAGTGCCGCGATATTGGGGCCGTAGCCTTCGGTCATCCGGTCGGGAATGTAATAGCGCACGGTCCCGCCCACCGCCTGCAGGAAGCGATAGAGCAGGGCGGAGGAGGTGGCACCGTCCACATCGTAGTCGCCGAAGATGGCGATGGGCCTGCCTTGCCGCACGCAGGCGGCCACCAGTTCGGCTGTCCGGTCCATGTCGGCGAAACAGGATGGATCGGGCAGCAGGTCCTTCAGGCGCGGTTCCAGATACCCCGGGGCTTCGTCCGGGGTGACGCCGCGGCTGACCAGCAGCCCCGCGACGATTTCGGGCAGACCCAGCTTCTGTGCCATGGCCTGCGCCAGACGCTCCTGTGCGGGGTCGATGGCGGCGATCCAGCGTCGCCCGGTGACGGACTGGCCGACACCCAGGAATGCGGGCTGCGGGTCAGCCGGATTCAAGGGTTCATCTCGTTGCCCGGGTACGGCGCCGATCCTCTCCCCCCGGCGAGCCATCCAGGATACTTGCCCGGGTGGCCGGTCGGAGGCGTGGGCCGGAACGGCACCATCATCAGGCAGACCTCACGCTCAGCCGACGATCCGGGTCCGGCCCTCGATACGGCGGATGGTGCCGGTGCGCGACCGCATCACGATGGAGTCGGTGATGATCTGGCCGTTGGCACGGCGGACACCGCGCAGCATGCCGCCGGTGGTGACGCCGGTCGCGGTGAAGATCACGTCACCCGCCGCCAGTTCCTCCAGGCCGTACTTGCGGTTCAGGTCGGTGATGCCGATCCGCTCCGCCCGGCCCTTCTCGTCATTGTTGCGGAACACCAGACGGCCCTGCATCTGGCCACCGACGCAGCGCAGCGCCGCGGCGGCCAGCACACCCTCAGGTGCGCCGCCCGTGCCGATGTACAGGTCGACGGAGGTATCGGGGTCGGTGGTTGCGATCACGCCGGCGACGTCGCCGTCGGGGATCAGCTGAATGCGGGCACCCGCCGCGCGGGAGTCGCGGATGATCTCGCCATGGCGGGGGCGATCAAGGATGCAGACAGTCAGATCGGAGATGGCGCAGCCCTTGGCCTCCGCGAGGCTGCCCAAGTTCTCGGCGACGGAGCGGTCAAGGTCCACGACCCCTTCCGGCAGTCCACCGCCGACCGCGATCTTGTCCATGTAGACGTCGGGGGAGTTCAGCAGCTTGCCCTTCTCCGACAGTGCCATGACGGCCAGCGCGCCGGGAGCGGCCTTCGCGGTGATGGTGGTCCCTTCCAGCGGGTCGAGGGCGATATCCACTTCGGGGCCGGTGCCGAGACCGACTTCCTCCCCGATGAAGAGCATCGGTGCCTCGTCACGTTCGCCCTCGCCGATCACCACGGTGCCCCGGATCGACAGACCGTTCAGCGCGGTGCGCATGGCGTCCACGGCAGCCTGGTCGGCAGCCTTCTCGTTGCCCATGCCAATCCAGTTGCATGCGGCCACGGCGCCGGCCTCGGTCACGCGGACCGCTTCCAGCGTCAGATTGCGGTCGAGTTTCGCCCTGTCAGCCATTTGCGTTCATCCCTTCAGGCATTGCGACATGCCATAGTTTCGATTCTGGACCTCTACAGGTCCTTGATGCGGATCATATGCGGATTCTGCAAGATGCAGTCCAGCCCTTCGATCTGTTTCAGGGCGGCCAGCACCCGCGACTCGGGCGCGTCATGGCAGATCAGCACGATGGGTGCCGTGCCGCCTTCCGGCTCCCCGCGCTGCAGCAGCGACTCGATGCTGATCGCATTGTCACGCAGCACGGCGGCGAGATCGGCGATCACGCCGGGGCGGTCTTCCACCTTCAGGCGGATGTAGAAACGGCCGTGGGCCTCGCTGGCGCGTCCTGCGGGTTCGGCGGACAGATCCTTCACCGGAATGCCGAACACCGGGCTGGTCCGGCCCGCGGCGATGTCCACCAGGTCACCCGCCACGGCGGATGCGGTGGCACCACCACCGGCACCGGGACCTTCGAGCAGCACCTGGCCGACGAAATCGCCTTCCACGATGACCGCATTGTTGACGCCATCGACCTTCGCGATCGGGTCGTCCATCGCCACCAGGAACGGATGCACCCGTTCGGTGATGCTGTCACCGTTGCGTTCGGCGATGCCCAGAAGCTTCAGGCTGAAACCGAATTCGTCGGCATAGGCGATGTCGACGGGGGAAATGTCGCTGATCCCCTCCACCGTCACGCGGGAGAAGTCGACGCGGTGACCGAAGGCAATGGCCGACAGCAGCGCCAGCTTGTGGGCAGCGTCGATGCCTTCCACGTCGAAGGTCGGATCCGCCTCCGCATAGCCGAGCGCCTGCGCCTCCCCCAGCACATCGGCGAAGTGGCGTCCGGTGCTGCGCATCTCCGTCAGGATGAAGTTGCAGGTGCCGTTCAGGATGCCATAGATGCGCTGCACGTCGTTCCCGGCCAGCCCTTCCTTCAGGGCCTTGATGATCGGAATGCCGCCTGCGACGGCAGCTTCGAAGCCCAGCGCCGCGTTGTTCAGGTCCGCCAGATCGGCCAGCTCATTGCCGTGTTCGGCCAGCAGGGCCTTGTTGGCGGTGACAACGGGGCGGCCATTGGCCAGGGCGCGACTGACGAGTTCGCGCGCTGCGCCATCGGCGCCGCCCATCAGTTCGACCACGACATCGACGCCGTCCATGGTCGCAAGTTCGCATGGGTCATCGACCCAGGTCATGGCGGACAGGTCAATGCCGCGATCACGGCTGCGGTCCCGCGCCGAAACAGCGGTGACGGTCAGCGTCCGGCCTGCGCGTGCGGCAATCGTCGTGCCGTGCTGGCTCAGCAACTGCAGCAATGACGCCCCGACGGTGCCAAGGCCCGCCACTCCGATCCGCAAGGTCGCGCTCACGATGGAAATCTCCCGCTCGTTCGGGTCACCCGCGACCGGGCGACCTGCCGGGCAGTCTATTCGGCTGCGTCGCGGGGGGCGTCAACCGTCTTTTCGTCGCGACCGAGAAAGCGCCGCAGATTCCGGGCGGCCTGACGCACGCGCTGTTCGTTCTCGACCAGCCCGATACGGACATGATCGTCGCCATATTCGCCGAAACCGATGCCCGGCGCGACGGCGATGTCGGCCTCCTGCAGCAGCAGCTTGGAGAACTCCATGCTGCCCAGGTGGCGGAAGGGCTCCGGGATCGGCGCCCAGGCGAACATGGTCGCGGCGGGGGAGGGGATGTCCCAGCCCGACTGCGCGAAGGTCTTGATCAGCACGTCGCGGCGCGACTGGTAGACGCTGCGAATCTCGTCGACGCAATCCTGCGGCCCGTTCAGCGCGGCGGCGGCAGCAACCTGGATCGGCGTGAATGCACCATAGTCCAGGTAGGACTTGATGCGGGTCAGGGCGGCAATCAGTTCCTGGTTGCCGGTGGCGAAACCGATGCGCCAGCCCGGCATCGAATAGGTCTTGCTGAGGGAGGTGAACTCCACGGCCCGCTCCCGCGCACCCGGCACCTGCAGGATCGACGGCGGCGGGTTGCCGTCGAAATAGATCTCCGAATAGGCCAGGTCGGACAGGATGTAGAGACCGCGCTTGCGGGCGAAATCGACCACTTCACGATAGAAGTCCAGATCAACCACCATGGCTGTCGGGTTCGACGGGAAGTTCAGGACCAGCAGGGTCGGCGCCGGAATGCAGTGCTTCATCGCCCGCTCCAGGCTGGTCATGAAGTCATGACCGGGCCCGACGGGGAAGTGGCGGATGACGGCACCGGCGATGATGAAGCCGTAGGGGTGGATCGGGTAGGACGGGTTGGGGGACAGGATCACATCGCCCGGTGTGGTGATCGCCATCGCCAGATGCGCCAGCCCTTCCTTCGAGCCCAGCGTGACGATGGTTTCCGTCTCCGGATCGACCGAGACCCCGAACCGGCGTTCGTAATAGGCGGAGACCGCCCGGCGCAGGCCGGGAATGCCCTTGGAGGCGGAATAGCGGTGGGTCTTCGGGTTGCGTGCCGTCTCCACCAGCTTCTCGACGATATGTTCCGGCGTGGGCTGATCGGGATTGCCCATGCCGAAATCAATGATGTCCCGGCCCTCGGCGCGGGCCTCCGCCTTCAGGCGATTGACCTCATTGAAGACGTAGGGGGGCAGGCGCTTGATCAGGTGAAAATCGACTTGCATGGCAGACTGTACCTCCGCCGTCCGTCATGACGGCCGAATGCGCCGGAATCCGGTTCGGGATGCGGCAGGAGTGGGGCAGGGAACGGCGACCCTATTCCAGGAAGATCTCGGCACGGCGGTTGCCGGACTCGCCGCTGGGCATGGCCTCGTTATAGACCGGCTCGTTGTCGCCCCTGGCCTCGACGATGATCCGCTCATAGGGCACGCCAAAGGCGGCCATGCGGTCGGCGACGGCATTCGCCCGGTCGGCGGAGATCCGCAGGTTGACCAGCAGATGCGCGCCCACCGCCTGCTCGCGCGTGCGGCTGGAGGCATGGCCGACCACCCGCACAGTGGCGTTCTGGCGCAGGGCGTTCGCGGCCAGCTGCCGGATGACCGCATCGTCACTGGCGCTCAGTCGGGCGGAATTGTTGGCAAACAGGATCGTCGCGGCGGCGCCGCTGCGACCGGCGAAGGAGCGGGCGGTCGCGGGCTGATAGACGCCGTCGCCCGAAATCACCACCGGGCCGCTCGATCCGGCACCGGAACCGCCATAGCCGCCCGTGATCACGGCTGTCGACCCGCTGCTGCGCGGGGCCAGCCCGACGGCCTGCTCATAGGTCTGGGGCGCATTGAGCGACTGCAGATAGGTCTGCTGCACCACCGGGGAAACACTGCTGGGGAACTGGCCGGGCGCGACGGCAGCGGAGCCGCCGGCACCCTGGCCCGTCACCGGGTCGATACCGGCGGCACGCAGCTGGTCGCGATAGGTACGGTCCAGCGTCGTCTGGGGCTGCGGCGCGGTCAGGGCCGGCGCCGTGGTCGCCAGTGCGGCCGTGCTGGATGTGCCGGGACGCACATCGCTGTGGCTTGCAATGGCCGTTGCGGGTTCGGAGGAGATGATCGTGTCGTTGCCCGGATCGCGCGACGCCGTATCCGTTACCGGGGTCTGCGGATCACCCGGGCTGATGCTGGACGAGGGCTGCACGCTGGTGCGCCGCGCCACGACCGAGCCGTCGCGGCTGAACGACGGCGGCTGCTGGCCGCGCGTCATCGCGGCGATCATCGGGGTCGGTGAATTCCTGATCTCGTCATCATCCGCCGTGCGGGATGACGCGCCCGCCGACGGTGCCGGGGCCACGGCCACGCGTGTGGCGCGGGTCTCCTGTGCGGTCACGGCGGGCATGACCGTGACCGGAGCGGCCGGTTGTGCCGCCTCGGCGCGCGGTGCGGCAACCTGTGGCGGGCGCACCTGCGTGGTGGCGGCCGGTGTCTCGATCCGGGTCACGGCAATCTCGGGGCGTGCCGCGGCAGCCGCGCGGATCTCGGCTGCCTCCGCCGCGCTGTCCTGTGTCACGGCGGCCACCTGGCGGACTTCGCTGTGGCGGACATTGGTGGTGTCTGCCGCGAGACCGGCGTCGGGCGCGGGCGGAATGGCGGTCGCGGCCCCTGCGCGGGTCACTGGCTGCGGCACCGGGCCATAGTCATTGCCGAAGGGGTCCGCCCAGTCGGGCAGCGAGCAGCCGCCGAAGAGCACCGGGGCCAGCAGCAATGCGGCGATCCGAACCCGGCGACCGACCCGGTCGCGCCCTGCGCGCATCGAGGAAATGTCCATCATGTTCGGCTCCGACATTGAATGCCTGTGTCATCTGGGAAAGGTGATTCGCCAATTTAGCGGCAGATGCAAGGCTTGTCTGCGACCGATCCGCAAGATCGGCTCCGGCGGCCTGTCGAATGGTGCGGTGCGGCATAATTGTGCAATGCAGCATTTTTGCCTCGACCGTCTCCTGACGCTACGTTACTTACAGGCGCAGAAACTTGGTAAACAGACATGGCTGCCATGGCAGTCTGGAATCCGACCATCGACCTGGAGGAGACGGAAGATGACCGACAAGACTCCCGACGACATGCCGACGCCGGATCCCGTGGAGCTCTCGCAGAACATGGCGCGGGTGGCGGCGCAGAGCCAGCGCCTGGTCCAGGAATTCCTGGAGAACCAGCAGGACACGTCCCCCAGACCCGTGGACCCGCTGAACATCTCCGAGGCCTTCATGGCCCTCACGACACAGATGATGCAGCATCCGGCTCAGGTAGCCCAGGCACAGATGGACCTCTGGCAGAGCTACGTCCAGCTCTGGCAGAGCACGGCGCAGCGGATGCTGGGCCAGACCGACGACATCGTCGAACCGCCTGCCGCCGTGAAGAAGAAGGACAAGCGGTTCAAGGGTGAGGAGTGGGACGAGAACGAGGTCTTCAGCTTCATCAAGGAATCCTACCTGCTGACGTCGTCCTGGATGACGGAGACCGTTCGCAAGGTCGAGGGCCTGGATGACAAGACCGCCAAGAAGGTCGATTTCTACACCCGCCAGTTCGTCGATGCGCTGTCGCCGTCCAACTTCCTGATGACCAACCCGGTCGTGCTGAAGGAAACGTTGGCCACCAACGGCGAGAACCTGGTGAACGGCCTGGAGAACATGCTGAAGGACCTGGAGCGCGGCAAGGGCAAGCTCGCCATCAGCATGACCGACATGGACGCCTTCGAAGTCGGCGGCAATGTCGCCACCACGCCGGGCAAGGTGGTGATGCAGACCGACCTGATGCAGCTGATCCAGTACGAGCCGGTGACGGAACAGGTCTACAAGCGCCCGCTGCTGATCTGCCCGCCCTGGATCAACAAGTTCTACATCCTGGATCTCCGCCCGGAGAATTCCTTCATCAAGTGGTGCACCGAGCAGGGGCTGACGGTCTTCGTGATCTCCTGGGTGAACCCGGACGAGAAGCTGTCGGACAAGACCTTCGAGGATTACATGAACGAAGGTCTGCTCGCCGCCCTCGATGGCGTGGAGCAGGCAACGGGGGAGCGCGAGGTCACGACCATCGGCTATTGCCTCGGTGGTTCGCTGATGGCGACGACCCTCGCCTACATGGGGGCCATCGGTGACGACCGGATCAAGGCGACGACCTTCTTCACGGCCCAGGTCGATTTCTCCGAACCCGGTGAGCTTGGTGTCTTCATCGACGACGAGCAGCTGACCCATCTGGAACAGATGATGGAACAGAAGGGCTATCTCGACGGGGCGGAGATGGCGAGTTCCTTCAACATGCTGCGGGCCAATGACCTGATCTGGTCGTTCGTGGTGAACAACTACCTGATGGGCAAGGATCCCTTCCCCTTCGATCTGCTGTTCTGGAACGCGGACGCCACACGCATGCCGCCGAAGATGCACAGCTTCTACCTGCGCGAGATGTACCAGCGGAACCACCTGATCGAGCCGGGTACGATCAAGATGAACGGTGTCGGCATCGACCTGTCGAACGTCAAGGTTCCGGTCTATCTGCAGGCAGGCAAGGATGATCACATCGCCCCCTACACCTCCGTCTTCAAGGCGACGAAGCACTTTTCCGGTCCGACCCGCTTCATGCTGGCCGGTTCCGGGCATATCGCCGGGGTGGTGAATCCGCCGGAGCCGGTGAAGTACCAGCACTGGACCAACGACAAGCGCAAGAAATACGACACGCCCGAAGCCTGGCTGGCCGATGCCACCGAGCATCCGGGGAGCTGGTGGCCGGACTGGATCAAGTGGATGCAGAAGCATTCGGGCAAGAAGGTGCCGGCCAGGGTGCCGGGCGACGGCAAGCTGACCGTGATCGAGGACGCGCCCGGCAGCTATGTGAAGGTCCGTTCCTGACCCTGATCCGTGATGGATCGACCGTGCGACCGCAGGGCGTGATTCTGTGCCCTTGCGGTCGCCTGTCTTTTGCGCAATAACCCGCGGCTCGGCGTCCTGCCCGGTCTGTCATTCAGGCATTCGGGGTATTCGAGCCAGCGGGCCTTTCGGGACCCCCGCTGGTGGGCGCTGATCAACCCGGAAGGAAGCAATGGCAACCTACGAAACTGTCATGATCGCGCGGCCGGATATTTCGGCCCAGCAGGTGGAGCAGCTCAACGAGCATTTCACCAACCTGATCAAGGAAAATGGCGGAGACGTGAAGAAGACCGAATACTGGGGTCTTCGCAGTCTCTCCTATCGCATCAAGAAGAGCCGCAAGGGCCACTATGTCCTGCACAACCTCGACGCTCCGGCGCCGGCGGTGCAGGAGATGGAGCGCCAGATGCGTCTGCATGACGATGTTCTGCGTTACATGACCGTGAAGGTCGAGGAACTGGAGGAAGGACCCTCCGTCCAGATGCAGAGCCGTGGTGGCGGACGTGATGGCCGCCGTGGCGGTGGTCGCCCGGGTGACCGGGATCGTGGCCCGCGCCGCGACGACGACCGGGGTCCGCGTCGTGAAGGTGGTGGCCGCGAAGGTGGCGAACGCCGTGAGAGGGAGGCGAGCTGATGCAGACCACGACCGAACACAAGGGTGTTGTCCGCTCTGCCGTGAAGGGCGCACGCCGTCCGTTCTTCCGCCGCCGCAAGACCTGCCCGTTCACGGGCGAGGGCGCGCCGAAGATTGATTACAAGGATGTGCGGCTCTTGCAGCGGTACCTGTCTGAGCGCGGCAAGATCGTGCCCAGCCGGATCACCGCCGTCTCGGCCAAGAAGCAGCGTGAGCTGGCCCGTGCGATCAAGCGCGCCCGCTTCCTCGCCCTGCTGCCTTACGTCCAGGACTGACGCAACCCTAGTTGAGGAAGGAGACAGACTGATGAAAGTCATTCTTCTCGAACGGGTCGAAAAACTTGGCCAGATGGGTGACGTTGTCACCGTCAAGAACGGCTTCGCCCGCAATTTTCTGCTGCCGCAGGGCAAGGCAGAACGTGCCACCTCTTCGGCGCTGGAGGCTTTCGAGTCCCGTCGCGCGCAGCTTGAGGCACAGAACCTGAAACTGAAGGCCGAGGCCGAAGACCTTGCCGGTCGCATGAACGAGGTTTCGGTCGTGCTGATCCGTCAGTCGTCCGACAGCGGTCAGCTCTACGGCTCGGTCAATACCCGTGACATCGCCACGGCGGTGACGGAGGCCGGCTTCACCATCGACCGCAAGCAGGTTGAACTCGGTCGTCCGATCAAGACGCTGGGTCTGCACGAGGTTCTGGTGCGGCTGCATCCTGAGGTGACGCTGACCGTCGAGGCCAATGTTGCCCGGTCCGAGGACGAGGCTGCCGCGCAGGCGCGTGGTGTCGACGTTCTGAATACCGAGGATGACGACGACGACGTGCTGGACATCGAAGAAGCCGAAGAGCTGTTCGAGGAAGGTGCCGCGACCGCCGAGGAACTGGTGGAAGCCATCACCGGCCAGAAGATGGAAGAGCTCGATCCGTCCGAATCGGATCAGCCGGAAGTCTGATACGCCTGTCGCACGATTGGTGATTTCGTTTCGGGGGTCGGAACCATATGGTTCCGACCCCCGTTTCGATTCATGGCTGGCGTCGGGAGGTGTCCATGCAACAGCGTCGCTTCATCCAGTGTGATGTGTTCACCGACCAGCCGACCAGGGGCAACGGACTTGCGGTCGTTGTCGAGGCGGAGGGCCTCGGCGACCAGCAGATGCAGGATTTCGCCGCCTGGACCAATCTGGCGGAGACGACCTTCCTGCTGCCCCCGTCAGGGCCGGAGGCCGACTATCGGGTGCGGATATTCACACCGACGCGGGAGATGCCCTTCGCCGGACATCCGACCCTGGGCAGTTGCGCGGCCTGGCTGCACGCGGGTGGCAGGCCCGCGCAGCCCGATCTGGTGCGTCAGGAATGTGCGGTCGGCATCGTCGAGATCGACCTTCGCGGCGACGTGCCTGCCTTCGTCGCCCCGCCGACGCGGATCATGCCCATGGATGACGCGCATCTGCAGTCCATTCTGGCGCGGCTGGAGATCCCCGCCGACAGGGTGCGCATGACAACGCAACTGGAGAATGGTCCCCTCTGGCAGGTTCTGGAACTGGCTTCTGCCGATGATGTGCGGGCGGTCGATGCGGTGCGGGTGCGATGGCCGGAGTACAAGGCCATCGGCCTGATCGGTGCCCATCCCGACGATGGCGACGCGGACTATGAAGTACGCATGCTCGCCCCTTCCAGCGGCATGAGCGAGGACCCGATCACCGGTTCCCTGAATGCTGCCATCGCCCGCTGGTTCCAAAGCCTGGGCCGCCTGGATCGCCCGTTGCTGATGGCTCAGGGCGGGTGCATCGGTCGTGTCGGCCGTGTCCACATCCGCCCCGACAAGACGGACCCTGACCGGATCCTGGTCGGTGGCCAGACCCTGCTGCTGATTGACGGGACGGTAACTCTCTGAGCCTGCGGTCCTGCCTTCCGGGGGCGGAAAAGGACACCTGGCAGGATGCATTTGTGCATCTGGTGCCAATTGCCCCTGTTCCACCAGGCCCGGTCTGGCCACTAGACTGTCGGGCGCGCAAGACCCGCGCGCTTTGCCACTTGGAGGGACAGGAGGTTGCGATGATCAATGCATTGGACTGCCAGCCGTCCCCCATGGGGGCCGCGACGGTCGTTGCCGATGTCAGTTGCATGCCGACGGCACAGCGTATCAGCGCCTGGACGGAATCGATCTACGAACACTATTACCCGCTCGACCTGACTCCGACAGGCGACGCCTTCCGGCATGGCGAACTCAGGATCATGGATCTGCCCGGAATCAGGCTCGGTGCACTGGACAGCGACGGCTACACGGTGCACCGGCGTCGGAACCATGTGGCTTCGAACGGGTCCGACTTCTATTTCATCCCGGTACCGCTGCACCATGCACTGGGTCTGCAGCAGGAAGGCCGGGATACGGTGCTGCATCCGGGCGAGGCCGCGGTGATCAACACCAGCAACGCCTATGCCTATCTGCAGCACACGCGTAACCGGGTCGCCACACTCCGCCTGGACGGGGCAGGCGTTCGGGCACGGGTGCCCTTCATCGATGACCTGGTTGCCGTTCCCTTTCGCCGCGACTCGGCCCTGACGGGCGTGATGGTCGACTTCATCCTGTCGGTGATGCGGTGCGCGGATGAGCTCGATTCCTGGTCCGCGCAGGCATTGTCCGACCAGATGCTGGACCTGATCGGACTGACGCTGACTGCGGATGCCAATGCGGGCGAAAGCGGCGAGTCATCTGTCCGACTGGCGCATATCCGCCGCATCATTCGCGAGATTGACACCAGGCTGGAACAGTTCGAGCTGGGCGTCGAAGTGATCGCGGAGTCGCTGGGACTGTCGCGGCGCTATGTGCAGCGGCTGGTGGCGGAACGGGGCGAGACGGTGTCCGGCCTGATCCGCGACCGGCGCATTGCCGCCGCCCGCCGCCGCCTGGCTGATCCGGCGCTGTCCGGCGTATCCGTTGCAAGTATCGGCCATGCGGTCGGCTTTGCGGATTCAACGCGTTTCAGCCGTGTGTTCCGTGAGCTCACGGACCGTTCCCCCGGCGAATACCGGCGCGAGATACAGGCCGGAATGCGGTCCTCTGCCGTCGGCGCTGACTGATCCGCCACGGGCGCTTCCGCCGTGCGACCGTATCCTCCCCGCGGACCTCACCGCCGGGCCGCGCGGTATCGGGATGCATCAGACAGTTGCGGCGGAGCCATTGCCTTGGCTATTTTTGACAGGTTAACGAGCCGAGAGGGCGATCATGAACGCGCTCGCACGAAAATATCTGGGACGTCTGGTTAAGGTCGGTGAGCTTACGGTCATCGACCATACCGGCATGGCGACGGTCTTTCGCGGGGAAACACCCGGGCGGAAGTCGACCATTCGCCTGCATGACCGGAAGCTGGCGTTCGAGATGGCGATCCGGCCGCGGCTCGCGGTCGGCGAGGCCTACATGGATGGTCGCCTGACCATAGAGGAAGGCACCCTCTACGATTTCCTCGATCTCGCGGTTTCCAACCTCGCCCTGCTGAACCACCAGGAAACCCGCATCGGTCGTGTGATGCGCCGCTCCGCGACCGTGCTTGACCGCTACAATCCGGTTGGCCGTGCGCAGCAGAACGTGGCGCATCACTATGATCTGTCCGATGAACTGTTCGATCTGTTCCTGGATGCCGACCGTCAGTATTCCTGTGCCTACTACCGCACGCCCGACGACACGCTGGAGGCCGCGCAGGACCAGAAGAAGCGCCACATCGCGGCCAAGCTGATGCTGCGACCGGGGCAGAAGGTGCTGGATATCGGCTGCGGCTGGGGTGGCATGGCGCTCTATCTCGCCACCGTGGAGGATGTCGAGGTCACGGGTGTCACCCTGTCGAAGGAACAGCATGCCGTTGCCACCCGCCGCGCGCGGGAGGCCGGGCTGGATCACCGGGTCACCTTCAAGCTGCAGGACTATCGCCACGAAGAAGGCCCCTACGACCGGATCGTCTCCGTCGGGATGTTCGAGCATGTGGGCAATCTGCACTACCGCGAGTTCTTCTCGAAGGTGCATGACCTGCTGACACCGGACGGCGTTGCGCTGCTGCACACCATCGGCTGTGCCGACCCGCCGGGACCGGTTGCCTCATGGATACGGAAGTACATCTTCCCCGGGGGCTATCTGCCGAGCCTCAGCGAGGTGCTGCCGCATCTGGAGCAGCTCGGCCTCTGGCTCAGTGACTTCGAGAGCCTGCGGACGCACTACGCCGAGACCCTGAAGGACTGGAACGAGAGGTTCCAGACCCACCGCGAGCACGTGCGCGACAATCTGTATGACGAGCGGTTCTGCCGGATGTGGGAGTTCTATCTGCAATCCTGCGAGGCGAATTTCCGCAAGTCCTGGCTGACGGTCTTCCAGTTGCAGATGACCCGGTCGATCGACGCGGTGCCCTATACCCGCGACTACATGTTCGATTGGGAACGCCAGTCACCGCCCGCAACACCGATCGCGCCGCCGAAGCGGGAGATTCCCGAAGTTCACTGAGCCTGGCGGCGCTCAGTCAGCGGCGTCCTGTTCCTCCAGCTCCCCGATCTTGCGATAGAGGGTGGAGCGACCGATCTTCAGGCGACGCGCGATCTCCGACATCTGCCCGTCGTAGTGTTTCAGGGCATGACGGATCACATCGCCCTCGATCTCTTCCAGGGGCCGGACGTGACCCTCATCGTCGTGCAGGTTCAGGATCGGCTTGCCGTTTGAAACACCGTCACCGGTCTCCATCGGTGCCTGGCCGCCCGGCATCGGCTGCTTGCCGGTGATCTGCGGGAAGTCCTGCGGCGTCAGCATGGTGTCTTCGGCCAGCACCACGGCACGGAACACCGCGTTCTCCAACTGGCGGACATTGCCGGGCCAGTCGTGGTCGCACAGGTGCGCCATCGCCTCCGCCGTCACGCCCTGGATGTTCTTGTTCTCGCTGGCGGCGAAGGTGCGGGTGAAGTGGTTGATCAGGTCCGGCACATCCTCCGGCCGTTCCCGCAGCGGCGGCAGGGTGATCGGAAAGACGTTCAGGCGGTAATAGAGGTCCTCGCGAAACGTGCCCTCGCTGACCATCTGCGAAAGCGTGCGGTTGGTGGCCGAGATCAGTCGGATATCGACCTTCACCGGGCGGCTGGCCCCGACCGGATCGATCTCCCCCTGTTGCAGCGCGCGCAGCAGCTTCACCTGCATGTCCAGCTTCAGTTCGCCGATCTCGTCCAGGAACAGGGTGCCGGTCGATGCCTCCTGGAACTTGCCGATGGACTTGGCCGAGGCGCCGGTGAAGGACCCCTTCTCGTGCCCGAACAGGATGCTCTCGACCAGATTTTCCGGAATGGCGCCGCAGTTGACGGTGACGAAGGGACGGCCTGCGCGATCGCTGGTGCCCTGGATGGCGCGGGCGACCATTTCCTTGCCGACGCCCGATTCGCCCTCGATCAGGATCGGAATGTTCGACGATGCGCCCCGCTGTGCCAGGTGAATGGCGGCCTGCATGGCGGCGCTGTTGCCGATCAGGTCGTCGAAGGTCATTTCACCCGACATGCGCCGGTGCAGGCGCGAGATCTCGCCGGTCAGGGTGCTGAGTTTCAGTGAATTCTCCAGCGTGACCCGGATCCGTTCCGGCGCCGCTGGCTTGACCATGAAGTCGGAGGCCCCGGCCCGCATGGCCTTGACCACGGTATCGACACCACCATGCGCGGTCAGCACGACGATGGGCAGTTCAGGCCGCAGCGGGCGAACCTGTTCCAGCACCTCCAGCCCGTCGACCTCCGGCATCACCAGATCCAGCAGCACCACATCGACACTGGCCCGCTGCTCGCCGGTCAGAAGTGCGATGGCCGCAGCGCCCCCGGCGGCCTTTTCCACCCGGAAGCCGGCCTTGGTCACGACACTTTCCAGCAATCTCAATTGTGTGGGGTCGTCATCGACAACAAGAACGGTTCGCGCCATTTGGGGAGTCCGGCCTCCGCTACACATTCCCGGGCGGCATTCATCACTACCGCTTTCATGTTTCAATATGGGACATCAACTGCGTTTGGGCAAGGCATTCCTGCTCAGAAGACAGGTGAAATGCGGCGGCAGCGAAACTATGGTGCAGCGCATTAGAGGTATTGTGGTGGTGAGCGGAAGATGACCATTCTGGTGACGGGCGCGGCGGGTTTCATCGGGTTCCATGTGGCCAGCAGGTTGCTGGCGCGGGGCGACAGGGTCATCGGGCTCGACAATCTGAACGATTACTACGATGTCAGCCTGAAACGGGACCGGCTGGCCATGCTGCAGGCGCAGTCGGGCTTCGATTTCATCCAGACCGACATTGCGGACTTCGAGGGACTGAAGGGCGCGCTGGCTGGTGTCGGTCCGCTGCGGGGCATCGTGCATCTGGCGGCGCAGGCCGGTGTCCGCTATTCGCTGACCAATCCGCACGCCTATCTGCAGGCCAACCTGGCCGGGCATCTGAACATGCTGGAGATCGCGCGCCATTGCGACGGTCTGGAGCACATGGTCTATGCCAGTTCGTCATCGGTCTATGGCGGCAACAAGGGGCTACCCTTCTCGGTCGACGACAGGGTCGATCATCCCGTCTCGCTCTATGCCGCGACGAAGAAGGCGGATGAACTGATGAGCCACTGCTACGCGCATCTCTACCGCACGCCGCAGACGGGACTCAGGTTCTTCACCGTCTATGGACCGTGGGGGCGTCCGGACATGGCCATGTGGCTGTTCACGAAGGCAATCCTGGCCGGGAAGCCGATCCGCGTTTTCAACAATGGTGCGATGCAGCGCGACTTCACATATATCGATGACATCGTCACCGGTGTTGTCGCGTCCCTGGACAATCCACCTGCTGACGGTGGCGAGGGCAAGCCGCCCTATCGCGTCTACAATATCGGCAATCACAAGGCCGAACCGCTGATGCGGATGATCGGCCTGATCGAGGATGCGCTGGGGCGCAAGGCAGAGAAGATCATGGAGCCGATGCAGCCGGGCGACGTGCCCGCGACCTATGCGGATATCGAGGCGATCCGGCGCGACCTGGGCTTTGAGCCATCGACCCCGATCGATGTGGGCATTCCTGCCTTCATCGAATGGTACAAGACCTATCACGGAGTCTGAAACTGAATGGATGTTGATCCGAAAACGCTGACCTGGGCCGAGAAGCTGGCGATGATGCTGGAAACCGGGCAGGGGCAGGCGAAGGCGCTCGGTCTGGCGCTGGAGAGTGCCACGCGCGAACGCACCGTCCTGCGCCTGCCGTGGCAGGAGAAACTGGTGGGCAATCCGGCGACGCGGGTGCTGCATGGCGGCGTGATCACGACGCTGATCGATTCCGCCTGCGGCTATTCCCTGATGAGCTACTTCGAGAGCCTTCCCGATATCGCGACGCTGGATCTGCGCATCGACTATCTGCAACCGGCGGAGCCGGACCGGGACGTGTTCGCAGGCGCGGAAGTCTACAAGGTGACATCGTCCATCGCGTTCCTGCGGGCCACCGCCTTCCAGACCGAAGGCGACCCGATCGCCAATGCGGTCGCCACATTCATGCTGGGTGCGAACGCGCCCAAGTACAACGCGAGACAGGGTTGAGTTGATGACAACGACAATAGTGGACGCGGTGAAGGCTGCGCGGGAAAGCGGCGATTACCAGTCCGTTCTGGAAAGCATTCCCTACATGAAGTTCCTCGGCCTGGTGGTCGAGCCGGATGCCGCAGGCCCGATCTGCCGGATGCCGGGCAGCGACCACATCATCGGGAATCCCGTCCTGCCCGCCATCCATGGCGGTGTTGTCGGTGCGCTGCTGGAATCCACCGCGATCATGCACATCATGTGGTCGCACGAGAGCCTGCACGTGCCGAAGATCATCAATCTGACGGTCGAGTATCTGCGCTCCGCCCGTGTCGTGGACACCTATGCACAGGCGGTCATCACCAAGCAGGGCCGTCGCATCGCCAACATGCGGGTCGAGGCCTGGCAGGCAGACCGGACCAAGCCGGTTGCCGCCGCGCATGCGCATTTCCTGCTGCCGCGGGAAGAGGAATGATGGCGGACAGCAATCAGACCGTTCCGCCGGAGTGGTCCCGGTTCCCGGCGGTGACCTTGGCGGGGATGAACGAGCTGGAGGACAGGATTCCCCAGATCAGGGCCCTGGGTATCGAGGTCGTGTCCATTGACGGGCCGGTTGCCGTCTCCCGGCTGCCCTATCAGGAGAAGCTGGTGGGCGATCCAGAGACCGGGGTGATGCATGGCGGCGTCATCACGACACAGATCGACAACCTGTGCGCCGTGGCCCTGCATTCGCGCATCGGCCACTACGTGCCCTGCGTGACCATCGATCTGCGCGTGGAGTACCTGAAACCCGCGGCGCCGGGTCTGGCCGTGCATGTCCGCGCCGAGTGTCGCAAGGTGACCCGGCAGGTGGCCTTCATTGCCGCGACCGCCTGGAACGAGGACGAGAACGACCCGATCGCCTTCGCTTCCTGTACCTACATGCTGCTGCCGGAGCGCGAGTCCACCATCTCCGGTTCCGGCGACTGAGCCCGTTTTTTCCGACCTGCGGGAGTACCTGCGATGAATGACATGAGCACGCCCATGGACCTGCCGGTCTGGGACCTCGACGATCTCTACAAGGGCACATCGGATCCGGCCATCGCGGCGGATCTGGCCTGGCTGGAAGCGGAGTCCGCACGGTTTCGCGAGACCTGGGCCGGGCGCATCGCCACCCTGTCCGGTGACGAACTCGCCGACGCCATCGAGATGCAGGAGGCGATGTCGGACCGTACCGGCCGGCTGATGGCCTTCGCCTACCTGAACTATGCCACCGACATGTCGGACGGGGAGCGGACGCGGTTCTTCCAGGGCATTCAGGAGCGGATCAACGGGCTGACGGCGCAGACGCTGTTCTTCTCCATCGAGGTCAATCTGATCGACGATGCCGCACTGGAAGGGCTGTTCACGGTCTCGCAGCGGCTGGCGCATTACCGGCCCTGGCTGCGCGACCTGCGGACCATGCGCGACCACATGCTGTCGGATGAGCTGGAGCGTATGCTGCACGAACGCTCCATCACCGCCCGCAATGCCTGGACACGGCTGTTCGACGACACCATTGCCCGGATGCGTTTCACCATCGACGGCAAGGAGATGCCGTCGCAGGACGCCCTGAACCTGCTGAGCGACCGCGACCGCGCGAAGCGCAAGAAGGCGGCGGAAGAGCTCTCGCGCGTCTTCGGCCAGCACATCGACACCTTCGCGCTGATCATGAACACCCTGATCCGCGACAAGCAGATCGAGGATGACTGGCGTCGGATCGAGAAGCCGGAGAACGGTCGCCACATGGTCAACCAGGTGGAGCCGGAGGTCGTGCAGGCCCTGCGCGATGCCGTCTTCGACAGCTTTCCGCGCCTTTCGCACCGCTATTACAGGCTGAAGGCCAAATGGATGGGCCTGGAGCGGATGGAGCACTGGGACCGCAATGCCGCGCTGCCGGACAGCGACGACACCGCGATTGCCTGGGGCGATGGCGTGAAGACCGTGCTGGATGCCTATGCCGGCTTCTCCGGCGACATGGCGGCAATCGGCCAGCGGTTCTTCGATAATGCCTGGATCGACGCGGGGCCACGGCCCGGCAAGTCACCCGGTGCCTTCGCCCACCCCGTGGTGCCCAGCGCGCATCCCTATCTGTTGCTGAACTACCAGGGCAAGGTGCGCGACGTGATGACCCTGGCGCACGAACTCGGCCACGGCGTGCATCAGGTGCTGGCGGGGGGGCAGGGCACACTGATGTGCGACACGCCGCTGACCCTGGCGGAGACGGCCAGCGTCTTCGGCGAGATGCTGACGTTCCGCAAGCTGCTGGACAGCGCGAAGGATCCGAACCAGCGCCGCCTGATGCTGGCCTCCAAGACCGAGGACATGATCAACACGGTGGTGCGCCAGACGGCGTTCTACGAATTCGAACTGCGCCTGCATCGCCAGCGCCGGGAGGGCGAGATCTCGGCGGAACAGATCGGTCAGACCTGGCTGGATGTGCAGCGGGAAAGCCTGGGTCCGGTCTTCGACCTGCGGGACGACTACGCGACCTACTGGTGCTACATCGGCCACTTCGTGCATGTGCCGTTCTATGTCTACGCCTATGCCTTCGGCGACTGTCTGGTGAATGCGCTCTACGCCGAGTACCAGCGCGCGCCCGAAGGGTTCCCGGAGAAATACATGCAGATGCTGTCCGCCGGGGGCACCCTGCGCCACAAGGACCTGCTGGCTCCCTTCGGGCTGGATGCCAGTGATCCGGCCTTCTGGGGTCGTGGCCTGTCGGTGATCGAGGGCTTCATCGACGAGCTGGAACAGATGTAGGATCAGGGGCGGGTCGTGCGACCGGCCAATATCGGGGAGGATGTCATGGGTGAATTTGTCGAGACGGAAATTGATGGTCATGTCCTGACCGTCACCATCAACAGGCCGGAACGGATGAATGCCGTCCATCCCCCCGCGAATGCGGAGCTTGGGGCGGTATTCGACATGTTCGAGGCCAATGACGACCTCTGGGTCGCCATCATCACCGGGGCCGGGGACCGTGCCTTCTGCGCGGGCAACGACCTGGTCTATCAGGCGGAGGGGAACCCGAAATGGTATCCGCCGATGGGCTTCGGTGGCCTGACCGCCCGCTATGAGCGGACCAAGCCTGTGATCGCGGCCGTGAACGGGGTTGCCATGGGCGGCGGCTTCGAGATCGCGCTGGCCTGTGACCTGGTGATCGCGTCGGAAAATGCACGCTTTGCACTGCCGGAGCCGAAGGTCGGGCTGGCGGCGCTGGCTGGCGGGCTGCACCGCCTGCCGCGTCAGATCGGCCTGAAGCAGGCGATGGGCATGATCCTGACCGGTCGCCATGTCCCGGCGGCGGAGGGCAAGGAGCTTGGCTTCGTCAACGAGGTCGTGGCGCAGGGGGAGGCCCTGGAGGCCGCCCGCCGCTGGGCCGCGATGATCCTCGAATGCTCCCCGGTCTCCATCCGCACATCGCTGGACGTCGTCCGGCGCGGGCTGGAGGAGGCGGACGTCTGGGATGCCAATCTGGTGGAATATGATTCGGTTGCCGTGCTGCGGTCGTCGGAAGACATGATCGAGGGGCCGAAGGCCTTCGCCGAGAAGCGCAAGCCGAACTGGAAGGGCCGGTGAGCGGGGCGGAAGCCCTCTCCCGCTTTGCCAGGGAACATGTCGCACCGGTCGCGGACCGTCTGATCCGCGAACCGGACTTTCCACACGACATCTGGAAGGCCCTGGGTGCCGCCGGGCACCTGGGCTACGGGCTGGACGCCTGGGGCGGCACGAAGGCGGACCAGGGGCAGCTGTTCGACCTGGCTGAGTCGCTGGCTGACGGGGTGGAGGTGATCGGTTTCGCCACGTCCTGGATGACGCACCACATGGTCGCGAACGGTGTCATCGCCCCCTTTGCCACGGAAGCGCAGGCGGCGGCCATTCTGCCACGGGTGGCGCGGGGCGAACTCTCCTGCTGCATCGCGATCTCCGAACCCGGTGCCGGGGCGCATCCGAAGCACCTGAAGTCCCGCGCGGAAAAGACGGCCGACGGATGGCGTCTGACCGGGGAGAAGGCATGGCTGACCAATGGCCCCATCGCGGGCCTGTTCGTCGTGGTTGCCATTGTCGCGGAAGACGCGGGGCGGAAGCGCTTCGGCGCCTTTCTGGTGCCTGAGGATGCCCCGGGACTGACGCGGACAGACAGCATCAGGATCGACTTCGCCCGCCCGTCCGGTCACTGCGGTATCCGCATGGACGGCGTGGAACTGCCGGACGATGCCTTTCTGGGCGGTGCCGGTGATGCGGTGGAGACGGTTCTGAAACGGTTCCGCCGGATCGAGGATGCGATCGGGCTGGCGACATCCTCCGGCGGCATGGCGGTCGAGATCCGCAGGCTTTCGGCGATTCTCTCCGCTGATCAGGCGGCGGAGTTGGGGGGGCTGGCGGCGGATCGGGCGCTGTTCCGGACAGCGGCGCGCGCGCTGCTGATCGAGTCGCAGGGCGATCCGGCAAGTCCGGCCCATGAGGCCCAGTTGCTGTCGTTGCGGGCCTTCGCGCGGGCCTTTCAGGGTCGGGTACGAGACCTGATCGCGGCGGCCATGCAGGATGACGGGTTCCTCAAGCTGTTGAGCCGGGATATGACGGAGCTAGGACGTGTGGCCGAACGGGTCGATCAGGCGAAGCTTGCCCGGTCGGGCACCGTACTGTTGCGCGCTGCCGACTGATTGGTGCGCCGGACCGGGGGAGTGGTCCGGTGCCGAAACGAATGAATGGAATCTTCTGATGCAGGGGAGCAGGGCGTGACAGCCAAATGGCAGGACAAGCTGGCCAATCCGGGCCTGATCGATGAGGCCTTCGCGGGCCGGGGCTATATTTCCAACGAGCGTATCGCGACCTCCGTCTTTCTGGCGCAGCACCTGCGGAAGCCCATTCTGGTGGAAGGCCCGCCGGGTGTCGGCAAGACGGAACTCGCCATCGCCACCTCGGAGATGCTCGGCCTGCCACTGATCCGGCTGCAGTGCTACGAGGGACTGGACGAGGCGAAAGCACTGTACGAATGGAAGTATGGCAAGCAGTTGCTCTACACCCAGGTGCTGAAGGAAAAGCTGGGCGACCTGATGCAGGACGCCAAGACCCTGCCCGAGTCGATGGAGAAGCTGCATGGCTTCTCCGATGTGTTCTTCAGCGAGGAGTTCCTGGAACCCCGTCCGTTGCTGAAGGCGCTGCAGGCCGAGAACGGTTCCGTGCTGCTGATCGACGAGATCGACAAGTCGGACTACGAGTTCGAGGCCTATCTGCTGGAGATCCTGTCGGCCTATCAGATCAGCGTGCCGGAAATCGGGGTCATCAAGGCAAAGGTGCCGCCGATCGTCTTCCTGACGTCGAACAACACCCGCGAGATGGGGGACGCGCTGAAGCGGCGCTGCCTGCACCTCTACATCCCGTTCCCGGACGAGAAGACGGAACGTCGGATCGTTGCCGCGCGGGTGCCGGAAGTGGCCGAGTCGCTGCGCAAGCAGATCGTTGCCTTCGTGCAGGGACTGCGGGAGGAGGAACTGAAGAAGGTTCCGGCGATCAGCGAGACCATCGACTGGGCGCGGACGCTGCTGCTGCTGAATGTCTCCGAACTGGATACGGAGACCGTGCGCCGCACGATCAATGTCCTGCTGAAGTTTCAGGAGGATGTGGAGATGGTGCAGCGCGGTCTCTACAAGCTGGTCTCCGACGCGAAGAACACCGTCTGAGCCGACGCGGAACGTTTCACTGAAACACAGGGGCGCGAAGCAATTCGCGCCCTTGTCGTTTTCACAGCATTGATATGTAATATCCCTCTGGATTTCTTGAGGGGAGGAACGGATGGCCGCGCCGGACGTCGAAGGGTTCTTCGACCCCGATACATTCACGCTGACCTACCTCGTCGCCGACCCCGCGACGCGGGAAGCGGTGATCATCGACCCCGTGATGCAGTTCGATCCGGTGACCGGTCGCCTGGATCCGACCCCAGCCATGCCGGTGATGCACCGCGCCCGGACACAGGGGCTGCGGGTCACGATGGTGCTTGAAACCCATCTGCACGCGGATCACGTCAGTGCCGCGCCCTGGGTCGGTGCCGCGCTGGAGGCCCCTGTCGCAATCGGTGAGGGTGTTGCACGCAGTCAGACGATCTTTGCCGACCTGTTCGACGCGGAGCCGGGGTTTCCCACCGACGGCTCCCAGTTCGACCGCCTGTTCAGGGATGGTGAAACATTCCAGGTCGGCGATATCGAGGCCTTCGCCATGTCGACCCCCGGTCATACGCCGGGGTGCATGACCTATGTGATCGGCGACGCCGCGTTCGTGGGGGACTGCCTGTTCATGCCGGACTTCGGGTCCGCCCGCTGCGACTTTCCGGGGGGTGACGCCCGCACGCTCTACCGCAGTGTCCGGCGCATCCTCGACCTGCCGCCGGAGACGCGGCTGTTCACCGCCCACGATTATCAGCCGGATGGTCGCGAGCTGCGCTTCGAATCGTCCGTGGCGCAGCAGCGGGCGGAGAACCTGCACATGCGTGATGGTGTCGATGAGGAAAGCTTCGTGCGGATGCGCATGAGCCGCGACGCCACGCTCTCCATGCCGCGCCTGATGCTGCCCTCGGTCCAGCTCAACATGCGCGCCGGCAGCCTGCCGCCACCTGCCGCCAACGGTCGCCGCTATCTGCGCCTGCCGCTGGAAGTCACGCCACCGCCGGAGGGGGCGATCTGAGGGGCGCTGCTTCACGGGCAAGAAACAGGATCCGGCAGATCGAAGCAATGCCGACAGAAGTGCTGGAAGGGTTTCCATGTCTGGACAGAGGAACACCTACCGGATCACGTTGATCGACAGGTTCGTTCACTTTCGTCATCACATCCTCGACGGATTCCCTCTCGGTGGAAACAAGGCGGTGCTCATCACGCGCAAGTCCGGAAGGCTCAATTTCATCCTGAAGTTCTGGTATCCCGGAATCGTGCAGTATCACGCCATGGACAGTGCGGAGCTCGAGAAGTTCGTTGGCGAACTCGAGATGGTCAGAAAAAGCCTGGCCGACTGAAGCGGCCCGGTACGCCGAAGCTTTGCTGATGGTCAGTTGATCTCCACCACAAGCCTGCGTTCCTGGGCTTCCGACAGCAGTCCGGCGAGGTCCTCGATGTCCAGGCGGTCAAAGCGTTCGGCCATCTCGGCGGCAAGGAAGCTGTCCCGTTCCATGATCCAGCGCAGGATCGTTCCCTGCTGTCCCGATCTCCGGATCACGCCTGCATCGGTCTCGACCGCCACCTGCCCGGACGACCGGGTCAGCGAGGCTGCCGCCGTGCGCACCCGGTACTGGCGCGTGACGGGGCCTGGTGGCATCTGCACGGGGGATTGCAGGCGATGTGCCCGGCTGCGCTGCTCCTCGCGGAACTGGGCGGCCAGGGTCGGGTTCTGCAGCGCCCTGTGGAGCGTCTGCACCAGATCTCCGATGTGCCTGTCATGGGCCTCCCGGTCGTCGTAGGCGGGCAACGCCTCGCGGAATTCGGCCAGATCGTCCAGCGACCCCAGTACCCAGCGCAGATAGTCGAGTCCGGTCGCCTCCGTCAGCCCGAAGGAGAGATGCAGGCTCTCCCCGTCGGAGGCGAGCGCGTCGTGGTAGGTGCCCTTCGGGATATAGAGCAGGTCGCCGGGTTTCAGCGTCACTTCCATCGCCAGCGGGCCACGGGCCTGGTCATGCCAGGCCTGGTCGAAGCTGGAATAATTGTGGCCCGGACGTTCCACCGGATGTTCGAAGCGGCCTTCGTAGATACGCCAGACCTTGGTGCCGGAGATCTGCAGCGCGAAGACCTCCATGCTGTCGAAATGGCTCGGGAACGCCTGATGACCTGCCTGGCTGCAATAGGCGTTGCAGGTCACTTCGGCGCCCAGCCCCATTTCCAGCGCCCGCGCGGCGGCACGAACACCCGGCGTCAGGGTCTCCACAAGGTCGGCCACGACCGTTGCGCCCCGGGCCAGCCACTCCTGGACCCGCACGAAGTCGGGGCGCATCACCATCTGATCATCGCGGCCCAGGGTTCTGGTGCAGTAGTCCTCGGGGGGGATCGTCTCCCGGTCCAGCACCAGCCGCAGGGTGCTGCCGGTCCAGAGCGCGGTCATGTCGAGCAGGGCTCCGAAGTCCTGCCAGTTGCAGACATGCCGTGTCCTTGCGGAGGTTCCGGGAATGTGCAGCGGAAACTGCCTGAAGGTGTCCCGCACGAAATCGGCCGGGGTCACGGGGGCGAGAAGGCTTGCGAAGGTGATGCGCGTTTCGTTCATTGGATGCCGTTTCTTTGCGCCGACTTTCGGGTCAGGTTAACATGACCGTCGGATACAGGCGAGCCAGACGGTTCTGCCGCTGGAGGCACGGACTGTCCGCAATGGGAGGATTTCATGACTGCAACCGTTACACGCCACCCCAGTTCCCGGCCCGATGGCATCACCGCGGAGGAATGGCAGGCGCGGCTCGACCTGGCCGCCTGCTACCGGCTGATCCACATGTTCGGCATGGATGACCTGATCTACACCCACATATCGGCGCGGGTTCCGGGGCCGGAGGAGCACTTCCTGATCAACGGGTTCGGCCTGTTGTACGAGGAGATCACGGCCTCCAACCTGGTGAAGGTGGATATCGAGGGGAACATCCTCTCCGACAGCGAATGGGGCATCAATCCGGCGGGCTATGTCATCCACAGCTGCATCCATCGCGAATTGCCGGAGATCGCCTGTGTGCTGCATACCCACACTGTCGCCGGCACCGGGGTCTCGGCGCAGGAGGAGGGATTGCTGCCCCTCACCCAGACGTCGATGCTGTTCACCGGCCAGGTTGCCTATCACGACTACGAGGGCGTGGCCCTGCGGGAGGAGGAGCAGGCGCGGATGCTGGCCGACATGGGCGACAAGCGCATCATGATCCTGCGCAACCACGGCCTGCTGACGGTCGGCGAGACGGTGCAGGAGGCGTTCCTGATGATGTACTACATGGAGCAGGCCTGCCGGATGCAGGTCGCGGCCCAGTCCGGTGGCGGCAAGCTGACCATTCCGTCTCCCCAGGTGCAGCAGTATGTGCGCGACGCGGCCTCCGGTGGTTTCGGTGCGGGCGTTGGCCAGCGGGAATTTGCGGCCCTGGTGCGTCGTCTGGACCGTCAGGACACGAGCTGGCGCGAATGATCCGCCACGCCACCCCCGCCGCGCTGTCCCTGCTGTTGCTGGCCCTGCCGCTCGTCGGCACGGCAACAGCGGAGGAGCGCGGGCAGATCTTCGGCGACAACACGGTCGCCGGGACTGCGCAGGACGGTGAACAGGATGCGCTGCTGAAGGAACTGCGCGGGCTTGTGGATGAGGCAGAACGGTCCCGCGCGGCCGACCCCCGTTTCATCCGCGACCTGCGACAGCTGATCGAGCGGCATGACCAGCCGAAGTTCGAGCTGCTGGTGCGCGACCTGTTCGAGGATGGTGACTTCACCAATGCGCCGAAGTGGCAGGTGACCGAGGGCACGTTCCGGATCGGTCGCTATGGCGGCCTGATCTCGGAAGTCGTCGAACCCGAGCCGCAGCCACAGACGCAGGGTTCCGGTCAGGGCAGCGAGGCGGAGGCGGTGGTCCGCCTGTTCGGCCAGATCCTGGGCGCGAAGAACGGGAACTCGGGCCGACAGGCCAACAATGCACCGGCGGAGACCCGACCCGATCCTGCCCTGATCTATCTGGTGCAGCCCTTCAGCAATGCCTTCGAGATCCGTGCCCGGCTGGAGAGCGATCCGGAAGCGGGCGGCAGTATCGAACTTGGTGTGTTTCAGGGACAGGGCGGTCGCATCGGCTATCGCCTGGTCTTTGGCTCAGGGGGTGAGGCGCAGCTCGTGCGTGTCGGGCGCAGCGTCAGTGTCCTGGCGAAAGGGCCCTTCCGGATGCCGGAACTGGTCGATGGCTGGCGCAATCCGGGGTATGATGTGATCTGGCGACGCGACGCGCGGGGCAGGATGACCGTGGTGGTCGATGATCAGGGCATTCTGGATGTCTCTGACACCGCCTTTCGTGATCCGTTTGACGGGCTGCGGCTGCGGAACATCCGCGGTCGTCATGCCCTGCAGGGCGTGGAGGTCTACGGGCAGAAATGATCCGAAGGGTTCAGGGCACCCGACGGTCTCTTCCTGGTGGCAGGCGCGGGATGCACCTCGTTGGCTGCCTGACGCTCGTCGTCGCCATGCTGGTGATTGCCTCGGGCGTGCAGGCCGCACGGCCGCTGGACCTGCGGGATCTTTCGGTCGACGTGCAACGGTCCCTGATGTCCGCCTGCGGTATCCGGGATGGCCGCATCCTGCAGCGCCACGTTCCCTGTCTCAGCCATCACGCGGAGGCCTGGCGACGTCTGGTGTTCCAGCCGGATCTCTCTCTCTACCCACCGGGTGAGCAGAAGCGCCTGCGCGAAGGCTGCGCGGAGATGGTCGAGAAGGGACCGGCACCGTGGGGCCGCTGCATCGAGCAGGAGATGGTGCGTCAGAAGGTGCCCGTCGAATATCCCGATCTTGCCCGGCTTGACGCCGATGGTGTGGGGCGTGTGCGCGAAGCCTGCGCCTCGGCAGCGGACGTCAGCTCCCACCGGGAGGCGGCCTGCCAGGAGCACTGGCTCGAGCGGGTGCTGGAGGAACAGGAGCGTGAAGCCGCACCGCAGGCGGAGCCGCCCGAGGCGTCCGCACCGGTCAATGTCGCCGCCGCGGCAGCGGAGGCAGAAGTACCCTCCGTCGAGGCACAGCCGATGACCGGCGGGCTGATAGGTTTCAGCCAGCTTGATCCCGACAGCGACTTCTGGCCCGACTGGCAGGGTGGCGCGCAGTACCGACCGGGCAGCGCGACCGGTGACATATTGTCGGGGCATGAGTTGTTCCAGCGCGTTGCACCTGCGGTCTTTGTCGTGCTGGCCGCCGCCAACGAGGCGGATTTCAGGGCCGCACGCCATGTCCGGCAGGGGTCCGCCGTGGCCATTTCCGAGGATCGGCTGGCCACCAACTGCCATACGGTGAAGGACGCCGGCATTCTGGTGCTGTTGCAGGGCAAGACGCATGGCCCGGCGGAGCTGGTTCATGCCGACCCTTCGTCGGATCGCTGCATCCTGCGGTCGCTGGAACTGACGCTGCAGCCGGTGCCGGGCGTGCGCGACTATGCGGACATGAAGATCGGTGAACCCGTCTTCGCCATATCCGCGCCGCGCGGCCTGCAGCAATCCATGCAGGATGGTATCGTCTCCCAGCTTCGCTCCAACGCCGGGGTCAACCTGATCCAGACCTCCGCATATGCGGCACCGGGATCATCGGGCGGCGGGCTGTTCGACCGGCGCGGGAACCTGGTCGGCATCACCAACTTCGTGGTCGGCAAGGATGATCGCCTGCACTTCGCGATCGCCGCCGACGAGTTCTGGAAGTAGGTCAGTCCATCATTCGATCGGACTGCAACGGCCTGCGCCCCTACCAGGTCAGTTCCTCGCCGTCGAAGTTCCAGAACCGCCCGGAAGCCTCATCCGTCATGCCGTTGGCGACCTTCAGCAGCCCCGCGGCGCTGTCTGCAGGTGTCACCGGTGCGGCCGAGCCGCCCATGTCGGTGGAGACCCAGCCCGGATGGGTGGCGATGACCCGGATGCCGCGCGGCCGCCATTCGTTCGCCATGCAGACCACGACCTGATTCACTGCGGCCTTGGAACTGCGATAGATGAAACGGTCGCTGACCGTGTTCAGGGACATGGATCCCATCCTGCTGGACACGACGACGATGGTCTTGTGATCGCTGGCCGCGACATTGTCGACCAGCGCCTCCGACACCCGATAGGGGGCATAGACGTTGACTTCCATGGTCTCCCGCCAGCCGTCGATGTCCATGTCGCCGATGGCCTGGCGATCGGGTCCGATGATGCCGGCATTGTTGAACAGGATGTCGATGGGCCGGTCGCCCAGTGCGGCCTTCAGGCTGTTGATGGCGTCCAGGTCAGTGACCTCCAGCGCCTGGGCTTCCGCACCCTTTGCCACCAGGTCGTCCAGGTCACCGATCCTGCGGGCGCAGGCGATGACGTTGGCGCCGCCTTCCAGACTCTGCAGCGCCAGCTGGCGACCGATGCCGCGTCCGGCACCCGTGATCAGGATTGTCTTGCTCATGTGCTGTTCCCTTCGGTCCTTCGGTCAGCCCGTGCCACCAGCCAGCGATAGACCGGCGTCAGCAGCACAGGCAAGGTGTACATCGGTGCCTGCCCGACCGCAAAGTACATGATCGTATCCGGTTCCGCCCGGTCAGCCAGCGTGACCAGTACCAGACCCATGTTGCAGTTGCCGCTCATCAGGCCGACGGCCAGCGCGATCCGGGGGCCAAGATGCCAGAACAGGGCCGCCCCCGCGACCTGCAGCACTATGTTGAAGGCGAAGGCCAGGGCCGTCGTGGCCAGCACGTGTCCCGGCATCTGCAGCGCCATCTCCGTGACGCCATCGAAGACACCGACGACGAAACAGGTCATGGCGAGCACCGCGGCACCATCCAGTTGCGGTCGCATGCCGATCAGCCTTTCCTGACCCAGCAGCCGTCGCATGGTCCATGCGAGTCCGAAGGCGACGGCCACCAGCAGCCCGAGCCGCATCATGAAGGTGCCGAGCGAGATTTCCAGCGCAAGGTCCAGCAGGTTCAGGGCCATGGGCGGCAGGATGAAGGGGGTCAGCCACATGGCGGCAACCGTGGTGACGATGACGATGGCCCCGTCGAGTCTCAGGAAGATGGCGATGGCGGCGGCGGAGACAATCGGCGGCGCGGCGGCCATCAGCACCATGCCGGCCAGCACGCCATCGGTCAGACCCAGGTGGCGCAGGATCAGCCAGGTCAGCACCGGGCTGACGACGATCATCCACAGGCACAGCAGGCCGATCAGTTTCCAGCGTCTGGCATATGCCCAGAGGTCGGCCCAGTCGATACGCATCAGTGCGATGACCAGAGGCAGGACGATGAAGGCGGCAAGCCAGGGACGCACCAGGGTGCTGAGCGGCGGAATGGCAAAGCCGATCACGACCGCAAGCGCCAGGAACCGGGTGGCATGACGTCCGATGAATGCCAGGGGGGACAGCAGGATGGAATGCATCCGTGCTCAGCCCGCGCACATGGCTTTGCATGACTCGATTGGCACGTGCCGATCCTCCCCGCTGAAATCGCGACCCCCTGAGAGGCAGCATCGTCTGGCGACTGGCCGTGCGCAAGCGCACTGCCTTGTTGCTGGCACTACTCTTTCTTGCCGTGCGATCTGCGCAGTGCGTCGCAGGGGTCCTTGTCATCCAGGCGGGGGGTGAAGATGATCGCGTCGAAAGCGCCGGGCGGGAAGTTGGTCATGTAGGCCGCCGGATCGTCGACGCCATCCACCACCTCGAACATCGCGATGGCGGCTGTCCGGGCGCGGCCATCCAGTGTCTGCAGATAACGCGGCACGCCCCGGTCCTTCCGGACATGACCGCTGCCCGCGATCAGCACCGCGCCGCTGCCCTCGGTACTGGCGACCATCGCCAGGGCCATGGCCGCGTCGCGCAGCCGCTGGATCTTCGCGATGCCCTGAAGCCCCTTGTCACCGGCCTTCATCATGCCGCAATGGCTGTCGACGAGTTCCTGGTCGAGCGCCGCACGATCCGCGTCCGACCAGGGTGTCTGCTCCAGCAGGTGAGCGACGGAGGCGGGTACCGCGTCCGCATTGCCGTTCATGGCCAGATCCATCAGGCGTGCTGCCGAGATATTGCCGGCAATCTGCGGCAATCCGAGTTCAAGCGCGACCTCTGCGATCGGCTGATACTGCGTCCAGGCGGGCCAGCCGGAGGAGCCCCAGTCAAGCGCCGGACCCATGCCCGCCGCCGTGGCCCCGTCGCGGCGCAGCCATGACTGGAGTTTCGCGTCCTGTTCCGCGGTGATCATCTCCCAGACGACCGTGGGACGTTCGGCAGGGGGCCGGTCCGCAGCCGCGAGGCGCAGCAGCCTTGCCTGCAGCACGTGATGATCCGGGTTGTTGTGCTTCTCTCCCAGCAGCACGAAATCCGCCTTCTGCACCAGGAACTTCAGGTCGCGTTCGGTGCCGATGGCCTTGCGGGCGTGGACCCATATCTTTCCAACCAGCTTGTGATCGGACAGCAGGCTGGTCCGCCAGCTCTCCGGGATCAGCCGGTCCGCGCTGGCCGGCGTGCCGAGACCTACCAGCGCGAGGGTAAGGAAGCACAGGATCGCCGGGAGAATGCGCATCAGTTCATCGTGCCCTTCATGTCGCCGAGACGGTCCAGCATGCCGCGCACCTGTGCCAGGTGCGGGTTGATCCTCAGCGCCGCCTCGAAGGCGAGGCGGGCGGACAGGGAATCACCATGCTGGAGGCATATCTGACCAAATCCGGAAAGGGCGCCGAAATGACGGGGCTCACGAAGCAGCGTTTGCTGGATGTCATTCAGGCTCTGTTCGTGACGGCCCGCGATGTAGTGCAGGGTGGCGCGCTTGTTCCATGCCTCGGCCCATTGCGGCTGGCGGGCACAGAGGTCATCCAGCAGCTTGCCCGCGCCCTCGTGGTCGCCGGACGCGATTGCCGTGATGGCGCGCTGCATCAGGTCCGCCGCTGCCGCGTCGCTGTGCTCGCACCAGACCGCCCAGATCAGGTCCTCGATCTCGAACGGCAGATTGGCGCTCTCCGGCGATGCGAGGTCGCGGAACAGGCTGTTCAGCCGCTTCGGGAGAGACGGATGCGGCTGCCTGTCAGGCAAACCGATCACCACCTCCAGGGTCCTGTGCAGCGCGGCCTCGATCATTCGGGGTCATCCTGCTGCACTTCATCCAGGCCCAGCGCGACGCCCGCACCGGCAAGCGACATGATGGCGAAGACCCCGATGGCTGCCGCGATGCCGAAGCTTTCCGCGACGACACCTATCGCCGCCGTCCCGAGCAGCAGGATGCCGATGATGGTGTTGGCCAGCGCTGTATAGGCGGCGCGATCCTCTTTCGGCGCCATGTCCACCAGATGCGTGGAACGGCCCAGCCGGACCCCCTGGTAGGCCAGTGTCAGCACGAACAGCAGCGGCGCCAGCCAGAAGCTGCCGTGCTGTCCGAGCAGCCCGGCCTGTTGCATCACCAGTGCCCCGGCGAGGGTTGCCGCCCCCAGCAGGCCGGACAGGGCCAGTACCTTGCGGCTCGAACGGTCGGAGAGCCGTCCCCAGACATAGCCGCCGAGAATGGAGGCAAGGGAGGCCGCGATGACGAACAGGCCCAGATCGGCCAGTCCGCTGCGCCCGCTCTCCCCCGCCATGGCCAGCAGATAGGGCGGGGCCAGCGCGGTTGCCACCAGCAGTCCCCGCGCCACGATGAACCGGCGCAGCTGCACCCGCTCCCCCAGCAGGCGCAATTGCCGGATGGCGACGGCGAACGGGTTGCCGCCGCCCTCCGTAGCGCCTGGTGCTTCCTGCAGTGTCGTGAACAGGGCACCCGCCAGCAGCCAGGCGCCGCCTGCGAACAGCAGCACGATGGCGATGGTGGTGATGGTCTGCTCCAGCAGGTGAAGGCTGAGCGCCAGCCCGAACAGCAGCACGGCACCGGAGGCGAGACTGCCCGCGGTGCCGGTGGCGGTGCCGCGCGTCGACTTGGACACCGTCTTGCCCAGCACATCCTTGTAGCTGACGGAGCAGGCGCTGCGCGCCGTCGCCATGACAGCCAGCAGGCCCACAATGGCCCAGCCGGCCGCCGCGCCCTGAAGCGTCAGGGCGACCAGCCCCATGCCGATGACGGCCAGACCCTGAATGATGCTGCCGGTCGACCAGACCCACTTGCGGACGGCAAGCGACCGGATTCCGCCGGAAATGAACAGTTGCGGCAACAGCGCCCCGGCTTCCCGCACCGGGACCAGAAAACCGATCAGCCCGGCGGGCGCGCCAAGGGCCGTCATCAGCCAGGCGAGCACGAGCTTCGGATCGACCAGCCCGTCGCCGACCTTTGTCAGCGACAGGCTGAGCACGTGCGTCATGAAATTGCGTGGCTGCTCATTGCAGGCGGAGTCGGGAATGTCACGGCAGACCCGGCCCTCGTCATCACCGGTCAGGATGCCATAGGCGCGCCTGACCGGTGTCAGCCTGTTGACGTCAATCGAGCTCAATGGTCGGCGATCTCGTCATCCTTGAACAGGAACTTGCGCAACTGGCCATCGAAGTCGGCGCTGTTGCGGCGCAGCCATTCCAGCACCATCGCCGCGTGCTCGATCTCCTCGCGCATGTTGTGCAGCAGGATCTCCTTCAGATCCTTGTCGTCGCAGTCGTCGGCGCGCTGGCGGTACCAGTCCACCGCTTCCAGTTCCTCCATCAGGGACGTGATCGCCTGGTGCATGTGGATGGTCTCGGTGCTCAGCCGCTCGCGCGGGGCATGAAGGTTGTCACTGGCCATGAAAGTCTCCTGTATCTCGCTGGTCGCGGGCAAACGTTGCCCGTCAATTGCGCTGCTTACTCTACGGCAAAGCCCCGGTCGGGGATCAGGCAGCGGCGTCGCACCTTCCGGTCCCGCACTTGCGGTTCGCGGCCCGCGGCGCATCATGGGGTCAGTTGGATGCTTTGAGCGGAGACACAAGGGCATGTTGCAGGGAAAGGTGGCGCTGGTGACCGGTTCCACGTCGGGGATCGGTCTGGGCTGCGCGGAGGCGCTGGCCGCTGCCGGAGCCATGGTGATGATGAACGGCAGTCGCGCCGCTGACGCCGCGGAGGACCTGCGCGCCGAAGTGGCCGCGCGCCATGGTGCCGACGTTCGCTATCTGGCGGCGGATGCCGCCAGCGGTGAAGCGGTCCGCAATCTGGTGGCGGCAACCGAGGCGGCTTTCGGCAAGGTGGACATTCTGGTCAACAATGCCGGAATCCAGCACGTGGCTCCCATCGAGGACTTTCCGCCGGACATGTGGGACAGGATCATGGCGATCAACCTGTCGGCAGTGTTCCACGGCACCGCGGCGGCGCTGCCGGGCATGAAGGCGCGACGCTGGGGGCGGGTGATCAACATCGCCTCCGCCCACAGTCTGGTGGCCAGCCCGTTCAAGTCGGCCTACGTCTCGGCGAAGCACGGTGTTCTGGGTTTCACGAAGACGGCGGCGCTGGAGGTCGCGCAGCACGGGATCACCGTGAACGCCATCTGTCCCGGCTATGTGCTGACACCGCTGGTGGAGAAGCAGATACCAGATACCGCCAGGGCGCGCGGCATCACGGAGGAAGAGGTGAAGCGCGACGTTCTGCTGGCCGCACAGCCGACGAAGGAATTCGCGACCGTGGAACAGATCGGGGCGCTGACCGTGTTCCTGTCATCGGATGCCGGGGCGGCCATCACGGGGACAGGCATGCCGATGGACGGCGGCTGGACCGCGCAGTAGGGCCGGGCCCTTCGGCGGTTCGGTCGGCGCGTCTCAGCCGGCAGAGACTTCCGTGTTGATCGCGACCAGATTGTTGCCGCCGTTCCTGCGGCGTGTCTTCTCGGCATACATGGCACTGTCCGCTTCCTGCATCACCCGGCGCAGTTCCGTGTCCGGGCCGTAGCAGTGGATGCCGATGGAGGCGGAGGTGTCGATCTTCTGGCCCATGTCGGTGGTGACGACCATTCCGTCGAGCATGCGCTGCAACCGGCGTGCGTTCTTCAGGCCGTTGCTCAGCGTGGTGCGCGACAGCACGACGACGAATTCGTCACCGCCGATGCGCGCCACCAGATCGTTCGACCGCACATTGTCGCTGAGGGCGGCAGCAACCTCGTACAGCACCTGGTCGCCTGCATGGTGGCCGTAGGCATCATTGACCTGCTTGAAGCCATCAAGGTCGATGAAGCAGATCACGCCTTCCTCGTTGTAGCGTTGCGCCGTGCCGAGCAGTGCCGTCATCGCCTCCTCGAAACCGCGGCGGTTGAGCATGCCGGTCAGCGCGTCGGTGCGCGTCAGTTCCTCCAGTGCCCTGATCTGCTGGCGCTGCTGGGCAAGCTGCTGTTCCGCGTTGGCGGCGAAGTCGAGCAGCCGCTCCAGCAGTTGCAGTCCGTCGCCGTTGAAATCCGGACTAGACTTGCCGTACCGACTGAGGACCTCGTCAGCAAGGCGACCGACGTAGGGCGCGCAGCTCAGGCTGGGAAGCGGATCGTTCAGCGTCGCAAGGCTCATGACCGGATACTCCTGATCTGATGTGCTCTCAATTCACGAGCCCATCAAAGCAACCGGCGTGCCAGAAAATTACATTCATAATATCAATAAGTTAGAAATTCTCCCGCGACCAACCGGCAAGATGTTCCGCGCACTTACAGGGGGGTAGGGCAAGGCTTGCCCTGGAAGAAAGCGTCCAGATTGTCGAGGCAGCAGTACCCCATCGCGTCACGGGTCTCGACGGTTGCGCTGCCCAGGTGCGGCATCAGGAACACGTTGTCCAAGGTGCGGTAGCGGGGATCCAGATTCGGTTCGTTGGCAAAGACGTCGAGACCGACCGCGAACAGCTTGCCTGACTGCAGGGCCGCGATCAGGTCGTCATCGTTGATGATGTCGCCGCGCGCCGTATTGACGATGATCGCGCCGTCCGGCATCTGCCCGATCAGGTCGGCGTTGACCATGCCACGGGTCTCATCGGTGCTGGGGCAGCTTATCGAGAGGAAGTCGGAGACGGCGAACAGCTCCGCGGCAGTGGCGTGATAGCGGGCACCGTTCTCCTCATCCTGCGGCAGGCGATTGCGGTTGTGATAGTGGACCTGCATGCCGAACCCGCGGGCAGCGGCGGCGACGGCCTGTCCGATCCCGCCCAGGCCCAGGATGCCGAGCCGGGCACCACTGACCTGCTTGCCCAGCAGCATGGTGGAGGTCCAGCTTGCCCATTTGCCCTCCCGCACCAGCGTCTGCCCCTCATGCCCCCGCCGCGCGGCACCCAGCAGGCACAGCATCGCGATTTCGGCCACGGCAGCGTCAAGCACCTTCGGCGTGTTGGTGATGGTCACCCCGTGCGCCCGAGCCGCCGCAAGATCGATATGTTCATGGCCGACGGAGTAGGTGGCGATGATGCGGATGCTGTCGGGCAGGGCGTCCAGCAGTGCAGGCGTGATCTTCTCCGAGCCGCAGATCATCATTGCGTCCATGCCCTGGGCCGCGCTGACCAGTTCCTCCGGCGACATGATCCGGTCCGTCGGGTTCAGGGTGGCGTCATAGTCTCGCCGGATTCTGGCTGTGACATTGTCCGGCATGTGACGCGTGACCAGCAGGCGGGGCTTCTTCTGCATCATGGGCTCCGTTCAGCTTGTGTTTGGCTTTTCCGCCTATAGGTTATGGACATCAATCAAAGGACGCGACCCCCTGATGACAATCTCCACCCGACTGCTGCTCCTGCTCACCCTTCTCGTGGCTGGCATGGCGGCTCCGAGCCTGACCCGAACCGCCGCGGCGCAGAATTTCATCCCGCATCGTGCGATCTATGATCTGGACGTGCTCGACCGGGAAAAGCCTGCAACCTTCTCTCAGGTTTCCGGACGGATGGTCTACGAGTTCGACGAGACCTGTGACGGGCTGATCTATTCCCATCGCATGCTGATGAACCTGGTGACCCAGCGGGGCGAGCGCGTGCAGTCGGAAGCGGTGGTGAGCTTCCTGGAAAGCAAGGACGGACACAGCCTGCGGTTCTCGGTGCGGGAGAGCTACAACGGTCGCATGTCCGCCCATCGCGAAGGCTCCGCGACCCGCAATGCGGTTGGTGAGATCGCCTCCGTCACCTACAGCCGCAATGATGGCGACGATGCCGACGAAGTGCCGGAAACCCTGCCGAAGGGCGCGCTGTTCCCGCTGGGGCACAGCATCGACATGGTGCGTGCGGCACAGGCTGGCCAGTTCGTCCACAATGCGAAGACCTTCGACGGCGACTCGATATCCTACGTCGATACCTTCATCGGCAAGGATCGCGGCAAGCATGAGGCCAGCATCCCCGACAGCATGAAGGACACATCCGCCTGGATGATGCGGGTGTCGTTCTACAAGCCCGATGCCATCGATTCCGCGCCCTATTACGAGAGCCAGATGCGCATGTACGCCAACGGCCTGTCCGGCAGCTTCACGCTGGAGACCGAAGACCTCTCGGCGATTGCCCGCCTAAGCGAGGTCGAACTGCGCGACGCGCCGGTCTGCGACTGAGCGACTGAGCTGTCTGATTACCCGGGCGACAGCGGCAGGATCATCAGCGGGATCATCCGGCCCGGTATGGAGCCGGAAGGCGCCACGCCGACCCGATGTGCACCTGCCTTGAGATAGAAGGCCTCGGCATTCGGATCAGCCTCGATATGCAGTTCGGACGCGCCCTGCATTCCGGCCTCTGTCATGGCCCAGTCGATCAGCCGCCGACCGGCTCCCATACCCTGGCAGGCCGGATCAACGAACATCAGCTGCAGATGCCACACGTCCCCTTCGCGGGAAACCTGCGCTGTTCCGATGAGCTTGCCGTCGGCTTCCAGAACGGCGAAGGGGCCTCTGGCCAGGATCTCCGGGGTGACCGTCAGTTCGGTGCGGCAGGCTTCCATGAAGGCCGCGTCGTAGCCGTTTGACGCTTTCGAGCGCATCACCAGGTCGGTCAGTGCGGCACATTCCTCCTGTCCTGCCAGCCGCAATTGCATGGTGGTCTTCTCCGGTATCTCAGTTGAGTCCCGCCCGGCGGCGGTAGCCCAGCGCCTCGGCGATGTGCGGGCGACCGATGCTGGCGCTGCTTTCAAGGTCGGCGATGGTACGTGCGACCCGCAGGACACGGGTATAGCCACGGGCGGAGAGCTTCAGCCGTTCGGCCGCGTCGGTCAGCAGGCTCTGGCCGCTGCTGTCGGGGGTGGCGATGGCGATCAGGGCCTGGCCATCCACCTCCGCATTGGTGATCGGTCCCAGATCCAGGCTCTCGTGTCGTGCCGCCTGCAGGTCGCGGGCGCGGGCAACCCGTGCGGCGATCTCGGCGGAGCCTTCGGCGGGGGGCGGAAGGGTCAGGTCTGCGGCGGACACGGCAGGCACGTCGATGGACAGGTCGATACGGTCCATCAGCGGCCCCGAGATCTTCGACTGGTAATCGATGGCGCAGCGCGGCGCGCGGGAGCAGGCGCGCTCCGGGTCATCCAGATGACCGCAGCGGCAGGGGTTCATGGCGGCGACGAGCTGTACCCGCGCCGGATAGGTGACATGGGCGTTGGCGCGGGCCACCACGGCCTCCGCCGTCTCCAGCGGCTGACGCAAGGCTTCCAGCGCGGGGCGGGGAAACTCGGGCAGTTCGTCGAGAAACAGCACGCCCCGGTGCGCCAGCGAGATCTCGCCCGGTCGCACCTTCAGCCCGCCACCGACAAGGGCAGGGGTGGAGGTGGAATGGTGCGGGTTGCGAAAGGGCCGGCGGCGGGACAGCCGCCCCTCCGTCAGTTCGCCTGCCAGACTGCGGATCATGGAGACTTCCAGCGCCTCTGCCGGTGACAGGGGCGGCAGCAGGCCGGGCAGGCGCGCGGCCAGCATCGACTTGCCGGATCCTGGCGGCCCCAGCATCAGCAGGTTGTGGCCCCCGGCAGCCGCGATCTCCAGCGCCCGCTTGGCACTCTCCTGCCCCTTCACATCACGCAGGTCGGCACCGATGGCATCCATGTCCACCGGTCCCGGCTCCGGCGCCGACAGCACCTGTGTGCCCTTGAAGTGATTGACGATGGCCAGCAGGTCGGGTGCCGCGATGATCTCCAGATCCCCGGCCCAAGCGGCCTCCCCGCCGCAGAGCGCGGGGCAGATCAGCCCCTGGTCCCGCTCCGCCGCCGCGACCCCGGCAGGCAATACACCGGCTACCGCCGCGATCTGACCGTCCAGCGCCAGTTCTCCCAGCGCGATGTGGCCCGCCATGTCCTCCGCGGGCAGCACACCGACGGCGGCCAGCAGCGCCAGCGCGATGGGCAGGTCGTAGTGGCTGCCTTCCTTCGGCAGGTCGGCGGGGGACAGGTTCACCGTGATCCGCTTCGGCGGTAGACCCAGGCCGATGGCGTCCAGCGCCGCCCGCACCCGCTCCCGGCTCTCCGCCACCGCCTTGTCGGGCAGGCCGACAATGGTGAAGGCAGGCATCTGCGCCGAGACCTGCACCTGCACGTCCACGATCTGCGCCCGGAAGCCCTGGAAGGCGACGGTTGAAATTCTTGCGACCATGCACGCAAGTTAGACCAGAGCCATTCTGGTGTCGCCCCTCAATAGGTGGCGCGGCCCCCCGAGATGTCGATGACCTGACCGGTGGTGAAGGAGCAGTCCGCCGACGACAGCCAGGCGATCAGGGCGGCGATCTCGGCCGGTTCGACGAAGCGGCCCATGGGGATCTTGGAGAGCATGTAGTTGATGTGCTCCTCCGACATCTGGTCGAAGATCGCCGTGCGGGCGGCGGCGGGGGTGACGCAGTTCACCATGATGTCGTGGTCGGCCATTTCCTTGCCCAGCGACTTGGTCAGCGCAATGACTCCGGCCTTGGAGGCGGAGTAGGCCGACGCGTTGGGGTTGCCCTCCTTGCCCGCGATGGAGGCGACATTGACGATGCGGCCATAGCCCGCCGCGCGCATCAGCGGGCTGACCGCGCGGCAGCAGAGCCAGACGCCGATCAGGTTGATCTCGATGATCTGGCGCCACTCATCGGGCGTGTAGTCCCAGACGGTGCGGTTGGCCCCGGCGATACCGGCATTGTTGACCTGGATGTCGATACCGCCAAGCGCACTGACGGTCTCCTTCACCGCCGCATCCACGGCGTCGGCATTCGTCACATCGACGCTGATGGCGGTGGCCCCGATCTCGCTGGCCGTCGCACTGGCAAGGTCCATGTCCCGGTCCCAGAGTGCCACCCTGGCGCCGGAGGCGATGAAACGCTCCGCCACCGCGCGTCCGATCCCCTGTGCGCCGCCGGTCACCACGGCCCTGCGGCCCGCCAGATCAATCGTGTTCATTGTATCTCCCCAAAGTCTGTATCGCGCTGTATCGCCTTGTTTTGCGCCAGATTGGAGCCGGAGCGTGCAAAAAGCCAGAGGCAGCACGCGGGGCCGTTGCGGTGCTTCCCCTGTGACGGTTGCCGCGTCCGGCCAAACTGGGTCTATGATTCCGCTGCCCGGTCGTAGACAATCCCGGAAGCTTTCGGGTGTGGCCGGTTGGGGCCGCCCGCACCGCCAGAATACTTGAGCCAGTTCCGGAGGGGGTCTGAACCATGTCTGATTTGCCGCGCGTCCCGTTGCTTGTGCCGGGTGCCACCAGTTCCGCCAGTGATGTCGTCGTCTCCGCACCCTGGGACGGGTCACCGATAGCCAATGTCGCCCGTTCGGACAGTGCGACGGTGGAAAAGGCCCTCAGCAACGCCTTCGAGCTCTATCGGGACCGCGACGCCTGGATCCCGATGCGGGAGCGGGTGCAGATCCTGACCCGTGCCATGGCAATCATGCGCGACCGTCGCGAGAGCATGGCTGTCGAGGCCGCGCGCGAAGGCGGCAAGCCGCTGGCCGATTCCCTGATCGAGGTCGATCGGGCCATCGATTCCGTGCACATCTGCATCGACGAACTGCGCAGCCGTGCGGGGGAGGTGATCCCCATGGGCATCACCGAAAGCTCCAAGAATCGCGTTGCCTTCACCCGGCAGGAACCGATTGGCGTGGTGGTCGCGGTCAGTGCCTTCAACCATCCGCTCAACCTCATCGCGCATCAGGTGGCCCCTGCGGTCGCGACCGGTTGTCCGGTGATCGTGAAACCGGCGGACAAGACCGCGCTGTCGTGCCTGCACTTCGTGCAGATCCTGCATGAGGCGGGATTGCCGAAAGCCTGGGCGCAGGCCGTGGTCACGGCGGATCGCAAGGATGCCACCGCGCTGGTGACCGATCCGCGCGTCGGGTTCTTCAGCTTCATCGGCTCGGCCAAGGTCGGCTGGGCCCTGCGGGCGCAGCTCGCCCCCGGCACCCGCTGCGCGCTGGAACATGGCGGCGCGGCCCCGGTGATCCTGACGGAAAGTGCCGATCTCGACCGCGCGGTGCCGTCACTGGCCAAGGGTGGCTTCTATCACGCCGGTCAGGTCTGCGTGTCGGTACAGCGGGTCTATGCCCATTCATCGGTCTGCCGCACCTTTGCCGACCGGCTGGCCGAGGCGGCGCAGAAGATGGTGGTGGGCGATCCTACGGACAAGGCGACCGAGGTCGGTCCGCTGATCACGCCGGGCGAGGTGGATCGTGTGCATGAATGGGTCGAGGAGGCCCGCGCCGGCGGTGGCGAGATCCTGTGCGGCGGCGAGAAGCTGTCGGACACGGCCTACAAGCCGACCGTGATCCTGAATCCGCCTGCGGACGCCAAGGTCTCCACCATGGAGATCTTCGGCCCCGTGGTCTGCGTCTTCAGCTACGACGACATGGACGAAGCCATCGCCAGGGCGAACTCCCTGCCGTTCTCGTTCCAGGCGGCGGTGTTCGGACAGGACATCGACCGCATCATGCGCGCCACCAGCCGTCTCGATGCGGCGGCGGTGATGGTGAATGACCACACCGCGTTCCGGGTGGACTGGATGCCCTTCGCGGGTCTGAAACTGTCGGGTCATGGGGTGGGCGGTGTGCCGCATTCCATGCACGAGATGTCCGTTCGCAAGATGACCGTGATCAATTCGCCCGAGATTCGGGACTGATCACGGCAGTCTGTCCGGTCAGTTCAACCGGCAGGTATCGGAAATTGAGGGGAGAATTCGAAAATGGCGACAACCGTCAAGCAGATGGTCGACCGGGCCATGAGCAAGGTCGAGACCATCAGTGTCGAGGATGCGAAGGCGCTGGTGGGCCGGGATGACGTGACCATCGTGGATATCCGCGATGTGCGTGAACTGTGGCGGGAGGGCAAGATTCCCGGTGCCTATCACGCGCCGCGCGGCATGCTGGAGTTCTGGGTCGACCCGGAAAGCCCCTATGCCAAGGACGTCTTCCAGTCGGGCAAGCGGATCGTCTTCTATTGCGCCGCAGGCTGGCGTTCCGCACTGGCGACGGAAGCCGCGATGGAACTGGGTCTGAAGAACACCTGCCACATCGATGGCGGTTTCGGCGACTGGAAGAAGGCCGGCTACGAGATCGAGGCTGTCGAGAAGAAGTGACCCGCTTTCCTGGGGAGGAAACACAATGGCTGAAACGACAGATCTGAGCGGGCGCGTGGCGCTGGTCACCGGCGCCGGGTCCGGCATTGGCCGCCAGGCGGCGGAGACCCTGGCCGGTGCCGGGGCCGCCGTGGCCTGCACCGACATCAACCTGGCCGGTGCCCAGGAAACCGCGGCCTCCATCGAGGCTGCGGGCGGGCGCGCCATCGCCATTGCCCATGACGTGGTGGAGGAAGACCAATGGGAGGCGGCGGTCAAGGCGACCGTCGATGCCCTGGGTGGCCTGCACATCATGGTCAACAATGCCGGGATCGAGCTGGTGAAGACCATCCCCGATATCTCGACCGCCGATTTCCGGCGCGTCATGGATATCAACGTGCTGGGTGTCTTTCTGGGCATCAAGACCTGCACTGATGCCATGACGGCGTCCGGTTCGGGCTCCATCATCAACCTGTCCTCGGTCGCTGGTCTGATCGGCGCGCCCCGGCAGGCGGCCTACTGCGCCTCCAAGGGCGCGGTGCGACTGATGACCAAGGCGACGGCGCTGGAACTGGCCGGGGCAGGGCACCCGATCCGGGTGAACTCCGTGCATCCGGGCATCATCGAGACGCCGATGCTGGAAGACCTGATGACCGGTGTGCCGGACGAACAGCGCAACCAGCGGCTGGCGCAGATGAAGGCACGGCACCCCATCGGTCGCCTGGGTCAGGCCACCGACATCGCCAATGCCATCCTGTTCCTCGCCTCCGACCTGTCATCCTTCATGACCGGCTCCGAAGTCGTCGTCGATGGTGGCATGACCGCGAACTGACGCGTTCGAACCGCCTGCTCGCACAGGAACCGCTCTCTTTCCCCTTGCGGGGGGAGGGGACGTTCGCTCCCGTGCAGGTTCGCCGATTGCGTCGCCCGCTCAGGCGGCGTCTCCCTTTCCGGCCTGTTGCACGTCAAAGATGGAGACGTAGCCCTTCGACCAGTCGGGCGGCATCAGGCAGGGGCGAGGGTCGAAGCGGGCCCACCTGGCCCGCTCACCCCGGACGATGGTGTTCGAAAGCGGCAGGTTGGCGACGATGCTGGGTTCCAGCGTCAGTGCGTCGGCCGCCGAATAGGTATGGAGCAGCAGTGGCCTGACCTGGCTGGAGCGGTTGGGTTCGGAGCCATGCACCATCCGGCAATTGTGGACGGTGACGGAGCCGCGCGGGCCCTTCAGCCAGACCACGTCGTCCACCGGCACGCGCCCGATGTCCTTCTCCGCGATGTAGCCGGTCCAGTTGCCGTCGGCGCCATAGAGGTCGAACAGTTCCGACTCGTGGCTCTTCGGGATCACCCCCATCGGCCCCATCTCGTCATCCACGTCCGACATGTAGAGACCGATGGTCAGCGGCGAGTAATTGGTGTGCGGCCAGAACTGGATGTCCTGGTGCCATTTCACCTCCTCGCCGCCCCCCGACCATTTGAAGTTCAGTTTCGAGTGGTGGTACTTCACATCCGGTCCCAGCAGGTCGGCAGCCAGATCGACGATGGGGCCGTCGAAGGCGAACTCGCGATAGACGGGATCATGCTCCGCAGGCTGGGACAGTCGGCGCAGACGCGGATTGTCGGCACTGTGGTCGGGTTCGATGTCGAACTTGCCGCTGGATTTCGTCACCTTGCGGCTTTCCGCGATGAAGCGGTCGGTCACTTCCCAGAGCCGGTCCATCCAGGCGTCCGACACGAAGTTTTCCAGCAGCAGATAGCCATTCTCCTCATAGAAGGCCTTCTGCTCCGGGGTGATGGTCTTGAGATCATGCGTCATGATCAGCTCTCCAGTTCGTCCATCAGCTTCGCATAGCGGTCCAGAACACCCTCCACCCGGTCCGGCGCGGAGGTCGGGACACCGATGACCGAACGGGCAATGCCCAGGTCGCGGTAGCGCTTCAACAGATCCTCGTTCACATCCACCTGCGCGAAGATCGAGAGTTCGATGGACGCCGGATCGCGTCCGGCCTCCTCCGCGCGGCGGTGCAGGTCGGCGATGGCGGCGGGCATGTCGTCCAGCAGCACATTGATCGGCATCCAGCCGTCACAATAGTTCACGACACGCTGCCTGCCGGTGCCGGTGGCCGAGCCGAGGATGATCGGCGGGTGCGGTCGCTGTACCGGCTTGGGGTAGGAGTAGCATTCGTCGATCTTCACGAACTCTCCGTCGTAGGACGATTTCTCCTCGGTCCAGAGCGCCTTCATCGCCTCCACCTTTTCCCGCAGCACCTTCCAGCGCCGCTCGAAGGGGATGCCGTGCTGCGCCATCTCCTCGGCGTTCCAGCCACCGCCGATGCCCAGCAGCACCCGACCGTTGGAGATCACGTCCAGGGTCGCGACTTCCTTGGCCAGCGTGATCGGGTCGCGCTGGATGACCAGCGAAATGCCGGTACCGAGCTTCAGGTTCTTCGTCACCGCAGCGGCGGCCCCCAGCGAAACGAAGGGGTCCATCATGCGGTAATAGGGTTTCGGCAGTTCGCCGCCGCCGGGAAAGGGGGAGAGGCGGGAGGTCGGAATATTGGTGTGTTCCGGAAACCAGACAGAGTCGTAGTTGCGTTCCTCCATCATCACCGCCAGGGCGTCGGGACGTATGGAATAGTCGGTATTGTAGCAGAATGCGCCGAGTTTCATGACGGTCAGGCCTCCCCACCTGTTGTATGCTGCTCCAATCGCAGCATGACCTTGCCGCCGGGGCAAGCCCGAGCTTTGGCGAGGCTCATGCGGCAATCGGCGCATCGTGCGCGGCATTCGCCTGTCCTATCTCCGCCCCATGAACACGGCATCTTATCAGGGACCTTCCCGCCGCGCGGTTGTCACATGGCTGTTCATCGTGGCCGCGCTGGTCTTCATCATGGTCGTCGTCGGCGGCATCACGCGGCTGACGGAGTCCGGCCTGTCCATGACCGACTGGCATCCTGTCACCGGCTGGCTGCCGCCGCTGAGCGACGCCGCCTGGCAGGTGGAGTTCGACAAGTACAAGGCATTCCCCGAGTACCAGAAGGTCAACCTCGGCATGACCCTGGACGAGTTCAAGACGATCTACGCCTGGGAGTTCAGCCATCGGCTGCTCGGGCGGATCATCGGTCTCGCCTTCTTCGTGCCGATGGCGTTCTTCATGCTCACCGGACGGATAAGGCGACGGGAGATTCCCTGGTTCCTGTTCCTGCTGGTGGCGGGTGGATCACAGGGTGCGCTTGGCTGGTTCATGGTGCAGAGCGGTCTGGTCGACCGGCCCGATGTCAGCCAGTACCGGCTGGCGGCACATCTGGCGCTCGCCTTCTCGATCTATGCCCTGCTGCTTTGGACCGCCTGGTCGCTGCGCGAGGAAGGGCGTGATCGCCAGGCCCTGAGCGGCATGCGGACACCGGCGATCATCCTCGCGGCGCTGGTCCTGCTGCAGATCGTCATCGGGGCCTTCGTCGCCGGCATCAATGCGGGCCACATCTACAATACCTGGCCGCTGATGGATGGCGCGCTGGTGCCGGATGGCCTGTTCGCCGGGGGGACGGGACTGGCCGCCCTGTTCGACGATCACCTGACCATCCAGTTCGTCCACCGCATTCTGGCCTATACCCTTCTCGGCGTTGCCATCTGGACCATGCTGCGCGGGCGCTGGGTCGGCGGGCGGGCAAAGTCCGCATCGATGGGGGTCATGCACGCCATCATCCTGCAGATCCTGCTGGGTATCGCCACGCTGGTGATGGTTGTGCCGGTCTGGCTCGGTGCGCTCCATCAGGCGACAGCCCTGCTGGTCTGGACAGCGGCACTCTGGCTCGTCCGGCTGGCCTGGACCGGTGCGCGGACACGCGTTGCGGGCTGACTCGCTTCCGGATATGTGCCTGAACGCAACAGGGCGACCCTGACGGGCCGCCCTGTGGTCGTGTTCCGATAGGTGGGGTCGGAGGATCAGCTGTCGGTGGCACCGGCGTTGTCACGCGACTCGAAGCAACCGGAGCGGGTCGCGTCTTCCTGGTTGCCGAGCGTGGCGCGGATCTGGGCGCGAACGGCCTTGCAGGCTTCCTCGCTGTCGAAGGTGCCGAAGTAGATATCGACGTTGCTCTTCAGTTCGCCTTCCCAGGTGCGGGCCTTGTACTGGATGCGGCGCGTGTCATAGGCGGTCAGCACGGAAGCCGGTGAGCTGGTCACGTCAATGGTGGCGATGGGGCTGCTGTCGGCCGGAACACTCATGCCGGCGGCAGCGGCGATCAGCAGATAGTACATTGTATGGTCTCCTAGGTGTTTGTTCGGGCCTCAGCAGGGTCCCGGTCTGACTTGGTCGGTTGTGGGTTGGTTACCGGCTGGCGACGATCTGCTTCGATTCGAAACAACCGGAGCGCTTGTCCTCTTCCAGACCCTTGTCTGAAAGCTCGGTGCGGATCTGGGCACGGACGGCCTTGCAGGCTTCCATGCTGTCGAAGGTGCCGAAGTAGACATCCACGTCGCTCTTCAGTTCGGCTTCCCAGTTGCGGGCCTTGTACTGGATCCGGCGGGTGTCATAGGCGGTGAGTTCCGAACTCGGTGCGGTGAACACGTCGACCTTGGAGATCGGTGCATTGTCGGCGGGGATGCTCAGTCCGGCAGCGGCGGCGATCAGCAGGTAGTACATGGTTTCAGCTCCTTCATTCGTCTGGCCGCATCGGGCGGCCCCTTCGTCTTTCGCCGGAACAGGAGCAGCATCCGTGCCAGACTCAGCGCAGAGGTGAGTTAAGAGGCGTGCCAGGACGGCGCGACCCCCCTCGTACTGCGCGAATTTCTCGACCGACGACCATCGTGAAAATCCATTAACCATCTGAATTAAAAAAGAAAAAAAGCGGGATTGTGGCTATGGTCACAATAATGCCACAGCAATGTCGCAACGCGAGAACCCCGCGCGGGAGTGCCGGGAGTCTCGCGGTGCCGGCACCGGGGGATGAGGTGCAATCTGTCATGCAAATGGATGTTCTTGCCGTGGGAGTCGCGATTTGCACCGCTGGCATGCGGCGATTGCTCTGTCTGGCATGTGCAAAACCTGCGCGATATAAACCGTGAGACCGAACACGAAGGAGAAGGCGCACATGACCGACGGCAAGGACAAGACCCTCGCGGACTGGGAGGCTGCGGCGGAAAAGGAACTGCGCGGCAAGTCGCTGGACGATCTGGTGTGGCAGACGCCCGAAGGCATCCCCGTGAAACCCCTCTATACGGAGGAGGACATATCGGGTCTGGACCATCTGGGCAGCCTGCCCGGCATGGACCCCTACGTCCGGGGTGTGCGCGCCACCATGTATGCGAACCGGCCCTGGACCATCCGCCAGTATGCGGGTTTCTCGACGGCGGAAGAGTCCAATGCCTTCTATCGCCGCAACCTCGCGGCGGGACAGCAGGGCCTGTCCGTGGCCTTCGATCTCGCGACGCACCGTGGCTATGACAGTGACCACCCGCGCGTCATGGGCGACGTGGGCAAGGCCGGGGTGGCCATCGACTCGGTCGAGGACATGAAGATCCTGTTCCGCGACATCCCGCTGGACAAGGTTTCGGTCTCCATGACCATGAACGGCGCGGTGCTGCCGACTCTGGCGGGCTACATCGTGGCGGCGGAGGAACAGGGCGTCGGGCCGGAGAAGCTCTCCGGTACCATCCAGAATGACATCCTGAAGGAATTCATGGTCCGCAACACTTACATCTATCCGCCGGAGCCCTCCATGCGGATCGTGGCGGACATCATCGACTACACCGCCAACCACATGCCCAAGTTCAACTCGATCTCGATCTCCGGCTATCACATGCAGGAAGCCGGGGCGACGCAGGTGCAGGAACTGGCCTTCACCCTGGCGGACGGGCTGGAATATGTGCGCACCGCCGTTGACCGGGGGCTGGACATCGACAGGTTCGCCCCGCGGCTCAGCTTCTTCTTCTGCATCGGCATGAACTTCTTCATGGAGGTGGCGAAGCTGCGCGCGGCCCGGTTGCTGTGGCACCGCATCGTCAGCCAGTTCGACCCGAAGGATGCGCGCTCCACCATGCTGCGCACCCATTGCCAGACCTCCGGCGTCAGCCTGACGGAGCAGGATCCCTACAACAACGTCATCCGCACCACGGTGGAGGCCATGGCGGCGGTGCTGGGGGGGACCCAGAGCCTGCACACCAACGCGCTGGACGAGGCGATTGCCCTGCCCACCGACTTCTCCGCCCGCATCGCCCGCAATACCCAGCTTGTGCTGCAGGAAGAGACCGGAATCCCGAACGTGATCGATCCGCTGGGCGGTTCCTATTACGTCGAGGCGCTGACTGCGAAGCTGGCGGAGGACGCCTGGGCGCTGATCCAGCAGGTCGAGGAGCAGGGCGGCATGACCAAGGCGGTGGCCGAGGGGATGCCGAAACTGATGATCGAGGAGGCGGCGACCCGTCGCCAGGCGCGCGTCGACCGGGGCGAGGACGTGATTGTCGGCGTCAACAAGTACAAGCCATCGACGGATACAGCGCCCGAGGTGCTGGACATCGACACCACCAAGGTGCGCGACGGGCAGATCGCCCTGCTGAAGAGCATCCGGGAGTCCCGTGATCAGGCCGCCTGCGACGCGGCGCTGAAGGCACTGACCGAAGGCGCGCGCGGCGACGGCAACCTGCTGGCCCTGTGTGTCGATGCGGCCCGCGCCCGGGCCACGGTGGGGGAGATGTCGGACGCGATGGAGGAAGTCTTCGGGCGTCACCGCGCCGAGATCCGCTCCGTCAGCGGTGTCTATGCCAAGGCCTATGAAGGTGACGAGGGCTTCGCGAAGATCCAGTCGGATATCGATGACTTCGTCACTGCCGAGGGCCGTCGCCCCCGCATGCTGGTGGTCAAGATGGGCCAGGACGGGCACGACCGTGGGGCCAAGGTGATCGCGACGGCCTTCGCCGACATCGGTTTCGATGTGGATGTCGGACCCCTGTTCCAGACCCCGGAAGAAGTCGCACGCGACGCGGTGGAGAACGACGTGCACGTCATCGGCGTCTCCTCCCTCGCCGCCGGGCACAAGGCCCTCGTCCCGGCCCTGATGCAGGCGCTGAAGGAGCAGGATGCGGAGGATATCCTGGTCATCTGCGGCGGTGTCATCCCGTCCGGTGACTATGACTGGCTGAAGCAGGCTGGCGTTTCCGGCATCTACGGTCCGGGCACGCACATCCCCGCCGCCGCGGCCGAGATCCTGGAACTGGTGGCGAAGTCGCGGCGCGACGCGGCAGCCTGACGCCTTCTCGGCCAGACTTGTGCAAGCTGGGGCGGGTCGCTATGCAGGTGGCCCGCCGCCCCCATCACGTCCGGACCCGTTGAATGTATCCTGAACCCCGTCAAGTCGGCCTGGTCAACTGGATCGGCCTCTGGACCCTCTATGCCAAGGAAGTGCAGCGCTTCATGAAGGTGGCGGGGCAGACCGTGCTCGCGCCCATCGTCACTACCCTGCTGTTCCTGGCGATCTTCACGCTGGCCCTGGGGGAGGGGCGGGCGCCGGTTGGCGGTGTCGCGTTCGAGGTCTTTCTGGCACCGGGACTGGTCATGATGGCCGTGACCCAGAACGCCTTCGCCAACAGTTCCTCCGCGCTGCTGATCGCGAAGATCCAGGGCAATATCGTCGATATCCTGATGCCGCCGCTCAGCGCGGCAGAGCTGCTCGTCGCCTTTGTCGGGGCTTCGGTCACGCGGGGACTTGCAGTCGCGATAGCGGTCACGGCGGCGATGACACCCTTCGTCGATCTGCCGTTCTGGTCGATTGGCTGGGGCCTGCTGTTCGTGGTGCTGGCCTCCGTCATGATGGGGCTGATCGGTATCCTGACGGGCCTCTGGGCCGACAAGTTCGATCACATGGCCTTCATCACCAATTTCGTCATCACGCCACTTGCGTTTCTCTCGGGCACGTTCTATTCGATCGACCGCCTGCCTGAATTCGCGCAAGGAATAGCGTTCGTGAACCCCTTCTTCTATGCCATCGATGGTTTTCGCCATGCCCTCACCGGGCAGGGTGACGTTTCGCTGGTGCTCGGGGGCACGGTGCTGGCCGTCATTGACGTGATTCTGGCCATCTGGGTTCTGGTCCTGTTCCGACGAGGGTACAACCTCAAGGCTTGACCGTGGGGTGACTGCCCCATAAAACCTCCCCCTTTCCGTCGGGTCAGCATTGATCCGGCGCCGGGGACCAATCCAGACTTCCAACCAACCTGTCATCCAACCGGAACGGGAGACCTGTTCCCGAAAATCGAGCCCATTGGAGGCCGCCATGATCGATGTCGTGATGCCGACTTATGCAAGAACCCCCGTTTCCTTCGAACGTGGTGAGGGTGCGCATCTGTACGCGACGGACGGGCGACGCTTCCTGGATTTCGGGTCCGGTATCGCGGTCAGCCTGCTGGGCCACAGCCATCCTGCGCTGGTGAAGGCCGTGCAGGACCAGGCCGCGAAGCTCTGGCATGTCTCCAACCTCTACGAGGTGCCTGAGCAGAAGGCGCTGGCGAAGAAACTGACCGACAACAGCTTCGCCGACACGGTGTTCTTCTGCAATTCGGGTGCGGAGGCGTTGGAGGGCACCATCAAGACGGCGCGGAAGTATCATTCCGCAAACGGTGCGCCGGAGCGTTATCGCATCATCACGTTCGAGGGCGCGTTCCATGGCCGGACGCTGGCCACGATGGCAGCGGGCGGGCAGGAGAAGATCCTGGCCGGTTTCGGCCCGAAGACGGATGGCTTCGATCAGGTGCCGTTCGGTGACCTCGCCGCTGCCCGGGCTGCCATCGGGCCGGAGACTGCCGGCATCCTGGTGGAGCCGATCCAGGGCGAGGGCGGTGTCCGCGTGGCGGAGCATGCTTTCCTGAAGGGGCTGCGGAAGCTGTGTGACGATGCCGGTATCCTGCTGCTGATGGACGAGGTCCAGTGCGGCATGGGTCGGACCGGCAAGCTGTTCGCGCACCAGTGGACGGACATCACCCCCGACGTCATGGGCGTCGCCAAGGGTATTGGCGGCGGTTTCCCGCTCGGTGCCTTCCTGGCAACGGCGGAAGCTGCCAAGGGCATGGTGGCCGGCAGCCACGGCACCACCTATGGCGGCAACCTGATGGCCATGGCGGCAGGCAATGCCGTCGCCGACACGGTACTGGCCGAGGGTTTCATGGAGCATGTGCAGCAGGTCGCCAATCGCATGAAGCAGGGGCTGGCATCCATCAGCGACCGTTTCCCCACTGTCTTCAAGGGCGTGCGGGGTACCGGCCTGATGCTGGGTCTGGAATGCGTCATGGTGAATGGCGACGTTGTTGCGGCGCTGCGTGAACAGGGACTGTTGACCGTCCCCGCCGGTGACAATGTGGTCCGGATCCTGCCGCCGCTCGTCATCGGTGATGCCGAGATCGACGAGGGACTGGGCATGATCGAGACCGCCGCCACCGCATTGGCCGGGAAGGCAGCGGCAGGATGAGCGCGATCAGGCACTTTCTGAGCATCGAGGATGTTTCCGCGGCAGCGCTGCAGGGCATCATCAGGGACGCACGGGACCGCAAGGAGGCCCGGGCGGGGTGGCCCAAGGGCCGCGCCGACGAGGATCGACCGCTCGACGGGCATCTGCTGGCGCTGATCTTCGAGAAGCCGTCCACCCGGACGCGGGTGTCCTTCGATGCGGCCATGCGCCAGCTCGGCGGCCAGACCACGATCCTGAACGCGGGCGAGCTTCAGCTTGGTCGCGGCGAGACCATCGGCGACACGGCGAAGGTGCTGTCGGCCTATACCGACGGCATCATGATGCGCACGTTCGAACAGGCGAAGCTGGACGAGCTGGCCGAACAGGCCTCCGTCCCGGTGATCAGCGGCCTGACGGATTCGGGGCATCCCTGTCAGTTGATGGCTGATGTCCTGACGCTGGAGGAGAAGCGTGGTGGCATCGCCGGGCAGACGATTGCCTGGTCCGGCGACGGCAACAACATGGCCAATTCCTGGATCGAGGGCGCATCCCGCTTCGGCTACCGGCTGCGTCTCGCCTGTCCGCAGGGACTGGAGCCGGATGCCCAGGTGCTGAAACGCGCCCAGGCTGACGGTGGCGACATTACCCTGACCGACGACCCGCGCGCTGCGGTGGAGGGGGCGGATTGCGTCGTGGCCGATACCTGGGTGTCGATGGGCGACGAGGACGCGGCGGACCGCCACAACCTGCTGCGCCCCTATCAGGTCGACAGGGAACTGATGGGGCTGGCCCGCAAGGATGCGGTGTTCATGCACTGCCTGCCGGCGCATCGGGGGGAGGAAGTCACGGCGGAAGTGATCGACGGCCCGCAGTCGGTGGTGTTCTCGCAGGCCGAGAACCGCGTGCACGCGCAGAAGGGCGTTCTGCTCTGGTGTCTCGGCCACTGACCGACCTGTCCGGTCGCATTGAGTGATGAGGAACAAGCAATGGCGCAGGCCAAGGCCGCACCGACTGACGACCTGATTCAGCCCTTTCACCTGAACGGGCGGGAGGTGCGGGGACGCATCATCCGCATGGGATCGGTGGCACATGCCGTGCTGACCCGCCACAGCCTACCCCCTGCCGCCGCATCCCTGCTGGGGGAGGCGATGGCCCTGACCGCCATGATGGCCAGCGCGATGAAGTTCGACGGTATCTTCACCCTGCAGGCGCAGGGTGATGGACCGGCCAAGGTGCTGGTGGCGGACTACCGGAATGGCGGCGATCTGCGGGGCTATATCCGCCTGTCGGAGTCGTTTGACGCGGTGCGCGACACCAGCGCGGATGGCCTGCTGGGCAAGGGCGTCCTGGCCCTGACGGTCGACCGCGAAGGGGACCACCAGCGCTACCAGGGCACGGTGGAGCTGGAAGGGGACAACCTGTCGAGTTCGGCCGAGTACTATTTCCGTCAGTCGGATCAGGTGCCGAGCCTGTTCCGGCTGTTCGCGGGGCATGGGCCGGACGGCAACTGGCGTGTCGGTGGCCTGATGCTGCAATCCCTGCCCAAGGATCCGGACGAGGACAAGGCACAGGAAGACTGGACGCTGGCGGAAACGCTTGCCGCGACCGTCAAGCCGCAGGAACTGCTCGACCCGACGCTTTCTCCGGCGGAACTGCTGTACCGGCTGTTTCACGAGGATGGCGTCTGGCTGCATGACGCGACGCCGGTGCGGGACCAGTGCACCTGCTCCGTCGAACGCATCACGGAAGTGGTTCAGTCCTTCCCCGAAGAGGAGGTGCGGGACCTGGCCGTCGATACCGGCGATGTGTCGGTGGACTGTCAGTTCTGCGGTCGAACCTATAGGCTGCCACTGGATGCCCTGATAGGAGATTCGAGCACATGAACCTCTCTCGCCGTCGGCTGTTCCTTGTTGCGCCCGCACTGTTGCTGGTGGGGTGCGGTGGCCCGTCCGTGCTGCCCGACGGGCCGCGCGTGCCGGAGATTTCCTTCCGGCACCTGCCTGCAATCACCTTCGATGTCGCCAGCATCGACGTGCAGCAGCCCTTCGTCTCGTCCGGCCAGCCGCCGTCGATCGAGAGTCAGATACCGGTCACACCGGCACAGGTGGCACGGAACTGGGCGCGTGACCGGCTGAAGGCCGGCGGCGCGGATGGGGTGGCGCGCTATGCCATCCTGGACGCCAGCGTTCGCGAGGTTGCACTGAAGACCGACAAGTCCCTGACCGGATTGCTGAAGACGCAGCAGGAAAGCAAGCTGGAGGGGCGGGTCGAGGTCCGTATCGACATCAACAGTTCAAGGGGCGCGGGTTTCACCAATGCCATCGCGACCCGCAGCCAGACCATCCCGGAAGGGCTGACCCTGGATGAACGGGAGCAGTTGCAGATCGATTTTGTCGAGGCTCTGGGTCAGGATATGAACCGGCGGCTGGAAACGGAGATCCGCTTCAACCTGACCACATTCGTGAAGCCATAGGGGACGGCGACATGGCGAAGGAAATCATCCGGCATCCCGTGCTGCAGCAGATGATCGACAAGGGCAACGTGCCCCTGTCGTTGGCGACGAAGGGGGCCGGGCTGGTCTTCGTTTCGGGCCTGCCGCCGGTTGATCTGGAGACCGGGCAACTGGTCCAGGGCGATATCGAGGCACAGACCCGTGCGTCCCTGAATGCGGTCAGGGCGGTGCTGGAAGAGGCGGGTTCATCCCTCGACAAGGTGCTGAAATGCACGGTCTTTGCCGTGAATGCCGGACAGTTTGACCGGGTCAATGCCGTCTATGCCGAATTCTTCCCCAGCGAACCGCCTGCCCGGACCTTCGTGACCGTGGGCTCCTGGCCCTGGTCGTTCGATATCGAGATCGAGGCGGTGGCACTCGCCTGACCGCCTTCTGCAAGGAGACTGAACGTGGCACCCAGACAACGCATTGCCGTCACCGTACCCGCCGGCCCCCGGCTGCAGGACACGATCGACCGCCTGACATGGGCGGAGGCCAATGGCTACGATGACGCCTGGTTCGCCGACGGTGCCGCGCCGGACGCGCTGACCTCGGTTGCCGCGCTCGGCCCACGCTTCGAGAAGCTGCGGTTCGGCATCGCCGTCACGCCCGTCTTTTCCCGCACCCCCGCCGTGCTGGCGGCAACCGCCAACGTGATCGGTCAGGCCATGCCGGGTCGTTTCGTGATGGGGCTGGGATCGTCGAGCCAGACCATGATGGTGGGCTGGCACGGTCAGCACTTCGAGAAGCCGCTGACCCGCGTCAGGGAGACCGCGCAACTGGTGCGCTCCATGCTGGCCGGTGAGAAGTTGGACTTCGATGGTGTGACGGTGAAGAGCAAGGGCTACCGTCAGGCCCCGCTGGAGCCGACCGTGCCGATCTATCTGGCTGCGCTGCGGTCCAACATGATCGAGATGGCGGCCGAGGTCGGTGACGGCGTGATCTTCAATCTCTGGCCGAAGAAGGCGCTGCCTAAGATGATCGAGCATGTCCATGCCGGTGCGGCCCGCGCCGGGCGCGACGGCGCGGATGTGGAGATCGTCAACCGCCACATGGTGCTGGTGACGGACGACAAGGCAGAGGGCCGCGCCCGGTTCCGCCAGAATTTCGCGCCCTATTACGCGACGCCCGTCTACAACAAGTTTCTCGCCTGGGCGGGATATGAGGATGAGGCCGCGCAGATCCGCGAAGGCTGGGCCGAGAAGGACCGCGCCAAGACCACCGGCGCGCTGGTCGATGACCTGATCGACGACATCGCCATCATCGGCACGGCGGACGAATGCCGCGAACGGCTGCGCTGGGCGGCGCAGACAGGCATCCACACCCACATCATCGCGCCCCTCAGCCCCGATCCGAAGGAAGCGGTGCGCTGCTTCGAGGCGTTCCGTCCGGAAGTCTTCTCCCTGGCGGCCTGAAACGGCTGGTCAGACCCGCCAGCGCCCCGGTCGCGTGTGATGCGGACCGGAGGCAGGTGGCCTCAGCCGCCGCGCAGTGCCGTTGTCGCCGCCATGTCGACCTCTCCCGCATCGGTCAGGGCGACGCGATAGACATCGCGGGCGCGCTCGCGGCTGATCCAGCCTTCGCGCACGTCCTTCTCGATCCGTGCCGGTTCGCGTTCCGCCGGATCACCGTAGCCTCCGCCACCGCAGCAGTGCGAGACGATGGTCTCTCCCTCATGCAGGGTGACGACATCGCTGTTCGCGGTCGGCGTGATCTCCCCGTTCGTGCCGCGGATGCCCTGGAAGGCACTGCCGCCGCGACCGGCGCCGCGCACACCCTGGGCCGGATTGTGGGTACCGTCGGAAACAAAGGCCACTTCCATGTTGCCACGGGTCGGGCCGTACTCGACCAGCATGCCGGGGCCGCCCTTCTGCTTCCCCGCGCCCTCGGAGTCGGTGATGAAGCGGCGTGTCTTGACCAGCATCGGATGACGCATCTCGTCCAGTTCGATGCTGTCCTGATAGCAGAGTCCGGCATTGCCGACGTGGCCCAGCGTGATCCAGGCATCGGTGCCGGGTGCTGCCGCGCCGCCGGTCATGGCCAGGAAGAGCTGGTTGACGTAGCGTTCCTTCAGCTTCGGATCATAGCCCGACACGACGCCGACGGAGGCGGGCAGGATGGCGCCGGATTCGGCCATGCCGAAGCCTTCCTCCAGCTCCGCGATCGCTGCCTGAACCGAGTTGGCCACCCGGTCGGCCACATTCGTGGTGGCGACGGAACAGCTTGTCGGATGCTCCGGAATGCCGCAGATCGCGTTCTTCTTCAGGTGAATGTCGATGCGTCGGAACGCACCGTCATTCTTCGGCACTGACGGATCGATGGAATTGAACACGCCGATCATCGCCGCCGTGCGGGCACAGGCCTCCGACAGGTTCAGGCCGCAGGGCAGCGCATCCATGTTGTCGGTCAGGTCCACCGCGATCCGACCCGCGCTCGCGTCCACATTGACCGTGACGTTGATGGGGATGCCGTCTTCCGGCGTGCCGGGGACCGGGTCATGACGGCTGGTCCACGATGTCTTGCCGCTGGGCATCTTCGCGATGGCGTTGACCATCCGATTCTCGGTGTAGTCGAACCACTGGCCCGTGAAGTCATGCAGCGTGTCCCAGCCGATCTCGTCGGCCAGGGAAAGCAGTTCCCGCTCCCCGATGCGGGCGGCGCCGACCATGGCCAGATAGTCACCCCACCACTGCTCCGGCACCCGGATGCGCAGCATGCACATGCGGATCATGTCACCGATGTTCTCGTAGTTCTCCTGGATCTTCACGCCGGGGAAGATCAGCGCGCCTTCCTCATAGACGTCGCGCGCATTGCCCATGTAGGTGGTGGGCTGGGAATTGCCGCAGTCGGCCTGATGCGCCTTCGCCAGCACGGTGAAGTGATGCACGCCATCATCATCGATCACCGGCACGATCAGGGTGTGATCGGCGGGGTGGGAGCAGCCGTGGTAGGGCGAATTGTGCAGGAACGCGTCGCCCTTCTTCAGCGTCGGATGAAACTCCTTGATCGACCGCGCCATCAGGTCCGGGCCACTCAGCACATGGATCGGCAGGCTTTCCGCCGTCGCCAGCAGCCGGTCGTCGGCAGTGATGATGCAGCAGGAGAAGTCGCGGGCGATGTTCAGAACGCCCGAACGGCCCGTGCGCAGCAGCGTGTTCGCCATCTTGCGCGCGATTCCCTCCAGCCGGTTGTTCAGAATCGCAAGCTGAACGCCGTCGATCTGCTTCGAAGTCGCACTGTCAGCCATTTTCACTACTCCCTTACCAGGCGCGCCAGCCACCATCGACGGGCAGGATCACGCCGTGAACCGATCTGGCTTCTTCCGAGGCCAGGAATATTGCCGCGCCGGCCATGTCGGCGGCGGGCAGGAAATCGTCCCCTGACGGGGTGCGGTCGCGCACCTTCGCGGACCATTCGGCATCCGCGCGCAGTTCGGCGTTCAAAGGGGTCACGATGTTGCCGGGGGCCAGGACATTCACGTTGATGCCGTGCGGCGCGAGTTCCAGGCAAAGGGACTTGGTCAGATTGTTCATCCCGCCCTTGGAGGCGCAGTAGGCCGCCGATTCCGGGAAGCCGCCGATCCCGGCGATGGAACTGACATTGATGATCCGGCCCCAGTGCTGCTGCTTCATGTGCGGCACGCAGACCTTGGTCAGGAAGAAGGCGCTCTTCAGGTTGGTGTCGAGCTGGCTGTCCCAGTTCGCCTCGTCCACGTCCTCGATGGGACATGGCTGGAAGATGCCGGCATTGTTGACGAGAATGTCGACGGGACCGAGGCGCGCGGTGATGTCCGCATGCAGCCTTTCGATCTCCGCGACCTGGCTCACGTCTGCCTGAAACGCTTCCGCTGTGCCACCGTCGGCCCTGATCCGGGCCACGATCTCGTCGGCGGTTTCGCGGTTCCGGCGGTTGATGACCGCCACGGCAGCCCCTTCAGCGGCCATCGCCAGAGCGATCTCGGCCCCGATCCCCTGGGATCCGCCGGTCACGGCTGCAATTCGGCCTGCAAGTCGCATGGAAGGGCTCCTGGAAAAAAGGGAGCCCCGTCCCGGTGGTGGCCGGAACGGGGCTCGGGTCGTTTCATCGCAAGGGGTAGATCACCGTGCGATGTAGGAGTAGCGCTTGCCGAACAGCACATCCAGCGGAACAGGTTCCGAGATGGTGAAGTCAGCGGCCACGGCAGGCTTGCCATTGGTCGTTTCCACGATCAGGTACGGCGCACGATCCTGATGGTGCAGGATGTTCGTGAACGTCCGCGTTCCGATCAGGAACGGCTCCTCACGGAAGGTTTCCATGGCGGCAATCACGGCATCGGTGTCGAAGGTACCGGCCTTCTCGACGGCACGGGCCCACATCTCGACCACCAGGTAACCGGGATAGGTGTACTGGCTGTTCGGACGCTCGCCGAAGCGGGCTTCGTACTTCTTGTTGAACTCCTCAACAGCCGGGCGCGGATCGTCACCGTAGATCGACGCCTGCTCGGTCACATAGTGGCCGGTCAGGTTCGGAACGGAGTCAAGCCAGTAGGTGCCGCTCATGGAGCTGCCACCGGCCAGGGCCGAGGTGATCCCGGCTGCCCGGATCTGGCGAAGCGCACTGGCGCCACCCGGGATGTAGGAGCAGTTGATGATGATGTCGGGCTGCGTCGGCAGGCTCTTGATGCGGGTGATCTGGGCCGCAATGGAGGCATCGCCGTTCTGGTAGACATCATGACCGAGGATCTCCAGCCCCAGCTTCTCACGCCACATCCAGTCAAAGCCGTAGCAGATGCCCTTGTTGTACTCGATGGTGGTGTCCAGCAGGATGTAGGCCGTCTTCCAGCCCTTGTTCTGCGCACCCCACTCGGCGATCGTCGCACCCTGCACGCCCGCGAGAACGGACGAGGAGAAGGCGTTCTTGCCGACACCCTGGATGCCCGCCAGCACGCTTTCCGCACAGAGGAAGATCGCGATCTTGTTGGCGTTCTTCGCAGCCAGCGCCGCCGGAGCACCGAAGTCGTAGTCACAGTCGACGGCGACCATCTGCGCGCCCTCGTTCAGGACTTCCTGACCGGCCTTGGCACCTTCGACACGGTCGGTCTTGGCGTCGGCCATGACGTAGGTGATCTTCTTGCCGAGGATGCCGCCCTTGGCGTTGATGTCATCGATGGCGATCAGCGCCGCATTGGTGGATGGCTGGCTGTAGGCCTGCATCCAGCCGGAATAGGACGCCGCGAAGCCGACGACGACTTCGTCATCAGCGGCGTTCGCCACGGTCGCACCGGCGGCGAGACCCAGCGCCGCGACCGCGCCGATGGCAGATGTTGCTAGCTTTCTCATTCGACAAAAACCTCCTGTCATGTTCGCGCGCCCTTCCGTCGAGCATTGAACCTGACCGATGTCGCCTCCTGACATCGGACCGGGTTCTTGTTGCGCTGCAACAGAACGGCGTCACGCTGGAAACATGCTACGACATATCGGGAAACTGGCAACCACCGGGCAGGGGGGATAGCTTGGACCCATGTGCACAAAACTGAGATGTATGGCGCACCGCACCTGAGGTTTGGGACGTTTCAGCGGCTCGCAAGCCCGCAGAACCCGCGGGATTCCAGCGCTTCGCCATGGGTCGCGACAGGGTGCAGGCAGCGGTGGTTATCTTGCCGCGCCGCAACATCGCGTCTAACGTCGCAGCATCGATGCGGTGAAACACATCGTTCCCGGACATTTCTGCAATCGCGGAGGGGCTATTGGTGCAACAGGGCGGAGACAGCAGTTCCACGCTGGAAGTACGCGACGTCACCATCAGATTCGAGGGGCTGACAGCCATCGATCAGGTGAACGAGACCGTAACACCAGGTGAGATCCTCGGGCTCATCGGTCCGAATGGCGCGGGCAAGACAACGCTGGTCAACACGATGACCGGATTTCAGGAACCGACTGTCGGGGATGTCCTGCTGGATGGTACCTCGGTCCGCAAGGTCAATGCTCACCAGCTGCGTCGCATGGGCGTGTCCCGCACGTTCCAGGCGGGTCGGCTGTTCCGCGAGATGAGCGTGGTGGAGAATGTCGAGGTTGCCGGCGTCGGCATGGGCCTGCGTCGCGCCGCGGCGCACAAGGAAGCCACCAAGCTGCTCGACTGGATCGGCCTTTCCGACCGCGCCAACGTGCTGGCCGGCGCTCTGCCCTACACCGATGAACGGCGCGTCGGTATCGCCCGCGCCCTGATCCAGTCGCCGAAGTTCATGCTGCTCGACGAACCCGCCGCCGGCATGTCCGATCTGGAATGCGATGACCTGATGAAGCTGGTGCAGCGCGTACGGGACGAATTCGGCTGCGGCATCGTGCTGATCGAACACAACATGCGCGTCGTCATGGGGGTCTGTGAACGGATCCACGTGCTCGACAGCGGCAGGACCATCGCGCGCGGCACCCCGGGGGAGGTTCAGAAGAACCCGGCGGTGATCGAAGCCTATCTGGGCAAGGGGTAAGGCGATGCTTGAAGTCAAGGACCTCGAAGTCCGCTACGGACGGCTCACCGCACTGCGCGGTGTCGATCTCTCGATCAGGGAAGGCGAGATCGCCTGTATCGTCGGCCCCAACGGGGCGGGCAAGTCGACCACCCTGCTGGCCATCTCCAGTGTCCTGACCCCGACCGCGGGCAGCATCATCTTCGATGGCACCCCCATCCACGGCACCCGACCCGAGGAAGTGGCCCGCATGGGCATCTCCCAGGTGCCGGAGGGACGACACATCTTCACGTCGCTCTCGGTTGAGGAGAATCTTCAGGTCGGCACGGCCACCCGCAGCGACAAGGCCGAGATGAAGCGCGACTATGACCGGGTGCTGGAGACCTTTCCGATCCTGGGGGAACGTCGCAAGCAGTCCGCCGGCAAGCTTTCCGGCGGGGAGCAGCAGATGCTGGCCATCGGTCGCGCGCTGATGACCAACCCGCGCTTCATGACCATTGACGAACCGTCTCTCGGCCTCGCGCCCAAGATCGTCGACCGGGTCTACGAGGTGCTGATCGACCTGCGCGAGAAGCGCGGGCTGACATTGCTGATCGTCGAGCAGAGTTCGGAACGCGCGCTGAAGGCTGCGGACTCCCTCTACGTCCTGCGCAACGGCTCCATCCAGCTGGGCGGCAAGGCAGCCGACCTGCAGGACGGCAAGGCAGTCCACAAGGCCTATTTCGGCTTCTCTGATGACCATGAAGGGGAGGTGATGATCTGATGGCGTTCGCACTTCAGGTTCTGATGAATGCACTCAGCCTCGGCAGCCTGTATGCCCTGGCCGCACTTGGTATCGGGTTGCTGTTCGGGGTGCTGAAACTGATCAACTTCGCCCATGGTGACTTCATCACGGTGGGTGCCTACGCGTTGATCGTACCGTCCGCCGCGACCCAGGCGACGCTGCTGATCGGCGACTTCCACCCGCTGATCCTGATCCCCTGCATCGTGGTAGTTGTCGTCATCCTGGCGCTGATCGCGGAATTCCTCGTCTTCCGGCCCCTGCGGAACGCTTCACCCGCGACCCTGATGATCGGGTCATTCGCGCTCGGCTTCGTCATCCAGAACATCCTGATCATGATCTATGGCGGCCGCCCGAAGGCGGTCGGCATCTGGTCGGACCTGAGCCTGGGCGTGGAACTGATGCCCGGGGTGGAGGTGCCGAAGCTGCAGCTGATCATCATCGGCGTGACGCTGGTGCTGATGGTGGTGCTGGTACTGTTCCTGACCAAGACGAAATACGGTGTTCACATGCGTGCCGCGGCGGAGGACTTCCGGATGGCGCGGATGCTGGGGATCGAGGCCAATCGCGTGATCATGCTGGCGGTCGCGATCAGCGGCATGCTGGCCGCCGCCGTCTCCATGCTGTTCGTGGTGCAGACCGGTATCCTGGATTTCCGCATGGGTGTCTCGCTGATGCTGTTCGCCTTCATCGCCACGGTGATCGGGGGGATGGGCAGTCTGGTCGGGGCCGTGGTCGGCGGCTTTGCCGTCGGTGCGGTCAGTATCCTGCTGCAGACCTTCCTGCCGTCGGAGATGCGGGTGTTCCGGGACGTGTTCGTCTTCGCCATCGTGATCTTCATTCTTCTGGTCAGGCCGCAGGGTCTGGTCATGTCCCGTGCGTCCAGGGAGCGTGTCTGAGATGGAGCCGAAATCACCTCTGGGCCACATGGTCCGCGAAGTCTGGCCACTGATCATCCTGTCCGTCGGGCTGCTGCTGGTGGTCGTCGTCATCCAGTCCTTCGGAGACCGGATCGTCAGCCAGTCCCTGACGGAGGGACTGATCCGGCTGGTGGTCGTCATCGGCCTCTACATCTTCATCGGCAATTCCGGGCTGATCTCCTTCGGCCACATCGGCTTCATGATGATCGGTGCCTACGCCACGGCCTGGCAGACCATGGATCCGATGACCAAGGACATCTTCATTCCCGGTCTGCCGGCCTATCTGCTGGCCAACTCGCACCACTGGCTGATCGCGACGATCATCGGTGGCCTGATCGCGGCCATCGCGGCCTTCATTTCAGGCCTGGCCATGATGCGGCTCTCCGGCATCGCGGCCTCCATCGGCACCTTCGCGCTGTTCATGAGCTTCTATTCCCTCTACCTGCAATGGAGCACCTGGACGGCGGGCCAGAGTTCGCTGGTCGGGATACCGGTCACGACGACCCCCTGGGTGGCGTTCTGGTTCTGCATCGTCGCCATGATCGGGGCCTTCGTCTATTCCCGCTCCAAGTTCGGCCTGGCGCTCAGGGCGAGCCGTGAGGATGAGGTCGCGGCCAAGGCCGCAGGCGTCAACGTGACCGGGGAACGGGTGATCTCCTTCACCCTCAGCGCCTTCTTCGTCGGCATGGCGGGCGGTCTTTACGGCCACTTCCTGGGACTGCTGACGGTGGATACCTTCTATCTGCCTATGACCTTCATCACGCTGTCGATGCTGGTGGTCGGCGGCATGCAGAGCCTTTCCGGCGCTGTTGTCGGCACCATCGTCCTCTCCTTCGTGATCGAACTGCTGCGCAAGGCGGAGAAGGGCTTCAGCCTCGGCGAGACCAGCATCAGCCTGCCGGCCAGTTCGGCGGAGGTGGGGCTGGGTATCATCCTGCTGCTGATCCTGATCTTCCGCCCCTCCGGCTTTACCCGGAACTCGGAGATCTACTGGCCCTTCAAGCCCAAGGTCGCCGTCACCGAGGTAACGCACCGCCAGTCGTAGGACCTGTTTCCGGTACGGTCGGCGGCGGCTGACCGTCGCAAGTCGTTCGCATCGCGCCTGAGGGGCTGCTAGGCTTCCCTTCGGGGAGGAAACGGATGGCGCTTGATCCGGTCATTCCGGCGGAACGGTTGCGGCAGTTGACCGGGGCCGGGCTCTGGGGTGAGGAACTGATTGTCGATCATTTCGACCGGATCGCGGCGGCGCGGCCGGATGCGGTGGCGGTGGTCTGTCACCGGGCCGCCGACGGCCAGCGCACCAGCCTGACCTTCGGTGACCTGAAACGACTCTCCGACCGGGCCGCCCGGGCACTGCTGGCGCTGGGGATCGGTCCCGGTGATGTCGTTGCCGCCCAACTGCCCGGCTGGTGGCACTACTTCGTGCTCTACCCCGCCTGTGCCCGGATCGGTGCGGCCATCAACCCGCTGATGCCGATCTTCCGCCAGCGCGAGCTGCGCTTCATGCTGGGCTTTCCGAAGACGAAGCTGCTGGTGATCCCGGCCACATTCCGGGGCTTCGACTATCCGGCGATGATCGACGAGATCCGGGGCGACCTGCCGGACCTGGCACATGTGCTGGTGGTCGATGGCCCCGACCCGGACAGCGATTTCGCGACAGTGCTGCTGCGCGATGCGCCCGCCGGCGAAGACCTGCCGCTGCCCCCGCGCCCCGGCGCGAACGACGTGACGGAACTGATGTACACCTCCGGCACCACCGGGGAGCCGAAGGGTGTCATGCACACGCCCAACACGCTGCTGGCCAAGGTGAGGCTGGCGTGGGAACTGTTCGGCATGACGACACGGGACGTGGTCTACATGGGCTCGCCCATGGCGCACCAGACCGGCTTCATGTACGCCTGCGTCATGACCCTGGCGCGGGGGGTGAAGAGTGTCGTGCAGGACGTCTGGGACCCGGGTGTCGCCGCCAGCCTGATCGCGGCAGAAGGCTGCACCATCACCGTTGCCGCCACGCCCTTCCTCAGCGATCTGGTGCATGACCCGGCGGTCGGGGACTTCGACGTCTCCAGCCTGCGGCTGTTCCTCTGTGCGGGGGCGCCGATCCCGCGCGTGCTGCTGCGGGATGCGGCGGCGCGGCATCCGAACCTCTATGTCATGAGCGCCTGGGGCATGACCGAGAACGGCATCGTCACCGCGACCTATCCCGGCGACCCGGAGGAGAAGGTCTTCGAGACCGACGGCAGGGCGATCCCGCATCAGGCCGTGCGCGTGGTCGATGACGCGGGCCTGCTGGTGCCGCCGGGTACCGAGGGCCGGCTGCAGTCGCGCGGGCCGACCATGTTCGTCGGTTACTTCAACCGGCCCGAGGCCTATCTGGTCGACCAGGACCTCTGGTTCGAGACCGGGGACAATGCCCGGATGGACACGGAAGGCTATATCCGCATCACAGGCCGGTCCCGCGACATCATCATCCGCGGCGGCGAGAACGTGCCCGTGGTGGAGGTGGAGAACCTGCTCTACCGCCACCCGGACATCGTGGACGCTGCCGTGATCGGCCTGCCGGACCCGAGACTGGGGGAGCGGGGCTGTGCCGTGGTCACGCTGGTGGCGGGCGCGTCGCTGGTGCTGGCGGATCTGGTCGACTGGCTGCAGGGACACAAGCTGGCGCGCAACTACCTGCCGGAGCGGCTGGAGGTGATCGACGCCTTCCCGCGCACGCCCAGCGGCAAGATCCAGAAGTTCCGGCTGAGAGAGATGTACCTGACGGAGGACGAGAATGGATGAGCGCGGTTTCACGCCCGCCGACGATGGCTGGCACTTCGACCAGATGGACGATGACTGGTGGGCGACGGAGACCGCCTGGTTCTCGTTCCACGTTCCGGAACGCCAGCTCGGCGGCTGGTTCTACACCATGGCGCGACCGAACATCGGCATTGTCTCCGGCGGGGCGTGGATCTGGGACGGGACCGCGCATCTGCCGTGGGAAGTGCCGTTCTCTGCCAATTACACGGCGCTGCCGATCCCGAAGGATCAGGACCTGACCGACATCCGGCTGCCGACCGGTGTCGGCATGCGCATGATCGAACCCTGCATGTCATATGCGCTGAGCTATGACGACAATGGTCGCGGGCTGCTTTCGGCGGACCTGCGGTTCGACGGGGTGATGCCGCCGGAACCGCTGACGGCCACCGGTTCGACCTTCGGTTCGGCGCATCATTTCGACCAGTTCGGACGGGTGCACGGCCATATCGTGCTGAAGGGCGAACGCATTGCCGTCGACTGCTACGGCATGCGCGACCGGACCTGGGGGCGCAGACCGGAGAACCGGCCCCGCCGAGCGGGCTACATCACCGGCATGGCCGATCCCGATACCGGCTTCCTGGCGGTGACCAATATCAGCGCGGAAGCCGAAACAGCGGCCTACGGCTTCCTGCGTCGCGATGGCAGGACGGTTTCCCTTGCCAGCGGCAGCCGCACCGGCACGCGCGACCCGGAGACGGGCTGCATGACCTCGATCGAGATGAACCTGACGGATCAGGAAGGCCGCAATCTCGTCGCGCGCGGGGAGCCGGTCAGCCGGATCATCATCAACCGCCATACCTTCATCGACATCAACAGCCTGGTGCGCTGGGACTGTGGAAGCGACGGCATTGCCTGGGGGGAGGAGCAGGACATGTGGCCCATGCACCATTTCGAGCGGCTGAAGCGCGGCTGACGCCAATCCCGCACGTTGCTCAGTAGCCGAGGTCGCGGGCTGCCCTTTCCAGCACCACCGGGATCGACCATTCCGTTCTGGCAAGGCGGATGTCGCTGCTGAGGCCGTCGCGATAAAGGCCGGAGGCGCTCATCCAGAAGGCGGCGGAGCGCATGGCGTAGAGCAGCTGGTAATAACGGCAGGCATCCTCGTCGATGCGGATGCCGGTCGCGGCCTCGTAGCGTTCGAAGAACATGTCCCGCGGTACCAGGTTGGACAGCAGGTCGCTGTCTTCCCGGTTCAGGTCACTCAACATGTAGGCGACATCGTACATCGGGTCGCCGATCACCTGCAGTTCCCAGTCGAGCACGGCGGAGACGCGATCATCATCGATCAGCAGGTTGCCGGTGCGGTAGGCCCCGTGAACCAGTGTGAGCCGCTCCGTCACCGGTGCGTTGGCTTCAAGCCAGCAGATCAGGTCGGTCAGCACCGGCTCCGGTCCGTGGCCGGACTCCGCGATCATGCCCTTCCACTTGGCGATCTCGCCCAGCGCAAACGCGTTCGTGCCGGCCTCCGGCACGCCAAGGAAATCCAGCCCCGCCGCCTGCCAGTCGACCATGTGCAGGGTCGCCAGCGCGTCCGTGAAACTCTGCGGCAGCACCCCGCGCCCGGCGGCCTCCGCATAGTACTTCCGTCCCTCGCGTCCCCAGGGGTTCGGGCAGTGGCCGGGGACCTTCTCCATCACCAGGAAAGGCGCGCCGAGGACATTCGGCACATCCTCGTAGAAGTAGGCGCGCGGCGTCGGCAGGTCGGTGTCGGCCAGGCACTGCAGCACCCGGAACTGGTCGCCCAGGTCGGACAGGTCGCGCAGCAGTGCATTGCCGGGATCGCGGCGGAGGCAGAAACCGCGCTGCCGCGTTTCCCCGCCCTCGGTCCAGGTTGCGTCGAACAGCCAGGTCTCGTGCGACCAGCCAACGGCCATCTGCTGCCAGTCGGACAAGGCCATGTCCCGTGCGCCGGGCAGCTTCGATACCAGATAGTCGCGGATGGTGTCGGGCACCTGGTCGGCTGGCAGTCTCCCGCTCATGACGCGATCTCCATGCGCCTGTCGATGCTGCGCCGCAGGTCCTGTCGCACCCTGCCCAGCAAGGCATCGAAGCGGTCCCGGCCCAGTCCGTCGCGATTGGCGTAGAGGGTCCGGATGAAGGCACAGAGTTCCGCGTCGCCGCCGGTGCGCAGCGCTGCGTAGGCCGTGGTCACGGCATCCGGTGCGCCGCGCAGTTCGGGATCGAGATCGGCCAGCAGGGTCTCGCGTTCGGCCGCCTGCGCCTGACCGTGAGCCTCCGCCAGTCGCAGTTCCGCCGCGATCTTCTGCAGCACGACCGCGCCGAGATAGGCCTGGGTCTTCGGGTAGGCATCACTCACCGCCGGGGCGATCTCACCCTTCAGCAGTTCGGCCATGCCGGTCAGCAGGTCCGCACGGTTCATTGCGCGCCTCCCGCAGTATCTGCGGCCCGCACGGCATGCAGCCTCAATGTCAGGACCCTGCCGCCGACGGCCCTGCGGTTCCGGCGTGGATCGTGGCTGCGGTTGTGGAAATTCCCGACGTCGATGCTCATGTGGCGCACCGGTCACGGAAAAAGCTGTTTAAACGGCTCACGGCAGGTTCCTCCCCATGCCGATAGTGTTCAATCGACCGGGGTGTGCAAAGGGCTTTCTGCCGGGGAAATCACGCCAACGGGCGGTGTCCGTCGTTGCTGTTGGTGCGGCGGTGCCGAGATTCCTGCTTCAGTCGGCAGTTTCGCGATGACCTCCTAGCCCCGCCGCTCCCCGCCTGACGGACAGCCTCGTCTAGGGATGCGCAGGCCTGGATTTGCGGTCAGGGAACACGCCTTTGTCCGGGATGCCTGCGGGGCCTGTGGCTAGGCTGCCGACCGTCTGACGGTCACGGCGACATCCAGTGATTCGAATGCGTCGGCGTCGCCGGTGAAGCTGCCGGAGACCGGCATTGTCTGGCTGATGTGGCGCCCCACGGCGACCGGAATCAGATTGAAGCCGCCGACGCTGCGGTTCGTCGGGTCGAACATGACCCAGCCGGCGCCGGGGATGTAGACCTCGGTCCAGGCATGTGTGGAACCCGCGCCGGCGGAGCCGATGGCGTTGCGCGCGGGATCATGCAGGTATCCGGAGACGATCCGCGCGCCGAAGCCGAGGCTGCGCACGGCATCCGCGAACAGCACCGCGAAGTCGCGGCACGACCCCCTGCCGCGTTCCAGGGTCTCGACCGGCGACTGCGCGGCGTCGTCCTCGCGCTCCTCATAGGTCGTCTGCCCGGCAACACCGTCGCTGATGGCCCTCAGCAGGGAAAGGGTGTCCGCCCGCGGCCCGGGGACGAAGCCCTGCGCCCAGTCCCGCAGCCGTCCGGCAGGATCGAGATAGGCCTGCAGCCGCAAGGCACCGAGATCGGTCATCTCGTCATCGCCGAGCAGGAAGGGGTAGCTTGAAGCGGATGCCGCGATGTCGAAGACAGGCCATTCCTCGGCCTCCAGTGTCAGTTCGGCAAGGCTGTCGACAACCAGGGTGTCGCCGGGCTGGCCGAACGTCGCTGTCGCGATGGCGTTCCCCGACACATCGTTCGACCATGCGACGCTGGCGGCGGGCGAGATCTGCAGTTCATGGGAGAGCAGCCGCAGGGTGCGGCTTTCCCTCGGCCGCAACATCAGCCGGTGCGGACCAAAATCGACGGGCCGGTGATAGCGATAGCTGGTGCGATGATGGACCTTCAGCACCGGGGAGATCACGGTCGGTCACCGGGGACACCGGTTCCGCGGCAGCCGACCATGCGGGTCCGCTCCACGTCAGGGATGCGCGGACAGTAGGTCATGGCAGTTTCCTCTCGGCACGAAGTCTGGTCGCTCGGCCGCCCGATGCTAAGCGATTTGTCGGACAGGCGTGAGGTCACAGTCTCCGGATCATGCGGTCCTGCCGGTCGCGCGGCGAGACTGAACCGGGGCCACGGGCGGTGCCCGCAGCCCCGGACCGGCCTCAGAGGATGAAATCGTCCTGATGCAGGTCCGCGATGCCGATGTCGTTCAGCGTGATCGTCACCCCGCCGTCGACACCCAGCAGCGCGAGGCTGGCCGAGCCCCCCGTCTCGCTCGCGATTGCCAGCACATCGGCGAAGTCATCCAGGCCGAAGTCGGATAGGTCGATCTGGTCCAGCGAACCCGCTCCGGCCTCGAAGCCGTTGACCACATCATCGCCATCGCCGTCACCGAAGACGAAGGTGTCATCGATTCCGTCGAGGCCGAACAGCGTGTCACTACCGGTGCCGCCGACGAATGTGTTGGCGTCGCCCGCGCCCGGTTCGCTGCCGGGCAGACCGGCGTTCTCCGGAAAGACATCGCCGATCAGGTCGTCGCCCGCACCGCCGAAGACCGTGTCATTGCCGTCATTGCCGGCGAGCGTGTCATTGCCGTCGCCGCCAAGGATCGTGTCGTTGCCGCCGAGACCGGCCACGTTGCTGCCGCCGGTCCCGGTGACGGTTATCTGGTCGTCCAGGTCGCCGCCTTCGATCACGGGGGCATCGCTTTCGATGACCAGGCCGGCAGGCGTGACCGTGATGGCGACGCTGTCCGTTGCCGACAGCGGCCCGCCCAGTCCGGTGTTCCCCAGATCGGTGACCTGCACGTCCAGATTGTCCGTGCCGCTGAAGTCCGGGTCGGGGGTGTAGGTCAGGGTGTCGAGCAGCCCGTTCACGTCCGCCAGGTCGCCCGTGAGGATCAGTTCGGATGTGCCGTTGCCCGCAACCACGGCGACCGTGCCGCTGACGCTCAGCACACCGTTTCCGACTGTCAGGACGATCTCGACCTCGCCGGTACCCTCCGCGGCATCGACATCGCTGACACTGATGTTGCTGACGGCCACCGACTGGTCCGGGTCGACGACGACGTCCGGTGTCGCTTCCCGCCCGAACACGACATAGGCGCCGCCGCTGCGCGGCGCACCATTGTTCTCGGACTGGGCACCCATGATGATGTCGGCACGCCCGTCATTGTTCATGTCGCCGATGGCGCTGACACTGTTGCCGACACCGTTGGAGAAGATGGCGATACCGCCGATACCATTCTCCACATCGGCCAGATCCACATTGCCCTGCGCGCCCGCCGTGCCGAGCACGATGTAGGTCATGCCGGCGCCACCGCTGTCCAGTGCGGCGGTGGGCGAACTGACGGCGATGTCATCCAGGCCATCGCCGTCGAAATCGCCAACGCCGGCCACCGCGTACCCCGCACGGTCGTCCGCCGACGCACCGACAATGGAGAAGCCGTCGACGGACTCGGTGAAATTGTCCAGATCGACGGTGTCTCCGTCCGCCTTGCCGTAGATGACGTGGGCGATACCGGAACGGACGCCGTTGGCATTGCTCTGCGGGGAGCCGACGATGAGGTCATCCAGGCCGTCGCCGTTCAGGTCGCCAGCCCCGGACACCGCCTGGCCGATATTGTCCAGTGGGCTGCTGCCGGTGATGGCGAAGCCGCCGATACCGGCCTCCACATCGCCCAGGTCGATCGCGGTGCTGTCGGCCTTGCCGAAGACGACATAGGCGGCGCCCTGGCCACCCAGCGGCGCCCCGACAAGCATGTCCGCCAGGCCGTCACCATTCACGTCGCCAGCATCCGAGACCGAGAATCCGGCACCGCTGGTGCCAGCCGCGCCCTTGATGACGAAGCCGCCGCCATTGCCGCTGCGGATGTCGCTGATGCGGACTTCGGACGTGTCCGCCTTGCCGAAGATGACGAAAGCGGCACCGGAATCAAATCCGTTGGCGTCATCGCGACTGGCGCCGACGATCAGGTCCTCGATGCCGTCACCGTTCACATCCCCGGCAGAACTGATCGCGTTGCCCAGTGACTGGCCGGTCTGGTCGGGGCGGATGAAGAAGCCGCCATTGCCGTTGAAGACATCGGAGAGTTCCACCGTCGTCCCGTCCGCCTTGCCGAACACCACATAGGCCGACCCGGTCTGTCCGCTGAAGCGATAGGCCCCGACCAGAAGGTCATCCAGGCCGTCACCATTCAGGTCACCGATGCCGTCGACCGACGATCCGGCCAGTTCACCCTGTGGCCGGCCCTGGATGGCGAAGCCGCCCGTGCCTGCACTGACATCCGCCAGGTTGACCGCCGTGCCGTCCGCCTTGCCGAAGACGACATAGGCCGATCCGGAGTTGTTGCCGTTCACGTCCGCATGGCGGGCATCGACGATCACATCGACAATGCCGTCCCCGTTCACGTCGCCCGCGCCGCGCGGCCCCCGACCGGCCAGATCGGAATCGGCGATCCCGTTCATGATGAAGCCGCCGTCGCCCGCGCGCACGTCAGAGAGGGCGATGGCATTGGAGACGAGCACCTGGGGTGCATCGTTGACGGCATTGACGTTGATCTCCGCCGTGCCTGTCGCCCGACCGAAATTGCTGTCGCGCACCGTGTAGGTCACCGTGTCGGTGCCGTTGAAATCGGGATTGCCGAGATAGGTCAGGGAGCCGTCGGCATTGACGGTCACCGTGCCGTTGGCGGCAGTCGCCGACTCGACCGTCAGCGCGTCGCCTTCGAGGTCCGTGTCGTTGGCGAGCACGTCGAACGTGACGGCCGTGTCCTCGTCGGTCTCCGCCGTGTCGGCCCCGGCAACCGGCGCGTCGTTCACCGGGATGACGTCGAACACCACCTGCGCTGTCGCGGTGGCCCCGCCGCTGTCTGCGACCGTATAGCTGATCGTGTCCGGGCCATTGAAATTGGCATTGCCCAGATAGGTCAGGGTCCCGTTGGCGTTGATGGTCACCGTGCCGTTTCCGGCACTTGCCTCCACCACGGTCAGGGCATCGCCCTCCGGGTCGGTATCATTGCCGAGCACATTGACGGTCGCGGGAAAGTCCTCGAACGCGCGCAGGGTGTCGTCAGTTGCCACCGGCGCGTCATTGACCGCATTCACCGTCACCGCGACCTCGGCTGTCGCGGTGCCGCCATTACCGTCATCAACGGTGTAGCTGATGGTGTCCGTGCCGTTGAAGTCCGCATCGCCGACATAGGTCAGCGTCCCGTCCGTCCCGATCACCACCGTGCCGTTGGCGGCACTGGCTCCCGTCACCGTCAGGGTGTCCCCATCCACGTCCGAGTCATTGCCCAGCACGTCGATGGTCACTGCAACGTCCTCGTCGGTCGTCGCGGCATCATTGACGGCCACCGGCGCGTCATTGGTTCCCTGCACCGTGACGGTCACGAATTCGCTCGCCGTGTCCCCGCCCAGGTCCCTGACCGTGACTTCGTATGTCAGGTCGAGGGATTCGTTGCTGCCCAGATGATCGAAGTGTCCGTTCGCCGCACCGAAGGTCCATCCGATGAGAGGCTCGCTGGCTGACGCGGACAGGAAGCCCTGGGCCTCGGCTGCGGTGATGCCGCCCTGATCGCCCCCGAAACCGTCGAACCTGACGGAGGCGGTGTGCAATTCGTTGTCGTCGAGATCGCTGAAGACCAGATTGCCCGTCGTGCTCAGGATCGTGGCGCTGTCCTCGACCAGCGTGGCCGACAGGTCGGAGGCATCAGCGTCGATCACGGGGGCATCATTGATCCCGCTCACCCGCAGCGCGACACGCGCCGTGCTGCTGCCGCCGTTGCCGTCGGAGACCGTGTAGGAGATCTCGGTCGAGATCAGGTCGGGTGCTCCCAGGCTCTCGAAGCCGCTGGTGACATCGAAGGTGGGATTGCCTTGGCCATTGGCAGGGAAATGGAGAAAGCCGGAGCCGACGCCTTCGAAGACCACCTCGATGGGGCCGTCGGTCGGCTGGCCGTTCACCGAGGTGACTGTCAGTGTATCCCCGTCAAGGTCGAGATCATTGCCGAGCAGGTCGATGGTCGCGGACTGGCCCGCCCGGAGCGAGAAGAAGTCATCACGGGCAAGCGGCGCATCATTGACCGCATTCACCGTTACCGCGACTTCCGCTGTTTCGGTGCCGCCGTTACCGTCATCGACGGTATAGCTGATCGTGTCCGTGCCGTTGAAATCGGCATTGCCGGTATAGGTCAGCGTCCCGTCCGCCCCGATCACCACCGTGCCGTTGGCAGCACTGGCCGCGGTGACGGTCAGCGCATCACCGTCCGCGTCCAGGTCGTTGGCGAGCACGTCGATGCTGGCGGAGATGTCCTCGTCCGTGATCAGGCTGTCGTCAGCCGCCACCGGGTCCGTGTTCACGCCACCGATGATCTCGATCTCCAGCGCCTCGACGCTGTGCACGATCAGGTTCAGCGCATCGAACCGGAAGACGAAGCCGCAATGCGACCAGGCATGGCCGCGATGGCTGAGAAAGTCCTCGAAGCGGTCGATATCGGCCTGGATCGCGGCGTCGTCGGCTTCCGCCTGGGTCAGCACCAGCCGCAGCGTGTCATGGCCGCGTCCGCCTTCCACCAGGTCGAGGCCATGGCTGTTCTGTGATGCCTCGAAGCGCACGACATCATTGCCGCTGCCGGCATCCAGATAGTCGGACCCGGCGCCGCCATCCAGCAGGTCATCGCCGGAGCCGCCGAAGATGATGTCACAGCCGTCGCCGCCGCCCAGCGTGTCGTCGCCGCGTCCGCCATTGATCAGGTCACTGCCCGATCCGCCGTCGATGATGTCGCGACCGTTGCCGCCATAGAGACGGTCGCGCCCCGACCCGCCATCGATCAGGTCATTACCGTTGCCGCCGAAGACCGTGTCGTTCCCGCCCCCGGCCTCGACCGTGTCGTCGCCCTTGCCGCCCTTCAGGAGTTCCGAACGGCGCGAGCCGGTCAGATGGTCGTCCCGCCTGCCGCCGGAAACAAAATGGTTGAAATGCGTCCAATGATATCCCGACATAGAAGAGCCTCCACGAAGATGCAGGTGGAGCTATGGGCGATATTCCGGAGCTTGTGAAATTTGGATTCCGAATACGCTTTATATGGATCGTTTGATGAACCTTCGTACGCTTGATCTGAACCTGTTGCGTGTCTTCGACGCCGTCTACGGTACCGGCAGCGTCAGCCTGGCCGCCCGCTTGCTGGGGTTGAGTCAGCCGTCGGTCAGTGCATCGCTGGCGCGATTGCGGGAACTGCTCGACGATCCGCTCTTCGAACGGGCCCGGGACGGTCTGGTGCCGACGCCACGCGCCGACGAGATCGCCGTTCCGATCCGCGAGGGGCTGGCGCTGGTCGACCTTGCCTCCGAACTGCCGCAGGAATTCGATCCGGCGGAGGTCTCGGGCACCACACGGATCGGACTCACGGAACTGGCGGAACCGCTTCTGATGCGGTGCCTGATGCCCATCATCGAGGAATCGGCACCGAACATGTGCCTGTTCCTGCGCGACCTTCCCGACCAGGACATTTCCACCGGGCTCTATGACGGCAGCCTGGATCTGGCGATCCACGACCAGCCCATAGACGGACGACAGATCCGGTGCGAGATGCTGCTGCGCTCCCCGCTGGTCTGTGCGGCCCGGCCCGGCTGGAACAGTCGCCACGGTCCCGTCACCAGGGAGAATTTTTCCGGTTTCCCGTTCATCGACCTGAAGACCAAGCAGCGGGCACACAAGAAGCTGGACCGTTCGCTTGCCGCCCAGGGCTGCGTGCGGCGGCTGGTCTACCAGACCGGTGGCTACTGGTCGATGGCGGGGATGATCGCCGGTACCGACATGCTCGCCGTGCTGCCGAAGGTGTTCTTCGACGAGGTCGGCGCGACATTCGGGCTGGAGGAGATCCCCCTGCCGTTCGATGTGCCCCGCGACGAGGCCTATCTGATCTGGCACGAGCGCAACAACGGGAATCCGACGCTGGACTGGCTGCGCGACATCTGCCTGTCGGTCTTCCGGGGGAATGGAGCAGTGTTTCAGGGGAAGGACCGGGATGGTTGAGGGAAATCGGCTGAACCTGAACCTGCTGCGCGTCTTCGTGAAGGTCTACGAGACCGGTCACGTCACACGCGCGGCGGAGGAACTGGGCATGAGCCAGCCCGCCGTCAGCGCGGGACTGGGCAGGCTGGCGAAGCATTACGGCCAGCCCCTGTTCCGGCGCACGAAGAACGGGATCGTGCCGACACCCCTGGCTGACAAGCTGATCGAGCCCATCCGCAAGGGCATGCATGTCTTCGAATCCGGGCTGTCGGTCCGCGACGATTCTGCGTCCTACGACCAGAAGCGGCATATCCGGATCTCGCTGCCCAACCTTGCCGAACCCACCATCTTCACGCCGGTCCTGGACCAGCTCTGGCGGGAAATGCCGGGTGTCACGGTGGAGATCACGCCATTCTACGAGGTCGATGTCGTTCAGGAACTCTGCAGCGGTTCGCTCGACCTTGCCTATCACGCGGGGGCAGTGATCGACCATCCGGACCTGATAAGCCAGCACATGGTTGACGGGCGCTGGGCCTGCATCACCCGGAAGGGCTGGTCGGACGATTTCGGCCCCCAGACTCCGGAAGCCTACGACAGGGCCAGGAAGGTGCTGATCGACCGCCCCGTGGCGCCGGAGGACATGCTGGTTGTCTATTCCGGCGACAGGACCAACAGCGAGCCGGCCTGCCGGGTGCATCGTGCCTGGAGCATTCCGCAGATCGTGGCCAACAGCAATCTGGTCGCCCTGGTGCAGATGCCGTTCGCGATCTTCGTGCACAGGCGGTTCGGGCTCGATATCCATCCGCCGCCGCCCCTGGCCACGCCGGCCCGGCTGGAGATGGTGTGGCATCGACGCGCCGATGCCGATCCGATTCACCGCCGTCTGAGGGAAATGGGGATGCACAGCGTGAACGAACTGGTCCGGCGCATGCGCTCCGGCTGGCCGCTGGACGAGGGCCTGTTTCAGGGAATCTGGGACGCGGATGCGCCTGCCGGGCCGACCGAGGCGCAGGGACAGGTCATGGCGGACTGATCCGCCGCCGCACGACCGTCCTGCCGCGCCCGTAGGCGAAGCGGACTTCATCGCGATGCAGAAGATGGCGCGCCGGGGAGGATTCGAACCCCCGACCCCCAGATTCGTAGTCTGGTGCTCTATCCAGCTGAGCTACCGGCGCCGCGCCCGGTGTGCTGATGCAGCACCATCGGGCGAGGCGGACGTATACGGTATGCCTTTCTGCTTGGCAAGCCACCAATTGACAGGTATGCCCCTTGAATCAAGGCCTTCCTTGTGACGCACGTATCGCTTCGCTAACATCTCCGCGCCGGTCGGATGTAACAGTGATTCGGTACGGTGTGCCGAGGGTGCCGGGCCGGCCAGATTTGGGGCGGCGGGTGGTCTTGACCGGATATCGCTAAGTGACGACGCTGAACAGCGCGACAGGGCCAGAGGCTACGAAATGGGCGGGCAGACTGCTGTAATGAACACAAGGTCATTCACGACATCATCCGCACCCTGGACCAGCCGGGCCGCAGGCCTGCTGATGGTGGGTATGGCGTCTTTCGCAGGTGGTTGCACCTTCGTATCGGACTCGCTGTGGCCGTCTCTGGCGGGTGAGGACGAGGCCGGTACCGTGGTCCGTGAGGCACCGCCGCGTGTCAGCCGCCTCTCGCCGGAGGCGCAGGCCGCGCGCAATGCCGCGCTCAATGCCGCCGCCACGGGATCGGCATCGACCACGTCGTTCCCCTCGACCCAGGTCGCTGGCGGCCCGCCGCCGCTCGGCACCACGACGTTCGAGGCCCCTGCGGTCTCTTCCTTCCCGGCCACAGGCACGGTGGTGGGGCAGAAGGTCCAGCAGCTTGCTTCCGAACTGCGCCAGCTGGAGGGGCGCCTGAACCAGCGCAATGACACGCTGGCCCAGATCCGTGGCTCCACCATCCAGAACGCCCAGCGCTATCACGGCACGGTCGCCGCGATTCAGGCGCGGTTGCAGGTTGGTTCGACCCCCGGCAATCCGGTGCTGGTCAACCAGTGGAACCAGGCGCAGAGCGAACTTACCCGCCTGAGCAGCGATATCGCCGCCATGAATGGCCTGGCCAACGAAGTGGCCGCTGATTCCAGCCTTGCAGCGTTCCTGCTGGAGACGGCGCGGGCGACCTACGGTATTGCCGGTGCGATCGACGAGGATCATCGCCAGCTTGCCGTGCTGGAGGATCAGACCAACAAGACCGTGGTCGTGATCGACCGCCTGCTGAACGAGCTTTCCGACGATGTCAGCCGCCAGACGGCCTATATCGCCAATGAGCGCCGCAATCTCGGTTCCCTGGCACTGGCCATCAAGAATGGCGAGCTTTACGGCACCAGTCTGGCATCGCGGGCCTATGCCCCGCCGACCAGTGGCTATCAGCCGACCGGCCTGCAGGCCCCGCGCGCCGGAAATCCGGGTTCCGCGGCCGTTGCCAGCGGGCGTCCGCTGGTGGTGATCCGCTTCGACCGCCAGAACGTGGAATATGAGCAGGCGCTCTATACGGCTGTCAGCCGTGCGCTGGACCAGCGTCCCGACGCGCGCTTCGACATTGTCGCGGTGTCGCCCAGCAGTGGCTCCGCCGCCGACATCGCCCTGCAGCGTTCCCGGTCCCGCAAGCATGCCGATGACGTGCTGCGGACCCTGACCGGCATGGGGCTGCCCGCCGACCGTGTGGGCCTGACCTCCACCACCAGCGCCGAAGCCGGGGCCTCCGAGGTGCATATCTACGTCCGTTGAGGCTGCGCTGATGCTGCCCGAAATGCTGACATTCGACCGCATCCGGATCGGGCAGAGTCTCGGGGTTCACGAATCCGCCATCGATCAGGCCGCGCTCGACCGCTGGCGTGCCGTCTACGGGGATGACGTGGGCGGCAATACCGACGCCGCGCCGCCAGACATGGTGTCGGGCATCGTCATGGCCGCGCAGCTCGAACTGACCAATCCCCACCCCGATGGTGGCCTGCATGCCGGGCAGCAGTATGTGTTGCACCGTCGCCCGGTCATCGGCGACACCCTGCGCACCAGTTCCGTTCCGCTGTCCAAGGAGGTCCGCAAGGGCCGAAACTGGGTACGGATGAAGACCGAGACCCGCGACCAGCAGGATCGCCTGGTCTACGAAGCGGTCCTTACCCTGATCTGGGCAGGCTGAGCGCGCCATGCAGACCGAACTCACACCCGTCAGCCTGAAGATCACGCAGGACCGCATCAACGCCTATGCCGAGATCACCGGTGATCCGAACCCGATCCACCTGGATGCAGCCTTCGCGGCAAGGACGGAAATGGGCGGCATCATCGCCCATGGCACCCTGTCGATGAACCTGATCCTGCGTGCCATGGCGGCGACCTTCGGCCCGGACGCCTGCGACGGCGCTGAGATGGACATCCGCTTCGTGAAGCCTGTCCGCGTCGATGATGTCGTCACGGCCAGCGGCACCCGTGATCAGGATGAGTCGGGGCGCTATACCGTCCAGATCACCAATCAGGCCGGTGAGCCCGTGATCGTTGGCTGGGTCCGTCCGGCCGTCGCGGGCGTGTAGACAGGTCTGCGCAGCCCCACCACGCCGTACCCGGGCTTGACCCGAGTACCCATGGTGCCGCTCAAACGTCGGCGACTGGGCTCGCGGATCAAGTCCGCGAGCGACGTGGTGGGAAGTGGGCGCGGGCGACCGTGCGTGCGGACCGGGTCCGCACGCACCGTGTCGGTGGAGGGGACGGGTCAGATGATCCGGCTGTCCTTGTTGCCCCAGTAGCGGTCCTTCAGCAGGCGCTTGTAGAGCTTGCCGTTGGCGTGACGGGGCAGTTCCTTCTCGAAGTCGATGGACTTTGGCGTCTTGATGCCACTGAGTGATTCACGGCAGAACGCGATCAGCTGCTCCGCCATGTCAGGTCCGGCCTTGGTGTGGTCGATCAGTTGCACGACGCCCTTCACCTGTTCACCCAGGTCCGCGTCCGGCACGCCGAACACGGCGGCATCCATCACGGCCGGATGCAGCAGCAACCTGTCCTCGATCTCCTGCGGGTAGATGTTCACGCCGCCGGAGATGATCATGAAGGCCTTGCGGTCGGTCAGGAACAGGAAGCCGTCCTTGTCCAGGTAACCGACGTCGCCGAGGGTGGACCAGCCCTTCGTGTTCTGCGACTCGGCCGTCTTCTTCGGATCGTTGTGATAGTTGAACGTCGGTCCACCGGCAAAGAAGACGGAGCCGATCTCGCCCTGTGGCAGCTCCTCGTCCGGGCTGTCCATGTCGGTGATCTTCAGCTCACCGACGATGGCACGGCCGACGGTCCCGGGATGTGCCAGCCACTCGTGCGGATTGGCGGCAACAAAGCCGTTGCCCTCGGTTCCGGCGTAATATTCGTAGATCACCGGACCCCACCAATCCATCATCTGCTGCTTGACCTCGACGGGGCAGGGGGCGGCGGCGTGGATGGCGACCTTCAGCGAGGAGACATCGTACTTCGCCCGCACTTCCGCGGGCAGTTTCAGGAAGCGCACGAACATCGTCGGCACCCACTGGCTGTGGGTGCAGCCGTATTTCTCGATCAGTTGCAGCGCCCGTTCCGGGTCGAACCGCTCCATCAGGATCGTGGTCGCCCCGATCCGGTTCATCAGCAGATTGTAGCGCAGCGGCGCCGCGTGATAGAGCGGCGCCGGCGAGAGATAGATGGTCTCGGAATCCATGCCGTAGAGCATGAGCACGGCCTGCATGGTCGGGCGGACCTCGCCCAGCTTGCGGTTCTCCAGGTCGATCTTGATGCCCTTGGGCCGCCCGGTGGTGCCGGAGGAATAGAGCATGTCGTGCCCTTCCCACTCGTCGGCAATCGGCGTCTGCGGCATGTCGGCAATGGCATCGTCCCAGGAGCTGTAGCCGTCGATCGGCTCGCCGACCATCAGCATGTGCTCCACATGCGGCACTTCACCGGGCATGCCCTTCGCCATGTCCGCCTTGTAGGCGGAGGAGATGAACAGCTTCGCCTCGCAGTCGTTCACGATGTAGGCGACCTCGGGGGCGGTCAGATAGCTCGACGCACAGGCGTAATAGAGTCCGGCACGATGGGCGGCCCAGCAGATCTCCAGGAAATGCCGGTTGTTCTCCATGCAGATCGCGATGGCGTCACCGTGCTGCAGCCCCAGCGAGCGGAAGTAGTGCGCCCCCATGTTCGACCGGCGGTCCAGATCGCCATGGGTCACCACCTCCCCGGTGGAGGCCATGATGTAGGCCGGTTTCTCGGGCCGCTCCGCCCCGTGTACGCCAGGATGCATGTTCTCTGTTCCTCCCCGGAAATCCGACTCTGCCGTGTTCTTGGCGCCAGAATAGCGATCTGCTCTCTGGGGGGAAGTGCCGCTTGGTCTCAGGCACGGGCGGCAGGTTACACCTCCCGGATATGCAGGAAGCCCAGCCTGTCCACATGCACCTGCTGCCCCGGCAGCACCAGCGTGGTCGCGGTCGGCTCCGTGATCACGGCAGGGCCTTCGATGGCCTGTTCCAGCGGCAGCAGGGCACGGTCCAGGATCAGGGTCTCGCGCATCCCGCCCTCTCCGAAATGGACCGGTCGCTGGCCACTGGTTGCGGCATCGAGACTGCGTCCGCTCCCGTCCAGCGGCACGAACTCCGGCAGGCGTGTCCTCTGCTCTGCCGCCAGATGGAACTGGATGACCTCCACCCGCGTGTCGTCCAGCCGGAAGGTATAGGCGCGCTCATGGGCCGCGTGGAATGCCTCGACCAGTGCGTCCAGATCGACATTCCGCGCATCGACCGGGACCGGCACCGTGTGCTCCTGCCCGTGGTAGCGCAGTTCGATCCGGGCGGTGAGGTCCAGGGGTGCCGCCTTGCCGCTGCTGGTGAAATAGGTTTCCGCCTCCGACACCATGGCGTCCAGAACGGCCTGCAGATCGCTGCTGCGCGCGCTTTCGCCGTCCAGCGGAACCGTGCGCACCAGGTCGACGCGCGGCGCGGTCGCCAGCATGCCCCAGGCGGAAAACAGGCCGGGATACAGCGGAATGACCAGTTCCTTCGTGCCCAGCTCGCGCGAAAGCTGGGCCGCATGCATGGCGCCGCCGCCGCCATAGGCCAGCATGGCGAAATCGCGGGGGTCGTGGCCGCGCTGGACGGAAACCAGCTTCAGCGCATTGATCATGTTGGCCTCGGCCAGGCGGATGACGGCGGCTGCGGCTTCCACGATGCTGACCCGCAGTGCATCGGCGACCGGCTGCATGGCCTGCGCGGCCTTCTCGGTCGACAGGCTGAGGCGGCCGCCGGAGAAGCGGTTGGTGTCGAGGACGCCGGTCAGCAGCTTCGCGTCGGTGACCGTCGGCTCCGTTCCGCCCCGGCCATAGCAGGCAGGGCCGGGTTCAGCGCCCGCCGACTGCGGCCCGACACGCAGGCGACCATCAGCGGCAATGCGCGCGATGGAGCCGCCACCGGCACCGACCTCGACAATGTCCACCACGGGGGCCTTCACCGGATAGCCGGGGTGATGCCGGGTCTTCTCGATCCAGTAGTCGGTGTTCACTGTCGCCATGCCACCGCGGATCAGGGAGCATTTCGCTGTGGTGCCGCCGACATCGAAGGCAATGACATTGGGCAGGCCCGCTGCACGACCCACGACCACCGCCCCGTTCACACCGGCAGCCGGGCCGGACTCCACCAGGGTCAGCGGGTGGGTGCGGGCGCGGGCAAAGCTGGTGGTGCCACCGTTCGACTGCATGGCCTGCAGCGGGGCTGTCACGGCCCGCGCGCGCAGGCGGGACTCCAGGCGGTCGAAGTAGCGGTCGATGATGGGCTGCACATAGGCATTCAGCACAGCCGTGCTCGTCCGCTCGAATTCCCGCCATTCCCGTGTGAAGCCGGAGGACTGGGTGATCGAGACGTCGGGCAGCCGCTCCGCCAGCAGCGCGGCGCAGGCCTGTTCGTGTGCCGGATTGCGATAGCTGTGCAGGAAGGTGATGGCAATTGCCTCGATCTTCGCCGCCCTGCAGGCTTCGGCAATGGCGTCGATGTCGCTTTCGTCCAGCGGCGTGACGACCGCGCCATCGGCATCCAGGCGCTCGGTCACCTCGAAGCGCCATTTGCGGGGCACGAAGGGGTGCGGCGGGTCGAAGTGCAGATTGTAGAGATCCGGCCGGTTGCCGCGTCCGATGGCCAGCACGTCGCGGAACCCGCGCGTGGTGACCAGCGCCGTGCGCACGCCCTTGCGTTCGGTGATCGCATTGATGACCGTGGTGCCGCCATGCACGAACTCGGTGATGCTCTCCGGGCTCAGGCCGCTCAGATCGATGGTCGAGAGAACGCCGCCCGACTGGTCCTGCACGGTGGTCAGGTCCTTCGCCACGGTCAGGCTGCCGTCCGTTTCGTCCCATGCCACCAGATCGGTGAAGGTACCGCCCACGTCCGTTGCCATGCGGATCATCGACCGTAGACCTCCCGCGCCTGATCCTCCGTCAGCAGGCCATCCGCGATGTCTGCCGCGATCTCGCTGACAGATCGGTCGGCAGGGTCACCCCAGCCGCCGCCGCCGCCGGTGACGATGGCGACGCGGTCCCCATATGCCAGTGCCTCATGCGCGGTGCGGGCCGTGCGCAAGGTCCCGCCCTTGCGGCTGACGGTCAGGTGATTGCGGCTGCCGGGCTGGCCGCCATCGGCACCCCAGGGACGCTCGACCGAGCGCCCGAAGCTGGCATAGGTGAAGGCGTCGTCGGTCAGCACCTCGTACTCCCGCACCAGCCCGAAGCCGCCACGATGACGACCGGCCCCCGGTCCCTCCTCCGTATTGAAGCCATAGCGGCTGATGCGCAGGGGATATTTCGCCTCCAGCAGTTCGACCGACAGGTTGCAGGTGTCGCCGTCGGTGATGGCGATCAGGCCGCTGGCCCCGTCGCGTTCCGGGGTGGCACCCCAGCCGCCATGCTGCGGCTCGATATGCACGAACATCTCCCCGGCCTTGTCCCGGCCACAGATGTAGGTGGCGCAGAGGCTCATGTAGCTGCCGGCGCTGAACCGTTCCGGGGCAATCGGGGCCAGGGCCTTCCAGACCAGTTCCGATGCCTGTGCCGCGCCCTCGTAGTACCAGCCGATGGGGGAGGGACTGACGGCGCTGAAGACCGTGCCATCCGGAATTTCGATGCGCACGGGCCGGAACCAGCCTTCGTTGGACGGTTCCTGCGGCCCGACCAGTGCCTTGAACACCGACTTCACCGCAGACTGAAGCGCGCCACGGGTGCAGTTGATCGGACCGCCCCGCGCGGGTGCGCAACCGTCGAAGTCGGCCGTGATCGTCTCCCCCTCGATCCGGACGCTGACCCGGACGGGAATGCGGTCGTCGGTGACGCCGTCGCCGTCGATCCAGTCCTCGGCCGCATAGATACCGTCAGGCAGAGCGGCAACGGCCTGCCGGGCCTGTTGCTCCCCGTGGTTCAGGATCCCGGCAAAGGCGGACTGCAGTCCATCCAGCCCGTAGCGCTCGACCAGCTCGGTCAGCCGCCGCTCGGCGATGTTGACCGCGGCGAGTTCCGCATTCAGGTCGCCAAGCGCCATCTGCGGCAGGCGGGAGTTGGCGGCGATGATGTCGCGCACATCCTCCAGCAGCCTGCCATCCTGACAGAGCCGGATCCCCGGCAGGCGCAGCCCCTCCTGAAAGACCTCGGACGCATCGGCGGGCAGGCTGCCGGCAACCGCGCCGCCCACGTCCAGCCAGTGCGCCACCGTGATCGCGAAGCCGATCCGTTGCTGTTCATGAAACAGCGGCTTGATGACCGCCATGTCACAGCAGTGGGTACCCCCCCGGAACGGGTCATTGGTGATGAAGGCGTCGCCCGGCCGCATCCGCGCGCCATGCTTCTCGATGATGAAGCGGACCTGGGCGGCGAAGGTGCCGGTGAAAAGGGTCAGCCCGTTGGCCTGCGCCACCAGATCGCCCTCCGCGTCGCAGATCCCGCATGCGAAATCCAGTACCTCGTAGATCACGGGGCTCATGCTGGTGCGGGCCAGGACCATGCCCATCTCATCCACCGTGGCCAGCAGCTTGCCGTGCATGATTTCAAGCGTGATAGTGTCCAACAGTCGCCTCCCGGATTCTGCAAACAGATATCCCCGACAGTATCGAAGCTGGCCGTGCCATGCAGGCGCTTTCAGATCGCGGGCTGGCCACCATGCATCCGAATACTTGTCGGAATCCCCTGTGTGGACGGACAGACCGAACCGGGACCGGGGCAGCAGAAGCCCCTTGCCAGAACCGCCTGGCACAAGATTGCGCTGGAGTTCAGGGATTGGGAGTGGTTAGATTTTGACCCTTGTTGTGATCTGCTGAATTTGTGTGCGTTTTCGCATGAGAGGTATTGGGTCCATGAACACCGTCGCCCTGAAGCCCCGGACCATTGATGTTTCCGCTTTCGAGAGGTCGAAACGGCTGGGGGCGTGGACCGATGCACTGAACGAGAACTGGTACGCACTGGACCTGACAGACCCGGCTCATGCCTTCGAAAATGGCCGGTTCGGTTTCTTCGATATTCCGGGCATCCGCTTCGGAGCCATCGACAGCGACGCGATGAATGTCTTCCGCAGGCGGGAACATCTCGCCCATCCGGGCGGTGACTACTACTTCCTGCCCATACCGATGCGTGACACGGTGGCGCTGCGTCAGGCGGGGCGGGAGGCGGCGCTGGATCCCGGTGACCTGACGGTGATCGCCACCGCCGACACCTACCAGTATCAGCAGGAGACCCCGAACAGCCTGATCACCCTGCGGGTGGACGGGCCGGTGATGCGGGATCGCATTCCGATGATCGATGACCTGGTGGCGCAGCCCTGTAACGGCAAGGCGCCGCTGGTGCGTGTCTTCGTGGATTTTGCCCATTCGCTGATCCGCCAGCGTGACGAACTGGATGGCGAGTCCGCTGCCGCGATGTCACCGCACCTGCTGGACCTGCTGGCCCTGGCGCTGACGGTCCCGGTGGATGCCCTGAAGAGCAACGAGAGTTCGGTGCGGCTGGCGCACCTGCGCCGCATCATGCGCGCCATCGAGAACCGGCTGGATGACGAGGCGCTGGGGCCGGGCTCCCTGGCCATGGAGCTGGGCCTGTCGGAACGCTATATCCAGAAGATGTTCGCCGAGCGTGGCGAGACCCTTTCAGGCGTCATTCGCGCCCGGCGCATTGCCACCGCGCAGCGCCGGTTGCTGGACCCAACCCGGCGCGGCCTCTCCATCGCCTCCATTGCCTTCTCCGTGGGATTCTCGGATCCGGCACATTTCAGCCGCGCGTTCCGCAATGTCACCGGCCTGTCCCCCAGCGAGTACCGGACAGAGCGACAGATGGAGAGCTGAGCGTCGGCGCTCCGGCGACCGCAGTCAGGCTCCGATCTTCTCCCGACGGACCTTGATGCCGGCTGCTTCGCGGTCCCAGGTGTCGGCGGTGACGCCGTCCTCGCGCAGTTTCACCTTCTGGATCTTCTGCGTCGGCGTCTTGGGCAGGTCATCGACGATGCGGACATAGCGCGGCAGCATGAAGTGCGCCATGCGCGGCTCAAGGAAGCGGAACAGGGCCTCCGGATCGATTGTCTCGCCGGGGGAGGGCGCAACGACCACCATCACCTCGTCCTCGTTCAGTTCCGAAGGTACGGGAATGGCTGCGGCCTCGCGAATGGCGGGGAACTGCGTGACTTCCGATTCGACCTCGAAGGAGGAGATGTTCTCGCCCCGGCGGCGGATCGCATCCTTGATGCGGTCGACGAAGTAGAAATAGCCCTGTTCGTCATAGCGGAAGCCGTCTCCTGTATGGAACCAGCCGTTGCGCCAGGCCTTCGCCGTCGCTTCCGGGTTCTTGTAGTAGCCGTGGTTCATGGCCCAGGGGCGGTCCGTGCGCACGATCAGCTCGCCCACGACGCCTGGCGCGACCTCGCAGTCATTCTCGTCAACCACGCGCACCTCGACACCTTCGCGTGGGGTGCCGCAGGTGCCGATCTTCGGCGGGTTGGCCTCCGATGTGATGGGGGAGGAAATCTCGGTCATGTTGAAGCCGGTGTACATGTCGATGCCGTACCGCTCTCCCAGTGCCAGAGAATCCTCGTTCCAGGGAATGGTCACGATGGACCGCATCGGATGGTCCCTGTCGCGGTTGCTCGCCGGCAGCTTCAGCAGGAACGGGGTCATGGCGCCGACAAGACAGGTGCTGGTGACGCCATTGCGGCGCACCGACTCCCAGAAGCCATCCGTGCGGAAACTGTCCTCCACCACGCAGGACCCGCCCTTCGCCAGCATCACGTAGAGAAAGATCGTGCCGCCGACATGGAACAGCGGCAGGTTCACCAGGACACGGTCGTCGCCGGACAGGAAGTCGTAGGCCTCGCAGGCCATGCTGTGGGCCTGGATATAGGATGACAGCACCGCCTTCGACGGCCCGGTCGTGCCGGAGGTGAAGATGATGTACTGGGTGTCCCAGGGCGCGACCTCGATCACTTCCTCCAGCGGCTCGGCGCTTTCCAGCAGGCTGAACGGATGGTTCTCCAGGCCGGGCACGGTCGGCATCTCAGCCTCCGCCCCGGTGACGACCAGGTCGCTGAGAACACCGACATCCACATCGGCCAGTCGGGGCATCAGCTGCGGATGCACCACCATCAGGCGGGCGTCGGACAGGCTCACCACATGCTCCAGCAGTCCGCCGCGATAGCTGGTGTTCACGGGCACATAGACCGCACCCAGCATGTTGAGGCCGAACCATGTCAGCACCGCTTCCCGCCCATTGGGCTGCCAAGAGAGGACGTGGTCGCCCTGGCGGACACCGAGTGCCCGCAATCCGGCGGCGGCGCGCAGCACCCGCTGCAGCGCCTCGGCATAGCTCCAGGTCTCGCCATCCTCGAAGATCACGAAGGTCTCGTCCGGCTGGCTCTCGGCGCGGCGACGCAGCATGGCCGGTACCACACACTCATCGGCTGTCGGTATGCGCGGATCATGGATCGTCATGGCGTCGGACCTCCCCCAAGGCTTGTTGCTCGGGGCCATAGTGGGCTATGGCCGGGGAGATGCAAAGCCGGGGTGGAGAGTGGCGGATATGTGGAAGGTTCATGGCCTGAAGAATTGCGACACCTGTCGCAAGGCGCGGAAGTGGCTGGATGCCGAGGGGATCAGGCACGATTTCATCGATGTTCGCGCCGACGGCCTGTCGCGGGATGATGTCATGCGATGGACCGCGGCGATCGGAACAGGTCTGATCAATCGCCGCGGCACCACCTGGCGGGGGCTGTCGAAGGATGAGCAGGCCCAGGACGACGGGAAGGAGGGAACCGTCGATCTGATTCTGGCGCATCCGGCGCTGCTCCGGCGGCCGGTCTTCACACGCGGCCCCCACGTCCTGCAGGGCTTCGATGACAGCGTGCGGAGCGAACTGCTGTCATCGAAGGGATAGCCGGCCTGGATCAGTGTCCCCGGTCGACCAGCGTCTGCCAGGCGTTCCGTACCCAGTTCCGGGTCGCCTCATGGTCGGCATGGGTGCTGTTGCGATAGGCGTCGGAAGCCTGAACCCGCCGGATCGCGGCCTCATCGACGGGCGCTTCGGAACCTGCATCTGAACGGCGGTCCGGAACGCCATGCTCGCTCAGGCGGTCCCGCAGGGTCTTCAGCAACAGCACGCCGCGTGCGTCGGCGGCAAGTTCCTCCGCCGCGGCGAGCAGTTCGGGACTCTCCTCGAAATCCCGACCCATCAGGGCGCCGAACCACTGGCCGATGTCCTTCCGCACCTTTTCCGCGTCGCTGCCCAGCGCTTCGTCGAGCGCGTTCATCTGGGTCTCGCGATACCGGTCCGGATCGAAGCTCTGCGCTTCGTTGCGGAAGAATGCCTCTGCCAGTTCGTCGAAGGCTTCCTGGCTGAGTTCGTGACGGCGGGCCCATTCCATGGCGGACTGCGCAAGAGGGTCTTCGGGATTGGCGCTGATCACCGACTGCAGGTCGTCCGGCAGACGGATCTCGTAGGTCTCCGGCGGTTTCCGGCGCTCTCCGATTCTGGACCGCAGGTCACCGTGACTCTTCAGCAGCGATCCGAGCCGGATCGATTTCGTTTCCGGGTCCCAGAAGTTCTCCGGAATTTCGTGTGTCACACCATCAAGCGTGTAGAGGTGCATGCCCTTGGCCGGGGTCCTGACCGGTGCCGGATTCTCGGCATCCATGTCGGGGGTATTCGTACCGGGTTTGTAGTCGATCAGGCTGTCGGTCATTTCCGTCCTCTTTCGATCAGGGTGATGATCTGGCTGATGATGAAGCGCTGCCCTTCGAGGTGTCGGAGGCGCGCATCGCTGATGTCGGGCCCGGTGGCGATATCCAGGGTCATGCCGCCGCCGGATGAAGCCCTGCGGCTGCCTGTGCCGGTGTCCTGCTGACGGCGCGCTCCGTCCTCCCGCCAGTCGGCACCATGTACCCGGTCCAGATAGCTTTCGAGCAGGCGCGCGGCGTCCGGATCGCTGTGCTGCCAAGACTGCCAGAGGCCTGTGAGCGTGGACAGATCGAGATCGGACAGCTTCTGCCCGGCGTGATCGCCTTTCAGGATCCGTCCGTCCACGTCGCCGCTGTCGTGGTCCAGCGACATCTCCAGATGGGTGCTGCGCACCTTCGAGGCTCCACCGGAGGAAGGCTGGCGCTTGCCGCCCATGCTGAAACCGCCGGGCAGGCCGTTCCAGCCCAGCCCCCGCGCCACCATGCCGAGGCCGAAGAGCGCGACCGGGGCACCGACGAAGAACATGCCGCGGATCGACAGGAACAGACCCGCGACCCCGAGCACCAGCCCGCCGCCGATGCGCAGCCCCTGCGCCAGCTTGTGCGGGTCGGCGTCAAGCAAGGCCCTGCCGCCGATCAGCGCGGCAGCCAGCAGAAAGGCTGCAAGGATCAGGTAGCTCATGTCACGATCCCCCCGCGCCACACCTTCGGCCCTGAATCATCGGACGCCCGTACAGATTTGATCATGTTTCACCATATAGGGACTGAAGCCGGTTCATGACAGATGTGACACCCATCCCGGCCCTCGACAGGGCCAAGAAACAGTTGCGTGCCCGGATCCTGAAACAACGCGGCAAGGCGCATGCCGTCTGGCGGACGCGCGGGGTCCTGCGCAACGCCATGGCGCTGCGCGCCGACTGGCGCGGGTGCCGGATCGCGATCTTCGCAGGCTTCGGGACGGAGGTTGATCCGGACTGGCTGGTGCGCACGCTGACCCGTCGCGGGGCCATTGTCGGATTGCCGGTGGTGGTGGCGCCCCGTGTGCCGCTGGTGTTCCGACGCTTCGGACCCGGCATCCGGTTCGAGACGTCCGCCTTCGGCATCCGTGAACCCGGACCGCGTGTGCCTGCCATGCGTCCTGACATCGTGCTGATGCCGCTGGTGGGAATCGACCGGCGCGGCAGGCGGCTCGGCTATGGTGGCGGCTTCTATGACCGCACCATCCAGGCCTGGCACAACCGGGGTCATTTCCCGTTGCTGGTTGGCATGGCCTACGAGACGCAGTACGTACCGGTGGTTCCGACCGGATCCCATGATCAGGTGCTGGACATGCTGGTGACCGAGACCGCGATCAGGAGGTTCCGTTGAGACTTCTCTATCTGGGCGACATTGTTGGACGCAGCGGACGCGATGGCGTCCTGAAGCATCTGCCGGATCTGATCGCCGGGCTGAAGACAGATTTCGTCGTCATCAACGGCGAGAATGCCGCCGGCGGCTTCGGCATCACGCCGAAGATCTGCGACGAGCTCTATGCCGCGGGCACGGACGTCATCGTCACCGGCAATCACGTCTGGGACAATCGGGAGATCATGCCCCACTTCCAGCGGGAGCCGAGGCTGATCCGGCCCGCGAACTTTCCCCCGGGTGCGCCGGGACGGGGTGTAGCGGTGTTCGATGCGCCGGGCGGCAGGCGCGTTGCGGTCATCCAGGTCATGGGCCGGGTCTTCATGGACGCGATGGACTGCCCCTTCCAGGCGCTGGAAAAGGGGCTGCAGTCCAGTACGCTGGGACGCTCCGTCCAGTTCGTGCTGGTGGATGTGCATGCGGAGGCAACCAGCGAGAAGGCGGCCCTGGGCCACTTCGCGGACGGGCGCGCGACCATGGTGGTCGGCACCCATACCCATGTGCCGACGGCCGATCACCAGATCCTGCCGGGGGGAACGGCCTACATGTCCGATGTGGGCATGTGCGGTGACTATGATTCCGTCATCGGCATGGGGAAGGAAGAGCCCATCCGGCGGTTCCGCAACAAGACGCCGGGCGCCCGGTTCGAGCCTGCCCTGGGCGAGGCAACGGTCTGTGGTGTTCTGGTCGAAAGTGACGACCGGACCGGCCTGGCAACCTCGATACAGCCCGTCAGGGTCGGCGGCAGGCTCAGTCAGATCATGCCGACAGCCGCCTGAAGGCGCAGCGGCGGGCCGCCGAACAACCGTCAACCGAACATTAACCGTGTCATGGCAACCTTCAGGGTGTGTGGACACGGAAGGGTGTCGGGGTGAGCGGCAACAAGATTCATTACGAGGTGCTGGGCCAGCGCGGAACGTCATGGACGATCATCGCGGTTGTCGACGATCAGGAAGAGGCGCTGGAGGCCGCGAAGGCAGCCCGTGCCAACTACCGTGCAGTCAAGGTGATGCGGGAGCGCTTCGACAGCAAGTCCGGTACATTCCGTTCCGGTCAGATATTCTTCTCCGGTGCCAAGCCGCGGGCCTCCAAGTATGACTCCGATCCGGTGCCCGGCGTCTGCTGGAAGGTGGAGGATTTCTACTCCTACGAAGGCCGCCGTTCGATCAACCGCCTGCTGCGCAGTGAGCTTGTTCGCTGGGGGCTGACCGCGACAGAACTGGTTCACTCCCTGGAATATGTGGAACGCCTGCAGGATGACGGGACGGCCATGCAGCGCGCGGTGCAGCAGACCTCCATCGCGCAGGTCCGGGAAACTGGACAGGGGGTGCAGGAACGCATCAAGCAGATCTATGACATCATCGATCGGGGTATCGTGGCGCTGCGTCGTGACCGTGAACTGGCGCAGCAACTGAAGATCGTCGACGGGGATCTGGATGCCCTGATCGCGGAGGTGGAACCGCGGGAAAGTCGCGGATATCTGCTCAATCTCGCACTTGTCAATCACCTGGCCGACGCCCAGGGCTTCGGCGAGAAGCTTGAGCGGGTTCTGGCGCCAATCCGTGCCGATCATCCCGACTGGGTGCATGAGGTCGCCGATACATTCGCCGGAGAGCTGCTGCTGATCGGCAATGTCACCCAGCACCTGATCGGCAAGCGGGACACGCTGAAGCAGGAGCTGTCGGCCACGGCAAGGCTCGCGCACGGTCGGTTGCCGGCGGATGACACCGACGCCGGGCGCGAAGCCCATACCGTCAACCGGCTGATTGCAGCCGCCAAGATGCCCCACACGCGTCAGGCACTGGCGCAGTACCTCATCGACGAACTGGAGGGCAGGCGCAAGCTGGTGGACGGTGATCTGCGGGCCGAGGCCGAGGCCACGAAGGATCTGGTGCGCGATCTGAAGACCGAGGATGGCGCCTGGCTGGGCAGTACCCGGATGATGGAGGCGATCAGCAACCGCAACGCGCGTTGGCTGCATCCGGAGGCCGTGGCGGAATATCTGGTCGGGGCGGAGGAAGCCGACACGCGGGCAATGCGGCTGATCGACCTGGAACCGAGCATCTTCGGCGCCGCCAACAAGCGCAAGCTTGCCGAATTCCTGATACCCGTTCTGACCTCGCCACAGGCTGAACTGTTCCTTACGGACGATGCTCAGCCGGTCTCCGAACAGATGAAGCGTCTCGCGATCATCCAGGCGCGCATTCTGGAGAGTGACCTGCAGGAGATGCACAAGCGTCAACTGGCGGAGAAGCTGGACGACCTCTGCTTTCGGATGGTGCAGAAGCGGCAGCTGTTCAAGCGGTTGCTCTCGGCCAACAACAGCGTTGCCGACAAGTGCATCGGCCTGCTGAAGATGGTCCTCGAAGGCTATTTCACGCATGGCAAGGCAGAGGACGAGGCGCGGACACTGATCCGTCGCCTGCTGCTGAAGCCGGAGTTTCGCGAGTCGTTCTTTGCCGGCATTGTGGGCAAGGAAGAAAAGGTCTCGCGCTTCGAGAAGCTGACCACGATGCTGGGCCAGGCCGACATCGAATTCGCCCCGCGAACCGCCCCTTCCGAAAGGGCTGGCGCGTCGGCCTGAGCGTGGATGCGACTGCTGTCACAGCAAGGTGAGCGTTGACCTGTCCGATCGGACAGGTGCCTTCCATCAACCAGACAAATTAGGCTTTCGTCTGCAATTCAACTGCGGATGAGCCTGTCATGCCTCGAAGCCTTCGAGCCGTTGCTTTCTTCCTGTTGACCGTCCTGTCTCTGTCTTGCACGACGGTCCTTGCCGAGACCGTAAATGTGGGTCCCGATGAAACACGGTTCGCGCATGAACTGTCGGTGGATGACCGGACCGCATTGTTCGTGGTTGACCGGCTCTGCTACGGCTCCAACGCGCCGACGACGGCCAGTCGGCATGTGATCCGTTTCTACAATGCGGCCGTGGCCGGTTTCGTGCCGCGTGTTGACAGCAATGAACCCGAATGGATCGGGCACAGGGTCGCGCGCATCCGAGAGGCCTTTGACAATGCCGCGCCCGTGCTGCCCCGGCGTATCAACCTGACGAGCGGCAGTGATCTGCGCGCACTGGCGGAGGCGGAAGTGGCACTCGGGTCGCGCGGGGTCGAGAGCGTCTTTCCCCCCGCGCGCAGGCGACCGGACGGCAATTCCTTTGCGGTCCGGGTTCCGGGGCCGGGGGCGACACGCTCCGTCGCGGTGCGCGGCTGCTACAGGGAAGACGACCTGAAGGAGATACTGCGGCTCCGCCGGGAGGCGGCCGAACGCCTCATCGCGGTGGCGGGGGAGCAGGGCTGATGGGGGCGTGGTGGCGCGGGGACCGGCCGCTGCGGCTCCGGCCGGGACTGAGAGTCCTGCTGTCCGGCCTCGTGATCCTGTCGGGACTGGCTGCGGTATCGGGGCCGGCGCGCGCCCAGGACGACGGTCAGACCTGCACCGGTGATCTGGCCACCCTGCGGGCGGAGATTGATGCCCGTCGGCAGCGTCTGGCGCAGAGCTGCGCACCCGCCGTCGAATTGATGCAATCGCTTCTGGCGGCGAAGCAGCGCTATTCCAGGGCGCTTGTCTCGACCAGTGAATTTCGCAGGAACCGTCTGTCGCGCATCTTCATCGAGGATCTGATCCCGCTGCAGGATCTCGCAAAGGTGCATCAGGAGATCGCGCTGGAGGCCGCGGCGGCGAAAATGCTGCTGGACAAGGAGACGGCGGAACTGGTGAAGGCCAGCCGTGCCGGAAAGGTCAATGTGCCGACGCTGTTCGGCATCCCGACCCGCGCGATGAGCTTCGACCCGGCAGAGGTCGCCCGCATCAATCCGCTGCGAGAACGCCACGACGCGAACTACCTGAAGATGGAGGACTTCGCGAAGGACTATGCGGTCCGGGCGCAGGAGCAGGTCACCAGGGCCAATGAGGCGCTGGCCGAACGGCACGCCGCGCTTTCCGACCTGCATGCCGCGCAGGCCAGGCTGCAGACAGACCTGCGGCGCATGTTCGACAGCCGTGACTTCGAGCATTGCCTGGGTGTGCCTGCCGCCGATGGTGAGCCAGGTGCGCAATCGGTGGTTCAGGGTGGCGCGGTCAACGGGCTCGGCTTCATCGGGATCGAGCCGGAGCCGAAGGGCGTTCCCTTTTCCGGTATCCCGGGTGTCCTGCCGCGCATCACTCCCCTGGCCGAGGTGCTGAAGGCCCTGTCCCTGCTGCCCGACCCGCCCCCGCCCGCCAGGCTGCCCGAAGAGCTGGCGATGAAACGGGACGGCGTGCGCATCTATGCCGACTTCAGGGAAGTCGAGGCGGTCCAGGACGAGGCCAACCGGCAACTGGCCAATGCCGAACTGCTCGACATGACCGTCGGCAATTTCCTGCGCATCCCCGGCTATCTTGCCGGGCTGGGCAAGACGATCATCGTGGGTTCCGCCAATGCCGTCTATCAGCCTTTCGTGGAGAACTTCACCGACAAGTCTCAGAACATCTTCAGCGCGGCCTTCAACACGATCGGCCAGATCGGCTTCGAAACGGTTGAAGGGGTCGTCAAGTCGGCCTCCAACCTGATCGGCGACGGTCTGGACATCCTTTCGCCCAACGGCCTGCTGGTGCAGCGGGAGACGGAGGAGGCCAATCGCAGCGCGCGCCAGAACAACCTGTTCCGGGCCGCGGTCACGGTGGGCAACTCGTTCCTTGCCGAAGTCCAGCAGTCCATGAGCTTCCCGCCGGAACTGACGCGGGAACTGAGCACGGAACTGAATGTGCCCGGCACGGTGACGACGCAGGCGGAGGTGGATGCCTTCATCGCGGCGTCGGAGCGGCGCAAGGAAGCGTTCCGGGAGACCGTTCAGCTTGCCCGTGATCGCAAGCAGGCCGCGGCGATCATCGAAGCCCGCGCCTTCGACGCGCTGAACGTGCTGGGTGCCCGGGGCACGCTGACCGGTCTGGTTCGCTTTTCCAGCAAGCTGAAGCGCGGGCTGAGCGACACGGTCCGCGAGGTGAAGACCAACCTGAAGATCGCGGATACGCTGGACGAGATCGAGCGTCTGCGGAACACGCGCCAGAGTCCGGAGGTGCTGGACGAGATTGCCTTCCTGCGCGACGAGCTGAAACGCCAGCAGAAGGGCCGTGCGCCGGGCGGGGACACGCGCAAGCTGATCGATGCCGCCTTTGCCAAGGCCGAGGAATCCGTCATCGGGCAGGAGGTCATCGACACCTCCCTGCAGAACATACTCGACCGCCAGAAGGCAACCGTGACCTCCAACCGCCCATTCAAGCAGGAGGGTGGTGTCACGCTGCAGGATGGCCGTCAGATCGCACTCGGGGAGCAGGTCGGTGTCGGTGGCGTGAAGGCGGTCTTCGACGCCAAGGATCCCAACACGGTCGTGCAGCGCTTCAACAGGGCGGGGGAGGACGGCGTCAAGCGCGATATCGAGGCAGGCAACCGGCTTCGCAAGCTCGGCATCCGCACAACCGATGACATCCCCTTCACCGACGAGTTCGGCGACCCGCTGCTGGATCTGGACGACAAGCCGGTGCTGGTGATCTTCGATGAGCAGGGGCGGCCGATCAAGCAGTCGGAGCGGATCGACGGCTCCAAGGAGGTCAAGGAGATCGCGGAGAACAATCCGGACAAGCGCCTGACGGAGGAACAGTTCGCCGCCTCCGTGGAGGCCGCCAACAAGGCGGTGGAGCAGCGCCATGTGCTGATCGACTTCAAGCCTGCCAATATCGGCCTGGAGCTGGATGATGCGGGGCGCACCACGGTCAATGCCTTCGACCGCGACGGGGTGATCGACCTGGACGAGGTGATCCAGAACCGCCGCAACAATCCGGACCTGATCGAGGATGGCGGAACGGCGGAGGTGATCGACCTGTTCGGAGAGAAGTTCGATCTGTCGACCGTCGAGGGCGCGCGGAAACTGCAGAGCATCATCATCGACGGTGTCGATCCGTGCTGCCCGACAGCGGCCAAGATCACCCAGTTCACTGATCTGCTGACACCGACCCTGCTGTTCCAGAAGCTGGATACGCCAGGCTTCAAGGCCATTGGCACCAAGGGGGCGACCTTCGACGGTATCCGTCCGCTGTCGGGCGGCAAGCCACGCAACTTCTTCGATGCGGATGCCGACGAGGTGGCGCGCATCCTGGACGAGGCCAAGGACGCGCGGATCCTGGACGAGGCGCGGGGGCTGGTCGGCGACGAAGCCGGCAAGGTGGTTGTGGATCAGGCCGCCACGATCATCGCCGCATCGAAGATCATCCGCGACCAGTCCAAGACGGCGAACGACATTGCCCGGCGGGTGAAGGCAATCAAGACGGCAGTGACAGGTACGGCGCTGCTGACCGACGACGAAACCGATGCGGAGGAGGACGAGGAGTCCGGTCCGACACAGCGTCGCCCGGGTGGCGGCGGTGGTTCGGGCGGAGGTCCGGCCAGCCAGCCGCCCGAGATCCCGGATACCCTGCTGGGCAACCTGATCGATGAGTCGGAGGAAGAACGGCGTGCGCGCCTGGCGCAGGAACAGGCGGCATCCGACCTGGAGGAACAGGCGAGCCGTGACGTGATCCGCACAGGACTGGCCGATGACGCGCCGTCCGACGGCTTTCCGGAGGGCAGGTGATGCGCATGACATTCAGATGCCTTCTCGCCGGGCTCGGGTTCCTGCCTGTGCTGCTCGCGGCGCCGGTCCTGGCTCAGGGACAGCTTGCGGCGAAGATCGAGGAAGGGCCGCAGCGGATCGGTGACCTGCTGCGGACATTCGTCAGCAACAACGTCGCCAGCTACACGGCGGAGACGGATCGCATGGCGGAGCGGCTGGCCGGGACGGTCTGCGAGATCGGGACGGACGGCCTGCCGCCGTTGGCTCTGCCGGAGCCCTCGATACTGGATCTCTCCGCATTCATCCCGCCGCGCGCATCGGATGTCCTGCGGCCCGATGAGCATATTGATGCGGGTTCCGTGCTTGTGACCTATGGCCATGACCGCCAGTTCCTGCGCCAGATCGCTGCGGATCAGGAGACGGCGGAGATCACCGATCTGCCGCATGGCCTTCCGGTGCGCGTCACCGCGATGGCGTTCCGTGTCCGGGACGGGGAGTGCACCCGCTCCAGTACCCGCACGACCAGTGCCGGTGCGCGGGAGACCCTGCGCCAGAAGCGGCGGGTCTCCATCAGGTTCGGACAGCGCAGCGTCGACATCACCGACCGGCTCGGCCGCGGCCTGAATGTCGGTGGCGGCTACACGTTCGACGCCCGGCGCAATCATCTGGTGCCCGGCAGCGCGGGCGCATTTCCGTTCCCGACGGTTTCCGGCAAGGGGGCCCGGTTCGACACGGTCGTCTGTGACGGTGGCAATGGCAGCGTTCTGGTCAATGACGATGAGGACCTGCGGGTCGGCTATGCCCAGGGCAGCCCCGAGCAGCAGATCGAGGTGCTGGGTCTGGCCGGGCTGCAGCTCGGCACCGCGTTCGGAGCGTCACCTGATCACCGGACCCGGCGCGTTGGATGACCGGCTGGAGCTTGACCTGATTGCCCGCCTCGTCGGGGCGGATCGGGAGTTCCTGGCCCGGGTGAACCGCCCGGAAGCCGTGCGCATCGATCTTCGCCGGGGACCGCTTGGCCTTGTCGATGGCCGTCAGACCATCGTGCTGACCGGCACGGGGGAGGCAGGTGAGGCCGAGGTCGCCATCGCGCCCGCCGGAAGCCTCGCCGGGTCGCTGGTGGATGTGCTGGAACCGACCCTGAGCCGCGCCCGGCTGGTGATCACGGAACGGCGTCCGTTCGCCGACGAGGCCTTCACCGCGGAGCTTCTGGTCCAGGGGCCGTTGCCTGCGGATTCCGGGCTCAAGGTGAAATGGCGGGCCCGCACGGGCGGACGCATCTATCAGCAGGGCGACCTGGACGCCCAGGCCGGGGGAACGCCGCTCGCCATCCCGGTCAGTGCGCCGCCCATGGTCGACGTCATCCGTTCGCAGGGGCTGGCGGTCACGCTGGAAGTCGAGATCCGGCGCGGCACAGACATCCTGTTCGAGGCGGCAGAGGATGTCCTGTTCCGTCCGCCGCCGGTGGTGGGTGTTGATCTGGTGGGCCGGAGGGAAGGCGTCGCAGGAGAGTTCGGTCCCGGCCCGCATGACCTGTTCCGGATCGCCGACGCGCTGGGCACGGAGATCCGGCTGGACGTGCGCTTCAGGGACGGCAGCAGCCGCAGCTTCGCGCCCGCCTCGGCCCCCGCCTTCGGTATCCAGCAGTCCCAGGGGGGCGGCCTGCTGATGGCGAAGGGGCTTCAGTCGGCGGCCATCGTCCGTCCGCGCCTGCTGGAGGAACAGCTCTCCGCCGCGCTGCGTCCGTTCCTGCGGGCCAGTGCCGCCGAGACCACGAACCTCTCTCCCGTGCCCGGCACCCCCATCGTGCAGGGGGAGGCGAGCGTCTTCACGCTGAACGATGCGCTGCTGGTGATCGACAACCTGGGTGCCAACGGCTTCATCTGGCGACTGCTGATCGAGGGTGAGGCACAGATGGATCGCTATGTCGCGCGCTACGTCACCTCGGACGGTGATTTTGACGAGATCTTCGGACGGGACGGCACCGGCTGGGTCGCCAGCAGGCAGTTCGGGGCGACCACGGCCATACGCCATGTCGCCATCGTTGACGGGGATGGCCGGGAGGTCGCGCGCATCAACCCGAATCAGCTCGGGGCGATCGCTCCCCGCGTCAGCCTGGAGATCCCGGAAATCTACCGGCAGGGTGTTTCCCATCCCGTGACCGCCAGCATTTCCGGCATTTCCGGCCTGGCGCCATTCGATCTGGCCTGCCAGTGGTCGCTGGAAAGCGGTTTCGGCAGCATCGCCTTCGGATCCACCCGCCTGACACCCATCGGCGACGGGTTTGCCACCTGCACCAACGCGGTGGAGATGGACGTCAATGAGGCGACACTGGGCCAGTTCCCGACCCTGGGGGTCAGGCTGGTCCGTGCGGCGGGGGAGGGACAGTGATGGATGTGTCCGGAATTGCACGTGCGGCGGCTGCGGTTTTGTTGCTCCTCGGTCTGGCGGTCGCCGGTGCCGGTGCCGCCGACCTGACCGGCGACAGCCGCAACGACAGTCCGATCCTGCCAACGGATGACCAGTTCAACACCCTCAGCCGCGATGAGGTGCAGCAGATCCTCAACAAGCTGAACGTGGTGCCGCCGCCGGACGCCAATACCAAGACCGAGCTGCGCCGTGTGATCACGAATGTGGAACTGTTCCGCATCGACCCGAAGAACGGCAACAACCCGTTCAATACCGAGGACCCGATCAACAATGCGACCGTGAACGGCATCGTGCAGCAGGTCGCGGTCGATGACCTGAACAACAACGACAACGGCAACAACAACGGTGCCGGACTGGACGCCTGCATTGGCCAGACGCTGCAGGGCCAGCTTTCGCCGACGGCACCGCCGGACCTGCGCTTCGTCAACATGGTTGTGGACCCGGTGACGCTGGACTGCCGGATCTTTGCCGGCCAGAGCGTCGATGGTGCCTTCCTGATCTTCCAGTACAGCCCTGGCGCGCTGGATCTGACGGTCCAGGGGGACGAGACGGTGACGATCTTCCCCGATGCGACCGTGCCGGTCTGGCGGATCATCGATCCGGCGGGCGGGTTCATCTTCATCAACCCGTTCGTGGCCGCGCAGACGGTGCGGATCGTGTTGCAGGCCAACAACGGCGTGACCGTGGAGGGCACGTTCACGCTGACCCCCATCGGTTTCACCGAGTTCTCGGTGACGGTTGTCAATCTGGTGGTGCAGTGATGCTGAAACTGGTTCCTTTCGTCATTCTGGGCGGCCTGCTGGCCGCGACCGCTTCGGCCCAGGACATTCGCGGGTTTCGCGCCATTGCCACGCCGGAGGCGACGCCGGAGGGCACGGTGCCGGTCGAGACACCGCAGGTCATCGATGCCCAGGCCGCGAAGGCGGCAGCCGAGGAGGTGCTGGCTGCCTGGTCGGACGGGCAGCTTGATGATGTCCTCGCGCCGGATTTCCAGGACCGCCAGCGTCTGCTCGATTCCATGATCGAGGATGTGCCGCAGGATGCGGAGATCCGGGTGCTCGGCATTCGCGGTGTCCAGACGGTGCAGCAGTTTCAGGGCACCGGGGCGAACGGCCGGACGGAGATCACCTCCATCGTCTCGCTGACCGCCGACACGCAGATCGAGTTCAATGACCCGGCGCGGGGCTTCCGGCAGTTGCGTGGCCAGAACGAATTCTTCCTGCGTATCACCGAGGAACTGGCCGAGTGAGGCTGCAACGCCACAGCGCCTGGATGCTGCTCTGCGCTGCGCCTGCAGCCCTGTTTCCGTTCGGCAGCGGCGCGCAGGAAGTCCTGCGCGACTGGCAGATCGGCGGCAGCCTGACGGCGGCGCTGGAAGGCTATTCCGATGCGGGCGACCCGGCGCAGAGTCCGTTCGCGGAGCGCACGACCTTCGGTTTCATGGAGGCGGACCTGAACCTGTCGCGCCAGATCTCGCCGTTCGAGCGTTTCAGCGGGCAGTTCTTCGGCGTGCTGGTGGACAATCCCTTCCGCAGCAATTTCGATGGCTTCGTGGCGGAGCGCGCGAAAGCGGAGTGGGAGAAGGGTGACGGGGCGGTGCCGTTCAGGCTGGAGGCAGGCGACATCTTCGCGCTGACCACCGCACGCACGTCGCAGCGCAGCCTGAAGGGGCTGCAGGTGGAGGTGCAGCCCCGCATCGGCATCCTGCCCGGCTGGCAGCATTCGATCATCGGGTTCTGGGGCATCAATCAGGCCACCTACCGGCAGGTGGATTTCAACGATGACCAGACGATCGGGGCGTCGTGGCTGATGAGTCAGGGCCGGGGCGGCAACCTGGCCTTCAGTCTGGTCACCAACCGGCTGGATGCAGGGGCCAACAATGTGGCGGTGGAGCGGGTGCAGACCGTCGGCAGTGTTGCCGCCGACCGTGCATTCGGTCTGCGGGGACAGTCGCTGGAGTGGAAGGGGGAGGTCGGATTCCTGTTCGGTGATGATCTTGCGGGCAACCGGCTCGACGACACGGGGGCTGGTTTGTTCACCGAGATCCGGGGCCGTGACCAGTCCATGCCGCTGGATTACAGCGTCAGGTTCGACCAGTTCGACAGTGATTACCGCCCGAACGGTGCGGCGGTGACCGCAGGCCGGCGCAGCCTTTCGGGCAACGCCGGCTGGCGGTTCGACAGCGGGCTGGCCATGCGCGGGCGGGCACGCTGGGATCGTGACGGATTTGGCCGCGCCAATCACACGGATACCATCAGTTCCGGTCTCAACCTGGCAGGTCCGCTGGATCCGGGCTTCGGCACGGTGCTGAACGGCACCTTCGATGCTTCCGTCATCCGGACGGCGAACGCGGCGGGTACGGTCAGGACAACGACACATGCGGCGTCGGCCAACCTGTCGGCACCCCTGCCGAACAATCTCTTCGGTCGGGTCGGCTATCAGGTGCAGGCAATCCGCGCGCTGAATGCCGAACCGACCCTGTCGGGCACGGCAACCGTCGGTGTCGACAGAAGCTTCACCCATGGTGATGTGGTCGGCACCCTGTCCCCCAGCCTGTCATGGCGCCGCACCAACGGCGGCAATGCGGAAGGTGACGAACTGATCCTGGGGCTGGGTGCCAGCGTCGAGCGGGGCGGCCTGTCGGCGCGTGCCACCTACCGGTTCGCGAAGCAGACCCGCGAGGCCGCAGGGGCCGATACCGTGACCAGCAGCCTCAACGGCAGCCTCAACTGGCAGCAGGGCCGCCATGCCTTCGCCCTGGAAGCCGATTTCAGTGTCACGGCCAGAGAGGCCGCACAGGCAAGCCAGCCGCTGAAGCTGGCTGCCCGCTATACCTTCAGCTTCGACAAGCCCCCCGGCAGCGGATTGTTCGATGCCCCGCAGGCGGGACAGCAAGGCTTCGCCGCCGTCGAGGTGCCGCAGGAGAGCGGCGTCTTCGATCTTGCCGCACTGGCCCCCAACAGTTCCCTGCAAGCCGTGCTGCAGAACCTGACCGATGCGGGTCTGCGCGGCGGCCAGGCGCAGGCGGAGGGTCTGATCGTCTATGAAACCCCCGTTCTGGCCAACGTCGCACTGCGCCAGCGTCTCGCCCTGCTGCACAAGGGCGCGCGGTTCCGCATGGCGGCCCTGATCATCGATCCCTCGAACCCCGGGGACGCTGCCGGGTTGCAGAACGACTTCCAGGCAGTGCTGGAGGAACTGGTTGCCGCCTATGGTGCGCCGTCCGGGACCTTCGAGAGAGGCGACTTCGCGGGGGACGTCGTGCAGGCCATCGACGATGGCGATCTGATCCGCATTGTCGAATGGCGCACGGCCTCCGGAACGCTTCGGCTTGGCATCCCCCGACGGCTGGATCGTCAGGTCCGGATCGAGGTGCATCATGCCCGCAGCTTCCGGCCGCCGACGATCACGCTATGGGGCCTGGATGCGCTGAACTGAAGGTTTCAGGCGACAGTGCAGCAGGGAGTTCTGCGCGAAAAACAGGCACCTGTGACCCTTTGGCAAAAAATGCCTCTATTTTAAACATATGCAAGAAATATGGGCTTCACCCTGCCTTGAAATTGCGTCTGAAGGCCAATGTGCTGCCGGTCATCATATTGGTTTGAAAGGAGAAAAATAAAAGTCGCTGAAATTTTGGGCGCTGGCACATCTCTTGGAAATGTAAGCGGGACAATCTGGTCGTTTACAGGAGGTGGTTACGACAATGTTTGGATTTGGGAGGGTGAAAGCCCTGGCAGCAGTGAGTGCTCTGGCGATCGGTCTGACGACCGGTGCGGCACAGGCAGCGGATACGATCAAGGTCGGTATCCTGCATTCGCTGTCGGGCACGATGGCAATCAGCGAGACGACCCTGAAGGACGTCATGCTGATGCTGATCGACGACCAGAACAAGAAGGGTGGTCTGCTGGGCAAGCAGCTGGAGGCCGTGGTGGTCGATCCGGCGTCCAACTGGCCGCTGTTCGCGGAAAAGGCACGTGAGCTGATCGAGGTCAATGGCACCTCGGTCGTCTTCGGCTGCTGGACCAGTGTGTCCCGCAAGTCGGTGCTGCCGGTCTTCGAGGAACTGAACAGCATGCTGTTCTATCCGGTGCAGTACGAAGGTGAGGAAAGCAGCCGCAACGTGTTCTACACCGGTGCTGCGCCGAACCAGCAGGCGATCCCGGCAGTGGATTACCTGATGAAGACCGAAAGTGTGGAGCGTTGGGTGCTGGCCGGTACCGACTATGTCTACCCGCGCACCACCAACAAGATCCTGGAATCCTACCTGAAGGCCAAGGGCGTTCCGGCTGAGGACATCATGATCAACTATACGCCGTTCGGTCATTCCGACTGGCAGACCATCGTGGCCGACATCAAGAAGTTCGGCTCCGCTGGCAAGAAGACTGCCGTGGTCTCCACCATCAACGGTGACGCCAACGTTCCGTTCTACAAGGAACTGGGCAACCAGGGCATCAAGGCCGAAGACATCCCGGTCGTCGCTTTCTCCGTCGGTGAGGAAGAGCTGGCTGGTATCGATACCGGTCCGCTGGTTGGTCATCTGGCCGCGTGGAACTACTTCATGAGCATCGACACGCCGGAGAACGACGCGTTCATCTCCAAGTGGCATGCGTTCATCGGCAACGAGGACCGCGTCACCAACGACCCGATGGAAGCACATTACATCGGCTTCAAGATGTGGGTGCAGGCGGTGCAGCAGGCCGGCACGACCGACGTCGATGCCGTGCGTCAGGCCATGTACGGCCAGACCGTTCCGAACCTGACCGGCGGTATCGCGGTGATGAACACCAACCACCACCTGTCGAAGCCGGTCGTGATCGGCGAGATCCAGGATGATGGCCAGATCCAGACGGTCTGGTCCACGGATGGTGTCGTCGTTGGCGATGCCTGGTCCGATTTCATCCCCGAAAGCGCCAAGCTGACGGCTGACTGGACCTACCCGTGGGTGTGCGGTGGCTGCGAGAAGCCGACGTACTGATCCACGTGATCTGACGGAAGGGGTGGCGGCTGCCGGTTTCTGCCGAACCGGCCGGTCGCCACCCCGACCATCTGAACGAATGCCGACGAAGACCTTACCCCCAGTTTCTCCATTGCCAACAAGCGAGACCGGCGCATGATTGCCCGCCTTCTCGCCCTGATGATCGCGCTCTGCTGTGGCCTGCCGGCTCTCGCAGCGGACCCGGATGATCTGCCAGGGCTCATTGACCAGCTTCATACGCGCGACTACGCCGCGATGGAGCAGACCGTCAACGCCATTGCCGCAACCGGCGACCCCCTCGCTGTCGCCCCGCTGCAGGCCCTCTCGGACGGTGACCTCTACTACCGGAAATCCGACGACAAGGTCTTCATCGCCCGCAAGGCCGAATCCGGGACCGATCTGATCGATCCGCTCACCGGTGAGTTCGTCGAGAACGTGGGTCGGCGCGATGCGCGGAAGATCGGGATCAACAACAACATGCGCCGCGCGCTGCGTGGTGCGCTTGGCAGCCTGACGCTGCTCTCGCCTGATCCCTCCGTGCGTGCCGCTGCGGCCCAGTCCCTGTTCAAGAGCCCTGATCCGAATGCCGTCGAGGCACTTGGGCAGGCCATCGCGGCGGAAAAGGACGCGGCGATCCGCACCGCCATGGAGGAGGCCCAGGCGGCCTCCATCCTGCTGTCGGATCTCGATGACGCGACCAAGATCGCGGCAATCGAGTCCCTGGCGGACCGGGGCGGGCGGGATGCCATGTCCCTGCTGAAGGGTATTCCCGACACTGCCTCCGACCCGGTCAAGGCCGCCGCCGCCGACGGCATCGCCAGCATCGAGGCGGCGCTGGCTCTCTGGTCCACGGCGCAGAACATCTACTACGGCATCAGCCTCGGCTCGGTGCTGCTGATGGCAGCCATCGGGCTTGCGATCACCTTCGGCGTCATGGGGGTCATCAACATGGCCCATGGCGAGATGGTGATGCTGGGCGCCTACACGACCTATGTGGTGCAGGAAATCATCCGCAACAACGCACCGGGGATGTTCGAGTTCTCCCTGGCCATCGCGGTGCCACTGGCCTTCCTTGTCTCGGGTTCCGTGGGCGTCCTGATCGAACGTACCGTCATCCGCTATCTCTACGGACGCGCGCTGGAGACCCTGCTCGCCACCTGGGGCGTCAGCCTGATCATCCAGCAGCTTGTCCGCTCCATCTTCGGGCCGACGAACAAGGAAGTCGGCAATCCCGACTTCATGTCCGGCGCGGTGCAGCTCGGCGAGATGACGCTGACCTACAACCGTATCTGGATCATCGTCTTCGCGCTGGTGGTGCTGGCCATGCTGATGCTGGTGCTGAAGCGCACGCCGCTGGGGCTTCAGATGCGGGCGGTGACGCAGAACCGCCGCATGGCGGGCGCCATGGGCATTCGCACGGACCGCGTCGACGCGCTCACCTTCGGCCTCGGTTCCGGCATTGCCGGCATGGCGGGGGTAGCGCTGAGCCAGATCGACAACGTCAGTCCCAACCTTGGCCAGTCCTACATCATCGACAGTTTCATGGTGGTCGTCTTCGGCGGGGTCGGGAACCTCTGGGGCACGCTGGTAGGCGCGCTCAGTCTGGGTATCGCGAACAAGTTCCTTGAACCCTATGCAGGGGCAGTGCTGGCCAAGATCCTGGTGCTGGTGGCCATCATCCTGTTCATCCAGAAGCGTCCGCGCGGCCTGTTCGCGCTGAAGGGACGGGCGGTGGAGTCATGATCATGCGTGGCCTCGTCTTCCGTGCCTTCGACCGTGGCGGCATGATCTTCCTCGGCATCCTGTTCGGTCTGATCCTGCTGCTGGCCCTGTCCAACCTGCTGATGCCGGTGGGGCATGCGCTGCATGCGCCGACCTATCTGGTCAGCCTGATCGGCAAGTATCTGACCTATGCGCTGCTGGCGCTGTCGGTGGATCTGATCTGGGGCTTCTGCGGCATTCTCAGCCTGGGACACGGCGCGTTCTTCGCGCTCGGCGGCTATGCCATGGGCATGTACCTGATGCGCCAGATCGGTGACCGGGGCGTCTACGGCAATCCGGAACTGCCCGATTTCATGGTGTTCCTGAACTATTCGGAACTGCCCTGGTACTGGCATGGCTTCGACATGTTCTGGTTCGCGGCGATCATGATCGTCTTCGTCCCGGGCCTGCTGGCCTTCATCTTCGGCTGGTTCGCGTTCCGCAGCCGGGTCACGGGCGTCTATCTGTCGATCATCACGCAGGCCATGACCTATGCGCTGATGCTTGCCTTCTTCCGCAACAACATGGGTTTCGGCGGCAACAACGGTCTGACGGACTTCAAGGATCTGCTCGGTTTCGACCTGCAGAACGACGGGACACGGGTCGGGCTGCTCTTCGCCTCGGCGGCGGCGCTCGGTCTCGGGTTCCTGATCTGCAAGGCGGTCACACGCTCCAAGTACGGCAAGGTCATCACCGCGATCCGCGATGCGGAATCCCGGACCCGGTTCCTCGGCTATCGGGTGGACCGCTACAAGCTGGCCGTCTTCACCCTCTCGGCCTGCATGGCCGGTGTCGCCGGGGCGCTCTATGTGCCGCAGGTCGGCATCATCAACCCCAGCGAGTTCACGCCCGCGAATTCCATCGAGGTCGTGGTCTGGGTGGCGGTTGGCGGTCGTGGCACGCTCTACGGGGCCGTCATCGGCGCGATCCTGGTGAACTATGCCAAGACGTACCTGACCGGTGCCCTGCCGGAGATCTGGCTGTTCGCACTGGGCGGGCTGTTCGTCTTCGTCACCCTGTTCCTGCCGCGCGGCATCGTCGGTGCCATCAACGGCAGCGGTGACGGCGGGCCGTCGCCCATAATGACGAAGATCAGGAACTGGCGGGAAGCCCGCGCCATGGAGGGCCGGTCATGAACCAGTCCCTGAACATCTCCATGGCCGACAGCATCCTGTATCTGGATGGTGTCAACGTCTCCTTCGACGGCTTTCGTGCGCTGAACGACCTGTCGCTGGTGCTCGATGCGGGCGAGATGCGCGCGATCATCGGCCCCAACGGGGCAGGCAAGACCACGATGATGGACATCATCACCGGCAAGACCCGGCCCGACTCCGGTCAGGTGGTCTTCGAGGGCAGTGTCGATCTGACCAAGCATGACGAGGCGGCGATCGCCGAACTCGGGATCGGTCGCAAGTTCCAGAAGCCGACGGTCTTCGAGACCCAGACCGTGCACGACAATCTGGAACTTGCGCTGAAGGCGGACCGCTCGGTGCGTTCAAGCCTGCTCTGGATGCTGTCGAACGAGTCCAGGCGGCGCATCGACGAGATCCTGGGGATCACCCGTCTGGGCGATCACGCCAACGAGATCGCCGGATCGCTCAGCCACGGACAGAAGCAGTGGCTGGAGATCGGGATGCTGCTGGCCCAGGACCCGAAGCTGCTGCTGGTGGACGAACCGGCGGCGGGCATGACCGATGACGAGACCGCCGAAACCGCGCGCCTGCTGAAGGAAATCGCGGAGAACCATTCGGTGGTGGTTGTCGAACATGACATGACCTTCGTCCGCGATCTGGGTGTCAAGGTCACGGTGCTGCATGAAGGCTCCGTCCTGGCCGAGGGATCGCTGGACACGGTCAGCGCCGACAAGCGCGTCATCGAAGTCTATCTGGGGCGCTGAACCATGCTGGAAGTGAACGAAATCAACCTCTCCTACGGCGCCTCCCAGGCACTGTGGGGTGTTTCACTCACAGCGGAACCGGGCAAGGTGACCTGTCTGATGGGCCGCAACGGTGTCGGCAAGACCTCGACCCTGCGCGCCATCGTCGGACAGCAGGGCATCATGTCCGGCAGCATTGCGCTGGACGGCAAGCCGGTCGACCGGATGCGACCGTTCGAGCGGGCGCGGGAGGGGATCGCCTTCGTGCCGCAGGGGCGGGAGATCTTCCCCCTGCTGACCGTGCGGGAGAATCTTGAGACCGGCTACGCCTGTCTGAAGGCTTCGGATCGGCACGTGTCGGAGGAACTGTTCGACCTGTTTCCGGTGCTGAAGGACATGCTGGGTCGGCGTGGCGGTGACCTGTCGGGTGGTCAGCAGCAGCAACTGGCCATCGCCCGCGCACTGGTCACACGGCCAAGGGTGCTCCTGCTCGATGAACCCACGGAAGGCATTCAGCCGTCCATCATCCAGGACATTGGCCGGGTCATCAGCCTGCTGCGCGACAGGGGTGACATGGCGATTCTGCTGGTCGAGCAGTATTTCGAGTTTGCAAAGGAGCTCGCCGACACGTTCCATGTCATGGATCGGGGCGAAATCGTGCTCTCCGGCAAGGCTGACGAGATGAACGAGGATGATGTCAGAGCCCATCTCACAGTCTGAAACGGTGGAACCGGCGCCCACGGCAGGCCGCGCCGGTCCGCCCCGGTCGGTCGGTGTGGCCCGTGTCGCCTTCCTGGGGGTAGGCGCACGGACGGCGCTGGCCGACCTCCATCAACAGGGCTGCATGAAGGCCCGTCTGCCCAACTGCTATGCCGGTGATCCGAAGACGGCTGTGCTGATCAATACCGCGGGCGGTCTGACCGGCGGCGATGATGTTTCGACCGACGTGGCCTGGCAGGGATCCGCGATCGCCTGCGTCAGCACCCAGGCGGCGGAGCGGGTCTACCGCAGCTCCGGCGGTGACGCGCGGGTGCGCAACCGGCTGAAGGTGTCGAAGGACGCACGGGCGGAATGGCTGCCGCAGGAGACGATCCTGTTCGACGGCGGACGGATGAACCGCAGCACCGATGTCGATCTGGCCGATGGCGCGCGGTTCCTGGCCGCCGAAACCGTCATTCTGGGCCGCAAGGCCATGGGTGAGACGGTGGCGGAAGGGCTGGTGCGCGATCACTGGCGGGTGCGGCGTGACGGACGGCTGATCCTGCACGATGCCTTCGAACTTGGCGCGGCAATCCGTGAACAGCGCCTCCGGCCTGCTCTGCTGGGCGGCGCGGAGTCCTGGGCCAGCCTGATCCTGCAGGCACCGGCAGGGATGACGGAGATGCTGCTGGGCCTGATCCGGGACCTGGGCGGTGCGCACGCCGGGGCCACGCTGCGGCAGGGTCTTGTGCTGGGGCGTATCCTGGCGACCGACGGCGACGGCATGCGCGGCATTCTTGCCCGTTTGCTCCCGGCACTGCGACACGCAATCATGGGGCATCCGGAACGGCTGCCTGCGGTATTCCGAATCTAGGCGTTCCACGACGACGCGAAGGGGAGGCGACAGACATGAACCTGACACCGAGGGAGAAGGACAAGCTGCTCATCTCCGTGGCTGCCATGGTGGCCCGACGGCGGCTGGAACGCGGCGTGAAGCTGAACTACCCGGAAGCCATCGCCCTGATTTCCGACTTCGTGGTGGAGGGCGCGCGGGATGGCCGCTCGGTTGCCGACCTGATGTCGGCAGGCGCCACCGTGATCAGCCGCGATCAGGTCATGGAAGGCATCGCGGAGATGATCCATGACGTGCAGGTCGAGGCCACTTTCCCCGACGGGACCAAGCTGGTCACCGTCCACGAACCGATCCGTTGAGGGAGGGCAGCATGATACCGGGTGAAATCATTGCGGCTGAGGGCGAGATCGTCCTCAACGAAGGTGCCGAGACCGTGACGCTGTCCGTTGCCAACACCGGCGACCGGCCGGTGCAGGTCGGCAGCCACTACCATTTCCAGGAAACCAATCCGGGCCTCGAATTCGACCGGGAGAAGGCGCGCGGCATGCGCCTCGACATTCCGGCAGGGACCGCGGTCAGGTTCGAACCGGGCCAGTCCCGTGACGTGACGCTGGTGCCGCTGGCCGGGGACCGCCGCGTCTTCGGCTTCAATCAGAAGATCATGGGGGATCTCGACTGATGGCCTACAGGATCAATCGTGCCGCCTATGCGGACATGTTCGGCCCCACCGTCGGGGACAAGGTCCGGCTGGCGGATACGGAGCTGTTCGTGGAGGTGGAGGAAGACCGCACCATCTACGGCGAGGAAGTGAAGTTCGGCGGCGGCAAGGTCATCCGTGACGGCATGGGCCAGTCCCAGGTCTCCCGCGCCGGGGGCGCCGTGGACACGGTCATCACCAATGCGCTGATCGTCGATCACACCGGCATCATCAAGGCCGACATCGGCATCCGCGACGGACGCATCGTCGGCGTCGGCAAGGCCGGCAACCCGGATACCCAGCCTGGCGTCGACATCATCGTCGGTCCCGGGACGGAGGCCGTCGCGGGTGAGGGCAAGATCATCACCGCCGGTGGTTTCGATGCCCATATCCATTTCATCTGCCCGCAACTGATCGAGGAGGCGCTGACCAGCGGTGTCACCACCATGCTGGGCGGCGGCACCGGTCCGGCGACCGGCACCAATGCCACGACCTGCACGCCCGGCCCGTGGCACATCGGGCGGATGCTGCAGGCCTTCGACAGCTTTCCGGTCAATCTTGGCCTGTCGGGCAAGGGCAATGCCTCCACGCCGGAGGCGCTGCGCGAGCAGGTGCTGGCCGGGGCCTGCAGCATGAAACTGCACGAGGACTGGGGCACCACGCCCGCCGCCATCGACTGCTGCCTGTCGGTGGCCGACGAGATGGACGTGCAGGTGATGATCCATACCGACACGCTGAATGAATCCGGCTTCGTCGAGAACACCGTGGCGTCGTTCAAGAACCGCACGATTCATGCCTTCCATACGGAGGGCGCGGGCGGTGGCCATGCGCCGGACATCATCAAGGTCTGCGGCGAGCCGAACGTCATCCCGTCGTCCACCAATCCGACGCGCCCCTTCACGGTGAACACCATCGACGAGCATCTGGACATGCTGATGGTCTGCCATCACCTGGACAGCAACATCCCCGAGGACGTGGCCTTTGCCGAAAGCCGCATCCGGCGGGAGACCATCGCGGCGGAAGACATCCTGCACGACATGGGCGCGTTCTCCATCATCGCCTCAGACAGTCAGGCGATGGGCCGGGTGGGGGAGGTCATCATTCGCACCTGGCAGACGGCGGACAAGATGAAGCGCCAGCGCGGACGGTTGCCGGAGGAGAGCGGCGACAACGACAATTTCCGCGTCCGCCGCTATATCGCCAAGTACACGATCAATCCGGCCATCGCGCATGGCATGTCGAACCTGATCGGCTCCGTCGAGGTCGGCAAGCTGGCCGATCTGGTGGTCTGGACACCGGCCTTCTTTGGCGTGAAACCGGACCTGATCCTGAAGGGCGGCAGCATCGCCTCCGCCATGATGGGGGATCCGAACGCGTCGATCCCGACGCCGCAGCCGGTGCACTACCGCCCCATGTTCGCCAGCTTCGGCAAGGCGATGACCGCATCCTCCGTCACCTTCGTCTCGGGTGCCGCCCGGGACGCGGGTATCGGTGCCTCGCTGGGTCTGGCGAAGGAATGCGTTGCCATCGAGAACGTGCGCGGCGGCATCGGCAAGGCCTCCATGGTGCTGAACGACACGCTGCCCGATATCGAGGTGAATCCGGAGACCTACGAGGTGCGGGCGAACGGTGAACTGCTGACCTGCGAACCGGCGGATGTATTGCCGATGGCGCAGCGCTATTTCCTGTTCTGATGGGATTGCGCGCACACGAAGTACTGGAGGCCGGAACCTGGGACACCGCGACTGCGGTCGACCGCGTTGTTCTGGATATCGAGGATCGGCGTCGTCGGCGACTGAAACTCGAAGGCTGTGACGGCCTGTCGTTCGTCCTTGATCTGGCGCAGGTGCCGGACCTGAAGGATGGTGACGGACTGCGGCTGACGGACGGGCGGACGGTTGCCGTGCTGCCCGCGCTGGAGCAACTGACGGAGATCACCGCACCGGATGCCGATGCGCTGATGCGCATTGCCTGGCACCTCGGCAACCGGCATCTGCCGACGGAACTGGACGGCGACCGTCTGCGTATCCGCTCCGATCATGTGATCGAGGACATGGTGCGCGGCCTGGGGGGCGAGACCAGACATCTGTCCGCGGCCTTCACGCCGGAGGGTGGTGCCTATGGCCATGGTCCGGTGCATGGTCATGACCATGGCCACAGTCACGGCCATGCGCATGCGCACGATCACGACCATGACCATGCGGGCGACGATGGCGAACTGCTGCCCGAGGATATTGCGAATGCCGTCTGACGCGGACCTGCCACGGCTGCTGACCTGGCTGTCGCCGTCCTTTCCTGTCGGGGCCTATACCTACAGTCATGGGCTGGAGCGCGCGGTCGAACTGGAGCATATCCGCGACCGTGCCACCGCCGGTGACTGGGTGCTGGACCTGTTGACAGATGGTGGTGGCAAGTCGGATGCGGTGCTGCTGGCGGAGGCGTGGCGCGCCGTGACGGCCGGGGACAGCCATCGCCTGCACGACGTGGCGGAAGAAGCTGTTGCCCTGACCGCCACATCGGAGCTGGCGCTGGAGACGGAGGCACAGGGCAGGGCGTTCCTGACCGCCATTGCCGCAGCCTGGCCGACCCCGGCCATCGATGGGTTGCGGGCCGGTGCCGCGATTGCGCCGGTAGCCTATCCGGTTGCGGTGGGTGCTGCCGCTGCCGGGCACGGACTGGCGCTGCGGCCCGTCATCGTCGGCTATCTGCATGCCTTCGCCGCCAACCTGATCTCGGCCATTGTCCGGCTGGTGCCGCTGGGCCAGACCGACGGGCTGCACCTGCTGCGTCTTGTGGAACCGCGACTGGAGGCGCTTGCGGACGTTGCCATGGCCACGAGCCTGGACGAGATTGCCACCTGCTGCCTGGCTGCCGACATTGCGTCGATGCAGCATGAAACCCAACGAACGAGGCTCTTCCGATCATGACTGCATCCGCTTCACCCAATGGTCCGCTGCGCGTCGGCATCGGTGGTCCCGTCGGCTCCGGCAAGACGGCGCTGATGGAGCAACTGTCGAAGGAACTCAGCCGTTCCTTCTCTGTCGCCGCCATCACCAACGATATCTACACCAAGGAAGATGCGGAAATCCTGACCCGGACCGGCGCACTGCCACCGGAACGGATCATGGGGGTGGAGACCGGAGGCTGCCCGCACACGGCGATCCGGGAGGATGCCTCCATCAACCTGGCCGCCGTCGCCGACATGTGGGACCGCTTCCCCGATCTGGACGTGATCCTGATCGAGAGTGGTGGCGACAACCTGGCTGCCACCTTCAGTCCGGAACTGGCCGACATCACGCTCTATGTCATCGATGTTTCGGCGGGTGACAAGATCCCGGCGAAGGGCGGCCCCGGCATCACGCGCTCCGACATGCTGATCATCAACAAGACCGACCTGGCGGAGCTGGTGGGGGCTGACCTGGGGCGCATGGATCGCGATGCGGCCGCGCAGCGGGGCGACCGCCCCTATGTCTTCGCCCGGGTCAAGCATGGGGACGGCGTGGACACCATCCGGGACTTCGTCATTTCGCGCGGCGGTCTCTGAACCGGTCCCCGGGTGGGGGAGCGGTCTAGCTGACCTCCGCGACCGTGATCCAGGTGGCATATCCGAAGGCGACAACGGTCCCCTGCGCGTTGTGGACGGCGGTTCCGGCCCAGACCTTGCGGCCATCGCGTCCCATGGGCCAGGCGGTTACCGTGCAGGCCTCGCCCGCCGAGACACTGCCCAGCGTCTCGCAATGCATCCTTCCCAGCAGCATGTGGCCACCGGTCTGGCCGTACCAGGCCCAGGCGCCGGGGCAGTCGAGCGCGGCCAGCAGATAGCGCTTCGCAACCGTTCCCGACTCATCGGCGAAGTTGGCATGTGGCACCCAGGGCGCTGCCGCCATGTCGCGGCCTTCCACCGGGCCGGTGAAGACACGCAGGGCATCGCCGTCATCCCGTTTCGAGCCGCAGACGAAGCAGTGCGGGATGGGACTGTGGTCATGTCCGGGATAGCGCGCCGTGGCTGCGGCAGTCGCGGCCGGATCAGGACAGTCCGGCAGGTCCATCTGCTTTGCCGGGACGCCGCGTACCGTGGCGATCACGGTCTGGCCATCCATCATCGCGAAACCATCGTCCGTGGCGTTCACGTACAGCGGCTTCTCCAGGGGTGGCGGTGCCTTCAGCGTCACCTCCGCCGGGCCATCGATCAGTTCCGCCATCAGGCCGGTGACATAGCCGCCATTGGCGGATTGCGACGGTCCCTGGAACCGTCGGCTGATGATGATTTCTTGCACCCTGCCCTCCCCGAAGCATTTGTCTTGCGTGCGTGCTGCGGTAGTTTAGCGGCCAGGAACACCCTTGCGAAAGGCAGTGACGGACATGAGTGACCTGCATGGTGACCGGCGCAAGAGCGCCGTTGTCGACACGAATGCCCTGGAGTGGCAGGCCAGCCCGGCCCCGGGTGTCTGGCGCAAGCGCCTGGAACTGGTCGGCGACACGGAGAAGGGGATGGTCACCTCCATCGTCCGGTTCGATCCCGGTTGCGGGTTCCCGATGCACGATCATCCGCTGGGGGAGGAGGTGCTGGTTCTGGACGGTGTCTTCGCGGACGAGTTCGGCAGCTACCCGAAGGGAAGTTTCACGCTGCTGCCGACCGGGTCACGACACCAGCCGCAGACCGAGACCGGCTGCACCCTGCTGGTGAAGCTCTGCCAGTATCCGGGTGAGGAACGGCCTACCCGCCGCGTGGATACGACGGATGCCGACGGCTGGCACGAGACCGGACCGGGGCGGCAGCGTTTCACGGTCTTCGACGAGCCTGGCTACCCGGAGACGATCTACCTCTCCCGCCTCGCCCCCGGCACCACGGTGCCGCATCATGTCCATGACGGCGGGGAGGAAGTCTTCGTCATCGAAGGCGAGATTGCGGATGAAAACGGCAGCTACCCGGCCGGAACCTGGTTCCGTCTTGCGGACGGTACGGACCATGCGCCGAGGTCGGACGGCGGTTGCCTGCTCTATGTGAAGACCGGTCATTTGCCGAAGCAGGAGGCAGCCTGAGCATCATGGAAGTCGTCTGCTACACGGATGTGAAGAGCCCCTATGCCTTTCTCGCCTACGCCGAGACCTGTCGGCTGGAGGATGCCTGGGGCAAGCCTTTCATCTGGCGTCATCTGACCCTACATATCGATACCTATCTGGACGCGGTCGATGTCCGGACAGAGCACAACTGGCGCAAGGTGAAATACGCCTACATGGACTGTCGCCGACTGGCCAACCGTCAGGGGCTGACGCTTTACGGGCCAAAGAAGATCTTCGATTCACGCCCCGCCGGGATCGGCATGTCCTATGCCGACCGTCAGGGCCTGATCCGGCCCTACCTCGGTACGGCCTTCAGGCGGTTCTTCCAGCGCGATCTGGAAACCAGCGACCCGGAAGTGATCGAGGCGCTGCTGAAACAGATCGGTGCCGACACCACGGAGTTCGCGGCGTGGTACGAGGGCGAGGGCGGCAAGCTGCATGACGGGCAGCGCGCCGGAGCCGAAGCCGCCGGCGTGTTCGGCGTGCCGAGCATCACTCTGGACGGTGAGCTGTTCTGGGGCGGCGACCGCCTGAATCTGGTCGCCGAACGTCTCGAGCAGGCGCGCTGAACGGCTCAGGCAGAGTTCACGCAGCCGGATCGGAACAGCCCGATGCTCCTGCCCCCTCGGCAGCCTGTTCCCGGCGCAATATCTACGCCTTGGGTACGATCACCGCATCCAGTGCAACGCCGCCCTTTGGCAGCGCCACATAGGGGTTGATGTCGATGGAGGTGAACTGGTCGCCCTGCGCCGCAGCATAGACCGAAACCTTCGACAGGGTCCGGGCCAGATCGTCGAGATCGGCCGGTTCGGCACCACGCGCGCCCTGCAGCAGCGGCAGTCCCTTCAGCTCGCGGATCATCCGGTGGGCCTCCGCCTCGTTGAACGGGGCGACCCGGAAGGTCACATCCTTCAGCACCTCGACGAACACGCCGCCCAGACCGAACATCACCACGGGGCCGAAGACCGGGTCGTTCTGTACACCGATGATGGTCTCGACGCCCTTCGGAGCCATTGGCGCGACCAGAACTCCGTCCAGCGGTGTGTTGGGTTCGTGGTTGCCGACGGAACTCATGATCCCGGCGTAGGCCTCTGCCGCCTTGTCGGCGGTGACATTCAGACGGACACCGCCGATGTCGCTCTTGTGCTGGATGGCGCCCGAAAGCACCTTCATCGCCACCGGTCCGCCGATCTTGCGCGCGGCGGCCTCTGCCTCGGACGCATTGGTGGCGACATGAATGCTCGGGAACTGCAGCCCGGACTCCGACAGCAGACCGGCAGCCTCCGCCTCGTTCAGCGCGCCGGTCGGGATGTGCGACAGCACACCCGGTGCGTCCAGGCCATCGGCGCTGTTCGGCCGTTCCAGGCTCTCGCGGATGCGCGCCAGCGCCGCCAGGATATGCACGGCATCGTTCAGATCCTCGATCACCAGATAGCCGTCGTCCTCGAACTTGCGGCGGTTCTCCGGGGTGCACATCATGGACACGGCCATGATGGCATCGGGGTACTTCCGGCGGATGGCGGGGAAGATGTCCTTCAGCCCCTCCATGATGCGCGGGCTGAAGCCGACGGTGGAGAGGAAGATCACCGTCATGTCCACATTGCCATGGTCCAGCATGGCCTCCAGACCCTGCTGCAACAGGTGGAAGTCGTTGGTCGCGGTGGCGGTGACATCCACCGGATTGCGCGCGGCGGCATAGGGCAGGGCATCCTTCACCGCCTTCTGAGCGATGGCGGGCAGTTCCGGCACTTCGAGGCCCAGATCGGCGGCCGCGTCTGCGGCCATCACTCCGGCACCGCCGGAGACGGTGACGATCCCCAGCCTGCGGCCCTTCGGCAACGGACTGACCAGTGCCGCACCGGCGACATCCATCATCTCGTCCAGGCTGTAGGCGCGATAGACGCCATACTGGCGGAAGACCGCATCGAAAACGGCATCCGCGCCGGCCAGCGAGGCCGTGTGCGTCGCGGCGGCGGCGGCGCCCACCTCTGACGATCCCACCTTCATGCAGATCACCGGCTTGCCTGCATCGCGCGCCATCTTCAGCGCCGCGATCAGCCGCTCCGGATTCTTGCAGCCCTCCATGTAGGCGGCGATGACCTTCGTTTCCGGGTCGGTCGCACCGAAGGCGATGCAGTCAGCCACATCGACGTCGGATTCGTTGCCGGTTGCCACCCAGGTGCGGATGCCGAGTCCGCGCTCACGCGCTGCGACCAGGATATGGCCGCCGACAGCGCCGGACTGGGTCATGATGGTCAGGTGTCCGGGAACCGGCCAGCCATGGTCGAACATGGTGCTGAAGGTGCCGATGGCCCAACCCTGCGGCGTCAGGGTGCCGAGACAGTTGGGGCCGAGTACCAGCAGGCCCGAGCGGGCGGCGGTCGCGGATATCCGCTCCTGCCACTCATGCGCTTCCCCGCCGACCTCCGAGAAGCCTGACGAGAAGATGACACAGGACTTCACGCCCGCCTCCGCACAGGCATCGACCACGTCGGCAACGCCGGGGGCAGGGATGGTGATGATCGCCATGTCGATGGGCTGTCCCACCTCGCGGATATCCGAATAGGCCTTCAGGCCCTGGATCTCCGTCTCGCGCGGATGGATCGGATAGATCGGTCCCGCGAACTTCGCCTCCCGCATGTAGCGGATCGGGCGACCGCCGAACTTGTAGGGATCATTTGACGCGCCGATGACGGCAATGGACTTCGGATCGACCAGGGCGGTCAGGTCGCGGGGCTGCTTGGACATGCGGTATCTCTCGTTGGGGCGATAGCGACACTCATGGTGCCGTTATCCATAGACGTGGAACGCGGGCGACGATCAGGCGGCGATCTGCATGATCTCGGCGATGGAGGGGGCCGTCTCGATGTTCTCCAGCGCCGCGCGCAGTGCACCGGCGCGATTGTCACCGATCACCGGCTTGGCCAGGGCATCGAACTTGGCCCCGATGCGCTGTCCCTGCATGCTCACGTCGGCGGCGGGAATGCCGCTGTCGTGGCTTGCCTGCAGCCGTGTGCCATCCTTCAGGGTCACCGTCACGTCGGAGAAGGTGGCGGAGATGCCGCTGGTCAGATCGACCTGCACCCGGTCCCGAAGCGCCGTCAGGCGCGGGTCGGTGGCATTCGCCGCCGTGTAGTTGACCATGCCCGCCGTATCGATACCGGCCAGCGCGAAGGCCGTGGTCATGCGCAGCGAGAACTTGGTCTCCAGCCCCGTTGCGGGTTCCGCGATGTTGCAGACACGGTCCGCGCCCTTTTCCACCTGGATGGAGACGGCGGCGATCTCGTCCGCGGCAGGGGCGTGTTCGGCCCGGATCTGACGGCCACTCTCGATGGCGGCGTGGGTCAGGTAGCAGGCCGCGTGATACTTGAACAGGTTGTTGCGGACATGGAAGCCGCCACCCGGTGCGTCACCCACCGCTGCCTCCGGATTGAAGTGCTTCGAATGGGTCGCGGCGAAGCCCTGCTCGCAATCCAGAATGTCACTGCGGGACGTGAAGCCGCGCGCGGCCATGGTGGCGGCCATCAGACCGGCCTCCGTCGCCCGGCCAGCGTGGAACGGCTTGCAGTCGGTGCCGAACTGGCTCTTCAGCCCGGCGGCCATGGTTCCGGCAATGCCGAAGGCGCGGGCCATCTGGTCCGCATCCAGCCCCAGCAGGCGACCGCAGGCCGCCGCCGCCCCGAAGGTTCCCGCCGTCGCGGTGGAGTGGAACCCCATCGCATAATGTCCCGGCATCACCAGCGCCCCGACGCGACAGGCGGTCTCGTACCCGGCAACGAAGGCAGTCAGCACATCCTCGCCCGAGGCATCCAGCTTCTCGGCCAGCGCCAGCAGTCCCCCCGCCACGGCAACGGTCGCATGGCCGGAAAGGGTCATGTTCACATCGTCATAGTCGTGGGCATGACTTGCGGTGCCGTTGACCAGCGCGGCCTGCCGCGTCGACAGCCGCAGTCCGTGACCGATCAGGGTCGATTGCGGGTTGCCGCCCTGCTCCTCCGCCTCCGCCGTCAGCAGCGCCACACAGGGCTCATCCGCCCCGGCGATGGTCACGGCGAACCAGTCCAGCAGGCACTGCCGGGCAACCGCGCGCGCGTCATCGTCGATATCGTCGAGGTGCAGCCCGGCGGCCCGCGCCGCCAGAGCTGCCGTCACCTGTGTGCCGGTCATTGCTGGGACCCGGTCAGGCGAAGGAAAGGCTGATGAATTCCGCCACCATCGCCGGGCGTTCCTGGCCTTCGATCTCCATCGACATCTCGGAGATCACCTGCACGCCATTGCCGGAAACATCGTTCACTTCCTTGATCTTCTGGCGCAGGCGGACACGGCTGCCGGCGGGCACCATGTTTGTGAAACGCACCTTGTTGGAGCCGTAGTTGATGCCCCTGCTGCGCTTCTCGACCGTCAGGGTCTGGGCCGACAGCAGCGGCACCAGCGACAGGGTCAGGAAACCATGAGCGATGGTCTGGCCGTTCGGCATTTCCTTCCTGGCGCGTTCCACATCGACATGGATCCACTGATGATCGCCGGTCGCATCGGCAAACTTGTTGATCATCGCCTGATCAATGGTCACCCAATCCGACACGCCGCAATCGGCGCCGACATGGTTCTTCAGGTCCTGCGGGGTTTCCACACTCAGCATTTCTCGATCCTCCCGGAATTATGCGTTTCTTTGCGTTTGTTGGTCGGCAGCAGTATGGGGCGAACCGCCCCCGCCCGACATGCCAATAGTGCAGGGTTGTCCAGCCCCCCTCAATAGGATCGCGGCAGACCGAGCACGTTCTGCGCGACGAAGTTCAGGATCATGTTGGACGAGATCGGGGCGATCTGGAACAGGCGGCACTCCCGCCACTTCCGCTCGATCTGGAAATCCCGGGCGAAGGAGAAACCGCCGTGGGTCTGCATGCAGGTATCCGCCGCCTTCCACGCCGCCTCCGACGCCAGCAGCTTGGCCAGGTTGGCGGCCTCACCGCATTCCTGACCCGCGTCGAACAGTGCCGCCGCCTGCCGGACCATCAGTTCCGCCGCCTGCAGTTCGCCATAGGCCCGCGCGATGGGGTGCTGGATGGCCTGGTTCTGGCCGATGGCGCGCCCGAAGACGGAGCGGTCATTGGCGTAGGCCACGGACTTCTCCGTGAAATACTTGCCGTCACCGATGGCTTCCGATGCCACCAGCACGCGTTCGGCATTCATCCCGTCCAGGATGTACTTGAAGCCGCGACCTTCCTCGCCGATCAGGCTGTCGGCGGGGATGCGCATGTTGTCGAAGAAGACCTCGTTGGTGTTGTGGTTCACCATGGTCGGGATGGGGCGGATCTCGCAGCCGTTGCCCTTCACTTCCCGCAGGTCGACCAGGAAGACGGACAGGCCCTGGGTCCGCTTCTGCACCTGATCGGCAGGCGTGGTCCGGGCCAGCAGCAGCATCAGGTCGGACTGCAGCGCGCGGCTGGTCCAGATCTTCTGGCCGTTGACCACATAGCTGTCGCCGTCGCGTACCGCTCGGGTCTTCAACTGGGTCGTGTCCGATCCGGTGGTCGGTTCCGTCACGCCAAAGGCCTGCAGGCGCAGTTCACCGGTCGCGATCTTCGGCAGGTACTTCTGCTTCTGCTCCTCCGATCCATGCCGCAGCAGCGTGCCCATGATGTACATCTGTGCGTGACAGGCGGCGGCGGAGCAGCCCGAAGCATGGATGGTCTCCAGGATCACGGAGGCCGCGCGCACCGGCAGGCCGGACCCGCCGTATTCCTCCGGGATCAGCGCCCCCAGATAGCCCGACTTGGTCAGCGCCTCGACGAAGGCATCCGGGTAGAGCGATTTCTCGTCCAGATCCTGCCAGTAGCTGCCGGGAAATCCCTCGCAGATACGGCGCACCTGATCACGGATGTCGCGCCAGTCCTCCCCCAGCTCCATGGAAACGGCGGTGGACGCATTCATTGTCGTATCGGCATTCATGGCAGGGTTTCCCGTCTGGTGTTCACTCGGCGGCGAGGGCGGCGGAGGCGGGGACGAAGCCCTTCGGCACGCTGGCCTTCGCGATCATGCCGTGCAGCGGTTCATCGGGCAGGTTGGTGGTCAGCAGATCGCGGATCGCCACCAGTGCATCCAGATCGATGCCGGTGCGCATGCCCATCGCCTCCAGCATGAACACCAGATCCTCCATCACCACATTGCCGGTGGCGAGCGGCGCAAAGGGGCAGCCGCCGAGACCGGCCAGCGAGGCATCGAACACCCGACACCCGGCATCGAGCGCGGCAAGCGCGTTGGCGAGGCCGAGGCCACGGGTGTCGTGGAAATGGGCGACGATGGTCGTGTCGTCGCCGAAGTTGCGGATCGCCTCCTGAAACACGGCCTTGACCTGTGCCGGGTTGGCATAGCCCACGGTGTCGGCAATGCCGACCTCGTCCGCGCCCCGTTTCAGATATTCCTCGATCAGCCACATCACGCGGGAGGGTTCGATCGGGCCTTCCATGGTGCAGCCAAGCGCCGTTGAGACGCCGCCACCGACGCTGGTCTTCGCATAGTCGGGATTGGAGCGTTTCACCTCCATCACCTGCTCGAAGCGTTCCAGCGACTGTTCCGTCGAACAGCGGACGTTCTTCTGATTGTGGGTCTCGGAGGCCGAGAGGACGAAGTTCAGCTTGTCGACGCCCAACTGGAAGCCCCGCTCCGCACCCTTCGCATTGGGCACCAGGGCGGAGACGGTCAGGTCTGCCAGGGTCCGGGCGTGCGCCACGACCTCGGCATGATCGCTGAACTGCGGCACCACGTGCGGCGGCACGAACGAACAGACCTCGATCTCAGGCATCCCTGCCGCGACCGCGGCACTGATCCACTGTTTCTTTGCCTCCGTCGGGAACTGGGACTTCACCATCTGAAGCCCGTCCCGCAGACCAACCTCACGCAGGATGACATCGCGTTCCATCATACTTCTCCCTTTCACCGGCCCTTGAAGTCGGCGCGGCGCTTCTCGTTGAACGCCCGCACGCCTTCCAGCCTGTCCTCGGTCGGGACCATGCGGTTGTAGGCCTCGATCTCGTACATGTAGCCCGTATGGTACCCCACCTGCGTGGACATGGAGATCGACTTCTTCGCCTGCCGGGTGGAGATCGGGGCATTGCCCGCGATGCGCTCCGCCGTCTCCAGCGCGGTCGCCATGAGATCCTCCGGCGCGCAGACCTTGTTCAGCAGGCCCCAGGCCAGAGCCTCCTCCGCCGTGAAGGGGCTGGCGGTCAGGATGATCTCCTTGGCGCGGCGAATGCCCACCGCACGGGGCAGGTTCTGTGTGCCCATGGCGCCTGGCATGATGCCCAGCGAGACTTCCGTCAGGGCAAAGCGGGCATTGGTCGAGCCATAGGCGAAATCCGCGGCACAGACGAACTCGCAGCCGCCGCCGAACGCCGCGCCATTGACGGCAGCGATCACCGGAACCGGACAGTCCATCAGCGCCAGCGTGCCCTGTTCGAACAGCGCATGCTGCTGCTGCCACTGGGCGTCGGTCATGTTGTTGCGCTGCTTCAGATCCCCGCCGGCACAGAAGGCCTTGTCACCCGTTCCGGTCAGAACGATGCACCGGGTATCGCCGGGATCGACATACATCTGCTGCCAGATGGCCTTCAGGTCGTGACCCATCTGCGTGTTCATCGCATTGCGGGCTTCGGGGCGGTTCAGGCGCACCACCAGCACATGCGGCGATGGCCGCTCCAGCACCACGGTCTCGAACGTCTCATTCATGAATTCTCTCCCCGGGGGAGAAGGTTACGGGAAGCCGTCCGCTGCCGTCAAATGACGGTATCGGAGGTCAGGGGGCCATCCTCCGCAAAGCGGCTGAAACGGAAGGCATGCAGGTCCAGCGACGGCTTGCCGTCGGCGATGATCTCCGAAACCAGCCGCCCGACAATCGGTCCCATGCCGAAACCGTGGCCGGAGAAGCCGCTGGCCACCACCAGCCCCGACGGCTGGTCCAGATGGTCCAGGACCGGCAGCATGTCCGGTGTCATGTCGATATATCCGGCCCAGGTCTTGCTCAGCGTGACGTCGGCGGTTGCCGGGATCGCCTGTTTCAGACGGGCCAGGACATCGTCGAGCTGCCGGTGGTTCGGGGCCGGGTCGAGGGTGCGGTAGCGGGTGAGTTCCCGGCGCAGGGCCGCCTTCGAATAGCGACCGAGGGCGAGGGCGAGACTGGCCCGCCCGAAGCGCAGCCGCAGATCGCGCCCATGCTTGCGGTAGTCGTCGAGGAACACCCGGCCAAACAGCAGGCTCTCGACGGTCAGATCGTGATCGGCGGATCGGGTGGCGATGTTCAGGGTGCCGTCACGGCGCTGGCGGAAGGCGACTCCGGCCCATGTGGCCGCATTCGAGATGGGTGGCGCCGCCGTGGTGCGGGCAACGGAGCCGGTGATCCAGACCTGTGGGAATTTCAGCCCCAGATGCGCCAGCATCCGGCTGGTCCAGGCCCCGCAGGCCAGAACGACCGTCTTCGCGCGGATCATCCCGTGTTCGGTCTCGACGCCCGAGACGCTGCCGCCGGCGGTCTCCACGCCAAGGACGGCGCAGTCTGTCAGGAACGTGGCACCCCGGCCCTCCGCCGCGCGTTGCAGCGCCACGGTGACCTTGGCCGGTTCCGCATGGCCATCGCTTTCGGTGTAGATGCCCCCCAGTCTGCCAAGCTGGCTGTCCGGCACGATCTGCTGCATCTCGGACGGTTCGACAATACGGGAATGCAGGCCATGCTGCGCCGCGATGCCACGCCAGCGCGTGAAGGTCGCGCGGTCTTCCTCTGACTGGAAGCAGACGAAATTGCCGCCGACCGTCCATTCCAGATCGGCGTTCAGATCCCGCTCCAGCGTGCGCCAGATGCGGTTGGATTCCATCATCAGCGGAATTTCGGCGGGGTCACGGCCCTGCTGGCGGACGAAGCCCCAGTTGCGGGAGGATTGCTCCCCCGCCACGCGCCCCTTCTCGCAGACCACCACCGACAGGCCGCGCTGCGCCAGGTACCAGGCGCTCGCGGTCCCGGCGATCCCCGCGCCGACAATCACGACATCGGCGCGGTCAGGCAGTGTCTGCAAGGGACGGGACCCGGATCAGTTGTCGAGGAAGCTCCGCAGCTTGCGGCTGCGAGACGGGTGCTTCAGCTTGCGCAGCGCCTTGGCCTCGATCTGGCGGATACGCTCGCGGGTGACGGAGAACTGCTGGCCGACTTCCTCCAGCGTGTGATCGGTGTTCATGCCGATGCCGAAACGCATGCGCAGCACACGTTCCTCACGCGGGGTGAGGCTGGCCAGAACCCGTGTCGTGGTCTCGCGCAGGTTGGAGTGGATCGCGCTCTCGATCGGCAGGACAGCGTTCTTGTCCTCGATGAAGTCGCCAAGGTGGCTGTCTTCCTCGTCGCCGATGGGCGTTTCCAGACTGATCGGTTCCTTGGCGATTTTCATCACCTTGCGAACCTTCTCCAGCGGCATGCCCAGCTTCTCGGCCAGTTCCTCCGGGGTCGGCTCGCGTCCGATCTCGTGCAGCATCTGGCGGCCCGTGCGCACCAGCTTGTTGATCGTCTCGATCATGTGCACCGGAATACGGATCGTCCGCGCCTGGTCGGCGATGGAGCGGGTGATCGCCTGCCGGATCCACCAGGTCGCATAGGTGGAGAACTTGTAGCCACGACGATACTCGAACTTGTCCACCGCCTTCATCAGGCCGATGTTGCCTTCCTGGATCAGGTCAAGGAACTGCAGGCCGCGGTTGGTGTACTTCTTGGCGATGGAGATGACGAGGCGCAGGTTGGCCTCCACCATCTCCTTCTTGGCGCGGCGGGCGTCGCGTTCGCCGCGCTGGATGGTGGAGACGATGCGGCGCAGGTCGTCGATGGGCAGGCCGACCAGCGTGGCGATCTGCTTGTAGTCGTCGCGAATGGCCTCCACCTTCTCGAATTCGTTGGAGGCGAAGGCGGCCCACTTCTTGTCCAGCTTGGCCACATTCTCCAGCCAGTCCTGATCAAGTTCGTGACCGAAGTGATGGTCCAGGAAGGACTGGCGGTCCACGCGATGCTTCTCCGCCAGGCGCAGCAGCTTGCCGTCGGCCGCCATCAGCTTCTTGTTGATGGCATAGTGGTCGCCGACCAGCATCTCGATGCGGGCGTTGGAGAAGCGGATGGCCTTCATGTGCTCGACCATTTCCGCCTGGATCTTCTGGAAACGGCGTTCGGCGGAGGTCGAGACCTCGCCACCGTCCAGCGCACTGCTGACGCGCTTGTCCTGTGCGCGCTCGATCCGCTTGAACAGCTTGGCGATCTCGTCGAAGGTCTCCAGCATCCTCGGCTTCAGCGCCGCTTCCATCGCGGCGAGCGACAGCGAGGTATCGTCGAAATCATCATCGTCATCGTCGGACGAACTGTCGTCGGAAGACTTCTCGCCATCGGCCTTGCCGCCAGCAGCCTTCTGGCCGTCGGTCCTGTCCTCGCCATTGGCTTTCCGCGCGGTGGCATCGGCGTTCGTCCCGGCTTCACCATCCTCGTCATCGGCGGAGTCGTCGTTGGCGCTCGGACCCTCCGGCTTGCCGTAGGTGCTTTCCAGGTCGATGACGTCACGCAGCAGCATGTTCTCGGCAACGATCTCGTCGCGCCATTCGATCAGCGTACGCATGGTCAGCGGCGACTCGCACAGGCCACCGATCATGTTCTCGCGCCCGGCCTCGATGCGCTTGGCGATGGCGATCTCGCCCTCACGCGACAGCAGTTCGACCGAACCCATCTCGCGCAGGTACATGCGCACGGGGTCGTCGGTGCGCTCCACATCGCTGGATGACGTGCTGGACGAGGAGGTGGTGGCGGGTTGCTTGCCTTCCTCACCGTCCTTGTCTTCCTGGTCCTGTTCCTCGTTCTCGATCACGTTGATGCCCATTTCGGACAGCATCGCCATTATATCCTCGATCTGCTCGGAGGAGACCTGATCCTGCGGCAGCGCGGCGTTCAGCTCGTCATGGGTGACGTAGCCACGCTCCTTCGCCTTCGCGACGAATTTCTTCATGTCCTGCCGGGCAAGATCCAGCAACGGTCCGTCCGTCTGTTCCGGTCGCGCGGCTGCTTCTTTTTCGTTTGCTTTGGTCGCCATATGTTTTCCGTCCTGAAATCAGACCTGCACCAACGCCGAAACCTCGAGATCGCGCAGGGCTCCCCTGGATCGGAGCCCGTTGCTGCCAGAGAAAGCCGTCATGCCGGTTCGCCACCCCCTGCGATCCCGACCGACGTCGGTTCCTCTGCCTTCGCACGATCAAGCGCGCGCCTGAGCGCCGCCATCCGTTCGATAGCTTCTGCCGTCACTTCCCGCCGGGCCTGGGCCGCGGCTTCTTCATAGTCCGTCTGCAACACCTCTACGCGGTATCGACGCAACGTGGCGTCGAATAGCTGTCGGATCGCCTCCGCAGGAGGATTTCGCTTCGCTGCCCAGTCCAGACGCGCCGCACTGGGCGCACTCATCCGGGTCACAAGCCGTTCGAGTCCTGACCGGCTTAGGTGGCGTGACAGAGCCTCTGTGTCAAGTCCCGGGTCCCTGTAAACTGCGTCCCTGATCTGCATCAGGCAGGTGTCCAGATCGGAATTCTGAAGCTGCAGGTCGTCGAGTTCGTTCTCGAAGTCGCTGCACAGAACCGGCCATTTCAGCAGGGCGGCGACGATCGCCTCCTCTCGCGTGCGCAGCGGTGACATGCCGATGCTGGCCTTCAGGCGGGTCACATCCTCCGCCGCGACGCGGCCCTTCGCCCAGGGCGGTGGCTTGCCCTGGCCGCCCTGGTAGGGCGCGCGCGCAGGCGGGCGCAGCGCCTCTCGCATGCGGTTCTTCAGATCGTCGCGGTAATGGCGCTGCACCGTCTCGTCGGCGATGGAGAAGATCAGGCTGTCGATGTCCTTCTCCAGCGCCGCGCGCCGCTCCGGCGTGTCGATCTCCCGCTCCTCCAGCAGGGACTGCCAGAGCATCGCGGTCATGGGCGTGGTCCGGGCCAGCAGCGCCGCAAAGGCCTCGCGACCGTTGTTGCGCACCATGTCGTCAGGGTCCACACCCTCCGCCAGCAAGGCAAAGCGCAGCGACTTGCCGGGTTTCAGCAGGGGCAGGGCGCGTTCCGCGGCGCGCCGGGCGGCACGCAGCCCGGCGGCATCGCCATCCAGGCACATGATCGGCTCCGACGTCATCTGCCAGAGCAGGCCGATCTGATCCTCCGTCACGGCGGTGCCGAGCGGTGCCACGGTATTGCGAAAGCCTGCTTCCGCCAGCGCGATCACATCCATGTAGCCTTCGACGACGATCACCGTGCCGGTGGATCGGGCTTCCTCCCGCGCCATGGCATGGTTGTAGAGACTGCGGCCCTTGTCGAAGAGCGGTGACTCGGGGCTGTTGAGGTATTTCGCCCGTGCATCGCCCAGGGCGCGCCCGCCGAAGGCGATCACCCGGTTGCGGCGGTCGCCGATGGGGAACATCAGACGGTGGCGGAACCGGTCATAGCTGCCGCGGCCATCGTCGGGCATGCCCAGCAGTCCGGCCTCCACCAGTTCGCGCTCCGTGAATCCGCGATCCAGCAGGGCCACCTTCAGTCCGTCGTTGCGGTCGGGGGCGTACCCCAGCCGGAACTCCTCGATCGCGGCATCGCCGAGGCCGCGCTGGCGCAGATAGTCCTGGGCTTCTCCGCCTCCGCTGCCCCGCAACTGGGCCTGGAACCATTTCGCCGCGGCCTCGTTGGCGTCGGCCAGGCGGGAGAGATGATCTGCCTTCTCCCGCTGTTCCGGCGCGATCTTCGGGACTTCCAGTCCGGCGGTCTCGGCCAGCCTTTCGGCGGCCTCCGGGAAACTCAGTCCCTCCGTATGCATCACGAAGTCGAAGGCCGACCCATGTGCGCCGCAGCCGAAGCAGTGGTAGTCGTCGCGATCTTCCGACACCTTGAAGGATGCACTCTTCTCGTTGTGGAACGGGCAGCAGCCCCAGTGATCCCGCCCGCGCTTCTTCAACGACACGCGCCGCCCCACCAACTCCACCATGTTGATGCGGTTGCGGATCTCGTCGAGGAAGCTTTTCGGAAAGGCCATGGCTGGACCGGTACAAATGAAACTGGGGGCGACAAGTCAATCCGTGTCTGCATCAATCTCCGCAATCAGACCGGGATCGTCATTCTGCACCTTGCCGACACGCGATGACACCCTGTAGCCCCGCACGTTCGGATTGGGCTTCAGCAGGGCCTGCAGATCCTCGGCCACCGCATCCGGATCGAGCCATTGCGCATGGTCCACCGGGTTCAGCATCACCGGCATGCGACGGTGAATGTCGACGATGGCGGGCGCGGCCTCCGTCGTGATGATGGTGTAGGTGTCGATCTTCGTGCCGTCACTGTCCTGCCAGCGCTCCCACAGGCCGGCGAAGGCGAAGACCTGCTGGTCCGGCATGATGATGCGCCAGGGTTCCCGGACCTTCGGCTCCGGCTTCTTCCATTCGTAGAACCCATCCGCCGGAACCAGACACCGCCGCCGGGCGAAGGCAGCGCGAAAGGATGGCTTCTCCGCCACCGTCTCGGCGCGGGCATTGATCAGCTTCGCACCGCCGCTGCCGTCCTTCGCCCAGGAGGGGATGAGACCCCACTGGATCTCGTGCAGCAGCAGGCGTCCGTCCGGGTGACGGCGGATCACGGGGGCTGTCTGGGTCGGTGCGATGTTGTAGCGGGCGGGCAGGTTCGGCAGCCCCTGGATCCCGAAGGTCTGGCGCATTGCCTCCAGCGGGGAGGTCAGGCTGTAGCGTCCGCACATGTTTTCGCTCTCCCCCGCACGCGCGGCTGATTGCTGCCCATCGCCGGGGATGGTACATGCGTGAACCATGAAAACACCACGCAAGAGCACCCTCGAGATACTGGACCGGCTGATCGCGTTCGATACCACCAGCCGCTATTCCAACCTGGAACTGATCGACTGGGTCGTCGATTTTCTGGCGCAGCGCGGCGTCGAATGCCAGTTGCTGCACGACGAGAGCGGGGAAAAGGCCAACCTCTGGGCCACCATCGGGCCGAAGGATGTGCCGGGCATCATGCTTTCGGGCCACTCCGATGTGGTGCCGGTTGACGGGCAGGACTGGTCCACGGACCCCTTCGCGATGGTGGAGAGGGACGGCAAGCTGTTCGGGCGCGGTACGGCGGACATGAAGGGTTTCATCGCCATCTGCCTCAGCCATGTTGACGACTTCCTGGCGCAGGACCTGAAGGTGCCGGTGAACCTGGCGATCTCCTACGATGAGGAAGTCGGCTGTCTCGGCGGCCGGCAACTGGCGGAGATGCTGCGCGGGCTGGACCCGAAGCCCCGCCTCTGCGTGGTGGGCGAGCCGACGATGATGGGCGTCGTCACCGGCCACAAGGGCAAGGTGAGCTATCGCGCCCGGGTCAAGGGCTTCGAATGCCATTCCTCCCTGACGCATCAGGGGGTCAATGCAGTGGAGTACGCGGCCGAACTGATCACCGCGATCCGCGCGATCTCGCGGGAGAAGCGCGACCATGGTCCCTACGACGAGGCTTTCGATCCGCCCTATACCTCGATCCATGTCGGCGTCGTGCATGGCGGCACGGCCCTGAACATCGTGCCGAAGGACTGCCATTTCGATTTCGAGTTCCGCAACCTGCCTGCCGATGACACGCAGGAGATCTTCGGGCGGATCGAGGCGCAGGCGGCGAAGCTGACGCAGGAGATGCAGGCGATCCAGCCGGGCACCGGTATCTCGTTCGAGCAGATTTCCTGGTTCGAAGGGCTGGAAACCGCGGAAGATGCCGAGGCGACGACACTGACCAAGGCCTTCGCCCAGGCCAATGCCTCGCAGAAGGTCAGCTTCGGGACGGAGGCAGGCCACTATCAGGGGGCCGGCGTGCCGACGGTGGTCTGTGGTCCGGGGGATATCGGCCACGCCCACAAGCCTGACGAGTTCGTCGGTCTGGAACAGATTGCGGCGGCGGAGGAATTCTTTGCCCGCATGATCGAATGGGCGCGGCGCGGCTGAACGGGAACCTGTTTCAGGTCCTGAACTATGGCGAGGTCACGGCTGCTCGGCTGCGCCGATTCACCCCCATCCCGGCCTTCCCGCGTCGAGGAGGAAGGGGAGTTCGGAACCCTGCGTCGACCGGTTTGCCTGCGGCCAATCGTCAGAACAGGCGGCGGTGCACCTCGACCGTGTCGCCGGGCAGGATGATGGCGTTCTGGTCAACGCGGAACCGGATCAGTTCACCCGCGGAGTTGGTGCGGAATATGGTGATCGGCTCCTCCCGCGCGCGGCGGGTATAGCCACCGCCGATGGCGATGGCCATGCGGGCGTTCAGACCGGGCTGATACTTGTAGGAGCCGGGCTTGCCGACCTGGCCCAGAATGAAGAACGGGCGGTAGTTGGTGACCTCGATCGAGACCTTCGGGTCGACGATGAAGTTTGTGTCCAGCGCCACGGTCAGCACTTCCGAGAGTTCACCGAGGGTCAGGTTCTCCGCCGTGATCTGTCCGATCAGAGGCACCGAGAGTTCGCCCGCCGCACTGATCTCGAACTCACCCGAGATGTCGTCCTGGCCAAAGACCTTGATCTGGATGCGGTCGCCGGGGCCGAGGCGGTACTGTTCCAGCTTCTGCGGTACATCGCTGGGCAGTTCGTCGACACTGATGGGCGGCTTGTTCTCGTCCAGGGCCGCCGGTCCGACGGCGGTGGGCCGGATCACGACGCCCTGGTTCTGTGACGGCACAATGCGCACGCTCTGCTCGGCAGGTGCGACGGCCTGCGGCTCGCTCTGCAGGACCAGGCGATTGTCAGGTGCCGGCGGCACGGCTTCGGCGGCAGGTGTGACAGGCGCGACAATCGTCGGCTGCACCTGCTGCACCACCGGCGCAGGGGCGCTCACCCTGCTTGTGACGCGTTCATAGCGGCGTTCCGAACAGCCCTGCGTCACGACAGCGACGGCTGCGAGGGCCATGATGCCGATTGCAAGACGTCGAATGGAATTCTGTCTCATACCTGGTGTCCGCTATGATTTTGCACTTCTGGGCGACGGAAAACCGCTGTGTTGCGGTTGGTTAACCTCAATAATGCAAGGTCAGGACCACACCAAGCCTGTTGCGCAGGAATTCCCGATTGGCGTCGTTGGAACTGAACAGCGTGAATTGCCAGAAGCCACGCATCCGCATGTTCTCGTTCATCAGCCAGAGCAGCGAAAGCTCATTCGCCAGCACATTGTCGATGGTGTTGCCGGCAACGGTTTCCGAACGGCGGAAGCCCAGTTCATTTGCCGCCAGCAACTCGTAGGTCACTTCCAGCTGCGCGGCGAGGCTCAGTTCGTTCGAGATCGTTGCCACGTCGGAAACATTGACACCATTGACGTTGGTCACGGCGTTGGTCGCGGTTACGTCGCGCTCGAATCCGGCCTTGAATGTCCAGCTGTCGTGCGGGTTCCAGACAAAGTCGAGGCTGGCATCGACAAAGAAGAAATCATCGCTGTTGGGGTCGGCGAACGTGGCCAGCCCGAAGCCCAGCGCCCCTTCCAGAAAGGTGACGGCGGTCAGGTCATAGGTGAAACCGGCGAGGATGCCGTAGCGGCCGAAGTTGCGTTCGACACCCGTATTGTCGACCTTCTGGATGAAACGGGTGAAGCCGACATCGGGCTGCACGAAAAGGGTGGTGCCTTCCCATTCTTCCCAGCCCAGCCGGACCGAGGCATCATACTCGATACGGTCGTTCTGGTCCGTCTCGATCTCGCCGACACCGGCCGGAACATCGACGAAGTTCTTGTGGGTGACGCCGCCCCTGGCGCGCCAGAGAAACTTGTCACGCTGGTACTGCCAGGTCGCGTTCAGGCCAGTCTGATAGAAGACGCCGGGCTCATTGCCGCCAACATCCTCACGCACATCGCCGCGAACCGTGGTCTTGCGGTCGAAGCCGAGAGAGGCGCGGATGAACTCGAACTCGGAAATCTCCAGCTTGCCGCCGGTGGAAAAACCATGTTCACGCACACTCTCCCGACTGTTGGAAAGGTTGCGCGTGAAACGCCCATGCGCCTCCGCGAAGATCTCGTGATTGTCCCAGTTGGAGCGGAGCGAGAGGGACGGCTTGATGGAGCCGATGAAGTCAGCCACCCGGCCGTTCTGGGTCGCGAAGATGTTGTCGTCGAAGGTCAGGCCAACATCGACCTGGGGAAACAGCAGGAAGCTTTCCAGCGGCTGACCCCGGCCCAGATGTTCGATATCGAAGAACAGGCCGCCGGCCTCCAGCCCGATCTCGTCGTATTCGGGACGGGGTCGGGAGAGGATGGCATCCTGCTTGGCCGTCGTGAACTTCGGCTCAGGGTCAGAGATCGCGGGGATGATGGGGTTCTGGATGATCTGCTGGCGCACCTGACCTTCGGTCGCCGTATCCGTTGCGCCCTGCGCCGCGACAGGTGATGTGGCGCCATGAAGCACGGCAAGGGCCAGCGCGATTGTCGCAGTGGCCGACGCAACGGCGCGAATCCCTGTCTTCCCCTGCCTCACGACCCAAATACCTGCCCTGCCGAACCGATTCGTTCAGTCTCTAGTTTGGACTGACATCCAGTGCCGGTTCCACAACTGGTTCCGGCTGGTCCAGCAACGCGGCCAGTTCCTGCGGTCTGGCGGTCGTGGCAACGTCGTTCAGCAGCTGCGCCACGGCCTGGTTGACCTGGTTCTCCGCCTCCAGCAGCTGATCCTGCCCGGTGAACAGAACCCGCCGGGCCTCGGCAGAGGGGGCGAAGATGCTCTCCTCCATGGCCTCCGGCTCGATGATCACGCCGGTCAGGTAGGTCTCGAGCCCCTCCCGCCCGTCGAAGGTGATCACCAGTTCATTGTTCTCGACCACGGCATTCATCATCACGACACCGCCGGAGCTGGCACCGCGGGCATTGCCGCGCCGGGATACCGCATCGGCCTGTTCGCTGTCCTGCAGATAGGCACCGGGTTCAGCAAGATAGGTTTCGGCGGCCCAGGTCTCGGGGGTCGAGGCGGCCACACGCACGCGCTGTCCATTCACCTTCATGGCCTCGCCGAACGGGCTGGTCACGGCCTCCGGCACACCAATGTCGTCGGTCATCAGGAAGACGCGATACTTGCCCGAAGGCACGGGCAGACGCACGACACGCAGGTTGCGGATACCGTCACGCAGCAGCGCATCACCCTCCGGGCGGCGCATGGCGGCAGGCTTCGGACCCTTCACGAAATCACTGCGGGCGGTCACCTTGGTGAAGCCCTTGGTCACCTTCGCATCGGGGGGGCCGAAGTCGAAACCGTAGCGACCCTCCCCAAGCTCGAAGGAAGTGGTCACCTTCGCCTTGAAGATGCGTGCGGAAATGAAGGACCTGCTGGCGGCGGATGAAACACGGTCGGCGGCGGCTGCCAGCACGATCGGATCGGCCACAAGGTCACTGCGCTGCAGTTCCCGGATCAGTGCCACGGCACGCTGCGCCGCAGCCTCCGGCAGTCCGCCGCTGTCCAGATAGCGTTCGATGGCCCGCTGGCCGTCCTCGCTACCGGCGATGGCCCCGGCCAGGGCCTCCGCGCGTGAGCCATCAGTCGACGACTGGGCGAACGCCCCCGTGCCCAGCATCAGTGCCAGGATGGAGGCGGTGCAGAATTGGACTGTTTTCCTCATGACACCGCCTGACATGCAAGAACCGCGCAAGAGACGGCAAATCCGCCCTTGCATCTGATCGTTGATCATACATGACTATATACCAACGTTTCATCAACAGGCTGTGCGGGCCGGTCAGAAGCACTGTCGTGACCGGCGACACATGTTCTTTCCCTGTTTTGGTCCCGATTTGAGACAGATGACCGGCAACATGTCCGAACCTGATGCGACTCGCGGCGTGGAAGACGGCCTGGAAATCTGGCGCAGGATTGCCGGGGACATGCCGCAGACCGGTGATGTTTCAGACCCTGATCGGGTTCTGGTGACAGCATTGGCGGACAGGGTCACCGCGGCGACCGTTGCGGCCGTGTTGCCGGGCGCGAACCTGCCGGATGAAACAGTCCGGCAATCACGATTGCTGAACAGGTTCAGGCATACGGCCGGTCGGCGATGGTACGGGGCGATTGCCGACGCCGGATTGCCTGTTCTGGCCATCAAGGGACTGGCCAGCGGCGCCTGGCTCTACGCCGCGCCGCAGGATCGCGGGATCTCCGACGCGGACCTGCTGGTGCGCCGCGAAGACCTTGGCGCCGTGATCGGGCTGCTGGAAACCCACGGATTTGCGTTTGCGGACGCGCCGACGCGCAGCCGCTGGGGCTTTGTCAGCGACGCCAGTTTCCAGCCCCTGCTGTCCCCCGATGGCGCGGTCAATATCGACCTGCATGTGGCGGGTGATGCGGCTCCCTTCGATAAGGCGCTGCCGACGGCGGACATGCTGGCGGCGGCGCAGACCGCGGAGGGGCTGGGCATCCCGTCGGCGACACATGCATTCATGCTGGCCGCCAGCCACGCAGCACGGGACCTGTTCACGGCGGACGCGGCAAAGACCGTGATCGACGGCCTGCTGATGTTTCAGCGTGATGACCGGATCGACTGGCCGGAGATCGCGGAGCGCGCGCGCAAGGGGCGGATGCTGCGCCCGCTCTCGGTCTTTGTCGCCTTGTTGGGACGGCTGGGTGCCGATGTTTCACGGGCTGCGCGCGACCTGCCGGTGGATCGTGTGGGTGGTCGGCTGTTCGAACGGGTCGTGCGTGATCACTGCACCATGTTTCCCCCGTCAGGGGTTCCCGGAACCGGGGAGCGCCTGGCGCGGCAGTGGCTGCTTGCGGCGGCACCGTCGGTTGCCCTGCAGCGCGATGCACGGCGGATTGCAGGCCTGATCCGTCCCCATTCCGGCGTGCCCGGGCGATAACGGCAAAGAGGCGCAGGTGTGCCTGCTGGACACTCCACCCGTGGACGCGCAGAATCGGAATGTCCGCACACCGAATCCGGGGAACGTTTCTTGCTTGGTGCAGGGGAAGCGAAACGAGAGGCACATGTTCGAATATCTGAAAGCCGAGGAGCCCACAGCCCCGCCGGGACAGCGCCCGCCCGAGCGGCGGGTGGTCGATGTCGGCTACATCATCGATGCCGAAAAGGCCGGTTTCATCTGGGAGGCCCCGCGCGCACAGCAGCGCCAGGCCGCCACGACGTCGCACGCCAAGTCGGTGACCTATTGCCCGGCGGTGATCGACTACGAGGCGCGGCTGTTCGAAGTCGTGGCACCGATCGACGTGCAACTGCGCATCAGGCTGGACGAGCAGGGCAAGCCGCAGCTGATCAACGCGCTGGGGGATCGCAGCCAGATCCGGTCCAAGCATCTGGGGCAGATGGTGGCCGTGATGCCGCGCAAGGAATGGCGACATCCCGACCGGCCCGTGATCCAGTTCATCACCCCCTATATCTTCGTGGCCGACGATGTCTGCTGGATGAACCAGATGCCGCCGTTCAACAGCTATACCGGACGGCACTGGCCGGGCCTGATGATCGGTGGCCGTCTGCCGATCCACATCTGGCCGCGGCCGATGATGTGGGCGTTCGAGTGGCATGACATGTCGAAGGATCTGGTGCTGAGGCGCGGTGAGCCATGGTTCTACATGCGTTTCGAGACAGATGACCCCCGCCGTCCGGTGCGGATGGTGGAGGCCGTGAAGGATCAGCGGCTGGTGGACTACATGAAGGGGCTGAACAGCGTGACGAACTATGTCGGACGCACCTTCAGCCTGTTCAGCGTCGCGGAAAAGCGGCGTCCGCCCAGGCTGCTGACGCGAAAGCAGGACGTGGTCCAGGGCAAGTGATGCTAGGAGTCGCGCGTCGATGATCAATTGGAACTGGCAGGAACGCTGAATGGCTGATCCGTCGGACAGCAACGGGCACGGACAGGACGACGAGGGTGGCTGGTCGCGACCGCAACCCCGGAAGGGGCCGGGTGTGGTGACGCCGATTAGCGACGGCTGGTCCCGCATAGGTGCCGACAGGCCTGCGCCGAGGCCCGGACGACCGGCGGCGGCGCAGGCGAAGGAAGCCGCGACCAACCGCCAGAGCGCTGTCATTTCCGACCTCGCCGCCGAGGAATGGCGTCGTCCCAGCGCCACGAAGGCACCTGACGATGCGCCCGCCAGGCCGCAGCCAGAGGAGGCACCGCAGGGGGCCGCGAGGAAGAAGCCGGCTGCCCCGACGGACAAGGCCGGGCAGCCGTCCGCGCAGGCCGAAGGACCATCCGGGCTGCGTGTCGATGTCTTGCGTCGGCTGCTGATCCGCACCACGCGGGAAGTCGGTCGCCCCATCGGTGCGCCCGACATTCAGGCCGCGGCCCCCGGTGCCGGATCCCCCATGACCCTCGACGGCTTCCGGCTGGCGGCGGAGCGGCTGGGGTTCCCGGTGACGGAACGCAGCTTCAACCGCAAGACGCTGGAGAATCTGAAACCGCCGTTCATCCTGCTGCCGAAGGACTCGCCGACCGAGGCGCGTTCCATTGTCCGCAAGGAAGGGACGCGGTTCGCGGTCTATGATCCGATCCGCGATGAGACCGAGATACTGACCGCGGAACAGATCCAGCCGCTCGGCAATCTCGCCATCGTGCTGAAGGCGCCGGAGGCGGCGACCAAGGGCACGCGGGACTGGCGGTCCAGCATCGTGCGGAAGATGCGCGGTGTCCTGCTGGAACTCGCGGCTGCGTCGCTGATGATCAACATCTTCGCGCTGGCGGCCCCGCTGTTCATCATGACCGTGTTCAACAAGGTCGTGGGTACGGGTGGCGGCGCGCAGTCGACCCTGATGGCGCTGGCCATCGGCATGGTGGTGATCTACGCCTTCGATCTGATCCTGCGCATCGTCCGGGTCTACATTTCCAGTCACACGGGTGCCCGGGTCGAATCGCTGATCGGCGGCGAGCTGGTGCATCACCTGCTGCGGCTGCCCTATCGTCATTTCGAGACCACGGCGAGCGGCGTGATCTCGGAGCGGATGCGGCAGCTCGATTCCATCCGCGCCTTCTTCACCGGCCAGATGCCGCTGGTCTGCGCCGACCTGCTGTTTGTCTTCGTCTTCCTGTTCGCACTGCTGATGATTGAACCGCTGATCGCCATGATCGTGCTGGTCTCGATTCCCATCTTCATCCTGTTGTCGGTCGTTTCACACGGTCGGCAGAAGAAGCTGACGGAGCAGAACTTCATCGGTCAGGCCGCGAAGTCCTCCGCCCTGCACGAGACCATGGCCAATGCGCTGACCGTGAAGGCGCTGGGTCTGGAAGCGGAGATCGAGCGGCGCTGGGACCACCGCCTCGGCCTGTCTGCCTGGACCGGCTATCGCTCCAGCACGCTGTCGGGTGTGCTGTCGGCGCTGGGCCAGAACCTGCAGCAGATCCTGAGTCTGATCGTCATCGTCGTCGGTGCCATGCTGATCATGGAAAACGAGATGTCGATCGGTGCGCTGATCGCCACCAACATTCTTGCCACCCGGGCTGTCGCACCGATGCGGCAGGTCGTGGGGGCCTGGCATCAGGTGCAGGAAGTGCGGACGGCCTTCGCGCGCATCGATGACCTGATGCAGGAACCGCCGGAGTCGGAGCCGGGCGAACTCAGCCCCGGCACGACGTTCGACGGCAAGGTGACGTTCGAGAACATTGCCTTCCGCTACGCCGACGACCTGCCGCCGGTACTCTACGACATCAACCTGACGGTGGAGGCCGGACAGGTGTTCGGCATCATCGGGCCGTCGGGGCAGGGCAAGACCACGCTGTCGAAGCTGATCCAGGGGCTCTATCTGCCGGACAACGGGCGTGTTCTGGTGGATGACACCGACATCGCCCATATCTCGCCCGCCACCCTGCGGCGGCAGGTGGGTGTGGTGCCGCAGGACGTGCAGCTGTTCGCCGGTACGGTGCGCGAGAACATCGCCATGGGTATCGACGACAAGGACCCGGCGCGGGTGGAATCGGTTGCCCGCTTCGTCGGCGCGCATGAGTTCATCCAGCGCCTGCCCAAGGGCTATGACACGGTGCTGAGCGAACGGGGCGGCGGTCTGTCGTCAGGGCAGAAGCAGTTGCTGGCAGTCGCGCGGGCGCTGATCCGCAACCCGAAGATCCTGATCTTCGACGAGGCGACCAGCGCGCTTGATCCGGGTACGGAGGAACGGCTGATCCGCGCCCTGAAGCGCGCGAAACGCGGTCGGACGATCATCATGATCTCCCACCGTATGGCACCGATGGTGATCGCGGACAGGGTCGCCCTGCTGATCGACGGGCATATCGAGCGTGTGGGCTCGCCGGAGGAGGTCATTGCCTTCGCGCGGACCCGGATGCGTGACGCCGCGATGCGTCCCGGCGACCGGCCGCGACCGGGGTCAGGTGAGGCACGGAACGGAGCCGGTTCGGCGGACGCCAAGGCATGAGCAGGAATGACACCGATGGCGGGCGTACCCGGCAGCGGGGCGCGCAATATTCCGATTTCCTGCCTGAAGCACAGGCCATCAGCGAGGCCCGGCATTCACCGCTTGCCTCCCTGCTTGTCCTGATTATCTGCGGCTTCTTCATTGTCATCCTTGCCTGGGCGGCCATCGCAGAGGTCGATCAGGCAGTGGTCGCACAGGGTCAGGTGCGGCCCGGCGGTCGCGTGAAGCTGGTCAATCACCCGGAGGGCGGCTCGGTCGCCGAGATCATGGTGCGGGACGGCGATCTGGTGCGGCAGGGGGACCCGCTGCTGCGTCTCGACAGCGAGATCATCAATGGCGAGGTCCGTCGGTTGCGCGGTGACCTGCAGACGCTGGAGGCCGAGCTTGCCCGGCTGGAGGCGGAGGCCGGTGATGACGCCGTGATCCGCTTTCCCGACATTGTCGCGCGTGAGCGTCCGGATCTTGTGGCAACGCATACCCGCCTGCTGGAGGCGCGGCGTGACTCCCTGGAATCGCGCCGTGAATCGGCGGAGCGGGAGATCGAACAGGCGCAGTCCGACATCAATTCCTTTCGTGTTCGCATCAATACGCTGAGCGAGAGCCGCGACGTGCTGGCCGAACAGGTACGGTCCCTGCGTACCCTGACCGACAAGGGACACTTCCCGTTCCTGCGGTTCCAGTCCGTGCAGCGCCAGCTCGCGGAGACGGAGGGCCAGTTGCAGGAAACCCGTCAGTCCCTCGATTCCGCCCTGTCGGCCCTGTCGGCCTCCAAGTCCCGGCGGCGCGAGATCGATGATGAGTCCCGCAGCGATGTGCTGACGCAACTGGCGGAAACCCGGGGTGCGCGGGATCGCACGGCGCGCAATCTGGAGCAGGCGACGGCGCGACTGGACCGGACCATCGTGCGCAGCCCGGTCGATGGCTATGTGCAGAATCTGGCGGTGAACAATACCGGACAGGCCGTGCGCCCGAACGAGCCGCTGATGTCCGTGGTGCCGCAGTCCGACAATCTGGTGATCGAGGCGCGGGTTGCCAACAGCGACATTTCCAGTGTCGAGACCGGTCAGCAGGCGAACATCAAGGTCCGCGCCTATGATTTCATCAAGTATGGCGCGCTGAACGGTACGGTCGAACGGGTCGCCCGTGACGCCAATACGGATGAACAGAGCGGTGCGATCTTCTATGTCGTCGAGATTCGTACCGACCGGAACTACCTGGGTGACGTGCCGGGCCGCAATCAGGTCCGCCCCGGCATGCAGGTGGATGCCGAACTGAAGGCCGGTTCCCGCTCCGTCCTTTCCTACCTCACCGACCGGGTCATCGGCACGGCGGACGAGGCGTTCAGGGAGCGGTAGTCGCGGCACCCCCGCTGGTGCCCACCGGCCGATACATGCGCGCGTCCAGTTCCGACCGGTCCTGCTGGCGCCAGAGACTGCGCAGCGCCATGCCCTGACAGGTGAAGGTGTCCGCCAGCATCTTCGCATCCCACATCCGGTCGGTCCGGAAGTGGCGGAAGGCACCGCGCATCTCGCACCATGCGGCCAGCACCACGCAGTCCACGTGATAGGTCAGGGCCAGCGGCAGCACCGTGCGGGTGGTGCGGGTGCCCCCAGCATTGGCGTAGAGCAGGCGCAGTTTCCGTTCGCTGCGCACCGCCTCCCGCAGCACGGCCTTGGAGACACAGCCCTGTCCCGGATCATCCAGTGGCGCGCCCCAGGGCGAGACCTGCAGCCAGTCCAGCGGCGAATGCAGGGCGTCGATCTTGGCGCAGATCCGGTCGGCGGCGCGTTGCAGGGCCCGGTCGCCGGTGCGTGACAGCATGGCGAGGCCGACACGCAGGGCCTCCACCTCCTCCTGGTCGAAATTCAGCGGTGGCAGGTCATAGCCGCGCCGCATCATGTAGCCGACGCCCGGTTCGCCCTCGATCGGCGTGCCCATGGCCTGCAGGGCAGCGATGTCGCGATAGATCGTGCGCACCGAAACCTCCAGCCGCTCCGACAGTGTCGCAGCAGTCAGCGGGCACGGGGTGGCCCGCAGGATCTGGATCACCTCGAACATGCGGTTGGATCGTTTCATCTGGCTCTCCGTCATTGAACTGCTGACAGCATAGCGACCACCCCTGACAAGGGTCTGTCAGCAGCGATCACTAGCTTCAGGTCAGGCGAAGGAGGCCTGACCATGAGCTACTATGACCACGCGACACTGATGGCACTGGGGCTGGACCGCTGGCACCCGGCCCCGGCGCGGATCTTCAGTCGGCGCCGGTTTCGCTGGCGACCGGCGCGGCGGAGGTCACCGTGCCCTGCGCCCGCATGTCCGAAATCTCCGCATCGCTGAAACCGGCCTCGCGCAGGATCTCGTCCGTGTGCTCGCCCAGTTGCGGCGCGCCGAAGCGGTGCTCCGGCGTGGTCCCGCTGAAGCGGGCGGCATTGCGGGCCTGGCGCAGCCTGCCGGCCACCGGGTGGTCATTCTCCGTCACGATACCGCTGGCCTGCACCTGCGGATGGTGGATCATGTCCTTGCGGTGAAGCACCGGCGCGCAGGGCACACCGGCGGGCTCCAGCACGGCCATCCATTCATCCGTCGTGCGCTCCACCAGTACCGACTGGATCAGTTCCAGCCGGTCGTTGATGTTCAGGTCACGCAGTTCCGTCGTGGCGAAGCGCGGATCGTCCAGCCATTCGGGATGGCCCGTGACCTCCGCCAGCGCCTTCCACTGCGGATTGGTCATGACCGCGACACTCATGTGCCCGTCCTTCGTCTCGTAGATCAGGTCGATGAAGCTGGCGGCGCGCTGCTGGCTGACGTCATGGCCGACATAGGTCTGCCCGCCCATGTCCGATGACCAGAGAAAGGCGACCACGGCGTCCAGCATCGACAGGCGCACGTGCTGACCCTCCCCGGTACGCTCCCGCGCCAGCAGGGCGGCGGTGATGGCCTGCGACGCGGTGATGGCGGTCAGCTTGTCGGGCAGGATGGTGCGCAGCAGGCGCGGGCGCTGCTCGTCGGAGCCGCCCTGTACGGACGCGAGACCGGACAGCGCCTGCACGATCGGATCATAGACCGGCTTGCCTGCGAACGGTCCCTTCTCCCCGAAGCCACTCAGCGAGACATAGACGATGTCGGGGCGCACCGCGCGGATCGAGTCTTCCCCCAGCCCGAGGCGCTCGACGACGCCGGGGCGGAAGTTCTGCACGAAGACGTCGCAGTCCTGCGCCAGGCGCCTGATCAGATCGACACCGCCCGGTGCCTTCAGGTCCACGGCGATGGAGCGCTTGTTGCGGTTGTTGTTCAGGAAGCTGGCAGACATGCCGTTCATGCGGTTGCCCGCTGAGCGCGTGAAGTCCCCGCCCATCGGCTCCACCTTGATCACGTCGGCCCCCTGGTCCGCCAGGATCATGGTCCCGAACGGCCCGGAGATCACCGCACTCAGATCAAGAATGCGAAATCCGCTCAATGGTCCGGCCATGGCAATGCTCTCCCCGCGTTGGACGTTCCCGATAACCTAGAATGCCTGCAGGGAAAATGAAGGCCGGAAGCGCGCGGCACAGTTCACCCAGGTGCGCCAATGGGACATTCGCGTCCCAAACCATGCAGAATCGCGCCGGTCATTCGGGTTCGGCTGAAGGTTCCTGCGGCCGCATTGCGTCACCATGGGGATACTGTCACCATTTCGTCTTTCCGTTGCGGTGACTGGGGAGGCCCCCGATCTTGCGAGTTGAAGCATCATCCCCCCGTTCCTGGTTTGAAGTGAGCGGGCAACCGGACCACAAGCGGGTCGGTGCCTGGGCGGATACCATCAACGACACCTATTACCCCCTGGACCTGAAGAGTCTGGGCTCCGACTTTCGCTACGGTCGCCTTGGCATCTTCGACGTGGGACGTATCCGGGTTGCAAGTGTTCACTGTGACCCGATGCTCTGTACCAGACGCCGTACGCATACGGCCCGATCGGGCAGTGATTACTATTTCCTGCCAATTCCGCACGACGAGATGCTGGCCGTGACCCAGCGGAACGATGCCGCTGCCGAACTGTCGCCCGGAGACTTCTCCGTGATCTCGACCTATCAGACCTATACCTACGAACAGCCGACGGAGAACCGTCTGATCTCCCTGCGGATCGAGGGGGATCAGTTGCGGCAACGCATTCCGATGATCGACGATCTGCTGGGGCAGCATTTTTCCGGTCGCTTCCCGGCAGTGCGCATGTTCGTGGACATGGCGCGCTCCTTTGCCAGCAATGCCGCCGATCTCGACGCGGCGTCAGCCGGGCGGATGGCGCATAACCTGATCGACCTGCTGGCACTGTCGCTGGATGCGCCGGAGACGGCACACCTCAGCGGGGACAACTCCGTCCGCGCGGCGCATCGCAGCCGTATCTTCAATGCCATCGAGCGACGGTTCACGGACCCGCAGCTGTCGTCTGGCCAGTTCGTCGACGATCTGGGACTTTCGCTGCGGTACATCCAGAAACTGCTGGCCGAGCGCGGCGAAACCCTCTCCGACCTGATCCGTCAGCGACGGCTGGAGCAGGCACGCGCCTATCTCTCGGACCCGACCAGGGCGAGCCAGTCCGTCGCAGCCATCGGGTTCGATGTCGGCTTCCTTGATGCGGGCTATTTCAGCCGGGTCTTTCGCGCGGAGTCGGGACTGTCGCCGAGCGCCTATCGCCAGCGCCATCTCCCGTGAGAGCCGGTCAGCGCGGCGGTACGGTCTGAAGCCGTCTCTGTGTCCGGCCGGTCTACCGCCGGATCACCGTCTGCCCGGCCCAGCCCTCGCCGAAGGGGATGTTGAAGTTGAAGAGGATGTCGAGCTTGCGGATCAGCCAGCGTCCGCCCTGGCGTGCATAGTCATCCCGGTAATCGATCAGGATATGACGGCTGACCTGTCTGCCCTCTTCCACGAAAGTGCCAAGCAGGATCGCGCGCCATATGCCGGTGGCTGTTGCGCCGTCCACCTCGATCACCGGATTCATGCCGAGGTGGGCGCAGAAGGGCAGGGCTTCCGAAGCACCGTTGAAGAAGTCCCGGATTGCCTCCCGCCCCTCGTAGTGACCCAGTTCCGCGTTCGTCCAGATGCCGTCTTCCGTGAACAGTTCCGCGATCCTGTCGCCCAGCAAACCGGTATCGTTGTAGTGCCAGTAGCGGTTCTTCAACTGGATGATCTCTTCGATATCCGACATGGTCCCTGCTCCGTGTCTCAGGCTCGGTCGTGAAATTCAGTGCTCTGGATGGCCAGCGTTCCTAGCTGGGGGAGGCGCCGACGATCCGGCCCAGCAGTACGCTCTGGTGCCAGCAGACCAGCTTCCAGCCGTCATCGGACAGGTACCAGGTCAGGGTGAAGCCCATGAAACGCTGGCGAAAGCCACAGTCGCGCGGCTTGCCGCGGAAGGTGGAGAAGCCGCTGACATGCCCGGTGGTGCCGAAGACCTTCACGTTCACCTCCCGCGGGACCCACTGGAAGAACTCCCAGAGGCCCTGGCCGCCGCCGGCAGCATGGAAGTCGATGTGATCGATGATCTCGTCCTTGGTCATGCGCCAGGGATAGTCTTCGTCCAGCGTCTCCGACTCAGCGTCGAAATAGGACCAGAACCTGTCCAGATCGCCGTTGAGCGCCCTGGTCCAGTCCTCGAATACCTCGGTGAGACTTTGCGTGGTTGCCGCATGGGCCATGTGCCTGTCCTCCTGTCCGGTTGTGACAGGGAGGCTATGGCCGATTGCGCCGGGCACTTAGGAGAGAGGCGTCAGATCGCATGCAGAATCGCGGCTTCGTCTGCGGAATGGCCGCAGTCGATGCCATGAGACCATCGCCCGGCGGAAGTTGCTACTTCGCAACCCCGTGGCAGTGCTTGTACTTCTTGCCGGAGCCGCAGGGGCAGGGGGCGTTGCGGCCGACGCGGCCCCAGGTGGAGGGGTCGTCCTTGTCCAGGCCGTTGGCGCGGCGGTTGGCGACCGGTTGCGGGCCCGCGGGTGCAGCAGGGGCGGCAGGCTCGGCACCACCCAGGGCAGAGGCGTCCTCGTGCACTTCCTGCAGGGCGTCGGGGTCGGGGCCGCTGGGCGGGGCGATGGCGGCTTCCGGGTCCTGCATGCGCAGTTCCAGATTGGCCAGCGCGCCGGTCACGGTCTCCCGCATCCGGTTCAGCATCGCCTCGAACATCTCGAAGGCTTCCGACTTGTACTCGTTCAGCGGGTCGCGCTGGGCGTAGGCGCGCAGGCCGATACCCTGGCGCAGGAAATCGAGCTGCTGCAGATGCTCCTTCCACGTCTGGTCGAGAATCTGGAGCACCAGGCTCTTCTCCACCATCCGCATCACGTCCGGGGTATAGCGCGCGGCCTTTTCCGCCATGTGGCGGTCCAGGGCATCGTTCAGGCGATCGCGAATGCCTTCGTCGGCAATGCCTTCCTCCGCCGCCCATTCCCGGATCGGCAGGTCGAGCGCCAGAACGCGTTTCACCTCTTCCTCCATCCCCTCCGAGTCCCACTGCTCGGGGTAGGCGTTGGCGGGAATGTGGCGGCTGACGATGACGTCCACGGTTTCGCGGCGCATGTCGACCACGGTCTCCGACACGTCGTCGGTTTCCATCAGCTCGATGCGCTGTTCGTAGATCACCTTGCGCTGGTCGTTCATCACGTCGTCGAAGCGCAGCAGGTTCTTGCGGATGTCGTAGTTGCGCGCCTCCACCTTCTGCTGCGCCTTCTCGAGGGCCTTGTTGATCCAGGGGTGGACGATGGCCTCCCCCTCCTTCAGGCCCAGGCGACGCAGCATGCTGTCCATGCGCTCCGACCCGAAGATGCGCATCAGGTCATCGTCAAGGCTGAGGTAGAACCGCGACGTGCCGGGATCGCCCTGACGGCCGGAACGGCCCCGCAACTGGTTGTCGATGCGGCGGCTCTCGTGGCGTTCGGTGCCGAGCACGAACAGGCCCCCCGCCGCCTTCACCTTGGCGCGTTCCTCAGCGACCTCGTCGCGGATGCGTTTCGCCAGTTCCTCGCGCTTCGATTCATCGCGCAGTTCGGCCAGTTCCTGTTCCAGCCGCATGTCGAGATTGCCGCCGAGCTGGATGTCGGTGCCGCGACCGGCCATGTTGGTGGCGATGGTTACCGCGCCCAGACGCCCGGCCTGGGAGATGATCTGCGCTTCCTGCTCGTGATAGCGCGCGTTCAGCACGCTGTGCCTGATGTTGCGCTTCTTCAGCGCCTCCGACAGCAGTTCGGACTTGTCGATGGAGACGGTGCCGACCAGCACCGGCTGGCCCCGCTTCTGGCAGTCCTCCAGCGTATCGACGATGGCGGCGGTCTTCTCGGCGGCGGTGCGATAGACCTCGTCGTCCTGATCGTCGCGCTGGACCATCACGTTGGTCGGGATCTCGACCACATCCAGCTTGTAGATCTGCTGGAACTCCTCGGCCTCGGTTGCCGCCGTGCCGGTCATGCCCGACAGGGTCGGATACATGCGGAAATAGTTCTGGAAGGTGATGGAGGCGAGGGTCTGGTTCTCGGGCTGGATGGTGACGCCTTCCTTGGCCTCCAGCGCCTGATGCAGCCCCTCCGAATAGCGCCGCCCCTCCATCATGCGCCCGGTGAACTCATCAATGATGATCACCTTGTCGTTGCGCACGATGTAGTCGGTGTCGCGCTGGAATACCTTGTGCGCCCGCACGGCCTGATTGATGTGGTGGACGATGGAGATGTTCTCCATGTCGTAGAGGCTGGGGGCATGCAGCATTTCCAGCTCGGCCAGCCGGGCCTCCATATGCTCCTGGCCCTCTTCGGTCAGGGAGGCGCTGCGGGTCTTCTCGTCGACCTCGATATGTTCATCCGACAGTTCGGCGACCAGCGGATTGATGGTCGTGTAGAGGTCGGAGGAATCCTCGGCAGGGCCGGAGATGATCAGCGGCGTCCGCGCCTCGTCGACCAGGATGGAGTCGACCTCGTCGACGATGGCGAAGTTGAACGGGCGATGCACCATCTCGCCGCGTGTGAACTTCATGTTGTCGCGCAGATAGTCGAAGCCAAGCTCGTTGTTGGTGGCATAGGTGACGTCGCACAGATAGGCGGCGCGGCGTTCCAGATCGGACATGCCATGCACGATGCAGCCGACGGTCAGCCCCAGGAACTGATAGATCTCCGCCATCCAGGCACTGTCGCGCTGGGCCAGGTAGTCGTTGACGGTGACGACATGCACGCCCTTGCCTGACAGGGCGTTCAGCACGACGGGCAGCGTTGCCACCAGCGTCTTGCCCTCGCCGGTCTTCATCTCGGCGATATTGCCTTCATGCAGCACCATGCCGCCGACCATCTGGACGTCGTAGTGGCGTTGCCCCAGGGTGCGTTTCGCCGCTTCGCGCACGATGGCGAAGGTCTCGTTCATGACCGCATCCAGCGTCTTGCCGGCTGCGACCTCGGCCTTCAGTTCCGTGATCCGGGCGCGCATTTCATCGTCGCTCAGGGCCGCGATCTGCGGCTCCAGCGCGTTGATGGGTTCCACCCGTTTCAGGTACGTCTTCACCAGACGGTCGTTCGGGGTTCCGAATATCTTTCGGGCCAGGGCGCCGATCATGCGCTGGATCCTCATGCGAGAGAGTGTCCGCACGACCCCGCGCATGTGTCGCGACAGCGCGTGCGGCGGACCGGGAATTACCCGGGTGACATAGGCGGGGCGCGTGGCACTGTCAACGCGGCGCAAGTGCGCTGCCCCCTGCAGTAACCGGACAGTGCACCGGATCGTGATCCAATCGCCTTGTGACTGCGGGCCTGCATCTTTATGTGAGAGGGCTGAAACCCGCTCCAACGGACGGCGAAGCGCCGTACGGATCATCGAGAAGGAACGCATTCATGCTGATCAACCACCGTCATGGTCTGGCCCTCGTGCTCGGCCTGGCGCTCACCGCGCCTGCCGCCCTCGCCCAGACCACGACCGCGCCGACGCCCGCTGCGGAACCGACCGAGGCCGAGAAGGTGGAACAGAACCCGGTCGTGGCCCGTGTGAATGGTGAGGAGATCCGGCTGGAGGCCGTGATGTCGATGATCCAGGACCTGCCGCCGCAGTACCAGCAGGTGCCGATCTCGACGCTCTACCCGATGCTGGTGAAGCGTGCCGTCAACCACTCCCTGCTGCTTGATGCGGCGGAGGCTGCCGGCCTGCGGGGCAACGAGAAACTGGAAGCCGAGGTCGAGGAGTTTCGCCAGAACAAGATGCGCGAATATCTGCTGCTCGGTCAGCTGGAGAAGGACGTGACGGAGGAGGCCCTGCGCGCCGCCTACGCGCGCTTCCTGGTCGACAATCCCGCGACCCAGGAGATCCGCGCCCGCCACATCCTGCTGAAGACCGAGGATGAGGCCAAGGCCGTGATCGCCGAACTGCAGGGCGGTGCCGACTTTGCCGAACTCGCCAAGGCGAAGTCACAGGGACCGTCCGCACCCACCGGTGGCGACCTGGGCTTCTTCACGGCGGACAAGATGGTGAAGCCGTTCTCCGATGCCGCATATAAGATGGCGGAGCAGGAGATCAGCGCCGAGCCCGTCCAGACCCGCTTCGGCTGGCACGTGATCAAGGTCGAGGAACGCCGCGACCAGCCGCGCCCGACGTTCGAGGAAAAGCGTCAGGAACTGGAGCAGGAAATGACCGGTGAGATGATCGGCAACATCATCGCCGACCTGCGCAAGGACGCGAAGATCGAGGAGCTGAACCTCGACGGCTCCCCCCTGACCGAACCCGGCCAGCCCGCCGCACCGAAGGAATAGGCCTGACCGCAGCCCCGGACCTGTCGCCGAGTCATTTCGTCGGTGCCGGGCCGGGGCTGCAGCGTTTCAGGATGCGGTCGCGGAGCCGGCGCGGATCAGAGCTGTCATCAGGTTCTCAGCGCGATGACCCGACGTCGAAATACAGGATCTGGTCTCCTGCGTAGTACCCGAGCAAGGCGATCACCGCGAACAGCATGAAAGAGTAGATGAGCACCAAGGCAGGTGCGACTAGCCATTGCGGCATTAGCCGACCGATGGATCTGGACCAGGGTGTCATGGGGACATGTACTCTGCCAGGCGGGACAGGACCGGGTGTGTGGCACTGAGCCAAAGGGCGGCGAAGGCCATTCCGATCACGGATACCAGACTTGTCGGCAGATTACCGGTCGGTATGCGGAAGGCAAGCTGGGTGATGGTGATACCCAGTCCCTGCCACAGACCCCACCCGAGCCAGTACAATGAGGTTTCGTGCCAGAGACCCATGGCCAGCATGGCCGCAAGTACTCCGGGATAGGCTGATCTGGTTGCAGCGGATACGGGTCGGAAGACGTAGTCGCGGCAAAAGCCGGTCAGTGTCATGTGCCAGCGATTCCAGAACTCGACCAGGTTCCTGGCGCGCCAGGGGGCGTTGAAGTTCTCCTCGATCCTCAGCCCCGTCATCAGCGACAGCCCGATCGCCAGCGAACTGAACCCGGCGAACGTGAGATAGAGGCTGATCCAGTCGATCGCTCCGACAATCCAGTCGCTCAGGAACACGGGGAGCGGCTCGAGCAGGGAGCGACACTCTCGCTCGATGCGGGTCATCAGCCAGGTTCCGATCACAACCGCCTGAAACGCTCCCCACAACGCGCGCTCGGCGCCCGTGAAGAGTTCCGCGGCATTCTTCCGGCGACGGGAGAGCTCGCGCTGGAAGTTCTGGAACCGATGGATCGGGCCGGCTGCCAGTACCGGCAGGAACAACTGGTACCGCATGTAGTCCGTCAAGCCGGGCCGGGTCAGAGTCCCCATCCACCAGTCCGACAGGACATGGACATGACGCAGGGTGAAATAGGCGGCTCCGATCCAGAGGTATCCGGGAAGGTCACGCAACCAGACGAGCGCCGCAACATGCAGAAACACGGTCAGGCCGAAGAAGGCCCCCTTGCGACCGGACCGGTCACCCAGTTGCATCGACCAGATCGAGATGAGGGAGCCGGCCAGCAGCCAGATGGCACTGCTCACGGAAAGGATGCACAGGCAGACAAGGGTCAGTACCGATATTGCCGACTGGACGTGCCGAGCGGGCAATGCCCAATAGCTGAGCACGCACAGCAACGCGCCTGCGAGCAGTACGATGAATTCAGCGTTGGTCGGCACTTTGCCGCCAGTATCGTCGGAGTTCCGCCATGAACCTGGCTTGCCCAGAGAGGTTCAGGTGTCCTACTTCATCGGCAAACAGCGCGTCGGGCCACGCGGCATCTGCCAGCATTGCAGTGGCATCCGGTGGTACCACGTAAGACGTGAGGTAATGGTGCAGGGGAATCCCCAGCTCCTGCGCGATTTCCTGCAGCCGTTGCCGATGCCGGGGCGGTTCGAAGAAGACCAGATCGATATTCTGCCTTGCCGCGACTTCTGTCAGCGAGGCCAGGGCTTCCTTGTGCTCATTGCCCGAAGACCGGAGCGCCGTGTTCCTTTGCCAGCGCACGACGCCATCCCAGCTGCCCCGGAATGCGGGATAATCGACGGAAGTCCCGTTGCCGTCCAATGCCACGGAGATCGCCTCGCGGAGATGCTCGGTGAATGCGTCGGACCAGTCACCAAGCGCGGCAACCCAGCCCGGCAGATAGTCCGGACGGTTCACACGCGGCGGATCAGAATAGGCAAAGGCATTGAGTTCAATCAGGATGACCCTGGCACCCTCATCGATGGCTTTCTGGCTCAGGGCCATCGTTTCAGAAGCAGATATGGCCGGAACAAACCAGACGACATGACGGCGGTTGTCGCCCAGCAATCCCTCCTGCACCTGATCCTGCTGTATGGCGGCAGCACTGAGCGACGACCCGATCACGACGATCGGCGTTTCGGCCTCCAGAGCGTGCACCTCCGTAACGGGCTGCCAGTTCCAGATCATCATGATCGACCCGACTGTCAGCAGGAGCACGACAGCCCATACTGATGCGAAGATGCGTGGCGTCACCGCTGGGCTTCCTCAACAGTCCTGACCAGGCTGCCGATATCGCGGATCGCCGCGATCTGCGGGGTCGCGATCCGGACGTCCAGGGCGTCTTCGACGGCCAGGATCAGGTTGAGATGCGTGAAGCTGTCCCATCCTTCAATGCTGTCGGGTGAGGATGCGTAGGTCAGCGACGTCCTGTCGACATGGAAGACACTGCTGGCGATTTCGATGATCCTTTCGCCCATCCCACTGTTGCCGGTGTTGGCGATCTTCGGTTCCTGAATCCGTTTCGTCAGGCAGGCAGCCAGAGCCTGTCGGTCGACCTTTCCGGACTGCGTGCGAGGCATCGTCTCGATCTGCATGATCCGCTTCGGCATCTTCAGCGGTTCCAGGTATCCACGGCAATGCGTGGTCAGGGAGGCCTTGCTGACCGGAACGTTCAGAACGACTGCGGAGACCGCAATCTGCTCGAATTCCGGATCAGGCAGCCCGACTGTAGCAGCTTCCAGCACCGCCGGATGACGGAGCAAGGCTTCGTCCACTTCGTCAGGCAGGATGGTCATGCCACCCTGATTGATGACGCTCTTCAGACGGCCCAGGAAATCGAAGGATCCGTCCGCCCGCCGACGAACCAGATCTCCCGTGCGCATCCATCCGTCCTGCAGATGGGTCTCGCGGGTTCGTTCAGGGTTCCGCCAGTAGCCCTCGCAGATATTGGGACCCTTGAGCTGCAACTCGCCTTCGTCCGCCTCGGCATCCCCGAGCGGTTGACCATTGCCGTTGCCCAGCCGCGCTTCGCAATCCACGGGATGGCCGATCGACCCCCAGGCACCGAATGCTGCCCCCTTGCCGGCATAGAGGGCGTTGGCGACCGTCTCGGTCATCCCGTAGACGTTCCAGACGTTTGTGCCGAATCCGGTTTCGAATGCTTTCCAGACGGGTTCTGGCAGGATTCCGCCGGTGGAAATCACGCCTCTGAATCCTGCTGAGTCGAAATAGTCCCGATGCTCTGCCAGGCGCTCGATCAGGGTCAGCATCGTGGGATTGCCGATCAGATGAGTTGCGCCGCTGGAGCGGATGAAATTCAGCCAGGGTTCCATATCGGAAATCTGGAACGGGCCCGGACGAACCAGCGCCGCACCACTCCAGGCAGCGAGCAGTGGGCCCTGAACCAGCCCGTCGGTATGGGCCAGGGGCGTGGCATTGAAGATGCGGCTCTGCGTGTCATATCCGAAAAGGCGACACAGGGTCTCCAGATGGCTGAACAGATTGCCATGGGTGATCTGGACGCCATTCGGTCGGTCCGTGGTGCCCGACGTGAAGAGGATATAGGCCAACTGGTCCGGCGCGTGGTCAGCACAATGCGGTGCTCGAACCCGGCTCGCGGGCGCCTTGCGGCGCAACAGTTTCCTGATCGTGCCGGCTTGCCCGCCACTGCCGGAGGGGGCGTCGAGAACATGCCGGGGGCAGTCATGACCACAGTCCACCGCGTCGTCGGAAATCAGCAGACTGGCTTCGGTGGACCTGGCAACGGCTTCGATGCGGGTGAGGCGACTTTCCGGGGAAAGCATCACGGGCACGAGACCATCGAGCAAAGCTGCAAGAAAGCCGGCGCTGGCCGTGAAGTCGTCCTTCACAATGATCAGTACGCGGTCTCCTGACGTCAGACCGTATCCGTCGAAGATGCCGCAACAGGTCTCGATCATGGACATCAACTGACGACAGGACCTTGATCCGTCCCGAACGGCCAGGAAGTCGCCCCGGCCCTTGCGCTCCAGCTGGAGCCAGAGTTTCCGCAGGTCGTTGCTCACTCGTCCTCGCCCCGGGAAATGGCCAGGGCACCCGATCCGCCCCTGATCGTGCGAGCCGGTGAACCGGCGGCGATGCTGCCCGCCGGCAAGGCGCGGCGGACAATCGCGCCGGCCGCGATGACACAGTTGTCGCCTATCCGGACGTTCGGCAGGATCACTGCGCCGGCGCCGATGATCACGTCCTGCCCGACATGGACATTGCCCGCCAGCACGGCACCCGGGCCGATGCTCGTGTATTCGCCGATGATGCAGTGATGACCGACAGACGCTGAGCGGTTGATCAGCACACCCTCGCCGACCAGGGTCACAGCTCCAATGACGGCACCAGCATTGATGTAGCACCCCGGATAGATGCGCGTGGTGCTGGCGACAATCGCCGAAGGATCGATCAGGGCATCAGCAAGCGTCAGGCCCATGGCCAGGGCAGATTGGGTCAGCGCGCGCCTGCGGCTCGGGGCGAAGGCGCAGGGTATGAACCTGTCGCCGTGTTCTTCCGCCAGATAGTCGTCCCTGGAAATGACACGGTCCCGGCGTGTCACCCGTGATGGCCCGCCGGTGTTCACTGCCGCACGGATTGTCAGTCCGGCGCGCAGACAGCTTTCTTCCAGCTCGACAACGATCGGAGATCTGACGCCAAAGAGAATCACAGGCTGCCCCTCAACAGACTGACTATGGTCGATGCAACCTCGGCCAAGTCGGCTTTCCCCAGATGATTCCTGCGTTCAACGCCGTTCATTGTCGAACGGGCTTCGTCCCGGAGCCAGTGACTGTAGGGTCCGGCAGGCGACCGTACAAACGACCTGACGCTGTCGCGTTGCTGTTCCTGCCCGATTTTCTGCCATCTTCGCAAGTCGCGATCAATCTTCAAGGAAACGGAATTCCAGATTCGCTTTCGGTCTTCGGGCGCGCCACTCAAACCCCCTCTGGTCCGATCGGTCAGCAGATCGCCTGTTCATTTCCGGAAACGGGGGTCACACCGTCGGGGCCGGGCCGGGGCTGAAGCGTTTCAGGATGCGGTCGCGAAGCTGGTCGCGGACCTGGCGCCAGGATTCCAGGCGGCGTTCGCGGCTGCCTTCGGTCAGGGACGGGTCCATGGTGGGCCAGTATTCCACGTCGCAGGCCATGGTGCGGGTCAGCTCGATGGCCTTGTGCTGTGCCTCCGGCGAGAGCGTGATGATGACGTCGAACGAGGAGTCCTCCAGGTCGTCGAAGCTCTTTGAATTGTGCCGGCTGACGTCGATCCCGAGTTCGTCCATGACGGTGATCGAGAAGCCGTCCACATCGCGGGACCGGACCCCGCAGGAATCCACATAGACCGCGTGACCCAGCAGCTGTTTCATCAGCCCCTCCGCCATCGGGGACCGGACACTGTTCTCGGTGCAGCAGAACAGCACAGCACCGGGAAGGTCACGTGGCATGTGCTCAGGCCCTGATGTGCAGTACGCAGATCAGCGTGAACAGCCGCCGTGCCGTGTCGAAATCCATGTCGATCTTGCCATCCAGCCGCTCCTGCAGGACTTCGGAGCCTTCGTTGTGGATGCCGCGTCGTCCCATGTCGATGGCCTCGATCTGGGAAGGGGTCGAGGTCTTGATGGCGCTGAAGTAGCTCTCGCAGACCTTGAAGTAGTCCCGCACGATCCGCCGGAACGGTGACAGGGCCAGCACGATGCGGCCCTGCGGTGTGTGATCCTGCCCGCGGATGTCGATGACAAGACGGTTGTCCTCGATCAGCAGATGCACCGCGAAGGGACCGCTGAATTCATCCCCCAAAGGCTTGAAGTTGTTGGCCTCGATCAGGTCGAAGATCGCCACGCGCCGTTCGTGGTCCACATCCGGACCCCAGCTCTTGATGGAGCTGTCATCCAGCGTGATCTCGACAATCCTGTCCGCGTGGTCGGCCATGCTTTCACCCGTTGTTTCGGATGCGGACGGACAGCGCATGGGCGGTCAGCCCCTCCGCGTCCGCCAGCGTTGCGGCTGCGGGGCCGATCCGGCGCAGGCTGTCGGCATCACAGCCCACGAAGGTGGTGCGCTTCATGAAGTCCAGCAGGTTGAGGCCGGAGGAAAAACGGGCACTGCGCGCGGTGGGCAGGACATGGTTCGGCCCGGCCACATAGTCGCCAATGGCCTCCGGCGTATAGCGGCCCAGGAAGATTGCACCGGCATTGCGAACCCGGGCCATCAGGGCCTCCGGGTCGCTGACGGCCAGTTCCAGGTGCTCCGGTGCCAGGCGGTCCACCAGGGCAGGGGCGTCATCCAGGTCGCCGACCAGAATGATCGCGCCGTGACTCTCCCAGCTCTGCCGCGCCATGCCGGAGCGGTCGAGGGACTGCAGATGGCTCTCGACCGCTTCCGCCACCCGATCCGCGAACAGGGGATCGTTGGTGATCAGGATCGCCTGGGCCGAGACATCATGTTCCGACTGGGACAGCAGGTCGGCGGCGATCCAGGCCGGATCATTTTCCCCGTCAGCGACGACGAGGATCTCTGACGGTCCCGCGATCATGTCGATGCCGACCTGCCCGAAGACCCGACGCTTGGCAGCCGCGACCCAGGCATTGCCGGGGCCGACGATCTTGTCGACCGGGGCTATGCTGGGGGTGCCATAGGCCAGTGCCGCGACGGCCTGCGCGCCGCCGAGACGGTAGATCTCGCTGACACCCGCGCGGCGCGCGGCGGCGATCACCAGCGGGTTGATGACACCGTCCGGTGTCGGCACCACCATGGCCACCCGCTCCACCCCCGCGACCCGCGCCGGGATGGCGTTCATCAGCACGGAGGAGGGATAGGAGGCGGTGCCGCCGGGGACATAGAGCCCGACCGCACCGATCGCGGTCCAGCGCGCGCCGAGCACGACACCCTCCTCGTCGGTGAAACGGTCATCGGCGGGGCGCTGGCGGGCGTGAAACGCTTCGATACGGCCTGCGGCGATGTCCAGCGCGGCCAGTGTCTCCGGCGCGCATTGCCCTTCCGCAGCGGCGATCTCTTCGTCCGTGAAACGAAGGTCCTCGGGACTGGTCAGATCCATCCGGTCAAAGCGGCGGGTATATTCGATCAGGGCCGCGTCGCCATCCCGCCTGACCGTGGCGATGATGTCCGTGACGGTGGCGTCGACATCCTCCGATGTCTCCCGCTTGTCATTCAGCAGCGCCTCGAAGTCGGCGTCGAAGGATGGCGCGGAACGATCAAGCCGCTTCAGCATCGACCGCCCTCCGGAACTGCTCGATCCAGCCCTGAATCTCCACGGGCCGGGTCTTCAGCGCGGTACGGTTGACGATCAGGCGGCTGGTGATGTCGGCAATGTGCTCCACTTCCACCAGCCCGTTGGCCTTCAGCGTGGAACCGGTGGAGACCAGATCGACGATGCGGCGGCACAGGCCCAGTGTCGGCGCCAGTTCCATGGCACCATTCAGCTTGATGCACTCTGCCTGCACACCACGCTTGGCGAAGTGGGTGGCGGTGATGTGCGGGTACTTGGTCGCAACACGGACGTGCGACCAGCGGGACGGGTCGTCGGTGCGTGACAGTTCGGCCGGTTCGGCCACGGCCAGGCGGCAGAAGCCGATGCCCAGGTCCAGCGGCGCGTAGATGTCCGAATAGTCGAATTCCATCAGCACGTCATGACCGGCAATGCCGAGCTGCGCCGCGCCGAAGGCGACGAAGGTGGCCACGTCGAAGGACCGGACCCGGATGATCTCCACCCCCGGATGGTTGGTGGCAAACCGCAGCTGGCGCGACTTCGGATCATCGAAGGCAGCCTCCGGCTCGATCCCCGCAGCGCGGACAAGCGGCATGGCTTCCTTGAGAATGCGGCCCTTCGGCAGGGCGATGACAAGCGGTTCGGTCGTGGTCATGGGGTTCAGCTTTCGCTGTTGTGCTGCTCCGGATCGTCCAGCCCGTGGTCGGGCTGGTTGGGCGTATACCAAGGCCGCCCCATATCGTCCATCAGCACGTCGATGCAGTCCACGTCCAGCAGCATGGTCATTCCACCGGCAAAGTTCAGGGTCAGTTCCGCAGCTGGGGCGTCGAGCGGCCTCTGGCTGATGGAAAGCAGTTCCAGCACCGTCTCCCCCTCCAGCGTTGCCATGCCCTGCGTCCTCACCCGGATCACGTCGTTGATCTGCACACCGGCACGGATGCGGCTGCCGCCCATGCCGTCCAGCCGCTCATCCTCCCAGCGGAACCGGTTGCCGACGAAGGCCAGCCGCCGCCGCGCCTTCTGCAGGGCGAGATCGGCGCGCTTCACGGTCATGCTGACCAGTGCGGCGCTCAATATCTCCAGATCATCTGCATTGACTGCGTGAAGATGCAGCCGTGGCAGCGGTTCGCCCTGACCCCCTCGCTCCATCGACTATTCCCTGACCCTCTCCACATCCGCGCCACAGGCCACCAGCTTGGCCTCCAGCCGTTCGTATCCCCGGTCCAGATGATAGACGCGATTGACGACGGTTTCACCTTCTGCGGCCAGACCGGCCAGCACCAGCGAGACAGAGGCGCGCAGATCGGTCGCCATGACCGGCGCACCCTTCAGCCCCGGCACCCCCCGGACGAGGGCGGAGCCGCCGTGAACCGTGATGTTCGCGCCCATGCGACCAAGCTCCGGCACATGCATGAAACGGTTCTCGAAGATCGTTTCCGTGATCATCGCCGCGCCGTGACTGACCGACATCAGCGCCATGATCTGCGCCTGCATGTCTGTCGGGAAGCCGGGATAGGGCTGGGTCATGACGTCGACGCCCAGGATACCGGCCCCGTTGCGGCGGACCCGGATTCCCTCCGGCAGGTCGTCGATGGTGGCCCCGGCGCGGGAGATCGGTTCCATGATGGCCTCGACGATCTCGGGATCAGCCCCGGCCAGCAGGATATCGCCCCCCGTGATGGCCGCAGCCACCGCAAAGGTGCCGGTCTCGATCCGGTCCGGCAGCACCCGGTGCGCAGCGCCGTGCAGCCGGTCCTTGCCATGAACGGTCAGGCGGTCGGTGCCGCGTCCCTCGATCTCCGCGCCCATGGCGACCAGCAGGTCGATCAGGTCGGCGATCTCCGGCTCCCGTGCCGCATTCTCCAGCACCGTGGTGCCGTCGGCCAGCACAGCGGCGGTCAGCAGGTTCTCCGTCGCGCCGACGGAGACATTCGACATGGTGATGCGCGCGCCCCGCAGCCCTTGCGGCGCGCGGGCCTTCATGTAGCCGCCCTCGATCTCGATCTCGGCACCCATGGCGACCAGGCCGTCGATGTGGATGTTCACGGGTCGGGTGCCGATGGCGCAGCCGCCGGGCAGGGACACCGTCGCCTGACGCTCCCGTGCCAGCAGGGGGCCGAGCACCAGCACGCTCGCACGCATCTTGCGCACGATGTCATAGGGGGCGGTGGTGCTGGTGATGTCGGGCGTATGCAGGTGCCAGGTGCCGCCGTCCCTGTCCTCGGCAATGGTCCCGTGTCCGCGCAGCAGGGCGGCCATGGTCGCGATGTCCATCAGGTCGGGGACATTGGTCAGCGTGACGGGTTCATCGGTCAGCAGGGTCGCGACCATCAGCGGCAGGGCGGCGTTCTTGGCTCCACTGATGGCAATGGTCCCGTTCAGCGGCTTGCCGCCCCGAATGACAATGCTGTCCATGTCGTTCCTGTCTGTCTGATCACGATTCGGGGTGGTTGCGATTCACCCTGCAGCCTGAAGTCCCGCACAAATCAGGCGATTCCGCGGCAGGTCAATGCTTTTCAGTGCTTTTCGGTGTTCTTGATGGCTCCCGCCGGGCGCTCACCTGTCTTGCGCGGCGCGCGGCGGCGTTTCAGGTTCTCCCGCAGCCGTGCGGCCAGCCGTGCCTGCTTCTCCGCCTCGGCGGCAGCCTTGCCAGCCCGCCGGTCCTTGTCCTCGCCATCACCTGTGGCCATTGCCCGTCTCTCCGCTCAGGGTCGTGTGGTTCTAGGCGGCGGTGCGATGTGCCGCAAGCTTGACGATGCCGCACCGGCTGTGCCCGATTGAGGGCGTATCGACCGGGAGAGTGGCTGATGACGACTGCGGCGGAGATCAGGCGGATGCTGGACATGCAACCGCATCCGGAAGGGGGCTGGTTCGCGGAGATCCATCGCGCGCCGGAGCAACTGGCCGCCGAGGCGCTGCCCGCAGGCTACGACGGCCCCCGATCCGTCTCGACCGCGATCTATTACATGCTGGAGGCGGCGGCGATCTCCACCCTGCACCGGCTGCGCTCCGACGAGATCTTCCACTTCTATCTGGGCGACCCGGTGGAGCAGCTCTGGCTGATGCCGGACGGCGGCCACCGGCTTGTCACCATCGGCAACGATCTGGCGGCGGGCCAGCGCCCTCAGGTGGTGGTGCCGCGCAACGTGTGGCAGGGTGCACGTGTGCGGGGCGGGCAGGGGTTTGCCCTGCTGGGCACGACGGTAGCCCCCGGTTTCGACTTCGCGGATTTCGAGATCGGTCAGCGCGACGCGCTGCTGGCAGGCTGGCCGGACGCCGCGCCCCTGATCCGCGATCTGACACACTGAACGGGAGAGCTTCCAATGGCGACGAAACTGACAGAAAGCGAACGTGGTGAAGCCCTGGCCAGCATCAGCGACTGGTCGCTGGTGGACGGGCGTGATGCCATCACCCGCACGTTCCAGTTCAAGGACTTCAACGCCGCCTTCGGCTTCATGAGCCGCGTGGCCCTGAAGGCGGAGAAGATGGATCACCATCCGGAATGGTTCAACGTCTACAACAAGGTGGAAGTCACGCTCTCCACCCATGATGCCGGTGGCCTGACCGAACTGGACATCAAGCTGGCCCGGTTCATGGACAAGGCTGCCGTCTAGTGACGCCAGCCTGAAGGTTTGACATTCAACCCTGCGCCAATGCTCGGTCGTTCATATCCTCATCTCTGATGAGGCTGTCATTCCTGAATATTCGCCGTCAAACACGCCTACCGCGCCAGTTTTCTCCACAAAATCAAATCAATATTCAATTGAGTGTGGTGCATGAGAAAGTTGTCAACAAAAATTACATTGTCAGCGAAAAAAGGCCACTCCAATCGCCCACGAAAACATAGTAGGTAATATTAAAAATGAAATCATATTCAAAGCAATTATTATCGAAAATATGATACGAGATCTACGCAATGGATCATCTTTTTTCTGTTTGACGGCTACAAAAAGACATGTCGATTTGATGTGATATAGTTCTCAAATACTCCTTAGTTCTAAAAAAATCTGAGATTTCTCAATTTTCTTTGTCAGAAAGACAGAAATAAGAACATATATCATTTGAACCAGAAACCAGAGCCATTCTGGCGCACCATTCATTTCTCGAAATTTTTTGCTCTCCTGGTTTAGTGCCAAGAAAAAATAATAAGCATCAGACAAATTTCAAATAATATAAAATTGTGAATAATTTAATATTTTATTATCATTATTTTCATGCATATTGGTTGAGAGCCAGTCAAGCATTTAATGATAATTTCAACCATGAATACGCATCGTTTCTGTCAATGTAAAATGCAAGTCAATGGAATTAGTCTGCCCTACCTGTTCAAAATATTAAGCCTACCTGTTCATGGGCATCACTGTCGATCAGCCTCGTCTGATCTCCGCGCTGATTGCGATGCCGATGCCGGACAGGATGAGGATGCCCGCGCCGAACGCCGCCATGGAAACCGCCTCGCCCAGATAGAGCCAGCCGAGCAACGCGCCCAGCACCGGTTCCCCCAGCAGGCAGATGGCGACGAAGGCCGGGGGCAGGGTGGCGAGGGTCCAGTTGTAGCTGGTGTGGCCGATCACCTGGCTGACCAGACCCAGCGCCAGCAGCGCGGTCCAGGTCGGCCAGCCGTAGCCGGTGACCTCCACGTCGAGGGCGCCTACGGCAGCGCCCAGCAGCAGGGCTGCGGTGCCATAGCAGAGCGTGGCATAGGACGAAGTCTGCAGCACGGCGCGCGCCCGCCGCCCGCTGATCAGGTAGAGCGCCATGAACAGTCCGCCCGCCACCGCCAGCAGCAGGCCGGCCGGATCCCCGTCGAGACGCTGCACGCCGTCGAGGGCAAGCACCAGGGTTCCCGTCAGGCAGAGTGCGATGGCCAGCAGCAGGCGCCGGTTCGGCATGCCCCGCCCTGTCGCCACGTCGATCAGGGCAACCCAGACAGGGGTCAGGCTGACCAGGATCGTCGATTCCGCAATCGAGATCCGCTCCAGCGAGGTGATCCAGCTTGCGAAATGCAGGGCGAGGAACAGCCCGCCGAGCAGGGACGCGACGACAGCGCGGCGCATCGCGCCAGCGGGCAGTTCGGCGCGGGCGGACAGGGCAAGCAGGCCAAACGGCGCCATCACGGCGGTCGCGATGGCGACCCGGGCGAGCGCGATGAGCAGCGCCGGAGCGTCCCCCGCCAGCCGGATGAAGATCACGCCATGGCTGACCGCAAACAGGCCGACCAGAGCGACGATCAGCGCTGTCCTGCGGTTCAGCGACATGGCCCGTGTCGTTCGGGTCAGCCCTTCTGCGGCATCAGTTCATAGGGGCCGACCCAGCCCTTCATGCCCTGCACCTGCTCCGTCCAGCGCCTGATGTTGGGGAAGTCCGGCCAGCCGGTCATGTGGAATTCGTCCGGGTAGTAGAGGTACCCGAGCAGGGAGAAGTCGGCGATGGTCATGCGGTCGCCCAGCAGGAATTCGTTCTGTGCCAGCCGCCGTTCCACCACCTTCAGCGCCTGCATCATCCGGCCCTTCAGGAATTCGTGCACCGCCGGGTCACCGACCTTGGCCAGCACGGCCATGAAGCGGTAGGTGGCGATGTTGGAGGTGAACTTGTGGTTGTCGAACAGCATCCAGCGCAGGATCTCGCGTTCCTCGTCCTTGTTCTGCGGGCCGAACTGGCCGATCTGTTCCGCCAGATAGTTCAGGATCACGCCGGACTGGCTGAGCGCGACATCGCCGTGCCGCAGCACGGGAACCTCTCCCATTTCGTTGATGGCGAGATACTCGGGCGAGCGGTGCTCCCCGTTGAAGAAATCGACGAAGCGCGGCTGCCAGTCCGCGCCGGACATGTTCAGCATCAGTGCCGCCTTGTAGGCATTGCCCGACTGCGCGAAGCAGAACAGTTCGAATTCGGCCATCTCCGGTCTCTCCTCATGAATTTGCTCCCTCACAGGATGGTGCACCCCACTGAAACGTCAATCGCAGGCAGTAGGCGTTGCCGACCAAGGGGGGCTGGCACTATGATTGTCGGCGAGGGGCGATCTGCAGGACGGGAACACTGCAAAATGAAGGTGACAACGGCGACCTATGGCGACGCGATTGTCGTCCGGGCTGAGGGCAGGATTGATCAGTCGTCAGCCGGCGATTTCCAGAAGGAACTCTCCGGGCTGGTGGATGCGGCGGTCGGAACCGAGAAGCAGATCGTGGTCGATCTGTCTAAGGTCGATTACATCTCCAGTGTTGGTCTCCGGGCGCTGATGGTGGCCAACAAGCAGGCCAAGCCGAAGGGTGTGACGATCCGCATTGCCTCCATGCAGGAGGTGGTGAAGGAGGTCTTCACGATCAGTCACTTCGACAAGGTCTTCCCGACGTTCGACGAAATGCCGAAGGCGCTGCAGGCGGTGTCGGCACTGGCCGCAGCGGCGTACACGGACGAGGACTGAAGCACCATGCGGATCCGTTTCTGGGGGACTCGCGGTTCCATTCCGACCTCGATGAATGCGGATCACCTGCGGGAGAAGATCGGTGCAGCGGTCAAGGCGGTGATCGAGGCCGGGGGTGACCCGGACAGCGCCATCGATGCCCTGCCCTTCAACATGCGCGGGACCTATGGCGGCGAGAGCTCCTGCGTCCAGATCGAGACCGGGGGCGACGAATATGTCGTCTGCGACATGGGGTCGGGTGCGCGCAGGCTTGCGCTGCATGCGCTGGGCAAGCACGGGCCGGGCGCGCCGCAGGTCTACAACATCTTCCAGAGCCATGTGCACTGGGACCACATCATGGGGTTCCCCTTCTTCATTCCCGCCTTCATTCCGGGCAACGTGATCCGCATCCATGGCTGCCACGACGTGCTGGAGATGGCCTACCGCCGCCAGCAGGACAATCCGAGCTTTCCCGTGCCGTTCGATTTTCTCGGTGCGACCATCGAGTTCGTGCCGCTCGAACCGGACCAGACCTACGAGATCGCGGGCATGACGGTGACGCCGTTCCGCCAGTTGCACGCCGGAGACTCCTATGGCTACCGGTTCGAGAAGGACGGCAAGGTTGCGGTCTATTCGACGGACTCGGAGCACAAGCTGGAGGATCAGGAGGAGACGGACTACTTCATCCGCTACTTCCGGGATGCCGACGCCGTGGTCTTCGATTCCATGTATTCCCTCGCCGACGCAACCTCGCTGAAGGAGGACTGGGGCCATTCCTCCAACATGGTCGGGGTCGAACTCTGTCAGATGGCGGGTGTGAAGATGCTGTGCATGTTCCATCATGAACCGGTCTACAGCGACGCGCAGATCGATCAGGTGCTGGCCGAGACCCGGCGGTTCGAGGAGATCTCGCGTGGTGACGGCCCGCCGCTGACCGTCATTGCCTCCTATGACGGGCTAGAAATCGACCTTTGAAAGGCGGACCGGGGGCATGACTGACAGCGCAGCAGTCTCAGGCCCGCAATCCGCAATGGCAGACGGTTCCGACGACGTTCGCGCGGAGATGGACGGGCTGCGCGGCCTTGTCACTGTCTGGCGCGGTCGGGTGCTGGGGCTTGTGGTGCTGGCGCTGTGCCTGCTGGCGGATGTGACCTTCCTGGCCGACAACCCGCTCCGGCGCGAATTCTACGACCTGTCGCAGCAGCTGATGCCGCGTCCGGTGGAAAGCAACCTGCCGGTGATCGTCGCGGTGGACGAGCGCAGCATCGCCGAGATCGGCCAGTGGCCCTGGCCGCGTACCGTGGTCGCCGACCTGATCGACCGGATGGGGCAGGGCGGCGCGCTGGCCATCGGGGTCGATGTGCTGTTTCTCGACCCGGACCGGCAATCCCCCCGGCATCTGGCTGACCGCATGACCGATGCGCCGCCGGATGTGCTTGGCTATGTCAGGACCCTGCCGGACTACGATGCCATTCTCGCGGAAGTCGTCGGTGCCTGGCCTGTCGTCCTGGGCCTTGGGGGGACCCGCACCCGCACGGGCGTCAACGGCCCCGTGCGAACCGTGCCCGTGGCGCTCACCGATCCGGCACTGAAGCAGGTGCTGCCGACATTCCCCGGTGCGGACCAGTCGGTCGCGGACGTCTCGGCCGCTGCCGCCGGGCAGGGACTGCTGAACGCCATCGAGGACCCGGATGCGATCATCCGCAGACTCCCGGCTGTGGCGATGATCGACGGGCGCCCCGTGCCGTCCTTCGCCATGGAGATGCTGCGGGTCGCGCTCGGGGGGCTGATCACGGTCAGGGGCGCGGACGGGCGGGTCGATGGTCTGCAGATCGGTGACTGGTTCATCCCGACGGAGGCGGATGGCACCATCTACGTGCCCTTCTCGCCGCCGTTCGCCAGCCGCTATGTCTCGGCTGTAGACGTGCTGCGCGACGACGAGGTGGCGCTGTCGCTGGAGGGGGCGATCGCCATGATCGGCCTGACCGGACAGGGGCTGGTCGACCTGCAGACATCCCCGCTGCGTTATCGCGCGCCGGGTATCGATGTGCATGCGCAGATGATCGAAGCCGTGGACGAGGAATATTTCATCTCCCGGCCGGGCTGGACCCGCTGGCTGGAACTGGCGGTGCTGGTCGCTGTCGGCCTGCTGGTCGTCTTTGTCGTGCCCGTCCTGCGTCTGCGCTTCGGCATTCCGCTGATCCTGCTGGTCCTGGCCCTGACGGTTGCCGGCGGCCTGCTGGCCTATGCGACGGAGCGGGTCTTCGTCGATACCATGGGGGCCACCCTGACCGGGGTTGTCACGGGTATTGCCATGCTCAGCATGACCCTGATGATCGCGAATGCGCACCGCCGGGCCCTGGGGCGTCACCTCCAGTTGCAGCGGGAGGAACGGGCGCGGCTGCAGGGTGAACTGGACGCCGCACGGGAGATCCAGCTTGGCCTGCTGCCGGGCCTGGACAGCCTGCCCGACATCAGCAGCCAGCTCTCCCTTGCCGCCATGCTGGAACCGGCACGCGACGTTGGCGGCGACCTCTACGACTTCTTCATGATCGACGACGACAGGCTGTTCCTGTCGGTCGGCGACGTCTCCGGCAAGGGCGTTCCGGCCAGCCTGTTCATGGCCATTTCCAAGGCCCTCTACAAATCGGCCGTACTGCGTGACCGCCAGCAGATCGACGACATCATGACCGCCGCGAACGAGGAGATCAGTCGGGAAAATCCGAACATGCTGTTCGTGACCCTGTTCGCGGGCATTCTCGACCTGCGGACGGGTCATCTGGACTATTGCAACGCGGGCCATGAACCGCCGCTGATCTTCACGCCGGGAACCGAGGGGATCCGGGTGCTGGATGGCGGGGGTGGCCCGCCGGTCTGTGTCCTTGATGATTTCATGTACATGGCCGACAGCGTCGATCTGGCACCGGGGGAGATGATGCTCATCACCTCCGACGGGATCGGGGAGGCGATGAACGACGGCGGCGAGCTCTACGGCAACGACCGCCTGCACGAACTGATCGCCCGCCTGCAGCCGGGGGCGGTGTCGGAGGACCTCAGCCTGACGCTCTACGAAGACGTGAAACGTCATGCTGACGGGGCGCCTGCGTCCGATGACATCACCATCATGGCGCTGCGCTGGATGCCGCCCCGCGTTCAGCAGGCTTGAGGCTTCCGGTCCAGACCTGTCACACTGTCCGCCGACACGTCGTCATGACATGAAGTCCGGGGGGGAAGCCCATGCCAACGACACGACAGGTAACACTTGCCAGCCGACCGCAGACGGTTGTGGTGCCAGAGAATTTCGCGATGCAGGAAGCGGTCACGCCCGACCTGGGGGAGGGGGATGTGCTGGTCCGGCACATCTACATGTCCGTTGATCCCTACATGCGCGGCCTGATGGGGGGCGGCGTGGCCTATGCCGCGGGGTTCGAGATCGGTCAGCCGCTGTTCGGCCGGGTCATCGGTGAAGTGGCGCAGAGCCGCAACGCCGACTTCCGGGAAGGCGATTTCGTCTATGGCATGCTCGACTGGGCCGACTGGTCCGTGGCGAAGGGCGGGGAGAGCCTGCGCCGCGTCGATTCCGCGCGTGCGCCACTTTCCTACTACCTGGGCACGCTGGGTTTTCCCGGCCTCACCGCCTATGTCGGCATGATGCTGATAGGGGAGCCGAAGCCGGGGGAGACCGTCTTCGTCTCCGCCGCGTCCGGGGCCGTCGGGCAGGTCGCGGGACAGTTGGCACGGATTGCCGGAGCCCGCGTCGTGGGCAGCGCCGGCAGTGACGAGAAGGTGCGCTTCATCACCGGGGAATGCGGCTTCCACGACGGTTTCAACTATCGCATCGCGCCCAGCGTGCTGGAGGCGCTGCGGCTGCACTGTGCCGATGGCATCGATGTGGATTTCGAGAATGTGGGCGGGGAGACGCTGGATGCGGTTCTGGCCCATGCCAATCCCTTCGCCCGGATCGCGGTCTGCGGCATGATCAGCCAGTACAATCTGGCCGAGCCCTATCATCTGAAGCATGTGAACGAGGTCGTCTCGAAACGCCTCAACATGCGTGGCTTCGTGGTGCGGGATCATGCGCACCTGATCGAGCAGTTCATTGACGAGACCGCCGGACATATTGCCGATGGCACCATGGCGGTGGCCGAGGACATGATGTTCGGACTGGAGAATGCGCCTGCCGCCTTCATCGGCATGCTGGCGGGCGAGAACTTCGGCAAGCGCGTGATCAAGGTCGGTGACGACCCCAATTGGAACTGAACCTGCGGGAGACTCCACATGGCGAAGGGATTGTTGCTGGTCGGTTGCGGCAAGATGGGCGGCGCAATGCTGTCCGGCTGGCTGGATGAAGGCACGGATCCGGGAACCGTATTCGTCATCGAACCGGCCGAGGCCCTGCGCGCACCGCTGCGCGCGCGCGGCGTCAATGCGGTCGCTGCCGCTGCCGACCTGCCTGACGGTTTCTGGCCGGATTGCGTGGTTCTGGCGGTCAAGCCCCAGATGATGGCGGACGTGACGGGGGAGTTTGCGCGTTTCGTGGGGCCGGACACCCAGTTCCTGTCCATCGCCGCAGGCACCACCATCGGCTTCTTCGAGGGGGTGCTGGGGGAGGCGGCGGCCATCGTCCGCACCATGCCGAACACGCCGGCCGCCGTGGGCAAGGGCATGCTGGTCGCCTGTCCCAATGCCCATGTCACGGAGGCCATGCGGGCGCGTGCCGATGCATTGCTGTCTGCCGTCGGTGCAGTCGCCTGGATCGACGACGAGAGCCTGATGGACGCGGTGACGGCCGTGTCCGGTTCGGGGCCGGCCTATGTGTTTCACATGATCGAATGCATGACGGCGGCGGGTATCGACGCTGGTCTGCCGGAGGATCTGGCGGCGCAACTGGCGTCCCAGACCGTCTATGGCGCGGGTGCGCTGGCCCATGCCGCGTCGGAGGATCCGGGAACCTTGCGCAAGAATGTCACCAGCCCCGGCGGTACCACGCAGGCGGCGCTGGAAGTGCTGATGGCCGACGACGGACTGGCCCCCCTGATACGCCGTGCCGTTGAGGCGGCGGCGAAGCGCAGTCGCGAACTGGGGGGCTGAGGGCGCGGCGACGTCTCAGACGATACGTCTGGTATCCCGGTTCTCCAGCACCGGTGCGGTGGTGGAGAGGTGTTCTGTGGCCGCCCTGAGTCCGCTTTCGTGCGGCACGTTGCATTGCATCAGGGCGGCCTCGATCCCGGCGAGGGAACCCAGGATCATGGGGTCGTTCAGGTCGCCCATGTGTCCGATGCGAAACACCAGCCCGGCCAGGTGCGACAGCCCGCCACCCACGGCAACGTCGAAAGTTTCCCGCGCGGTCTGGCGGATTTCGTCGGCGTCACCGCCATCGGTCCGCCGCACCACGGTCAGGGACGATGCCCGCTGTTCCGGGTGCAGCGCGTTGAATTCCAGCGCGCCACCGCGGCACCACTCGGCCACCGCGGCCCGGACAGCACCGGCCAGGCGCTCGTGGCGGGCGAAGACGGCATCCAAACCCCATTCGTTCAGCATGGTGATGGATTCCCGCAGGCCGAAGATCAGATGCTCCGGTGCCGTGCCGCAGAACCGGCGGTACTGCTCCATCCCCAGCCGCGCGTCCCATGACCAGTAGTCGCGCAGGGTGCCGACACGCCGCGTCGCCGCAAGGGCCTTCGGTCCGGCGGCGGTGAAGGACAGGCCGGGCGGCATCATCAGCCCCTTCTGGCAGGCCGCGATCACCACATCGATACCCCATTCATCCATCGGCAGGGGTGTGGTCATGAAGGACGCGATGGCATCGATGACCAGCAGGGCCGGATGACCGGCGGCATTGATGGCGGTGCGCATGGCCCGCACATCGGAGGTGACGCCGGTCGCGGTCTCCGTATGCACGGCCAGCACGGCCTTGATCCGGTGATCGGTGTCGCGGCGCAGGATATCCTCCAGCGCGTCGACATCGATGGCGGTGCGCCAGTCGTTCGGAATGGTCTCGATCTTCAGGCCGAAGGAACTCGCCATCTCGCCCCAGGTCAGGGAGAAGCGGCCCGTCTCCGGCATCAGGATGGTGTCGCCCGTTTCGAACAGGTTGACGAAGGCGGCTTCCCAGGCGCCGTGACCGGAGGCGGTGTAGAAGAAGACTTCCCCGTCCGTGCCGAACAGCGGCTTCACCCTCTCGAAGCAGTCGATGGCGATGTCCATGAAGCCGGGGCTGGCGAAATCCAGCGCCGGACGATGCATGGCGTTCAGGATGCGGTCGGGAATGTTCGTCGGGCCGGGAACCTGAAGGAACTGGCGTCCGGGGCGTAGGGTCATGGGAGGCTTCCGTCTGAGGCAGGATCTTCCGGCAGACTAGCCAAGCGGTACCGCCTGTCACCTGAGAAATACAACCGGTATGCTACAGTATAGCTCAACCGGCGCACCGCTGGCCGGGCAGGGTTCGTGTGTGGCAAAAGGAATATTGTGCACAAGGCGACTCACAAGACAGCTTTTCGCAGCCCCCGTTGCCAGGCGCTGAGTGACTACTGGTGGAACCTGCGTGCGGAGACTCCTGACGGCGTCCCGACCAGGGCAATGATCGATCCCGGGCAGATCAAGCCCCTGTTGCCCTATCTGCTGATCCATGATCTGGCGACACTAGGCAAATCCATTCTGCGTCTGGTCGGTACTGCAATCGCGGAGCGGTTCGGGCTGGATCCTACGGGGCGCGATTACCTGGATTTCGTCAGCCCCGAGCGCAAGGCGGACGCCTACCATCACCTCCATTGCACCGCGAACCATCCCTGCGGCATGCGTGTCATCAACCGGGCGCACTATCTGTCCGGCAAGCGGACAGTGGCTGAAGCCGTGGGCTTTCCGCTGCGCCATCACAACAGCGGGGCCCCCTTGATGCTGTTCCTCGACGATCTGGTCGAGGCGCCGCAATACGACCTGAATCCGCGGGAACGCCCGGTCGAACTGTTCCATGTCCCGGAGCGGGATTATCTGGACGTGGGCTTTGGAGTTCCGAATCCCCGCGAACAGGCCGATGATGCGAACCCGATCACCCGAAACGAGTCCTGATCCATGGAACCAGCCCTGTTGGTTGCGGTTGCCCTGGGCGGCGCGGTTCTTGTCGCCGTCGCAGCCTTCATTGCGATCCGCCGCAGCACCGGCCAGCAGGACCCGGACGCGGCCATCGTTGCCGCGCGGGACCAGGCGGAAGCTGCCTTGCAGCAGGCCCGGTCCGAGAATGCGGAGAAGGACCGGCGCATTGCCACGCTGGAGGCGGACAGCGCCAATGCCGCGAAACGCCTCGCCGAACGGGATGAGATGCTGGAGCGGCTGCGCGCGGACCTACAGCGCGAGACCGCCGCGCTGGGTGACCTGAAGGTCGAGCATGCAAGCCTGAAGCAGGCGCAGGAGAAGGATCAGGCGCGGGCGGAGGAACGCCTGAAGGAACTGACCGACGCGCGCGAGCGGATGACGAAGGAGTTCAGGGAACTGGCCGACACGGTGCTGAAGGGCCATGCCACGACCTTCAAGGAACAGAACCGGGAACAGCTTGACGGGCTGCTGAACCCGCTGCGCCAGAAGATCGTGGAGTTCCAGACCGGCATGACCGATGCCCAGCGGCAGGCGGCGGCAGGGCAGGCGGCCCTGAAACAGCAGATCGAGTCCCTGCAGAAGCACAGCACGCAGATGACCCAGGAGACCCTGAACCTGACCCGCGCGCTGAAGGGCAAGACCCAGACCCAGGGGGCCTGGGGCGAGATGATCCTGGCCACGATCCTGGAGAAGTCGGGCCTGCGGGAGGGGGAGGAGTTCTCCACCCAGCAGAGTGAAACCCTCGACAGCGGAGAGCGGCTGCGTCCCGACGTGGTGGTCAACCTGCCGAACGAGCACAAGATCATCATCGATTCCAAGGTCTCGCTGGTGGCGTTCGAGGCCTATGTCAATGCGGAGACGGAGGCGGAGCAGGCGGCGGCGCTGAAACGCCATGTCGAATCCCTGCGCCAGCATATCCGCGGCCTGTCATCGAAGGACTATTCCCGGATCACCGGGGCGACCACCGACTACGTGATAATGTTCGTGCCCATTGAAGGGGCCTTTGCCGCCGCGCTGCAGGAAAGCCCGGACCTGACCGGATTCGCCATCGGCCTGAACATCACCATGGCGACGCCGACCACGCTGATCACCCTGCTGCGCACCGTCGGCAGCCTGTGGCAGGTGGAGCGCCAGCAGAAGAACGCGGAAGACATCGCCAACCGCGCCGGCCTGCTCTACGACAAGTTCGCGGGCTTCGTTGACGACGTGACCGACATCGGCCGCCACCTGGACCGTGCCGCCAAGTCCCAGCAGGCGGCGGTCAGCAAGCTGGTCGAAGGCAATGGCAACCTGATCACCCAGGCCACCCAGCTCAAGACCCTCGGCGCCAAGGCGAAGAAGGAATTGCCGCAGGCGATGGTGGAGGCGGCGGGCGCGACAGCGATAGAGGGGCCGGACGGGAAAGCGGCCGGGCCAGATGCGACTGGCGATCAGGCGTGACCGTCCCGACGGTGATGAGCGGCATGGTGCTGACCGGCCATGGCGGGCCGGAGCGGCTGGAATGGCGCGATGACCTGCCCGTGCCGGCACCGGGCGAGGGGGAAGTGCTGGTGCAGGTGGGCGCATCCTCCGTCAACAATACCGACATCAACCTGCGCGTTGGCTGGTACTCGAAGAGCGTCCGGGGGGACACGGCGGCGGGCACCGCCGATGGCTTCGGGGCAGACGTGGATGCAGATGGCGGCTGGTCGGGCGAGGCACTGGTCTTTCCGCACATCCAGGGCGCCGACTGCTGCGGGCGGATCGTTGCTGCGGGACCCGGGGTGGACGCGGGACGTATCGGTCAGCGGGTATTGGTGCGGGCGCTGCAGTCACCCCCGTCGCCGGATGCACAGGTGGCGGTCACGACGCTCGGCACGGACTATGACGGAGCCTTCGCGGAATACACCAAGGTCCGCTCAAGTGACGCGATCCTGATCAATTCGCCTCTCTCCGACACCGACCTGGCTTCCTTCCCCTGCGCCTTCTCCACTGCGGAGGGGATGATCCAGCGGGTGAGCCTCGGGGCGGAACGGGTGCTGATCACCGGCGCGTCGGGCGGTGTCGGATCGGCGGCGGTACAGCTCGCCAAACGGCGTGGGGCGCATGTCACGGCGCTGACCAGTGCGGCCAAGGCCGATGACCTGCGGGGGCTGGGGGCCGACGAGACCCTGGACCGGGATGCCGACCTGCCCGAAGGCGCATTCGATGTGGTGATCGACCTGGTCGGCGGTCCACGCTGGCCGGAACTGCTGGAGACCCTGCGCAGCGGCGGGCGGTATGTCACCGCGGGCGCCATCGCCGGACCCATCGTCGAACTGGACCTGCGCACCCTCTACCTGCGCGACCTGACCCTTTTCGGCTGTACCCATCAACCTGACAGTGTCTTCACCGACCTGGTCCGCTACATCGAAGCCGGGGAGGTCAGCCCCCTGGTCGCCGCGACCTATCCCTTGCGCGAACTGCACGCCGCGCAGGAAGCCTTCCTGGGCAAGTCCCACATCGGCAAGATCGCGATCCGGGTCGGCGGCTGATCCTTCCGAACACCAAGAAAAAGGGGCCGGTACCTTGTGGGGTACCGGCCCTAGTTCCCTGTCTTCAGATCCTTTGGGGGATGGTCTGGACGGAGGGATTGGTGTGTTTCTGTGTGTCCTTGTGGTCTGCGATCCCGGTCAGAAAGGCAGGATCACGTCGAGCAGCTGCTGGCCGTAGCGGGGCTGCTGCACGTCGGTGAGCTGGCCGCGGCCGCCGTAGGCGATGCGCGCTTCGGCGATCTGGCTGTGGCTGACCGTGTTGGTGGCGGTGATGTCCTGCGGGCGGACGACGCCGGAGATCAGCAGTTCGCGCACCTCGAAGTTCACCCGGACTTCCTGGCGACCGGCGATGACCAGGTTGCCGTTGGGCAGGCGGTCCACGATCAGGGCCGCGACCTCCAGGTTCACGGTCTCGTCACGGTCGACGGTGCCGGTGCCGGTGTGGTTGCTGGTATTGCCGACGCTGACGAGGCTGGTCGGGTCAACCGCGTCCGGCAGGAAGTTGGCGAAGTTGCTCTGGAAACCGAGCAGCGAGGTGGCATCGGTATCCTCCGAGGCGGCGCGGGCGCGGGAGGTCGAGTTGTTGAGCTGCGCCTGATCGTTGATCTGCACCTGCACCGTCAGGATGTCGCCGATCTGGGAGGCGCGCTGGTCCTTGAAGAAGGCGCGGGCACCGGGACGCCAGAGCGAGTTGGCCTGGCGGATCGTCGGCTCCGGGCGCGGCATCGGCAGGCTGACGGTGCGATAGCTGCTCTCCGACCGCGGGTCCTTGATCTCGGTGAGGTCCGGTGCCTTGCCGATGTTCTCGATGCGGTCGACGGCGGAGCAGGCCGTGAGGGCGGCTGCGGCGGCGAGGATGGCCAGACTGCGGATCAGGGAGCTTCTCATGACATTTTGTCCTTCAGGGAGCGGAGGTTTCCGCGGCAGTTTCTGCCGGGTGGGGAGCTTCAGGTTCGGGTTCAGCGGGTAAGCTGCGACAGGCGGGTGCTGGCCGGGATCACGTTGACCTGGCCCGGGGCGGCCACGCGGGCCTCGATGGTCAGTCGGCTGCGGTCGTTCATGACGCGGATGACGTCGTTGCGGCCGCCATTCTCCATCGCGCGGCCCGATGCGGTCAGCAGCAGCCCGCCATGGCGGTAGACCATGGTGACCGCCGCGCCCTTCGAGACCATCACCGGGGTCTGCAGGTCGGAGACGCGGATCAGGCGGTTGGCGGCGATGTGGCGCTTTGGGCTCATGCCCACCAGTTCGTTGACATTGACCACGGTCTGGCGGCGGACATGGTCCTGGCGCACCCGCTGCCAGCTGATGTCGTCGTGAGAGATCTCGTCGCCCGGACGCACCGGGTGGGTCAGCACCGGCACTTCGGTCATGACCCAGGCGCGGCCATGCAGGCGTTCGCGCTTTGCCAACGGGTCTCCGGCGGGGGAGGAGACAATGGCAGTGAAACGGCCGGTGCGCGGTGCATAGTCCAGGCTGATGACCTCGACGGTCGGCAGCTTGTCGGTGGCGACATGCAGGGTGGACCGGTGTCCGGCCAGCTCGATCTGCAGATCCTCGCCGTTGGTCTGGGTGCTCAGGGCCAGTTCGACCTCGGCCATGATGTCGGCCATCGGCACGATGTGGCTGGCGCGGGTCACGGTGATGCGGTGCATCCCGGCGGGGGGCATCCAGTGCACGCCGCGGCTGGCGGCGATGCGGGCGATTGCGATGGGGTTCAGGGCCAGACGCTCGCCGGGTGCCGGGGCATGGGCAACCACCAGGTCGCCAGCCTGCTCCGCGCCATCCAGCAGATCGGTCAGCGTGATCACCGGGCGGTCGATGATGATGCCCTGCTTCAGGGTCGCCATCATCGGCTCCGCGGCGAGGGCGGCGGTGGACAGCGCCATGCCGGCCACGAAGGCTCCGGCGGCGATCAGTCTTGCAAGCACGCGGTTCATGGCGATCACCTCAGGGTGTTGATTGCGGCCATCATCTCGTCGGATGCGGTGATGACCTTGGAGTTCATTTCATAGGCACGCTGCGCGGTGATCAGATCCGTGATCTCCTGCACCGGGTTCACGTTGGAGGTTTCCAGGAACCCCTGCTGGATCGACCCGAAACCGGCCTGACCGGGAATGCCGGTCGTCGCGGCGCCGGATGCCGGGCTTTCCAGGAACAGGTTGTCACCCACCGCCTCCAGGCCGGCGTCGTTGAAGAAGGTCACCAGTTCGAACTGGCCCAGGTTCTGGAACGCGGTCTGCCCGGCAATCTTTGCCAGCACCTCGCCGTTCGCGTTGATCGACAGGTCCTGTGCGTTGTTCGGCACGGTGATGCCGGGTGCCACCACGAAGCCGTCCTGGGTCACCAGCTGGCCATCGGCGCCGACCGAGAAGTTGCCGGAGCGGGTGTAGGCGTCTTCCCCCGTCGGCAGGGTCACGCGGAAGAAGCCGCGACCGTTGATGGCCAGATCCAGCGGGTTGTCGGTGATGGCGATGTCACCCTGTTCGGTGATGCGATAGACGGAGCCCGCCTTGACGCCGACACCGATCTGCACGCCGGAGGGAACGATGGTCCCGGCGTCGGAGGAGCTGGAGCCGACGCGGCGGACGTTCTGGTACAGCAGATCCTGGAACGCGGCCCGCTGACGCTTGAACCCCGTGGTGTTCATGTTGGCGATGTTGTTCGAGATGACTTCGACATTCAGCTGCTGCGCCAGCATGCCGGTGGAAGCGATGGAAAGACTACGCATGGCTCAATACTCCTCGGGGACTGCTCAGGTGACCTGGCCAAGACGGCCGATGGCGTCCCGCTGAATGTCGTGGTCGGACTTCACCATCTGCTGCATGGCCTCGTAGGCCCGCTGCACGGCGATCATCCGGGTCATTTCGGTGATGGAATTGACGTTGCTGGACTCCAGCATGCCCTGCAGGATCTGCGGGTCCTCGATCTCGAACGGGGCCTGATCGGTCTCGTAGAGGCCGCCTTCGGCCTTCTCTAGGTCCTGCTCGTTGTCGAAGCCGACAAGCTGCAGGCGGAAGGTCTCGCCGTCGGCGGCGGTGATCGTGCCGTCGCGGGCGATATCGACGGCGACGGTCGGGTCGGCGAACTCGATCTCCTTGCCCTCGATGTCCAGCAGGGGGGCGCCGTCCATGGTCACCAGCCGCCCCTGGTCATCCAGGCGCAGGTGACCGTTGCGGGTATATTTCTCGCCGTCCTGGGTCTGCACGACCAGGTATCCCTTGCCGGACACGGCCACATCCAGCGGGTTGGAGGTGGACTGCAGCGGTCCGTCGGACACGTCCATGGCGACGCCGTAATCCTGCACGTAGGAGATGCTGTCGCCTTCCTTGGTGTCCACCAGGAACTCGCGGAACATGACCTGCTCGGCCCGGAAGCCGACGGTGTTCATGTTGGCGATGTTGTTGGCGACGATGTCCATCTGGCGGCTGAGAGCCACCTGACGGGAAAGGCCGACCAGAATTGCGTTTTCGATACCCATGGCGTTTGCCGAAAGCTCCTGAGACGTTGCTGGTCAGGGGCAATGCATCCGGTGTGCCAGAATTAAGTTATTGAAATTGTTGAGTTCCATTATTGGCTCGACTGGAGGGCGGCAAGAAGGGGAGGGTTGGTGGGCAAGTCCTGCCGGTTCGTGATGTGTTAACGGCGATCCCAACACTTTGTTAACCGAGACAGCCTACCTTCACGCCAGTTAACTGAACCCGCGCGAGGTCCGCATCATGGCTGAAGAGATGGAAGAAGCTGCTGTCGCCGAAGGCGCAGAAGGGGCTGCCGACGATCAGCCGAAGAAGCGCAGACTGAGCGGCAAGGTGCTTGTGCTGTTCGTGGCGCTGCCCGTTCTGGTGCTGCTGGGCGGCGGCGGCGCGGCCTTCATGATGCTGGGCGGTGGCTCCAATGGCGAGGCGCAGGCCGCCAGCTCCAGCCATGGTGCCGAGGAAGACGACGGGCATGGCGGCGGTCATGGTAAGGCTGAGGCCGATGACAGCGGTGGCCACGGCGGTGGCGGACACGGCGGCGGCGGGTCGGAAGGCTACGGCAAGGTGACCTACGCCGGCAGTGACCTGATCTTCTATGAGCTGCCCGACATGCTGGTGAACCTGAATACCGACGGGCGCCAGCCGCGCTATCTGAAGATCCGCGTGGCGCTGGAGTTCGGCGACCGCAGCATCGTGCAGCGTATCGAGAAGGTGATGCCGCGCATCGTCGATCATTTCCAGGTCTACCTGCGCGAACTGCGCCGGGAAGACCTGCAGGGCTCCGCCGGGGTCTATCGTCTGAAGGAAGAGCTGATGATCCGCGTCAACCAGTCGGTGCGCCCGGCACGGGTGCGCGACGTCCTGTTCAAGGAAATGCTGATCCAGTGATGGATCGGGGCGCGGAAGTTCGTAACCACAAAATGCAGAAAGCGTTTTTGAATGGCTGAAGAAGACATGGCCGATGCGGTTGAACCCCAGGCAAGTGACAGCGAGTTGATGCTGGGCGATGATCCGGAAAGTTCCTTCGGGGCAAACAACCGGATCCTGAACCAGGACGAGATCGACAGCCTGCTCGGCTTTGATGCCGATGGCGACGATGACGGCGAGAAGTCCGGCATCAAGGCGATCATCAACTCCGCGCTGGTCAACTACGAACGCCTGCCGATGCTGGAGGTCGTGTTCGACAGGCTGGTCCGCATGATGACCACCAGCCTGCGCAACTTCACGTCCGACAATGTCGAGGTGGCGCTGGACAACATCACCTCCGTCAGGTTCGGCGACTATCTGAATTCCATCCCGCTGCCCGCGATCCTGTCGGTGTTTCGCGCGGTTGAATGGGACAACTACGGCCTGATCACCGTCGACTCCTCCCTGATCTACTCCATCGTCGATGTGCTGCTGGGCGGTCGCCGCGGCACTGCCGCCATGCGGATCGAGGGGCGGCCCTATACCACCATCGAACGCAACCTGGTGGAGCGAATGGTGGCGGTGGTGCTGGCTGACATGTCCGCCGCGTTCGAGCCGCTGTCGCCGGTCGCCTTCAACTTCGACCGGGTCGAGACCAACCCCCGTTTCGCCACGATCGCCCGTCCTGCCAATGCGGCCATCGTCATCAAGCTGCGGATCGACATGGAAGACCGTGGCGGGCGGCTGGATGTGCTGCTGCCCTATGCCACGCTGGAGCCCATTCGCGAACTGCTGCTGCAGATGTTCATGGGCGAGAAGTTCGGTCGTGACTCGATCTGGGAGAACCATCTGGCCACCGAACTCTGGAAGACCGATGTCGACCTGGTGGCGGTACTGGATGAGCAGACCCTGCCGCTGTCGAAGGTCATGCGCATGAAGGTGGGCGACACGATGATGCTCAATGCCTCGCCGGACAGCGCGATCCGCCTCAACTGCGGTGGCATTCCGATGGCCGCGGGCAACATGGGCCGTCGGGGACAGAACATCTCGGTGAAGATTGATCGGGCCTACCGCAAACAGGGAGACGGATCATGACCATGGACATGAACCTGCTGCTGGATGTGCTGCTGGTCGTGCTGCTGACCGCCACCGTGATCTATTGCTTCAGGCTGAACCGCCGTATTGGCCAGTTGCGCAACGCGCAGGGCGACATGGCTGCCCTGGTGCAGTCCTTCGACCAGTCGACCGAGCGCGCGCGGTCCAGCATCGATGAACTGAAGAATACTGCCGGTGCCGTGGGCCTGGAACTGGAAGCCAGGGTGGCCAAGGCACGCGACATGCTGGACGAACTGCAGCTTGTGACCACGTCGGGCGAACGTGTGGCCGACCGGATCGAAAAGGGCGTGGACAGCCGCAAGAGTTCCGCGACCGCTGCACCGGTGCGTCCTGCGGAAGTATCCGCCGCCGCTGCGCCGGCCCGCGCCGAGCGCGATGGCCGTGGCGATGCGGAATCGAAACTCCTCAAGGCACTGAGACAGGTTAGGTAATCCCATGCGACTTCCCGGCGTTCGAATTCTGCCTGTCACCCTGGTTGCAGCCACTCTGGTGCTCGGCCTTAAGGTCACCTATCTGGTGGACAGCGAGGGCGTGGTGTCGCCCGTGATCGGACTGCCGCAGGCTGTCGCCGCCGATGATCCCGCCCCGGAGATGGAAACCAGGCTGGCGGCGGCAACGACCGGTGACGAGGTGGCGGGTGAAGAGTCCGAGAAGGCTTCGCCGTACCCGCCGGACAGCCTGGCCAATCGTGACCCCTCCACCTTCTCCCCCGCCGAGATTGCCTTGCTGGAGAATCTCGCGCGTCGGCGTGACGAGATCGAGCAACGGGCGCGCGGCCTGGATGTGCGCGAGAACCTGCTGGAGGCGACCGAGCAGCGGATCGACGAGAAGATCGAGACCCTGCAGGCGCTGGAGACCCGGATAGAGACATTTGTCGAGCGCCATGACGCCGCCGAGACGGAGCAGATGCGCAGGCTGGTGAAGGTCTACGAAAGCATGAAGCCGAAGGATGCCGCCCGCATCTTCGAGGAGATCGACATGGAAGTGCTGCTGGAGGTCGCGGGCGGCATGAAGGAAAACAAGATCGCCGCGATCATGGCCAACATGACCCCGCGCCGGGCGCAGGAACTGACGATCGAACTCGCGGACCGGAAGGCCATCGAGAGCGTGATCAAGCAGAACTGAACGCGCTTCACCGCTTCTTAACCATGACCGCCGATGATGTGGCTCTACCCTTTTCTGGAAGGCCGGGCATAGCCATGGTGCGCGCGAGCGACAGCAGGACACGACAGAACGCGGAAGCCCCGGACGATGATCCGGAAGTGCCCGAGCCAGTGCCGCAATGGGTGCCGGACCCGCAAGTGGGTATCGTCTCCATCACGGACCCGGTGGAACGGCGCGTGATGGGCAACAACATCCTCTTCCTGTCGCTCTACCTGATCCTGTTCGCCTTCTTCATCGTCCTGAACGCCAGGGCCGAGATCTCGACCGCCAGGACGGAGGCGGTGCTGGCCGGTCTCGGCCTGCCCGTTCAGCCACGCCCGGCTGTGGTTCAGCGACCGATGGTGCTGGTCGCGGACGAGCTGGAGCAACGCCTGAGCGATGTGTTCCCGCGGGAGCTGGCGCCCGACCTGAGCATTGTCGCCGCCTCCGATGGCGGCCTGGTGGTCAGCCTGCCGCTGCGCCGCGTCTTCCAGGATGACACTGCAGTGCTCCGTACCCAGCGTCTGTCCGTGATGCGACGCATGGCGGAGGTGCTGGCCGGTTTCGGGCGGACAGACGGTCTCTCGCTCACCCTGGTGGTTCCCCCCGGGGAATCGTCCGATCTCGCGATCCGCCGGGCTGCGGCCCTGGGCCGTGATCTGGTTCGCGCGGGGGTCGACGCCTCTGCGTTTGCCATTCGGATCGAGGATCAGGGTGCCGCAGCCGATCTGAGACTTGTGCTGACCCGGAACGGGGAGGGGGCCACATGAGCCGATCTTCCTGGCTGATCGCCTTCGCGGACCTGGCCGCGGTCCTGACCGGTTTCTTCGTGCTGATGCTGTCCATGTCCGAATTCGACACGCCGCGCGTGGAGGACCTGCTGGACGATCTCAGCAAGGCAAGGGGGGCATGGAGCCTGGTTCAGGCGGAACCGCCGGTGCCCGCCACCGGTGTGCTGCGGGACCTTCAGGACCTGCCGGACAATGTCCATTATCTCGCAACGGTCATCCGGGCGGAGGCCCAGGCGGGCAACTGGCCCCTGAATGTCCGTTCCAACGATCAGGGCGTGCTGCTGCGTCCGACGGTGACCGATGAACAGGCCGCGGACTTCCTGCCGATGCTGGGCGACTATCTTGCCGGCTCCGGACTGGATGTTTCCGTCAGGGCGATGTTCCCGGCCGAGGCCGAAGCCCGCGCCTCGGGTTTCGGGGTCTATGACGTCGGACTGGCCCGTGCGCAGGCGGCTGCCCGTGCATTGGGGGCCGGACCGGACGGGGCCGTTCCGATCGAGACCCGCATCGATGCCGGGCTGGATACCTTCCGACTTGAGATTGCGGTGCGACAGCCGCAGGAGCCGAAGACATGACCAACAGAGTGCTGCGTTTCCTTCCGTTCGTGATCATGATCGGGCTGACCGCGCTGGCAGGTCTGGCCCAGGCCGCAGACAATGTGCGCGTCCGTTTCGGTGATCATCCGGGTTTCAGCCGTGTGGTGTTCGACTGGCCCGAGGCCGCGGCCTACGAGATCTCGGCCAGCGGGGATGCCATCGATGTCACATTTGCCCGCGCGGCGGACTTCGACCTCTCCGCCTTCCGCACCATTGGTGCCCGGGCCATCCGCTCGGTCGCGGCGCTGGACGATGGTCGCACGGTGCGGCTGGTCCTGAAGGGCGGCAGCCTCGGCAAGCACTTCAAGGCAGGCGGCAAGGTGGTGCTCGATGTTTCCGAGAAGGCGGGGGGCGCCACTGTGGCAGACAAGGCCACGCCGAAGCGCCCGACCGCCAGACCCCAGCCCACCACGGCACCGGCACCGGCCAGGACCAGAACAGAGTCGGCAGCGGCACCGAAGGTCAGCCCGCGACCGACGTTCCGTGAACCGGTCGCTGCGCCGGAGGCCGTCGCTGTCGATCCCGATGCCGTGCAGGTGAACTATGACCTGCGTCCCGGACGCACGATCCTGCGTTTCCAGTGGCCGGAGCGGGTGGCCGCCGTGGCGGTGCATCGCGGCGAGCATGTCTGGCTGGCATTCGACAAGGACAGGAAGATCGAGCCTGGCCCGCAGGGTGCCGTTGCCCAGGGGCCGGTCGAGCGTGTGGTGACGGAACCGTCTGCCAGCGGATCAGTGGTTCGCATCGACGTTGCCGCAGGGGCGGCGCTGTCGGTCACCGTCGATGGCAACGACTGGGTCGTGGACATTGGTGGTGGCCGGGGCCGCGCGGAGACGGCGATCCGCCTGGAGGCACAGGCCGACGCGCCCTCCGGACCGCGCATCTTTGCGCCCATTGCCGATGCGGGAACGCCGATCCTGATCGATGACCCGATCGTTGGCGACAGGCTGGCCCTGGTCCCGGTGCTGGAGGCTGGTCTGGGTGTCCATCCGGCGAGACGTTACGTCCTGTTCGACCTGCCACCAACCCAGCAGGGCATCGCGATCCGGTTCCATGCCGAGGCCCTGAACATTGATACCACCGAGCGTGGACTCTCGATCGGTGGCCGCGAGACCCTGTTTCTCGCCGAGGAGAGCGAGAAGGTGGCGCGATCCGCGGCCGGGCAGCCCCCGGGCATCACGGGCGAGAAGGGCAACACGGGCCCGAAGAGTGTCTTCGATCTGACGGCCTGGCAGGGCGACTACGACATCGACGAGAAGCGCCAGGAACTGATGTACCGGATCGCGGTCGCAACTCCGGCGGCACGGAACGGGGAGCGGCTGGCTCTGGCCCGTTTCCTTGTCGGACACCGTCTGGCACAGGAAGCGCTGGGCGTGATGGACCGGATCGAGGATGAGGACAAGTACGCCGACACGGACCCTTCCTATCGTGCCCTGCGCGGTGTAGCCCGGCTGTTTGCCGGCAAGTACGGCGAAGCTGCAGGTGACCTGCGCCATCCGAAATTGCAGAATGCGCAGGACGTTGCCCTGTTTCGTGGCCTTCTGGCCGCCAAGCGGCGCGAGTTCTCGGAAGCGCGGCGGGAATTCCGGGGCGGCATGCCGGTCATGTCCAAGATGCCGGAGGAGATGCAGCCGGAACTGCGCCTCGCCTTCGCCGAGACCGCGCTCGCCCTGAACGACCCGAAACTCGCCGGGGAACAGGTCTCCGCGCTGCTGCTCCATTCCGGCACGGAGTCGCGACGGGAGGAGGCAAAACTACTCGCTGCCCGCATTCACGCGATGACCGGTGACATGGAAGATGCCGGTGCGCTCTATACCGAACTGGCCCAGAGCCCCTACCGACCGGTTCGCGCGCGGGCCATCTATGCCGAGACCAATCTGCTGCTGGACGAAGAACGCATCGACATGGCGGAGGCGATCGACCGGCTGGAACGCCTGCGGTTCTCCTGGCGCGGTGACGTGTTCGAGTTCGAGCTGATGCAGCGGCTGGCGGACCTGTATGTGCAGGACGGGCAGTTCCGCAAGGGCCTGATGGCCATGCGCCAGACGGTCGAACAGTTTCCGGACATGCCTGAAGCGCAGGCCCTGGCCGGTGAGATGAAGGAAGTCTTCGCCGGACTGTTCGAGCGCGGGGAGGGGGCGGAAATGTCCCCTGTCACCGCCATGGCGCTCTACTACGAATTCCGCGAGCTGACGCCGGATGGCGAACGCGGTGACCGGATGATCCGCCGACTGGCGGACCGGCTGGCCGCCGTGGAGCTGCTGGGCGAGGCGTCGAAACTGCTGGAACATCAGATCATGCACCGTCTGGGCGGGGACGAGAAGGCTCGGGTCGGGACCCGGCTTGCCGTGCTGAACCTGCTCGACGGGCGCCCCAAGGACGCGATCGAGGCGCTGCGGACCACGCGGAACCTGTCGATAAGCGAGAGCATGCGGCGCGAACGCCTGCTGCTGGAAGCCCGGGCGCTTACCGAGATAGGGAACTATGACAGGGCCCTCGTCCTGCTGGCCGGCCTGTCGGGCGATGACGTCGACAATGTCCGCACCGAGATCCTCTGGCGGGGCCGCAAGTGGGCGCGTGCCGCCGTTTCCCTGGCGCCCAAGCTTGCGTCGCTCAGGGAGGGGGATCAGCCGCTCGACAAGGACTCCCGACGGGACATCCTGCGCTTTGCCATCGCCAGTTCCCTGGCGGGGGACCGTACCGCGCTGGCCGAGTTGCGCCGGTCGTTCGGAGAACGGATGCAGGGACAGCCGGAATGGCCGTCGTTCCAGGTGGTCACTGCCGAAGACCGTCGTGACAGCGCCGAGTTTCGCAATCTGGCCGCCGAGATTGCCCAGGTCGACCAGTTCGAGGCTTTCATGACCTCATATCGAGACAGATTGCGCGACAGGCCGCTCAGCGCCATCAACTGATCCGCAGCCGGTCTTTCGGCCAGGTGTCCGGCTTTCGGCCCGTTCAACCTGCGAACTGTCCGGAATCGGGACGGCTCAGTGCGCCCTGTCACACTGTCTTGCCGCTTTTTGCCGGTGTTTCAGCCCGTTTTGCCGAGTCTGGCATAACGGTTGCTTAATACTTCGCAAAGGCATCGGATCAGGCACGGTATCTGGTGTGGCGGCGTTCCCGCGTAGCTACATGTTGTGTGAGATTGGTAACGAGCTGCAAATTGCAAACTTCTCGGTAACGTAGTCTTGCGCTCAGATATCAGAATGATCCGGTAAGGTTCTGAAGGAATTGTGAATTCAGGTCTATGATCGTAGTTTGTGATTCGTTTTCAGGCCGGACTCGTGGAACCGAGACGGACAGGCAATATGGCAAGCGTGAGTTTTCTGCAGCAGGCACAGCACATGGATGATTCCTCGGAACTGCCGCCCTTCATGGCGCAGTCGCAGGGCGATCAGTCGCTGATCAGCTTTCGCCATGTGTTTGGTGTGGTCTGGCGGCGGAAGCTGATCATCCTCGCCATCGTGCTGTTCGTGACGGCCCTCGCATATTACTGGGTCAAGACCCGCACCCCGCTGTATGTCGCCACCGCCGAGGTCGAGATCGGCATCCAGGACCAGCGCGTCGTCAACATTCAGGACGTTTTGCAGCAGGGGCAGCAGGACTTCTATTTCAACGAGACCCAGGCGGCGATCATCTCCTCCACCTTCGCGGCGGAGGAAGTCGCCAAGCGCATGGGGCTGTTCGAGGATCCCTCGGCGCTCTGGTGGGGTGACCAGGACAAGGCTTCCCTGTTCGACGGCGTCAAGGCTGCCGTGAAGAGTGTTCTGCCCGACCCGGTGGTCGAAGGCGTGCGCGGTGCGCTGAACACCCTGCGCGGCGGTTCTCAGGAGAGCCCGCAACTCTCGGTTCTGGAGAGCATGACGCCGGAGGAGCGCGCGACGTTCGAGAAGCAGGCGGTGCTGAAGGGTCTGCTCGGCAACCTGGGCGTTGATCCGTCGGAGCGCGCACGCACCATCTCCATCAGTTTCGTGTCCGACAAGCCGGGATTTGCCCGCGAGATCGCCAATGCCTTCGCGCAGGTCTATGTCGACTCGACCCGGACCGAGAAGAGCGAAGCGACGTCGAATGCATCCAGTTTTCTCGGCAATGAGGCCGAGCGCCTGAAGGCGGACTATCTGGACTCCGAACAGGCACTGGAGAAGTTCCGCCGCGACCATGGCGTTGTCGATTATCGCAATCAGACCACGCTGTTGCAGGAACAGCTCGCGGAACTGAACCGCCAGCGTGTCGGTGCACGGGAACTTCAGGCCGAGGCGGAAGCACGTGTTGCCCAGGTCAAGCGGCTGCTGAACGAAGGTTCCGACGGCATCGAAAGCGTGACCGCAGTGCTGGACTCGACCCTGATCGTTCGTCTGCGGGAGCAGGAGGCGGAGGTGCTGCGCGAGATCGCGGAACTGCGCACCCAGCTTCGTGACCAGCATCCCCGGCTGCAGCTCAAGCGCGCCGAACTGGCTGACCTGCAGGTCGCCATCCGCTCCGAGATCACCAAGATCGTCATCGCTCTGGACAACAAGCTGGAGCTTTCGCGGGTGAAGGTGGAGAACCTGAACACGGAGATCGAGGCGCTGGCCTTCCAGGTCGCCGAACAGACGGACTCCGAAGTGACCCTGCGGTCGCTGGAATCGGAGCGCAATGCAGCCAAGCAGCTCTATGACACCATCCTCAGCCGCTTCAAGGAAGTCGACCTGCAGGAGCGCAGCCCCCAGCAGGCGAGTGCCCGCGTGATCAACAGCGCCGGCACCCCGCTGGAGCCGAGCTTCCCGCGCCGCAACCTGACGATCGCCGCCGCTCTGGTCGGATCGGCCATCCTGGGTGTGCTGGTGGTCTTCCTGATCGAATACATGGATACCGGCTTCCGCTCCCTGCAGCAGTTGCAGCAGCTCGCCTATGTCCCGGCCCTGGGTCTGGTGCCGCGCCTGTCGATGCTCGACAGCCGCCGCTCGACGCCGGAGGATTTCGTGATCGACGAGCCGAATTCGCTCTATTCGGAAGCGATACGAACGATCCGAACGTCGCTGATGCTGTCCAGCATCGACCAGCGTCCGCGCTCCGTCATGTTCACCTCTTCCGTACCGGCGGAGGGCAAGACCGCCACCGCGGTGTCCGTTGCCCGGGCGTCGGCGAAGGCGGGGCAGCGCACCATCCTGATCGACTGCGACCTGCGCAAGCCGTCAGTGAATGAGTCGCTTGGTGTGCCGAACGGCAAGGGTGTGGCCGAGATCCTGACCGGCGCGGCGGAGATCGACGACGCGGTCGAGATCGATCTGAAATCTGGCCTGCACTACATCACCGCCGGTGCCAAGGTTCCGAACCCGCCGGACGCCCTCGGTTCCAATGCCATGCGTCAGCTGATCGAGGAACTGAGCCGTCGCTATGACCTGGTCATCCTCGATACTCCTCCGGTGCTGCCGGTCTCCGACGCTCTTGTCCTGCTCCGTCATGTCGACAAGTCGGTCTTCCTCGTCCGCTGGGGCTCGACCCGGCGGGAGGCCGTGCTGGCCGGTATTCGTCAGGTGCAGGAAGCCAATGGCGATCTCGCCGGCGTTGCCATGACGCGGGTCGATATTCGCCGCCATCAGAAGTACAACTACAGTGACTCCTATTATTACTACCGGGGTTACGGAAAGTACTATGGCACGTAAGCGCCGCAGGCGCTCAGGCGGCATACCCTTTGGAGCTTCCACCGGCGGCCTGCTGATTGCGGCGGCCGGTGTGCTGCTTGTGGTGATGAGCGGCCCGCGTCTGATCGGTGCCGTGAACGCCACAGCTGGTGAACCCGCCATCGAGAAGCTGAGACGCGGGGAGAAGATCGGCGAGCCAGCCATCGAGCGTGCACGCAAGGCCTTCGCGACCGCGGCCAGATCCATCCCGCGCGACTATCGGGCGTATCGCGATCTGGCGTTGATCGAGATGGTTGCCGCGCGCATGCTGCCTGTCGGTTCCGATGAATGGATGGATGCGGTCAACCGGGCCATTGGCGCCGGGCGCATGTCGCTCGGCAACAATCCGGCCCAGCCTTACGTCTGGCTGCGTCTGGCGCAGTCGGAACTGATGCAGGATGGTGTCGGTGCACGCTCGGCCTTCGCCTTCGCCATGTCACTGGAGACGGGCCCGCAGGTAATCGGCCTGATGAAGCCCAGGGTCATCCTGGGACTCATCCTGTGGCCCGTACTCGATGAAAGGCAGCAGGACCGGGTCCTCGCCCAGATCAGGGGGCTTGCCCGCTACAATCCCCGCATCCTGGCAGAGACCGTGCTGCACCGTGCGGCCCTGCCGTTGGTCCAGCAGGCGCTGGCCGACGACCCGGAACTGATGCGTGCCTTCCTTGATGTCTACCTGCAGCGCCGCACGCCGGGTTACCGGCCCCCGCTGTAAGCGCGCCCCGTTCCTATCCCCGTCCGACGAAGGGCATGTTGGTGGCCATGACGGTCATGAACAGCACGTTCGCATCCAGTGGCAGGTTGGCCATGTGCAGCACTGCGTCCGCGACGTGCTGCACGTCCATCACCGGTTCCGGCGCCATGGAGCCGTCCGCCTGCGGGACGCCCAGCGGCATGCGGGCGGTCATCGGGGTTTCGGCATTGCCGATGTCGATCTGGCTGCAGGCGATGCCATAGGCCCGGCCATCCAGCGATGTGGATTTCGTCAGGCCCGTCATCGCGTGCTTGGTCGAGGTATAGGGGGCCGAGAACGGACGCGGCGTATGGGCGGAGATGGAGCCATTGTTGATGATGCGCCCGCCCTGCGGTGACTGCGCCTTCATCATCCGGAAGGCCTGCTGGGTGCAGTAGAACGCGCCCGAGAGGTTGGCATTGACCACCGCCTGCCAGCTCTCCACCGGAATATCCTCCAGCGGCATCGGCGGTGTGCCGGACCCGGCATTGTTGAACAGCACATCCAGCCGCCCGAAGCGCGCGCTGGTGCTGTCGAAGAGGGCCTTCACCGCTTCAGGGTCGCCGACATCGCACTGCACTGTCAGAACATCATCGGCGGCGGCCTTCGACAGCTCCGCCGTCTCCTGCAGTGCCTCGGCCCGGCGACCGGCCAGTGCGACCCTGTATCCGGCACCCAGCAGGGTCAGGGCAACTGCCCGCCCGACCCCGGAACCCGCGCCCGTGATGATTGCAACCCTGTCTGTCATGTCATCCCCCCAGGAAGTCTTTCTGCCGTTAGTTCATCTGTCCTGAAACAGGTGAGCGAATGCCGCCATCACCTGCTGATAGCTCTCGCGCTTGAACGGGATCACCAGATCGGCCAGATCGGCGAAGGATGCCCAGCGCCAGGCATCGAATTCCGGATGTTCCGTCGCGATATCGATCTCGCTGTCATCACCGTTGAACCGCAGCAGGAACCATTTCTGCGTCTGGCCGCGATACCGGCCCTTCCAGACCTTCCCGACCAGATCATCGGGCAGGTCGTAGTTGATCCAGCCTTCGCTGACCGCGAGGATCTCGGCGTTGTCGGTGCCGATCTCTTCCTTCATCTCCCGGAAGACCGCCGTCTCCGGATCTTCACCGGCATCGATGCCGCCCTGCGGCATCTGCCAGGCCTCGACCTGCTGGTCGATGCGGCGGGCGACGAACACCTGATTGTCGGCGTTCACCAGCATGATGCCGACACACGGGCGATAGGGCAGATCGGACTTGTTCATGCTGTCGGCCTATTCAGGGTTCGCGGTGCGCACGACGGCGGAGACGGGTGCGAGGACAAAGCCCCTGTCCTTCAGACCGGCGATCCAGAACCGCAGCCGCTCGATGGCGACGGGATAATCGGCGGCAAAGCCCACCGCGCTGCCCCTGCTCAGGGCAAGCTGTTCCAGCTGGGCAAGGCGGGTGTCGATGGGGCCCCGTGCAGCCTCGGCGTCAATGAAACGATCGTTGGTGGCCGCAGGCAGACCCATCTCGACAGCCAGCTTTCCGGCGATCGAGGCCGGGCTTTCCCGTGAATCGATGTAGAGCAGGCCGCGCTGGTCCATGGCCACCAGAACGGGCTGCATGTCCCTTGGCGAGACCGTGAAACGTGATCCCATCAGGTTGGTCAGGCCGACATAGCCTTCAGCCCGGCTCAACACCCATTCCATGCGGTCGAGGTTGACCTCGGGGGAGTTGGCGGTCAGCAGCGCCTTGTTGCCGGGGTCGTTGAACTCCGTGCTGCGGGGCTCCATGGGCAGTTGCAGCAGCACCTCGTGTCCGGCGGCGCGGGCGGCCGGGACCCATTCCGCCAGTCGGTTCGAATAGGGACTGAAGGCAAGCGTGACCTCCCCCGGCAGGTCCTGGATCGCGGCCAGCGTCGGCTGTTCGGCCAGTCCCATGTTGGTCACGACGATGGCGATGCGCGGAATACCCGTCGCCGCGTCGAAGGGGCGGGCATAGACCTTCCAGGGCAGCTTGCCCTCGGCGGAGCGGATCGGCAGCGGGCCATAGCGCCCTTCGCTGGTGATCGCGGGGTCCGGTGCAGGTGCCAGTGGCACGCGATTGGGGGACACCACCACGGGCGGTGCCTCCGGCGCGGAACCGACGTTCGGGACGGCGGCAGGCGCCATGGCCACCCGCGGTGTCTCGGCGGCGGCGGGCGACTGGTGGTGGTCCGTCGGCGCGGAGCCATGCGCTGTGTCTGTGCCGTGGTCGGAGTCCCGATGCGATGCGGCGTCATGGTCGGCTGTCGCCGGCGCGTGTCCGTCGGTTCGTGCGGCATGGCTGTCCGTGGCCGGGGACTCATGCTGGTCCGATTCGGTCTTGCCGTGGGCCTGATCATGCGCGGATTCCTCATGCGCCGATGCATGCGCATCTCCGCTGGCGTGGCCGCTGTCCGAACCGTGTGCCGAACTCTCCCCACGGGCGGCGGTACCGGCGTGATCCCCCTGGCCGGAACCGTGCCCGGATTCGGCCTGGCCGGAATCACCATGATCGGCACTTCCATGGCCGGCTTCCGCATGACCGTTGTCCGAATGACCGGTCTCGCCATGCTCGGCGGCGGCCTGGTCGGTTGCTGCGGGCATGGCATTTCCGCCCGGGTCCGTCAGGGCCAGCCAACCGGCCGTACCGCCGACAACACCCAGGAAGATCGCGGTCGCAGCGAACAGCCCGATCTGTGCCAGAGGCATTCGGCCCGTTCCTGCTGCTCGGTCAGCCATCTGGAAAGTCGCCCCGCCGGTCTATTTCAGACTGGCGCGCGCGATGGTGATGGTGTGGATGGCGTCGAGTGCACGCTGCAGCTGATAGTCCGTCCGCTGCTCGGGCTCGGCCACGGTGTCACCCTCACTGCTGTTCGCGTCGGTATCATTGTCGAGACGGTTGCGCAGGTCCGCTTCCGACCTCTGGCTGGTTTCGAGCAGTTCCAGCCGTGCCTGCGGCACGTCAATGTCCGGGACGATGCCCTTGGCCTGGATCGAGTTGCCGGACGGCGTGTAGTAGCGCGCCGTCGTCAGCTTGAGCTGATTGCCGCCGCCAAGCTGCATGATCGACTGGACGGAGCCCTTGCCGAAGCTCTTGGTGCCCATCAGGATCGCACGCTTGTGGTCCTGCAGGGCGCCGGCCACGATCTCCGACGCACTGGCCGAACCGCCGTTGATCAGCACGATGACCGGCAGGCCGCTGGCCAGATCGCCCGGCTTGGCGTTGTAGCGTTCGATGGCCGAAACGTCGCGTGCCCGGGTGGAGACGATCTCGCCCCGATCCAGGAACGCATCCGAAACGGCAATGGCCTGATCCAGCAGACCGCCGGGATTGTTCCGCAGGTCGAGAATCACGCCCTCGATATTGTCGCCGAGCTCTTCCTTCAGCTTCCGCATCGAACTGCGCAGGCCGGATTCGGTCTGCTCGGAGAAGCTGGATATGCGGATGTAGGCGACATTGCCTTCAGCGCGCGCACGCACGGACTGCACCTTGATGACCGCCCGGGTGATGGTGATCTCGAAAGGCTCGGCCACACCGCTGCGGTTGACCATCAGCAGGATGTCCGTGCCCACCGCGCCGCGCATCTTCTTCACCGCCTCGGTCAGGCTGAGGCCCAGCACCGCTTCCCCGTCGATATGGGTGATCAGGTCGTTGGGCTGCACGCCTGCGCGGGCCGCAGGCGTATCGTCGATGGGGGTGACGACCTTGACGTAGCCGTCCTCCATCGTGACTTCGATACCCAGGCCGCCGAACTCGCCCTTGATGCTGACCTGCATCTGCTTGACCTGCTCCGGCGGCAGGAAGGCGGAGTGCGGGTCGAGGGACTTGAGCATCCCGTTGACCGCAGCCTCGATCAGCTTGGCGTCATCCACGGGTTCGACGTAGCTGTCGCGAATCTTGGCAATCGCATCGCCCAGCAGGGTCAGCAGGTCGTAGTCATAGGCTTTCGTCTGCTGTGCCTGTGCCGTCGTGGTCATGAGGCCCACAGGCCCCGCCAACAGCGCGGACACCAGTGCCACGCGAATAATCCGCTTCATCATCAGCCGCTGCTCTTTCCCTTGCTCGGCGCCATCCATGGCAAAGGATCGACAGGCGATCCGTTGCGACGCAGTTCCAGATAAAGTTCGGGTCGCTTTCCGTCCGTAGTCCGCGTCATGCTGCCGATCGGCTCACCGGCGAGCAACCATTGACCCACAGTCACGTCGCTCTGCGCCAGCCCGGCGATCAGCAGATGATAGCCGTCGCCCAGATCCATGATCAACAACCGTCCATAGGATCGGAACGGCCCTGCAAAGCTTACCGTACCATCATGCGGTGCGGTGACCAAAGCACTGGAACGTGTCGAAATTGTGAGGCCTTGCACTTCTCCGGGCGCACCGGGGCGGTGATCGCCGAAGTGATGCACGACAGTCCCCTCCGCCGGGAAGGGCAGACGCCCCTTCAGGGCCTCGATCCCTACGCGCCTCGCGGGTTTCGCGGGTATCGCCGCCAGGGTGGTGACGGGAGCCAGCCGGTCCATCAGGCTGTTGAGGTCGCGTGCCCGGGCGGCCAGCCGTGCCAGGCGCGTGCTCTCGATCTCGCGGGCGATGCTGAGCGCACCGAGCTGGTCCCTGCGCTGGCGCAGCAGCAGCTCCAGTTCATCGCGCTCCGACTGGAGACGCGCGATTGTCCGGGTGGCGTGCTGGCGCGCGGTGACCTGGCGTTCCTTGAGTTGCTCAAGCGCCAGAAGCGCCTGCTGCAACCCGGCCACCCGGCCCTGCAGCACCGGCGTGATCCCTGCGAGCGCGGAGGCGGTCATCGCGTTCTCGGCGACCTGCCCCGGCTGGGCGACCACGGCCAGCGTCGGCATCCGGGCCAGGCCGAGCAGGGCCGAGAGGGTTGCCGCCAGTTCCCTGCGGCGCTGGGTCAGGGCGACGGTCCGTGCCTGAATCTGCGAATCGAGGTCCGCGACAGTCGTTTCCGCGCCGCTGCTCTCCCGCTCCGCCTGCCGAACCGCTTCGGCCGCTGCTGCCAGCTTCTCCGAGAGTTCCCTGTTCTCCTCCGCGAACCGCTTCGCGTCGCGTTGCAGACCCTGCAGCCGTGCTTCCGTCTCTTCGCGGGTCTGTTCCAGCACTTTCAGCTGCGCATCCGGATCCAGCGTCTTCTCCTGGGCCAGCGCGGGCAGCGACAGGGGCATGACCAGCGCCAGGGGCAGGAGCAGTCGGGTGCGCGATGCCTTCAGGAACGACAGGACCGGCTCAACTTGCCACACGGTGTTCCGTTTCCAGGGCGCCGGCAGGGGTCAGCAGGCACTTGCCGGTCATGGCTGCCGGCTGCGGCAGACCCATCAGATTCAGCACGGTCGGTGCAAGGTCCGCCAGGCGGCCCGGCTCCAGCGCCATGCCGTCCGGCCCGTTGACCATGGTCAGGGGTACCGGGTTGGTGGTGTGCGCGGTATGCGGCTGCCCCGTTTCCGGGTCGCTCATCATCTCCAGATTGCCGTGATCCGCCGTGATCAGCAGCGTGCCATCCGCTTTCCTGATGGCGTCGGCGAGCCGACCGAGGCAGGTATCGATGGTCTCCACGGCCCGGATCGCCGCCGCGAGATCGCCGGTGTGTCCGACCATGTCCGGATTGGCGAAGTTCACCACGATCAGGTCCGTCTGGCCGTCAGCGATCCGCTCCACCAGCCGGTCCGTGACTTCCCCGGCGGACATTTCCGGCTGCAGGTCATAGGTCGCGACGTCGGGGGAGGGGATCAGGATCCTGTCCTCGCCCTCGTACTGCTGCTCCTGTCCGCCATTGAGGAAGAACGTGACGTGGGCGTATTTCTCGGTTTCGGAGATCCGGAGCTGCCTGCGGCCGGACCGGGCAACGACCTCGCCCAGCGTGTCCGGCATATCCTCCGACGGGAACAGGGCCTGCAGAAACGGATTGAGCGCCTCGGAATATTCCGTCATGCCGATGGCTCCACCGAACCGCATCGTTCGGTCGCGCCGGTAGCCATCGAAATGCGGGTCCAGCAAGGCCGTCAGGATCTCGCGTGCGCGGTCGGCCCTGAAGTTCGCCATCACCAGCCCGTCGCCGTCCGCCATGCCGTCGAAGCCGGAAATGCGGCGCGGCTTGACGAACTCGTCGGTTTCATCGGCGCTGTAGGCGTCTTCCAGAGCGGTCTTCCAGTCCGGGAACGCGGTGGCGACGCCATTGACCAGCGCATTGCAGGCAATCTCGACCCGGTCCCAGCGCTTGTCGCGGTCCATGGCCCAGTAGCGTCCGATCAGGGTCGCGATCCGCGCGCCGTGCGGCAGTGCGCGATCAACCGCATCCAGATATTCCGCGGCGCTCTTCGGCGGGGTGTCACGCCCATCCAGAATGGCGTGGACCAGTACCTCTGCCCCGCCATCGACAAGGGCCTGCGCCAGCGCCACGACATGGCCCTGATGCGCGTGGACGCCGCCCGGTGAGAGCAGCCCCAGAATGTGAACGGTGGGGCAGGTGGCGGCCATCTGCTTCAGCCGGGCATCCTTCTGCAGGCTGCCATCCTGGATCGCGGCATCGATGCGCGGCAGGTCCTGCATCACCACCCGGCCTGCACCGATGTTCATGTGGCCCACTTCGGAATTGCCCATCTGTCCGTCAGGCAGACCGACGGCGAGGCCGGATGTCTCGATCAGGCTCTGGGGGCACGTGCGGCTGAGTTCACGCCAGTTGGGTGCTTTGGCCAGCGCAATGGCGTTGTCCGTCGGATCTTCGCGATGGCCCCAGCCGTCCAGGATGCACAGGACAACGGGTCCGGTCGTTTCAGTCTTCGTGTCTTTGCTCATGGTGCTGCTTCTACCTGATCCGCGCAGGGTACTCCAGCCGGTTGGTCCGCCGGGCCTGCCAGACTTCAGGTCAGCACTCAATGCATGAAATGCAACCGGTCGAAGGTCTGCCGGAAGGCGGAGACGCGTGGCAGCACGGTCTCCGGCGCGTTGCTCCGCAAGGCTTCGACGATCAGGTCCGCAAGCGGTTCGACATGCTCCGGTCCTGTGCCCCAGCGTACCAGTTCCGGCGTACCGATGCGCAAGCCGTTCATGTCGCCCGCCACGTCCGGCAGGGGCAGACCGATGCCGCAGGCTAGGAACCCGGCCTGGCGCAGCTTCCGCGATGCCGCCTGACCACCACCGAGCGGGGCCGCCTCCACCGCGAACTGGTGCGACTGCGTGTGGCCCTGATCGGCGGCGAAGACCTTCAGTCCGCGCGTCGCCAGCGCGCGCGCCAGCCCGACGGAGGTTTCGATCATGCGCCTGGCATAGGCCTCGCCGAAGTCCCGCCAGTCCAGCATGGTAACGGCGAGTGCGGCCGACTTGGCGGCATCGAAGTTGGCGGTCATGCCGGGGAAGGCAATGGCGTCCAGCCGCTCCGCGATCCAGGCATCATCGGAAACGATCAGGCCGCCGGCGGGACCACCCAGGCTCTTGTAGGTGCTCATGGTCATGAAATGCGCCCCTTCCTTCAGGGGGTTCTTCCATGCCTTGCCCGCGATGATGCCGCACTGGTGTGCCGCATCGAACATCACCCTTGCCCCGATCCCGTCGGCGATCTCCCGGATCGCCCGCACCGGATGCTCGAACAGGTTCAGGCTGCTGCCGACGGTGATCAGCCTTGGCCGCTCCCGGTCGGCGAGATCAGCCAGCGCGGCCACATCGACCGTGTAGCCGTCCGCATCAACCGGCGCAGGAACAGTGCGCAGACCGTAGAGTCCCGCGCAGCCAGCCAGATGATGGGTGACGTGACCGCCAATGGACGGCGGCGGGGCGATGATGGTGTCGCCCGGCTGGCAGGTCGCCATGAAGCCGAACAGATTGGCGATGGCGCCTGACGGCACCCGGATCTCGGCATGCGCCGCGTCGAAGACCTCCGCGCAGAGTGTCGCGCAGATGACCTCGATCTCCTCGATCGCTTCCAGCCCCATCTCGTACTTGTCGCCGGGATAGCCGAGTGACGGGCGGGAGCCGATGCCGGATGCCAGCAGCGCCTCCGCCTTCGGGTTCATGACGTTGGTGGCCGGATTGAGGTTGAAACATTCCCTCTCGTGGATGTCCCGGTTCCTGTCCGCCAGCGCTTCGATGCGATCCAGTATGGTCGCGGAAGCGGAATCCGATGTTTCTCTGGCAATCGCCTGGACAAGGCTCTCGCTGGTCTCCGGCACCCATTCCCGCTTTGCGATGGTCATCATGCTCTCCCGTCTGGATGACCGAATGCTGCCATCAGGGGATTGATCGGGCAAAGCAGCTTTCGTAAAAATCGCCGTAGAAATTCTAAGGGTCATGCCATGGCAGTTGCACCTCCCCGCCCGAAAGGACCCCCGCTGAACGCCCTGCGTGCGTTCGAGGCGGCGTCACGCCTTGGCGGGATCGCGCAGGCGGCGGAGGAACTGTGCGTCACACCGGGGGCGGTGTCGCAGCACATCAAGGCACTGGAGGCGTGGGCAGGTGTCGCCCTGTTCGAACGCCGTTCCCAGGGCGTCCGTCTGACAGCGGCGGGCGCGGAACTGGCTCCGGGCTTCACTGCGGCCTTCGATCAGCTCGGTGAAGCGGTTGGCAGGCTGCGGGCGGCGCGCGGGATGCGCAGCATCAATGTTGCGGCAATGCCCAGCGTTGCATTGCTCTGGCTTTCGCCACGGCTGGCCGGATTGCGCGCTGCGATTGCGCCGGCGGAAGTCGCAGTCTTCGCGCTTGAAGCTCCGCCGGGCATGACGCGGGAGCCATTTGACCTTTCACTGTTCATGCGTCCTGAAGACGATTGTCCGACAGGCATCCCGCTGTCCGATGGGCACATGTTCCCGGTTTGCGCACCAGCCATGGCTGCGGACCTGCATGGACCGGAAGACGTGCGGCAGATGACCCTGCTGCACGATCAGACCTGGGCCACGGACTGGCAGGACTGGGCGCGGGCCTGCGGAGTCACCTTGCCGACCGGGCGCAGGGGATTGAGCTATTCGCTCTACAGTCTGGCACTTTCGGAGGCGAAGGCTGGCGCCGGTATTCTGATGGGCCACGACTGTCTCGTCGAGGATGCGCTGGCGGCTGGCGAACTGGTTGCGCCATTCGGCGCAAGGGTAGCGTCAGGGCGAAAGCTCATGCTGGAGACCTCCATGACCCTGCAGCGGTCGGGTCAGGTCCAGGCGATCGTCGGGGCATTGTCCGGGGAAGATCAGTCCCGGTGATAGGGGTGACCGGACAGGATCGTCTGGGCGCGATAGAGCTGCTCCGCCAGCATGGCGCGGACCATCAGGTGCGGCCAGGTCAGCCGTCCGAGGCTGAGGGACAGGCTGGCGGTCGCGCGCGTCGCCTTTTCCAGCCCGTCGGCGCCGCCGATCAGGACCGCGATGTCCCGGCGGCCGTCGTCGGCCAGGCTCTGCAGGCGCGCGGCAAAGCCCCGGCTGTCGAGCAGTTCGCCACCTTCGTCCAGGGCGATGATGGCCTGGGCACCCGCCGAGCGGTCCCGCAGCATCTGGTTCTCGCGGGCATTGCGTTCCGCGTCGGAACCGCCCTTGCGATCCTCGATCTCCTGCAGGTCCAGCGGCCAGGAAAGGCGCTTTGCATAGGTGTCGAACAGATCCCGCTCCGGCCCGCGTCCGAAGCGCCCGACGCTGAGCAGCGTGACCTTCAGCACCGCGAGGTCAGGACGCTGCCTGCTCTCCGGCGGTACCCAGATCCACCGCCCACATCTTCTCCAGATTGTAGAATTCCCGCACTTCGGGGCGGAAGACGTGAACGATGATGTCGCCCGCATCGACCAGCACCCAGTCGCAGGTGGGCATGCCCTCCACCTTCGGGCGTCCGTGGCCGGATGCCTTCAGCTTCTCGACAATGTGGTCGGCGATTGCGGCGACATGCCGTGAGGACCGACCTGATGCAACAAGCATGTAGTCGGCGATCTCTGTCTTGCCCTGCAGATCGATGCGTACGATCTGCTCGGCCTGGTCGTCATCGAGTGACGTTTCAATCAGATCCAGCAAGTTCCTGTCCGGTCCCTTTGTGCCAGTGACGATATCCATTCTCCTGATTCGCGGGCCTTGCGCCAGCCCGTTGTCTGTCATCGTTCCGTCGCGAATGGCTGTGGCGGAAAGTGCGCTCCGGCGCATCCGGATGAAGGTCAGCGCCGGCGGTGTCTTCCGCCAGAGGTCGCGCGCCCGGTCCTGCGGCAGCAAGGCACGGCGGTATCGGGTCGCCGCCTGTCCCGACAGGGCGTTGTGAGAATAGGGCGCACGGTCGAACACGGCAACGGGTACACTCTCTACCAGTTCCGGCCAGCGGGCCCAGCGTGGCAATTGCGCCAGATTGTCGGCCCCCATCAGCCAGACGAAGTGGTGGTCGGCAAACCGCTTCTGCAGGACCCGGACCGTGTCGCGTGTGTAACGGGTCCCCAGGTGCCGTTCGATGTCCGTCACCCGGATGCGCGGATGGGCGGACACGGCGATGGCCCCGTACATGCGCGATGCCAGTGGTGCCATGCCCTGCTCGCTCTTCAGGGGGTTCTGTGGCGAGACCAGCCACCAGACCTCGTCCAGTCCCAGCCGTTTCAGGGCCGTCAGGCTGATATGGCGATGGCCCTCATGGGCGGGATTGAAGGATCCCCCCAGCAGACCGATCCGCAGGCCCCGAACGTGTCTCATGCCATCACGGACGTGCCTGCCCGGAGCCATGGACGAGGTACTTGAAGCTGCAGAGCTGCTCCACGCCGACGGGACCGCGGGCGTGCATCTTGCCGGTGGCGATCCCGATCTCCGCACCCATGCCGAACTCGCCGCCATCGGCGAACTGGGTGGAGGCATTGTGCATGACGATGGCCGAATTGACCTCCGCCATGAACCTGGCCGCCGCCGCATCATCTTCGGTGATGATGCTGTCGGTGTGCTCGGAACCATGATCACGGATGTGCGCGATGGCCTGGTCCAGCCCGTCAACGATACGCGCGGAAATGGTGGGGCCGAGCCACTCGGTATCCCAGTCGGCATCCGCCGCTCCCTGGACACGGGGGTCCAGCGCCTGCGTTTCCGTATCTCCCTTGACCGCACATCCGGCGGCGAACAGGTCTTCCAGGATGGGCTTCATCAGACTCTGCGCCGCCGAACGGTCCACCAGCAGGGTCTCCGCCGCGCCACAGATGGAAGTGCGGCGCATCTTGGCGTTGACCGCGATCTCCCGCGCCATGGCAGGGTCGGCGGCGGCATGGACATAGACGGTGCAGCGGCCTTCCAGATGGGCGAAGACGGGCATCCGTGCCTCGTCCTGTACCCGCGCGATCAGCGACTTGCCACCACGCGGGACAATGACGTCGATCAGTCCGGCGCTGCGCAGCATCAGGCCGACGGCTTCCCGGTCGGTGGTGGGGATGAGCTGGATCGCGGCTTCCGGCAGGCCCGCGGATTTCAGGCCCTGAACCATGGCGGCATGCAGGGCGCGGTTGGTGCTGATGGCTTCCCGCCCGCCACGCAGGATCACGGCATTGCCCGCCTTCAGGCAGAGACCGCCTGCGTCACAGGTGACATTGGGACGGCTTTCGTAGATCACGCCGACAACGCCCAGGGGGGTGCGGACCCGCTGGATACGCAGGCCGTTGGGGCGGGTCCATTCGGCGATGGTGCTGCCGACAGGATCGTCCAGCGCCGCGATGTCCTCCAGCCCCTTCGCCACGGCTTCCAGCCTGTCGTTGTCCAACCGGGCACGATCGATCAGGGGCGCGGCCAGCCCGGCGGCCTCCGCCGTCGCCACATCCTGCGCATTGGCATCCAGAATGGCGGTGGCGTCGGCGCGGATCGCCGCTGCGGCGGCGCGCAGGGCGCTGTTCTTCTGCTCGGCGGTGGCTGTTGCCAGAGACTGCGCGGCGGCGCGCGCGGCCAGGCCCATCTGCTCGATCAGCGCCGGCAGGTCCCGTGCGTCCCCAAATTCGGCTTCAACGACACTCATGGTGCTGCGTCCTCCTTCACGGGCGCGTGCTGCGTCTCCAGCACAAGATCGTCGCGATGGATCATCTCATCACGACCACGGTAACCGAGCAGTTTCTCGATATCACGGCTGTTGTGCCCAGCGATGCGGCGCGCGTTCTCGGCGGAATAGGCGGACAGCCCACGCGCCAGGGTCACGCCCGCCGGGTTGCGGACCCAGACCGCATCACCGCGGTCGAACTCGCCTTCCACGCCGCGGACGCCTGCGGGCAGCAGGCTGCGCCCGGACTTCAGCGCACGGGCGGCGCCATCGTCAACCACCAGCGATCCGGCGGGTTTCAGGGCGCTGGCGATCCACTGCTTGCGTGCTGTGCGCGGTGTCGCGGCGGCGGTGAACCAGGTGCAGGCTCCGCCCTCGGCCAGATGCTGCAGCGGATGCTGGATGCGGCCATCGCAGATCGCCATGTTGCATCCGGCGGCCATGGCAATCTCGGCGGCCAGGAGCTTGGTGGACATGCCGCCGACACCCAGGCCGCTGCGACTCTCCCCGGCCAGCGCCATGATTCCGGCATCCAGTTGCCGCACTTCCGGGATCAGGACGGCTTCCGCATCAACGGTCGGGTCGGCGGTGAACAGTCCGGCGACATCGGAGAACAGCACAAGGCAGTCCGCCGAGATCATCTGGGCCACGCGCGCGGCCAGCCGGTCGTTGTCGCCGTAGCGGATTTCCCGCGTCGCCACCGTGTCATTCTCGTTGATCACGGGCACTGCGCCCATGTGGAACAGGGTCTCCAGCGTCGAGCGGGCGTTGAGATACTGGCGCCGGTTCTCCGTCGCGCCGAAGGTGACGAGAATCTGGCCACAGGTGAGGCCATGCGCCTCCAGAACCTCCTGCCAGGCGCGGGCCAGCTGGATCTGGCCAATGGCGGCTGCGGCCTGGCTTTCCTCCAGCTTCGGGCGGGCACGGCGCAGCCCGACCTGGTGGCGTCCCAGCGCGATGGAGCCGGAGGAGACGATGGCCACGTCCTGGCCGCGTTGCCGTGCCGCCGCGATGTCGGCGGCAAGCGCGCGCAACCAGTCATCGCGCACCCGGCCGGTCGCCGGATTGACGAGCAGGGAGGAGCCGATCTTGATCACCAGGCGGCGGGCGCCGAGCAGGCGGTTGTCTTCGGTCAGGGTTGCCACGGCTGAACCTCCGACGGTTGCGGAGCCTCCGCCGTCTTGTCACGGTCGATTGCCCGGCGCAGGCCACGCAATGCGTCCTCGATTCCCAGCCCGGCAACGCCGGAGAGCAGCAGGGGGTCGCGACCGGCAGCTTCGGCCAGTGCGGCGCGCCGCTCCGCGATCAGTTCCTCGTTCAGGGAATCGCACTTGTTCAGGGCAACGATCTCGGTCTTCTCGATCAGACCGCCGCCATAGGCCTCAAGCTCGGCACGGACAGTATGATAGGCTTCCGCCACATCTTCCTGCGTGCCATCGACCAGGTGCAGCAGCACCCGGCAGCGTTCCACGTGACCCAGGAAACGCGTGCCCAGGCCGACGCCTTCGTGCGCGCCCTCGATCAGGCCGGGAATATCGGCGATGACGAAGCTGGTGTCGTCGGAGACCACCACGCCCAGATTGGGATGCAGGGTGGTGAAGGGATAGTCCGCGATCTTCGGCGTGGCCTTGCTGACGGCGGCGAGGAAGGTCGACTTGCCGGCATTGGGCAGGCCGACCAGCCCGGCGTCGGCAATCAGCTTCAGGCGCAGGACAACCGCCGACTCGGCACCGGGACGACCGGCGTCGGCGCGGCGCGGTGCGCGGTTGGTTGATGACTTGTAATGGGCATTACCGAAGCCGCCGTCGCCGCCATGCAGCAGCACGATGCGCTGATCGACCTCGGTCAGGTCGGCGAGCAGGACCTCGCCCTCCTCGTCGAACACCTGGGTGCCGACCGGAACCTTCAGGATGGAATCCGCGCCATCCGCGCCGGTGCGGTTGCTGCCTTCGCCGGGGCGTCCGTTCTGGGCCTTGAAATGCTGCTGGTAGCGGAAGTCGATGAGCGTGTTGAGGCCTTCGACCGCGACCACGATGACATCGCCACCGCGACCGCCGTCGCCGCCGTTCGGGCCGCCATACTCGATGAACTTCTCGCGCCGGAACGACAGGCAGCCGGGGCCGCCGTTGCCGGACTTGATGAAGACCCGAGCCTGATCCTGGAATTTCATTTGCCGCTCCGCCTGACTGGGAACGGTCTGGCGGGCGCTTGTGTCACCCGCCTGTCCATTCTGGGGCGGGCCTTACTCTGCAGCTTCCGCCGTCGGGACCACGACGTTGATCGTGTTCCGCCGTCCGCCGGCGATGAAGAGCACTTCGCCCTCCGCCTTGGCAAACAGGGTGTGGTCCTTGCCCATGCCGACATTCTCGCCGGGATACCACTTCGTGCCGCGCTGACGCAGCAGGATGTTGCCGGGGATCACATGCTCCCCGCCGTACTTCTTCACACCAAGCCGACGACCGGCTGAGTCGCGACCGTTGCGGGATGAGCCGCCTGCCTTTTTATGTGCCATACCGGAAGTCTCCGCTGCTGCGCTGTTTCATGCCGGGCTGCTGACAGCCCGGGGGCCTCAGCCCGCTTCGATGCCCGTCACACGGACAACCGTCAGATACTGGCGGTGGCCGTTGCGGCGGCGATAGTTGTGCCGACGCTTCTTCTTGAAGATGATGATCTTGTCGCCGCGGGTCTGATCCACGACTTCCGCCTTGACGGACGCGCCATCGACGACCGGCGCACCGATCTTCATGTCTGCGCCATCGCCAACGGCAAGGACTTCATCGAAGGAAATGGCGTCGCCCGGTGCGCCTTCGAGCTTCTCGAGCTCCAGCACATCGCCCTCGGCAACGCGATACTGTTTTCCGCCGGTCTTGATGACTGCGTGCATGACTTTGTATCCGGTCTTCTCAAGCGTGACACCGGATCAGCCTGTCCATGGAAGGATACTGGTCCGGCAAACGATAATCTGGACGCGTCAGGGCCGCCCGTGGAACTTCCCCGGGACGCGAGCGGCGCTTAATAGCCCCCGCCCCCCGTCGTGTCAACCGCTGCGGCGAGATCGCGATGCAATGCAGCGCGGAATTCCGCAGGCGGCGGCATGCTCTTTCCGTCCTTCGCGTGGACCAGCACTGTACGCGCGGTGGCGACGCATGTCTCGCCCACAAACAGTCCCGAGACAACGATCCATGACGTATTGCCCACGGCAACCGTCCTGGTGCCGGTCACGACGGTGGACGGAAAGTGCAGCTCGTGCAGGTAATCGACCTCCAGCCGGGCAACGACCCAGTACTGGATGGCGTCCGATCCCGGCTCCAGCGTCTCGATCAGGGACACCCGTCCGACCTCTATGAACTGCGGCAGCACGGTATTGTTCACATGCCCCAGCCTGTCGGTATCGCTGAAGCGGACCGTGCTGGTAACGCGATGGGGGTAGGTCGCGAGGTCGCGCAGTCTGGCGCGATCCGGCGTGGCATCTGATGTCATTTCTTCTTTCCATCGCTGCGGTTCTGGTCGGGGATCGGTGGCAGGGCGCGGGCGTCATTCAGCACATGGGCCTGCACCGTGCGCGTATCGCCCCGGATGCTGACCGGACGGGAAGGGGAGAGGCTCATGTCCAGCCCGGCCGCTTCCGCCACCGCCGCAGAGAATATGAGCTGGCTGCCATGTTCCTTGTTCGCGTCTTCCAGTCGGCTTGCCACATTCACGGGCGCACCGATCGCGGTGACGGACATGACGTTGCGGTATCCCATCTCCCCGACAACAACATCCCCGATCTCGATGCCGATACCTATCCGCAGGGGCTGGCCCAGTTCGGCGCGCAGGGTCTCGTTCATCTCGTCCAGTGCCACGGACATGGCGCGCGCGGCGGACAGCGCCTGCCTGGCACCCTGCTCCGGCGTCGTGCCCACACCGAACAGGGCCATGACACCGTCGCCGATGAACTTGTCGAGGATGCCGCCGTTCTTCTCCACGGCTTCCCCCATGTAGCGGAAGTACTGGTTGATCAGGAAGACGACGTCATAGGGCAGCTTCTGGCGGGAGAACTCGGTGAAGCCGCGGATGTCGGCAAACAGGATGGCAATGCACTCCTCCGCCCCGCGCGCCGCGCCACCGCCACTGGTGTAGGGCGCATGCGACGGTGCCGGGGCGGGCAGCAGGGGATAGACCCGGACGTCGCCGGTCGGGCGCAGCTGGCAGGCCAGTCGGACACCGGGGGCGGCGGACAGGCGCCGCAGCACCCGGGCTTCGATCTCCTCCGGCTCGGGGCAGTTCTCCAGGCCCTCCAGCACCTTGACCCGGCAGGTGGAGCAGCGCCCGCGCCCGCCACAGATGCTGGCATGGGAGACACCGGCACGCCGACTGGTCTCCAGCACCGTGACGCCGGGCAGCACGGTCGCCTTCTCACCCTCCGGATAGGCAATGGTGATGCGCTTGCGCTGGCGTTCCACCAGCAGGTGCACACCCCGCACGACACCGATCAGCGCGACCGCGCCAATCATGCCGTTCCAGGCAATGTCGCGGGTCTCGTAGACCCAGGCCGCTGCCCCCGCAGGCAGTTGGGTATTCAGCAGATAGGCGCTGCGCCAGACGGGATCGCCCCAGAGGGTCACGACCTCCTGCCCGCCATTGACGAAGCCGACCAGTGACAGGATCACGGTCAGCAGTGCGGCGGTATAGAGGCTGGGGATACAGGGCTGGTACCACTTCTTCAGCCGCAACCAGAGATGAATGCCGGTGCAGCCATGGGTCCATGCCAGGATCGCGACAACGGCCTGCTGCACGCCCTGGACCGGATCGAGGTGCCAGAGTGCCATCAGGACCCAGGCGTAGGTGTCGTCCAGCCCGTAGACCTCATGCAGGCCACGGTTGGCCAGCAGATGCAGCACCAGCAGGGGAGGCAGCGCGAAACCGGTGACGATCTGCACGATCTCGGCGACGGAGATGCCTTCCCAGATGCGGCGCCGATAGACCGCGACAACGGCAAGCAGCATGTGGGCTGCCGTTGCGCCAATGACGAGGACCGTGCCGACCGGCGAGCGCCAGAGGAACAGGAAGACCTCCCGCCCCATCTCCATTGCGGGCAGGGAGATGATGCCCAGTGCGTGATTCAGCAGATGCGTGGTGACGAAGGCAAACAGGACCAGCCCGGAGATCAGTCTGATCCTGCTGATTGTCTGCATGCCCGTTTCTACCGTCCGGTCAGATCGTCTGTCAGATTCCGGTCACGAGCTGCTTCAGGTCAGCCTCCGGCCGGGCACCATAGTGGCTGATGATCTCGGCTGCCGCCACGGCACCGATCCGTCCGGCATCGACCAGGCCACGACCGGACGTGATGCCCCGCAGGAAACCGGCCGCGAACAGGTCACCGGCGCCGGTCGTGTCCACCAGTGCGGTCGGCGGGCTGGCGGGCACTTCATGCACCCCGTCCGGCGCAACGATGACGCAGCCCTTCTCGCTGCGGGTCAGGACGGCAAGCTGGACCTTGCCACGGACGGCGTCGAGCGCGGTTTCGAAGCTGTCTGTCTGATAGAGCGACATGATCTCCGCCTCATTGGCGAAGACGATGTCCAGCGGGCCTTCCACCAGGTCGCGGAACTCGTCGCGGTGCCGGTCGACGCAGAAGGCGTCCGACAGGCTCATGGCCACCTGACGTCCCGCGTCCCGGGCAACGTCGGCGGCGCGGCGCATGGCCTGCTTGGCCAGCGGCTGGTCCCAGAGGTAGCCCTCCAGATAGGTGATTCGTCCGCTCGCCACCAGGTCGGCATCCACGTCGTCGGGGCCGATCTCTGCACTCGCGCCCAGGAACGTGTTCATGGTGCGCTGCGCATCGGGCGTCACCAGGATCAGGCAGCGGGCCGTGCCGAGACCGGGCTTCGCCGCCGGGGCCGAATAGGTGACGCCTGCTGCGCGAATGTCATGCGCGAAGACCTCGCCCAACTGATCGTCCTGCACCCGGCCGATGAAGGCGGAACGACCGCCCAGCGCGGCGACGCCAACTGCCGTGTTGGCGGCGGACCCACCTGAATGCTCCACCCCCGGCCCCATCGCGTTGTAGAGGTTGGTCGCCTGATCCTGATCGATCAGCTGCATGCCACCCTTGGCCAGGTTGCGTTCGGCCAGAAAGGCGTCGTCCGCGTTGCTCAGGACATCCACGATGGCGTTGCCCAGTGCCACCACATCCAGGGTCGGTTCGGTCATCCCGATGTTCTCCGCTCGTCATTGTTCAGCCAGTTCCAGGGCCGGTTTACACGGTTCGGGGGCTGACGCAAACTGATCGAATCATGACCGATTACCATCGCTGGACTGCTGTGGAGGCGGTGCGTCGCCTGCGGAACGGCGATGTCACGCCCCTGGAACTGATCGACGCTGCGGCGGCGCGCATCGCGGCCGTGGAGCCATCCGTCAATGCGCTGCCGACACTCTGTCTTGACCGTGCGCGGGAGCGCGCGCTGAACCTGCCGCGTCCCGTTGGCGACGATCCCGGCCACCTGTTCGGGCTGCCCGTCGTCATCAAGGACCTGACGGCGGTGGCAGGGGTGCGCACGACCTTCGGGTCTTCTGTCTTCACCGACCATGTGCCGCAGGCCAGTGACATGCTGGTCACCCGGCTGGAGGATCGGGCCGCGTCGATCATCGCCAAGTCGAACACGCCCGAGTTCGGGGCGGGTGCCCAGACCTTCAACGATGTCTTCGGCATCACGCGCAATCCCTGGAACACGGCACTGACGCCCGGTGGCTCATCGGGCGGATCGGCGGTGGCGGTCACGACGGGGGAAGCCTGGCTGGCCCATGGTGGCGATCTGGGCGGGTCGCTGCGCATTCCGGCAAGCTTCTGTGGCTGTGTCGGTCTGCGCCCCAGTCCGGGGCGGGTGCCGCGCGGACCGGTGCCGCTGCCCTTCAACCCGAACTGGGTCGACGGGCCGATTGCACGCACTGTCGGGGATGTTGCGCTGTTCCTCGATGCCCTGGGAGGTATCCATGACCGTGACCCGATTTCGCTTCCGCGCCCGTCGCGCAGTTTCCAGTCCGCCCTTGGCAGTGTCCGGCCCCCGCGCCGTATCGCGTTCTCCATGGATCTCGGGGCATCCCCCGTCCACCCGGCAGTTCGCTCAGGAATCCAGGCCGCACTGAAGGTCTTCGCGGACATGGGCACGGAGATCGTGCCGCTGGACATGGAATTCGCCGACGCAGAGCCCATGTTCCAGACAGTGCGGGCGGCGCAGTTTGCAGGTGACCACGCCGAGACGCTTGCCCGGCACCGCGAGAAGCTGAAGCCGGAAGTGGTCTGGAACATCGAGAAGGGCATGGCACTGACAGCGGACGACATCGGTCAGGCAGAACGGGCGCGGGGTGACCTCTACCAGCGGTTCGTGCGGCAGTTCGACACTGTGGACCTGATCGTCCTGCCGACCGTGAACACACCGCCTTTCCCCGTGGAGGTGCGGTATCTGGAGGAACTGGATGGGCAGACGTTCGACAGTTATGTCTCCTGGCTGCTGATGACATTCGCCATCAGCCTGACGACCTGTCCCGCGATCTCGGTTCCCTGCGGCTTCACCGACGACGGACTGCCGCTTGGACTTCAGCTTGTGGCGGGTCCCAGGGATGAGGCAAACCTGCTCGGCATGGCGCGCCACTTCGAAGATGCCGCCGGCCTGCGTGACCGTCTGCCGATTGATCCGATTGTGAGGCACTGATGCTTGGAACCATCATTTCCGGCGGCCTGAAGGGGCTGACCCAGATCCTGGCCGACCCGGCATTGCGCCGCATCTTCTGGCGGACGCTGCTGCTGGCGCTCGTCGCCTATGCGATCGCGGGCGGCCTGGCCTGGCTGGTTGTCGACTACTTCCTCAATTTCGATGTTTCCTGGCTTCCGGACTTCGTCGTGAGCTGGCTGCGGGGATTCCTGGAGGCCAGCGTCATGCTGGGCGTGATCGGGCTGATGTGGGCGATCTTTCCGGCGGTCTTCACCGGGCTGTCCTCCATCTTCCTTGATGAGGCCGCGCTGGCGGTGGAGAAGCGCCACTATCCGATGGACGCACCGGGGACGGAACCTGCCTTCTGGCCGTCGATGCGGCGGACACTGCAGTTCACGCTGCTGGTGGTCTTCATCAATATCCTGCTGATGCCGCTCTATCTGGTCGGCCTGTTTCTGCCGCCGCTGAACCTGATCCTCTACTACGGCGTGAACGGTTACTTCCTGGGGCGGGAATATTTCGAGCTGGTGGGGTACCGGCACCTGGACGAGGGCGCGGTCTTCACCACACGCAGACGCAACGGCACCGTGTGCATGCTTGCGGGCGCCCTGATCGCGTTCGCGCTCACAATTCCGTTTCTCAACCTGCTCGTACCGGTAGCGGCTGCGGCGATGATGGTGCATGTTTACAAGGAATTGGGTCGTCGGGGGCGAATCGTCACTGCTCGGGACAGCACGCCTGTCCGCTGATGCAGGGACTGAAGAACAGGGAATGCTGTGTTCAGGAACCGCAACGAGACGCCGGAGAGATCCGGTGACGAAAAGGCCGATACCGGGTTGCCGAAGCGTGAGGACAATCGGGGCGGCTTTCGCGCCGATCATCGCGCGGTCAGTACCCGTCCGGCCCCGAGTTCATTCACGGCCGTCAGTCAGGAGCATGACAAGGTGAATGCCGAACCCAAGAAACTTGTCGTCGGTCGCGAGATTCGCATGAAGGGCGAGATCGGCAATTGTGAACATGTCCTCGTTCATGGCTTCGCCGAGGCGGCACTGACGGATTGCAAGGCCTTCGAGGTGTCGCAGAGCGGCATCCTGAAGGGCAGTGCCGAGGTTCAGTCGGCCGAGATCAGTGGACGTTTCGAGGGTGCGCTGACTGTGCGCGGACGGCTGCATATCCGGGCCGGCGGGCGTGTCAGCGGCGAGATCTCCTATGCCGAGATCGAGATCGAGCCCGGTGGCAGGCTGGATGGACAGATCCGCTCCATCGAACCGCAGCTTGTGCAGTCCCGGCAGGCAGCGGGGTGACCTGCCCGTGCTGAGGTTTCTCGCCGCTGCCCTGATGGCGGGTTCGCTCGCGGGCTGTGCGGAACTGGGAGCGCTGTCGGGTGAGGCGCCCGGGCCGGTGGATTCGCCGGCGGCGGTCTCCGGTGCGTCGGGCAGCCTTAACGTAGCCCCCCAGTCGGCGGTCACCGCCGCGCCGCGGCGTCAGGCCGTGACCTTCATTGGTGCAAGCCGCCGGGATCTGGTCGCATGGCTGGGGCAGCCGGATCTGGAGCTGAGTGAGGAGCAGGGCAGTCTGCTGCAGTTCCGGCGCGGCCAGTGTGTCGCGCTGGCGATGGTCGGGGCAGGCGATGCCGTGAAGGCGATCGAGGTCTCCGGAGTCGTTTCCCGGGCGGATCGGGACTGCGCCAACCGGCAACTGGCGAAGGTCTCCGTGCAGTAGATTCTGCGTTGGTCAAAAAAGCGGCATATTTCGACAGTCGGTTTTTGTATGACTGAATTTTAGGCAATTTTCTGCCTGACAATTGAGCGGTTTCACCGTCCCAATTCATTAACATGCTGAAAACGCACGATTTCGTGAGTCATCTCGATTCCGGCACAGGGCTTGAAAACCACAGGTCCTGAGGGGTGCCCGTTGGCATCCAGTAACTGTCCAGAAGAGGTTGGCGCATGAAACTCGTCATGGCTGTCATCAAGCCATTCAAGCTCGACGAGGTCCGGGAGGCATTGACGTCGCTCGGTATCGACGGGCTCACCGCGACTGAGGTCAAGGGGTACGGTCGTCAGAAGGGGCATACGGAAATCTATCGTGGCGCGGAATACGCCGTGAGTTTCCTGCCGAAGGTGAAGATCGAAGTAGTCATCAATTCCGACATGGCCGAGCGCGCCGTCGAGGCGATCAGGCAGGCCGCAGGAACCGGCCAGATCGGCGACGGCAAGATCTTCGTCATCGATGTCGCGAACGCAATGCGGATCCGCACGGGTGAAACCGATGCGGATGCGCTTTGAGCAAGAGGGGACCACACACATGAATTCCGGAAAACGAGCCCTGCTGGCCGGACTTGGGGCGGCGGTGCCGCTTGGCCTGCTGGCATCGCCCGCTCTCGCTGAGGTAAGCGACGAGTCCGCCTATATCTTCAACACGCTGTCCTTCCTGATGTGCGGCTTCCTCGTCATGTTCATGGCGGCGGGTTTCGCGATGCTGGAAAGCGGCATGGTGCGTTCCAAGAACGTTGCCACCATCTGCGTGAAGAACATTGCGCTCTACTCCATCGCCGGCCTGATGTTCTGGCTGATCGGCTACGACCTGATGTACGGCATCGACGAAGGTGGCTTCATCGGCAGCTTCTCGCTGTTCTGGGCCGCCGATGACAGTGCTGCACTGGCCGAGGCTGCTGACTTCAGCGGTGGCTATTCCGCGTCATCCGACTGGTTCTTCCAGATGGTGTTCGTCGCGACTGCCGCGTCGATCGTTTCCGGCACGGTGGCGGAGCGCGTGAAGCTCTGGCCGTTCCTGATCTTCGTCGCTGTCCTGACCGCAGTCATCTACCCGATCCAGGGTTCCTGGGAGTGGGGCGCTGGCTGGCTGGATGCCCAGTATGGCTTCTCCGATTTCGCCGGCTCCACGCTGGTGCATTCGACCGGTGGCTGGGCCGCCCTGATGGGTGCACTGATCATCGGTGCGCGCAAGGGCAAGTACACGGCGGACGGCAAGGTCAATCCGATGCCGGGTTCCTCGATGCCGCTGGCGACGCTGGGTGTGTTCATCCTGTGGCTGGGCTGGTTCGGCTTCAATGGTGGTTCTCAGCTCGCTCTGGGTTCCGCGGCTGATGCCATCGCCATCTCGAACATCTTCGTGAACACCAATGTGGCTGCCGCCGCTGGCGTGGTCGCGGCGATGATCGCAAGCCAGCTGCTGTTCAAGAAGGTCGATCTGACCATGGCCCTGAACGGTGCCATCGGTGGCCTGGTGTCCATCACCGCCGAGCCGCTGGCGCCGAGCATCGGTGCTGCCGTGCTGATCGGTGCCGTTGGTGGTGTCCTGGTCGTGGTCGCCGTGCCGCTGCTCGACAAGCTGAAGATCGACGATGTCGTGGGTGCGATCCCTGCCCATCTGGTCTGCGGCATCTGGGGCACCCTGGCGGTTCCGATCACCAACTCTGACGCCAGCTTCGGCGGTCAGATCGTCGGCATCATCGCCATCGGCCTGTTCGTCTCCATCACCAGTGCCATCGTCTGGATGATCCTGAAGGTCACCGTTGGTGTCCGGGCATCTGAAGAGGATGAGGAACTGGGTCTGGACCGTGCCGAGCTTGGAATGGAGGCCTATCCCGAGTTTGGTCGCGGTTCGCAGTTTGGTTGATTGAACCACGACCGGCTCTGACCAGAGCAAGAGCGCCCCCTCCCCCTCTCCCTCGGAGGGTGCGCTGAACTGAAAGCCCGGCAGCCTCGGCTGTCGGGCTTATTTTTTGCGCAAATGCCTATTCGATCTGCAAGAAATTGCCAATAAATTAGGCACTTGACCAGCATCGTAATGTTGGCCCTGATAAGTATTTGAAATTATTGTCTTCCTATGATTTGCCTAATTGGCATGCAGTTTGATCATCCAGGCTCAAGCTGTCAGATGCCCGAAGAGGCATCATTTTTTTTTGGGAGGGAACCGTCATGGAGTCTGTCCAGTCGGGGTTGGATGTCTTTTTCGTGCTCATGGGCGCGATCCTGGTGTTCGCGATGCATTCGGGATTCGCGTTTCTGGAAGTCGGAACAGTCCGGCACAAGAACCAGGTCAATGCGCTGGTCAAGATCCTGGTCGATTTCGCGATCTCGACCGTGGCCTACTTCTTCATCGGCTATTCGGTGGCCTATGGCGTCGATTTCCTGATGAGCGCCTCGGCCCTGACCGGCGATGTCGAGAATGCCGTCTTCTCCAAGTCCGGCTTCGATCTGGTCAAGTTCTTCTTCCTGCTCACCTTCGCCGCCGCGATCCCCGCGATCATCTCCGGCGGTATCGCCGAACGCGCGAAGTTCTGGCCACAGGCCATGGCCACCGCCGTGATCGTCGGTGTGGTCTATCCGCTGTACGAAGGCATGGTCTGGGGCAGCACCTTCGGCTACCAGGACTGGATCTCGGAGAGCTTCGGCGCACCGTTCAATGACTTCGCCGGTTCGATCGTCGTGCATGCGGTTGGCGGCTGGATCGCGCTGGCTGCGGTCGTCCTGCTTGGCGTACGCAAGGGCCGCTACCGCAAGGATGGCTCGCCCGCCGGTATCCCGCCGTCGTCCATTCCCTTCCTGGCGCTGGGATCGTGGCTGCTGTGCATTGGCTGGTTCGGCTTCAACGTGATGAGCGCGCAGTCCGTGGAGGGGGTCAACGGCCTCGTCGCGATGAACTCCCTGCTCGCCATGGCCGGCGGTATCCTCACGGCCCTGATCGCGGGTCGCAATGACCCGGGCTTCGTGCACAACGGTGCCCTCGCGGGGCTGGTCGCGGTCTGTGCCGGGTCCAACGTGATGCACCCGGTCGGGTCATTCGTTGTCGGCGGCGTGGCGGGTGCCCTGTTCGTGCTCATGTTCCAGCTCTGCCACAATCGCTGGAAGATCGATGATGTGCTGGGTGTCTGGCCGCTGCATGGTCTCTGTGGCCTCTGGGGCGGCATTGCCTGCGGCATCTTCGGGACCGAGGCGATGGGCGGCCTGGGCGGCGTCACCTTCATGTCGCAGCTTGTCGGCAGCCTGATCGGTGCTGCCTATGCCCTTGTTGCCGGGTTCATCGTCTATGGCGTGCTGAAGGCCGTGATGGGCATCCGGCTGGGTGAGGAGGAAGAGTTCAACGGTGCTGACCTCACCATCCACAAGATCCGGGCAAATCCGGAGTCCGATCTGAACTGATGGGGCCTGCCGCCACGCCCGGACGCTCAGCGTTCGGGCGGGCTGTAGGTCACCAGTACCGGCTGCCAGGCGAAGGGCGGTGTGGCTGACGGATCAATCGTCACCATGACCGCCCCGACATCCGGCGCACCGGGCACTTCCAGTCGCCAGATGTTGTTGACCGGCTTGTCGTCGCGGTCACGGATCGGGCGGTCGGTGCGGTAGGTGTGGGTGTCGCCGTGGATCAGCAGCACCGGGCCGCCAAAGCGGCGCGCGCCCCTGACCAGCGCGTCGAGCGTGTCGTCGAAGCCTTCGTCGCCCCGGACGCCCTGTCCGAGACCCGGATTCGCGTGGATCGCGATGACCAGGGCCGGAGCCTTGCCGCTGATCGCCTGTTCAAAGGCCCGGTCGATCCAGGCGACGTTCGCCTCGTTCCGTTCCCTGAACAGCTTCTTCGGTCCGACCTCGCCCTTGCGCCCGTTGGCCGAGCCGACGACATGCACGGTGGCGAACGGAATGACGCCTTCCGTCCAGAAACCGTTCTCCACCATGGCCGGATCGTGCCCCGCGTCGGTCTGGCGCAGATAGTCACGCGGCATGCGTCCGAAACTCTTCGGTTCCGCAAAGAACAACTGGCGGAGTCGCGCCAGCCGCTCATGCGGTTCGTAGGCTCCAGCCTTCCTGCGATGGCAATCGGTCCACTCGTTGTCACCGGGTGTGTAGAACAGCGGTGCCTGGAAATTGTCGAAGTGGCGACGGACGTTCAGGAAGGTCGCGTCATCGCAGGGCGACGATCCCGACTTGATGTCGCCCACATGGATGGAGAAGGCGGGCTTCATCCCGTTGATGCGGTCGATCAGCTGCGCGAACAGTTCGTCGTCCTGCGGCATCAGGTAGGGCGTGTCACCCATGGCGGCGAAGCTGAAGCCCGGCGGGTCCTCTGCGACCGCCGGTGCGGCGAGGGCGGCACAGAGGGCAAGTGCGATTGCAGCGCTTCGGAACATGATCAGCCTCCGGTCGGGCAGGGTTGGGTGCATGGCGCATCCCGACCCTGCCACAGGATCATGACATGCGCATTGCCTCCGCTTCCAACGGCGGCCTGGCATTCCGGCTCTCGTCCGCCTCTGATGCGGACATCGTGGCCTGAAGACCGGAGAGCGCGTCAGCGACGGCCGTCAGGTCCGGCTGGTCGGGCTGCGTCAGGAACTCCGACAGGAAACCGTTGCGCCTCAGGAAGTCCCGCAGGTAACCGGTACGGTCGATGACCTGATCCAGCAGGTCCGGGAACGCCGTGGCCGCCTGCATGTAGGCGGCCTGCGCGGCGGTGGCATCCGCGATCTCCTGCAGCCGGACCAGCGGCGACGTGGGTTTCGGCCTGATCCGTTCTCCATCCACTTCGAACGGCGGCACATAGTAGGGCGATCCCACCATGGCCGGACTGCTGAGGATGGAGAGCACGCGATTGGCCAGCGGAAAGTCGAGTTCCGTCAGCAGGCGCAGGGACATGGGCAGTTCCACCGCCTCGAACTCCTGCTGGCGGACGTCGATCTCGAAGGCCGTCCGGCCACTGGCATTGCTTGGGGGCAGGCCCGGACCCATGATCGCCTCCCGGATGCTGCGCTGCAGGTTCTCCAGCACGATCTGGCTGACATCGAACCGCCCCGGCGCATCCAGCGGGGTCAGCCCCTGTGACCCCACCGCCTTCGGGATGATCGCACCCGGCACAAGCTGGATATTGGCCGGGTTCAGCACCCCGTCGTCTTCCGCCTGCCAGATCCCGGTGACGGCGATGGAGGCATTCTTCAGGATCAGTTCGACCACCTTGTTGGCTGTCTTGATGTCCGCCAGCGCGTTCAGCACCGGACCGCGCCCCATCCACTCGCCGGGTGCCTTGTCGGTGCGGAACGCGATCACGGGGGACGCCGCGAAGGGACGCTTCAGCAACAGGTTCTCCCCTGCAGCGCCGGGCTGTGCCACGCACCAGACCTCATAGACGGCCGGTTCGCCGGGATCGTCAGCCAGAATGGCCTCGATCACCTCGATCTCCGTATCCGGCTGCTTCTCCGCGATCATGGCCAGCTCTGCCGGCAGGATGGCGTCGGGCCAGCGGGTGCGGATACGGCGTGCGGGCAGGGACAACTGGCGAAAGATCGTTGCCAGCATGCCGTCCCGGCCTTCCTCCGGTGTCAGTTCCTGGGCCGGTACGGCCTCGAACCGGAGCGGACGGTTCAGCGAACCCGCATGGACCATCAGGGCACCGGTGGAGATCAGGGCGTCGCCCAGGGCCGGATCGATCTCGATGTGGAAGTTGGACGCCTCTATGGCGCCATGGAACTTCTCGCGCACCTCGGCCGCATAGAGGTCGAAGGCGCGGCGGGCTTCCTCGTCATGCATCAGCGAATCCGGGGCTTCGAAATCCATCCAGGACTTGAAGGGCGGGAACAGCTGACCGTGCAGGCGCGCCTTTCGCCAGTGCAGGGCCTGGACTGCCGTATTGTCGAAGACCTCCCGGTCCTTTCTCTGGCCGACCATGCCGCCGCGTCGTGCCGCATGGTTCGGCAGGGCAAATGCATAGGCGTCGTCGAGCAACTGGTCCCAGCCCTGACGCCGCGCTGCGGCGCGGGAAAAGCGCTGCAGCGTCTCCGACTGGTAACGGTCGTCACCTGAATGTTTCATGGGTGGAAATTCCTCTGTCTGTTGCAACCAGGAAAGGATAGATGGCCGAAACGAACAGAGTTGCGTCTGCAGGCGAAGAATCCGGTGCAGGCACTCGACCTGATCGGAGACGGCGCTAGACTGCGGGAACAGGGTCAGGAAGACAGGGGAACGGGCGATGGGACTGATCGACGACGTGCGCAAGCGGCTTCAGGCGGACATGACCGACTGGCGACGTGACATACACAAGCATCCCGAGACGGCGTTCGAGGAGCACAGGACAGCCGACAAGGTCGCCGGTCTGCTCGAATCCTGGGGACTGGATGTGCACCGCGGTCTGGCCACCACCGGTGTCGTGGGCACGCTGAAGGCCGGAACCGGCAACCGGGCCATCGGCCTGCGTGCCGACATGGATGCGCTGGACCTGACCGAGCTGAACAGCTTTGACCACAAGAGCGTTCATGACGGGAAGATGCATGCCTGCGGCCATGACGGTCATACGACCATGCTGCTCGGTGCCGCGCGCTACCTGGCGGAGAACCCGAACTTCGACGGCACGGTGCAGTTCATCTTCCAGCCTGCGGAGGAGAACCTGGCCGGCGGTCGGGTGATGGTGCAGGAAGGCCTGTTCGAGAAGTTTCCGGTCGAAGCGGTCTATGGCATGCACAACTGGCCCGGGCTGCCGGTCGGCAGCTTCGCGGTCTGCACCGGCCCGATGATGGCGTCCGCCGACTTCTTCGAGCTGAAGCTGACCGGTCGCGGCGGCCATGGCGCATTTCCGCACCTGGCCAAGGATCCGATCGTCGCCGCGGCGCACGTCATCACCGCCTGGCAGACCATCGTCAGCCGGGATACGGATCCGATGAAGGCCGCGGTGATCAGTGCCTGCGAGATCAATTCGGGCTTCACCGGCAATGTCATTCCCGAGACCGCAGTGGTCCGGGGCACGACGCGCACCTTCAACGAAGGTGTCCAGGACATGATCGAGATGCGGATGCGTGAAGTCGCTGACGGCATCGCGCAGGCCTTCGGCATGCAGGCGGAGTTCACCTACGACCGTCGCTATGCCCCCACGGTGAACACGCCGGAGGAAACGGGCTTTGCCGTCGCCGCAGCGCATGAGGTCGTCGGCGCGGAGAACGTCAATGACAAGCTGGTTCCTGTCATGGGTGCGGAGGACTTCGGCTGGATGTTGCGCGAGCGTCCCGGGTGCTACATGTTCGTCGGCAATGGCGAAGGCGAAGGCGGCGGCTGCGAGGTTCACAACCCCAACTACGACTTCAATGACGAGGCCCTGCCGGTCGGGGCGGCCTATTGGGTCAAGCTGGTGGAGATGCAGTTGCCCGCAGCCGAGGGGTGAATTGTGGTCGCGGACAATCAGCCCTGAATGGTGCGATTCTTGCTTCCTCACTGATGTGTGAGCAGGATCACGGTCTATTTGTCACGAAATGACCACAGTTGCGATCAGGTCCTGTGAGCCGTGTCACAGGTGCCGGTGCAGAACGCAACTCGGTGCACGAACTGGAACCAGACAGGCGAGGACCACAAGGTGAGTTTCAAGGTCAAATTCTGGGGCGTACGCGGCAGCATTGCCACGCCCGGACCGCGGTATGTGTCTTTCGGCGGCAATACAAGCTGCATCGAGGTTTCATGCGCCGGCCAGCGTCTGATCTTCGACGCGGGGACAGGTATCCGGAATCTCGGGCACTGGCTGACGAAGAAGAACGTGCACAACGCCCATCTGCTGCTGTCCCATACCCACTGGGATCACATCAATGGTTTCCCCTTCTTCTCGCCGGCCTTCAAGAAGGACAACCACTTCACCATCATGGCGGGGCACCTGGCACCGGAAACCGGTGGCATCCGCGAGGTGCTGGCGTCCCAGATGAACCAGCCGACGTTCCCGGTCCCGATCGACATCATGCAGGCGCAGTTGAGTTTCGAGGATTTCACCGCCGGTGATGTCCTGAACCTCGGACCCGACGTCCGTGTGACCACGACACCGCTGAACCACCCTGACGGTGCCACAGGCTATCGCGTGGACCACAACGGCCATGCCTTCTGCTACGTGACGGATACGGAGCATGTGCCGGGCAAGCCGGACGAGCGCATCCTGGCCCTGATCGAGGGCGCGGACATCGTCGTCTACGACTGCACCTACAACGACAAGGAATTCGCGTCGAAGGTCGGTTGGGGCCACTCCACCTGGCAGGAAGGCATGCGCCTCTGTCAGGCCGCGAACGTCCGCCAGCACGTCATCTTCCACCACGACCCGGACCATGAGGACATCTACATGGAACGGCTGGAGGAAGATGCCCGCTACGAATGGATCGGCAACACGGTCGCGCGGGAGAACATGCGGCTGCGCGTGGGGTGATCCAGGGCTAGGCGCCCAGGTTCACTTCCTGTGCTGCATCCGCCATGTAGATCGAACTCTTCGGCTTTTCGAAGACCCGGTGCACCATCGGCCGGAAGTCATCCAGCCTCATTGACTCATAGGCCGGATCGAAGGCGGGCGCGTCGTAGCGTTCGCAGAAGATCGCTGTCTTCTCGAAGTCCGCGTGGCCCCGGAACTGTTCGCGCATGTCCCTGTCCAGGCCCAGATGGTGGAAGAAGTAATAGCCCTGGAAGATGCCGTGCTTCGCCACCATCCAGTGGATCGAGTCGGACACGAACGGGCGCAGCACCGTCGCCGCCATGTCGGCGTGATTGTACGAACACAGCAGGTCGCCGATGTCGTGCAGCAGCGCGGCGACGACATATTCCTCGTCCTCGCCTGCCCTGTGGGCACGGGTTGCCGTCTGCAGGCTGTGCTCCAGCCGGTCCACCTGGAACCCGCCATAGTCGCCGCCCAGCAGTTCCAGATGCGCCAGCAGGCGATCCGGCAGACCGGCGCTGAACGGCTTGTAGTGACTGCCGATGATCTTCCAGTCCTCGGCGGTGCCATCAGCCATGTTGGTGAAGCGTGCGCTGTCTGCCATTGGTTCGTTCCCACCCCGTTGCGTTGACCCGGTCTGCAGTGTCCAGTATCTCCGGTGCGGTGGCCTTCGGGCAAGGCGCATCGACGGGGGAGGAACAGATGACCGGGTTGACCGAGGACCAGATTGCGTTTCAGGACGCCGCGCGCAGCTTCGCGCAGGCGGAGATGGAAGCCCATGCCGCGCAGTGGGACGAGGAGAAGATCTTCCCCGAGGACACGCTGCGCCAGGCCGCCGCGCTCGGCTTTGCCGGCATCTATGTCGATCCCGCGCATGGCGGATCGGGTCTCACCCGCGTCGATGCCGCCGTGATCTTCGAGGAACTGGCGGCGGGCTGTACCTCCACGGCCGCCTATATCTCCATCCACAACATGGCGAGCTGGATGATCGACCGCTTCGGTGATGATGCGGTGCGGGCGAAGTTCCTGCCGAAGCTCTGCTCGATGGAATGGTTCGCCAGCTACTGCCTGACGGAACCGGGTGCAGGTTCCGACGCCGCCAGCCTGAAGACGAAGGCGGTGCGCGACGGGGACCATTACGTGCTGAACGGCGCCAAGGCCTTCATCTCCGGCGGCGGGCGCTCCGACGTCTATGTCACCATGGTGCGGACCGGGGACGACGGGCCGAAGGGCGTCACCTGCATCGCGGTGGAGAAGGATACGCCCGGCCTCAGCTTCGGCGCGCAGGAACGCAAGATGGGCTGGAACTCCCAGCCCACCGCGATGGTCATGTTCGACGATTGCCGGGTGCCGGTGTCGAACCGCATCGGCGACGAAGGACAGGGCTTCAGCATCGCCATGGCCGGTCTGGACGGTGGACGCATCAATATCGGCGCCTGCTCCATCGGCGCCGCCCGCGCCTCGCTGGAGCGCACCATTGCCTACGTCAAGGACCGCAAGCAGTTCGGCCAGGCCATCGCCGGGTTCCAGAATACCCAGTTCAAGCTGGCCGACATGGCGACGGAACTGGAGGCGGCGCGGATGATGATCCACGGCGCGGCGGCGAAGCTGGATGCCGGTGCTGCGGACAAGACCGTCGCCTGCGCCATGGCCAAGCGCTTCGCCACCGACACCGGCTTCAACGTCTGCAACGACGCGCTGCAGCTGCACGGCGGCTACGGCTACCTGCGCGACCATCCGATCGAACGCTACATGCGCGACTGCCGCGTTCATCAGATCCTGGAAGGCACCAACGAGATCATGCGCGTGGTGATCAGCCGCCAGTTGCTGAAGGACTGAGGCCCGGACTGTTCAGCGAGTCAGCGCCGCGTCCGTGAGCGCCGTGCCTATGTGAATGAGCAGAAGTGTCTTCTTCATCGCTCCCACCCCACCGACGTCGTGCCCGGGCTTGACCCGGGTACCCATGGTGCCGCACCGGCGTCCGAGACTGGGCTCGCGGATCAGGTCCGCGAGCGGCGTGAGAGGCGGAGGAGCAGAAGTGTCTTCTGCATCGCTCCCCCAACGCATCGGTGCCGGAGACCGATCAGGCGGGTAACCCGCAGGAACGCTGGACAGGGGGCGCCTGTCAGCCTTTGGCGAGGAGCGCCTGCGGGTTTGCGGAATCGAAGACCACCGGCGTGTCCAGGTTGGCGTGCAGCCAGACGCGGTAGTGGTCGATCAAGCCGTCTCTCAGGCGGAAGAAGCTGAAGGCGGTGCAGGAGAATATCTTCCCGGTGGGGGTCTGGCCGAGCCAGGGGCCGTTGAGTTTGCCGGTGAAGGTCCATTTCGCCATCACGTCGTCCTCGCCCGCGACGATCTGGTCCACGGTGACCGAGAGATCGCTGATGTTGCGGCCAAAGCCCTTGGCGTGGGCGACGAGGCCGGCCCTTCCCGGGGGGCCGTTGAAGGCCTGATTGGCCTCATCGACCATGTCCGGCTGGGCCAGTTCCTCGATCAGGTCGAGGCGGCCGTTGGTCACGACCTCCATCAGGTAGGCTTCCATCACCTGTCGGGGCGTGCGTTGCGGTGTGCTGGTCATGGTGTCATGTCCTGTTGTTCTGTTCCGGCTGAACCGAGATCCTCCTTCCCCCTTGATGGGGAAGGCCGGGATGGGGGTGAACGGCGCAGCCGAACAGCGATCAGACCGCAGTGCAGCAGCCTTCGGCTTCACCCCCCATCGACCGCTGCGCAGTCCCTTCCCCCGCAAGGGGGGAAGAGCCAGCAAATCAGTCATGGCCCGACGTCACTTCCTCAGAAGAACGCCTGCAGGCCGGTCTGGGCGCGGCCCAGGATCAGGGCGTGGACGTCGTGGGTGCCCTCGTAGGTGTTCACGGTCTCCAGGTTCATCAGGTGGCGCATCACGTGATATTCCTCGTGAATGCCGTTGCCGCCGTGCATGTCGCGGGCGGTGCGGGCGATGTCGAGGGCCTTGCCGCAGGAATTGCGCTTGATGATGGAGATGGATTCCGGCGGGCAGGCACCGGCGTCCTTCATCCGGCCCACCGCCAGGCAGCCCTGCAGGCCGATGGCGATCTCCGTCTGCATGTCGGCCAGTTTCTTCTGGATCAGCTGGTTCTGGGCCAGCGGACGGCCGAACTGCTTGCGGTCCATGGTGTAGGTCCGGGCCGCGTGCCAGCAGAACTCCGCCGCACCCAGCGCGCCCCAGGCGATGCCGAAGCGGGCATTGTTGAGACAGCCGAAGGGGCCGCCCAGACCGCTGATGTTGGGCAGCAGGTTCTCCGCCGGGACAAACACGTTGTCCATGACGATCTCGCCGGTGATGGAGGCGCGCAGCGACAGCTTGCCCTCGATCTTCGGGGCCGAGAGACCTTCCATGCCCTTCTCCAGCACGAAGCCGCGGATCTTCTCGTCATCGGTCTTGGCCCAGACCACGAAGACATCGGCGATGGGGGCGTTGGAGATCCACATCTTGGCGCCGCTGAGGCGATAGCCGCCGTCCACCGACTTCGCGCGGGTCTTCATGCCGCCCGGATCGGAACCGTGATCGGGTTCGGTCAGGCCGAAGCAGCCGACCCATTCGCCGGAGGCCAGCTTGGGCAGATACTTCTCCCGCTGCGCCTCGTCGCCATAGGCATAGATCGGGTGCATGACCAGCGACGACTGGACACTCATCATGGAGCGGTAGCCGCTGTCGATGCGTTCCACCTCCCGCGCGATCAGGCCGTAGGTCGTGTAGTTCACACCGGCACAGCCGTAGCCGTCGATGGTCGGACCCAGCAGACCCAGTTCCCCCATCTCGCGGAAGATGTTGCGGTCGGTCTTTTCCTCCCGGAACGCCTCGATCACGCGGGGCATCAGCTTTTCCTGCGCATAGTCGCGCGCGGTGTCGCGGACCATGCGCTCCTCTTCCGACAACTGGCTGTCCAGATCGAAGGGATCTTCCCAGTTGAATGCGGCTTTCGTCTTGGTCGGTGCGTTCATGCCAAAAGGCTCCTGCTCGTCGCGGTGATCAGTCAGGGATCACGGCGGTGGTCTCGATCTCGATCTTGGCCCGGTCTTCCATCAGTGCGGTCACTTCCATCACCGCCATGGCGGGAAAGTTCTTGCCGAAGCAGTCGCGGAAGGCCTGGCCGACGTCCCGGGCGGCATCCAGATATTCCCGCTTGCTGGTGATGAACCAGGTCATGCGGACAATATGCTCCGGCCCGGCCCCGGCTTCCTGCAGGACGCGCAGGGTATTGGCGAAGGCCTGGCGGGCCTGCCCGGCGAAGTCATCGGTCTCGAAGACCTCATCGCCCGTCCAGCCGATCTGGCCGGCGACGAATACCATGGACCCGCGCGCGACGACTCCGTTGGAGTATCCCTTCGGGCGCTTCCACTCCGGTGGATTGATGAGTTGCATCTCTTTCCTCCCGCGATCTGTTGCTCGCACAGTTCTAGTCCGTCCTGCCAGCAGCGGCAATCAGCGTGGCGGCAGCCGTCTCGGGTCGAGCCGGGCGAAGGGCAGGATCGCGAAACCAAGCACGCAGGCGTTCAGTATGTGCCACAGGAAATGTGTGCCGTCGGGAAAGGCCTCGCAGACCGGGGCGTCGATCGACCGGAAGAAGAACGACGGGACGAAGCAGGCGACGCCAATCGCCACATCCTTTCCCGCCGGATGTCCGCGCAGGATCAGGATTCCGGCCAACAGCGCCCCGGTGACGAACGGGCCGAGGTAGGCCGCCCCGTCGACCGGCACGATACCGCCCAGTACGAGAGCAGCCACGATCATGCCGACCGGCCAGAGCGCGGCGGTCCACCAGCCCTGATGCAGCCAGACACGGGCACTGAACAGGAACGCGGCCAGCAGGCAGAGCGTCAAGGCCAGCGTATCCAGAATGACGCCGATGACGTTCGCGAAGCTGTGGAAGATCAGGCTGCAGACACCTGTGGCGAACAGCAGGAACACCAGTGTGCGCAGCATCCACGACCGGTCACGGTGATGGCGCCGGGCGATCCGCCAGAGCCAGAGTGCGGCGAACATGAAGGCCAGGTTGGTGATGGCGTTCAGCGGTTCCCCCAGCAGTCCGGGGGCGATCCGCTCACAGTAGCCGTCGATATACTCGAACATCGTTTCAGGCTCTCAGCAGGGCAGGGCGGTCGCCGACGTCCCCCATGGCATGGCGCATGAAGAACCGGCGCAGCGGGCCGGAACGGTGCACTGCGGCCAGTCCCAGGTCTCGCGCCAGTCTGACGGGCGGCAGATCGTTGGAGAACAGGCGGTTCAGGATATCCGTGACCGCCGTCAGGGCGACTGAGTCCGTCCTGCGCCAGCGTTCATATTGTGTCAGCACACCGGCATCGCCCAGGTCCAGGCCAAGCTGCGCCGCGTCCGTCAGGCATTCCGCCAGCGCCGCGACATCGCGCAGACCCAGGTTGAACCCCTGTCCGGCGATCGGGTGAATGCCATGCGCCGCATCCCCGACCAGGGCCAGCCGGTCGGAGCGGAAGGCGTGGGCCAGGACAAGGCTCAGGGGATAGCGGAAGCGGTCACCGACGACCTGTACCGGACCCAGGAAGTTGCCGACCCGGCGCTGGATCTCCGCGGTGAACTCCGCCTCCGGCAGGTCCATGAACGCCGGTGCCAGGTCGCTGCGTTCGGTCCAGACCAGCGATGAGCGGTTGGCGGTCAGCGGCAGGATGGCAAAGGGGCCTGCGGGCAGGAACCGTTCGTGCGCGATGCCGTGGTGGCTCTCTGCGTGGGCGATGGTGCAGACGATTCCATCCTGCGGGTAGCGCCATTGCAGGGTCTCGATCCCGGCATCCTGGCGCAGGCGCGACATGCGCCCGTCGGCCCCGACACAGAGCTCGGCACGGACAATGTCACCGTCGCTCAGCACCGCCTCGACACCGGCGGGGGAGCGCTTCATCCGTCCGACAGTGACCGGCGCCTTCAGCGTGACGCTTTCCAGTGTCGCGACGGTCTGGAACAGGGCCAGCCGGGTGAACCGGTTCTCCACCATCTGGCCCAGCGGCTCGTCGCCCACGTCCCGGTGGTCATAGTGCAGGAACAGCGGCGCATTGCCGTCGGAAACCCGGATCTCGTTGATCGGCTGCACATCCTCGATCCGTCCGGCGATGCCCAGGCGATCCAGCATCCGCCAGCTTGCGGCGGCGATTGCGGAGGCCCGGCCATCGAAGGGCGGTGCGACAAGCTCCACGGGCGATTCACGGTCCACGACAACCGTCGTGATTCCGACGCGGCCCAGCGCAGCGGCAAGGCTCAGGCCCACCAGGCCACCGCCGACGATCAGTACACGTGCATGAATGTCTGTCATGGGGGGCAGTGTAGCCAAACCCGTGCAGGTGCAACATGCGACCTTCGGGCCTTGGCGGGGCGGAAGTGATTGTGCTCTATAACCGTCAGGGCCATGGCGGCAGCAGAGATGTCTGGAGGAGCGGCAAGGATGAGCACGGCAACGGGGACCATCACCGAGAAGGGCAAGACCTGGTATCTGGAGGATATCGAGATCGGGATGGTCGGCAGCTATACCGCCGAGGTGACGGAGGACCTGATCCAGGCCTTCGCCGATGCCTCGGGCGACGACAATCCGCTTCACCTGGACGAGGACTTCGCGAAGACCACCATGTTCAAGGGCCGCATCGCCCATGGCATGCTTTCGGCGAGCTTCCTGTCCACCATCTTCGGGACGATCTTTCCCGGTCCGGGCGGCATCTACATGTCGCAGAACCTGAAGTTCACGGCCCCTGTGCGCATCGGCGACGTGGTTACCGCGACGGCGGAGGTCGACGAGGTGCTGGCCGAGAAGGGCCGGGTGCACTTCAAGTGTGTCTGCATGGCAGGCGACCGCAAGGTCATCGTCGGCGACGCCTGGATCATGCCGGCGCGTCGGGGCAAGTGAGCGGCGACTTGCGTATCGCCCGACTGAGCGGCGTTGCACCGGCCGGGTGCCGGGGTGCCGCTGTGGCGATCGGCAACTTCGATGGTGTTCACCGTGGCCACCGGGTGCTCATTTCCCGGGCGCAGCAGATTGCCGCGACCCTGGGGTGTCCGGCGGGCGTCCTGACGTTCGAGCCGCATCCCCGCGAATATTTCGCCGCCAGGGCACCGGCCTTCCGGCTGACCAATTTCCGCGCCAAGGCCATGAGCCTGTGCGACGCGGGTGTCGAGGTCATGGCCGTGGCTCCCTTCGGTCGGGCGATGGCGGAGATGAGTGCCGGTGACTTCATCGACGAGGTTCTGGTGCGGCGGCTCGGCGTGGCCCATGTCGTTGTCGGCTATGACTTCGCCTTCGGCCACAAGCGGGCAGGCAATGTCGCGCTGTTGCAGGCCATGGGGCAGGAGCGCGGCTTCGGCGTGACCGTCGTGGAGCCGGTGCGCGAGGGAGAGGAAGTCTTCTCCTCGACCCGCATCCGCGATGCCCTCTGGCAGGGTGCGCCGCGCCGGGCTTCGGCGCTGCTGGGGCATGACTGGGAAGTGCATGGCCGCATCATCAAGGGCGATCAGCGGGGCCGGACAATCGGATTCCCCACCGCCAATGTGGCCCTGGGCGGCTATATCGAGCCGCAGTTCGGTGTCTATGCCGTACGCATCGGTTGGGAGGAAGACGGACAGACCGTCTGGCATGGCGGTGTCGCCAACCTCGGGCGGCGTCCGACCTTCGACAAGTCCGATGTCCTGCTGGAGGTGCATGTGCTCGACTATGCCGGTGACCTCTATGGTCGTCATGCCCGGGTGCGGTTCCTGGATTTCATCAGGCCGGAACAGAAGTTCGACGGCCTGGACGCCCTGAAGGCACAGATCGCAGCGGATGCGGACAGCGCCAGAAAGATCCTGGCGTCATCCTGACGGCTGTCAGCCGCCGCGTATCGCCCGCTCCACCATCCACAGCGCCAGGGCCTCGCCTGTAACGGTGTCGTCAAAGGCCAGGCCGGTGCCACTGGTCCTGTGACTGACGATGCGCGCTTCCAGTGGTGTGTCGAATCCCGTTACCAGAACCGTGCAGGTTCCGCCTTCCGTGGATGCCACGACAGGACTGGCCAGCAAGCCACCGGCGGAGACGTTGATCGCCGTATGTTCCACCGGGCTGCCGTCAGCGAGCATGATCGTCACCGGCAGACCGACCCAGGTGCGTGCGAACCGTCTGCGTTCCCCGCCCGGTGGCGGGGCGGCTTCCTTGAGTTCTGTCATGAAGCGATCATAGGTCTGCGCGAGGTATCATGTCACCGCCGCCGTGCCCGGGGGGCGCAGGTGCCTGCGGAAATTCAGACGAAGGCTGCGGCCTGCAGGCGTTCCATCTGCGGGCTGCGCCCGTACATCTCGCGATAGCACTTGGAGAAGTGCGAGGCCGAGACGAAGCCGCAGGCAATGGCGACATCGACGATGGGCATGTTGGACTGCAGCAGCAGATGCCGCGCACGATCGATCCGGATCTCCAGATAGTACCGCGCGGGGGAGCGACCCAGGTGGCGGCGGAACAGCCGCTCGACCTGGCGGCGTGACAGGCCGACGTAGTCCGACAGTTCGGCGAGTGACAGCGGCTCGGCAACATTGGCTTCCATCAGTTCGATGATCAGCAGCAGCTTGGCGTGATGCAGGCCAAGGCGTGCCTGCAACGGCAGGCGCTGCCGGTCCCGCGGATTACGGATGCGATCGATCATGCACAGTTCGCAGACCTGCGTGACCACCTGCTGACCGAAATGTCCCTCGATCACGTGCAGCATCATGTCCAGCGCCGCGGTTCCGCCGGCACAGGTATAGATGCCGTGGTCGATCTCGCACAGGTCGGCATGCACTTCCGCCGTCGGGTATTTCTCGGCGAAGGCCGGCAGGGTTTCCCAGTGGATGGAGCAACGCCGCCCGTCCAGAAGCCCGGCATGGGCCAGCAGCCATGCGCCCGTGCACAGGCCGCCGATCCCGGTGCCGTGGCGATGCATGGCCCGGATCCAGCCGTCGAACTGCGGGTTGCGGAAGGATTCCACCTGCAGGCCGGAACTGATCAGGATCAGCTCCGGCTTGATGTCGTCCAGGGAGCGCTGGCGAACCTGATCAAGGGACATGTCGACGCCGACGCTCAGACCGTTGGATGCAGTGACCGGCTGCCCGTCGGTGGAGGCAATGATCCATTCATAGGCCTGACGCCCGAGGGTGCGATTGGCCAGACGCAGGGGTTCGACCGCAGAGGAAAAGGCGATCATGGAGAATTGCGGCACAAGGAAGAACAGGACGCGATGCGTCCTCTGCACCTCGAAACCCTGGTCAGCCATGGTCATTCTCCGATCAGGAACCCGGCAGCCCCCCTGCCGGATCAGGACGCGTTCAATGCACGCCAGAAGTCACAAAGATTACAGCGGCACAAACTTGCAGGATCGTCAATCCATGGAGTGCATGAAATGATCTGTTTGCGACGCGAAATCTGTCGCAAAGCCAGTCATCATCATGTGTTTGACTCTTGTGCCGTGTCGCGCTTGATACACGCTGTGTCGCGGCGGGCTGATCCCCGTTTCGGCGCCGCTGTCATCACAACTGCGATGGCACTCCGGCCTCTTCCCTGTCGCGCGCGGATCGGGACGGGTCGGCGCAACCCGGTTGAAGGGGGATGCTCGGGACATGAAACGATACTCGGCACTTGAACTGATCCGGCAGGGCCTGGGGGGTCACCGGGGCTGGGATCGCGTCTGGCGCAAGCCGGAACCGAAGCCGAGCTATGATGCCGTGATCATCGGCGGCGGCGGTCATGGGCTGGCAACGGCCTATTACCTGGCCAAGCTGCACGGCATGACCAACATCGCGGTGGTCGAGAAGGGCTGGATCGGTGGCGGCAACTCCGGTCGTAACACCACGATCATCCGTTCCAACTACCTCTTCGACGAGAGTGCCGCGATCTACAACCACGCCCTGAACCTCTGGAATGGACTGGGGCAGGAACTGAACTTCAACATCATGATGAGCCATCGCGGCGTGCTGAACCTTGCCCATGACGAGGGCGAGATGCGGCAGTTGAAGCGGCGCGTGGAGGCGAACCGTCTCAACGGTGTCGATTCCGAATGGCTCGACGCGAAGGAAGTCAAGAACTTCTGCCCCTCGATCAACATCTCCGGCGATATCCGCTATCCGGTGCTGGGCGGTACGCTGCAGCGGTCCGGTGGCGTGAACCGCCACGACGGCGTTGTATGGGGCTATGCCCGCGCCGCCGATGCGCTGGGCGTCGATATCCTGCAGCAGACCGAGGTCACGGGGATCCTGACGGAAGCCGGGGAGGTCACGGGTATCGAGACCACCCGCGGCACGATCCGCACGCCGAAGGTGGCCTCCGTCACGGCCGGGCATACCTCGGTGATGGCGAGCATGCTGGATATCCGTCTGCCGGTGGAGAGCCACCCGCTGCAGGCGCTGGTTTCGGAACCGATCAAACCGATCCTGAACTGTGTCGTCATGTCCAATGCGGTGCATGTCTATTGCAGCCAGTCGGACAAGGGGGAACTGGTCATCGGTGCCGGTATCGATGCGCAGCTTTCCTATACCCAGCGCGGCAACCTGGACATCATCGAGCATCAGATGGCGTCGCTGATGGAGCTGTTTCCCATCTTCTCGCGCCTGAGGATGATGCGCCAGTGGGGCGGCATCGTCGATGTCTGCCCGGACGCCAGCCCCATCATCTCCAAGACCCCGGTGAAGGGCTTCTACGTCAACGGCGGCTGGGGTACCGGCGGCTGGAAGGCGACACCGGGATCGGGCCATGTCTTCGCCGACCTGATCGCGAAGGACGAGCCCAACCGCATCGCGGCCCCCTTCGCGATCGACCGTTTCACGACAGGCGCACTGGTGGCGGAGCATGGTGCCGCCGCGGTGGCGCACTGATGCCAAGGCAGGAGCAGCACTGATGTTCGTCATCGATTGCCCCAATTGCGGTGCCCGCGACCAGTCGGAGTTCACCTATGCCGGTGAGGCCCATATCGCCCGTCCGACGGACTCCGAGAACATGACGGACGCGGAATGGGCGGAGTTCGTGTTCATGCGCACCAATACCAAGGGCCTGTTCGCGGAGCGCTGGTGGCATGCCACGGGCTGCCGCAAGTTCTTCAACATGCTGCGCAACACGGCGACGGACGAGATTCATGCCGTCTACCGCATCGGCGAGAAGCCGCCGAAGGTGACCGCCGACCTGCCCGCCACACCGGCAGGCGAAGCCTCCATCGGTTCCGGCAATGATGCGGTGAAGATCATGACCCGCGATGAGGAGGCCGCATCGTGAGCCAGCCATACAGGATTCCCGGACGGGGGCTGATCAATCGGGACCGTTCGGTCAGCTTCACCTTCGACGGGCGCGAGATTCCGGGCTACGAGGGCGATACGATCGCCTCGGCCCTGCTGGCCAACGGCGAGATCATGGTCGGCCGCAGTTTCAAGTATCACAGGCCGCGTGGCATCGTCGGCGCAGGCGGCGACGACCCGGCAGCCATGGTGCAGATCGGTTCCGACCCGGCCTCCACCGATCCCAACGTCATGGTGACGACGCGGGAGATCCATGCAGGGCTGGAGGCCCGGTCGCAGAACTGCTGGCCCAGCCTGAAGCATGACGTCGGTGTGCTGAACGATGTCTTCATGCGCTTCTTCCCTGCCGGGTTCTACTACAAGACCTTCATGGGGTCGGACCGGTTCCGCTGGCTGAACTGGATGACGTTCGAGCCGTTCATCCGCCGCGCCGCCGGCCTGGGCAAGTCACCGACGAAGCCGGATCCGGACAGTTACGAGTCCGTCAACCGCCACTGCGATGTGCTGGTGATCGGTGCGGGGCCTGCCGGCCTTGCGGCTGCCGCGAACGCGGCCCGGTCCGGGGCGCGCGTGATCCTGGTGGAGGAGACCGACCGTCTGGGTGGCAGCCTGAATGCCACCGACCCGGATGGCACCACCATCGGCGGCAAGGCACCGGCAGACTGGATTGCGGACCAGACCGCGAAACTGGCCGAGCATCCTGAGGTCACGGTGCTGACCCAGACCACCGCTTTCGGCTATTACGCGATGAACTTCGTCGGGCTGATCGAGCGGGTGAAGGATCATCTGCCGGAGCATCGGCGCGACCGTCGGCAGCCACGCCAGCGGGTCTGGCGGGTCCGGGCGAAGCAGGTCGTGCTGGCCACGGGCGCCATTGAGCGTCCACTGGTGTTCAACGAGAACGACCGGCCCGGAATCATGCTGGCCGGGGCCGTGCGGACATTCCTGAACCGTTACGGGGTGCTGGCAGGCAAGCGGGTCCTGATCTTCACCAACAACGACAGTGCCTGGCAGACGGCGTTCGACATCCGCGCTGCCGGGGGCGAGGTCGCCGGGATCGTGGATCTGCGCCGGGAACTGAACGAGGCCATGGCGCTGCGGGCGCTGAAGGCGGGTATTGCCGTCTACCCGCGTACCGCCATTGTCGGCACCCATGGCCGACACCGCATCGACAGTGCCTTCGTTTCCAGTCTGGATGACAACGGCAATGTGCGTGGCTCCCGCAGCCGTATCGAGTGTGACCTGATCGCGGTCTCGGGTGGCTGGAACCCGAATGTTGCGCTGTTCGCCCAGTCTCGCGGCAAGCTGAAGTGGGATGAGGAACTGGCCAGTTTCCGTCCCGGGCTTTCGTGGCAGCAGGAACGCTCCGCCGGTGCCTGCAACGGCACCCTGGAACTGCAGGAAGTGCTCGCGGAGGGCTCGAAGGCCGGGCTGGAGGCGGCGCGGGCAGCCGATTTCACGGTGCGTGCGATCAGGCAGCCCGAGGTCAGGACCGATGCTGTCGAGACCCTGAACCTGGTTCCGGTGTGGCAGGTGCCCTCCGGGCTGCCGCGGGAGAAGACCAAGGCCTTCGTCGATCTGCAGGATGACGTGAAGGCGTCGGACCTGCAGCTGGCGACAGAGGAAGGCTATGACTCGGTCGAGCACACCAAGCGCTACACCACCCAGGGCATGGGTACCGACCAGGGCAAGATCTCCAACGTCAATGCCTTCGGCATCATGGCGGAGGCACGTGGCATCACCGTACCGGAAGTGGGCACGACGACGTTCCGCCAGCCCTACCGTCCCGTGACCATCGGTGCGCTGGGCGGCCAGCACGTGGGCGCGCATTTCATGCCGCGCCGGGGCACGCCGATGCATGCCTGGCATCTGGAGCAGAAGGCCATCTTCGAACCCGTCGGTGACTGGCTTCGCGCCCGGGCCTATCCGAAACCGGGCGAGAGCTTTCACGACGCGGTCCAGCGGGAGGCGAAGGCGGCGCGTACCACCGCCGGAATCCTGGACGCGACGACGCTGGGCAAGATCGACATTCGCGGCAAGGATGCGCGCACGTTCCTGAACCGGGTCTATACCAATGCCTGGTCCAAGCTGGCGCCGGGCCGGTGCCGCTATGGCCTGATGCTCGGGGAAGACGGGATGGTCAGTGACGACGGTGTCACGGCCTGCATCGCCGATGACCATTTCCACATGACCACCACCACCGGCGGCGCGGCGAGCGTGCTGCAGAAGCTGGAAGATTATCTGCAGACCGAATGGCCGGACCTGGACGTCTGGCTGACCACGGTGACGGAGCAATGGGCCGTTGCTGCGGTCTGCGGTCCGAAGGCGGAGGAGATCGTTGCATCCGTGGTCGAAGGGATCGACCTGGATCCGGAGGAATTTCCCTTCATGACCTGGCAGGACGGCACCGTCGGTGGCATTCCGGTGCGGGTGTTCCGCGTGTCCTTCACGGGCGAGACATCCTACGAGATCAACATCCCGGCCACCTATGGGCGCTGGCTTTGGGAGGAACTGATCGCGGCAGGCAAGCCACACGGCCTGACGCCTTATGGCACCGAAGCGATGCATCTGCTGCGGGCGGAGAAGGGTTTCATCATCGTCGGACAGGAAACGGACGGAACCGTGACGCCCGGCGATCTGCGCATGGACTGGGCCGTCGCGAAGAAGAAGGGCGACTTCATCGGCAAGCGGTCCCTGTCGCGCAGCGACACCGTGCGCGATGACCGCAAGCAACTGGTCGGACTGCTGACCGTCGATGGCGACCATGTTCCGATGGAAGGGGCGCAGATCATCGGCACGCCGGAGGAGCCGGCACCGCCGGTTCCGATGCTGGGACACGTGACGTCGGCCTATTTCAGTCCCAACCTCGGCCGTTCCATCGCCATGGCGATGGTCAAGCGCGGCGGCCAGCGAATGGGGGAGACGGTCTGGATTGCCCGCCTGGGTGACAAGCCGGTACCCGCGAAGATCGTGCATTACGACTTTCTGGGTGACGCCGTGGGAGAGGCCGCATGAACGCCACCGTGACTGCCCCCGTTCGCCGTTCTCCGCTGGCGCACCGTTCGGCGATGTCCGCGCCTGATGACCTGCTGCACCTGAGCGAGCGGGCGTTCGACGCCAAGATCGTGCTGCGCGGATTGCCGGAGGTGCTGGCACCCGCGATCGAGAAGGTCACCGGACTGGCGATGCCGGAGGCGACCCGCAGTACCGCGAACGATGCGCACCGGCTGCTCTGGCAGTCGCCGGACGAGTTCCTGCTGCTGGGGCCGGTGGACGGTGAACCGGAACTGATGACGGCACTGACGGCTGAACTTGATGGCCGGCATGTGCAGATCGTGAATGTCACCGACTACCATACGACCCTTGTTCTCTCCGGCCCGAAGGCGCGGGAGACCCTGATGACCCTTTCGACGCTGGACCTGCATCCGCGCGGCTTCACTGTGGATCAGGTTGCGGGCACGACCTTCGGCCATGCGCTGGGCTGGCTGGTGCAGACCGGGGATGATGCGGCAGAGGGCGGACCGGTCTTCGAGGTGCTGGTACGCTGGTCCCACGCCGATTACCTGTTCTGCGAACTGACCCATGGCGCGCGCGCCTTCGGCATGCCGGAGGCAAGGCCGGTCAGTGGTGAACTGATGGAAATCTGATACCCGGCCCGGACGACCCTGCAATACCGTTTCGGGGATTGTCCGGTGCAGGCTGATCCTGCATCCTCCGAGGTGATGGTTCCGCCAAGCAGACGTGCGGCGGATTGAATGGGAACATGGTGAGGACGACCCCAGAGGGACCGAATCCATGGCTGCCCCCGCAACTGTGAGCGGCAAGCGACACCCGATGATCCACTGGCCCCGAAGGGGGCTGGGAAGGGGGGTGAAGCCAAGACCCGCGAGCCAGGAGACCTGCCATCACCGTCCGTGCGTTCAGCGCACGTCAATTGAAAGTCGCACGGTGGGTGCGCGAAGGAGGCTACATGCATATCGAACCAGGCGTCGTTGATGGCGCCAGGATAATCCTCAGCTATGGCACAGCCGCAGCTTCCGTTGGGCTGCTCGGCAAGATGGCTCTGGATACCATTCGCCACGATGGCGGAGTCACCGCGCTGGCAACGCGCAGTCTGGCGACCACGGCGCTGGTCTTCTGCTTCTTCGAGTTGCTGCCGCACTATCCGGTGGGCGTGTCGGAGGTTCACCTGATCCTTGGCTCCACGCTGTTCCTGATCTTTGGTGCGGGACCGGCGGCAATCGGTCTTTCGCTCGGACTGCTGTTGCAGGGCCTGTTGCTTGCGCCGTTCGATCTGCCGCAATACGGCATGAACGTCACCACACTGCTGGTGCCGCTCTGGGGTCTGAGCCTGCTGGCAAGGAAGATCATTCCGCCCCATACACCCTATGTCGAGGTCAGGTACTGGCAGGCGCTGGCACTCTCGACCGCCTATCAGGGCGGGATCGTCGCCTGGGTCGCCTTCTGGGCGTTCTATGGCAACGGCTTCGGTGCGGAGAGCCTGGCAGCCGTCGGTACCTTCGGTGCCGCCTACATGACGGTCATCCTGCTGGAACCGCTGGTGGACCTCGGGGTGCTTGCCGCTGCCAAGCTGACGGCTCCGCGGAAGAATGCCCACCTGGTTCAGAACCGGCTGCATCACGCCGCAGTCTGATGTGAAGTTCCCCCGGCGCAGACCAGCGTCGGGGGCTTCTGCCGACCGGGGCTTCCGGTGGCCGGATCAGGTCTTTTCGGAATTGTCCGTCAGTTTGCTGATCGGATCACTCATGAACATCAGCTCGCACCGTTCTCCCGCGACCTCGCGGGCCTCCGACGCCGTCAATTCTGTCTGCGCCTCGACAGCGCTGGCCAGAGACTGGATGCAGTGGGACCTGGCCTCCACCAGTGCAAGGGACTGGTCCTGCTCCGCGGCGGGGGCAACGGGTTCAACAGCGAAGGGCCCGAGCGCTGACATTGCCGCGCCACAAAAAGTGACACAGAATGTGACTGCGATCAGAAAACGTCGTATGCGCAGGGTCGACATGCCTAGGCAAGTTTCCTCAGTGGGGGCGTTGATGCCTCTTTGAACGCGTCAACGCAATTGCCAGGCCAGTAATCAGTCTGAAGCATGCCTGCCTGTTCGCGTTCCTGGAATGACAGGCATCACAAACCGTCAACGATTTCTCAACCATTGCGTTGCCGATGCTGCGGCCCCGGAGCGGGCCACCTGAAAAGTGTGGAAATGCCGGGGTGGCGATGGTACCCCCGGCGTGTTCCCGGGCCGGGACGCATCGGGAGCGCGCCATGAATGCAGTTATCCAGAGGATGATATGCCCGATACCCTGAGCCGCCGCACTCTCTACCCCCGGATCGATCCCTACGATCTCGGGTTCCTTGCGGTTTCCGACCGCCACACGATCCACTACGAGCAATGCGGAAATCCGCAGGGCAAGCCCGTGGTGGTCGTTCATGGCGGCCCGGGTGGCGGCAAGAAGCCCGATGACCGCCGCTTCTTCGACCCGGAAGCCTATCGCATCATCCTGTTTGACCAGCGTGGCTGCGGCATGAGCTGCCCGCACGCGGATCTGCAGGAGAATACGACCTGGGACCTGGTCGCGGACATGGAGCGGCTGCGGGAGCATCTGAACATCGACCGCTGGCAGATCTTCGGTGGTTCATGGGGCAGTGCGCTGGGGCTGGCCTATGCGGAAAGCCATCCCGACCGGGTCAGCGAACTTGTCCTGCGGGGCATCTTCACCCTGCGAAAGTCGGAATTGCGCTGGTTCTATCAGGATGGTGCCGGCGCGATCTATCCCGATGCCTGGGAAGACTATGTGGCGACCATCCCGGAAGATGAACGCGGGGACATGATCGCCGCCTATTACCGGCGTCTGACTTCCGATGACCGGGACGTGCAACTGGCCGCGGCGCGGGCGTGGAGCATGTGGGAAGGCGGGACACTCAGTCTCCATGCCGATCCGGGCCGGGTCAGTGACTTTGCGGACGCGGACTTCGCCCTCGCCTTTGCCCGTATCGAGTGCCACTACTTCGTCAACGAGGGCTTCTTCGACCATGACGGCTGGCTGATCGACAATGTGGACCGGATCCGGCACCTGCCCTGTACCATCGCGCAGGGCCGCTATGATGTCGTCACCCCGATGATGACCGCCTGGGCCCTGCACAAGGCCTGGCCGGAGGCGGACTTCCGGGTGGTTCCGGACGCGGGTCACGCGGGGTCGGAGCCTGGCATCGTCGATGAACTGATCCGCGCGACGGACGCCTATCGGATGAAGGCCTGATTGCCGACATGACTGATCTCAATTTCTCCTCGCTGCTTTGCTCACGTCTCTGCCATGACCTCGTCGGCCCGATTGGTGCGCTCTCCAACGGCATCGAACTGATCGAGCTGGAGGATGATCCGGCCATGGCGGTCGACGCGCTGGACCTGCTGAAGATGTCCGCTGGCAATGCCGCCATCCGACTGAAGTTCCTGCGCCTCGTGTTCGGGGCCTCCGGTGGTGACGCGGTGCCGCTTGCGGTATCGGAGGCGCGGGCGACCACGCTCGACTTCTACGCCGATCACCGGCTGAAGATCGACTGGCCGGAAAGTGACGGTCCGGACCCGGCGAAGAACCGTGTGCGCCTGCTGCTGAACATGATCATGACGGCGGCTTTCGGCATGGTGCGGGGCGGTGTGCTTTCCGTGGTGCTGTCCGATGACGAACTGCGTGTCGTCGCCGAACACGAGCGCGCCGAGCTGCCCGATGAAGTGCTGACAGCGCTGTCCGGCGAACGGGCTGCTGCCACGGTGGAGGATGCGCGGATCATCGAGGCGTTTCACGCGGGCTTGCTGGCCCGGGCATCCGGACTGACCCTGCGCACGGAGACGGGTGCTGGCCGGTTTGTCATTTCCGCATCCTGATCTACGTGTCAGGTATCCACTGCAGGAGTTGAACCATGGACGCGCTTGATCTGATCACCAACCGGGCCTCCGTACCGCCGCGCCTGCATGAGGGAACACCGCTGGATGATGCGGTGCTGGCGCAGATCTTCGCGACAACCGTCACCGCACCGGATCACGGACTGCTGCGGCCCTATCGTTTCGTCACCATCCAGGGCGCGGCGCGGGAGGCGCTTGGCGATGTCTTTGCCGAGGCCGTGAAGCAGCGCATGCCTGATGCGGAACCCGGCGTGGTCGAGAAGGACCGCCAGAAGCCGTTGCGGTCGCAGACGCTGGTGGCGGTCATTGCCTGCATCACGCCGGATCATCCCAAGGCCCCGGAGATGGAGCAGATCCTGACTGCGGGCATGGCGGGCTACAACATGATCCTGGCGGCCCAGGCCATGGGCTATGGCGGCATCTGGCTGACCGGTGCACCGACATACGACGCCCATGTGCAGGCGGCCCTGAAGATCGGCGCGCAGGAGAAACTGCTGGGCTTCGTCTACCTCGGCCAGCCGAAGCGCGACTTCAAGGCGCCCCGCCGTCCCGACTGGCGCGACTTCTTCAGTGCCTGGGGCGAAGGGGAAGGCTGAGGCCGCTTGCGGTGTCAGTCCGCGCTGTTGCGGGTGCGGAACACGTTCTCCATCTCGCGGCGATAGGCGACGGTCGGGTCACTCTCGTCGATCTCCACGTCGTCATAGGTCAGGACCGCATCCTCAGCCATGTCGTGGCGCAGCCTGACGCCATGGGCAAGACCCAGGGGCAGGCAGCCGTCCATCAGTGAATCATCGGCACGGCGCAGCTTGCCGTAGACCGTGAAGCCACCCTCGCCATCCAGTGTCTCACCGGCCTTCAGCGCGCGTTTCGCGGTGGCGACGACGTCGCCGCGGAAGCCGTTCGCGGATCCGGTGGCCTCCCCCCGCAGGGCGGCGGATGCGACCGAGACCCCCAGTTCCAGGCCGATGAGGTGATAGGGCCGCCAGAGCGCCGCATAGTCGCCGGACGGATCCGTCACCAGGCCGTAGTCGGAGAAGCAGTTGCGGACATATTCATCCGGCGCGCGGAAGGTGACATAGACCCCCCAGCGCAGGTCGTTGGGCACCGGCTGGCCCTCGTGCGTCTCGCAGGAAACGACTTCCACCGTGCCGTCCGTGTCCAGCAGCCCGCCGACCGCGCGGGGCCGGAGCAGGGTCGACAGTTCGTCCACCGATGCGGGCGGAAAGGCCAGGCCCTTGCGCTCCGGCGTCAGGCGGCAGGCGTTCGAGACGGCAGCCATCTCGATCGCGGACTTGGTCCCATCCAGAAAGGAATTGAACATCTGCGGGTTCATGCCCGATGCCGCGGCCCGCTCCGGTGACAGCCCATAATGGGACCAGACGGTGTCGGGGGTGGAGCGGTGGTAGATGGGACGGTATTTCGTGCCCTTGCCCGCACAGACCACGTCCAGTCCGATGGCGCGTGCCCAGTCCACCTGTTCGGCGATCAGCGCGGGCTGGTCGCCATAGGCCATGGAATAGACCACCCCGGCACGGTTTGCCTCCTCCGCCAGCAGGGGCCCGGCCAGCACGTCAGCCTCCACATTCACCATGATGACATGCAGGCCGTGCGCGAAGGCTGCGCGGGCATGGCGGATACCTGCCGCCGGGTGCCCCGTGGCATCGATGATGACGTTCATGCCGTCCTGCGTGATCAGCGCCATGGCATCCTGCCCGCACCAGGTCATCCCGCTGGAGATCGCATCGCCCGGCGTGCGTGCGGCAAGCTGTTCGTCGGGCCAGCCCGTGTCACGGCAGGACTGCCGCGCCCGGCCCTCCGACAGGTCGGCTATGCCGACGACATGGATGCCGGGGGTGCGGCGCGCCTGCGCCAGAAACATCGAGCCGAACTTGCCGGCCCCGATCAGGCCAACGCGCACGGGTTCGCCGAGTTCTTGTGCTTCCAGCAGCAGTGCATGCAGATTCAAGGCGCGTTCCCTTCCAGCTTGTTGTTGGCCGGAGGATATACGCAGTGCCCGATGGCGATAAGCCTATAGTTCGCGGGCAATCTCGGCGTCGGGGCGGGTGCCGTAGACCGCGATGGTCGCCTCGGTGCCATCATGCAGCTCGATGCGCCGATGGCCAACCACCACCAGGTCGCCGTCCTGCACCTCGCCGACAACGCCCTTGAAATCCTTCTCGGTGGCCTCGGAACCGACGGATTCACAGATATTGCGGTCTTCGCGGACCATGCCCTCCATCACGCGGCAGTCATCGCCGGTCACGATGTCCAGTGCCAGGTCGGTTGCCCCCTTGTTGAAGGCCACGGTCCCGGTCAGCGACGCGATGGAGATGAATTCGCTGATGCCGACACCCGCGGCGAAGGGGGCGGCGCAGCCGCCCATCATGGGCAGGGACAGCAGCAACAGACCGGCAGTGAGCGTGCGCGTCCGTCGTTGGCCGGTGCGGCGTTCGGGGCGGTGCTGTCGTGCAGCCATATCGGCATTTCCCTTCGTGTCGCGGCGCCTCAGCGAATCGCGAATCAAACGAATCATGTCGAATATCCCTGTGCCCTGTCGGCTTCGCAAGTGCGAAGGGATGGCCGGGACCCTCTCAGATGGCTTTTCCATACCCGGCGTCGTCTGGTATGGAGGCACGGGAGATCGGTTGGTGAGACTTTCGCATCTGCGAAATCGGGGCTGCCGGTCCGCTTGTTATTTCCGCTGCTCCGGTGTCCGGAGCGGCGTCTTCGCTCAGCCTGAAAGGAATCGGCAATATGGCACGCAGGAAAATCGCACTGATTGGTGGTGGCAACATCGGTGGGACGCTGGCGCATCTGGCTGCGCTGAAGCAGCTTGGTGATGTTGTGGTCTTCGACATTGTCGAGGGTCTGCCGCAGGGCAAGACGCTGGACCTCGCCGAATCGGCACCGGTCGACGGCTTCAACGTCGGCCTCTCCGGCACCCAGGACTATGCCGACATCGCCGGCGCCGACGTCATCATCGTGACCGCCGGTGTGGCGCGGAAGCCGGGCATGAGCCGCGACGACCTGCTGGGCATCAACATCAAGGTCATGCAGGCGGTGGGTGAGGGCATCAAGACCCACGCCCCCGACGCCTTCGTCATCTGCATCACCAACCCGCTGGATGCGATGGTCTGGGTGCTGCAGAAGATCTGCGGCCTGCCGACAAACAAGGTCGTCGGCATGGCGGGCGTGCTCGATTCGGCGCGGTTCCGCTTCTTCCTGTCGGAGGCGATGAGCGTCTCGGTCGAGGACGTGACGGCCTTCGTGCTTGGCGGCCATGGCGACACCATGGTGCCGTCCACCCGCTACACCACGGTCGCCGGTGTGCCGATGCCGGACCTGGTGAAGATGGGCTGGATCACGCAGGAGAAGCTTGACCAGATCGTCCAGCGCACCCGCGATGGCGGCGCGGAGATCGTCGGCCTGCTGAAGACCGGCTCCGCCTTCTATGCCCCGGCCACCGCCGCGATCCAGATGGCTGAGGCCTATCTGGGTGACGAGAAGCGTGTCCTGCCCTGCGCCGCCTACCTGTCCGGCGAGTTCGGCGTGGACGACATGTATGTCGGCGTTCCGGTGCTGATCGGCGCCGGCGGCGTGGAGCGGATCATGGAGATCGAACTGAATGCCGACGAAAAGGCCGGCTTCGACAAGTCCGTCGATGCCGTGCGCGGCCTGATCGACGCCTGCAAGGGCATCAATCCCGCCCTGGCCTGATCGCCGGTCCTGTGTGTATTGCCCGGCACCGCCGCAAGGTTGGTGCTGGGCGGTTGCGCCCTGCGGGGGCGGCGGTTAGGTTGACCGCGTCCGGTCGGGGCCGTCCAGGATCATGTGGGGGAAGGCCTTGTGTCGGCCCGTCCCTGGTTTCCAACGATTATCCGGAACATCATGAACATTCACGAATATCAGGCAAAGGCGCTGCTGCGTAAGTACGGCGTTGCCACACCGAAGGGCGCGCCCGCGTTCACGGTCGAGGAGGCGGTCAAGGCCGCCAATGAGCTGGGCGGTCCCGTATGGGTCGTGAAGTCCCAGATCCATGCTGGCGGTCGCGGTGCCGGTCGGTTCCAGGGCAAGCCGGACGGCAAGGGGGGCGTGCGCGTCTCCACGTCCGTTGACGATGTCCGCACCAATGCCGAGGAAATGCTGGGCCACGTGCTGGTGACCAAGCAGACCGGTGAAGCGGGCAAGGAGGTCAAGCGCCTCTATATCGAGGATGGCTGCGACATCGCGCGTGAGCTCTACCTCTCCGTGCTGCTGGACCGCGCGACGAGCGCCGTGACCTTCATCGCCTCCGCCGAGGGCGGCATGGAGATTGAGGAGATCGCCGAGACCAACCCGGAGAAGATCCTGCGTTGCCCGGTCGATCCGGCGACGGGTATCCAGGGACATCACTGCCGCCGCATCGCCTATTTCCTGGGCCTCGAGGGCGATCAGGTGAAGTCGGCGTCCAGGTTCATCACCGCGCTCTACAACGCGTTCATCGAGCTGGATGCCAGCCTGGTGGAGATCAATCCGCTGGTCGTGACCGGCGCGGGGGAGGTCATCGCCCTCGACGCCAAGATGAACTTCGACGACAACGCGCTTTACCGCCACAAGGACGTGGCTGAACTGCGCGACGTGGAGGAAGAGGATCCGATGGAGGTCAAGGCCTCCGAATACGACCTCAACTACGTCAAGCTGGACGGTTCCATCGGCTGCATGGTGAATGGTGCGGGCCTGGCCATGGCGACCATGGACATCATCAAGCTCTATGGCTCCGAGCCTGCCAACTTCCTGGATGTCGGCGGTGGCGCGACGCGGGAAAAGGTCACGGAAGCCTTCAAGATCATCCTGTCCGATCCCAACGTGCAGGGCATCCTGGTCAATATCTTCGGTGGCATCATGCGCTGTGATGTCATTGCCGAAGGTGTTGTTGCCGCGGCCCGCGAGGTTGCGCTCGACAAGCCGCTGGTCGTGCGGCTGGAGGGCACCAACGTGGACCTGGGCAAGAAGATCATGGCCGAGTCGGGGCTGACCATCATTGCTGCCGACAACCTGGCCGATGCGGCCGAGAAGATCGTCACTGCGGTGAAGGAGGCTGCCTGATGTCCACTCTCGTCAATTCTGACACCAAGGTCATCTGCCAGGGCTTTACCGGCAAGCAGGGGACATTCCATTCCGAACAGGCGATTGCCTACGGGACCAAGATGGTCGGCGGCACCAGCCCCGGCAAGGGCGGCTCCGAGCATCTGGGCCTGCCGGTGTTCGACACCGTGGCCGACGCAGTCGACCGCACGGGTGCCAATGCATCGGTGATCTATGTTCCGCCGCCGTTCGCGGCCGACGCGATCATGGAGGCGATTGCGGCCGAACTGCCGCTGATCGTCTGCATCACCGAGGGCATTCCGGTGCTCGACATGGTGAAGGTGAAGCAGGCGCTGAAGACCTCCGGCAGCCGCCTGATCGGCCCGAACTGCCCCGGCATCATCACGCCGGACGAGTGCAAGATCGGCATCATGCCCGGCCATATCCACAAGCGTGGCTCGGTCGGCATCGTTTCCCGCTCCGGCACGCTGACGTACGAGGCGGTGGCCCAGACCACGGCGACGGGCCTTGGGCAGACGACCTGCATCGGTATCGGTGGTGATCCGGTCAACGGCACCAACTTCATCGACTGCCTGGACCTGTTCCTGAAGGATGACGAGACCGAGTCGATCATCATGATCGGCGAGATCGGTGGCAGCGCGGAAGAAGAGGCTGCAGAATTCCTTAAGGCGTCTAAGGTAAAGAAACCCGTTGTGGGCTTCATCGCCGGTGTCACGGCCCCTCCGGGTCGGCGCATGGGCCATGCCGGTGCCATCATCGCCGGTGGCAAGGGCGGTGCCGAGGACAAGATGGAGGCCATGCGGTCAGCCGGAATCGCGGTGGCGGATTCGCCCGCCGCGCTGGGCACCACGCTGGTGGAGCTGCTGAAAGGATAGGGGTCGGGCAGAATATCGCCAGACCACCCGCACCCGGAGGCAAATGTCAGGAAAGGGACGCGGGGGAAAGCCCCGCGCCAACAACAGATGGGCGTTCAAGAACTCGGAGCAGGCTTTCTCAACGGTGCCAACACGGCCTTCATCGAAGGGCTCTACCAGAAATATCTGGAGGACCCGACTTCGGTCGATGAAAGCTGGGCGCAGTTCTTCAGCGAGGTCGGCGACGACATCGCGACCGTTGAGCGAGAGGCTCAGGGCCCGAGCTGGGGCCGCACGACCGAGGAGATGGGGGTCGATGACCCCTATGAGCTGATCGGTCCCGCGGTCAAGGCGGCGCAGCGATCGGAGCAGTTGGGGCATTCGGAGGCGCGGGCGGCGACGCTCGACAGTCTCCGGGCCCTGATGCTCATTCGTGCCTATCGGGTGCGCGGTCACCTGATCGCCAACCTCGACCCGCTGCAGCTCGATCCGCCGACCGTCCATCCGGAACTTGACCCGAAGACCTATGGCTTCGCCGAGGCGGACATGGACCGCCCGATCTTCCTGGACAATGTGCTGGGCATGGAAACCGCGACGATGCGGGAAATCATCGACGTGGTCCGCAAGGTCTATTGCGGCACCATCGCGGTCGAATACATGCACATCCAGAGTCCGGAGCAGAAGTCCTGGATCCAGCAGCGGATCGAGGGACCGGACAAGGACGTCACCTTCACGATGATGGGTCGCAAGGCGATCCTCAACAAGGTGACGGAAGCAGAGGGCTTCGAGAGCTTCCTGAACGTCAAGTATACCGGTACCAAGCGCTTCGGGCTGGATGGTGGCGAGGCGCTGATCCCGGCGATGGAAGCGATCATCAAGCGCGGCGGCCAGCTCGGGGTGAAGGAAATCATTCTCGGCATGCCGCATCGCGGTCGCCTGAACGTGCTGACCAGTGTCATGGGCAAGCCGTTCCGCGCCGTGATCTCCGAATTCCAGGGCAATGCGGCCAACCCGTCGGACGTGCAGGGGTCGGGTGATGTGAAGTATCACCTCGGCACCTCTTCCGACCGGGAGTTCGACGGCAACAAGGTGCATCTGTCCCTGACCGCCAACCCGTCGCATCTGGAGGCGGTCGATCCGGTCGTCATCGGCAAAGCGCGGGCAAAGATCCGCCAGATAGGCTTCGACAGCTGGCGTCAGGTCATGCCGGTCCTGATGCATGGCGATGCGGCCTTCGCCGGCCAGGGTGTGGTTGCCGAATGCCTCGGCCTGTCGGGTCTGAAGGGCTATCGCGTCGGCGGCACGCTGCACATCATCGTCAACAATCAGATCGGCTTCACGACCGCGCCGAAATATTCGCGTTCGTCGCCTTACCCGTCCGATGTGGGCAAGATGGTGGCTGCGCCGATCTTTCACGTGAACGGCGATGATCCGGAGGCCGTGGTGCACGCCGCCAAGGTGATCACGGAATTCCGTCAGGAATTCGGGGTCGATGTGGTGCTGGACATGTTCTGCTATCGCCGGCACGGCCACAACGAGGGTGACGAGCCGTCGTTCACGCAGCCAATCATGTACCGCAAGATCTCGTCCCATCCGACCACGCGCCAGATCTATGCAAAGAAGCTGGAAGAGGAAGGCACGCTCAAGGCCGGCGACGGCGACGCGATGGTGACCGACTTCCGCAAGTTCCTGGAAGAGGAATTCGAGGCCGCGACGTCCTACAAGCCCAACAAGGCCGACTGGCTGGAAGGCCGCTGGCAGGGATTGCGCATCGCCCCGTTGGGGGATCGTCGCGGTGCCACGGCGGTACCGAAGGAGGTGCTGACCGAGATTGGCAAGGGCCTGACCCGGATTCCGGAGGGTTTCAACGCCCATCGGACCGTGAAGCGCCTGATGCAGGCCAAGGCGAAGATGTTCGAGACCGGGGAGGGCTTCGACTGGGCCACGGCGGAGGCGCTGGCCTTCGCCACCCTGCTGATGGAAAAGGTGCCGGTACGCCTCTCCGGGCAGGATTCCGGGCGCGGCACCTTCAGCCAGCGGCATTCCGTGCTGGTGGATCAGCAGACGGAAGACCGGTATCTGCCGCTGAACAACATCGCCGAGGATCAGGCCCCGTACGAGGTCGTCGATTCCATGCTGTCGGAAATGGCGGTTCTGGGATTCGAGTACGGCTTCAGCCTGGCCGAGCCGAATGCGCTGGTGCTGTGGGAGGCGCAGTTCGGTGACTTCGCGAATGGTGCGCAGGTCATCGTCGACCAGTTCCTGTCCACGGCCGAGCTGAAATGGCTGCGGATGAGCGGGCTGGTCATGCTGTTGCCGCACGGGCTTGAGGGGCAGGGGCCGGAGCACAGTTCCGCGCGTCTGGAGCGTTATCTGCAGCTCTGTGCGGAGGACAACCTGCAGGTGGCGAATGTCACCACGCCCGCGAACTACTTCCACATCCTGCGCCGCCAGATCCATCGCGACTTCCGCAAGCCGCTGATCCTGATGACGCCGAAGTCGCTGCTGCGCCACAAGGCCTGTGTCTCGACCATCGACGACATGGCGACCGGATCGTCGTTCCACCGGGTCCTCTACGAGGACAATCCGCCCTGTTCGCGCAAGGACACCAGGAAACTCATCCTCTGCTCCGGCAAGGTCTACTACGACCTGGTGGAGAAGCGGGAGGAACTGGGTGTCAAGGACGTGCAGGTGATGCGGGTCGAACAGCTCTATCCCTATCCGACCGAACCACTGGTCGAGGAGCTGAAGGGCTTCCGGGATGTGGAGAAGGTCATCTGGTGCCAGGAAGAGCCGAAGAACATGGGGGCATGGTTCTTTGTCCAGAACTGGCTGGAGGAATGCTTCCGGCTGGCGGACATGAAGAACGTGTCGCGTCCGAGCTACATTGGCCGTCCGCCGTCGGCCTCACCTGCGACGGGCCTGAACAAGACCCATGTGAAGGAGCAGGACATACTGTGCCGCAAGGCGTTGACGGGAACCCCGGCCGACGCCATGAACCGCGAGAATTACTGATTGCACCTGCGCGAGGGAGCGCCTGATGACCGTTGAAATCAAAGTCCCGACCATGGGCGAGTCGATCTCCGAAGCGACTGTCGGCCAGTGGTTCAAGCAGCCCGGCGACGCGGTTGCCGTGGATGATCCGCTGTGCGAACTGGAGACCGACAAGGTAACGCTGGAGGTCAATGCGACCACCGCTGGTGCCCTGGCCGAGATCCTGGCTGAAGAGGGCGCGACGGTTGGCGTCGGTGCCGTACTGGGCACCATCGATGAAGGTGCGGAAGGCAAGGCGGCTGCCACACCGAAGGCTGATCCGGCTCCGGCGAAGGCCGAAGCCGCACCGGCTCCGGCCAAGGCGGCACCGGCTGAGAAGCCGAAGGCCGCACCCGCACCCGACCGCAAGGTCGTGGCCATGGATTCGGCGAAGGAACTGGCCGAAGCCAAGGGCGTCAGCCTGGCCGGCATCGAAGGCACCGGCAAGGATGGTCGCGTGACCCGCGCCGACGTCGCCCGCGCCATTGCGGAGGGTCGGGCGAAGCAGGCGGAACGGCAGACCGCCGCCCCCGCCATGGCGGTTTCCGCTCCCGGGTCGTCCGGACCGCGCCCGGAGGAAGATCGGGAGGAACGGGTGCGGATGACGCGTCTGCGCCGCACCATCGCCGGTCGCCTGAAGGAAGCGCAGAACAACGCCGCCATGCTGACCACCTTCAACGAGGTGGACATGACGGAAGTCATGGCGCTGCGGTCGGAACACAAGGACGCCTTCGAGAAGAAGCACGGCGCGCGTCTGGGCTTCATGTCCTTCTTCGTGAAGGCCTGCATCGCCGGTCTGAAGGATCTGCCCGCCGTGAATGCGGAGATCGACGGCGATGACGTGATCTACAAGAACTACTATCACATCGGTGTCGCGGTCGGCACGCCGAACGGTCTGGTGGTGCCGGTGGTGCGCGATGCGGACCAGCTCTCCATCGCCGGGCTGGAGTCCACCATCGCCGGTCTGGGCCTGAAGGCCCGCGACGGCAAGCTGGGCCTGAACGACCTGCAGGGCGGCACCTTCACCATCTCCAACGGCGGTGTCTATGGCTCCCTTATGTCGACGCCGATCCTGAACCCGCCGCAGTCGGGCATCCTGGGGATGCACAAGATCCAGCAGCGTCCCATGGAAGTGAACGGGGAGATCAAGCTGCGCCCGATGATGTACCTGGCGCTGTCCTATGATCACCGCATCATCGACGGGCGGGAGGCGGTGACCTTCCTGGTCCGGGTCAAGGAATGCCTGGAAGATCCCCGGCGCATGATCCTGGACCTCTGAGGTCCGGCCGAGAGAGAAACAGCACGCACACCGATCCTGATAGGCGAAGAGCATGTCTGAAGAGAAGCGTTACGATCTGGTCATCATCGGTGGCGGTCCCGGTGGTTACGTCGCGGCCATCCGCGCCGCCCAGAACGGGCTGTCCGTTGCCTGTGTCGAGATGCGCGGGCGGCTTGGGGGCACCTGCCTGAACGTCGGCTGCATCCCCTCCAAGGCAATGCTGCAAAGCTCCCATCTCTTCGAGGAAGCGCGCGATCACTATGATGTCCACGGCATTCAGACCAGCGGCGTGAAGCTGGATCTGAAGACCATGCTGGGCCGCAAGGACAAGGTCGTCACCGACCTGACCGACGGGATCGAGGGGCTCTTCAAGAAGAACAAGGTCGACTACATCATCGGTACCGGCCGGATCATCGACAATGAAACGGTCGAGGTCAGTCCCGGTGGCCGCAAGAAGAAGCAGACCCTGTCCACGGACACGATCCTGATCGCCACCGGCTCGGAAGTGGCCACGATCCCGAATGTGGAGATCGACGAGAAGCGCATCATTTCCTCCACCGGCGCGCTGGAACTGTCGAAGGTGCCGAAGTCGATGATCGTCATTGGCGGCGGTTATATCGGTCTGGAGCTGGGTTCGGTCTGGCGGCGTCTTGGTGCCGAGGTGACCGTGGTCGAGTTCCTGGACCGTATCACCCCCGGCATGGACGGCGAGATTTCCAAGCGCATGAAGGTGATCCTGGAAAAGCAGGGCATCAAGTTCATGATGGGCACCAAGGTGACCGAGGCCAAGGCGCTGAAGACCAAGGTCAACCTGACAGTGGAACCGGCCAAGGGCGGCGATGCCCAGACGCTGGATGCCGAGGTGGTGCTGGTCTCCGTCGGCCGCCGCCCCTACACGGAGGGACTGGGCCTCGAGAATGTCGGTGTCGAGACGGATCGTGGCTTCATCACCGTTGATGAGCACTTCCAGACCTCCGCGCCCGGCATCTTTGCCATCGGCGATGTCATTCCCGGCCCGATGCTTGCGCACAAGGCGGAGCATGAGGGCGTGGTTGTCGCGGACTACCTCGCTGGAGAGCCGGGGCATGTGAACTACGAAACCGTGCCCGGCGTCGTCTACACCTGGCCCGAAGTTGCCTCCATCGGTCGGACCGAGGAGCAACTCAAGGAAGCGGGCGTGAAGTACGCCGTCGGCAAGTTCCCCTTCTCGGCCAATTCCCGTGCCCGCACGGTGGGGGAGAAAGACGGTCTGGTGAAGATGATCGCCGACAAGGAAACCGATCGCGTGCTGGGGGTTCACATCATCGGCCCCGATGCCGGAACCATGATTCACGAGGCACTGGCGGCGATGGAACTTGGCGGCACTGCACATGAGATCGCGGAGATGTGTCACGCCCATCCGACCCTGAACGAGGCGGTCAAGGAAGCGGCACTGGCGGTCCACAAGCGCACGATCAACATCTGAACCACTCCGGCAAGCGACTGGAGCCGTCCGGAATGCGGTCAGGCAGTGGAGCAATCCAGTGCTCCCGCTTGCAAGTGGCGAACACGACCTGAGTTGATTCGGCCCCGACCAGAGATATATCCCCCTGCTGCCGAGCGAAATGCTAGTATCGGCAATGTGTTGGGGATTATCAGTCTCGCTGGCCATGACAGGTGCCGGCGCCGCCGCGACGGTCATCACGATCAGGCAGAAGCGCGCCAGTGCCATACCGCTGACCATCGCCTATTTCACGGCCATGGAAGGGCTGCAGGCAGCCGGTTACCTCGTGGCGGGCAATTGTTCCGCCCCGGCCAATCAGGTCATTACCTTCTTCTCGCTGCTGCACATCATTTTCCAGCCATTCTTCATCAACGCATTCGCAATGGAACTGAGCCGGTCGCGGATTCGTCCCCTGGCGCGGATTCTGGCCTACGGGGCCTGTGCGTTCTCCGCTTCCTTCATGTTGCTGCAACTCTATCCCTTTGCGTGGGCAGGCTCATGCCGGGTGGGAATGTCCCTGTGCGGAGAAACGATGTGCACGATGCTCGGCGAATGGCATATCGCATGGGCGGCGCCGTTCAATGGCATCGTGAACATGTCGGGATTCGATATCAGTCTGCCGGGTGCGTTTCCGACCTATGTAGTGGCGGCGTTCCTGGCTCCACTTCTGTATGGCGCGTGGCGGTTTGTGCTCTTTCACGCGCTCTTCGGGCCGGTCCTGGCGAGCTTGCTCACCGACAATCCAAACGAGATGCCGGCAATCTGGTGTTTTCTCTCCATCGGGATCGTCACCATCAGCCTGTCACCGCGACTCTGGAAGTCGCTGGCGGCGAAGCCGGTTGCCCATGGATAGCTGGAAGCTGAATCACGGTCCGGCAGGCAGATGGGCAGTTCATTCGGTCAGGCAACCTCCTGTTCCGGCAGCAGTGTGCCCGGCCACCTGTCGTCCTACCAGCGCGGACAGTCACCACGTTTGGTGAAATTGCGCAGGGACAGCAGGTACTGTTCCACAGCGGATCTGACGGCGGCGGTGCATTGCCCGATTTCGGTCTTCAGGGTGTTGCGATAGAGCCCCATGGCAATGCCATGGGTCACCGAAATTGCCGAGATCTGACGTTCCGACCAGCACCCGCTGTTCCGCTCCCGTTCCATCAGGGGCAGGTATGACTGGTTGCCCCAGTCCAGGTCACAGAACTCCGCGAAGGCAGAACCGGCACCGCTGGAAATGACCTGTTCCGTCATGTCCCGCGGCAGCATGCCGTCGATCTTCTCGATGGCATTGGCCGGTTCGCAGGGGGTGCCGCCGCAATCGCCTACCTGGATGTTTGCCACCACCAGATCCGAAACCTCCTTCACCACGCTCTGATCGATCTCCTGGATCATGGAGGGCTCCTCCGCAGCCTGTACGCCGCCGCTGAGCAGGCAACCAGCAAGAAGCAGGGTGAACAGGCGGATCTTGCGAGAAATCATCAGCTATCGGTCTCCATGGGCAGCTCGGGGTTCACGCACCATTCGGTCAGGGAGTTGTCGTACAGCGCCACGTCATCGCGGCCCAGCAGGGCCATGACGAAGGCCGGTGTCGTTGCGGCGATGCCGCCACCGCAATAGGTGACGACGGGGCCGGAGCCATCCGCGCCCACATCGTCCAGCATCTTCTGCAACTGCGGCAGGGGCAGGAACGCCTTCGTCACCGGGTCCAGCATCTCCCGCGCGGGCAGGTTGACGCTGCCCGCGATCCTGCCAGGACGTCCGTAGTGCGTGCCTCCGGTGCCGGAATGCTGGTCCCGCCCCAGGGCGTTGAGTACCGTGGTGCCCGCCTCCGCCAGCGCCGCGCTGACCCTTGCCTGGTCGGCGATCAGCTCCGGACGGGGACGGGGCGTGAAGGTCGCGGGCGGATGCCGGACGCTGCCGCTTTCCGTCGGGCGTCCTTCCGCCTCCCACTTGTCGATGCCGCCATCCAGAACCGCCGCATTGTCGAAGCCGAAGGTCCGCAGCATCCACCAGACACGGGTCGCCCACATGGGATGGAACCGGCTGTAGAGCACGACACGGGTGTCATCGCCGATGCCGATACGACCGGCACCGTCGGCAAAACCCTCTGCCGTGGGCAGGGTGAAACGCAGGTTCGGATCGGGCCGGGAGAGGTCGGCCTGGATGTCGATGAACGCGGCACCCGGAATGTGCGCGGCCTGCCATTCCGCGATGCAGGGCTCGACGCGATAGGTGGATTCAGGATCAGGCGCCAGCCGCGTCGAGCAGTCGAAGATGCGCAGGTCGGGGTCATCCATGCTGTCGGCGAGTTCTGCCGTGCTGATCAGCCAGCGGGCCTGTCTATCGGTCATGTTGCTCCTCCCCGGAAGAAAACTGCGCGCCTGTCCAGCGATTGATGCGGTGTCGGGCTATACGGCCCGGTCGATTGGCGCGATCATGGTGGCCATGGAGGACCGATCATGAACGACCAGACACCCGTACGCCAGAGCGCCGTCGGTGACACCAACCCCTTCGCGGGCGGTTGCGCCTTTGTCGAGGGCGCCTATGTCCCGATCTCGGAGGCAAAGGTCTCCGTGCTCGACTGGGGCTTCAACAAGTCGGATGTGACCTATGACGTCGTGCATGTGCGCGACGGCGGGTTCTTCAGGCTGGACGATCACCTGGACCGCTTCTTCGCCTCCATGGCCGCACTGCGCATGAAGGTGCCGCACGACCGGGCGGAAATGGCGGAGATCCTGACCGAATGCGTGCGCCGGTCGGGGTTGCGCGATTCCTACGTCGCCATGGTGACGACGCGGGGGGTGCCTGCTCCCGGTCTGCCGCGCCTGCCCAGCCTGGTGACCAACCGTTTCATTGCCTATGCCATTCCCTGGGTGGATGTGATCAGCGAGGAAGTGCAGGAACGCGGCGCCCATCTGATCATCGCGAAGACACCACGCATTCCTGCTGCTTCCGTTGACCCGACAGTGAAGAACTATCACTGGGGGGACATGATCCGCGCCCTGTTCGAGGCGGAGGATGCAGGTGCCGATACGGCAGTGCTGCTGGACCAGGACGGCTACGTGACGGAGGGACCGGGCTTCAACGTCTTTGCGGTCATCGACGGCACGGTGGTCTCGCCTGACCGGGGCGCGCTGGAAGGGGTGACACGGCAATCCGTGCTCGATCTCTGCGCGAAGCTCGGCATTCCCTGTGAGGTCAGGCCCCTGACGGCCGATGAGTTGCGCGAAGCGGACGAGGTCTTCACCTCGACGACAGCCGGTGGCGTGATGCCTGCGTCACGCATCGACGGGCGCATCAAGGGCAATGACCGGCCGGGACCGGTGTCCATGCGCCTGAAGGAATCCTACTGGCAGTTCCACAAGGATGGCTGGCACATCACGCCCATCGACTACTGATTCCGCCGGAGGTTCCGCGATCATGTAGGGCAGGAATGGCCTGGACTCCCGTACCGGGAAGATCGAGATTGCGTCCCGGACGCTGACGCCGCCGCAGATCAGAGCAGCCAGCCCTCCACCGACCCCGCGCGGCCTTTCAGCAGGACATCGCCGATACAGGTTGCATCATCAACGGCGCGCGCGGCAGTCACCGTCGCTCCGCTGGCCAGAATGACTGTTGCACCGGCATTGGCGGACAGTTTCGCTGCCTGTGTCTCCAGCCGGTTGGCGATATTCACCGTGTCACCGACGATCGTGTAGTTCATGCGGTCCGTCGCACCGATATTGCCGACAACCACGGGCCCGGTATGGAGGCCGATGCGGACGTTCACCGGATCATCGCGGTGACTGTTGTCCATCGCCACGGCCTCGCGGATGGCCCTTGCCGCCAGTACGGCCCGCGCCGCGTGATCGTCCTGCGGCTCCGGCGCGCCCCAGAACGCCATGACCGCATCGCCGATGAACTTGTCGATGGTACCGCCGGTTGCCTCGATCTCCGCGGCCAGCAGATCGAAATGCGCGTTCAGGAAGTCGGCCGTCTGCTGGGCGCTCCACTTCTCCGAACGGCCCGTGAATCCGCTGATGTCGGTGAACATCACCGTCACCATGCGTTCCTGGCTCATGGCGGCTTCGGGTTGTCCCTGCGCCATCAGGTTCTGCACCAGGCGCTTCGGAACATAGGTCTCGAACCAGCGCAGTCCCGTGATCATGCCGTTCATGGAGGCAGCAGCCTTGTCCAGTTCCCGGAAGGTACTGCGGGGCAGGGGTTCCAGCCCCTCCAGATCCAGCCTGCGTGCCCGATCTGCGAACTGCGCCAGCCTGACAAGCGGGCTGGCCAGACGCCGGGCGGCGAACAGGGCGATCAGCAGACTGAGGATCAGTACCGCGAACCCGGCCAGCCCGGCCTTCAGCAGGCGCAGCAGTTCCGTCGTCACATCCTCCAGCGGAAAGGCAAGCGCCAGCTTCCACGGTACGGTGCCATAGCGATCCATCCGCGCGATCAGCAGGACGTGATTGTCGCCGGGCAGGTTGACGATGCGGGACTCGAAATCCTCCGCCTGCACGGTCAGCAACTGGGTCCGCCCCTCCAGATAGGCACTCAGGATCGGATCCTTGAAATCAGCCGCCGACAGGTGATCGGGGCGTGCATCGGCTGCGATGCGACCATCGAACATGGCCGGATGTGCCAGAACACGATCGTCGCCGTGAATGATGAAGGCGGTGGCATAGACCTGGGCAGCGGCATCGGCCACGGTCCGGGCCAGCAGGTTGGTCGGCACTCGGGCGCCGATCATGCCGACGAACGTGCCATCGATCTTCACCGCGCGCTGATAGGTCAGCAGCGGCGTGCCGATCTCGTGGTTCCACAGGATCTCGCCCCATTGTGGCGGCTGGTCCGCCGCCGCCGCGATCCTGTCGATGATGTCGGGAACGCTCAGCAGATCGCCGCGGCTGACCACACCGTTGCCATCCTGGCGCCGCACATCCAGCATCTGTGCTTCCAGATCGACGAATGACATGGCGCGGGTCACGGGTGTGGCGGCCAGCGCTCCGGTCATCATCTTGGCCAGAGGGCCGTCGATATTGAGCGGCTGGCGGGGGTTCTCCGCCTCCAGGAACGTGCCGACGAAGCCGACCTGTCTCTCGACAGGATGCAGCTCCGCATGGATTCCGTTCTGGATGAGTTGCAGCGCAATGCGCGCATTGCCGAGCAGCAGATCCTGCGTGTTGCGTCGCGCACTGCCAAAGCCGAGGAACAGCACGGTCACCACGGCCAGCAGCACCAGCCCACCAATGCCGATGGTCAGGCCCGCGCGCATGCCTATGGTCAATCGTGGCAACCGAAGCTTCATCAAGGTGCTATACGGGCAATCCGGTTCGGTTAGAAGGGGCTTTGATGAGCGCGGCGATTGAAGGGTTTCTGTTGAGCTTCGGACTGATTCTCGCCATCGGTGCCCAGAACGCCTTCGTGCTGCGTCAGGGACTGAAACGGGAGTATGTCCTGACGATCACGACGATTTGCGCGGCAGCCGACGCGTTGCTGATCGGCGCGGGCGTCCTGGGGCTGGGCAGCCTGATCCGGGAAGCGCCCGGACTGATCACGATCGTCACCATTGGCGGCGCGGTCTTCCTGTTCGCATACGGGTTGCTGGCGCTGCGCCGCGCGCTGTCGCCCTCCGCCCTGGAAGCCGCCGCAGACCGCGGCCTGAGTTACCGGGGGGCCATCCTGACGGTGCTGGCCTTCACGTTCCTGAACCCGCACGTCTATCTGGATACGGTGGTGATGCTGGGTGGCCTGTCCGCACGCTACGACCTCGCCAGCCGCTTCGCCTTCTGGGGGGGCGGCGCGCTGGCATCGGCCGTCTTCTTCTACAGCCTGGGCTTTGGCGCGCGCTGGCTTTCGCCCGTGTTCGCGCGCCCGTCAGCCTGGCGGGTCTTTGATGTGATCGTCGGACTGATCATGTGGGGTATCGCGGCATCACTGCTCACGACGCTTGCCTGATCAGTCAGCCGCATCCTCGGATGCCGGATCGGCCGGCGCCGCAGCGGCGGGGCTTTCCTCGCGCGGCTTGCGCGGCCGGCGCACGCGCTTCACGACTCGTTCGAGGCCAGCGGTGTCCGACTCCTCGACCTGGGCTACAGGTGCGGCGGGTGCGGTGACGGGGATTGGTGCCGGTGCGCTGTCTTCGGGGGTGTCGGAGGCAGCGGCCTGCGGCTGGCCGTCTGCCTGCCCGTCACGGTCCCGGTTCTCGCTCCGGCGGGGCCGACGCGGTTGCCGGGGCGCGCGTTCCTGCCGCTCCCCACGGTCCTGCCGCTCGCCACGGTCCTGGAACTCCGACCGGTCCTGATCGTCGTCGTCATTCCCCTGATTCTGCTGGCCCCGGTTGTCATCACCGTTGTTGTTGCGGCCCTGGTTGCGCCGTTGTCCACGGCGCGGATCATCGGGCTGATCCTGCTCGGCAAAGTCGCGATCTTCGTCCATGCCCGGCTGGCCGTTCTGATCATAGTCGCCGCCGCCGTTCTGCTGCGGACGGTTGTTCGGCTGCTGGCTGGACATGATGCGGTAATAGTGTTCGGCGTGCTGCCAGAAACCTTCCGCAGCAATCGGGTCGCCCGTTGCCTGCGCGTCCCGCGCAAGCTGGCTGTACTTCTCGTAGACCTGGCTGGCGTTACCGCGGATCTTGCCCTCGGGACCGTTGCTTTCAAAGCTGCGGTTGGGATTCGGTGCGCGCCGGTTTGAACGACCGCGCGCACGGTTCTTGTTGGGTGCTCTCATTGATCCGCCAAATTGTCGCTTCGGGATATCATCCATCGTCTTCTGACGAGAGATGCCTGCTCGCGCAAACGCGCTTTTGTGTGAGCTGTCGGTCCGGGGGGTATGCCGAAAGACATATCACGCCCGAAAGGCCGTGAACGAAAGCTACGTCGTACCACCGCCATTTCCAAGTGCTTTTTTTGCACAGACGGCGGTTTGCAGCGCGACTCCACGATTTATTCCACCCAGATCGGTGGCTGTTGCGGTGATTTCAAGGCCGGAGTGTTCTGCCAGCCGTGCCATGGCCGCCTCCTGCCCCTGCCCATGCTCCAGAATCGCAGTGCCTTCGGCTTTCAGGTGACCGGCAAGTCGCGGCAGCAGGATGCGATAGGGATCAAGACCATCCCGACCGCCATCCAGCGCCAGACGCGGTTCGTGGTCCCGGACTTCCGGGGCCAGGCCGTGGATGTCGTCGGACGGGATGTAGGGCGGATTGCTGATGATGAGGTCAAAGTGTCCTGTGACGCCGGACAGCCATTCGCCTTGCTGAAACGCGGCGCGATCCTGCAGCCCCAGCGCGGCGGCATTGCCCCTGGCCACTTCCAGTGCCGCCGCCGAAATATCGATCCCGAGACCCTGCGCCTGCGGACGCTCCGCCAGCAGGGTCAGCAGCAGACAGCCCGTCCCCGTGCCCAGATCGAGAATGCGTGTGGGCTCATCGGACGCCAGATGCCGCAAGGCCAGTTCGACAACACATTCGGAATCGGGGCGCGGGTCCAGCACGTCCGGCGTGACCATGAACGCCCGCCCGTAGAATTCCCTGCGACCTGTCAGGTGAGACACGGGCCTGCGTTCCAGACGACCGTCGATCAGGGCATCGAAGCGCGCGACCTGAGCCGGGGCGACGGGCCTGGTGGATCCTGGCAAGAGGCTGGCCGGGTCGCACTGCATGGCGTTGCCCAGCAGTACCCGCGCGTCCAGTCTGGGCGACGGCAGATCGGCCTGCCGGAGCTGCCGCGTGGCCCGGTCCAGCAGCGCACCGACGGTTTCCTGTTCAGCTGGCCTCGGCAAGGCTTTCCAACCGCCGGGCCTGATCCTCTGCCACCAGCGCCTCGATCACCTCACCCAACGCGTCACCGCTGACGATCTCCGCCAGCTTGTAGAGTGTCAGGTTGATGCGATGATCGGTCATGCGCCCCTGCGGGAAGTTGTAGGTGCGTATCCGCTCCGACCGGTCGCCGCTGCCGACCTGCTGCCGACGGTCCGCCGCACGCTCGCCATCGACGCGCTGCCGCTCCGCATCATAGAGGCGGGCACGCAGCACCTTCATCGCCTTGGCGCGGTTCTTGTGCTGGGACTTCTCGTCCTGCTGCGTCACCACGATACCTGTGGGGATATGCGTGATCCGGACCGCCGAGTCGGTGGTGTTGACGGACTGGCCGCCCGGCCCGGAGGCACGGTAGACATCGATGCGCAGATCCTGGTCGTCGATCACCACATCGACCTCCTGCGCCTCCGGCAGGACCGCGACAGTGGCAGCGGAGGTATGGATGCGCCCGCCGGATTCGGTCTGCGGCACCCGCTGGACACGATGGGTGCCGGATTCGAACTTCAGGTTGGCGAAGACATTCTGGCCATTGATCTCGGCGATGCCTTCCTTCAGGCCGCCCAGATCGGTCTCGCTGATCTCCATGGCCTGAAACCGCCAGCCGGAGAGTTCGGCGTAACGCTGGTACATGCGGAACAGTTCGCCCGCGAACAGGGCTGCTTCCTCCCCGCCCGTACCGGCGCGGACCTCCAGGATGGCGCTGCGGGCGTCGGCCGCGTCACCGGGCAGCAGCTGCAGCATCAGCGACCGCTCCAGCGCCGGGCGTTCCTTCGACAGCGTGTCCAGCTCGTCCCGCGCCAGATCGCGCATCTCCGCATCCCCGTCCGGATCGTCGATCAGGGCCTGCAGGTCGGCCGCCTCCGCATCCATGGCCGAAAGGCGGTTGATACCCTCCACGACGGGGCTCAGTTCAGCATATTCCCGGGCCAGGTCGGTGAAATCGTCACGATCCCCGCCGCCCTCCGCCATCAGGGCTTCCAGTTCCTCATGACGTACCTGAATGCGTTTCAGCCGGTCGCGCGGGATCATCAGACGCGGCTTCCCTCATGTTCAGCCAGTGCCCGGGTCAGACCGTCCAGCGCAACCTCGCTCTGATCGCCGGTCGTCAGGTTGCGCACCTGAACCACGCCCTTCGCCAGCTCGTCGTCGCCAAAGATCAGGGCCGCCGCCGCATTCAGCTTGTCGGCACGCTTCATGCGCTTGCCGAGATTGCCGCGAAAGGCCTGATCGACGATGAAGCCGTCACGGCGCAGCGCCTGTCCGATCTTCAGGGCTTCGGTCTCCGCGTCCTCACCGATCGGGATCAGCGCAATGGGGCGGGGGGCTGCGCCGGTCGCCCCGGAGAGCATCGCCAGCCGCTCGATACCGCCCGCCCAGCCGATGCCGGGGGTCGCGGGGCCGCCAAGCTGGCCGATCAGCCCGTCATAGCGCCCGCCCGCGATTACTGCCCCCTGTGCACCCAGCGCGTCGGTCACGAACTCGAATGCGGTGTGGGTGTAGTAGTCCAGACCGCGCACCAGCCGGGGGTTCAGTTCGTAGGCGATGCCCAGCGTGTCCAGCCCGAACAGGACGGTGCCGAAGAAGTCCTGGCTATGCTGGTTCAGATAGTCGCCGAACAGCGGCGCGTTCTCCACGATCCTGCGGTCGCCCTCATCCTTCGAATCGAGAATGCGGAGCGGATTGCGCGTCAGACGACCGAGACTGTCTTCCGACAGGCTGGATCGGTGGTCGTTGAAATAGGCCACCAGCGCCTCGCGGTAGCTGTCGCGGCTTTCAGGATCGCCCAGGGTATTCAGGTGCAGCACCGTCTTGTGCAGCACATTCAGCCGGTTGAGGATTTCCGCGCCGACCGAGATCACCTCCACGTCCGCCGCCGGTTCAGGGGCACCGATGATCTCGATGTCGATCTGGTGGAACTGGCGCTGACGGCCCTTCTGCGGACGCTCGTAGCGGAACATCGGTCCGGCACCGAAGGCGCGGAACGGCACATTCTGCTGCAGCCCGTTGGAGATGAAGGCCCGGCAGATCGCCGCCGTGTATTCGGGGCGCAGCGTGATCGACTCGCCGCCGCGATCATCGAAGGAATACATTTCCTTCGAGACCACGTCCGACGTTTCACCCATCGAGCGGGCGAAGACATCGGTGAACTCGAAGATCGGCGTCGCCATCTCCCGATAGCCGTAGGTCGCTGCGGTCTGGCGCGCGACGGAGATGACTTCCCCGTGCGCGGCGAAGTCATCAGGCAACAGGTCGTGGGTGCCGCGAACGGGCTGGGCTTTGGCCATGGGTTTCTTCTTGTTTCAGGTGTTCGGATGAAGTGGAGGTCGGACCGGCTCAGGCGGCGTCCGGTGTTGCCGCCTCGGCTGCTTCGGCGGCCTGGATGGCGGCGACCTTCGCCTCCACCATGCCGACGATATGCTCGACCAGCTTCTCGTCGTCGACATTGTGGTCCGCAATGCCTCCGACATAGACCTTGTGATTGCGGCCCTTGGCGCCGCCGGTCAGGCCGATGTCGGTTTCCCGCGCCTCGCCCGGTCCGTTCACGACACAGCCGATGATCGACAGCGTCATCGGTGTCGTGATGTGGGCCAGTCTCTCCTCCAGCACTTCCACGGTCTTGATGACGGGAAAGGCCTGCCGGGCGCAGGAGGGACAGGAAATGATGGTGACACCCCTGCGGCGAAGCCCGAGCGACTTCAGGATCTCGTAGCCGACCTTCACCTCTTCCACCGGATCGGCGGAAAGCGATACCCGGATCGTGTCTCCGATCCCGGCCCACAGCAGGGCGCCCAGGCCAATGGATGACTTCACGGAGCCGCCGATCATGCCGCCCGCCTCCGTGATGCCCAGGTGCAGGGGGTAGTCACAGGCCTCTGCCAGACCCTGGTAGGCGGCAACCGACAGGAAGACGTCGGACGCCTTGACGGAGATCTTGAACTCGCGGAAGTCGTTGTCTTCCAGGATGCGGGCGTGATCCAGCGCGCTCTCGACCATCGCTTCCGGGCAGGGTTCGCCGTACTTCTCCAGCAGGTGCCGCTCCAGACTGCCGGCATTGACGCCGATACGCATGGAGCAACCGTGATCCCGTGCGGCCTTCACGACCTCCCGGACCCGTTCGGCGGATCCGATGTTGCCGGGATTGATCCGCAGGCATGCCGCGCCCGCCTCCGCCGCCTCGATGGCGCGCTTGTAGTGGAAATGGATGTCGGCGACGATGGGCACCGAGGCGGCGCGCACGATCTGGCGCAGCGCCTTCGTCGATTCCTCGTCGGGGCAGGAGACACGGACGATGTCCGCCCCTGCCTCCTCCGCCGCGCGGACCTGGGCGATGGTGGCTTCCGCGTCCGAAGTCACCGTGTTGGTCATGGTCTGTACGGCAATCGGGGCGTCGCCACCCACCAGAACATCGCCAACCCTGATCTGGCGGGACTTGCGGCGGTAGATGTCGCGATAGGGGCGGACGCTCATGGGGCGATCCTCACTCTCGGTTTGTCTGGTTCGTGCGGCAGGTCAGCCTGCGGCTGCATTGTTACGACATGGGGTCGCAACAGGGGAGGGGGAAGCGACGCAGATTGTCGCTAACGCGTTCCGGCGTTCTTCAGCAGCCAGTCCGGATCCAGCGCCAGGTTGTTCTGCGCATCCGACAGCCGCCCGACGGGGCCCAGGTTCCTGCCATCGACGATGAGCTCCAGGCCATTGACGTTGTCGCTGCGGATCAGCAGCCCGTCCAGGTCCGGTGCGCGATACTCATCACCCGCCTGCAACACGCGATGCGGCAGAACCGTGCGACCCCCGGCCTGCTTCACGAAGATCTGCGCACGGTCGGTGGCACGGATGATGATGCGCGCATCCGTATTGGCAACGCCGAAGACGCGCGGGACAGATTCCGCGCGCGGTGCTGTCGGCGGCAGGGGCGGCGGGCCGAGCGCGGCAATCTGCGGCACGACCGGCTCACTGGTCGCCGTGTTCTCGACAGCCGGTGCGGTCTCAGCCACAGCCTGCGTGCCGTCTTCCTGTGCCTGGCCGACAGGTTCAGACGCAATGGAACGATTCAGGGGCGCCGTGTCGACGTCAGTCAGCGGCGCCGATGCCTCGGAACGGGGAACTGTTGCCGGTTCTGTTTCCGTCACCGGCGGTTCCGCCACAGTGATGTCTCTGGCGGGTGCCGCCGCGTCGGCAGTCCCGACCGGCGCCGACTCCGTCCTGGCATCGGCGGCATTCGCGGCCATCAGACTGCCGGAGTTCTCTTCGGACACCGAATTCCCGTCGTTGGTGTCCCGAGACTGCCCCGCGACTGCCTGGACCGTGGTGGCGGCCTGCTCCGGAGCGGCGGTCGTCGGCGTGGCGGTGACCGTCTGGACCTGTCGGGCAATGCTCTCCGGCACCTCCGGCACGATATCGACCGTCTGCTGATCTTTCCCCTGCAACACGAACCAGCCGCCATAGACAGCGGCCCCCAGCAGGACAGCGACCAGCAGGGTTGCCTTGCCGGGGCGTCGGTTCTCGTTCTGCGGTACGGGGAACTCCAGACGGCGGCTGTGACCACCGGTCCCGGCCTCGTCCTTGAACATCTGGACGCAGACATCGCCGTCAGCGCCCAGGAATTCGGCATAGCTGCGCAGGAAACCGATGGCATAGATGCGCCCCGGCAGATCGCCGAAACGCCCTTCCTCGATGGCTTCCAGATAGGCAACGCGAATGCGCAGGCGGTCCGAAACCTCGGACAGCAGCAGGCCGAACCGGTCGCGCTCCGCCTTCAGTTCGGCGCCGACCCCCCGATAGACGCCGTCACCACCGCTTTCGGCCGCCTCGACCTCATAGAGGTTCAGTCGACCTTCGCGCAATGATCGATCGTCGGCAATCTGGCGACCGCTGTCAGGCATGGCGCAATTCGGCTCCTCAGGGGCAGGGTGTCCCTGCTGCAACATTCCAGATGCAAATGCGTGAGATCGGCGGCTGGCTCCTGCCAGTCTGCGAATCGATCTTTCGCAGTGCACCATCGCGGTTTCTTAGCGAACTTTGGGGGACAGTAGAAGGGAAATCTGGCGGGAAAAGGGCAGTTTTTCAGGGGGGTTTCAGGTTTTCACGCCGTGCCGGGCGGCAAAGGCCTCGAACATCGGGCGCAGACTGCCTTCGTTGCGTTCGCCCATGCGTGACATCTCCTGCCGCAGCGCATTGGTGTCCAGGGAGAGGATCATCTCCTTGACAGCGCCAATCGCGTTCGGACGCATCGACAGCTTGCGGAACCCCAGCGCGACCAGAACCATGGCTTCCAGGGGCTGGCTGGCCATCTCGCCACAGATCGAGAATTCGACGTGATGCTGCTGGCACTGCTCCGAAATGCGGCGCAGTGAAGAGATGAAGCCCGGGCTGAGCGTGTCGTACCGTGAGGCGACGCGCGGATTGCCGCGATCGGCCGCATACATGAACTGCATCAGGTCGTTGGACCCTATGGAAACGAAATCGACGCGCGGCAGCAGGGCGGGCAGACGCCAGACCAGTGCCGGAACCTCCAGCATGACGCCGACCTTCAGGGTGGCCGGCCCGGCGCGTCCCCGTGCCCTGGCCCATTCGACCTCCCGCATCAGCACGGCCCGGGCGGCCTCGAATTCGGCAATGTCCGCAATCATCGGGAACATGACACGCAGTTCCCGACCCTCCGCGGCGGCGAGCAGGGCACGGAGCTGCATCCGGAACAGCGCTTCCTGATCCAGTGAGATACGCACGGCGCGCCAGCCCATGGCCGGATTGGGCTCGGGGTCGCGCTTCAGGTAGGGAAGCAGCTTGTCGCTGCCCACATCCAGGGTGCGGAAGATCACCGGGCGGTCACCGGCGGCGTCCAGTACATGCTTGTAGTAGGTCGCCTGCTCCTGCATCCGCGGCAGGCGGGAGCGCACCATGTAGTGCAGTTCGGTGCGGTACAGCCCGATTCCGTCGGCACCGGTCTCGTCCAGATGCCGCAGGTCCAGCAACAGTCCGGCGTTGCAGTGGAGTTCGACCTTCATGCCGTCCCGCGTGACCGCCTCCACATCGCGCAGCGCACGGCGGCGGGCCTGCACTTCCTGCTGCATCGCCTCGGTCTCGCCGAAGGCATCGATGACATCCTGATCGGGGCGGACGAAGACCTGATCGTGATCGCCATCGACGATGACGAGGTCGCCCGAATTGATCCGGTCCGTTGCCCCGGTGCAGCCGCCAATGACGGGAATGTCCAGGGCCCGGGCGACAATCGACATGTGGGATCCGACGCTGCCCTGTTCCAGGATCACGGCCCGCAGCTTGGTCTCGTCGAAGTCCAGCAGTTCCGCCGGTCCCATGTCGCGTGCAACCAGGACCACGTCGTCGGGCAGATCGTTTTCCAGCGCATTCACATCGGCGTTCAGGCGATTGAACAGCCGGTTGGCCAGATCGTCCATGTCCGCCAGCCGGGCGCGGATATAGGGATCGGGAATCCTGCGGAACCGCGCCCGCGTCTGGTCGTGGGTCCGCTTGACGGCGGCCTCTGCGGTCAGGCCCGTATCGACGGCCTCCCGCATCCTGCGCTGCCAGCCGGGATCGTGGGCGAACAGGCGAAAGGCCTCCATGACCGTACGCGACTCGCCGGCGGCGATGGCCGGCTGGGACAGCATCTCGTCGATCTGGTCGTGAACATCGCGGATGGCATTGTCCAGCCGGATCAGTTCCTCCTCCGGGTCATCGGCAACGGTCTGCCGAACCGTGATGTGCGGCGTATGCAGTACGGCGTGGCCCTTTGCGAAACCGTCGGCGAGACTGTGTCCGGCCATGCGTGTCGGGCGGCTGTTGCCGGCCACGGACTCAGCGGCTGTCTCCGGCGGCACCAGCGCGCCGGAGGCGATCATCTGGCCGAACACCAGCGCCAGCATCTCCAGCGCTTCCTGTTCCTCATCGTGATAGTCGCGGGCGCTGATGTTCTGCACCACCAGCACACCAAGTACCCGGTCGGCATAGAGGATCGGCACGCCCATGAACGACGTGTAGGCGTCTTCGCCGGTCTCCGGTCGCGGTTCGAATGCCGGACTGGAACGGGCGTCGCGCAACCGCACGGGCAGGCTGGTCTCGGCGACATGTCCGACCAAGCCGACACCGGCCTCCATGCGGGTGATGCGGATTGCTTCCCGTCGCAGGCCTTCGGTCTCGAACAGTTCCAGCGCACCGTCGGCCCGGCGGATGTAGACGGAGCAGACTTCCGCCCCCATGTTGCGCGCGACCAGACGCACCACCTCGGCCAGGCGCGCCTCGGGTGGCTCTGCCGACTGCATGATGGCTCTGAAGTCACTCAGAAGCTGTCGTGACTGCGCCGCCGCATCACGTTTCATCCGATTGCCCCCCACGGGCTGTCATGCGGCCAGGGACTGCCCGCATGTCGCTGTCTCTTCGGTCACTGGCGTCTGATGCTTGTCCCACCCCGTGAATGCAACATCAAATGTGGATTTCAGATGGCCGGTCACCATTCAGGCACCAAGTATCTTCCAGACGCCCGAAGATTGCAGCACCGGTGTTTCATCAACCCACAACCTGCCGGTCACGAAGACCAGGCTGCGGGTCTGTCGCACGATGTCGCCCTTGCCCTGCATCCAGACGCCTTCGCGTACGCCGGAGAGGAACTGGTTGTCCAACTGGATGGTCGCGGTGGTGGCACCGCCGATGGCGTGATGGATCGTGCGGCCGAGCAGATGGTCCATGAAACTCATCAGCATTCCGCCATGCACGACGCCGCGCTTGTTCAGGTGCTTCTCCGCGATCAGGACGCCGTACGTGGAGTCTCCCCCCGCCTCATCGCGAACCCAGGTCGGGCCGATGTGACCGCTGAAGGGACCCTGACCCGTAACCTGCACGAACCCGTCCGGCACCAGATGCTGCATGTGTAGTGTCTCCGTTCGATTGATTGCTGCGCGTTCTTATCACGTGGTTCTCCTGAATGTCGCGGCAGCCTACGATGCGGTCATGATTCGTGCCCTTGCCCCGATGATCGACCGTCCTTGCCATTCCCGGCTGACCGGCCGGGATGACCAACCATTAACGGTGAGGATGCTATCCTCCTGTCTGCTTGCCACCAGAGGAAAGGGCCAGAAACATGTTCGATCTGCCGGTTCTGATCACGGAGACGGAGGCGGGGTTTCGCCTTGCGGTGATGGTGAACGAGGATGTCGTCATCTCCCGCAGCATGTCACGCGCCGACCTGGAGCAGCTGAAGGTGCGCATCAGTGCGGCGCTCGGCGACGATGGCAGAACCTTCGCCGACTGGGATTCCTGACACTTCTGCTCGCCACCCTTGCCGGGACCGCCCCGTCGCTGGCCGAGCCCGCACACGCGATCTCCATGCACGACCAGCCGAAGTATCCGAAGGGCTTCAGCCATTTCGGCTACGTCAATCCGGCCGCACCCAGGGGCGGCACGCTGCGGCTGGCAGCGACGCAGGGAACCTTCGACAGCCTGAACCCCTTCATCTTCAAGGGGCAGGCTGCGGAGGGCTGGCGCCTGGTGTTCGAGGCACTGACCAAGCGTTCGCAGGACGAGCCCTTCTCGCTCTACGGTCTGGTGGCGGAGTCCATCGACATGGACCCGTCGCGGCGCAGCATTGCCTTCACGCTGCACCCGGATGCCCGCTTCGCCGATGGGGAACCGATCACGGCGGAGGTGCTGCTCTGGTCGTGGCAGACCCTGCGCGACAAGGGGCGGCCCAATCACCGACTCTATTACAGGCAGGTGGCGCGGACGGCGGTGGATGGCCGCAGGGTCACCTTTCATCTGGGCAGCGGGGAGAACCGTGAACTGCCCCTGCTGATGGCCTTCATGCCGATCCTGCCGCAACACTGGTTCGAGGCGAATGGCTTCGACCGGACGACCTTGGACGCCATTCCGGGCAGCGGTCCCTACCGCGTGGCGGAACTGGAGCAGGGGCGCACGATCACCTACGCCCGGCGGGAGGACTACTGGGGGCGTGATCTGGCGGTCAATCGCGGCGACAACAATTTCGACCGCATCACCTATGAGTTCTTTCGCGATCAGACGGCCCGGTTCGAGGCACTGAAGGGCGGGCTTTATGATGTCCGCTTCGAGCTGGATCCGGCCCTGTGGGCGGAGGGGTATGACTTTACGGCCGTGCGCGATGGCAAGCTGAAGAAGCTGGAACTGCCGCTGGAACGGCCCGTCGGCATGCGCGGGCTGGTGTTCAACAGCCGACGGGCACTGTTCGCCGACATCAGGGTGCGTCAGGCGCTGGGTCTGGCCTTCGATTTCGACTGGATCAACCGGAACCTGTTTCACGGCTCCTACGCGCGCAACGTCAGTTACTTCCAGAACAGCGACCTGGCTGCCGACGGGGTGCCGTCGGAGGCGGAACTGGCGCTGCTGAAACCCTTTGCCGGGCAGGTGCCGGAGGCGGTCTTCGGTCCGGCTGTGGCGCCACCGGAAACCGAAGGGCGGAGTGGTCTGCGCCGCAATCTGCGCCGGGCCCAGACGCTGCTGGCGGAAGCCGGATGGACGGTCGGCACGGATCAGGTGCTGCGCAATGCCGAGGGGGCCGCCTTCGCGTTCGAGATCCTGTTGCATGATCCGACCGATGAGAAGGTGGCGCTGAACTTCGCGCGGGGACTGAAACGGCTGGGGATCGAGGCCACCGCACGGACCGTCGACCCGTCGCAATACGAACGCCGCCGCCAGGGCTTCGACTACGACATGATCGTCAACCACTGGTACCAGTCGCTCAGTCCGGGGTCGGAGCAATGGTACTACTGGGGTCAGGCCGCCGCGGAACAGCCCGGCAGCCGAAACTATGCCGGCGTCAGCCTGCCCGCCGTCGACGCCATGGTCGGCGCGCTGACCGCCGCCAGAAGCCGTGCCGAACTGCGGACCGCTGCCCGGGCGCTGGATCGCGTGCTGCGGGCGAGCCATCTGGTGGTGCCACTCTACTGGCAACCGACCACGCGCATGGCTGTCAGTGCCGACCTGCGCCGGCCCCCGGTGGTTCCGGTCTATGGTCCGCTGCTGACAAGCTGGTGGCGGGGGGCGGAATGATGCGGCAGGCCCGGACCGAACTGACCTTCGAGACCCAGGGACGGGGGCTGCAGGAAATCACCCGGACTGTTGCCGACTGGTGTCGGGCGACGGGCATCACGGACGGGATGCTGACGGTCTTCATCCGTCATACTTCGGCGTCGCTGACCATTCAGGAAAATGCGGACAGGGATGTCCTGCATGACCTGAACAGGTTCCTCGACAGGCTGGTACCCGACGACACCTCCCTCTACCGGCATGTGTCGGAAGGCGCGGACGACATGCCGGCCCACATCCGCAGCGCCCTGACCGCAACCAGCCTCAATATCCCGGTGGCGGACGGCAAGCCCCTTTTCGGCACATGGCAGGGGCTTTATGTGTGGGAGCACCGGACCCATCCGCATCGGCGGCGGGTCGTCCTGCATCTGATCGGAGAATGATGTCCAAGGGAAAGCAGATATCTGCCTGGTTGCTTGATCAGGGGCGCATGGCGGAGGACACGGTGGCCCTGCTGCGTGGCCTGGTCAGGCAGATGCAGGTGGTGGGGTTACCAGTCGCGCGCATGACGCTGGGACAGCGGACGCTGCATCCGGAGATCGTTGCGCTTGGCTATGTCTGGAATGCGGATGACGACGAGGTCGAGATCAGTGAGCTCGGACACGAAACGCATCAGACAGCCGACTATCTCGTCAGTCCGGTCCGGGTCATCCTGGATGGCGGGGATCAGGTCCGATGCCGCCTGGAGGGGGATGACCCCGACCTGGAATATGCCTTCCTGGAACGTCTGATGGAGCAAGGGTTCACGGATTATCTGGCCTTGCCGGTGCCGCTGACGGACGGCAAGCGCAATCCCATATCCTTCGCCATGCGCCGCAAGGGTGGTTTCACCGATACGGACGTCGATGATATCCGGGAATTCCTGCCGATCTTCGGGCTGTTGAGCGAGATCCACAGCAGCCGCAGGCTGGCGAGCAACCTGCTGGACGTCTACCTGGGCCATGGCACCGGCGAACGGGTGCTGGAGGGCGCGATCCGCCGGGGCTTTGCCCGGCGCATTCCGGCGGCGGTGTTCTTCTGTGACCTGAGAGGGTTCACGGCGATGTCGGAGCGCCTGCCGCGCGACTACATCATCCATGTCCTGAATGACTATTTCGGTGCGGTCGGGGATGCCATCGATGCGGCGGGCGGCGAAGTCCTGAAGTTCATCGGTGATGCCGCGCTGGCCATCTTTCCGGTGGACGAGGCGGACGGTACCAGAGGGGCCTGCAACCGGGCGCTGGGTGCCGCCCATGCTGCCATCTCGGCACTGGAGACAGTGAACGAGCGGCGCAGGTCGGAAGACAAGCCGGATCTGGTCAGCAGCTTCGGACTGCATGTCGGAGATGTCTTCTACGGCAATATCGGCGCCACGGGACGGCTTGATTTCACGGTGATCGGTCCGGCCGTGAACCGCGCCGCGCGACTGGAAAAGCTCTCCGCCGAAATGGCGGAGCCGATCCTGGTCACGTCAGCCTTCGCGGAGGCTGCCGACGGCGAATTCCGTTCCGTCGGCCACCATCCGCTGAAGGGGATCGAGGATGAGGTGGAAGCCTTCGCGCCGATCCCCTGACCGGCCTGTCAGGGCTCCACGAGCAGTGCGTCGATCAGCGGCCAGGTGTCCTCGCGCAGGGGCAGGGACTTGCGGGCCTCCAGATCGAAATGGATGGTCGTGACCTCCAGGGTCGCGGCAAGGGCGCCGGTCTCCGTATTGGTCATCCGGTGCATGCCCACCAGCGACGTGCGGCCCCGCTTCACGATACCGCTCTCGATCGCCAGCAGGCTGCCGACGACCTGTTCGGCCTTGTATTCGATGACGTGCTTCACATCGACGAAGCCCAGCCGCTGCTCCCCCATCTCCGCCCACTTGTAGCCGCAGGCAGACAGCAGGTGACCCGCTGCCTGATCGAAGAAGTGGATGTAGTACATGACATTCATGTGGCCCATGTGATCGCAGTGCCACGGATAGATCGTTCCCCGGAACGTTTCGGTCCATCCAGCCATCGTTGATCCTCCCCTGTAACTGAATCGCTGGGCCATTCTGGTTCACGCGCGACGCCGGGTCACCAGTGGAGCTGCCATGTGTCCTGCCCGGGGCTCAGGCGCTGTCGATGGGCAGCCACGCGGTCGCCGCCAGCCCGCCCTCCGGCCTGTTGGCAAGCGTCAGCTCGCCGCCCAGCCTGCGGAACACGTCGCGGGCAAGCGCGAGCCCCAGTCCCGAGCCGCCGGTTTCCCGGTTCCGCGAGGTTTCCAGCCGGTAGAAGGGCTGGAAGACCTTGTCCAGCTCACTCTCGGGCAGTCCCGGTCCATTGTCCGCGACGGTCAGGATGGCCCGTCCGTCCTGCTTGGACAGGTTGAGCGCAACCTCGCCGCCGCCATAGCGCAGCGCGTTCTCGATCAGGTTGCCGACTGCGCGTTTCAGGGCCACGGGGCGACCGTCCACGGGCAGGCGGTCCGGCCCCTCGAAAGCGACCTGTCCGCCCTGCGCCGCCGCATCCTCCGACAGGTCGCGCAGCAGTCCGGCCAGATCAATGCGCCGGATGGCCTCCGTCGCCTGGTCACCGCGAATGAAGCCGAGGGCCTGATCGACCATCTGCTGCATGTCGTCGATGTCGCTCACCGCGCGCTGCTGCTGGTCGGGGTCATCGATGAACTCGGCCCGCAGGCGCAGCCGGGTGAGGATGGTCTTCAGGTCATGGCTGAGGGCGGCGAGCATCAGCGTCCGGTCGTCGATCAGCCGCTTGATCCGGGTCTGCATCCGGTTGAAGGCCACGGCGGTCTTGCGCAGTTCCCGCGATCCGCTTTCCGGCAGGGGCGGGGCATCCACGTCCAGACCCAGCCGGTCCGCCGCCTGGGCCAGTTCCCGCAACGGACGCGTTGCCCGGCGCGCGGCCCAGATCGCAAAGACGATGATCAGCAGGCAGGTGAAGGCGATCCAGAAGGTCCCCCTGACGGCCCAGCGGTAGGCCAGGCGGTCTGTCGAGACAAGGAAATGAACCCAGACGCCGTCGTTCAGGGTGGTGGCAAAGATCAGCTTGCGGCGGCTGGGCAGCAGGTCGGGTTCCGGCGGCCCGTCCAGCGCACGGGCGCGGTCAGGTCCATCCCGGTCGAGACCGGGCCTGCCGTCGCGATCCCCTGCGTGATCCTGATCGTGGTCCTCGTCCCGGGGCGGCACGATCACCAGCGGGCGACCGCGCAGGGCAGGCAGGTTGCGATCGACGAAGCGGCGGATGCCACGTTGCATGTCGCCGTGAAACTCGTGGTCATGGTCCGCACCGGGTGGTGGCCCGGGGCGTATGCGCACGCCCAGCGTCGGACCCGAAATGACCCGCGCCAGCGCCTGCCGCTCTGCCGGTGCCGTACGGTCGAGCAGGATGACGATCTGCTCCGTCCGGCGCGCGGTATGATCCAGCAGACGACGCGCCGTGTCCGCCCGGTCCTTCGCGTACCAGCCGATGGTGATGGCCAGCGCGATGGCCAGCAGCAGCATCAGGACCAGCGCAAGCCGCCCCGCCACGCCGCCGACATGCAGGCGGTTCAGGAAGCGGTGACGTCGCATGAGAAGTAATAGCCTCCATGCCGGACCGTCTTGAACATGCGCGGGTTCTTCGGGTCCTCACCCAGCTTGCGCCGCAGGCGGCTGAGGGCAACATCGATGGACCGGTCGAACGGGCCCAGCGACCGGCCAGTGGTCAGGTCAGCCAACTGGTCACGGCTTAGGATCTGCTGCGGACGCTCGGCGAAGGCCTCCAGCATGTCGAACTCCCCGGACGTCAGGGTCACCAGCGTCCCCTCCGGATCACGCAGTTCCCGCGCGGCGAGATCGATCTGCCAGCCCTCGAACGTCAGCACACGCGGGCGTTCGCCGCTGCCGCCGTCCTGCTCCGCCGTATCGCCCGTGCGGCGCAGCACGGCGCGGATGCGGGCCAGCAGCTCGCGCGGGTTGAAGGGTTTGGGCAGATAGTCGTCCGCGCCCACCTCCAGTCCCACGATCCTGTCCGCTTCCTCCCCCAGCGCGGTCAGCATGATGATCGGGGTCTTGACGCCACTGCCGCGCAGGCGACGGCAGATGGCAAGTCCGTCCTCCCCCGGCATCATCAGGTCCAGGACCAGCAGGTCGAAACGGCCCGTGGCAAGCTTCGCGTCCATCTCCCGCCCGTCGCGGGCGGTGTCGACGCGCAGTTCGTGGCGGACCAGAAACCGCGCCAGCAGGTCGCGGATTTCCCGGTCGTCATCGATGATCAGCAGATGCGGTGTCCGTTGCATGCCTCTCAATATAAGACCCGGAGCCTGCGGTGCGGCAGCTTTTCGTAACTGCTTGTAACCATCCGGTCAGGTGTTACCGACCGTTACCGAACGTTGCACCCGGCGGGTCGAAGGGCGCGCATCAATGGCCCATGTCTGGGGGGCGCCGGGATCATCCGGCAGACAGATCAACGACCTCGGACAAGGAGATGAGGAAATGAACAAGCGTCTCAAGATCATGCTGGTGAGCGCCGTTGCTGCGGTGGGTGTCACCGCCGGTGCCGCGGCCCTGCATGCCCAGTCCGGTGACGGCTACGGCCACCACGCGCGCATGGGCGGACACCACGGCGGCATGAAGTATGTGTGCAGCAATGGTCAGGAGCGTCTGGAGGATGTGATCATCTTCGCCGACATCCGCCTCGGCATCCGCGATGACCAGCAGGCGGCCTGGGACACCTTCGCGGCGTCGGTTCGCGACGGCGGCAAGGAACTGCTGACGGCCTGTGACAGCATGGAGGTCCTGCGCGGCGGCTCGGCGCCCGAACGGCTGGCCGAGATGGAAGGCGTGATGGAAAAGGCCCTGGGCGCGCTGAAGCAGATCCGCACCTCCTTCGACCCGCTCTATGCCGTGCTGGATGAAGACCAGAAGGCCACCCTGGAACGCCTGACCCGCCGGGGCCATCATGGCCACCACGATGACGACCGGGACGAGATGCCCCGCAAGGGCTGATTGGTTCCCGCTGACCTTGATTGAAGGGCCTCCTTTCCAGGAATGGAAACGGGGCCCTTCTGCCTGTTCAAGCTGCAACGGGCATGTGTGGTTCCGTGATCGGAAGGTACGATCTACCCAGTACGCTTCGCGGAGACATGAAGGCTGATGCCCTCCACGGATTCCAGATATGACAGGATCGCGAACAGGTTCTCGGCACGGGGGTTTCCGTCGGGACCAAGCATCCGCATCAGGCTCTTCGGATTGCGCTGAACCCCTTGCCCCAGCGCCTCGAAGCCGACAGTTGCATTGACATAGTCCCGCAGGATGATCTTTCCGGCATCAACGTCACCAGCAAGGAATGTATCCACAGCCTCGCGCAGCAAGCCAACACGAAACTCGGGGTCGCGCGATGCGCGTGCCATGACGGTAGTGCGGAAATCTCTCGTGAGAGGCATGGCTGCTTATCCTCTGTCCCGTCTCGCCAGATAGTCCGACCAGAATGCCCGCGCGCGCGAAATATCGGCTTGCTGGCGCCGTTTCGTTCCGCCGGTCAGCAAAATCACGATCCTTGCGCCATCCTGACCGAAATAAATCCTGTATCCTGGCCCGAACGTCAGGCGACGCTCCAGTACTCCACCGCCCACGGGTTTGATGTCGCCCATGTTGCCCGCTTCCATCCGTGCGATGGCTGTGCGGATCTTCAGCGCAGCTTGACTGTCGAGTTCATCGAACCATTGCGCGAAGGGGCTGCTACCATCGACAAGTTCGTAGAGGGCAATTTCGAACTTCATTATGGTAACATATTTGTTCCCAATTGCAAGCGCTCAGCCGACTCTACTCCTCGTCCGGGTTCCGCAGCAGGACCTCGCGTTTGCCCTTGTGATCGGGTTCGGAGACCATGCCCTGGGCTTCCATCTCGTCGATGATGCCGGCGGCGCGGTTGTAGCCGATCTTGAGCTGGCGCTGGATGAAGCTGGTGGAGGCCTTGCCGGCGCGGGCGACGATCTCGACCGCCTCGTCGAACATGGGTTCGTCGATGGAGCCGCCGCTGGCCGTGAAGCCTTCCTCCTCCTCATCGTCGCGGGTCACTTCCTCCAGATATTCCGGACGGCCCGTCTTGGAAATCCACTTGGCGATGCGCTCCACGTCGCTGTCGGAGACGAAGGGGCCATGCACGCGCAGCAGCCTGGTGCCATTCGGCTGATAGAGCATGTCACCCTGACCCAGAAGCTGCTCCGCCCCCTGTTCGCCCAGGATCGTGCGGCTGTCGATCTTGGAGGTGACGGAGAAGCTGATGCGGGTCGGGAAGTTGGCCTTGATCGTGCCGGTGATGACATCGACGGAGGGCCGCTGCGTCGCCATGATCAGATGGATGCCGGCGGCGCGGGCCATCTGGGCGAGACGCTGGATCGCGCCCTCGATGTCCTTGCCGGCCACCAGCATCAGGTCGGCCATCTCGTCCACGACGATGACGATCTGCGGCATGGGGGAGGAGTCCAGCTCCACATCCTCGAACACCGCCTCGCTGCTCTCCGGATCGAAGCCGGTCTGCACCCGCTTGGTCAGGTTCTCGCCTGCCGACGTGGCTGCCGCCAGCCGCTCGTTGAAGGCTGCGATGTTGCGCACGTTCAGCTCCGACATGCGGCGATAGCGCTGCTCCATCTCCTTCACCGCCCATTTCAGGGCGACGACCGCCTTCTTCGGATCGGTGACCACGGGCGTCAGCAGATGCGGAATGCCCTCATAGACCGAGAGTTCCAGCATCTTCGGATCGATCATGATCATGCGGCACTGTTCCGGGCGCAGGCGGTAGAGCAGGGACAGGATCATGGTGTTCACGGCCACCGACTTGCCCGATCCGGTGGTGCCCGCGATCAGCAGATGCGGCATCCGCGCCAGATCGGCGTAGACCGGCGACCCGCCGATGTCCTTGCCCAGGGCCATGGTCAGGGTGCCGGGGCCGGTATGGAACTTCTCGCCGGTCAGCATCTCGCGGAAATAGACCACTTCCCGGGTGCTGTTGGGCAGTTCGATGCCGAGCGCATCGCGGCCCGGCACCACCGCGACACGGGCGGAGATGGCACTCATGGAGCGCGCGATGTCGTCGGCCAGGCCGATCACCCGCGATGACTTGGTGCCCGGTGCGGGCTTCAGTTCGTAGAGGGTGACAACGGGACCGGCGCGGACATCGGTGATCTCGCCCTTGACGCCGAAGTCGTCGAGCACGCTTTCCAGCATCCGTGCATTGGCCTGCAGTTCCTCGTCGCTGGCCCGCTCCGGGTAGTCGGCGGCGGTGGGTTCGTAGAGCAGCGAGAGCGGCGGCAGCAGATCGCCTGCATCCTCCAGATCCGGCTCGGGCTCCAGATCGAGCTCGGGCTCCACCTTGCGGTCCTTCGGCGCGGGCTTCGCCTTGGCCTTCCGGGCCGGTTTCCCCGCCGGGGCCGATGTCCGTTTCGGGCTGTCGGCTGACGGCCTGATCGTCGGTTCGGCCCGCTCCTCGGCGTCCTCCCGCGGTGCCCGCTTCAGTGTTGGCAGGCTGATCCGGGGCAGCCGGAGGCGAGGCAGGCTGGGAAGGGACCATGACCGCGCCTTGCGCTGCGCGACAGTCTTGCTGCTGTTTCGGTTGAAGGCCCTGGCAATCATCCAGGCAAACGGCGCGCCGAACCAGTGCAGCGGAATGGCCGATGCGGCGACCAGCAGGCCCAGTCCCAGGAAGGTGAAGCCCGCCGCAAGCGCGGTGTAGCCCAGGGGCGGCAGTTCGGGAACCATGAGCACCAGCCCTGAAATCCAGGTGCCCACGAGGCCGCCCGTGACCAGCGGCTCCAGTGCCATGTCCGGTGCCCCGAGGGCGAAGCCGGTCGCCGCCAGAATCCCGCCCGTGATCCAGGCAAGCCCGCGCAAGCGCAACCGGCTGGCGCGCTGGTGCACGACCTCCCGCACACCATGACAGAGCGGTATGGCGAACAGCAGCAGGGAGACCGGACCCATGATCTGCAGGGCCAGATCGGCGATCACCGCGCCCGGCAGGCCCAGCAGATTGGTGGCCGGGGTGCCGGTGGCAACGTTCCAGCTCGGGTCCGCGGGGTTGTGGGTCGCGACCGCAGCCAGGGCGAGGGCGGACAGGGCAATCACCAGCAGACCGGCGATCTCCTGCAGGCGGCGACGCAGGAAACGCTTCAGTTCCGGCGGTGCGAAACCCATTCGTGCACGGGCGGTTCCTGCCATGATGCTGTCCTCAACTGTCCATCAGTGCGGCAAGGCGCTTCAGCGCCTCACCGGTCGTTGCGTGATCCTGTACCAGGGCCAGCCGCACGTAGCGCTCCCCCGGGTTGCTGCCGTCGGGTTCCTCGCGCGCCAGATAGCCGCCGGGCAGGACGCGCACGCCGGCCTCCGTCCAGGCCCGGTGGGCGAAGGCCGCACCGTCGCCGACATCCAGCCAGACGAAGAAGCCGCCTGCCGGCCGGTAGTAGCCGGGGCGGTTGCCCAGAAGGCTGTCGGCCAGATCGAACAGGGCGCGATAGTGCTGGCGCGTCTGTTCGACATGGGCCTCGTCGCGCCACAGTGCCTCGGAGGCGGCGGCGATGGGGCCGGGCAGCGGTGCGCCGCCGAAACTGCGCAGCTTGGCGAAGCGCTTCACCATCTCCGGGTCGCCTGCCATGAAACCGGACCTGAGGCCGGGTGCGCTGGACCGCTTCGACAGGGAGTGGAAGACCACGACATTGCGGAACCGGTCCGGGGTGGCGGCGGCGACTTCCAGCCCGCCCACCGGCGGGGCCTCGTCATAGATCTCCGCGTAGCACTCATCCAGAGCCAGAACGAAATCATGCGCCCTGGCCAGATCGACCACGCGCCTCAGATAGGCCCTGTCGGCAATCGCCCCCTGCGGATTGCCGGGGGAACAGAGGTACATCAGCGCCGTGCGCGACAGGGTTTCCGCGTCGAGTGTGTCCAGATCCGGCAGAAAACCGTTCTCCCGGATCGCGGGCATCAGCCGGATCTCCGCCCCCGCCATGGTCGCCGCACCCAGATAGCACTGGTAGAACGGGTTCGGTGTCAGGACCAGCGGACGGGTGGCCGCGCGCACGGCGGGCACCGCGATCTGCGCCAGCGCAAAAAGGCCCTCCCGCGTGCCATTCAGCGGAATGACCTCCGTTTCCGGGTCGATGCCCTGTCCGGCGCCAAGCCCGTAGCGGCGGTCCAGCCATTCGGCAATGGCCCGGCGCAGGCCGGGGGTGCCGTTGACCGCCGGATACTTGCCGAAATCCCCGGCGGCGGCGGTCAGCGCCTGCATGAGCAGCGGCGGCGCGCCAAGCTGCGGTTCCCCCAGCGCCATGCTGATCGGTTCCGCCCCCTCCGGCCCGCCTGCCGGTGCATCACCCAGCAGATCACGCAGCCGCTGAAACGGATAATCGGTCAGGAGATCGAGTCGCTGGTTGACCATCATGGGTGCCTGAAGAAAAGAGTCATTGAAATTATGATCTTGATTGTGATTCTGCAACCGATGTGTAAGCGGGGCAAGGGGGTGCGGTGCGAAACCCGCTTTCCCGCTTGACTTGGCAGGCCACAGGCACCTAAGAAAGCGCGGCTCCGGGCCAAGTGTCCGGTGCTGTTGTGGGGCCGTAGCTCAGATGGGAGAGCGTCGCGTTCGCAATGCGAAGGTCAGGGGTTCGATTCCCCTCGGCTCCACCAATTTCCCACTTCCCAGCCTGATCCCGGGCCGCCATGCAGGCGGCGTCAGCGCAGTGCGAACTTCACGGGCACCACCAGTTCGAGCTGGCTCTGCGGCATGAAGTCCGGCATGGCGGGCAGGGGCTGGGCGCGCTGGATCATGGCCTCGACTTCGGCGTCGAGCAGGGCGTGGCCGGAGCCCTTTTCGATGCGGAACTCCGTCACCCGCCCGTCGCGATCCATGCGGAAGAACAGCATCGCCGTGCCTTCCTGCCGTCGCCTTTGCGCCCGGCGGGGGTATTCCTTGTGGCGTTCCAGCCAGTTCAGCAGACGGGTGAGATAGTCCTGCCGCTCACCCGGACTGCCGCCGCCGGAGCGGGTGCCGCCCTGGCTGGACTTGCCGGCTCCGGACCGGTCACCGGAGCGGCCGCCACCACCGGTCACCAGCGCAGCCTGTTGCACTGCTTCACCAGGGCCGCCCGTCCTGACCGCCTCGACGGCAGGCCCGGTCCGGGACGCCGGTGTCGTCACGTTCACGGCAGTCGCTTCCCTCGGTTCGGCGGTCTGAACCACCTCCGGCCTCGGGCGCGGCACCGGGAGTGGTGGCGGCGAGACGGCGGCAACGGCCTCGGTCACCGGCTCCGGCGTTGCGTCGGCGGTTTCGATCCCTTCAGTGACAACCCTTGCCGCCGTCCCGGTCGGGCCTGTGGCTACAACCGGCTGCGGGGCAGGTGAAGTGGCTTCGGCCGGGGCGGGAACGGCGGCGGCCTCCGGTGCCGCGACGGCTGGCTCAGGTGCAGGCATGGCCTCGGCGACCGGTTCCGCGGTCACTGTTTCTGCCGTCTCCGGTGAGAGGGGGCCGGCTTCCGCTGGCACGCCTTCGACCTCCGCCACCTCGCCCAAGGCACCTCCCGAAGCGGCAAGGCCGACCTGCATGCCGGACACGCCGGGCAGGGGCGTGCCGCTGGTCGGTGCCTGCAACAGCATGGCGACGGCGATGGTCGCGTGAAGCAGCAGCGCCACGATCAGGGCCGGGAACCAGCCGGGGGGAGGGATGTGGTTCATTCGCCTGCCGGGACGGTCAGCAATTGCATATCCGTCAGGTCGGCGCCACGCAGGCGCTCCATCAGGGCGATAACCCTGATCGCATCCACGGCACCGTCGGCCTTGACCCGGACTGTGGTCATCGGACTGCGCCCGAAAGCCTCGATCAATGCAGCCTCCGACAGCGGCAGCCCATCAAGCGCCAGTTGGCCCTGCCGGTCGATCAGGATCAGGTGCGTGTTCCTGTCGGGCGCCGCTTCGGTGACGGAATGCGGCGGGGTGACGGTGAAGGGATCGGTCGCGGAGAGGTGCCCCGCCACCATGAAGAAGATCAGCAGCAGGAAGACGACGTTGATCAGGGGCAGGACACGATCGTCGTCGTTGCGTGGACGCGTCCTGTGGATGCGGGCGAGGCTCAACGGTTCTGCTCCGGGCGGGCCAGGGAGATGTTCCGCATCCCGCTCCCGGCCAGGCGATCCAGCACAGTGATCGTGCGCTGCAGGGAAACGCCGTCCGCAGGACGCACGATGAGGGGGCGGTCGGGGTGATCTTCAGCGACCTGTCTCAACCGTTCAACAATCAGGTTCAGGGACAGGATTTCGCCAGACAACCACAGCCCGTCGGCGCGGACATCCACCAGCATGGCACCGGTCAGCGCCTTTGCTGCGCCTGCCCTGGCGGGCGGATCGAGGTCGATGGCACGCCAGTCGAGAAAGGAGGAGGCGAGCATGAAGAAGACCAGCAGGATGAAGACGACATCGATCAGCGGTGTCAGGCTGATCAGTGCCCGACGGCGTCCGTCAGTCGCCGCCCTGAGCGACGGCGGCGGGGTGAAGATCGCCGACATGGGAAGCCTCCGCATGCTGTGCCGGTGGAAGGTTCTGGGTGAACAGGCGGGTGATGGCGCTGTCCGCCGTGTGGGCCAGCCGCTCGATCCGGCGCTCCAGCCAGTTCAGGGCCACGACCGCCGGGATGGCGACGGCGAGGCCCACCGCCGTGGTCAGCAGCGCCTCCCAGATGCCGCCCGACAGGATGGCCGGGTTGACCTGGTTGCCCGCGGCTTCCAGTTGGCGAAACGCCTCGATCATGCCCAGCACGGTGCCGAAAAGGCCGAGCAGGGGAGCGAGGGAGGCGATGACCTCCAGGGCGCGCAGGCCGGTGCGGCAGGCTTCGAGCGCGTCGGCGGCGCAGCGCATGGTTTCTGCCCGCACAACCTCCGGGTCCATACCCTGCCGGATGCCGCGCATGGCGGCGGCGATTGTCGCGGCGAGCGGCCCGGTCGAACCCTGCAACCTTGTCACGGCCTCTCCCGTCCGGCCCGCCTGCCAGAGCGACAGGGCATCGCCGGTCATGGCTGCATCGGCGGAACGGATGCCGCGCAGTTGCCAGGCCTTGGCGAGCACGATGGCTGTTGCCGCGACCGAAATGGCGATCAGCAGTGCCACCACGGGGCCGCCGGACTGGAGCATGGCCAGCAGATCGGCCAATGGTCCGTCCGGTGCAGCAGCGGAGGGCGGGAGGGTCACTTCGGTCTGCATCGGTTCGGCCCTTACTTGATCAGGGAAACGTCACTGCGGGAGGTCGTTCGTACCAGGGACAGGCAATCGTCACGCTCGCCGTTCTGGTCCGTGCATTCGAGGATGCCGTTCACCAGAATCCGCCCGATGCCGTCACAGGCGATCTCCGCCAGATCGAAGACCTTCAGACTCGTCTTGCCCGCGACCAGCGGCGCGGTCTCCAGCGCCAGTCGCCGGGTGACGATGCCGTCGGCATCGAAGATGACCAGGTCATAGCGCAGGGCGGAGAAGGCCGCGTCGGTATCGTTCTGCAGCACGACATAGGCGCGGCAGGCGCCCTCCACGGCTTCCAGCCTGTTCAGTTCCAGACCGATGCCCGGTTCACGCGTCTCCGCCCCGGAGGCGGCGGAAGCCGCGAAAAGGAACAGGCCGACCAGCGCGGTGCGGATGGAGATCATGGGCCAGATATTCCTGACGTTTCGGAAAATGCTGCGGACAGGCGTCCGGCAGATGACAGGAGTTCTTAATAATGCAATTGACTCTCAATAGCAACAACGGCGCTGCCAGGCAACGCCGGATATCGCCGGTTCAGGCGGGGGAGACGGCGACCGGTTTCTCCGCGATCGGCCAGTGGATCGCGGCGGAGGCGACGCCGAGGGCGATGCTGAGCCACCACATGGCGTCGTAGGACCCGAAGGTGTCGTAGGCATAACCCCCGATCCAGGCCCCCAGGAAGCCACCGAACTGGTGGCCCATGAAGACAATGCCGAACAGCATCGACATGTAGCGGGTTCCGAAGATGTGTCCCACCAGCCCGCTGGTCAGCGGTACGGTGCCAAGCCAGAGCAGTCCGATGGCGGCAGAGAAGATCATGACGGTCAGCTCCGTCACCGGCGTCAGGATGAACAGCAGGAAGATCGCGGCGCGGGCGAGGTAGAGCAGGCTGAGCAGGTTCTTCTTGGAATACTTGCCGCCCAGCACACCACAGGCGTAGCTGCCCGCGATGTTGGTCAGCCCGACGATGGTCAGGGAGACCGTGGCCAGCCACGGATCGAAGCCGCGATCACTCAGGAATCCCGGCAGGTGGACGCCGACGAAGGCCAGATGAAAGCCGCAGACGAAGAACCCGGCGTTCAGCAGCCAGAAACTCGGGATCGCGAAGGCGGCGCGCAGGGCTTCACCGATCTTCTGCTCCGGGCCGGTGTCGGTGACGACAGGCTTGCTGGCCAGGCCATAGGCCAGCGGCACGATCAGGCAGGCGGAGGCTCCCAGGATCAGCAGCGCGTTCGACCAGCCAAATCCGTCGATGATGAAATGGGTATAGGGCAGGGACATGAACTGGCCGATGGACCCGCCGACCGAGGCGAGTCCCAGGGCGGTGCTGCGATGTTTCTCCGGCGTGATGCGGCCGATGGTGCCGAGGATGACGGTGAAGCCGGAACCGCTCAGGCCCAGCCCGATGAGCACGCCACCGACCAGCAGCTGATCGCCCGTTCCAGGCAGGGTCATGACAGCCAGGCCGGCGCCATAGGCCAGCCCGCCCAGCGCGATGACCCATGCGGCCCCGAAACGGTCGGCGAGCGCCCCGGCAAAGGGCGCGCCCAGACCCCAGAACAGGTTCATCAGTCCCATGCCGAGCGCGAAGGCCTCCCGCCCCGAGCCCAGATATTCGGAGACCGGTGTCAGGAACAGGCCAAGCGCCTGACGGAAGCCGACGGACAGGCCAAGGACGCAGCCGGCGCAGATCAGGGCAATCCAGAGTTTTCTGTTCATGGTCAGGTGCTCGCGACGTCAGGGACAGGTTGTCGGCGCAAGGTAGGTGCGGTAGTGGAATTCGTGAAACGAATAGAATTGATCTGATCATCAGGAAAATTGATGCTGGAGCCTTCCCAACCGATTGATGCGGGTCTGCTGCGGGCCTTCGTGACCGTCGCCGAGACCCGGAACTTCACCCGCGCCGCCGAACGCCTCAACTGCGTGCAATCCGCAGTCAGCATGCAGATCAAGCGGCTGGAGGAGGCGTTGCAGGTCCGCGTCCTCAACCGCACGAGCCGGGAAGTCCGTCTGACGCGGGAGGGCGAGATCGTGCTGCGGTACGCGCACCGTGTCATGCGCCTGACGGCGGACGCGATGATGGAACTGGGGCAGCAGGTCGAGCGGGGACGTGTCCGGCTTGCCGCCACCGACATGTCCATGTGCTTTCTGCCCCCGGTGCTGACCGAGTTCGACAGGCGCTTTCCGCTGGTTCAGGTCGAACTCAGTTGCAACCGCAGTTGGGAGGCGCTGGAGCGTCTGGAAGCCGGCGATGCGGATCTGGCTTTCGTGACCCAGCGCTGTGGCCGGTCGGGCGGGCAGCAGATCATGCACAGGCCCCTCGTCTGGGCTGCGGCACGGCATTCCGACGCGCCGGAGGTGGATCCGCTGCCGCTCGCCATCTTCGCACCGGACTGCATTTACCGGAAGGCGGCGGTCCAGGCGCTGGACGACCATGGCATGCCCTTTCGCTTCGCCTATGAGAGCACCAGCCGGGCCGGACTGGATTGCGTTGTGGAGGCCGGACTGGCCGTGACCGTCCTGCCCGTCGATGCCGTCTCGGGAAAGCTGCGTGTGCTCGACAGAGGCTTTCCGGTGCTGCCTGACCTGAAGACCTACCTGTTCCACGCCAACGGCAGCAGGCTCTCCCCGTCGGTCGAGGCACTGGCCGACCTGCTGCTGGAGATGCTGGCCGTACCGGCGCCGCAACGGGCCGAATGACTGCATTGCCGATCTTGCCGGTAGACGGCGGGGGCAACTTTGCTAGAAGTGTTCTGCTTTCCGGGGAGGAAGGCCGCCCGGTGTCCGGCATATGTCGGGTTCGCCAGCGGAGATGATCGAGAGCTGGGGGGACCCGAATGACTGACGAACCGCGCGCCTTTGATGGAATCAACGTGCTGGACTTTTCACAGGGTGTGGCCGGGCCGCATTCGACCATGCTGCTGGCCCAGCATGGTGCCAACGTGATGAAGGTCGAGCCTCTGGCAGGCGACTGGGGACGTGCCCTGGGCGCGATCTACGGCGACCAGTGCGCCCATTCCATCGCTTTCAACCGGGGCAAGCGGTCGCTCGCCATGGACATGAAGAACCCTGACGCGCTGGCGGTTGCCCGGCGCATCGCGGAAAAGGCCGACGTGATCGTGGAAGCCTTCCGTCCCGGCGTCATGGCGAAGTTCGGTCTGTCCTACGACCAGGTGAAGGCGGTCAATCCGAACGTCATCTATCTTTCGGTCACGGGCTTCGGCCAGTCCGGCCCGAACTCCAACCGTCCGGTGACCGATGCGGTCATCCAGGCCTACTCGGGCCTGATGACGGTCAACCGCGACAAGGATGGCATTCCGCAGCGGCTGAACATGATCCCCATCGATGTCACCACCGGCCTCTATGCATTTCATGCGCTTTCGACCGCACTGATGCGGAAGTTCCGCTATGGCACCGGCTGCTACATCGACAACAATCTGATGCAGAGCGCTGCAGCGTTCCAGGCGGCAAAGGTGATGGAGTTCTATCTGGAAAAGGGCCAGAGCCAGCCGCTCTACGTCCCCGTGGGCACCATGCCGACCACCGACGGCTTCATCAACATCACCGCGATGCGGGAGGCGCATTACCAGACGCTCTGCGATGTCATGGGCAAGCCGGAATGGAAGGATGATCCGCGTTTCTGCTCCGGTGAGCTGCGGCTGCGGAACGAGGCCGAGCTGATGCCGATGATCCGCGATGTCTTCAGCACCCGCTCGACGCAGGACTGGGCCGAGGCGCTGACGGCGGCGGGGGTCATGAATGCCCCGGTGCAGACCTATCGCGAACTGATGGACCATCCGCACACCAGGGCGGTGGAGGCGATTGCCTATGTCGAGCACACCTCGACCGGCACCGTGCCGATGCCGCACATCCCCGGCCTGCCGCGCATCGAGGGCGCGGACGCGATGACCCATGCGCCGTCGATCGGCGAACATTCCGACCAGATCCTGGGCGAATGGGGCTATTCGGAAGATGACATCGCGGCGATGCGGACCGGTGGCGCCATAGCCTGAGCCGCCGGTATCGCCGGATCAGTTCCGCCAGTGCCCCATGCTGGCATAGGGCTCGGGGTAATTGTCGTTCTGGCGGCGGAAGCTGTCGTGGCCGTTCAGCGCCGCGACCAGCACGGTGTCGACGGTCTTTCCATCCGGTTCCGACCGGGTCAGGCTTTCCGCATGCTCCTCGACGAAACCCGTGTGCAGGTCGCCTGAGCGGAACGCCGGATGGGCCACGATGTCGGCCAGATAGTCGATGTTGGTGCCGACACCCAGCAGGGTGGTGTCCCGCAGGGCCTTGCGCATCAGGTCCGCCGCGCCGGGACGGTCTGGTCCATGCACCACCAGCTTGGCCAGCATCGGGTCGAAGTCACTGGTGACGGACTGGCCCTGGGTCAGCCCGTTCTCGAACCGCATGTGATCGTCCGTCGGCGGATCGAGCAGCAACACCCGCCCGGTCTCCGGCAGGAAACCGTTCGTCGGGTCCTCGGCACAGATGCGGCATTCGATGGCATGGCCGTTCAGCGCCACCTCGTCCTGTTCGAGGCTGAGGCCCTGACCTGCCGCGATCTCCACCTGTTTCCGGACCAGGTCGATGCCGGTCACCATCTCGGTCACCGGATGCTCGACCTGCAGACGGGTGTTCATCTCAAGGAAATAGAATGCGCCGTCGGGGGCCAGGATGAACTCCACGGTGCCCGCATTGAGATAGTTCGCGGCGCTGGCCAGCCGTACCGCCGCCGCGCAGATCTCCGCGCGCAGGGCGTCGGGCAGTCCGGCGGAGGGTGCTTCCTCGACGATCTTCTGGAACCGGCGCTGGATGGAGCATTCGCGCTCATGCAAATGCACGACCTTGCCTGTGCCATCGCCCAGCACCTGAACCTCGATGTGGCGCGGGCGGTCGACATAGCGCTCGGCATAGACCCGGCCATCCGCGAAATAGCGTTCTGCCTCGCTCGCCGCCCGTCGGGCCTGATCGGCCAGATCCGCGGGGTCACGGACAATGCTCATGCCCTTGCCACCGCCACCCGCGGATGCCTTGACCAGCAGGGGGAAGCCGATACGCGCGGCCTCCGCGATGAAACTGTCGATGTCGCCGGTCGGCAGGACGGAGGGGGCGACGGGCACACCATGTGTCTCCGCGAACTTCCGCGATTCGATCTTGTCGCCCATCAGCCGGATGCAGTCCGGGTCCGGGCCGATGAAGGTCAGTCCGGCACCTCTTACCGCTTCGGCGAAGCCCGCGTTCTCTGACAGGAAGCCATAGCCGGGATGGATGGCATCGGCACCGGACTCGCGCGCAACCTTCAGGATCTGCGCCACGTCCAGATGGGCCGCGACAGGGGTCTCGCCCTGGATCAGCACAGCCTCGTCCACCGCGCCCACATGGGCGGAAAGACTGTCGGCTGCGTGATGGATGCCGACGGAAACGATCCCCATCTCCCGCAGTGTCGTCGCGACCCGACAGGCGATCTCTCCGCGATTGGCGATCAGTACCTTGTTGAACAAGCTCATGTTTCGGCCTCCCCGCCGATATTCAGATGTCGGCGAAATCGCCGCCGCGTCCCTTGCCGTCCCGGAACCGGGCGGCCCCGGCAATCCCTTCGCGCGCCAGTTGGGCGCGGCTGTTCTGCCATTCCTGCGCAAGGCCTTCCCGCACCGAAAGACCGTGCTGGCGGATGGTGGAGCGCCGGTCGGCGCGCATGCAGTTCTGCGGGAACCGGGCAATCTGGTGCGCCAGTTCCTCCGCCTTCTGCCGGCTGGTTCCGTCCGCCACCACATGTTCGCACAGGCCGATACGCATGCATTCCTCCGCAGGCACCTTCCGCCCGGTCAGGATGATCTCCATGGCCCGTCCCTGACCGACCAGCCGGGGCAGGCGCACCGTGCCGCCGTCGATCAGCGGCACACCCCAGCGACGGCAGTAGACACCCATATAGGCACTTTCCTCCATGACCCGGAAGTCGCACCACATGGCCAGTTCCATGCCACCGGCCACGGCCGGCCCGGCGATGGCACCGATCACCGGCTTGTCCAGTTCCAGGCGGCTTGGCCCCATGGGGCCGCGCGGAATGTCGTCGCCGGGTCCCGGCGCGGGACCGTCGGCGGTGAAGTGCAGCTCGTCCAGCGCCTGCTGGCCGGGCTCGCGCGCCTCCAGCGCCGCCGCGTGCTTCAGGTCCCAGCCGGAGCAGAAGGCACCCCCTTCGCCGAAGAACACGGCCACCCGCGCCTCATCATCACGCTCGAATGCCAGAAAGGCATCGTTCAGCGCAATGGAGCTCTCCGGGTCCATGGCGTTCCGGGCTTCCGGGCGGTGATGAATGACGGTCCAGACGTGGCCGTCCTTCTCGATCCTGACTGTCATGCGTTTCCCCTCCCCAGGGCTCGGCCATTCAGCTGTCCGGCTGAGCCTTCGTATTCAACTGGCCCTTGGCCTCCGAATCGCGCGCGGCGGCGCCATAGATGCCCTTCGCCATCAGCGACAGTTCGGTCTCCCTTCGCTTCTGGTAGACGAAGGCCCGCGCGGCATGAACGGAAGCGGTTTCAGGCGCGGCCTGTGCCGCGAATTCTGCCAGGTGACAGGCAAGCCGATGCTCCCCTGCCTCCGCCAGTTCGCGTGCCCGGTAGGCCAGTGCCGGTGCGCCACCCGCCAGTCGCGCCAGCTCCGACGCCAGCGCCGCGTCGGGGGCCGGTTTCAGGTTGGCCGGGTTGCCATCGTGCCAGCCGCCATACAGCCGCCAGATATTGCGCACGACGAACTCCGGCTCGTCATAGAACGGGCGCAGGTAGGGTTTCGCCAGCAGGTCGTCGGGCACCCGGACACTGTGGATGATGTCGTTCAGGCGCGCGCCGTCATTCATCATCGACAGCGTGTCCTCCACCAGCCCCTCCAGGGCGCAGGCCATGTCGTCGAGGACGGTGGCAATGCGCTTCTGCCCGGCGAAGGGCAGCCCGTGGGCGGGCAGGATCAGTTCCGGCTTCATCGCCCGCATCTGGCGCAGCGCCCTTGCCCATTCCAGCGGGTAGCGCTGGACCTTCTGAGGATTTCCGGCGTTGGGGAACATCCAGATGATGAAGTCCCCGGCACAGATCGCCTTTCGTTCCGGCCACCATGCCCAGAGGTGATCGTCGGTCTCCCCCTTGTCGTGGAACAGTTCCACATGCTCGTCGCCGACACGGATGTTCATGCGATCGACGAAGGTGGTGTCGGGCTTGACCCAGGATTTCGGACCGAACGGCGGTGGACCGTCACGCTCCACCCTTGGCTGGCCACCGGGCCGGTTGGGACCGAACTGGCGGGCATTGATGTGGCCGTTGTAGCCGTTGGTCCTGATGTAGCGGTCGATGCGGGGGGCCACATTCTCATGCCCGATGATGCGCGGGCGGGGATTTCCGGCGTCCGTGGCTTCATCCAGAAAGGCCTGTGTGCCGCCGATGTGATCGATGTGTCCATGCGTGAAGGCGATGGAATGGACCGGGGCCTTCGACCAGCCGCGCAGGGCCTTGATGATCGCAGGTGCATGGGCCTGCAGGCTGGTATCGAACAGCACCAGCCCGTCGTCGGTGCGGAAGCTGACCACATGGCTGAAGGCTTCGACCACCGCGACACCGTCGGCCACTTCCGACAGTTCACGGGTGACGCGGTTCAGCAGGCCGGGCGCCTGTTCGTCGCCCTGGTCGATGATGCGTGAACTCAGTTCGATCAGGTCGGCCATGGCCTTGCCTCTCCCCCTCAGCCGTGGGCTGTCTGATTGGCCTTCAATGTCGCATTGGCCGCGCTGCGCGCGAACTCTTCCTTGATCGCGGCATGGCGCATGTCGATCAGCGGGGCCATGTCGGGATGGGTGAAGATATAGCGCGCGTCGCGCTGCATGCATTCCACGACCCAGTCACCCAGGATCTCCGGCGGCATCCCGTTGGCCACCAGTGACCCGGCATCCGGGATCGGCGGTGTGTCACTGTCGGCTGTCGGGGCAGGGCGTGTGGGGATGATGCCGGACGGGCGCGCGGTGCCGCTGGTGGCGATGCTGGTCTGCACGAAGCCGGGGCACAGCACCGAGACACCGATTCCCTCCGGGGCCAGCGCCTCGTTCAGGCATTCCGAATAGCCGACGACGGCAAACTTGGTGGCGCAATAGGGACCCATGTTGGCATTGGTCCAGTGACCGGCCATGGAGGCCGTGTTGATGAAGTGTCCGCCTTCACCATGCGACCTGATCAGCGGTGTGAAGATCTCGACCCCGTGCACGACGCCCATCAGGTTGATGTCGACGATCCAGCGCCAGTCCTCCAGCGGGATCGAACCGGGGGCACCGCCCAGCCCGACACCGGCATTGTTCACCACCGCATGCACCTTGCCGAAAGTCTCGATGGTCGAGTCCGCCGCCGCCTGCACGGATTTCGCATCGCGCACGTCGCAGATCACGGTCGCGGTGCCGGTCCCAAGCTCCGCCGCCGCGCGGGCCAGGCCGTCGGCATCTATGTCCGCCAGCATCACCTTCATGCCCGACTGATGCATCGACCGCGCAATCGCCAGACCAATACCGCTCGCCGCGCCGGTGACGAATGCCACTTTCCCTGCCAGATCCTGCATGTCGATTTTCGCTCCCAATCTTGTTGTTATGTATCAAGCTGACCACAAACCGTGGGGCGGGAGAAGCTTGAAACGCGGTGTCTTCCGATGCAGCACTTTCGGACACCTGCCAATCGCTCTATGAGAACGCGAAACGAATGAAGCAGGGAGGGGGCGTGATGCAACTCAGTGGCCGGATGGCGCAGCTCGGGACGGAGACGGCGTTCGAGGTGCTGGCGCGGGCGAATGCGCTGGCGGCGCAGGGCAAGTCGGTGATCAATCTGGGCATCGGGCAGCCGGACTTTCCGACGCCGGGCCACATCGTGGAGGCCGGGCGCAAGGCGCTGGCCGATGGTCATCACGGCTACACGCCTGCCAATGGCATCCCCGAACTGCGGGCTGCCGTGGCTGCCGACATTCACCGCCGTCACGGCGCGGAGGTCGATCCCGACCACATCGTCTGCGTGCCGGGCGGCAAGGTCACCATGGCCTTCGCCATGCTGATGTTCGGTGAGGCCGGCGCGGAGATCATGTATCCGGATCCGGGTTTCCCGATCTATCGCTCCATGATCGAGTTCTCCGGTGCCAGGGCGGTGCCTATCCGCCTGCATGAAGCCAATGGATTCAGTTTCTCGGCGGAGGAAGTCCTGGCGCAGATCACTGATCGCACCCGGCTGATCATCCTGAACTCCCCGGCCAATCCGACGGGAGGCGTGGTGCCGCGTGCCGAGATCGACCGGCTGGTGGAGGGACTGGCGCGGTTCCCGGATGTCGCAATCATGTCCGACGAGATCTATTCCTGCATGACCTACGACGGACTGGATCACGTCACCCTGCTCGACTACCCGTCTATCCGAGACCGGCTGATCGTGCTGGATGGCTGGTCGAAGACCTACGCCATGACCGGCTGGCGGCTTGGCTGGGGATTGTGGCCGGCCAGTCTGGCACCGCTGGCGGGCAAGCTGGCGGTCAATACCCACTCCTGCGTCAATGCCGCGACCCAGTTTGCCGGTATCGCCGCGCTGGAGGGACCGCAGGATGCGGTGCAGGAAATGGTCGCGGCCTTCGATGTCCGCCGCACCCGCATGGTCGCGCTGCTGAACGACATGCCCGGCGTGTCCTGCGTGATGCCCAGGGGCGCGTTCTATGCCTTCCCGAACATCACCGGTACAGGCCTCGACAGCGCCACGATGCAGGACCGCCTGTTGCAGGAAACCGGCGTCGCCGCCATTGCAGGCACCAGCTTCGGCCGGTTCGGGGAGGGCTATCTGCGGTTCAGTTGCGCCAGCTCCATCGACAATATCGAAGAGGCAATGGCGCGGATGAAGCGTTGGCTGGCGGAGAACGTCGCCACGCAGTGAACCACCGGGATGCGGCGGCAGGTTGCCTGTCCGCAGGTTTCAGGGGCTGGCCGGGCGTTCCTCGATCAGCGTGTCGATGATGCTGCTCAACAGTTCGCCGCGATTGGCTGTCCCCGATTTGCGGTAGATCGCGTTCAGGTGCGACTTGACCGTGCCTTCGGCACTGCCGCGCATCTTCGCGATTTCCGCAATGCCGAGCCCCTTGACCAGGAACATGGCAATGTCGCGTTCCGAGGGGGTGAGCTGCCAGGCATCGAAATGGCTCTCGATGATGTCGAACACGGCCATCGTGGCGACGGATGCGCTCTTCTCCAGATGCGCCTTCCGGCGCAGCAGATAGAGGAAGTAGCGCGTTTCCAGCAGGATCGCGGCGCAGAGCGAGACCGTCGCACCGGACTCGATGATCAGGTGGTACCGGCCTGACAATGCCATGCCGCTTTCCGCGAAGTCCGAGATCACGTCAGTCGCAAAGAAGATGGCGCAGATCACCTGGATAAGGATCAGCGCCATCAGGCCAAGGGGTGTTTTGTTGGACAGGCTTGCAGGATGTGTCACGGATCATGTCCTCATTCGGGCATGTTCTCCTTGTATCCGGTCACCATGGCGCGTGGAAGGTTCACATGCAGGCGACGGCTTTCGAAGATCACCGCTGCAATGTGGGCAACGACAGACAGTTCTGCCCATGAGACCAGGATTTCGTGCAGTTCCTCGGTCCATTCCATGCCCCAGAACATGTCGGTGGTCATCAGGTAGCCCGACAGGCCGATCAGCAGCATCGTGACCAGCAGGTTGTAGATCATCCAGGCGCCCAGCGGCGTATGTCCGACATGCGCGCGGGTGCGCCCCGCTGCGATATCGGTCATCTGCTCCATCGCGGCTGAGCGGCTGGGCGGGAAGCTGCTGAACCGTGCGTAGCGGGTGCCGACGAGCCCCCAGATGATGCGCGCGACGATCAGGGCGACGACGGCATAGCCGATCCACTCGTGAACGGCACTGTCCTCATCGATGATCAGCGCATTCGCGCCGAAGAGGATGACAAGTGACCAGTGAAAGACCCGGACAAACAGGTCCCACACACGAATGCGTTTCATGACTTCAAACTCCGGTCTCGGGATAGGGGCGACGGATCGTGCCATCGCCCCTTGCCGCTGGTTCAGTCGTCGCGCTTGGTGCGGACGATGTTCATCGCGGAATCGAGATAGATCTCCAGACGCTTGCCATCCTTGATCGCATAGGCCTCGAACAGTCCGTCCTCGCGCTTGATCTTGCGGACCTCGTAGCCCTGGGCGGTGAGGGTGTCGCGGATGGCCTGCTCCTGCGCAGCCGTGGTTGCGTCGCGGCGTTCGCTGGCGAAGGCGCCGGTAGCGGGAAGTGCCAGCATGGCGACGAGTACCAATCGGGCGGGAATGCGCATGTTCATCTTCGTGATCTCCTGTTGCATCTGACGTGCGGTCCGTTCGCTCGATGGCCGCCCCGCAAACAAGGTCCCGGACACGTCGATGCACAATCATCCGGAAGGTGCAGGTCGCAGCTTCCGAACCGGAGTTTGGGCATCTGCAACTCTGGTTCAGATCATGAAAAACGTTATAGATCAGGTAGTTGGATGTGATCGACCGGTCAGCCCGCTGCGATCCGGCTATCGGTCCCGCGGGGTCCAGTCGGGCGGTCCGGCGTTCCGCCGGTGCAGCCGAAGCGCCAGCCCGAGGGCCACGCCAACGCCGATGGCAACCGTCAGGTCGGCCAGAACCGTCAGCACCAGCGTCAGCAGGATCAGGACCCGGTCCGCGACCGGTTCCCTGAGATAGCTGCCCCACTTGTCAGGCTCGCTCATGTTCCAGGCGGTGATGATCAGCAGCGCGGCCAGGGCCGGCAGCGCCAGGTGCCCGGCCAGCGGTGCGGCGACCATCATCATCGCCAGCACCGCGAGGGCATGGACCATGCCCGACACGGGAGTCCTGCCACCGGCGCGGACGTTGGTTGCCGTGCGGGCGATGGCGCCGGTCGCGGGCAGGCCGCCGAACAGGGCGGAGCCGATGTTTGCCGTACCCTGGGCGATCAGTTCGGCGTTGGGACGGTAGTGCCCGTCGATCAGCCGGTCGGCAACGATGGCGGAGAGCAGGGATTCGATACCGGCAAGGAAGGCAATGACGAAGGCGGAGGGCAGCAGTTCCGTCACCTTCGCCAGCGTGATCACCGGCAGCTCGGGCATCGGGAGACCATCGGGCAGGGGGCCGAAGCGTGACGTGATGGTTTCCACCGGCAGGTCCAGCAGCGCCACCGCTGCGGACGTGGCCGCGACGGCGACGATCAGGCCGGGAAACCGGGGCGCGATCTTGCGCAGGACGATGATCAGGGCTGCCGTGGCGAGGCCGATGCCCAGCGCCGCCGGACTGAAGCTGTCGCGGACGGACAGCAGCGCCGCCACCTTCGGCACGAAGTCAGCGGGGACGCTGGCCAGTTGCAGGCCGAGCAGGTCCTTCATCTGGCTGGTGGCGATGATGATCGCGATCCCGATGGTGAAACCGTTGATCACCGCCTCCGGCACATGCGCGATCAGGGTTCCGGCCCGCAGCAGACTTGCGATGAGCAGGATCAGCCCGGCCATCAGCGTCGCCAGGACGAGGCCGTCATAACCGTGGTTGGCAATGACCCCGTAGACGACGACGATGAACGCACCCGTCGGACCGCCGATCTGCACCCGGCTGCCGCCGAGCAGAGAGATGAGAAAACCCGCCACCACTGCCGTCACCAGACCGGCGGCAGGATCGGCGCCCGAGGCGATGGCAATGGCGATCGACAGGGGCAGCGCAACCATCGCCACGGTCAGCCCGGCGGCCACATCCGCCATGAACAGGTGGCGTGTGTAGGACGGCAACGTCGTGAGCAGCTTGGGCTTCATCGCGCAGATCGGCATGCTGGAAGAGGATGCCGCCGATCTTCGGCGCTACGCGGGCCGGGCGGAAATGACCATTCGTCGCAAGGGCAGGCCCGGGCAGGTTCAGCCCAGGTCGATGTCCATCCAGATCGGCACATGATCGGACGGCTTCTCGCCCCAGCCGCGGGCTTCGCGTACCACTTCCATGCCTTTCGGCGCACCGACCAGTGCGGGTGTGACCCAGATATGGTCCAGGCGACGGCCCTTGTCGGCGGCATCCCAGTCCTTGGCGCGGTAGCTCCACCAGCTGTAGAGCTGTTCGGTATCCGGCACGAACGCGCGCACCACGTCATGGAACCCGTGGGATGCGATCCAGTCCGCCATGCGGGCCACCTCGATGGGGGTATGGCTGACGACCTTCAGCAGTTTCTTGTGCGACCAGACGTCATTCTCGTGCGGGGCGATGTTCAGATCGCCCACCACGATGGCCCTGGCACTGTCCGTCCGGCGTTCCGCGAACCAGGCCGTCACCTCGTCCAGGAACCGCAGCTTGTGGTCGAACTTCTCGTTCACCGCCGGGTCCGGTTCGTCACCGCCTGCGGGCACATAGAAGTTGTGCACCTCCACGTCGCCGGGCAGGCGGGTCAGCAGATGGCGGGTGTCATCCTTGCCGGCCCATTTCAGCCGCTCGGTACCCGTCAGCGGCACGCGGGAGACGGTGGCGACGCCGTGATAGCTCTTCTGGCCGAAGACCTCCATGTGCGGATAGCCCATCTCCCGGAAGTCCTGGTAGGGGAACTTGCCATCCTCGCACTTGATCTCCTGCAGGCAGATCACGTCCGGCCGGTAGGTCTGCACGAAGCGCCGCACGATCGGCAGGCGCAGGCGCACGGAGTTGATGTTCCAGGTGGCGATACGGGTGGTCGACATGGGGCAGCCTGTGTTCGTTGGCGGGCGGGCAGGGGCAGAGCGCCGGAATCGGCAAGAATCGGATCAGAAGATGTTCAGGGTGGCACCTGTCACGCCAAGGGGCCAGCGCCCGGATTCGAAGAGCCGGAACTTGTGCGCGAAGGCATGTTCCTCGTCCTCTCCCGCCGCCAGCACCAGTGCCGCGAGGTAGGCACCCTGGGTCGCCGAACCGGCGGCGGCACGAATCAGCCCCTCGTCATCTATGCCGAAACGGGAAGCTGCCTGCGCGGCTGCCGCATGGACAGCTTCCGACGCCGTGCTGGTCACATGCGTCAGGGCGACCAGTACCGCCTGCTCGTCACCGATGATGTCGACCGCCTGCACCGAAAGGGCGGCGCGCAATTGCTCCTCCGCCTCCCAGCCCGTGCTGTTCCAGTCGCTGTTGCCGGCGGCTTCCTCGGCTTCCATCCAGTCGCCGATTTCCGCAGGGCCCGCATCGGGGAACCCCAGCGCGGAGAGATAGGCATGGGCCGCGTCCGCTTCCTCCGCGCTCAACAGTTCGCCCACACGGTGAAACCAGCGCACCTGGGTCAGGGTCTGGGCGAACATGCCTACCGCGCGCAGCGTTGGCGGCAGGTCTTCGCCCGCGAAATCGAGATCAGGATCAAAATCAATCATGCGGGCGGTTATAGCCTGACCGGTGCCTCCGATGCAGCCCTGAACTCGGGGCCGTCTACTGCCGGGTCATGGCCGCACGCGCTTCCGCCTCCACCTCCGCTTCCCGGTCCTTTGCCGTCGCGACCTCCGGCAACTGGATGACCACGCGGCTGATCCGGCCCGGATAGATGAAGGGTGCCAGATAGTCGTCGGTCACGGGTGCGTTGGAGCGTCCGAAATCCATGCCGGTGGAGGAGATGATGCGCAGCAGCATCGGAATGTGGGCAGTCCCGGCCACCGTGCCGTCCACGGACAGGGTGGCGGTGGCCGACTGGTCGGCATTGCGGTCCACCTGCACCACGACCTCGTGTGCGCCGGGGCTGAGCGGCGTTTCCGTCGCGATCCGGCTGTGTTCGCGGAAGCAGTTGTAGTCGAAGACCACCCTGCCGCCGCTGACATAGAGCGCCAGACCGCTGTTGATGGTGCCGCGGGCGAGGATGGCGCCGTCACCATCGCCTGCCGGATGTTCGATGGTCGCGGTGATGGTGAAACTGCGGGCCGGGCTGGGGCAGGCGTCCGCCACGATGTGGCTGACGGGCGGGTAATAGACATAACGCCGCCGCGCCGTTGGCGTGCCTGGCAGGCGGGAGGCGCGGAACAGCATCCCCGCGCCGCGGTCGTCCAGCGGCAGCACGCCATGACGCTCCGCCTCCACCCACCAGCGGTCGGTCAGTTCCTTCAGCTTGGCAGGTTCGCGCTCCGCCAGGTCGTCGCACTCGGAGAAGTCCTCATCCAGATTGTAGAGTTCCCACCGGTCATCATCGAAGCTCTTGCCCCGGCGGTGCCAGGTGACGGCCTTCCAGCCATCCATCCAGATGCCGCGATGGCCCAGCATCTCCATGTACTGCACGTCCCTGTCCGGCTTCGCGTCGGGGTCGGTCAGCGTGTCCTTCAGGCTGACGCCGGTCATGGGAATCTGCGGCACGCCCGCAACCTCGTCCGGCATGCCGACACCGGCCACGTCCAGGATGGTGGCGGCAATGTCGGTGGCATAGGCAAACGGGCGGCGGATTTGGCCCTCCTGACCCTTCAGCGCGTTGGGCCAGTGGATGATCAGCGGATCACGGGTGCCGCCGCCATGGGTGTTCTGCTTGTACCATTTCAGCGGCGCATTGCCCGCCTGGGCCCAGCCCCAGGGGATGTTGGAGTGGCTGCGCGGGCCGCCGATCAGGTCCAGGTGCTTCACCGCCTCGTCAACGTCCTCGTGCAGCTGGTTGAAGTGGCGCATCTCGTCGAAGACGCCCGTCGACTGGCCCTCCTGACTGGCACCATTGTCGGACATCACGACGATCATGGTGTCATCCAGTCGTCCGATCTCGGCCAGGAAATCCACCATGCGGCCGATCTGGTGGTCGGTATGGTCCAGCATCCCGGCGAAGGCTTCCTGCAACCGGTTGGCGAAGGCCTGCTGGTTGGGGGACAGGTCATCCCAGGCCTCCACGCCCCGGTTGCGCGGCGCGAGCTTGGTGTTGGCGGGAATGATGCCGGATGCCTTCTGGCGGGCGTACCATTCCTCCCGCGCCGCATCCCAGCCGGCGTCGAAACGGCCCCGGTACTTGTCCAGATACGGTTGCGGCGCCTGATGCGGGGAGTGGGTGGCGCCAAAGGCCATGTACATGAAGAACGGTCGCTCCGGCACCAGCGAGGTGGTGTCGCGGATCATGCCCATGGCCTGATCCACCATGTCCTCGGAGAAATGATAGCCGTCCTGCGGTGTGCCCGGTGGCGACATCAGGTGATTGTCGCAGGTGATCTCCGGGCTGAACTGGTCCGTCTCCCCCTGCATGAAGCCGTAATAGCGGTTGAAGCCACGCTGTAGCGGCCAGTTGTGGAACGGCCCGGCGGCGGAACATTCCACCATCGGGGCCAGATGCCACTTGCCGGTGGCGAATGTGGCATAGCCGTCGTCGCGCAGCACTTCGGCCACCGTTGCCGCGGACCGGGGCATGGCGCCGCGCATGTTGGGAAAGCCGCTGTCCATGTTCGAGATCGCGCGCATCCGGACAGTGTGATGGTTGCGTCCGGTCATGACGCAGGCCCGCGTCGGCGAACAGAGCGACGTGGTATGGAAACTGGAATAGCGCAGCCCGTTTGCCGCCAGCCGGTCCACGTTCGGCGTCTCGATGGTGGAGCCATAGCTGCCGAAGTGCGAGAAGCCGGTATCATCCAGCACGATCAGCAGCACATTGGGCTTGCCGCGCGGCAGTTTCGGTTCCGGCCACCAGGCTTCCGACTCGTTGAAGGTGCGCCCAATCGTGCCGCCGAATTCAGGTTCTGCCGGGTGCTTGTAGCTCATGATGCGGTCCTCCCCTACCGTTTGACCGGCGCAGTCTGAACCTCTTGCCGCCATCTGCAAACCGTCTTGGGTTTGCGGCGGGCGGCGGACTGGTGCATCTTCCGGCGGAGCATTTCAACGGGACGGACAGCAGGCGCATGTGGCAGCGAACCAAGGACCTGATACGCAACGCCGGACACCGGGCCAAGGTCGCGGTCTCGGCGCATGATCGGGTGCTGCCGGATTTCATCATCGTCGGCGCGCAGAAGGCCGGGACAACCTCCCTGCACCATTATCTGCAGCAGCATCCGCTGGTCCTGCCGCCGTCGTCGAAGGAAGTGCATTACTTCGATTATGGCTATCCGCGCGGGGAGAACTGGTATCGCGGCCATTTCGCCCGTACGGCGGAGAAGCTGGAACTGGAGAAGCAACTCGGCGCGGCGGTGCTGACGTTCGAGGCCAGCCCCTATTACATGTATCACCCGCTGGCGATCGAGCGGATGGCGGCGGACCTGCCCGGCGTGCGCGTCATCGCCATGCTGCGCGACCCCATCGACCGCACCTTCTCCCACTACTGGCACGAGAAGAAGAAGGATCAGGACGATCTCTCGCTGGCCGATGCCATCGCGCGGGAGCCGGAACGGCTGGCAGGGGAGGCCGAGAAGATCCGCCAGGATCCGAACTACCAGTCATGGGCGCATCAGCATTTCTCCTACGTCGACCGCAGCCGTTACGCGCCGCAGGTCGAGCGTCTGCAGTCGGTGCTGGGGGCGGAGAATGTCTGCCTGATCAAGTCGGAAGCCTTCTTCGCGGACCCCGAGACGGAAACCGAGCGTGTCTTCGGCTTCCTGGAACTGGAACCGGCCCACGGCATCGACTATGCGCCGCAGAATGTCGGCGGCTACGACGACCGCATTCCGGCGGACGTGCGCGCGATGCTTCGGGACATGTTCGCCGATGACTATGCCCGCCTGCGCGAGATCGCCGGGCCGCAGTTCGACTGGTTCGAGGGCTGAGCGGGCTTGCGGTTGGGCCGACCGGGCGTCATATGCAAGGGTACGCGAAGATGATCAACCAGAGGTTTCCGTCATGAGCGCTGCCCTGCCACGCCTGTTTCATGCCCCGGCGCGCCTGCTGGCGATGCTGCTGCTGGCGCTCAGCCTGACCGGTTGCGGTGTGAACGAGATCCCGCGACTGGACGAGGGCGTCAATGCCGCCTGGGCGCAGGTGCAGAACCAGTACCAGCGCCGTGCCGACCTGATCCCGAATCTGGTGGAAACCGTAAAGGGCTTCGCCGCGCAGGAAAAGGACGTGCTGACCGCTGTTATCGAGGCCCGGGCCAGGGCAACGCAGGTTCAGGTCCAGGTGACGCCGGACATGTTGAGCGATCCGAACGCGCTGAAGATATTCGAACAGGCGCAGGGCCAGCTTTCCAGCGCCCTGTCGCGGCTGCTGGTGACAGTCGAGCGCTACCCCGATCTGAAGAGCTCGCAGAACTTCATCGCCCTGCAGTCGCAACTGGAGGGGACGGAGAACCGGATTGCCGTGGCGCGGCGGGACTACATCGACGCGGTGCGGGTCTTCAACACCGAACTGCGGACCTTCCCCGGCATCATCTGGGCGACCATCCTTTACGGTGATCTGGAACCGAAACAGAATTTCCAGGCCGCCCCGGGGGCGGATCAGGCGCCTGCCGTGAAGTTCTGATGCAGTCCTGCCTGCAACGGAGGGCGACGCGGACCCTGCCGGTCCTGCTGGCGCTGGTGCTCTGGGCCGGAATGGCCGCTGCCCAGACCTTTCCGCCCCTGACCGGGCGCGTCTTGGATCAGGCCGGGGTGCTGGATGCGGCAACCAAGCAGCAGCTGACCACCGCTCTGGCAGCCCATGAGAAGGCCACCAGCAATCAGGTCGTCGTCGTTACGCTGCAATCGCTGGAGGGGTACGAGATCGCCGACTATGGCTATCGTCTGGGCCGGGCCTGGGGGATCGGCCAGGAAGGCCGGAACAATGGCGCCCTGCTGATCGTGGCGCCGACCGAACGCAAGGTGCGGATCGAGGTCGGCTACGGGCTGGAGGGCAGCCTCACCGACGCGACGTCGCGACTGATCATCGAGAACGAGATCCTTCCCGCCTTTCGCAACGGCGATCTGGCGGGCGGTATTGTACGTGGCACCAATGCCATCCTGCAGACAATCGCGGGGACCTATGCCCCCCTGCCGAATGAAGCGGATGACGGCAATCCGGAGAGGATGGTGGCCCTGTTTCCCATCTTGCTGTTCCTGGTGTTCTTCCTGATGGCGGTACAGGGGGAGGGTGGTGGTCCCCGGTCAGGCCGAAGGCGTGGGCGGAGGATGCTCTATGGCGGCGGCCTTGCCGGTGGATCAGGCGGCTTCGGTGGCGGCAGCGGTGGTGGATTTGGCGGCGGTGGCGGCGGCTTCGGCGGCGGCGGATCGTCGGGGAGCTGGTGATGGCTGGACATTTTTCGGAACCGGATCGCCAGCGCATCGCGGACGCGATCCGCGCTGTCGAGGCACGGACCAGTGGCGAGATCGTTTGTGTCGTCGCCCGCGCCTGCGAACCCTACCTGATCATTGCTGCCCTGTGGTCGTCACTGGCGGGCCTGCTCGGCGGCGGGTTGCTGGTGCTGGGCGGGGTCGGTCTGTCAGCCGCGCAGCTGATCGGCGTGCAGTCGGGCATCGCCCTGCTGGCCTTTCTGGTGCTGCATCACATGCCGCTGCGCATGGCGCTGGTACCGCGCAGGGTGAAGCAGCGTCGCGCGGCGCGGCTGGCCCGGACCCAGTTCCTGGGACAGGGGCTGCACCAAACGGCCGACCGCACCGGCATCCTGATCTTTGCCGCAATGGCCGAACATCACGTGGAGATCATTGCCGACGCGGGCATCAACGCGGTTGTTGATCCCGGTACCTGGGACAGCATCGTCGATGGTTTCACCAGCCACATGAAACAGGGCCGGACCGTGGATGCCTTTGTCGATGCCATCTCCGCTGCCGGTGCGGAACTGGACGGGCATTTCCCGCGCCAGCCTGATGACCGCGACGAACTGCCGAACCATCTGGTCGAGATCTGAAGCCCTCAACCGAACCCGGCAGCCGTCGGCAGCCATGTGGCGAGGTCGGGGAACGCGAGGACGGCGGCGAGGCCGAACAGCAGCAGGAAGACATAGGGGAAGATGCCACGGATGACCTCCGCCAGCGGCGCGTCGGCAATACCCTTGATGACGAACAGGTTCATGCCCACCGGCGGTGTGATCAGCGCCAGTTCCAGATTGATCATCAGCAGCACGCCGTACCAGACCGGGTCGATGCCCAGTTGCAGCAGCACGGGGTAGATGATCGGTGTGGTGATCAGGATGATCGAGATCGTCTCCAGGAACATGCCCAGGATGAAGATCACGGCCATGACCGCCAGCACGAACATCAGCGGTGTCAGTTGGTAGGTGACGACGGTCTCGACCAGTTCGGCCGGCAGGCGGATGATGGTCACGGCGTGTCCGAAGATCGCCGCGGCGGCCAGGATCATGAACAGCATGGCGGTCGTGCGGACGGTTTCCTGCGAGGTTTCCCACAGGTCGCGCCAGCCGAAGTTGCGATAGACCACGACACCGACGAACAGGGCATAGAAGCAGCCGATGGCTGCCGCCTCAGATGCCGTGAAGATTCCGAGATAGATGCCGCCCAGCACCACGGGGGGCATCATCAGGGCCCAGAAGGCGCGACCGACCGCACGGGCGCATTCACGGAACCCGATCCAGCCGGGATTCTCGATATCCCGTCGCCGGATGGCCGCCCACATGCAGTAGAGCGCAAAGACGAGTGCCATCAGCAGGCCCGGAATCAGCCCCGCCAGGAACAGCGCGCCGATGGAGACCTCTGTCACGATGGCATAGAGGATCATCGGGCCGGAGGGCGGGATCAGGATTCCCAGCGTGCCACCCGCGGCGATGACGCCATAGGCGGTATGGGCGGGATAGCCGAACCGGCGCATCTGCGGGATGGCGGCGGTGCCGATGGTCAGTGCGGTGGCGACGGAAGAACCGGAAATGGCGGCGAAGACCGTGCAGGACAGTACCGTCGCGATGCCCAGGCCACCTGGCAGGTGCCGGACCATGGCATTGGCGGCCTCATAGAGGTGATCGACCACCCTGGACCGGATCATGATGAAGGCCATGAAGGCGAACATCGGGATCGCGGTCAGCAGATTGTTGTTCAGCTTGGCGAAGACCGTGTCGGCAATCGAGTGCACATGGCCTTCGGTCAGCAGGGTGATGATCAGGGATGCCAGCCCGAGCGCGGCAAAGATCGGTGCGCCGGTCAGCAGCAGTACCAGCAGCAGGCCGAGGATCAGGACAAGTGTCATCGGTCGCCCCGCCCGCCGCTCAGAATGGAGAGCAGGCGCGCCACCGCCACGGCAATGACCAGAACCGATCCGACGATCAGGGCAAGCTGCGGAATCCACATCGGCACGGCCAGATAGCCGTCGGAATAGACACCGAAGTCATAGGAAAACCGGACAGCGGTGATGCCACTGACCAGGATCGCCAGCATGACCAGTATGGCCGCAATCATGCCCCAGACCGAGGCCAAGCGACGGCCATTGCCCTTGAGGCGGCCTGACAGCAGGTCGACGCTGATGTGGTCGCCGCGCCGCAGCGTCTCCGCCGCGCCCAGCATGACTATGGCGACCACGAGATAGCCGGAGAGTTCGTCGGTCCAGGTCACCGGCGTGCCGAGCACATAGCGCTTGAAGACGCTGTAGCCGGTGATGGCCAGAACGACGAGCACCCCCAGCGCGGCCAGACCGAGGCCCAGCCGCGCCACGGGTGTCACCAGACGCTCCGGCAGGCCGGGTGCGGGCGTCGTGCCGTCACCCCCTGCACCATGTCGTTCAACAGGGTTCATGGTGCTGCCTGCCGTGCGATCCGAAGCGGTGGTTGCCGCTTACTTGCCGATCTGGTTGACCAGTTCCAGCAGCTTCTTGCCTTCGTCACCGGTTTCCTCGGCGAAGGCGGCATCGAATGCCGGACCCATCGCCGCCTTCATCACCGCGGCCTGCTCTGCCGTGTGGATGTGGACGGTCACATTCTTGGTGGCGAGGTTGTACGGCGCGGAACCGGCAGCCTTCTCGGTCTCCTCGACCGCCCAGACGGCAGCCTTTGCACCGGCGGCGTCCAGCGCAGCCTTGTTGGCATCGCTCAGGCCGTCATACCAGGCCGGGTTGACGTAGCCATGGAAGAAGACGCTGAACAGCGGCGAGGCCACGACCTGATCCTGGACTTCGTAGTACTTGCGTGACCAGGTGGCGGCGATGTCGGTCAGACCCGCATCGATGACACCGGTGGACAGCGCCTGATAGACCTTGGAGCCGGACATGGCCGACGGCGCGGCACCCATGGCGCGCAGGCCGGCATCGACAATCGGGTTCAGGCCGCGAATCTTGACGCCCTGAAAATCAGCCGGGGTCAGCAGCGCCTTGCCCTTCGAGGTATAGGCGCTCATCCGGGTGGTGAACAGCCAGGCAACGTTGCGCACGCCCTTCTCCAGCAGGGCCGCCTCGAGATACTTCGCGGCCTCCGATCCCGGCCAGTTGGCCAGGACGTCCTTGCTGGTCACGGCATAGGGCTTCAGCGTGACATTCATCAGCGGCAGGGTCTTGCCCCACTGGAAGTTCACGGAGAAGGCGCATTCGATGCTGCCCTTGGCGACGGAGGGGATGTTTTCCTTCGCGCCCGAAAGGCTGTTGGCACCGAAGACCTGCACGTCGATGTCGCCATTCGACTGGGCCTCGACCTCGGCGGCCCAGCGGTCGATGACCTGGGCGATGTGGTGCTGCGGCGGCAGCTGGTGGCTGCAGCGCATGGCCTCGGCGGCCTGCGCCGTGCCGGACTGGCCAATGCCGGCCAGCGCGGCGGCGGCAACGGCGGTCATCAGAATCTTCTTCATGGGGGGTTCCCTCCTGTCGTTTGTTGATTTCGCCCTATTTGCCAGAGGCGGCGGCGATTGTCGAACTGTCCAGGCCAAGTGCACGCAATATGTCGTCGGTATGTTCGCCGATCTCCGGCACGTCCGCCGCGAAGTCCGTGGGCTGACCGTCGAAATCCAGCGGCAGTCCGGGCGCGCGGAAGGCCTTGTCGTTGTAGGTGGAGGTCAGCAGCCCGCCGGGCCGGTTCACATGCCGGTCGTCATACATCTGCGCCGGACGGGCAATCGGGGCGTAGGGGATGCCCAGCGGCAGGAAGGCCGCTTCCAGGTCGGCCAGGGTGCGTGTCCTGACCGCCTCCGCGATGATCGGGATGGTCCATGTCCGGGCGTCGATCTGCTGCATCTTCGATTTCAGGTCGTCGCGTCCCACCAGATCGTCGAGCCCCAGCAGACCACAGAGCGAATCCCAGTGGCCGAGGGTGACCGCGCCGATGAAGAGCTGCTTGCCATCGGCGGTTTCGAAGATGTCATAGACCGGCCAGGAGAAATCCCGCTCCGGCATCGGCGGTGCCTCCGTCCCCACCAGGTCGTACTGCACCATGTGCTGCGCCACCATCAGCAGGCAGTTCTCGAACAGGCCGACGCGCACTTCGCGGCCCTCGCCGGAGGTGTCCCGGTCCATCAGTGCCGCCATGATGCCCATGGCCCCGAACATGCCCGCCATGATGTCGTTGGCCGAGGACCCGACCCGCAGTGGCCGCCCCGTCGGGCCGGTCATGTAGGCCAGGCCGGTCATCATCTGCACGACTTCATCCAGCGCGGTGCGGTCACGGTAGGGGCCGTTCAGGAAGCCCTTGTGCGGCGCCGTGATCAGTCGCGGATAGCGCTGGCGCAGGGTCGCCGAATCCAGTCCCCGCTTCTCCAGCGAGCCGTCGCGGAAATTCTCGATGAAGACGTCCGCTTCGGCCAGCAGGGCATGCAGTGCGGCCATCCCCGCCTCGCCGTCCAGATCCAGCGCGACGGAGCGCTTGCCACGGTTGAAGACGGGGAAGAAGCCGGTGCCCATGCCGGTCAGGGCCCGTGTCCGGTCCCCCTCCGGCGGCTCGATCTTGATCACGTCGGCACCGAACATGGCCAGGAACATGCCGCAGGACGGCCCCATGATCATGTGGCTCATCTCGACGACGCGAACGCCTGACAGGGTTGTTGGTTTCATGTCTTGCTTCCCCGAGTGTGTTCAGAGTCCGCCTTATAGCCCAGTTCCGGTCGGACGCATCGGGGCTGTCTCTTTCGGTCGGCAATGCGCTAGGTTCTGCTGCACGCATGACGGGGAGGAATGCAGGATGACGGGAAACAGCGAAGAGTTCGCGGGAAAGATCGGTCGGACAATAGCGGATTCGAAACCCTGGTGGCCGGAGAAGGTGAAACCGCCGAAGGGCGCCCCGAACATCCTGATGGTGCTGTTCGACGACGTCGGCTTCTCGGACTTCGGCTGCTACGGCTCCACCATCCGGACCCCGACCATCGACGCGCTGGCGGGGGAGGGACTGCGCTATTCCGGGTTCCACACGACGGCCATGTGCTCGACCACCCGTGCCGCACTGCTGACCGGGCGCAACCATCACTCGGTCGGGGTCGGCAGTCTGGCGAACTTCGACAGCGGCTATCCGGGATATACCGGCAAGATATCGAAGCAGGCCGGCACCATCGCGGAGATGCTGCGGGGCCAGGGCTATCGCAACTACATGCTGGGCAAGTGGCATGTCACGCCGCTGACGGAGACCGGGGCGACCGGCCCGTTCGACGGCTGGCCGCTGGGGCGCGGCTTTGACCGGTTCTACGGTTTCATGGACGCGGAGACCGATCAGTTTTCGCCGGAACTGGTGCAGGACAATTCCCACATCGACCCGCCGGGCACCTTCGCCGACGGCTATCACCTGACGTCCGATCTGGTGGATCAGGCGATCCGTTTCCTGTCCGGCCACATCGCCGAGCAGCCTACCGTGCCCTGGATGACCCTGCTGTCGTTCGGTGCCTGCCACGCGCCGCATCAGGCCCCGTTCGACCTGATCCGGTCCTATGACGAGATGTTCAGCGGCGGCTGGGACGTGGAGCGGGAGCGCAGGCTGGCGCGGCAGAAGGAACTGGGGCTGGTGCCGCAGGATACCGTGCTGCCGCCGATCAACGACAATGTCCGCCCCTGGGACAAGCACAGTGCGGACGAGCAGAAGGTCTTCACCCGGCTGCAGTCCGCCTATGCCGCCATGCTGGACCATGCCGACCAGCACCTTGCCCGCCTGGTCGGGTTCCTGGAGGACGCCGGGGTCCGCGACGACACCATCATCATCGTCATGTCCGACAATGGGGCGAGTCAGGAGGGCGGGCCGTTCGGTTTCGTCAATGCCATGGGCCCCTACAACGGGCGCAAGGAGTCGGTGGCGGAGAAGCTGGCGCGCATCGATGACATCGGCGGGCCGGACACCCATTCCAATTTCCCCTTCGGCTGGGCGATGGCGGCGAACACGCCGCTGAAACGCTACAAGCAGAACACCCATGGCGGCGGCATCCGCGATCCGCTGGTGATTTCCTGGCCCAACGGTCTGGGGCGCGAAGGCGGGCTGCGCCATCAGTTCGCCCATGTCAGCGACCTGGTCCCGACCCTGCTGGAGATTGTCGGTGTCGAACCGCCCGCCGAGGTGAATGGCGTGCCGCAGATGCCGCTGGAAGGTGTCAGCTTCGCGGCAAGCCTGAAGGACGCCGACGCGCCGTCACGCGACCGGCCGCAGTATTTCGAGATGTTCGGCCATCGCGGTCTCTGGCTCGATGGCTGGAAGGCGGTGGCGTTCCATCCGCCCGGAACGCCGTTCGATGACGACGTCTGGGAACTCTATCACCTGGACGCGGACTTCTCGGAGAGTGCCGATCTGGCTGCCGAACATCCCGAGCGGCTGCAGGCGATGATCGACCACTGGTGGCAGGAGGCGGCGGCCAGGAACGTGCTGCCGCTGGATGACCGGTTCGCCGCCCGTTTCGCGGAGAATGCGGAGCGGCATCAGGGGGCGCGGACCCGTTTCGATTTCCACTGGGGCATGGGGCATATCCCGACCGAGGTGGCACCGGATATCCGCAGCCGCGACTATGACATCACCGCGCACGTTCGGATCGGCGACAGGAAGCCGGAAGGAATCCTGCTGGCCCATGGCGATGCCACTTCCGGATACGCGCTGTACATCGACGGGGCGGGGCATCTGGTTCATGTCACCAACATCGGCGGGGAACTGACCGTGTTGCGGTCGCCCGCGGCGATCCCCGCTGGCACGACGGAACTCGGTCTGACGGCCCGCAACGACACGGACGGCGACGGCATCACCTACCGGCTGCTGATCGACGGGCAGGCGGCCGGGTCACTGCATTCGCCGCACACCTTCGGCCCGTTCATCTCCTGGTCCGGTCTCGATATCGGCCGGGACCGTGGCAGTCCCGTGGGTCGCTATGGCGCGCCCTACTGCTTCACCGGCGAACTGCACCGCGTCAGCGTCAGGCTGTACAAGCAGGGCGATCTGGACGGTGAAATGATCGCCAACGCGGAGATGGCGCGACAGTAGCGGTGGTCCATTGCGCTGACCGGGCCTCCCCTCTCCCCCTCCCGGCCACCCATTTCAGGATACTTGCGTGGGTGGCCGGGAGGGGGAGAGGGGCGGAACGGTCAGCAGACAGTCACCTCCCGCGTTCGATCCGGTCGACGACGGCGTTGTTCTCCGCGCGGACCATGCCGGGGATCAGCAAGGCGTCGAGGCACCACCAGATGGCCCAGGGTATCAGCAGCAGGTAGCCGATGAAGACCACGGCAAGGCCGGTTCCCGCGCCCCAGAGCAGCAGCATGATGATTCCGGAGAACACACGGCCGAGATAGAAGCGATGCACGCCGAGCCAGCCGAGGAAGAACCAGAGCAGGTAGGCAAGCAGCGTTGAGCGGGCATTGGCCTGGTATCTGGCGGATGCGGTATCGCTGCCACCGGGGAATTCGGCATCAGTTTGTGGCATGGCAGGCTTCTCCCGTGTTGCTTGGGACTTTAACTATGCACTGGCTGGCGCTATGACAACGCGCGAACGGAGAGGGAGCCCGAACCATGCAGAAATTCGACCGCCTGAAGGCAACTGCGGCGCCGATGAGGATTGCCAACATCGACACCGACATGATCATTCCGAAGCAGTTCCTGAAGACGATCAAGCGTTCGGGGCTTGGCAAGCACCTGTTCGACGAGATGCGCTACACCGACGGTGTGACGGAGATTCCGGAATTCGTTCTGAATCGGGAGCCTTACCGGAAGGCAGAGATCCTGGTCGCCGGTGACAATTTCGGCTGCGGCTCCAGCCGGGAACATGCGCCCTGGGCTTTGCTGGATTTCGGCATCCGCTGCGTCATTGCGGAAAGCTTTGCCGACATCTTCTACAACAACTGTTCGAAGAACGGCATTCTGGCCGTGCCGCTGCCGAAGGATGCGATCGAGTATCTGATGACCGACGCGGCAGAGGGCCTGGAGATCGAGGTTGATCTGGAAAGCCAGACCGTCTTCGCGTCCAACGGCAAGACCTTCCGCTTCGAGATCGACCCGTTCCGCAAGCACTGCTTGCTCAATGGCCTGGACGACATCGGCCTGACGATGCAGCGCGGCGACGCCATCGACGGCTTCGAGGCTCAACAGAAGAGCAGCGCGCCCTGGCTTTACCGCGCCGCGTCCTGACGCACGGCCCATTCTGGAGGAATTGAGACCATGGCATCCAATCGCAAACTGCTGATGCTGCCCGGCGACGGAATCGGGCCGGAAGTGATGAGTGTCGTGCGCAAGGTGATCGACTGGATGGATCATCGCCGCGCCGTCAGCTTCGACGTGACCGAGGATCTGGTCGGCGGGGCATCCATCGACAAGCACGGTATTCCGGTGACCGACAAGGTGGTGGATACCGCCATGAATTCCGACGCCGTGCTGCTCGGCGCCGTCGGCGGTCCGAAGTGGGATGACCTGCCGTTCGCACAGAAGCCGGAACGCGGCCTGCTGCGCCTGCGCAAGGATCTGGGCCTCTATGCCAACCTGCGCCCAGCACTCTGTTTCGCGCCGCTGGTCGATGCCTCCACCCTGAAGCGTGACATCATCGAAGGGCTGGACATCATGATCATCCGTGAACTGACGGGTGGTGTGTACTTCGGCGAACCGCGCGGGATCGAGGATCTGCCGAACGGTGAACGGCGCGGGATCAACACGCAGGTCTACACGACCTCCGAGATCCGCCGGGTTGCCGCCGTCGCCTTCGACCTGGCGCGCAAGCGGGGCAACAAGGTCTGCTCCGTCGAGAAGGCCAACGTCATGGAGTCCGGCGTGCTCTGGCGCGAGGAAGTGACCAAGCTGCATGCGGAATCCTTCTCCGATGTCGAGCTCAGTCACATGTACGCCGACAATTGCTCCATGCAGCTTGTCCGTGCGCCGAAGCAGTTCGATGTCATCGTGACCGACAATCTGTTCGGTGACATGCTGTCCGACACGGCGGCGATGCTGACAGGCTCGCTCGGCATGCTGCCTTCCGCATCGCTGGGCGATGTGGACGAGACCGGTCGCCGCAAGTCGCTGTACGAGCCGGTGCACGGTTCCGCGCCGGACATTGCCGGACAGGGCAAGGCCAACCCGCTGGCTACCCTGCTGTCCTACGCCATGTCGCTGCGCTACACCTTCGATCTGCCGGAGGATGCGGACCTGATCGAGACGGCTGTGAACAATGTGCTGTCGCGCGGTCTGCGCACCCCCGACATCATGGCTGAGGGCATGGCTCAGGTCTCGACGGCAACCATGTCCGACGCCCTGCTGAAGGAACTCGACAAGCTCGCTGCCTGAAGTTGAGGCAGACCGATAGATATTTGTGCAGTGACAAGTATCTTGACGTTGCGTCACGCATTCAATGCGGGTAACGTTCCTTCAGCTTTGCCCGAGTCTTGGGAGGGGCGCAGGGAGACGGAGCCGATCAAGAGCACCGCTCCCGTACGCAGAACAAGCTAGAGAAAGAGCCGTCTCCGAAAGGGCGCGGCTCTTTTTTATGTGTTTCGGGAAGCGGGCTGCCGCAGGGCGGCGCCCGCTGTTTCAGCCTTCGCCAACATCCCTCAGCCGTCGCCCACATCCCAGGTTGCCTTGCCGAAACCGGCGTCGGCGGGAATGTCGATCATGCGACGACCGTCCTTCACATAGACATGTGGCGTGACAATGACAGGCGTGCGTTTCGCGGCGGCGGACATGGCCTCGGCGACGTTCGATGATTCTCCAAGCAGCTGCAGGTTCAGCCGGGTGGCGAAGACCATCGTCACCTCCCCACGGTCGGCCTGTTCCATAACGGCTGCCGGTGTTGTCCAGACGCTCTCCACCGCCTCCGTGCCATCATGCAGGGCGCCGTCGATCTGTGCCTCCGGGGCCACGGCGATGAAGAAGGGGGTGTCGAACCGCTTCGGCATCACCGGTGGTGTGATCCAGTGGGCGAAGGCTTCCAGCCGGTCCACCCGGATCGACAGACCCTCCGCCGCCGCCATGGCACCCATGGTGACCTCGTTCTTCTCCAGGCGCGCTGCATAGCGTTCCTTGAGGTCGTTGGTCTGCTCGGCCGTGAGTTCGCTGCCATCCTTGTTGGTGGCGATCAGGACGCCGGTTTCCTCGAACGCCTCCCGGATCGCCGAGACCCGGAAGCCGAGCTGTGTGTCGTCGAAGGGTTCGGCGCCGATGGTCGCGGCACGGGCTTCCGCATCACTGTCTTCGGGATCGACCTTGCCGCCGGGAAAGACCATCGCGCCGGAGGCGAAGTCGATCTTGTGATGGCGCTTGACCATGAAGACTTCCAGCCCGGCGTCGGAATCGCGGATGAGCAGGATGCTGCTGGCCGGGCGCGGGACCACATCCGCGTACTTCCCGCTCAGGTCCGCGCCGTTTGCCAGTACAGTGCCTTTCGACATTTCGTCCTCCCCAGGGTTGTCTCGGCCTGCGCCGAACATAGGCCAGCGGCCTATCGACGGGAAGCGCAGAAGCGGCAGGGGAGAGGCGCGTCGGCACAGACCCGGCGATTGTCGGCACACATTCTGCTCGGCTGGGGAGAGGCGCGTCGGCACAGACCCGGCGATTGTCGGCACACATTCTGCTATTGTCGTCACAGAATTACGGAAATGCGCGCCAGCGCCCTGTGTGAAGCCTGTGACAGGCTTCGCGAAGGTTTGACAGGTGCGAAATGGCAGTCGAAAAAGTGAAACGAGTTCCAAACTAGGGGAAACCGATGAAACGCGTCCTGATTGCAATCGGAGTCATTCTGGTGCTGCTGGTGGCCATTGTCATCATCGTGCCGTTTGTCGTTCCGACCTCCACGCTTGTCGATTACGTCAAGGAAGAGGTCGAGGGAGCCACGGGGCGCAAGCTCACGGTCAATGGTGATCCCAGTTTCTCGATCTTTCCCGATGTGGCCCTGACCCTGCCCGAAGTCGCCCTGAGCAACGCGGCGGGCGGAGAGGCCGCGGATCTGGTCCGTATCAAGTCCGCGGACATCCAGGTCGATCTGATGGCGGCAATCTCCGGCGACGTGGTGATCAAGCGCTTCGTGCTGGTTGAGCCGGTGATCGCGATCGAGAAGGATGCCAACGGCCGGTTCAACTTCGAGTTCGATCCGCCTGCGGGTGCCGCGGCGCCTGCCGCTTCCGGCGGTTCCGGCGAAGGGTCCGGTGGCGGTGGCGGTGATCTGGCCCTGCGGCTGGATGACGTTCGCCTGGAGAACGCGACCTTCATCTACATGGATGCCCAGACAGGTCAGCGTCAGGAACTGAAGGGCGTGAATGCCAAGCTGTCGCTGCCTGACTTCGCGGGCCCCTTCGACATGGACGCCAGCGCCGAATGGCAGGGACGCCAGGTTTCGGTGGTCGCGCATGTCGACCGGCCGCAGGCGATTGCCGCAGGTCAGGAAACGGCCCTGCGTCTGACGGCGGAAGGTGGTGACCTGTTCAAGGTTGATTTCAACGGCACAGCCACCGCCGGTACGGCACCGAAGGGCGCGGGTCGCCTGACGGTCACGGCTGACAAGCTGGGCGAGTTGCTTGCCTGGGTTGGTGCCGCCATGGGGCCGGAGGTCAAGCTGCCTTCGTCCATCTCGCTGGACGCGAACGTGACCGGCAGCCCGACCGCTGTGGCATTGAGCGATGCCGCCATCGGGTTTGACGGGAATCGCCTGACCGGTGCCATCCGTGCCGGGCTGGCCGGTGCCCGCCCGTCCCTGTTCGCTGATCTGAGCGGCGGCGACCTGGATCTGCGGCCCTACATGCCCGCCGATGCGAAGGAGGGTGTCGGCACGTCCGACGGTGCCGCTGCACCTGCCGGTGCTTCCAAGGACTGGTCCGATGATCCCATCGACCTTTCGGGGCTGGATGCGGCGGATGTGGACATGCACATCGCGGCTGACTCCATCAAGACCGGCATCGTCGATACGGCTGCAACCGACATCAAGCTCGTGTCCGAGGGCAAGCGGACCAACCTGACGATCACGAAACTGGGTCTCTATGACGGCGAGGCGACCGGTGCGGTCAGCATCGACCGCCGTGGTGCCGCGCCGAAGTTCGCCATCAAGCTGGATGGCAACGGCATCCAGGCCCAGCCGATGCTGCAGCAGTTCGCCGACTTCGGTGATTTTCTGGGTACGGTCGAGCTTGCGGTCGACATGACCACGGCGGGGGCATCGGAGCGGCAGATCGTTTCCGCCCTGAACGGGACCGGTGCGCTGACGGTCCGCGATGGTGCCATCATCGGCTACAATCTGGCGGCTGCGGTGCGTGGCATCTCAACAGCCAATCTCGACCTCGACTATGACGAGGCGGAAAAGACCGACTTCGCCGAGATCTCGGCGACCTGGACCGCGAACAACGGTGTCATCAACAATCCCGACCTGATGATGAATGCACCGCTGCTGCGCGTGACCGGCAAGGGCACCGTATCCCTGCCGCCGCGCCAGATCGACTATCGCGTACTGCCGAAGCTGGTGGCCAGCCTTGCAGGGCAGGGCGCCAAGAGCGCCGGCGGTCTCGGTGTGCCGATCCTGATCAAGGGCAGCCTGGACGATCCGTCGATCCAGCCTGATCTGGAAGGCGTTGTCCGTGGCGTGATCGAAGCCCCCGGGGATGCCGTCAAGGGCGTCATCGAAGGCGGTGGCGGTGCCGTCAAGGGACTGCTCGACAGTGTGACAGGCGGTGGTGACAAGGCTGCGAGCGACGGAGGCACTTCCACGGATGGGGCTTCGACGGAGTCCAGCAACCCGGTCGAAGGTGCCGCGAAGAAACTCAAGGGACTGTTCGGAACCGACTGACCCAGTCTGACAATAAGAAGAGGGATACAGGAAATGGACTCTGAGAAGGCCTCGGAAACGGTGGACTTTCTGGTCACCTACGCGGCGGAATATGCGATTGCCATCGTAGGCGTCATCGTCATCCTGATCGTCGGCTTCACCGCCGCCGGTTGGGTCGCCCGCGCGGTACGCAGCTTGCTGGGCCGGTCGAAGAAGACCGATCCGCTGATCACCAACTTCGTGGCTGCTGTCGCCCGCTACGGCGTCATTGCATTCACGGTCATCGCCGCACTGGACCAGTTCGGGGTCGAGACCACGAGTTTCGTCGCCGTCATGGGTGCAGCGGGCCTGGCCATCGGTCTGGCGTTCCAGGGGACACTGGGCAATCTTGCCGCCGGTGTGATGATCCTGGCCTTCCGCCCCTTCCGTCAGGGGCACTTCATCGAAGGCGGTGGCGTTGCCGGTACGGTCGATTCCGTGTCGCTTTTCGTGACCGAGATGCACACGGCGGACAACGTCCACATCATCGTGCCGAACGGGTCGCTCTGGAATACCGCGATCAAGAACTACAGCCATCATGCCACGCGCCGCTGCGACTTCGTGCTCGGCATCGGCTATGGCTCCAGCCACGTGGAGGCCATGAAGGCGCTGCATGCCATGGCGGAGGCGGATGCCCGCGTGCTGCCGGATCCGGCGCCCCAGATCGTCGTCTCCAACCTGGGTGACAGCTCGGTCGATATCACCATCCGTCTCTGGTGCAATGCCGGTGACTACTGGGGGCTGAAGTTCGACTTCACCCAGGCCATGAAGGAAAAGATGGACGAGCTGGGTATCGAGATCCCGTTCCCGCAGCGCTCCATCCACATGGTCAAGGACGCAGCCGACTGATACCGGTTCGGGCCCCTGTTCGGGGGGCGACACTTCAGGACGCGAGGATTGTGGCACCGCGGGGCAGACCTGCGGTGCCATTTTCTTTCTGCGGGCAGGGCGACTCAGTTCGGCGAGACTGTTTCACGTTCCAGGATGCGCGCCACGCGATCCCAGCGTTCCTCCAGCGCGCGGTCGCGCGCGGTCTTGCCTTCGGCGTCGCGGATGTCGGGGCTTGCCCCCTGCTTCAGCAGGGCCAGTACCACATCCTCATGGCCGTTCCAGGCCGCACGCATCAGGGGCGTCACACCCTCTTCGTCGGATGCATTCGGATCGGCGCTCTGGCTCAGCAGATCCTCGGTAATCGACGCGTAACCGTTGATCGCGGCCCAGGCCAGCGGCGTCCGCCCCTCGAAGTCCCTGGTATCGATATCGACACCCCGCTCGATCAGGAACTCCACCACCATTTCGCGCCCGCGCCATGATGCGGCGATGATCGCGTCGCGCCCCGCGGCGTCGATGGCGTTGGGATCAGCCCCGGAGCGCAGCAGCACCTCGATCTGCTGCACGTTCCCGGCGGTCACGGCCTGCCTCAGGTCGCCATCAAGCTGGCGCTGCTGCGCCGGCGCGATGGACCGCTCGGTCTTCTCCTTCTCGATGAAGCGCCGCCAGCGGCCAGCCTCGATCTCGGCCTGCTGGCGTTCCTCCGCCGACATTTCCCTGTTCAGTTCCTTCACCGCACGCTTCGCCGTGCGGTTGCCTTCATCCGCGGCCATCTTCAGCAGCACGAATGCACGCTTGCGGTCCTTTTCCACGCCGTCGCCGGTCAGATGCTTCTCCGCCAGGCGAACCTGCGCAGGCGGATAGCCGCGCTTCGCCAGCCGCTCCAGAATGTCGGCGGACTTCTTCGGATCCTTCTCCGTTCCCTTGCCCTCATCGATGGCCTTCGCGAGGTTGTACTCGGCGTGGGCATAGCCTTCTTCCGCAGCCCTGCGATAGCGTTCGACCGCTGACTTCAGGCGCGCCTGCTCCGCATCGGACAGTGGCGCTTCCGGCTGCGGCGGTTTCTTCCGCTCCGGGACCTCTTGCGCAGCTTCCGGCGGTTCCGTTGTCGGCTCGGCGCTGGCAACGGAAGTCCGTGCGGCCTCGATCACGCGGTCGAGCGCGGCCACAGCGACCTTGCGGGATTTCTCCGCATCCGACAGGGCCGTCTCGGCGTCGGACCGGCTCTCCCGCGCCTTGTCGGTGGCACCTGCAGCTGCGGCGCGCTGCGCCCTGTCAGCCGCTGCCTGAGCCCGCTCCGCCGCTGCAGCCACGGCCTGTGCCGCATCCGATGCGTCGGCCAGTGCCTTGCGCACGGGCTGGGATGTCACGCGTGTCTCGGCGCGGGCGCGCAGGACCGCGGCGGTGGTTTCCTGCGCGATCTTCAATGCCTTGTCGGCGGCGGCTGCCGCACCTTCCGCCTCCAGCGTGGCGGCGGCAATGGCGGCATCCGGTGTCAGACGTGCCAGCTCCAGTTCCTGCAGGCGCTGCTTCAGTTCCGCCGCACGCGCGGCGGCGGCCTGGGCCTCCGCGTCCGTCGGGGCGGTCTTGGCGGCAAGCTCGGCCTGCGCCTGCAGGGCTTCCGTCCGGCGGATCTCGCGCTCTATCTCCGCCGGGTCAGACGGAATGTCCCTGACCGGCCGGGTGCCGCTCCGCCGCAGGTTGTCGGGCACCTTGACGATGCCGGCTTCCTCCTTCGGTGTCAGCGCAGGCCCCTTCTCGTAGACCAGGGACACGTCACCGGCGTTCGGGGCAACAGGGGCGGGTCCGGCGGAGGCCGGCCGTTCGTTGCGCCGTGCGGCCTCGATCGCGGCCTGGCGCACATCGGGCAGGGCGATCTCCGGGGTATCCTTCGGGGCCTCGACCGTTTTCGGCTCCGGCACCAGCACTTCCGTCGGCTTGGGCTCGGGTTCAGGCTCCGGCTCCGCCACGACGGGCTCCGGTTCCGGTTCGGCTTCCGTGACAGGGGCCGGATCCGGCAGCAGGTCCTTCTCGTCCACCAGCTCGACGGTCACCGGTTCCTGGTAGACGTCCGGAAAGACCTGAATGGAAATCGGAAAGCCACCGATGTCGTCCGGCTGGCTGTCGAAGAGCTGTGGCGACGCGATCGCCAGACCGGCCAGCAGGGCGACATGACTGACCATGGCCACGGCGGTGCCGCGGCTGATGTTCTCGCCGAAGCTCAGGAAGACCGGTATGGCGCGCCGTGCAATCATGGGACGGTTCGGGGCACTTTCGTTCCGAATTGCATCAAATCAGGTGGTTACGCGATCCATGTCGCTAACCAGAACCCTGAACAAGCAATTTGTATGCCCCCGGTCCGTGGCGTGTTCAAGGACGGAAACCGCCACGCTGGCCTGGTGATCTCAGCCGCCCGTGACGCTCATGTGCCGTGACACGGCAGGCTGCTTCTCGCGGCGGTCGATGATGAAGTCATGCCCCTTCGGCTTCCGCCCGATGGCCTCATCGATCGTCGCGTCCAGCAGCGCCCCGCTGGGGTCCGTCCTGAGCGCGGTGCGCAGGTCGGCGGCATCATCCTGCCCCAGGCACATGTAGAGCGTGCCGGTGCAGGTCAGTCGGACCCGGTTGCAGCTCTCGCAGAAATTATGGGTCATCGGCGTGATGAAACCGAGACGCTGTCCGGTTTCCTCGACGATGGTATAGCGGGCCGGACCGCCGGTCGAATAGTCGGTGTCGCGCAGGGTCCAGTCGTTCTGCAGCCGCGCCCTGACCAGAGACAGCGGCAGATACTGGTCGGTCCGGTCGCCGTCGATGTCCCCCAGCGGCATCGTCTCGATCAGGCACAGATCAAAGCCCTGGGAGCCACACCAGCCAACCATGTCGCTGATCTCGTCCTCGTTGACGCCCTTCAGCGCCACGGCGTTCACCTTGACGTGCAGGCCGGCTTCCTTGGCGGCTCGCAGTCCGTCCTGCACCTTCTCCAGGCTGCCCCAGCGGGTGATGCGCTGGAAGTTCTCCGGATCAAGTGTATCGATGGAGACGTTGATGCGACGGACCCCGGCATTGCGCAGATCGTCGGCGAAGCGGGGCAGCTGACTGCCGTTCGTGGTCAGTGTCAGCTCTTCCAGATCACCGGTCTTCAGGTGGCGACCCAGACCGCGAAACAGTTCCATCACGTTCTTCCGGACCAGCGGTTCCCCGCCGGTCACGCGCAGCTTCCGCACGCCCTTGGCGACAAAGGCGGAGCAGACACGGTCCAGTTCCTCCAGCGAAAGCAGGTCCGATTTCGGCAGGAATGTCATGTGCTCCGACATGCAGTAGACACAGCGGAAGTCACAGCGGTCCGTCACGGAGACTCGCAGATAGGTCACGGCGCGCCCGAATGGATCAATCACGGCAATCTTGTCCCGGTTCCAGGTTGGACCTGAGATATTGCGCGCGTGAACGGTCGAGTAAAGGAAGAACTGCCGTGATCAGCCCTTGGCACCAAGCTGATTGAGGGCCGCGAGATACTCGGGATCCTGCCGCCAGCGCCGCACGACGGCAATGGCGTCATTGGGTGTCATGCCTTCATAGAACTGTTGCAGCCGCAGCCGGTCGTTCGCGATCTGGCGCGCCAGCATGCCGCGCGCAACCCGGGTCAGTTCATAGATCGTGAGAAAGATCTGACGGTCGAAATCAAGCGCACGACAGACGATGGCAAGGGCCTCGCCGCCGGGTTCATAGATCATGCGCCGCATCAGTTCGGGGCGCATTCCCGCGATCCGGGCGAGGGAATATTCGAACAGGCTGACTTCCCCCTGGCGCAGCGCCTTCACCGAGAAGGCGGCGTTGAGCTGGCCGGCGGCATGAAGTTTCTCCACCAGCCTCTGCGAAGGGTCGGTCACCTCCACCTCTCCGGTTGTCTCCTGGACGGCGTCCCGCATCGCGTTCAGCATCGTGTCATCCAGCTCCGACACATCGAAGGTATAGTTATCGACGATGTACTGGCGCAGCGCGGCCGAGACCCAGGCGAACATGCGCTTGGCAAGCGCCTTGGGCAGGTCCGGACGACGCAGCAGCGGCTTCTGGTAGCGATCCACGCGCTGTGATTCCGCCACCAGATGCTCCAGCAGGGCATCGGAGATCTGCGCGGTATCGTTTTCCAGCAGGGCCTCGACCACATCCTCGTTGCCGGTCTCGACCAGCGCGCCGGCCACGGCCTCCGAGATATTGCTGCGCATGGCTGTCGCAAGCTGATGCTGCAGGGTGCGATGGCGCACCACCTCGATCAGGTCCGCATCGCGCAGCGCCCTGTTGTCCATCAGGATCGGATAGGCGACCTCGATCTGGTCGTTGGCCAGCATGGCCGCCAGTTCCATCGGCGCATCCGCCATCTCGTTCAGCCGGATAGCCAGCCGCTTGCGGACGCTCATCTCCACGTCATGGCTCAGACGGCGCAGGATGTCGGTCATCAGCTTGCGCTCGCTGCCCGTCAGCGTCTCGCCTTCGGTCTCGAAGAGATTCCAGATGTCCTCATACAACTGCGCCCGGCCCTCACGGCTCTTGCGCTGTGCGAGGTCAAACAGATTGGCTATGCCTGACTTTGGCTCTGCTGCTGCGGTATCAGCCATCTTGACGCTCCTCGAAGGACATACGCCCTCATTTATCAACATCGAAGTTAACAATGTGTTCCCGTTGGGAAATCCATGTCGGCAGCGCGTTGCCACATGCAACGGATGCCATGTTTCAGCCCAGCGCCCGGCGCACGAAATCCAGGATCGCAGGCAGGGGCAGAGGCTTTTCGAGCACGGCAAAGGCGACCGTGGCGTCGCGATTGGCTTCGACAAGGGACGCCGCATGACCAGAAATCAGGATGATCCGCGTTGCGGGCACCGCGCGCTTGATCAGTCGGGCCGTCTCCATGCCATCCAGTCCCGGCATCTGGACATCCAGCAGCACGACATGCGGGCGCAGGCGCTTCGCGGTGTTGACCCCGGCGAAACCATTGGACTCGGCGCGCGCGGTCAATCCACCGTGGCGCAGGTAGCTGACGACCGTCTGCGCACCGTCGATGTCATCATCGATCACCAGCACCGACAGCTGGCCCTCACCACTGCCCTGTCTTCCCTTGGCCATGTCGCTCCCGTTTCCCGTCCGCAGCCAGCGCGCTGGATATCGTCATGCCATGGCAACATGAAAAGGAACGTTAACGAAGTTTGGCGACACTCACCGAGGAACAGCAGGAAATACTAGGTAGGACGCCATGGCAGATTCCGCGCGCAGCACATCGTCGTTGTCACAACAGACCGAGAACTACCGGTCCGCAACGCGGCTGATCGAGAGATTGCACCGACTTTATCTTGACGTGATCCGGGCCGAACTGGAACGGATGGGTATCGACGACCTGTCGGCTGTTCAGGCGTTGCTGCTGTCCAACATCGGCACGGCCGAAGTCAACGTGAAGACGCTGATGGAGCGTGGCTATTACCAGGGCTCCAACGCCAGCTACAATCTCAAGAAGCTGGTGGAGGCGGGCTATATCGAGCAGTACCGCTCCAGCCACGACCGGCGCGCAACCATCGTGCGGCTGACCAGTTCGGGCCTCGATCTGTGCGAGCGTCTTGATGCGTCGGAGGAGCGTTTCGCGACGGACTTCGACAGCAGCGGCAATGCCTTCACCGAGATGGTGAACCGCATGACGGCGCTGGAACGGGGCTGGACGGATCACATCCGCTTTGGTCCCCCGACCTGACAGACCTTCGTCCGTCAGGTGTCAGTCATCGACCTTGACCATGAAACGGGTGCCCCGGACACCCAGGATGGTGGAAGGGGTCTCGACCAGCATGCGATCCCTGCCGCGCTTGGCGATCCTTCCCGAACGGGCGGACAGCGTGCCACGGCTCAGGCGTCCCTTGAAGGCACCTTCGTCCCGGGCGCTGTCGTAGCGGTATTCCTGAATACGGAATGTGGTCTCCGGTCCCAGCGCGATCTCCGCCCCATCTGTAAAGCGAAGCCCGACCGCACCTTCGGATGCGGTGATGACAGTGTCCTGCGCCTCGATCGCCTGGCCCTCCGTCGCCGTGCTGCGTTCCCCATTGCGATCGATGCTGACCTGGCCGGCCACACGCTCCACCACCGCAACAGTCTCCGCCGCGCGCGCACCGGAGCCGGGCACGAAAACTGCAATCACGAAAATGGCTGCAACAAGCAGTACTGCGATTGAGGTCACTTTGCGCATGACAGTTCCATCCGTAAGCTTCGATGACGTAGACGCCGTTCTGATCAGACGTCCGTGGAGAGTAAGCCAAGTGAGTGCCAGTCCCAAGTCCCGCTTCGGGACATTTCCCTGCGACCTGGGTGAAGTGTCGACGGCAGCACGCTGGGTGCAGCGTCAGGGGGCCGAACTCGGACTGAGTGCGGCGGCTGCAACCCGCATGGCCGTTGCGTTTGAGGAGCTTTACGCCAACAGCATCCACCATGGCAATGCCGGCAGCAATGCGAGCGTGCGCATCGGTCTGGAGCGGCAGAGGGATGGCAGTATCCGGATGGATTTCCGGGACAATGGCATCTACTTTGATCCGGTTCGGGATGCGGAGCGGGTGACCGGAGACCCGATTGCCGGAGCCGTCGGTGGGGTTGGTGTGCGCCTGGCGATCAACCTGGCGCGGGAGATGCGCTACACCCGCGAACGTGACGGCAATCACGTAATGATGGTTTTCGACGACCGTTGAGTCCGCGCGACCGAGGGGGCAGTCTCGTTTCGGACCACGAAATCGGTGTCACATCACGGCATGTCGAAGACGAAGGAGGCCCAGAAGCTTTCCCAGTCGAGGTCCGGATCGGTGTCCGCCGGGATCAGATGAACTGCGGCGATCATCCAGCGACCCGGGACGGGCAGTTCCAGCGTGGCCATGCCATTGCCATCCGTGCGCATTGTGGCCACCCGACGTTCCGTCTGCTTGTGGAACGCCTGCACCAGCACGCCCCGCAGCGGCAATCCCCGGTACAGCGCCTGCACCTGCAGGCTCTCGCCGGCAGAAAGCGCAAAGGGATTGCGCTGTGGCACCAGTTCGAACGTCATGCCGACGGGGGCGGTCGCGGCTTCTCCCGCCGAGACATCGCCTGACAGGACCCAGGTCTTCGGGAACCGGGTATAGCGCTCCCGCGCCTGCGTTTCCTCACGCCCGGCCGCGGCGCGCGCGGCAAGCGCATGTTCAAGGCCGTCACGCCGCGCATAGGTCTCGAAGGTCTGCGGATCGAGTTCGATCAGGTTGCCCCTGTTCTGAAACACCACCGTGTAGAGCCCCGGTGCCCCGACCACGACCTTGCCGGCCGGATCAGCGGCGAAACCGGCGTCGGCGGAAACCGTTCCCTCCGGCCCGATGACATCGAAGCGCACCGTATTGTCGGGGATGTAGATCTGCGTGCTGCCGACAAAGTCCTGGCCGACGGCCATGGTCACGGGAACCGTATCGCCTGCCTCCGCGCGACTGTTCTGCGGCTCGACCCAGTATTCGTGGGCCGACGCTGACGTGATCGCCATCAGCATGGCGATCAGGCCTGAAATCCGATATGCCATCTTCACTTCTGAACCTGTCTGCTGGAGCATGATGATGCGAGCCCTTATAGCGTTCGGCCTGTCGGTCGTCATGTTGTTCGCGCTGACACTTGTCGGTGATGGCGGGGCCAGGGCGCATGAGATTCGGCCGATGGTGGCGGAGGTGGAGTTCGCCGCTGATGGTCGCTTCACGGTTTCGCTCGACATCAATCTCGAAGCGTCGATGGCGAAGGTCGAGGCCGGGCTGGCCGATACCGACGACAGCGCCAATGCCGAACTCTATGACCGGCTTCGGGCACTGACCCCTGCCGAACTGGAAGCGCGCTTCGCCTCGGAGCAGGATGCCTTCACGGACGGCTTCGATCTGACGTTCGACGGTCAGACCGCCCCGCTGTCCGTCACCGGGATTGCGGTTGCGCCGCTCGGCGACGTACGGGTCTCCAGAAATTCGAAGGTCGTGCTTTCCGGTACCATTCCTCCGGGTGCGGACGTGTTCATCTGGGACTACCCGGCCAGCTATGGCGCTGTCGCGGTCAAGCTCCGCCGCGCGGGCGATGCGGCCTTCACTTCCGCCTGGCTGCAGGCCGGTGAAAGGTCGGACCCGTTCCCGATGCAGGGTCTGGTGCCGGAGCGTGGCACGTTCGAGACCCTGGTCGACTATGTCGAACTCGGCTACATCCACATCGTGCCGCGCGGGGTGGACCACATCCTCTTCGTGCTTGGCCTGTTCCTGCTCAGCACCAACATGCGACCGCTGCTGATCCAGGTGACCTGTTTCACGGTGGCGCATTCGATCACGCTGGCCCTGTCCCTGTACGGCGTGGTGGAACTGCCCCCCTCCATCGTCGAGCCGCTGATCGCGCTCTCCATTGCCTATGTTGCGATCGAGAATCTCTTCATGCGGGGTCTCAGTCCCTGGCGCCCCGTCGTGGTCTTTGCGTTCGGCCTGCTGCACGGGCTTGGCTTCGCGGGGGTACTGACCGAACTGGGCCTGCCGTACGACCAGTTCCTGACGGCGCTGATCGGTTTCAATGTCGGTGTCGAGTTTGGTCAGTTGAGTGTCATTCTGGCGGCCTGGCTGTTGCTGGCCCTGTGGCAGATGTCGGAGACGACCTATCGCCGGAGGGTGATCATCCCCGGCTCGCTCTGCATTGCCGTCGTGGGCCTCTACTGGACGTTCGAACGGGTGGTCATCGGGGTCTGATCGTCGCAGTCGGGCATCTGCGACCGCCGGACACATGGTCCGGCAAACAACAGGTGCTATCTGTGCAATCATGAAACACGCAGAGTACCAGGATCTGGAACCGCGCTCCGTCTGGACCGCGATGCGCAAGGGCTGGCAGCGGCGCTGCCCGTCCTGCGGGGAAGGCCGTGTGTTCAACGGCTATACGAAGGTCAATGATGAATGCCCGTCCTGCGGGATCGAGCTGCATCATCACCGCTCCGACGACCTGCCGCCCTATCTCTCCATCATGATCGTCGGCCATATCATCGTGCCGCTGGTGCTGATCGTGGAGCAGACCTGGCATCCCGTGCTCTGGCTGCACATGGCGATCTGGCTGCCGCTGGTGGTGCTGCTGTCGCTCTACTTCCTGCCCCGGCTGAAGGGCGCGGTCATCGGCCTGCAGTGGGCCAACCGCATGCACGGCTTCGGGCTGGAGCAAGAGGACGAACCCGTAACCTCCTGACCAATCCGTCGATGGGGACTGCCATGCGCGGTCCCGGACTGGACAGGTGTGTCTGTCACGGGCCATCTTGCGCGCAACCTGCACAGATGACCGGACGGCACCATGGCTGACAAACCACACGACCCGAATGACACCCACCTGCGGCCGGAGGGCCAGAAGGCGCTGAAGCCGCGCGACGCGGCAACGCTGGTGCTCTGGCGCAAGTCGGCGCACGGGGTCGAGGTCGTGATGGGCGAACGGCATGGCAAGCATGCCTTCATGCCGAACCGCTGGGTCTTTCCCGGCGGCCGGGTGGACCCGACCGACTGGCGAGTCCGCGGCGCAAGCGAACTGAAACAGCATGTCGGCGGGCACCTGACGAAGGCCGCCTCACCCGCGCGTGCCCGTGCACTGGCCGCCGCCGCCATTCGGGAAACGTTCGAGGAGACGGGGCTGATCCTCGGCAAGCCGGACCCGGAGCCGGGGCGCAGCGTGCCGCGCAACTGGGCGGGGTTCTTCGACACCGGCTTTGCACCGGATTTTGAGGCGCTGGACTTCGTTGCCCGTGCCGTGACACCGCCCTATCGCCCGCGCCGCTTCAACGCGCGATTCTTCATGGCCGATGCGGACCGGCTGGCGAACGAGGTGATCGAGAGCGACGGCGAACTGCTGGACATCCACTGGGTGACCATCGACAAGGCCCTGACGCTGGAAATTCCGCGTATCACCGGCGTGATGCTGAAGTTTGTCGAGGAATTCGTCGAATCGCCGCCGCCCGCCACCTCTGACCACAAGCTGCCCCTCTACAAGTATGTTCGCGGCAAGCACATGGATACCTTCGAATGAGCACGTCCGATCCGGTCAAGGGAACGCCGCGCCCGGTGCGTCCGCGCGATGCCGCCAGCCTCGTCATCCTGCGCGGGGAGGGTGATGACACGGAGGTGCTGCTGGGCCGCCGCGCCGGCCGTCACCGTTTCATGCCGCACATGTACGTGTTTCCCGGCGGGCGTCTGGACCGTGTCGACATGACCGCGCCGACGCTGGACCGGCTCGACGAGCGCCCCTTGCGCCGCCTTGCCGCGCAGTTCGGTGGCGAGACCGCCCATGGCCTGGCCGTCGCCGCAGTGCGTGAGACCTGGGAAGAGACCGGGCTGCGCTTTGGCGAGATGCAGGGGGACAGGTTCGTGCCGCGCCTGTCGGGCATCGACTATCTCGCCCGTGCCATCACACCGCCGCCGAGCCCGATCCGGTTCCACGCGCGTTTCTTCATCACTCACGCCGATCGTGCCGATGGTGGCGGTGACGCCCCTCTGACCGGGTCCGGCGAACTGCTGGATCTGGACTGGCGACCGCTGGGTGAAGCGGTGAAGATGCCGATTGCCGATGTCACCGAGTTCGTTCTGGAAGAAGTGATCCGGCGTGTCCGTGGCACGGCGATTGAGGCGATCCCGTTGTTCAGCTATCAGAACAATGCGCCGATCATCCGCTACCACCGCTTCGAAGCTGACTGAGACCCATGCCATGACCCGTTCCCGATGACTGCGGGGCCTGAACTGACGGACGGTCAGCGGCGGGCCGGACTGGGTATCTCTATCCTGTGCATTGCGGTTGCGGCTCTGGCCATCGGCCTGACCTTCCCGCTGCTGGCGCTGCTGCTGGAGGGCAAGGGTTTCAGCGGTACCGCCATCGGCATCAACAGCGCGATGGGTCCGCTGGCCATCCTGCTCTCTTCCGCCTTCGTGCCACGATGGATCGCCCGCTTCGGCGCCAGGCGTTTCATCGTGATCTGCGTGCTGGCCAATGGCATCACCATGATCCTGTTCAAGGTTCTGGACTGGTACGCGGTCTGGCTGGTGCTGCGGCTGCTCAGCGGTGTTGCGGTGGCCGGGCTGTTCGTCGCGTCGGAGAGCTGGATCAACCAGGTCGCACGCAGTGAGCAGCGCGCGCAGGTCATGGCGATCTACAACATCTCCCTGTCCGCCGGCTTTGCGCTCGGTCCGGTGCTGCTGGGTTTCGTCGGCGTGCAGGGCTGGGCGCCCTTTGTCATCGGTGCGGCCATCATGTTCGTGGCGGCGATCCCCATGATCTTCGTGCCCGTGGTCGCACCGCGCTTCGACGGTACCCCCAGCTTCAACGTGCTGACCTACGTGAAGGTGGCTCCGACGCTGGTCGGCGCGATCCTGCTCTATGCGATGATCGAGAACTCGACCAGTTCCATGATCTCCGTCTTCGGTCGCCGGTCCGGTCTCGCCGACCAGGATGCGCTGATCATGCTGAGCGCGGTCGTGGTCGGGGGGATGTTCTTTGCCTGGCCGGTGGGCTGGCTGGCCGACCGATACGACAAGATCCGGCTGATGACGATCCTGGGGGCGGTCGGCGTGGTGGGTGCACTGGCCGTCCCCTTCACGGTGCAGAACCTCTGGCTCTGCTACAGCATCCTGTTCATCTGGGGCGGGGCCGGAGCCTCGCTCTACACCATCGCCATGGCCCTGCAGGGGGAGCGGTTCTCCGGCGCGGACCTGGTGACAGCGAACGCGGCATTCGGCGTGCTCTACGGCGTCGGTTCCCTGCTCGGCCCCTCCATGACGGGCGTCGCCATGGATCTGGACGATCCCAACGGCTACTCGTGGGTGATGACCGGCTGCTGCCTGACCTTTGTCATCTTCACCATCTTCCGCCAGCGCGCGAAGCGGCGGGGGAGTGCGGGGTAGCGGCTTCCCCGGCGGGCCTCATTCCGCCGCGTTGGCAGGCGGCGGGCTGTTGCGGCCGACATAGCCGTCCCTTGTCTGCGGGAACTTCATGCCCAGCAGGCGGGACGCGATGACGGTGCGCAGGATCTGCGCGGTGCCGCCGCCGATGGTGAACATGCGGGCGTCGCGCAGGATGCGCTCCACCGGGGTGTTGCGCGAATAGCCCCTGGCGCCGAAGACCTGCAGCGCGTCGTTGGTCACCCTGATCGCCATCTCGGAGGCGAAGACCTTGGCCTGCGCCGCTGAATAGGGATCGGGGAAGGGGCTGTTGTCCGGCCCGCGTGACCGCGCGGCGGTGTGGATCATCAGCCGGGCGGCGTCCACCTGCGTCGCCATGTCGGCCAGCATCCATTGCAGACCCTGGAACTCCGCGATGGGACGCCCGAACTGGTGGCGGTCGATGGCATAGTCGCGGGCCAGGTCCATGGCCCCGGCGGCCAGCCCCAGCGCCACGGTGCCCGCCCCCACACGCTGGCTGTTGTAGGCATTCATCAGGTCGGCAAAGCCACGCCCGAAACCGGAGGGCGGCAGCAGTACCCGGTCCTCCGCCAGTTCCAGATCCTCGAAGAAGACTTCCGCCTCCGGGATGCCGCGCAGGCCCATGGTCGGCTCCCGCTCCCCGATCCTCAGGCCCGCGTCCTGATCGCGGATGGCGATGAAGCCGCCGATGCCCAGCCGGTAGCCCTGCGTGTCCAGCACCCGCGCGAAGACAAGATGCAGGCGGGAGACGCCGCCGCCGGTGATCCAGTGCTTCTTGCCGTTCAGCACATAGCGGTCGCCATGTTTCACGGCGGTGGTCGTCATCTCCGTCGCCGCGCTGCCGGCCTCAGGTTCGGTGATGCAGATGGCGGGCTTGTCCCCGTTCAGCACGAAGTCGGCGGCCATCTTCCGCTGACCCTCGGTGCCATACTGCAGGATGGCGGAGATCGCGCCCATGTTGGCTTCCACCGCGATGCGCCCGGTGACGCCGCAGACGCGCGCCATCTCCTCGATCACCAGCGCGGCGTCGAGGTAGCTCAGACCCGGCCCGCCGAGTTCCTTCGGCACGGTCATGCCCATGAAACCGGCGTCCTTGAGCGCCGCCACATTGTCCCAGGGGTACTGCTCGCTGCGGTCCACCTCGGCGGCGCGCGGCGCGATGGTGCTCTGCGCCAGGTCGCGTGCGCGGGCGCGCAGGTCCTGTTCGGCATGGCTCAGGGGTGATTGCATGATCCGGCTCCTCCCGCTCGTTCGCGGCCAATCTACACCAGCCAACCGGTCCGCACAGGCCTGTTGGACGGCATGAGGTGCAGCGGTCGCGCGAATCGTGCAAGACAGGGCCATGAGCATCGCCGCCACCGCAGACCTGCCCGAGAAGCACCGCATCCTGAAGGATGTCTTCGGCTTCGACAGTTTCCGTCCCGGGCAGGAGGCGGTGGTGGATGACCTGATCGCGGGACGGCACACGCTGGCGGTCATGCCCACGGGCGCGGGCAAGTCGCTCTGCTTCCAGGTGCCGGCGCTGGCGCGGCCCGGTCTGACCGTTGTGGTCTCCCCGCTGGTGGCGCTGATGGAGAACCAGGTCGCGGCGCTGCAGCTTGCCGGTGTCGCGGCGGTCACGATCAACTCCAGCCGCAGCCGGGAGGAGAACGTCGATGCTTGGCTGAAGGTCCGGGACGGACGGGCCAGCCTGCTCTACATGTCGCCGGAGCGGCTGATGACGGAGCGCATGCTGCGTGCGCTTGCCGATCTGCCCGTCGGCCTGTTCGTGGTCGATGAATCGCACTGCATTTCCCAGTGGGGCCACAGCTTCCGGCCCGAATACCGGGATCTGGAGCAGCTTCACAGCCGTTTCCCCGACATTCCCATCGGGGCCTTCACCGCAACGGCGGACGCGGAGACCCGGACGGACATCATCGAGCGTCTGTTCGGCGGCACAGCGTCGGTGCATGTCGCCGGATTCGACCGCCCCAACATCCGCCTCGGCATCACCGTGAAGTCGAAGGTCGAACAGCAGGTGGAGGCCTTCGTGGCGGAGCGGCAGGGCCAGTCCGGCATCGTCTACTGCCTTTCGCGGCAGGGAACGGAGGACATGGCGGCGGCCCTGTGTGCGGCGGGGCACAATGCGCTGGCCTATCACGCCGGACTGGACCCGGACACCCGCGCGCGCTGGCTCGACCGCTTCATGACGGAGCCGGGGATCATCGTCGTCGCCACCATCGCCTTCGGCATGGGCATCGACAAGCCCGACGTCCGCTTCGTCGTCCACGCCGATCTGCCCGCCACCATCGAGGCCTATTATCAGGAGATCGGCCGCGCCGGTCGGGACGGCGCCCCGGCGGAGGCACAGCTTTTCTTCGGCCTGAACGACATCCGCATGCGCCGCCAGTTCATCGAACAGAGCGACGCCGACGACATGGTGAAACGGGTGGAGCGCCAGCGGCTGGATGCTCTGGTCGGCCTCTGCGAGGCGGTGGAATGCCGCCGGGTGCTGCTGCTCGCCTACTTCGCGGAGAAGGCGGAGCCTTGCGGCAACTGCGACATCTGCCTGGACCCGCCGACCCTGATCGACGGCACCGAACTGGGGCAGAAGGTGCTGTCCACCGTGGTGCGCACGGGGGAGCGGTTCGGCGCGGTGCACATCGCCGACAGCCTGATGGGGAAATCGACGCCGAAGATCACCTCCTTCGGGCATGACCGGCTGCCGACCTTCGGCATCGGCAAGGACCGCAAGGTCGGTGAGTGGCGCGCCATCATCCGCCAGCTCGTCGCCGCCGGGTTCCTGGAGATCGACGCCGACCGTTTCGGCGGCCTGACGGTGACGCGGCTGGGGCACGGCCTGCTGATGGGGCAGGAGACGCTGCGCCTGCGCACCGACATCCTGACGGCCTCATCGGGGCGCGGGAAGAGCAGCCGCAAGACCCGCAAGCCCGCCGAGACCGCGCTGGACGAGGCCGGGCAGGACCTGTTGCAGAGCCTGAAGCAGGTGCGGCTGGAACTGGCCCGGGAACGTGGTGTGCCGCCCTATGTCATCTTCCACGATGCCACCCTGATCGAACTCGCCGCCCGCCGCCCGCGCGATGTGGAATCTTTCGCCGAGACCCATGGCGTCGGCGCCAGCAAGGTGGAGAAGTTCGCTGCCGCCTTCCTGCAGGCCATTGCCGAGCATCCGGGGTAGGCGGCAGCGGCAAGGTCTAGTCGAGTTGGGACACGTCCTGCGCGTCAGCAGACGGAGAGTCGTCCGGGTCGAGCCACCGCGCGACCAGATGGATGAGGATGACGATCATGGCGATCGGGACGATCACCGCGATCCAGACCATCGGGATCCCCAGCGTATCGGCGGTCAGACCGGCCTGGCGGGCCAGGTATCCCTTGGCAAAGCCGCCGCGCAGGCCGATGAAGCAGAACCAGACGACGGGTGCGATGAAGGCGATCACGGCCGCGCTCTGCACGGCCTCGGCCAGCAAGCCGAGAAGATGTGGTCTGGGCGGAAACACGCTCTGCATCAGAACCGCGTCGGCCCGGGTCTTGAAGGACAGGGTCGCGCCCAGCAGTCCGGTCCAGACCATCATGTAGCGGGCCACATCCTCGGTCCAGGTCGGCGGCGAGGAGAAGCCGTAGCGCGCGATCACCTGGATCATCACCGTGACGAACATGCCGCAGACCATGAACACGGCGACACGTCGTGCCACGGCATGCAGGCCGGAACTGAGCGACAGGATCAGGCTTCGCATGGGTCGGCTTTCCAGTCTGTGGAGTGAGTGGTCGGACCCGCGGCAGTCATGCCGCGGGTCCGACCGGCTCCGTCTCAGCGGGTCTTGTTGGCCACGGCCAACCAGGTTTCGACATCAGCCTCGGGCAGCAGGCCGGACCGGTAGACCGGCTGCGAGAGCTCGCGGAAGGCTTCCTTCTCTTCTTCGGAAAGCCGCTGGACCGTCACACCGGCATCCTCCAGCGTGGTCAGGGCGACAACCGAGGCCTTGTCCAGCCAGGCCTGCGTCGCGGCGTTGGCCTTCGCGACGGCGTCGTTCACAGTGGCCCGCTCCGCATCGGACAGACCGTCGTACCACTGCTTGGAGGCAATGATCGCGCGGATCGGAATGATCACGCCGGCGTCGGAGAAGTTCTTCACGAAATCCGTCTGCCCGAACATGACCGGCACGAACGGGGAGTTCAGGTAGCCGTCGATCACGCCGGTCTGCAGCCCGAGGCTGATGTCGAAGCGTGCCGGATCGGCAGGTGATGACAACGGGTCGTCGGCATCATGGCCGTGGCAGGCACGCAGCATGAGAACCAGATCGTCCACATCACGGGCCATCGGACCCAGGACCGATATGCCGGACCAGCCGAGGGGGCGGGCCGGATGGGCGATCACGTCCGCCGAGGGGCGATACCCGACGATGCCACACAGTGCCGCCGGAAGCCGCAGCGATCCGCCCGTGTCGGAGCCGGTGCAGAGCGGCAGCATGTCCGCCGCCAGGGCCGCCGCGGAACCGCCGGAGGAGCCACCGGCAATGAGGTTCGGGTTGAACGGATTCCCTGTCGCCCCCCAGACCGGATTGCGGGAATTGCCACCGGCACCCATCTCCGGAACGTTGGTCTTGGCGAGAACGATGGCGCCCGCCTTTCGCAGTCTCGCGACCATCAGCAGGTCCGCCGTGGGCACGTGATCGCGCATCCGAAGGCTGCCATAGGTGGTCAGCAGCCCCTCCGTGTCCTGCAGGTCCTTCACCCCGATCGGCAGCCCGTCGAGGATCCCGCGAGGGGTACCCGCCTGCCAGCGGCGGGTGGATGCATCGGCCTCGGCCACGGCGCGTTCCGTGTCGAAGGCGGTCAGGGCATTGATCCTGGGATTGGCTTCGGAGATCCGGCTGAGACAGGCCTCAAGCACCGCATTGGGCGTCAGGCTGCCTGCCGCGAAACCGGCAAGCATCTGAACCGCTGTGTATTCCGTCAGCCTGGTGTTCGCCATCGTGACCATGATCGCACCGCGGCAGCACCGCGTTGCCATTCCCCTTGCAACAATTAGTCAAGGGTATAAATATCGCCGCAAATCCAGACAGAATACTGAATTCTTCCCATGCAAACATAACCAATGGGAATAAAATCAGGCGGCAGGCAGGGTCTGTTCGAGGCATTTGAGGAGCAACGCGAGCGTGCTGTTGGTGGACGTCTGATCCCGCCGCCAGAAACAGCGCGCTTCGGACAGGAGGCCGTGGGTGTCGAGCGGCAGCACCACGATATCGCGGCGCGCACTGTGCACCCGCGCGATACTCTCCGGAAACAGGCCAATCGCGGGCATCTTGCGCATGATCTCCAGATTCAGGGCCAGCGACACGGAAGCGATCGTGTTCGTTGGTGTGACGAGCCCGTTTTCGGCAAACAGGGCATCGAAGGCCCTTCGCGCGACCGAGTTGGCCTGGGGCAGGATCCACGGCCAGCCGATGGCCTGCTTCCAGTCGAGTGCGTCCTGCTCGGCGAGCGGATGATCACTTCCCGCAACTACGACAACCGGTTCGCTGAACAGCACGCTCTGTTCGATTCCGGGCAGTTCCTGCGGTTGCCAGACCCGGGCGATGAGCAGGTCCATGACGCCGGATTCAAGCTGCGGGTACAGGGAAACGAAATGCCCCTCGATGAGCGAAACCGATGTTTCGGGGGCGCTGCGCTTCAGCAGTGCAAGGGCGTCAGGCAGGATGATCGGGCCCACGGATGCGACCACGCCGACAGAGACCGCGCCACTGACACCGCTCGACATGGCCTCGACATCGAACGCCGCCCGGTCGATCTGGCTGAGCACCATGCGGGCATGTTCCGCCAGTCTCAGCCCGATTGCCGTGAGGTGAAGCCGCTTGCGGTCGCGGGTCACGATAGGGGCACCGACGATGCGTTCCAGCTCTGCGATCTGCTTCGAAATCGCCGGCTGGGTGACCATCAGTTCGTCGGCAACCCGGGAGACGATCTTCAGCTCCGCCAGGGCCGCGATGACGCGCATGTGGCGGATCGTCAGCGACTTCCGCAGGTTGCGGTTGGCGATATCTCTCATCCTGCCGGGATCCTTGCTCGTCTCCGATGGCGCGGGCCGGTGCGATTCCATCGTCTGATGGAACGATCTACGCCAGCATCCGGATGGCAGTGAGCAGCAGGAACAGGGCGAAGGCAAGCTTCAGTGTGCGGGGTTTCAGGCTGTGGGCGATGCGGGCGCCCAGCGGCGCGGTCAGGCTGGCGAAGGGGGCGATCAGCAGCAGGCCCAGCAGGTTGACGTGCCCGGCGCTGGCTTGCGGCAAGGCAGGGACGCCCCAGCCGGAGATGATGAAGCCAATGGCGCCGGGCAACGCGATGATCAGGCCGATCGCCGCCGCCGTGCCCACCGCGCGGTGCGCCGGATAGCCGAACAGGTTGAAATAGGGCACGCAGAGGGTGCCGCCGCCGATCCCCATCATCGCCGAGGTACCGCCGATGGCGAAGCCGGTTGCGGCCCCTGCCGGTCCTCCCGGCAGCCTCTCCCGCAGGCGGAAATCCGCCGGGGTGAAGGCCATGTAGGCGGCTACGACCAGCGCCACCACGGCGAAGACCAGGGTCAGGGTCGCGCCGCTGATGAAGCTGGCGATCAGCACCCCCGCGACCGACCCGGCAAGGATGAACGGCCCCCAGCGTTTCAGCAGGTCCACATCAACCGCCCCGCGCCGGTGATGCGCCCGCGCCGAACCGATGTAGGTCAGTACGATGCTGGCCAGCGACGTCCCCACCGCCACATGCATCTTGACGGAGGGATCGATCTCCAACTGCCCCAGCATGGTGTAGAGCACCGGCACCACCACGATGCCGCCGCCGACATCCAGCAGCCCCGCCAGCACCCCGGCGACACATCCGGTGCCGACCAGGATGGCGGCCAGCGGCAGAAGGGCGGTGGTGATTTCCATGGAGACTCCGGAAGGCGGGGGCAGGCATTGCAGATGCCGACAGCTTATCAGCCAGGCGCGGCCCTTGCGCAATCACCTGTCGCCGTCAGAGCGCTGCAATCCAACCTCGGAACGGTCTATCATCAGAGGCAGATGCAAAGGAAATCAGGGGAGAGTCAGTTGATCACCATCCATCATCTCGGCGTTTCGCAGTCCGACCGCGTGGTCTGGCTGATGGAGGAACTCGGGCTGCCCTATGACCTGAAATGGTACCACCGGAAGGCCAACCGGCTGATGCCTGACGACTACTTCGCGCTGCATCCGGCGGCGACCGCGCCGGTGATCGAGGATGACGGTCGCGTGCTGACGGAATCGGCGGTGGTGCTGGAATATGTCTGCCGTACGCATGCCGGGGGCCGGTTCACCGTGAACCCCGACCAGCCGAACTATTTCGACTATCTCTACTGGATGCAGTTCAACAACAATGCGCTGGGCCTGTTCTTTGCCCAGCTTGCCATGGGTGCGAACCCGACGGGCGAGGCGACGCCGGTGGTGAAGGAACTGCTGCGGCGGCGCTGGTCGGGCTATTACGACTATCTGGAGCAGACACTGGCGAAGCACGAGCATCTGGCAGGCGACGACTTCACCTGCGCGGACATGATGGTCGTCTACAATTTCGGCAACATCCTTGCCTCGGGGGGGCGGACCCTCGACGACCTGCCGAACACGAACGCCTATTTCCAGCGCATCAGCGCCCGACCCGCCTATCGCCGGGCCATGCAGATCGCCGGGCCGGAGGCGACACCGCCCGCTTGAGGAGCGGGCAGCGACCCGATCCGGATCGGGGCATCCGGTCGTTACCTGAACTTCGGCTTGCGCTTGTTCAGGAAGGCATCGACGGCTTCCTTGTGCTCGGCGCTTTCATAGGCTTCCTTCAGTCGCGCCTGCTCCCGCGCCTGCACCAGTTCCAGGTCGGTCTCGGAGCCGTTCTGCGTCAGCAGTTCCTTTGTCCAGGCCAGGTGCCGGTCGGGGTTGGCGGCGATGGCGTTGGCCAGTTCCATGGCCTCTGCCATCAGGTCCGCATCCTCCACGACCCTGTTGGCGAGACCGCTGGCGGCGGCCTCCTCGCCGTTCATGAAGCGGCCGGTCAGCGCGAACTCACTGGCCGCGCCGAAGCCCATGCGCTGTACCAGGAAGTGCGAACTGGCCAGCTCCGGCACGACGCCGACCTTCACGAAGGGCACGGCGACCCTGGCGGAACGGGCGATCAGGATGACATCGAAGGACAGGATCTGGCTCAGGCCGACGCCTACGGCGACGCCGTTGACCGCGGCGATCAGGGGCTTGGAATCGCGCACGAACTTCACCCACTGGATCGGTGCCGACGGCTTGGTGCCGGATTCCGCCTGCTCCATCCGGGCCCGGAACGTGTCCTTCATGTCGGCACCGGAGCAGAACCCCCGGCCCGCGCCGGTCACGATGACCGCGCCGATTGCGGGATCATTGTTCGCGGAGGTGATGGCGTCATGCATCTCCTCCCGCATCCGGTAGGTCCAGGCGTTCAGTTTCTCCGGCCGGTTCAGTGTCAGGATCCCGACATTGCCTTCGGTCCGGTATTCGATCTGTTCGTAGGTCATGTGTCTCTGTCCTCCCCGTCGCCATTTCAGCACGCCGGAGCAGGAGCGCCAATCGGCGATCATGGATCATCTGTTATCTGGCATCTCTTGCTTCGCGCCTGGAGCGACGCGGACGAGGCTCGGGCATCGCAAACCGGCAGTCATTCACTCCGGTTGACGGGAGGCAACTTCTGCTGCCCGAGACCGCGCGCCGACCGCGAGCAGGAAGGCGGCGCCGAGGAGCAGGCTCAGGACGGCGAAGACAATCGCCGGACCATAGCCCCCCGTCATGTCGAAGATCAGCCCCGCCAGTGTCGGTCCGCCGAGCACGCCAAGCCCGGAGGCGGAATAGTTGACGCCCAGAATGCCGCCCAGATGCCGAACCCCGAAGATGTCCGCCAGAATGGCAGGCATGAGCGGTGCGAAGCCGCCGTAGAGTGTGCCGAAGATCACGGCGAAGAAGCCGAGCGCCCAGACCTCCACGGCGAAATGCCAGAAGGCCATCATCACGGCGAGCCCCAGATAGACGCCCGTCAGGGTGCGCAGCCGTCCGAACCGGTCAGCGAGAATGCCGACGAGGAAACGTCCCCCGATGCTGGAGACACCGATCAGGCTGAGCAGCCAGGCACCCGTGGCCTCGGTCATGCTCTGGTCGAGGACGTAGGGCACCAAGTGGACCAGGGGCATGAAGAGCGAGAACGAGATGGTGAGGCCCGCACCGCTGAGCAGCCAGAACTCGGGGGTCCCGATGGCTTCGCGCAGGGTCGAGGCCGGACCTGGCGGGGCCTCCGATGAGGGTGGTGCGCCTCCGTCCGGGTTCAGCCCGTACCTCTCCGGTGAGTGGCGCAACAGCAGCATGGCGAGGAGGCCGATGACACCCACGCCTATTCCCAGCCAGGTCATGGCATCCCGCCAGCCATGCTCCTGGACCAGCCAGTTGGCGACCGGCGGGGTCACAAGCGTGCCCGCCCCCACGCCCATGACGGCCAGGCCGGAGGCAAGGCCGCGACGGCGCACGAACCAGCGCTGCAATGCGCTGATCACCGGAACGTAGATGCAGCCCGCGCCGACGCCGACGCCGAGCCCGTAGGCGATGTAGATCTGCCAGAGGGTGGCCGCCTGCGCCGCGGCGATCAGTCCTGCCGCAACAAGGGCCATGCCGGTTGCCGCGACCACTGCGGGGCCGAGGCGGTCGGCCAGAGGGCCGCTCACCGCGCCCAGGCTGAACAGCAACCCCCCGGCGATGGCGGAAACCAGGGCGACGTCGGAGCGGCTGGCATCGAAAGCCGCCTCGATGGCAGGGAAGAACGGACCGAAGGAATAGGCAATGCCGAAGGCGAAGAAGGTGCCCACGAAGCTGGCACCGACAATGATCCAGCCATAGAACAGCTTCTGCCCTGACCCAGTCGCAGACCCCAAAGTCGTCCCCCCTCAACCGGTATGCAGACCCGCCTGCACTGCATGAACTCCGATGATGCGCGGGAATCGCGCGCACTTGCAGCCGAAAGGGCACGGAATGGCACCACATCGCGCGGGGAAAGCGAATTCATCTCGCGCGACATGGATTCTCCGGGTCGGCCGGACCGGGGTCACTCCGGATTTCTCTGGTCCGGGCGAAATCGCATGGCTACCGGATCATCCGGGCGAAGGCGCGGATGTCGTCGATGAAGGCTTCGGGTTCCTCCATGGCGGCGAAGTGGCCGCCGGCCGGCATCTCGGTCCAGTGCACCACGTTGGCCATGCGTTCCACCCACTGGCGCGGCGGCATGGAGAAGCTGTCGCCGGGGAACTTCGCCACGCCCACCGGCACCGTGATCCGCTGGCCGTCCGGCACCAGGAAATTGTCGCTCTCCACGATGGAGGTATACATCCAGGTGGAGCTGTTGATGGTGCCCGTGTGCCAGTAGAGCGCGATGTTGGCGAGCAGCCGGTCGGCGCTGAAACGGCTGTGCAGGTCGCCATGGGTGTCGCCCCAGGTCTGGAATTTCTCCGTGATCCAGGCGGCCAGTCCGGCGGGCGAGTCGGTCAGGCCATAGCTGAGGGTCTGCGGCTTGGTGGACTGGATGGCCTGATAGGCGGTCTCGAAGCGCAGGTCGCCCTGGCGCTGTTTCAGCCAGGCCTTTTCCTCCGCATCCGGCGCGGGGTCGATGGTGGCGGGGCGGGGGATCCACATGTTCTGGTGAATGCCGCAGCAGACATCCGAATGCGCCAGCCCGAGCCATGAGGTGACCAGGCTGCCCCAGTCGCCGCCCTGTGCCATGAAGCGGTCCACGCCCAGCACGTCGACCATCAGGTGCCGCCACAGCCGAGCGGTCTCGCGGCAGTCCACCGGCTTCGGCGGCGCGGCGCTGAAACCATAGCCCGGCAGGCTGGGGACGATCACGTCGAAGCCGTCCTCCGCCTGGCCGCCGAAGCGCTCCGGGTGGGCCAGCGGTTCGATCACTTCCAGGAACTCGACGACGGAGCCGGGCCAGCCATGGGTCAGGACCAGGGGGAGGCGGTTGCTGCCCGATCCGGTCTCCCAGATGAAATGGATGTCCTGCCCGTCGATGGTGGCGTGGAAATTGTGGAAGCGGTTGATCTGCTGCTCCACCGCGCGCCAGTCGAAATCCTCCGCCCAGTGACGGCAGAGGTCGCGCACATGGGCCATGTCGGCGCCATAGGCCCAGGGCGCGCCCTGCGGCTCCTCACGCGGCCAGCGCGTGGCGCGCAACCGCGCCTGCACATCGGCGATGTCCTCATCGGAGACATGAACCGTGAAAGGGCGAATCGAACCGGGCATCGCAGCATCCTCCCTGATGACCATTTCCTACCATGGCGCTATCCTGTGGCCAGTCAATGCGTCGGCACCTGTCGGCGATGTCATCCTGGGGAGGGGACCATGAACCTTTCGGAAGTGCTCTATGACCGCAACGGTGCGGTTGCCACCATCACGCTCAACCGCCCGGACCAGCTCAATGCCTGGACCCGGAAGATGGAGGGGGAGGTGCGCGAGGCCATGATGGAGGCGTCGAACGATGATGCCGTGCGCGCCATCGTGCTGACCGGCGCCGGTCGCGGATTCTGCGCCGGGGCGGACATGAACCTGCTGGGCGACATCCAGGACGAGGCCGCCTCGGCGAAGTCCCGCATCCAGTCGCTCAGCGCGGTGAACAATGCCATTCCGGGCGGGCTGGACCTGCCGACGGACTATACCATGCGCTACAGCTATTTCCCGACGGTGCCGAAGCCGGTGCTGGGCGCGATCAACGGCCCCTGTGCCGGGCTGGGCATGGTCATGGCGCTCTATTGCGACATGCGTTTCGCCTCCGACGCGGCCGTCTTCACCACCGCCTTTTCCCGCCGTGGCCTGATCGCGGAGCATGGCATTTCCTGGATGCTGCCGATGCTGGTGGGCCATGCCAATGCGCTGGACCTGCTGCTGTCGGGGCGGAAGTTCGGGGCGGCCGAGGCGCATTCGATGGGGCTGGTCAACCGGGTGATCGAGATGAAGGACTTCGCCGACCAGTGCCATGCCTATGCCGATGAACTGGCCACCATGGTCTCGCCACGCTCCATCCGGGTGATGAAGTCGCAGGTCTACAAGGCCATGCTGCAGTCGCTGGAACACGCCACCCTGACGGCGAATTCGGAGATGCCGGGCAGCTTCGACTCGGAGGATTTCAAGGAGGGTGTGGCGCATTTCATTGAACGCCGCGCCCCGGCATTCAGCGGCAGGTAGCGGAGTCGTCTTCGGCCTGTTCCATCCCTCTCCCCACCCGGCCACCCGATAAGGATACTCCCGTGGGTGGCCGGGTGGGGAGAGGATGGAACAGGCCACGTGACAAGAGCAGCAGATTGGAGACCGGGTGAGATGGATCAGGAAAACCTGAAGCGGCTGCGCGCCCGGTACGGCGATACCGAACCCGGCACCACCTACGACGAACGCTATCGTGCCATCACGGATTCACAGTTCGAGGATGGCGGGCGACGCCATGCGCCCTTCGCCGGTATTCCGACCTTCCTCGGTGCCCCTGCGGTCGAGGGGCTGGAGGGGCTGGACATCGCGCTGATCGGGGTGCCCATGGATCTGGGTGTCACCAACCGCCCCGGTGCCCGCTTCGGGCCGCGCGCGCTGCGCACGATCGAGCGGATCGGCCCCTGGCACCATATCCTGGCCCGCGCGCCGTTCCTGGAGGCAAAGGTCGGGGACGTCGGCGACGTGCCGTTCCGCAGCCGCTTCAGCCTCGACATGGCGATGGAGGATATCGAGGCCTATTACGGCACCGTCCGTGATGCCGGTGTGCGGCCCCTGTCGGTGGGCGGGGACCATTCCATCACCTACCCGATCATGAAGGCGCTGGGGCGCGACCGCCCGCTGGGCATGATCCACATCGACGCCCATTGCGACACGGGCGGGGAGTTCGACCACAGCAAGTTCCATCATGGCGGCCCGTTCCGCATGGCGGTGCTTGACGGCGTGCTGGACCCGGAACGCTGCATCCAGATCGGCATTCGCGGCGCGTCCGAATATATCTGGGAGTTCTCGCAGGATGCCGGCATGACCGTCTTCCACATCGAGAAGGTGATGGAGCAGGGCATTCCGGCGGTGATCGAGGCGGCACGGCAGGTCGTCGGTGACGGCCCGGTCTATGTCACCTTCGACATCGACGGCATCGACCCGGGCTTCGCCCCCGGCACCGGCACGCCGGAGGTCGGCGGCCTGACCCCGCGGGAGGTGCAGCAGATCTTCCGCGGCCTCGACGGGCTGGACATCGTCGGTGGCGACGTGGTGGAGGTGGCCCCGCAATATGATGCGACCACCAATACGGCGCAGGTCGGCGGTCAGATGCTGTTCGAGATACTGACGGTCATGACCGGGTCGGGTGCCGCCGGATAGCGGGATGCCTCAGCGCTCGCCCGGCGGATCGGTCAGCAGGTTGATCAGGGTGGCGCCGACGATCCAGATCGCCAGCATGAGAAACGCGGCCAGCCACGGCGAATAGAGCTGGCCGATGAAGCCGCCCAGTCCGACGGCCAGCCCGACGGCGCCGTTCACGCCCTGCAGTTCCTTGCGCTTTGTCTTGAGGTTCATGGATCAGGCCCTCCTCCGGACAGGTCATAGGAACCGGTCGGAGGAGGCGCCTTGATTCAGATCATTACCCGATGTGGGCGATCTGCATTTCCAGTTCTTCCGTGGTCATCGGATAGTCGACGCCATTGCGGGCCGCGAGCAGTTCGTGCGGCGGTACGCGGGCGATGCGTTGCTGTACCAGCAAGGCGGTGCGCATCGAAAGTCCGGCCTGATGCACCAGCGCCGTTGTCGCCTTGCCGTTGCGCATGCCCATGATGCGCTCGACCGCCTCTTCCTTGCGACCTGTCTTCAGGGCCAGGGCGCGGATGACGAAGCTTCGGCGGTTCTTTTCCATCGCCTTCTGGATGACCTTGTCATTCAGCTTGCCGCGCCCATGCAGGTGCTCGGCAAAGTCGGAATCCAGTTTCTGGTCGGCGTCCTTGTCTTCCGACAGCTTCTCGCCGACAGCCTCCGCCAGTGCCTGGCGGGTACGGTTGTCGAGATCACCGCGCTCCGCCAGCCGATCCAGCAGGGACCGGGCAACGAAGGTGGAGATCCGCCGGATGGCGCGCTGCGACAGCTCCGGTCGCATCACCAGCGGTTCGTGCAGCATGTCGGTGTCGCGCGCATCCTCCGCCAGTTCGTCCAGCGTGTCGGAGCGGACCTTTGCCGACCTGTTGTGCAGCAGTGCCGCGACGGCAGGCAGGTCGGTCGTGGCAATGACGGCATCGGCCACATCGGGACCGATACCGCGACGGCGGGCGATGGAGGGCAGGGCACCGATGGTGACACCGGCGGCGATGATTTCCACCAGATCGGCATCGTTCAGCAGCGGTGAATATTCCAGGATCGGCGCGGCCACGATCTCCTCGACGTCCTGCGCCAGCTTCATGACGATGGCCTTGGGCACGATCTCGGAATCGCGGATGGCATCGGCCAGGGCCGCACGGACGTCCACAAGACGATCGGCCGAAAGGTGATCCAGCGCCCTTTCCGTCAGGTCGCGCAGCCGTGCCTGCTTCGCGTCGCCGATCCCGGGCAGCAGCCTGCCGATCTTGCGTGCCAGTTCGGTGCGGACATAGGGGTCCACGTCTTCCGACAGTTTCAGATCCGCCTGACCGGGGGTGGCGGGGTTGCCGGCGACCGCGCTGCGGACATCCTTGTCCTTGTCCTCCGCCAGATAGTACAGCACTTCCGGTCGTGCATCGGCGTCCTTTGCCAGCGCCAGGCGTGTGCCCTGATTGGTGCTCTTCAGCGCGGCAATCTGTTCCTGGTAGGCAATAATGTCGGCGTTGCGCTTGTCGTCGGCCATCTCGATCGCTCCCCGGTCTCGGATAACCGTTCCAATATCGGCCAAGGCGCCTAACGCGGCGTTAACGGCGCGGGCGCGAAGGGGCTTGCGGGCCGGGTGAGAGGCGGTGATAAGGGGGGCATGACAGATTCCGAGCAACGCGGTGATCAGACCGCCCCCGACCTGCGCCATGTGGATACATGGGTCTTCGATCTGGACAACACGCTCTATCCGGCGCGCAGCAATCTCTTCGATCAGGTCAGTGACCGCATGCGGTTCTTCATCTGCGATTTCCTGCAGGTGGACGAGGAGGAAGCGCATCGCCTGCAGAAGGGCTATTTCCTGTCCCACGGCACCACGCTGAAGGGGCTGATCGATCACCACGGCGTGCGACCGGAAGACTTTCTGGACTACGTGCATGACATCGACCTGTCACCGGTAGACGCGAATCCCCAGCTTGCCGACGTGCTGAAACGACTGCCGGGCCGGAAGCTGGTCTTCACCAATGGCTCCGTCAGCCACGCCGAGAACGTGATGGGCAAGATCGGTATCGGTGACTGTTTCGAGGCCATCTTCGACATCGTGCATTCGGACTTCATTCCGAAGCAGAGCGTCGAGCCGTATCACCGCTTCATCGAGACCCACAACGTCAAGCCGGCCAGTGCGGCGATGTTCGAGGATATGGCCCGCAACCTGGTGCCCGCCCATGCCGTCGGCATGACCACGGTCTGGATTCCCGGCATCAGCGAATGGAGCCATGAGCAATCGAGCGGTGAGCACATTCACCATGTCACCGACGACCTGACCGGGTTCCTGATCGCAGCCGCTGACAGGATCGCGAAGGGCTGAACTGCCCGGTCGGTCGCCGCACGGCTACCCGTCCTTCCGGTTCACCCGCTTCGACAGTTCCTCGACGCTTTCGACCCGTTCCGAGTAGCGGTCGATCAGATAGGCGGCGCGCCCCCGCGTCAGCCAGGTGAACTTCAGCAGTTCCTCCATCACGTCCACCATGCGGTTGTAGAATGGTGACGGTTTCATGCGGCCGTCGTCCTCGAACTCCAGGAAGGCCTTCGGGACCGAGGACTGGTTCGGGATTGTGATCATGCGCATCCAGCGCCCCAGAATGCGCATCTGGTTCACGGCGTTGAAACTCTGCGAGCCGCCGCAGACCTGCATGACCGCCAGGGTGCGCCCCTGCGTGGGGCGAACCCCGCCGATGGGCGCCAGTGGCAGCCAGTCGATCTGGGTCTTCAGGATGCCGGTCATGGCGCCGTGCCGTTCGGGGGAGCACCAGACATGCGCCTCCGACCAGAGCGAAAGCGTGCGCAGTTCCTGGACCTTCGGATGGGAGTCCGGGACACTGTCGACCAGCGGCAGGCCGGTAGGGTCAAAGATGCGCGGCTCCGCGCCCAGTGCCTTCAGCACCCGCGCCGCCTCTTCCACCATCAGCCGCGAATAGGACCGTTCCCGCAGCGAACCATAGAGCAGCAGGACACGGGGCGGATGTGTCGGGTCGCCGGGCGCAGTCAGTTGCGCGGTGTCGATCCGATGCAGGGAATCGGGCGCGATGTTGGGAAGATCGTCAGCCATTGACCGTGATCTCCCCGCCATATTCCTTTCTGAGCACGGTTCCCGGCGGCAGATCGAGCAACGCCGTCACTGCTTCCGATGGGCGGCACAGGGCAACCCCCTTCGGGGTGCAGACAATGGGACGATTGACCAGGACCGGATGAACCAGCATGGCGTCCAGAATGGCCTCCTCGGTTACTGACGGATCCGTCAGGCCGAGCTCTTCAGCCGGTGACTTGCTGATCCGCAGCGCGCTGCGCGGTGTCAGTCCCGCAGCGGCGAACAGTCCCAGCAACTGCGGCCGGGTCCATCCGGTTTCAAGGTAGTGGATAACGGTGGGTTCTTCCCCTGCCTGCCTGATGAAGGCCAGAACGTTGCGAGAGGTACCGCAGTCAGGGTTGTGATGGATAACGACGCTCATGGCTGATCACACCTTTGGTGGGTTGGTCAGGTCTGGTTGATCGCAGGGTCTGTTCCTGCCCGAAACTCCACACCTGCTCCAGCCTGAACTTGCGGGCAGGCGCTATGTCGCATCGGGTGTTCCGATACAGGCTCACAGCAAACAGCCTTGCAGATCAGGCTTCGATTTCGGCCAGGCGGCGTTTCAGTTCGGCGTTCTCGACCTCCAGATCCGCCAGTTGCTGCAGTATCTGGCTGTTTGCCGCCGCGAACGCATCGACGTCATGGCGGGGCGTGATGTGCTGCGGGCAATTGATGTCCCAGGCCGTGACCTGAAACAGGATGACACGCTCCACCTTGCCTGCCGGGTAATCCGGCATCGTCAGGTCGGCCATCAGGTCCGGGTCGTCCTCGACCACCCGGGCCTCGCCCCAGATCTTGATGCGGCGGCGGTTGGCATAGTCCATCAGGAAGATGAAGGCCTTCGGATTTTCAGCCAGATTGCCGAGGGTCACATACTGGCGGTTGCCGCCGAAGTCGGCGATGCCAAGCGTGGTCTCGTCGACCATGCGCAGGAATCCCTTCGGGCCGCCGCGATGCTGGATGTAGGGCTGGCCCTCCGAACTGACGGTGCCGAGATAGAAGGAATCCCGCTCGGCGATGAAGGCCAGCAGGTCCTCGGTCAGGCCGGTGCGGAAACCACCCTTCTCCTCCATGCGCCGGTATGTATCGCGGGAGCCAAGCCGCGCCTGCGCGGCCTTGACGGCAGGGGTGAAGGCAATATCGCTTGAGGGACGGTCCATCGGTGTTTCTCCACGGCGTCAGGTGGAGAACATCTATGGCAGCGGAACGAAAAGGGGAGGGGAACCGCACATGAATGCGGATCGGTCCGGCACGACCGCGTACTCCTTCCCCCGCACGGGGGAAGCGAGGAAGAATTCAGCAGGCGGTGCTGTCTTCTCCCCCTTCCGTCGCGGTTTCATGTGCGCAGGGTCAGCCCGCCGTCGACGGTCAGGCCATGGCCCGACACGAAGCCCGCATCGTCGGAGGCGAGGAACAGGGCACCACGGGCAATGTCGATGGGTTGCCCCAACCGCCGCAGCGCCGCCTTCTTGGCCCAGATGGTGGCGATGTTCTCGTCGGCAAAGCTGGCACCGGTCATGCCGGTATGGATGGCGCCGGGTTCAATGTAGTTGCAGGTGATGCCGAACTTGCCGAGCTCCAGCGCCAGGGTGCGGGTCATGCCGGCAACACCGGCCTTCGATGCGCAATAGGCGCTCAGACCGTAGTCGGTCATGCGGGCCATGACGGATGCGGTGGAGATGATGCGCGGTGCGGGGCTCTCCTTCAGGTACGGGATCGCGGCGCGGCACAGCTTGTAGGGGCCGGTCAGGTTCACGGCGAGGGTGATGTCCCACTGCTCGTCGGTCATGACCTCCGCCAGCGCGTTCCGGCTGACACCCGCATTGTTGTAGAGAATGTCCAGCTTGCCGAAGCACTCGATGGCCTTGCCGATGATCCGTTCCGCGGCCCCATCGGCCGCCACGTCCGCCTCGAACGGCGTGACATAGGCGTGGTCATGGGCCTCCGCCAGGCCCTTGCCGGGCAGATCGACGGCCAGCACCATCGCGCCTTCGCGGGCGAAAAGGTCTGCCGTTGCCTGTCCGATGCCGCTGCCCGCGCCGGTCACGATTGCCGCGCGCCCCTCAAGCCGTCCTGTCATGCTGTCCTCCCCAGGTTGTCACATGGTTCAAGCCTAGCCCGCGCCCATGCTCCATGCCAGCAGGACCGTGGTCTCGACTGCCATGCAGGTCGCACCCAGCACGTCCCCGGTGTAACCGCCGAAGGTGCGCCGCGCGACCTCCGTCATGGCCAGCACCACGGCAATGGCCAGCGCGACAGCCAGCAGCAACTGGATGATCGGGACGCCGCCAATGACACTGGCGAACAGGGCGATCAGCAGCCCCATGGCGCATGACTTGCGCATGTCGCTGTCAGCGGCCTTGCCGGCCCCAGCCGCAGCGCCATCGGCTCGGGCGAGCGGCAGGCGCGCCATGACCACCGCCATGCCGGCACGGCCCAGCGCGAGCGCGGCCAGCAGTGCCGCCAGCGCGTCCAGCACGTCGAGAGAGGAAAGTGCCGCGACACGGATCAGCAGGAAGAGGATCAGTCCCAGCGTGCCATAGGTGCCGATGCGGCTGTCGCGCATGGCGGCGAGGCGGGCCTCCCGGCCGCCCCGCGCGCCCAGCCCGTCCAGCATGTCGGCCAGCCCGTCCTCGTGCAGCGCACCGGTCAGCAGCACGGACAGGGTCACGGCCACCGCCGCGGCCAGCAGGCCGTTCGCTCCCAGTCCGACCATGGCCGCGAAGGTCGTGGCCAGTGCCGCGGCCAGCACCGCACCGACGACGGGAAAGGCCCATAGCGCCTGTGCCAGCTTGCGGTCGGCGGCGGCATCGGGAAAGCGCGTCGGCAGGCGGGTCAGCCAGCCCAGCGCAATGGCCAGGTCGAGGTTGAGCCTGGCGAGCACCTCGCGCATCAGTCGGGCCGCTTCATGACCAGCGGAAGTCCGGCAGCGACGAACAGCACGCAATCGGCGCTGAGTGCCACCCGCTGGTTGGCCAGCCCCTGCCAGTCGCGGAACTGCCGCCCCAGCGGGGTTTCCGGCACCAGACCAAGCCCGACCTCGTTGGAGACCAGCACTGTCGGGGCCGTGCGTTCGGCCAGCACGTCGATCAGGCTGGCGATCTCCGCATCCGGCGCGATGTCCGCCAGCATCAGATTGCTCAGCCACAGAGTCAGGCAGTCCACCAGCACGGGCCGATCGCCACAGGCTTCCAGTTGGTCCGGCAGATCGCGTGGGGCTTCCACCGTGACCCAGTCAGGCCCCCGGTCAGCCTTGTGCTGTTCGATGCGCAACCGCATCTCGCTGTCGAAGGCCTCAGCCGTCGCCAGATAGACCGGTGTTGTCTCTCCGGCGTGATCACGCGCCAGCCGCTCGCCCAGTCGGCTCTTCCCCGACCGTGCGCCACCCAGCACCAGCGTTGTCCACGGCAGGGCGGCGTCGGGGCCAAGGATGGTGCGATAGCCGCTCACGGCATCAGGTATCCTGCTTGCTGCCGGCCACGGCGGCCTCGGCAAAGGTGGCCATGCCATTGTGGCAGGCAAGTGCCGCGCGGACGAGCCCGAGCGCCGTCGCCGCGCCGGATCCTTCACCCAGCCGCATGCCCAGCGCGAGCAGGGGGTCCAGGCCCAGCCTTGCCAGCAGCCGCTGATGACCCGGTTCGCCCGACTGGTGGGCCGCCAGCGTATGGGCCAGCCCGTCCGCGCCTGCGATACGGTGCAGCGGGGCAACGGCGGAGGTGACGATGAAGCCGTCCAGCAGGACCGGTATCCGGTGCCGCCGCGCCGCCAGACAGGCACCGAAGATCGCCGCCAGCTCCCGCCCGCCGACATGGGACAGCGCCAGCAGGGGATCGTCCAGGTCAGCCCCATGGATGGCCCGGGCGCGCGCGATCACGTCGGCCTTGCGCGCGATGCCCGCATCGTCGACGCCGGTACCGGGTCCGACCCAGTCTCGTGCCTCCCCACCGAACAGGGCCAGCGCGACGGCGGCGGCAGCGGTCGTGTTGCCGATACCCATCTCGCCGAAGACCAGCAGATCCTCCGTCCCGCGCACCGCGTCCATGCCCATGGCGACCGCTGCCAGGAAGGCGCTCTCATCCATCGCGGGCTGCGTGGTGAAGTCGGCTGTCGGTGTCGCGATGCCGCAATCCACCACTGAGAGTTCCGCCCCGAAAGCCTGGGTCAACTGGCAGATCGCTGCGAATCCCGCGCCGAACCCGGCCAGCATCTGGGCATTCACCTCGTCGGGGAACGCGGACACACCATGCTTCGTCATGCCATGGCTGCCGGCAAAGATGATGGTGCGGGCGCGGTCCATGGCGGGGCGCGCCGTCCCCTGCCAGCGGGCCATGTGGACCGCGATTTCCTCCAGCCGGCCGAGTGATCCCGCGGGTTTCACCAGATTGTCCTGTCGTGCGGCGGCGTCCCGCGCTGACGCGTCATCTGACGGTGGCAGGTCGGCGATCAGCCCGCGCAGGTGGTCGAGGGTATCGGGTTTCATCAATGCCGCTCCGGATCATCATTCGGGGCGCATCTTGACCATGGCCACCGGGGAGTCGCAATACGGCGTGTGCCCGGTGAAACCCTGATCGCATTGTTGCGCCTGCAAGGGGGCAACTGTAAGGTCGATCCTGCGTGACGGTTCCGTCTGACCTACAAGGGAAGGGCGGATGAGAAAAGGGAACACGGTTCGGCGTACCCATCAGGGACCAAGTCCGTGGCTGCCCCCGCAACTGTATGCGTCGAGGATGTTCGAACATGCCACTGGCCCCGATTGGCCGGGAAGGCCGGACAGCCGCCCAAGACGTGAGCCAGGAAACCTGCCGCCCGCAAGTTTGAAACCCGCTATGGTCGCCGGCGGGGCGACAGGGAGAACAAGACGATGAACGAATTCAACCAGACGATGGATCATTCCGCAGAAGCTGGCTCGACCGGTGTGCGCATGGCTGCGCTGCCTGCCGTGGTGACGGCGCTGCTGCTCGGCACGTTCCTGGTGTTCGCGGCGGGCATGGCCCAGTCGGACACCCTGCACAATGCGGCGCATGATGGCCGCCACAGCTTCGCGATGCCGTGTCACTGACCGATCATCGCTGATACGGAATGTTCAAGCGCATATTCGCGTGCGCCCTGATTGCAGGGGTGCTCGCCGGACTTGTCGCCGCTGTGCTGCAGCAGGCGGTCACAGTCCCTTTGGTGGTCGCCGCCGAGGCCTTTGAGGGCGGCGGCGCGCCTGCAGCACATGGTGACGGGCACGATCACGGCAGCCACGACCATGGATCCCATGACCACGGAACCGATGGCCACGGAGCTAATGGCCATGGTGCCGCCGCGCCTGCGGAGGGCGGCCATGGCGGACATGACCATGGTGACGGCTGGATGCCAGAGGACAGCATTGAACGCATCTTCTATACCTCCCTGATGACCGTCCTGATCGGCCTGGGCTATGCCTTCGTGCTGGTCGCGCTGATCGCTTTCAGCGGGCGGCGCATGACGGCGCGCCGGGGGGTGCTCTGGGGCGCGGCAGGCTTTGTCACCACCGCGCTGGCTCCGGGCCTCGGTCTGCCGCCGGAACTGCCGGGCATGCTGGCGGCGGAGGTGCAGGCCCGTCAGATCTGGTGGTTGCTGACGGTCGTGCTGACCGGACTGGGACTCTGGCTCATCTTCCTGTCGGACCGGCAGGTGCTGATGGGCGTCGGCATCATCGCCCTGATCATTCCGCACGCGATCGGCGCGCCGCATCCGCATCATGGCGGCGGCAGTGGCGTGCCGCCGGAACTGGCGGCGCAGTTCGCCACCGCCTCACTGGCCATGGCCGCGGCCTTCTGGTGTGTACTGGGCGCGATTGCGGGCAACATCTGGCAACGCATGGATCATGCGGCACAAGGGGAAGGCAACTGATGACACAGACGGTAAACAAGCTGGGGACATCCCGGATTCCCGCGACCGTGGTGACGGGCTTCCTCGGCGCGGGCAAGACCACGCTGATCCGGCACCTGCTGCAGAACGCCGGGGGGCGGCGCATCGCCCTGATCATCAACGAGTTCGGTGATCTTGGCGTCGATGGCGAAGTGCTGAAGGGCTGCGGGGAGGAAACCTGCTCGGAGGATGATGTGGTGGAACTGGCCAATGGCTGTATCTGCTGCACCGTCGCCGACGACTTCGTGCCGACCATGACGGCCCTGCTGGACCGGGACAATCCGCCCGACCATATCGTCATCGAGACGTCTGGCCTCGCCCTGCCGCAGCCGCTGGTGAAAGCCTTCAACTGGCCCGACATCCGTACCCGCGTGACGGTGGACGGGGTGGTGACCGTGGTTGACGGTGCCGCCGTCGCCGCCGGACGGTTCGCCCACGATGAGGCGGCGCTGGACGCCCAGCGCCAGGCCGACGAGAACCTGGATCACGAGACCCCCATGTCGGAACTGTTCGAGGATCAGCTTGGCTGTGCCGACCTGATCATCGTCAACAAGACCGATCTGCTGGGCGATGGCGGGCTGGACATCGTGCGCGAATTCATTCGTCCCGACGTCCGCGCCGGTGTGCCTGTGGTCTCGGCGATACAGGGGGCGCTGCCTGCCTCGGCCCTCATCGGTCTCGGGATCGGGGCGGAGGATGACATCGCCAACCGCCCGACGCATCACGAGCGTGCGGGCGAGATTGATCATGACCACGATGATTTCGACAGCTTCCATGTGGACCTGCCGCAGATCACCGACCCGGCGGCCTTCTCCGCCAGCGTCTCGGCCATGCTGGCGGCAGAGAACGTGCTGCGCCTGAAGGGCTTCGTTGCCGTTTCGGGCAAGCCGATGCGCATGGTGATCCAGGCCGTGGGGCCGCGCATCGATCATTATTTCGACCGCCCGTGGCGCGCCGATGAAACACGTTGCACCCGTCTGGTCGTGATCGGCGAGAAGGGTCTGGATCAGGCGCGGATCACCGGGGCACTGCAGCAGTCGGCCATCTGAGCCATGCATCTGCTTCAGGCCCAGCCGGGAGCGATCGAGGACGGCGAGGAAGCCGTCGATCTGGCGCAGGAACCGGCGGACGTGCTGGTTCTCACTGCGGCGGACACCGAGATCGCGGCGCTGGCCACGGCACGTGCCGAACTGGGCGATGAAGCGCCCGGACTGCGGCTGGCGGCGCTGGGATTCCTGAAACATCCCATGTCGGTCGATCTCTATGCGGAGAAGACCGTCGCGGGGGCGAGGCTGGTCGTGGGCCGGTTCCTCGGCGGCGTCGGCTACTGGTCCTACGCCATCGAGGAAATCGCCCGCACCTGTCGCCGGAACGGCATCCCCCTCGTGGCGCTTCCGGGGGACGAGAAGCCGGACGCCGATCTGGCCGCAGTCTCCACGATCGAGCCGGAGGTGCGCGACGCCCTCTGGGGCTGGCTGGCAGAGGGCGGGCCGGGCAACAGCCGCAATTTCCTGCGCGCCTGCCGCGCGATCCTCGATGGCGGCGAACTGCCGGAACCGGCGCGGCCCCTGCTGCGCGCCGGACTCTACTGGCCGGGCCGGGATGCGCCGTCGCTGTCGGACATCGCCCCGGCGGAGGATGCACGCCCCCGCGCGCTGATCACCTTCTACCGCGCCAATGTGCAGGGCGGTGCCATGGCACCGGTCGATGCGCTGATTGCGGCACTGGATGCGGAGGGCGTGGCCGCCGTTCCGGTCTTCGTTTCAAGCCTGAAGGACGCAGGCTCCAACGCCATCCTGAGCGCGGTCATGGCGGAGGCAGTGCCGGATGTGGTGCTGAACCTGACGGCCTTCGCGGTCGGCAAGCCGGGGGAGGCTGACGGCTCCGCTGCCATGCCCGGCACGGTACTGGATCAGGCGGACTGCCCGGTGCTCCAACTTGTTTCAGGGGCCAGCACGGCAGCGGTCTGGCAGGAGTCCATGCAGGGACTGGGTGCCCGCGATGTGGCGATGCATGTGGCCCTGCCGGAGGTGGATGGCCGTATCCTGACCCGCGCCATCGCCTTCAAGGCGGAGGCGTCGTTCGATCCGGCGGTGCAGTGCGCCATCGTGCGTCCCGAACCGGTGCCGGACCGGGTTGCCTTCGTCGCCCGGCTCGCCGCGAACTGGATCAGGTTGCGCCGCACCTCCGCGCCCGAGCGCAAGCTGGCGCTGGTGCTGGCGAACTATCCCAACCGGGACGGGCGACTGGCCAATGGCGTCGGTCTTGACACCCCGGCCAGCGCGATCAGTGTGCTGCGGGCGCTGGAAGAAGAGGGCTATTCGGTCGAAGGCGCACCCGGCGACGGTGCCGCGCTGATGGAACGGATTCTGGCCGGACCCACCAACTGGCTGACCGACCGGGCCAGCCGGAGCGGCGGTGTCGTGCTGCCGACAGAAGCCTATGCGACCTGGTTCGCGGCCCTGCCGGATGCGGTCCGGACGACCGTGACCGAACGCTGGGGCACGCCGGAAAGCGATCCGTTTCATGATCCGGCGCGGGGCGGCTTCGTGCTGTCTGTCCTGAGCTTCGGCCAGGTGGTTGTCGGTATCCAGCCCGCCCGTGGCTACCAGATCGACCCCAAGGAGACCTATCACAGCCCTGACCTGCCGCCGCCGCACGGCTATCTGGCGTTCTATCTCTGGCTGCGTGAAACATTCGGCGCACAGGCCGTCGTCCATCTGGGCAAGCACGGCAATCTGGAGTGGCTGCCGGGCAAGGCGCTGGCCCTGTCCGATGCCTGCTTCCCGGAGGTGGCGCTGGGGCCACTGCCGCATCTCTACCCCTTCATCGTCAATGATCCGGGGGAGGGGACGCAGGCCAAGCGCCGGGCGCAGGCCGTCATCATCGACCATCTGACACCGCCGATGACCCGGGCTGAAACCTATGGCGCGCTGCGGGACCTGGAGGCACTGGTCGATGAGTACTACGACGCTGCCGGGCTGGACCGGCGGCGGCTGGACCTGCTGCGGCGGGAGATCCTGTCGCTGGTGGCGGCGGAGAATCTGGGCGCGGATGCGTCGATCACCGACGATGATGACGAGGACGCGGCCTTCGCCAAGCTGGACAACTATCTCTGCGAGCTGAAGGAAGCGCAGATCCGCGACGGTCTGCACATCTTCGGGGTCTCCCCCGTGGCGCGGCAGCGGCGGGATCTGCTGCTGGCGCTGGCACGGGTGCCAAGGGGCGGCAGCGGGTCCGGCAACGGGTCGCTGTTGCGGGCGATGGCAGATGACCTCGGGCTGGGCTTCGACCCGCTGGACTGCACCATGGGCGAGGTGTGGGACGGCGCGCGGCCTGCGGTGCTTGCGGCGGTGGATGAACAGAACTGGCGCACGGTCGGCGACACGCTTGAGCGTCTGGAACTGCTGGCCATCAACCTGCTTGAACAGCCGGAAGCCACTTCCCCGCCGGGTCCGGCAAGCGCGGAAGTCCTGGCGGCGATCCATGAACGCCTGGCACCGGATCTCGACCATTGTGGCCCGGCGGAGCTCTCCGGCCTGCTGACCGGGCTGTCGGGGCGTTTCGTTCCGCCCGGACCTTCCGGCGCGCCCACACGGGGGCGGCCGGACACGCTGCCCACCGGGCGCAATTTCTTCTCCATCGACAGCCGCGCCATGCCGACACAGACCGCCTGGACGCTGGGCTGGAAGTCGGCCAACCGGCTGATCGAGCGACACCTGCAGGACAATGGCGACTGGCCGCGCGTCATGGCGCTGACCGCTTGGGGCACCTCCAACATGCGGACGGGCGGTGACGACATCGCGCAGGCGCTGGCGCTGCTGGGGTGCCGCCCGACGTGGGAGCCGGCCTCGCGGCGGGTCACGGGGTTCGAGATCCTGCCGCTCACGGTGCTCGACCGGCCAAGGGTGGATGTGACGCTGCGTATCTCCGGCTTCTTCCGGGACGCCTTTCCGACCCAGATCGAGCTGTTTGATTCAGCGGTGCGGGCGGTGATGCGGGAGCAGGAACCGGAGGACATGAACCCGCTCGCCTCCGCCTTTGGGCGCGACCGGGATGCCCTGCTGGCTGACGGAATCGATACGGTGGAGGCGGAACGCCGCGCCGGGTTCCGGATATTCGGCGCGCGGCCCGGCGCCTATGGTGCGGGCCTTCAGGCCATGATCGACGAACGGCTCTGGGAAGGGCGCGGTGATCTGGCCGACGCCTTCATTGCCTGGGGCAGCCATGCCTATGGTGCCGGTATCGCCGGGCAGGGCGCGGCGGACCAGATGCGCACGCGCCTGTCGCAGGTGGAGGCGGTGGTGCAGAACCAGGACAACCGCGAACACGACCTGCTGGACTCGGACGACTATTACCAGTTCGAGGGCGGTCTGAGCGCGACGGTCGAGCATCTGAGGGGGGCCGCGCCGACGGTCTATCACAACGACCACTCCCGCCCCGAACGCCCGGTGATCCGCACGCTGGAGGAGGAGATCGGACGCGTCGTCCGCTCCCGCGCCGTCAATCCGAAGTGGCTCGAAGGGGTCATGCGCCATGGCTACAAGGGCGCTTTCGAGATCGCTGCGACGGTGGACTATCTGTTCGCCTTCGCCGCCACGACCAATGCCGTGCGCGATCACCACTTCGACCTGCTCTGGCGCGCCTATCTGGCGGATGACGAGGTCAGGACGTTCCTGGAGGACAACAACCGTCCGGCGCTGCGGGAGATCGCCGACCGGATGCAGGAGGCCGTGGACCGGGGCATGTGGCACCCGCGCGCCAACGATGTACGCTCACGACTGGATGCCATTCGCGGGAATGGCGGGGCCGAGGCAGAGGAGACGACAGCATGACCGAGGAACAGGAAGTCAACGCACGCCACAGCGAGAAGATGGCGCGCAAGAAGGCCGCGCGCGACAAGATCATGGCGGCCAAGACGGGGGAGAAGGGGCTGATTGTCGTCCATACCGGCAAGGGCAAGGGCAAGTCCACGGCGGCCTTCGGCATGATCTTCCGCTGCATCGCGCATGGCATGCGCTGCGCTGTGGTGCAGTTCATCAAGGGCGGCATGGAAACCGGTGAACGCCGCCTGATCGAGGAACGGTTCGGCGACATCTGCACCTTCGACACCATGGGCGAAGGTTTCACCTGGGAGACCCAGGACCGGGAGCGCGACATCGCCAACGCCCGCAGGGCCTGGGAGCGGGCCAAGGAACTGATCCGCGATCCTGAGGTGCACATGGTGCTGCTGGACGAACTGAACATCGCCCTGCGTTACGACTACATTCCCGTGGCGGAGATCGTGGAGTTCCTGACCACCGAGAAGCCGGAGATGACCCATGTGGTCATCACGGGCCGCAACGCGAAGGAGGAACTGCTGGCGATCGCGGATCTGGCCACCGAGATGACCCTGCTGAAACATCCGTTCCGCGACGGGGTGAAGGCACAGATCGGGGTGGAGTTCTGAGTCGTCGCGACTGGCCTCAGGGGTGAAACTTCAGTCCCTTCAGCGCCTTGTCGACTTCCTTGGCGCCGCCGTGGACGGCGATGCCGACCAGATCCAGGTCCCCGGTCGGCCTGGCTGAGACGACAGCGCGATTGTCGGTGTCATTGCCGGTGGCGAACATGCCCCGGTCATAGACACCGACTGTCAGGCCCCGCTCATTGGCGCGATTGAGCGCGCGCCCCAGCTTCTCGCCCGCCGCTCCGTAGATCAGCACCGGCAGACCGAAGATCGCGGTATAGGCACGTCCGTCGGCATCGGCATAGGGCTGACCGATGGTCTCCGGATGCGCCGCGGCGATGCCGGAGGCGAGGAAGGCCACCACATTCAGCTTCTGCCATACCTCCAGATCATCGCGGACAACGACCGCGATCTTGGCCCGTTCCTCGGTCATCGCCTGGCTGTCGTCAGTCGTTCAGGGCGTGCCAGACGCGCAGCGGGGTCAGCGGCATGTCCAGATGTTCCACCTCCGGCCGGGCCGACCGCACGGCGTTCAGCACGGCATTGACGAAGGCGGGCGGGGCACCGATGGCTCCGGCCTCACCTGCACCCTTCACGCCCAGCGGGTTGGTCGTGCAGCGCACATTGCGGGTGATGAAGTTGACATTCGGCATCTCCGCCGCGCGGGGCATCTGATAGTCCATCAGGCTGCCCGACAGAAGCTGGCCGGAGTCCGGATCGAACACGGTATGCTCCGTCCAGGCCTGACCCAGTCCCTGCACGATACCGCCATGCACCTGGCCCTCCAGCAGCATCGGGTTCAGCGTCACGCCGAAGTCGTCCACCACCGTGTAGTTCTGGATCTCCACGGTCCCGGTTGCCGCATCGACCTCCAGCTCGCAGATATGGCAGCCGTTGGGGAAGGTCGGGGCCGTGTTGGTGTGATCATGCTCGCTGTCGATGCCCGGCTCCTCGCCTTCCGGCAGGTTGGCGGGGTCCTGTGCCTGCTTCGCCAGCTCGAACAGGTCGATGCCACGGTCGGTGCCGGCCACGGTGAAGCGGCCATTGGCATACTCGATGTCCACCTCAGCCGTTTCCAGGATCTGTGCCGCGATCTTGCGGCCCTTTTCCAGCGTCTTGTCGGCGGCACCCAGGATGGATGCGCCACCCACGGGGATCGACTTGGAGCCACCGGTGAAGCCCGGCGGGGTCAGGTCGGTATCGCCCTGCACCACCAGGATGTCGTCGGCATCGATGCCGAACTTCTCCGACAGGATCTGCTTGTAGGAAACGGTGTGGCCCTGGCCGCTGTCCATGGCGCCGGACAGGATACGCACCTTGCCTGCGTCGGCGTCGAAGGCCAGCTTCGCCGGGATGCCATTGCCGCCGCCGCAGCGTTCGACATAGGTGGCGAGGCCGATGCCCCGCAGCTTGCCCGCGGCCTCCGACTGCTTGCGCCTTGCGTCGAAGCCGTCCCAGTCGGCGGCCTTCATGGCGTCTTCCATGCAGGCCGTGAACTCGCCCGAGTCGATGACGTCGCCCAGCCCCATCGTGTGCGGCATCTCCTCCGGGGTGGGGAAGTTGCGGCGGCGGATCTCGTCAGGGGTCAGCCCCATCTCCGTCGCCACCCGGTCCACCAGCCGCTCGATCATGTAGGCCGCTTCCGGTCGCCCCGCACCGCGATAGGCGTCCGTCGGCACCGTGTTGGTCATGACGCCGAGCACCGTCAGCCGGCAGAGCGGGATCTTGTAGAGGCCGGTGTACATGCCCGCACAGGCATCGGTCGGGATGAAGGGGCCGAAGTTCGCCAGATAGGCGCCCATGGCGGCATAGGTCGTGGCCCGGATCGCCTGGAAATGGCCGTCCTCGTCCATGGCCAGTTCCGCGATGGTGACATTGTCACGGCCATGGCTGTCGGACAGGAAGATCTCGGAGCGCTCGCCGGTCCAGCGCACAGGACGCTTCAGCCGCTTCGCCGCCCAGAGCGTCAAGCAGGATTCCGGATAGAGGAACGCCCGCGTGCCGAAGCCGCCGCCGACATTGCCGGTCAGCATCCGCAGCTTCTCCATCGGGATCGACAGCATGCCCGACAGCATCTGCAAGTGCATCGCCGGACCCTGGCTGGGGATGAAGACCGTGAAACGCTCCGTCGCCTCGTCATAGGACACGGCGGCCGCGCGGGGCTCCATGGGATTGGAGACGAGGCGGTTGTTGATCAGCCGGATCTGCGTCACCCGGTCCGCCTTTTCGAAGGCGGCATCGACGGCGTCCTTGTCGCCCTTGCCATAACGGAACACGACATTGTCGGGAATGTCGTCCCAGACCGGATTCGCGCCGGGCTGCGCCGCCTCGTAGGTGTCGGTTGCCACCGGCAGGTCATCGATATCCAGCTCGATCAGGTCGGCGGCATCCCGCGCCTGAGCCAGTGTCTCGGCGACGATGAAGGCGACCGGCTCGCCCACATGGCGGACCTTGTCGGTGGCCAGAATCGTGCGCGGCGGGCGCGGATGATCGGACCCGTCCTCGTTCTTGATGCCGGTGAGGCAGAGCAGGTTGCCGACCTTGTCGGCCGCCAGCTCGTCGCGGGTCAGGATCTCGACCACGCCGGGGGCCTGGCGCGCGGCGGAGACATCCAGTTTGGTGATGATGCCGTGGGCCACGGTGGAGCGGAAGACGAAGCCGCGCAGGGCGCCCTCCACCTGTGCATCATCGGTGTACTTGCCCAGGCCCCGCAGCAGGTCCTGGTCTTCGGTTCTGAGGGCACGTGCGCCAACGCCAAACTTCATGTCAGGGTCTCCGGCTCAAAAAAGGGTGTTTCGGTTTGCGTGACCGCAGTCGACGGTCACGATGGTGCCGCTGATGTAGCTCGCGCGGTCGGATGCCAGGAAGGCCACCGTATCGGCGACTTCCCGTGGCGTGCCCGCGCGGCCCAGCGGCAGGTTCTTCATCAGTTCTTCCCAGCGTTCCGGGTCGCCCAGCTTCGCCTCCGCCGTGTCGCGGAAGCGGGCGATGATGCGGTCGGTCAGGATGGCACCGGGATTGACGCCAACGACGCGGATATTGTCCGCCGAGCTGGCCCCGCCCATGGCCTTCGTGAAGGCCATCAGGGAGGCATTGCCGGTCGACCCGGCGATATAGACCGCGTCCATCTTCTCCCCCGCCATGCCGATGACGTTGACGATCGTGCCAAAGCCGCGGGCCTTGAAGCGGGCGTAGTAGTCGCGGGTCATGTTGATGAAGCCGAAGACCTTCAGGTCCCAGGCCTCGCGCCAGCGGTCTTCGGTCACCGCCTGCAGGTCACCGCCGGGAATGGCCCCGGCATTGTTGATCAGGATGTCGGGTTCCGGGCAATCCGCCGCGACCTTGGCCACGGAGGCAGGGTCCGACAGGTCCACGGCTGTCGTGTCAACCTTGCAGTGATAGGTCTGGGTGAGGATGTCGGCGGCATGTTTCAGGCGGCCCGGATCGACAGATACCAGGTGCACATGCGCGCCCTCCTGCGCGAATACTTCCGCACAGGCAAAGCCTATCCCCCGCGAACCGCCCGTTATCAGAACGGTCTTCCCCTTCAGCGCCAGATCCATGAAACAGCTTCTCCCCGTGTGTTCCCCATCAGCAGAACATGTTAGCCCGCCGCCATGCAATCTCATATGGGGTATGTTTCAGGCGCTGGCTATAGCGTCCCAGTCGATGGCATCCAGGTTCAGGGAACGGCTGACGGGTGGCATGGGGTATTTCAGCGGTGTGCCGCAGTTGAACAGCACCGTGTGGGCCTTCGGATCCAGCTGCCCGTTCCCGACCGCCGCCCGCCAAGCGGCCAGCGTGGCCGCCCCTTCCGGCCCCAGCAGGACACCGTCATCGCGCGCGGCATCCGCCTGCGCCGCCATGATCGCATCGTCGTCCACGGCGATGGCGAAGCCGCCGCTGTCGCGGACCGCGCGCAGGATCAGGAAATCGCCCACCGCCTGCGGTACGCGAATGCCGCTGGCCACTGTCGCCGCGTTCTCCCAGCGGGTCGCGTGCTCCGTTCCCTCCTGCCAGGCGCGCACGATGGGCGCGCAGCCGGTGGCCTGCACGGCGATCATCTTCGGGCGTTTCGGGCCGATCCAGCCCAGCGCCTCCAATTCATCGAAGGCTTTCCACATGCCGATCAGGCCCGTGCCACCCCCCGTCGGGTAGAGGATGGCGTCCGGCACGTTCCAGCCGAGCTGTTCCGCCAGTTCCAGTCCCATCGTCTTCTTGCCTTCGATCCGGTAGGGCTCCTTCAGGGTCGAGACATCGAACCAGCCCATCCGCTCCTTGCCGTCACGGACAATCGCGCCGCACTGGTCGATCTGGCCGTTCACCCGCCAGACCTTTGCCCCCTGCAGTGCGATTTCCCGCACGTTCACGTCCGGGGTTTCCTCCGGGCAGAAGACGAAGACTTCCATCCCCGCCGCCCGGCCATAGGCAGCCATGGCCGCACCGGCGTTGCCATTGGTCGGGATCGCCAGCCTGGTCAGGCCGAAGCGCTTCGCCATGGAGACGGCCAGCGCCATGCCGCGTGCCTTGAACGATCCGGTGGGCAGCCGCCCCTCGTCCTTGGTCCAGAGCCGCGCGGCATTGAGACGGGCGCCGGTACGTGGCAGGGGCAGCAGCGGGGTCGCGATCTCGCCCAGGCTGACCCGATGGGCCGGGTCATCGACCGGCAGCAGCGCGGCGTAGCTCCACAGCCCGTCCGGCCCGAGCGTCTGGGCGTCACGGTCCAGCTCCGCCCGCATGCGCTCCAGGTCATAGCGGACCAGCAATGGCTTGCCCGCGGGGGACAGGTTGTGAACCGTGTTGGGGTCGAATTTCTCCCCGGTCGCGCTGCATTCCAGATGCGTGACATAGCCCATGGTGATCCCCATCCCTCCGACCTTGCTGACAGGCGGTTTCTTCGCGCCGCTTGCCGCATTCGTGCACTGGTGCGTCCTGCGGTCAAGCGAGCGGGGTTTCAGCCATTGTCATCGACAAATGTTCCTTTTATGTTCCATTTCGTCGAGAGCAGGAGAGAGATCATGCCGGCAAGCGCCCCGGTCGCCATCAATTACGTCGAGTTCAACGTGTCGGACATGGCCCGGACGAAGGCATTCTACGCCGCCGCCTTCGGGTGGCGCTTCACGGACTATGGCGACAGCTATTGCGAGTTCACTGACGGCAGCATGAAGGGCGGGTTTGCCGTCGGTGAGACAGTGGCAGTCGGCGGGCCGCTGATCGTGCTCTACAGCGACGACCTGAAGTCTGTCGCGAAGCAGGTGACGGATGCCGGCGGAACCATCGTGAAACCGGAATTCGCCTTTCCCGGCGGGCGACGGTTCCAGTTCACCGACCCGGATGGCTATGAACTTGCGGTCTGGTGCTCCGACTGATCGACCTTCGGCGTCTTCACCGGTTTCAGGTGATAGGTCAGCGCGTGGCGGATGGGCAGGCGCAGCAGATCGCGGGGCAGGGGACTGTCCGGGTCCAGCAGGATGGCGCGATTGCCGTCGAAGCGCAGGTCCCTGCCGGGACCATTGCGGAAGTCGCGGATGACGCTGGTCTGGCAATGAAAGAACAGCGCCAGATGCTCCCCCGGGCGGTCGGTGCCAAGGCGGATGGTCGTGCCGACGCGCGGACGCGCGGGCAGCCACGACGGCTGCCCCCATTTCAGGGTTTCCCGAAGGATGCCGACGCGCGGATCCTCCTTCGCCGTTTCCAGGATGAGCTGGCGCAGGTCGCGCAGCGGCTGGTGAAACGCGTCGGGGAAGGCTTCGAAGGCGGCGCGAACATCCGGGTCGGAGATGTCCGTGCGCACCGTCATTGTGCTGCGGCGGTTCCGGTCTTCTCCCGGCGTCCGCGCTCGCTCTCCGTCTTGAGCTGACCGCAGGCGGCCATGATGTCCCGCCCGCGCGGCATCCGCACCGGGCTGGAATAGCCCGCATCGTTGACGATCTCGGCGAACTTGCGGATCGCCTTCGGGCTGGAGCAGGAATAGGCAACGCCGGGCCACGGGTTGAACGGGATCAGGTTCACCTTGGCGGGAATGCCGCTGATCAGCCGGACCAGCTCCCGCGCCTCCGCCGGGCTGTCGTTGATGCCGTCCAGCATCACATATTCGAAAGTGATGCGCCGGGCATTGTTGGCCGCCGGGTAGTCGCGGCAGGCCTGGATCAGTTCCTTCAGCGGATGCTTGCGGTTGATCGGCACCAGCACGTCGCGCAGTTCGTCGTTCACGGCGTGCAGGGAAACGGCGAGGTTGACCTGCAGGTCTTCGCCGCAGCGTTTCATGATCGGCACGACACCGGAGGTCGAGAGCGTGATCCGCCGCTTGGAAATGGCAATCCCGCGCTCGTCCATGACGATCTTCAGCGCCTTTGAGACATTTTCGTAGTTCAGCAGTGGCTCCCCCATCCCCATCATGACGATGTTGGAGAGCTGGCGGTTGCCGTCGCGGGGGCTGGGCCATTCGGCCAGCGCATCACGGGCGATCATCACCTGCACGACGATCTCCCCCGGTGTCAGGTTGCGCACCAGCTTCTGGGTGCCGGTGTGGCAAAAACTGCAGGTCAGCGTGCAGCCGACCTGGCTGGAGACACAGAGCGCGCCGCGATCAGCCTCCGGAATATGCACGGCCTCAGCCTCATGCCCGTCGGGAAACCGCATCAGCCACTTGCGGGTGCCGTCGCTGGACTGCTGGGCCACGCTGATGTCGGGGCGTCCGACAACGAAGCGGTCTGCCAGATCGGCGCGCCAGGCCTTGGAGATTGAGGTCATGGCGTCGAAGTCGCGCGCACCACGCTCGTAGATCCAGTGGAAAAGCTGTCCCGCCCGCATCCTGACCTTGTCCGGGCGCTCCCCCGCATCCAGCAGGGCGTCAGCCATCTCCTGGCGGTTGAGGCCGATCAGGTTGACCCGACCGTCGAACCCCGCCGCAAAGGGACGGTCGGTCGCGCGCACTTCCGGCTGGATGGCGAGATCGGTCACGGGCAAGCCTTGTCTATGGCGTTCATGGCGGCGGTGAAGCCGAGCAGGGAATAGGTGTCGGTGGTCTTGGTGCCACGCTTGGAAAAGCCGGTGATCACCATGTCCAGCCCGGCCTTCATGGCGGAGACCATCTGGCTGTCATCGCGCGGGTCCAGCGACCAGGCGCGTTCGCCGTCGGTCTGCATGCCGATCTCCGTGCTGCCGATCCTGGCCACGGCCTCCCGGTTCGGGGCGAAGGGATAGCCGACGATCATGCTGATCTCGTTCTCCACCCCGTCCGTCGGACGGTGGGCCACGTTGAAACGGATCGCGCCACGGTTCACACCCTTCGGCAGGGTTGTCTTCGGCGAGGAGGTGACGAAACAGATCTGCTGTTCGCCATCGCGATAGATCCAGGCGGACCAGTCGCGATAGTCACCGATCTTCTGCGGTGCGGCCTGGGCGTGGGCATCGCCGGGCAGTACGCCGGAGAATGCGACCAGTGCGGCAAGCAGCGCCGCGGATATGAGGCTGTTCCTGAGCATGTGCGCAACATAGAGGGCGAATGCGGCAATTTCCAGACGAACGCGGCATCGGAATGTGTCTTTGCGACAGGTTTGCCCCTGCCATGCGGCGAAGCATCATTGACGCACGCTGGCGCGAGGGGTGAAGCTGCGCGGCAGGATGAACGTGAACGTCAAGTTCACGAGCGACCGGTGGGGGAGGTAGCCATGCCTGCGGCAGAGTTTCATTTCGATTTCGGCAGTCCCAACGCCTATCTGGCGCACTGCGTGCTTCCCGGGATAACGGAACGCACGGGGGTGCCGATTGTCCATGTGCCGGTACTGCTGGGTGGCCTGTTCAAGCTCACCGGCAACAAGTCGCCGATGGAATGGAACAAGGGCGTGCGGAACAAGAGCGAGTACGGGCAGCTTGAGATGCAGCGTTTCATCCGCCGCCATGCCCTCGACCGCTTCACGATGAACCCGCATTTTCCGGTAAACACGGTGGCCATCATGCGGGGCGCACTGGTGGCGCAACGCGATGGTTTCGGGCCGGCCTACATCGACGCGGTATTCCGTGCGATGTGGGAGGACGGGCAGAAGATGGATGACCCGTCGGTGATGGTCGCCGCCCTGGACAAGGCCGGTCTCGATGGCGCTGCAATTGCTGCCGCCACCCAGGAACAGTCGATCAAGGACAAGCTGATGGAGAACACCAGCGCATCGGCCGATCGCGGAAATTTCGGCAGTCCGACCTTCTTCGCCGGTTCCGAGATGTACTTCGGCAAGGACCGGCTGCCGGATTTCGAGGAAGAGATTGTGCGGCAGCGTGATGCTGCGTGAGTGATCCGGCCCGCCCGACCTACCAGCGACGCCCGGCGACCGCGCTTGGCGCGACCCTGGGGCTGCAGATCGTTGCGGCGGCCATGTTCAGCGCAACCGCAGTCGTTGCACCCGCACTGCCACCCGGACTGGGCCTGGACGAATCCGGGCTGGGCATCTTCGGTGCCCTGACCTTTGCCGGTGCCATGTTCGGCACCTCCGTCGCGGCCTTCCTGCTGACCCGCCATGGCCCGGTGCGGCTGATCCAGGCCGGTGTGCTGCTGTCCAGTCTGGCGCTTGCGGTGCTGTTTGCGGGGGTGCCCGCGCTGGCGCTGCTGGCCGCTGTCTTCATCGGTATCGGATACGGCCCGAATGCGCCCGGCGGTTCGTATCTGCTGTCACGGCACACGCATCCGGCCCGGCGCAGCCTGATCTTCTCCATCAAGCAGTCCGGTGTACCGGCAGGTGGTGCGCTAGTCGGTGTCCTGATCCCGCTGGTCGAGGCGGAACACGGCTGGCAGGCCGCCCTGTCGGTCATCATCGGGATCGGGTTCCTGACCGCTGTCGTGGCGCAGCCCTGGCGTTCGCGTCTGGACCTGGATGTCATCGCCGGTGCCCCCGCCCGCGCCCCGATGCGTCTGGCCGATCTGGTCCCGATTGCCGTGGTCCGCGGTCACCCGATGCTGGTCCGCATCGCCCTGATGTCCTTCACCTATGGTGCCGGTCAGATGATCCTGGGAACCTTTCTGGTGATCTTCCTGACCGAGCGGGCGGCCATGTCGCTGGTCGCGGCAGGTGCGGCCTTCTCCGCCATGCAGATCAGCAGTTTCACCGTGCGCATGATCGCGGGATGGCTCAATGACCGGCTGGGACAGTCGCGCCTCATACTGGCCAGCTTCGGCATCGTCACGGCGGTGTCGGTCACGGTGCTGGCGACGGTCGATGCGGGGACACCCTATTGGCTGGTGCTGGTACTGGCCGTCTTCTGCGGCGCCGGGGCCGCCGGATGGAACGGCGTCTATCTGGCGGAGGTCGCGCGACAGGTGCCGGAGGCGCAGATCGCGTCCGCCACCGCGGCGACGGTCTTCTTCACCTATTTCGGGCTGGTCGTGGGGCCGGCCGCATTCAGCCTGCTGCTGGCGTTCAGCGGTTACGCCCTGGCCTTTGGCTGTCTGGCGGTGCTGGTCCTGATCGGCGGGCTGATCATCCTGGTGCCGCCGCGGGCAGCCTCACCTGCCTGAACCGGTTCTCAGCGCAGGGTGACGGAAATCTCGCGCCGGTCATGCAGTCTGCCATCGCGGACCATCCGCACCTCGGCGCGATAGATGCCGGGCTGAAATCCGCCAGGCGGTGTGCGACGACCGCCAAAGGCGAAGTACTGCGCCTGATCCTTCGGATGCGGATTGAGGGTCTGGGCGAAGACGCGATTGCCGTCGGGTGCGGTAATGCCGATGCTCATGACATCACCCTCTTGAATGCCGAAGACAATGTACCAGGCCACCAGCGCCTGCCCGTTGCGGTCGAGCGTTGTGGCGGAACTGTCGCCGCTCTCCGCCTCCTCCTTTGTCAGTTGCCGGTCGATCATCCCGAGATCGAGAATGCCGCCAGCCTGATAGGTGATCTGCTGCCCGCCTGCCGTGTCCCAGAGCGGACGGTAATCACCACCGCAGGCCACCTGCGGATCAACGCCGCGGAAGGGATCGATCTTCTGGCCGTCCTTGCGCACGCTGAGGTGCACGTGGGGAAACTGTGCCTTGCCCGACATGCCGATCAGCCCAAGCCGGTCACCCGCGCGCACGATCTGGCCCTTGCCGACGGAGACGGATCCCTTCTGCAGGTGGCAGTATTGGGTTTCCCAGCCATTCTCGTGCGTCAGCACAACGGCATTGCCGCACTCACGGCCATCGACAGCGCCTGCCGGCAGGGTCGTCACGTTCACGTCCGCCATGCCATCGCGCAACGCGCGCACCACGCCGTCCCGTGCCGCAACGACCGGAATGCCGTCGCGCATGGCCTTCAGGTTGGGGACACGGAAATCGGTGCCACTGTGGTTCTGGTAGCTCAGATGGCCGCACGTGAAGTCCTGTGCCCCGGGGCCGGGATCAACGTCCATATACTGCTGGATGAAACAGTCCTTGCCGAGCGTACAGTCCACGGGACTGCCCAGACTGAAGGAGTCCGGCTGTGCGGACTGCCGCGCCGGCTCCAGCTTCGGTTGCTGTTCCCGAACCACCGGTTTCGGCGGCGCGGGGCGTTCCGCGAACTGGGCCACGGTCTGGCGGGGTGTCTCGGCGGGTGACGGAGGTGCCGTCTGCACAGGCGCGGGCGCGGGCGAGGTGGTCCGGGCGGGCGTAACGGTCCCGACCGGTCGCGCAGGTGCCGCAGGCTCCGGCCCTGTGCGCAGCGGCATGGCGGCGGCGGGGGCGGAAGTATCGGGCGGCGGGCTGGCGGAGGTATTGTCGGGTGCCGCCTGCGGTGTGGCCGCCAGGGGAACGGCTGCTGGATCATCGTGGCTGAAACGGTCGATGAACATCAGGACCGTGGCAGTCAGCAGGACGGCGATAATCGCGACGAGACCCCAGCGCAGCATCAGCAGGTTCCCCTGTCAGTTGGGCCGGTCACGGAACCGGTCAGGCCGCCTCCGACGCCGAACCTGTGGTCAGAAGCGCGAAGAGGGCGTCATCACTGCGCGCGCCGCGAAGCTTGTCACGCGTGTCCCGGTCACGCAGCAGGCGTGAGATCCGCGACAGGGCCTTCAGGTGATCGGCGCCTGCGGACTGTGGTGCCAGCAGCAGGAACACGAGATCGACGGGGCGGCCGTCCAGCGAGTCGAAATCGACCGGCTGCTTCAGCAGGGCAAACACCCCGCTCAGGCCGTTCAGATCGGCGATCCGGCCATGTGGAATGGCCACGCCCTCACCAACACCGGTGCTGCCCAGCCGTTCCCGTTCCAGCAGCACATCGAAGACCACACGTTCGTGCAGTCCCACCTGTGCCGCGGCGATCCGGGCCAGTTCCTGCAACACCTGCTTCTTGCTTCCGGCCTTCAGGCCGAAGACAACGGATGCCGGGTTCAGGAGGTCATGAATTTCCACTACTGCACCTGTTTCGTTTCTTGGTCCGGATTGCAGACCGCCCCTTCCAGGGGGTGCGGATCAGGCCTTGGCCGGATCAATCCAGCCGATATGTCCATCGCTACGGCGATAGACGACATTCAGTCGGTCGTTGCCCAGGTTCCTGAACATCAGTGCCGACTGGTTCGCAAGGTCCAGCCGCATCACCGCATCACTGACCGTACAGGAGGGCACGGTGGCCGTCGTCTCGGCGATGATGACGGGATGCGCGTCGGCACCTCCAGTCTCCAGATCATCGGTCTCGGTCTCGTTGTCGTCGCTGGCGAGGGTGTAGTCCTGCGCCATCAGATTGGCAAGACCATCCTGCTTCTGTCGGGCGTGATGGTCCTTCAGGCGACGCTTGTAGCGGCGCAACTGCTTCTCGATCCGCTCCGCGGCCAGATCGAAGGCGCCGTGCGCGTCGCTGTCGCTGCCCTGGCTCTTCAGAAAGATGTCGTGCCCGATATGGACGGCACAATCAGCCTGTATCATCTGGCCGTTGCGGGAAAAGGTGATGGAACCGTCGATGCCATCGCCGAAATACTTGCCTACCGCATCCACGATCCGTTCTTCCGCGCGCTGCCTCAGCGCGTCACCCAGATCGATCTGCTTGCCTTCAATGGTGATTTTCATGATGCCTCTTCTGTACCGCCCTACCGACGCCCCGAAACCCGGCGGTGCTGCAAAGCGGCGCGGACCATAGGTAGGCCCCCAAACCGAGTCAACCCGCTGAAATCCGGTCCCGTCGGGACAACCCGCGACCGGAGCCGAAGCCGCTCAACGGGCCATCGACATTTGCAGCCGTTTCTGCCGTCGCCTTTGCACTGACGACGGAATACGCAGGGCTTCGCGGTATTTTGCGACCGTCCGGCGGGCAATGTCGATTCCTTCTTCCTTGAGGATTTCGACGATGCGGTCATCGGAGAGGATCTTCCTGGGGTCTTCCTCCCCGATCAGGTCCCGGATCCGCATGCGCACGGATTCGGCGGAATGCGAATCTCCCCCCCGGTTCGACGGGATCGCGGCAGTGAAGAAGTACTTCATCTCGAAGATGCCGCGCGGGGTGCCGATGTACTTGTTGGCGGTGACGCGGCTGACGGTGCTTTCGTGCATGCCGATGGCGTCGGCGATGGTCTTCAGGTTCAGCGGACGCAGGTACTGCACCCCCAGGGCGAAGAACCCGTCCTGCTGGCGAACCAGTTCCGTTGCCACCTTCATGATCGTGTTGGCCCGCTGGTCCAGCGACTTCACCAGCCAGTTGGCCGTGTTGAGGCACTCGCTCAGATAGGTCTTGTCCTCGGCCTTCTTGGTGGTGCGGCTGACTTCGGCGCAATAGCGGTTGTTGACCAGCACGCGGGGCAGGGTCTCGCTGTTCAGCTCGATCGACCAGCCGCCATCCGGCTTCTGGCGCAGCAGCACATCGGGCACGGCTGTCTGCGAATCATCATGGTCGAAACTGCTGCCCGGACGCGGATCCAGTCGGCGGATCTCGCTGACCATTTCGGCCAGATCCTCCTCATCGACCTCGCATTCCCGCATCAGCGCCGGATAGTCCTGACGCCCGAGCAGTTCCAGCCGGGCGACCAGTTTCGCCATCGCGGGGTCATAGCGATCCTGCTCGATCAACTGCAGTGCCAGGCACTCCGACAGGTTGCGCGCGCCGATACCGGTGGGCTCGAAGCCCTGCACGACCTGAAGCATGTCTTCCACCAGCGTGCTCTCGCAGCCCAGGCGTTCCGCCATCTCGTCGATGTCTTCCCGGAAATAGCCGTCCGGGTCGATGGAATCGATGATCGCCGAGCCCACCATCCGCTGAATATCGTCATTCACGGCGAGGCCAAGCTGGGTCATCAGCGATTCCCGCATGCTGACTTCCTCGCCCAGGGTATTCTCCAGGCTCAGGTCCATATCCTCGAAGCGCGACGAGCCGCCGCCGCCCATCTGGCCCAGACTGCCGCCGGTATCCCCGGAATCACCGCCCGTACCGGAGGTTTCGCCCATGCGGTCGGCGGCACTGTCCTCGCCACTGATACTCTCGCGATCCGCATCGAATGCCTGTTCGGCCTCCGCGCCACCGCCGTTCTCGGCCGTGATCGAGATTTCCGCGACCGGCTCGTCACCAAATCCGTCGTCGCTGGTTTCGGCGCGGGCTTCAGGTTCCGGCTGATCGGGCCGGTCATCCCTCTCCCGTTCCTCCAGCAGCGGATTGCGCTCCAGCTCCTGCTCGACGAAGGAGGTCAGTTCGATGTTGTTCAGTTGCAGCAGCTTGATGGCCTGCTGCAACTGCGGAGTCATGACCAGATTCTGGCTTTGCCGAAGCTCCAGACGGGGTCCGATGGCCATGCTGCGCGCCCTACATCCGGAAACGGTCGCCGAGATACACCCGGCGCACGTCATCATGGTTCACGATATCGTCGGGCGAACCCTCCATCAGCACCCGACCGTCATGCAGGATGTAGGCGCGGTCGATCAGGTCCAGGGTCTCGCGGACATTGTGGTCGGTGATCAGCACGCCCAGTCCGCGATCCTTCAGATGAAAGACCAGATCGCGAATCTCTCCGACCGCGATGGGGTCGATGCCTGCCAGTGGCTCGTCCAGCAGCATGAAGGACGGGCGGCTCGCCAGCGCGCGCGCGATCTCGACGCGTCGCCGCTCGCCACCGGAAAGCGCCATGGCGGAGGCGCGCCGCAGGTGGGTCAGGGAGAATTCGGCCAGCAGATCCTCCAGCATCTGCTCCCGCATCTCCCGCTCGCTCTCGGTAACTTCCAGCACGGCGCGGATGTTCCGCTCGACGGTCATGCCCCGGAAGATGGAGGCTTCCTGCGGCAGATAGCCGACACCCAGTCGGGCGCGCCGGTACATCGGCAGGCTGGTGATATCGTGGCCATCCAGCATGATCTGGCCGAAGTCCGCCTTGATCAGCCCGGTGATGATGTAGAAACAGGTCGTCTTGCCCGCACCGTTGGGGCCAAGCAGGCCCACCGCCTCCCCACGCTGCACCGACAGCGAGACATCGCGCAGCACGGGGCGCTTCTTGTAGCGCTTGCCGAGCTTCCGCGCCGAGAGGCCGGTATTCTCGTGCACCAGGCGCGGTGTCGCGCCTTCCGCCGTTTCGGTCATGTCGGTCACGTCCGTCATTCAGTGGCATCCGAGCGCTGGGGCTGGAAAATGCCCTTCACCCGTCCCGTTCCCGGTGCCCCATCCAGACGCGTGACCCCCGTTTCCAGATTCATGACCAGCCGCTGTCCGGCAAGCACGTTGCGGTTCTGGAACAGGCGCACACCGCCCTCCAGCACGATGGTGGCGCTGTCGATGTCATAGACGCCCTGATCGCCGGTGGCGCTTTCCTTCTCCGTCGAGACGCGGACATTGCCCCGGGCCTCCAGACGGGAGATACGCCCGCCGACCGCGGCACCTTCACTGTCTGCGCCACCTTCGCGGTAGCTGACGTGAAGCTCGTCGGTCTTCAGGTTCATGCGGCCCTGCTGCGCATCGACATTGCCGATGAAGACAGCCAGTTGCTTGTCCCGATAGACCTCCAGATTGTCCGCCTGGATCTCGATCGGGGCGTTCGGATCGCCGCCCAGCCCCTGCTGCGCACTGACGGGCGAGAGCATGGCGAGGGTCAGCAGCACGGTCGCGATGATGCCCGGAAGCCGCATTTTCGTTGTCCAATCCATCAGAGGCCCCCGGAACCGGTTTCGACCACCAGCTTGACACCACCCCTGAAGCGGATGGTCTGGCCGTTGCCTGCGACCTCGAAGCGGTCCGCAGTGATGCGCCCGTAGGGGCCGTGGCCGGTCACGGGGTCACCGCCCGTGATGCGACCCTGTGCCAGTTCGAACGTCGCATTGGTGCTGTGCAGTTCGTTGCCGCTGTCCGTGAACAGCGCCACATCGCCATTCAGTACCAGTCGCTGTGCCTCCCGGTCGTAGTTCCCGTTCAGGGCCGAAAGGGAGAACCAGGCGCCGTCATCGGTGGTGGTGTCGCCGGAGATATTGGTCAGATGCACCAGTTCCGGTGACTCGGCATCCTGAACCACCTCATCGGCAGTGATGTTGAAGGCATGGGCTCCGCCGCTGATGAACCGGGCATTCGACATGGTCGAGGTCGGTGCGCCTACATCGACATCGGCGAAGTCGATGGGCAGGTCGCCGCTGCGTTCCGTGAACTGCGGCCAGGCCAGCAGGGCAACGACCAGCAGGGCTGAAACGCCGAGCAGCGCGAACTTCATCCGATTGACCAGCGGATTGCGGCGTGCCTGCCCGGTCGAGATGCGGTCCGAACGGGGCCGCGCGTTCCAGCGCCGGCCAATATCCTTCGCGGTCTCCGGGGTGTCGCTGACGTTCATGCGACACCTGCACGGAGACAGTCGTGAATGTGCAGCAGCCCGACAGGGCGCTGGTCGTCATCCAGCACGAACAGGCTCGTCACCTTGTTCTCGTGCATGATGCCGACTCCTTCGGACGCCAGCGCCGCGGCGCGGATTGTCCGCGGGTGGCGGGTCATGGCGTCATCCACCGAGCGGTTCAGCAGGTCCGGGCGCTTCATGCCACGTCGCAGGTCCCCGTCGGTGATGATCCCGGCCAGGCGTCCGTCCGCATCGGTGATCGCGATGCAGCCGAGGCTCTTCGCCGTCATCTCGATCAGGGCATCGGACATCAGGGTGCCGCTGGGGGCAACCGGCAGTTCCGCGCCCTTGTGCATGATGTCGGCAACGGTCACGAGGCGGCGGCCGAGCTTGCCGCCCGGGTGCAGCCGTCCGAAGTCCCGTGCCGTGAAGTTCCGCCGTTCCAGCAGGGCCACGGCCAGTGCGTCGCCAAGTGCCAGCATCATGGTCGTGGATGTTGTCGGTGCCAGCACATGCGGGCAGGCCTCAGCCGCGTCGGGGGTCAGCAGGCAGACGTCGGCGGCGGACCCAAGCGTGGATGGCATGCGGCCGACCATGGCGATCACGGGCACCATGTTGCGGCGCGCGAACTCGACGATATCCCCGAGCTCGTTGGTCTCGCCGGAGTTGCTCAGCCCGATCAGGGCATCCTTCTCCGTGATCATCCCCAGGTCGCCGTGACTGGCCTCGCCCGGATGCACGAAATAGGCAGGCGTCCCGGTGGAGGCCATGGTTGCCGCGATCTTGCGCGCGACATGACCGCTCTTGCCCATCCCCGTCAGGATGACCCGGCCCTGGACCTTCAGCAGGCAGTCAACCGCAGCGACGAAACTGTCGTCGAGACCGGCGGCAAGGGCCATCAGCGCCTTCGCCTCCATCTCGATCACCTGTCGTCCCGTCGCGATGTCATCGCCGGTCCCGGTATCGCCTGCCACTGCTCGGGCTTCGTCAGCCATGGGTCGTCAGGGCCTCGCCTGTCTGGTTTCAGTATGGTGCCCGTGGATCAACGGGTCATTCGCGACAAGATTCATGCCAATATGAGTGAAGTGCCGCGACCACGCAACATCAGAGCACGCATTTGTGCAGAAAGCCTTTACGGCACAAGGCAGAATCCCGAATCCGGCCGTTGCCGATCAGGAGTGGGCGAAGATGTCCGTCTCCGGCCAGCCGACCAGATCCAGTTCAGCGCGCATCGGCAGGAAGTCGAAGCAGGCCTGGGCCATGTGGGTCCGCCCCTCCCGCGCAATGCGGACATCCAGCTCTGCCCGCAGACGGTGCAGATACAGCACGTCGGACGCCGCATAGGCCATCTGGGCGTCCGTCAATTCGTCCGCACCCCAGTCGGATGACTGCTGCTGCTTGGAGATGTCCACATCCAGCAACTCCCTGCACAGGTCGCGCAGGCTGTGGCGGTCCGTGTAGGTCCGGCAGAGGCGGCTGGCGATCTTGGTGCAATAGACCGGGCTGGTCTTCGCCCCCAGGCCGTGGCGCAGGGCTGCAATGTCGAAACGCGCGAAGTGGAACAGCTTCAGGACCGAAGTATCCTCCAGCATCCGCACGAGATTGGGGGCGGGCGCGCCGCCGGGGCGGATCTGGACCAGATGCGCGTCACCATCGCCGGCCGAGAGCTGCACCAGGCAGAGCCGGTCCCGGTGCGGGTTCAGGCCCATGGTCTCGGTATCGATGGCCACGGCCGGACCAAGATCGACGGCGTCCGGCAGGTCATCGCGGTGAAAGTGGATGGTCATAGATGCGGGCTCCATTCAGGCGTCTGCGTTTCGCATATCACAGGGCAGGTTGGCCCACCAACCGTGACGTCGCGACGTATCGCATCGTTGCCATCTGCGCGGCGGCACGATAGAGCAGTGCGACAGGGTCGGGGCAGGTGATCCCCGACGGATCGGGAGGTCTTTTCGGATGCAGGGCATGCACGTTACGGTCTTCGGTGGGTCCGGTTTCATCGGTCGTCATCTGGTGCGCCGCCTGGCGCGTGCCGGCGCAATCGTCACGGTCGCCGTCCGCGACCCGGAAGCCGCGATTTTCCTGAAGCCGATGGGAGATGTCGGACAGGTCACACCGCTGTACGCCAATATCCGCAAGCCTGCTTCCGTGGCCAGGGCAATCGAAGGTGCGGACGCCGTCGTGAATCTGGTCGGCGTGCTGCACCAGTCGGATCAGTCCTTCTCGGCCACACATGCCGTCGGCGCACGCAATGTGGCGCAGGCGGTCGCGGCGGCGGGCATCACCCGTTTCATCCAGCTCTCCGCAATCGGTGCCGATGCCGCGTCTGGTGCGCTCTATGCCCGGACCAAGGCGGCAGGCGAGGCAGCCGTGCGGGAGAGCGTTCCGACAGCAACGATCCTGCGTCCCTCCGTGGTGTTCGGGCCGGAAGACGACCTGATGAACCGTTTCGGTGCCATGTCCCGCATCGCCCCGGCCCTGCCGCTGGTCGGCGGTGGACACACGAAGTTCCAGCCGGTCTTTGTCGGTGACGTCGCCGACGCGATCATGGCAGCGCTGGTGCGTGAGGATGCGCAGGGCAGGACCTTCGAGCTTGGCGGACCTCGGGTCATGACATTCCGCGAGATCCTTGAGTTCGTGCTGCGTCAGACCGGGCGCAAGGCGCTGTTGCTGCCGATCCCGTTCGAGGTCGCGAAGATCATGGGCGCCGTGCTCCAGTTCCTGCCGGCACCGCCGCTGACCCTGGATCATGTGCGCCTGCTGCAGGAAGACAATGTGGTCGATGAGGGCCAGCCAGGTTTCGCGGACCTCGGCATCACCGATCTGGAAACCGTCGAGGCCATCGTGCCCGCCTACCTTGCCCGTTTCCGCAAGCCTGGCCGGGAGCCCGTTGCGACGGCCGACCGGGTCATGGACTGACTGCTCCGGTCGGACCCATGCGGATCGAGCCAACGGCAATTCCTGATGTATTGCAGCTTTGGCCTGTCCGGCACGGCGATGACCGCGGTTTCTTCTCCGAGACCTGGAACGCCGGGACGCTTTCGGCACAGGGCCACGACTGGAGCTTCGTGCAGGACAACCATGTCCGCAATGGCGCGCGCGGTACCTTGCGCGGTCTTCACCTGCAATTGCCACCGACTGCACAGGGCAAGCTGATCCGTTGTCTGCGCGGGTCGATCCTGGATGTGGCGGTCGATGTGCGCCGGGGGTCACCGACGTTCGGTCGCCATGTCGCGGTGGAGCTGTCGGAAGCCGCCTGGAACCAGCTTTGGGTGCCGAAAGGCTTCGCGCATGGTTACTGCACCCTGACCGACGGGGCCGAGGTGATCTACAAGGTGACCGCACCCTACGACCCCTCCGCGGAGCGGGGCATTGCCTTCGATGACCCGGCACTGGGGATCGACTGGCCCGTGGACAGGCAGTCCGCACGGGTTTCGGAGAAGGATCTGGTGCTGCCGACACTCGCTGAATTCGGAGGGGTCTGAGCCATGCGTATCCTGGTTACCGGCGGGTGTGGTTTCATCGGTTCGGCGCTTGTCCGGCGGCTGGTGCCGGATGGTGTCGACGTGCTCAATGTCGACTGCCTGACCTACGCCGGACGGCCCGAGAACGTCGAGGATGTGGCTGCGGCGGCGAACTACCGCTTTCTGCAGGCGGATATCTGCGACATGCCTGCGATGGTAGCGGCCTTCGCGGAGTTCCGGCCCGATGCAGTGATGCATCTTGCTGCCGAAAGTCATGTGGACCGGTCGATCGACGGTCCCTCCGCCTTCATCCGCACCAACGTGACCGGGACCGGCGTGATGCTGGAGGCGGCCCTGGGCTACTGGCGCGACCTGCCCGATGACCGGCGGGAGAGCTTCCGCTTCCTGCATGTATCGACGGACGAGGTCTATGGCAGCCTGGCCGACGGTGCCTGGTTCCGGGAAGGCGATGCCTACAGCCCGAACTCCCCCTATGCCGCATCGAAGGCCGGGTCCGACCATCTGGTCCGGGCGTTCGGTGTCACCTATGGCCTGCCGGTGCTGGTGACCAATTGCGGCAACAACTACGGGCCGTTCCAGTTCCCGGAGAAGCTGATCCCCCTGATGATCCTGAATGCGCTGGATGGTCGCCCCCTGCCGGTCTACGGCAAGGGCGACAATGTGCGGGACTGGATTCACGTGGATGATCATGTGGCCGCCCTGCTGGCGGTCCTGGCGCGCGGGCGCACGGGGGAGACCTATCTGGTCGGCGCGCGGGGGGAGCAGCAGAACCTGGATGTGGTGCGCCATCTCTGCGCGCGGCTCGATGCGCTGGTCCCGGACTCCCCGCATGTGCCGCATATCGGCCTGGTGACGCGGGTCAAGGACAGGCCGGGCCACGACCAGCGCTATGCCATCGACCCGTCGCGGATGGAGCAGGAGATCGGCTGGAAACCAAGGATGACGTTTGACGCCGGCCTGGAGGACACGATCCGCTGGTACATGGACCGGCGCGACTGGCTGGCGCGGGTACACGACCGGGGCAGGCTGGGCGGACAGTCGTGAGCATCCTGATCCTCGGTGCCGGTGGTCAGGTCGGCGCGGCCCTGCGCTGGCGAGCCATGGCCCGCGGCCAGAGCGTCATTGGCCTGAAGCACGACGAGCTTGATATCACGGTTGCGGATGCGGTGCGCAGGACGGTCGCGGACATCCGTCCCTCGATCGTCATCAATTGCGCGGCCCATACGGCGGTCGACCAGGCGGAGGCGGAGCCGGAGCGTGCCATGGCCATCAACGGCGAAGGGGCCGGCAATGTCGCCCTTTCCTGTGCACTGGCTTCCGTGCCCCTGATCCATCTGTCCACAGACTATGTCTTTGACGGCAGCAAGACCGGAGCCTACCGGGAGGATGATCCCGTCGTCCCGGCAACCGTCTATGGACGCAGCAAGCTTGCGGGGGAGAAGGCGGTCTTCGACGCCTGGGGCAAGCACGTCATCCTGCGGACATCCTGGGTATTCGGTGCGATGGGTAGCAATTTCGTCAAGACCATGCTGCGACTGGCCGCCTCCGGTCAGACACCGCTGAGAGTTGTCGATGACCAGATCGGCGGCCCCACACCGGCCGATGCCATCGCCGACGCTTGCCTGGACATCAGTGAGCACGCCCGGCGTTCCGATATCGTGCCCTGGGGGACATATCATTTCGCGGGCGCGCCGACGGTGAGCTGGCACGGCTTCGCGCGCGCGATCCTGTCCCACTACCCAGAGCTCGAGATCGAGCCCTGTACCACGGATGCCTTTCCGCGCCCGGCCCCGCGTCCGGCCAATTCGGTACTCGACTGCGGTCGCATTCGCGCCGCCTTCGGTATCGAACAGCCTGACTGGACGATCCATCTGGCTCGACTCTTGCGCGAGCTGGGGGAAGCACCAGTGGAAACCGGGGGAGATGTGTCATGAAGGGAATCGTGCTGGCCGGAGGTGCCGGAACAAGACTGCACCCGATGACCAGGGTCGTGTCGAAGCAGTTGCTGCCGGTCTATGACAAGCCGATGATCTATTATCCGCTGGCGACGCTGATGCTGGCCGATATCCGGGAGATCCTGCTGATCTCGACACCGGAGGATCTGCCGCGGTTCGAGCAGTTGCTGGGTGATGGCCGGGACTGGGGACTGAGCATCACCTACGCGGAACAGTCGGCGCCAAGGGGGATCGCAGAGGCCCTGATCATCGCCGAGGATTTCGTGGCGGGGGATCGCTGCGCCCTGGTTCTGGGCGACAACATCTTCTATGGCCGGGGCTTCTCCGGCATGTTGCGCGAAGCAGCCCTGTTCGAGGACGGGGCGGTGGTCTTTGCCTATCAGGTCGTGGATCCGGAACGATATGGCGTGGTCAGCTTCGATGCGGACCGGCGCGCCATCGACATTGTCGAGAAGCCGAAGGATCCGCCGTCCTCCTTCGCGGTCACGGGACTCTATTTCTACGACAGCCATGCTGCCGACGTGGCCCGGTCCATTGTGCCCTCGGGGCGTGGCGAACTGGAGATCACGGACGTGAACCGGCACTACCTCCAGCGCGGCAAGCTGCGTGTCGAGACCCTGGGACGTGGCTTTGCCTGGCTGGATACCGGCACCCCTGTCAGCCTTCTGGAGGCCACCGAGTTCATTCATGCGGTGGAGAAGCGCCAGGGACTGAAGATCTCGGCACCGGAAGAAATCGCCTGGCGAAGGGGCTGGATAGGAGACGAAGCCCTGCGTAGGCTGGCTGAAGCCATGAAAGGCAACGACTACGGCAGCTATCTGACGCGGTTGCTGGCGCATGACCACCGGGGAGGGTGACATGACGATCCGTCTGTATGCGATGACCTGCGGCTGGCTCGAGATGAGCCTGAAGGCGATGCTGGCAGGGGCGGAAGGGCGAATTCGTGTACCTGTTCCCTGCTATCTGATCGAGCATCCCAAGGGACGGGTGCTGTTCGACAGTGGTCTGAATCTTCAGGTCCAGACCGACCCGTTCGCCCGGTTGGGGAAGATCGCGACCTACTATGGAATCACCTTCGAGAAGGACACGGACATCGCCGCGCGGCTGAACGCGATGGGGATTGGTGTCGAAGACATCGACTATCTGGTGAATTCCCACCTGCATTTCGATCACGCAGGTGGCAATGACGCCCTGCCTGACTGCCGGATGGTGGTTCAGCGCCGGGAATGGGACGCGGCGAATGATCCCGACATGGCAGCCAGGATCGGGTTCATGAAGCAGGACTTTGATCACGGGCATGACCTGGTGCTGCCCGATGGGGAGCATGACATCTTCGGTGACGGTTCCGTGGTCTGCATCCCGACCTATGGCCATACGCCCGGGCATCAGTCGCTGAAGGTCCGGTTGCCCGATGGCGATGTGGTTCTGACCGGTGACGCCTGCTATCTGCGCCGCACACTGGAGGAAATGCGTCTGCCCATGATCCTCCACGATGCGGAGGAGATGCGTCAGAGCCTGCAGAAACTGAAGGAACTACAGAGGCGTGGCGCACGCATCTTCTACGGTCATGACCCCGAGTTCTGGGCCGGTGTGCCGCAGGCCCCCGCGCAGATCCAATGACCTGAAATGCGCGAAGGGGCGGCAACCATCATTCATGAAGTGTTAGCTGTCCGCCGGTATTTGGGTGATACATGAGCGATGCGCACGCTATCCAACCGGACCCTTCGGGGCCGTGCATGAAGGATCAGACTCTCATCGAGGCCTTTGTTCGCCTCGGTGTGCCTGTTGCCGTGACTCAGGCATCATCCGACGGAAAACCGGAAGTGGTGGCCACCAGCAAGGCCTTTGACGGTCTCGTGCCCGCTGCTGCCACCGCCATCGGGGTGCTGGGAGATCTGGATGATCTCGGTCCGCGCGCCCTTGCTGCCGTTTCGGGCTGGACGGTCAGCGGGTCACGGCTTCCGGGCGGTGCCGTGCTCTGGCAATGCGTGGAGGAAGTGGGAGCCGACGACGTCGAGAAGGCGATCGCGCAGATGCTTTCCGGTGCTTTGGCGGAGAACCTCGGCATCATCTATTTCGGCCCTGACAGACGCGCCAAGTGCTGGTCGCCGGGCATGCATTCATTCTTTCCGGACTCGGATGTCTTTCCCATACCCAATGGAACCATCGAGGAGCAGATCGAGACGATTCTGTCGCATGACATGATCCCGGGCGCACAGGGTAACGAGGACACGGTGCGGCAGAACCTGCTCAATGGCTATGACAAGCCACAGAAACCGCTTGTGGACATGACCGCGTCCGGTCTCTGGTCAATATCCGTCACCTGCATCCTGCCGAACGGCGGACGGTTGCATGTCATGGGGGATGTCTCTGACGTCAAGCGGCGTGAGGAACAGCTCAAGACCTACATGTCCAACGTCGATGGCATCCTGTTCTGCAGACGGCGCCAGGGCAGTGACCGGGTCCAGGTCTGGGGGCGGCGCGCACGCCGACTGAGCAGTGGCGTGGAAGGCAATTTCCAGCGCATCAGGGCCGAGGACTGGTTTCATACCTTCGACCCTGAATTCCGCCAGCCCTACATCGACACGATGGTCAGGCACAGGAAGACGCTTGAACCCTACACCTTTGAATTCGGCGCAACGGATCCGAAGAGCGGGCACCATATGTGGATTCGCGAGGAAGGCTGGACCACCGAGGACCGCTTCGGTGTGATCTACCATGACAGCGTGCTGATCGACATTACGGAACAAAGGGAAGCGCTGGCCCGCCACGAGGAGAGCGAGGAACGCTTTCGCGCCTTTGCCGAGCTGGCGTCCGACTGGTACTTCGAGATCGATGCGGACATGTGCGTCACCTATGTTTCCGAACGCTATGAGGAATTGTTCGGGGTCAGTCGCGAGACCATTGTGGGACACAACTGGTTCGAAATCGTCAGGGCAGACGATCCGCATCTTGATCAGCAGGCTGCCCTTGCCTGGACGCGGATGCGGGAGCTCTGGGACGAACGGAAACCGGTCGAGCGGATCCACACGCCAGTCGGATCCCGCGGCGCCCGACGCTTCGTGGAGATCTCGTCCGCGCCGGTCTTCGGGCCGGATGGCACCTTCAATGGCTATCGCGGCGTTGGCCGCGACATCACGGAGATGGAGGAAGCGCGCGAACAGACCATCGAAGCACTGCGGCACGCGGAGGAAGCGAGCCGCGCCAAGTCCGCGTTCGTCGCCAACATGAGCCACGAATTGCGCACGCCGCTGAATGCGATCATCGGTTTCTCGACCGTCATGAAGGGTGAGCTTCTCGGTCCGATGCAGAATGAGCGCTACCTGGGCTATGTCAGTGACATCGCGGCGAGTGGCGAACATCTGCTCAGTCTGGTGAACGATGTCCTCGACATCTCGCGGGTAGAAGCCAACAAGATGGATATCAAGCCCGAGCCGATCGAACTGGAAGCCGAGATGCAGGGACTGGTGGAGCTGTTCCGTGACCGGCTCGACGAACGCGATTTCCGTCTGGTGCCGGGTGATCCCGGTAGTCTCCGTGCGGACCGGCGGGCCTTGCGGCAGATGGTCATGAACCTCATGTCGAATGCCATCAAGTTCACCGACAGGGGCGACACGATCTCTCTGGAATTCGGCAGGACCGGTTCAGGCGAGACCTTCATCTCGGTTCAGGACAGCGGTTGCGGCATCCGGGAAGATGAACTTGCCAAGGTGCTGGAACCCTTTGGCCGCGCCGGGGACGTCGATGTGACACCCGGCACCGGACTCGGGTTGCCCCTGACCAAGCAGCTGGCCGAACTGCACGGCGGGCGCCTCGAACTGGCGAGCGCCTTTGGCAAGGGAACCACCGTCAGCATCATCTTTCCCGACAACGCGGGCTGATGCCGACGGCGGCAGAAGACGCCTACATGTAGAGGGCGCGCTGGTCTTCCATGCCCTTGTAGAGGTCGGCGACGAACTCGCCATAGCCGTTGAACAACTGGGTCGGCACACGCTTGCCACCGGTTCCGATCACCTCTTCGGTGGCCTGGCTCCAGCGGGGGTGTTTGACCTTCGGGTTCACATTGGCCCAGAAGCCGTATTCCCGCGCATTGATCTCTTCCCAGAAACTTGTCGGCTGTTCATCGGTGAAGGTGATGCGGACAATCGACTTGATGGACTTGAAGCCGTATTTCCAGGGCAGGGCCAGACGCAGCGGCGCGCCCATCTGCTTCGGCAGCGGCTTGCCGTAGGCCCCTGTCACCAGGAACGGCAGTTCGTTGCGGGCCTCCGCCAGGGTCACTGCCTCGACATAGGGCCACGGATACCAGCGCTGGCGCTGGCCACTGGCGATTTCCTTGTCCAGGAAGGTCTCGAAGCGGACATAGCGGGCATTGCCGGTCGGCTCGGCCAGGTCGACCAGCTTCTGCAGCGGAAAGCCGCTCCAGGGCGCGACCATCGACCAGGCCTCGACACAACGGTGACGGTAGACCCGCTCCTCCACCCCCAGACGGCGGATCAGCGCGTCAACGTCCCAGGTCTTGGCCTCCTTCACCATGCCGTCGATGGTGACGGTCCACGGACGCACCTTCAGATCCTGCGCGTCGCGGTAGATCCGCTTGTGCGAGCCGAATTCGTAGAAGTTGTTGTAGGTCAGGTTGACGTCTTCGTCGGTGATGTCGCGCTCCACCCGGTACCGCAGGTTCGGTGCCGCCGGATACATGTCCGCGGTGGGGATCAGTTCGTCCTCCGCCTGTGCCTGGCCGGACAGGCCCAGCGCCGACAGACCTATGGCACCAAGGCCCATGCCCTTCAGCAGGGCGCGGCGATTGAGGAACACGCTCTCCGGCGTTGCGGCGCTTTCGGGAAGCTCCCAGCCACGTCTGTTGCGAATGAGCATGCCTGATCTCCTGCGGAATTGGATATGCAACCAATAAGGCAACTCGCGGCGTGATCCGCAAATCAAGCGAACGTTATTCGAGCGTCAACTCGATACTGCCGAGGGGGCCGAAGTCCGCCTTCAGGTGCTGCCCCTTGTGCGCGTCATAGACGACGATGGTCGTGCCGGTGGAGACCCGGTCGCCCGCCTTCAGCCCGTCACGCGCATAGACGGCGCGGACGTTGGCCAGCCAGGTCAGTGCATTCAACGGATGATCCATGACATTGATGCCCTGACCCTCCCGCACCAGCTCGCCGTCGGCGTAGAGGTTCACGGCCAGTTCGGCCAGGTCGATGTCCTGCCAGTTGCTGACCGGCGCGCCGTGCACCCAGGCTCCATGACTGCCATTGTCGGCAATGATCTGCAGCGGGCCGATGGTGGTCCAGTCCTGGAAGCGGCTGTCAACGATCTCGATCGCCGGGAAGGCCGCCGCCACCGCGTCCCCCACCGAACCCGGATCATAGGGTGCCGCCGCCGCCGGCAGGTCCTCACCCATCAGGAAACCGACCTCCGCCTCGATCACCGTCATGAAGAAGTCGTCGGTGCTGAACGTCGCCGGAGACGGCTTCGACGTGTTCTCGAAGATGCCGCCGAAGAAGGGTTCGTGAACCCCGATCTGGCGCTGCGCGGTCTCGTTGGTGCACCCGATCTTCCAGCCGATCTGACGACCGCCGCCATTGGCGGAGATCGCCTTGCGGACGGCGGGCTGGACCGCGTAGGCCTCCGCGATATCGTCCGGCATGGCATCGGGGGGCAGCACCGGAATTCGTGTGCGACCGGTACGCGCCTGCATCAGGATTTCCGCCGCTCGCACCGCCCGTGTCGTCATCACCCAGCTCCGATTGCCTGTTCCGCCGCCCTGCCGGAGAGTTCCTGCAGGCGGTCGAAATGAAACGTGAAGGTGCCGACACCCTGGGTCAAGGAGCGTATTTCGACGATCAGGTCCGACATTTCCGCCTGCGGCATGTGGGCGGAGACCTGATCCCAGCCGGGCCAGCCGGGACGCGCGTCATAACCCAGCAACTGGCCCCGCCGGGCGCTGACCATGTTGTTGATGGCCGCCGTATGATGGCTCGGCACCATGATCTCCACCTGCATGACCGGTTCCAGCAATACCGGATCACAGGCGGGCAGGCCCTCCGCCATGGCCGCGCGCCCTGCGGTCTTGAAGGCCATCTCGGAGCTGTCGACCTGATGATGCTTGCCGTCGGTCAGGGTCACGGCGATATCGACCACGGGGAAGCCCAGCGGGCCGCGTTTCAGGAACTCGGTCACGCCGGACTCGACCGCCGGGATGTACTGCTTCGGCACCACGCCGCCGCTGATGCTGTCATCGAAGTGAAAGCCCGATCCGCGGGGCAGGGGGCGAATGTCCAGCGTCACATCGCCGAACTGGCCGTGGCCGCCGGACTGCTTGCGATGCCTTGCCTGCTGCGTCACCGGTTTCCGGATCGTCTCCCGATAGGGCACGGCGGGCGGCGCGGTCTCCACGGCGATGCCATAGCGGCCCTGCAGACGGTCCACCGCCACCTTCAGATGCATGTCGCCCTGTCCCCAGAGCAGCATCTGATGCGTGTCCGGATCATGATCGACCGTCAGGCCCGGATCCTCCTCCTGCAATCGGGCGAGTGCGCCCGACAGCTTCACCTCGTCATTGCGGTTGGCGACCGCGATCGCGGTCGCGAACACCGCCGGAAAGGCGGGGGCCTTGCGCAGTTCCGGTGCGCTGCCGGATGCCAGCACATCCCCTGTCGCCACGGCCTCCATCCGACCGAAGACGGCGATCTGGCCTGCGGAAACACTGTCGGCGCGGGTCGTGGTCATGCCGACGGTTCGTGACAGGCTGCCCACCCGCTCACCACTCAGTGTGTCGCCTTCCTTCACCGTGCCGGACCAGATCCGGGCCAGCGACAATTTTCCTCCATGCTGGGTCTGCCAGGTCTTCAGGACCTGCGCGACGGCTTCCGGTGCATCCGGATCCGCGCCGGCGCGCAGGGCGGCGGCCCGATGGTCGGGCACCTCATGGCGGATCGCCTTCAGCAGGCGGCGCACGCCATTGTCGTGTTCCGCCGCACCCAGCAGCACGGAAACGATGCGGCCTTCCTGCAGGTTCTCGGTCAGATCCCGAAAGACCTCGGCCTTCTCCGGCTCGATATCCTCCAGCAGTTCCTCCATCAGGTGATCATCGAAATCCGCGAGCTGTTCCAGCATGGCAAAACGGGCTTCACCCTGCAGTTCGATCTGGTCGGCGCTCGCATCCACCTGTTCGGAGGGTGCGCCCTCGCGGTAGAGATAGGTCCGGTTCTGGGCCAGATCGACATAGCCGACGACCGTCTCGTCGCGGGTCAGCGGCAGGTGACGCAGGATCAGCGGCTTGTCGGAGATGGCCTGCAGGGCCTCGATGACGGGCTGAACCTCGCCGGTTGCCCGGTCCACCTTGTTCACGAAGATGAAGCGCGGAATACCCAGGTCATCCAGCAGTTTCAGCCAGGGCAGCAGGGTCGTGGCCCTGGCCGGGTCCGCCTCGCAGACGACAACGGCGGCATCGACACCGATCAGGGCATGCGCGGCCTCCTGCACGAATTCGATGGAGCCGGGACAGTCGATGAAGGTGATTTCCTCATCCAGATACCGGGTCGTCGCCGCATTGCACTCGACCCCCATCTGCCGCGCGCGGGCCTCCGGTGCGCTGTCGCCAACGGTGTTGCCGTCCCTGACCGTGCCCTTGCGGTCGATGGCACCGGTGACATGCAGCAGGCTTTCCAGCAGGGACGTCTTGCCGCTGAGGTAGGGTCCGATCAATGCCACGTTGCGAGGGCCCCGGGGCCGTGCGTCTGCCATCTTCCGTCTCCCGTGCAGGTTTCTTTGCTTATTTCTTTTTTCAATCGTCCCGCCGCCGCCGGGTTTACGCAAGGGCAATCTGTGCGGGATCGGGTCCGGGGCGGGCTTTGCTGTTGTGTCGATTCCTTCTGGCCCGTACATTGACGGCGTCCGATTGAACCCAGCGGGAGAGATCAGTCCGGTATCCGGTGACGGATGCGGGACGGACGCCGAAGGAGCAACCGCCCCGGAAACTCTCAGGCAAACGGACCGTTGGGTGACGGCACTCTGGAAAGCGGAGCAGGTCTGCGGATCTGTTCTCACCGAAGGGGTACGACCGGCGGCAGCCGTGCCGGTCCAGTCTCTCAGGTCCCACGACAGAGGGGGCGTGCCGACCATGACCCTGCCGGGTCCTGGCGTGGCGCGAACCTGAGTCCGAGGGAGCCAGCGATGAGTGCCGACAGCGATACCGACCAGACGATCCTGAAGACCCCGCTCAACGACCTGCATCGCGCGCTTGGCGGGCGCATGGTGCCGTTTGCCCGGTATGACATGCCGGTACAGTTCGATGGCATCATGGCGGAGCATACCCACACGCGCACCGCCGCCGGGCTGTTCGATGTCTCCCACATGGGCCAGGTGCGGCTGGTGGGCGAAGGTGCCGATGTGGCGCTGGAACGTCTGATCCCCAGCAATGTCAGGGAACTGAAGCCGGGCAAGCAGCGCTACAGCCTGTTTCTGAACGATGACGGTGGCATCCTCGACGATCTGATGATCACGCGACGCGAAGATGACCTGCTGCTGGTCGTCAATGCGGCCTGCAAGGACGCCGATATCGCCCATCTCACTGCCTCGATGCCGACGGGCGTTGCCGTGGTGCCGATGCCGGAGCGGGCCTTGCTGGCCCTGCAGGGGCCTGACGCCGTCGCCGTGCTGGACGCGCTGGTGCCGGGTGTTGCCGAACTGACCTTCATGACATCAGGCAGTTTCGACTGGGACGTGGCCGACCTCTGGATTTCCCGTTCCGGTTACACCGGGGAGGATGGTTGCGAGATCTCCGTTCCCGAGGGCAGGGCGGTGGCGCTGGCGGAGGCACTGCTGGCGGATGCGCGGGTGAAGCCCATCGGCCTCGGCGCCCGCGACTCGCTCAGGCTGGAGGCCGGGCTGTGCCTCTATGGCCACGACATCGACACGACCACGTCCCCGGTGGAGGCCAACCTGCAATGGGCGATGCAGAAGCGGCGTCGCGAGGCCGGTGACTTTCCGGGCGGTGCGCGCATCCTGCGCGAGCTGGCCGAAGGCCCGTCGCGTCGCCGGGTCGGGCTGAAACCCGAAGGTCGTGCCCCCATTCGCGAGGGCGCTGCCATTCTCGACGCCGATGGCGCGAACGTCGGTGCCATCACGTCCGGTGGCTTCGGTCCCAGTGTCGGCGGACCCGTCGCCATGGGCTATGTCGAGACCCGGCTGGCCGAACCCGGGACGGCACTGTTCGCGGAGCAGCGCGGCAAGTCCCTGCCGCTGCAGGTCGCGACGCTGCCGTTCTCACCCCACAATTACAAACGCTGAAACCCGACAGGAACCTTACCCCGTCACATGCCGCGCAGGAGGGCATCAATGTCAGATCGCAAGTACACCAAGGATCACGAATGGATCGAAGTCTCCGGGGGGGAGGCCACGATCGGGATCAGTGACTACGCGCAGGACCAGCTTGGCGATGTCGTCTATGTCGATCTGCCGGACGTCGGCCAGCAGGTGGAGAAGGGGGCGGAGGCTGCCGTCATCGAGTCGGTCAAGGCCGCCAGTGAGGTCTACGCCCCCGCGTCGGGTGAGGTCACGGCACGGAACGATGCGCTGGACGACAATCCGGCCTTGGTGAACGAGAGCGCCGAGAGTGATGGCTGGTTCTATCGCATGAAGCTGTCGAACATGTCCGACCTCGACGGACTGATGGACGCCGAAGCCTATGCCGCTTTCGTGGAGGCGCTGGACTGATGCGCTATCTCCCGCAGACGCCCGACGACCGGGCCGCGATGCTGTCGGCCATCGGTGTCGGCAGTATTGACGAACTGTTCCGCGACGTACCTGCCGCGGTTCTGAATGCCCCCATCGACAGCCTGCCCGATCATCAGGGCGAGATGGCGGTGGAGCGGCATTTCCAGGGCTTCGCGCGGGAGAACCTGAGTCCGGCCAGTGCGCCGTGCTTCATCGGCGCCGGGGCCTATCACCACCATGTACCGGCGACCGTGGACCATCTGATCCAGCGGTCGGAGTTCCTGACCTCCTACACCCCCTATCAGCCGGAGATCAGCCAGGGGACCCTGCAGTACCTGTTCGAGTTCCAGACCCAGGTGGCGCTGCTGACCGGCATGGATGTGGCCAATGCCTCCATGTACGACGGCGCGACGGCAACATCGGAAGCGGTGCTGATGGCGCACCGGATCACCAAGCGCAAGAAGTCGATCATCTCCGGCCGGCTGCATCCGCACTACCGGGAGACGACCGAGACCCTGTTGCGTTTCACGCCCTACGACCTGGAGGTCCGCGATCCGGTCATCGGGGGGCAGGGCGGCCTGGCGGATGCCATCGACAAGGACACGGCCTGTGTCGTTGTCCAGAACCCGGACGTGTTCGGAGAGTTCAAGGACCTCACCGATCTGGCCGAGGCCTGTCACGCGCAGGGTGCCCTGCTGGTTGTGGCGGTGACGGAGGTCGTCTCGCTCGGCCTGGTGACGCCGCCGGGTGCCATGGGGGCTGACATCGTGACCGCAGAGGGGCAGAGCCTCGGCGTGCCGCTGTCGTTCGGCGGGCCGCATGTGGGCCTGTTTGCCTGCCGCCAGAAGTATGTGCGCCAGATGCCTGGCCGTCTGGCCGGTGAAACGCTCGATGCCGACGGCAAGCGCGGCTATGTGCTGACGCTGAACGCGCGGGAACAGCATATCCGGCGCGAGAAGGCGACCAGCAACATCTGCACCAATGCGGGGCTCTGTGCGCTGGCGTTCTGCATCCATGTCACCCTGCTGGGCGAAGCCGGGATGACCGGGCTGGCGGAGGTCAATCACCGCACGGCATCCCTGCTGGCGGAGCGGCTGACCGCCCTGCCGGACGTGAAACTGCTGACAGAGCATTTCTTCAACGAATTCGCGCTCGACATCGGGCGGCCCGCCGCGCCGGTCGTGGAGGCACTGGCGGCGCTCGGCATCCTGGGCGGTGTCCCGGCGTCGCGTCTGTTTCCGGGGGAGCCAAGTCTGGAGAATGTCCTGATTCTGGCGGCCACGGAAACGGTGTCGGAGGCCGATATCGACAGGCTTGTCGGCGCATTGCAGGAGATTTCGGCATGAACATCGAACGCACGACCATCTCCGGCGCGCGCGGTCTGGACCGTGATGAGCCACTGAGTTTCGAACAGGATGCGCCGGGACGGACCGGGGTGGACCTGCCCGCCGCGCCGGATGCACCGGACCGGCTGGGCAGCCTGCGGCGACAGGGTGGCATCGGCCTGCCAGGCCTGGCGGAGCCGCAGGTGGTGCGCCACTTCGTGCGCCTCAGCCGCATGAACTACGCCATCGACTACGGTCTCTATCCGCTCGGATCCTGCACCATGAAGCACAATCCGCGTCTGAACGAGCGGCTGGCCCGCCTGCCGGGTATCGGTGACGTGCATCCGATGCAGCCGACGTCGACCACCCAGGGCGTGCTGCGCCTGATGTCGGAGCTGGCGCACTGGCTCACCGAACTGACCGGCATGGCAACCGTCGCCATGACCCCGGGCGCCGGTGCGCAGGGGGAGATGTGCGGCATGATGGCGATCCGCGCGGCGCATGAGGCGCGCGGCGAGCCGCGGAAGCGGGTGCTGGTGCCCGAATCCGCCCATGGCACCAATCCGGCCACGGCGGCGATCTGCGGCTATGAGGTCGACAGCATCCCGGCCACCGCAGACGGGCGTGTCGACATGGCGGCGTTCGAGGCCAAGCTGGGTCCGGATGTGGCTGGGCTGATGCTGACCAATCCCAATACCTGCGGCCTGTTCGAACGTGACATCATCCGGATCGCCGAGCTGATCCACGGTGTCGGCGGCTACTTCTATTGTGACGGGGCCAACTTCAACGCCATCGTCGGCAAGGTGCGGCCCGGCGACCTGGGCATCGATGCGATGCACATCAACCTGCACAAGACCTTCTCCACGCCGCATGGCGGTGGTGGTCCGGGTTCGGGGCCGGTGGTGTTCTCCGAGGCGCTGGCACCCTATGCGCCGCTGCCGAAGGTGGTACAGCGCGACGGCCGCTACGAACTGGTCGAGCAGGAAGACGGTCCCCGCGTCGGACGCATGAAGGGCTTCCATGGCCAGTTCGGCATGTTCGTACGGGCGCTGGCCTACATGCAGAGCCATGGCCGGGATGGCCTGAAGCAGGTTGCCGAGGATGCCGTGCTGAATGCCAATTATGTCATGGAGAAGCTGAAGGACCTGCTGCCGCCGGCTTACCCCGGGCCCTGCATGCACGAGGTACTGGTGTCGGATCGCGGTCTGGACGGTACCGGTGTCGAGACCATGGATCTGGCAAAGGCGCTGATCGACGAGGGCTATCACCCGATGACGGTCTATTTCCCGCTGATCGTCCATGGCGCGATGCTGATCGAACCGACGGAAACCGAAACGCGGGAGACCCTGGACAGTTTCATCGGCGTCATGCGTGGTCTGGTCGAACAGGCAAGGGCCGGTGAGGAAACGGCTTACTTCAAGGCGGCACCTGTCATGACCCCGCGTCGGCGCCTGGACGAGACGCTGGCAGCCCGGAAGCCGGTTCTGCGCTGGGTGCCCGAAGCGCCTGTCGCCGAAGCGGCCGAGTAGGCCCGGCGGATGGCTGGGTTCGAGGTCGATCCGCGTCTGCTTGCCGACAGTGTCGAGGTCATGGACCTGCCGCTCTGTGCGGTGCGGCTGGTGGACGACAGCCGCTGGCCATGGGTGCTTCTGATCCCGCGGCGGGCCGGGGCACGGGAACTGTTCGATCTGGATGCCCCGGATCGCGCGCTGCTGGTCGAGGAAGCTGCAGGGGTGGCGCGGGCGCTGACCGGGGTTGGTCCGTGCGACAAGACCAACATCGCCACTCTGGGCAACATGGTGCCCCAGATGCACGTCCATGTGATTGCCCGTCAGATCGGCGACGCCGCTTGGCCAGGCCCGGTCTGGGGCATTGGAAAGCCGGTTCCCTACAGTCGGGCAGAACGTGTATTGACCGCAGAGACCGTGCGCGTCCTGATTGAGACAGAATTTGTGAACGACGTATCGGAATGAGACTCAGGAGACGCTGAAATGGACTTCCCGACGCTGAAGCTCGGTCGCAAGCCGAACCAGTTCCTGATGGCACCCGAGGGTCTGTGTCAGGCGGCGATCCCGCATGCGGAAAGTCCGGTCTTTGACGTGCCCGCTGCTGATCTGATGCGTCGTCTGCTGGACATTGCGGAAGGTGAGGAGCGGGTCAGCATCAAGGAAGTTTCGGAAGAGACCCTGGCCGTGAAACTTGTTGCAAGGTCAAAGGTATTCCGATTTCCGGACATTATCGATTGCCAGATCCTGCCAGTCGATTCCGACCGTTCCACACTGGCCGTATATTCCCGCGCGCGCTTCGGATATCGGGATTTCGGGGTGAACCGCGCCCGCGTCTCACGGTGGGTTCAGCGTCTGAATCAGCACACCACCTGACAGGGATCGCCTGTTGGCATGTGACCGGCGTCACACCCCTAACAGGAGATTAACAATCATCCAATTCTGGCATTTCCCTTGCCCTTGCCCTTGCAAGTTGCGTTTGCGTAAAGGGGGAGATCAATGTCGGACGATATTCTCAGTCTCTTGGAGGCCTACTGGCGAAGCAAGTGCCAGGACGGGCGGCTTCCGTCGCGGCAGGATATCGATCCTGCCGAGATCAGACGGCTGCTGGCGCATATCGCATTGATTGATGTCGCGATGGACGGAGACGGCTTCCGTTTCCGTCTCGTCGGAACCAAGGTCGTGCAGCAATTGTCCTATGACCCAACCGGTCAGGATGTGACCGAAGGGCCGGGCACGGGCAAGGGATCGCCGTTCTGGGATTTCCTGACGGCAATTGCCACGGACCTGAAGCCGGGCTCGATCGAGCTTCCCTACTTCGGCAACAATGTCTCGTTCGGCAGTATCCGGATCGTCGGCTTTCCGCTGCTCACTGACGGCGTGATCGACAAGGTCCTGCTGGGCTTCAGCTTTGCCGGTGCAACGGAGATGCATGAGCTCAAACGCTGGATTAGACAGTCAAAAAATGTAATATAAAATATATACCGTGAAAGGAAGATATTTATATTGACTTACGTGTCATGAGGATGAAATCATTCTCATGCGAACAACGGCACGTAAATATTCCGGTCTTACAGCATCACCTGATGGGAATGCGCTGACCGCCACGGACTGGCCCACCGATCCGACGGGCCCGCGGAATTTGATCGGGCAGCTTGCACCCGCGTTACCAAATGCTAAAGCGCCACGGAGCGAACTCCGTGGGCCCTTTCGAGGCACGGAGTTCGGGACAATGATCCCAGGAAATTCAGTCACGTTCGATGCCATGCAGTGGTGCCGGCTCCATCCTGTACGGGGAGGGGCCTGACCATGCAGGCGTTTCCGATCTTCCTGAAACTCAGGGATCGCAAGGCCCTGCTGGTTGGCGGCGGCGACGCGGCGGCGGCAAAGCTGCGGCTGCTGATTGCGGCGCATTCGAACGTTCGCGTTGTGTCGCGTGACGCAGATGACTGCGTGCGCGACCTTGTCGATGGCAACCAGGTCACCCTGATCGAGACCGAATTCGATGCGTCTCACCTGACCGGCATCGCGGTGGCGATCGTCGCCACGGAGGACGAGGCCGAGGATGCCCGTGTCGCCGCCGCCGCCCGTGCGGCGCACGTGACGGTGAATGTCGTTGACCGTCCGGCCCTGTCCGATTTCACCATGCCTGCGATCGTCGACCGTGACCCGGTGACCGTTGCCATATCGAGTGGCGGCGCGGCACCTGTGCTTGCCCGCCAGGTGCGCGGTGCGGTGGAGGCGGCCTTGCCGGCACAGCTCGGTGCGCTGGCAGGCTTCATGGACAGTTTTCGCAGCGCGGTGGCAGCCATCCGCCATACACCGAAGGCGCGCCGCAAATTCTGGGAGGGTTTCCTGTCCGGTCCGGTCGCCCGCAAGGTGCTGGATGGCAATGCAGGTTCCGCCCGGCAGGACATGCTCGCACTGGTCAATCAGGGCGAAGTCACGGATCCGGTCGGTCGGGTGGCCCTCGTTGGCGCAGGACCGGGCGACCCCGAACTGCTGACACTGAAGGCGCACCGGCTGCTCAAGCAGGCAGACGTGATCGTGCATGACAAGCTGGTGGGGGAGGGGGTTCTGGACCTCGCGCGCCGTGACGCCCGGCTGGTCTATGTCGGCAAGTCTCGTGGTCACCACCATCGCACCCAGCAACAGATCAACGACATTCTGGTCGCGGAAGCGGCGGCCGGGCATCTGGTCGTGCGCCTGAAGGGGGGCGACCCCTTCGTCTTCGGGCGCGGTGGGGAAGAGGTCGCGCATCTGCGCGCGCACGGCATCGAGGTCGAGGTGGTGCCCGGCATCACCGCGGCAGCCGGTTGTGCCGCCTCCGCAGGCTTCCCGCTGACCCATCGCGGCAAGGCCAGCGCGGTGACCTTCCTGTCCGGTCAGGGCAAGGACGGCAGACCGGATCTGGACTGGCGGGCGCTGGGACAGGCGAACCATACACTCGCCATCTACATGGGCATCGATACGGCCCGCACCTCCGCCCGCGAACTGATCGCGCATGGCCGCGATCCGGGAACCCCCGTGGCGGTGATCGAGAACGGGACCCTGCCGACCCAGCGCGTGCTGCGCGGTCGGCTGGACCAGCTGCCCGATCTGGTGGAGCGGGAGGCGGTGGTGACCCCGGCACTGCTGATCATCGGCGAGGTGACCGGCGAGACAATTGACGCCGCGGCGGTTCAGGACCGCCTGGCGCTGGCACTCTGAGACACTGGAGATTCACGCAATGGCACTCGAAATCATCACGGCGAACCGGCTCGGCGACGGTCTGGTGATCTTTCTGACGACAGACGGCTGGTCGGCGCGGATCGGGGATGCGGTCGTATCGGAGAGCAGGGACGAGACGGCGGCGCTGCTGGCGCGGGCGGAAGCGGACGCGGGTCTCGTGGTCGGTCCCTACGAGATCACGGTGGAACGGCAGGCGGATGGCAGCCTCCACCCGGTGAAATATCGCGAAACCCTGCGGACGCGTGGACCATCGGTTCGTACCGACCTTGGATATCAGGCTGCCTGAGCGCAGCGAGCGGGAGAAACAGACATGTATGTCTATGACGAGCTTGATCGCGGCCTGGTGAATGAACGGGTCGAGGAATTCCGGGACCAGGTCAGTCGCCGCATTTCCGGCGAACTGACGGAGGAGCAGTTCCGGCCCCTGCGCCTGATGAACGGCCTGTATCTGCAACTGCACGCCTACATGCTGCGTGTCGCGGTGCCCTACGGTGTACTGTCCAGCACCCAGATGCGGAAGCTGGCGCGGATCGCGCGGGTCTATGATCGCGGCTACGGCCATTTCACCACCCGCCAGAACATCCAGTTCAACTGGCCGAAGCTGGAAGAGACGCCGGACATCCTGGCCGAGCTGGCCGAGGTCGAGATGCATGCCATCCAGACCTCCGGCAACTGCATCCGCAACACCACAGCCGACCAGTTCGCGGGGGCAGCAGCGGACGAGCTGGAAGATCCGCGCATCTGGTGCGAGATCATCCGCCAGTGGTCCACGTTCCACCCGGAATTCACCTTCCTGCCGCGCAAGTTCAAGATCGCGGTGACCGGTGCCGTCAGTGACCGCGCCGCGATCAAGGTACACGACATCGGCATCGTGCTGGTGCAGGGCGCGGACGGGGAAGTCGGCTTCGAGATCTGGGCCGGTGGCGGTCTGGGGCGCACGCCGATGATCGCGAAGAAGATCCGCGAATTCCTGCTGGCCGCCGACCTGCTGAGCTATCTGGAGGCCATGCTGCGGGTCTACAACCGCTTCGGTCGGCGCGACAACAAGTACAAGGCACGCATCAAGATCCTGGTGCACGAGATCGGTGCCGACGCCTATCGCGATGCGGTCGAGGCGGAATGGGCGGATATCCGCGATGGCGCTCTGGCACTGCCGGCGCAGGAGATCAGCCGTATCCGCAAAGCCTTCACACCGCCTGCCTTCGAGGTGCTGGATGCAGTCTCCACCGCCTTCGAGGCGCGCAAGTTCGAGGATCGCGGCTTCGCCCGCTGGGTGGCCAGCAATGTCCGCCGCCACAAGGTGGCGGGATATGCCATCGCCAACATCTCCCTGAAGCCCGCAGGCGGCATTCCGGGCGACGCGACGGCGGAGCAGATGGATGCCGTTGCCGAATATGCCGACCGCTGGTCGTTCGGCGAGGTGCGGGTGGCGCATGAGCAGAACCTGGTGCTGCCGCATGTCCGCCAGGACGACCTCTACGACCTCTGGCTGGCGCTGGGGTCGGTGGAACTGGATGCCCCGAACATCGGCACGCTGGGCGACATCATCGCCTGCCCGGGCATGGACTACTGCAGCCTCGCCACTGCGCGCTCCATCCCCGTGGCGCAGCAGATTTCGGAGCGGTTCGCCGATCTGGAGCGGCTGCATGACATTGGCTCGATCAGCCTGAACATCTCCGGCTGCATCAATGCCTGCGGGCATCACCACGTCGGCAATATCGGCATCCTCGGCGTCGACAAGAAGGGTGAGGAATTCTACCAGATCACCCTGGGCGGTCAGGCCGACGAGAATGCGGCAATCGGCAGGATCATTGGTCCCGGCTTCGCCTCCGACGCGATCGTCGATGCCATCGAAACCATCATCGAAACCTATCTGTCGGTGCGCCAGGACGGCGAGAGCTTCATCGCAACCCTGAACCGCCTCGGCCAGACCCCTTTCAAGGAGGCTCTCTATGGCACTGCTTAAGAACGGGCGACTGATCCAGGACCGCTGGACCACCGTCGACACCCTGACCGATGCCCTGAAACCCGGCGGCGTGCTTGTCCCGCTGGACCTCTGGCTGGCGGAGCGCGATACCCTGCGCGGCAAGAGTGCGGTGGGTGTCATCCTGCCGAACGACGCCGATCCGGACCTGCTGGCGGATGACGATGACCGCATCGCGGCCATCGTCCTGACCTTTCCGTCGATGGTGGATGGGCGGGCCTTCTCCCAGGCGCGCCTGATCCGCGAACGCTTCGGCTTCGATGGGGAAATCCGCGCCCGTGGGCCGGTGATCGCCGACCAGTACCTGTATCTGCTGCGCTGCGGCGTCGATGCCGTGGAAGTGCCGGACGACACCAATGTCGAGAGCTGGCTGCGCAATGCACGGCGGTTCTCCACCGTCTATCAACCCGCCGCCGATGATCGCGTCCCGGCCTATCGCCGCCGCCATCTGGTGGCGGCTTCGGCCATCGCCTCCTGAGGAGCCGCCGACATGTCGCTTCAGACCCGCCAGCCCTTTCCCGATATCGAACGGCTGATCCGTTCCTCGAACCGCGCGTTCGAGCTGAATCGGACCTGTGGCGAAATGCAGGGGATGGACCTGATCGCCGCGGCGCGGGACGCGTTCGGTGACAGGCTGACGCTGGTGTCCTCCTTCGGGACCGAAGCAGCGGTTCTGCTGCATATGGTGGCGGAGGTCGATCCGTCGATCACGGTCACCTTCGTCGATACGCGCAGGCTGTTCGGTGAGACCCTGCGCTATCGCGACCAGCTCGCATCGCGTCTGGGGCTGATGGACGTGCGCACGGTCGCGCCCGATCCGCGTCGTGTGAAGCAGCTTGATGCGGACCAGATGCTGTTCGACCGCGACACGAACCTGTGCTGTCACATCCGGAAGGTGGAGCCGCTGGAGCGCGCCCTGAACGGCTTCGACGCCTGGATCACGGGCCGCAAGGCCTATCAGGCGGAAACCCGGCGCTACCTGCCTGCGGTGGAGGCTGTCGGCGGGCGTGTGAAGTTCAATCCGCTGGCCCGCTTCACACCCGAGCGGATCAATGACTGGTTCAGGCATCACAATTTGCCGCGTCATCCGCTGGAAGCTGACGGTTTTCTTTCCGTTGGCTGTATGCCATGCACCGACAGGGTCAGGCCGGGCGAGGATCCCAGATCCGGGCGCTGGCGGGGACAGGACAAGACAGAATGCGGCATCCATGAAGGTGTCGCAGGTGACGGTATCTGAGGGGCATCAAGGATATGACTGAAGGATATGCGGGCGATCGCAGCCCGGCGGACACCTACGCCGCGTTGAAGACTGAGCCGGGAGCGGTTCTGGTGGATGTGCGCACCGTGCCGGAGTGGCAGTTTGTCGGCGTGCCGGATCTGGCGCCGGTGTCGAAGGAAGCGCTGTTCGTCGAATGGCAGGCCTATCCGGAGATGAAGGTCAACGAAGGCTTCGTTGCCGCCGTCGAGGCGAAGGGTGTGTCGAAGGACCAGCCGGTCTACCTGCTCTGTCGCTCGGGTGTGCGCTCGAAGGCTGCCGCGAAGGCGCTGACGGCCGCTGGTTTCCAGGCCTGCTACAACATTCTGGAAGGCTTCGAGGGGAATGCGGACAGTGATGGCCATCGCGGCAATGTCGGCGGCTGGAAGCATGCGGGACTGCCCTGGAGGCAGCAGTGACACGAGACGTCGCCGATGCGGCGGCGCAGTGGGAGCTGGAGACCCGGCTGGTGCGGGGCGGTCTGGACCGCTCGGCCAACGGCGAGACGAGTGAGGCGCTGTTCCTGAACTCCGGCTTCGTCTACGAGACGGCGGCGGATGCGGAGGCGCGCTTCAAGGGGGAACAGGACGGCTTCGTCTATTCCCGCTACGGCAATCCCACCGTCGCGATGTTCGAGGAACGGATGCGGCTGATGGAGGGGGCGGAGGCCTGCTTCGCCACCGGCTCCGGCATGTCCGCGGTCTTCGCCGCTCTGATGTCGCAGCTGAAGACAGGTGACCGAGTGGTGGCTTCCCGCGCCCTGTTCGGCAGCTGTCACCACATCCTGACCCAGATCCTGCCGCGCTTCGGAATCGAGAGTGTGCTGGTGGAGGGGACGGACCTCGACGCATGGGCCGACGCGCTGAAACCCGGCGCGGCGGTGGTCTTTCTGGAGACACCGGCCAATCCCACGCTCGACCTGATCGACCTGCGTGCCGTGTCCGATCTGGCCCATGCGGCCGGCGCGCGGGTGGTGGTGGACAACGTGTTTGCCACCCCTGTGCTGCAGCGCCCGATGGACCATGGTGTCGATATCGTCGTCTATTCGGCGACCAAGCACATCGACGGGCAGGGACGCGTGCTGGGTGGCGCCGTGCTCGGCAGCAGGGATTTCGTCGACAATTCCCTGATGCCGTTCCTGCGCCATACCGGCCCGGCCCTCAGTCCGTTCAATGCCTGGGTGCTGCTGAAGGGGCTGGAGACGCTGACGCTCCGCGTGGAGCGCATGTGCGGAAATGCAGCGAAGGTGGCGGCGCACCTGTCGGCTCAGCCCGGTGTTTCACGGGTGATCTGGCCCGGTGCGGATGATTTCCCGCAGCGGGAACTGCGCGAACGTCAGATGACTGCTGGCGGCACCCTGATCACGCTGGAGATCGCTGGCGGCAAGCAGGGCGCGTTCCGCTTCATGGACCGTCTGCGGATCATCGACATCTCCAACAACCTTGGCGATTCCAAGAGCCTGGTGACCCACCCGACCACCACGACGCACCGCGCCATTTCCGCGGAGGACCGCGCCCGGATCGGCATCAGCGAAGGCATGTTGCGCCTGTCGGTCGGGCTGGAGAATCCGGAAGACCTGAAGGCTGATATTTCACAGGCGCTTGCCGGCGGGGACTGAGGGCAGGGCGCCGCCGCTACATCGCCGCGCGCAGCACCCGGTCGACGATGCGTTCCAGGTGGCGGAGTGAATTGCAGACCTCCACCTGGTGGCAACTGGCGGCGTAGCGCGGCATCTCGGAATCGCCGGTACCCCATTGCAGCCGTCCCTCCGGGTTCAGCCAGATCAGGCGCTTCGAGCGTTCATAGATCGTGCGGACGATTTCGGCACGCGGCTCGCCGTAGTTGGTGCGCGCGTCGCCCAGGATGATGACCGTGCTGCGATAGTCCACGTCGGCCAGCGCGATGTCGCGGAAATCGAGCAGGGAGCGCCCGTAGTCCGTGGACATGTAGGCGAAATCCTCCAGTACCGTCGTCACGGCCTCCTCGATGCCGCGTGTCTCGAACAGGCGGGTGACTTCCCGCAGCTCCCCCGCGAAGGCATAGGCACGGACCTTCGGCAGTACCTCCTGCAGCGAATAGAGGAACATCAGCAGGAAGCGGGAGACATTGGCGACCGAACCGGAAACGTCGCACAGCACATGCACATCCGGCCGGTCGATCTTCGTCCGCCGCCACTTGGGTTCCATGATCAGGCCGTCATAGGCCTGGTTGTGGCGCAGGGTCCGGCGCACATCCAGCTGGCCCCGGTTGGACTTCTTGCGTCGGCGGGAATGCTGCACCACCAGCTTCTTCGCCATCTTGCGCACCAGTTCCTGCATCTGCACGAAGTCGCGCCGTTCCACATTGGTCAGCCGCATCTTCTGCAGCATTTCCTCCCGGATGCGGCGGCTCTGGCCGGCGGCCTGCAGGGCAAGCTGCTTTTCCACATAGTCGCGCAGCCGCTCCATCATCCGGCCCCGCGCCTGGTTCAGGCGCTGACCCAGACCCTCCGCAGCCTGATCGCCGGCCAGTCCGGCATCGCGCAGGTCGGCCAGATCGTCGTCCAGTTCCTCCAGCCCCATCCCCTCGGCGATGCGGCGGGTGAACAGGCCGATCTGCGTGAACAGCACGATCTCGCGGACACCGGATTCCTCTGCCGCTTCCGCCAGTCGGGTCTCCAGCCCGGCCCGGTCGTTCTCCAGCAGCATGCGTGAGAGTTCGGACAGGCTCGTCAGGTCACCGGATGGCTCCGCCGTGGTCGGGGCACCGCCCGCGCCACCGCCGCCGCCTTCGCCCTGGCCGCCTTCCCCGCCTTCGCCACCCTGCATGCCGTCGCCTCCGGGGGAGTCGTCGGACGGGCTGGCCTCCTCCCGATCGGCAGCGTCGGGGTTGTCGTCGTTCGCGGGTCCTGTCTCCTCATCGAAATCCTGGATGGCGAAGAACCGTTCAAAGCAGTCGTCGAAGGATTCCTTCTCAAGCTCCGACTTGGCCAGGGTGATGGCCAGCGTGTCCTTGAGCAGTTCCCGGTCGCCAAAACCCACAAGGTCGATGGCCTTGTGTGCCTCCAGCGTTTCGGCAGGCGAGATCTTCAGGTCGGCTTCCCGCAGCGCTTTCAGGAAGTCGGCCAGCATGGGCGTGATCATTGTCGGACCTCGGCTTTCCGGAAATCAGTCGCGCGGCAGTTCGTGCTTTGTCACCTTGCCGGTCGCATTGTGGGGCAGTTCGTCCATGAATCGTACGGACTTCGGCACCTTGAAGCGGGCCAGGTTGTCCTGGCAATGCGTCGTGATCGCTTCCTCGGTGAGGTTGGAGCCGGACTTCTTGACCACGAAGGCCCGTCCGACTTCCCCCCAGCGTTCGTCGGGGACACCGATGACGGCGGTCTCGGCAATGCCGTCGAGCTGGTAGAGCACGTTCTCCACCTCCGCCGGGTAGACGTTCTCCCCGCCCGAGATGAACATGTCCTTGTAGCGGTCGACGATGGTGACGAACCCCTCGTCATCCATGCATGCCGCGTCGCCGGTATGGAACCAGCCGTCGGTGAAGGAGTCGCGGTTGGCGTCGGGCCGGTTCCAGTATCCGGGCGTGATGGTCGGCCCCTTGATCCAGAGTTCGCCCGTTTCCCCGGTCGCGACATCCTGCCCGTCGGGGTCGACGATGCGGATGGATGTATGCATGGCCGCCTGTCCGGCGGAGCCGATCTTGTCGAGCGCGCGGTCCTTCGACAGCAGCGTGCCAAGGGTGCAGGTCTCGGTCATGCCCCAGCCGTTCTGCAGCATGATCCCGCGTTCGGCATAGGTCTCCAGCAGGGAGCGGGGGCAGGCGGCACCACCGACGCCAATGGTGACGAGGCGGGAGAGGTCCGCGGTCCTGAACTCCGGCAACTGGCTGGCAAACAGGAAGTTCGTCGGGACACCGAAACCATGGCTGATCGCCAGATCTGCGTCGGACAGCAGGTTCAGGAACTGCAGCGGGTCGAAGGTCCGCATGACGATGTTGGCGCCGCCGATGTGGAAGATGCCGTTGGCGAAGAGCTGCAGGCCGCCGATGTGGAAGATCGGCAGGAAGGCAAGATTGACGGAATGCCGGGTCAGTTCGCACTTCATGGCGGAATTCACCGCATTGTAGAACGCCTGTCCGTGGGTCACGCGCGCGCCCTTCGGCCGGCCCGTGGTGCCGGAGGTATAGACCAGCGCCCAGGTGTCATCGTGGGTCAGGTCGGCGATGGGGCATTTTCCGTTGGACCGGGCCAGTCCCTGTTCGTAGGCACTGTCCGCGCCGTCAGCGCAGCCGATCAGGTGAGGTGTGCCACAGGTCCGGGCAATTGCCTGACCGGCGTCCATGAATTCCTCGCCGACGATCAGCGCACGCGGGTCGGCGTCGCCTACGATGAATTCCAGCTCCGGCACGGCGAGCCGCCAGTTCAGCGGCAGGAAGATTGCGCCGATACGCCGACAGGCAAACTCGACCTCATAGTGGTCGGAGGAATTGTGCGCCAGCATCGCCACCCGGTCGCCGCGTCCGACACCGCATTCATTGGCCAGGAACAGCGCACAGCGATCAACCCGCTGATCCATCTCGCGATAGCTGAACTGCCGCGACGAATGCAGGTCGATGATGGCGCGGGCATCGGGCTGATAGCCGGCGTGATGGGCAATCCAGTCATAGGCTGGCACCGTCATGTCGTTTCCTCCCCGGGGTGTGACGTCCGGCAGTCTAGACTGCCGCGTCTGTCAGCTGTCCTGCGTCCTTCGGTGAGTTGTAACCCACTGTCCGCATGACGAGTTCGATCATCTGGTCCGCGATGTGTTCATCGCTGAGCCGCCCGCCCGTGCGGTACCAGGTAAACATCCACGAGATCATTCCCCCGACCGCGAGGGTGGCCAGGCGGACGTCGTCGACCTTGAAGATGCCCTGTTCCAGACCTTCCTGCAGCAGGGCTGCCAGCTTCTTGTCGAACTCGGCCCGCATCTCGTCGATCCGCCTGCTTGCCGCAGCCGGGATGTACTTGTCCTCCCGGAAGTAGACCGCGATGTTGGCCTGATGGGCCATGACCACGTGACAGAACTCGCGAATGGCCTGGCCCAGCCGTTCGGCCGGATCGCCCTTGCGGTCGTGGGCATCGGCAATGGCCTTCAGCGAAAGCCGCGTGCCGCGCTCCGCAATGTCACCAAGCAGAGCCGCCTTGTTCTCGAAGTGCGAATAGATGAAGGGCTTTGTCACTTCAAGGCGACGGGCGACCTGATCCAGTGTGGTGCCCTGGTAACCCTGTTCGAAGAAGAGCTGTCTTGCCTCTTCCAGAATACGTTCCCGCTTAAGTCGTGCAATTTCGTCCCGCATGCCCGAACGCATCGGAAATACCCCCTGTCGCGCAGGCCCCCATCGACGGCTGCCTGTGGGTGAGTTGGCTCACCACGTTGTTACGTCGAGGTACAGTTGCATACTTTGTGGTAGATTTCAAAACCGAGATGCGTAGCCCGGATGCTGCGGTGTCAGCGCTGACAGGCACCGTTACGGCGGCGATAAGGTTGATCACAGTTCCAGTCGTTGCCGGAATAGTCGAGATGCGCATTGTCGGGCAGGGCGATCCGGACACAACCGTCACCCTTGATACTGAAACCGTGCTCACATTTCCAGCCCTTGCCATAGGCCGAGTCGTCGAGATAGCCGTTGGCCGGTACGACGATGGCCTCGCAGGCAGTATCCGTGGCCCTGAAGCCCCTGTCGCAGAGCCATCCCGAGCCATAGCTGACGCCGGACAGATACCCGTTCCGGGGCACCTGGATGGCTTTACATGCCGTGTCGCTCGGGCGGAAACCGCGCGCGCACTCCCATTCCGTGCCCTGAGCGCTGAGAAAGCCGTTGGCCGGAATGACGATGGGTTCGCACCGGTCTCCGTTCTGGAGGTAGCCGCGATCGCAGCGCCATGGGGTGCCGTAGGAGGAGCCCACAAGGTAGGCGTTGCGGGGCACGGTGATGGGCTCGCATCCGTTCCGGGTCTGCAGGAACCTGCGTCCGCAGGTCCAGCGATCGCCGGAGCTGTTCAGAATGGCACCGGTCGGCATGTCGATGGGTTCACACTGCCCGCTGACCTCCTTGAACCCGCGCATGCAGTCCCAGCCCCGCCCGTAGGTCTTGTCGGTCTCGAAGGCGTTGTCGGGCACGTTCATCTTGACGCAGGCATCGCGCGACCGGCGGAACCCGGTATCGCAGTTCCAGCCGGAACGGGAGCCGACCGTGTGGGCATTGTCCGGAATCACGGTTTCTGCCGCGCTGGCGGACAGACCGGCCACACAAAGCAGCAGTGCGCCAAGCAGGGCCATGAAGTGAGTGTGTCTTGCCGCCAATGCGGACATGCGGGAATCCCTCTCTGGTGAACCATGTGCCATCTTGCCGACGCACGGCAGGAACGGCAGGTCAGGCAACGGGCACGCATGAAGGCGTGCACCCGTGACCGTGCCGGTATCGAGGCGGAATATTCGAGGAAATGGTTGCCATCCGTGACCGGGTGTTGCTGCCGCAGTCAGGAGGCCATTCAGCAGTCTGGTCCACGTATTCCAGACCGCAGCAGCAGCTTAGCAGATCGCACCGCGAATGATAGCGGGCTGTTGCAGACGGTGATCCTGCCCGGGCTGGATCAGGGTCAGAGGCCCATCATGGAGAGCATTGTCCGGGTCAGCACGGACTTCGGGGCCGCGACAGCCTCCATCAGGGTGAAATGGTTGGTTCCCGGCACCAGCATCACCTCCCGCGCCACGCCATGCAGTCTGGCATAGCTGTTGGACTGGTCGATCCATCCGTCCGGTTCGTCACCGCCTGCCGCCACGAGCAGATCGATGCCGGGCCGGGGGCTGAAAGCTTCGGTCAGGATGTTGTTGCGCGCCGCAACGTCCGCTGTCAGGCCGATCTCCGCATTGATGGAGGTACGCATGGCGGCACGGGGGTCGAAGATGCCGGAAAGCAGGACGGCGGAACGGATCAGATCCGCGGGCAGTCCATGTGTGGTCCAGTCGTGCGCAACGGCAACTGCACTGAGGTGCGCGCCGGCGGAATGGCCGCTCAGATGGATGCCGTCGGTCGATGCGCCGTAGTCGGCGGCATGCTGTGCGGCATGGGCAATGCCGCGCATGACCGAATCCACCAGGCCGTCCAGCGTGACCTCCGGACAGAGCGGGTAGTTGATCAGCACCACCGTCGCCCCGGCACCGGCGAAGGGTTCCGCCACGAAACTGTGCTCGTCCTTGGAAAGGGCACGCCAGTATCCGCCATGGATGAAGACATGCATGGGGCTGCCGACGGGTCCGGGAAAGATGTCGTAGACTTCGCGCGGATGCGGGCCGTAGGAGATGTTGCGGCGCATGTCCTGGCGGTTGCGTGCGGCTGCGGACTCGGAAATGAAGTGCTCCAGATGCTTCGCGGCATCCGGCGAGGCCACACGTGGATTGAAGTGGCGCTCGACCTCTTCGTCGCTCATCTGTTGCCAGTCGCTCATGTCGCTCTCCCCCAAACGTCCGTCAGGCCGTGTAGCAGCCTGCCTGCTTCGCCCGCAATACGGTCAGATGATAGACCGTATCGATGATCGGTGTCGGAATGCCGGTGATGCGGCCCAGTTCCGACACGGTGCCGATGATCGGCTCGATCTCCATCGTGCGCCCGCCTTCCAGGTCCTGCAGCATCGATGTCTTGTGCGCGCCGACCTTCTCGGCTGAGGTGATACGCTTCTCCACCGTCATCGGGAAACGCACGTCCAGTGCTTCGCCGACAGCTTTGGCCTCTGTCATCATCGTGTGGATCACCGATCCGACACCGGCATCCTGTGCCATGTCCACCAGGGTGGCGCCCGTCAGGGCCGAAACCGGGTTGAAACTGAGATTGCCCCACAGCTTGACCCAGATCTCGTTGCGGATGTTGGGGCGGATCGGGGCCTTCACGCCGGCATTGACCAGGGCGGATGACAGGGCCTGGATGCGGTCGGACTTCGATCCGTCCGGTTCCCCCAGGGACAGGCGCTCCCCGTAGCCGAGCTGGACAACGCCGGGCTCGGGAACCTCCGCCGCCTGCCAGACGACGGAGCCGATCACCCGCTCCGGCCCGATCTTGTCCCAGAGCTCATTGCCCGGATCGGCACTTACCAGCCGTTGCCCGGCATACTTGCCCTCCAGCCCGTGAAAGTACCACCAGGGCATGCCGTTCTGTGCCGTGACGACGGCCGTGTCAGGGCCGAGCAGCGGCTGCATGGCATCCGCGACGGCACGCACGCCATGGGCCTTCAGCGTCAGGAGCACATAGTCCTGTGGCCCCAGCTCGGACGGATCATCGGTTGCCCGTGGGTGGACGGTGAAATCATCCTCCGCCGATTTCAGCCGCAGGCCGTTCTCGCGGATCGCCGCCAGATGCGGCCCCCGGGCGATCAGGCTTACATCCGCACCTGCACGCGACAGCATCGCCCCGACATAGCCCCCGATCGCGCCTGCGCCATAGATACAGATCTTCATGCGGTTTCGTCCCCCTCAAAGGCGTAGAGCGTTCCACTGTCCGGTCGCGGGCCAGTGCTGTTCCGTCAACGGACGGAATGACAAAGGTCTAACAGACAGGCAACAGATTGGACCAGAATTCCGCCTGCGATAAGAGGCTGAAGCGGGCGGGCGTGCACTCTGCAGGAATGGTGGTTCCCGTTGGCAGGTTGTCTCATGTCCAGAAAACCATTCGGTAAAGTATCTGCGTGAGTAGAAAATTCGGTAATTTTAACTTGTTTTGGCCTTGGATGATGTGTATTCATCCGGTATGCAGAACAACGAACTTCTGGAACGTATCGACCGGAGACTGCGCGACAAGGGCCTGACGGACTACCGGGCCTCGATGCTGGCTGCCGGTCGGCCCGAGATCATCCGCAACATTCGTCGTGGCCGATCGCGCAATCCGCGTCGGGACACGATGGAGAAGCTGGCGCGGGTTCTGGATTGCTCCTTCGAATGGCTGGCAACCGGGCGTGGCCCTGTTCAGTCACCGCCGGACGTGCCTGGCGTGCCCGCCGCTGCCGCCCCGATCGTCAGTGGCGAGGATGTGCCGATGCCTCCGGCGCGCAGCGAGATGCCGCTGGATGTTCCGGTCATGGGGACAGCAGCGGGAAGCCTGAAGGGCGCGTTCCAGCTTGATACCTCTTCCCCCATCGACCGGGTGCGCCGCCCGCCGGGCATCGCCACGGCGGTGGACATCTATGCGCTCTACATCGTCGGGGATTCCATGTCGCCGCGGTTCGAGGACGGGGAACTGATCTATGTCTCCGGCCGTCGTCCGGTACGTACGGGCGACGATGTCGTCATCCAGGTCCATGGTGAGGACGACCAGGTGGAGGCCTATTGCAAGCGGCTGGTGAAACGGGACAGTTCGGGCACGACGGTGGAACAGTTCAATCCGTCGACCAGGTTCGACATCGCCGCTGACCGTACCATCGCGATCCACAAGGTGCTGAACCTGAACGACCTGTTCGGCATCTGATCCGCGATCGGGGCGTGCGGCCTTACCAGTCCGGCATCTTCTCGTCGCTCGGCAGGTCCGGATCCATGACATCCCAGGCGTGGGCGCTGCCGACATAGATGTTCCTTGAAGGCGCATACACACCCGGATCGTCCAGACTGCCGGCATAGAGGGCGCGGGTCTTCGGCGATGCCCCGTTCTTCAGGAACAGGGGCGAGCCGCAGTCGGGGCAGAATGCGCGGTGCATGGCGTGGCCCTTGTCGGCGGTGACCTCATGCCATTTCGGCGCGCCCTGAAGCAGCACGAAGTCATCCTCCGCGATCACCAGCGCCGGAAAATAGGCACTTCCCGTGGCTCGCTGGCAGTCGCGGCAATGACAGTTGCCCATGTAGAAGACCTTGCCGCCCGACTGATAGCGGATGCTGCCGCAGGCGCATCCGCCTGCCAGTTCCTTGCCTGCTGGTGCCGTCATCGGTTTCTCCCTGGTTGCGATTGGTGAATGTTCAGCCTCTGGGCGGATGCGTTGTCCGCCAGTGCTCCGCGATCTGCTGCCCTGTGCAGACCCAGACATCGTCGAAGGACTGTATGTGATCCAGGAAGCGTGTCAGGCCCCCGATCCGGCCAGGCCTGCCGATCAGCCGGTCATGCAGCCCGATGGACATCATGCGCGGTTGTCCGGCGCGCCCTTCCGCCCGGAGCACATCGAAGGCATCCCGCATGTAATGGAAGAAGTCGTCGGCCGTACTGAAGCCGCTGTTCTCGTTGAAGCGGTTGTCGTTGGTCTCGTAGGAATAGGGGACGACCAGATGATCGTGCCCGTGTTCGTGCAGCCAGTACGGCAGTTCGTCGTTCAGGCTGTCGCGGTCATAGAGAAAACCGCCATGCCCGATCAGCAACCGGCGGGTGTCCGGGGAGGGGCGACCTGTCATCCAGCCGACCGGGGGGGAGCCTGTCAGCCGGGTGATCTCGGCGACCGCGTCGGCGATGTGCTGTCGCTCCGTCGCTGCATCGACATGCTGGTAGTCGATCCAGCGCCAGCCATGGCTGACCAGTTCGTGCCCGCCTTCGGCAATGGCCGCGACGAACTCCGGATTGTGTTTCAGGCCGCTGACGACGGCCAGGATGCTGGCCTGCAGGCCCCGGCTCTCGAAGGCGTCCAGCAGGCGCCAGATGCCGCGCCGACTGCCATATTCGAAGGCCGCTTCCGCCAGCATCGATCGCGCACCGATGACCGCGGGGAAGCCGATATCGTTCAGCATCCCTTCCGACGTGTCGTCGCCGTGCAGCACCGACAGTTCTCCGCCCGCCTCGTAGTTCACGGCGAATGTCACTGCGATGCTTGCGCCGCCGGGCCATTGCGGGTCGGGCAGCCGCCTTCCGTAACCGGCGAGGTCTCTGGGATAGTGTCCTTCCGTCACGGCAATCTCCTGACTTCTGCATGCGACCGGTGTAGAATGCGGGCTGAAACAACAATCACCAAGTGTCCGGGGGAGGATACAGCCATGAACGACCAGTCAAACGCACCGAAGCTCGGAAAGATGGTTCACGCGGTGCCGTCGGAACTGCCCGACGCGTCGGGCCGCCGCGCCTTCTTCACATACAAGGACATGGGCGTCACCGATGCGACAGGTGGCCTGATGCGCGCGCAGCTGACCACGGCGCGGGAGGGGATGAAGGAATCCACCGGCTGGCACTATCACGTCTGCGAGGCGCAGTACGTCTATTGCACCAGCGGCTGGGTCGATCTGGAATTCGAAACCGGCGAGACGATTCGCGTCAGCGCGGGCGAGTCGATCTTCATTCCCGGCGGCATGAAGCACAACGAGCTGGAGACCTCCGACGACTTCCAGATTCTCGAGGTGTCCGTGCCCGCGAAGATGGATACGGTGCCCTGCGATCCGCCTGCGTGAAACGCGACGGACATGGCTGAAATGGGGGTCACGGGCGGTCGAGGTATCCGTTGACCGCCCGAAATACCCGTTCGCCGATATCTTCAACATCGGTTTCACCCGCCAGTGCGGCGGCATTGATCAGGCCCTTGCAGATGGCAACGGCATCCTGAGCCTCGCACGGTGTGGTCTGCGGCCTGCGTTTGCGCAGCACGGCCAGGGTGTCCGCTGACAGCCGGTCGGCGAGCGCTACCGCTTCCGCTTCAAGTCCCAGCGCCTGTTCGACATGTTCCAGTGCCAGGGCCAGCCGTGGTCGGGCGAACTGGTGCGCCAGCGCCGTGTCGATCAGGCGGGCAAATGCCCGGTCGGGATCGGCCTCCGACCGCACGGCGCTGACGGCGTGGGCCAGCACTTCCCGTTCCCGCCGGATCAGGGCGGCAAGGATCGCGTCCCGGTTCGGGAAGTACTGGTACAGCGACCCAATGCTGACGCCCGCGCGCTGCGCAATGTGATTTGTGGTCAGGCCGGACTGCCCGTCCGATTCCAGAATGCGAGCCGCAGCCTCCACGATCGCGGCCTGGGTGACCTGCGCACGGGCCTGGGAGGGCTGCTTTCTCGGGCTGTGAACCATCTCTCCGGCGACGACCTCCGAATGCGAGTTGCTGAAGTGAGCAATTGCTCACAATTGTGTTGGCACAGCAACCGAAGGATCTCACTGATGACATTCACCGCATTCGTCCTGCTGATGACCACCCCGGCCTGGCTGGCGCTGCCACGCGCCGAAAGGTCCGGAATCGCGGAGGCAGCGTTCGCGACGGCCTTTCCAGACGACACGGTGCGGCTGCGCTATTTCGATGCGGAGGCCTTCAGCGGCCGGGTCAGCGACGTGGCAATGCTCCAGGCGGCCTCACCGGAAGCCTACTATTTAGCTGTCGAGCGGCTTCGGGACACGCCCCTCTTCACCGTCCCCTACTTCCGGATCGTCGAGATCATTCCGGCGTTCGAGGACGGGTTCCAGGCCTTCGAGGCCAGGCAGGACTCCGGAACGGTATCGGCTACGCGGGGCTGAATATTTCCGACGGCTGCGAGACACCGGGCAGCACGTGAAACCCGAGCGACTCCAGCTTCGTGCCCTGCGACGCCAGCTTCGCGAAGGCTTCCGTCATCAGGATCGGGCGGTTCAGGGGGCGGGTCAGGGTCTCCACGCGGCTGACTTCGTTGACCGCGCGACCGATCACCGTGAAGTCGAGGCGATCGGCTGACCCGATGTTGCCGAAGATCACGTCACCGACGTTCAGCCCGATACCGACCTTCAGTTCCGGTTTGCCCTCGAACTTCCGGTTCCTGTTCAGATCGGCGAGGTTGGCGACCCCCTCCACCGCGGCAGCAAGCGCGGAATGGCTGGCCAGCCAGGCCGTGCGGTCATCCATCGGGAAGATCGCCAGCATGCCGTCGCCCATGAACTTCAGCACCTCGCCGCCCATCGCCTTCACCGGTTCGATCATGCAGTCGAAGTAATCGTCCAGGATCTCGATGATCTCCGGCCCCTCCAGCCTGTCCGACAGGCGGGTGAAGCCCCGCAGGTCACACAGGTAGATCGCGGCACGCAGGGCCTCGCCCTCGGCGCGATGGATGGTGCCGGCCAGCACACGCCGCGCCGCGGCCTCACCCAGATAGGTGCCCAGCAGGCTGCCGGTGGCGAAGTAGGCATTCATCAGCTCGAAACGCAGCGACATCAGCGGTGCCAGTTCCTTCAGACGTTCGATCTGAGCCGCGTCGTAGCCGCCGGGACGCCGGGTGGCGAAGGAGATGACATTGACCTCCCCGGTGGAGAACCGCATGGGCAGGGCGATGTAGTCGGTCGCGCCCTCTGCCTTCAGTTCCCGCCAGATGTCGAACTCCAGCAGGTCATCATCCAGGTCGAGCCGCTGGCGCACCTGCGGTGACCCCTGATGGATCAGATGGATCGGGCTCTTCAGGTAATACTCCGACTGCATGGCATCATGACCGCGCAGCACCACCTCCGCCTCCCGATCCGGTCGCCAGATCAGGTTGCGGGAGACATAGAGCGGGTGCAGTGACAGCAGCCCGCAGAACGCGCGCTGCAGGTCCATGCCTTCCGTGTTGAGCCGGGCGCAGAGGTCGGTGAGGAAATCGAGTTCCGCATTCGGGCGATGCAGATCATCCAGCAGCCACCGGGCCGTCGCGTCTGCGCGCCAGCCTGTCGTGATGATATTCACGCTTGCCTCTTCGCGGCTTTGTGGCATGTTCGCCTCGCTCATGGGACGGCCTCTGACTGAGTACTCATTGTCCCGGCTTGATTGCGGGGCGCTCTGCGCCACATAAGCGCTTGAACGGTTCAGGCAACCTGATCGCACTGACAACCCGGAGGAACCCATGTTCATCCAGACCGAACCGACACCCAACCCGCAGACGCTGAAGTTCATTCCCGGCGTTGATGTGATGAAAGAGGGTGTTGCGGATTTCCGCAAGCCGGAAGATGCCAAGGTGTCGCCGCTGGCGGAGCGTCTGTTCGCGGTCCATGGCGTGACCGGCATCTACCTGGGACAGGACTTCGTTTCCGTCAGCAAGCGGGAGGATGTCGAGTGGCACCACATCAAGCCATCGATCCTCGGCACGATCATGGAGCACTTCACTGCCGGTCTGCCGGTGATGAGCGAAGGCGCGGTGATCGGCGATTCCGGCGGTCATGCTGAAGCCAACGGTGCCGACGGCGAGATCGTGAAACAGATTGTCGAACTGCTGGATACCCGCGTGCGGCCTGCTGTCGCTCAGGATGGTGGTGACATCGTATTCCATGGCTTTGACGAGGGAATCGTGTATTTGGCCATGCAAGGTGCTTGCGCTGGTTGTCCGAGTTCGGTGATGACGCTGAAGCATGGCATCGAAAATCTGTTGCGGCATTACGTGCCGGAAGTGAATGAGGTTCGCGCGGTCTGAAGGGGGGAACTGCCGGACATGGATTGTCCGGCGGCACAGGGCCAGGCGATGAACGGGACCCGACCTGCGGTATGAGCGGTCGGAAGGTTGAGAGGAAGAGTGTGCAATGAAACGTGTCGGACGCTTTCGGGCGGCCGCTGTCGTTGCTTGTGCTGGTTTTCTGTTGAGTATGGCCGGGCAGGAAGCGATGGCTTCGCCCCAGGATCTGAGTTCAACGGTTGATGGAGCGGCTGCAGCCCGTTTTGCTGCGGCCTCGAACTGGGAACTGCGGAAGCTGGACTATGACCTCGCGGCTGTGCGGCGCGGCGATGCGCCCGTGCCTGCGGTGTTCGTGTCCGAACTGCCGGAAACCCTGCGGCAGATCAATGACGTCGCCACGATGAAACAGACCTTCATCCGTCTGGTGCTGCCACTGGTGCTGGAGTCCAATACCCGCCTGCTGGCCAAGCGGGAGCGGGTGCTGGAGCTGGAGCATCGGCTGATCGAACAGCGGTTGCCGCTGACGCGGGAACACCGCGCCTGGCTGGCGGAACTGGTTGCGGACTACCGTGTCGAGGCTGGGGAACCGGCGGCGCAGATCGCCGCCCTGCGCATGCGTGTCGATATCGTGCCGCCCTCCCTGGCACTGGCCCAGGCCGTCACCGAGTCCGGCTGGGGACGGTCGCGCTTCGCTGTGCGCGGCAATGCCCTCTATGGCCAGCGCACCTGGTCGGAGGGAGCCGGAATCGTGCCGCATGCACGCGCCGAGGGCGAGAACTTCGAGGTCAGGGCGTTCCGCAGTCTGCTTCAGTCGGTTCAGATGTACATGCGCAACATCAACAGGCATCCTGCCTATGAGGAGCTGCGGGCAAGGCGCGCGGCATTGCGTGCGGCGGGTGAGCCTGTGGATGGCTGGACCCTGGCCGGGGGCCTGACCCGCTACGCCGAGACGGGTGAGGAGTATGTGGAGATGCTGCGCGATATCATTGTCGCCAACCGGTTTCGGGATTTCGACGACGCCTGGATCGAAGGCGTATCGACCGCACGACTGACCCAGCCCGCATCATGACGGAGAAGACGCGGACCACCCCGCCGGTTCTGCTGCATCTGCTGGTCATTCTGGCGGTTGTGCTGCCGGTACTCGGCATGGCGGCGCTGGTCATGAACATGCAGCCGTCAGCGCAGTTGCGGGCGCCGCTCAAGGCAACGTCGCGCCCCCTGATCCTGTCCCAGCCCAAGCTGATCCGGCCGCGAACTGTATCCGGTCTCTCGTCACGTTATGAATCGGTCGGCTACACGCTGGAGAGCGTGCGGGCAGGCGATCCGCCACCCGCGTTCGTGCTGGTCACCCTGCCGGGCGACTGGACGAGAGAGATGCCGAGCGAAGCGCGCAAGAGCCTGTTCTTCCGTGCCCTGCTGCCCCTGGTGATGCAGGTGAACGGCGAGATCGCCGCGGCCCGTGACCGGCTGATCGCCCTGCGGGATCATCCGGACATGTCGCGGCGCGACCGGGTCTGGCTGAACGGCATGGCCGAACGCTACAACGCCATCGACAGCAAGACCGGGACGGTTGACTGGGACGAGCTGATGCGGCGCGTCGATCTGGTGCCGCCGTCGCTGGCACTGGCGCAGGGGGCGCTGGAAAGCGGCTGGGGCCGTTCGCGTTTCGCGCTCCAGGGCAACGCCCTGTTCGGCCAGTGGACCTGGAAGGAAGGCGCCGGGATCGTTCCGAAGGACCGGGAGGAGGGCAAGACCCATTCGGTCAGGAGCTATCGCAGCCTGCTTGCCTCTGTCCGTGGGTACATGACGAACCTCAATTCCGCCGGTCCCTACGCGCGCCTGCGCAAGGCGCGCGAGAAAGCCACCGCCGCCGGCAAGCCGGTCACGGGGCGTGATCTCGCTGCCTACCTGGACAAGTATTCCGAGGAAGGCGAGGTCTACGTCCAGAAGGTGCGCAACATGATTTCGGTCAACAAGCTCGGCCCCATGGACCAGTTGATCAACGGTCGCTGAACCGGGGCGCGACGCGCTATAGTTCGGCCCTGAACCGGTTCCGGGGGGCGACATGGCTGAACGCAGTTTCAAGAAGGAAGTCGAGCTTCTGCGGCTTGGCGACGGTGATACCTTCGAGGGCGAGGGTATTCTGGCCGTCACCAAGGCGCTGCTGCAGTCCGGCGTTTCCTATGTCGGCGGCTATCAGGGCGCGCCTGTCAGCCATCTGATGGATGTGCTGAACGATGCCCGCCCGATCATGCATGAGCTTGGCGTTCACGTGGAGACCTGCGCCTCCGAGGCCGGTGCCGCGGCGATGCTGGGGGCCTCCGTCAATTACCCGGTGCGCGGGGCGGCCACATGGAAGTCCACGGTCGGCACCAATGTCGCCTCCGACGCGCTCTCCAACCTTGCCTCTGCCGGGGTGACCGGCGGTGCGATGATCGTGATCGGGGAGGACTATGGTGAAGGCTCCTCCATCATTCAGGAGCGCAGCCATGCCTTTGCCATGAAATCGCAGATCTGGCTGGTCGACCCGCGCCCCAACCTGCCGTCGATCGTGAAGATGGTGGAGCAGGGTTTCGAACTCTCCGAGGCGTCGAGTACCCCGGTGATGCTGGAACTGCGCATCCGCGCCTGCCATGTGCACGGTCGGTTCGCCACGAAGGACAACCGGCGTGGCACCTTCTCCGGCCAGAACCGGATTGCCGACCCCAGCTTCGATTACGGACGCATCTGTCTGCCACCCGCCACCTATGTGCAGGAGAAGGACAAGATCGAGCGCCGATGGCCCGCCGCGGTGAACTTCATTCGCGACCATGACATGAACGAGGTGTTTCACGGTTCGGCGGATGACGTCGGCATCGTCTGTCAGGGCGGCATGTACAACGCCGTCATCCGTGCGCTGCAGCAGGTCGGACTGGCCGACGCCTTCGGGGAAAGCGCCATCCCGATCTACTGCCTGAATGTCACCTATCCGCTGGTGCCCAGCGAGGTCACGGCCTTCTGCGCCTCGAAGCGCGCGGTGCTGATGGTGGAGGAGGGGCAGCCAGCCTACCTGGAAGAGGCGGTGAACGCGATCCTGCGAAAGTCGGACGTCCAGACCCGTGTGATGGGCAAGGGCCTGTTGCCGACGGCCGGGGAATATACGGGGGAGGCGGTGCTGCACGGCGTGGCCCGCTTCGTCGAGGGGGCGGTACCGAAGGGTGTCGATCTCGCCCCGGTGCTTCAGCGCTACCAGCAGATCGTCGATGCGAAGGCAAAGGCCGTGCGCCTGCTGGGGGAACCGATCCCGACCCGCCCGCCGGGGTTCTGCACCGGGTGTCCCGAACGGCCCGTCTTCTCCGCCATGAAGCTGGCGGAGCAGAAGGTGGGCAAGTTTCATGTTTCGGCGGATATCGGCTGCCACACCTTCTCCACGCTGCCGCCGTTCAACATCGGCAATACGGTGCTGGGCTACGGGCTTGGTCTGGCGAGTTCCACCGGCATCGGGCCGAACATGGACCGGCGGGTCGTCTCCGTCATGGGCGACGGCGGCTTCTGGCACAATGGCCTGACCAGCGGTGTCGCCAATGCCGTCTTCAATGATGATGACGGCGTGCTGGTGATCATGAACAACGGCTATACCTCCGCCACCGGCCACCAGGCGATCCCGTCGTCGGTGAAGGGGGGCGGTATCCGCAGTGGTGCGTTCCAGCCCGACGGCCAGGACATCGAACGTGCACTGCGCGGGGTAGGGGTCAAATGGATCCGGCACGTGCGTACCTATTCGGTCTCGAAGGTCATCGGCACCCTGCGCGACGCCATGACGACGAAACGCGGCGGGCTGAAGGTGATCATCGCCGATGGTGAATGCCAGCTTGCCCGCCAGCGCCGGATCAGGCCGGAGGTCAGCGCGAAGGTGAAGGCCGGGAACCGTGTCGTCCGCACCCGCTTCGGCGTCGATGAGGATGTCTGCACGGGCGACCACAGCTGCATCCGTCTCTCCGGCTGTCCCTCCCTTTCCGTGAAGCCGACCAGTGATCCGCTGCGGGATGATCCGGTGGCGCATGTGAACAATGACTGCGTTGGCTGCGGTCTCTGTGGTGAGGTCAGTCATGCTGCCGTGCTCTGCCCGTCGTTCTTCAAGGCTGACATCGTGCGCAATCCGGGGCGCCTCGACCGCTGGCGGCAGGGACTGAGGGATCGGGTGATCAGTCGTCTTTCCCGCAGTTCCGACGCGACCCGGCAGGAGAATGCCGCGTGAGCGAGAGCCGGACGACGACGGTCCTGATCGCGGCACTGGGGGGAGAAGGCGGCGGCGTGCTCGCGGGCTGGCTGGTGGATGCCGCCGGTGGCGCGGGGCATTGGGTGCAGCAGACCTCCATTCCCGGTGTCGCCCAGCGCACCGGCGCCACGACCTATTACATCGAGATCATGGAGCGCCCCGAAGGTGACGACCGGCAGCCGGTGATGGGACTGACCGCCAGTCCCGGCAATGTCGATGTCATGGTTGCCTCCGAATTGCTGGAGGCCGGGCGGGCGCTGGAGAATGGCTTTGTCACGCCCGACCGCACTACGCTGATCGCCTCGACCCACCGCATCTATGCCATCGCAGAGAAGTCCGCCATGGCGGACGGGCGCTACGATGCGGAACGCGTCCGCCGCGCGGCGGAGCAGATGGCGGCGCGGCAGGTGCTGTTCGACATGCAGGCAGAGGCGGAGCGCGCGAACACCGTGATCAATGCCGTGCTGTTCGGTGCCATGGCCGGTGCCAACGTGCTGCCGTTGCCGCGGGAGGCGTTCGAGGATGCGATCCGCTCCGGCGGCATTGCGGTGGAAGCCAATCTCGCGGGCTTCGATCTCGGGTTCCGGATGGCGCAGGGGGAGCGCCCTGCCGGGAAGAAGGACACGACGGCGGTCTCGGACGATGACGGGCTGGGCGACCGGACCCTGACAGACCGCATCAACCGCAACCTGCCAGGGATGCTGCAGGAACTGGCGCGGGAGGGGGCGCGGCGGCTGATCGACTATCAGGGTGTCGGCTACGCGCGTTTCTATCTCGACCGGCTGGAGCCGATGGTGAAGGCGGATGCTGTGCGCGGCGGCACGTCGCGGTCCTTTGCCGTCAGCCGGGAAGTCACGCGGCGGCTGGCGGTCTGGATGGCGTTCGAGGATCTGATCCGTGTCGCCGACCTGAAGATCCGCCCCGAACGGGTGGCGCGGGTCCGGGCGGAGGTGAAGGCCGCCGCCGATGAGCCCGTGATGATCACGGAGTTCCTGAAGCCGGGCGTGGACGAGGTGGCGTCGCTGCTGCCCCCCGCCCTCGGGCGCTGGGCCATCGGGCTGGCGGATCGGGCCGGGGTACGATACCGGCTGAACGTCGGCATGCACGTCTCCACGACCCGCATCAGGGGCTTTCTGCCCATGTGGCTGCTGTCGCGGCTGAAGGGCTGGCGGCCCAGGACATTGCGCTTCGCGGAGGAACAGGAACGCATCGACCGCTGGCTCGCCGTGATCAGCGATGCGCTGGAGGCCGACTATGATCTGGCGCGGGAGATCGCGGTCGCGGGCAAGGTCGTGCGCGGCTACTCCGACACCCATCGGCGCGGCATTCGCAACTTTCACCTGCTGATGGATGCGGTGCCTGCCTGCAAGGCTGCCCGCCCGCCCGCCAGGGCCTTCCGCACCCTGCTCGACGCGGCCCTCAGTGACCCTGAAGGCGATGCTCTCGACCGGGCGCTCGCGGCACTGCACGGGGAGAACGCGGCGGCCTGAAAGGGGCGTCCGGTCTCCTCCACCCCACTTCACGCCTCACCCGGGCCTGACCCGGGTGTCCAGTCTCCGCCGTTCGCGCGGCACCGCTGGGTACCCGGATCAAGTCCCGGTACGGCGTGAGTTATGGGGGAGATGGCGGAGATGTTTCGGCAGTTCCTAACCACCACGTCGCTCTCGGGCTTGACCCGAGAGCCCAGTCTCCGCCGTTCGTGCGGCACTGCTGGGCCACCGGATCAAGTCCGGTGGCGACGTCCGTGTTGGTGGTGGCGCGGGTGTCTTGTTCGTCTCCGCCCAGCACCACGTCGCTCTCGGGCTTGACCCGAGAGCCCAGTCTCCGCAGTCCGTGCGGCACTGCGGGGTACCCGGATCTAGTCCGGGTACGGCGTGAGTTATGGGGAGACGGCGGAGATGTTTCGGCACCTCCCCGCCCCCACGCCCGAGAGGCCAATCCAGGCTAGAGGATCACATGTTCCTTGGTGATCACGAAGTCGAGCCGGTCACCATCGATGAAGTTCGGCTCGTCGGCGATGGTCTCCTTGTAGGCGGCGCTTTCAGGTGATGTGCGCATGTCGGCCATGGAATTGAACCAGACCATGGCGAAGCCGTCGCAATCCGGTTCGCGTCCGCCCATGTAGGCGCTCAGCCTGGCGTGGTTCTGGATGTAGCGGCGCACGTTGGGAATGCTCGCGCCCAGCGGTCCGTGAGTATTCCGCCAGTGATCCTGAAACCGATCGACCGACAGACGCTTCAGCCGGTGCAGGATCTCGATGATCTTGAAGCCGTCGCTGGCCACCGGTTCGTCCTTCATCACGTGTTCCTCCACCAGCAGCAGGCTCATGGTGGAACGGTCGACGAATTTCTCCTCATCCGCGATCAGCTCCGGCCAGACGGCGCTGGTGATGTTGCGCTTCATGGTCTCGGTATCCGGCCACCAGGTCTCCGCGATGCCGTCCACGGGCAGATCACGTTTCGCATAGCCCTGCGGCAACGGATGATTCTGGGTATAGCGTTGCAGGCCATCCAGCTTCAGCACCGCCTTCGGGTGCTCATTCAGCCAGTAGTCCTGGAATTCATCGACCGGCATGCCCTTGCGGCGCCGGAATGTCAGTACGGATTTGATCATCGCTCCCTCCCCGGAGTTGATGGCATCTTCGTGACAGACGCCGTCCGCCGCAAGTGAGAAGCTGCCGTTGCGGCAATCAGGCAGGCAGGGACACCCAGCACGAGGTGACCAGTCCGGTCGCGCACAGGCTCTCTCGCTTGCCATCGACAGCGTGAATATCCACCCGGCTCAGGGCCTGGTTGCGTCCCGGCTTGATGACCGTTCCCCGGGCCACAAGCCTTTCACCACCTGCGGGACCGAGGTGATGGGTCTCGAATCCAAGTGTCCGGATCGTTTGCTCTTCCGGGGTCAGGGTCAGGGCGGCGGCACCTCCGGCGATATCCAGCAAGGCACCGACCAGACCGCCCTGCACATGTGCCCCGTCAAAGGTGAGTGCCGCCGCGACCGGCATCTCGATCTCGCTGGTACCGGGACCGAAGGCCCTCAGTACGAGACCGAGTGTGGCGGATGCGGGCATGCGGGAGAGAAAGTCACGCGCCACGGCCTCGAAATCGTCGCGGCGGGGTTCAAGCAACAACATCGGTGTACCTCGTATTGCGGGGGAAAGGGGCGTAGTCTGATCGTCTGGTGGAGGAGTGAAAACCATGCGCATCGAAAGCATCCGCGCCCGCGCGGTCAATGTCCCCATGAATCGCCCGCTCGTGACAGGCGGCGGATCGGTCACGACAGCGCCACTGGTGCTCATCGACCTGGAAACGGACAAGGGCGTTGTCGGGCGAAGCTACATCTTCGCCGTCTCCCCCATGCTGTCGGCGGGACTTGTTTCCATGGTGCAGCAGCTTGGCAATGACCTGACCGGTGTCGATCTGCGTCCGCGCACGGTGCACCAGACCATGTGCCGTCGCCTTCGCCTCGCCGGTGTCGATGGCCTGCTCGGATGGGTGGTCGCGGGGATCGACATGGCCGTCTGGGATGCCCACGCCCGCTGGCTGGAGGAACCGCTCTATCGGGTGCTGGGCGGCGCGTCGCAGCCCGTTGCGGCCTACAATTCCAACGGGCTCGGCCTGATCGGGCCGGAGAAGGCCGGACCGGAAGCAGCAGAGCTGGCGGAGGGCTTCGGCGCGGTGAAGGTGCGTCTGGGCTATGAGGACATCGAAACGGATGTCATGACGGTGGCGGCGGTGATGGAGGCGGTGCCGGAGGGCATGCCGGTCATGTGCGACTACAACCAGTCGCTCAACCGTGCGCAGGCGAAGATGCGTTTCGCGGCCATCGACGACATGGGGCTGGAATGGATCGAGGAACCGCTGACGGCGGAGGATGTGGGCGGCTACGCCGACCTGCGCCAGTGGTCGAGCACCCCGATCCAGCTCGGCGAGAACGCGCGCAGCCCGATGGATATTGCGCGCCTGATCCGGGATGGCGCCGGCGATCTGCTGATGCCGGACGTGGCCAAGATCGGTGGGGTCACCAACTGGCTGCGGGCCGCGGAACTCTGTGCCGCTGCCGAGGTGCCGATCTCCAGCCATCTGTTCCCGGAGTTCAGTGTCCACATGCTGGCCACCACCCCGACCGCGCACTGGCTGGAATTCGTCGACTGGGCCGCCCCCGTCATCCGGGAACCGCTGGAGGTCGTGGACGGCTATGCGCTGCCGCCGGACCGGCCTGGTGCCGGTATCGACTGGAACGAGGAAGCGGTTTCGCGCTATCTCGCACGGTAGAGGCGAAATATTCCGACCGATCTGGAGACTGAATTGATGCATGACGTGATTGTCGTGGGCGCGGGCAATGCCGCGTTCTGCGCGGCTCTGGCCGCGGCGGAGAACGGGGCGAAGCGCATTGCGGTGCTGGAACGCGCGCCGCGCGAGGAGTCGGGGGGCAACAGCCGCTTCACCGCCGGTGCGATCCGCTTCGCCTACGACGGGCTGAACGATCTGCAGGCCGTCATGCCCGACCTGTCGGAGGAGGAGATCGCCACGACGGACTTCGGCACCTATACCGAGGACCAGTTCTTCGACGACATGTTCCGTGTCACCCAGTACCGCACAGATCCGCAGCTCTGCGAGATGCTGGTGCGCCGTTCGCGGGACACGATGGTCTGGATGCGGGAGAAGGGCGTCCGCTTCGTGCCGATCTATGGCCGTCAGGCGTTCAAGGTCGATGGCCTGTTCAAGTTCTGGGGTGGTCTGACGGTCGAAGCCTGGGGCGGCGGCCCCGGTCTGGTCGATTCCCTGACCGCCATCGCCGAGGCGCAGGGTATCGAGGTCCACTACGAGACCCGGGCGACCGAACTGATGTTCGACGGTGTCGCGGTCACCGGCGTCCGTGTACGCCGCCAGGGGGGGGCGCCGGAAGACATGCCGGCCCGCGCCGTGGTGGTCGCGGCGGGTGGCTTCGAGGCCAATCCCGAATGGCGCACACGCTACCTCGGTCCCGGCTGGGAACTGGCCAAGGTGCGCGGCAGCCGCTTCAACACCGGCGACGGCATCCGCATGGCGCTGGATATCGGTGCCGCCCCCTATGGCAACTGGTCCGGCTGTCATGCCGTGGGCTGGGAGCGCAACGCGCCGGAGTTCGGCGACCTCGACGTGGGCGACCAGTTCCAGAAGCATTCCTATCCCTTCGGCATCATGGTCAATGCCCATGGCCGCCGGTTCGTCGATGAGGGCGCGGATTTCCGCAACTACACCTATGCCCGCTATGGCCGGGAAGTGCTGGCGCAGCCGGGGCAGTTTGCCTGGCAGGTCTTCGATGCCAAGGTCGCGCACCTGCTGCGCGGCGAATACCACATCCGCCAGGTGACGAAGGCGAAGGCCGATACGCTGGAAGCTCTGGTGGCGCAGATGGAAGGCGTTGATCCGGAGGGGTTCCTGGCGGAGGTCGCGGCCTACAATGCCGCCGTGCAGACCGACGTGGCCTTCAATCCGAACGTGAAGGACGGACGCGGCACCAACGGCCTGTCACTGCCCAAGAGCAACTGGGCCAACACCCTGGATGAAGGCCCCTTCGAGGCCTATGCGGTGACCTGCGGCATCACCTTCACCTTCGGCGGACTGCGGGTCACGGACGAGGCGCAGGTGGTCGATACCGACCAGCGGCCCATTCCCGGGCTCTATGCGGCGGGGGAACTGGTCGGCGGCATCTTCTATCACAACTATCCGGGCGGGACCGGCCTGATGTCCGGTGCGGTCTTCGGACGTGCGGCAGGCAGTGCCGCAGCGCAGGCATTGCGGGAGGCATGATCCCATGCAGTTGACCGAAGACCAGACCATGATCCGCGACGCGGCCCGCGCCTTCGCGCAAGGGGAGCTTGCCCCTGGCGCCATGGAACGGGACCGCACGGGTGAACCGCCGCTGGACCTGCTGCGCCAGATGGGGGGACTTGGGCTGATGGGCATGACGGTGCCGGAGCAATGGGGCGGTGCCGGGGCCGACATGACGTCCTATGTGCTGGCGCTGATGGAGGTGGCGGCGGCGGACGGCGCGGTCTCCACGGTCATGAGCGTCAACAATTCGCCCTGCTGCGCCGCGCTGATGCGCTACGGCAACGACAGCCAGCGGGAGCGCTGGTTGCGCCCCCAGGCCACCGGGGAGATCATCGGTGCCTTCTGCCTGACGGAGCCGCAGGCCGGTTCCGACGCCTCCAACCTGCGCACGCGTGCGGTACGGAAGGGGGATCGCTGGGTACTGAATGGCGTGAAGCAGTTCATTACCTCCGGCGCCATCGGCGGCGTGGCACTGGTCTTCGCGGTGACTGATCCGGAGAAGGGGTCGAGAGGCATCTCGGCCTTTCTGGTGCCGACCGACACGCCCGGCTACCGGGTGGCATCGAAGGAACAGAAGCTTGGCCAGAGGTGCTCCGACACCTGTCAGATCGCCTTCGAGGATTGCGAGATCCCGCTGGAGAATCTGGTGGGGGAAGAAGGCCAAGGCTATCGCATCGCCCTGGCGAACCTGGAAACGGGCCGGATCGGCATTGCCGGTCAGTCCATCGGCATGGCCCGCGCCGCCTACGAGAAGGCGGTGGCCTACGCGCGCGAACGCACCGCTTTCGGCAAGAGCATCGTCGAACATCAGGCCGTCGGTTTCCGGCTGGCGGACATGAAGACCCGGATCGAGGTCGCGACCCAGATGCTGTTCCACGCCGCCGACCTGAAGCAGCGCGGCGAGCCCTGCCTGTCGGAGGCTTCGATGGTGAAGCTCTTCGCCTCCGAGATGGCGGAGCAGGTCTGCACCGACGCGATCCAGATCCACGGCGGCTATGGCTATGTCGCCGACTACGAGGTGGAGCGCATCTACCGCGATGTCCGCGTCTGCCAGATCTACGAAGGCACCTCCGACGTGCAGCGCCTCGTCATCGCGCGCCAGATCGCGGCGGGGTGAAATTCTTCTCGCGGACCTGTCGAGAAACGGTCTCCCTGGACGTCTCATGGGGTGAAGCGGGCGATGATCGCCCGTACCATCCTGAAACGAGATCAAGGGAGATCGGCAATGGGCCAGTTCATGTTGCTTCTGCACGATGATGCCAGCGAGGATGCGGAGCTCTCCGCAGCCGAAATGCAGGACATCATTGCGCGCTACCGTGCCTGGAGCCAAAAATGGCGCGAGTCCGGGCATCTGACAGGCGGGGAGAAGCTGACCGACGATCCGGGACGGATCATCCGCAGCGGCGCGCAGGGGATGATCGTATCCGACGGTCCCTACAGCGAGACCAAGGACGTGATCGGAGGCTACTTCCTGATCGTCGCCGAAGATTACGCTGCGGCGGAGACCATCGCCCGGGACTGCCCCCACGCGCAGCGCGGAAAACCGGTCGAGATCCGCCAGATCCACACGTTCGACTGATCATGGTACAGGCCCACGACTCTCCGGCGGTGGAACTGGCTGACCGGCTCTTCCGCCGCGAGTCGGGGCGCATGACCGCGATCCTGCTCCGGCGGTTCGGTCCCTCCGCAGTCGATGATGTGGAGGATATCGTGCAGGAGGCGCTGCTGCGCGCCTGCCAGACGTGGCCCTGGAAGGGCATTCCGGACAACCCTGCAGGTTGGCTCTGGCGGGTGGCGGCACGGCTGGCGCTGGACCGTCTGCGCCGCGCGGACCGCCTGGACATGACCGGCACCCTGCCGGATGTCGCCGATGGCCGGGCCCCGGACGACCTGTTGGTCGCAGACGATGAACTGCGGCTGCTTTTCCTGTGCTGCGATCCCGTGAACGGGCCGGAGACAGCGATTCCGCTGACATTGCGCCTGGCCTGCGGTTTCAGCACCCGTGAGATCGCCGCGGCGCTCTTGCTGGACGAAGCCACGGCGGCGCAGCGGATCAGTCGGGGCAAGGCCAGGTTGCGCGGGTTGCAGGCCGGGGACCTGACTGCATTGGCTGGCAACGACCTGGCACTTCGCCTGCATCCGGTGCTCAACACGCTCTACCTGCTGTTCGATGGCGGCTATGGTGCCAATGATCCGACCCGCTGGATCCGAGAGGAACTGTGTGTCGAGGCCACACGGCTCTGCGTCCTGCTGGCAGGACACCCGAAGACCACGTCACCCGAGGTGCATGCGCTTGCCGCCCTGTTCCATCTGCTGACCGCACGCCTGCCTGCACGGCAGGTGCGGGAGGAACTGGTCGATCTGGAGCGGCAGGATCGTGCGCTCTGGGACCGTCGGCTGATCGGCACCGGCCTGCGCCATCTCGAAAGGTCGCTCGGGACCGCGCCGCCGACCGTCTGGCACCTTCTTGCGGGAATTGCTGCCGAACATGCGCGGTCAGCGCACTGGCGGGACACCGACTGGCAGGTGATCCTGGACCACTATGACCAGCTCGTGCTGATCTCGGACGATCCGATCGTTGCGCTCAACCGGGCTGTCGCCGTCGCACAGGTCGCGGGGCCGGTCGCCGGACTTGCGGCAGTGCCCGACGAGGCGTCACTGCTGGATTATCACCTGTATCACGCCACACGTGCACGGTTCCTGCGGGACATGGGCCGTCGCGAAGAGGCTGGCTCCGCGCTGCGGCGAGCCATCGATCTCGCACCGAATGCGGCGGTCCGGGACCACCTGTACAAGCAGGACGAAGTGTCCCCTGGCTGAGCCCTACCAGCTGTTGCGCAGTTCGCGCAGCTTCAGGAAGACCTCGCGCGGGGTCGGGTCGTCGGGCAGGTCGGGGAAGCTCTTGCGCAGTTCCTCGATCACGGAGCGGCTGCGCAGGCGGAAGAAGGTATTCACCTCCTTCTCCTGCCCCATGGTGGTGACCAGCGCCTGGTCCGGGTCCTGATTCTCGACCTCTGCCAGCAGTTCCCTGGCGCGTTCGTTGTCGGGTTCCCGGTCCAGTGTGAATTTCAGGTTGCCGATCAGATACTCGTGGCCCGGGTAGAGCAGGGTGTCGTCGGGCAGGACGTCGAGCTGTTTCGCGAAGGTCTCGTACATCTGTTCCGGATGGCCGCCGTTGTGGCAGTTGCCTGCCCCGGCGTTGAACAGCGTGTCGCCGCTGAACAGGGACGGCTGGTCCGTGTGGGTCTTCAGGCAGATGTGGCACATGGTGTGACCGGGGGTGTCCATCGCCTCGATCTCCACGGTCTTGCCGACCTTGATGACGTCGCCGGCCACCAGCCCACGGTCGATGCCGCGAATGCTGTCCTTCGCATTGGCGTGGGCCAGCAGCTTCGCGCCGGTGGCGGCAATGACCTGGCGGTTGCCGCCTGTGTGGTCGCCATGTTCGTGCGTGTTCAGGACCTGGGTGATCTGCCAGCCCTTCTCCTTCGCCTTGGCCAGGCACTTCTCGTGATCCAGCGGATCGATGGCCATGGCCTCGCCGGTCTCCGGGCAGACGATCAGGTAGTTGAAGTTCCGATAGTTGTTTCCGGTCCAGATCTGTTCGACGATCATCTTGCTGCGGCTCCGCGTGTTTTGGTTACTGTCGGCAGTCCAACACGCAGCGCCCGCCGGGGCAATCCCCCGACGGGCGCTTTGGTGGATGCGGTGCCGTAGCGACCGTCTCAGAAGCTCAGCGAGTCGGCCCGCTGCACGTAGTCCTTCAGTTGCCGGATCTGGCCCAGCACGTTCTCCGGCACCGGCCCGTCGACCTCGATGAAGGCCAGGGCGTCGCCGCCGGCACTGGAACGGCCAAGGTGGAACGTTCCGATATTGACACCTGCCGCGCCCAGCAGGGTGCCCAGCTGGCCGATGAAGCCCGGCTTGTCGTGGTTGCGCAGGTACAGCATGTTGGCGCCGATCTCCGCCTCCATGGCGATATTGTCGATCTCGACAACGCGGGGCTTCTCGCCGGCGAACAGGGTGCCGCCGATGCAGCGTGTGCCGCTGCCCGTCTCCACATAGACCCGGATGGCGGTCTGGTAGTCGCCGGGGTTCTCGTCACGCTCCTCGACGATGCGGATGTTGCGGTCCTTGGCCAGCACCGGCGCATTGACCATGTTGACGGAGTCCAGCAGCGGCGCCAGCAGGCCCTGGATGACGATGGCCGAGAGCGGCTTAACGTTCAGGGTCGCGACATGGCCCTGATAGGCGATGCGGATCGACTTGATGCCGGTGCGCACTGTCTGGCCCATGAAGGCGCCCAGCTGCTCCGCCAGCTGCATGTAGGGGCGCAGCTTCGGTGCTTCCTCCGCCGTGACGGAGGCCATGTTCAGCGCATTGGTGACCGCGCCGTGGACCAGGAAGTCGGCCATCTGTTCCGCCACCTGCAGGGCCACATTGACCTGCGCCTCCGTCGTGCTGGCGCCCAGATGCGGGGTCGTCACCACGTTCGGGTGGTTGAACAGGACGTTCTCCTTCGCCGGCTCGTTCTGGAATACGTCCAGTGCCGCGCCTGCGACCTTGCCAGAGTCCAGTGCATCCTTCAGGTCCTGCTCCACGATCAGGGCGCCACGGGCGCAGTTGATGATGCGCACGCCGTCCTTCATCTTCGCCAGGCTTTCGGCATTGATCATGTTGCGGGTCTGGTCGGTCATCGGTGTGTGCAGGGAGATGAAGTCGGCGCGGGCATAGAGCTCGTCCAGTTCCACCTTCTCGACCCCGATCTCCGCCGCGCGTTCCGGGCTGAGGAACGGATCCGCCGCCACCACCTTCATGCGCAGGCCCAGCGCGCGGCTGGCGGCGATGGCGCCGATGTTGCCGCAGCCGATGATGCCCAGCGTCTTGCCGGTCAGCTCGACACCCATGAACTTCGACTTCTCCCACTTGCCCTCGTGCGTGGAGGCATTGGCCTGCGGGATCTGGCGGGCCAGCGCGAACATCATCGCGATGGCATGTTCGGCGGTGGTGATGGAATTGCCGAACGGCGTGTTCATGACACAGACACCGGCGGCCGTGGCGGCGGGAATGTCCACATTGTCGACGCCGATACCGGCACGGCCGATGACCTTCAGGTTGGTCGCGGCCGACAGGATATCCGCCGTCACCTTGGTGGCGGACCGGATGGCGAGGCCGTCATAGTCTCCGATGATCGCCTTCAGCTCGTCGGGGCTGAGGCCGGTCTTCTCGTCGTAGTCGACGCCCATGCGCTTGAACGTTTCCGCGGCGAGGGGGCTCATCTTGTCTGAAATCAGGACCTTGGGCATTGAACTGTCTCCGTCTTCCCCGCGCGCTGGCGGGGAATGCTGTACACGTGAACTCGATGGGAAGCGGGCTGGGCCGCGTCAGGACGCCTCGGCGCGGACCTGCTGCCAGGCCCAGTCGAGCCAGGGCACCAGGGCCTGCACGTCGGCAGCCTCGATGGTGGCACCGCACCAGATCCGAAGGCCTGCCGGGGCATCGCGATAGCCGTTGATGTCCAGCGCCACGCCTTCGTCTTCCAGCAGGGTCGCGATGCGCTTGGCACTCGCGGCCTGTGCCTTCTCGTCCTGTCCGGTGAACCATTCATCGGTGATGGACAGGCAGACGGAGGTGGTCGACCGCGTCGCCGGATCCCTGGCCAGGAAGGCGGCCCAGTCGGATGCCGCAACCCAGTCGGCGATGACCTGCGTGTTGGCTTCCGCCCGCGCGATCAGCCCGGACAGGCCACCAACGGATTCGGCCCAGCGCAGGGCGTCGATCTGGTCTTCCACGGCGATCATCGACGGGGTGTTGATGGTCTCGCCCTTGAAGATGCCTTCATTGATCTTGCCGCCCTTGGTCAGGCGGAAGATCTTCGGCATCGGCCAGGCAGGCGTGTGGCTCTCCAGCCGCTCCACGGCGCGCGGGCTCAGCACCAGCATGCCATGCGCAGCCTCGCCGCCCAGCACCTTCTGCCAGGACCAGGTGACCACATCCAGCTTGTCCCACGGCAGGTCCATGGCGAAGGCGGCTGAGGTGGCGTCGCAGATGGTCAGCCCCTGGCGATCGGCGGGAATGCCGCTGCCGTCGGGCACACGCACGCCGGAGGTGGTGCCGTTCCAGGTGAAGACGACATCGTGGTCGAAATCGACTTCCGCGAAGTCAACGATCTCCCCGTAAGGCGCTTCGATGACCCGTGCGTCGTCGAGGCGAAGCTGCTTCACCACGTCGGTGACCCAGCCGGCCCCGAAGCTTTCCCAGGTCAGCATGTCAACCGGGCGCGGGCCCAGCAGCGACCACATGGCCATCTCGACCGCGCCGGTATCGGAACCGGGAACGATGGCGATGCGATAGTCGTCGGGCAGGCCCAGGATCGCGCGGCTGCGGTCCAGCACTTCCTTCAGGCGTGCCTTGCCGATGGCGGCGCGGTGGGACCGGCCCACCGGAGCATCGGCGTAGATTTCAGGGGACCATCCGGGGCGCTTGGCGCAGGGACCGGACGAGAAATGAGGCGCGGCAGGGCGCACTTCTGGCTTCTTCATGATGGCGTTCCTTCCAGAACGAAGCGCCCCGTTGGGGGGGCGTGACCCGCCGCGGATATTAGGCGGCGACATTCGCTGGTCAACACGCGACACAGGCCTGCGACAATTGTGCGGCGCAGCATGCTGAATGGAAGGTAAAGGCGGTCAGTCGAACGCGTTGCCCATCCGCTTGCGGAAGTCCCAGCTGTTCAGCCGGTCAGGGGTGATGCGCAGGGTGGCCTCCGCAATGTCGCGACCCAGCAGCCATCTGGCGAAGTCGCTTTCCGGGTCGCCGCCATGGCGGATCAGCAGGTCGCGCAGCCGGTCCTTGCCGTCGGGCAGGATCTCTGCCCGGCCCTGTCCGCGCACGCCGTAGTAGGGCGGTGCCTCCACCGAAACCTCGAAGGCGCAGGCATCGTTGTGGCGCAGCGCCCGGACGATGTCGGCCTGCATGGGGGAGGCGCACCAGATCGCCCCGTCCTCCCACGCGAACCAGACGGATACCAGCATCGGGCGACCGGATTCGGTGATGGCTGCCAGGCGCAGCGGAACGGTCGTCGAGGTCAGGAAGGCATCCGTCTCCGCGCGGCTCCAGGGGCCCTTGAGCTTCATGGCGTGAGCCCTTTCAGAAAGCCCGTCAGCGCGGCAACCACCGCCTCCGGCTGTTCCTGCTGCACCCAGTGCCCGGCGCCGTCGATCAGGTGCAGGCCCCGGAAGTCGCTGGTCACGCGCGGACCCTGCATGCTGTCGAGCGCCCCGGGAGACTGCTGGATGCCCCAGTCGGCGGCCCCGGCGATGAAGGTGCTGGGCACATCGATGGTGCGCCCGTGGAACAGCTCCATCTCGCCACCGATGGCCGGGTCGATGGCACAGCGATACCAGTTCAGCCCGCCCTGGAACCCGGTGCGGGCGTAGGTCTGCGCATAGACCGCGAGTTCGTCGTCGGGCAGCCAGTCGCATGCCGCGACCTGCTCCGGTGTCGGCATTTCCGGCGCAACGGTCTCCGGCATGGTCGTGCCCCGGTCCATGACGTAGTAGGTCGGCAGCTTGGCCAGTTCATCCGCTGTCCAGCCGGTCAGCGGAAAGGGGTGGTTGCCCGGCCAGTCGGCGCTCTTCGCGTGATAATAGGCGCGCAGGAAATCATGCAGGCCCTGCGGCGCATCCAGCATGTCGCGGTCAGCCTGCGGTTCCGAATAATACCATTGATAGTGCTTCCGGGGCCGGGCGAGAGCGGCCAGCGCCGCATCGAGATCGGGCTTCGCCGAACCCCGGTCCGGTGCGGGCGGTCCGGCATAGGGGGCGCTCATCAGGGCGACCGAGCGGAAGATGTCCGGTCGCAGCAGGGCGCAGTGCGCGGCGACGGGGGAGCCGAAGTCGTGGCCGACCAGCGCCGCGACCTGATCCCGGTCCAGCGCGGCCACCAGACAGACAATATCCCGCGCCAGGTTCATCATGCGGAAGCTGCGCACGTCGCCGTCGTAGCGCCCATCCCAGCCGGTGGTGCCGCCATAGCCGCGCTGGTCCGGCGCAATGACATGATAGCCTAGGGCCGCGAGCGGCAGCATGACCTTGCGCCAGCTCCAGGCCAGTTCGGGGAAGCCGTGCAGCAACAGGATCAGCGGGTCGGCCGGGTCCCCCGCCTCCAGCACCCGCATGTCCAGGCCGTTGATGCCCGGCAGGTCGCGGGTCCGGATTCCGTCGGGCAGTTTCATCGCGCAGGTTCCTGTACCGGTCGGTGTCGCGGCATTCTTGTACCGCGATGCCCGGCTTGCCAACCCGTCACGGTGTCCGGGTGACCCATGCGACGGGGATGGCCGTATCAGGGGTTCATCCGGTGCAGGGCTTTGCATGACCACGAAGAATCTGATCCTGATCATGGGTGACCAGCTCAGCCCGGGTCTGCCTGCACTGGCGGAAGCGGACCGGTCCCGGGATGTGGTGCTGATGGTGGAGGTTGCGGAGGAAACGACCTACGTCCCGCATCACCGCAAGAAGATCGCCTTCATCCTCTCGGCCATGCGCCACTTCGCGGCGGAGCTTTCCGGCGATGGCTGGCAGGTCGACTATGTGAAGCTTGATGATGCCGACAACACCGGCAGCTTCACGGGCGAGCTCGCGCGGGCGGCAGAGCGCCATGCGCCGGACAGGATACGACTGACGGAACCGGGGGAATGGCGCGTCGCGGAGATGGTCGCGGGCTGGCCGGATGCCCTCGGTCTGCCTGTGGATGTCCTGCCGGACAATCGCTTCCTCTGCTCCCGCGCGGAGTTCGCCGAATGGGCTTCCGGCCGCAAGCAACTGCGCATGGAGTATTTCTATCGCGCGATGCGCCGGAAGACCGGACTGCTGATGGACGGTGACACGCCAGCGGGCGGGCAGTGGAATTTCGACAGGGACAACCGGAAGCCTGCGGAGACCGATCTGTTCATGCCCCGCCCCCCGCAGGCCCGCCCGGACGATGTGACGAAGGCAGTGCTGGAGCTTGTGGCGGAGCAATTTCCCGACGGGTTCGGTGATCTGGAGCCGTTCTGGTTCGCCGTGACGCGGGAGCAGGCGGAGCAGGCCCGCGACCGCTTCCTGGCGGAGGCCCTGCCGCATTTCGGCGACTATCAGGACGCGATGCTGCAGGGAGAGGACTTCCTGTATCACTCCGTGCTCTCGCCCTGCATCAATGTCGGCCTGATCGATCCGCTCGACCTCTGTCGGCGCGTGGAGCGGGCCTGGCGGAATGGCGATGTGCCGCTGAATGCTGCAGAGGGGTTCATCCGCCAGATCATCGGCTGGCGGGAATATGTGCGTGGCATCTACTGGCTGAAGATGCCGGACTATGCGGAGGTGAACCATCTGGCGGCGGAGCGGGACCTGCCTGCCTTCTACTGGACCGGGGAGACCGGCATGGCGTGTGTCCGTGCCGTGGTCGACCAGACGAAGCGTCAGGCCTACGCGCATCATATCCAGCGCCTGATGGTCACGGGCACGTTTGCCTTGCTGGTGGGAATCCGTCCGCAGCAGGTGCATGAGTGGTACCTGTCGGTCTATGCCGATGCCTTCGAATGGGTCGAACTGCCGAACACGCTGGGCATGAGCCAGTTCGCGGACGGGGGGCTGCTGGGCTCGAAACCCTATGCCGCCAGCGGCAGTTACATCAATCGCATGTCGGACTATTGCGGCGACTGCACCTACAGCGTGAAACTACGAACGGGGGAAGGCGCCTGCCCCTTCAACGCGCTGTACTGGGATTTCCTTGCCCGCAATGCGGACAGGCTGCGCGGCAATCCGCGCCTGGGGCCGGTCTACAGCACCTGGGACCGGATGAAGGCGGAAACGCGTGAAGACCTGCGTGCCCATGCGGAACGCATTCTCGACCGTCTGGACACACTCTGAGCCTCAGAGGCCGAAGACCAGCAGGTACAGACCCAGCATCGCGGTGAGCCAGAATACGCCGGTGCCCGGTTTTGATGTCTGACTGACCAGCCCGCCGGGACCTCCCAACTGTCCGGCGACCCCGATCACGCTATTGACCCAGCCGCGCATGCCACCCGTCAGTGCACCGGAAGTCTCCGTGCCCCATTCCACTGTCGCGCGCCAGACCCGGTGCAGGGCGCGGCGGAAGATCCAGTCGGCGTCCAGCAGGGTCGAACGCATCTCGGCCGGGTAGAGGCCAGTTCGCATCAGCCAGGCAACACCCAGCCCCGAGAACAGCACCAACTGCATCTGCGTCACGATGTGGGAGCCGGTATAGGGCTCGTAGTCCGTCTGATAGGGCAGGATGTCATAGAGGTAGCCCGGGAAGAGGCCGATGCCGATGCAGAGGGCCGCGGAGACCCCCATTGCCAGCAACATGTTGAAAGGTGCCTCGTTGCAGGTCTTCTGCGTCTGCTTCGGCCAGGCGAAGAACGCGAAGTAGGGAATCTTGATGCCCGTGGTGACGAATACGCCGACAGAGGCGAACAGCAGCATCGCCCAGACGAACCACATGCCTTCCCCGGCAGCCGCCGAGATGATGAGCGACTTGGAAACGAAGCCGGAGAACAGCGGGAACGCCATCGACGCCGCACCGACGATGCAGAATCCGGCCGTCATCGGCATGGATTTGTAGAGCCCGCCGAGTTCTGTCGCCTTGACGGTGCCGACCCGGTACAGGACCGCGCCCATCGTCATGAACAGAAGCCCCTTGTAGAGGATGTGGGAGAAGGCCTGGGCAGCGGCACCGTTCAACGCCAGTTCCGTGCCGATGCCGATGCCGATGACCATGAAGCCGAGCTGGTTGTTCAGGCTGTAGGCCAGCACCTTGCGCAGGTCGTTCTCCACCAGCGCGTAGAAGATCGGGAACGCGGTCATGACGACGCCGATCCAGATCAGTTCCTCCTGCCCCGGGAAGCCGCGCGCCAGGGTATAGATCGCCATCTTGGTGGTGAAGGCCGACAGGATGACCGTGCCCGTCACCGTCGCCTGCGGGTAGGAATCCTGCAGCCAGTTATGAAGCAGCGGGAAGGCAGCCTTGATGCCGAAGCCGAGGAAGATCAGCAATCCGCCCGGTGCGTCGAGACCGATGTTGCCGAACTCGACCGACCCCGTGCCGCGCCAGTGGATGATCAGCCCGCCCAGCAGCAGCACGCCGGAGGCAATCTGGACGATCAGATAGCGGATACCGGCACGGAAGCTGGCATCGGTGCGATTGGCGAAGATCAGGAAGACGGAGGTGACAGCCGTCAGCTCCCAGTAGATGAACAGGCTGATCAGGTCGCCGGCGAAGATGGCACCAACGGCCGAGCCCATGTAGGTCAGCGCGGCGACATCCTGCATCCGGTCGCGCACATGCAGGTGGAAGATTCCCGCGATCAGGGCCGCGATGTAGAAGATGTAGCCCCAGACCAGGGACAGGCTGTCGATACGGCTGCCGACCAGTTCGGCGCCGAACAGGGTCATGACCGCATGATCGCCGTTCGGCACGTCGATCAGCTGCCAGAAGCCGACAAACGGCAGCACCAGCATCAGGACCTTGCGGCCATGGTGCGGCAGCACGGCGGCGAGGACACCGCCGAGCAGCAGGATCAGTCCTGGCGGCAGATCAGTCCACATCATCGTCGTAATAGTCCTCATCCCGCATCACGGCCTTGCGCAGCAGTTTCGACAGCTGCACCAGAACGATGCATCCCAGCAGGCCGAAGAAGCCGTAGAAGTTCGGCAGGTACTCGACATCGAAATAGCCGTGCTTGTGATAGACATGCCAGAGCATGTCCGCGATGTCCGCCAGCCCCAGCAGCACGCAGAGACCGATCAGCACATGATAGAGCCGCTGCACCACCGCCGGACGGTCCAGGGCGTATTTCTCCGGCTCCCTGAAATCGGGTGACGCGCTCATTGGCCGCCTCCGGTCATGGTGATGGGCAGCAGGAAGTCGAAGATCTCCTGCGCCATGAAGAACAGCACGACGGTCAATGCCGCAGTGATGCAGATGGCGATCAGGCAGGCCAGCGGCGCCTCCTGCACCTTCACGGGGCCGTCACCGGCACCCGGTGGCCGCAGCATGAAACCGCGCAGCGGAATCGGCATCAGATAGGCGACGTTCAGCAGCGAACTCAGGATCAGCACCCCAATGATGAACTGGAACCCGGCATCCGCGGCACCCACCATCAGCAGGAACTTCGACCAGGATCCGCCCAGTGGCGGAATGCCGATCACCGACAGCGCACCGATCATGAAGCAGAACATCGTCACCGGCATGATCCGCCCGATGCCCTTCATGTCGGAGATCTCCGTCTTGTGCAGCGCGACGTAGATTGCACCGGCGCAGAAGAACAGCGTGATCTTGCCTGCGGCGTGCATGGCGATGTGCATGCCGCCGCCGACGACACCCATTGCCGTGCCCAGCGCTGCGCCCAGGATGACATAGGAAAGCTGGCTGACTGTCGAATAGGCCAGCCTGCGTTTCAGGTTGTCCTGGTTCATGGCGATCAGGCTGGCGAGGGTGAGGGTGATCGCAGCGGCATAGATCAGCCAGTTGGTGGCGCTTTCCGTCGTGATCAGTTCCAGACCGAAGACATAGACAATGATCTTGATGACCGTGAAGACGCCGGCCTTCACCACCGCCACCGCATGCAGCAGGGCGGAAACGGGGGTCGGCGCGACCATGGCCGCGGGCAGCCACTTGTGGATCGGCATCAGCGCTGCCTTGCCGACGCCGTACATGTAGAGCGCCAGCAGCAGACCTGCCGACAGCCCCTGCACCTTGCCGGTCAAGGTTCCGCCCGGCACGAAGTCCAGGGTTCCGGTCAGGTTCCAGGTCCAGATGATCGCCGGCAGTTGCAGGCCGATGGAGGTGGCGATCAGGATGCCGAGATAGGTGCGGCCGCCACGCTTCGCGTCCTCCGTCCCCTTGTGCGTCACCAGTGGATAGGTCGACAGCGTCAGGATCTCGTAGAAGATGAACAGGGTCAGCAGGTTGCCTGCGAAGGCGATGCCGATGGCGGCACTGATCGACAGGGCGAAACAGGCATAGAACCGGGTCTGGCTGGTCTCCTTGTTGCCGCGCATGTAGCCGATGGAATAGATCGAATTGACGATCCACAGCGTCGACGCGATGGCGGCAAACATCATCCCCAGCGGTTCCACCGTGAAGTTGATGGTCAGGCCGGGCAGCAGTTCGAACAGGGTGACGGACGGGCGCGCGCCGGCCTGGATCGCGGGAAAGATCGACCAGACATTGATCGCGTTCGCCGTGGCGGTGACCAGCGTCACCGCCTCCCGCAGGTTCGGAATGCGTCCGGTCAGCACGATGCCGACCAGGCCGATGATCGGGATCAGCAGCGCAAGCTGGATATGGGTCTCGATGCTCATGGCGTGACCCCCAGCAGCGACTGCGCGGCGGCACGGGCAATATCAACGGAGTATCCGGTCTCCAGCCCGAAATAGAAGCAGCCGATAGTCAGCGCCCACAGCGGCAGCAGCATCGACAGCGGTGCCTCCGTGATCTCCTGATTGGCAGCGGGGTCGCGGAAATAGGCCACCTCCACGATGCGCCAGACATACATCACGGCGAGCAGGGAACTGGCGAGCACCATGGCGGCAATCGCGTAGCCCGCCGTACCGTGCTGCAGGGCCGCCAGGATCAGGTACCACTTGGAGATGAAGCCGACGGTTGTCGGCACGCCGATCAGGCTGAGGCCCGACAGGACGAAGGCCAGCGTGGTGAAGGGCATGGTCTTGCCGATCCCGGCCAGCCTGTCGATATGCATCGATCCGACACGCAGGAAGAATGCACCCGCGGCCATGAACAGGGCTGCCTTGGTGATCGCATGGTTGAACAGATGCACGATACCGGCGGTCAGGCCGTCGACGCCGCCCAGGCCGATACCGGCGACCATGTAGCCGATCTGCGCGATGGACGACCAGGCGAGCAGCCGTTTCAGGTCTGTCTGGAAGATCGCGACGGTCGAGCCGACAAGGAAGGCCACGACCGCGAAAGGCAGAAGCAGGGTGGCGAAATCGAGATCGGCGAAGGCCGGAATCTCGCCGAAGACAGTGAACTGGAACCGCAGCAGAACGTAGATCGAGACCTTGGTGGCCGTCGCCGACAGGAACACACCGACCGCACTGGGACTGTAGGCATAGCCGTTCGGCAGCCAGAAATGCGCCGGGAACAGGGCGAACTTCAGCGCGATGCCCACTGTCAGGAAGGCGGCGGCGGCCCTGACGGATGTGGTGTCGGATACGGGCCCGAGACGCTCGGCCAGGTCGGCGATATTGAGGGTGCCGGTCATGATGTACAGCAGGCCCACACCGATCAGGATGAAGGTCGCGCCCAGTGTGCCCAGCACAAGATACTGGAACGCCGCCGTCAGCGCCCGTGGATCACGGCCTGAGGCGAGCAGCATGTAGGTGGAGAGCGAGGATATCTCCAGGAAGACGAAGATGTTGAAGGCATCGCCGGTGATCGTGATGCCGAGCATCCCGCAAAGGCACAGCAGCCATCCGGCATAGAACAGGTGATGCTTGTCGCGTGGCACCTCCCGCTCCACCGACCGCAGGGCATAGGGCAGGGCGATCAGCGAGATACCGCTGACGATCAGCAGCACGAAGGCATTGATCGTGTCGACCCGGTACTCGATTCCGAAGGGCGGCGCCCAGCCACCCATCTCGTAGGAGATCACGTCACCGCCAAGTACCTGCATCAGCAGGTTCGCCGAAATCCAGAACGTCGCGGCGCTGACCAGCAGGGCAAAGGCCCAGGGACCATTGCGGAACCTCAGGAAGGTACAGATCGGGGCCGCGACCATGGGCACCACGACCTGCAGCGCGGGCAGGTTGGCCATCAGGCTGAAACCGGCGCTGGCGGCGGTGCTCATGCCTCTTCAGCCCGCATCAGCTCTTCCTCGTAGAGCGCTTCGGCCTCGGCAATCTCGTCTTCCTCGACGGTGCCATAGGCTTCCTTGATCCGCACGATCAGGGCGAGTCCGATGGAGGTCGTGGCGATGCCCACGACAATGGCGGTCAGGATCAGCACGTGCGGCAGGGGGTTGGAGATCGGCTGCGTCAGACCATCCCCCAGGATCGGCGCGGTGCCGCCCCAGATCTTGCCGGAGCTGATGTAGAGCAGGAAGACACTGGCCTGGAAGATGTTCAGGCCAACGACCTTCTTCACCAGGTTGCCACGGCTCATCGCGATGTAGACCCCGGCCGTCATCAGGATCGCGAAGACGTAATAGTTGAACTGACCGAGCCACTCCATCATTGCGGCGACCCCGTCATTTCTTCCTCATCCTCGTCATCTGCCTCGTCGCTTTCCAGTTCGCGCGTGACCTGCAGGCGTCCCGCGAACTGATAGAAGATCGTGATCATGACGGCGGCGACGGTCACGCCGACCCCGAACTCGATGATCAGGATGCCCAGGTGCTGGCCATGCACCGGATCGTGGCTGTCCAGCGCGCTGTAGTTCAGGAACTCGGCCCCCAGCAGCAGTGTCGCGACCCCCACCCCGGCGTAGATCAGCAGGCCGAATGCGACCAGGAAGGACACCAGACCCGGCGTGACCACCCGGCGGGCCCGGTCGAGGCCGTAGATCAGCGCATAGAGGATGATGCCAGCCGCGAAGATCACCCCAGCCTGGAAACCGCCGCCGGGGCCGAAATCACCATGGAACTGGACATAGAGACCAAACAGGAGAATGAAAGGAATCAGCAGCTTGGCGAGGATGCGCGGGACCAGATGCTCGATCATCAGGTGTCATTCCCCTGATCATCACCGTTCCGCCGACGGCGCCGTCGTGCGCCGATGACCGGCATGGAGGAGAGCAGCATCATCACGCCGATTCCAGCCGTGAAGATCACCGTGACCTCCCCGAGCGTATCGAAACCGCGATAGCTGGCGAGGACGGCGGTAACGATATTGGGGACATCGATCTCCACTGGAGTCCGTTCGATGTAGTAGGGCGCGACATGCACCTGAGTGGGCGTGCCTGCCGCGCCGACGTCCGGCATGTCCTGCATGCCCCAGAGCAGCACGGCACCCGTGACCAGTGCCACGAGCATTGGCGTGAACTGGAACCGGAAGGGAATCTTCTCGCGACGGCTGTCGATCAGGGCCAGTGTTCCCAGTGACAGGATGGTGGAGACGCCTGCACCCACAGCCGCCTCCGTGAAGGCGACATCGACCGCATCCAGCAGGGTGAAGACCATGGCCATCAGCAGGCTGTAGATGCCGGCCAGCATCACGACGCCGAACAGGTTGCGCAGCCGGATGATGCCGAAGGTCACCACCAGCAGCAGACCCAGCAGGACGACGTTGATCAGGGCTTCCCACTCGCCGACACTCATGCCTTGTCCCCTTCACCATCGGTCAGGTCATGATCCAGCTTCGGCTTCTGCGCGGCGAAGAAGGCCGCGTGTCCGATGGAGTAGGACGCGATGGGGCTGGTGAACCAGAGGAAGATCAGGACGAGCAGCAGCTTGACCGCAATCAGCCATTCACCGGCAACCAGCGACGGTATCGCCAGTCCGGCCAGAACCAGGAAGGTGGCGAGCGTGTCTGTGATGCTGGCGGCATGCAGACGGGTGTAGACGTCCGGCAGGCGCAGTGTGCCGTAGGCACCGACGACCGTCAGGAACGCGCCGGAGATCACCAGCACGCCGGAGGCAATGACGTGCCAGTCCATCATGACCTCACCCGGGACTGGCCGAGGTCGCGGTACCGGAAGTACTTCAGCACGGCGATGATGCTGATGAAGTTCATCAGGGCATAGACAAGGGCCAGGTCCAGAAATTCGGGCCTGCCCGCCAGATAGCCCATGACGGCGAGCAGCAGCACGGTCTTGGTGCCGAACATGTTCGCGGCCATGACGCGGTCCATCAGTGTGGGGCCGAGCAGCGCGCGGATGATGGCAAACAGCATCGCGACGAGCAGTCCCAGTGCGGCAACACCGTAGATCATGGTGTCTGGTCCTCCTGCGCCCGCCGATGCAGCCGGTCGCTTTCCAGCGCGGCGCAGCGGCGATTCATGTCATCGCTCAACACGCCTTCCGCTCCCTCCCGCGACAGGGAGTGGACCAGGATGCCCTTGCCGTCGTCGATGTCGATGGACAGGGTCCCCGGCGTCAGGGTGATCGAGTTGGCGTAGATGACCCGGCCGAGGTCGGTGCGCTGCATCGTCCGGGAGCGCACGAGCGTGGGGGAAATATCGGGATTCGCACGCAGCAGGCGGCGGATGACGTCGATATTCGCCTTCACGATCTCGATGAAGAGCCAGGGCCAGTAGACGATGATGCGCCAACCCAGTTCCAGCGGCGTGCCTTCATGATCCACCACGTCCATGCGCCAGGCGATCAGGACGCAGAGCAGGCAGGAAGCCGCACCGAGCCAGAACAGCAATGCGTGGTCGTAGATGCCTGACAACAGGAGCCATGTCGCGGCCAGAACGACCAGCAATCCCAGAGCTCGACCCACGAATGCCCCCTCCTGACGCCTTGTTTCCGGCCCGACGTTTCGATGGCCGCAACCTAGCTTGACGATAGCCAGTGACGCAACAACGGAGCAGGGGCGTGATGGTGATCACGGTATTGTTTGTCCCCACGGCACCGGACTGTTAGCCTGAAAGAAAAGCGTAACAGGCAGATGGTAGCGCGATGTGGGGGAATGAGGCAGGGGAACGCACGATAGATGCGGCTGCGATGGAAGTGCGCGGTCACCTCAAGTGGTTCAATTACGTAAAGGGTTACGGCTTTGTCACGGCATCGGACGGGCGGGACGTGTTCCTGCATCTGTCATGCCTGCGCAAGGCGGGACTTTCATTCATCGATGAGGGCGCGGAGATCTGGTGCGAGGCCACGGAAGGCCCGCGCGGCCTGCAGGCGCATACGGTGCTGCAGGTCCGTCCGGCCAATCGGGAGGCCGTCGACCAGACCCCCCAGCAGATGCAGGCAGGCAGCCCCGCGGTTGCATCCGCAAACCCGTCCGGTTCCGATTCGGTCGCTCCGGGTCGTGGTCGCGGGTCCGGTGCGAATGATGATTCACCGCTGGAGGAACATGTCGCCACGGTGAAATGGTTCAACCGCATTCGGGGCTATGGCTTTCTGAGCATCAGCGACGATGACCCGGATGTCTTCATTCACATCGAAACACTGCGGCGCGTCGGCCTGACCGTCGTGCAACCGGGGGAAACCCTGCGTGTGATGGTCCAGCGCAGCCAGAAGGGCTTGCTGGCGCGGGAGATCAGGCTGAACGCACAGGGCGCGGACTGAAGACGCGGACCTGAGATGCGGGTTCGAGGCGCGGCGGGGTTCAGTCGGCGTGTGACAGGATGTTGAGCAGCCTGCCGAAGGGGTCGCGGACATGGAACCGCCTGACACCCCAGGGTTCCCTCACGGGGCCGTATTCGATCTTCACGCCTGCTTCGACCATGCGCTGGTACAGCCCGTCCAGATCATCCACCTCGATCGACAGATCCGGAACCCCGGTGCCTGACCCGCCACCGGATGCGAAGCTGACCTGCTGCGGCGAACCGGGGGCGGTGGCGAAGGTGCTGATCCAGCCCTGATCCATGACCTTCACCAGACCCAGAATGTCGCCGTAGAAGGAATCCGCATCTCCGGGACAGTCGGTCGCGATGTTCGCGACGATCCGTTTCACGCTCAAATCTTGGTCTCCTTGTCGCCCAGCGCCTCGGCCAGACGCGCAACGGCACTGCCCGGTCGCAGGGGTTGCTGCTGCGACGCGTCAGGGGTCCAGCCGGTAATCTGGATGACCTGAAACGTTGCCGGGACGCGACCATCGGGGCCGGCGAACTTCTCCCCGTAGAGTGCCATGGCACGCATCAGGGTCTCCCGGCGCAGGAAGGTGTGGCGTCGCTGGTGAACCACATTCTGCTCCCCCATGCCGCGCAGGTCCTGCAGCAGACGGAACGGGGTGCCATAGCTGACCGTGATCGTGTCGCTGTCGGTGACCGGCAGGGCGAACCCGGCGCGCTGCAGCAGTGCCCCGGCATCGCGGATGTCGGCAAATGGCGAGACCCGCGGGCTGACGCCGTTCTCGATCTCCAGTTCCGCGTCCATCAGGGACTGGCGCAGTTCGAAAAGGGTATCGCCGCCAAGGATCGCGACCAGCAGCAGCCCGTCCGGTTTCAGGGCCCGGCGCAACTGGACCAGCGCGCCCGGCAGGTCATTCACCCAGTGCAGCGACAGCACGCTGAAGACCAGATCGACGGACGCTTCGGCAATCGGCAGGAACTCCTCGTCCCCCACCAGTCCCGGTCCGGGGGCCGCGAAGGCAGGTGCAAGATCCATCGTGATCCTGCTCTCGACCTTGCGCCCCGGGCCGACCAGTTCCGGCGGCAGACCGCCGCGTCCGCCGACAACCAGCGCCCGCGCGAAGGTCCGGTCCACATCCATCAGACGGTCAGCCAGCCTTTCGGCAACTTCCCGAAACAGGAAGCCGTGCGCGTCAAAGCCCGACGCCGCCCGCGCCCGGTGTCGCCGGTGCAGCGCGCGATCAAAGACGTCCATGCCTTCGGGAACCGTGTTCATGGCGTGCAGCATATGCCGCCCGGCGTCATGCGTTGCAACCATCCTGCCCCTGTCGGACAATCGCCGGATGGAGCAGGCCGCGATCAGGGCAGGGGCGAGGCAGTGGGCGCGCAGGGCGCTTGACCTGCTGTTGCCACCGCAATGCCTTGCCTGCGACCGGCAGGTGGCGGAACCGGGTCGGCTGTGCCCGCGCTGCTTCAGCCAGATCGACCTGATCACGGATCCGCTCTGTGCCCTCTGCGGTCTGCCGTTCGAGTTTGCGGGCGCGCCGGAGCGAATCTGTGGCGCCTGCGCCGCAGACCCGCCGCCCTTTACCCGCGCCCGTGCTGCCGCCCGCTACGACGACCGAATCCGCGACGCGCTGCTGGGCTTCAAGCATGGTGACCGGACAGATCGGGCGGTGGGGCTGGCCCGGCTGGTGGCGCGTGCCGGTCAGCCCTGGCTGGCACAGGCGGATATCGTCACCGGGGTGCCGCTGCATCCGCGCCGCCTGCTGCACCGACGCTACAACCAGGCGACACTGGTCGCGGACCTGCTGGCCCGGGATGCCGGTGTGCCGGGCGTGCCGGACCTGATGCTGCGCACCCGCCCCACGCGCACCCAGGGCGGGTTGAGCGGCGCGGGACGGCGCCGCAACCTGCGCGGCGCCTTTGCCGTCAATCCGGCGCACAAGGCGCGCGTTTCCGGGGCGCATGTGGTTCTGGTCGATGATGTGATCACCACCGGCGCGACCGTTTCGGAATGTGCCCGGGTCCTGAAGCGCGCGGGCGCGGCGGAGATCACGGTGCTGGGGATTGCCCGCGTTGTCCGGACTGGACATGCGACCTATATCCAGTCGAAATGATCTGAACGGGTCGCGGCGGAGAACTGACCGCCGACCTTCACGAAGGAGAGCCGCACCATGAGCAACGTTGTCCTCTACACCACCGGTCTCTGCCCCTATTGCTACCGCGCCAAGAAGCTGCTGGACCGCAAGGGCGTGAGCTATGAGGAGATCGACGTGATGTTCACCGCGGGCAAGCGCGACGAGATGATCCAGCGCTCCGGCCGCCGCACCGTGCCGCAGATCTTCATCGGCGAGACCCATGTCGGGGGCTTCGATGACATGGAGGCGCTGGATCAGGCCGGACGTCTCGATCCGTTGCTGCAGGGCGCGGCGTGAGCGATACCTTCCTCGCCGCCTGCATCCAGCCGAACACCGGCACCGACTGGGAAGCCAACCTGAGCGCCTGCACGGGCTGGATCGAGCAGGCTGCCGCTGACGGTGCCCGCTACATCCAGACGCCGGAGGTGAGCAACTTCATCTACCGCCGCCGTCAGGACACGATGGCCAATACCCATGCGGAGGCGGATGACCCCTCGCTGAAGGCCTATCGCGATCTGGCCGCCCGACTGGGGGTCTGGATCAACATCGGTTCCCTGGCGCTGAAGGGGGAGGGGGAGCGGCTCGCCAACCGGTCCTTCCTGATCGCGCCGGACGGGGCCATCGCCAACCGCTACGACAAGATCCACATGTTCGACGTGGAACTGCCCTCCGGTCAGAAGTTCATGGAATCGCGGGCCTATCAGCCGGGGGAGCGGGTGAACGTCATTGATGTCCCCGTTGCCGGCGATGTGGCCATGAAGCTGGGCATGACCATCTGCTACGACATGCGCTTTCCCCACCTCTACCGTGACCTCGCCAAGGCAGGGGCGGAGGTGCTGACCATGCCGTCCGCCTTCACGGCGGAGACCGGCAAGGCGCACTGGCACGTGCTGCTGCGCGCCCGCGCCATCGAGAACGGCTGCTTCGTCATCGCCGCCGCCCAGACAGGCGCTCATGACGGTGGCCGGGAGACCTATGGCCATTCCCTGATCGTCGATCCCTGGGGCGTGGTGCTGGCCGATGCCGGAACCGATACCGGCTATGTCACCGCCGAGATCGACCTGGCGAAGGTCACCGCGTCGCGCCAGTCCGTGCCGTCACTCGGCAACGACCGGGCCTACACCCTGACGGATTGACGACCGCTTCTATCGGCGTCCACCGGCGATCTTCACCGCATCCGGGTGCGCGCGCAGGCGGGCCATGGCGAGGAAGCCCAGCAGTGGTCCGACGGCGATGGTCCAGAAGGCCCATTCCCAACCGATCAGTGCGACCACTTCCGGCAGCATGTGGATCGGGATCAGGGTCAGCAGGAAACCGATGCAGGTCTGGGCCGTGACCATGGTGCCCACCCGCTCCGGGTCCGCCAGTTCCATGACGCTGGAGGAAAACTGTGCCGAATCGGCGATCACCACCACGCCCCAGAACAGGCAGAACAGGGCCAGGATCCACGGCGGGCCGCCGAACAGGAACCCGGCGACCAGACAGCATCCGGCACTGAGACCCATGGCGGACATGGTGACGGCCGTGCGCCCGATCCGGTCCGCCAGCCAGCCGCCCAGCAGTGCGCCGATGGCACCCGCCCCCAGCACGCCGAAGGTCAGCAGGGATGCGTTCAGCCCGACACGCGGGTCGCCCGCCCCGTACCAGCGGCTGAAGGAGGCATTCAGGAACACCACCATCCAGCCCCAGACGGCATAGAGCTCCCACATGTGGCCGAAATAGCCGAGGTTGGCGAGACGCAGGGCGCGGTTGCGCCAGGCTTCCAGTACCGCGGATGGCTTGAAGGCGGCGCGGCGCATCGCGTTGGGGCCGAGTGACATGAACTGCACCAGCACACCGCCGGTCAGGGCCGCGGCGCTGGTCACCCCGAGGGTCAGCCGCCAGTCGATCCCGGCGAGAAAAGCCTGAGCCAGATGCGGTGCACCGGACCCCAGCGTCAGGGCACCCACCAGCAGACCGGTCAGCAGCCCCATGTCCGCCTTGGCCCAGGTCGCGATCATCTTCATGCCGACGGGATAACAGCCCGCCATGCTGATCCCGATGCAGAACCTCAGCACCGGCACGAGGGGCGAGGCCGGATCGATCCAGATCAGGGAGGCATTGGCGGTGCAGGCGATGAGGGCTGATGCGCCGAAGAACAACTGCGGCCGCCAGCGGTCTGCGAGGCCGAGGATGGCGCTGATCAGCGTGCCAATGACGAAGCCGATGCTGAGCATCGACGTATAGAGCGATGCCTGCAGGGAGGTGATTTCCGTCTCCGCCCGGATCGCGGGCAGGGTTGCCGCGCCCGAGAACCAGACACTCAGCACCAGAACCTCCGCCAGTGCCAGCAGCAGCACTGATCCCCATTTTCCGCTCATCCGATTCCCCCCCGTGCGCACGCTGGCACCATGTCACGATAGGGGTTTGCCGCAGTTTTGGAAATCCTGCCCGGTCGCGGGTCAGGCGGCCTTCCGGGCCTGCAGCACGCGGAAGGTGGCGGAGACCAGTGCGCAGGGTTCACCATCCGCCGTGACCTGACCCTGGGCAATGTCCACCTTGCCGCCGGACTTGATGTAGATCGGGCGGAATTCGAGCCACTGGCCGATCTGGGCGCTCTGCACGAACTCGAGATTCAGCGTGATCGTCACCAGGCTGCTGCCGTCGTTGCGCCGCTGGCGGCACGAATGACCCAGCGCATTGTCGGCGAGGGCGGAGATCAGGCCGCCATGGACGAAGCCGCGACCATTGCAGTGCTGTTCCCCCGCGCGCAGTCCGATGACAACCGCCTCATCGGTGACGCGGGACCAGAGCGGTTCCCATGGATCGGTCAGCGGACTCTTGCGGAAGTGCGGCAGGAAGCCTTCCGGCACGTTGCTTGTTGTTGCCTGTGTCATCTCAGGTTCCTCTGCTGGCTGGATCGGCTAGTCGGGTGGCCAGGAAGTCGCCCGCTTCCAGAAGGGCATCCGTCGAGCGTGAGGCGCGCGACAGGGTCATCGCACCGTCCAGCAGCGACTGCGCCATGCGGGCGTTGCGCCGGGCATGTCCCGGGGCGAAACCGCGGGCAATGAACAGGTCCGTGAAGGCGCTGCTGATTGCCCCGCTGCCTGTCTTCAGGGCTTCGGCGATGTCGGCTTCGTGCGGCACGACCTCATTGGAAAGCACCGTCAGCAGCGGCCCCTCCGACCAGCCCGTGCGTTTCAGCCAGGAGGCGCGGGCGCTGGCCATGCCGCGCAGCAGACCGGGCAGGGTCCGCCTGCTCGTGGCGGCGCGATGCAGGGCATCCGTGACTGCCTCGACCATGTCTTCCACCGCAGCGACAGCCAGCCCGGACTTGCCGGTCGGGAAATGGTGATAGAGCGACCCGCGCGGCGCGGACGCCACCTTCAGTACCTCCGCCGTCCCCACCGCCGCATAGCCGCGTTGCTGGACAAGGTGGGTGAACGCCCGAATCAGACGGTCCCGCGTCGGGGCTGTCCGGGTTCCGACAGTTCCGGCGTCGGCGTGAATGCCATCGACAATGCTCAAGATGCGTTCCTCTGGACTGATTAGTCCATTATTAGACTGATCAGTCCAGATGCGTCAACGGTCCGTCACTCCGGCAGCTGCCGTCTGCTGCGGGGCGGGGTATAGCGCTCCACCTCGAAGTTCACGGCCACCATCCAGTCGGCATAGTCAGGCTGGATGCGCTTCGCCACCTGGATCAGCTCCTGACGGAATGGTCCTTCCAGCGGCGCCCCGCGTCCCGGCCAGATACGGAACTTCAGGCGCAGGAAGCTACGGCCTGCCCGGGTGCTGAGCCGGTCCATCACCTCCGGCGCCGCGCGGAAGATGCCGGGATACTGCTCGATTGCAGCCTCCGCCATCAGGCGTACCTCGGCCTCCATCCGCTTCGCGAGTTCGGCATCCTCGGGCAGGGAAAAATCCACGAAGCAACGGACGTAGCCACGCGGATAGCAGACCACGTTGACGATGGAGCGGTTGGGCACGAAGACCTCCGCCCCCAATGGATTGCGCAGCACGGTGAAGCGCATGCCGAAACGTTCCACGACACCGACCTGGCCACTGACCTCGATCACGTCGCCGATGTCGAACAGGTCCGTGAAGATGATGGTCACGCCGCTGACCACGTCCTGAACGATGCCCTGCGAACCGAAGGCGACGGCCAGGCCGATGATCGACGCGCTGGCGACGTAGGTGGAGAGCGGCACACCGGCTTCGGTCAGCACGAAACCGAAGGCGGCGAAATAGAGCGCGAAGACAATGCTGCTGGAAACCAGGCTGATCAGCGTCACCGCCTTGGTGGACCGCCGGGCAACCCGGCTGCGCATGGCGCTGGTGCTGACATGGCGCAGCAGCCGCACGAACAGATGCACGCAGACGACACCGACCAGTGCCACCAAAACCCGTTCGGTGGATGACAGATCCTGCAGTGCCTCGCTGAGTAGGCTCATCGGCTCAGTCGAATTCGGGATCGCCCTTCATCATCCGCAGCGGGTCATAGGTCATGACCACATCGCCGTTCTGGTTGATTACCTTGTTGTCGGTACGCACCAGCGCCCGGTTGCCCTTGCTGGCCTGCTTGATCTCCGTCACCACACCCTCGACGTGGATCGTGTCACCCGCATAGGTCGGGCCGGTGACATTGACCTGACAGCCGAGGAAGGCGAGGCCGGTGCGCGCGATGGTCGCCGGAATGACCAGCCCCTCCGCCATCGACATGACCAGGGCGCCGGGTACGAGGCGTCCGGTGAAGTTCGTGTGCTCCTGCAGGTACCAGTCGCTGGTGAACAGTTCCTCCGTCATGCCGACCATGCCGGTGAAACCGGTCACGTCCTCGCCGCGGATGGTGCGGGTCTGTGTCTTGAAGGCCCAGCCGACCGACCAGTCCTGCCAGTAGAAGCCATGTCCCAGTAGTTTCATCGTCTCAGACCTTCACTTCCTTTTTCTCCCGCGCGGCGCCGGCGGTCAGCATCGTCTCGATGGTGGCGGTGTCATAGCCGAGCTCGGCCAGCACTTCCCGCGTCTGCTCCCCCAGGTGCGGCGTGTGCCGCCTGACGGACACCGGGCTCTTCTCGAAGTTCACCGGGAACTTCATGGTGCGCAGTTCACCCTCCGTCGGGTGGTCATAGTGCTGCCAGAAACCGACCTGTTCCAGATGCGGATCGACCAGCAGGTCCTCTGGCGTGTTCACGCGGGTGCAGGGGATGCCATGCGGCTCCAGCTTCTGCAGCCATTCATCGGTGGTCAGCGCCCCGGCCAGTTCCGACAGGGTGGAATAGACTTCCTCGATATGGGTCTGCCGCGCGGCGAAGCTGTTGAAGTGCGGATGATCGACCAGGTCCTTGCGGCCCGCGGCCTCCAGCACCACGGCCCATTGCCGGTTGTCGTAGGGCAGGATCGCGACCCAGCCATCCTTCGACGGATAGGGTTTGCGCCAGGGGGTCATCAGCCGCACGTACTTGGTGGGGCCATCCGCATCGGCATAGGTCGCGCCGTCCAGATGCTCCACCATGTTCATCCCGACCATGGTCTCGAACATCGGCACCTCGACGAACTGGCCCTCGCCGGTGCGTTCCCGGTGCAGCAATGCCGCGACGACCGCGTTGCAGGCCATCAGGCCGCAGGTCTTGTCGGCCTGGATGAAGCTGACATAACGCGGCTGGTCCAGCAGCGTGCCCTGGATCGAGGCCCCGCCCGAGGCAGCCTGGATGATGTCGTCGAACGCGGTCTTGTGGCCGTAGGGACCGCTTTCGGAGAAACCATAGGCGCCGACATAGACCAGGTTCGGATTGACCGCCTTCAGGTCCTCATAGGCGATGCCGAGCTTGCGCACCGCCTGCGGGCGCAGGGCGTGGATGAAGACATCCGCTGTCTTCACCAGGTCCTTCATCGCCGCCAGCCCCTCCGGCTGCTTCAGGTCCAGGCAGATGGAGCGCTTGTTGCGGTTGCAGTTCAGGAAACAGCTGGCCATGCCTGCGTTGCGTGTCGTGCCGATGGCCCGGGCCAGGTCGCCCGCCGGTTCCTCCACCTTGATCACGTCCGCGCCCAGATCGCCCAGCATCTGCGATGCCAGCGGACCCAGCACGATGCGCGTCAGATCGACGACCCTGTAGCCCGCCAGCGGTCCCCTGTTCTCCGTTTCCAGAGCCATTTCATTCTCCCCATGGTCCGTTGTCGCGTAGCGGCATCGCCGGCCACGCCCGTCCATCCGGTTCCTGCCCGCATGGGCAGGAACCGGACAGGTTTCCGGCCTGATCAGCCTGCGGAAGCGCCGGCCATGACGCCGCCATCGACCACGAAGACCTGGCCCGTGGTCCAGGACCCGGCCGGGGCGGCGAGGTAGACGGCGATGCCGGCCAGATCCTCCGGTTCACCCAGGCGGGCCATGGGCGTTCCCGCCAGCCGTTTCGAAGACCGCTCCGGATCGGTCCAGAGGGCCTTGGCAAAGTCGGTCTTCACCAGGCCCGGCGCGATACAGTTGACGCGGATATTGTCCTTGCCGAACTCCACCGCCAGGTTGCGCGCCAACTGGAAGTCCGCCGCCTTCGAGATGGCATAGGCCCCCAGTGCCCGGTCGCCCTTCAGCCCGCCGATGGACGAGACGATGATGAACGCCCCGTCCTTGCGGGCCTGCATGCCGGGGATCACCATCTGCGCCAGCCAGAGGTTCGACTGCACGTTGCAGGTCATGATCTTCTGGAAGGCATCATCGGGGATATCGAGGTTGGACCCCATGAAGGGGTTCACCGCCGCATTGGCCACCATGATGTCGATCTGGCCGTAGGCGGCTTCCGATTCCCGGACCAGCTTCTCCAGATCCTCCCGGTTGGTGATGTTGCAGGAGATCGCGGTGGCGTCGCCGCCGTCGGCCCTGATCCCGTCAACCACCGCCTGGCAGGCATCCAGCTTGCGGCTCGCCACGACGACCTTCGCCCCATGGGCGGCCAGCGCCTGCGCGATGGCCTTGCCGATGCCCTTCGAGCCGCCGGTGACGACCGCGACCTTTCCCGTGATGTCGAACAGATGCTTCATCGTTCAGCGTACCTTTGCCGCCGGACGGCTGAGGCAGCGGCCAGCGAATTCGGCGACGTTCGGCACTGCGGAGAAATCGAACTTGGCCATCTTGCCCCAGGCGAGCACCGCCGCGACGTTCAGGTCAGCCACGGAGAAATCGTCGCCCACCAGCCACTTGTGGTCAGCCAGGTAGGTGTTCAGCACCTCCAGCGGCCAGGCCAGGTCCTTCAGCGCCTGTTCGACGACCTTCGGATCCCTCTGGTCTTCGGGCAGCATGGCGGCGTGGAACAGGTAATTCAGCATGGGCTTCTCGACCTCGGTCATCACCCAGAACGACCATTCCAGAACCTTGGCCTCGCCCACCAGATCGGTCGGGATCAGCTTGCCGTGCTTCTTGGCCAGATAGATGTTGATGGCGCAGGATTCACCCATGCCGATGTCGCTGTCCTTGATCGCAGGCACGCGACCGGCCCGGTTGATGGCCAGATACTCGGGCTTGCGGCAGTCGCCGCCACGGAAGTTGATGTCAGCCTCGTGGTCGAAGTCGATGCCCAGTTCGCCCGCCATCCAGAGCGTGCGCATGGCGCGCGAAGCGGCCGGACCCAGAATTGTCAGTTTGCTCATTTCTCTCCCTCCCCTTTGAGGACCCTATCGGTCGGCGGCATTTGATCCGGCGCGGGGGCCGAGGTCAACGACCGCCGACGCAGGCGCATGTCCGCCCACTGCATGAGCAGGATGCTGCCCAGTACCAGAACACCGCCCAGCGCCTGCAATGCGCCGAGCACTTCGTCGAACAGCACCCAGGCCTCTCCGATGGAGGTCAGGGGCTGGATATTGGTCGCCATGCCGGACTTGAGTGCACCGATATGCGATATGGACCAGAGGTACATGGGCATGGCCGAAGCCTGCAGTACCGCCACACCGAAGACTCCACCCCAGCCACCGGCCGTCTCCGGGAACCGTACATCCGCGACGAAGATGCCGATGAGCACCAGAACCAGAAGCGCGGTCCAGCTGAAGTGAAACGTCATCAGAAACACGTTCACTTCACGGAAATGCCGGGCCACCAGGACCGCGTTCGTGGCGGTCGCGAAGGCGGCGACGAGGGAGAAGACGACACCCCGCCAGTCGCTGTCGCCGACCGAACTGCCCAGCATCAGCGCCAGGCCGACAAAGGCGAAGACGATGGAGAACAGTTTCAGCGGGCTGGTGGGCTCGATCCGCAACACGGTGACGATGACGGCGATGATGACGGGAAAGGTGAAGAACAGCAGGGCGGCAAGCCCGACAGAGATGAACTCCACCGCACCGATATTGCCGTAGGTCATGGCCGACATCAGCACGCCATTGAACATGGCCAGCGGCACCAGCTTTCGCGGCAGGCCGAAGCCGCTGCCGCGATAGAGGATGAAGGCGGCCATCAGCGTGGTCATCAGGATACTGCGGACACTGGCGACGACGACGCCGCTGGCGCCGCCCTCGTAGGCGAAGCGCGCGACGGCGACCGCGCTGCCCAGGAAAATTCCGGCCAGCAGCGCCAGCGCCAGGCCGGTGATTTCGGTTCGGTCCTTGCCCACGTGATGTGTCTCCCCCCGACGCAGGTTCGCGCGTCAGGCAGGGGGAAGGCAATCACCTATTCAGTCAGGGCTGACCTGATCCGTGGATGTCCTCGTGGTCAGTCGGAGCGGACGACCGGTCCGCCGGGGCGGCGGATCGTGATGTCGCCGGGGTCGCGGGTGGCCGGTGTGCTTGATGCCGCCCGTGAAGCGGCGCGTCGCGGCCCACCATTTCGGCCCTGTCCGGGCTGGCGGTCGCGCGGCCATTCCTTCTGCGAAGCCAGAACCCAGAGTGCGATCAGGCCGATCGGCGGAATGATGGCCGTCAGGCCCCAGAAACCGCTGTATCCGGCCTTTGACGCTATGCGCCAGCCGAACCAGGCAAGGATGAAGACCACGGGCGAGCCGGGCAGCAGCAGATGTTCCATCAGAGGCGATCCCTCACCCGGTCGAACTCATCGAAAGGCCCGGTGATCCGGCCTTCACCGGACGGCCATGTCCTGAAGGCGATGAAGCCCAGAGCCAGCGGCAGCCCCGCGAAGGGGATCAGTGCATAGAGCGAGATCGTCGGGCTGAGACCCGCACGATCACAGATTCGCCAGAGCGGCAGGACGAACAGGATACCCACGACGACCATCCAGCCCAAGAAGCCAATTTCAAACACCTGATTTCCCCGGTTGTTCCGTTTCAGGTGAGATAGGGACGCAAAGCGGCGATTTCATCCCCCCGCCCGCGACAACGCGATGCTTGAGGGGGGCTGGGCACCCTGCTAGATGGCATCTCCACCCCCGCCGCTGCCCCGCCACGGAGAGCCTCATGATCCCGCGCTATTCCCGCCCCGACATGGTGAACATCTGGTCGCCGGAGAACCGTTTCCGCATCTGGTTCGAGATCGAGGCCCATGCGACCGATGCCCAGGTGGCGAACGGTATCGTGCCCGCGGATGCGGCGAAGGCGGTCTGGGACCGGGGCGGCTTCGACGTGGACCGGATCGACGAGATCGAGCGGGAGGTGAAGCACGACGTCATCGCCTTCCTGACCTCCCTGGCCGAGCATGTGGGGGAGGAAGCCCGCTTCGTGCATCAGGGCATGACTTCCTCCGACGTGCTGGACACCTGCCTGGCCGTTCAGATGACGCAGGCGGCGGACATCCTGCTCGCCGACATCGACCAGTTGCTCGCCGCCCTGAAGAAGCGGGCGATGGAGCACCGGATGAGCGTCAAGGTCGGCCGCAGCCACGGCATCCACGCCGAGCCGACGACCTTTGGCGTGACGCTGGCCACCTACTACGCCGAGTTCGCGCGCAATCGGGAGCGGCTGGTGCAGGCCCGCGCCGAAGTCGCGACCTGCGCCATCAGCGGCGCGGTGGGCACCTTCGCCAACATCGACCCGAACGTCGAAGCGCATGTTGCGGAGAAGCTGGGCCTGACGGTGGAACCGGTCTCGACACAGGTCATCCCGCGCGACCGCCACGCCATGTTCTTCGCCGTCATGGGAGTCATAGCCTCTTCCGTCGAGCGGCTGGCGACGGAGATCCGGCATCTGCAGCGGACGGAGGTCCTGGAGGCGGAGGAATATTTCTCGCCGGGCCAGAAGGGCTCCTCCGCCATGCCGCACAAGCGCAATCCCGTGCTGACCGAGAACCTGACGGGGCTGGCGCGCTATGTCCGCGCCCAGGTCATCCCGGCGATGGAGAACGTGGCGCTCTGGCATGAGCGCGATATCTCGCATTCATCCGTCGAGCGCATGATCGGTCCCGATGTCACTGTCACCCTGGACTTCGCGCTGGCGCGGCTGTCGGGCGTGGTCGAGAAGCTGGTGGTCTATCCGGAGCGGATGCTGGCCAACATGAACCGGCTGGGCGGTCTGATCCATTCGCAGCGCGTGCTGCTGGCCCTGACCCAGGCGGGTGTCAGCCGTGAGGACGCCTATCGTCTGGTGCAGCGCAACGCCATGAAGGTCTGGGAAGCGGATGGCAAGGCCGATCTGCTGGCCCTGCTGAAGGCGGACCCGGAGGTGAGTGCGGCGCTGAGTGATGAGGCCCTGGAGTCCATGTTCGACCTTGGCTACCACCTGAAACACGTCGATACGATCTTCGCGCGCGTGTTCGGGGAGTAGGCAGCCGTTTCACCCGCGCCGGGCCGGAGCGCGATCCAGATGTTTCACGTCTCGAACGGCTCACCCCAAAGGTCCGCCAGATAGGGGTTCAGGAAACGGCCCGCCGGGTCGAGTTCGCGGCGCAGTTTCGTGAAACGCTCGAAGTCCGGGTAGAGCTGTCGCAGGTCGTCGGCCTGCAGGGAGTGCATCTTGCCCCAGTGCGGGCGGCCGCCGCGACGGCGGAAAATCGGTTCGATGTGTTCGAAGAACCAGTCGAAGCGATCAAGATGCCAGGCATGGACAGCGACGGAGATGCGCGGACCGCCCTGAAACGGGCTCAGCCAGGCGTCATCGCCTCTGGTCATGCGGCATTCGACGGGAAAGAACACGTCGCGCCGTTCGCGTTCGATCACGGAAAGCACTTCCTCCAGCGCCTCCAGCCCCTGATCGACCGGCAGGTGATATTCCATCTCGTTGAAGGGATTGTTGCGTTCGTTGGCCAGCATCGCCCAGCTCGGGCCGATGATGTCCTCCGGTTTCTGGCTCCTGGCGACCTTGTTGAGGACCGCGCGCCGGAGCGGGGATGCCCAGCCCAGCAGGTCGCGCAGCAGTTTCAGCTGCTTCACCGCATTGCTGTCACTGTTGTCCTTCGCGCCCGAATCCGGCTCATCGGTGGTGTCGTGGACAATGTTGAAGGCGTGATCGCAGAACGGCAGGCAGAAGAATTCGAAGTTCCGGTGCTGCGCCCAACTGTCCATCGCGGTGGCCAGCGTGTCCTTCAGCGGGCGGGCGAAGGTGCGCCGATGCAGCCGGTAGGCCGGTTGCAGGGAGACCTCCGCCTCGACAATGATTCCCAGGCTGCCCAGCGCGATGCGTGCCGCATGCAGCAGATCGGCGCCATTCTCCTCGCTCGCCGTCACCGTTTCGCCGGTCGCCGTGACCAGCGTGATCTGCTGCATCTCCGCTGACAGGCAGGGGAAGTCCGAGCCGGTGCCATGGGTGCCGGTGGACGTGGCCCCGGCCAGCGACTGCGCGTCGATGTCGCCGAGATTGCGGAAAGCCAGACCAAGTTCCTGCAGATCCCGTGAAAGGGCATTCAGGCTGGCCCCGGCCTGCAGCCGTGCGGTGGCGGCGGACGGGTCGCAGGAAAGGACCGTCCCTTCGATCCCGCTGAGGCTGACCAGGGTATGGTCCGTGGCGGCGAGGGGGGTGAAGGAGTGGCCCGATCCGACGATACGTACCCGTCCCCGGCTTTCGCCGAGTCTGGCCGAGAGCGCCGCATGGTCGGAGGGGCGGAAAATCGCTGCCGGCGTCGCGCGGACATGCCCGGACCAGTTCTGCCAGTTGCTGCTTGCCATGCCGATCCACCGTCCGCACTGTTGGTTGCTGACCGGATCATAGGAGGCTGATCGCCTCGGTGGCAGGGGGAGAATGCCCGTGACTGACGATGCGCACCAGGAAATGGCCGAGAAGCGCCTGGAAACCATCAGGAGTCTGCTGGGCACGGCCTGGCGCTCCGACCCTGCGGAGGTGCAGGCGCTGATCGACCGGCTGTCGGTCGAGACCTTTGTCGACAAGATCTCCAGGCCCCGCCGGCAGGTCTATCGCGCCCTGATCGACTATCTGGAGGATGCGCTGGGGGAGCGGGAGGACGCGGACCCGGAGGAAATCCGTGCACGTGCCGGTCGCCAGAGCTACCTCCAGCGGCTGATCAAGGGACTCGACTGAGGGCACCTGACGTAATTGCTTGCATATTCCCGCCCGGACATTCCAGAACACGGGCAGGGTCCGGATGACAGCGGCGCCCCGCACGCTGGTCCAGACCGGATGAGAGGCCAATGACGGAACATTTCGACATCTTCGTCATCGGTGGAGGCATCAATGGCTGTGGCATTGCGCGTGACGCGGTGGGCCGTGGCCGGACGGTCATGCTGGCCGAGATGAATGACCTTGCCCAGGGCACGTCCTCCGGATCGACGAAGCTGATCCATGGGGGACTGCGCTATCTGGAACATTATGAGTTCCGTCTGGTGCGCGAATCCCTGATGGAGCGGGAGACGCTCTGGTCCATGGCGCCGCAGATCATCTGGCCGCTGCGGTTCGTGCTGCCGCATCATCGTGGCCTGCGCCCGGCCTGGATGCTGCGGCTCGGCCTGTTTCTCTATGACAACCTCGGGGGGCGGAAGCTGCTGCCATCGACGCGGACGCTGGACCTGCGGACCGACCCGCTGGGCGCGCCGTTGCACGAGGCGTTCGTGAAGGGCTTCGAATATTCCGACTGCTGGGTCGATGATGCCCGGCTGGTCCTGCTGAACGCCCGCGACGCGGCGGACAGGGGGGCCGTGGTCCGCACCCGCACGCGCGTGACCTCCGCCCGCGCCAGCGACGGCAAGTGGCTGGTGGAGATGGCGGACCAGCGCAACGGGACGGTGCACACGGTTACGGCCAATGTCTTGGTGAACGCGGCAGGCCCCTGGGTGGATCACGTGATCGGCGGTGTTGTCGGGCGCAACAACAGCCACAACGTCCGGCTGGTCCAGGGCAGCCACATCGTGGTGCCACGGCTGTTCGATCATGACCGCTGCTACATCTTCCAGAATGCGGATGGCCGGATCGTCTTCGCGATTCCCTACGAGGGGGACTACACCCTGATCGGCACGACGGATCGTGACTATGGCGGCGATCCCGCAGACATCCGGATCTCGGACGAGGAGAAGACCTACCTGACGGAGGCGGTCAGCGCCTACTTCAGGAAGCCGGTCTCCGTCGATGACATTGTCTGGACCTACTCCGCGGTCCGCCCGCTCTATGACGATGGCGCCTCGAAGGCGCAGGAGGCGACGCGGGACTACGTGCTGACCACGGACAGGGACACCGGCGCGCCGCTGGTCAATGTCTTCGGCGGCAAGATCACCACCTTCCGCCGCCTTTCCGAGGAGGTGAACGGGAAGATCGACACCCTGCTGGGATCGACGTCGAAACCCTGGACGGCGGGTACGACCCTGCCCGGCGGCGACATCCCGGTCACGGGGTTCGATACCTATGTTGCGGAACTGCAGGCCGCCTTCGATTACCTGGACCCGGCAATCGTTCACAGGCTGGCGCGCCTCTATGGCACTCTTGCGCGCGACATACTGGACCGGCCGGGCGGCGAGGAAGGACTGGGGCTGCACTTCGGCGCCGGACTCTACGAGGCGGAGATCCGCCACCTGATCGACCGGGAATGGGTCACCTGCGCGGATGATGTGCTCTATCGCCGGACCAAGCTGGCGCTGCATCTGGATGAGGCGCAGAGGTCGCGGCTGGCGGACTGGATCGCGGCCGTCGTGCCGCCGCACGCGACATCCGCCGACGACACCTGACACGGCAGCCCTCGGGCCGGTGGTTGGGCACTGGACGGACAAGACCCGTTTCGGCATAGTCCGGCGCAGAATTCCTCGTCCTGTCCTGCATGGAGCGGTCGCGAACATGGCACACATCGGTACACGGTTCTTCACCTGGCGAAACGGCAAGCAGGTCGGTGAGGACCAGTTCGGCAATCGCTATTATGAGGACCGTCGCGGAACCGGGCGCCGCTGGGTCGTCTACAAGGGCATTGTCGAAGGCTCGAAAGTACCGTCGCAGTGGAACGCCTGGCTGCATCGCACCACGGATGCAATACCGCAGTCGGCGCCGGATCTGCGGGAATGGGAAAAGCTGCACCAGCCCAATCTGACCGGCACGCCGCACGCCTATCGTCCCGCGGGTCATGTCACCAAGGGGGCCAAGCGCGCCGCCGCAACCGGTGACTACGAAGCCTGGTCGCCCGAGGGCTGATCAGCAGGGCATTTCATCCGAACACGGGGGCAGTCACACGCATGTCCAACAATATCGTCGAAACCGTGATCGGGGCCGTGGTGATCGCCATCGCGGCCATGTTCCTGATCTTCGCCTACCGCACCGCCGATATCGCGCCTGGCACCGGCTATGAGCTTGTCGCCAAGTTCGACAAGGTGAACGGCGTGACCACCGGTGCCGATGTGCGGCTGAGCGGAATCAAGATCGGGTCCGTCAAATCGACCGAACTGGAATCGCCGACCTATCTGGCGCTGGTCCGGCTCAACATCGCCTCCGACGTGAAGATACCCGCTGATTCCTCCATCCGCGTGCTGGCCGACGGCCTGCTGGGTGACACGTTCCTGTCGGTCGAACCGGGCGGTGACGAGGCCAACCTGAATGCGGGGGATTCCTTCCGTTTCGCGCAGGGCTCGGTCAACATCATGGATCTGGTGGGACAGGCGATCTATTCCGGTGGAAGCAGCAACCAGTGACCCAGCAGAGCCAGGACTGGCAGCCGGATCGCTATCAGCAGCATGCGGGATTTGTCGCGGTACTTGGCACCCCTGTACTGGAACTGCTGAACCCGCAACCCGGTGAGCACATTCTGGACCTCGGCTGCGGCGACGGTGTCCTGACGGAGAAGCTGGTCGCGGCGGGCTGTCAGGTCGTCGGCGTCGATGCCGGTGCCGACATGATCGCTGCCGCACAGGCACGCGGGCTGGACGCGCATGTGGTGGACGGACACGCGCTTGCCTTCAGCAACGCCTTCGATGCCGTCTTCTCCAACGCCGCCCTGCACTGGATGACCCGTCCGGCAGAAGTCGTTGCGGGGGTTCACCGCGCCCTGAAACCGGGTGGTCGTTTTGTTGCCGAATTTGGCGGGCATGGAAATGTCGCGGCGATCAGGACGGCGCTGATTGCTGTGCTGGGCCGGTACGGCATTGATGGTGCCGCACTCAGCCCCTGGTACTTTCCGACGCCGGATGAATACAGCGCCCTGCTGCGCGCGGCGGGTTTCGAGGTGCATTCAGCCGAGCTGATCCCGCGTCCCACACCGTTGCCGACGGATGTCGGTGGCTGGATGGACACGTTCGCCGACAGCTTCTTCGCGACGCTGTCACCGCAGGACCGGGCTTCGGCCAGGGCGGAGGCCGTGGAACTGCTGCGGTCGGTGCTTTGTGACAGTGAGGGACGATGGACAGCAGACTACGTCAGATTGCGCTTCTCGGCCTCGCGCTCGGACTAGCGGTCCTGCCGGCCGCGCCAACCCGTGCGCAGATCATCACGGAAGGGCAGGGCGAGACCTTTGACGCCGCCCGCGCCGAAGATGCGACGGGCCGCATCGCGATCCTGCGCGCCCTCGACAAGGTCACGGCGCGGACGGTCGATCTGGAAGTGCCCGTCGATGAACCGATCCGCTTCGGCACGCTGAATGTCACGGTCCGCTATTGCCGGACCCGCCCGCCGGAGGAGCCGCCGGAGACCTTCGCGTTCCTGGAGATCGAGGAGGTACCGGATTCCCGCGCGGCGGTGCGCCTGTTCACCGGCTGGATGATCGCGTCCAGCCCTGCGCTGAACCCGCTCGAGCATCCGGTCTATGACGTCTGGGTCGTCGGCTGCCGTCATCCGGAACCGCCAGAGCCCGAACCGGAGGCCGGCGAAGGCGACGAAGCGTCATCGGAGACCGAGACGGAAGCGGACTGACCCGCGTCAGCGCGACTTCTGCAGGCCGCGCGCGATGACCACGTTCTGGATCTCGGTCGTGCCATCCATGTACTGGGCCATCTTGGCGCAGGCGAAGTGGCGGGCCGCGACCTCGTTCACCATGAAACCGTTGGCGCCCATGACCTGCATGCAGTCGGCCAGCCGGGTCAGGGCCGCGCGGGTGGCGAACTTCTTGGCGTGCGCCGCCTCCATGCTCGCGTTCACGCCTGCGTCCCAGCGGGCTGCGGCGCTGTAGGTCAGCAGCCGCGTTGCCTCCAGGTCCGTGGCCACATCGGCCAGCATCCACTGGATGCCCTGAAAGTCGCCCACCGTCTTGCCGAAGGCAGGACGCTCCGCGACATAGTCCAGGCTTCGTGCCAGTGCCGCACGCAGCATCCCTGTGCACATGGCAGCCACGAAGAAGCGGGCGGAATCGATGCCCCCCATGGCGGCCTTGAACGCCGCTTCCTGCGGGATCAGCACGTCATCCTGCGTCAGGCGCACACCCTCGAACCGGAAGCCGCCGGTTCCGAGCGCGTGCCCGCCCGCCATGGCATAGGGACCGACGCGATGCACGCCCGCGCGCTCCGCCTCGATCATGAAGCACATGATGCCGCGCCAGCCCTTTGCGGGATCGGTCTGTGCGTAGATCGACAGGACACCGGCTTGGCTGGCGCTTGAGATCCAGGCCTTCTCGCCATCCAGTACCCAGCCGTCACCGTCGGGGCGGGCCATGCAGGCGACAGCCTGGGCGTCGGAGCCCATGCCCGGCTCCGTCAGCAGGAAGGCACCGATCTTCCGGCAGGCAATCAGATCCGGCAGGAACTTCTGCTTCAGCGCGTCGGAGCCATTGCTGGCCAGGCTGAGTGCGAAATTGTTGTGCACGACCATGCTGAAGGTGAAGGCCATGCAGCCGGAGGCCAGTTCCTCGAAGACACGGCAGGCCGCGCTGAAGCTTGCGCCCTTGCCGCCGTCAGCCTGTGGCACCAGCACACCGCCAAGGCCGCGGGCGGCGGCTTCCAGTTGGGCATCGCGCGGATAGATACGGTCGCGTTCCCAGTCCCCCGCGTTCGGTGTCACATGTTCCGCAGTGAACTTCTGCGCCACATCAACCAGTTCACGTTCCGACTTCGACAGTTCGACCTCGAATGCCACGAGCAGCCTCCCCTGAGCGACAATGTTTTTTCGCACCCTACGATCCCGTTGCCGCGATGGGAATGAAACACGACAGATGGCGGGCATGTCCGAATACCATTGTCCTGCGTCGGGACGAGGGCATAAGGTTCGGCACTGCGGATGTGAGGAGCGCGAGAGCAATGACGCGGTTTCTGAGCGAACAGCAGGTCGCGGACTACCAGCGTGACGGGTTCGTCTTTCCCCTGCGCGCCTTCGCGCCGGAAACCGCTGACGCCTACCGCCATCGCCTTGAAAGCTACGAGGCGGAGACGGGCGGGCCGATCCAGTCCAACATGCGCCACAAGGTGCATCTGCTGTTCACCTGGGCCAGCGAACTGATCCGGCATCCGCGCATCCTCGATGCGGTGGAGGATGTGCTGGGTCCGGACATCCTCTGCTGGAGCACCAATTTCTTCATCAAGGAACCGGGCGACGAGAGCTTCGTCTCCTGGCATCAGGATTCGACCTACTGGGGGCTCGAGCCGCCGGACGTGGTCACCGCCTGGGTCGCCCTGTCCGACGCGCCCGTCGAGTCCGGTGCGATGAAGTTCAAGCCCGGCAGCCATCTGGGTGGGCAGATCGCCCACAGCGACACGTTTCACCCGAAGAACCTGCTGACCCGGGGGCAGGTGATCGACGGGGATCTGGACCTGTCGGATGCGGTTTCCGTGCCGCTCCAGGCCGGTGAGTTCTCACTGCACCACATCCGGCTGGCGCATGGGTCAGAGCCGAACAGGACCGCCAACCGGCGCATCGGCTTCGCCATCCGCTATATCGGCGCCCATGTGAAACCGGTGAAGGCGGCCCGCAGCGCCACCCTGGTGCGGGGCATCGACCAGTTCGGCCACTTCGACCTGGAACAGGCGCCGGTGCTGGACCTGGACAGGAACGCCCTGGCCGCCCATGAGCATGCGATGAAGGGTCAGCTCGAGGCGCTCTACTCCGGCACGGACGTCGAAACCGCACGCGACTGAGCGCCGAGACGCGGGCTGTTCAGCCAGCCAGCAGGAAATCCATCATCGCTGGCCATGCCGCGCGGTCTTCCATCATGAACAGGTGACCGCCCTCGAATTCCTTCATCTCCGCGTCGGGCAGCCGGTTCAGCATCGCCTCCGCCCGTGCGGTCGGCGCGATGTCATCGTACCTGCCGCCGCAGATCAGCGTCGGGGCGGTGATCGTGGGCAGGATGTCCCAGGCGTCGTGGCCGGCGCGGGCAGCGAGCTGACGGTTCTGCGCCGCGCGTCTCACCGGGTCCTCCCGGTTCGCACGGGCGCTGGTCTGGTAGAACTCGACCATCTGGCGGGCCTTTTCGGGGTTCGCGGCGCGGCAGGCGGCGTCCCGGCGATTGTCGGCCAGCGTCAGCATCCGTTCGGCGAATGCGTCCGCGTCCAGCTCACCGAGTTCGTGCAGCGGAAAGGACGCGCCGCCTGCGCCGCCCGGACTGGTGCAGCACAGCACCAGCCGGTTCAGCCGTGAACCCAGCCGCGCCGCCAGATGCTGCGCGACCATGCCGCCAAAGGAGACACCAGCCACCGCGCAGTCGTCCCAGCCCAGGTGATCCAGCAGGGCGAGAGCATCGTCCGCGAAGTCATCCATCGTCGGGTCTTGTTCGGTAATCGTCGACCGCCCCATCAGGCAATGGTCGTAGGCACAGACGGTCAGGCGGTCGATACCCGGAACAGCAAAGACATTCGGTTGACGGCGCAGGTCGCTGCCGGTTCCGCTGATGTACAGGACACGCGGGCCATTGCCATGGACCTCGTGATAGATCTCGATCCCCCGGACATTCGCGAAAGGCATCCGGTCAGTCCTGCAAGCGCTGGTACAGTGCGGCGATATAGGTGCGGTCTTCCTGAGCCAGCTCACCGGCCTCCAGTTCACGCAGGAAGTCCTCCAGATCCTCCCGCGTGCCGTCATGCAGGGACGGTCGGGCCAGCATGGCCTCGATCGCGCTGCGGATGGAGTCGTCGTCCTCTCCGACCTCGATGGCCGGGGCGCTGCTGACGGCGGTGCCGGGCAGGCGTTCCACCAGCACTTCCTCCCACTCCAGCGCAGCCTGATCCAGCATGGCAGCGGCGGCGCGGGCCGCGCTCAGTACGGTCTGGTCGTCCACTCCACCCAGCGCGTCCAGTGCGGCAAGCAGGGCGTCACGATCAATGCTCATTCTCAACAGTCTCCATCCGGGGTGCGCGCGGCGCCAGAAATGGTCTCTGACAGGGCGCTGGAATCTCGTCTACCCTGCGCCATATCACGAATGCGAGGCCGGACCCAAGCGGCCCGCAATGGCGGCGACGGGGAAGAGATGAAAAAGCAGCAGTCACCGGAAACCGTGGTCGCCCAGGCCGCGGGCCATGTGGAAGCCGCCTCCCGTGGCCTGGCCCCCGGAATCTTTCCAGCCACCACCTATGAACGCGACCCGGACATGTCCCTGCCCGGCGGCGCGGTCTACAGCCGCGACGACAATCCGGGCTTCGACGTGGCGGAGGAAATGCTCTGCACGCTGGAGCGGGGGGCGGAGGCCATGCTGTTCGCCTCCGGCATGGCGGCGGCGGCATCCCTGTTCAAGGCCCTGCGCCACGGGGACCGGGTGATCCTGCCCCGGGTGATGTATTTCGCGCTGCAGGTCTGGGTGCAGGGCTTCGCGGAACGCTTCGGCCTGCGGGTGGAACTGGTCGGCAATGACGCGGCTGACTATGTCGCCGCCCTGTCGAGAGAACCCGCCCGGCTGGTCTGGGTCGAGACGCCTTCGAACCCGCTCTGGACCGTGACCGACATCGCTGCCGTGGCACAGGCCTGCAGGGCCTGCGGGGCGACCCTGGCGGTGGACAACACGGTGCCGACCCCGGTGCTGACCCGTCCGCTGGAACTGGGGGCGGACATTGTCATGCATTCGGCCACGAAGGCGCTGAACGGCCATTCGGACGTGCTGGCCGGGGCGCTGGTGACGGGCAATGTGGATGATCCCCTGTGGCAGGGCGCGAAGGAGGAACGGCGGCTGGCCGGGGCGGTCATCGGGCCGTTCGAGGCCTGGCTGCTGGCCCGTGGCATGCGGACCCTGTTCGTGCGCATGGAGCGGGCGATGCAGAACGCCGCTGCCCTTGCCGAATGGCTGGATGCCCGTGAAGACGTGGCCGCTGTCCTCTATCCGGGGCTGCCGGGCCATCCGGGACATGCCGTCGCCGCGCGGCAGATGGTCGGTGGCTTCGGCACCATGCTCTCGGTCCGGACAGGCGGCGGGGAGGCGCGGGCGCGGGCGGTGAAGGGACAGTTGACGCTGTTCCGCCGCGCCACGTCGCTGGGCGGCGTGGAGAGCCTGGTGGAGCACCGCCGCACGGTCGAGGGACCCACCAGTCAGGCACCGGACGACCTGCTGCGGCTGTCCGTCGGGATCGAGGCTCTGGAAGACCTGAGAGCGGACCTGGCGCAGGCCCTGTCCGCAACGGCCTGGAATGAAACAACGGAAAAGGACGGGGAGTGAGTGATGATCGATCTCTACACATGGGGCACGCCGAACGGACGCAAGGTCTCGGTAATGCTGGAGGAATGCGGACTGCCCTATCAGGCGTTCGCCGTGAACATCTCCAAGGACGAGCAGTTCGCGCCTGATTTCCTGAAGATCTCGCCGAACAACAAGATCCCGGCGATTGTCGATTCAGATGGCCCGGACGGCAAACCGATCAGCGTCTTCGAGACCGGGGCGATCCTGATCTACCTGGCGCAGAAGACGGGAAAGTTCCTGCCCACGGATCCGCGGAAGTTCACCGACACGATGCAGTGGCTGATGTGGCAGATGGGGGGACTGGGGCCGATGCTGGGGCAGGCGCATCATTTCCGCCGTTTCGCCCCCGAAACCATTCCCTACGCGGTTGATCGCTACACCAACGAGACCGCGCGGCTCTACGGCGTGCTGGACCGCCAGGTCGCCGCCACAGGCTGGCTGGCGGCGGGCGAGTACACCATTGCCGACATCGCCTCCTTCCCCTGGATCGCGCGCCACGAATGGCACGGCCAGAAGCTGGAGGATTTCCCCAACCTGAAGGACTGGTACGACCGCATCTGGGCGCGTGAGCCGGTCAGGAAGGGTTTCGAGGTTCCCTGACCGGGCACACGCGCGCCGCCGTCACCGTCGCCAACGTGAGGGGCTCAGGCCCCCTCCGCCAGTATTGCCCGCAGCTTGTACTTCAGGATCTTGCCGCCGACCGTTTCGGGGAAGGATTCCATCGGCACAATGCGCTTCGGCGTCTCGAAACCGGCGAGCTGTTCACGCGCGAAGGCGATGATCGCATCCTCATCCAGCGTGGCACCCGGCTTGGGCACGACGCAGGCCGTGACCATCTCGCCCCACCGGTCGTCGGGAACACCGACGACTGCGGCACGGGCAATTGACGGATGCTGCTGCAGCACGGCTTCCACCCGGATGGAAGAGACGTTCTCGCCACCGGACTTCACGATGTCCTTGTAGCGGTCGACCATGATGCGCAGGCCCTGTTCGTCATAGACGAAGCTGTCGCCCGAATGCAGCCAGCCGTCCTTCAATGCCTCCTTCGTCGCTTCCGGATCACGGTAGTAGCCGGAGAACATGGCGGGCGAACGATATACGGCCTCACCCTGGACTCCTGGCTGCCCACGCAGGTCGTTGCCGTCAGCGTCCATCACGGTGGAGGCCAGCATCGGCACGGGCAGTCCGACATGGTTCACTGCCGGTGCATTGCGCAGGTAGGTGTCCCGGTGCTGGTTGATGTGGAAGCAGTGACAGACGACGCACTCGGTCTGGCCGATGATCCCGTAGACACTCAGTTTCGGAGCGGTCATGCGGCGCAACTTGGCCAGCGAACCGGGAGCCAGCGGTGCCCAGCCGTAGAACATCACCTTCATGTTGGAAAGGTCATAGGCGGTTGGTGAATCCTCGACAGCCTTGATGAGGGACTCAACGAACTGCGGGGATCCGCCAAAGAGGCTGGTGACGGCTTCTTTTGTGCAAGCCTGGGCCATGGCGTGTCCTTCGGGCTTTCGACCCATGATCACGGTGCCGCCTGCCAGCAGCGGGGCAATCATCATCAGCAGGTCACCGATATGGAATGTCATCGGGGTGAAGGTGCCTGCGCGCAATTCATTCTCGTGGTCCAGCCCCCGCGTCATCGACAGGGCGTGATTGTACCCGGTCATGTAGGCATAGGTGTGGGAGATCATCACCGCCTTCGGCTTCGCCGTCGTTCCGGAAGTGAACAGGACTTCCCAGACGTCATCTGCATGGATCGTGACATCCGGATCCTCGATGCTCTGGTCCGCGATGAAGTCGTCAAAGGACGGGTAGCCGTCGTCCGGCCCCGCGCCGATCGACATGACCGGCTTTACGCCTGCCGCCTCGAACGCATGGCCCATGCGCTTCCACAGGTCGGCATCGACAATGGCGCAACTGGCCTCCATCCGTTGCAACCCGTCAGTGATGATGTCGGGAGCCATCATCACGTTCATCGGTGTGGCAACCAGCCCGGCCTTGGCGATGGCGATCTTCGACAGCCAGGCCTCAATGGAGTTGTCGCAGAGCATGGCCACCCGCGCTGCATCCGGCAGACCCAGAGCCAGCAGCCCGTTGGCGACCCGGTTCACCAGTTCATGCGCCTGTCGGTAGGTGACGCGGGCGTGCTTCGGGTTGACGGTCGCATCCGGTGTGGCGACCAGGCATTCCTTGTCCGGGGTGCTCCACGTCACGCGCTCGAAGATGTCGCCCACCGACATGCGATTCCAGCGCTGGTTGTTGCGGCGGTTGCGAAAGTTCTCGACGTCGATCTCAATTTCCAATTCAGGTGCCTCCCCGGCGTTCGGTGTTCTTGTCTGCCCCGGTTCCTAAAGGATCGCCAGTGCGTTTGCAGGCGACCCGATGGCTCCGGGCAGATTCAGAGGTATCGCGGTCATCATGAAGTGCCAGTCGCCGCGCGCCTTCAGCGCCGGGGCGAGGGCAGAGAAGTCGAACATCTCGCCAAAGGCCATCCCCAGCAGCGGGATCATCCGCCGGTGCAGGGATCCGATCTTCGGATCGCCCGGCACGACCTCGACGGCGGGGTTGTCACAGGTGATGGAGGCCACATGCCAGTTCCAGAGCTGGCGTGCCATGTCCTCCGACCCGTCCAGCCCGGCGTGGCGCACCGCGTTCGCATAGGCCTGTCGTCCGGCCGGATCGAGCGCGCGATAGGCCTCCACCCAGCCAAAGCGGATGCAGAGCATGTCGCCGGTCCGGATCGTCGTGCCCTGATGCGCGGCGGTGGCGCGCAGGTCATCGGCCGAGACGGGGTGCGGCGACAGCGGGTCGTAGTCCTGTCCCGTTTCCTGCATCCAGCCCGCAACGTCCAGCAGCACGCCGCAGCCGGCCATGCCGTGCTCCACCCAGTGTTCGATCCCCAGCCGTCCGCGACCCGGGTCGAACCCGTCGGCGATGCCGGTGTAATAGCCGTGTTCCCGCGCCCGGACGTGGCGCAGCCCGTCCCACTGGCTGGATGCCTGCATGAACAGCGAATCGACGCTGTCATCCAGCGTGTTGCGGTCCAGCGCATAGATGTCGTGATGCAGTGCCTTGCGCCCGAACAGGGGCGGAGCCGGTTCATCCAGCGGCAGCGAAAGGTTCACCATCTGACCCGACTTCACCAGCGCCGCAGCGGCCCTCACGCGGTCCGGCGTCAGCAGGTTGATCGAGCCGAGATCATCGTCGCGTCCATGCACATCCCACGCATGGCGCATGTCCAGGCCTTCAACGATCGGCAATTCATCGTAGTCGGGCAGATCGCCCATTGCCTTGTCCTCCCCAGGATCACGGCATTGCAGAGCAGCGCCGTCGGCGGGGACTTTCGCAAGCCGGGGAATGTGCGGTCAAGCGGGTCCAGCACAAACGAGGGTGACCGCTGCGCCGTCGCCGCCTTCCACAGGTGTGATCGCTTGGGGTTTCCGGCCTACTGCGTGCGCGCGGCCAGCCCGGCAGCGCGGTGGATGCCCTTGCGGATGCGGCTGTAGGTGCCGCAGCGACAGATATTGGTCATCGCCGCGTCGATGTCGCTGTCGCTCGGTAGCGGGTTCTCGGCCAGCAGTGCGGCGGCGGCCATGATCTGGCCGGACTGGCAATAGCCGCACTGCGGCACATCCAGCTCGGTCCAAGCCTGCTGCACCGGGTGGGAATTGTCCGTCGAGAGGCCTTCGATCGTCGTGATCTCCGCCGTGCCGACATCACTGACCGGCAGGACGCAGGTGCGTGTCGCGACCCCGTCCAGATGCACCGTGCAGGCACCGCACAGACCCTGTCCGCAGCCGAAGCGGGTACCGACCAGACCGATGGTCTCGCGCAGGACCCAGAGCAGGGGCGTGTCCGGTTCGACATCCACGTCCATCGTCTGTCCATTCACCTTGAGTGTCAGCATGGTGGAACTCCGATCAGATACTCAGGCCGTGGCGGCTCAGGGGCAGGGTGCGGATACGGCGCCCCGTGGCGGCGAAGATCGCGTTGGTCAGGGCAGCGGCAACCGGTGGCGCGCCAGGCTCGCCGAGGCCGGTCGGCGGCTCCGCACTGGGTACGAAATGTACTTCGACGTCCGGGGCCTCGTGCAGGTGCAGCACCTCGTAGTCGTGGAAATTGCTCTGTTCCACCCGTCCGCCCCTGATGGTGATCTCGCAGCGCAGCGTGTTCTCCAGACCCCAGATCACCGCGCCATGTACCTGTGATTCGGCAATTGCAGGATTGACCACGACGCCGCAATCGACGGCGCAGACGATGCGGTGGATCCGCAGTGTGCCGTCTTCGGTGAAGGAGATTTCCGCCACCTCGGCAACATAGGTCTCGAATGACCGGTGTACGGCCAGGCCCTGGAACCGGCCCGGCGGTGGTCTGCCCCAGTCCGCCTTCTCCGCCACCAGATCCATCACGCCGAGATAGCGCGGTTCCTCCGCCAGCAGCCTGCGCCGGTAGGCGAGGGGGTCCTGACCCGCTGCATGGGCGCATTCGTCGATCGCCGCCTCCTTGCAGAAGCCGGAGAAGGAATGCTGCACCGACCGGTGGGAGCCGTTCGGAACGGGGATGTCCATGATCTCGTCTTCGGTCTTCAGCTTGCCGACCGCATAGGGGAACGGATTGCTCTGCACGAAGGATTTGCCAAGCCCCGCCAGCATGTTCACATCCCCCAGCAGGGCCTGGACCGGCAGCCAGGAGAACTCCGGGAAGTTGTCGGCAAGCACCTTCTGGAAGGAGGACGGGGAGGCGATCCGGGTATACCATTCCTCCGGGGTGCCGTCGGCCCCGAGCGCGATCTGGAACCGGGCGCGGGTGACCGGGCGGTAGAAGTCATGCTGCATGTCCTCTTCGCGCGTCCATAGAAGGCGCACGGGTTGCCCGACGTCCTTCGCGATGATGACCGCCTGTTGCACGAAGTCACTCTCCAGCCGCCGTCCGAAACCGCCGCCCAGATGCGTGACATTGACCTCGATCTCCTGCCGCGGCAGGCCCGTGACCACCGCTGCCGCCGCCGCTGCGCCATGCAGGTTCTGTGTCGGGACCCAGAGACGGCACGAAGTCGGCGTCACATGCGCAGTGCAGTTCATCGGTTCCAGCGGCTGATGCGCCAGGAACGGTGCCTGGTATTCGACGTCGAGGCGCTGGGCAGCGTCAGGAAAGGGTTCCCTGTCCATCTTCTGCATGGAGGCTTCGAGCATCAGGGTGAAATCTTCCGAGCTCCTGTCCGCGTTGGGGCCGTCGTCGAACCGGATGGCCAGTGCCTCCAGCCCCTTCAGCGCCCGCCAGTGACTGTCGGCAACGACGGCCAAGCCGTCATCCAGGGCCACGACCTTGCGCACGCCCGGCATGGCCATCGCCGCGGCCTCGTCAAAGGACGCCACCTTGCCGCCGAACACCGGGGACTGCGCCACGGTCGCGTAGAGCATGCCGGGCAGTTTCACGTCGATGCCGTAGATCGCGCCGCCGCTGATCTTCGCGGGTGTGTCCAGCCGGGGAACCGGCCTGCCGATCAGTCTGAACCGGTCCGGCGTCTTCAGGACCGGATCGTCGGGGGGCGTCAGTTGCGCGGCGGCCTCCGCCAGTTCCCCGAAACCCAGCGACCTGCCGGACGGATGGCTGACGACGGACCCGGCGACGCTGCAGTCCCCGGGTTTCACGTCCCATCTCTGGGCGGCAGCCTCCACGAGCATCGCACGTGCCGCAGCACCCAGCTTGCGCAGCTTGAGCCAGTAGGAACTGACCGAATTGCTGCCACCCGTGACCTGGATGAAGTAGGTCGGATTGTCGAAGGCCGGGTCGTAGGGGGCGAAGGTCGTCCGGATTCTGATCCAGTCCGCGTCCATCTCCTCCGCCACCAGCATGGTCAGAGCGGTCTGAACGCCCTGGCCCATTTCGGTGGAGGGGACGATGAAGTTGATGCCGCCGTCGGTGTCGATATGCAGCCAGGCATTGCGGAACCGCTGCTCCTCCCGCGTCGTGGCGAAGGATGCGATGGGGTCCAGTTCGCGACTGCCGCAGCCGATCAGCAATCCGGCGGATGCGCCGAGGCCCAGTTGCAGGAAACGGCGTCTGCTCAGTTCGGATACGCTCACGATTGTCCTTCCGGGTATTGGGGGCGACCGAAGTCCGCGCGTCGCAAGCCTGTTCGCAGGAACCAGCCTTCGTCAAATCAATTTGGGCAATATTTACAATATTCGTCAAATATGTAAAATCCCAGGCCATGGATGACGTGGAAACATACGAGAATGTCCTCAGGGTCTTTGCCGGGTACGGGTTCGGCAAGGCATCGATGGCGGAGATTGCCTCGGCGGCGAATGTTTCACGGCAGACGCTCTACAATCGGTTCCGGACCAAGAAGGCCGTGCTGAGCTGGGCGGCGGCAGGCTTTACCGAGGTCTGCATGGCGCGCGCGCTGGCACGGCTGGCGGAACCTGAAACGGATGCCGAGACAGCGATGACAGGTTGCTTCATGGCATGGATCAGCGACGTGCTGCCCCTGCTGCGGTCCGCGCCGCACGGGGCGGAGATCCTGGACATGGGGGTGGACACCCAACGCCGCGAGAACGTGGACCGCGTGGCCCGGATGTCGGCGCATCTGGCGGAGTTCATGCTGGATCGCGGTATCTGCCGGAACGCTTCGGACGCGGAGGGCCGCGCCTTTCTGCTGATCATGGCGTCGAAAGGTCTGTTGCTCGAGAGTCAGGACGTTGGGACCTTCGAGGCCGGGATGCGACGGGCGGTACAGGCGGTCCTGCTGCTGGGGCCGTCCGGTGAACCGAGTACACGGGAGGACTCAACGCATGAATGACTGGACCCCGACGCACCGTCACTACAAGGGCGGGCTCTATCGCGTGCTGCACACGGCGCTGCACAGCGAGACGGAGGAGAAGCTGGTGATCTACCAGAGCGCCGACGGTCGTATCTGGGCCCGGCCCTACGACATGTTTCACAGCCCGGACCCGAGCGGGGAGGGGAAGAGATTCCAGGAAATCTGAGGGCCAGCGGAACGGTTGGCTCCGAACGGATCAGGCTTCCGTGGCAGGCTTTGCAAATTGGTTGATGCGGCGCCAGGCAAGGAAGCTGACCGCGATGAAGCCGACCAGAAGCAGCACACTGGCGACCCCCCAGTTGCTCTCCACTGATGCCATCACCATGTCCCCGAAGACATAACCGCCGCCGACCAGCAGCCCTGTCCAGAGAGCGCCCGACAAGGCGTTGAGCACAGAGAACTCCCGCCAAGGCATTGTGCCCAGACCGACCGGCAGGGCGCCGACCGTGCGCATGCCCTTCGGATAGCGATAGAGAAAGATGTAGAGTTTGCCGTAGCGTTTCATCAGTGCCGTTGCATTGCTCAGCGCCTTTCGTGTGAAAGCGCGGCGTCCCATCAACCCGGCTCCGTGACGCCTTGCCAGGTGAAACCGCAACTCATCACCGAGATAGCCGCCACAGAAGGTGACGATTGCAACTGCGACCGGATCGAGTGCTCCAGCATACGCGGCATACCCCGCGAACAGGGGCAGTGCACCGCTCTTCAGGCTGCAATAGAGAAACAGAAGACCATAGACCCAGGGGCCATACTGCCTCAGCAAGTCGAAGATGGCGTCCATGGAGGCTTCCTGTTGTGGCGCTTGGAGTTTCGACGCTCTTACGATCCAGCCCTTGTCAGGGATCACCCGTGGCAATCGCGCGTTCACCAGGCCATGACAAACGGAGCTGACGTCGACTAGGCTTCGAGAGCTTCAGACGAGCTGGTTCAAGGACACCCAATGACCGAATCTGCCATGATCAACTACGAGGCCTTTCGTGCTGAGGTCCGTGCCTTCCTGGCCGCGAACCTGCCCGATGACATCCGGGAGGCGACCCGTCTGACCGCCAGCATGTTCCCGCACATGCCCACCGCCATTGCCTGGCAGAAGATCCTGCACCGGCAGGGTTGGGCCGCGCCGCACTGGCCGGTCGAGTACGGGGGACCGGGCTGGGACCTGCGCCAGCAGATGATCTTCCGCGAGGAACAGGATCTGGCCGGTGCCCCGGCGACCATCATGCAGGGGCTGTTCATGTGCGGACCCGTGCTGATGGGCCATGGCACGAAGGCGCAGCAGGACTACTACCTGCCGCGGCTGCTGTCGGCCGAGCACATCTGGTGTCAGGGCTATTCGGAGCCTGCATCGGGGTCGGACCTGGCCAGCCTGAAGATGTCGGCGGTGCCGGACGGCGATGACTACATCCTGAACGGCAGCAAGATCTGGACGTCGAACGCGCACGAGGCGAGCCACATGTTCCTGCTGGTCCGAACCTCGACCGAGGGGCGACCGCAGCAGGGCATCACCTTCCTGCTGCTGGAGATGGACACGCCCGGGATCACCGTGGAGCCGATCATCAACCTGAACGGGGTGCAGGAGCAGAATCAGGTCTTCTTCGACGATGTGCGGGTGCCGCAGGCCAATCGCGTCGGCGCGGAGAATGACGGCTGGACCGTTGCCAAGTACCTGCTGGAGTTCGAACGGAGCATGAGCTACGCCGCGCCGCTGAAGAAGCGGCTGCGACAGATCCGCCGTTCCGCCTCGGAGGAGGTTGCTGCCGACGGCACCCCCCTGATCGACGACCGCGTGTTCCGGCGCAAGCTGGCGGAGGCGGAGATCAATGCCCGCGCCTTCATCGCCACGGAGATGCGGGTGAACGAGGAAACGGCGGCGGGTGGTTCCCCCGGTCCCGCGGCTTCCGTGCTCAAGATTGCCGGGGCGGATGCGCGTCAGGCGCTGGACAAGCTGTGGCTGCAGACCGTGGGGCTGAATGGCGTGCCGCTGCAGCCGGAGGCGCTGGTGCCGGGGAACAACGTCGGCTCCCTGGTGCCGGACCATGCGCTGACGGCCATGGCGACCTGGCTGGATGATCGCTCCACCACCATTGCAGGCGGCAGTGCGGAGGTGCAGCGCAGCATCGTCGCCAAGGCCGTGCTGGGGCTGTGACCGCCATGACCTTTGCCCTCTCCGAAGAGCAGCAGATGCTGAAGGACAGCGTGGACCGGTTCGTGGCCCAGGACTATGGCTTCGATGTGCGTCGTGCACTGGCGGAGTCCGACCTGGGATACAGCGCGGACAACTGGCGGACCTTCGCCGATCTGGGCTGGCTGTCGGTGCCGTTCGCGGAGGAGAACGGCGGCTTCGGCGGCAGCCTGCGCGATGTGGCAACGATGACGGAAGCACTCGGCAGGGGACTGGTGACGGAACCCTTCGTGCCCTGTCTGGTCCTTGGCGGAAGGCTGGTTGAGATGCTGGGATCGGCGGAACAGCGACAAGCCATCCTGTCCCCCGTCATCGCGGGCGAGACTCAGCTTGCCCTTGCGCACACGGAGCGCCGCGCCGCCGGCAATCCGGCCTGCGTCGGCTGCACGGTTCAGGCGGACGGGGACGGCTTCCGGATCAGCGGCGAGAAGCATCTGGTGCTGAATGGGCCGAGCGCCGACCTGCTGCTGGTCTCCGCCCGGTCAGGCGGTGCGGAGCGGGACCGGCAGGGTGTCGATCTGTTCGTGGTCGATGGGCATGCCGACGGCATTCACCGTCGCGATTATCCCACCATCGACGGGCTGCGCGCAGCCGACATCACGTTCGACACTGTGCGGGTCGAAGGCGCTGCCCGACTGGGGGAGGCCGGCTCCGCCATCGACGCCATCGAAGCCGTGATCGATGAGGCAATCATCGCCTGCTGCGCGGAGGCTGTCGGCGTCATGGAAGTGCTGGTCCGCGACACGGTCGAATATGCCCGCACGCGCAAGCAGTTCGGCACACCGATCGGCAAGTTCCAGGCCCTGCAGCACAGGATGGTGGACATGTTCGTTGCCCAGGAACAGTCCCGTGCCCTGCTGCTCCAGGTGATCGGGGAATTCCAGGCGGGGGGCACGGAAGCGCGCAAGGCAGCCTCCGCCATCAAGGTGCATGTCAGCCGCTCAGCCAGGCTGATCGGGGAGCAGGCCATCCAGATCCATGGTGGCATGGGCACAACGGACGAGCTGCACATCGGCCACTACGTCAAGCGCCTGCTGGCGCTGGAGGTCCTGTTCGGCGACACCGACTATCACCTGGACCGCTACGCCGCGCTGATCGACTCAGCCGGGCAGGACACCTGAGATACCCGGCCTGTTCCGGATGATCTCCGCGATTCCCATCAGTTGGTTGGCCAGCGGACTTGTACGCCGCCAGACCATGCCGACGGTCCGCGCAGGCTGTGGCTCGGGGAAGCGGGCGACGGAGACGGGGGCGGAGCGGGTCTCGACGGGCATCGCCATCTCCGGGATCAGCGTAACCCCGAAGCCCGCACTGACCATCTGGACCAGCGTCGACAGGGAACTGGCGTCCAGCGTTTCGCGCGGGGCGGAGGCGGCGAGCTTGCAGAACGACAGGGCCTGATCCCTGAAACAGTGCCCTTCCTCCAGCAACAGCAGGCGCATCTGCCGCAGCATCTCGCTGTCCGGAACGGGAGCGTGCGCATCAGCTTCCGGTCTGACGAGCAGGAACTTCTCTGTGAAGAGCGCAGCCTCCGTCAGTGTTGGCTCGGAGACGGGCAGGGCGACGATGGCCGTGTCGAGCTGCCCTTCTCGCAGTTCCTGGATCAGGGTTGGCGTCAGGGTCTCGCGGATCATCAGATCCAGCCCCGGGTGGACATCGGCGAGAACGTCCACGATGGCCGGCAGCAGATAGGGGGCAATCGTCGGAATGATGCCGATCCGCAACCGCCCGACCAGCCGGTCCCTGGACGCGCGCGCCATGTCGCCAAGCTCATCGACCGCGCGAAGGATGCCCGTGACCCGCTGCGCGGTCTCCTCCCCGAATCGGGTCAGCCGGATCTGCCGGGCGCCGCGTTCGACCAGCGCGGTGCCGAGGGTTTCCTCCATCTCCTTGATCTGCATCGACAGTGCCGGTTGGGAGATGGCGCAGGCCTCCGCCGCGCGGCCGAAATGCCCATGCCGGGCCAGGGCATCGAAGTAGCGCAATTGCTTCAGGGTCAGATTGATCATCAGCAAGAGTTATCACAACGATCAAAACATGCAATTTCCTCTAATGAATGCACGCTGATATCTTTCGATGGAGAAAACAAATTCCCGCCAGCCGGCATCGGCTGTCGCGTGATCAGGAACGAGAATGGGAGCGATCAATGGCTGAGACAGCGAAACCGCAATCCGGTGGCTGCCCCGTGATGCATGGTGCGAACACAAGTGGATCCACGGGCGGGACGACGAACCGCGACTGGTGGCCGAACCAGCTCAATCTCCGCATCCTGCACCAGCATTCGGAACGCTCCGACCCGCTCGGCAGGGATTTCGACTATGCTAGGGCGTTCTCGGAACTGGATCTGGAGGCCCTGAAGCAGGACCTGCACGCGCTGATGACCGACTCCCAGGATTGGTGGCCGGCGGACTACGGCCACTATGGCGGGCTTTTCATCCGCATGGCATGGCACAGCGCCGGTACCTATCGCATCGCCGACGGCCGGGGAGGCGCGGGTTCCGGCTCGCAGCGGTTCTCCCCGCTGAACAGCTGGCCCGACAATGGCAATCTGGACAAGGCGCGGCGTCTGCTCTGGCCGATCAAGCGGAAGTACGGCAACAGCATCTCCTGGGCCGACCTGATGATCCTGGCGGGCAATTGCGCGCTGGAATCCATGGGCTTCAGGACCTTCGGCTTCGGCGGTGGCCGGGTCGATGTCTGGGAGCCGGAGGAGGACATCTACTGGGGCAGGGAGGCCGAGTGGCTGGGCGACAGGCGCTACAGCGGTGAACGTGATCTGGAGGAACCGCTGGCGGCGGTCCAGATGGGCCTGATCTACGTCAATCCGGAGGGGCCGAACGGCAAGCCGGACCCGGTGGCGTCCGGTGTCGATATCCGCGAGACCTTCGCCCGCATGGCGATGGACGATGAGGAAACGGTGGCCCTGGTGGCCGGTGGCCACACCTTCGGCAAGTGCCATGGTGCCGGTCCCGACGGGAATGTCGGCGCCGAACCGGAAGGGGCAGCCATCGAGCAGATGGGCCTCGGCTGGAAGAACAGCTTCGGTTCCGGCAAGGGGGGCGATGCCATCACCAGCGGTCTGGAAGGGGCCTGGACGCCCAACCCGACGCAGTGGGACATGGGCTACTTCGACATGCTGTTCGGCTACGAATGGGAACTGGTGAAGAGCCCCGCCGGTGCCTGGCAGTGGCAGCCGAAGGACGTGGCGGAGAAGGACATGGCGGCAGCCGCCGATGATCCGTCGAAGCGGGTGCCGACCATGATGTCCACCGCCGACATGGCGATGCGCATGGACCCGGCCTACGAGAAGATCTCGCGCCGCTTCCACAGGGACCCGGAGGCCTTTGCCGACGCCTTTGCCCGCGCCTGGTACAAGCTGACCCATCGCGACATGGGTCCGCGCTCGCGCTACCTCGGCGCGGATGTCCCGGCGGAGGCACTGCTCTGGCAGGACCCGGTGCCGGAGGTCACGCATCCGCTGATCGATGCCGCCGACATCGCCGACCTGAAGGCGCAGGTGCTGGCGTCCGGCCTGTCGGTCGCGGAGCTTGTCTCCACGGCCTGGGCCTCGGCCTCCACGTTCCGTGGTTCCGACATGCGGGGCGGCGCCAATGGCGCACGTATCCGCCTGGCACCGCAGAAGGACTGGGCGGTCAACCAGCCGGAGCAACTGGCGAAGGTGCTGGCGGTGCTCGAGCGTCTGCAGCAGTCGTTCAACGAGGCCCAGACCGGCGGCAAGCAGGTTTCGCTGGCCGACCTGATCGTGCTGGGAGGCTGTGCGGCCATCGAGAAGGCAGCGAAGGATGCCGGGCATGACGTGCAGGTGCCGTTCACGCCGGGCCGCACCGATGCGTCGGCGGAACAGACCGATGCCGACTCCTTCAGTGTTCTGGAGCCGCGCGCCGATGGCTTCCGCAATTACCTGGAGCGGAAGTTCACGGTATCGGCGGAGGAACTGCTGATCGACCGGGCCCAGTTGCTGACCCTGAGTGCGCCGGAGATGACGGTGCTGGTCGGTGGCCTGCGGGTGCTGGGCGCGAACACCGGACAGTCGTCGCATGGTGTGCTGACCGACCGCCCCGGAACGCTGACCAACGACTTCTTCGTCAATCTGCTCGACATGGGCACGGAATGGACGGAAGTCTCGGAAGGCGAGGGGGTCTTCGAAGGTCGCGACCGCGGCACCGGTGCCGTGAAATGGACCGGTACCCGCGTCGATCTGGTCTTCGGATCGAACTCGCAGCTTCGGGCCCTGTCGGAGGTCTATGCCTCCGACGACGCGCAGGACCGCTTCGTCAGCGATTTCGTCGCCGCATGGAACAAGGTGATGAACGCGGATCGCTTCGATCTCGCCTGATCCGGCTTCAGCACCGGAATGATGGAAGGCCCGGCCGGTGAAACGGTCGGGCCTTCTGCGTTTCAGGCGGCGTCGGACCTGCCGGTCAGCGCCAGCGCCGCCGTCTGCTGCATGACACGGACATAGCGTTCCTGCGGCCAGCCGCATTCGCGGCAAAGATGCTCCCAGTTCCGGAACGCGAGCAGCATCCAGAGCCAGTCCGTTGCCTCTTCCTGCGTCAGATCCCCGGTCAGTTCGCCGTCCCGGTCCAGCGCGGCGATCGCGGCAGCGCACCCGTGCCGGATCGCCTGCATCCGGTCGTTCCAGGCCGTCATCGCGGCCTCGTCCGTGTCCTTCATTGCCTGCAGCGCCTTCGCCACCCCATGGACGACGGGAATGTAGTTGCCGAGAGCATCGATCCAGGCGTCCAGCCGTTTCCGGCCCGTTGCTGCGGTGCGGCTCGGCACCAGCCGCCGCTCCACCTCGTTCTGCTCATCGATATGACGGCTGGCTGCGACCAGCAGGTCGGCGCGGTTGGGGAAATGCAGGTACAGCGCCTGGCGGCTGATGCCGACAGCCCTGGAGATGTCCGACATGCGCACGCCGCTGCCGCCACCGGCCTGAAGCAGGTCCAGCGTGGCCTGCAGGATGCGGTCACGGGTTGATGGGGTCTTTTCTGTCATGGCGGCAGTATGACGTCGCTTGACACGGTGTCAACTTGACACTATGTCAAGCGACGTCAACACGCAAACAGGAGAGCGAAATGAACGTCATCATCTTTGGAGCGACCGGAACCGTTGGCGCACTTGCCGTGCGTCGGATGCTCGCCGACGGGCATCAGGTAACCGCCTTCGCGCGGCACCCGGAGCGACTGGAAATCAGCGACCCGGCCCTGCGGCTGGTGGCCGGGGATGCGGGGGACGAAGGGGCCGTGGCGGAGGCCATTGCCGGCCATGATGCGGTCGTGGTGACGCTGGGTGCCGGCACCTCGCGCAAGAGCGTCGTCCGCTCGACCGGCACCATGAACGTCATTCGCGGCATGCAGGCCCACGGCGTGTCGCGGCTGATCTGCCAGTCGACGCTCGGGGCGCATGAGAGCTGGAGCAACCTGAATTTCTTCTGGAAACGGATCATGTTCGGATTGCTGCTGCGCCCGGTGTTCCTGGATCACGAGCTGCAGGAAAACCTGGTGCGGGCGAGTGGTCTGGACTGGACCATCGTGCGGCCCAGCGCCTTCACCGACGGACCCGAGACCGATGACTACATGGAGGGTTTCGGACCGGAGGAACGGCGCCTGAAGCTGAAGATCTCACGGGCCGACATCGCCGCATTTCTGGCGCGCCAGCTCACCGACCGCAGCCGTGTCCGGTCTGCCGTCGCGATCTCTCACTGAACAACGACAACAGGGAACAGCACCATGTCAAACGAACTCGTCTCCTGGTCCATGCTCGCCCTGGCCATGCCAAGTGCGGTGGTCGCCGGTGTCTTCATGACCTTTTCCGATCTGGTGATGCCGTCCCTCGGCCGTGGCGACGCGGCGACGGGCAGCGCAGCGATGCAGATGATCAACCGGAAGGTCTATCGATCGGTCTTCCTTGTCCTGCTGGTCGGGCTGGTGCCGGTGTCTGCTGCGGCAGCGATTGCTGCGGCGATGCTGGCTCAGCCGGTGGCCTTGCCCTGGCTGGTGGCGGCGGCCAGTCTCTACCTGTTCGGCGTCTTCGGCGTCACCGTGGTTGCCAACGTGCCCATGAACATCCGCCTGGACGGAATGTCATTGGCCGGAGGCGAGGCACAGGCCTACTGGCCGGACTATGTCGGTGGCTGGCTGCCCTGGAACCATCTGCGCACCCTTGCCGCGGCAGGCACCGCCGTCTGCTACATGGTCGCGGCGGTGCTGCTGGCTCAGGCAGGGTGAGTTCAGGCGACCTCTTCCCGGGCCAGGAAGCCGCCGGACTGCCTGGCCCAGAGTTCGGCATAGAGACCATCCCGGTGGATCAGTTCCGCATGCGTCCCCTGCTCGACGATGCGGCCCTGATCCATCACCACCAGACGGTCCATGGCCGCGATCGTTGACAGGCGGTGGGCGATGGCGAGCACGGTCTTGCCCTCCATCAGGCTGTAGAGGCTCTGCTGGATTGCGGCCTCGACCTCCGAGTCCAGCGCACTGGTTGCCTCGTCGAGGATCAGGATCGGCGCATCCTTCAGCAGGACACGGGCAATGGCGATGCGCTGGCGCTGGCCGCCGGACAGCTTCACACCGCGCTCGCCCACGTGGGCGTCATAGCCCCGGTTGCCCTTCAGGTCCTCCAGATCGGAGATGAAGTCATGTGCTTCCGCTTTCCGCGCGGCGGCGATGACCTGTTCCCGCGTGGCCTCGGCGCGCCCGTAGGCGATGTTCTCCGCGACTGTCCGGTGCAGCAGGGACGTATCCTGCGTCACCATGCCGATGGCGGCCCGCAGGCTGTCCTGCTGCACGGCGGCAATGTCCTGGCCGTCGATCAGGATGCGACCGCCTTCAAGGTCGTGAAACCGCAGCAGCAGGCTGACCAGCGTGGACTTGCCCGCGCCGGACCGTCCCACCAGCCCGACCTTCTCCCCCGGTTTGATTGTCAGGGACAGGCCGTCGATGACGTTGGCGGTCTGCTCCGGCAGGACCTTGCCATAGTTGAAGTGGATGTCCTGCCAGGCGATCTCGCCCTCCTGTACGCTCAGCGGCCTGGCGTCAGGGCGGTCAACGACGCTGCGGTCGCGGGCGATGGTATCGATGCCATCCATCACGACGCCGACATTCTCGAACAGGTTGGCGACTTCCCAGAGGATCCAGTTGGACATGCCGATCAGGCGCAGCACCAGCCCGACGGCAAATGCTATCGCGCCGGTGGTGATGATCTCGTGCGACCAGAGCGCGATGGCGACCGCGCCGATCCCGAAGATCAGGAAGGCATTGAGCGTCGCCAGGGAAGCCGAGAGCGCCGTGGACAGCCGCATCTGGCCGTAGACCGTGCCGAGGAAGCGTTTCATGCCACTTCGGGCATAATCATCCTCGTAGTTGGCGTCGGCGAACATCTTCACCGTACCGATGTGGGTGTAGCTGTCGACCACGCGTCCGGTGACATCGGCGCGGGCATCGGCCTGGGCGCGGGACACCTCCGCCAGCCGGGGAATGAACAGCCGCAGGATCACCAGATAGCCGACCAGCCAGGCCAGCATCGGCAGGACCAGTCGCCAGTCGGCGCTGGCGAACAGGACCAGTGCGCTGGCGAAATAGACCGCGACGAACAGCAGGATCTCGGAGGTCTTCAGCACGACTTCCCGCACCGCCAGCGCGGTCTGCATCATCCGCGCGGCCACCCGGCCCGCGAAGTCGTCCTGATAGAAGGCCATGCTCTGACGCAGCAGGTAGCGGTGCGATTCCCAGCGCGTCCGCATGGCGAAGTTGCCCAGCAGCCCCTGATGACTGATCGATTCGCCGACGAAGTAGAGCAGCGGATAGAGCACCACGACCATCAGGGCGATCAGCACCAGATCAATGCCGTGCTCGTTCCAGAGCTGGTCGGGCTGTGTCGCGGACAGCCAGTCCACGATGTCGCCCAGGAAGGCGAACATGAGCACCTCGACGATGGCGATCGCGACGGAGAACAGCGCACTGATCACGATCAGCGGCAGGAAGGGGCGGGAGAAGTGAATGATGAAGCCCAGGAAGCGGGAGGGTGGCTTCGTCGGCACCGTGTCGGGAAAGGAGTCCACCCGCGATTCCAGCCAGTCATAGAATCGCGAAATCATTGCGGATGGGCTCCAGCGTTACCGGTCTCGGATCGGGGTGGTCCGGACTATCTAGCCATCCGGACGAATTTCTCAAGCGCGGCGCTCTTCCATCGGACGGTCACTGGCCTTAAGACTGCGCGCCATGGCTCCACCCCTTCTGCATCTGCGCGACGTGCACCTGACCTTCGGCGGCAAACCGCTGCTGGACGGCGCGGAGATCGTTGTCTCGGCCGGGGAGCGTGTGTCACTGGTCGGGCGCAATGGCTCCGGCAAGTCGACCCTGCTGAAGATCGTGGCCGGGATCGTGCAGGCCGACAGTGCGGATTCGTTCCTGCAGCCCGGCACCACCCTGCGCTATCTGCCTCAGGAACCGGATCTTTCCGGCCACGCGACGGTGCTGGATTTCGTCACCGAGGGGCTGGCCCCTGGCGATGATCCCTATCGCGCGACATCCCTGCTGGAGCAGCTTGGCCTCAGCGAGACCGCCGATCCGACACACCTGTCGGGCGGGGAGGCGCGGCGGGCGGCGCTGGCGCGGGTGCTGGCCCCGTCACCGGACATCCTGCTGCTGGACGAACCGACCAACCATCTGGACCTGCCGGCCATCGAGTGGCTGGAGGCGGAGCTGAAGTCGATGCGCTCCGCCCTGGTGCTGATCAGCCATGACCGGCGCTTCCTGGAGAACCTGTCCGGCACCACGATCTGGCTGGACCGGGGGCGGACGCGGCGGCTGGACCGGGGCTTTGCCGCCTTCGAGGCCTGGCGTGACGAGGTGCTGGAGGCGGAGGAGCAGGAACTGCACCGCCTGGACCGCAAGATCGTCTCCGAGACCGAATGGCTCCACAAGGGCGTCACGGCCCGGCGCAAGCGCAACATGGGGCGGCTCAGGAACCTGCACGCACTGCGTTCCGAACGGCGCAACTTCGAGCGCGCGCAGGGCAATGTCCGCATGGCGGCGGCGGAGGCGGAGCGTTCCGGCAAGCTGGTGGCGGAGGCGAAGGGGGTGACCCGCGCCTGGGGCGATCAGCCGCCGGTGGTGCGCGACCTGGACCTGCGGCTGCTGCGGGGCGAGACGCTGGCGATCGTCGGGCCGAACGGGGCGGGCAAGACCACCCTGCTGCGGCTGCTGACCGGGGAGATCGAGCCCGACAGCGGCACGGTGCGGCTGGGAACGGCGCTGGAGACCGCCAGCCTGGACCAGCGCCGGGAGAGCCTGTCGCCGGACTGGAGCCTGATGGACGCGCTGACGGGCGGCGGCGGGGACGCAGTGATGGTCAATGGCCAGTCGCGTCACGTGGTCAGTTACATGAAGGATTTCCTGTTCGACCCGAAGCAGATGCGTACCCCCATCCATGCCCTGTCGGGTGGGGAGCGGGGGCGGCTGATGCTGGCGCGGGCGCTGGCGCGGCCGTCCAACCTGCTGATCCTGGACGAGCCGACGAACGATCTGGATATCGAGACCCTGGACCTGCTGCAGGAACTGCTGGGGGACTATGGCGGCACCGTGCTGCTGGTCAGCCATGACCGCGATTTCATCGACCGCGTTGCCGACGCCGTGCTGGTGGCGGAAGGCGATGGCGTCTGGCAGCGCTATCCGGGCGGCTATTCCGACATGCTGACCCAGCGTGGCTCCCGGCCCGGCAAGGCGGTGCCCACCGGTCAGCGGGCCACCCAGCGCCAGAAGGCGGCGCCCAAGGCACCGCCGCAGCGGCGCAAGCTCTCGTTCAAGCAGCAGCATGCGCTGGATACCCTGCCGGGCCGCATCGCCGACCTGGAGAAGGAGATCCAGACCCTGACGAAGGAACTGGCGGATGCCGGTCTCTTCCGACGCGACCCCGACCGATTCCAGGCCGCAACGGACCGGCTGGGTGCGGCCGAGAGCGAGAAGGAACAGGCCGAGGAATCCTGGCTGGAACTGGAAATGCTGCGGGAGGAAATCGCAGCCGAGCGGCAGGCGGGCTGATGGTCGCGCCGGATCAGGGGCAGGGAAATCCCGGCAGCCTGATTCAGACTGACGATCAACCTGATTTTCCCACGCTGGAAAGCGAACTGCGCTTGCAGCAGGAATTGGCAGCCAACCGTCTGACGCCGGGCATCGTTGTCGTGCTGCTCGTCTTCGCGGGTCTGGGAATCGGCAAGTACTGGGTCCACATTCCTCTGGTCGGCGGCGTGGTCTGGGGTTCCATCCTGCTGGTCCTGCTGTCGCTTCCGCTCTACCGGCTCTGGCGGCAGCGGACAGGTCGCGCGCTGCTGTTCAGGGGCACGGCCATCGGTCGGGCGTCCCTGATCTGGGCGTTCGCGATCGGGTGTCATTTTGCCTGGGCCATCACGTTCGCCATGCCCAACGACGACAACGTCGGACGCACGACCTTTGCGGTGATGGCCTTTGGTCTGGGCGGCATGACACTGGCCTCCACCTACATGATCCCGCGACTGACCATTGCCTTTCTGCTGCCGATGATCGCCGCGATGCTGTTTGGCTCCCTGGTCAGCGATCAGAACGTGTCGCCCCTCCAGAAGGTTCTGATGGCACTGGGCTTCACCGGCACCGCCGGGGTCGCCATCAGGATGAACTGGCTGATCTTCCGCTCGGGTGTGGCAGCCATGGTGGAGCGCGAGGTGCATCGGCTCGAGGTCGTCCAGCGCCGGTCGGAGATGGCGGCGGCAAGCCGTATCCAGCGCCGCCTGTTGCCGGAGCCGACAGACCTGTCCGCAGGGGACGCGCGGTTCGACCTTGCCGTCGCCCACCGCTCGGCGGAGGAAATGACCGGCGACCTCTATGACTTCTTCATGATCGACGGTCACCGGCTGTTCTTCATGGTCGGCGATGTCTGCGGCAAGGGCGTTACCTCCAGCCTGCTCATGGCCATGACCAAGGTGATGATGAAGAGCGCCGTGCTGCGCCATGACCGCGCGATCGGTGATGTGGCCGGTGAAGTCAGCCGGGAGCTGCTGCGGGAGGATCATGACAACCAGTTCGTGACCTGCTTCGCCGGTATTCTCGATACCGCGACGGGCACCATCGACTACTGCAATGCGGGCCACGAACCGGCCCGTATCATCACGACGGACAGTGCGGCACCGACCCACAGCCCGCGCGTCGGCGGGCCACCCCTCTGCGCCTTTGAGGAGGTTGACTACGAGAGCGGCCAGATCCGCCTCTCACCGGGCGCGACCCTGCTGATCGTCACTGACGGGGTGACCGAGGCACTGAACATGCAGCGTGACGAGTTCGGCGGAGAACGACTGGACCTGGCCATCGCCGCAACCGCGCACGATGTCGGCGTGGAGGCGATGCTGACAGGCATCAGTGGCCGGGTCGCAGAATTCGTGGGCGATCAGGACCAGTCAGATGACCTGACCATGCTCGCGCTGCGCTGGAACGGCCCCTCCGCCTGAGCCCGTCACCGACCCTCAGTTCATCGGGATCAGGTTCAGGTCGCGGTTGGTGCGGTCGAACAGGCGAAGGGCCTCGTCGGTGGCGTTGCGATAGCGGGCGGGGCGGGCGTCGAGGGGTTCGACGCGCTGGTGATGGCTGGAGTGCGGCGTGAAGAATGTCTCACGTGCATTGCTGCCCAGATCGCGGCGGGTGCTGTAGTAGACGTCGAGCCTGTCGTGGCAGCCATCAAGTTTCCAGACGGAGCGGACGCGGACGAAGATCTTGGTCCGGACCGGCGTCGTGCCATGGCGCAGCGCCAGGGCGCGGGAGATCGCCTCGGCGAGATAGCGGCGATCCAGCGCGCAGGGCGCGGCGCCTTCGGTCAGGACCTGCACGTGCGGACTGTAGCCGGTGCCCTGCTGCGCCAGCGCGACAGACGGCAGCGCCTGACCCGCGAAGAGGGCGAGCAGGGGAATTCCGATCCAGGCATGCAGGCGGTTCATCCGCAAAGCTTGCCTGCTGCGTGCCGCGTTTGGCAATGGGGGGCTGTGTCCAGTGGCATGGTCCGGAACGCCGCAGCGCGCTATAACGACTCGCAGGTGATCGCCGGAACAACCGGCGGCGGGTCGAGGAGACGTCAGTGAGTCGGTCAGATACAGCAGCACCCGTTGCGGCAGACGGGGTGGAGCAGACACGCGCGCAATGGATTCGCATTGTCGTGGTCGTCTTCCTGCCCTTTGCGTCAGGCTATTTCCTTTCCTATCTCTACCGTGCCCTGCCATCACTGATCGGCGACCGGGTACGTCATGATCTGGCGCTGGACGCGGATGTGCTGGGACTGGTCGGGGCGGCCTATTTCCTGGCCTTCGGACTGGCGCAACTGCCGCTGGGCATGATGCTCGACCGTTTCGGACCGCGCCGTTGTCAGGCCGTCCTGCTGCTGATCGCGGCGTCCGGTGCCGTGGTCTTCGGGCTGGGCGAGAACGCCGAAACGCTGGTCATCGGACGCGCCATGATCGGCCTCGGCTGCGCCGGCGGGCTGATGGCCTCCCTTAAGGCGATCACGCTCTGGTTCCCGCAGTCGCGCTGGCCATTGGTGAACGGCTGCCTGCTGGGCCTGGGCGGACTGGGGGCGCTGACGGCCACGACACCGGTCGAATTCCTGCTGGGGGATGTCGGTCTGGGCTGGCAGGAGCTGTTCTTCTACATCGCCGCCGCGACAGTCGCGTCGGCCCTGCTGATCTTCCTTGTCGTGCCGGAGAAGCCGGGCAGCACCGCCGCCATTCCCTTCCGGGAACTGCTGGGCAGCCTGCGCCAGATCTATGGCAGGCGCTATTTCTGGCGCATCGCGCCGATCGCGGTCCTGACCATGTCCACCGGCATGGCGATCCATGCCCAGTGGGCCGGCCTGTGGCTGAAGGATGTGGCGGGGTTCGAACAGGCCGGCGTTGCGGTCTACCTGCAGACTCTCTCCATCGCGCTGACTGTCGGCTTCGTGGCCGGTGGTGTGGTGGCCGATGTCCTTACCCGTCGGGGCGTGCCACTGAGCATGGTCATGGGAGGGGGCGTCATCGGGCTGCTGCTGGCCCAGGGCTCCATCGCCATGGAGGTCGATCCTCAGGCGCACTGGCCCTGGGTCCTGCTGGGCCTGAGTTCCAACATTTCCGCCCTGGCGTTCCCGCTGTTGTGTGGGCGCTTCGATCTGAAGCTGGCCGGACGGGTCAATACCGCGCTGAATGTGTTCGTCTTCATCGGGGTCTTCGCCACTGCGTCCGGCATCGGCTGGGTCATCGACCAGTATCCGCGCACGGCGCTGGGCGGCTATGCCAGCGAAGGGTATCAGGTCGGTCTGCTGGCCATCATCGCTGCGGAATTACTTGCATTCATCTGGTTCATGGTCCCTGACAGGGGCAAGTGACGTGAGAGGGAGGACATCATGATTGATCTCAAGGGCCAGGCGGCCATCGTTACAGGTTCGGCCACCGGCGTTGGTGCTGCCGTTGCTCGGGCGCTGGCAGCAGACGGCTGCAATGTCGTCGTCAACTATACCCGCAGCGAGAAGGAGGCGCAGGAGACCGCGCAGGCCTGTCGCGATCTGGGGGTGGAGGCCATCACGGTTCAGGCCAACGTGGCGGAGGACGCGGACTGCAAGAAGCTCGTCGATGCCGCGATCGACAAGTGGGGCAAGCTCAATCACGTGGTCAACAATGCGGGCACGACCAAGTTCGCCGACCAGTCCGACCTGTCGGCCCTGACCGCGCAGGACTTCCAGGACATCTATGCCGTCAACGTCATCGGCCCGTACCAGATGGCGAAGTGGGCGGAGCCGCACCTGCGGTCCGCTGGCAAGGCCTCCATCACCAATGTCTCCTCCATCGCGGGGGTGACCGGCATCGGTTCCTGCATGGCCTATGCGGCGTCCAAGGGCGCGCTGAACACCATGACCATGTCGCTCGCCCGTTCACTGGGGCCGGAGATCCGGGTCAACACGATCTGCCCCGGCATGATCCAGTCCCGCTGGCTCGAGAACGGCATGGGCAAGGAGAAATATGATCAGCTGCTCGCCAACCAGCAGCGCACCCTGCCGTTGCAGCGGGTCTCGACGCCGGAGGACAATGCCGAGATCATCCTCTGGCTGATCAAGGGCTCCGAACTGGTGACGGGCGAATTCGTGATGGTTGATGGCGGCGCCCACCTGGGGTTCTCGCTGGCGATGGCGCGATAGCGCGCAGCCGTTACTCGACGAAGATCGAGGTTGGTGTCACTCTGGGTTGCAGGCTGATCCGGAGTGACACGAGACCATGAGACAGATCCTGCTGACCGTCGCCACGTTGATGCTGGTGGGGCTGGCAAGCTGCCAGACCACCACCGGCGTCCCCGAGGCGCGGGAAGTCCGGGTGACCACGGCCATTGCCGGCGCGACCCCCCTGCGCGTTGAACTTGACGGCAATTACTGTCTTGTGCCGCGCGGGGGCTATGCCGACGATTTCGAGGGGCGTATCTGGGCGGCCTTCGATGCGGTGGAGGGCAACTGGCGCAAGGTCGCCTACTTCATCACCTGCCACGACTATCAGGCGATCCAGTCGAGCTTCATCCAGTCTCTTGCTGCCGAAGGGGAAGTCTCCGTCTTCATGCCCAATGGCGTGCCGAAGCGGTTTGCGGGCAGCCGGGCGACCTACATCGAAGCGATCATCCGCGCATGGGATGATCGCGATGTCCTTGAGGAGGGCAATGAGTCCCAGCAGAAGCTGGAGGAATTCTTTGCGCGCAGGGGGAGCCACAAGTCCCGCCGCATCGAAGGCAAAGCGCGGCTGGAACTGATCGAGAGTGACTCCTATGCCGCCTACTTTCGCCTGCCCTACCGTCACGTGCTGTCGGGCAGCTCCCGTGATCTGGTCCAGATCTTCGGCAAGACCGTGGTTGATGGCCTGCAGGTCCAGGTTGCGTTCACGACAGACCGCAGCGTTCAGGCCGAGATCCGTGCAATGGATGTCATGAAGCGCCTGATCTACGGCCTGCTCGGCGAAGAGGCATCGGTTTGATCCGAACACTGGCCACCGTCGCATTGACGCTTTCGGTGCTGGCCGGCACGGGCACGGCGTCGGGGGCAGAGGTCCGGTTTCGTGCGGGGTCGGCGAATTTCGCGTTCGACCTGCCTGCGGGCTATTGCGACGGGCTGTCTCCGGGCCCGACCGCAGCGGAGGGGCTGCAGCGCGATCTGGACCTGGTGCGTCAGCGTGGGGTCGAGGTGAAGGCGATGGCCATGCCCTGCGATCAGCTCAGCGGGCTGCGGTCGAATATCCGGCATGGGCAGACCCTGCGCGTTCTTGCCTTTGGCATCCTGACGCGGGACGGGGGCGCGATCCCCGCCGATGGCAGTGGCGACGTGTTCTGGCAGGCCATTCGCAACAGCGCGCGCTACCTCAAGGCCTTTGCGTCACCTGACGCCATTCTGGATGTGGTGCGGGAGTTGCTGGACCAAAGGAACGTTCCGGCAAGGATCGCGGCAATCGAACTGGCGACGGACCGGGACCGGATTGGGGTTGCGGCGGCGGGCGAATTGGATCGTTCGGGCCGCCAGGACCCTTTCCGGGCGGCGGCGCTCGCGGAACCGATTGCAGGTGTTTTCCTTGTTACCTCGGTTGTGGAGTTCGCTACTGTATCCGGCGATACCGCGAGCCTGACGGCAGCACATGAGTTGCGCGCGGAACTGAGGGAAGTCGATTGAAGCGGTCAGTTGTCGGAGGAATTCTTGTCCTGCTGCTCGGCGTCACCGCCGGGTGTCAGTCCACCGCGCCCGTCGAGCCCACGACCAGGCAGCTTGCGGTTCAGCCGCTTGCGGGCATCGGGACCATGACCCCGGCCGAGATGACCCGCGACCACGTCCGTTTTGCGCTGTCCGATCACGAACTGTCCGTCCGGCTGCCGGACGGTTTCTGTGTTGCCAGCGAGAGAACCCCTGCACACCTGCAGAGCGCACTGGCTGACTTCGACGTCAGTGTGCTGGAGATGAAGGTGCTCGCGACCTCCTGCGCGATGGTGGAGGGGAACGCTCCGATGGGGTTCCCGATCCCCATGGTCATTGCCGGACTGATGCGGCGGGAAGGCCTGCCGCTGGTCATGGATGAGGAATTCGGCGCGGACTACGCGCGCATGGTCCGGATTCTGGACCGCCACGACGACGACAGGATCCATCTTCTGGCCCGGGAACTGTTCCTGAAATCAATGATGGACAGGATCGAGACCGGTGGCGTCAGCGTTGGTCACCTGGACATACGCAGCCAGGACAACAGGATCCGGCTCGGATTGCTGGCGGAGGTTCCCGTCGATGGCGCCGATCGGAAAGTCTGGTTCTTCGCCGATTTCCTGGTGGGGCCGGTGGGCGACAGGTTGTTTGGAATAGGTCTTGTCAACGTTGACCTGAACCCGACACCGCCCGCGACAGACCAGGACAGCGAGACGCTCTTCGACACCTTGCGCCAGGTAAGGAACTGATTACCTGAATTGCGTCGGCCTTGCCGGTTCTGTGGAGGTTCACGACCGGTCAATCCTCTGGCAACGCTGCAAAGGTCAAGGTTCAGGGGAATGGCCCTCCTCATGCAGAACGCTCATTCCTGCATCAGGGCACGCGGATGGACGACACGGTCGACCGCGCAGGTCCCGGGGCGAAGCTCGCCGAAGCCGTCGGGGAGGTTGAATGCCACCAGCGTCGCGGTGGCCATCCCGCCGGCCAGTTCCCGACGGGCCTCCCTGTCCGAGCGGTCCGCCAGACCTGCGGCCAGTTCCTCGATCCCCGGATTGTGCCCGATGAGCAGCAGGGTGCCTGCCGACCCGGCCTCCCGCCCGATGATCTGGCTGATACGGCTGGATTCGGCCAGATAGAGGGCCTTGAGGTAGCGGATCTCGATCTCCTGCCAGCCATTCGCGGCAGAGATGCCGTCCCATGTCTCCCGCGTGCGTCGGGCGTCGGAGCAGAGCACGAGATCTGGTTTGAGGTCGTTCTGCGCCATGTATGCGCCCATGGCCCGGCTGGCGGCCTGACCACGCGGGTTCAGGTTCCGTGCGTGGTCGACCTGCCCCGGGGCGGGAGCGGCGGCCTTGGCGTGTCGGAGCAGCAGGAGGCGGTGCATGCGGCGAGTGTTGCAGGGGGCGTCAAATCACTGCAAGGGAAATGCTGTAAATCCGCGCGATCTTGTTGCATCGTCTGTCACGTAACTGAAGGAAGCCATGATGAACGCGGCCAATGCTGAACTGATCGAACCGGAACAGGGAGTGCCGGAAACTTCTGCCATCGGCATGGACTCGCCTGACCGCTTCATCAACCGGGAACTGTCCTGGCTGCAGTTCAATTCCCGGGTGATGCGCGAATGTCAGAATCCGCGCTATCCGCTGCTGGAACGTGTGCGGTTCCTGTCGATCTCCGCCTCCAATCTGGACGAGTTCTTCATGGTACGCGTCGCGGCGCTGTGGGGCATGACCCAGGCCGATGTGAAGACGGTGACCCCCGACGGACTGACGGTCGCGCAGCAGCTGGAGAAGATCGACGAACTTGCCAACTGGCTGGTGGTGGAACAGCAGAATTGCTGGCGTGCGCTGCAACTCGAGCTTCGGGAAGCCGGCATCGCCATCGTCGTGGCAGACGAACTGACGCCGGAGGAGAGGGGATGGCTCGACACCCACTTTCTGGAACAGATCCTGCCCGTGCTGACACCCCTGGCGATCGACCCGGCACATCCGTTCCCCTTCATCCCCAATCTTGGCCTCGCGATGATCGCGCAACTGGTGCGCGACGGGGACAAGGAACTGCTGAATGCGGTGGTGCCGATCCCGCACCATGTTTCGCGCTTCGTGCGTCTGCCGGGCAACGAACTCCGCTTCATCCAGGTCAGCCAGGTCATCGCGCTCTACATGGCGCGCCTGTTTCCGGGGTACAGCATCGTCAGTCGGGGGCAGTTCCGCTGCATCAGGGACTCGGATATCGAGCTGCAGGAGGAATCCGAGGATCTGGTACGCACGTTCGAGTCCGCGCTGCGCCGCCGCCGTCGCGGACACATCGTGCGCCTGCAGGTCTCCGCGGACCTGAACGACCGGCTGCGCCGTCTCGTGGTGACGGAAACGGATGCCCGGCCTGATGACGTGATCAACATCGACGGCATGCTGGCCCTGGCGGATATCCGCCGCGTCATCGTCGATGACAAGCCGGAGCTGTTGTTCAAGCCCTACAATGCGCGGTTCCCGGAGCGTATCCGCGAACATGGCGGCGACTGCTTTGCCTCGATCCGCGGCAAGGACCTGATTGTCCACCATCCGTTCGAGAGCTTCGATGTGGTGGTGCAGTTCCTGCGCCAGGCCGCGGAAGATCCCAACGTCGTGGCGATCAAGCAGACGCTCTATCGCACCTCGGACAATTCTCCCATCGTGGAGGCGCTGATCGCGGCGGCGGAGGCGGGCAAGTCCGTGACCGCGCTGATCGAACTGAAGGCCCGCTTTGACGAGGCTGCCAATATCCGCTGGGCGCGCGACATGGAGCGGGCGGGTGTGCAGGTGGTCTATGGCTTCATGGAGCTGAAGACCCACGCCAAGCTGTCGATGGTGGTGCGGAAGGAGAAGGAGGGCCTGCGCACCTATTCCCATTTCGGCACCGGCAACTATCACCCGATCACAGCGAAGGTCTATACGGACCTGTCCTACTTCACCGATGAACCGGCGCTGGGCCGAGACATCTCAGCGATCTTCAACTACCTGACCGGCTATGCGAAACCGGAGCGGCTGGAGGAACTGGCCTATTCCCCGCACACCCTGCGCCAGCGCGTGATGCAGGGGATCGAGGCGGAGATCGCCCACGCGGAGGCGGGCCGCCCCGCGACGATCTGGGCCAAGATGAACTCGGTTGTGGACCCGGACGTCATCGACGGGCTGTACCGCGCCAGCCAGGCGGGGGTAGAGATCGAACTGATCATCCGGGGCATCTGCTGTCTGCGCCCCGGTGTGCCCGGCCTGTCGGAGAATATCCGTGTGCGCAGCATCATCGGTCGCTTCCTGGAACACAGCCGTATCGTTGTCTTCGGCAATGGGGAGCCGCTGCCCGGTCGCAACGCGCAGGTCTACATCAGCTCCGCCGACTGGATGCCGCGCAATCTGGACCGGCGGATCGAGAGTCTGGTGCCGCTGAAGAACGATACCGTGCATGCCCAGGTACTGGACCAGATCATGCTGGCCAACCTGAAGGATGACCTGCAGAGCTGGATCATGCAGCCGGATGGCACCTATGTCCGCGACAAGGTGGTCGGTGACGGGTTCAGCGCACATGAGTATTTCATGACCAATCCAAGTCTTTCCGGTCGGGGAAAGGCGCTGGAAGAAGGAGTCCGTCCGATCTCTCTCACCCTGGATGATGACGACTGACAATGCCTGATTCGGTTGCCGCTGTCGGAACGGCAGAACGTGTTGCTGTGATTGATGTCGGCTCCAACTCGGTCCGGCTGGTGATCTTTGGCGACAGCGCCCGCGCACCGCTGAACATGCTGAACGAAAAGGCCTTCTGCGCCCTGGGCAAGGGGTTGCCGGAGACCGGGCATCTCAGCCCGGAAGGGGTGCGGAATGCCATCGCGACCCTGAAACGCTTTGCCTGGATGATGCGGGTCACCGGTGTGGACCGCACCGTTGCCTTCGCCACCTCCGCGGTCCGCGATGCCGTGGACGGGCCGGAATTCGTGGAACGGGTGCGCACCGAATGCGGCATCTCGCTGGAGGTGCTGTCAGGGCAGGGGGAGTCCCGCCTGGCGGCGTTCGGCGTCCTGTTCGGCCTGCCGGAAGCCGAGGGGATCGTAGGCGATCTGGGCGGCAGCAGTCTCGAACTGGCCCCCGTCGGCAATGGCGGCGCAGAGGCCGGCTTGACCTTGCCCGTCGGTCCCCTGCGGTTCGATGACGGCGATGCGGAATCCGGCGCGATCCGAAAGGCCGTGCGACAGGAACTGCGCAAGGTCGAGTGGCTGGACAGCATGACGGGGCGTGACTTCTATGTCGTCGGGGGCACCTGGCGCGCGCTGGCGAAGCTGGATATCCAGCGGCGCGATTATCCGCTGCATATCGTGCAGGGGTACGAGATGCCGCTGGATCGCGCCCAGTCCCTGGTCGATCTGATCAGCCAGCAGTCGCCCGCGTCCCTGACGGATACCGAGACGGTCTCGAAGCGGCGCTTGCAGGTCCTGCCGCTGGCCTGTTCCGTGCTGGGTGCCGTGCTGGAACGCCTGCAGCCAAGGCGTCTCGTCTTCTCCGCACATGGGGTCAGGGAAGGCGCCTATCTCGAAACGCTCTCGGATGCGGACCGGCGCATTGATCCCCTGCTGGCCGCAGCGGAGGCCATGGCAGCGCAGGAGACGCGTTTCGGCGCCTCGATCGGGCATGAGATCTTCGCCTGGTGCAATCCGCTGTTCGAGGGTGAATCGGAAGTCGAGGTCCGTCTGCGGAGGGTGGCCTGCGTCCTGTCCGACATCGGCTGGCGCATGCATCCGGACTACCGCGCGACCCATGCGTTCAGGCGCGTGCTGCGGGCACCGCTGCTGGGCGTTGACCATACACAGCGGGCATTCATCGCCACCACCGTCCTGCGGCGCTATTCCCACAAGGCCAGTGGCGACGCGGTGATGGAGATGCAGGCGCTGCTGTCGAACGACATGATCCGGCAGGCGAGCCGGATCGGAGCTGCGATGCGACTGGCGCAGACACTTGGCTGTGGCGCGCCGTCCGCCCTGACGGGCGCCACGATCGCGCGGGATGGAGACATGATAAGCCTGTCGGTGCCGGAGAAGCTGCGCGACCTGATCGGTGAGACCGTGGAGAGCCGCCTGAAGCGGCTGGCAGACAGTTTCGAGTGTTCAAGCCGGATCGTCAGCGTCTGAGGGGGCAGGCACCTACCAGATCGGCATGGCCGCAATGGCGGAGACCGCGCACAGCCCAAGTGCCGCGCGCCGGAAAAGGCTCTCCGACGCAAGCGGGAACAGGCGCGAGCCGATGATCAGGCCGAGGCCATAGGCGGGACCGAGCACCAGCACCAGCAGCAGTTGCTCCATGCCGATGAGTCCGTAGGCGAGGAACGTCAGGCCGCCGACCACCATCGTCACCGCGAACAGGGCGGTGACATTGTGCCTCACGGCACGGGCGTCGCCTTCGCCACCCACCCAGAACAGGATCACCGGCGGCCCGTAGAAGCCGGCTATCCCCCCGGCGAGGCCGGACATCAGGCCGACACCTACCACCCCGGTGGTCGGAACCGGCTTTGTCCGCCGCCATCCGGCGGCCATGGCCAGCACGGCAACCAGCACCATCAGCGCAATGATCCAGCGCAGCAGGTCTATGGGGGCATGCGCCAGAATCCAGGTGCCACAGGGGGTGGCGATGGCGATGCCGATGATGATGGGCACCATCTCCCGCCAGTTGCAGCTTCGGACGCCCTGCAGGGTAAGGGGGAAGCCGAAGGTGGCGTTGATCATCCACAGCACCACGACGGCGATCTTCGGATCCAGCAGTGCACTGGACAGGGGTACGAAGACCAGCGCAGCGCCAAAGCCGCTGAAGCCGCGGGTCATCCCGGCCAGCGCCATGGCAAGCGCCAGCAGCAGGGTCTCGAATGTCATCAGGGCGACGATGCCGTCGCCGATGACGTTCATTGCGTGGTGTCGAGCGGAATCTCCACGACTTCCTGCCCCCGGATGGCAAGGCCGAGACTTCCGGCCTTCAGCCGCAGCGCATCATTGCCGAAGACTTCCCGCCGCCAGCCTTTCAGGGCAGGAATGTCCGCCGCGTCATCCGCTGCCAGTTTCTCGATATCCGGTCCCGGACAGACCAGTTTCTGTGCGACCCCATGGGCGGCACACTTGCGTTTCAGCAGTACCTTCAGCAGCTCGATCACCGGCAGCAGCGCAGGTGCCGGGGGCTCCGGGCGCTCGACCCTCGGCCAGGAGTCCTTTGGCTGGTCCAGCGCGGTCTTCACCGCCTCCATCAGTCCGGCACCGAATGGCCCGTCGGCAATCTTGCGGTTCAGGCTGCGGATCGCAGCCAGCTTCTCCCGGTTCTCCGGCGGGTCGGACGCGATCTCCAGCAGTGCCTCGTCCCGGATAACGCGGTTGCGGGGCAGGTCACGGCGCTGTGCCTCCCGTTCCCGCCAGGCCGCGAGTTCCCGCAGCACTGCCAGGAACCTGGGCTTGTTGGTGCGGGCCTTTAACCGCTTCCAGGCGTCTTCCGGCTCGACCGAATAGATGGCGAGATCCGCCAGTGTCGCCATCTCGCCGCTGACCCAGGAGGCGCGGCCAGTACGTTCCAGATCCTCCAGCATGCGGTCGTAGACGGTGCGCAGATGGGTGACATCGGACAGCGCGTAGGACAGTTGCTTCTCGCTCAGCGGGCGGCGCGACCAGTCGGTGAAGCGGCTGGTCTTGTCGATGCTCTGGCCCGCCAGCTTGCGCACCAGCGCGTCGTAGGCGATCTGCTCCCCGAAGCCCATGACCATCGCCGCAACCTGGGTGTCGAACAGCGGGGTCGGTACCGTGCCGGTCAGGTTGACGAATATCTCGATATCCTGGCGCGCGGCATGGAAGACCTTGACGATGGTCTCATCGGCCAGCAGTGCCAGCAGCGGCTGAAGGTCGAGATCCTTCGCCAGCGGATCGATGATCGCGCCCTCGTCGGCCGGTCCGGCCAGCTGGACCAGGCAGAGCTTCGGATAGTAGGTGTTTTCCCGAAGGAACTCGGTATCGATGGCGACATACGACTGCCCGGAGAGCCCGTCGACATAGCGCTGAAGTGATTCTGTGTCGGTAATGATCTGCATGGCGGTGGCTTATAGCAGATCAGCCGCGCTCGCCAGCAGGAACGCGCGCGCGGGCGCATGAACTGGCGGATCAACCTTGACAAGCGGGGCCATAGGGGCTTCGTTCCGGCGCGCCTTCTCCGATCCGTTCCAACAGATGGTTTTCCGCTGATGCACGCCTTTCGATCCCATACCTGTGGTGCCCTGCGCCGCGCCGACGTGAACACACCTGTCCGCCTGTCGGGCTGGATTCACCGCAAGCGTGACCATGGCAATCTGCTGTTCGTCGATCTGCGCGACCATTACGGCCTGACGCAGTGCGTGGTCGAGGCGGATGAGCCGGGCTTCGCGGAGGTCGATCAGGCGCGTGCGGAAAGCGTGATCACGGTGACGGGCCGCGTCGTGCCGCGCGATGCGGAGGCGGTGAACCCGGACCTGCCCACGGGCGAGGTCGAGGTCCGTATCGAGAGCGTCGAGGTGCAGAGCAGCACCGGTGACCTGCCGATGCCGGTGTTCGGCGATCAGGAGTACCCGGAAGACATCCGCCTCAAGTACCGCTTCCTCGACCTGCGCAGGGAGCGCATGCACCGCAACATCACCATGCGTTCGAAGATCATCTCGGCCATTCGCCGGCGGATGAACGAGGCCGGTTTCATGGAGTTCCAGACGCCGATCCTGACCGCCTCCAGCCCCGAAGGCGCGCGGGACTTCCTGGTACCCAGCCGCGTGCATCCGGGGCAGTTCTATGCCCTGCCGCAGGCGCCGCAGCAGTTCAAGCAGTTGCTGATGATCTCCGGTTTCGACCGCTATTTCCAGATCGCCCCCTGCTTCCGCGACGAGGATGCGCGCGCTGACCGTAGCCCGGGCGAGTTCTATCAGCTGGACGTGGAGATGAGCTTCGTCACGCAGGAGGATGTGTTCCAGGCCATCGAACCGGTGCTGGCGGGCACGTTCGAGGAATTCTCCGACTGGCCGGTGGTCGACAAGCCGTTCCCGCGCATTCCGTTCCGGGAGGCGATGCTGCGCTATGGCACCGACAAGCCCGATCTGCGCATCGCCGAGAGCATGGACATTCATGACGTGACGGAAGACTTCCGTGGCGGCGGTTTCGGGATCTTCGCCCGTTCCATCGAGAAGGGCGCGGTTGTGCGGGCCATTCCGGCGCCCGGTGCGGGTGGGCGTGCGCGCTCCTTCTTCGACGGCATGAACGACTGGGCCCGTCGTGAAGGTGCGGCAGGCCTTGGCTACATCATCTTCGGCGAGGAAGGCCCCAAGGGACCGATCGCCAACAATCTGGACGCCGCGCGGGTGGAGTCGATCCGTGCCGCGTGTGGCCTGAATGCAGGCGACGCCGTGTTCTTCGCCTGTGACCAGGCTGCCGGTGCCGCCAACCTGGCCGGCAAGGCCCGCGTGAAGCTGGCGGACCAGCTGGAACTGATCACACGCAACCAGTACCGGTTCTGCTGGATCGTCGACTTCCCGCACTTCGAATGGAACGAGGACGAGAAGAAGATCGACTTCTCCCACAATCCCTTCTCCATGCCCCAGGGCGGGATGGAGGCGCTGGAGAGCATGGATCCGCTCGACATCCTGGCCTATCAGTACGACATCGTCTGCAACGGCATCGAGCTGTCATCCGGTGCCATCCGGAACCATCGCCCGGACATCATGCTGAAGGCGTTCGAGGTTGCGGGCTATGCGGCGGAGGAAGTGGAAACCCAGTTCGCGGGCATGCTCAACGCGCTGCGCTATGGCGCGCCGCCCCATGGTGGTATCGCGCCGGGCATCGACCGTATCGTCATGCTGATCCTGGACGAGCCGAACCTGCGCGAGATCGTGGCTTTCCCGATGAACCAGCAGGCACAGGACCTGCTGATGGGCGCCCCGGCCCCGGCCGATCCGAAGCAGCTGCGCGAACTGCACATCCGCACCGTGCTGCCGAAGACGGACAAGAAGGACGGCTGAGACCGGTCAGAGGTGCCTGCGGAAATCCATGCGCTGATGCAGGATCCGCAGGACTATCGCGTCACCATTCTCACGTCGGTTGAAGAACACGACATGAGAACCTGACCGGACCGAGAGCAGGCCGGGTCTGATTTCGCTCGCGTCGCGATCATTGGCTTCAGACAGGCACAGTTTCTCGAAGGTTGCGTCGATGCGCGAGAGGTAGGAAATGACCTGCTCCGTGCCCCAGCGCTCCAGCGTGTACGCACCTATGGAATCAAGATCATCCTGAGCCTGGGCTGTGAGGATGAATCGAGCATTCTTCAACGCTTCACGCCAAGGCGTTCAAGCGTGTCGTCAAGGCTGTAGGCTGCGAATTCGCCCCGTTCGGCCTGTTCCCAGCCGATGTCGATGGCTTCGCGTAGGCGGGCAAGCCTCGCTTCCTCGCTCATCTCCGCCTCGATCTGGCGGCGCAAGGCTTCGCGCACCACTTCGGAGGCATTGTTATACAGTCCGCTTGCCACCTTCTCGCGCACATAGTCATTCAGCCGGTCGGTCAGTGAAACGTGCATGGGATGCTCCTCTGCTTCGGGCTTGATTGTACAGGCATTGACAATCCTTGTCTGCACTTCGCGCGCGTCGGGCCTGCGTTCCGGGCAGGTGCCGTGCGGCAATTTCATGTATGCTCCGGCGCATGACTGACTTTGCCGCATCACCGCAGAATGCCGGATATTTCACCCGTGACCGGGTGGGATTCCTGTTCCTGAACGTGGGTCACTTCTTCGACCACATGTTCATGCTGATCTTCGCCACGGTGGCCGTCGCGCTGGCCGGACAGGACGGCATGTCCTACCGCGAACTGCTGGAACTGCTGACACCGGCGCTGGTCATGTTCGGTGTCGGCTCCCTGCCTGCAGGCTGGCTCGCCGACCGCTGGTCGCGTGAAGGCATGATCGCGGTGTTCTTCATTGGCATCGGCGGCTCCTCCATAGCGACCGGCTTCGCCAACGAGAACTGGCAGATCATGGTCGGGCTGGGCGCCATCGGGACCTTCGCCGCCATCTATCACCCGGTCGGCATCGCCATGGTGGTCGAGGGGCAGGAGAAGGTCGGACGCGCCCTGGGCATCAATGGTGTCTGGGGCAACATGGGGCTGGCCGGGGCACCGCTGCTGACCGGCTGGCTGATCGCGATCTCGAGCTGGCGTGCGGCCTTCATCGTGCCTGGCATCGTGGCCATTCTTGTCGGGCTGGCCTACATCGCATTCTGCCGGCAGGGACGGGGGGTGGTCCGCGCGGCCAAGCGGACCGTTCCCGATCCCGGCGACCATGATCTGACCCGCACGGTGCTGATCCGCGTCGCGCTGTCCCTGGCCCTGACGATTCTCTTCGGTGGCCTGATCTTCCATGCTTCCGCGGTCGTGCTGCCGAAACTGTTCTCGGAGCGTCTGGCCGACGTCACCAGCGACATTGGTGCGGTGGGGACCTATGCCGCCATCGTGCTGGCCATCGCCTCCTTCGCGCAGATTGTCGTCGGGCACCTGCTGGACCGGTTCCCGGCGCGGCGCATCCTGTTCCTGATCGCCCTGTTCCAGATACCGGCGCTGGCACTGGTGGCCTCGATCTCCGGCATTCCCATCGTGCTGGCCTCGGTGCTGATGATGGCGCTGATCTTCGGCGAGATTCCGATCCATGACACCATCGTCACCCGCTATACCCGCGCCGCCTGGCGTGGTCGCGTGTTCGCGGTGAAGTTCGTGCTGGCCCTGCTTGTGGCTGCCGTGGTGCCGCGGCTGATCGGGTCCCTGCACGACAATTACGGGCTGGACGTGCTGTTCTTCGTGCTCGCCGCCGCCGCCGGCGGGGTCGCCCTCTCGGCGCTGATCCTGCCACTTGCCCGCAAGGCCGCCTGACACCGCTTCTGCCGGAGTTTCCAGGCTGTGAAGCCCGGGGAATTCGGCACCACGAATTTTTCTTTAAAATAATTCCAAAGAGCATTGATTGCCGAGCCAAAGGCATTATCTCCATGGCACCGGGGCGGCCATGTCGCCCCACACAGATCCGAATGCAGGAGAATTTCGATGCGCGTACCAAGTGTTACCTTCAAGACCCGTGTCCGTGACGAAGCCGTCGGTGGTCCGAATCCGTTCCGCTGGCAGGACCGCACCAGTGACGAGATCTTCAATGGCCGTCGTGTCGTTGTCTTCGCGCTGCCGGGTGCCTTCACGCCGACCTGCAGCTCGACCCACCTGCCGGGCTACGAGGCCAATTTCGAGGCGCTGAAGGCCGAGGGTGTGGATGAGGTGATCTGCCTGTCCGTGAACGATGCGTTCGTCATGTTCCAGTGGGGCAAGAACCTGGGTGCGAAGAATGTCACCCTGCTGCCCGACGGCAATGCGGAGTTCACCGACAAGATGGGCATGCTGGTGGACAAGGGGAACCTCGGCTTCGGTGCCCGGTCGTGGCGCTATTCGATGCTGGTCGAGGACGGTGAGATCGTCGAGCAGTTCGTCGAACCCGGCAAGAGCGACCTCTGCGAGACCGACCCGTTCGAGGTCTCCGATGCCGAGACCATGCTGGCCGCCATCAAGGCCCGCAATTCCAAGGCGGCCTGACACCGCCGTATCATTCCCGACTGAAGGTGAGGCCCTTCGCTGCAGACCGCAGCGGAGGGCCTTTCCGTTTCATCCCCGAAGGAATGCGCTATCCTGCTGGCCAGTGGGCGAAACGGAGCAGGCTGACAGTGCAGACAGAAGCCGGAACGCGCTGAAGCCTTTCGGTGTACGGCCTGAGAATTCCTGGGGAGGGACCGTGTCGATGAAACCCTATGAAGGCATCCGGATCATTGATCCGACGCATGTACTGGCCGGACCGTTCTGCTGCTACCAGATGGCGTGGTTCGGGGCGGAGGTCATCAAGATCGAGGCGGTGGAGCCGCGCGACTTCATCCGCTACGCCAGTCCCGACGCGGAGCTTGCGGCGGCCGGACTGTCGGAGAGCTTCCTGGCCCAGAACGCCAACAAGAAGTCCGTGGTGCTGAACCTGAAGGACCCGCGCGGTCAGGACCTGTTCAAGAAGCTTGCCGCGACCTCGGACGCGATGGTGGAGAACTTCCAGCCCGGCACCATGGCCGGACTCGGGCTTGGCTACGACGACATGCGCGCCGTCAACCCGAAGCTGGTCTATTGCTCCCTGACGGGCTTCGGCCAGACAGGACCGCTGCGGGACGTGCCGGCCTATGACCATCTGGTGCAGGGCATCTCGGCCATGGCGTCGATGCAGAACGGCACCACCGATCCGGTGCGTGTCGGCTTCCCGGTCATCGACTATGTGGTCGGACTGCTCGGCGCCTTCGCCCTCTCGACGGCGCTGTTCCAGGCGCGCGCCAGCGGGCAGGGGCAGTACGTGGATGTATCGATGCTCGATTCGGCGCTGATCATCATGGCGCCAGTGGTGCAGCAATGGCTGACCAGCCAGCGGATTCCGCAGTCGACCGGGCGCCGTGCATTCTCCGGCAGTCCCTTCTCCGGCATGTTCGAGACAGCGGACGGCATGCTGGTCACGGCGGCCAACACAAAGATCCAGGCCGCCTCCGTGCTGCGCGTGATCGGTCGGGAGGATCTGATCGACGACCCCGATGTGCTGGACTGGCATGGGCGACCGGAGATTTCGGACCGGGTGCAGCCGATCCTGTTCGAGGCCTTCGCGACCCGAACCGCGCTGGAGTGGGAGGCATTGCTGTCAGCCGCCTCCGTCCCCGCCGGAAAGCTGCGCGATGTGCCGGAGATCATGGCGCATCCGCATGTGCAGGAACGGGGCCTGCTGCACACGATCCCCGACGTGCCGGGCATCGGGCGGCCCATCGAGGTGATGGGGCCTGGATTCCGCATGGCCGATCCGGAGGCCATGATCCGCAATCCGAGCCCGCCGCCCGTCAAGGGTGCCGATACCCGCCACTACCTGCGCGAAGTCGGCCTGAGCGATGCCGACATCGATGGTCTGGTCGCCGACGGGGTGACGCTGGTCGCCGAGTGATCCGTCGCCGGGGATGAGACTTTGTTAACCCTGTTGCTGCACCTTGGATGCCATCTCAGATCCGGGTGGCGATGGCGTGAAACATCAGGCGGCGAAGGTGGTGTCGAAGAACCTGCAACGGGCGAACGGCCTGATGGCGCGTGGCCGTCCCGATCAGGCCCTGCAGGTCTTCGAACAGGCACGGCGAACAGCGCCAGGCGTCTTTGAAGTCCATTTCGGTCTTGCCCGTGCGCGGCAGGCGCTGGGGGACGCGTCGGGTGCCGTTGATGCTTTCGGCACTGCGCTGGATCACGCACCGCCAGGCGACCCCAGGGCGCTGCTGGCGCTGGGACAACTTGCCCGTGACCTGAAGGCGGCGGAGCAGGCGGTCGGCTTCTTCCGTGCGGCCGCGCTGGCCACGCCGGGCAGTGTCGATGCCCAGACCGGTCTGGCCCATGCGCTGCGGGATCTGGGGCGGCAGGAGGACGCGATCGAACTGTTGCAGTCGGCCCTGCGGCTGTCGCCGGACCAGAGTGCGCTGTGGACCGCGCTGGGTGCCGTGATGGCGGATCTGGAGGATCACGCCAACGCTGAAACATTCCTGCGGGAGGGGCTGCGGCTGGACCCGAAGAATGGCGCGGCGGCAGGCAATCTGGCCGAACTCCTGTTCGCCATGGGACGGGCAGACGATGCGGCTGAAACATATGAACTGGCCATGCGGTTGCGCCCCGACGATGCCGCGCTGCGATTCAATCACGCGCTCTTCGCGCTGGGTACGGGCGACCTGGAAACCGGCTGGCGCGACTATGAGGCGCGACTGGACAGGAGCTATCCGGGGTTCATCCGACGTGACCTGAAACACAGGCGCTGGGACGGTCGGGAAGTGCCGACAGGCCGTCTGCTGGTGCTGGCAGAGCAGGGGGTGGGCGACGAACTGCACTTCCTGCACTGCATCCGGGATACGGCAGAGCGGGTGCAGGAACTCTGGTGGGAATGCGATCCGCGCCTGCTCGACCTCTGTACGCGGTCGTTCCCGGACGTAAACTTCGTGCCCTGGCAGGGGTCGGACCGGCCCGGCTTCCATCGCGGCTATTACTGGCTCTCGGACGCACCGCGTTTCGATGCGGTGATCGAGGCGGGCAGCCTGCAGACGCTGTTCCGCCGCGACCTCGACGCGTTTCCGGCCAACCCCGCCCTGCTCGGGCCGCGAGCCATGCCGCGACCGGCGGATGGCAGGCTGCGGGTCGGGATCAGCTGGACGAGCATCCACCGCAACCGGTTGCGTGACCGCGGCTATGTCCCGCTGGAGCACTGGGGGCCACTGTTCGCGCTGGCGGGTGTGGAATGGGTCAACCTTCAGTACGGCGAGGTCGCGGAGGAGATCGCGGCGGCGGAGCAGCAGTTCGGTGTCAGGATCAGTCAGGTTGCTGGACTGGATCTGAAGGACGACTTCGATGGTACTGCGTCACTGATCGCGACCTGTGATCTGGTCATCGCACCAACCAACACCGTGCGCCAGCTTGCGGCCTCGATTGGTGTGCCGTCACTGGTGTTCTCGCGTCTGCCCTACGAGTTCGCGCTTGGGCAGGCGGTCAATCCGTTCTTCGCCAACATGCAGGATTTCGTCCGGCTGCCGGATCTCGACTGGACCCGCTGCATGCAGGATGTCGCAGGCCATGTCCGGGGACTGGCAGACAGTCACGCAGCCGCCTGATACGCGCGCACCTTGCGCGCCAGCTTCTCCAGGTAGCGGTCGCGCAGGCCAAGTTCCTGCAAGTGTTCCAGTGTCTGAAACAGATAGTCGGAGCAGGGACCCAGCCAGCCCTCCGCCCGCGCGATGCTGAAGGCCACCTTGTCGAGGTCGGTCTCGCCGCAATAGCGCGGACTCTTGCGGTTGATCACGAAGGTCGCGGCCCGCACCGGCCCCTGGTCGGTCTGTGCCCGCACCACGGTGGCACGATAGGCGTCCGAGATCATCTCCCGCCGCCACAGGATGCCCAGTTCGTCGCGCGCCTTCTCCGGTGCCACGCGAAAGGCCATGCCGGCGCATGATCCACCGCGGTCGAGGCCGAGCACCCGACCGGGCTGTTCCGGTGATCCGCGCCCCAGCGGGGTTTCCAGGCAGAACCGGCGATGCAGGCCGTGAATCCGGGCGATACGTTTCTCCTCGAAATGGAACGCCGGGTTCCAGATCAGGGAGCCGTAACCGAAGACCCAGATGTCCTCCTCCGGTGCGAAGCGGGCGATCGTCCGGTCACGCGATGCCTCCCGATCCTCGTCCGACAGGCGTGTCAGCAGACCACGGCGCTCCGCGTCCTGCATGAATTCCTCCAGCGCGCCGGCTGCGATGTTCTCGCGGGTCAGCGTCGGGTGGCTCATGCATCCTCCCCCGCCGGGACGCAGTGGCTTTCACGGATGAACAGCGACAGCAGGGCGCCCAGTCCGGCGCAGACCGGCAGCACCAGCAGCGCGACCTGATAGTCGGCGACGGAATAGACCGGAATGCCGGTCTCCGGTGAGACAGTGCCGTCCCAGGAGAGGTCGAGCACGATGCCGACGGCAGGCTGCAACAGGGCACCGCCGCCGACGAACATGCCATTGACGAAGCCTGTTACCGCGCCACCGATGGACGGTGGCGACAGTTCCCGCGCCGCAGCCAGGCACACGATCATCGACCCGCCGAACAGGCCGACCAGGAAGATCATGATCTGGCGCTGCAACAGCGTCGGTTCGAACCCGTAGAGCATCACCACCCAGAGCAGCAGCGAGAAGAATGCCGCGTTCATCAGCGGCAGCTTGCGTCGCCGGAAGAAGTCCGACAGGAAGCCGCCCACCGGTCCGCCGAAGGCAAAGCCCACGGTCATGAGGGATGTGGAGAAGCCCGCGACTTCGCGGTCCACGCCATGCATCAGCATGATGTGCGGGACACCCCACAGCAGGCCATAGGACAGGAAGGGACCGGAGAGCAGCAGGCCATAGAAGCCGAGCACCCAGTTCTGTCGGCGTGTCATGGCCTGTTTCAGGGACGTGCCCAGGCTCTGGGTGCCGGTGCGCTCGACGCGTTGTCCGTCCGGCCGGTCGCGCACCACCAGCCAGATCAGCAGCGCCAGCACGGCACCCCAGATCCCGCTGGTCAGCATGGGGTCGCGCCAGCCGTATTGGTCGATCAGCCCACCCAGCGGTCCCTGCGCCAGAAAGCCGCCGAGCATGGCGTAGCCCATGGTCAGACCGGAGAACAGGCCGAAGCGGCTGGGCGGATGCCAGGCGGAGGCGATGGTCAGGGCGGAGATGAAGCCAACGGCGGACCCGGCGCCGACCAGGAAGCGGCCGGCGTAGGCAACCCAGATGTTCGGTGACAGCGCGAAGGCCATGACCCCGATGCCCACCAGCGCCATGCCGCCCGCCATCAGGATGCGCGGCCCCCAGCGGTCGAGCAGCAGTCCCACCGGCAGTTGCAGCACGGCATAGACGTAGAGGTACAGCGCGGCCAGATTGCCGGTGACTGCGGCGCCGACATCGAAGGCGGCCATCAGCGGATCGACCATCACCGAAGGCGCGGCCCGCTGGAAGAAGGCGTAGAAGAAGCAGTTCGCGGCCAGGAACCAGACGATCCAGGCCCTCAGGCCCCCGATCGCATGGATGCGGGTGACGGTGCTTGTCATGGTGTCGGTCATGCGGCGGCTCTCTGGTCCAGTGCGAACGCTTCCGCCAGCAGTTCGTAGGACCGGACCCGCGCCGTGAAATCATGGCTGATGGTCACGACGACCAGTTCCTCGACACCATAGAGTTCGGCCAGCCGTTCCAGTTCCGCCTTTACCCTGTCCGGCGACCCGGAAACCGAGCGGTCGCGATTGGCCTCGATGATGGCGTAGTCGTGCGGGCTGTAGGGATAGGCATCCGCTTCCTCGGGCGTCGGGAACGGTCCCCACTCCCCCTTCATCAGCCGCAGCAGCCACAGGTCACGCGACTTGATCAGATAGTCTGCCTGTTCCTGGGTCTCGGCGCAGAGCGCGAAGACACCGATCGTGCCTTCCGGCTTCGGGCAGTAGGCGGAGGGCCTGAAATGCTGGCGATAGGCCTGCATGATCCTGTCGCCGCCCTGGGTGTTGATGAAATGGGCGAAGGAGAAGGGCAGGCCGAAATGGGCCGCGTAGGTCGCACTGTCCGCCGATGAGCCAAGCATCCAGACCTGCGGTGCCGTCGGGCCCAGCGGCTGCGCCTTGATGGCGGCGAAGGGGTGATCATCCTCCAGCGCGTCATTCATGAAACCGATGAGGTCGAGCACCTGCCGCGGATAATAGTCGATGGAGGCCTTGCCCGGTCCGGCCTGCAGGGCGCGGGCGGTGTGGCCATCGCTGCCCGGCGCACGCCCGACACCCAGGTCGATGCGACCGGGATAGAGCGTCTCCAGCATCCTGAAGGTCTCAGCCACCTTCAGCGCGGAATAGTGGCTGAGCATCACGCCGCCCGAGCCGACACGCAGGTTCTGCGTTGCGCCCGCAATGTGCCCGATCAGGATTTCCGGCGCGGCACCGGCCAGCCCGCCGGAAGCATGATGCTCCGCCAGCCAGTAGCGGTGATAGCCCAGCCTGTCACAGGCCTGGGCCAGCGCGATGGATTCCCGGATGGCGTCCGCAGGTGTCGCACCTGCCCGAATGGGACTCTGGTCAAGGACACTCAGGCGCACGACAGGCCCCTGCGAGCGTGGTTGCGTTCGGTCTGCTGTTTGCTCATGGTTCCACGAGATAGCGCGCGGGAGAAACCGATGGAAGACCCGAGAATTGCAATGGTGCTCCGCTTCTGGTTCGAGGAACTGGCACCGGAGCAGCACTGGAAGCGTGACAGCGCCGTGGATGCTGTCATTGCCGAACGTTTCGGGGAGCTGAACGGGCAGGCCGCGCGCGGCGACTGCGACGGCTGGCAGGGCAGCAGTGACGGTGCCCTGGCGCTGGTCATCACGCTGGACCAGTTCAGCCGCAACCTGTTTCGCGACAGCCCCGATGCCTGGGCCAACGACCCGAAGGCACTTGCCATTGCGACCACTGCCATTGAGGCGGGTTTCGATCAGCAGCAGCCAGAGATGCGCCGGTTCTTCTTCTATCTTCCGTTCGAGCATTCGGAGGTGCTGGCGATCCAGGAACGCTGCATGGACCTGTTCGCGCCGCTGGACCTGCCGGAGGCGCACATGGCCGCAGTGCGCCGCCATCACGAGATCATCGAACGCTTCGGCCGCTTTCCGCACCGCAATGCCGTTCTGGGACGCGAAAGCACGGCGGAGGAGATCGCGTTCCTGAAGGAGCCGAACAGCGCATTCTGAGGGACCGTCCCATGTTGCGACTTCCGGTCATTGTCGTCAGCGCACTCCTGGTGTCGGCGGGTGCCGCAACTGCGGGCGGTGATGCATCCGGCACCGGCTGGCGGGTCAGCGAGACAGGCTATCGCTGCGCTGACGGGACTGTCGTCGAACTGACGTACCTGTTCCATGACCAACAGCCGGGTCTGGCGGTCATGGGGTTCCGGGGACAGCAGGTGGCGATGCGGCAGGTACGCAGTGGCTCCGGGGTGCGGTTCGCGGCGCTGGACGAACAGGCCGGGCTGCGCTGGCATGTGAAGGGGCCTGTCGGATTCGTGGCGATGCTCGCGGCCGATCACACCGCAACGATGCAGGTTCTGGCCGATGATTGCCGGGAGACGCAGAGCCGCGCATACCATCTGCCACGCTGATCTGCTTCCCCCCGCCGTCCCGCTGGGCCACCATGGCCGCTCAACATCTGGGGAGGTGGACCGATGAGTGCAATTGCAGACGAACATCCCGAGGAACTGCGGCAGGTGGTGGACGGCCTGATCGCCTTCGCCGACAAGGAGATCCTGCCGCGCCATGCCGCCAACCGGGACCTGTTCGAGGACGGGCGGCGCATCTACACGGAAGACGGGCGCATGTCGCCGCCGGTGGTCGACCTGATCCGTGAAGTGCGGATGGCGGCCTCGGAGGCGGGCTACTACCAGATGTGTGTGCCCGAGGCGCTGGGCGGCGGCGGGTTGGGCAACGAAGCCTATTTCGCCGGCTGGCAGGCCCTGTTCCACCATTGCGGGCCGCAGAACTGGCTGATGCTCTATGCCATCAGCCACTGGGCCTTCGGGCCGAGCCGCCTGCTGGAGAAGGTCACCGACCGGGCGCGGGACGAGATCCTGGAGCCGCTGATGTCGGGGGAGAAGGGCATGTGCTTCGGCCTGTCCGAGCCGGGGGCGGGTTCCGATGCCACGATGATCAGGACGCGTGCGGTCCCGGACGGCGACGGCTGGGTGATCGAGGGACGGAAGATCTGGACCACCAATTCCCCCATCGCCGACTACTGCATCCTGTTCGCCGTCACGGACGCGGAGCGGGCGGCGCAGAAGAAGGGCGGCATCTCCGCCTTTCTGGTGCCGACCGACGCGCCGGGCTTCGAGGTGCAGCGCATCGTCAAGATGTTCGGCCACATCGGCGGCGACGAGGCGGAACTGCGCTTCGAGGGGCTGCGGGTGGAACCCTGGCAACTGGTGGGCGATCTGCACCAGGGCTTTGCCATGGCGCTGTACGGCGTGTCGCTGGGTCGGATATACAATTCGGCGCGCGCGGTGGGGCTGGGGCGCTGGTCGCTGGAGCTGGCACTGGAATACGCCAAGGCGCGGGAGGCGTTCGGCAAGACGATCTCGGAATATCAGGGGGTCACGTTCCCGCTGGCGTCGTCAGCGATGGAACTGCATGCCGCGCATCTGATGGGCATGAATGCGACGCGACTGCTGGATCAGGGGCAGGCAGCGATCAAGGAACTGTCCATGACCAAGGCCTATGCGGTGGAGATCGGGGTGCGGGCCGTGGACCGCGCCATGCAGACCTTCGGTGCCATGGGCTTCACCAACGAGGTTGGTCTGACCGACGCCTGGCAGGCGCTGAGAGTGATCAATGTCGCCGACGGAACCAACGAGATCCTGCGTCGGACCGTCATTCAGCGGCTGCTGAAAGGCGACATTGACCTGTAACAATCCGTTAACCCTCAGTCCGGTCGGAAGCGCGGCGGCGCCAGCGGCGGATCATGGCCAGGCTGCGGGGCTGCTCCGCGTCGGCGGCGCGTTCCGCCTGCTGGACGTCGGTGTGGCTCGGAACGTAGCCAGCCTGCCGGGTTGCGTTCATGTAGGAATTGCCGAGAATGCTGAGCATGATGCTGTCTCCTTGGGTTCGTGTGTGAAGCGCTATCTGGTTCACGGACGCGCATAAAACCAGTCAGAGAAATTTTCTGACTGTAAGGTGGAGTTACAGATGGACTGGTCCGACATGCCGCCGCTGGCAACCCTGCGCTCCTTCGAGGCAGCGGCCCGCCATCTGAACTTCACCGCTGCGGGCAGGGAGATGAACGTGACCCACGCCGCCGTCAGCCAGCAGGTCCGCAGGCTGGAGGAGCGTCTGGGGGTCAGCCTGATGGTGCGGGAGGGGCGCGGACTTGCCCTGACCGACGACGGGGCGCGGCTTGCCTGGCAGCTTTCGGAGGGCTTCGGGACGCTGCAGCAGGCCATCGCGGCCTTCACCGACAATGAGACGATGCGTGCCCTGAAGGTCACGGTCACACCGATCTTCGCGACCAGTTGGCTGATGCCGAGAATCGCGGATTTCCGGGCTTCCTACCCGGATATCGAGCTGATGCTGAACCCGACCTTCGAACTGATGGATCTGCGTCGTGACAACTATGATCTGGCCATTCGCTATGGCCATGGTCGCTGGCCGAGGCTGGAAAGCGAGCCGCTGATCCCGTCTTCCTTCGTCGTGGTGGCGGCGACTTCCCTGGTCGGCAACCGGCGTATCCGGGAACCGGCAGATGCGGCGGACCTGCCGTGGCTGCAGGAGCTGGGGACAGATGAACTGAAGATATGGATGGAACGCCGCGGCGTGGTGGTGCCCCGCAAGAAGAACATCACGCACCTGCCCGGCTACATGATCATGTCAGCCCTGCGTGACGGGCAGGGCCTTGCCTGCACCGCGCGCGTCTTCGTGGAGGAGGACATCCAGGACGGTCGCCTGACCGTCCTGTTCGAGGACGAGGAAGGCGACGAGATGAACCCCGCTGCCTATCACATGGTCTGGCAACCCGGTCCCATGCGCGCCCCGCTGAAAGCCTTCGTCACCTGGCTGAAGCAGGTGGCGAAGGCTGACTCGGACGGGCCGGGTATCGGCTGAACGGCATCAAAGCCCGCGGGCGATGATTTCCTTCATGATCTCGTTGGTGCCGGCATAGATGCGCTGGACGCGGGCGTCGGCATACATGCGGGTGATGGGATATTCCCACATGTAGCCATAGCCGCCGTGCAGCTGCAGGCATTCGTCGATCACCTTGTTCTGCATGTCGGAGGTCCAGAGCTTGGCCATGGAAGCCGTTTCGGCATCCAGTTCGTTGACCAGCACCTTCGACAGGCATTCATCGACGAAGGTCCGGGCGACCTGGGCAATGGTCTTCATCTCGGCAAGCTTGAAACGGGTGTTCTGGAATTCCAGCAGCGGCTGACCGAAGGCCTTGCGTTCCTTGCAGTATTCCACCGTCATCTCGACGGCGGCTTCCATGGCGGCGGCGGCACTGATGGCCACCTGGATGCGTTCCCACGCCAGTTCCTGCATCAGATAGACGAAGCCCTTGCCTTCCTCGCCAAGGATGCGATCGGCGGGAATGCGCACATTGTCGAAGAACAGCTCCGACGTGTCCTGCGCCTTCATGCCCAGCTTCTTCAGGCGGCGGCCCTTCTCGAAGCCGCTGTCACCGCGTTCGACCATCACCAGCGAGGTACCCTTGGCACCCTTTTCCGGGTCGGTCTTGGCGACAACGATGACCACATCGGCGTTCCAGCCATTGGTGATGAAGGTCTTCTGGCCATTGACGACGAGCTCGTTGCCATCCTTCAGTGCCGTGGTCTTGATACCCTGCAGGTCCGAGCCCGTGCCCGGCTCCGACATGGCGATGGCACCGACCATCTCGCCGCTGGCCATCTTCGGCAGGTATTTCCGCTTCTGCTCCTCCGAGCCATAGCGGTTGATGTAGGGGGCCACGATCTCGTTGTGCAGCCCGAAGCCGAGACCCGTCAGGTTCAGCCGCTGCGTCTCCTCCATCAGGATCGCGCTGTAGAGCCGGTCAGCATTCGAACCACCGAACTCCTCCGGCATCGACATGCAGAGGAACCCGAGTTCACCGGCTCGGGTCCAGGCTTCCCGGTCGACATAGCCCTGATCTTCCCACTTCTCGTGGTGCGGGGCCATTTCGTCCTCGAGAAACTTGCGAACAGTGCGACGGAAGATCTCGTGGTCTTCACTGAAGATCTGACGCTGCAAACCCATGGCTCCAAGCCCTCCCCGGCTTCAGTCAATTGAACAGGGATCGGTTATAGCGCGGGGCTCGCGTCAGTGACCAGCGGTCATCGCGGACTTTTCGAGTTGCCGGATCATCTTCAGGGTGTCGGCCAGCGGGCTCTCGGGATCCAAATTGTTCACGGCCGGCTCGGTGCTGACCGGTTCAGGCCCGGCAGCAGCCATGACGCGGATGATCTCGGAGACCAGCAGGGAGACATCATACGGCTTCATGACGACGCCATCCATGCCGGCGGCGCGGAACGCCGCGCGATGCTCCGGCGAGTCGTGGCCGGTTACCCCCAGGATCGGCAGCCGGGACCCGGCTGGTTCAGCGGCACGGATTTCCTGTGTGGCGGCAACACCGTCCAGTTCCGGCATCTGGATATCCATCAGCACCAGATCGACGTTGCCCGACAGTGCACGCTCCACGGCGGATCGGCCATTGTCGACCGTGATCACCTCATGCCCCAGCTTGCGCATCACCGCCTCCAGCAGGGCGCGGTTGATCAGATGGTCGTCGGCGACGAGCACGCGCAGACTGGCAACCGTTTCCTCACCTTTCGGGAGGTCGGAGGTGGCTTCGCCGACCTGTGCCTCACATTCGGGCAGCGCGATCTGCAGGCTGAAGCTGGAGCCGATACCGGGCTCACTGGTGACGGTAATGTCGCCGTTCATCTGCCGCGCCAGCCGCCGGGAGATCGCCAGGCCCAGCCCCGCGCCGGATTCCGCGTGCAGACGGCGTCGCTTCCAGGGCTGGAACAGGTCGTCGATCATAGCGGGTTCCATGCCGCAGCCGGTGTCTGCGACGACAAACCGAAGGCCGACGAGATCGCCCTGGTCATGTGCCGACATCCGGACGCTGACCTGACCGCCGGAGGTGAACTTGATCGCGTTGCCGATCAGGTTGAGCAGTATCTGGCAGATGCGCGTCCGGTCGCCACTCAGGGTGCGGTTGCACCGTTCCCCGAAGCGGGCTTCGAAGCGCAGGCACTTGTCGGCGGCCTGCGGTCCCATGACCCGACCGACATGTTCCAGCAGTTCGACCGGCGAGAACGGTGCCTCCACCATCCGGAATCGGCCAGCTTCCATGCGTGACAGGTCGAGCATGTCGACAGAGAGGTTGCGCAGGCTGTCGGCGCAGGCACGGATGGTGTCCACCTGCCTGCGCTGTTCCCTGTCCAGCTGGCTAGTCAGCAGCAGTTCGGTCACGCCGAGCAGCCCGTTCAGGCTGTTGCGCATCTCGTGACTGACGGCCGCCAGCAGATCAGGACGGGCAAGACTCGGGTTGTGCGCCGACATGTCATTCACGATGGTTTGCTCCGGTCCATTGCAACCGGAACATTTTGTCGGATCGGCGTTAACGAAGCCTTGCCGGAGCAATCAGGCCCTTGGCCGGGACGCCTGCCTGATCGTGTGGCTCAGCAGGATCACGGGCACCACACCGGCCAGCACGATGGCGAGGGCACCGGGCGTGGCCTCCGCGAAACGTTCATCGACCGCATACTGGTGTGTCACCGTTGCCAGGGTCTCGAAGTTGAAGGGGCGCAGTGCCAGGGTCATCGGCAGCTCCTTCAGCGTATCGACGAAGACCAGCAGGGCGGCGGTCAGGCTGCTGGCGCGCAGGAGCGGCCAGTGAACGCGCCGTACCAGGTCAACAGGACCTGATCCAAGCAGCCGGGCAGCATCGTCGAGGGAGCGGGGCACCCGCTCGAACCCCGCCTCGGTCGCGCCGAAACCCAAAGCCAGGAACCGCACGGTGCAGCCGAACAGCAATGCGATCAGGGTGCCGGAGAGCAGCAGGCCACTCGACAGTCCGAATGACTCGAACAGCCAGGCATCCAGGGCGTTGTCGAAGGCGGCGAAGGGGGCAAGGATACCTATTGCCAGCACGGAGCCGGGGATCGCGTACCCCATGCTGGCCAGGCGCGTACCCAGGCGGAGCAGCGGCGCGCCGCTCATGCGTCCGGCATAGGCCAGCCAGAGCGAAAGCACGGTCACGACCAGGGCGGCGAGGGCGGCAAGCTCCAGCGAGTTGAGCAGTGCGGACGCCAGGTCCCCGGTGAACAGGGCATCTATGCGGTGCCACGAGGAGCCTACCAGCAGGCTGAAGGGCAGCAGGAAACCCAGCACGACGGGCAGGGTGCAGAGCAGGGTCGCGGCCAGGGCCAGGGCACCATGCAGTTGCGCGCGGGCCTGCGCGGGGCGGGTTGAGCGGGCGTCGGTGAAGCGGCGATCGGCCCGTGCCCGGCGTTCCGCCAGCAGCAGGATCGCGACCGCCGCCACCAGCATCAGGGCAAGGCCGGACGCGCCCTCCAGGCTGCCCATGTTGATCCAGACGTGGAAGATGCCGGTCGAGAAGACGGGCACGGCGAAGAAGTCGACAGTGCCGTATTCGTTCAGTGTCTCCATCAGCGCCAGCGCGACACCGACGACGATGGCGGGGCGTGCCATGGGCAGGGCAACGCGCCAGAAGGCCGCGCTGGCCGACAGTCCCTGCATGCGCGCGGCCTCCACGGCAGCGCGGGACTGGGCCAGGAACGCGGTGCGGGTCAGCAGATAGACGTACGGATAGAGCACCAGCGTGATGATGATGATGGCGCCGGGCAGGCTTCTGATCTCCGGGAAGCTGTAGTCGGCGGCATTGCGCCAGCCGAACAGGTCGCGCAGCGTGCTCTGCACCGGCCCGGCATAGTCCAGCAGGTCCGTGTAGACAAAGGCGACGATGTAGGATGGTGCTGCCAGCGGCATCATCAGCGCCCATTCCAGCGTCCGGCGCAGCGGGAAGTCGTATGCCGCGACCAGCCAGGCCGCGCCGACACCGATCAGGGTCACGCCCGTTCCGACGCCCAGCGCCAGCAGGCTGGTGGTGATGGTGTAGTTGCCCAGGACCGTTCGGGTCAGATGCGGCCAGATCCCCGGCTCCACCGACAGCGCGAACCAGACAAGCGCACCGACCGGTAACGCAACAAGCCCCGTCGCGAGTATCGCGACGAGGCCAATTACGAGATAGCTTCTGTCATGTCCGCGACGGACGGCCGTCGGCGGCGCAACCGCAAGTGTCATGCGGTCACGATGTCAGATCACGCATCAACTGGAAAGACCGGCGCGGTCCACCATCTGGGCGGCGGCACGACGCTGGGCCGCGACATCGGCCAGGCTGACCGGATCTTCCTTGAATTCACCGAAGACGGCGATGACCGGAGCGATCGATACCCCGCCCAAGATCGGGAACTCGAAGTTCTGGGCGGCGTAGATTTCCTGCGCGTGCGGGCTGGTCAGATACTCGATCAGCTTGACGCCGTTCTCCGGGTGCCTGGCGTGCTTGGTGACACCGGCACCGGTGATGTTCATGTGTGCGCCGCGCCCTTCCTGGTTCGGGAACACGGGACGCACGGCCTCGGCGGCGGGGCGCTGTTCCGGGTCGGAGAGCATGATGCCGTAGTAGTAGGTATTGCCGATGGCGATATCGCACTCGCCCTGGGCAACGGCCTTGATCTGCGCGCGGTCATTGCCCTGCGGCTTGCGCGCCAGGTTGGCCTTCACACCCTGCAGCCACGTTTCCGTCCAGGCTTCACCATGGGACGCGATCATGGAGGAGATCAGGTCGATCATGTAGGGATGCGTGAACTGGCGGGCGCAGATCTTGCCCTTCCATTCCACGTCGGCCAGACCTTCGTAGGTCAGCGCGCGATCCGCCGCCACACGCTCACGGCTGGCATAGAGCACGCGGCTGCGCTTGGTGATCGCGAACCAGCGGTTCTGGGGATCCCGGAAGTTCGCCGGAACGGCAGCCTCCAGCTTCGGGGAGGTCACCGAACGCAGCACATCAGCCTCGACGAGGTCGGCCAGACGACCGGCGTTGGCGGTGATCACCACGTCGGCCGGCGTGTTGCGGCCTTCGGCAACCAGGCGCTCCAGCAGACCCTTGTTCGCGTAGACCATGTTCACCTTGATGCCGGTATCGGCGGTGAAGGCGTCGATCAGCGGCTGCATGAGGTGAGGCTGGCGGTAGGAGTAGAGGTTGACCTCCTCCGCAGCCTGCGCGGCACCCGCGGTCAGGCCGCAAAGCAGGGCGGCACCGGTTGCGAGGCGCGTGATGGATCCAAAGACTGACATGGCAGGCGAGTCCCTTTTTCAGAATGAGTTGCAAGATCAATAACAGCGCAGGATCACCGCTGCAACATCATTGATAATCATTTGCAGCACGGCAATTCGCGTCCCTGCCGCTGACCCGCAGTCCGCGCGGATGGCCATGCGTCTGTTTTGGATTGCCGCAGGGGCAGGACTGCGTAAGCTCCCGCGCATGACAACTGCCTTACCTCCCGTTGAAGAGAACGCGGCGTCGCGTTCCTTCAGTCTGATGATCTTCGTGCTGCTGATTCTGGTCTGGGGCCTGCTCTGGCCCTTCATGAAGATCGCCGTGGCGGAGATGTCGGTTCTCAGCTTCCGTGCCATCAGCTCGGTGCTGGCCGCGATCACCATGCTGATCGTGACACGGATCGCCGGGCACAGCCTGCGCGTCCCCCGTGACCACTGGGTTCCCCTGATCGTTGCCGGATTGTTCAATGTCGGGGCCTGGCTGTACCTGTCGGCGGTCGGCGTGACCCTGATCGAGGCCGGTCGCGCATCGCTGATCGCCTATACCATGCCGGTCTGGGCCTTTCTGATGGGTATTCCGCTGCTGGGCGAGAAGGTGACGCGCTGGCGCATTCTGGGTCTGGTCCTGGCCATGGCCGGGCTGGCCGTCCTGATGGGGGACGAGGCCAAGCGGCTGGGTGAGGCGCCCCTGGGTGCCCTGGTCATGGTGGCGGCATCGCTCTGCTTTGCCTTCGGAACCGTCTGGCAGAAGTACAATACCTGGCGCGTGCCGCATCTGACGGTGATGAGCTGGCAGATGGTGGTGGGCGCGACACCGATCACGCTGCTGGCCATACCTGACCTGCTGGTCCTGCAACCGGTATCCTGGCAGGCGACAGCGGCAACGCTCTATGCCGGCCTGATTGCGCAGGTCTTCGGTGTGGCCGCCTATCTGTGGCTGGTGAAACGCCTGCCGGTGAAGACGGCATCGCTGTCTGTCATGCTGGTGCCTCTGGTCGGGCTTGGTTCCTCGGCAATCCTGCTGGACGAACCGCTCGGGCTGCCGGAGCTGCTGGCGACCGGCCTGATACTGGGGGCCATCGCGACGGTTTTTCCGAAGGATTTGCCGAAGACAAGATAGGGGAGGTTCAAAAAATGACTGAGAAACGGGTGGATACCGTACGCCTGCAACGCATCTCGAAGGCCTATTGGGAGACGGGCGCCATGTATGCGGCCATCGATCTGGGGGTCTTCACGCAGATCGCGGCAGGCGCGAATACCATCGCGAAGCTGGGTGAGGCCGTGGGGATCGGTGCACTGAACGGCGAGCGGCTGCTGGATGCCCTGGCGGGGATGGAGCTGGTGACACGGGATGCGGACGGCACCTACGCCAACGCCCCCGATGTGGCGCGTTTCCTTGTGGAGGGAGAGCGCAGCTACGCGGGTCCCTGGATGACCTTCATGCGGGAGAGCTGGGGCGACTGGGGCAGGCTTTCTGAAATCCTGAAGGAGCAGAAGACCGAGCCGCTGGGCATGTACGATGACCTGACGGTGGAGAGTGCGCGCGCCTATCACAAGGCCACCTATTCCATCGGCATGGGCGCGGCCCGCAAGTTCCATCGGGAAGTCGATCTGACCGGCCGCAAGCGCATCATGGATCTCGGCGGCGGCTCCGGTGCCTACTGCATCATCGCCGCCCAGACCTGGCCCGGGATCAGTGCGGTGGTGCTCGATCTGCCGCCGGTCGTGACCGTGGCGCGGGAATTCATTGCGGAGAATGGTGTGTCCGACAGGGTCACGGCGGAATCCTGCGACTTCACGCGGGGGCCGTTGCCGTCCGGTTGCGACGTTGCGATCCAGGCCTCGAACCTGCCGATCTATGACCGCGAAACCTGGACCCGTGTCGTGGCACAGGTATTCGACGCGCTGGAGCCCGGCGGCGAGTACCATCTGATCGGCGAGATGCTGGACGATGACCGGATGGGGCCGATCGCCCCTGCGATGTGGGGACTCTACGAGGCGATACCGCACTCGATCGGGCATGCCCACACGATTGCCGAGTGCGTCGGCTATCTGGAGAGCGCCGGGTTCGAGGGGATCAGCGCGACGGAGTTCATTCCGCAGACACTGACGCGGGTGACGGGGCGCAAGCCGGGCTGATCAATGATCACCGGGCCGCTCAGTCCGGGACGGGCACGGGCTTCCTGAAGCGCATTCGCGAGATCAGACGCAACACGGTGACGGCGGTCTTCGGCTGATCCATTTCCAGATGCAGGGCCGCGATGGCGAGCAGGTTGCCCGCCGGGTCGCCTTCCGCCGCGTGGTTCAGCATCTCCTCCAGCTTCTTCCTGCCCTCCGCGCCGATGCCGCTCACCTTCTCCGGGAACCGACGGCGCAGGTGCGGGACCAGCCGTGCCGAACCAAGCTGGACCAGGGACGGCTCGGCCCGCAGCGCGACGCGGGCATAGACCGTTGCCGCTCGCTTCAGGTCGCCGGAGACAAGCCTGTGCAATGCAAACAGCAGCATTTCCCCCTGCAGTCGGCGCGCGTTGCCCTGTCGGACTTCCACTGCCGGCAGCTTCTCCGGATCGGTGGCGACTTCCGGTGTCCAGACGCTGTCGAAGACGCCCGCGGTGAAGCCCGCATTGTCTCCCACCGCGGCGGGCAGGCCGCCGCCTTCACCGATGCTCGCGGCCCACTTGTCCAGGAAGGCGCGGCCCCCGTCACTGTTGTGCAGGCCAATGATGCCGTCTTGCATGGCTTCCGCGCCTTCCGACGGCAACAGGGTCACATCGATCCCGGGTTGTGCCAGCGGTTTCATCAGGGTTCCGACCGACCCGGAGCGCAGGCGGCAGTGGGAGTTGACGTAGAAGGCACGATCAAAGATCTCGCGATCCATGGCGCGGCGGCAACAGGTGGCGACACTGGCGGACGGATCATCGGCCATGGAAATGACGATGTTGAAGACAGCCGTGCGCCAGAGCCTGTGGGTCGGACGGTTGGTCACGACGGCGATCGGGACGTCCGTGAAATGCTGGCGCACCGACCAGGCGGCCATCAGGGTCCGGTCGATCTGGGTCTCGTCGCTGTTCGCCACGAACAGCACGACCCATTCATTCTTCCGCTTCGTTTCAGGTGTTTGCATCGCCCCAGACCTGCCTCGCTGCACCGCACCCGAGCCTAGCCCGGACGAATGGCTGATGCCACTTGTCAAAGTGTGCGGTGAAACATCTCCGGCGTCCTGTTCGCGGCGGCGAAACCAGGCAGGATGGTCTCACTGATTTCCGTCGGGCTGTAGGAAAGATGATCGGCAAGTGCTGCTGCAAAGACGTCCCGCAGATCCCTGGTCGGACGCAGGTCCCGCGCCGCGACGCGGTCTGCCGGACGCAGGCCGGGCCAGTCAGCGATCATCCGCCCGCCCCGGACCGCTCCGCCCAGCAGCAGGGCCGAACCGCCGATGCCATGGTCCGAGCCCCCGGTTCCGTTCGGCTCCACTGTTCGACCGAATTCACTGGCGATCAGCACCACGGTCTGCGACCAGGCGTCGCCGAGCTTGGCCCGCAGCCGCGCGATCCCCTGATCCAGATCAGCGGAAAGTCGGTTCATGTGGAACAGCAGCGTGCCATGCATGTCCCAGCCGTCGCTGTCCATGGCAACGATACGTGGTCCGTCCGCGCGCGCCATCAACTGGCCGACCTGTTCCAGCAGACCGGCCATGCGACCGGAATTGGGGTCTCCGCCCATGCCGCCGGTCATTGCCTGCAACTCCCGCCCCTGTGGCAGCATCCTGGCCAGCAGCGGGTCATTGGCCCACAGTGGCACCAGACGGTCCACCAGTGTCGGGTCCGCGACCGGCAACTGTGACGGTGCCCAGGATCCGACAGGTGCCGCACCGCGCATGATCAGCGGCGTTCCCGCGCCAACCGACAGTCCGCGACGGGCGCTGTCCGGGCGCAGGGCAAGGGCGCGGTTGAGCCATCCGTCGGCGGAACCGTCGGGGCGGGCAAGCCCGCTCTCCAGTACGTTCTGCGCGTCGAAGTGACTCCGATCCTGATAGGGGGTGGAGATGGCATGAAATCCGATGAGTTGCTGCTGCTTCCAGAGTTCGCCGATGGTCGGCATGGCGCCGTGCAGGGAGAAGAAGCCGTCCAGCGGAAGCGTCGGAAAGGCGCTTAGTCTGCCGCGAATGTCCGCCAGATCCGGGTCGCCTGTTGGCGGAAGCATGCTCAGCCCATCCGCCCCGCCGCGCAGGATGATCATCAGGAAGCGCGGGTCCGGTCCTGTCGTGGCGAGTGATCGACCGGAAATGGAAGCCAGGGCCGAGGCACCGCTGAATTTCAGCAGCCTGCGGCGCGAGATATCGAAGCGGCGGTCCGGCATTGAGGTTATCTCCGTTGGAATTCAGGGGCCGAGAGCGCCAGCGCCAGCGCCTGACGCGGGCTCTCGGCCCGGCTGATCGCCATCATCGTGTCTTGGCCATACAACTCACCCATCATGTCCCTGGCCTGGATCATGGGGTCTTTCGGAAGGGGGGCCATCCGTTCCGCCATGGCGGCTCCGAAATCGACACGCCTGAGTGCCCGGTCCGGGGTGATCCAGGCCTCCGCCGTATCCGGCCAGCCCTTCGGTGACGGGGCCATCCACGGGCGCTGTCCCAGTTCCACCAACGCATTCAGCACGCCACGGTTGGCCCCCTTCGCCCCGATACCGCGCAGGGCAGAGATGACAAGCTCGTCAGGTGTCTTCAGCTTGGTCAGGGGTATCCAGGCCGACTGTATTTCGATCAGGGCAAGAGCCATCTGTGTCAGATCGCCCTCTGTTTCGATGAACGTCCGGCTCAGGCGGGCGACAATCTCCGGCGCAGGCCGGTCCGAAACGAAATGGCGTGCGAGTTCCCTTGCAATGTTCCGGGCCGTTGCCGGATGAGCAGCGAGATCGCGCAAGGCCCGCTCTGCCTGGCCGATCCCGTCATCAGCATAGCCGACGCCCATGAGGTGACGGTCACCGGGCTCGTGGGCTGTTGCATGAAAATGGAACCCTCCACCCGACCCATGGCCGTCGGCGGGGCTGAGACTCCATCCGGTCAACATGAGAGCGAGTGACCGGACATCCGACTGCTCGTAGCCACCATCGACGCCCAGCGTATGCAGTTCAAGTACCTCCCGTGCCAGGTTCTCGTTCAGACCGCCGTCGCTGTAGCGTGCGGCGGGGGTGTTCGGGCCGAAGGACCTGGCGTTGTCGAGATAGAGGATCATGACGGGATGCTGGATGACGGCCAGTAGCAGATCTACGAACCGGCCGCCGACGTTGGGACGAATGGCTTCCCTCTCAAACCCACCTGCCAGACCGACGATCACGGGTTTCTTGCCGGTAACCGTGAAATGATCGGACCAGAAACGCACCCAGCGTTCGTGGAACGAAGTGGACGTGGTGACCGCCTGCCCGCTCCGGACAATGGCTTCGCGCACATACTGGGGACGATAGACATTCCGCAGCAGCGAGATCACGCCGGAGACGCCTTCACTGCGGATCGCGACCTGAAGCTGGCTGACCAGTTGATGCGAAGGTTCGAGAGAAGTCATCTCGGCGGAAACCGGGGCCGGGTTTGCAATCTGCGCCGCCAGCCAGCCCCGTGGATCGGACAGGGCGTCGCTGATCTCGTTCGGTCGGGCACCCATCCCAAACCGGACGGTCGCTATGGCTGCCTCCATCTGTCGGTTCATCTACCGCGCTCCAGCAAACGCTCTTCACATCTTGCGGATGCTACCATGCTACCGGCCAGGGTATCGTTACCGATTGCAACGCCGTGCAACTGCTGCCGGAATGGCGCGCATGAGCTTCGTGACCCGTTTTGCGCCCAGCCCGACCGGATACCTGCATGTCGGGCACGCCCTGTCCGCCGTGCTGGCGCATGATCGGGCACGGGCGGTCGACGGACAGTTCCTGTTGCGGATCGAGGATATCGACCACACCCGGTGCCGCCCCGAGTTCGTCCACGCCATCCTGGCTGATCTCGGGTCCCTGGGCCTCACCTGGGAGGGACCGGTCTGGCATCAGTCCAACAGGATGCGCACCTATGCCACGGTGCTGGAACACCTGCAGGCGAGGGAACTCGTCTATCCCTGTTTCTGCACCCGGCGACAGGTGGCCGAGGCCTCGCCGGGGAAGGGCTTCGACGGGCTGATCTATGGCGGCACCTGCGCCGGGCTTGGCCCGTCCGAGATCGATGCGCGGCTGGCCGACGGTGCGGTGCCCGCCTGGCGGTTGCGTCTACGGCATGCGCTTGGCCTGACCGGTCCGGTCACATGGCAGGACGAACAGGCCGGCCTGCAGCGCTGGGCGGGCGAGGGGCTGGGCGACGTGGTGCTGGCCCGCCGCGACATCGGCACCAGTTATCATCTTGCCGTGACCGTGGATGACGCCGCCCAGGGCATTACCCATGTCATCAGGGGACGTGACCTGTTCCATCAGACATCCGTCCATGTTCTGTTGCAGAAACTTCTTGATCTGCCGAGGCCACATTATCTTCATCATCGGCTGGTACAGGACGTGCGGGGACGCAAGCTGTCGAAATCGGAAGGTGTTCGCAGCCTGCGCGACATTTTTGCGGATGGGACCGATGCAGTCTCCCTTGTAGGGCATCTGCGGTCCATGATTGCGGGTGCAAGCCCGTGGGACAGTATCTAGTTTTGCGGGCCTTTTCGTTGGCCCCAGGGGAAATGTGACGGTGAATGAACCCTCACGCGAGAGACGTGGACTGGTAACGAACCTGGGTCGGTTGACCCGGATGAGACTGATCGTGCCCCTGAAACGCGGACAGGCGCCGGCCGAACATGTCGCCCGTGGCGTCGCGGTCGGGCTGGCTGTTGCCTTCACGCCGACTGTGGGCGTGCAACTCGTTCTGGTGCTGTTGATCTGGATGCTGGCGAAGGCCGCCGGGCCAAGGTTCCACTTTCACGCGATCTCTGCCTTTGCATGGGTCTGGATCACCAACATCTTCACCATCGGACCGATCTATTATGGCTTCCTGCTGACCGGCCAGCTCATGCTTGGGCGGTTTGACGAGCTTGGCGGGATCGGACTGGATCAGTTCACCGCGCAACTGACGGCAATCGCCTCGGCGGACACCGGCTTTGTCGAGGCGCTCTGGGTTGGCACGCTGACGCTGTTCGATATCTGGGGCATCCCGCTGTTCCTGGGCTCGGTGCCCTGGGCCATATTCTTTTCCTGGATCGGCTACGTCTGGTCGAAGCGCTTCATCGAGAGGTTCCGAGCCCGTCGCGCCCAGCGTCAGAAGATGACGCGGGAGAAGCGTGGCAGCCGCTTCAGGCGAACCAGCGCAGGGGGCACCGGACAGACGGAACAGCCCAGGATCTAAGTGTCCCGAGGGCTGTGCCTGGCGTCAGTCGTCTGATCGCATTTCCGGCAGGATCGAGAGCGCAACGATCCGGGCGTCGCTGCGCGTGATGCCCGCACGCATGCGCGGGTGATAGAGCATGCGCAGCATGGTGTGATCCAGCTCCGTCAGATGCGCATGCGGGCTGTCGATCGCCAAGGTTGACGGCTGATCACCGGGCAGTGCGAACGGCAGGCCCATGATCCGCGACAGTTGCGAGACGATGCAGGCATGGGCGACCGGCGCCATCCTGTCTATCGGGATGAAGACGATTGCCTCCGCCAGGTGGGTGCCGCGCGCATTGACCTGCCCGGCGCAGACCGCGCCGGCGGCCCTGTAGCCCGACAACAGGCTGTCGCGCCGGCTGTCGGAGGCGACGAAGCGGTCCAGCAGATCATTGTAGTGTCCGTCCAGCACCTCATCGAAGCGCGGTACGAAGGCGATGATCACATCCGCGCCGATCCCCTGCGTCGTGCTGATCTGAAGTCCGGTCAGCGCTGCCAGGCGTTCAATCTGCGCCTCCGTCCATTGCCGGAACCGGGCAGGCGCGTCACCTGTCATCCGAACGGTGACCGGTTTGTCGTTCGACCAGCGGTAGAGGTGTGGATCGGGACGGTCGGCCGGACCGAAGGCAGCCGTGTCGAAGGCATCGAGAATCTGTGTGCCGCTCAACGACGCGGTTCCTGCCGTGTCCTGGGCCTGTACCTGGAGCGAGAGCGCCGCCAGTAACACGACAGCCGTGGAGACCGGGACCAGCAGCCGATCCAGAAGGCGCCCGGGCATCCGAAGAATGTTTGAAACCAGTACCAACATGACCTGACCGTCACCCCACTCCTGACGATTCGCGCTCCATTCTAGCGGTCGTGTGACGGCGCCGACAGCGCGAAACCGTTCGGGATTCCGGGTGCATGGCGGATAGGGCTTGCACGATCCCTGTTCGTGCCTATTGTTCGCCGCCGATGAAAGCACCGGACGCCTTACCCGATCTTCCTTTCCCCCATCGGCACCTTTTGGGGATGCAGGAGCTTTCCCGTTCCGACATCCAGTGCATCCTTGACCTGTCGGAGCAGTTCATCGAACTGAACCGGCAGGACAACAAGAAGCTGCGCGATCTTCAGGGCCGGACTCAGATCAACCTGTTCTTCGAGAACTCGACCCGGACCCGGACGTCCTTCGAACTGGCTGGCAAGCGGCTGGGCGCGGACACCATCAACATGTCCGTCGAGGCCTCGTCGACCAAGAAGGGCGAGACCCTGATCGACACCGCCATGACACTGAACGCGATGCACCCGGATGTGCTGGTGGTCCGCCATCCGGACTCCGGCGCGGTCGCGCTGCTGTCGCAGAAGGTGGATTGCGCGGTGGTCAACGGCGGTGACGGCCAGCACGAGCATCCGACCCAGGCTCTGCTGGACGCGCTGACCATCCGGCGCAGACTCAACCGGCTGGAGGGGCTGACGGTCGCCATCGCCGGCGACGTCATGCACAGCCGCGTTGCACGATCGAACATCTACCTGCTGAACACGATGGGCGCGCGGGTGCGGGTCATCGCCCCGCCGACCCTGCTGCCCAGCGGGATCGAGCGTCTGGGTGTCGAGGCCTTCACCGACATGCGGCGCGGGCTGCGCGATGTCGACGTGGTCATGATGCTGCGCCTGCAGCGGGAGCGGATGCAGGGGTCCTTCCTGCCCTCCGTCCGCGAGTACTATCATTTCTATGGCCTGGATCACGAGAAGCTGTCGCACGCCAAGCCCGATGCGCTGATCATGCATCCGGGACCGATGAACCGGGGTGTGGAGATCGATACCGAGGTCGCGGACGATATCCACCGCAGTGTGATCCGGGAGCAGGTCGAGATGGGTGTGGCAGTTCGAATGGCCGTGTTGCGCCTTCTGGTCGCCGGAGGCGGAAACGGGAATGGTGGCGATGCCTGAGCAACGCCTGGCATATCTGAACGCCCGCCTGCTCGACCCCGCCAGTGGCCGTGACGAGGTTGGTCATGTCCTGATCGAGGATGGGCTGATCGCGGCTGTTGGTCCCGACATCTTCCCCAACCGGGTACCCGACAGGACGGAAGTGATCGATCTGGATGGCCTGTGCCTGGCGCCCGGCCTGGTGGACATGCACGCGCGGATCGGGGAGCCGGGGGCGGAGCACAAGGAAAGCTTCGAGAGTGCAGCCGCCGCGGCCCGTGCCGGGGGCGTGACGACGCTGTGCACCCTGCCGAACACGGAGCCCGTGATCGATAACGTGGCGCTGGTCGAATATGTGCATCGGCGCGCCAACGAAGGCTCCGATGTCCACATCCGTCCCTTCGCCGCCGCGACCCAGGGACTGAACGGCAAGCAGTTGACGGAATTCGGCCTGTTGCAGGCAGCCGGTGCGGTGGCCTTCACGGACGGCGACCGGGCCATTGCCGATGCCACCGTGATGCGCCGGGCACTGAGCTATTCGACGGCCTTCGACGTGCTGATCGTGCAGCATGTGGAGGAACCGTCGCTGGCCCGCAACGGCGCGATGAACGAAGGTGAACTGGCCACCCGGCTGGGGCTGAAGGGTATCCCGACAGCCGCGGAGACGATCATGCTGGAGCGTGACATCCGCCTGGTGGAAATCACGGGTGCCCGCTATCACGCCGCGCATCTGACGACCGCAAAGGCACTCGACGCCATGCGCCGGGCGAAGGCGGAAGGCCTGCCGGTGTCCTGCGGGACAGCGCCGCATTACTTCGCCCTGAACGAGAATGAGGTCAACGGCTACCGGACCTTTGCCAAGGTCTCGCCGCCTCTGCGTTCGGAGGATGACCGCCGCGCGGTGGTGGAGGCCATTCGCGACGGGACCATCGACGTGATCTCGTCGGGACATGCGCCGGAGGACCCGGAGGCCAAGCGTCAGCCGTTCGAGCAGGCGGCCTTCGGTGCCGCGGGGCTGGAAACCATGCTGGCGCTGGGGCTGCAGCTGCACATGAGCGAGGATGTGCCGCTGCTTTCCGTGCTGGCCTGCATGACCTGCAATCCGGCGCGCCTGCTGGGTCTGGACTGTGGTATCCTGCAGGCGGGCCACCCGGCGGATCTGGTGATCTTCGATCCCGGTGCGCCCTGGGTCGTCGACAGCAAGAAGTTCCGTTCCAAGTCCAAGAATTCGCCCTTTGACGAGCGGCCCATGCAGGGCCACGCTGTCCGCACCGTCGTGGAAGGCCGGACGGTATTCGTGCGGCGGGTGGAACGGTGATGGGGGCTGCGCCATGTGGATGAAGATACTGATCCTGGTCGCAGTGGTGGCCGTCGTCATCTACGGCTTCCGCGCCATTGGCGGCAAACGGAGCAGCCGGTCGGGGACCAGTGACACGTCTGGCCAGACGCCGGCCAGGGAAAATGCCGTCAATCTGATCCAGTGCGGCAATTGCGGCGCCTATACGCCGGAGGGCAAGTCCTGCAGCAGTTGCGGCAAGAATACGTCAGGCTGATTCCGGCGGTTCCGCGACAAGTTCATTTGTACGCTTGGCGGCGTGGAACAGGACCACGCGCAGGTTGCCGCTCTTCATCGCGTCGGAGCGACGCTGCCAGTGGTCGACGATCCGCACCAGTTCCTGCAGCATCGTTGGCTGTTCGATATAGGATGCCATGGTCTCGACCGCGCGCTGCCAGTCCGCGAAGACGCTGATCGTGTGTTTCAGCAGTTCGTCGGTGACGTCCTCTTCCAGGGCGACGTCAAGACCCGCCTCGATCAGGCAACGCCGCTCCTCCTCGCGTGTCAGATAGACGTAGTCCGTCGGTTCGAGGGACGTGCGCAGATCAAGTGAGAGGTCGTCGGTGTCGGCGTCGTCGTCTGCCACCAGTTGGGTGAAGACCATCCTGCCGGTCCGTCGCAGGATCTTCTCCACCCGGCTGTAGATCTCGTGCCGGTCAGCCTGCGTGTGCAGGATCTCCCGCGCGACCACCAGCTGGTATTTCGCGAACCCGAAATCCATGTGCTTCAGGTCGATGGGCCCCAGTCGCACGGCCTTGCCCCGCATCGTGTCGCGGATCATCTCCATGCCGCACCGCAGCAGTTCGCGGTCAGGGTCCAGTCCTTCCACCCGCAGATTGAATCGTTCCGCCAGATCACGGCACATGCCACCGGAACCACAGCCCAGCACCAGGGCCTTCTGTTCCTGCAATGGCACATGGGTGCCGATCATGCGAAACAGGAAATCGGTCCCGCCCGGCTGGTGATAGCCCTGACCGAACAGCAGCCCATGCGTATCGGCCAGGGGGCCATACGGGCAGTGGCGGCGAATGACTTCCGTGTCGCGACGCCCGGTGCCGCTTACCGCACCCGACTGCGCATCAATCGGATAGCCATCCCACCAGGCCTTTATTCGGTTCTTCAGGGCAACTTTGGGCATTGTGCACCACATGACGCGCGGGTCGGAATCCAACTCAGTCGAGTGGTAGTATGACCGCACTAAGATTGTGTTAACCCCGTATGGATTCCTGCCTCTGGCGGCTGGCTTGACAGAGGAACGCCCGCTCGCCAGATTAACTCGGTTGTGGGAAGAAATAGTTCCCGGAAAACAACAGGTTAGAAAACGAATTTGGAGCGGTTCCACGCTCCGGGCCGCATTTTGGCGCGGTCTTCCACAGATGCGAGACCGGGGCTGCGATGCCCCCCTGCAACGAGACAGAGGTTCCCTTGGCTGGCGGTAACGAAATTCGTTCGACGTTTGTCGACTACTTTGCGCGCAACGGGCACACCCATGTGCCATCGTCACCGCTTGTGCCGCACAATGACCCGACACTGATGTTCACCAATGCTGGCATGGTCCAGTTCAAGAACGTCTTCACGGGGCAGGAGAAGCGTGATTTCAGCCGGGCTGTCACGTCGCAGAAGTGCGTGCGTGCAGGCGGCAAGCACAACGACCTGGACAATGTCGGCTACACGGCGCGGCATCACACGTTCTTCGAGATGCTGGGGAATTTCTCCTTCGGTGACTATTTCAAGGACCAGGCGATCGAACTGGCCTGGAACCTGGTTACCCGGGAATACGGGCTGGCACAGCACCGCCTGCTGGTCACCGTGTATTCGGAGGACGAGGAGGCGGCGGCGCTGTGGAAGAAGATCGCGGGCCTGTCCGATGAGAGGATCATCCGCATCCCGACCTCAGACAATTTCTGGTCGATGGGGGATACCGGACCCTGCGGTCCCTGTTCCGAGATCTTCTTCGATCACGGTGACCATATTCCGGGCGGCCCGCCGGGCAGTCCGGACGAGGATGGTGACCGTTTCATCGAGATCTGGAATCTGGTCTTCATGCAGTACGAGCAGGTGGACGCGGCAACCCGCAACAGCCTGCCGCGCCCGTCGATCGATACCGGCATGGGGCTGGAGCGGATGACGGCGACCCTGAACGGGACGCATGACAATTACGCAACCGACCTGCTGCGCAACCTGATCGAGCAGTCGGCGCATTTCTCCAACAGCGACCCCGATGGGCCGGACGCGGTGCACCATCGCGTCATCGCGGACCATCTGCGGGCGAGTGCGTTCCTGATTGCGGACGGTGTGCTGCCGACCAATGACGGTCGGGGCTATGTGTTGCGCCGGATCATGCGCCGCGCCATGCGCCATGCGCACATGATCGGCTGCCGCGACCCGCTGATGTACCGGCTGGTGCCGGAACTGGTGCGGATGATGGGCAGCACCTTCACCGAGCTGCAGCGTGCGGAGGCGCTGATCACCGAGACACTGAAGCTGGAGGAGAACCGGTTCAAGCAGACGCTGGAGCGTGGACTGAAGCTGCTCGGCGACGCGGTTGATGAACTGGGCGAGGGGCAGGCCCTGCCCGGTGACGTGGCGTTCCGCCTCTACGACACCTATGGCTTCCCGCTTGATCTGACGCAGGACATCCTGCGCGGCCAGGGACGTCCCGTGGATACGGCCGGTTTCAACGCCAGCATGGAGAAGCAGCGGGAGGCCGCACGGCAGAACTGGGCAGGGTCCGGCGGGGAAGCGACGGAGAAGGTCTGGTTCGCGGTGCGCGACCGGGTCGCGGCAACGGAGTTCCTGGGCTACGACGCGACGGCGGCAGAGGCGAGGGTTGAGGCCATCATCGTGGACGGGGCCGAGACGGCCACGGCCGCGAACGGCACGGAAGCCATGATCGTTCTGAACCAGACCCCGTTCTATGGTGAGTCCGGCGGCCAGATGGGCGACATCGGAACGCTGACCACCGAAGGCGGTATCGTCGTTGCAGTGACCGATACGGCGAAGAAGGTCGGCGATCTGCATGTCCACATCGGGCAGGTCAGTGGTGGCGACCTGGCGGTCGGCGATGTGGTCCGCGCCGTCGTGGACAGGGACCGGCGGGACCGCCTGCGGGCCAACCACTCGGCGACGCACCTGCTCCACAAGGCGCTGCGGGACCGGCTGGGCGATCATGTTTCCCAGAAGGGGTCGCTGGTGGCGCCGGAGCGCCTGCGCTTCGACATCAGTCATCCGAAGGGTATGACGGGCGAGGAGATTGCGGGCGTGGAGGCGGATGTGAACGCCATGATCCGTGGCAATGGCGAAGTGTCGACCCGCCTGATGACGCCTGATGCGGCGGTGGAGGCCGGTGCGCTGGCCCTGTTCGGCGAGAAATACGGCGACGAGGTCCGTGTGGTCTCCATGGGACCATCGGACGAACCGACGCTTTCGACGGAGCTTTGCGGCGGCACGCATGTCCGCCGTACCGGGGACATCGGCCTGTTTCGCATCGTCTCCGAGGGGGCGGTCGGGTCCGGTGTGCGCCGGATCGAGGCGCTGACAGGGGCCGCCGCGTTCGAATATCTGAGTGAGCAGGAACAGGCGCTGAGGGAGATTGCCGGAACGCTGAAGGCGACGCCGGGCGAGGCGCCTGCGCGGGTGAAGCAGTTGCTGGAGGAGCGGCGGAAGCTCGAGCGTGAGCTGGCCGACGTGCGCAAGAAGGCCGCGATGGGCGGCGGTGCGGCCAGCGACGGTCCCGCGGCGAAGGATGTGGGCGGTATCCGCTTCATCGGCCAGGTCGCCGAGGGTATCTCCGCCCGCGACATGAAGGGCATGGTCGACGAGATGAAATCCGGCGGCTCCGGTGTCTATGCCATGGTCGGGGTGACCGATGGCAAGGCGGCGCTGGTTGTCGGTGTGACGGACGACCTGAAGGGCAGATTGAGCGCGGTTGACCTGGTCCGGGCCGGTGTCGGGGCCATTGGCGGCACCGGCGGCGGCGGACGGCCTGACATGGCGCAGGGCGGCGGGCCGGATGGTGCCTCTGCCGCAGCGGCGATCAGTGCGGTGGAAGCCGCACTCGCCGAGGCCGCCTCGGGGGCCTGAGCAACATGGTGGCGCAGCGTGACGAGGTCAGCCTGCGCCACCGAACCTTCGAGATTGTCGAGGAGGCCGGTCCCGGTGATCGGCTCAGCCTTCTCTTCGACCGGTTCCTGATCGTTCTGATCACCCTGAACATCGCCGCCGTGGTGCTGGAAACGGTGCCGTCCCTGCACGACCGGTTCGGCTTCGAGTTCATGGTGTTCGAGGTGATCTCGGTGATCATCTTCACGGCCGAATATATCGTGCGGATCTGGGTGGCGCCCGAGCATCCGTCACTGAAACGGCATGGGCCAGTCATGAGCCGTGTTCGCTACGCGCTTTCCTTTGGCGCCATGATCGATCTGGTCGCCTTCCTGCCCTTCTATCTGGCGATCTTCTTCGGGGCGGATCTGCGGGTGCTGCGGGTGCTGCGGCTGCTCCGGTTCCTGAAGCTCATGCGATATTCCTCGGCGCTGATGACCTTGCAGCGCGTCTTCTATGACGAGCGTCGGGCATTGCTGGCATCGCTGCTGATCATGTTCGGGTTGCTGATCATTTCCTCGACGGCGATCTATCATGCCGAGCGCCATGCCCAGCCCGAAGCGTTCGGGTCGATACCCGCCGCCATGTGGTGGTCACTGGCGACGCTCACCACCGTTGGATATGGCGACATCGTGCCGGTGACCCTGTACGGCAAGCTGATCGGCGGCGTGGTCATGCTGTTTGGTCTGGGCATGTTCGCCCTGCCGCTGGGCATCATCGCCATGGGCTTCTCGCAGGAGGTCAACCAGCGCCAGTTCGTGGTGACGCCAGCGATGGTCGCCAAGGTGCCGCTGTTCGAGGATCTGAATGCGCGGGAGATCGTGCGCATCTCGCGGATGATGCGGGCACGGCGCTATGCGTCGGACGAGACGATCATCCAGGGTGGCAGCGAACCGTGGGAGGAACTGTTGTTTGTCGCCAACGGCATCGTCACGGTGGAGTTCGCGACAGGCAGCCATACGGTCATCGAGGGCGGCATCTTCGGGGCGGAGTCCGTCCTGCGCCTGGGGCATCAGATCCTGTCAGCGGTTGCGGAGACGCCGGTGCAACTGATGATGCTGGAGGCCAATGACGCCCGCGACCTGATCCGGCGCCATCCGGAAATCGGGGATACGCTGCGGGCACAGGTTGCCAGCGCCGAAGCTGCCGAAGCCGCTGAAGCATAGGGCAATCGATCCGGGGCCGGCCGCCGTCATCCCAGGCCCGCGATCGCCGCGACCCGGGCAATGTCGACGTGCCCCGCCAGATGCTTCGACAGTGCATCCAGGGTCGCATCGACGCTGCCGTCGAAATCCAGGGTTCCGTCCGTCTCCGCGCCCAGGTGGTCGAGAAAGTGCCGCCGGAAGGCGTCATCGCGGAACAGGCCGTGCACGTAGGATCCGATGATCCGCCCGGACCGGTCCATCGCCCCCTCCGGCCTGTCGCCGATCTGCAGGAACGGCCGCTGCCGGTCCGGGCCGTCGGTGCTGCCGATATGGATCTCGTAACCGCGCACGCTGGACCCTGACGCAGGGTGCAGCCCTTCGACCGGCCTGGTCTGCTTGGCCGGATGCATCATGGTCTCGACCTGCAGCAGGCCCAGACCCTCTTCCGTACCGCTCGTGCCCTCTATTCCGTCCGGATCATGGACCAACCGGCCAAGCATCTGATAGCCACCGCAGAGGCCAAGTACATGCCCCCCACGTCGGGCGTGGGCGAGAATGTCGATGTCCCAGCCCTGTGCGCGCAGGAAACGCAGTTCGCCGGTGGTGGACTTGCAGCCGGGCAGGATCACCAGATCAAGGTCGGCGGGAAGCGGTGTTCCGGGCTGGATGATCTGCAGGTCGACGCCGGGTTCCGCCGCCAGCGGGTCCAGGTCATCGAAGTTGGCGATGCGTGACAGGGCCGGAACCCCGATCCTGAACGCGCCCTGTCGGTGCCGGGCGCGACCGGCCAGCTCCATCGCATCCTCCGCCGGCAGCCGGTTTGCCGCGTGAAACCATGGAATGACCCCCAGAGCCGCCCAGCCGGTGCGGAAAGCGATCAGGTCGCGGCCATCATCAAACAGGCTCGGGTCACCCCGGAAACGGTTGACCAGAAAGCCCCTGATCCGTGCCTGTTCGGGAGCGGGGATCAGGGCATGCGTGCCGACGATCTGTGCGATCACCCCGCCCCGGTCGATATCGCCGATCAGGATCACGGGCACATCGGCCGCCTCCGCAAATCCCATGTTGGCGATGTCGCCAGCCCGCAGATTGACCTCCGCGGTGCTGCCTGCACCCTCCACGATGATCAGGTCGGCGTCCGTGCAGAGGTGATGATAGCTCTGCATGACGCGGGTCAGCAGTTGCGGCTTCAGGGCGGAATATTCGCGTGCACGGACCGTCGCGAAACGCTTTCCCTGGACCACGACCTGTGAACCGGTCTCGCTCTCCGGTTTCAGCAGGACCGGATTCATGTGCACGCTGGTGGGAACACGGGCGGCGAGGGCCTGCATGGCCTGGGCACGCCCGATCTCGCCGCCGTCATCGGTCGCGGCTGCATTGTTCGACATGTTCTGTGGCTTGAAGGGCCGCACGCGGAGGCCGCGATCGGCAAACAGGCGGCAGAGCCCGGCGACCAGCATGGATTTCCCCACGCTGGACCCGGTGCCCTGCAGCATGATGGTGGGGGTCAGAACCGCTCTCCCGCCCCGTCCGTCACCGGACAGGACAGGGGGCAGCGCCCTGAGCGGACCTCACCCGGCCTTGAGGTCGGGGTCGTCGTCATTGTCCAGATCATCATCAGGCTCCGGACCCGTTGTCATGGCGTCGGTCAGCAGTCCGGCGTGATGCATGATCTGCTGTTCGATCTTCAGCGCCACATCGGGATTGTCGGCAAGGAACTGCTTCGCGGCCTCGCGGCCCTGACCGATCCGCTGGTCACCGGCGGAGAACCACGACCCGGCCTTGTCGACGACACCGGCCTTTACGCCGTGATCGAGCAGTTCGCCGGTCTTGGAGATGCCGCTCCCGTACATGATGTCGAATTCCACCACGCGGAACGGCGGTGCCACCTTGTTCTTCACCACCTTCACACGGGTCTGGTTGCCGACCACGTCGTCGCGGTTCTTGATCGCGCCGATACGACGGATGTCGAGACGGACCGAGGCATAGAACTTCAGCGCATTGCCGCCCGATGTGGTCTCCGGGCTGCCGAACATCACGCCGATCTTGAGGCGGATCTGGTTGATGAAGACAACCATGCAGTTGGTGCGGGAGATCGAGGAGGTGAGTTTCCGCAGCGCCTGGCTCATCAGCCGCGCCTGCAGGCCGACATGGGAGTCCCCCATCTCGCCTTCGAGTTCCGCCTGCGGCACCAGGGCCGCCACCGAGTCGATCACCACCACGTCGACGGCACCGGAACGCACCAGCGTGTCGGCAATCTCCAGCGCCTGCTCGCCCGTGTCCGGCTGGGAAATGATCAGGTCATCGATATTGACCCCCAGCTTCTTCGCATAGGCCGGGTCCAGCGCATGTTCCGCATCGATGAAGGCACATGTGCCGCCCTTCTTCTGGGCTTCCGCAATGACATGCAGGGTCAGGGTGGTCTTGCCCGAACTCTCCGGGCCGTAGATCTCCACCACACGACCCTTCGGCAGGCCGCCGATGCCCAGCGCCATGTCGAGGCCGAGGGAACCGGTCGAGATCGACGCGACGTTCATGGCTTCCCGCTGGCCGAGGCGCATCACGGAGCCCTTGCCAAAGGCGCGTTCGATCTGGCTCAGGGCCGCATCAAGGGCCTTGGATTTGTCTGACACGCTCCGACCTTCCTTATCAACGAGACGCAAAGCTGATTGCGACATGGTCCGCTCCTTATTTCACAGGCTGCTCTTCAGGTGCAATTGCGTTCAATGTACGCTTTTTGTTCCCGTTGCAAAGCGGTTTCATCAACTCATTGAAAGTAGATGGAAAAATGCGATATGTACGATGAATGTTCACGTCTGAATTGGCGAAGGTGCATCTGCGTCCTGCAAGCGGGGCGCTGTCTCCGAATCAGCTGCCGAGCTGTTCCTTCACCTTGGCTGCCAGGTCTTTCAGGCTGAAGGGCTTGGCCAGAAACTCTACGTCGGTCAGGTCCTCGCCCAGGCTGCGGCGGAAGGCTTCTTCCGCATAGCCGGAGATGAAGACGGCGCGGATGTCGGGCCGTACCTCCCGCGCGCGGCGGATCAGGGTGGGGCCATCCATGTTCGGCATGACCACGTCGCTGACCATCAGGTCGATCTCGTGCTCACCTTTGCTGATGATCTCCAGCGCGGTATCGCCGCTGTCGGCCTCCAGCACCGTGTAGCCCTTGTTGCGCAGTGCCCGCACCGCGAACATGCGTACCGCATCCTCGTCCTCCACCAGCAGGATGGTGCCCTGGCCGGTGAGGTCGACGCTGGCGCGGCGACTGCTGGCACCCGTGGTCTCCGGGTCCGCATCGACCCGGGGCAGCAGGATGCGGAATGTCGTGCCCGCATCGACCTTGCTCTCGACCAGAACGTAGCCGCCGGTCTGGCGCACGATGCCATAGACGGTGGCCAGCCCGAGGCCCGTGCCCTGCCCGACTTCCTTGGTGGTGAAGAAGGGTTCGAAGATCTTGGCGATATTCTCCGCCGAGATGCCGTGCCCTGAATCAATGACGGCGATCTCGACATAGTCTCCGACGGGCATGATCTCGTCGCCGACCGGTTCCGGCACATCAATCCGCACGTTGCGGGTCTCGAGCGATACCGTGCCGCCCGATTCCATGGCGTCGCGCGCATTGACGACCAGGTTCGTCACGACCTGTTCGATCTGCCCCTGGTCGACCTTGACCAACCCCAGATCGCGGTCATGCACGATGCGCAGGTTCAGATGCTCCCCGATCAGGCGCCGCAGCAGATCCGACAGGTCGGCCAGCACGTCGGTCAGGTTCAGCACCTTGGGGCGCAGGGTCTGGCGCCGGGAAAAGGCGAGCAACTGGCGCACCAGGGCCGCCGCGCGGTTCGCGTTCTGCTTGATGTGGACGATATCGGCGTAGGAAGGATCACCCGGCGGATGACGCATCAGCAGCAGGTCGGAGAAGCCGATCATGGCCGTCAGCAGATTGTTGAAATCATGTGCGACACCGCCAGCCAGTTGCCCGACGGCCTGCATCTTCTGGCTCTGCGCGAACTGCGCCTCCAGACTGCGCTGTTCCGTGGCGTCGATGAGATAGAACACGACAACCCGTTCATGGTCGACCCGATCCAGCCAGGTGCCATGGATGCGTGCCACCCGGGCGGCACTGCCGGCGAGTTTCACTTCCACCGGTTCAACGGAGTCATTCCCCTCCATCAACTGCGTCTGTCGCAGCAGGGCGGCGTCCCGGTCCTTCTCGTCGACGAACTCGACCCAGTTGCGGCCGATCTCCTTGCCCCTGGAGCCGAACATGCGTCCAACCGCGCCATTGGCCCGATTGATGCTGCCGTCCTGCGTGACAACGATGATCCCGATCGGCGCACCACTGATGAACCGCTCGAAGTTGTGCCGGTCGTGGTCAATTGCCTGGCGGAGCTCCGCGATCTCATCCGGATCAGCAAGAGGGGCTTCGGGGTGAACGGTCGCGGGTTCCTGCGGCTCGGTCTCGGGTTCGACCGGTTCCTCCACCGGCTGGATGTCGGCTGCGGTCACTTCGGGCACAGGCGGGGGCATGTGCGCCCGCCTGTCATCCGCAGTCCGCACGCTGCGGCGGCGGAAGATGACCGGCAGCATGCCGATGAACAGGGCGGAAACCAGAACGCCGAGGATCTCCCGGCTCAGATCGAGCTGACCGGCGGCGAGCAGCAGACCCAGCAGGATGCCAAGCAGGGCCATGGCGAGTGCCAACATCGGTGGCCGGGTCCCTGCACGGTCCTGCCCGGAGGTCAGGTCTGGCGGTGTGCTGATCTGGTCGGTCAATTCTGGATGCTCCGCGCGGGTGCGCGCCCGCCGCTGTAACTCTGGCTCAGGTTCATCACGTAGCTTATCACTTCCGCCACGGCCTTGTAGTGCTCCGGCGGTATTTCCTCATCCAGTTCCACAACCGCGTGAAGGGCCCGTGCAAGCGGCCGGTTCTCGACAACCGGAACCGCATTCTCCTCGGCGACCTGCCTGATGTTCAGCGCCACCTGATCGACACCCTTCGCCACGCAGACCGGTGCGGCCAAGGCAGACATGTCGTACTTCAGCGCCACGGCAAAATGTGTCGGGTTGGCAATCACGACACTGGCTTCGGGCACGGCGGCCATCATGCGGCGGCGGGAGCGTTCCATGCGAATGGCACGGATCTTCTGCTTGATCATCGGGTCGCCGTCCGACTGCTTCTGCTCATCCTTGATGTCGCGGCGGGACATGCGCAGGTCCTGCCGTGTCTTCCATTTCTGGTAGGCGAAGTCGGCCGCCGCGATCACGGTCATGACCGCCATGACGCCACCGACCATGGTCAGTGCTTCGCCGCGGACGAATTCCAGAATGCCGAGGGGCGGTACGGCGATGAGCTGGGGCAGGATGTCGAAGTCTGGCCAGATCAGCGAGAAGGCGACAAAGGCAACAAGGGTCAGCTTCAGGATTCCCTTGCCGAACTCCAGCAGTGAATTGACGGAGAAGAGGCGTTTCAGGCCGGCGATCGGGGAGATCTTGGAGAGCTCCGGCTTGATCTTCTCCGGCGTGAGCTGGATCGGATGCTGCACAGCCGTGCTGACGACGGCCAGCACCGCCAGCACGCCCATGATCGGCAGCACGGCGTAGGCGACGCTGCCGACCAGACCGTTGAACAGGCCCTGCATTGCCCCGGCATCGACGATGATCCGGTCCGGGGAGGCGACGAAAGCGCGCAGGCTGTCGACCAGGATCGCCCCGGCATTGCCGATCATGAACATCAGCAGCGCGGCGGTACCAATCATCATGAACCAGTGACCGACTTCCTGACTCTTGGCGACCTGGCCCTTCTTGCGGGCCTCCTGCAGTTTCTGTTCTGTCGGTTCTTCGGTTTTTTCCCACTTGTCCTGCCCGTCACCGGCCATCCGTTCCCCCTATTGCACCAGGAACATGGCGAGGCCGTTCTCGAAGTGGTCCAGGAACCACATCATGCTGGCCCCCAGGGCCATCATCATGATGACGAAGGCGAGCATGATCTGCAGCGGCATGACGATGAAGAAGACCTGCATCTGCGGCATCAGGCGATTGACCAGGCCCATGCCGATATAGAGCACCAGGGCATAGGCGATGAAGGGGGCGGAGATCTGCACCCCGATCAGGAAACTGTTGGCGACCCAGCCTGCGGCGGTCTTCGCGAAATCCTCCATCGGGGGCACGGTGGCCGCCGGAAACAGCACGTAGGAGTCGCTGATCGCATACATCATCATGTGATGCAGGTCGGCCATGAAGATCATCACCAGGCCCATGATGCTGAGGAAGCTGCCCAGCAATGCCCCCTGGGCACCCTGCGCCGGATCGAAGAACTGCGCGAAGCCGAGGCTGGCCTGGAAGGAGATGACGATGCCCGCCACGTGCAGGGCGGTGACCAGCAGCCGCGCGGCCCCGCCGATGAAGATGCCGATCAGGGCTTCCCCGGCCACGAGGGGCAGCAGGCTGACCGGCTGCTCCGGGATCGGCGGCAGCGTGGCGACAAGGACGGGCTGAAGGACGATGGAAAGGGCGAGCGCAATGCCCAGCCGGACACGCGGCGACACATAGGGTTCACCGAATCCCGGCAGCACCATGATCATTGCGCCGACGCGGGCGAAGATGAGCATGGTGGAGAAGATCGTGACAGGCAGGACTTCGGCCAGCACGATCGCTATCCGGCGATCTGGCCGGACTCGGCGATACGCTGCGCGATCTGGTCCATGAAACCGGTCAGTTCACCGATCATGTAGGGGGCGAGTGCCACCAGCGCGATGAAGATCGCCAGGATCTTCGGCACGAAGGCGAGGGTCATTTCCTGCATCTGGGTCAGGGCCTGGAACAGGGAAACGACCAGGCCGACGCCCAGGGCGATCAGCATGACGGGGGCGGCGGTCTTCAGCAGCACCCAGATGGCGCTGCGTCCGATGTCGACGACTTCGACGGGGCTCATGTCAGTCCCCCGTCAGATCGGCATGCGGATGATCTGCTGGTAGGCGTCGACGACCCGGTCGCGGACGGCCACCACGGTCTGCAATGCGATCTCCGCATTGTTCACCGCGACGACGACATCAGTCAGACCGGCCTTGTCGACGTTCGACGACATGGCAACCTGCTCGGACTTCTCCAGCGATCCGACGGCGCTCTCTGCCGCCTCGCGCACCATGTCGGCAAAGCTGCCGCCCTGGGCGCCACTGACCATACCGGTGTCCGAACCGCTCGGGTCCGCATCTCCGCCTCGGCTCAGGGCCTTGCCATAGGCCATGGCCGCGTTCTGCAGCGTGACATCCATACTGGAAGCTCCTTGAAGGGGGTGCGATTTGGGGTCTCAGTGAGAGTTCAGCTTCAGCGCAGCAGATCGACCGTGCGCGACATCATGGCCTTGGCATTCTCGATGACGGTGACATTGGCCTCGTAGGAACGCTGGGCCTCCTTCATGTCCACCATCTCGATCAGCGGATTGACGTTCGGCAGCTTGACGTAGCCGCTGGCGTCCGCGCCGGGGTTGCCCGGATCATAGTTCTTCTCGAACGGCTTCTGGTCGGTGCTGATCTTGTCGATCTCCACCGTCGGCGCGCCCGACGCATGCATGGTCTGCTGGAACGTCATGATCTTGCGGCGATAGGGATCAGCGCCCGGCGTCATGGAGGTCGAGTGCGCGTTGGCGATGTTTTCCGCAATGATCCGCATCCGGGCGCTCTGGGAGCGCATGCCGGAGGCGGAGGTGATCATCGTCTTTTCGAGGTCCATCAGACTCTCCCGGTTTCAGCCACTGAGCGATCAGCCGCCGCGACCGCCAATGGCGGTCTTCATCATCTGCATGTGCTTGCGATAGAGCGACACGGCCAGGTCGTAGGACATGCGCGTGTCGCTGACTTTCAGGATTTCTTCCTCCAGCACCACGGAGTTCGCCGATGGTGTCGATTCGTAGTTCTCGCCCTTCGCCCTGGCATAGGCATCATCGGCCTCACCCGGCGGGGCGATGTGGCCCGCGTTCGTCTTGGTGGTCCGCATGGTCGCCTGCGGCTTGTGCACCAGTTCCTCGAACGTCAGCGGCTTCAGGTCCTTGGCGCTGTAACCCGGCGTATCCGCATTGGCGATGTTCTGGGCCAGTACCTTCTGCCGCGCGCCGAGCCAGTCCATCTGGCGCGTCAGGGCGGCGAATACCGGTATGTCCTTCATCAGCATCGGGCGGTTTCCACGAGGGGTTCAGGGGCAGCGGGTTCATTGATCCGGCCAAGAATGAACGGAGAAGATTAATGAAAGGTAATGATCGGTCCCGACAGCCTGACGGTCTGCACCATCGCGCCCCGGCGTTATCGGATCGTTAACCAAACACCTTCAAACATTGCGCCTGCGGGAGAGAAATTCCCGCCCCCATCCCGTTCGCTCCGGCACCGCGATGCGCGGCCCCGGGCGGCAAAGGCAGAAGGCCCCGCAGGTTTGGACATACTGGATTACATGAGATTTCTCGGTGCGCTGGTGCTGATCATCGGCATGATCGCCGGTGCCGCCTGGCTGGCCCGTCGCTATGGCCTGGCACCCAAGGTCACCGGCGGCAACGGCCGTATCGGCATCGTCGCGGTGCAGAGCCTGGATACCCGGCGCAAGCTGGTTCTGGTGCGCCGTGATGACCGTGAACACCTGCTGGTGGTCGGTCCCACAGGCGAGTCGGTCATCGAGACCGGCATCACGCCCCCCGCCGGCACGGGGGCGCAATCGTGAGGCACCTGCTCCTGCTGATCGCGGCATGCCTGCTGCTGACGGCGACCCCGACCTTCGCACAGGACGTGTCCATCGACCTCGGCGAAGGCGGCAGCTTCACCGGGCGGGTGCTGCAGCTTGTCCTGATGCTGACGGTGCTGAGCCTGGCCCCGGCCATCCTGGTTGTCGTCACATCGTTCACCCGTATCGTCATCGTGCTGTCGCTGCTGCGTTCCGCCATGGGTGTGCAGACCACGCCGCCGAACGTGGTGATCATCAGCCTCGCCCTGTTCCTGACCGCCTTCATCATGGCGCCCACGTTCGAGGCCGCCTGGAACGACGGCATCCAGCCCCTGCTGAACGAGGAAGTGGACGAGCGCGAGGGCCTGACCCGCGCCATCGCCCCGATCCGCACCTTCATGCTGGCCCATGTGCGCGAGAAGGACCTGGCACTGTTCATCGATATCGGGCGCATCGACACGGAGGGGCTGACGCCGGAGAACACGCCGATCCAGGCGCTGGTCCCGGCCTTCATGATCTCGGAGCTGAAACGCGCCTTCGAGATCGGGTTCCTGCTGTTCATCCCGTTCCTGGTCATCGACATGGTCGTGGCCAGCGTGCTGATGTCGATGGGCATGATGATGCTGCCCCCGATCATCATCTCGCTGCCGTTCAAGCTGATCTTCTTCGTCATCGTCGACGGCTGGAACCTGGTCGCGGAGAGCCTGGTCAGAAGCTTTGTCGGAGGCGGTGGGAGTTAGCGCTTCCCACTGTTCGATATTGCGGCACCCTTTCACTCGCCACCCGGCCACCCACGGGGATGTCACCAAAGGGTTGCGGGGTGAGCCGATGCGCTTCTGTCAGTTGAACGAATGATCGAGTGCCCGGGATCCGGCAGTTCGAACCAGTACCTGCGATCCTGTCCGAGAACTTTGCGTATGGCAGCAATGCGGACAGGACGGCCGCTTTGGATCGCCGCATATGGAGCCTGCGACCGGTCACGTACGGCCGAATTGTGCGAACACCTGCCAGTCGGAACTGCGGGATCATGGCCAGAACATCGAGCGCCCGGAAAAGGTCAATACGGCGCTACCTGTCCTTGGCCGCATCATGTACTGTCTCGTCGACTGGGTACTGACCCGCAAACGCAATCTCGGGCGCCCTCGGAAAGGGGGCGACGTGTCGGATATCAATCAATGGTTGTCCGGGCTCGGCCTGGAAAGATTTGCGTCGGTGTTTGCAGAGGCCGAGATCGATCTTGAAACCCTGCCTGATCTGGCAGAGGCCGATCTGGTGGAACTTGGGCTGCCGCTTGGTCCGCGCCGAAGAATCTGGGGGGCGATTCAGCGTTCGGCCGGTTCTGAAGAACCGCCGGTTGGAGCCGAGAATGCTGTTGCATCAAGCGGCGTCCAGAACCCTGTCACCGCAGCAGTTTCCTCAGACGCCGAGCGTCGGCATCTGACGGTGATGTTCGTCGATCTGGTCGGTTCGACCGAGATGGCGGGACGCATTGATGCCGAGGACATGCGCAATGTCATCACCAGCTACCAGAACACGGTCGCCGGTGTCGTGAGCCGCTACGAGGGCTTCGTGGCCAAGTTCATGGGCGACGGTGTGCTGTGCTATTTCGGCTGGCCGCGTGCCAATGAGGATGACGCGGAACGCGCGGTTCGTGCCGGACTTTCGATCATCGACAGCGTGAAGAACACAAGAGAGTCCGACGGCACACCGCTGGCAACGCGCGTGGGTATCGCCACCGGCGTGGTGATCGTGGGCGACCTGATCGGCAGTGGGGCAACGCAGGAAGCCGCGGTCGTTGGCGAGACGCCCAACCTGGCAGCGCGCCTGCAGGGTTTCGCCGAACCGAATCAGTTGGTCCTGCCCGATGAGACCCGCCGCCTGCTCGGCGGCGCCTACCAGGTTCGATCGCTGGGCGGACAGGAACTCAAGGGCATTGGTGCGCCGGTCGAGGTCTTCGTGGTCATTGGCGAGGTGTCGCAGGAAAGCCGCTTTGCCGCGCGCCAGACCGGAACGCTGACGCCCATTGTCGGGCGGGAGCGGGAGATCGAACTGATCCTCGAGCGCTGGGCCATGGCCCGTGCACGCAAGGGACAGATGGTGATCGTCAGCGGCGAGGCGGGCATCGGCAAGTCACGCATCACCCGGGCTGTGATCGATGCAGTTGCGCAGGATGAACATGTGCGCATGACCTATCAATGCTCGCCCTATCACGCCGACAGCGCGTTTTATCCGGTCACGCAGCAGATGGCGCTTGCCGCAGGCTTCGCACATTCCGACAGTTCGGAAACGCGGCTGGACAAGCTCGAAAGCCTGCTGGGCAAGGACCGCGCCACGCTGAGACTGATTGCACCGCTGATGGGCCTCGACGGCGCTGTGCGATACGGCGCACCGGACCTCACTCCTGCCCAGCAGCGTGCACAAATCATGCTGGCCCTGGGCAGGCTGCTGGTGCGCCAGGCGACCAAAAAGCCTGTCCTGCTGGTCTATGAGGATCTGCACTGGATAGACCCGACATCGCTGGAACTTCTCGAAACCCTGTTGGATGAGATCGCTGAAGCGCCCATCATGATACTGGCGACAGCGCGCCCCACCTTCGAATATGGCTTTGGCGGCAACCCGATTGTCACTCGTCTTGCACTCAATCGCCTGGGCAAGGACCAGATCGGCGTCATTGCCGCGAAATTGACTGGTGGCAGGGCGCTGCCTGACGAGATCATGGCGATCATCGCCCAGCGCACTGACGGTGTGCCCCTGTTCGTCGAGGAACTGACCAAGACGATCCTGGAATCCGGCGCTGTGATGCAGGACGGCGACCGTTTCGTACTGAACGGCCCGTTGAGCACGATCGCCATTCCCACCACGCTGCATGACAGTCTCATGGCGCGTCTGGACCGGTTGCAGCCGATCAAGGAAGTGGCGCAGACAGCTGCCTGCATCGGGCGCGGGTTCAGCCATGGTTTGCTGGCAAGAATTGCCCGTTTGCCGGAACCCGAACTCGCGACCGCACTCGACGGTCTGATCAGCGCCGAACTGGTCTACAGGCGCGGCCTGCCGCCGGAGGCGACCTACTTGTTCAAGCATGCGCTGGTGCGCGACGCGGCCTATGAAAGCCTGCTGAAGGGCAAGCGCCGGGCGATCCATGTGCGCATTCTGGCGGCTCTGGAGGCGGACCCCGACATCGCCCACGAAGTTCTTGCCGTCCATGCCGAAGCGGCGGGCCTGACCGACCGCGCCATCGACCTGTGGGAAGCGGCCAGCAAGGTTGCACTCGGTCGGCCAGCCTTTGACGAGGCCCTCTCGCATCTTGGTCATGCGATCAAGCTGATCACGCCGCAGCTCGATACCGGCGACAGCTTCGTCTTAAACCGCGCCCTGTCCCTGCAGGTGCCGCTCGGCATGGCGCTGTTGACGCGCAGGGGCTATGGCGCTGACGAAACCGTAGCTGCGTTCAAGCAGGCATTGGCTTTCGCGGACAGGGTGGGCGAGACGCCGATGCGTTACTCCATCCTCTATGGCTTGTGGGTGGCTACCGGGATCAGAGGGCAGCACGCGGAGGCGTTGAGAACGGCCGAGGCACTTGTGGATCTGGCGGGCCGATCATCAGATTCCTCATCTGTTGTGGTTGCTCATCGGGTCGCAGGCAGTTCGCACTGGTTCATGGGCAACACTGCCGTTGCCGAGCATCATCTGGAAATCGCGCTGAGCCATTTCGATCCGCTCAAGCATGCGGGGCTTGCCGACCGGTACGGGCAGGATATCGGGGTGTCACTGCATGTCTTTCTGGCTTGCGTCGCAATGACGCTTGGCAAGACATCGCGTGCATTGGCACACGCCGCCGAGGCTGAACGCCTTGCCCAATCAACAGGACATGTTCAGACGATATGCTATGCCGCTGTAATACTGAGTTTATGTTACCTTGCTGTCGGTGACGACGCAAAAGCCCAGCGTTCAATGAAGACAATCGAACCAATCGCACAAGAGCATGATTTGCTGCTCTGGATTGCATATATTGCTTCGTTCAGCCAGGTCATAGCCGCGAGACGGGGGGACAAGAACAGCATCGAGCGGTTCAAGTCTGCGGACCAGAAGGTTATCGACCACAACTGCACTTTCTTCGGTTCCCAGCTACGCATTAGTGTTGGATGGTCTGCCTTGGAGATGGGACTTGGCGACGAAGCCGCCGAGTTGGCTTCCATGGCGGAGGGTCTGATCGAGAAGACAGGCGAAACCTACGCACTGTCTGACCTTCATCGACTACAGGCGGCGATAGTCAAGGCCGATGGAGACAATGTAGCTTCACAAAGATACCTGGAAATTGCCCTCGATGTGGCCCGGCAGCAGAGCGCCAGGTTGTGGGAATTGCGTGCTGCGATTGATCTTGCCCGACTATGGCAGGCAAAGGGCAGGATCAAGGAAGCCGTTTCCCTTCTCCGGCCCGTTCACGAAAGCATCGCAGAGGGTGACTGTCCGGAGGACCAGGCAAAAGCGCGCGCGTTGCTCGCGGAACTTGGGGCAAATGTTGCCGTGCGCCTCTGATCTTGGTTCAGGCACGCTGTTGGCGGCCCTTCAAATCGCGGAATGACGAATGCACGCAGAACCTGTGCACCCGATCCGGGTGGAACTGTCGCTTCCGCAAATTCGCCTGGGGTCCCGGTTGGGCGGCGCTGATCGTTCGCAGAAGGTTCCTGTCAGCCCGCCCCGGCCACCCGGATATCTGCCTCGTGGTGGACAGGGAAGTTCACCGAACTGGCGATGAAACACACCTTGCTGGCGGTGCCGTGCAGGCGCAGCGCGTGGTCCACCTTGTCCGCCTGGGCGATGGTGACGACCGGGCGCAGCGTGGCCTCCGTGAAGGCACCGCCGCCCTTGCCGTTCTCCACCATCGTGGCCGTGGCCCGGTCGGTATAGTCCAGCACCGTGATGCGGGCGCGGGCGCAGCAGGCGAGATAGCTGAGCATGTGACAGCTCGACAGGGCGCCGAGCAGCATGTCCTCGGGGTTCCAATGTTCCGGCAGGCCCAGGAAGGCGGGGTCGGAACTGGTGGTCAGGGTAGGCTTGCCCGGCGCGGCAAGCTGGTGGGTCCGGTCATAGGATTCGTAATCCGCGAACCCGGCTGCCGCGCCGGTCCATGTCAGGTCGGTCTGATAGGTATGATGTCCAGTGTCGGACATGCCGGATCAGCTCCTCCAGAAGGGCTTTTCAGCTTCCTGGTTCGCCGACATGCGGTCAATGCCCATGTCGCGCAGGATGCGGTCATCCATCTCGGCCAGGTTCTGACGCTCCACCATGCGCTTCTCCCACACATTCAGCAGGGATGCGATGCGCAGCACCGGGCCCAGAATGGCGGTCAGAGGGCGGTAGGACAGGGTCGGCTGTCCATACCGGACGGTTGTGTAGGTCCGGCTCATGGTTTCTCTCCTTGGGTACGAGTGTGTCCGGCGGCTTGCCGCGACACCTGCTCATCTAGAACCGGGGTCGGGTACTTACAAACGATGCTTTCTCAGCTAGTCTGTTAGAAAATCTCATATGCGAGAATCGCCATGGCCCGCCGTTTACCGCCTCTTAACGCTCTTCGCGCCTTCGAAGCCGCCGCCCGTCATTTAAGTTTCACAAGGGCAGCGTCGGAGCTGAACGTGACCCCGGCGGCGATCAGCCATCAGGTCAAGGGGTTGGAGGACTGGTTCGGTGCCAAGCTGTTCCAGCGCCGCAACCGCGAGATCCTGATGACGGAGGCCGGGCAACTGCTGCTGCCCGGCGTGCGCGATGGCATGGACCAGCTCGAAACCGCCGTGCAGCGCATCACGGTGCAGGGCGACGATACGGAGCTGCGCGTCACATGCATGCCGTCATTTGCTTCGAAGTGGCTGGTGCCGCGGCTGGGGTCCTTCCGGGCGCGGCACCCGGAGATCGACGTGCTGCTGTCCACATCGGAAGGAATCGTCGATCTGGAGGTTGAGCCGTTCGACCTCGGCATCCGTTCCGGGCGGGGCAACTATCCCGGCCTGACAGTGCACAGGCTGTTCGACGACGCGGTCTTTCCGGTCTGCAGCCCGGCCCTGCTGGAGGGGCCGAACCCCTTGCGCTGTCCGGATGATCTGAAGAACCACACGCTGCTGCATGACGACTATCCCGTCGGCTGGCAGGAATGGCTGACGGCTGCAGGGGTGGAGGGCGCGGACCCCCGGCGCGGACCGATGTTCGACAATTCCGCGATGCTGTTGCAGGCCGCCGCTGATGGGCTGGGGGTGGCGCTGGCGCGGCATGTCCTGGCCTACGCCGATATCGTTGCGGGGCGTCTGGTGGCACCGTTCCCGATCACCCTGACATCGGACATGGCCTATTACCTGGTGCATCTGCCCCGCACCGCCGACCGCCCGATGATCCGCGCCTTCCGTGAATGGCTGTTCGAGGAGGCCTACACCTACCGCGCGGAGCAGGACCGGGGATAATGCAGTGTCGAGGCGGCGCTGAGGATGCAGGCTGACAGGCGGGGCGCGGCTTCCCTATAGTCGGCGGTATCAATGTCACCCGGCGACAGATCGGGGACGGGGAGGTAACTGTCATGCGCCGATCTTCGGTTCCCATATGGATCATGCTGGCGCTGCTGGTCCTGCCAGTGGCACTGGCTCCTGCACAGTCTCTGGCTCAGGCAGCGGAGCGGACCTTGCGTCTCGGCGTGCTGGGTTTCGGCACCGTTGCGTGGGAGCTGGAGACCATCCGCAGCCACGGCCTGGCGGAGGCGGAAGGTCTGGACCTGCAGGTGCGGGAGTTTGCCGGCAAGCAGGCGGCGGCCATCGCGTTTCAGGGCGGTGAGGTCGATGCCATCGTCACCGACATCGTCTGGGTGGCCCGCCAGCGCGCGTCCGGCCGGATGCTGCGTTTCGCGCCCTTCTCCAACACCGTCGGCGCGCTCATGGTGCCTGCGGGTTCTTCGCTGCAGGACATTGCCGACCTGAAGGGTGTGAAGATTGGTGTCGCCGGTGGCCCGCTGGACAAGTCGTGGCTGCTGCTGCGCTCCCTGGTGAAGCAGCGCCATGGCTTTGACCCTGCCGATGCCGCCAGCCCGGTCTATGGCGCGCCACCCCTGCTGCAACAGCAGTTCATGAAGGGGCAACTGGATGCCCTGATCACGTTCTGGCATTTCGCGGCCCGGCTGGAGGCCGCGGGCCATCGCAGGCTGGCGGACATGGACGACATGGTTGTCGGGCTTGGTGGTTCCGCCGGCACGTCGCTTGTCGGCTACGTGTTTCGGGAAGACACGGACGGGTCGAGAGCGGAGGCGGAAGCCGCCTTCCTGCGTGCCTCCCGCGCCGCGAAGAACGTCCTGTCGAATGATGATGCGGCATGGCTGCCCCTGCGCCCCCTGATGCGCGCAAGCGACGATGCGGTCTTCGAGACCCTGAAAGCCCGGTTCCGGGCCGGAATACCTGCGGGGTTCGGTGATGCGGAGATCAATGCAGCCCGCACCTTGTACGACCTGCTCGCCGGGGCAGGGGGCACGCAGCTTGTCGGGCAGGCGACGACACTGGATGCCGCCGCCTTCCACCCGGCCGCGCGTTTCTGAGCGCCAGGCCCCGCATGCCACGTCCGCCGTCAAAGGGACGCCTTGTCTGGATCCTCTCGCTCGGCAGCCTGCTGGCCCTCTGGGTCGTCGCTGCCGCGCTGACGGACCCGCTGACCCTGCCGGGGCCGGTGCAGGTGTTCGACGTGATGGCGCGGGAGGCGGCGAGCGGGGAACTGTTCCGGCAACTGGGGGTCACGCTCTATCGCGTGCTGCTGTCCTTCGTGCTGGCCATGTCGCTGGGCATCATGATCGGGCTGTGGATGGGGCTGAACCGCTCGGCGGACCGGTTCCTGGACCTCTGGCTGGTGTTCTTCCTGAACCTGCCTGCGCTGGTTGTCATGATCCTGGCCTATGTCTGGCTGGGCCTGACGGAGGTGGCGGCAATCCTGGCCGTGACCGTGAACAAGGTGCCGAATGTCGTCGTGACGGTTCGCGAAGGCGCGCGGGCGCTGGACCCGAAACTGGCGGAGATGGCGCGGGTGTTCCGTTTCACGCGCGGGCAGACGCTGCGACACGTCATCCTGCCGCAGATGGCACCATTCCTGGCCGCCGCTGCCCGGTCCGGGATCGCACTGATCTGGAAGATCGTGCTGGTGGTCGAACTGCTCGGCCGGGGCTCCGGCGTCGGCTTCAAGCTGCACCTGCATTTCCAGTTGTTCGAGATCGACGCGATCCTGGCCTATGCGCTGGCGTTCATCGCGGTGATGCAGATCGTCGAATGGGGCATCCTGCGACCGCTGGAACGGCGCGCCAACCGGTGGCGGCACGCATGAGCGCCCTCGACATCCATATCCGCGCCAAGCGTTTTGGTGATGCAGTGGTGTTGAGGGATCTGGACCTGCGGGTCGCGGACGGGGAGGTCGTGGCCATCACCGGTCGGTCCGGCGTCGGCAAGACCACCCTGCTCAACATCATCGCCGGTCTGGACCTTGCCTTCGAGGGGGAGGTTTCACCGGCCCCCGCTGACAGCCGGGTCGGCTATGTGTTTCAGGAACCACGCCTGCTGCCCTGGCGGACGGTCAGCGAGAACCTGTGTCTGGCCTGCGGCATCACGCCTGCGCAGGCGCAGCAGTGGCTGGCTGATGTCGGGCTGGCGCGGGAGGGGGTGAAGGTCCCCGGTCAACTCTCCCTGGGCATGCAGCGTCGGGTGGCCGTTGCCCGGGCGCTTGCGATCCGTCCCGCGGTGCTGCTGCTGGACGAACCGTTCGCGTCGCTGGATGCGGAGACCGCCACGGAGATGCGTGCCCTGTTGCAACGCCTGCTGGCGGCGCACCCGACCACGACACTGCTGGTGACGCATGATGCGGCGGAGGCCGCGGAACTGGCGCATCGGAATGTCGTTCTCGACAGGGGCGATGCATCCCGCTCCACGGCGTAGGACCGTCAGCCGGTGGCACCAAGACAAGTGGTCAGTTGGGTCACCAACCGGTCCATCATGCCGAAATAGTTGTCCGTTGCGGCGGGCGACGTTGTCCCGACGGGATCCACCACACCAACGTGTACATGGTTGTCACTGGCCAGCGCCTCGACGATGTCGCTGTTGAACTGGGGCTCCGCCAGTACGCAGTGAATGTTCTGTTCGGTAATGCGGGACCGGATCAGGCTGATCTGGCGTGCACCGGGAGAGACCTCCGGGTTGATCGCGATGGAACCGGCGGCGGTCACGCCGAACCGGTTCTCGAAGTACTGATAGGCGTCATGAAAAACGATGAACGGTCTGTCGGTGACAGACGCCACCCGCTCGGCGGTGCTTGACTCCAGCTCGTTCAGGCGCCGGATGGTCCGCGTGGCATTTTCCCTGTAGATGCTGGCATTTGTCGGGTCGGCTTCACCCAGAACGTCCGCGACATGGCGAACGATGGCGATCGCGTTCTGCGGGTCCAGCCAGACATGCTGGTCTGTGTCTCCCTCATGGCCGTCGTGGTCGGCATGCTTCTCGTGGTCATCATGGCCGTCGTGGTCGGCATGCTTCTCGTGGTCATCATGGCCGTCGTGGTCGGCGTGCTTCTCGTGGTCATCATGGCCGTCGTGGTCGGCGTGCTTCGCGTGGTCATCGTGCCCGTCGTGGTCGGCATGCTTCGCGTGGTCATCATGGCCGTCGTGGTCGGCGTGCTTCTCGTGATCATCATGGCCGTCGTGGTCGGCATGTTTCTCGTGATCATCGTGCCCGTCGTGATCGGCATGCTCTCCGTGATCATGGTGATGTGGTTCGAAAGCTTCATTGTCCCTGACGGGCAGCAGGCGCATGCCAGGGGCCTCGATCAGTTCGACGACTCTCGCCTTCTTCGAGAGATTGGCGAGGGGGCGGTTCAGAAAGGCCTCAAGGGAGGGCCCGACGCGAAAGATCACGTCCGCGCGGGACAGGGCCAGCGCGTCGGAGGGCCGGAGTGCATACCCATGCGGTGACGCCCCCGGCGGCAGGATCAGGTCCGGCTCCGCCACACCCTCCATGACCGCAGCGACCAGTCCATGGATCGGGACGATGGAGGCGCTGACGCGGATACGCGCCTCCGCCATCGCCGATCCGGCAGTGAGTGTCAGGGCCAGAACGGCAGGCAAGAGGGAACGCAGCATCAGTCTTCTCCACACTTCGATGTGCGGCGAAGTTTATACATCATTCGATGAACGTCAAACTGTTCGTGTGGGCCCGTCAGGTCCCCGCGAAATCGTCTCTGAGCGTCCGTTTCAGGACCTTGCCGGTAGCGTTGCGCGGCAGGGTCTGCACAAACTCGACACGGCGCGGCACCTTGAAGGTTGCCAGATGCTCTCGGCAATAGGCCGTCAGCGCGTCAGCGGAGAGTTCCGCACCCTTCTTCAGCACGATCACGGCGCAGCCGATCTCCCCCCACTTGTCGTCTGGCAGGCCGATCACGGCGGCTTCCGCGATCTGGTCCAGGCGATAGATCACGTTCTCGACCTCCGCCGGATAGACGTTCTCGCCGCCGGAGATGTACATGTCCTTGGTGCGGTCAACGATGAAGTAGAAGCCATCCTCGTCGCAGCGCGATGCGTCACCCGTGTTCAGCCAGCCGTCCTGGATCGCGGCCTCCGTGGCCTCCGGCCGGTTCCAGTAGCCGGGGGTGATGTTGGGACCCTTGCACCAGAGTTCGCCGATCTCGCCCACCGGCAGGTCGTTGCCGTTCTCGTCCACGATCCGAACCTGGTTGTGCAGTGCGGGCTTGCCGGCCGATCCGGGACGGGTCATGGCGTCGCCTGCATCCAGCACCAGGACGGTCGGGCTCGTCTCCGTCATGCCGAAGCCCTGTGCCAGGCCAAGACCGCGTGCGGCCCATGTTTCCAGCAGGGAAACGGGAACCGGGGCACCGCCGACACCCGCGACCTGGACGCGCGAGAGGTCGGTGTCGGGGAATTCGTCGAGCTGTGCCATGAACTGATAGTTCGCCGGCACACCGAAGAAGTGGGTAACCCCGAACTCCGGGTCGCCGAGCAGCTTCAGTCCGGTTCCGGGATCGAAGGCGCGCATGATCAGCACCGTGCCGCCCGCGTGCATGACCGGATTGGTGTAGCAGTTCAGGCCGCCGGTATGGAACAGCGGCAGCACCGTCAGCTGCACCGAGTCCGGCGTGATGCGGTGGGGCAGGCCCAGGTTGACCGTGTTCCAGAAGGTCATGCCATGGGTGATCATCGCGCCCTTGGGCAGCCCCGTGGTGCCGGAGGTGTACATGATGGTCCACAGATCGTCGTGCGTCAGGTCCACCATCAGCGTCGGCTCGGTGTGGCTTGCGATCCCGCGCTCGTACGCGCTGTCGCCGCCGTCGCATGTGGTCTCGACGACATGGGGAATGCCGACCTTCTCCGCCACTGCCTGCGCCGTCTCCGCGAACTCGCTGCCGTGAACGATGACCTTCGGCGTGGAATCCGAGGTGATGAAGCTCAGTTCGGAGACCGTCAGACGCCAGTTGAGCGGGACCATGACGGCGCCGAGCTTGGCACAGGCGAACTGGACCTCGATGACATCGGTCGTGTTGGGGGCCAGCACGGCGATGCGATCACCCTTCTGCACACCGAGATCGCGCGACAGCCAGGTCGCCAGACGCCCGGTGCGGTCATTGGTTTCGATGTAGGTGAACCGGCGGTCACTCGCCAGATCAATCAGCGCCGTGTGTTCGCCGCGGAACATCGCGTGGTGCGCCAGCCAGTCGTAGACCTTGATCGTCATGGAAATTCCTCCCCTGTTGGCCGAGTCATGGCAATGGGCAGGACGAAGTGCAAGCCACTATCGGCGCAGGGGTGTGTCAGGCGAACGGCATGCTCAGTTGCCCTTGCGCGCCGGGGCTTCCCGGTTATGCCACCAGATGCGGGCGACCCGTGCCGCACCGTTGGCAAGCAGCCGGCATTCGATGATGCCGTCGCACTCGACGCGAACACCTGAATCGACCAGATCGAACTGCGCGGCCCAGCGGGCGACACCCATGTCGCCGTTGGTGGCCAGGATCCGATACATGAAGACGATGTCCGCCTGGCCCTGCAACGCCTGTTGCCAGTGCGCGCGAATGGCCTCGGCCCCCTTGACCGGCGGTCCGAAGGGGCTTTCGAACCAGGCGCCGTCGGCGTCGAACAGACCTGCGAGGTCGTCGGCGCTTTCCGCCTGCCAGGCACCGCCAAAGGCCTGCAGCCATTTGTCGAATATCTGCTGCAGGGAGGGCGCGCGTCCCCCGATCTCGAAATTGCCGCTGGTCTCGCTCATGTCCGGGTCTCGTCAGTCACTGTCCGGCATTCCCTGTACTCGGCACCGGTCCGCATCCGGGTACGGTTGCCGGTCGTCAATGGTTTGGTGACACTAGGAGACGCAAGAACCGTACCGCAAGCGCGATCTGATCGGATCCCGTCCCTGTCGCGGGGCCGGGTGACAGCGCCGCGCGGTTCAGTCGCGGCCCAGCGCGCCCATCATTTCGCGCCATTCCCGGGCCGAGAGGCCGCTGTCAGCCTGCGTTACCTGCTCCCCCGCCAGCATCCGGCGCACGATGGCGACCGCGGTACGGGACAGGTGCATACCCCCCAGCCGATACTCCTCGAACGCATCGGTGGTCAGCGGTACCCAGGCCCGCATCATCTCGATCATGGCGTCGGCGTAGACGCGAATTTCGTATTGTGCATGCGGATCTGCACGCAGGGACAGAAAATGCATCAGATTGTGCAGGTTCGTCTTCCAGTACCACTGGGTGTAGAAGTTGAGCGACAGGTTCATGCGCGCCAGTTCCCGCGCCAGTCCGCTCTTGTTCGCATCAAGCGGCTGACCGTCCGTGCCCTCGTTCAGCATCTCGGAATAGTGCTCGTACACCTGCGCGGAATCGTTGCGCAGGATGTCGAGGACCTGGGCGGCTTCCTCCCCCTCCAGCACCGCGCCGCGCCCCTGGTGGTTCGCGGTCGACTGGGACGCCAGCTGCGCCGGCTCCGGGATGTAGAACTCCCGGTCGAGGATCGAATAGCGGGCGGAATATTCGTTCACGTTGGCGGTGCGGTGGCGGATCCACTGTCGTGCCACGAAGATCGGCAGCTTGACGTGAAACTTGATCTCGCACATCTCGAACGGCGTCGTGTGGCGGTGCCGCATCAGGTAGCGGATCAGACCGGCATCCTGGCTAACCTTGCGGGTGCCGCGCCCGTATGAAACACGTGCCGCCTGCACCACGGCATTGTCGTCGCCCATGTAGTCGATGACCCGCACGAAGCCATGATCAAGCAGGGGAACGGCGGTATAGAGCTGATCTTCCAGCGCGGTGGAGACGACCCGGCGCGTGGGCTGCGTTTCCGCCCGCATCCGCTCGATATCGTCGATCTGGTCCTGTGTCAGCGGCATCTGGGCGTTCTCCGGTGGCGTGGCGCACGATGATAGGGGCAATTGGCGATTCGACGATCCCGAATTCCGCCTGCCCCCTCTAGGAAATGCCGTCGAAATGGCCCATATAGGGGCTGTCGGGCAACCGACTATGGCGATAAACGCTATACGAAATAGGCGTAACGGACCCGGGGGCAGTGCCCGGCGCCTCCACCAACTCCTCCAGCCGGACTTGTGCCGGGGACGATGGGACCCGATGGGGGCGAAACAGGATCGACGTGCGTAGTAAAGGTGTGGTTTTCGCCCGGCATGGTACCACCGTATCGGACCAACTTTGATAAGTGCCAATGATAATGAAATGGTGCTCGCTGCTTAATAGCTAAGCAAGCGCGGCCCGGGGGGCGCCGGGCAACAGAAGCCCCCCACCCAATTCCGGTCGCGACTGGCCAGACCCGCGGTGATACCGTGTCAGAGGGGGGCAGTCGCAGACCCGCGACTTCGGAGGGTACGATGAAATACGCACAGATGGTCGAGGATGCTCTCCGCGGGGTTGTCCGGCGCGCGCTGCATGCCGCGAACACCGAGGGGCTGCACGGCAACCACCATTTCTATGTCACGTTCCTGACCCGCTTTCCGGGCGTGGAACTGCCCGATCATCTGCTGGAGCGGTACGAGCACGACATGACCATCGTGCTGCAGCACCAGTACTGGGATCTGAAGGTGGAGGAGACCTTCTTCGAGGTCTCGCTAAGCTTCAACAAGCTGCCGACCCGCATTCATGTGCCCTATGCTGCCGTCACCTCCTTTGCCGACCCGAGCGTGCAGTTCGGTCTGCAGTTCGAGCCGCAGATGGACCAGATCGACAGCGAGTCGGTGGTGCCCGCCGGCAATGCCTTCGCACCGATGAAGGTGCCGGAGGAGTCCGGCGATTCGGAGGTTCCGGAGGCCGAAGAGAGCGGTGAAGGTGCGCCGGAGGAGAAGGCCGGCGAGGTCGTGTCGCTGGATGCGTTCCGCAAGAAGAGCTAGGACGCGACCGATTACCGGCTTGCCGCCGGTTCGCGATCAGCGGGCGTTCCGTGGACTCGGTCTTCTGTCCGGCAGATCGATGCAGCGCCGTCTCGACACATTGTGATCTCCTGTTGGCACTGTCCCAATATGCACCGTCCGTCGCGTTTCGGTGCATCGATCACGTCTATTTGCAATCACAGTTCGTGATTTGCGCAGGGTCAATCGCGCCGGCGCAATGTTAACGGCCATCACACTTCAGACCACCTGTCGGGAATGCCGGACTGCTGGTATTCGGGGCCAAGTACGCGATCTGGCGTCTGAATCTCCGTTTCCCGGCTGTTCTGCCGTTGGTGGATTCCCGGGAAGGTTCCCGTGCTGCGGATTTCTGGCCTGTTGCTTGCTGTTGTTTGATCAGCCCTCGGGCTCCCGACGACCCGGGCAGCAATCAGGATCCCCGACCCCCCAATCCATGCTGTCCGGGTCGCCGCGGTATCTCCGCAAGGCGGAGACGCCACCACTTTCCATATGCGTCAGTGACTGAGATGATCATCATGGCCCCGGCCCAGTGATGTGGAGAATGAACATGCGCAAGATTGCCCTGCTGCTCGCGATCACCCTGCTCTCGGCGCCCGTTGCCGCGGACGGCCTGTTCGGCAAGGCCAAGAACCTGCTGGGCGGTGCCACGCAGAGCATCCCGTCCCTTGGTGGTTCATCGTCCGGTTCCGCGCTGGGAGCGGACGAGGTCGGGCGGGGTCTCAAGGAAGCCCTTCGTATCGGCAGCGCCCGCGTGATCGACCAGGTCAGCGCGCTGGGGGGCTTCGAGAATGACAGCCTGATCCACATTCCGCTGCCCGACAATCTGGCCCGCGCGCAGAAGGTGCTGAACCGCATGGGGATGTCGAACCAGCTCGATGATCTGGAGACGCGCCTGAACCGTGCTGCGGAGACGGCATCGGTCAAGGCGCGCGACCTGTTTGTCGATGCGGTCGACACCATGACCATCGATGACGCCATGAACATCCTGAACGGCCCGAAGGACGCCGCGACGCAGTATTTCCGTCAACGCATGACGCCCGGCCTGCTGGCGGAAATGGAGCCGGTGGTGGACCGGAGTCTTTCCGAGGTCGGTGCGATCCAGGTCTACGAGAATGCGGTCGGCCAGTTCGGCAAGATGCCGCTTGTGCCGGACCTCAGGGCCGATCTGACAAGCCACGTGCTGGATCTGGGGCTGGACGGAATCTTCCATTATCTGGCGGTCGAGGAGGCGGCGATCCGCGCCAATCCTGCCAAGCGGACCACCGAACTGTTGCAGAAGGTCTTCGCGAACTGAGCCGTTTCGACGAACCAGCGCGTCAAGGGCTGTATCCATGACAGTTTCGTTTCATACTGTCTTTCGCAGACAGGCAATCAGGAGGGGCCGCAGTGCCAGATGATCTCGGCGCAGCAGAACAGCGCCGTTTCATCATCGTTGATGACGACCGGGTTGCCGCAGGCCATGCGGCGGCGCTGCTGAAGCGTGCCGGTCACGCGGTCGAGGTGTTTCAGTCGAGCCTTGAAGGGCTGGAGGCGATCCGGCGGGAGAAGCCGGATGGCGTGGTCACCGACATCATGATGCCGGACATGGACGGGCTGGAACTGACCCAGAAGCTGCGGGAGGATCCGGCGAATGCCGATACCCGCATCTTCGTCTTCTCCGGCAAGGCCTTCGACTACGACCGCCGCCGCGCGCTGGAGGTTGGTGCCGACGCCTTCATCCAGAAACCGATCAAGAGCGACGTGTTCCTGGAGACCGTGGAGCGCATCCTGAACGACACCGTGGAGGTGAAGTTCTGGGGCGTGCGCGGCACCCTGCCGAAACCCGGGCCGGACAGCCTGAAATATGGTGGGCAGACCAACTGCATCACCCTCAATTTTCCCCGCGGCCAGTTCTTCGTCTTCGATGCCGGCAGTGGCATTCGGGAGGTCGGGGACAGCCTGATGAAGGCCGGCAAGACCCGGACGGAGGGAAAGATCTTCATCTCCCATCCGCACTGGGACCACATAAACGCGCTGCCCTTCTTCGCGCCGCTCTATGTCACCGGCAATGACTACGAAATCCTGGGGCCGTCACATGGCTCCATGGGGATCGGCGATCTCGTCTCGGCGCAGATGGACGGCGCCTACTTCCCCATCACCGTCAGGGAGTTCGGTGCCCGTGTCACCTTTCGCGACCTGCGGGAGGGGACCTATGACGTCGCCGGGCTGAAGGTGCGCACGATGCTGCTGTCCCATCCCGGCTACTGCCTGGGCTACCGGGTCGAATATGGCGGACGGAGCTTCTGCTACATCACCGACAACGAGCTCTTCCTGCCCGAGTCCGACTATCACTCGCCGGAATACATGGACCAGCTTGCCGACTTCGTGCGCGGCACCGACCTGCTGGTGACCGACAGCACCTACACCGACGACGAATATGCCTCAAAGGTCGGCTGGGGCCACAGTTGCCTCAGCCAGGTCGTCGAACTGGCCTGCAGGGCGGAGGTCCGCGAACTCTGTCTCTACCACCACGACCCGTCCCAGGACGATGCCGCCATCGACGAGAAACTGCGCCTGGCGACGGAGATGATCGCGGAGAGGGGGGCGGCGGTGAAATGCTCCGCCCCTGCCGAAGGGATGAGTGTGAAGCTTTAGGTCGAACACTGTTCGTTCGCTTGAGTTGGCGGCGCGTTGCTTTCGATAGAATGTCTGGCACTGAATCCGTTGTCTGAAGCACATGGATCCAGCTTGACCCGGACGACGAGCAGGCGAGCAAGAGGGCTTCGCTATCAGATAGGTGCCAGTAAGATTCCAAATTATCTTTCGGCGTTCTATTTGAATTTCACCAAGGAAAGAAAATCGCTATGAATTTTTCGATGATGATCCTTGAGTGTTGTCGATATGGTGTAAGTGATTAATTGAAATGTTCTTTTTGGTCTTGATACAATTTTATTGAAATAAAGAACTTTAAGGCCTTGCCATTCTCCCGAATATATCAGGAGTGTGGATTTTCCTCCACCAAAATCACCGTCTTCTGCACTGTGTATGATGATATCTTCAGCTGAAATTCCAGCAGCAGTCGCGAAATTCTGAATTACAGCAGTACGCATGTATCTCAGGGTCATACCGTCTTCGTGCCCCAGTTTTTCAACGACAAAGATCCCGTAATTCCGGTCGTCAAGACGAAATTGCGCAGAAATTTCCCTCGATGCTGCGCCAATCCGGTTCCATCCTTGTTCAGCACCGCAGAAATCAAACTCCGGACTTATAGGAATGCAGTTGTTGCCTGTGTTCTCAGAGGTGGCCCGACAAATCTGGACAGTTGAGTTAGGTGGATTTTCTGCTCCCAATCCGGCAGCGTTGCCGGGACGAAGGAGCGAAGATGACAAGACGACCCAGGCGGAACCACAGCCCTGCCTTCAAAGCGAAAGTCGCATTGGCGGCGCTGAAGGGCGACAGGACGATGAGCGAGCTGGCGACGCAGTTCGACCTGCATCCCAATCAGATCAAGCAGTGGAAGGATCAGCTGCTTGAGGGCGTAACGGGTGTCTTCGATGACACGCCAAAGGCCGCGAAAGAGCCGCAGATCGACGTAAAGTCCCTGCACGCGAAGATTGGCCAGCTGGCGCTGGAAAACGATTTTTTAGAGGGCGCGCTCGACAAGGCCGGTCTGTTGCCGAGCGCAAGGAAATGACGGGCCCGGACCACAGGCTGAGCCTGACACGGCAAGCCCGGCTTCTCGGGATCAGCCGGGGCAGCCTGTATTACGCGCCGCGCCCGACCAGTGCGGCGGACCTCAAGCTTATGCGCAGAATTGACGAGTTGCACATGGACTACCCGTTCGCGGGCAGCCGTATGATGAAAGGGTTGCTGCGGCAGGAAGGCTTCACGGCCGGGCGGCTGCACGTGGCAACCTGCATGAAAACGATGGGCATTGAGGCGCTCTATCGCAGACCGAACACCAGCAAGCCTGCGCCCGGTCACAGGATCTATCCCTACCTGCTGCGCAAGCTGGCCGTGACGCAGCCCAATCAGGTCTGGGCCATGGATATTACCTACATTCCCATGGCCCGAGGGTTCGTCTATCTGGTCGCCGTTCTGGACTGGTTCAGCCGCAAGGTTCTGGCCTGGCGGCTGTCGGTGACGCTGGAAACAGCGCCGTGTCTGGAGGCCTTGAATGATGCCCTGCGCAGATATGGCAAGCCGGAGATCATGAACTCGGACCAAGGATCACAGTTCACGTCCATTGACTTCATCAAGGCGCTGAAGGACGCCGACATCCAGATCAGCATGGATGGCAAGGGCGCTTGGCGCGATAACGTGTTTGTCGAACGGCTCTGGCGCAGCGTCAAATACGAGGAGGTCTATCTGCACGCCTATGAAAGCGTGTCAGCCGCCCGACAGGGCATCGACCGATACCTGGCCTTCTACAACACAAGGAGACCGCATTCATCGCTGGAAGGGCAAACGCCCGATCAGGCATATCACATCAAGTTGCAACCAATCCCGGTGGCGGCATAACCAAGCGGAAAATCCACCTAAGAAACGGCTCGAAACTGTTCAAACGAACCGAACCACCTCTCGGGATGATCGGAAAGATGCACAGGATGTGTGCACCTTTCCAGAATGATGACAAAAGCGTCTGGCTTCGGCCGGAATGAGTCAAGCGCTACATGACATGGCGCAAATTTTGGGCGCGTGTATCATCTCTTGAGCGCGCATCTGTCCAGTTTTGCGGCAGAGCGTGGTTCGGAGACCTGATTTCACTGCACGCAGGGGCGCGATCCGCGACCAGCGGCAAGCCGGGATTTACCAGTCAGGCAAACGCACTAGCCTGGGCAGGGCAATGCATTTGGAGGGGACTATGCTGAAGATCTGGGGACGGACAAATTCGATCAACGTGCAGAAGGTCATGTGGACCGTCGCCGAACTGGGTCTGCCGCATGAGCATACCAGCGTCGGTGGTGCCTTCGGTGGCCTCGACACGGATGAATATGGTGCCATGAACCCCAACCGGCGGGTTCCGGTGATCACGGACGGCGATGTCACGATCTGGGAAAGCAATGCCATCGTGCGCTACCTGTGCGCAAAGTATTCTGCCGGAGCCCTGTGGGCGACCGATCCCGGGGAGCGCAGCGCCGCGGATCGCTGGATGGACTGGCAGGCGGCAAGCGTGGCGCCGGACCTCATCACCGTGTTCCTGGGGCTGATCCGCACCCCGGAGGCGGAGCGCAACATGACCGTCATCAACGCTGCCGTCGGGCGTCTGAATGCGCAGATGGGCATCCTCGACGCCCAGCTTCGGAAGACCGGTTGGGTCGCAGGCGAGACCCTGAGCATGGGCGACATTCCGACCGGGGCACTGGCCTATCGCTGGCTCAACATGCCCATCGACCGGCCCGATCTTTCCGCGGTCGTGGATTATCATGCGCGACTGGCGGAGCGTCCCGCCTTCCGCGAACATGTCATGATTCCGTTGAGCTGAGGGGGAGGAGACCATGGCCGATCAGCCGCATTCACGCCCACCGGTCGATCCGCAGTGCCAGATCGTGCTGGATGCCGCCGCGAGCGGGGGCTCCGCGTTCCAGAAGCCGACACCGCAGGCCATGCGCACCGGCTATGCGTCTATGATGGAGACATTCGCGCAGGCGACGCCTGAGCTTGCCCGCGTCGAGGACCTTGTCGTTCCCGCCTCCGGTACGGATCCGGAGGTGCCGATCCGGGTGTACCATCCGCCCGGCATCGGGGCCGCCGCGCCCGGGGTGATCTTCATGCACGGCGGTGGCTGGGTCATCGGTGATCTGGAAAGCCATGACGCGGTCTGCCGGACGCTGGCGTTTCGCTCCGACGCCGTCATCGTCTCCTTAGGGTACCGGCTTGCCCCGGAGCATCCGTTTCCCGCCGCTCCGATCGATTGCGAGCGTGCGACGCGTTTCATCGCCGACAATGCGGCTGACTTCGGCATTGACGCCTACCGTCTGGCACTTGCCGGGGACAGTGCCGGCGGCAATCTGGCGGCTGTGACCGCGCGCCGCCTGCGCGACGCCGGTGACGGCCCGGCCATTGCCCTGCAGGTGCTGACCTACCCCGCGACCCAGTTCACGGCGGAGGGAGGCAGCCTGGAGGAAAACGGCACCGGTTACCTGCTGACCAAGGCCACCATGGACCTGTTCCGGGGGATGTACATGCCGGATGAGACAGACTGGACCCATCCGGATGCATCACCACTGCTGGCGGAGGATCTGTCCGGGCTGCCGCCGGCGTTCGTGCAGGTTGCCGGGTATGATCCCCTGCGTGACGAGGGCGTTGCCTATGCCGGACGCCTGCGGGAAGCAGGCGTGCCGGTTCAGCTTGTCGAATATCCCACGATGATCCATGGCTTCCTGCGCATGGGCCGGGTTGTCAGTATCGCCCATGTCGCCATGGATGACATTGCTGCGGCATTGCGCCGGGCCTTCCGGGGCTGAGGACAGGGGGAGGGTTGCACCGCGCTGGTCAGCGCGCGTTCTCCAGGGTTCGCAGTCGCCGCAACTCGTCACGGGTTTCGGTGATGTCGCGCATGATGGAGAGAATGCCGGTGATCCTGCCGTCGTCGTCCGAGATGGGGGCGACGGTAAACTGGATCGAAATGGTCTTCCGCAGTAGGGTCAGCGCCGGCACATTCAGCAACTCGCTGGGCTGGTGGATGGATGTTCCGGTCTTCAGCATCGCGAAGTAGCCATTCCAGTGACGTTCGCGCAGCCGTTCCGGAATGATGATGTCCAGGGACTGTCCCAGCGCCTGGGTGGCGCTGTATCCGAATATCCGCGCAGCACCGTCGTTCCAGAAGGTGATGACGCCCTTCCTGTCGCACAGGACCGCCGCGTCGGGGATCTTCAGCAATGCCTGCAGTCCCGCCTGTTCGAGTTCCCTTTTGCTCAGGGTCGTGGGGGAGGCCTGATCGTTCATCCTGTTTCCTTCCGTGTCCGGTGCCACGCCGGACCAGGCCGGATCGACTTCATGCATGAAGCAGGGTGGAGAGGCATAGGCAGCCGGTTTCTCTTCTGGGTTGGTCATCGGTGACTCCCATTGATGATTGCCCCTGCAGGACAGGGGGAAGGAATGGTGGGCCTGTTCGGCGTGGGATGCCAATGCGTTGGCTGGCAAGCTGCCATGCGTATGGCTTGCCACGGGGGTGCGGCGGGGCGCAGGATAGCGGGCGCGGACGCTGTGGAATTTGGGGAGGTTACACAGGCATGACGCTCGAATTCGGAATCTCGCTCAGCCTTCAGGCGCATGCCGGCGCGGGCGAGACCGCTGCGCAGGTCTATGGCGAAGCACTGGAACTGGCGGCAGAGGCCAGCAGACTTGGCCTCGACAGCATCTGGGTCAGCGAGCACCATGGGGAGGCGGATGGCTATTGCCCGTCGCCCATCGTTGCCGGTGCCGCGCTGGCCGTCGCCGCGCCTGGCTGTCGCATCGGTCAGGCCATCGCGATAGCCCCGCTCTACGGCCATCCCATGCGTCTGGCGGAAGATCTCTCCGTGCTCGACAATCTGTCCGGCGGACGGGTGGAGATCGGTCTGGGGCAGGGCTACCGGCCAGAGGAGTTCGCGGCGGTCGGAGCCGACTATCGCCGCCGGACCCGTGCGTTCGAGGAAGCGCTCGAGGTGCTGGGGCTGGCCTGGACGGGGGAAGCATTCGACTATACCGGTGACATCTATCAGGCGGCGAATGCACGCCTGTGCCCGGCACCCCTGCGGCCCGGACCGCCGCCACTCTGGATCGGTGCAGCGGCACCCGTGTCGCGTGCCCGGGCGGTGCGTCATGGCGGCGGGCTGGTGATCTCGCCACTGGTCGAGGATCAGCATGCTGCGCGGCAGTTCCGTGATTTTGATCAGGAGGCGGCACGGCAGGGGCGGGCGGCACTGCCCCACGCGATCCTGCGGGAGGTCTTCTTCGGCGGCTCCGTGGAGGATGCGCTGAAACGGCACGAAGCCACCATTGATCTGGTCTATCGCCAGCAATATGCCCCCGAACGGACCGGCCTGACCTGGCGCGACCCGAAGACCGGGCAGAAACGTGCCATGACGCGCGACGATCCCGACTATCTTTCGCCCGACTTCGTGGAGGGGCGCTGGTTGATCGGGCCACCGGACCGGATCGTCGATGACATTGTCGCCGGACAGGCACCGATGAAGCTCGACCGGCTGGTCTGGCAACCGAAGTTGCCCGGCACGTCGCTGCAGAGTGCAGTGGAGAGCCTGGAGATCATGGTGCGCGACGTGATCGCACCCGTCCGGGCAAAACTGGCGGCCAGGGAGGGCCGAACATGATACCGAACCAGCCACCAAGTCCGTTTCTGAACGAGGATCATGAGGCCTGGCGCGACACCGTGCGCCGCTTCACGGAACGCGAGATCGAACCGCATGTCGAGGAATGGGAGGCGGCGGAACGCCTGCCGCGCGACCTCTATCGCAAGGCTGCGGAGATGGGCTTCTTCGCAGCACATTACCCGGAGGACGTGGGGGGTCTGGGCCTCGACGTCTTCTACATGATCATTGCCAGTCAGGAGATGGCGCGTGCCGGGGCGGGCGGCGTCAGTGCCAGCCTGGGCAGCCATGCCATCGGACTGCCGCCCGTGGTGCGCGCCGGTTCCGACGCCCTGAAGCGGCGGATCGTGCCGCAGGTGCTGTCGGGCGAGAAGATCATGGCGCTGGCGATCACGGAACCGTCGGGCGGATCGGATGTGGCCAACCTGCAAACCACAGCGCGTCGCGATGGCGACCACTATGTCGTCAATGGCTCCAAGACCTTCATCACCTCCGGCATGCAGGCGGACTTCATCACGGTGGCGGTGCGGACCGGCGGTCCGGGCATGGGGGGCGTCTCCCTGCTGCTGATCGAGGCGGGGATGGACGGTTTTACCCGGACACCGCTGCGCAAGATGGGCTGGCATGCCTCCGACACCGCCACGCTCTACTTCGACGATGTGCGGGTCCCGGTGGGCAACCTGATCGGGGAGGAGAACCAGGGGTTCCGCATCATCATGCAGAACTTCAATTACGAACGCCTGATGATGGCGGCGGGTTGCACCAGCTTTGCCCGGGTCTGCTACGACGAGACGGTCGCCTACGCGCAGCAGCGCCAGACCTTCGGCAAGCGGCTGATCGACCATCAGGTCGTGCGCCACAAGCTGGTGGACATGGCGATGCGCATCAGTGCCACCCAGGCGATGCTGGAATCGCTGGCCTGGCGCATCACCCAGGGTGACAACCCGGTGGCCGAGATCTGCATGCTGAAGAACCAGGCGACGCTGACGATGGAGCACTGCGCCCGCGAAGGAGTCCAGACCTTCGGCGGCGCAGGTTACCTGAAGGGGCCGAAGGTGGAGCGGATCTATCGGGAGGTGCGCGTCAATGCCATCGGAGGCGGGGCGGAGGAGATCATGCGCGATCTGGCGGCAAGGCAGCTCGGGTTCTGACCTGATCCGCACCGCCTGAGCGGCGTTGGCGACTACTTCTGCTTGCCGCCCGCGCGCGGCAGGCGGACGGTGAACCGGGCACCGCGAATGCCCATCAGCAGGCCGTGGCTGCCCACATCCTTCACGTTCTCCACGCTCATGCTGCCACCGTGGGCTTCCACGATCTGGCGACAGATGTTCAGGCCGAGACCGGAGTGGGTGCCGAAGGCCTCCCCCGCCGGGCGTTCGGAATAGAAGCGCTCGAAGATCTTCTGCCGTGCCTCCTCCGGCACGCCCGGACCCTCGTCCTCGACCGCCAGCAGAATCTGATCCGCCTCCGCCGAGACACGGATCATGACCTGCCCGTTCTCCGGGCTGAAGGACACCGCATTGTCGACCAGATTGCGCAGGACCTGTCCCAGCCGGTGCTCCGCGCCCATCACCCGCAGGTCCGCGCCCGACTGCACGTCGGTATTGATCCGCACGTTGGTCCAGGTGGATTGCAGGATTTCGCGCAGGGCAAGGACCATCTGACCGACATCGACGCTCTCACGCTCTATCCGTCCCATTTCGGCGTCGATACGTGACGCGTCGGAAATCTCGCTGATCAGGCGGTTCAGGCGCTGTACGTCCTCCAGAACGATGCGTGTGAGCTCCTTGCGCGCCTCCGGCTTGTCGGTGCGCTCCAGCGTTTCCACCGCACTGCGCAGGCTGGTCAGCGGGTTCTTCAGTTCGTGCGCCACGTCGGCGGCGAAGGCTTCGATGGCGCCCACGCGACCGTTGATCGCCTCCGTCATCGCGCGCAGTGAAACCGAAAGGTCGCCGATCTCGTCACGCCGCGCCTTCATGTCGGGAATGGCATCGTGGCCGCCGCCTTCCGCGCGCACCCGGTCGGCGGCGCGGGACAGGCGCTGGATCGGGCGGATGATGGAGCGCGAGAGGAAGAGCGACAGCATCAGCGTGATCAGTGCCGCCATGCCGAACACGGCGAGGGTTGCCGCCTGCTCCCGCCGGACGGCATCGTCGATTTCGTAGGTATCGACCGTGAGCACGATGGCGCCCAGAACGCGTTTCAGTGCCCTGACAGGTACGGCAACACCGATCACGAGCCGTCCGCCGGAAGTGCGCCAGACCTGGCTGACCTCGAACCCCTGCGCGGCGAGGGCAATGTCGGGCCAGTCACGCACCGTGCCGCCATTGGTCTCGCGATAGACCGGATAGTCGCCCCGGCGGGGTATCAGGTTCATCGCCCGATCCCACATGACGCCAAGCAGGCTCAGGGGGTCCGTCAGGTCACCGGGCGGCGGCAGGTCGCGACGTTCCACCTGCCGCTCGGCCGTCGGCAGGCGGCGGCTGTCGAGCATCAGACGCCCCTCCGGATCGAACAGCCGCGTCCGCGCACCGGTGGTCAGAACCGCGCGACGCAGGATGTAGGCGGCGAGGGCAGGGTCCAGCCGCAGCCGCTCGATGGGGCCGGCAAGGGCAGCCTCGCCCAGTGCGCCCGCCACCAGATGCGCCTCCTTCGCCAGGGCTTCCTGCCGCGCCTCCACCAGCCCGGCACGATACTGGTCCAGATAGAACCACGCGCCGACCAGCACCAGAAAGGCAGGCAGGTTGATGGCCAGTATGCGGCGGGCGAGGGGAGACAAGTGGAAACGGCCCGATCAGGTTTCGCGAAACCGGTAGCCGACGCCGTAGAGAGTGTCGATTGCCGCGAATTCGTCATCCACCACCTTGAACTTGCGGCGCAGGCGCTTGATGTGGCTGTCGATCGTGCGGTCGTCGACATAGACGTTGTCTTCGTAGGCTGCGTCCATCAACTGATCGCGGGTCTTCACGTGGCCGGGGCGCTGTGCCAGCGATTCCAGGATCAGGAATTCCGTGACAGTCAGCTTCACGGCCTTGCCGCGCCATTCACAATGGTGGCGGTTGGGGTCCAGGGTCAGATCGCCCCGCTCTATCACCTTCCGGTCATTGTCTTCCGACGGATTGGCCGCGGCTTCCCGGCGGCGCAGGACGGCGCGAATGCGCTCGATCAGCAGGCGCATGGAGAACGGCTTCTTGATGTAGTCGTCGGCCCCCATCTTCAGGCCCAGCACCTCATCAACCTCATCGTCCTTCGAGGTCAGGAAGATCACGGGCACATCGGAGGTGCGGCGCAGGCGGGTCAGTGTCTCCATCCCATCCATGCGCGGCATCTTGATGTCGAGCACGACCAGATCAACGGCCTGCGCGGTCAGTCCGCGCAGTGCCTCCGCCCCGTCCGAGAAGCTGCGGACGCGAAAGCCCTCACCCTCCAGCGCGATGGCAACGGATGTCAGGATGTTGCGGTCGTCATCGACCAGCGCGATCGTGTCACTCATCCCCAGTTCCCCCTCGGGTCGTTCTGTATCTGATCGTTGCATGGTCCTGTCTCTGACGAAAGCTGGACCGCAACGGGTCAGGATTGCGGCGATTCAGGGGCAGGGAAGACGCTTTTCTCTGACCCCGGCCAGCCCTCTCCCCCTCCCGGCCACCCATTTCAGGATACTTGCGTGGGTGGCCGGGAGGGGGAGAGGGCTGGCCGGGGTCAGCAAACAAACGCCTCCCGCGCTCTCACACCCGGCGCAGCGGACGGCGGGAGATCACGTTGAAACGGAAGGCGGCTATGGTCGTCGCCGCGACACAGCCCGCATAGATGCCGCCCATCAGACCCGGCGTGCCGAACTCCATGTGAAAGGCCAGCATCCAGGCGACGGGCGTGGCGATCAGCCAGAAGGCAACGAACTGTCCGGCCATGGGAAACCAGACATCACCGAGCCCGCGCAGTGCATTGACCAGCACGCCCTGCGATCCGTCGAAGATCATCATGCTGCTGGCGACCGCAAGGGCACCGATTGCCGTCGCCGCGACCGCTGCGTCGGAGGTGTAGAGGCCGGTCAGCAGGTCCGGGATCAGCACGAAGCAGGCGCCGAGCAGGATCATGGCAATGACCACCAGGCCAACGCCGACCCCACCGGCCATGCGGACCCCGTGCGGATCATTGCGCCCGACGGCATTGCCGACACGCACGCCGGTCGCCGCGCCGATGCCGATCGCCGACATGAAGACCAGTGCGACCAGGTTGTGCGCGATCTGGTAGCCCGCAACTTCCGCCTTGCCGAGGTGTCCGGCCATCTGCGTCATGGCCATGAAGGCTGCGGTCTCGATGAACATGCCAAGGCCCATGGGATAGCCGATGCGCCGGATGCGCTTGCCTGCCTCCGGTGCCGAGGGACCGCCGCCACGCACGCGATAGCGGTCGCGGCTGGGCATGAACCAGATGTAGGTCAGGGCGATCAGCGCAGTGGCCCAACGGGCGATGGTGGTGGCCAGTGCCGCACCTTCCGCGCCCATGGCGTCGCTGAAGGTGATGCCGGCAACCGAATTGCCATGGATCAGCAGCCAGTTGAGACCGAAGTTCAGCACGTTCGCGCCCAGCATGATGATCATGCCCGGGGCGGGTCGGCTGACTCCCTCGAGGAAGAAGGAACAGGCGACGAAGACCATCACGGCAGGCAGGCCCCAGCCGAGCATGTGCATGACCCGCCCTGCACCCTCTGCCAGGTCAGGGGCCTGACCCAGCGCCAGCAGGATCGCGATCCCGAACTGGCAGACAATGGCGAAGATGGTTCCGACGACCAGTGCATGGCCCAGCCCGACATGCCAGATATGACCTGCGCGTTCCGGCTCCCCCGCACCATCTGCCTGGCTGGTCAGCACGGTGACACCCAACAGGAATCCCAGACCCAGCAGTGTGAGGGCGATGGTCGGCGACAGGCCCAGCCCGAAATAGGCCAGCTCGTCCCCGCCTGCGCTGCCTGCCATGGCCGTATCGACAGCCATCATGATCAGCACGCCGGACCGCGCGATGACCACCGGTCCCGCCAGCTTCAGTGTCTGCCAGATGTGGTGGCGCAGCGACTGGGGCATGCCCGGCGCGGCGACGCTCACGCGCTGCTGCGGGTCATGGAGAGGAAGACATCCTCCAGGTCCGACTCCTCCGTCGACAGGTCGGCGATGGTGTGACCGGCGGCCTGGACTGCGGCCAGAATCTCGCCGATGGAGCGTTCGGAGGGATGGTAGCTGACGCACAGGCGACCGAATTCGTCCACGGTGGCACCCAGCCGTTGCAGCCGGTCGGAGATCCCGTCGATCTCCCGGTCGAGCCGCATCGCGACCGACTTGTGGTCCAGCCGACGGATCATCGTTTCCTTCGGCTCACAGGCCGCCACCTCGCCATGGTTGATGATGGCGATGGTGTCGCACAGCTCTTCGGCTTCCTCCAGATAGTGGGTCGTCAGCATGATGGTGGTGCCGTCCTGGTTGAGGGCGCGGATGTAGTGCCAGAGCTGCTGGCGCAACTCCACATCGACGCCTGCAGTCGGCTCGTCCAGTACCAGAACGGGCGGGCGATGGATCATGGCCTTTGCCACCAGCAACCGCCGCCGCATGCCCCCCGACAGCGAGCGCGAATAGACATCGGCCTTGTCGGCCAGGCCCATGGCGTCCAGCACCTCCATCGTCGCGCGTTCCTTGCGCGGCACGCCGTAGAGGCCGGCCTGGAACTCGACCACCTCCCGGGGGGTGAAGAAGGCATCCAGGTTCAGTTCCTGCGGCACGACACCGATTGCCGCCCGCGCCTGGCGGGGATGACTGTCGATGTCCATGCCCCAGATGGAGGCGGTGCCGCTGGTCTTCATCACCAGCCCGGCTAGGATATTGATGAAGGTGGACTTGCCCGCCCCGTTGGGGCCGAGCAGCGCGAAGAATGATCCGCGCGGCACGGTCAGATCGACGCCTTTCAGCGCCTGCTTGATGCCGTCGGATTTCTTGCCGCGATAGGTCTTGCGCAGATCCCGCGTCTGGATGGCGTTGTCGGTCATGCAGGGTCCCGTCGTGTTGGTTCGACATGCTGCTCCGTCGGGGCAGGCGTCGTGTGCCGGTCGGCAATGCAGTGGGCATGATCGGCAAGGGATTCGATGACGCGACAGTCGGCCACCGTGCCGCCCGCGCATTGGTCGATCATGCGACACAGTTCCTGCCGCAAGCTGGCCAGACTTGCAAGCCTGCGCTCGACCTCCTGCAACTGGTGACGGGCGATGGTGTCCGCGCTGGCACACGACCGTTCCGGGTCATCGCTGAGGTCGAGCAGGGCGCGAACATCTGCCAGCGGGAAGCCCATGTCGCGGCAGTGGCGGATGAACCGCAGCCGATCGACCTGCTGCTGGCCATAGCGCCGCTGGTTGCCGACGGTGCGCTCCGGCTCCGGCAGCAGGCCGATGTCCTCATAGTAGCGGATGGTCGGAACCTTGGTTCCGGTCTCCGCAGACAATTGTCCGATTCCCAGCATTTCCCTGCTCCGGCGAAAAATCTGGAGGTCCACCAAGATAGCCCTTGAACCTCTAGTTACTGGAGATCCCATGTTGCAGGCATCACAGTGAAGTCAAGGAGACAGCCATGGGTGCCGGATGCAATCACGGCGCGGAACTGCCTGCCGACAGGCCGGAGATTCGCCGGATCCTGCTGATCGTCATTGCCATCAATGCGGTGATGTTCGTGGTGGAGGTTGCGGCCAGCGTTCAGTCCGGCTCTCTGGCGCTGCTCAGTGATTCGCTCGACTTTGCCGGGGATGCGGCGACCTATGGCATCAGCCTCGCGGTCCTGTCCGCCAGTCTGCGGACCCGGTCCTGGGCGGCAATCCTGAAGGCCGCCAGCATGGCACTGTTCGGTATCTGGATCCTGGCTGCGGCCGTGCGGGCAGCGATCATGGGTGATGTGCCCGATGCGACGACCATGAGCGCGATCGGCGGTCTGGCCCTGGCGGCCAACCTGATCAGCGTCCTGTTCCTGCTGCGGTTCCGCAGCGGCGACGCCAATCTGCGCTCCGTCTGGTTCTGCAGCCGCAATGACGCCATAAACAATGTCGCGGTGATTCTCGCCGGTGCCGGTGTCTTCGCCAGTGCCAGCCGCTGGCCCGATCTGGTCGTCGCCAGCATCATGGCACTGCTGGCATTCTGGAGCGCGGTTTCGGTGCTGAGGCAGGCGCGGCATGAACTTCGCCATGGGGCGCCGGGCCATGCTTGAACGGTGCGCTGCCGACGCTATCATCGCGGCCACGCAACAGCACAGGGGCCGAGGCCATGGAACCAGCGGAAATCGTTGAAACGGAAGACAAGCGCGTCGCCTGCGACGGCGACAATGGCCCGCTCGGCCATCCCAGGGTGTTCCTGGAGATGGGGAACGAGAACTCCATCGATTGCCCCTACTGCGGTCGACGCTTCGTCCTGAAGGAAGGTGCGGGCCACGCCGCGGCGCATTGAGCCGACCATGAGTGACGGTTCCGGCGCGGAGAAGACGCAGCATCTGGTCTATCTGGTCGATGGCTCCGGCTACATCTTCCGGGCCTATCATGCGCTGCCGCCACTGACCCGTGCCGACGGTACGCCGGTCAATGCGGTGCTCGGCTTCTGCAACATGCTCTACAAGCTGCTCGATGATCTGACGTCGGCCGGCAAGGCGAGCCATCTGGCGGTCATCTTCGATACGTCGCGGAAGACGTTCCGGTCCGAGATCTATCCCGAGTACAAGGCCAACCGTCCGCCCGCGCCGGAAGACCTGATCCCGCAGTTCCCGCTGTTCCGGGAGGCGGTGGAGGCCTTTGGCGTGCCGTCGCTGGAGATGGACGGCTTCGAGGCCGATGACCTGATCGCCACTTTCGCGCAGCACGCGCGGGAGGACGGGCATGAGGTGGTCATCGTCTCCTCCGACAAGGATCTGATGCAGCTTGTCGATGATGGCGTGACCATGCTCGACCCGATGAAGAACCGCAGGATCGGCCCTGCCGAGGTGCGGGAGAAGTTCTTTGTCGATCCCGACAAGGTCGTCGACATTCAGGCCCTCGCCGGAGACTCGACCGACAATGTGCCGGGCGTGCCGGGCATCGGCGTCAAGACAGCGGCGCAACTGATTGACGAATATGGCGATCTCGACTCCCTGCTGGCGCGGGCGGAGGAGATCAAGCAGCCGAAGCGGCGCCAGAACCTGATCGAGCACGCGGAGCTGGCGCGGATCAGCCGCCAGCTCGTGACGCTGAAACGGGACGTGCCGGTCAACGAGGCTTTCCTGGATTTCACCATCGGTCCGCCGGATCTGGCGAAGCTGACCGGATTTCTGGAGGCGAACGAGTTCCGTTCCCTGACCACAAAGGTGCGCAACCGGTTTGGCACGGAAGGTGAGGTCGAGGCCGCCCGCGCCGCCGAAGCTGCCGCCCCGGCGGATGCGGCCTATGAACTGGTCCAGGATGTGGACAGCCTGAAACGCTGGATCGCAGCGGCGGAGAAGGCGGGGGTTGTCGCGGTGGATACGGAGACGACGTCTCTGGATGCGGTCGCCGCGGAACTCGTCGGAATCTCCATGGCGACCGCGCCGGGACAGGCCTGCTACATCCCGCTGCGCCACAAGGGCAAGGTGCCGGAGGGGCAGCTGGACCTGGGCGGCGAGGCCGCTGACGATCCTGAGCAGATTCCTGTCGAGGAAGCCCTGGACCTGCTGCGTCCGCTGTTCGCCGATCCCGGCGTGCTGAAGGTCGGCCAGAACATCAAGTACGACCAGACGGTACTGACCCGCGCCGGGGCGCCGCTGGACCCGATCGACGACACCATGCTGCTGTCCTTCGTGCTCGACGCCGGACAGCATGGTCACGGGATGGACGAACTCGCGCGGCTGCATCTGGACCACACGCCGATCCCCTACAAGGAAGTCGCGGGCACCGGCAAGGCGCAGGTCACCTTCGACCGTGTGCCGCTCGACAAGGCGCTGGACTATGCGGCGGAGGATGCGGACGTGACCCTGCGGCTCTGGCAGTTGCTGAAGCCGCGACTGGTGCATGAACGGATGGTCACCCTCTACGAGACCATCGAACGGCCGCTGGTGCCGGTGATTGCCGGCATGGAGCAGGCCGGGATCAAGGTGGACCGGAAGATCCTGGAGGACATGTCGGCGGACTTCGAACAGCGCGCCGCCGAGATCGAGAAGGAGATTCACGGTCTGGTAGGGGAAGAGTTCAACGTCGGCAGCCCGAAGCAGCTCGGCGAGATCCTGTTCGACAGGATGAGCCTCAGCGGCGGCAAGAAGACCAAGACCGGGGCCTATCAGACCGGCGCAGAGGTGCTGGAGGATCTGGCCGCGCAGGGCGTGGACCTTGCCCGGCGCGTGCTGGACTGGCGGCAGCTTACCAAGCTGAAATCGACCTACACGGATGCCCTGCCGCGGGAGATCAATCCCGAGACCGGGCGCGTCCACACCGCCTATCACATGGCCGGTGCGGCGACGGGGCGGCTGTCGTCATCGGATCCCAACCTGCAGAACATTCCGATCCGGACGGAGGAGGGGCGGAAGATCCGTACCGCCTTCATCGCGGAGGAGGGGCATACCCTGATCTCCGCGGACTACAGCCAGATCGAACTGCGCATCCTGGCCGACATCGCCGGAATCGACTCCCTGAAACAGGCGTTTGCGGATGGTGTGGACATTCACGCCCTGACCGCGTCCCAGGTCTTCGGCGTCCCGCTGGAGGACATGGACGGGGCGACCCGCCGCCGGGCCAAGGCGATCAACTTCGGCATCATCTACGGTATCTCGGCCTTCGGACTGTCGCGCCAGCTCCAGATCCCGCAGGGGGAGGCGAAGCAGTTCATCGACGCCTATTTCGAGCGCTATCCGGGCGTGAAGGACTACATGGACCGCACCAAGGCGGAGGCGCGGGAAGCGGGCTCCGTCATGACCCTGTTCGGGCGGCGGATTCACCTGCGCGGCATCAAGGACAAGAACCCGGCGATGCGCAGCTTCTCGGAGCGTGCGGCGATCAACGCGCCCATCCAGGGCACGGCGGCGGACGTGATCAAGCGCGCCATGATCCGCATTCCCGACGGGCTGGCGCAGGCCGGACTGAAGGCGCGGATGCTGTTGCAGGTGCATGACGAACTGATCTTCGAGGCCCCGGATGCGGAGGTCGAGGCGACCATTGCAACGGTGCGCCGGATCATGGAAGGCGCGGCACGCCTGTCAGTGCCCCTGGTGGCCGAGGCCGGGCAGGGCCACAGTTGGGCCGACGCGCACTGATAGACCTTTGTTGATCTGAGGAACTTGCGGTCAGGCGGTCAGGCCATCGCGGCAATTGACGGCGATCTCCGCGACGGAGGCGGCGTTCGACAGGGACAGGATCGTGAGAACGATCTGGGCCAGGTCGCCGGGAGGGATCATTTCCTCCTGCGGCACGCTCTCCACCTTCGCCGTCATGTCCGTCGCCACGTAGCCGGGGCACAGGGCGGTGCAGCGCACGCCGTCGTCCCAGCCCGCATGGCGGGTTGCGTGGGACAGGGCGACGGCGGCGAACTTGGTCATCGAATAGCCGATACCACTGTCGTAGACGACCTTGCCCGCCAGCGAGGCGACATTGATGATGCGCCCGGCCCCGCAACGCCGCAGATGGGGCAATGCCTTCCGGGTCATCGACAGCGGCGCCTTGACGTTGATAGCCCACATGCGATCCAGATCCGCGTCGGAGCCCTCCTCAACGGAAATGCTCTCCAGAATTCCCGCGTTGTTCACCAGACCGTCAATTCGCCCGAAGTGACCGACGGTGGCATCGATCCAGTCCTGATGCGTCTGCTGGTCCTGGGCCTCGTAGCGGCCAGTGATGACCCTGTCGGTATCCCAGCCGGTGATGAGGTCGCGAAAGGCTTCCGGCTTGCGCGCACCAAGACTGAGACTGAAGCCCGCATCGTAGAGTACGCGCGCGGCGGCAAGACCGATTCCCCGGTTGGCGCCGGAGATCATGACGACCCGTCCGTCAGGTTTCAGCATGTGGATGTCACCTTCTTCCCGTGCGCGTGCCGGTCAGTCATAGAGGACCACGCATCGCACCTCGATGCTCCAGCGGTCGGGGGCATCGGGCCGGGTAGTCCGGTCCCGGAAGGCGCTGTGAAAGCTGAAGGTGCAGGGCTTGTCGGCTGCGTCGCCGGTCTTGCCCTCTGATCGGGCCAGTTCACCCGCTGAGTCCCACTGCTTGATCAGCAAGGCCTCGTCCCGCGTCAGCTTCGGGTAGAAGTACCAGCCATGGGTCTCGGCGTGTCTGGCGAAGTAGTTCTCTCCCACACGGTCCTTGTAGTGGATCTCGAAGACCACCAGGTCTTCCGGCCTGACCGTCGCGGCATCGCAGAGCGCCAGCGGATCGGTCTCGACAGGCTCCGCCACGATGTTGCGCCAGACATTGATGATGGCGAAACGCCCGTCCCTGATCGCATGCTCGGTCCTGTCGCGATCCAGAAGGGCCTGCCCCTTGGGCAGCAGGCTGCGGATGGTGTCGTTCGCGCCCGGCGGCCGCGTCAGGTCCCGCAGGCGCTGCGGGGCGCTGGTCAGGGTATAGTCGCCGTGCACCACGCGGGCCGGGCCCTGTACCTGCTGGCCACCGTCGATGCGCTTCCGGCTCTTCTTGCCGGTGGCGGAACGTACGTTGTGGTCGAAGGCCGCGACAACCGCCGCGCCCGTGGCCTGGCGCACGACTTCCTCGCAGTCCGGGTAGTAGTTCCGCAGCACGCTGTCGTGGCTGAAGAAGTCGAGATCGGGATCACGCAGCCGGTTCGCCTGCAGCTCGAAGCCATTGTGCAGCAGCGTGGGTTGCCGACCGGCGCCGAGCTGGCGGGCGTCCGTGACGGGCATGTCCGTCTCCACCAGGTCGACACCGATCCAGGCATTGTCGCTGCCGTCCAGATCGCGGCGCGTCAGAACCTTGCCGTTGCGATACAGCGAAGGCTCCGATGACCCGGCCATGTAGTTGAATGCCCCGGGACGCACTGCGGTTGTATCCAGTTCCATCGTCAATGCCATTCTCCGATCAGGCTCCTCTGTTCCGGGCAGACCGCGTCCTTCCGCGATCAGGCCGCGTCCGGCAGGGCGAAACCCTCACCGACATGCGTGTCCTGCCACCAGGGTGCGGTTTCCACCCGCTCCGTCATCCATTTGACCACATTGGCATGGCGATCAAGGGGCAGCCTCTGCCAGCCATGCAAGTGCATGGGCGCGGCCACCACCACGTCTGCGATTGTCGGCTGATCGCCACAGACCCATGGGTTTTCGCCAAGCCGCGTGTTCAGGATTCCCGCCAGCTTGTGGAAGTTCTCCGCTTCCGCCTCCAGGACCGCCGGGTCGGTCTCCGCCCCCAGCAGCGGCTTCACGCAGTTCTCGACCAGATAGACATAGCAGCTCGGGAACCAGGCGCCGCATTCCCACAGCAGCCAGCGGTTCACGTCCGCACGGGTCTTGAGGTCGGTGGGATAGGCCTGCGCATTGCCCGACTTGTCGGCAGCATACTGTAGGATGGCGTTGGATTCCCACAGCACCAGATCGCCGTCGCGCATGGCGGGGATCGACGCATTGGGGTTGATCGCCATGTACTCGGGGCTTTTCTGTTCGCCCTGGAATTAGTCGATCTTGGTCAGGCTGTAGTCGGTGCCTATCAGTTTCAGTCCGGCGAGTACCTTGAGGCAATTCACCGTGATCGGATCGGCAAGTATCTCCATCATTTCCTCCTGTCACGCACCGGCATTCAGGGAAGGGCGCCTGTGCCGGTGTCATTCCTTTTTGGGCTTCAAAAGCGTGAAGAACAGTTCATCATCGGTCCAACAGATGAAAATGGTATCTGCCACAATGAACCGTGATATTGCCCGACTGGACGTGCGACTGCTGCTGGCGTTCGAAGCCCTGCTGACGGAACGCAATGTCTCGCGCGCTGCCGAGCGACTGGGACTGACCCAGCAGGGCATGAGCGGGCAACTGTCGCGGATGCGGAGCCTCTTTGGCGATCCGCTGTTCGTGCGCTCCACCGGGGGTGTCGCGCCGACACCGCGCGCCGAGGAACTGGAGGGCGCTGTTCGCGCCGCCCTTGCCAGTCTGGAGCCGTTGGTATCGCCCGCCTTCTTCGAGCCCGCGAGCTTCGAGGGGACGGTGACGATAGCCGCCACGGACTATGCCCTGGCGCTGGTGATGCCGGGGTTGCTGGGGCGCCTGCGGGCCTCCGCGCCGGGATTGCGGATTGTTGTTCGTCCGGCTGATGCCGCGTCCCTGGAAACCGACATGCGGAAGGCACGGACCGAACTCGCCCTCACCGTGCCGCAGTTCGCGCCTTCGGGGCTGCACGCGATGAAGCTGTTTGACGAACGCTACGTCGGTGTTGCCCGGGCAGGGCACCCGCTGGTCGCGTCCGGCAGGGTCTCGATCGATGCATTCTGTGACCATTCGCATCTGCTGGTCGCCCCGTTCCGGGGGTACGCATCGGGACCAACCGACGACGCCCTGGCCGCGATCGGACGCAAGCGGAAGATTGCGCTGGTGGTTCCGGGCTTCTCGGTCGTTGGCGCGTTGCTGGAGCAGACCGATCTGATCGGCGCCATGCCGGAGCGGCTGATCCTCTCCATGTGGCGTGATCTCGTGCGTTTCGAACTGCCTGTCGCTGTGGAGGGCTTCCGCTGTGACATCTACTGGCCCCCGCGCCTGCACGAATCCCCGCCGCACCGTTGGCTGCGCAACGAGATCGTGGCGGCGGCAGCGGCGTTCGATACCGGGGCCGGATCAGGCAGCATACCGGGCGGTCACTGAGACCACCCCGGTTGGCTGCCCCTGCATCATGCGCAGGGGCAGCCTTTCAGGTCGCGCGGATCAGGCCTTGGCGAGTGCCTGTTCCAGGTCCGCCAGAATGTCGTCGATATGCTCGATACCGATCGACAGGCGGACGTAGCCGTCGGACACGCCGGAGGCCAGTTGCTCCTCCGCCGTTAGCTGCGAATGCGTCGTCGTCGCCGGGTGAATGGCCAGGCTGCGCGCATCGCCGATATTGGCCACGTGATAGAACAGTTCCAGCGCATTGATGAACGCAGAACCGGCCTCCTTGCCGCCCTTGATCTCGAAGCCCAACAGGCCTCCGAAACCGCGGTTCAGATAGGTATCGGCCCGTACCTTCGCCTTGCCTTCGGCGAGTCCGGGGAAGATGACCTTTTCCACCTTCGGGTGGTTCTTCAGGAAGTCCGCGACGCGCACTGCGTTGTCGCAATGGGCACGCATGCGAAGCGGCAGTGTCTCCAGACCCTGAATGAACTGGAAGGCATTGAACGGGCTCATGGCCGCGCCGGTATCGCGCAGCAGGGTCACGCGGGCCTTCAGCACATAGGCAATCGGACCCAGCGGCCTGACGGCATCGACCCAGACCGCGCCGTGATAGCTCGGGTCGGGCGTGTGCAGCGCAGGCTGGCGTTCCGGTACCGCGTCCCAGTCGAAGTTGCCGCCGTCGACGATCAGGCCGCCGATGGAGGTGCCATGACCACCGATGTACTTGGTGGTGGAATAGACGATCACGGCAGCGCCGTGGTCGAACGGACGGCACAGGATCGGTGCCGCCGTATTGTCCACGATCAGCGGAATGCCCAGCGGGCGACCGATCTCCGCCACTTCGCGGATCGGGAACACGCTCAGCTTCGGGTTCGGCAGGGTTTCCGCATAGTAGGCGCGGGTGCGTTCATCCGTGGCGCGGGCAAAGGCCTCCGGGTCTTCCGGGTCCACGAAACGGACTTCGATGCCCTGGTCCTTCAGCGTGTTGGCAAACAGGTTCCATGTCCCGCCGTAGAGGTCGGTGGAGGAGACGATGTTGTCGCCTGCGCGGGCCAGGTTCTGGATCGCCATGGCACTCGCTGCCTGACCGGAAGCAACGGCCAGCGCCGCGGCACCGCCCTCCAGCGCCGCGACACGCTGTTCCAGCGCGTCACAGGTCGGGTTCATGATGCGGGTGTAGATGTTGCCGAGTTCCTTCAGCGCGAACAGGTTCGCCGCATGTTCGGTATGCTGGAACTGGTACGATGTGGTCTGATAGATCGGCACGGCAACGGCCCCGGTGGTCGGGTCGGCGCGGTGACCGGCATGCAGCACGATCGTTTCGGGATTCTTGGATGACAGGCTCATGGTCTTGCGTCCTCACGGCTTCGCATAATGCCAGCGGAGGCGGTGACATCCCGAACGGGACGCAAGTACACCTCTTTAGCGGAATTTGTTTAACGCGCCCGCAAGCTGGCTCAAATCGGCGCGGTCGGGAAACTAGGGAAGATCAGTCAGAGCTGTCAAGCATTCACGCGGCGAGGCGCAGGCTCTCCTCCAACCAGACGACATCGTCCGAATGAAAGGGCTTGAGTCCGAAGGTCATGCTGGACGAACGGAACAGGTTGGAAAACAGCAACATGTCCACATTGGTGCCGTCGGTCGCCAGGGGCAGCAGCAGTCGGTCCGTTTCCAGTTCGCGATCATCGGAGTACTGCATTGTCGTTCGGGAAAACACGGGCGTTCTTCCGACGACGCATTCGGCATAGAGGCTTTCCAGAAGGGCCACAAGCTCACCTGACTTGACCTCGGTCAGCCAGCGGTTGGTCAAGTCCATGCCGGTGATGTGGTTCATCTGGGTTCCGACCAGGCGATAGCGATAGCGGTAGTTGCCGCCGACTTCCTGCATCTCGTCGATCAGTCCGATATTCTTGAGCAGGCGCGGGAGATCAAGCGGGTTCACAGCCGAACGGGACGGCAACCGCCCACCGGCCTCAAGACCGCTCCAGTAGTCAAGCAAGGTCAGGTGTTGTGGTCGCAGGTGGCCTCTGTCCAGCACGATTGCGCCTTTCCTGTGCAAGCGAGGCATCATCTCGCTTCAAATGCCAATTCGTTCCCTGACGAGTCCCTTCGCCGCCCGCCGAGACTGTTGGCCGCGACAATTGCAGCACGAAAATCCATCATGCGGCAATCAGGATGATTCAGACGCCGATCGCGACGCCGTCATGACCGGGATCGGCGGCACCGTCGAAGCTGCCGTCCGGCCTGACCCTGATGCCATGCACTGCCGCAATGTCGAACGTCAGCGGATTGCGCATGACTTCGTAGCCATCGGCCTCCAGTTCGCGCTGCACGAAGCGCGGGATCCGGTTGGTCACGTCGATGATGTCGGATGTCGCGGAGAACCTGGGTGCGGAGACCGCCTCTGTCATCGTCATGCCATGGTCGATGACGTTCAGGGTGGCCTGCATCACGCCCATGGCGATCTGGGTGCCGCCCGGTGCGCCAATGGCCAGCTCCAGCCTGTTGTCGCGGAATCCGAACGTGGGGCATACGGAACTGAAGCGGGCCTTGCCCGGCGCGATCGACCCGGCCCGGCCCGGCCGTGGGTCGAAGACGGCCATGCAGCCGTTGTACATGAACCCCAGCCCGTCGGTGATCACGCCGGATGGCATGCCGAGGGAGTGGGTCATGGTGACCGCATTGCCCTGGGCATCGATGACGGCCACATGCGTCGTCTGTTTCGATTCCTCCATGCCGATACGCTCGACATGATGCTTCTCTCCGGCCCTGATCCGCGCCGCGGCTTCCGCGGCATAGGCCTTGGAGGTCAGGCGTTCGATGGGCACATCGTAGAATGCGGGGTCGCCCACGTGGCCGTCCTTGTCGGCGGTCGCCACCTTCATTGCCTCCGCGACGACACGCAGGTACTCGACCGTGTTGTGACCGATCCCGGCGAGGTCGAAATTCTCCAGGATGTTCATCATCTCGGCCAGCATGATGCCGCCGCCGGGCGGCTGGTTGGTGGTCAGATGCCAGTCGCGGTAGTCGATCTCGATCGGCCGGTTGCGGGTGGACGTGTATTCAGCGAGGTCGTCGTAGCCCAGCAGCCCGCCATTGGCGGCAAAGTCCTCCGCGATGCGTTCCGCGATCTCGCCCTTGTAGAAGATGTCGGGACCGTGTCGGGCGATCAGGGAAAGTGTCCTGGCCAGGTCCGGATTGTTGACCCGGTCACCGACGCGCTTGGTCGTGCCGTCTCCCCTGAAATAGGCCTCACGCCCGGTGGCGGAGAACCGCAGGCGGTCCGTGACGTCGGCGCGACCGTAGCTGCTGCCGGAATCCCACCAGAACTGCACATGCGGGCGGACGACGAAGCCTTCCTCCGCCTGCGCCACGGCGGGGGCGCAGATGTCGGCCCAGTCCATGGTGCCGAATTCGGTCACGGCCTCATGATAGGCCTTCAGGCTGCCCGGTGTGGTGATCGCCTGGTAGCCGAGGTCGTTGACGAATCCCTCCAGCACGAAGCCGAAACCGTCCCGTGTCTCGCCGACGATGATGTCTTCCCACATGTCCGGCGTGGCCTTCTTCGGGGTCTTGCCGTGGAAGTCGATGAAGGTCAGCACATCCCGGTCCGGCATGTAGACCTGGCAGGAACCGAAACCGGCGATGCCGCACATCTGGGGGTCAACGACACCCTGGACCAGCGCCGCAGCCATTGCCGCATCGATGGCGTTGCCACCGCGTTTCAGGATCTCCGCCCCTGCCTCGGCAGCCTCCGGCTGTGCGGCAACGATCATGGATGTCGCTCTTGCGGCCATTGTCTTCCTCCCCCGTTATTTGCAGGGAAGCCAATCACAAGCGCACTGCAACGACAAGCGCGGCAAACGCATTCCGGGCTGCGGGTCAAGTGGTCAGACGGGCAGGACCAGTGTCATTCCATCGCTTGCTCCCGAACGAACCGTCTGGGTCATCACGCGGTGTCAGGGCATGGTGATGCTGCCCAGCAGTGCCTTCGCGCGCAGACCGGCAACACCCGTGGCGGCAACGATCTGGGGCAGGAGCATCCACTCCAGCGTCCAGGAAATGCCGGACCGTTCCTGTTCGTGGACCGCCGCCTGCTGCATGCCGCCGGACTGCACGGCGACGAATCGACTGAGCGTCACCAATGCCTCCGCATTGATCGGGTTCACCTTGTGCGGCATGGCGGAGGAGCCGCCGCCGCTGATCACCCGCAGCTCGCCGATCTCGTTCTGGGTCATCAGCGTCACGTCCAGGCCGATCTTGCCCAGCGCCGCGGTGACGGCCGCGCACCAGTTCGTCAGTGAGATCAGGCCCCGGCGGTTGGTCTGCCAGTGCCGCGCCGGGACCGGCAGGTCCAGTTCCCGCCCCAGCGCGGCCGCGACCCTGTGCCCAGCATCGCCCAGCTTGTCCAACGTGCCTGCGGCGCCGCCGCATTGAAGCCGGAGGGCGGAAGTCCTGACCATCGCCAGATCCTCCAGGACTTCCCGCAGAGGCGTGATCCAACTCTCCAGCCGGTCCGCGTACCGGATCGCGATGGCCTGCTGCATGCGGGTCCGGCCCATCAGCGGTTGCGCGCCATGGGCTGCCGAGAAGGTCTCCAGTGCCGCCAGAATGTCCCCCAGACGGTCCTCCAGAATATCCAGGCAGGGACCAAGGCGGAGCACCAGCGCGGTATCGATCACGTCCTGCGAAGTGCTGCCGAAATGCAGGAAAGTGCGGTGGGGTTCGGAGACGGCGGCGCGAAGCTGGCTGACCAGTGCCGGCACGATCAGCCCGTCACGGGCGCTCGCCTGAGCCAGGGCCGGCATGTCGGGGCTGAACCCGTTGATCAGCCCGACGATCTCCGTGACCGCCGCTTCGGGAATGACGCCACATGCCCCTTCGGCGCGGGCCAGCGCGGCCTCGAACCGCAACATGGCCGCGATCTCGGCTTCGGGCGTGAACCATGCGTCGATATCCGGGTCGCCGAGCAGGCCCGCCAGCAGGGGATGATCAAGTGCGCTGATGGCCAAGGAAGCGACCTCCTGTATCGTGGGAGCGGAAGCATGGCGCAGCCGGTTGGCTGGTGCAATCAACGCGGAGAGGGCAAGGACAGGCATGGCAGAGGGGAAGCGCCTGAACTGGCTGGAACCGCGACCGGGCGGCCTGTACTGCATTCCGGGGGATTTCTACATCGACCCGATGCGGAAGGCGGAGCGGGCGATCATCACCCACGGACATGCGGACCATGCGCGTCCCGGTAACAATCATGTCCTCGCCACCCACGAGACGATCGCGATTGCGGAGGCTCGCTATGGCAGCAATGCCGGTCGCTCGTTCCAGCGGGTGCGTTATGGCGAGGTCACGCGGATCGGGGACGTTTCGGTGCGACTGGTCTCCGCCGGTCACGTGCTCGGCAGCGCCCAGGTCGTGCTGGAGCATGGCGGGGAACGCATCGTCGTCTCCGGTGACTACAAGCGCAGTCGCGACCCGACCTGCGCACCGTTCGAGGTCGTGACCTGCGATGCCTTCATCACGGAGGCGACCTTCGGCCTGCCGGTCTTCCGCCATCCCCCCGCTAGTGCCGAAGTCGGTCGCCTGCTGGCCTCCGTCGCCGCCGCGCCGGAGCGCTGTCATCTGGTGGGTGTCTATGCCCTGGGCAAGGCGCAGCGCGTCATCGCCCTGCTGCGTGAAGCCGGTTACAGCGACACGATCTATCTGCACGGGGCGCTGCAGAAACTCTGTGCTCTCTATCAGCGGCTTGGCGTTGACCTGGGTGATCTGGCACCGGTCGCGGGATTGCCGAAGCAGGCGCTGACCGGGCGGATTGTCCTGTGCCCGCCGAGCGCCCTGGCGGATCGCTGGTCGCAGAGGATGCCTGATCCGGTCACCGCCGTGGCCTCCGGCTGGATGCGCATCCGTGCCCGCGCGCGCCAGCGCGGTGCCGAGCTGCCGCTGATCATTTCCGACCATGCGGACTGGGACGAACTGACAGCGACCATCCGGGACGTGGAGGCCGGGGAGATCTGGGTGACACACGGGCGGGAAGACGCGCTGGTGCACTACGCCCGCTCCCTTGGTCTCGAAGCCCGCGCCCTCAGCCTTGTCGGGCGGGAGGAAGACGGCGACACGGAGACGGAGATGGAAGAGGCCGGGTGCTGATGCAGGCCTTTGCCGAACTGCTCGACCGGCTGTCCACCGCTCCGGGGCGCAATGTCCGGCTGGATCTGATCGCCGCGTACCTGAAGTCGACACCCGATCCGGACCGTGGCTATGCGCTGGCATCCCTGGCTGGCGATCTGAAGCTGCGTGCCGCCCGCCCGTCGATGATCCGCGAACTGGTGGCGGAGCGGACAGACCCGGAACTGTTTCGCCTTTCCTATGACTACATTGGCGATCTGGCGGAGACCGTATCGCTGCTCTGGCCGCAGGACCGCACCGCGAATGCCACCCCGCGCCTGTCGGAGATCATCGGGGCGCTGGGGGCGGCGAAGCGTGGAGAGGTGCCGGATCTGGTCGCGGGATGGCTCGACCGGCTGGATCCGACAGGGCGCTGGGCGCTGCTGAAACTGATCACCGGCGGGCTGCGGGTTGGCGTCTCGGGTCGCCTGGCGCGCACCGCCCTGACACGGCTGGGGGAGGCTGACCTGTCGGCCACCGAGGAAGTCTGGCACGCGGTGGAGCCGCCCTACACGGCCCTGTTCGACTGGCTGGAGGGGCGCGCGGAACGCCCTTCGCTGGCGGAGGCCATGACCTTCCGTCCCCTGATGCTGGCGCATCCGCTTGAGGCGGGGGAGCAGTCCCGACTCGACCTGGCCGACTTCCGGGCCGAGTGGAAATGGGACGGCATCCGCGTGCAACTGGTGCTGCGGGGCGGGGAGGGGCGTCTGTTCTCACGTACCGGCGACGACATCTCCACGGCCTTCCCGGACCTGATGCAGACGCTGGCAGGCGACGCCGTGCTGGACGGGGAGTTGCTGGTGATGCGTCCCGACGGGATCGGCAGTTTCAACGATCTGCAGCAGCGGCTGAACCGCAAGACGGTGGGTGCGAAACTGCAGGCGGAGCATCCGGTGGGCATCCGGCTCTACGACATACTGTTCGATGCCGATCGGGACTGTCGTTACCTGCCGTTCACCGAACGGCGGCAGGTGCTGGCGGACTGGGTGGCGCGTCATGCCTCGCCGCGGCTGGACCTGTCGCCGCTGGTCCCGGCGACCGATTGGGACCGGCTGGCGGAGGCGAGGGCCGATCCACCGCATCCGGCCATCGAGGGGGTGATGCTGAAACGCGCCGACAGCCCCTATCAGGCCGGACGCCCCCGTGGCCTGTGGTTCAAGTGGAAGCGAGAACCGCACCGCGTCGATTGCGTGATGATGTATGCGCAGCGCGGGCACGGCAGGCGGTCGTCGCTCTATTCGGACTTCACCTTCGGGGCCTGGCGCGGCGACGCGCTGGTGCCGGTGGGCAAGGCCTACTTCGGTTTCACGGATGCGGAACTGAAGGAACTGGACCGTTTCGTGCGCAACAATACGGTGGATCGCTATGGCCCGGTCCGCGCCGTGGAACAGAGCCTGGTGCTGGAGATTGCCTTCGACGGGGTCAACCGGTCCCGCCGCCACAAGTCGGGGGTGGCGATGCGCTTTCCCAGGATCGCCCGCATCCGCTGGGACAAGCCGGCGGCGGAGGCTGATCACGTGGAAACCCTGGAACGACTGATCGCCTGATTGTCTGATCCTGTGGCCGGGGCCTGTCGTCGGGGTCTGACGCGCTCGGCAAGCTTGACCCGGATACCCGCTTATCTGCTATGAGAAGCCGCGTGCGCGGACGATGCAGCGCGCCCCTTGTCATCATTGCGGAACGCGGAGCCTGAACCCCATGGCAGGTCATTCACAATTCAAGAACATCATGTACCGCAAGGGCGCGCAGGATGCGAAGCGCGCCAAGCTGTTCACGAAACTGGCGCGCGAGATCACCGTCTCGGTCAAGGAAGGTGGCGATGACCCCGCCGCCAACCCGCGCCTGCGCGCCGCGATCATCGCCGGGCGAAAGGAAAACATGCCCAACGACAACATCAACCGGGCGATCAAGCGCGCTACGGGCGATGGGGCCGCCGACAATTTCGAGGAGATCCGCTACGAGGGCTATGGCCCCGGCGGCGTCGCCGTGATCATCGAGGCACTGACAGACAACCGCAACCGCACCGCCTCTGAAGTGCGCTCCGCCTTCTCCAAGCACGGCGGTGCGCTGGGGGAGACCAATTCCGTTTCCTTCATGTTCGACCGGCAGGGCGTCGTTGAGTATCCGGCGGATACGGCCACGACCGACGAGATGTTCGAGGCGGCGGTCGAGGCCGGCGCCGACGATGTTGCCACCAGCGATGACGGCCATGAGATCATCTGCGCCATCGAAAGCTTCAACAGCGTCCGCGATGCGCTGGAGGCCCGCTTCGGCGAAGCCAGACGTGCCGGCCTCGATTGGCGCCCGCAGAACACCACCCCGGTGGATGAGGACAAGGCCGCGACCCTGCTGAAGCTGATCGATGTGCTGGACGACAATGACGATGTGCAGCGCGTCTTCTCGAACTTCGAGGTGGATGACGAGGTGATGGCGAAACTCTCCGCCTGAAGCACATCGCTGATAGTATTCGGAACAGGGCCTTGCAGGGAACTGCGAGGCCCTTTTTCGTTTCTGCCGCCCCTGCAGGACGGTCTTGTGGGCTTGACGAAAAAGGGCGCCGCATTGCTGCGACGCCCCTGATCTTGTCCGAAACACCGAACCGGTACCGGTGCCGCCCAGGAAGGGCGGCACCGGCAGACGGGATCAGTGGGCCAGAACGGCCAGCAGCAGCAACGCGATGATGTTGGTGATCTTGATCATCGGGTTGACGGCGGGGCCGGCGGTGTCCTTGTAGGGATCGCCGACGGTATCACCGGTGACGGAGGCCTTGTGCGGCTCGGAACCCTTGCCGCCGTGGTTGCCGTCCTCAATGTACTTCTTGGCATTGTCCCAGGCACCGCCACCAACGGTCATGGAGATGGCGACGAACAGGCCCGTGGCAATCACGCCCAGCAGCATCGCGCCAAGGGCGGCCAGTGCGGACGCCTTGTCGGATACGGCCAGGATGACGAAGTACATGACGATCGGGGCCAGGACCGGCAGCATCGAGGGGATGATCATCTCCTTGATGGCGGACTTGGTCAGCAGATCGACCGCACGGCTGTAGTCCGGCTTGGACGTACCGGCCATGATGCCCTTGTCGTCACGGAACTGGCGACGCACTTCCTCGACCACGGAACCGGCTGCACGACCCACAGCGGTCATGGACATGGCGCCGAACAGGAACGGCAGCAGGCCGCCCATGATCAGGCCAACCACGACGAACGGGTTGGACAGCCCGAAATCGGGGACGACACCCTCGAAGTACGGATACAGGTCGGGCCTGGAAGCGAAGTACAGCAGGTCCTGCGTGTAGGCGGCGAACAGCACCAGTGCACCCAGACCGGCGGAACCAATGGCATAGCCCTTGGTGACGGCCTTGGTGGTGTTGCCGACGGCGTCCAGGGCGTCAGTGGTGTTACGCACCGAATCGTCCAGTTCCGACATCTCCGCGATGCCACCGGCGTTGTCCGTTACCGGGCCGTAGGCGTCGAGGGCCACAACCATGCCGGCCAGCGCCAGCATGGCGGTGACGGCGATGGCGATGCCGAACAGGCCCGCCAGGCTGTAGGTGATGATGATACCGGCGGAAATGATGATCGCGGGGATCGCGGTCGATTCCATGCCGATGGCCAGACCCTGGATGATGTTGGTCGCATGACCGGTCTCGGAGGCCGCGGCCACCGAACGCACCGGGCGATACTCGGTCGAGGTATAGTACTCGGTCACCCAGATGAGCAGGCCGGTGATCACCAGACCGGTGAGCGCACACCAGAACAGGTCCATGCCGGTGAAGGCCACGCCTTCGATGGCGCCGGTGCCGAGAATGAACTCGGTGACCGGGTAGAAGGCGATTGCCGACAGCACGGCCGAGACGATGAAGCCCTTGTAGAGCGCGCCCATGATGTTGTTGGACGAACCCAGGCGGACAAAGAAGGTCCCGATGATCGACGCCGGAATGGCGACGGCACCGATGGCCAGCGGGTACATCATCGCGGCTTCCGCCGTGGAGCCGATGAACAGGATCGAGGCCAGGACCATGGTCGCGACGATGGTCACGGCATAGGTCTCGAACAGGTCAGCGGCCATGCCGGCACAGTCGCCCACATTGTCACCGACGTTGTCGGCGATCACCGCCGGGTTACGGGGGTCATCCTCGGGGATACCGGCCTCGACCTTGCCGACCAGGTCGGCACCGACGTCAGCACCCTTGGTGAAGATGCCGCCACCGAGACGGGCGAAGATGGAGATCAGGGACGCACCGAAACCCAGTGCGATCAGGCTGTCGATCAGCGGACGGCCTTCAATGCCCATGCTCAGCAGCACGCCGTAGTAACCGGCACAGGCCAGCAGGGCCAGACCGGCAACCAGCATGCCGGTGACGGCACCGGCGCGGAACGCGACGGACAGGCCAGCGCCCAGGCTCTGGCGGGCGGCTTCGGTGGTGCGGACGTTGGCGCGAACGGAAACGTTCATGCCGATGAAGCCGGTGGCACCGGAGAGTACCGCGCCGATGACGAAGCCAATGGCGACGAGCCAGCCCAGAAGCAGGCCGAGCACGATGGTGACGACCACACCGACGATGGCGATGGTCTTGTACTGACGATTGAGGTAGGCGGAAGCGCCTTCCTGGATGGCGCCGGCGATTTCCTGCATCCGGGCATTGCCGGCCGAAGAGGAGAGAACACTCTTCGCCGTGACGATGCCGTAGATCAGCGCCAGCACGCCGCAGCCGATCACGGCCCAAAGCATTGCTGTCATTTTCTTCTTGTCCCCTGTGTCAAAGACGCGTGAGAGACCCGGCATGGCGCCGGACCGTTGCGAGACTGATGTTCTGGTGATCGGGAGCAGCACCGAATCCGCCACGCGGACCCCATCCCGGCAAGCTCCCGCCAGGTCAGTTGCGCTGGCTTATGCCAAAGTGCGGCGCACCATGCAAGGCGGTGCGGTGACGTCGTCCCGCATGGCAGATCACCTGCAGGTCCGCTTCAGACTCCGGCGCCCGCCATGCGGCGGCGGTGCAGGGCCAGCCACAGGGTGGCCAGCAGGGCAAGGCTGATCATCGGCAGGGCGGCTGTGGTGACCACGTCCCAGCCGAAGGCGTGCAGCAACTGGCCCGAGCTGAGGGAGCTGACCGCGACGACACCGAAGACCATGAAGTCGTTGATGCCCTGGACCCGCGCGGCCTCCGCCGGGGTATGTGCCTCGGCCAGCAGGGTGGTGCCGCCGACGAACATGAAGTTCCAGCCGATGCCCAGCAGGATCAGTGCGCTCCAGAAGTGCAGGAACTCGAGACCGGAGTGGGCTGTCGCGATGCAGATCATGTTCAGTACCGCACCGGCCGCGATGATGCGCAGCACACCGAATTTCCGGATCAGGATGCCGGTGAAGAAGCTGGGGGCGAACATGCCGACCACATGCCACTGGATCACGGTCGCGGAACTGTTGAAGTCATGCCCGCAGGCAACCATGGCCAGCGGGGTGGCGGTCATGATCAGGCTCATGGCCCCGAATCCGGCCATGGCGGAACCGGCGGCGACCCAGAAGACCGGCTGCTTCGCGATCTCCCAGAACGGGCGGCCACGCGTTGCGGCGGTATGGCGAACCGGCTTGGGGATTCGCAGGCCCATCAGGATCAGCGCCGATAGGACCGTCAGGCCGGACGCCGCGATGTAGCTGCCGGCGAAGGTGATCGGCTCGATCATGTCCTTGGTCCACTTGGCCAGCTCCGGCCCCAGGAAACCGGCGACGACACCACCGGCCATCACCAGGGAAACCGCCTGGCCGCGCAACAGCGGCGGGGCCATGTCCACTGCGGCATGGCGATACTGCTGTCCGAAGGCGGAGAACATGCCGACCAGCCCGGTGGCGCAGCAGAACAGCCAGAAGTTGGCCTGGTACAGCGCCACCACCCCCAGCAGGGTTCCTGCCGTGCCCAGCATCGTGCCGAAGATGAAGCCCGCGCGTCGGCCAACACGTCCCATCAGCATCGCCGCCGGAATTGTCATCAGCGCCGTGCCTGCGACCACGGCAGTCACGGGCAGTGTCGCCAGTGCCTTGTCCTCCGCCAGGCTGAACCCGATCAGTCCACCCAGCGCGATCATGATCGCGGAGGTGGAGGTGAACAGCGCCTGGCAGATCGAAAGCAGGATGACGTTGCGGCGGATGCTGCTGAAACCGGCGGGGACTTCAGCCTCTGGGGATGTGTTTGTCATGATGGCCGGGAACATACGCAGTCACCGCGCCTGCCGCCAAACCAATTTTGCACAGTTGGGTTGCGTGGAATGAGACTGGCCCCTGCAGCCGCCGCGCCCGCCTAGACGGTCGCTATCGGCGTTGCCGGGCTGCCGACTGCGCCGGGCAGGCGCAGGGGCGGTGCGGTGAGCAGGAAGCGGTTACGGTTGTTGGCGCGTAGCCAGTCGGCCAGTTCCGACAGGAACCAGAGTTCCGCCAGCGGCAGGCCCAGCTTGAACAGGCAATGGTGATGCAGCGGCAGGGCAGGGCGCGGGCCTTCCTTCGGCTGTGCAGGAATGCCTTCGACGGCGTAGTTGTCGGCGATCAGGGCGGCGACGCCTGAATCAGTGATCCAGTCGAGCAGTTTCTGGTCGCGGCCATCCAGCACGGCACAGCTGTTCTCCAGCCGCTCCTTCGTCGGCTGGCGGTTCATCGACAGGATCTCGTCGGCGAAGCCGGTGCGGAAAAGCAGCATGTCGCCCGGTTCCACGACGACGCCGTCATCCTGCATGATCTGCATCAGCCGGTCGTGGCCGACGTAGACGCGCTCCCGCCCCACATGTGCCTCCAGATCCACCAGCACCGCGCGACCCTGGATGCCATGGTAGGCGAAGTTCTCGATACCGAGGGACCTGGCGCCGAAAAGCTGCGCGTCGCTGTCCTCCCCGTCCCAGGACTTCGGGCCGACAACATGTTCACCGGCACGGAAGCCGTTGTAGTAGACCTTCTCTGCCTCCCCATCGCCGTCGGCATCGAAGAAGGATCCGACGTGGGAAAGCGCGTCCCACTGGGTGGAATACTGCAGGCAGATCGTCACCTGATCGTCGCTGACCACATCGGTGTTTTGCCCGTCGATGTTGCGCAGAGGGAAGTTGATGTAGGGCTTGTCGCCCAGGAATGTCGGCTGGCGGTGCGGCGGGTGGCGGCGTTCGTTCAGCATGTTGCCGCCGGGATAGTCGAGCGGCAGGCTGAGGCAGAAGGTCCGGCCCTCCCGCACCTCGGCTACACCCTGACGCACCTTCTCCGGCGTGATCAGGTTGATGCGGCCAAGCTGGTCATCGTCACCGAAGTTACCCCAGTTCGACCCTTCCGGCCGGTTCTTCCAGCGTGTCGTGCTCATCCGTTCTCTCCCCTGAAGCGATGGACCGAGAGACTGTCGACTGACAGTCCCTGGTCCAGAATATCGGCCGGTACCGGCTTGCCCGCGATCTGTGCGGCGGCGACGCGGCCCATGGCCGGTGAGGTCTTGATGCCATAGCCGCCCTGGCCGACCAGCCAGTAGAAACCTTCGACCGCGTCGTCGAAACCGTTCACGGGCGAATGGTCGTCCACGAAGCAGCGCAGTCCGGCCCAGCTGCTGGCCAGACGGCGGACCTGCAGGTCAGTGGCATTCTGGATGCGGTCGACGCAGATGGCGATGTCCATCTCGTCGGGCTGCGCATCGCAGGGCGCGGAGGGTGTCTCGTCGGCGGGGGAGGCGAGAATGCGCCCGGCATCAGGCTTGAAGTACCAGCCGCCGCCCAGTTCGAACGTCAGCGGCCAGCTGCTGACATCAGTGCCCGGCGCCGGGTCGAAGGTGATCGCCGTGCGCCGCTTCGGCACCAGCCCGACGGGTGCGGCCCCGGCCATCGCGGCCAGTTCGTCGCCCCAGGCTCCGGCGGCGTTGATGACGATCTCCGCCCGGAATTCGCCTGCGGTGGTCGCGATACGGAAACCATCGCCGCCGCGTTCGATGGCCGTGACAGCCGCGTCGCCGATGATTCGCCCGCCGAGGCCCCGAAAGACCCGGACGAAGCCCTGCAGCATGCCGTGCACGTCGATGTCCATGGCCAGCGGTTCGTGGACACCACCCGAAAGCTGGTCCTGACGCAGCGCCGGGCAGATTTCCCTGCAGCGCGCGGCATCGACGCGGGTCAGCACGTCCGGGCGCTGCATTTCCTCCATGAAGGCATCCAGCCGTTCCGCCTCGCCGCTGTTCGCGACCATCAGCGCGCCGCGCGGGGTCAGCAGCGGATGGTCGGCGTAGCGTTCGGCAGGGTGTTCCATGAAGTCCCGGCCGGCACGGACCAGGGCGCGAATGACATCGTTGCCATAGACTTCCGTGTACATCGCGGCGGAGCGGCCGGTGGTGTGATAGCCGGGCTGCGATTCCCGCTCCAGCACCACGATATCCGCGCCGTTGCCCGATTCCTCCGCGATCAGGCAGGCGGCCGATGCGCCCGCCATGCCGCCGCCGACAATGGCTATCCTGACGTCCGTCATTCGATGCAGCCCCCTTCCACGACAAGGGTGCATTGTCGGACGGCATCGCCTGCGTGACAATGCATCAGCGACGAGAGGCAGGAACCGGAGAGGGGCCAAGATGGCGGACGAACTGATCAGAAAGACAGCGGGCGACCTGGCTGTGGGTTACGAGAAGGGGGAGTTCAGCCCGGTCGAGGTTGCCGGCGCGGTTTTCGACCGGATCGATGCGGTCGATGGTCGGCTGAACGCCTTCCGTGTGCTCGACAGGGAGGAAGCCATGGCTGCCGCCGCGCGCTCGACCGAGCGCTGGCTGAAAGGCACGCCGCTGTCGCCGATCGACGGGGTGCCGACCAGCATCAAGGACCTGTTCGCCGTCAAGGGGATGAGCAACCGCAAGGGCTCTCTGACGACACCGGACACACCGGACCCGGAGGATGCGCCGACGGTCGCGCGCCTGCGCAATGCCGGTGCGGTGATCCTGGGCAAGACCAACACGCCGGAGTTCGGCTGGAAGGGTGTCACCGACAGCCCGGCGGAAGGCCCTACCCGCAACCCCTGGAACACGGATCGTACTCCCGGTGGTTCCTCGGGCGGTGCGTCTGCTGCCGCGGCGGCGGAGATGGGTGTGCTGCATCTAGGGACCGATGGCGGCGGTTCCATCCGCATTCCTGCGGGCTTCGCAGGGGTGTTCGGTCACAAGCCGTCGTTTGGCCGGGTGCCCTATTTTCCGCCAAGCCCGATGGGCACGCTGGCCCACGCCGGGCCGCTGACCCGGACAGTCGCGGATTCGGTGCTGATGCTGAATGTCATGATGGGGGAGGATACGCAGGACTGGTACACGCAGCCCTCCGGTCCCGTTCACCTGGCGGCCCTTTCCGGTGGCGTGAAGGGTATGAAGGTCGCCTACAGCCCGGCGCTGGGCCATGCGACTGTTGACGGGGAAGTGGCGGCCAGCGTTGCGGAGGCCGCGCGGCTGTTCGCCGAAATGGGCGCTGAGGTGGAGGAATGCGATCCGTTCACCGATGACCCCGTGGGCATCTTCAACACGCTCTGGCAGTCGGGGGCCTATGGCGCCCTGCGCGACCTGCCGCCGGACCAGCGTGCAAAGCTCGATCCCGGTCTGTCGAAGGTACTGGATGACGCCGCCGGGATCAGTCTGGGTGACTACATGGATGCACAGCGGGACCGTGCCGCCTTCAGTTCGGCGGTGAAGGTCTTCATGTCGAAATATGACCTGCTGCTGACCCCGACCCTGGCCGTGCCGGCGTTCGATGTTGACCGGCTGGTGCCGGAAGGCTGGGCGGAGGACGCGGAGAACAGCTGGGTTGCCTGGACGCCCTTCTCCTATCCCTTCAACCTGACGCAGCAGCCGGCCTGTTCGGTGCCCTGCGGCTTCACGACGGATGGTCTGCCCATCGGCCTGCAGATCGTGGGGCGCATGTTCGACGATGCGACGGTGCTGCGCGCGGCCCAGGCCTACGAGGATGCGAAACCGCTGTATCGGCACCACCGCCCGGAGCTCTGAGATGACGCCGCAGAACGCGGAGCCGCTGCTGTCCGTCCGGCAGATGTACGCCGCCGATGCCCATGCCGTGGCGCATGGCGTGTCGGGGGAGGTGCTGATGGAGGCCGCTGGACGCGGCGCCGCGCGCGCGATCACGGACCGCTGGGCTGCCATGCCCTGTGTCATCCTCTGTGGCCCGGGAAACAATGGCGGCGACGGCTATGTGATCGCCCGCCATCTGTCGGACGCGGGCTGGCCGGTACGTGTCGCGGCACTGGGCGACCAGAAAAAGCTGAAGGGTGACGCGGCGATCATGGCCCGGCGCTGGGATGGACCGGTGGAGCCGCTGCACGCGGACTGTCTGGGCGGGGCGGAACTGGTTGTCGATGCCCTGTTCGGTGCCGGTCTGACCCGTGGGCTGGACGGCATCCCCGCCGAACTGGCGGAGGCCGCGAAGGGGCGCATCGTCGTTGCCGTCGATGTGCCGAGCGGGGTGTCGGGAGACAGTGGCCTGGCCGAAGGTGCCAGCTTCGATGCCGACCTGACGGTCACGTTTCACCTGCGCAAGCCGGGACATCTGCTGATGCCGGCGCGCGCGCGCGCCGGCGAGGTGGTGGTGATCGACATCGGCATTCCCGCGACCGCCGCTGAGGAGATCGTGTCCAGGTGCTGGGTGAACGGGCCGGAACTCTGGCACCATTGCCTGCCCGTGCCGTCGGCGCAGGGCCACAAGTTCGGGCGCGGTCACGCGCTGGTGGTCGGCGGTGGCATGCTCAGCAGCGGTGCCGCGCGGCTGTCCGCCATATCCGCCTTGCGGGCCGGTGCCGGTCTGGTGACAGCCGTGCCGCCGCGCAGTGCCGCGATGGTCTACGCCAACCATCTGACGGCGGTGATGCTGCAACCGGCGGACACCCCGCAGGACTGGGCCAGGCTGCTGGACGACCCGCGTCGCAACGCGGTGCTGGTCGGGCCGGGCAACGGGGTCAATGCCCGCACACGGGCCTTCGCGCTGGCGGCTCTGGACCGGGATCGTGCAACCGTTTTCGACGCGGATGCGATCACCGTCTTCGCCGATGATCCGAAGGGACTGTTCCTGCGCATCACCGCCCCCTGCATCATGACGCCCCATGCCGGAGAGTTCGCCCGGCTGTTCACGGTCACGGGCGACAAGCTGGAGGATGCGCGTGCCGCCGCACGCCGCAGCGGTGCAACAATTGTTTCAAAGGGGCCGGATACGGTCATTGCCGCTCCGGACGGGCGTGCCGCGATCAACTGCAACGCGCCGCCGGACCTTGCGACAGCGGGCTCGGGCGACGTGCTGGCCGGCATTGCCGTCGGTCTGCTGGCGCAGGATGTATCGCCGTTCGAGGCGGCCTGCATGGCAGTGTGGCTGCATGGCGCAGCAGCGACGGTTGCAGGTCCGGGACTGATCGCAGAGGATCTGGCGCCGAGCCTGCCAGCGGTCTGGCAACAGCTGCGGCGACAGGACTGAAACGCACCGTTCGACGGTCGCACGAGCCGGAGGCCAGCACGATGAACAGACCCACCGGAAACTTCTGGTCCCGGACCCTGTCGCGATTGCGCGACTGGCGTGGCGACGCGCTGGCCGGTGTCCGGCCACTGTCCGTCAGTGCCGATCTGGCCGGTGATGATCTCGCGGTGATTTCGGCCCAGATAGGGGCCTGTCTCGAAGGTCGGGGGGGTGCCGTTTCCTCCCGTCTGCGGGCCGCGGAACTCGGCCGTGCCTATCTGAGTCTCGACAGCGAGGGGCGGCTGCGTTTCTTCCAGCTGCTGGCGGAGCGTTTCGACGTTGATGAGGCGGCGGTGGACAAGGCTGCGACCAGCCTCGGTGAAGCGGACAATGATGCGGACCGGATCAGGGCACGACGGGCGCTGCGCCGGAACCTCGTGGCACCACGGGTGGACCTGTTCCGACAGTTCAACAGTCTGGATCGCGGTGTGAAGTTCCTGGTCGACATGCGCGCCGATCTCCTGCGGCTGCTGCGTGACCATCCGGAACTGCGGGGGGTGGAGGAAGACCTGCAGGACCTGCTGCGGGCCTGGTTCGATGTCGGGTTCCTCGAAATGGCGCAGATCACCTTCAACTCCCCGGCGTCTTTGCTGGAGAAGCTGATTGCCTATGAGGCCGTGCACGAGATCCAGTCCTGGGCCGACCTGAAGAACCGGCTGGATTCCGACCGGCGATGCTTCTCCTTCATGCATCCCAACATGCCCGATGAACCGCTGATCTTTGTCGAGGTGGCACTGGTCAACGGCATCGCCGACAATGTACATGACCTGCTGGACGAGATGGCCCCCGCAACCGATCCGGAGATGGCGGACACGGCGATCTTCTATTCGATTTCCAACTGTCAGCGCGGCCTCGCCGGGGTTGGTTTCGGCGACTTCCTGATCAAGCGGGTCGTGGATCGCCTGTCCCAGCGCATGCCGAACGTGAAGACATTCGCCACGCTGTCGCCGATCCCCGGCTTCCGGAAATGGCTGGACCAGCAACTGGAGTCCGACGCGGAACTCCTGTCGGATGCGCAGGCCCGCCTGATCAAGGCAATCGCCCGCACCGGCTCCGCCAACGAGGCCTTCCGCAAGCTGATCAGCGATCCCAAGTGGCCCAACGACCATGATATCGAGGGGGCGGTGAAGGAACCCCTGATGGCGCTCTGCGCCCGCTATCTGGCAAGGGAAAAGGACAGCCGTGACCGCCCGCTTGATCCCGTGGCGCGGTTCCATCTGAACAATGGCGCGCGGATCGAACGGCTGAACTGGCTGGGCGACCGGTCCTCGTCCGGGTTGCGCCAGTCTGCGGGGATGATGGTCAACTACCTCTACAATCTGGATCACATCGAGCGGAACCACGAGGCCTATCGCGGGGAGGGCCGCATCGCCGCGGCCTCTTCCGTGACGCGACTGGCGAAGTAGGCCGGGTGGCGACGGCGCGGACGCGGATTCCCTGAAATTCAGTGTGCCTTCTGACGGCGGAAACGCTGGTGTGCGCTTGACGTGTCCCGCGCTCCCGCGTATGGCTCCGCCGCGGCGATGAAGGCATAGGCGGCAGGGGATCGGCCACGGCGCGGTACGGCTCCGCAGGCGCGTGGTTCAAGCGGGCGTGGCGGAACTGGTAGACGCGCCAGGTTTAGGTCCTGGTGACGAAAGTCTTGGGGGTTCGAGTCCCTCCGCCCGCACCATCGCTGCACTTCGGGTTGCCTGACCGGTTACCGGTTCCGGGTTGCACCGCGGGAGTGAGGAAATTTGACGCCCCGATCATTCGGACCGGGGCCGGGTACGTGGCCCGCATGACGGGCAGGCAGCACCATCGGGGTGCGGCATGGATAACAAGGGATAAGGTTTCGATGCAGATCGAACAGCTCTCGGCGGAAGGCCTGAAACGCGAGTTCAACATTGTTCTTTCCGCCGCTGAGGTCGAGGAACGGATGGGTGCAAAGCTGGGTGAGCTCGGCAAGCAGGTACAGATGAAGGGGTTCCGCCCCGGCAAGGTGCCGCCCCGGCTGATCCGTCAGCTCTATGGCAAGTCCGTCCTGGGCGAGGTGCTGGAGGAAGCGGTCAACGAAAGCAGCCAGAAGGCGCTGGAAGACAATGACCTGCGCCCGGCCGCGCAGCCGAAGATCGAGATCAAGAGCTTCGACGAAGGTGCGGACCTAGAATACACGATGGCCGTCGAAGTCATTCCGGAGTTCGAGATCACCGACCTGTCGGCGCTGGAAGTCGAGCGCCTGAAGGCCGAGGTCGACGAGGACAAGGTCACGGAAGCGCTGGAGCGTCTGGCCGCCGACCAGAAGAACTACGAGAAGATCGAGGAAGACCGCCCGGCTGCCGAAGGTGACCAGGCCCTGATCGACTTCCTGGGCAAGCTGGATGGCGAGCCGTTCGAAGGTGGCGCCGGTGAGGATGTGCCGCTGGTGCTGGGCTCCGGCCAGTTCATTCCGGGCTTCGAGGAGCAGCTGATCGGCAAGTCGGTCGGCTACGAGGGCGACATCAACGTGACCTTCCCGGCGGAGTATGGTGCCGAGCACCTGGCCGGCAAGGAAGCGGTGTTCGAGATCAAGCTGAAGGAGATCCGCACGGCAGCCGAGGCGAAGATCGACGACACGCTGGCCACCAACCTGGGTCTCGAGAACCTGGAAGCCCTGCAGCAGATCATGCGTGACCGCATTGCCGAGGAATACGGCCAGGTCGCCCGCATGCGTCTGAAGCGGACCGTGCTGGACCTGCTGGCCGACCGCCATGACTTCGGCGTGCCGGAAGGCATGGTCGAGGAGGAATACGGCCAGATCGTTCGTCAGGCCAAGGCCGATGACGGCCAGGCTGATGACAGCCAGGCCGGGGAAGCGCACGATCACGATCACGATCACGATCACGATCACGACCATGATCACGATCATGCGCATGACGAGAAGCCGGTCGACGAGGGGCTGGACGACGAGAAGAAGGCCGAATACCGCGGCATTGCCGAGCGTCGCGTGCGCCTCGGCCTGGTGCTGGCCGAGATCGGTCGCCAGAACAAGCTGGAAGTCGGCCCCGAGGAAGTGAACCGCGCCATCATGGAGCAGGCCCGCAACTTCCCCGGTCAGGAACGGATGGTGATGGAATATTACCAGAAGAACCCTGACGCGATGATGCAGCTTCGTGCGCCGCTGTTCGAGGACAAGGTCATCGATTTCATCGTCGAGATGGCGAAGGTCGAGGAGAAGGCCGTCTCCATCGAGGAGCTGACCAGGGATCCGGACGAAGAGAACGAATCGGCCTGATCGGCGATCGTTTGACGGGGAACCACCAAGGGGGCTTTGCCTTGGCGTGAATCAGCGCCATATAGGGCATCTGTCTTTTTCCCGCAGCGGCGTTCGCGACCTGCCGCTGCGGGCTTTCCAACCTTCGAGGAGCCGAGATGCAGGACCCCCGTGACGTTTACATGAACACCCTTGTCCCGATGGTCGTGGAGCAGACCAACCGGGGCGAACGGGCCTATGACATCTATTCCCGGCTGCTGAAGGAGCGGATCATCTTCATCGTCGGGCCGGTGCACGATGGCCTGTCTTCTCTGGTGACGGCGCAGCTGCTGTTTCTGGAGGCGGAGAACCCGACCAAGGAAATCTCCATCTACATCAACTCGCCGGGCGGCATCGTGACCTCCGGCCTGGCGATGTACGACACCATGCAGTACATCCGCCCGAAAGTGGCGACGCTCTGCATCGGGCAGGCCGCCTCCATGGGATCGCTGCTGCTGACGGCGGGGGAGAAGGGCATGCGTTTCAGCCTGCCGAATTCCCGCATCATGATCCATCAGCCGTCGGGCGGGTTCCAGGGGCAGGCATCGGACATCGAGATTCACGCCCGTGAGATCATCGCCCTGCGTCAGCGCCTGAACGAGATCTATGTGCATCACACCGGTCAGGACATCGAGACGGTTGAAAACTCGATGGACCGTGACAACTTCATGACACCACAGGATGCCGTGAAATATGGCCTCATCGATGAAGTGGTGGAGCACCGCGCGGTGCCGACGGATACGCCGGAAAGCTGATCGCGGGCTGTTTTCGGGGCTGTTAACCGAACCTTGATCCGTACCGGGTCAGCATTGTCGGCAGCCTTGATCACCGTCACCTGCATGCTACCTCGCCGGGGTGCAGCACTTCGGTGGGGTTGAACGGCGGACGAGCGGCTGTCTAGAATGAGGATGGCCTTGAGAAGACTGGAGCTGAAATGACCAAGCTGAGCGGCAGCGACTCGAAGAACACCCTGTATTGCTCCTTCTGCGGGAAGAGCCAGCATGAGGTGCGCAAGCTGATCGCCGGTCCCACCGTCTTCATCTGTGATGAATGCGTGGAACTCTGCATGGATATCATCCGTGAGGAGAACAAGGGATCGCTGGTTAAGACGCGGGACGGCATTCCGACCCCGCAGGAAATCTGCACGGTGCTGGATGACTACGTGATCGGCCAGTTCGTGGCCAAGCGCGTGCTGTCCGTCGCGGTCCACAATCACTACAAGCGCCTGAACCATTCCGGCAAGAACGGCGATGTCGAGCTGGCGAAGTCGAACATCCTGCTGATGGGGCCGACGGGCTGCGGCAAGACGCTGCTGGCCCAGACGCTGGCCCGGATCCTGGACGTGCCCTTCACCATGGCCGACGCCACCACGCTGACGGAAGCGGGCTATGTCGGCGAGGATGTGGAGAACATCATCCTGAAGCTGCTGCAGTCTGCCGACTACAATGTCGAGCGGGCGCAGCGCGGCATCGTCTATATCGACGAGGTCGACAAGATCAGCCGGAAGTCAGACAACCCGTCCATCACCCGCGACGTTTCGGGCGAGGGTGTGCAGCAGGCGCTGCTGAAGATCATGGAAGGCACGGTCGCCAGCGTTCCGCCGCAGGGTGGACGCAAGCACCCGCAGCAGGAATTCCTGCAGGTCGACACGACCAACATCCTGTTCATCTGTGGCGGTGCCTTTGCCGGTCTCGACAAGATCATCTCCGCCCGCGGGCAGGGCACGTCCATCGGCTTTGGCGCCGATGTGCGCAGCCCCGATGACCGCAAGACGGGTGAAGTGCTGGCCGAGGTGGAACCCGAGGATTTGCTGAAGTTCGGCCTGATCCCGGAATTCGTCGGACGTCTGCCGGTTCTGGCCACCCTGAGTGACCTCGACACCGAAGCGCTGGTCGAGATCCTGACGAAGCCGAAGAATGCGCTGGTGAAGCAGTACGAGAAGCTCTTCGAGATGGAGAGTGTCGGCCTGACCTTTACCGAGGATGCCCTGACCGGCATCGCCAAGAAGGCGATTGCCCGCAAGACGGGTGCGCGTGGACTGCGATCGATTCTGGAGAATATCCTGCTCGATTCGATGTACGACCTGCCGTCCATGGATGGGGTCGAACAGGTTGTCGTCAACGGCGAGGTTGTGGAGGGTCGGGCCAAACCCCTGAAACTCTACGCGGATCGCGCCGGAGAGATGGACAACAGCGCCTGATCCGGGTCTGCCATTCGCACTGCGCGCGCGTGCAGTGCTTGAAGCATGAAACCAATTGCATAGATGATGACGCAGGGACCGCCGCTCCGGTGAGGGCGGTGCGGCCCGCGCGTAAAGGAGAATTGTGTGTCTGACGCAGAGAACATCGTGACGCTGCCGGTCCTTCCGCTCCGTGACATTGTCGTATTCCCGAACATGATCGTGCCGCTGTTTGTCGGTCGCGACCGCTCCGTCCGTGCCCTTGAGGCCGTCATGCAGGGGTCCAAGGAGATCCTGCTGGTGGCGCAGAAGGATGCGACCGTCGATGACCCGGGGGAGCGTGACATCTATCGCTACGGCGCGATTTCCACGGTCCTGCAATTGCTGAAGCTGCCTGATGGCACCGTGAAGGTTCTGGTCGAGGGCCGCCGTCGCGCGGAACTGACCGACTTCATCGAGAATCCGGAATATTTCGAGGCGACCGCCCGCACCCTGACCGAGGACGAGGGCGGCGCCGACACCGTGTCGGCCCTGGGCCGCACGGTGCTGGATCAGTTCGAGCAGTATGTGAAGGTCTCGCGCAAGGTTCCGAACGAGGTGCTGGCAACCGTCCAGCAGATCGAGGAATCCAGCAAGCTGGCCGATACGGTGGCGCAGCACCTGCAGCTGAAGCTGGCCGACAAGCAGGTCCTGCTGGAAACCCTTTCGGTTGCGGAGCGTCTGGAGAAGATCAGCGGCCTGATGGAAGGCGAGCTGGGGGTGATCCAGGTCGAGAAGAAGATCCGTGGCCGCGTGAAGCGCCAGATGGAGAAGACCCAGCGCGAGTATTACCTGAACGAGCAGATGAAGGCGATCCAGCGGGAGCTGGGCGAGGGCGATGACGGCGGCGACGAGCTGTCGGAACTGGAGCAGCGGATCGAGGAGACCAAGCTGTCCAAGGAAGCCCGCGAGAAGGCCGATCAGGAGATGAAGAAGCTGCGGGCGATGAGCCCGATGTCAGCCGAGGCCACGGTCGTGCGGAACTATCTCGACTGGCTGCTCTCGATTCCGTGGGGCAAGAAGTCCCGCGTGAAGCGCGACGTGAATGCCGCCGAGATCGTGCTCAACAACGATCACTACGGTCTGGAGAAGGTCAAGGAACGCATCCTGGAATATCTCTCGGTGCAGCAGCGCGCCAAGAAGCTGAAGGGTCCGATCCTGTGCCTCGTCGGTCCGCCGGGTGTCGGCAAGACCTCGCTCGGCAAGTCGATTGCCCGGGCGACGGGCCGGAACTTCGTGCGGCTGTCGCTGGGCGGCGTCCGTGACGAGGCGGAGGTGCGCGGTCATCGTCGTACCTACATCGGTTCCATGCCCGGCAAGATCGTGCAGTCGATGAAGAAGGCGAAGACGTCCAACCCGCTGTTCCTGCTGGATGAGGTCGACAAGCTGGGCGCCGATTTCCGCGGCGATCCCTCTTCGGCCCTGCTGGAGGTGCTGGATCCGGAACAGAACCACACCTTCGCGGACCATTATCTGGAGGTCGACTACGACCTGTCGGACGTGATGTTCATCTGTACCGCCAACACGCTGCGGATGCCGCAGCCGCTGCTGGACCGCATGGAGGTCATTCGCCTCTCCGGCTACACCGAGGACGAGAAGCTGGAGATCGCGAAGCGGCACCTGCTGCCGAAGCAGATCAAGGACCATGGCCTGCGCAAGGGCGAATGGGATATCACCGACAACGCGATCCGCGACGTCATCCGCTATTACACGCGTGAGGCCGGGGTGCGTAACCTGGAACGCGAGATGGCGAAGCTTGCCCGCAAGTCGGTCAAGGCCATCGTCACGGGTGAGGCGAAGACGGTGAAGATCACCAGCCGCAATCTCGACAAGTATGCCGGCACCCGCCGCTTCCGCTTCGGCGAGATCGAGGAAACGGACATGGTCGGTGTGACCACCGGTCTGGCCTGGACCGAAGTCGGTGGCGAACTGCTGTCGATCGAGGCGGTGATGCTGCCCGGCAAGGGCCGCATGACCATCACCGGCAAGCTTGGCGAGGTGATGCAGGAATCGATTCAGGCGGCACGCTCGCTCGTCCGGTCCCGCGCCCTTGGCTTCGGTGTCATTCCACCGACCTTCGACAAGAAGGACATCCACATCCACGTGCCGGAGGGGGCGACGCCGAAGGACGGCCCGTCCGCCGGTATCGCCATGGTGACGTCCATTGTCTCGGTTCTGACGAACGTGCCGGTACGGCGCGACATCGCCATGACCGGGGAGGTGACCCTGCGTGGTCGCGTGCTGCCCATCGGCGGCCTGAAGGAAAAGCTGCTGGCGGCACACCGTGCCGGTATCAAGACCGTGCTGATCCCGAAGGACAACGAGAAGGATCTGGACGATATTCCGGCCAACGTGAAGAAGGACATGGAGATCGTTCCTGTCGGGACCATTGACGATGTGCTGCCACGTGCGCTGACCGAGCCGCTGAGCGCGGTGGAGTGGGATGAGGCCGCCTACGAGGCCGAGCAGCTTGCCGCCCGCCGTGGTGATCCGGATCGGGAAGGTGTCGTCACCCACTGATTCGATGATCGGGCAGCCTGGCATGCAGGCTTGACAGCAACGCGTGCCGTTGCCGCGTCACTGAAATGCAACGTTAAGTGCATGATTTGCAAAGGCGGAGAATCCTTGGGATTTCTCCGCCTTTCCCTTTGACGGGCCAAGGGTCGCCGCCTATTCTTGCCGCGGAATCACGACCTGACCGGCAATTGATGAAGGGGACGCCTTGTGAACAAGAATGAGCTGGTAGCAGCAGTCGCGGAAGCGACGGAACTCTCGAAGCGCGATGCGGGCAACGCAGTTGACGCAACGCTGGCAGCAATCGAAGGCGCGATGGCGAAGGGCGACGAAGTTCGTCTGGTCGGCTTCGGCACCTTCCTGGTCGCCAAGCGGGCCGCCTCCAAGGGCCGTAACCCGCAGACCGGTGCCGAGATCGATATTCCGGCTTCCAACCAGCCGAAGTTCAAGGCTGGCAAGGCTCTGAAGGACGCGGTCAACTGATCCTGTCCTGATTGACGACGAAGGCGCGCCGACCCTTTCCCTTGTCTGGTGAAAGTGGTCGGCGTTGTCTTTCCGGGGCCGTTGGCCCGGAGCCCGGCGATTGCTTGCCGGAGCGCGATACCCTCTCCCGGGGGATTGAAGCGTCCTGCAGGGTGAATTGAGGGGCGGTTAGCTCAGCTGGTAGAGCATCTCGTTTACACCGAGAGGGGCGGCAGTTCGAACCTGTCACCGCCCACCACCACATCCTGCACCTGATAATGCCTCAAGCCGCTGAATATTGCGGTTTTGTGGGTCGCGGCGGCTTGCCCCGACCGTCTTCACAGGGTAATAAATCCCTGTAACAGAACAAGATTCACAGCCCCGTGCGGCCCGCCAGTCGGGCATCGTCGAAACACCAACCCGATCAAGGGTGTGGACACGCTCCGGGCGATCCTGAGGACCTATTTCTTGGCAACCGAACAGGGCACTCCTCCGCCGGAATTTCCGTCGGACATTTCCGGAATCACGATCGAGGAGGAGATGCGCCGCTCCTACCTCGACTATGCGATGAGCGTCATCGTCTCCCGCGCGCTGCCTGATGCGCGGGACGGTCTGAAGCCGGTCCACCGGCGCATCCTGCATTCGATGAACGAGAACGGATTCACCTCCGACAAGGCCTACCGCAAGTCCGCCCGCGTGGTCGGTGAGGTCATGGGCCGCTATCACCCGCACGGTGACCAGGCGATCTATGACGCGATGGTGCGCATGGCGCAGGATTTTTCCATGCGTCTGCCGCTTCTGGACGGCCAGGGCAACTTCGGCTCCATGGACAACGACCCGCCTGCGGCCATGCGGTACACGGAAATTCGCCTGGACAAGGCGGGGGAGGCGATGCTGCAGGATATCGACCTGGATACGGTCGATTACCAGGACAATTATGACGGCACGACCAAGGAACCCATCGTGCTGCCGTCGCGCATTCCCAATCTGCTGGTCAATGGTGCGGGCGGTATCGCCGTCGGCATGGCCACCAATATTCCGCCGCACAATCTGGGTGAGGTCATCGACGCCTGTCTGGCGTTCGCGGAGAATCCGGCGCTGACCGCCGAGGAACTGATGGAGTTCGTGCAGGCGCCGGACTTTCCCACCGGCGGCCAGATCCTGGGCCGTGCAGGCAGCCGCGCCGCGCTGACCGAGGGGCGGGGTTCCGTCATCATGCGCGGCCGCAGCACGGTCGAGGAGATCCGCAAGGACCGCGAGGCGATCATCGTCACCGAGATTCCCTATCAGGTGAACAAGGCGGCGATGATCCAGAAGATCTCCGAAGCGGTGAAGGCCAAGCGGGTCGAGGGAATTTCGGAACTGCGCGACGAGTCGGATCGCGACGGCGTACGGGTCGTCATCGAACTGCGCCGCGATGCGATCCCCGAGGTGGTGCTGAACCAGCTCTACCGCTACACCCCGCTGCAGACGAGTTTCCCGGTGAACAGCCTGGCGCTGCTGGCCGGGCGTCCCGAAGTCTTGAACCTGCGGGACATGATCGAGGCATTTGTCCGGTTCCGCGAAGTGGTCATTGCCCGTCGGACCCGTCATCTGCTGGGCAAGGCACGTGACCGTGCCCATGTACTGGTCGGTCTGGCCATCGCGGTGGCGAACATCGACGAGATGATCCGCATCATCCGCGCCGCGCCGGATCCGGCATCCGCACGCGATGAACTGATGGACCGCGTCTGGCCGGCGGAGAATGTCCGTGCGCTGATCGAACTGATCGACGATCCGACCCACAAGGTCATCGACGGCAAGTATCGTCTGTCGGAAACCCAGGCCCGCGCCATTCTGGACCTGCGGCTGAACCGCCTGACCGCGCTGGGCCAGGACGAGATCGGGGACGAACTGAAGGGACTGGGCGAGAAGATCGCCGACTATCTGGACATCCTCTCCAGCCGGGCGCGTCTGATGGACATCCTGCGGGAGGAACTGGCGGACGTGCGCGAACGCTTCGCCACGCCGCGCCGGACCGAGATCCTGGATATCGAGTTCGAACATGACGAGGAAGACCTGATCCAGCGTGAGGACATGGTCGTGACCGTCAGCCACAAGGGCTACATCAAGCGGGTGCCGCTTTCGACCTACCGGGTGCAGCGCCGTGGCGGCAAGGGCCGTTCCGGCATGGCCACGCGGGACGAGGATTTCGTCACCAAGGTGCATGTGGTGAACACCCATACGCCGGTGCTGTTCTTCTCCTCCGCCGGCAAGGTCTACAAGATGAAGACCTATCGCATTCCGCTGGCGCAGCCGAACGGTCGGGGGCGGCCGATGCAGAACCTGCTGCCGCTGGAGCCGGGGGAGGTGATCCAGACCCTGCTGCCGCTGCCGGAGGATGAGGCGGACTGGGAGAACCATCAGGTCATGTTCGCGACCCGCAGCGGCAACGTGCGGCGCAACCTGCTGTCCGATTTCTCCAACGTGAAGTCCAACGGCAAGATCGCCATGCGGCTGGACGAGGATGATGCGCTGGTCAATGTCCGCCTGTGCGGGGAGGAGGATGACATCCTGCTCGCCGTCGGCAGCGGCAAGTGCATCCGCTTCCGCGCCAGTGATGTGCGGGTCTTCAAGGGGCGCGACTCCACCGGTGTCCGGGGCATCCGCCTGGTCGATGATGCCCAGGTCATTTCCATGAGCGTGCTGCGCCATGTCGATGGCACGCCTGCGGAATTCCGCGCCTATCTGAAGCACCAGAGCATGATCCGCCGGGGTGAACAGGCGGACGTCGATGGTGAGACGCCGGAGCCGCAGGACGAGGACAACGGTGACGAGGGCGAGGTTTCGCTGAGCTCGGAACGGATTGCCGAACTGGGCGCCGCGGAACAGTTGCTGATCTCCATTACCGAGAACGGGTTCGGCAAGCGTACCTCCGCCTATGAATATCGCGTCACCGGACGTGGCGGGCAGGGCATCGTCAATATCGTCACCAGTGGACGCAACGGACGCGTCGTTGCATCGGGTCCGGTGGAAGACACCGACCACATGATGCTGATGACGAATGGCGGCAAGCTGATCCGTATCCGGGTTGACGAAGTACGCCTGGCTGGGCGCAATACGCAGGGTGTGCGTCTGTTCGATGTCGGCAACAAGGAACAGGTCGTCTCCGTCACCCGCCTTTCGGAGGCGGAGAATGAAGGCGAGGAAGACGAGGACGAGAACGACGGCGGAAGTGAGGGGCAGGTGGAGACCTGATACCGGATCGCCGTCACCAATCTCTGAAGGGGAGAGCAGAGTTGAGTGAACGTGAAATCGTCGGATTGTATCCCGGCACCTTCGACCCGATCCATCTGGGTCATTTCGACATCATCCGCCGTGCCGCGCGGCTGGTGGACCGCCTGGTCATCGGCGTCGCCATCAATGCCGGCAAGGGACCGCTGTTCTCTCTGGAGGAGCGGGTGCAGATGGTCGAGCACGAGGTGAGGGAGTTCGACGGCCAGGTCGAGGTCCGTCCGTTCGAGGGGCTGCTGATGCACTTCGCCGAGGAACTCGGTGCCCGTGCCATCGTGCGCGGCCTGCGCGCGGTGTCCGACTTCGAGTACGAGATGCAGATGGTCGGCATGAACCTGCGCCTGAATTCGAACGTGGAGACCATCTTCCTGATGGCGTCCGACAGCCACCAGTTCATTGCCTCCAAGCTGGTGAAGGAGATCGCGATGCTGGATGGCAATGCGAAACCCTTCGTCTCCGCCCATGTCGCGGGCCTGCTGGAAGCCAAGGTCGCCGCGCGGAAGAAGTGAGGGTCGATCTCTTCGATTTCGACCTGCCGCCGGAGCGGATCGCGCTTCGGCCCGCCGAGCCCAGAACCGCCGCGCGCCTGCTCGAGGTGACGGCGGACGGCGTCGCGCACGCCACCATTGCCGACCTGCCGGACCTGCTGCGCCCGGGTGACCATCTTGTGGTGAACGACACGCGGGTCATTCGCGCGCGCCTGCGGGGCCAGCGTGGCCAGGCACGGGTGGAGATCATGCTGCACATGAATCTCGGGCCCGACTGCTGGGCCGCCTTTGCCCGGCCGGCGAAGCGGCTGCGCGTCGGTGACCGGGTGCTCTTTGCCGATGAATTCTCCGCCGAGGTGCTGGAGAAGCGGGACGCGGGGGAGGTCGTGCTGCGCTTCGACCGCCAGGACGCCGACCTCATGGCTGCCATCGACCATGTCGGTGAGCTGCCGCTGCCGCCCTATGTGGCCTCGCGCCGGGCCGTCGATGACCGCGATACGGCGGACTATCAGACCATCATGGCCGACCGCCCCGGTGCCGTCGCTGCCCCCACGGCGGGCCTGCATTTCACCGACGGGCTGTTCGCGGAGCTGTCGGCGCGGGGCATCGACAGCACGCGCGTGACGCTGCATGTGGGGGCGGGCACCTTTCTGCCGGTGAAGGCTGATGACACCACCGAGCACCGGATGCATGCGGAAGTGGGGGAGATCACGGCGGAGGCCGCGGCCCGGATCAATGAAGCGCGCGCGGCGGGGGGGCGGATCGTGTCGGTCGGTACCACGTCGCTCCGCCTGCTGGAGAGCGCGGCGGACGAGGACGGGACCATCCGGCCCTATCATGCGGCGACGGATATCTTTATCACGCCCGGATATGCCTTCCGCGCCGTGGACATGCTGATGACCAATTTCCACCTGCCCCGCTCGACCCTGTTCATGCTCGTCTCCGCCTTTACCGGTCTGGAGCGGATGCAGGCCGCCTATGCCACCGCGATCGCGGAGGGCTATCGCTTCTATTCCTACGGCGACGCGACCCTGCTGCACCGGGTGTCGGCATGAACGCGCCGACCTTCGGTATGGACGTGCAGGCGACCGACGGCATGGCCCGCGCCGGGGTGCTGCAGACCGCCCATGGCCCGATCCAGACCCCGGTCTTCATGCCGGTCGGCACGGCAGGTACGGTCAAGGCGATGACCCCCGCCGCCGTGAAGCAGACCGGCGCCACGATCATTCTCGGCAATACCTATCACCTGATGCTGCGGCCCGGGTCGGAGCTGGTGCAGGAAATGGGCGGGCTGCACCGTTTCATGAACTGGCCGGGACCGATCCTGACCGATTCTGGCGGGTTCCAGGTCATGTCGCTGGCGGGGCTGAGAAAAATCGACGCCGACGGGGTGACATTCCGCAGCCACGTCGATGGTGCGCATGTGCGTCTGACCCCGGAAAGCTCGACCCTGATCCAGGACCAGCTCGACGCCACCATCACCATGGCCTTCGACGAATGCACGCCCTGGCCGGCGACGGAGCAGCAGGCGCGGGAATCGATGGAACTGTCGATGCGCTGGGCGGAACGCTGCCGCACCGCCTTCCGCGCCCGGCCCGGCTATGGCCAGTTCGGCATCGTGCAGGGCGGCACCTTCGAGACCCTGCGGCTGCAGTCCGCCAGCACCCTGACCGACATCGGCTTCGACGGCTATGCCGTGGGCGGGCTGGCGGTGGGGGAGGGGCAGGAGGAGATGTTCCGCACCCTCGATTTCACCACCCCCGCCCTGCCGCATGACCGCCCGCGTTACCTGATGGGCGTCGGCAAGCCCGACGATCTGGTCGGCGCGGTGCAGCGCGGCGTGGACATGTTCGATTGCGTCGCCCCCACCCGGTCGGGGCGCAACGGTCAGGCCTTTACCCGGCGCGGCACCGTGAATCTGCGCAACAGCCGCCACCGCAGCGATCCGCGCCCGCTGGACGAGGAATGTCCCTGTCCCGCCTGCCAGGACCACAGCCGTGCCTATCTGCACCATCTGATCAAGGCGAAGGAGATCCTCGCCGCCATGCTGCTGACCTGGCACAACCTGACCTACTATCAGACCCTGATGCAGCAGATGCGCACCGCGATCCTGGCTGGCCGCATGGACAACATGGCAGCCGCCTTCTCCGAGGAACAGGCCATGGGCGACATACCGCCAAGGGACTGAGGACAGGCCCCGACCCGCAGTCGCCGGATGACGCCACGGCAGCGCCCGGACAGTCTTGACCCCGCTCCCCACCCCGCCTATCGTCCGCCCGCCGCGACACCGGAGCCCCCTCCGGTCCCTCCCGCACACCCCATGGGGGCCCTTAGCTCAGCCGGTAGAGCAACTGACTTTTAATCAGTAGGTCGTTGGTTCGAACCCAACAGGGCTCACCATATTTTTCAATAATTTATCAAATTATTGATCTTACTCGCGCTCAAGGCCGCCCTCAAAGTTTCCTTTTTTGTGTAACGCAAAAGGCTTCTTGAGGCTGTCTCGGTTCGGATAGTGCTTTGACCCCCATAGAATTCCAGATGCCGGTGGTCCAGACTTGGGGACCGGAGCATACTGAACAACAAATTTCATTCAGGCAGGGAAATGCATGGCCGAAGAAGATTACGACGAAGAACTGCGTTGGCGGCTAGAGGTGCTGCGTACGCAGTTTGAGGAAGGCAAGATACACATCGCTGAGCATCTGGCTGCTGATTTTGAGCGAAGCTTGGGAGCAGTGCGGTACCGCGCAGACGGCAAAATCGATCTATCAACCGTCGATGGTCGCGTACGTTCAATGGCAATGATGGCAGCTGTTGTCAAGAATCGCCAAGATGCGAAAGACGCAGTTTCTTTGGAAGAGATTGCTCATTTATATTTTTGTTGTATTGAAGAAAATCTTGGATTATTTTTAAGAGAAGCTCGACAAAAAAGTACGATGCACATTCATTTGCGAAGATGGTATCTGGACAACCGAGTGTTGTTGTCAACATAAGCCCACAGATTCCAAGATTGCTGGAGGGCCTAGAGGAATTTTGGTCGTCATTGACCGATTCCTCACATTATCATGTTCAGGAATTGACTGGGGTTAAGGCGGTTTTTGGCGGTGATCTGTTCCCCTCCTACCAGCGCAATATTGCAAGCAGCACGGGCTTGTATGTTGATACAATTGTTCTGTCTGACCCATTTTGGCATACCCGCCACATTTTTGAACGCGCGACTCCAGAACGGCAAGTTTATTACTTAATAAAGCACGCGATTAACCTGATGCAGTATCGTGACCTAGCTCTTGCCGATTTGGATAATCCGATAGTTATCATCACACCATTTAGGTCTTCAGTAGATGAAGAAGAGGTGAAATTCTTAAAAGGGTTGGCGGAGAAAGATGCCTTGATCCACGCGGAATATCTTTTTGGTCGTAAATTTAATTCAGTTGAAGAATTTTTTGAATTTGCAAATAGTTTGGACACGCCGGAAAGCGTCGTGAAAGAGCTTGTTGATAGAGATCGGTTGCTTTTTGATATCGATTGGACAGAGCCATTGGAGCAGCAAATTCGTCGTTCGATTAAGTATAATGCTGAATTGTTGCCTGTTGGCACTAATTCTGGCGGCTTGGTTGCTTCGCAATGCATGGGAAGAATGATGCAGTCGACTGACATATTGCTCAAGATTCGCTATCTTATGGGCACGCCTTTGATTGATGCGGCCACATCTTGGAAGTACTTTAGCTGGAAGTTGGAGTATAATTCGGCATTGACCGAAAGCGCGGAGGCGAATTTACATATGGTGAGAGGGCTGCAACGTGTTGCGGAAACGGATATGCAATGGCTTGGCAACATTCCGCCAGCGGCACTCATAGAGATGCGCCAGCAGGGCGCTTTTGACGAAATCCGTGAGATGTTGTCACAAGGTGTCAGTGAAATTGCTGCGACCAGACCGGATTCTTTTTTCAGGCCCAGTGATAAGATCGTTGATAACGTGCAAGACGCTTTTGAGAGGCATAAAGAAAGAATCAGAGAACTTCGTCAGAAGAATATGAATTTCGCGGGAAACGATCTCGGTTCTTGGCTCGTTTCGGGGACAATTGAGCTTGCGGCAATTGCAACTGGTACACCGACCTTCGGGGTTGCAGCATTTGCAATCAATCAAGTGGTCGATGCACCCAAGTTGAGAGAACTACCCGAACGGTTCCGTAGTCTGAGAGATGCTCACGTCGAACTTAAGAAGTCACCTATGGGACTGTTTTTCGCTCACAAGTAGGCCAGATCGACGAAATGAACGGTCCCTGACCTGCTCCCCTTTGAATCCGCGATTCAAGGTTTGCACAGTTCAGGTTTGGTTCTCTGTTGACCGTTGATGATACTCCCGCGGGGTGAGACCATTGTCACAAGGGGAGGTGGCGTCTCTCATCCAAACAGCCGTTGAACTGCACTCCAGGGCCTTGGATCTGGCGAAGGATTGGCGTTGGCAGTTCCCCGTTTCGACCGCTTTCATATCTGCAGTTTCTGGTATTGCAGGAATTTTGTTGGGAGTGCTGCTTACTTGGCTGCTTCTACTCCGTAGTTCGTTGGTTCGAACCCAACAGGGTTCATCCCTTTCAGTTGGTGCCCGTTCGGCTATCATCGGGGCTGAACCTGGCAGGCATTTGGGGAAAATCAGTTGATCACCATTCATCATCTTGGCGTATCGCAGTCCGACCGCGTGGTCTGGCTGATGGAGGAACTCGGTCTTCCCTATGACCTGAAGTGGCATCACCGGAAGGCGAACCGGCTGATGCCGGACGCGTACTTCAACCTGCATCCGGCGGCGACCGCGCCGGTGATCGAGGATGACGGTCGCGTGCTGACGGAATCGGCGGTGGTGCTGGAATATGTCTGCCGCACGCATGCCGGGGGCCGGTTCACCGTGAACCCCGACCAGCCGAACTATTTCGACTACCTCTACTGGATGCAGTTCAACAACAATGCCCTGGGCCTGTATTTCGCGCAGCTTGCCATGGGAGCCAACCCGACGGGCGAATCGACGCCGATCGTGAAGGAACTGCTGCACCGCCGCTGGTCAGGCTATTACGACTATCTGGAGCAGACGCTGGCGAAGCACGATTATCTGGCAGGTGACGAATTCACCTGCGCGGACATGATGGTCGTCTACAACTTCGGCAACATCCTTGCCTCCGGTGGCCGGACCCTGGCGGATCTGCCGAACACCAATGCCTATTTCCAGCGGATCAGTGCCCGGCCCGCGTACCAGAAGGCCATGCAGATCGCGGGGCCGGAGGCGACGCCCCCGGCGTAGGTGCTTCTGAGGCCGGATGCGGAGGGCGGTGTGGCGATTGTCCTCACTGTGCCCTGACCTGATCAGTGGCAAGATGCAGGCACCTTTCATGACCTGAGCTGATCGAGCCGGGTTCCATAATGGAGGTGCAGGCATGAAGGCGATGGTGCTGGATGCGCCCGAACAGGCGTTGCGGCTGGCGGAGATGCCGACACCGGTTCCCGGTCCTGACGATGTGCTGCTGGATGTGGAAGCCTGCGCCGTCTGCCGGACCGACCTGCATATCGTCGATGGCGATCTGACCGAGGCAAAGCTGCCGCTGGTGCCGGGCCACGAGATCGTCGGTCGTGTCGCGGCAATGGGCGCGGCTGTCCAGGGGCTGACGGTTGGCCAGCGGGTCGGGGTGCCCTGGCTTGGCGGCACCTGCGGGCATTGCCGCTATTGCCTGAAGGGTGCGGAGAACCTCTGCGATACGCCCGTCTTCACCGGCTACACGCGCAACGGCGGGTTCGCCGAACAATGCCTTGCCGATGCCCGCTTCGTGGTGAAACTGCCTGATGATGCCGACCCCGCCCATCTCGCGCCTCTTCTGTGTGCCGGGCTGATCGGGCACCGGTCGCTGGGCATGACCGGGGAGGCCCGGCGGCTCGGGCTCTACGGGTTCGGTGCCGCGGCCCATATTGTCGCCCAGGTGGCGCGCTGGCAGGGACGCGAGGTCTTCGCCTTCACGCGGCCCGGCGATTCCGATGCCCAGGGTCTGGCCCGGCGGCTCGGCGCCGTCTGGGCGGGCGGATCGGACGAGATACCGGCGGAGCCACTGGACGCCGCGATCATCTTCGCCCCTGTCGGCGCGCTTGTGCCTGTCGCCCTGCGGGCCGTGGCGAAAGGGGGAACCGTCGTCTGTGGTGGCATCCACATGTCCGACATTCCCGGCTTTCCCTATCAGGATCTCTGGGGCGAGCGCGTGATCCGCTCCGTGGCCAATCTGACCCGTGCCGACGCGACGGACTTCTTCGGGACCGTGGCGGAGGCCGGCATCCGCACCGAGGTGACGCGATATCCGCTGGAGGACGCGAACACGGCTCTGTCGGCACTCAGGGAAGGACAGATTTCCGGGGCAGCCGTTCTGATGTGCGGGCAGGCGCGCCATGAACACACCTGAAACGGACCAGGCTGCGACCGTCGCCTTCATGATGCGGGCGGATACGCACGGCGGTAGACCCGTCGAGCATATCGAGACGCATATCTCGCACATCTTCCTGGCCGGCGATTATGCCTGGAAGATGAAGAAGGCTGTCAGTCTCGACTTCGTGGACTTCAGCACCCTGGCGCAGCGCAAGGCGGCCTGCGAGGCCGAACTGGTGGTGAATGCCCGGACAGCACGGGCGATGTATCTCGATGTCGTGGCCGTCAATGAGCGGGACGGGCAACTCTGGCTCGGTCCGCCGACTGCGCCGGTCGAGTATCTTGTCCGGATGCACCGCTTCGAACAGGCGGACCTGCTGGACCGGATGGCGGCGGAACACAGGCTGGATCTTCAGACCGTCCGGGAATTCGCCGACGCCGTGGCGGGCCTGCATCTGACCGCCGAGGTCGTGCGCCCGCAATCAGGTCGGGACGCCTTTGCGATGACGCTCGATGATCTGATCACCAATCTCGACCATGCCGTGCCGGACGGGCTCCGTGCCGCTTTCGGGCGCTGGCGGGCGAAGGTACTTCCGGTTGCCGGGGCGCTGGCAACCAGGCTGGCGGCACGGGCCCGTCGGGGTGCCGTGCGCCACGGTCACGGTGACCTGCACCTCAACAATGCCTGTCGCTTCCGGGGCGAGGTGGTGCTGTTCGACGCCATCGAGTTCGAGCCGCGGTTCAGTCACGTCGATGTGCTCTATGACGCGGCCTTCGCGCTGATGGACCTGCGCCATCGTGGGGAGGATGAACCGGCGATTGTCTTCCTCAGCCGATATCTTGTGGCGACGCGGGACTATGCGGACATGCCCGCGTTGCGGCTGTTCCTTTCGGTGCGCGCGGCTGTGCGGGCCCTGGTCGGCGTGCTTTCGCCTGCCGGGCAGACCGCTGCGGCAGAATATCTGGCACTCGCCGAGGATCTGCTGGCGGCGCCTCGGCCCCCGCAGGTCATCGCAATCGGGGGCCGTTCCGGCACCGGCAAGTCGACACTTGCCCAGGCGCTGGCACCCCGGATCGCTCACGCACCGGATGTGGTCATCCTGCGCACGGACGAGATCCGCAAGCGCATGCTCGTCTGCCGCCCCGACGAGACGCTGGGGGCGGATGCCTATCGCCCGGAGATCACGGCTGCAGTCTATCGCAGGCTGGCGGACGACGCCGGGCGGGCGCTGGGCGCAGGCGCGAGTGTCATTGTCGACGCGACGATGCTGAAGCCTGAACAGCGTGCCATCGCACAATCCATTGCACGCGACGGGGGGGCGGCGTTCCACGGCTTCTGGCTTGTCGGGGCGGAGGAGACCCTGGCCGAGCGGATCGCCGGGCGGGGCACGGATGCATCCGATGCCGACCAGCAGGTCATGCGGCGACAGCCGAAGATCGGTGAAGTCGAGGGCTGGCAGACGCTACGGTCCGACCGTGACAGTTCCGCCACCCTGGAGGCGGCGCTGGCAGTGCTCGGGCTCCCCGCCTGATGCCGGGTCCCGGATTCCGGCATTCGTCAGGGGGGCGCATTTTTCGATGGGAACACATGCGTTCGTGACTTAAGTGTCCGGGATCGAATTCCTGCGGATTGTTGAACCATGACTTCCGAGACTTCAGCCAATACCGAAGAGACCATCCGCCTCACGCAGCGGCCTGACTGGGTCTATCTGCTGCGTGAGTACTATGAGCTCTACCGGTTCCTGTCCGCGGGCGGCAGTTCGAAGATCCGGACGCATCAGCGCACGGTGCGGGAGGCGATCAACAAGGTGATACAGGCGAATGCGCCGATGACCTTTCCGCTGCCGGAGCGCAAGCCGGTCGTCAGTCACATGCGGCGGGCCCTGGACGAGGGGCTGGCGGAACGCCATGCGTCCTGCATCCGGGCGATCATGGCCGTGCAGGATGAACTGAGCTGGCAGTATGGCTATGGCCGCATGCCGAGGGGGCTGTCGCAGAAGTACGCCTATGCGGAGATCACGGGACCGTCCGGTCCGGTCATCACGGAGCAGGTCATTCTCGGCCTGGTGCTGTTCGCGCCCGGCTGTACCTATCCGGCGCATGCCCATGACGGCATCACCGAAAGCTATGTCTGTCTTTCAGGCTCGGTCAGCGAGAATCACCAGGGCGTCTATTCGCCGGGGTCGCTGATATACAACCCGCCGGACCATCGTCACCGGATCACCGTCGCGGATCATGAGCCGGCCTTGCTGGCCTACGCCTGGCATGGGCCGACCGAAAAGCTGGCCGGGCAGGTGATGTCTTTCCGGCGGTCCTGAAAGCCATTCCGGCCCGTCCGTCGGGTCGGAAACACGTCACGGAGGACGCCATGTTCCGGGATTCCTCGATCATTTGATCTCGTCGAATGTCCGCCACCTGGCCGCCCATACCGAAATCTCGGTGATGGTGGTGCGGCGGGCACATCACCGGACACTGCGCGGGCGCGTTCCGGATCAGCCCTGATCGAGCATATCCACGTGCGCGGTCAGGTTCCGGTGAAAGTGACCGATCGCCTGCTCGAAGTGGCCGAACGTCAGATGGCTGTTGGCGCCGCTTTCCATGTGGGTCTGGATCGTGTGGGCTGCGTCGCGATCCTCGATCAGGCCGGTGTCCTGCACGAAGTTGGCGTCGCGGCGGGCGACCTCGACATCGATCGGCTTGCCGTCTTCCGGTTTCAGGGTGACCTGATAGATCACCCATTGGGTCTCGGTCGGGCTGACCGGCTCCAGAATCACCAGCATCGCGTGATCCGTCAGGTAGGAAATGTGCGTGTTCGGAAACAGCTGGTAGACGTCGGTCACCATGCCCTTCAGGCGTCGTTCCTCCCGCGGAATCTGTCGCAGCTTCTCGATCCGGCGGAAGGGAAAGACGATCCGGGAATTGCGCCCGTAGGTCTCGACGACATTCAGGTTGTCGAAGCCGTAGGGGTAGAACGACTTATTGTGCAGGGCCTTGATGTGATAGCCCTCCATCGAGGTCTCGCCGATCAGTTTCCAGTTCGATTCATCGGTGAAGCTGATGGAGTTGAAGACTTCCTGCCCGGGTTCCAGCAGATCTGGCATCTCGCCCAGTGCCCCGTCCGACAGCGGCGTGTCCTGGGTGACGAAGATCAGTCCCCCGCGTTCCTCCACCGCATGCACCGGCACCAGCCCGTTGTCCGCCTTGTCCAGACCGGGAAAACCGTCTTCGCCGGGCACATGTTTCAGGCTGCCGTCCAGGCCATAGGTCCAGGCGTGATAGGGGCAGGCGAAGGACCGCTGGCAGCCCTCCCCCCGCGCCACGGCCATGCCGCGATGGCGGCAGGCATTGCGGAAGGCGCGGGCCACGCCGTCGTCGCCACGGACCACCAGCAGTGGCGTGCGTGCGGCCGTGCGCGCGATGTATGACCCCGGTTCGCTGAGGGCGGCGGAGGGGCAGAAGGGGACGGGTATGCGGCGCAGCACCTCGATCTCGGCGTCGAACCTTTCCCGGGACCGGTAGTTCTCCACCGGCTCCCGCCACACCTGGGTGCCAGCATCCGTCGTCTTGCCGTCGATGTGACTGAAGATCCGGTCAATCAGATCAGCGTCGTTCAGCAAATGTCCCATCAGTTCCTCCCCGAACCTCCGTCATGAACAGACAGATAGCATTGCACCCCGCACCCGCCAAGGAATGGTGTGATGCGTCCTAGCCCTTCAGCCGCGACAGGATGGCGGCCATGCGCTCCCGCACATCGGTGATCTCGTAGGTGGTTTCCGCCTCGTAGGTCAGGCCGTCATCCAGTCCGGCATTCTCGGAGCGCTGGTAGAGATCCTTGTAGGCGGCGATGGAGCCCGAACTGTTGGCGGCCATCGCGGCAGCCAGTGCATCAACGCGGGCATCCAGTTCAGCGCGGGGAACGGATTCAAGGGCCAGGCCGTAGCTGGCCGCCTCCGTTCCCGTGATCGTGCGGGCGGTGAAGGAAAGCTCCTTGGCGCGCATCATGCCGACCTTGCGCGACAGTCGCTGGGTCATGCCCCAGGTCGGGCGCAGGCCGATCATGGCGTGCGTGTCGCCGAACTTCGCCTCATCGGCGGTGATGGTGATGTCGCAGGCCAGCATGATCTCCAGCGCGCCCGTGAAGCAGAAGCCGTTGACCTTGGCGATCGTCGCCTGCGGCATCTCCGAGAGCAGTTTCTGCACCCGACGCGCGGCGCTGTTGAGTTCGGTGCCGACGTCTCCGGCGCTGACGTCCTGTCCACTGGCCTGCAGTGCCTTCAGGTCGACACCGGCGGAAAAGGCCCGGCCCGCGCCGGTCAGCACGACCACAGAGACATCATTGCGCGCCGCAAGGCCGGACAGGGCGTCGCCAGCCTCCGTCAGCAGATCGATGGTCAGCGCGTTCAGCGCGTCCGGCCGGTTGAAGGTGACGGTGGCGACACCGTCGGCCACTTCAGTGATGATGAATTCATGGGCCATGCGACTGCTCCCCCTTGTGCGCCGGATCGCGGCAGTCTTCCATCAATGGGCGCGCGGCTCAACGGTGCGCCACGCGCAGGCGGGATGCATCGGCACCAGGGCAGGGAGGCGGAACGGGACAACATGCGCAGCAGCAAGGTGATCCACGTGATCTCCGCCCATGCGGAGGGGGAGGTGGGCGATGTCATCGTCGGCGGAGTCGCGCCGCCACCGGGGGAGACCCTCTGGCAACAGCGTGACTTCATCGCGCGGGATGGGGTGCTGCGCGACTTCGTGCTGAACGAACCGCGTGGCGGTGTCTTTCGCCACGTCAATCTGCTGGTGCCGCCGAAGCACCCGGAGGCCGATGCGGCCTTCATCATCATGGAGCCGGAGGACACACCGCCCATGTCCGGCTCCAACAGCATCTGCGTCGCGACGGTCCTGCTGGACGCCGGTCTGGTCCCGATGCAGGAACCCGTCACGCATCTGACGCTGGAGGCTCCGGGCGGACTGGTGCGGGTCAGGGCCGAATGCCGGGACGGCAAGGCGGAGCGGATCACGGTGCGCAATCTGCCCAGTTTCATGGACAGGGCAGGGGTCGTGCTGGAGGTTCCTGGTCTTGGCCGGATCACGGTCAACACGGCCTTTGGCGGCGACAGTTTCGTGGTCGTCGATGCCGCCGGACTGGGCTTCGCCATCGTGCCGGAGGAAGCGCGGGCGCTGGCGGAGATGGGAATCAGGCTGACCAATGCCGCAAACGCGCAACTGGGCTTCCATCATCCGCAGAACCCCGACTGGCGGCACATTTCCTTCTGCCTGTTCGCGGGACCGCTGGAGCGGCGGGGGCAGGGCCTGCATGCCCGCTCTGCCGTGGCGATCCAGCCGGGCAAGATCGACCGTTCCCCGACCGGCACCGCGCTGTCGGCGCGGATGGCGATACTGCATGCACAGGGGGGCATGCGGACCGGTGACACGCTGACCGTCGAATCGATCATCGGATCGCATTTCACCGGACGCATTGCCGACACCACGATTGTCGGCGACAGGCCTGCGATCATCCCGGAGATTTCCGGACGGGGCTGGATCACCGGCACGCATCAGCACATGCTTGATCCCGCCGACCCCTGGCCGCGCGGGTATCGGCTGAAGGATACCTGGGGCGTGTAGTTGTGGTTCGGGGGGCGAACGGGCAGAGTGTCGCGTGGGCGCAAATGCCTGATAATGGGGCAGAAGGCTCGTTATGATGCCATGCTGTTCCGATGTTTCCGCCGGAGGATGTTCCCATGCAGGTTGCACCACCGAAAATCACCACCACGCGCTGCGATATCTGTGCGATCCGTCATCGTGCGGTCTGCGGCGCGCTGTCGAACGAAGAACTGGCGATGATGAATGCCATTTCGCGACAGCGCGTGCTGCAACCCGGTGAGCCGATCCTGAGCGCGGGCGACACGATCAACTGGTTCGGCAATATCGTGACCGGCGTAGTCAAGCTGACCAAGCTGTTGAGCGACGGACGCCAGCAGATCGTCGGCCTGCAGTTTCCGCCTGATTTCCTGGGCCGGGCGTTCAAGGACCGCAGCCCCTATTTCGCCGAAGCCGCGACCGAGGTGGAGCTCTGCATCTTCCCGAAGCCCGCGTTCGAGAAGATCCTGAAGGAGAAGCCGGACATGGAGTTCCGGCTGTTCCAGGACACGCTGGACGAACTGGATGCCGCGCGCGACTGGATGCTGCTGCTGGGACGCAAGACGGCGGCCGAGAAGGTCGCGAGTTTCCTGTACATGATCGCCCGACGGTCCCCCATGATCGGCTGTGCCCATCACAATGGCGGTGACGAGATCCGCTTTCAGATGCCGCTGAGCCGGTCGGAGATCGCGGACTATCTGGGCCTGACGATCGAGACCGTCAGCCGCCAGATCGGACGGCTGAAGTCCGACGGTGTGCTGCAACTGCATGCGACGCGGGAATTTTCGGTGCTGGACATGCAACGCCTGACCGAGGTCAGCGGCGAATAAGGCGCAGTTCCGCGATCACCTGATCCTCCCATGCCATGTGGCGGCGCATCTGGCTGAAGAAGTGCCGGATCAGATAGCCGAGTGCGTCGGCGCGGGCCGGGTCCTGCCGGGTGCCATATTCTTCCAGCGCCTCGGCCAGTTCCAGCATGATCGTTTCGTTGTCATGGTGCTCCTCGATGATCAGACCGGCGGCCTGCCTCAGCCATGCCTGTCCTTCCTTGCTGCGGCCCAGCGCCTCCTTCAGTGCGGCTTCCTCGTGCCGGCAATGGGCGGGAATGCCGAACTGCAGCAGGGTGATCAGTTCCGAGAGACTTTCGCGCCGGGGGACGACGGGCAGGGCATCGGCAATGGCCTCCAGCCTGTCGCAGACAGCGCGGATCAGATCGTGTTCCGCACGGAAACTGGATTCGCTGTCGGCCTCCGCCGTCATCTGCGCAGTCATCGCCTGTTTCAGTGGAGAAAATGGCAGTTTTTGGTCCATTGATTGAGCCAGTTCCTGGAGGGCAGCGACGCCCGCTGCGTGGTCGATTGATGCAAGTGTCTCACACGCGCGTGGTTGTGAATTGATCCAGATCAAGGCGTCGGGACCGGCCCCCACCTACTGCTCTCGGCATGCAGCTCCCGTTCGGAGCGGAAGCAGAGGGAACTTCCATGGGCAATGTAGTCTTGATCATCCTGCTGGGCCTCGCCGCCGTGGCAGGTCTATTCGGTGCGGCGCGGGGACACGACGCACTGTTCCAGGCCCATGCCTGGGTCATTGTCGCGGCCAGTCTGGTTGCGATCGTCGCGCTGCTGCAACGGCTCGACAGGCCGTCGCAGGAGGATACGGAGAACAGCTATGCCGACGGCGTCGTCCGTTTCGGCGTCATCGCGACCGTGTTCTGGGGGGTCGTCGGCTTCCTGGTCGGGCTGGTCATCGCCTTGCAACTGGCGTTCCCCGAGCTCAATCTCGGATATTCCTTCTCCAGTTTCGGACGCTTGCGGCCGCTGCATACCTCTGCGGTGATCTTTGCCTTCGGCGGCAACGCGCTGCTCGCCACCAGCTTCTATGTCGTGCAGCGGACCTGCCGCACCCGGCTGGCGCTGGGCGGGCTGCACTGGTTCGTTTTCTGGGGCTATCAGCTCTTCATCGTGCTGGCGGCCACCGGCTACGTCATGGGTGTCACCCAGTCGAAGGAATATGCGGAACCGGAATGGTACGTCGACATCTGGCTGACGCTGGTGTGGGTGGCCTATCTGCTGGTCTTCCTGTTCACGCTGTTCAAGCGCAAGGAACCGCACATCTACGTTGCCAACTGGTTCTATCTCGCCTTCATCGTCACCGTCGCCATGCTGCATCTGGTGAACAATCTGGCGGTGCCGGTTTCCTTCCTGGGTTCCAAGAGCTATTCGGCCTTCTCCGGCGTGCAGGATGCGCTGACCCAGTGGTGGTACGGCCATAACGCAGTCGGCTTCTTCCTGACCGCGGGCTTCCTCGGCATGATGTACTACTTCGTGCCGAAGCAGGCGGAACGGCCGGTCTACAGCTATCGCCTCTCGATCATCCATTTCTGGGCGCTGATCTTCCTCTACATCTGGGCCGGTCCGCATCACCTGCACTACACGGCGCTGCCGGACTGGGCGCAGACCCTGGGAATGGTGTTCTCCATCATGCTGTGGATGCCCAGCTGGGGCGGCATGATCAATGGCCTGATGACCCTGTCGGGGGCCTGGGACAAGCTGCGTACCGATCCCGTGCTGCGCATGATGGTCGTCGCGGTCGCCTTCTACGGCATGTCGACCTTCGAGGGGCCGATGATGTCCATCAAGGCGGTGAACGGGCTCAGCCACTACACCGACTGGACCATCGGGCACGTGCATTCCGGTGCGCTCGGCTGGGTTGGCATGATCAGCTTCGGTGCGGTCTACTTCCTGGTGCCACGGCTCTGGAACCGGGCCGGCCTCTACAGCCTGCGACTTGTCAGCTGGCATGTCTGGCTGGCGACCATCGGCATCGTCATCTACGCGGCGGCGATGTGGGTCAGCGGTATCACCCAGGGCCTGATGTGGCGCGAGTACGACCCGAACGGCTTCCTGGTCTACAGCTTCGCCGAGACGGTCAATGCCATGCATCCCTTCTACGTCATCCGGGCGTTCGGCGGTCTGGTCTACATCAGCGGTGCCTTCCTGATGGTCTACAACGTCTGGCGGACCATCAAGGGCACGCCTGAAATCCGCGCCGTCGCCAGCGACGTCCCGGCAACCGCAACCGCCAACTCGGCAGCCTGAGGGAGGATCCGATGAAATTCGATCATTCACGCATCGAAAAGAACGCCACCCTGATGCTGGTGCTCAGCCTGCTTGTCGTCTCCATCGGCGGCATCGTCGAGATCGCGCCTCTGTTCTACATGCAGAACACGATCGAGAAGGTGGAGGGGGTGCGTCCCTATTCACCGCTGGAACTGGCCGGGCGCAACATCTACGTGCGGGAGGGCTGCTACAACTGTCACAGCCAGATGATCCGTCCCATGCGGGATGAGGTGGAGCGCTATGGCCACTACAGCCTGGCGGCGGAGAGCATGTACGACCATCCCTTCCAGTGGGGGTCGAAACGCACGGGACCCGATCTGGCCCGGGTCGGGCAGCGCTATTCGAACGAATGGCATGTCCAGCACCTGACGGATCCCCGTTCCGTCGTGCCGGAATCGGTCATGCCCGGATACAGGTTCCTGCTGACATCCGAACTCAGGACAGATGATATCGTCGCGCACCTGAAGGCAAATCGGGCGGTGGGTGTCCCCTACGACGATGCCATGATCGAGGCAGCGGAGGCCGACATCCGGGACCAGGCCGATCCGGATGCCGACTGGGACGGGCTGCTCGCCCGCTACCCCAAGGCCCAGACGGGTGATTTCGACGGCAATCCGCGTGCCCTGACGGAGATGGATGCGCTGATCGCCTACATGCAGATGCTCGGCACCCTGGTGGACTTCTCCGCCTACCGCGCCGATGAAAATTTCAGGTGAGCATGATGGATCACGAAACACTGCGGCATCTGGCCGATACCTGGGGTCTGGTCTTTCTGTTCCTGACCTTCGTCGTTGCGGTTGCGGTGCTGTTCCGCCCCGGTGCCGGAAGCCATTTCCGGAAATGTGCGGAGTTGCCCCTCAAGGATGATCGGAAGCCTGACGTGCGGGAGCCTGGCAAATGAGCGAGAAAAAGACAGACGAGGTGACCGGCGTCGACACCACCGGTCATGAGTGGGACGGCATTCGGGAACTGGACAATCCCTTGCCACGCTGGTGGCTCTGGACGTTCCTGGCCTGCATTGTCTGGGCCTTCGGATACATGATCTTCTATCCTGCGGTGCCCATGGTGTCGGAGGCGACACCCGGAGTGCTTGGCTATTCCAGCCGTGCCGCCGTGCATCAGGACATCCAGGATGCCCGCGCTGCCCAGTCGGAGATGATCTCGAAGGTCGATAGCCTGCCGCTCGCCGAGATTCGCCAGGATGCCGACATGCTGCAGTTCGCGATCAACGGTGGCCGTGCGGCCTTTGCCGTGAATTGCTCGCAGTGTCATGGGTCGGGGGCGGCCGGGTCTCCCGGTTATCCGAACCTGAACGATGACGAATGGATCTGGGGCGGCGATCTGGAGAACATTGCAACCACCCTGCGGCATGGCATCCGTCACCCCGGTGACGATGAGACCCGCTTCTCGGAAATGCCGGCCTTCGGGCGCGACGGCATTCTGGACAGGGAACAGGTCAAGGCGGTGGCGAACCGGGTCCTTGCGTTCGCCGGCCAGCCGCATGACGCGGAACTGGCAGCGGAGGGTGCCGAGCTCTATGCGGACAACTGTGCCGCCTGCCACGGTGATGCCGGAAAGGGTGACCGTGAACAGGGGGCGCCGAACCTCGCGGATGCCATCTGGCTCTACGGCAGCACGGAGGCTGACATTGCCCGGCAGATCCACGCCCCGCGTCACGGCGTCATGCCCGCCTGGGGGGACAAGCTCGACCCGGTGACGATCAAGCAGCTCACCATCTATGTCCATTCTCTCGGTGGCGGGGAGTAGCAACCTGTGGCCAGCAAGGATGCCAATGTAGCGGTTGATGGCGTCGCACGGATCGAGGTGGAGGCGGTCAACAGCCGCCAGCACCGCTCCCTCTACAAGGCACGGGAATCGATCCACCCCATGCGGGTCGCCGGAACCTTCCGGCGGCTGAAGTGGTGGATCATGGGTGTCCTGCTGGCCATCTATTACGTGACCCCCTGGCTGCGCTGGGACCGTGGTGTCGGCATGCCCGACCAGGCGGTGCTGGTGGACCTGGAGCATCGCCGGTTCTTCTTCTTCTTCATCGAGATCTGGCCGCAGGAATTCTATTACGTCGCGGGCATGCTGATCATGGCCGGGATCGGGCTGTTCCTCGTCACCTCGGTGCTGGGACGGGCCTGGTGCGGCTATGCCTGCCCGCAGACCGTCTGGGTTGATCTCTACGTCCATGTGGAACGCTGGCTGGAGGGGGACAGGAACGCCCGCTTCCGTCTCGACAAGTCACCATGGAACGCCGCGAAGATCCGCAAGCGGTTCACCAAGTACCTGATCTGGCTGCTGATCGCGGTCGCGACAGGCGGCGCCTGGGTCTTCTATTTTGCCGACGCGCCGGCCCTGTTCGTGAAGCTGTTCACGCTGGAGGCGTCGGCGATCGCCTATGTCACCGTCGGTGTGCTGACCGCCACGACATTCGTCTTCGGCGGCTTCATGCGCGAACAGGTCTGCACCTACATGTGTCCCTGGCCGCGCATCCAGGCGGCGATGATGGACGAGAACTCGCTGACCGTGACCTATCAGGACTGGCGGGGGGAGCCGCGTGGCCGCCACCGCAAGTCGGCCGACGCGTCCCAGCTGGGGGACTGCATCGACTGCAACCAGTGTGTCGCGGTCTGCCCGATGGGCATCGACATTCGCGACGGCCAGCAACTGGAATGCATCAACTGCGCGCTCTGCGTCGATGCCTGCAACAGCATCATGGCGCGGACCGGCGGCACGCCCGACCTGATTTCCTACACCACACTGAAGAGCTACGAGGCCAATGCCGACGGGCGTCCCGCCCTGCCGCTGAAGAAGACCATCTTCCGCGCCCGCACGCTGCTCTATGCAACGCTCTGGTCCTGCATCGGCCTGGCGATGCTGTTCGTCCTGTTCACCCGCGACAGGCTGGACATCAACGTCCTGCGCGACCGCAATCCGCAGTATGTGGTGCTTTCCGACGGCAGCATCCGCAATGGCTACACCGTGAAGATCCTGAACATGGAGCAGCGGGAACGCCGTGTCCTGCTGCAGATCTCGGATCTGCCGGATGCGCTGATGACTGTGGTTGGCGATGACCTCTGGCCAAGCCGTACACGCGAATTCGTGCTGGACGCGGATCAGGTGCAGCAGTTGCAGGTCTATGTTGCCGTGCCCCGTGAGTCGGTCGAACCCGGCGCAAACAGCTTCCGCTTCTCGGTCACGGACCTGACCGGCATCGAGCAGGCGCACTATGGCGCGATCTTCAGGGCACCGGAGGAGTAAGGCAATGAGTGCAGTGCATGTCGAGAAGCCGTTCACCGGACGCCGGATGCTGATCTATGTCCTCGCGTTCTTCGGTGTGATCATTGCCGTCAACATGGTGCTGATGACCATGGCACTGAGGACGGACAACGGGCTGGTGGTGCGCAACAGCTATGTCGCAAGCCAGAACTTCAACCGGGACCAGGACGAGGCCCGGGCACAGGCAGCCCTGAACTGGTCCGTGGCGCTGGTCTGGAATGATGGTGAGCTGTCCCTGACCTATCGCGATGCGCAGGGCATGCCGCTGCGCGACCTGGAGGTCACGGGCCGGGTAGGACGCCCGGTGACCGCCCGTGACGACCGTGCTGTCGTGCTGACCAGGACAGGCTCCGGCAGCTACACGACGGAACTGCCCCTGGGGGCCGGTTTCTGGGATGTGGACCTGACGGCCACCAATGCGGACGGACAGCGGTTCCGGCGGATCTTCCAGATCAGGGTCGGAGAGGACTGATGAGCTGCTGCACCTCCGGTGCCGCCTGCGCCCCGGCGCCGCGCAAGACGGCACCGCGCAGCATGGAAGGCAATACCCTGGAACTGATCATTCCCGGTGTTCACTGCGCGGGCTGCATTTCCCGCATCGAAGGTGCGGTGAGCGGTCTGCCGGGGGTCGAGAGCGCGCGGCTGAACCTGTCGACGCGCCGCCTGCGGGTCGGCCTCGGCGCCGGGGCCGCCGGGGACGACGTCATCCCGACGGTGGAGGGACTGGGCTATGACTGCCGGACCTTCAGCGCGGCGGAGGCCGGTTCGGCCGCCCAGGACAGGCAGGGCAGGGAACTGCTGTTCGCGCTTGCGGTGGCGGGCTTTGCCGCCGGCAACGTGATGCTGCTCTCCGTCTCCGTCTGGTCGGGTGCGGAAGGTGCGACGCGCGACCTGTTTCACTGGATCTCTGCCCTGATCGCCCTGCCGGCGATCCTGTTTGCGGGCCGCCCCTTCTTCCGTTCGGCATGGCGCGCGGTCAAGGGGCGCAGCCTGAACATGGATGTGCCGATCTCGCTGGCCGTGCTGCTGGCCGGTGGCCTCAGCCTCGACGCCGCGATCTCGGGGGGCGAGGAAGCCTTCTTCGATGCAGCCGTGATGCTGCTCTTCTTCCTGCTTGTGGGACGCTACCTGGACCACCGCGTGCGTGCCAGAGCCCGGGACACGGTCGGGCAACTGCTTTCGCTGATGGCGTCCGATGTCACCCTGCTGGTGGATGGCGGACAGCAGCGCGTGCCGGTCGAGACGGTCAATGCCGGTGACATGATCCGTGTCGCGGCAGGGGAGCGTGCGCCCGTCGATGGCCAGATCATCGAAGGACAGGGCGACCTGGACCGCTCCATCGTCACCGGCGAATCCATGCCCGTCACGCTTGGTCCCGGTGATCAGGTGGAGGCCGGAACACTTGTCCTGACGCACCCGCTGACACTGCGGGCGACAGCGGTGGGACAGCATACGTTCCTGGCCCAGGTCGTTCGGCTGATGGAGGAAGCGGAGAGCGGGCGCGCCCGCTACCTGCGCCTCGCCGATCGCGCCGCGCAGATCTACGCGCCTGCGGTCCATCTGGTGGCGCTGCTGACCTTCATCGGCTGGATGCTGGCGACCGGTGGTGACTGGGGACAGTCGCTCTGGATCGCCGTTTCGGTGCTGATCATCACCTGTCCCTGCGCCCTGGGTCTGGCTGTCCCCGCCGTTCAGGTGGTGGCGAGCGGTGTCCTGTTCGGCAAGGGCATCCTGATCAAGGACGGCACGGCGCTGGAGCGACTGGCGGAGGCGCGGCGTGTGGTGCTGGACAAGACCGGGACCCTGACAAGCGGCAAGCCGCATATCCTCCGATGCGATCTGCCCCCGTCAGCCATGGTCCTTGCGCAGGCGCTTGCCGCGCACAGCCGCCATCCGCTGGCACAGGCCATGCTGGCCGGGCAGGGCGCCACTTCCGCCCCGGCCCCGGTTCTGACGGCGGTCACGGAACACCCGGGACAGGGCATGTCGGGTACGACGGACGGGCGTCTGGTCCGGCTGGGCAGCCGTGCGTTTGCCGGTCCCGGCAACGGCGTTACCGTTCCCTCGGGCATGGAACTCTGGCTGTCCATTGATGGCGTGCCGCAGGGCCATGCGGTCCTGGCTGATACCCTGCGCGATGGTGCGGTGGAGACCATTGCGGCGCTGCAGGCCGATGGCTTCGCGCCGCTGCTGATCTCGGGTGACAATGCGACGGCGGTCGCGGATACGGCGCAGGCTGCGGGTATTGCCGACTGGCGCGCGGAACAGCGCCCGGAAGACAAGATCGAAGCGATTCAGGCGCTTGTGGTGGATGGCCAGAGGCCCCTGATGGTTGGAGACGGTATCAATGACGGCCCCGCCCTGGCGGCGGCGCATGTCTCCATGGCACCGGCCAGTGCCTCCGACCTGGGGCGGGCGGCGGCCGACATCGTCTTTCTCTCCGAACGGCTGGACGCGGTGACGGAGGCCATGCGGATCGCCCGGCGCGCCCGTGCACTGATCGTGCAGAACTTCGGCCTGGCCCTGGCCTACAACCTTGTCGCCGTGCCGGTTGCGGTGCTCGGCGGCGCGTCGCCCCTGGTCGCGGCCATTGCCATGTCATCATCTTCCCTTGTGGTCACGCTCAATGCCCTGCGCCTGCGCCTGCCGGGCCTGTCATTGCGCCGGACCGGCGGTGCGCCGAAGGTGGTCCGGGAGAGTCAGGAGGCTCCGGCATGAACGTGCTCCTCTATCTCGTGCCCGTGGCGCTGCTGCTCGGCGGTCTGGGGCTGGCGGCCTTCGTCTGGGCGCTGCGCTCCGGCCAGTTCGATGACCCGGACGGTGCGGCCGAACGCATCCTGCTGGACGACGACTGAGAGGCGTCGGTTCGCCCTGCAACAAGGGGTTGTTCGTTGACTCTCATCGCCCCGGGTACTCACTCTTGTATCTACGGCGGCTGGAAAACCTGACTGTTCCGGTCCCGCATCAAGGGAGTTCCGGACATGAGCGAAGATCTGGCTGCACGCGTTGACCGTCTCGAGTCGATCGAGGCAATCAAGAAGCTGAAACACGTCTACATGAACGAATGCGATCTGGGTTATCTGCCGGACAGGCTGGGGCCGCTGTTCGTGGATGAGGCGGTCTGGACCAGCGCCGTCTTCGGTCATCACGATGGTCGCGCGGCCATCGAGGAATTCTTCGGCGGCATCTCCGCCCAGATCGTCTTTGCCGCCCATCTGGCGATGAACTTCGTCATTGACGTTGACGGCGACACCGCGACCGGCAAGTGGCGCATCCTGATGCCCTGCACGATGATGGAGGATGGCCAGAAGGTCAGCCGCTGGATCCTGGGGGACTATGACGAGACCTACGTTCGCCGCGATGGCAAGTGGCTGTTCTCGAAGATCGATTTCCTGGTGAACTTCAACGTTCCGAGCCTGGAGAGCTGGGCCGGAACCGAAATCGTGCGCGGGGACTGATCGCAATGGCCCGCACGTCACTGTTCAGCCCCATCCAGGTGCGCGGGCAGACCTTCAAGAACCGCGTCGTCATCGCACCCATGTGTCAGTACTCGGCGGTCGATGGCATGCTGAACGACTGGCATCTGACGCACCTGAACCAGTTTGCCATGGGCGGTGCCGGGCTGGTGATCATGGAGGCGACGGCGGTCGAGAAGCGGGGCCGCATCACCTGGGGCGACAGCGGCCTCTGGTCCGACGCGCACATGGAACCGATGCGTCCCATCGTGCAGCAGGTGAAGGCCCGTGGCGCGGCCATCGGTGTCCAGCTGGCCCACGCGGGACGCAAGGCCAGCATCAGCCGCCCGTGGGAGGGGGATTGTCCGCTCTCACCACGCGAGATCGCGAAGGGCGAGGTGCCGTGGGAGACAGTGGGCGCCAGCGCGGTGCCCTTCGACGAGGGCTGGATCGTGCCGCACGAGCTCTCCGTCAGCGAGATCGCGGACATGGTGGACAAATGGGTCGATGCCACGCGCCGCGCCGAGCAACTCGGCTTCGACATGGTGGAGATCCACAGTGCCCATGGCTATCTGAGCCACAGTTTCCTCTCCCCGCTCTCCAATCGCCGCAGCGATGCCTACGGTGGTGACCGCAACGGACGGATGCGTTTCACGCTGGAGGTGACGGAGGCCGTGCGCGCCGCCTGGCCCGCGGAGAAGCCGCTGTTCCTCCGCATCTCCTGCGTCGATGGCAAGCGGGATGGCTGGGACATTGCGGATTCGGTGGAACTGGCCAGGCGGGCGAAGGCGCTGGGGGTCGATGTCATCGACTGCTCCTCCGGCGGTATCGCGGGCTATGGCGAGAACACCCTGCCACCCTCGACGCCCGGCTATCAGGTCGGCCATGCGGCGACGATCCGGCGCGAGGCGGAGATCATGACCCAGGCCGTCGGGCTGATCACCGATGCCGCGCAGGCGGAGACCATCCTGCGCTCCGGTGCCGCTGATTTCACGGCGCTGGCCCGTGAAGTGCTGCATGATCCCTACTGGGCACGCCATGCCGCGCTTGCGCTGGGCGAACCGGATGCCTTCGACGACTGGCCGGTGCAGTACGGTCACTGGCTGGCCATGCGGTCGAAGGGCATGTTCGGTGGCCGGGCCGGGGATTCGGATACGGAGAACCTGAAGAAGGCTGCCGGCTGATACCACGGCACGATACATGACAGGACTGAAGGGGCTGGGCAGATGGGCGAACGCAAACCGATCACGGCAGAAACCGTAGCAGCAGTGGCGCGCGAGAATGCGGGCCACCCGCTTGAACCGGAGCGCGCGGCGGCCTATGCCGAAGCGCTGGAACCCATCCTCGGCATGATGGAACAGCTCCGCGCCCTGCCGCTGAAGGACGTGGAACCGGCTCCCGTCTTCACCCCGGTGGAGGGCACCTCCAATGACTGACCTGACCCGACTGGATGTCGTCGAACTGGGCGCGCTGATCGCCGCGAAACATGTTTCACCGGTCGAGGTGACGGATGCCTTCCTGGCCCGAATCGACCAGGCGAACGCGGGGCTGAACGCCTTCGTCACCGTGACGCCGGAGGCCGCGCGCGCCACGGCCAAGGCGGCTGAGACGGAGATTCAGTCCGGCAGCTATCGCGGCCCGCTGCATGGTATCCCGCTGGGTCACAAGGACCTCTATGCGACGGCAGGCGTGCGCACGACCGGTGGATCCCGCGTGCTGGCCGACAATGTCCCGACCGAGGATTCCACCGTTGCAGCGCTGCTGGCGGCGGCGGGAACGGTAATGCTGGGCAAGCTCAACACGCATGAGTTCGCCTATGGACCGACCAACGAGAGCTCCATGTTCGGCCCCACCCGCAATCCCTGGAACACGGATCGGATCACCGGCGGTTCCAGCGGTGGCTCGGGTGCCGCCGTGGCCGCCGGGCTGGTCCCTGTCGCCTCCGGCAGCGACACCGGCGGTTCCATCCGCATGCCCGCCGCCTGCTGCGGCCTGACCGGCCTGAAACCCACCTATGGCCGGGTCAGCCGGGCCGGGATCCTGCCGCTCTGCTGGTCGATGGACCATGCCGGGCCGCTGGCACGCTCCGCGATGGATGCCGCGATCTTCCTGGGCGCAATCGCCGGGCACGATCCGCGCGATGCCGCCTCCGCCGACCGGCCCGTGCCGGATTACCCGGCAGCCCTGACCGGCGACATACGCGGCCTGCGCATCGGAATCCCCCGCCGCTACTTCTTCGATCAGGCGCAGGGACAGGTGGTGAGCCTTGTCGATGCCGCGCTGGCAGAACTCGCCGCCATGGGCGCGGAACTGGTGGAGGTCGACATTCCCCATATCGAGGCGTCAGCCGCCGCCGCCATGGCCATCTACATCTCCGAGGCCACGGCCTATCACGACGACACCCTGGACGACCGTGCGGACCTCTATACGGAGCAGGTGCGGGCCTTCCTGGAGATCGGTGACCAGATGCTGGCCAAGGACTACCTGCACGCCCAGCGCTACCGCACCCTGCTGGGGACGGAGGTCGCGCGGATCATGGCCGATGTGGACGTGCTCGCCACCCCCGGCATCGCCCATACCGCAACGCCGCTGGGGCAGGAGATGGTGGACATCAACGGCACGGAGGAAGCCGTCTTCGGCGCCATCCTGCGCAATACCGAACCCTTCGACCTGACCGGCCAGCCCGCCGTCGTCATCCCCTGCGGCCTGGCAGAAGACGGCATGCCCGCCAGCATCCAGTTCGCCGGGCGTCCGTTCGACGAGGCAACGGTGCTCAACGTCGCCCACGCCTACCAGCAGGCAACCGACTGGCATCGGAAAAGGCCGGATTATTGAACCCTATCCGTCGCTGAACCCGATTGCCGGATAGACCAGTCGTCGAGGCATCTGCCCGTTGAAGCGATAGCCTTCGTTGATGATTACCCAGGGTGCAAATGGTCGACCCGTCTGCCCGCGGAAGCCTGGAACCGTTTCCAGACCCGCACCATTTTCGAGGTGATGCCAAACCGTCCAGGCAACGATCTGTTCGATCTCTTCGTAGTATCCGGGGCTTGGCTGGATGCGTTCAAAGTGGATGCGACCAAGCGAGACAAGGGTGTCACCTTGCCTGTTCACCAGATGCTCGAACATGTGATGTTTTCGTGTCAGCCGCTTCCTGAAGGAGATTGCCTTGCCAACATAGGCAATCCTGCGGCGGGCCTTTTGGGCATGATGGTCTCTGAGAAGACAGTAGATTCCCCCGTGCTCGGCCCATTCCTGCGGAATCGGTGGGCGCGCATTTTCCGGTCTCCAAACCGTTGGCCGTGACCAGGTGATTCTGGCCAAACGATAGAAATAGCGCCCGGAAAGATTCCGGATCACTTCAGGATCGCCGCCAATATCTGCAATACGCCAGCTCAATTCCTGACCTGCCTAAAATATCTAGGGAACCGTGAGTGCGCTTCGGCCATGTTGCCATTCCCGTCGAGTATCAGGCAATGAATTGGCAAGAGGTCCGTTCGGGAACGCAGCCTCTACGGGCTGGCGGGTGACAGCAGTTCCTCCAGCAGCGGGTTGGGGAATTTCCTTCGGATCGTGACGGCGCAGAAGACTTCGGTGATCTCCTCCAGTCGGGCGATTTCGACCAGTCTGCCGGTGGCCAGTTCGTCCTGAACGACGATCGGCGGGATCACCGCGATCCCGGCGTCGGCACTGGCGAGAAGGCGCAGCATGGCCATGTCGTCCGCCTCCGCCGCTATTCTGGGCATGATGCCGAGACGTTCGACCATGGCATCGAATCCGGCACGCAGCGAGGATTCGGGTGTCGGCAGGATCAGTGGCTTGCCAGCCAGGATCTCGGCGACTGTCTCCGGCCCCGACGCCAGGCGTGCCGGCGTTCCGACCAGGCTAACCGGCTGCTCATCGAGGCGCTGCACAAGGTAGGGGCTGAGCTTGTCCCGTGCGGGGACAAGATTCGTCAGCACGATATCCAGTGACAGGGCCTCAAGCCCGCGCAGCAGGGTTTCCTGCGAACCGGATCGCAGCATGATCTCCACGTCCTCGCGACCGATGATCGGTTCGAGGAACGCCATCTGGAAATTGCGGGACAGGGTGGCCAGCGCGCCTATCCGCAAGGCCTGACGCCGTCTGCCGGACGACGCGAGGGATACGGTCAGTTCCTCGGCGGCACGGAAGATCTCCTCCGCGTAGTCCAGCGCGATGCGCCCGGCTTCGGTGAGGACAAGGTTCCTGCCACGCCGTTCGAACAAGTCATGGCCGAGTGCAGTCTCCAGGGCCTTGATCTGGGTGGAGACCGCCGACTGCGAGATATTGAGAATGCGGGCGGCACCGGTCAGGGTCCCGTCGCGGGCCACGGCGCGAAAGAGGCGCAGATGGTGAAGGTTGAGCGATGCCATAATTCGATAATATAGAATGAATGAAGCGAATATATGAAATATTATTTATGATCGGTGACCGCTAGTTCTCCGCCAGTCGAATTTGCCGGAGAACACCCATGACGTCTGCCGTGTCCCTGTCGTTTCTCGCACCGCTGGCCCTTCTGCTGGTTGCTGCCCTTGCGCTGGCCCGTCCTGGCCGTCGGCCCGGGCGACTGACGTTCCTATCCGAGGCTGCCGCGCTGCTGGCGCTTGGTCTGGCGATGGGCGGCATGGTGCAGTTCATCGTATCGGGTCCTTCGGCGTTCGCCGTTCTGGCAGAGACCGGCCTGCTCGGCCTCCGTGCGGATCTGCTCAGCGTGACCATGACGCTGCTGGTTGCGTTCATCGGATGGGTGGTGATGCGCTACAGCCGCACCTATCTGGATGGGGAGCAGCGGGAGGGCGCGTTCCACGGCCTGATGCTGGTGACGCTCGCCTCCGTTCTCATCTTCGTCCAGTCGGGCAGCCTCGACGTCCTCATCCTCTCCACGGCCTGCGTCGGACTGAGCCTGAGGCGGCTTCTTCTCTTCTACGCGGATCGTCCCGAGGGGCGGCGGGCGGCGACCAAGTTTGCCCTTGTCTGGCACGCGGGCGATCTGACGCTTCTGGTCGCCGGGGCGATGCTGTTCGCCATCCATGGAACCGCGAACCTGGGGGATCTCGCTGCCGCTGCAACGGCTGAAGGTCTGACCCTGGCGATGATGCTGCCGATTGCCCTGATTGTCCTGGCGGCCATTCTGAAGACAGCAGCCTTTCCGGTCCACGGCTGGCTCACGGAGGTCATGGAGGCCCCGACACCGGTCTCGGCCCTTCTGCACGCGGGCATCATCAATTCCGGCGGTGTCCTGCTGATCACGGTCGCTGACCTGGTGCAGCTCAGTTCCGGTGCCATGGCCGCGCTGGTGATGATCGGCGGGTTCACCGCCTTGTTCGGTGCCACCGTGATGCTGACCCAGAGCGCCGTGAAGACCGCGCTGGCCTGGTCCACGGTCTCGCAGATGGGGTTCATGCTGCTCCAGTGCGGGCTCGGGTTGTGGGCGCTGGCACTGCTGCACATCGTGGCCCACTCCCTCTACAAGGCCCATGCCTTCCTGTCCTCGGGTCAGGCAGTCGGTGCGGTCGCGAGCCTCCGCCGGCCCGGGCCGGTGGCCGTGCCCCGCCTCGGTGCCGTGCTCCGGTCGTTCGGCCTGGCCATCGTTCTCTATGGCATCATCGCGGGCCTGTTCATGGCGGTCACCGGGCCGAAGACCGCCCAGGCGCTCGCTCTCGGCGGGATACTGATCTTCGGTGTCGCCTATCTGGTGGCGCAGGGACTGGCCGATCTCGCGCCCGCCGCCCTCACCAAGCGCACCGTGCTCGCATCCCTCGCGGCGGCGTTCGCCTACTTCACCTTCCAGGCCACGGCGGACGCCATCTGGGGCGCACACCTGCCTGCGGCGCCGGTTCCCGGTCCGCTTGAATGGGGCCTTGTCGTCCTGGCGGTGCTGTCCTTCGGACTGGTTGCCTTTGCCCAGGCCCTGTTCCCCCTGTGGGCGCATCACCCGGCGACTGCGGGACTGCGGGTCCACCTGGCGAACGGCCTCTACCTGAATGCCCTGCTGGACCGCGCAATCGGCGGTTTCCGCGTCGGCAGGACCAACTGAGATGATGGAGATCAAGATGTTCAAAGCGCATTCCCAGACTGCCTCCGGGCAGATGGATGAAATCCTGAAGTCCGCCGAAGCCGCCGTGCGTGCGATCCCGCCCGCATTCCCGCTCGAAGCCACGGTCGCGGTCAATCCGTTCATCGGACAGACGGGGGAGGATCTGGCCACCACTTCGGCGCGGCTGGAGCGGGTTGCGGGTGTCCGGGTTTCCCAGGCCCGCAGCGCATATGCCGCTGCGATCAGCGAAGGGCGGATCACCGATCAGGACCTTTACGACGCGTTGGAGGCGTCTCCGTCAGCCCTGAAGCCTTCCGATCTGGTTGTGCTCAAGGAAGCAGCGATGAAACCGGACGCTGATCCGGATCCGGAGGTGTTTCCGACCGTGGCGGATCTGGCGGCCCAGGCAACCGGCATCGACTGGCCGTCGGTCATCGAGAAGACCTTCGGACACTGGGCGGCAGGTCATTTTGATCAGGGACAGGCCCTCTGGACCCCGGCACCGGGATCGGACGCCTATGCCGCCTGGCGCGCATGGGCGGTCCATGACCTGACGCCGGAGATCGCGGGCCTTGATGGCTTCTGCGCGCTTGTCACTCGCGCGCCCGACACGTCGGAGCGGGCGATCCTGCACGCCGCCGATGCCCTTGGTCTGACCGGGAAGGCTTGCGAGACGGTCTTTCACCGGCTGCTGATCGATGTCGGTGGCTGGTCGCAGCATGCGCGCTGGCTGCTGTGGAAGGCGGAGCTTGCCGGAGAGAGTGACCGCACACTGGCTGACATTCTGGCGATCCGGCTGATCTGGGAGGAGGCCCTGCTGGCCCATGTGCCGGAGATCGGTGATGCGTGGGCGCTGACCGTGGCCGCGCATGATGCCCCTGTCACGCCGACCGGGGATCACGTGATCCAGGCGATCCTGCAGGATGCCGCCGACCGCGCGCATCAGCGCACACTGGCCCGGGCACTCGACGGTGCGGTGGCCACAGCGGGGCGTCCGTTCCTGCAGACGGCCTTCTGCATCGATGTCCGCTCGGAGGTGTTTCGCCGTGCCCTCGAGGGGCTGGATCGGGAGATCGAGACCATCGGTTTCGCGGGCTTCTTCGGGCTGCCGCTGGCGCACCGGGCCCATGGCTCCGACGTGGTGGAATCGCATCTGCCGGTACTGCTGAACCCCACGGTGGAAACCACCTCCCACACCGATCCGGCGGATGAGCAAAGCGTTCGGATCGCTGCCCGCACCAGCCGGGCCTGGGGCCGGTTCCGGCAGGCCGCCGTGTCTTCCTTCGCATTCGTCGAGTCCGTGGGGCCGCTCTATGCGGCAAAGCTGGTGAAGGACGCGCTCGGGAAGGGGGGCGGCACGGCGCCTGCAGAGCCTGCGCCGCAGGTCGTTGGCGGGATGACGGCAGCACAGAAGGCCGACACGGCCGCCACAGTGCTCAAGGCCATGAGCATGACGGAAAATCACGGGAAGGTCGTCCTGCTGCTGGGGCACGGCGCGCAGGTGACCAACAATCCTCACGCCAGTGCGTACCATTGCGGCGCCTGCGGCGGCTATACCGGCGAGGTGTCGGCGCGGCTGCTCGCGACGTTGCTGAATGACCCGGAGGCGCGCGCAGGTCTGGAGGAGCGCGGTATTTCCGTTCCCGAGGACACCCTGTTCGTCGCCGGTCTGCACAACACCACGACCGACGAGATCACGATCCATGATGATGGAATCGCGGCTGGCCGCAGGGAAGACCTGGGCCGGGTCCGGGAATGGATGGTGCAGGCCGGGCGCGTTGCGCGGGCAGAGCGGGCGGCCAGGCTGCCCGGGGCCACCGCCGACACGATTGCCGCGCGGGCCTGCAACTGGGCGGAGGTGCGCCCGGAGTGGGGTCTGGCCGGATGCGCGGCCTTCGTTGCGGCACCGCGCAGCGTGACGGCCAGCCGGGACCTTGCCGGCCGGGCGTTCCTGCACACCTACGATTGGCAGGCTGATGAAGGGTTTGCGACGCTGGAACTCATCCTGACCGCGCCAGTGGTTGTCGCGAGCTGGATCAGCCTCCAGTACTACGGCTCATCGGTTGCGCCGGAGGTGTTCGGCGGCGGCAACAAGCTGATTCACAACGTCGTCGGTGGTATCGGCGTGATCGAGGGGAACAGCGGTCGCCTGCGTCCCGGACTGCCTTGGCAGTCGGTGCATGACGGGGAGAAGCTGACGCATGAACCGCTTCGCCTGACAGTGATGATCGAGGCCCCGCGTGAGGCAATCCTTGCCATCCTGGAACGGCACCCGGAGGTGCGGAACCTGTTCGACAATGGATGGCTGCACCTCTTCATACTGCGGGACGGCATCATCGATGCACGCTACAGGTCCGGACTTTCATGGATGGAGGAAGGCGTGACACGTCTGGCGGCGTGACCTGCATGGGGGCCCTATTCGCGTGCGCTGTCGCATTGGTCACGATGCTGGACCGTTCCACCCCGCATCGCCGTGTGCTACAGCCTCAGCAGGCTGGATCATGCAGGACGGATCATGAGCGATACAGACGAGGCGGCGGTCGCGGCGGAGGGGTCTCCGGCTGCGGGAGATGGTGAGAAACTGGTGCTGACGCCGTCGCGGCAGTTTGGCGACTGGCTGCGCGAGACGAACGTGAGCCTGGGCTTCTCGACCTATCAGGCGGGGAAGATGTTCCTGGTCGGTCGGCGTGACGATGGCCGCCTGTCGGTGTTCGAGCGGACGTTCAACCGCTGCATGGGCATGTGGGCGGATGGCCAGACGATCTGGATGAGCTCGCTCTACCAGCTCTGGCGGTTCGAGAACATCCTGCCCGACGGTCAGATGCACCAGGGCTATGACCGGGTCTATGTGCCCCAGATCGGCTATACCACCGGCGACATCGACACCCACGACATCGTTGTGACGGCGGAGGGCAACGTCAACTTCATCGCCACCCTGTTCGGCTGCATCGCGGAGCCCAGCGAGAGGTTCTCCTTCAAGCCGATCTGGAAGCCGCCGTTCCTGTCGAAGCTGGCGGCGGAGGATCGCTGCCACCTGAATGGTCTTGCCATGCGCGACGGCAAGCCGGGCTTCGTCACCGCGGTCAGCCGCTCCGACGTGTCCGACGGCTGGCGCGACCGGCGCACGGACGGTGGCATTGTCATGGATGTGGACAGCAACGAGATCATTGCCGATGGGCTGTCGATGCCGCACAGCCCGCGCTGGCATCAGGGCAAGCTGTGGCTGTCGAATGCCGGCACCGGAGAGTTCGGCCATATCGACATGGATACCGGCAAGTTCGTGCCCGTGGCCTTCTGCCCCGGTTTCCTGCGCGGCCTGACGATGATTGGCGACTACGCCGTGCTGGGCCTGTCGAAGCCGCGCGAGAACCGCACCTTCAGCGGTCTGCCGCTGGACGAGAAGCTGACGCAGGCTGACGCGGAGCCGCGCTGCGCGATCTATGTCATCGACCTGCGCACCGGGGACGTGGTCCACTGGCTGCGCATCGACGGCGTGGTGGAGGAACTCTACGACGTGACCGTCCTGCCCGGCGTCAAGCGGCCCATGGCCATCGGCTTCGTCAGCGACGAGATTCGCCGTATCCTGACTGTCGATGACACGGAATGGGACGGCTGAACAGCCGGCCCCAGGGCGGCGCTTCTGAATTTCAACGACCGGATCACAGGACGACACAATGACTGACAGCAAACCTTCGATCGCCGTTCTCGGCGGCACCGGCGACCTTGGCGGCGGCCTGGCGCTCCGCTGGGTGCGGGCCGGGTATCCGGTGATCATCGGCAGCCGTACCGCCGACAAGGCGGAAACCTCGGCCGGCGCGCTCAACGAACGCTTTCCTGGCTCGGGCGTGCAGGGCATGGACAATGTCGCCGCCGCGGCGGCCGGGCAGATCGTGGTCATGACCGTCCCCTTCTCCAACCACCGATCGACGCTGGAATCGGTGAAGGACGCGGTGCAGGGCAAGATCGTCGTCGATGTCACCGTGCCCCTGGTGCCGCCGAAGGTCAGCCGCGTCCAGATGCCGCCCGAAGGTTCCGCCGGCAAGGCCGCGCAGGACTTCCTGGGACCGGACGTGCAGGTCGTTTCCGCCTTCCAGAACGTTGCCGCCGATCATCTGGCGGATCTGGAGCATGATCCGGACTGTGATGTGCTGGTGGCGGGCAATGTCGTCGCGGCGCGGGAGCAGGTGGTCGAACTGGTGGAAGCCTGCGGCATGCGTGGATTTCATGTCGGTCCCATCGACAATGCGGCGGTGGCCGAGGCGCTGACATCCGTGCTGATCTTCATGAACAAGCGCTACAAGAGTCCCGGTGCCGGTATCCGCATCACCAATCTGCCGGACATGGACTGAGCGGACCCGGACCAGGAATCGACCCGCGATGCGGCGACTTGAGCTGATCGGGCTGGAGGGACTGCCGGAGGTTCTGCCCGGGGCTGATCTGGCAGCGATGATCCACGATGCCGCCAACGCCTCGACTGACGGACTGCGGGATGGTGACATCGTCGCGGTGGCGCAGAAGGTGATATCCAAGGCGGAGGATCGCTATGTCGTGCTGGATGAGGTCCGACCCTCCGACCGTGCCATACGTATCGCCGCCCAGTGTGCCAAGGATCCGCGCCAGGTGGAGGTGGTGCTGTCCGAGGCGTCTGAGGTCGTGCGCCATCGCCCCGGCGTGCTGATCGTCCGCCACAGGCTCGGGCATGTGCTGGCCAATGCGGGTATCGATGCCTCCAATGTGCCGCGCGACCGACAGGGGCGGGAGCGGCTGTTGCTGCTGCCGGTGGACCCGGACGGCAGCGCGCAGCGGCTGCGCGCGGACCTGCAGCGGCTTGCCGCATGTGAACTTGGCGTGGTTGTCAATGACAGTCCCGGTCGGGCCTGGCGGGTCGGAAGTGCCGGTATCGCCATCGGCGTGGCCGGGGTGCCCGCGATGCAGGATCTGCGGGGGCAGATCGACCGGGACGGGCGGGAACTGCAGGCCAGCGAACTGGGTATCGCGGACGAGGTCGCCGCCGCCGCCTCCCTGGTCATGGGGCAGGGCGCGGAGGGCGTGCCTGTCGTGATCATGCGCGGCATGCAGCTTGCCGGTCGTCACGGTACGGCGGATGAGCTGGTGCGGCACCCGCTGATGGATCTGTTTCGATGAACGGCAGCGGCATCACCTATCTGTCCGGCGGCGTCGGCGGGGCCAAACTGGCGCTGGGACTGGCCAGGGTGCTGCCGCCCGAGGACCTGGCGATCATCGCCAATACGGGCGATGACTTCGACCATCTGGGCCTGCGCATCTGCCCGGACATCGACACGCTGGTCTATACCCTGTCCGACCGCGCCAACCTGGCGCAGGGCTGGGGACGGCAGGACGAGAGCGACGGCTTCATGACCGCGATGCGTGAACTGGGGGGACCGGACTGGTTCTTCCTCGGCGACCGGGATCTCGCCATGCATGTGGAGCGCACGCGGCGCATGCGGGCCGGAGAAGGGCTGACCGAAGTCACGGCAGCACTGGCCGGGGCGCTCGGGATCGGGCCGCGCATCCTGCCCATGACCGATACGGTCGCACCGACCATCATCGAAACAGCCGATGGCCCCGTGGCGTTCCAGGACTACTTCGTGCGTCTGCGCGCAGCACCCGCCGTGACCGGTTTCACCCTGCACGGTGGCGCGCCGCAGGCACCGACCGCCGAGGTTGCCGCTGCGCTGGAGAACCCGGCGATGGTCATCATCGGGCCATCGAACCCGTTCATTTCCATCGACCCGATCCTGTATCTGAGCGGCCTGCGGGACCGTTTGCGGACCTTGCGTGACGGGGGAACCCCGGTCGTGGCCGTTTCACCCATTGTCGGCGGAGACGCCATCAAGGGACCGACGGCCAAGATGTTCCGGGAACTGGGGACCGACCCCAGCGTTGTTGCGGTCGCCGGACGCTACCGGGACATCGTCAGCCATCTGGTGCTGGATACGGCTGACGCAGGTTCGGTCGGGTCCGTGACCGCCCTGGGGATCCAGGCGCCGGTCACGCCGACAGTCATGCGCTCCATCGATGACCGGATCGCGCTGGCCCGGCGGGTGCTGGCGCTGGGATGAGAGCCAGCGCCAACCGGTGTCAGGACGCCGGTTTGGCTGTCGTGATTTCCTGACCCTGGTCAGGCACGATGCGGGTCTTGTCGGAATAGATGATCAGCACAGGCTGCCCGGCCTTCATCTCCTCGCCATCGTTCTGCACGATCACGAAGGTGTCGCCGTTCTCCTTGCGGATGATGAACTCCGTCGCGGTGCCGGACGTAATGCCCTCCTCGGCCACGGAACCGGCAACTGCACCGATGATGGCGCCGCCTACCGCGCTGGCGACACGAACGACGCCGCTGCCGCCGATCTGGGAGCCGATGGCACCACCGGCAACCGCACCACCGACCGTACCGGCGCCTGATCGCGTACCCTCGACGTCAACACTGCGGACGCTGACGATCGTGCCCTTCTCGATGGAGGCGGCGCGGCCAAGTTCGCCGCGCTTGTAGGTCTCGTTCGAGTGGATGCCACTGCATGCGGCCAGAACCAGCATCAGCAGACCAGCAGTGGTGACGCGAATGACATTCATGACGAAAACTACCCCTTCGAATGGGAACCCTGACGGGCAAGCTGCGCGACGGGCCGGAGCCAGTCACCCGATCCTGCAATGGTGCAGCAGCCGACCGGATTTCGCCAATCAACTCCGACAACCATAGCAGGCGCTATGTCGGTCGAGATTGTGTCGATTCAAGGGCGGTCACAGTCTGGTCACAGCAGGCCGCACGGTCTCCGCCGGGGCAGGGGTCAGCCTGCGGTCTTCTTCTTTGCCGGGGCCTTGCGCTTGCGCGGGGCAGGGGCCGCCGCTGCCTCGGCTTCCTTCGCCTTCAGCTCTTCGGCTTCCTTGGCGATCCGCAATGCCTTCAGCTTCTCGACCTTGGCATTGCGCGCAACGCGTGCAGTTTCCTTGTCCTTGATCATCTGCCGCGCCTTGCGCTCTTCCAGCGCGAGTTTCTCTTCGGCCTTGCTGGGGGTCGAACGCTGCATAGGTGCTTCTCCAGTGACTGGTCGTGAACTCAGTATGGAAACGAAGAAGCCCCCCGTCTGGGGAACCGAGCCTCGGAAACACGCTGGATCAGGATACTGACATTTCTAGCTGACATGACATCATAGTCGCGACGGCACGCGGAAGTAACAAGAATCTCCCACCGGAAACATCCCGGGCGTGTTCGCACTGCATTTGCCTGTTACCATGACGGACGCTGGTCCCGCAGTTGGCCCGGCTTCCGACGGTCCCGCAGACAAGGCGCGTCTCATGGATTCCGCTGACATTCTGTCGACACTGGACATTCGCGACAGGCGCAGCCTGGCATTCGCGAATTACTGGTTCAGCCTGCCCCGGCAGGGGCTGGTGCCGACGCGTCAGGATTTCGATCCCTGCACGCAGGGACCGATCCTTTCCACCTATGTGATCCACGAACTGATCTCTCCGGACTTCATCAGGGTGCACCTGGCCGGAACCGGTGTCCGCGAACAATATGGAACCGAGATCACGGGAACCAACTATCTCGATTTCGTCGAGGACTGGCGCAAGGAGAATGCCTCCCGCTCCCTGTTCGTGATGTGCGAGCAGCCTTGCGGAATCCTGGCACACCTGCGCGCGCGGACATCAGCGGGCAAGCAGATACTCAACGAGTCCATCGGTCTGCCGATGCGGGACAATTCCGGTGCAGTGCGGCTGATCTATTACCAGTCGAACACGATTCACGAGGAAGGCTACCGCGACCCGGAGGAGGACATGCTGATGACGCTCGAGATAGAGAATGAGGTCCACTTCGACATCGGTGCAGGACTGCCGGATTTCCGGCGCCTGACCGCGCCGGAAGTCGCCGGAGGCCAGGATGCGGACAGTTGACTTGTGACCGGCAACCGCGCGGACCCAAAGCAGCAACACGCAGGTCACGAGACCCGGACCGGACGACACCGCGAACCGGATTTCCTCAGCATTTCCGTCGGTCGCCCTGAACCAGGCGACGGAACGACCTAGCAGCCCATCTTCTCAGCCAGATCGATGAAGTCACTGGCGACCCATTCCCAGTCCTGGCTGGGGGGGCGTGGCTTGCCGCCGCTGGTGACAAACTCGTTGCGCCGCTCGACATAGGCTGTCTGCAGGCCGAAGGAGCGGGCGGCGGCCAGATCCTCATTGTGGGCTGCGACCATGCAGCATTCCTCCGGCTTCAGGCCCAGGAAGGCGGCGGAGCGCAGGTAGGCTTCGGCATCCGGCTTGTAGGCCTGCGCCACTTCACCGCCGAGGATCACGTCCCAGTTCAGGCCCGCGCGCCGGGCCATGTTGACCATCAGCGCGATATTGCCGTTGGAGCAGGTGGCCACGATGTGGCGTGACTTCAGGCGGTTCAGGCCACCTGCGGAGTCCCCCCAGGCGTCCAGGCGGTGCCAGACGCGGTTCAGGTCGTCGATCTCGGCCTCTGACAGGCAATCAATGGAGAATTCCACCAGCACGTCGCGCAGGTTCTCCATATGCAGGATGTCGAGCGGCACGAAGCCCCGGTTGCCCTGTCTGATCCGCGCCATGGCCGGCTGGTAGAGTTTCCGCCAGGCGAGCGCGAAGTCATGACCGTTGACCGAAAATCCCTTCTGCTCGCCAATGCGCTCGATCTCGCGCGCCACAGAACTGCGCCAGTCCACGACCGTGCCGAATACGTCGAACAGAAGGGCCCTGGGATGTGACATGTCAGTATCTCCGGCGTCTTTGACCCGTGGGTGTGTTCTGCTACCCTTGGGTAAATCATGAATGTTGGGGAGAGACTATCATGCAATTCGGCGTCTTTTACGAACTGCAACTGCCAAAGCCCTGGAACGAGGGGGACGAGCACAGACTGTTCCAGAACGCGCTGGAACAGGTAGAGCTGGCTGATCGTCTGGGGATCGATTACGCGTGGGCCGTCGAGCATCATTTCCTGGAGGAATACAGCCATTGCGCCTCGCCGGAGGTGTTTCTGGCGGCTGCGGCAGGGCGGACGCAGAACATCCGGATCGGTCACGGCATTCGCCAGGTCATTCCCAACTACAATCACCCTGCCCGCACGGCGGAGGGGATCGCGACGCTGGACCTGGTGTCCAACGGGCGGGCACAGTTCGGCATCGGCGAAGGCGCGACACGCCTGGAACTGCATGGCTTCGGCATCCCGGCGAAGGAGAAGCGCAACATGGCGCTGGAGGCGGCCGAGCAGGTTGCCAACATGATGGTGATGAACCCCTATCCCGGCTACGAGAGCGAGAACTTCTCGGTACCCTGCCGCAACGTGGTGCCGAAGCCGCTGCAGAAGCCGCATCCGCCCATGTGGATGGCCTGCACCAACCGCGACACGATCCGCGTGGCGGCACAACTGGGTGTCGGCGCCCTGGCCTTCAGCTTCCTCGACCCGGAGGAGGCGCAGAGCTGGTCAAAGATCTACTACGACATCATCAAGTCGGAGGAATGTGTCCCCATCGGTCATGCGGTCAACGCCAATATCGCCATGGTCTCGGCCTTCTCGCTGCATCATGACCGCGAAACCGCGATCCGGCAGGGGCAGGAAGGGTTCGAGTTCTTCGGCTTTGCCATGCGCCAGCTCGTGGCCGAGGACGTGAAGCCGGGACGCACGACGATCTGGGAGGATTTCCAGGCCCAGCGCAAGGTGCGTGAAGACGAGATGGTTGCCGCCGCGGCGGGCGAGAATGATGCCGCCCGGTTGCTGCATGCGCCCGGTATCGGCACGCCCGATGACTTCCGTGACCATATCCGGAATTTTGAGGCCGCTGGTGTCGATCAGATCATCCTGCTGCAGCAGGCGGGCCGCAACACGCATGAGCAGATCTGCGCTTCATTGAACCTGTTTGCTGATGAGGTCCTGCCCGAGTTCAAGGCCAGGCAGGCCGAGAAGGAAGCGGCAAAGGCAAAGGAACTCGCGCCGTACATCGAAGCGGCCCTGGCACGGAAGAAGCGGATGCCGGAACTCAGCGACGACGAGATTCCGGTCGTCAAGGCATCGGTCAAGTCGGTTCAGGTCAACCGCGGCGCGGCCGCCTGAGGTCGTGGAGACGAAGCTGTCGTCCGTCAGGGCGGGATCGCTGGAGATTGCCTTTGTGGAGACCGGCCCGGCTGATGGCTGGCCGGTCATCCTCTCGCACGGGTTTCCCTATGGCCCGGAGAGCTATGGCGATGTGACGCCGCTGCTCGCGGCGGAGGGCGCGCGGGTGATCGTGCCGTTCCTGCGTGGATATGGTCCGACGCGGTCCCGTGACCCGGACACGCCCAGGTCAGGCGAGCAGGCGGCACTCGGCGCGGATCTGCGGGCACTGATGGACGCCCTGGAGATCGGACAGGCCGTACTTGGTGGCTACGACTGGGGTGGACGGGCCGGCTGCGTGGTGGCGGCACTCTGGCCGGAGCGGGTGTCGGCGCTGGTTTCCGTGAATGGCTACAACATCCAGAACATCGCGCGCAGCATGGAGCCGGCAGCCGCCGTGGATGAGTACGCCTACTGGTACCAGTACTACTTCCATTCGGAGCGGGGGCGGGCCGGGCTGACCCGGAACCGTCGGGACATATGCCACCTGCTGTGGCGGCTGTGGTCGCCGAAGTGGGCCTTTGACCAGGCGACCTTCGACGCCACGGCGGCGCATTTCGACAATCCGGACTTCGTTGAGGTCGTCATCCATTCCTACCGTCACCGCTACGGTCTCGTCGCGGGCGATCCGGCGGTGGCGGAGATCGAGCGACGGCTGGCGGAGCAGCCGGACATCACCGTCCCGTCCATCACCATCGACGGCGACAGTGACGGGGTGCTGGGCACGGGAGGCACCGCCCACCATGCGCGCAGGTTCACCGGGCCGCATGAACACAGGATCCTAGCCAACATCGGTCACAATGTGCCGCAGGAAGCCCCGGAGGAATTTGCCCGGGCCATTCTCGACGCCAGGGCGCTCAGTTCACCTCGGTGATGAACTGCTCCAGGTCGCCCAGACCGACCTGACGACGCTCATAGGCCAGGCCGAGCTTCTCCGCCGCCAGTTCGGCTGCACGGTCCAGTTCCGCGCTCTGCGTCTGGGCCAGATAGATCACCTTCTCGTAGTTGCCGAAGTACATGTCCCGCAGTTCCGGATGGCGGTCGAGGCCGAGGGACCGGATGACCAGCGTATCGAACTGCCGGACCAGGAAGTCGGTGAGGTAGAAACTGGTCATGTCGTCGTCACCGGCAGCCTCGAAGGCCCTGTTGCCGGAATAGAACGCGTAGCAGTGCGGTCCCGGGATGCGCTCGACACCTTCCTCCGCGCAGACCTTGTCCAGCAGGCCGCCGGTGCCGCAGTCGGCATAGCCGACGACAACGCGGCCATAGTTCCCGCGCGCGGCACGCACGGCTTCGCGCACGGCCTCCGGGATCTTCTCCGGCGTGTTGTGCAGGGTGGCAGGCAGGCAGCGCAGCGCCAGATGCGACAGGCCGTTGCGCCCGATGATGGAGCCGATCTCGCGCGCAAGCGCGCCACAGGCGATGATCAGGGTCCTGTCCTGTGCCTGTTCGCTCAGATCAGGGCCGCACCGCGGTCGTGCTGATCGGGGAGGGCGAGTGGTGTCTGCCATGGTCTTGCTTTCCGGTTCATGAGAAATGGAAGTCAAACCCTGTCGTGCGATGATTGCGTCACCGCTTCCGCGCAGGGACCCAACCGGCCCCTGTCTGTTGCAGTTTCCTGTTCAGGTCATGCCTTTCCGGCCCCGGTCAGGGATGGCAGGCGTGCCCGATGTCTCAGTTGCCGGACGAGAGCTGGTTGTGGCGACGGGCAATCAGTTCCTTCGCCGTCTCGACCGTGACAGCCGCGTCGCGGCAATAGGCGTCCGCGCCGACAGCTTCCGCGAACTCCTCGTTCAGCGGGGCACCGCCGACCATGACGATATAGTCGTCGCGAATGCCCTTTTCCTTCATCGTGTCCACCACGACCTTCATGTAGGGCATGGTGGTGGTCAGCAGGGCGGACATGCCCAGGATCTCGGGCTTGTGCTCCTCCAGCGCGTCGAGATAGTTCTCGACCGGGTTGTTGATGCCCAGATCGATGACCTCGAAGCCGGCGCCTTCCATCATCATGCCGACCAGATTCTTGCCGATGTCGTGGATGTCGCCCTTCACGGTGCCGATCACCATCTTGCCGACCTTCGGCGCGCCGGTTTCCACCAGCAGCGGGCGCAGGATGAACATGCCGGCCTTCATGGCATTGGCGGACAGCAGCACCTCCGGCACGAACAGGATGCCGTCACGGAAGTCGATGCCGACGATCCGCATCCCCTCCACCAGCGCCTGGGTGAGAATGTCGTACGGGGCCCACCCACGCTCCAGCAGGATGTTGACGGCTTCCTCGATCTCTTCCTTCAGACCGTCGTAGAGGTCGTCATGCATCTGCTGGACGAGCTCGGCATCGTCCAGTTCGGACAGGACGACATCATCGTCTTCATCGGCCATGGCAACAGTTCTCCGCACGCAACCACGATATGGGTCAAGCTGTTGGTCAATATGGCGAAGCCGCGCCTGATCCGGTGTGTCGATTACGACAGGATGCGTCGTTCTTTGCGACGCGGGTCACGCACCGAACGATCGTGGCTGTTCCCGGCGCGGCGGCGCAGTGACGCGAACTGGCAAGCCACCCGTGCGCGCTGTCTATACTCAGGATGAACGGATGGGGTGGCCCATTCAGTCTGTTTCCTTGAATCGGGGGGTTTTCGGCCATGGCAACTGACAGCAGCAACGACGACGCAGCCGTTACGGCCGATGGCGCTGAGAGCACGGGGCGCAGGCGCGGTCGACGTGGTGGCGGCGCCGAGAACCGGCGCGAGGGCCGTCGTGGCGGTGGCATGGAGAAGCAGCGCTTCATCACGCGCAAGCTGAAGCCGTTCGAGGTTCTGACCGACGAGGGGCTGGAACTGATCGAATACAATGCCGAGACGGTGCTGGAGGAGATCGGCATCGAATTCCGCGACGACCCGGAGGCGCTGCAGATGTGGCGCGATGCCGGTGCCGATGTGGACGGAGAGCGGGTGCGGTTTCCACGCGGTCTCTGCCGCAAGCTGATCGAGACGGCTCCGGCGACCTTCACCCAGCATGCCCGCAACAGCGAGCGCAATGTGGAGATCGGTGGCAACAACACGGTCTTCGCCCCGGTCTATGGGCCGCCGTTCGTGCGCGATCTGGACGGCAAGCGGCGCTACGCGACCATTGAGGATTTCCGGACCATCGTGAAGCTGGCCTACATGGCGCCGTCGATGCATCACTCCGGCGGGACAGTCTGCGAGCCGGTGGACGTGCCGGTGAACAAGCGTCACCTGGACATGATCTACAGCCACATCCGCTATTCCGACAAGGCCTTCATGGGCTCCGTCACCCACCCGGACCGGGCGGCGGACACGGTGGAAATGGCGCAGATGCTGTTCGGCGCCGATTTCGTCGACCAGAACTGCGTGCTGGTGTCGCTGATCAACGCCAACTCGCCGATGGTCTTCGACGACACAATGCTGGGGGCGCTGAAGACCTACGCCCGCGCCAATCAGGCCTGCATCGTGACGCCGTTCATCCTGTCCGGCGCGATGGCCCCTGTGACACCGGCCGGTGTTCTGACCCAGACCCTGGCCGAGGCGCTGGCCGGCATGGCCTTCACGCAGCTCTGCCGCCCCGGTGCCCCGGTGATCTTCGGCAGCTTTGCCAGCTCCATGTCGATGCAGTCCGGCGCGCCCACCTTCGGGACCCCGGAACCGGCCCTGATCCTCTACGGCGCGGCGCAGCTCGCGCGGCGTATCGGGGTGCCCTTCCGTTCCGGTGGTGCACTCTGCGGTTCCAAGGTGATGGATGCGCAGGCGGCCTACGAAAGCCAGGCGACGCTGATCCCGACCGTCATGGGCGGTGTCAACTTCGCACTGCACAGCGCGGGCTGGCTGGAGGGCGGGCTGGTCTCCTCGTTCGAGAAGTTCGTGCTCGACTGCGACCAGCTTGCCATGATGCAGCGCTTCGCGGACGGGATCGACCTGTCACCGAACGGGCAGGCCATGGACGCGATCCGGGAGGTTGGTCCCGGCGCGCATTACCTCGGCTGCGCCCATACGCAGGCCAATTTCAAGTCGGCATTCTACCTGTCGCCGCTGACCGACAACAATTCCTACGAGCAATGGGCGGCGGAGGGCGAGCGTCGGCTGGAGGACCGCGGCCGTGACCTGGTCCGCAAGTGGCTCGACGCCTATGAGGCACCGGCGCTGGATCCCTCGATCGACGAGGCGCTGAACGACTTCATCCGCCGCAAGAAGGATTCGATGCCCGACGCCTTTGCCTGAAAGGACAGTGACCGGACGGCGATGACGCTGGGGGACAGGTATTACAGCCGCGCCCTGGCCGAGGCGTTCGGGTTCAGGACAGGCTGACAGGAGAGCCGTTCATCCGGTTGATAGAAAAAAACTATCAAAACTGCGCACATGTTCGATGGATGTTCCGGTTTTCCTTGATTCACGGGGGCTATGGGCCAATATCATTCCCAGTACGAATTCAACTCACAGGGAGTTTGTCAAAAATGGCAACCAATGCTGACCAGCGCTATGGCGCAACGGCCAGTGGCGCTCAGGCCGCCGAACTAGACCAGGGCCTGCGCAAGTACATGCTCGGCGTCTACAACTACATGGCGTCGGGGCTCCTCGTCAGTGGCGTCGTGGCGCTGCTGGTGTCCAGTTCGCCGTCGATGATGCAGGCGATCTTCGGCTCCGGCCTCGGCATCGTCGTCATGCTGGCTCCGATCGGCATCCTTCTGGTGATGTCCTTCGCCCAGAACAAGCTCAGCACCCCGGTGATGCAGGCGCTCTACTGGCTGATGGTGGCGATGTTCGGCGTTTCGATGTCGACGATATTCATCGCCTATACCGATGCTTCGGTCGTGCGCGTGTTCATGATCACCGCAGCCTCCTTCGCCGGTCTCAGCCTGTTCGGCTATACCACCAAGAAGAACCTGTCCGGCATGGGCAGCTTCCTGATGATGGGCCTGATCGGCCTGATCATCGCCTCCGTCGTGAACATCTTCATGGAATCCTCCATGATGCAGATGGTCATTTCGATGGTCGGTGTGCTGATCTTCGCGGGCCTGACCGCCTTCGATACGCAGCGGATCAAGTCGACCTACATCCAGCACCGGATGGAAGGCGATGTGGCTGTCCGCTCCGCGATCTTCGATGCGGTGGCGCTGTACTTGAACTTCGTCAACCTGTTCATGATGCTGATGCATCTGCTGGGCGACCGCGAATAGGCTTCGCGACTGCCAGTCTGATCGGGAAAGGCCCGGTGGTTCGCCACCGGGCCTTTTCATTTGTAGAATGCACGACGGATTCGAACCGGGGGAGGGGAACACCCATGCGCATCGTCATTGCCATGATGAAACACGAGACCAACACCTTCTCGCCCGTGGTGACCGACTGGGCACGCTTCACCGGCTGGGGCAGCTTTCTGGGGGACGAGGCGCTGGCGGCCTATGACGGCACCGGGATGCCGTTTGCCGCCTATCTGGACCTGGCGCGGGCGCGTGGCGCGGAGATCGTGACCCCGGTGGCGGCGGAGGCGATGCCGTCGGGCAAGGTGCAGCGGGACGCCTACGAGCTGATGGCCGGGGCAATCGTTGATGCGGTGGCGGACGGCTGCGATGCCGTGATGCTGGACCTGCACGGTGCGATGGTGGCGGAGCATACCTTCGATGGGGAGGGGGAGTTGCTGCGCCGCATCCGTGCCGTGGCCCCGGACGTGCCCATCGCGGTCACCTGCGACCTGCACTGCAACCTGACCGATGCCATGGTCGACAATTGCGACGCCCTGATCGGCTACAAGACCTACCCGCATGTGGACATGCATGAGATGGGGCAGCAGATCGGTGACGTGCTGCTGCGGATGCTGGATGGAGAGGTCACGCCGGTCATGCGCTGGGGCAACCTGCCACTGCTGTCGCAGACCCTGATGCAGGGCACCGACGATGAGCCGATGAAGAGCCTGATCGCCATGGCCCGGGCGGCGGAGCAGCGCCCCGGCGTGCTGGCCGCGACGGTCTTCGGCGGTTTCGCGCTGGCTGACATGCCGGACGCGGGGACTTCGGTCGTCATCGTGACAGACAACGATCTGGCGCTGGCGGAACAGGTGCGCGACGAGATCATGGCCGCCGCATGGGCCGAGCGCGAAGCCTTCATCTATCCGCATCGGCCACTGGAAGAAGCGGTAAGCGAGGCGAAGGAACTGACGGACGGGCCGGTGATCCTGCTCGACCACGCCGACAATGTGGGCTCTGGCGGTACACAGGACGTGATGACCGTGATCGCGGAGGTGCTGCGTCAGGGGCTGCAGGATGTGGCCGTTGCCGCCGTATGTGATCCGGAGGCCGTGAAACGGATGCAGGCGGCGGGTGTCGGATCGACCATCACCCTGACCCTGGGCGGGCGCACCGACATGCCCGCCATCGACCGGGCGGGCGCGCCGCTGGAACTGACCGGCAAGGTGCGCACCCTGACCGATGGTGAATGGGTCTGTCGCGGGCCGATGTACACGGGTGTCACCGTGCGCATGGGACCGACGGCGGTGCTGGAGACCGGCGGCATGCAGATCGTGGTCGTGTCACAGCATCACGAGCCGTGGGATACCGGCGTCTTCACCTCCGTCGGCATCGACCCGCTGCACAAGCGCTATCTGCTGCTGAAATCCCGCATTCACTATCGCGCCGGATTCGCGCCGCTTGCCAAGGCGACCCTGACGCTGGACGGCGTGGGGGTCACCACTTCCGACAACAGCCTGCTGAACTACGAGAACGTCCGCAGGCCGGTCTACCCGCTGGACCTGATCAACGAACGCTGAAGCGGTCGGCCTATCCGATCTGCTGCGATCCGACGACCAGCGACGCGGCGGCGATCAGGGTGATCGGCCAGCGCAGTTTCGGGTACCAGCGGGGCAGCAGGTCGTGGCGCACCATCAGGTGATCGACCGCCGCCCAGATCACCAGGCAGGCGGCGAGCGACAGCATCCGGTTGACCGGGGGCTGGAACAGGATCAGCCAGGCGGCGATGCTCGGTGCCATGGCGATGATCAGGCGCAGGGACACCCGCCGCTGCTGTGTATCGGCCAGGGCGAAGCCCCAGGTGGTGCCGCCCAGGAACGACAGGATGATCGCGCCATAGACGGGCAGGGAATAGATCGCCCAGCCCTTCCAGCCGCCCTCCGCGAACTCGATGGCCACCACGCCGCCGACGAAGGGAATCAGGCCGAGGACCGACAGCAGCAGCGGCAGTGGCGGAATGCCTGCCATCAGTCGCTCTCGCCGCGCTCGTACAGGCATTCCCGGCCCAGCCGCTCCAGGCAGGCTTCCGCCGACCAGGGCAGCATCAGCGCGCCGCAGCGGCTGTCGCGATAGAGCCGCTCCAGCGGGAACCTCTTCATGATGGAGGTGCCGCCACAGGTGCGGATCGCCAGACGACAGATGTCGTTCACCGTCTCCATGATGGTGTAGTTGGCGACATAGGCCCGCATCCGGGCGTCCTTCGACGGGTTGAAGCGGGCATCCGTCGCGGCCTCCAGGAACAGCGCGCGCATCTGCTCCAGCTTGATGCGGATCTCCGCTACCGCGAACTGCTTGATCGGGCTGCCACGTTTCACGCCCTTCGCCCCCTCCACCTCGCCCCGCAGGAAGGCCACCACGAAGTCATAGGCGGCCTGGGCGATGCCCATGTAGGCCGGGGTCAGGGTCAGGAACATGTGCGGCCACTGGATCGCGGCCTTGTAGTAGACACCGCGCGGCATGATCTGATGCGCGTCGGGCACGAAGACCCCGTCGATGTCCAGGCTCTTCGAGACCGTGCCGCGCATGCCGAGCGTGTCCCATTCGCCGACGACCGAGAACCCTTCCGCATCGCCCGGCACGGCGAGCATGATGGTGTCCTTCGGGTCGAGGTCGCTGCCCTCGCGTTCCTCAGTGCAGAGCACCGAGTAATGCGTCGCGGCCCCGGCGAGGGAGGCGAAATGTTTCTTTCCCGTGACGACATAGCCGCCGTCGACCTTCCGCGCCGTGGTGCCGAAGGGGGCCTTGCCGGTCGCCGCCTGGGTATGGGGCTCGGAAAAGGGCTGGGCGAAGATCGCCTTCTCATGCAGCACCAGATCATACAGCGCGGCCCGGCGCTCCTGATGTCCGCGCCGCTCTTCGTCCGTCATCGGCAGGTCGTCGGCCAGAGGCCCGGACCAGAGCATGGAGCAGGAATGCATGTTCAGCGTCAGCGCGGTCGCACCGCAGTGGCGACCGATCTCGGATGCGACAAGGAAATAGGTCCGGTAGTCGGCCCCCAGGCCGCCGTACTGGCTGGGGATGCAGAGCGCCAGCAGCCCGGCGTCGCGCATGTCGGCATAATTCTCGTGCGGGAAGCGGGCATCGCGGTCGATCTCCGGTGCCCGCGAGGCGAAGGTCGGACCAAGTTCCGTGGCAAGCCCGACCAGTTCACGCTGCCGGTCGGTAAGATCGAAGTCGGCCCACATGCTCATGTCGGAAGTCCCTCCATGAAACCGCTGATCAGGCGGCAGGTCTCCTCCGGTGCTTCCAGATTCGCGATGTGGCCCGCACCGCCGATGACGTGGAAGCGGCTGCCCGGAATGCGCGCCGCCATGCGCTCCATGACCGTGGCAGGGGCTGTCGTATCCTCTTCCCCCGCAATCAGACAGGTCGGCACGGCGATCTGCTTCACCGCGTCCCGCCGGTCGAAGGTGACGAGGCAGTTCAGCGCCTGGCGATAGGTCTCGGGGCTGATCATGCTCATGGATTCCGTCAGGGCCCGACCAACCTCCGGCCCGGCGTTGGGGCCGACCATGCCCGCCACCAGCGCGGGCGCGATATCGGCGGGGGTTTTGCCCTCATCCATCGGCTTCAGGCGCGCGGCGAGGAACTTCTGCTGGAAATCGCCCCCCGGCTTGCCGAAGGCGGCGCTGGTGCACATCAGGATCGCGGCACGCACCCTTTCCGGATGCAGGGCAAGGAATTCCTGCGCCACATACCCCCCCATGGACAGGCCGCAGATCACCGCCCTTTCGAGTCCTAGATGATCCATAAGTCGCGCAAGTGCGTCGGCCAGCGCGGGAAAGGTCATATCCGGCAGGGCCGGGGAATCGGCGTAACCCGGCGCGTTCCAGGCAATGCAGCGGTAGCGCGAGGACAGGATGTCGATCTGCGGCTGCCAGTTCCCGGCATTGCCGCCGATGCCATGCAGGAAGATGATGGCCGGTCCCGACCCGCTATCCGTGAAGGTTGGAACGGTGCTCATGCAAGCTCACCCTGCAGCACGCCGTTCTCCACCACCACCGTACCGTCCAGGCTGATGGTATGTCCCCGCATCGGCAGGTCGAAGTGGCCGAGCGTGTGGCGGCCCGCAACCTCGTTGGCGCCGGTCGAATAGAGGAAGTTCCCGGCGAAGGCGCGCAGTTCCGTGCCATTGACCTGGCTGCGGTCATAGGCGGTCAGGGAGTCCCAGCGGGCCGCGGGGTTCATGCCCCATCCCACATGGCTGACGGCATAGGCCTCCCGGTCGCCCCAGGCCGCGATGTAGCTGTCGAACAGGGCGGCATCGACGCCATCGCCGGAGATGTCGGTGATGTAGTCGTTCTCGATCGTCAGGCGGATCGGGCGGTCGATGTAGCGCTTGAACGTCAGGTTCACGTCGCCGGTGTTCATGACGATGGTGCCGTTGACGCAGCCAGGTGCGGGGAAGCAGAGGCACAGGCCGCCGGGCCAGTGGGTGATGGTGCCCGCGCGCTTGCTGAAGCCCCAGCCACCGCCTGCCGGCGCCTTCTCCACATCGACTGTCAGGTCCGTGCCGGCAGCCGAGGTCACGCGCATCTGCTTCGCGTCACGCAGCATCCTGATGCCGGTCTTCACCTTGGCTTCCAGTTCCGGTGTCGGTGTCAGGCGTTCCAGCAGTTCCGGATGTTCGTTGGAAACCATGAGAACCCGTGCGCCGCCCTTCAGGATCGCCGGCAGCTCCCGTGCATGCAGCAGCCCCTCCACCGTGCAGTCGGCGACGAAACCGGAAGCGCCCAGCGCGCCGATGACCGGTTCCAGCCCGCGAATCGCATCCGATGCACCGGTCGAGCGTACCGGGGCCGGGGCCGTCTGGCGGGGGGAGGGCAGGACGACATGAAAGACCTCCGCCCCCATCCGCTGCAGCGCCAGTTCCGCCAGATCCACATTCACCTTCCGGCTCTGGCTCTCGGAGAGGATGGCGCAGACCTCGCCCGGCTTCACCTCGCAGAGGCGGAAGGTCTCGGCAAAGGCGTCGATCCACCTGGCTTCGATGCGTTCACGCAGCATGGCTTCTCTCCTCAGGCGACGCGGTAGGTGGCCTGGGCGTCGGCTGTGCCGTCCACCGCCACCCGACCGTCGTGAACCATGTGGATCAGATGCGCCAGCACCGACCGGGCTGCGGCCGGATGCAGGTTCTTCGGCACATCGGCGTACATGGTGGCGACCATTGCCGGAATGGTCCTGGGACCGCCCTTCAGCAGGTCCAGGATCTGGCTTTCGCGCAACTGCCGGTGCGCCCGGTAGGCCCGCACGAAGTCGTGCACGTTCTCGATGGGCGCGCCGTGGGTCGGGTAATAGCGCTGGTCATCGCGCTCCAGCAGCTTGTCGAGGGAGTTGAAGTAGTCGGTCATGTTGCCGTCCGGCGGCGAGACCACGGTCGTGGACCAGCCCATGACGTGATCGCCGGTGAACAGCGCCTTCTCCTCCCGCAGTCCGAAGCAGATGTGATTCGAGGTATGGCCCGGCGTGTGGACCGCCTCCACCGACCAGCCGTCACCTTCAATGACGTCGCCATCCCGAATCACGTGATCCGGCGCGAAGTCATGGTCGCCGCCTTCTTCCACCTTCGGGCCGCCGCGATCGCCGCCGTGCGGGCCGTAGCCCCAGGTCTGCGCCCCGGTCGCGTCCTTGACCAGCCGCGCGGCCGGGCTGTGGTCGATGTGGGTATGGGTGATCAGCTGATGTGTCACCGTTTCCCCCTCCACCGCGCGCAGCACGGCCTCCACATGTCGCTCGTCCAGTGGCCCGGCATCGACGATGGCAACCTTGCCGCGTCCGATGATGTAGGTGCCGGTGCCATGGAATGTGAACCCGCCCGGATTGTTGCAGATCACCCTGCGGACCAGCGGGCTCAGCTCCGCAAGCTCCCCGTATTCGAAGTCCAGTTCCCGGACGAACGGTATTGCATAGGCCAAGTTTGTGTCCTCCCCCTGTCGTTGACGAATTGACAGCCGTCAAACCGCCCCTATCCTACCCGAGCCGTTACGTGGCGAAACCCGCGTAATCGAATTGGGGCGACACAAGGTTCGGGACAGGACCGGTGGCTCTGAAGGTTGGCAATGCCGCCATGTGCGGTTCAGGGGAGGATACGGGGACGTGGATTCCGTCCAGATTTATATTTCGTTGTTCGTCAACGGACTGGCGCTCGGCTGTATCTACGGCCTGATCGCGCTTGGTTTCGTGCTGATCTACAAGGCAACGGAGATGGTGAACTTCGCGCAGGGCGACCTGATGATGGTCGGCGCGTTCATCGCCTTCGGACTGATTGCCGGTTTCGGGCTCAACTTCTGGCTCGGCTTCCTGCTCACAGTCGTGCTCATGATCATCTTCGGCTTCCTGCTGGATGTGGTCGTGATCCGCCGTCTGATCGGCCAACCACAGTTTTCCATCGTCATGGCAACCATCGGCATCGGCTATGTGCTGCGGTTCGTCATGCCCTATGCCTTCAATGTCGAACAGATCGCGTTCCTGACCCCCTTCACCGGCAAGGCCGTGCAGGTGGCGGCGATGACGCTGGATGCGGGCAAGCTGGCGGCGGTGGTGGGGACGCTGGTGCTCTGCGCCGGCCTCTACATGTTCTTCCAGCGCACACGCATCGGTGTGGCCATGCAGGCCGCGTCCCAGAACCAGCTTGCGGCCTACTACATGGGCATTCCGGTGGCTCTGATCTTCTCGCTGATCTGGGGCATCTCCGCCGGTGTCGCTGCCATTACCGGTGTCATGATGATGCCGATCGCGAACGTCATGGACCCGTCCATCGGCTTCATCGCGATCAAGGCCTTCGCCGGTGCGGTCGTGGGTGGTTTCGGCTCCATTCCCGGTGCGCTGGTGGGCGGTATCATCATCGGGCTGGTGGAGCAGTTCTCCGATTATCTGCTCGCCCCCGGCTACAAGGACATCATGGTCTTCTCCGTGCTTCTGGCGGTGATGGTTGTCCGGCCGGAAGGCATTTTCTCCCAGATGGGCAGGAAGAAGGTCTGATCCGATGCGCTTTGTTTTCAAGACACGCTACGAACAGGACCTGCGCCTCTGGCGGCACAATGGGGACCTGATCGGTTACGGCATTTTTCTGGCGGCGCTGCTGGCACTGCCGATCTTCGCAGGCGTCTATTATGTGGGTGAGGCCAATCTCTGGCTGATCTACTCCATCGCGGCCATGGGTCTGATGATCGCCGTCGGTTTCACCGGCATGGCGAGCCTCGGACACTCCGCCTTCCTGGGTATCGGTGCCTATACGCATGCCTACCTGCTGCAGAACGGCGTGCCGTTTCTCGTCTCGCTGCCGCTGGGCGGACTGCTTGCGGGCGCGATCGGTGTCGCCGTGGGCCTGCCCACACTGCGGATGCACGGCATCTATCTGGCCATCGCCACGCTGGCCGTCGCCCTGATCACGCAGGAGGTCATGTCGAAGTGGTCGTCGGTCACCGGCGGCTTTGACGGGCTGCCGGTTGCGGCGCCTGACTTCCTCTCCATCCAGCCGGAGGCGATGTACCAGGGGGAATGGTTCTCGGTCGGCGGCCTGCATGTCGGCTGGGTCGAACTCTGGTCACCGGTCTCGCTCTACTACATCTGCATCGCGGTGCTGGTGCTCGCCGCACTGATCGCGCGGAACCTGCTGCGCAGCCCGACGGGCCGTGCCTTCGTTGCCATCCGGGATTCGGAGATTTCCGCGCAGTCGATGGGCATCCATCTGGCGTACTACAAGACGACGGCGTTCGGTATCAGCGCCTTCGTCACCGGCCTCGCCGGCGGACTGTTCGCGCACCAGATCTCCCATCTGGCACCGGACGCGTTCAACATCTTCATTTCCATCGAACTGCTTCTGATCTGCGTCGTCGGTGGTATCGGCACCATTCAGGGTGCGGTGCTGGGTGCCGCGTTCCTGATCATGCTGCGGTCCTTCATCCCGATCATGCGTGACGAGGTGACGGCCGGTGCGGGCGGGGTCGAGTTCCTCGCCGGCCTGGTGCGCTTCGTCAATTCGCCGGGTCTGGAGGCCGCGATCTTCGGTGCGCTGCTGGTGCTGTTCATCATCTTCGAACCGATGGGCCTCTATGGCCGCTGGCTGAAGGTGAAGACCTATTTCGATCTGTTCCCGCTGTACAAGAAATCGACCTTTGCGCGGCAGAAATCCTATGTGAAGACGGAGCGGCTGCGGTGACCTTCTTCAAGGCGGACAAACTGGCGATCCATTTTGGCGGCGTTAAGGCCGTGGATGGTGTCGATTTCGAGATCGAAGAGGGCGAGATCTTCACGATCATTGGCCCCAACGGTGCGGGCAAGACGACGATCTTCAACCTGATCAGTCGCATCTACGAACCCACCGAAGGCAAGCTGATCTTCAATGACGAGGATATCACCAACACCGCCCCGCATCTGATCGCAGGGCGGGGCATCGCACGCACGTTCCAGAACATCGAACTCTTCGAACAGGCGACCGTGCTGCAGAACCTGCTGATCGGGCGCCATGCCCATCGCAGCGGCACCCTGCTTGCGAACATCTTCTTCCTGCCCTCCACCCGGCGTGCCGAACTGGCGCACCGTGAGGAGGTGGAGAAGGTGATCGAGTTCCTGGACCTCGCCCGGTACCGCGATCAGCGGATCGCCAACCTGCCCTACGGCGTGCGGAAGGTGGTGGAACTGGGGCGCGCCCTCTGTACCGAACCGAAGCTGCTGCTGCTCGATGAGCCCTCGTCGGGCCTGAATGTCGAGGAAACCAGCGACATGGCTTTCTGGATCAAGGATATCCGGGACCTGCTGGGGATCAGCGTGCTGATGGTCGAACATGACATGAGCCTGGTGAACCGGGTCTCCGACCGCGTTCTCGCACTGAACTATGGCCGCGTCCTCACGCTCGGCAGCCCCTCCGAGGTGCAGTCGAACGAAGAGGTCATTCGCGCGTATCTGGGGGGCTGAACGGTGAGTGAACCCATTCTGACAGTTTCCAACGTCGAGACCTACTACGGGCCGATCATGGCCATTCGCGGTGTCAGCATCACGGTCAACGAAGGCGATATCGTCACGGTGCTGGGCTCCAACGGGGCAGGCAAGACCACGATCCTGAAGACGATCTCGGGCGTCATGGATCCGCGCAAGGGCAAGGTGACGTTCGAAGGCGAGGACATCACCTCCCGCGAACCCGACTGGGTGATGCGGCGGGGTATCAGTCACGTGCCGGAAGGGCGGGAGGTCTTTCCGTTCCTGTCGGTGCAGGAAAACCTGCGGATGGGAGCCTTCACCCGCAAGGATGCCAAGGGTGTCGTCGACGACATCGACATGGTCTTCAACTACTTCCCGGTCCTGAAGGAGCGGCGGGAGCAGCCGGCCGGCCAGCTCTCAGGCGGTGAGCAGCAGATGCTGTCGATCAGCCGGGCGCTGATGGCGCGACCGAAGGTGATGCTGCTGGACGAGCCGTCGCTGGGGCTGAGCCCGCGTCTGGTGAAGGAGATCTTCGAGATCATCGTGCGCCTGAACAAGGAGCGCGGCGTGACCATGCTGCTGGTGGAGCAGAATGCCAACATGGCGCTGAAGACCGCTGATTTCGGCTATGTGCTGGAGGTCGGGCGGATCGTCATGGAGGACCCATGCGAGAAGCTGATCCAGCGTGAGGACATCCAGGAATTCTACCTGGGCGTGAAGGACGAAGGCGCACGTGGCGAACGGCGCTGGAAGAAGAAGAAACTCTGGCGATAGGGCGACGGCCCCGGGATTCATTCCCGGCGCAGGTTCGGACCGTATCGTGCAACGGGAGAAGGCGGAGCAGACCATGACCGCAAGGCTGACCGAGACCCGACAGATGGCCGAAGATGGCCGTGAACTGATTCTTGTGGACGATCCCGACGCCACGACAGTGCCGCAGATGTTCTGGCATCGCGTCACGAACTGGTCGAGCAGGATCGCCATGCGCAAGAAGGACCACGGGATCTGGAAGGCGATCACCTGGGCGGAATTCGGCGACAAGGCACGCAATGTCGGCATGGCGCTGGACAAGCATGGCGTTGCCAAGGGCGATGTCGTGGCTGTCCTGTCCAACACGCTGCCGGAATGGATGTTCACCGACATGGGCATTCAGGGCATCGGTGCCGCCTGTGCCGGTATCTATCCGACCGACGCGGCGGCCCAGGTCGAATATCTGGTGAATGACTCCCGGACCGGCGTGATCTTCGTCGAGGATGAGGAACAGCTCGACAAGGTGCTGACCGTGCGCGAACAGTGCCCCAGCCTGAAGCTGATCGTGGTCTTCGACATGGAGGGACTGGCGACCTTCGAGGACGCCATGGTTGTCAGCTTCAGTGATTTTCTGGCCGGCGGTCAGGCGCACAATGATGCGAACCCGGGACGCTGGGAAGAACTGCTGCAGCGGGCCGAGCCGGGTGACATGGCCATTCTGGTCTATACCTCCGGCACCACCGGCCCGCCCAAGGGCGCGATGATCAGCCATGACAACCTGTGCTTCCAGATGGCCAATGGCACCCAGATCCTGCCGCAGGAAACCGGCGGGGAGCGCGTGGCCTTCCTGCCGCTTTGCCACGTGGCGGAGCGCACGCTGACCTATTTCTCACTCTATACCGGCAATATCGCGAACTTCGTCGAGAACCCGGAGACGGTGTTCGAGAACATCCAGGAGATCCAGCCGACCACCTTCTTCGCGGTGCCGCGGATCTGGGAGAAGCTCTATTCGCAGATCAACATTGCCGTCCGTGATGCCACCAAGCTGCAGCAGTTCGCCTACAAGGTCGCGATCGACTGGGGCCTGGCCGTCGCCGACAAGAAGCTGGAGGGGCAGGAGCCGACGTTCCTGGAGAAGCTGAAGTTCAGGATCGGCCTCTTCCTGGTCCTGCGCAATGTCCGCAACGTCCTCGGCCTGTCACGGGTTGACTGGGTCGGCACGGGTGCCGCGCCGATCTCGCCGCAGCTGATCCGCTGGTACATGGCGCTGGGCATCGAAATGCTGGAGCTCTATGGCCAGACGGAGAACACCGGTCTCGCCACCACCAATCTGCCCGGCGACATCAAGCTCGGTACAGTCGGCCGCTGCGCCCGCTACGCCGAATGCAAGCTCTCGCCGGAGGGGGAGATCCTGCTGCGGGGCCGCCATATCTTCATGGGCTACCTGAACCAGCCGGAGAAGTCGGCGGAGACGGTGGTCGACGGCTGGCTGCACACCGGCGACGTCGGTGCCATCGACAACGAGGGCTATGTGAAGATCACCGACCGGATGAAGGACATCATCATCACCGCCGGTGGCAAGAACATCACCCCGTCGGAGATCGAGAACGAGCTGAAGTTCTCGCCCTATGTCTCTGACGCAGTGGTCATCGGTGACCGTCGCAAGTATCTGACGGCGCTGGTCATGATCGATCAGGAGATGGTCGAGAAGTTCGCGCAGGAACGCAACATCGCCTTCACCAGCTTTGCATCGCTGGCACGCGCACCCGAAGTCATCGAACTGGTGTCGGAGGAGATCGAGCGGGTGAACGCAAAGTTCGCCCGGGTCGAGACCATCAAGAAGTTCCGCGTGCTGGACAAGCAGCTTGACCCGGAAGACGACGAGGTCACGCCGACAATGAAGCTGAAGCGGAAGTTCGTCGAGAAGAAGTACGAAAGCCTGATCGACAGCATGTATTCGGAAGCGGCCTGATTGGTGCCACAAATGGGTGAAACGCTTTGTCTGAAACGGAATTCTGATAGACTTGGTGTCACAGAAACGGTCCTGAACCAAACGGGGCCGGAAACAGGGAGGATCGGATGAAAAAGAAGCTTCTTGGCCTGGCTGCAGTGGCCGCCACGGCAACAATGATCGCAAGCGCGGCGCAGGCCGCAGAGCGCGGCGTGACCGATGACGAGATCCTGATCGGCACGCATACGGCGCTTTCGGGCCCGGTTGCGGTCTGGGGTGTGCCATCTGTCGAAGGCATGCGTCAGCGGTTCGACGCGGTGAATGCCGAAGGTGGCATCCACGGTCGCAAGATCCGGCTGGTGATCGAGGACAACGAGTATCAGGTGCCGAAGGCCGTTCAGGCGGGCAACAAGCTGATCAACCGTGACCGCGTCTTCACCATGCTGTCCGCGCTCGGCACCCCGATGAACAACGCTGTGCTGCCGCGTCAGCTTGCTGCGGGCATCCCGAACCTGTTCCCGTTCTCGTCCGCGCGGCAGATGTTCGAGCCGTTCCACAAGCTGAAGTTCGCTGGTGGCTCGACCTACTACGATCAGATCCGTGCGGCTGTGAAGCTGTTCGCGGAAACCCGCGGCAAGACCAAGCCCTGCACGATGTACCAGGATACGGACTTCGGTCGCGAGATCGAATTCGGTGCCAAGGATCAGGCGGAGGCCATGGGCCAGTCGCTGATCGCCGAAACTGCGCACAAGCCGACAGACAAGGATTTCACCGCGTCCGTCACCAAGCTGCGTGAGGCCGGTTGTGACGTTGTCTACATGGGCACCATCGTCTCCGACACGATCATCCCCTACGTGACCGCGCGTTCGATGGGCTGGGATGTCGATTTCGTCGGTTCCATCGCGACCTACAACGGCTACACCGCCGGTGCCAAGGGTGGCGTGACCGAGGGCTTCATGGCGATGACCGGTTTCCAGATGGCCTATGGCGACAACCCGGATCCGCTGGTTCGCAACTGGTACAACTCCTACAAGGAGAAGTTCGGCAAGAACCCGGATTTCCCGGCCCAGCTCGGTTACATCTTTGCTGACATGACCGTTCTCGCGCTGCAGAACGCCGGCAAGGATCTGACAGTCGACTCGATGATCAAGGGCTTCGAGCAGATCAAGGGTTATCGCGACATCTTCGGTGGTCCGGTTCAGAGCTTCGGTCCGGAGAAGCGTCAGGGATCCAACGAATCCTTCCTGTCGCAGGTTCAGGGCGGTCGCTGGGTACGGATTGGCGAGAACATCGCTTACTGATCCACAGTCTGACGACTGTTGACGAAAAGCAGGGGTCGGCCACATGGTCGGCCCCTGTTTTCGTTTCGGTTCCATTCTTGGCAGAGCCGGGACAGCTATCGGGGAGGGCATGATGGCCGCGATTGACGAACTGCACGACGAGACACTGGCACGGATTGCCGATGACACACCGGTTGTCATGGTGAACCTGATGAAGTTCCGGGAGAAATCTCTGGACGGTGATGGCAGTGGCTGGGACGCCTACGTGCGCTATTCGAAGGGCGTGAACCACCTGATCCGGGGCGTCGGCGGCGGCATCATCTGGACTGGCGATGCGAAGGGAGCGTCGTTCGGTCCGGCGCAGTTCGGCGACTGGGACTTCGTGGCCCTGGTCCGCTATCCGTCGAAGGCGGCCTTCCGCAGCTTCATCACGTCGGCGGACTACGAGGCGCAGAACCACCATCGCCTCAACGGTTGCCAAGAGCATGTCATCATTGCCTCCGAACAGGCCTATGGGCGCTTCCGGGAGGACTGATCCGATGGGTACGAATGCGATCCGCCATGTTGACGTTCAGGCCAATGGCCTTCGGTTTCACTGCGCCGAGGCCGGGGATCCGCTGTCCCCCATGATCCTGTTCCTGCATGGCTTTCCCGAGTTCTGGTACGCCTGGCGGAAGCAGCTCGAGACCCTGTCGGACAACTGGTTCTGCGTGGCGCCGGACTGCCGGGGCATCAACCTGACGGAGAAGCCGGAGGATCTGGAGAGCTTCGAGATCGGCAATCTGGTGGACGACGTCGCGGGTATCATCGCGGCCTACGGGCGGGAAAAGGTGATTCTGGTCGGGCATGACTGGGGTGGCTTCATGGCCTGGGAAGTGGCCATCCGCCGTCCCGACCTGATCGACCGTCTGGTGATCATCAACTGTGCCCATCCGGGAATCATGAGCGAGTTGCTGCGCCAGCCCGACAGTGAACAGGTGACGCGCAGCCAGTACATGCTGGCCTTCCGCTCCGAACAGGCCGAGATGCTGGTCAGCCGGGACGATTTCGCGGGTCTGCGCACCAACATTCTCGATCCCGGACTGAAGGCCGGGCACCTGACGGAGGACGATGCGGCGGCCTATCTGGCGCACTGGCAGTTGCCGGGTTCCCTGACCGGTGGTCTGAACTATTACCGCGCCAACAGGTCGGGTCCGCCGAGTGGCGATGATGCGGCGCCTCGGACGGTTGCCGAGACGCAGGTTTCCGTCCCGACGATGGTGCTTTGGGGGGAGGGGGATCCCTATTTCGCGCCGGAAAACCTGGAGCGGATGCAGGAGGCCGGACCGGACATCACCGTGCACCGTTATCCGGAGAACGATCACTGGATCGCGCATCAGATCCCGGACGAGATCTCCGCACGTATCGCTCAGTTCGCGGACAGGGACCTCACCCAGTCCACCACCTGATCGGCCAGCCGCCGTGTCGGTGTCGGGCTGACAATGTCCCCGGCAATGATGTGCTGCAGCTTGTCCTCGGCGTCGGTCACCTGGATCATGGCCTTCGGTGCGCCGCCCCAACGCTGATACGTCGCTTGCACGTGCGGCACGCTGATCACCTGGTCGTCGGGTGAATGGATGAACAGCGCGGGCTGGCTGGTTTCCTCGAGCTTCAGACGTTGCACATGACGGACGGCAGCCGCCATCGGCAACAGCGCTTCGGCCGGATATCCGGTGGTCCAGGCCTGGCTGAACGCGGGATTCTCGCCCTCCCGAATGGGATTGATCCGGCCCATGAACAGCCGCAGCAGTTGCCGCGCCCAGGGGATGGTCAGATAGCGGGTGCCGTTCCGCCGGATCTCGAAGTTGGGTGAGATGAACACGATGGCGTCCATGTCATGACGCATGTCATCGCGCATCGCCGCCCAGGCGGCCAGGGTCGCGCCCGTGGACATGCCGAGCACCAGCACCCGCTCACCCAGCAGCTTCCCCACCTCCAGCGCCTCTGCCATATCGTCCAGCCAGTCGTCGGCGTCCGGCTCCGCCATGGCCGATGCCGTCCTGCCGTGACCGGCGAGACGCGTGAAGTAGAGGTTGGCGTCCAGACCCTCAGCCACGATGTCAGGCAGCGGGCGAAGCTCCTGCTTGCTGGCCGAGAAGCCGTGGATGTTGACCACGGCCCATGGGCGTCTGTCACGGGCTGCCGGATCGCGCCAGACGATCTCCCTGTCCAGTCCCGGGCGGATATCGCTGAACCGGGCTTCCCGGCGCGCCAGGGTCTCCACCGGATCCTGACCCAGTTCCCCCCGCTCATAGCTGACACGATCCCGCACCCGCGCCCGCGGGCCCAGCAGAAACGCCACAATCAGCAGTCCGATGATGATCAGCGCAATGGTCATTTCAGCAGATGTCCAGCATTCTTGCCCCGGGGCATGATCCGATCCGCAGGTCGCGGCGTAGCTTATCAATCATGACCCCACGCCGAAATCCATCTTCATGGCCTGCAACCGCGATCCTGCTCGCGGTTCTTCTCGTCCTGATGACAGTCGACCGTGCTGCCCGTGCGGCGACCGCGCATGGGTCCGCCTTCGACCCCCTGGTCATGTATGGCTCCGATATCCGGTTCAGTGTCTGGCGCAAGGATCGCCAGATCGGTACGCACACCGTGCAGTTCCGGCGCGATGGTGATCTGGTCGACGTCCAGATCGACTTCCGTGCCCGCGTGAAATTCCTCGGGATCACGGCCTATCGCTTCGAATATGGGTCAAGTTCCGTCTGGGATGGGGCCGCGCTGCAGTCGCTGGACGCGTCCGTGAACGATGACGGCACGCAGGCGGAGGTTTCCGCCCGGCGGTTCGGCGGGGAAGTGGTGGTCGATGGATCGGGTGGCCTTCGTCGGGTGGAGGGAGCGCTGTTCCCGTCCAATCACTGGCATCCGGGAATCATCGGCCAGACGCGGGTGCTCAATACGCTGACCGGGCATCTGGCCAGCGTTTCAATCAACGCCAAGGGTCAGGAGCGGGTCGAAACCGCACATGGATATGTCATGGCGGATCGCTATCTCTACACGGGTGACCTGCACGATGTGGACGTCTGGTACGACGCTGCGGGCCGGTGGGTGAAACTGCGGTTCCTGACGAAGGGTGGCGAACGGATCGAGTATCGCTGCGAGAAGTGCAGGGCCGCCGAGGGATTGGCGGAGCGTACAGAATGAGTGGAATAGTCTGGATAACCGGAGCCAGTTCGGGGATTGGCCGCGCTTCGGCGCTGGAGTTCGCGCGGCGCGGCTATCGCGTGGCGGCGACCGCGCGACGCGAGGACGAACTGAACAGGCTGGCGCAAGAGGCGGCGGGCCAGTTGGGCGACATCACGGCCTTCCCCGGTGACATCACCGATGCGGAAGCTATCGCGGCGGTCGTCGCGCGGATCGAGGATGAGCTTGGTCCCATCGGATCGGCTGTCCTGTGTGCCGGCAGCTATACCCCGACGACAGCCCAGACGTTCACGGCGGAGGCGATGCGCGCCACGCTGGACCTGAATGTCGTCGGCGCGTCGCGCTGTCTCGAGCCCCTGCTGCCGCGCATGATCGAGCGCGGGGCCGGTCGCATCTTTGTCGTTTCCTCTGTCGCCGGGTATCGCGGCCTGCCGCGCGCCGCAAGCTATGGCGCTTCGAAGGCGGCGCTGATCAACATGGCAGAGGCCCTGCACTGCGAACTGAAACCGCTGGGCGTCCATATGGGCGTGGTCAATCCGGGGTTCGTGAAGACCCCGCTGACCGACCGCAACGATCACCCGATGCCGTTTCTGATGCCGGTCGAACAGGCGGCGGAGCGGCTGGTCGATGGTGTGATCGGTCGCGGGTTCGAGGTCAGGTTCCCTTTTGTCTTCACGACGATCCTGAAAATGGTGAGGTGTCTGCCCTATGCCCTCTACTTCCCCCTCGTCCGATGGACAACGCGCAGCCGATCCTCTTGAGTACTACGTCGCCTTCTTTGAGGGCATGACGACGGCTGACATTGAGCGGGTGCCGGATGTCTATGCAGCCGATGCCCGCTTCAAGGACCCGTTCAGCGACTTTCGTGGCCATGAGCGTCTGCAGCGCATGTTCACCGCGATGCTGCGCGATGTCCGCGACTACGCCCTGGTGGTCGATGCGCGGTGCCTGGACGGGCAGACAGGATGGCTGCGCTGGACCATGAGCGGTTACGTCAGCGCGTTGGGCAAGGAGAAGTGGATTGTCACCGGCACCAGCGTCGTCGTCTTCGATGCGGACGGTCGTGTGACGGAGCATATCGACTATTGGGATGCGGCCAGCCAGATGTACGAACGACTGCCTGTGCTCGGCTGGATCCTGGGCAAGATCCGGGGGCGCTTCGCTGCCCATTCGGCGGCAGGATAGGCTGATCCTGCCCGGTCGCTTGACCGCACCTTAGGATATTTCAGCCGTGCAGCACTTGCCTGTTGCCTGGGCAAGGCGTATCTCTCCGCCCACTTCCGCATCAGTCGGGTGCGGCAGAATTCTCTGATCGAAAGGACGAGGGAGATGGGCTATCGCGTCGCCGTCGTCGGTGCCACGGGCAATGTGGGCCGCGAAATGTTGAACATTCTGGAGGAACGCATGTTCCCCGCCGATGAGGTGACGGCTGTTGCCAGCCGCCGCTCGCTCGGTACGGAAGTCACGTTCGGCGACAGGACCCTGAAAACGAAAGCCCTCGATGATTTCGATTTCACGGGCTACGACATCGCGCTGTTCTCCGCCGGTGGCGACATTGCCCGGGAGTATGCGCCGAAGGCCGCGGCCCAGGGCTGTGTCGTGATCGACAACAGTTCCGCGTTCCGCATGGATCCGGATGTGCCGCTGGTGGTGCCGGAGGTGAATTCCGACGCCCTGGCCGGGTTTGCCAGGCGCAACATCATCGCCAATCCGAACTGTTCCACGGCGCAGCTTGTGGTGGCGCTGAAGCCGATCCACGACCGCGCCCGCATCCGTCGTGTGGTGGTTTCCACCTATCAGTCGACGTCCGGTGCCGGGCGTGAGGGGATGGACGAGCTGTTCAGCCAGACCAAGGGTATCTTCGTCAACCAGGCGGCGGAGCCGAGCAAGTTCACGAAGCAGATCGCCTTCAACGTCATCCCGCACATCGACGTGTTCCTGGATGGCGGCGACACGAAGGAAGAGTGGAAGATGATGGTCGAGACCAAGAAGATTCTTGACCCGAAGATCCGCCTGACCGCGACCTGCGTGCGGGTGCCGACCTTCGTCGGCCATGCCGAGGCGGTAAATCTGGAACTGGAGGAGCCGCTGTCCGCGGACGAAGCGCGCGATTTGCTGCGCGAGGCCCCGGGCTGCATGGTCATCGATAACCCGGAAGAGGAGCAGTACATCACACCGGTCGAGTGCGTTGGCGATTACGCCACGTTCATCAGCCGGATCCGTGCGGACTCGACCATCGACAATGGCCTGAACCTCTGGGTGGTGTCGGACAACCTGCGCAAGGGTGCCGCACTGAACACGGTCCAGATCGCCGAGACACTGGGCGCCCGCTTCCTGAAGAAGGCTGCCTGACCGGCGTCCTCGCCAGCTCTGGCCGGAACATGAAGCCACCCCGACCCTTCAACAGGTCGGGGTGGCTTTTTCTTTGCCGACCCTGAAGGCCGCGACCGGAACGAAAAACACCATCCCCCAACGCATTGGAGGATGGTGCCTGTTCGACCAGTCGAATGGGCGCGTGAGCGCCCGCTCGCTGTCAGGGTCAGTCGTCGCGGCGCTTGCGTGACCACCAGCCGCGCTTGGCCGGGGCCTTTGGCGCGGCGTCGGCGACCGGCTCCAGTTCGGGTGCCGGTTCTGCCGCCGAAGTGGTCTCCGGCTCTTCCGCAGATGCGGCGACCGGCTCCGGCTCAGCGTCCGATGTCACCTCGGTCTCGACTGCAACCTCGACTTCTGCCTCAGCCTCTGCCGCCGCAGGAGCCTCTACTTCCGTTTCGGTCTCTGTCCCGGCCTCGGCCTCAGCCTCGGGCGCCCGCTCCGGCACGGCATCATCGTCAGCGGGCTGGCCTTCTTCCTCGGCCTGCTCGGCAGAGGCTTCCGGCGCATCGTCATTCGATGCATCGGCGACGTCCCCGGAACCGGACGGTTCGACGGTGTCGTCACTGCCCGCTTCTGCTTCCGCTTCACCGTTGCCGGTCTCATCCGAAGCGTGATCGGGCGATGCCTGGTCGGGCGTCGTGCCGTCAGCAGGCTCGTCGTCGGGGCTGCTCTGTTCGGCAACGATCTCGGCCTGGACCTGGGACGGCGGCACTGCGGCGGCCATCAGGAACGGAGACTGGATACCTTCCTCATTGACCTCGCCATCGCCCAGCGGTGCGACATCGCTGCTGCCGTTCTGCTGATTCGACGACTGGTAGTCGTCCTTCCGGCCACGCCTGCGCCGGCCGCCACGGCGACCGCGACGGCGGCGGTTCTTGCCCTCGCCGTCGTCATCATCGTCGCCACCCGACGCGGCTTCCTCGGACTTGCCGCCATCGGCATCATCACCCTGAGAAGCCTCCTGGCCGCTGCTGTCGCCGTTCGAATCCTGATCGGAGGAGGCACCGCCGCGCCGGCGGCGCCTGCGACGGCTGCGCGGGCGGCCACCATCGTCATCCGACCCCCGCTGCTCGGCCTCGTCTTCGTCATCGTCGCTGTGGGCGTTGGTCTGATCCGCCGCATCCTCATCATCTTCGTGCTCGATCGCCGGAGCAGTGGTCTCCCGCTGCGGGCGCTCGATCTCCTCACTGATCTCGGAGGCGGCGATGCGCTCGATCCGGTGATCCGGGGACACCAGTTCCATGTCTGCGGCGATCTCCACGGCGAAGCCGTAGCGTTCCTCGATCTCAGCCAGGGCACGGCGCTTGTGGTTCACGATGTAGATCGCGACCTCCGCCGGCATGTGGATGCGGATACCGGCTGAACGCTCGCGGATGCCCTCTTCCTCGATGGAGCGCAGCAGGTGCAGCGCCGTCGAATCGATGGAACGGACGACGCCGAGGCCATGGCAATGGCTGCAGGGCATCATGTTGACGTCCTGCACGCCGGGGCGCAGGCGCTGGCGCGACATTTCCAGCAGCCCGAAGTGGCTGATCCGCCCGATCTGGATGCGGGCACGGTCCACGCGCAGGCAGTCCTTCAGCTTGCGCTCGACTGCCCGGTTGTTGCGGGACTCGTCCATGTCGATGAAGTCGATGACCACCAGACCGGCCAGATCGCGCAGCCGCAACTGGCGCGCGACCTCCTCTGCGGCCTCCAGATTGGTCTTGGTCGCCGTTTCCTCGATGGACCGGCCCTTGGTGGACTTGCCCGAGTTCACGTCGATGGCGACCAGCGCCTCCGCCGAGTTGATGACGATATAGCCGCCGGACGGCAGGGTGACCTCATTGCCGTACATGCTGTCGAGCTGCTGTTCCACCTGGTAGCGGTGGAACAGGGGAATGCGGTCGCGATAGGGCTGAACCTTCTTCGCGTGCGACGGCATGATCCGCTTCATGAAGTCCTTGGCGACGCGGTAACCGTCCTCGCCTTCCACCAGGACCTCGTCGATGTCCTTGGAATAGAAGTCGCGGATCGCGCGGGTGATCAGCGATGCTTCCTCATAGACCAGGGTCGGCGCGGTGGACCGCAGGGTCAGGTCGCGGATGTCGTCCCAGAGGCGCAGCAGGAACTCGAAGTCGCGCTTGATCTCGGACTTGGTGCGCTTGGCCCCGGCGGTGCGGACGATGACGCCCGTGCCCTCCGGCACGTCCAGTTCCTTCACGGCGGATTTCAGCTTCTTGCGGTCGGCGACATTGGCGATCTTGCGGCTGATGCCGCCGCCCCGTGCCGTGTTCGGCATCAGCACGCAGTAACGACCGGCGAGCGACAGGTAGGTGGTCAGGGCCGCGCCCTTGTTGCCTCGTTCTTCCTTGACCGCCTGCACCAGCAGGATCTGGCGACGCTTGATGACTTCCTGGATCTTGTAGGGACGGCTGTGCTGTGACGGACGGCGCGGCGCGATGTCCTCCTCCAGCTCATCACCACCAACGTCCTCGACGCCCAGATCCGAGTCCTCGTCGGAGGTCGGGCCGCTGCCACGCCGACGGTTGCGGCCACGACCGCGTCCACGCCGGTTGCGGCCATTGCCGGACGAACGGCTCTCGTCGTCACCGTCCTCGGAGGACTGATCGTCCTCGCCTTCACCCTCTTCCTCGATCTCGGCCTCTTCAGCCTCCGCCACACGGGCGACCTCGCGCTGCTGCTCGGCGATCAGTGCCTCGCGATCCGCGACGGGGATCTGGTAGTAGTCGGGGTGGATTTCGTTGAAGGCCAGGAAGCCGTGGCGGTTGCCGCCGAATTCGACGAAGGCCGCCTGCAGCGAAGGTTCCACACGGGTGACCTTGGCCAGATAGATGTTGCCCTTCAGGGGTTTGCGGCTGTCGACCTCGAAATCAAATTCATCAAGGCGATTGCCCTTCACGATCACAACCCGGGTTTCCTCCGGATGTGCCGCATCGACCAGCATACGAGTGGCCATTAGCCATATCTCCGGGATGGCAGCGGTACCGGCGAGTCAGTGGTACTGGGCCATCCATATGTTATGTCAGGATCTGCAAGGTCGGGCCCAGACATCGAACGGCGCCGAAAAAGGTTAAACCCCTTCGGCTCGCCATGATGCGGTCCGTCAGTCCCTGCCGTCGCCACCCAACGGGTGCGCAGACAAATCCCGAGTTTCAATAATCTCTCCAGATGCCCTGGGCGGCGGTCATCATTTTGGTGACCGGATGGGCTGGGACGATCTGGTCACCGGGTCCCATGTCACCCCCTGACCGTCCTGTCGTCCGGGCGGTCGATTGAACAAGGGAGTGGCCAGAGATACTGACCCGGATTACCTTTCGTCGGAGCTCATCCCTACCGCGCCGCAGGGCCGGTCGGAACCGGACAACACGGCGGCACTGGAAACTCGCATGGCGACACTAGCAAATTGCAGCATGTTGCAGCAAGCATTGTGCACTACCTTACGGAAAGAACCTGGTCGGTGCGCCGCAACCCCTGACGCAAGGCTCCTTTGCCACTGATGAAGATGGGACGAAAGGTGAGCGGAAGCGGCCTTCGGAGGCACTTTCCCGGGTACGCAGGCTTCTGGCCTGTCATGTTGCTGCCGGTGCTGTTCGTGCTGCTTTGCGCGCCGCTGTCCGCAGCATACGCCACCGCCATCACCGCGATTCGCACCGGGGAGAATGCTGCAACCACACGCGTGGTCCTGGATCTGAGTGCAAAGCCGGAGTGGAATCTGTTCCTGCTGGAGGATCCGTTCCGGATTGTTGTCGACCTTGCCGACACGGACTGGGCGCTGGAGGGGCGCCCCGATCCGCCCCGTGGCCTGATCCGCGACCTGCGCTTCGGTCAGTTCCGGGCCAATACGGGCCGGCTGGTGATGGATGCGGACCAGCCAGTGGTTGCACACAGGGTCTTTGCCCTGCCGCCGCAGGCCGGGCAGCAGTGGCGGCTGGTCATCGACCTGCGGGCTGCCGACGGGGCGGCCTTTGCCGCCGCGAAGCAGGAGAGTGCGGCCGCCAAGCCGGTGGCGGAAAAACAGGACGTGGCCTTCTGGCCCAGCGGGGTGCCGCCGCTGCCGCCACGGCGACCCGGCGCCGGTCGTGTGGTCGTCATCGATCCGGGGCATGGTGGCGTTGATCCGGGCGCGATCGGCGCAGGGGGCACGCGGGAGAAGGATATTGTCCTGAGTCTGGGCCTGGCGCTGCGGGATGCCCTGCGCGCCCGAGGCAACTACCGGGTCGTGATGACACGCGACGGGGACAGGTTCGTGCGCCTGGGTGACCGTGTGCGGATTGCACGCCGGGCGAACGCGGACCTGTTCGTTTCGCTGCACGCCGATGCCGCCGCTGGTCGGACGGCACGCGGGGCAGGGGTCTACACGCTTTCCGAGAAATCCTCCGACCGGGAGGCAGCGGCGCTGGCGCGACGAGAGAACCGTTCAGACATCATTGCCGGTGTGGACCTGAGTGACGAGGCGGACGATGTGACCTCGATCCTGATCGACCTGGCCCAGCGCGAGACCATGAATCAGTCCGCGACCCTGGCCCAGACCGTCGTCGTCGAACTGGGGCAACGCATCACAATGCGTTCCAATCCGCACCGTTTCGCCGGGTTCAGGGTGCTGAAGGCACCGGACGTGCCCTCGGTGCTGGTGGAGGTCGGATTCCTGACCAACCGTCAGGAAGAGGCGCAACTGAAATCGTCCCGCACCCGCCAGCGGATCGCCGATGGTCTGGCAGACGCCATCGACGCCTATTTCAGGCGCTAGATCGCCTGATGTTTCACCGGCTGTTCCCATCAGGGATCCGGCCACGGTCCGATTGCCTTCGCAGGGCCATGATTCTGGCCTAGTGTTTGCTGTATCAACCGGATGAAACATCAATCGGGTACCGGACCAAGCTGAGTTCATGCGTATTGTTTGGAAGATCTTTCTCTGGCTGACAGCGCTCGGCGTACTTGGTGCGCTGGCGGTGACCGGCTTCGTTGCCTATGCCTTCTGGCACTTCGGTCGGGAATTGCCGGAGCATGAGAAGCTGGCCGAATATTCGCCCGCTGTCGTCACCCGGGTGCATGCCGGTGACGGTCAGCTGCTGGCTGAATATGCACGCGAACGCAGGCTGTTCGTGCCGATCCAGTCGACGCCGCGCCGCGTCATCAATGCCTTTCTGGCGGCAGAGGACGGTGATTTCTACAATCACATCGGCGTTGATTTTCGCGCCGTGGCCCGGGCCATCGTGCAGAACCTACGCAATCTCGGTACCGGACGCCGTCCCGTCGGTGCCTCCACGATCACGCAGCAGGTGGCCAAGAACTTCCTGCTGACGAACGAGGTCTCCTACGAGCGCAAGATCAAGGAAGCGATCCTGGCGATGCGGATCGAGAAGGCGTTCGACAAGAACCACATTCTGGAACTCTATCTGAACGAGATCTACCTGGGGCAGGGGTCCTATGGCGTTGCCTCTGCGGCGCTGACCTACTTCGACAAGCCGCTGAACGAGCTGACGGTGGCGGAGGCCGCCTTCCTGGCCGCATTGCCCAAGGCCCCCAGCAACTACGACCCCTATCGCCATCACAAGCGCGCCGTTGCCCGTCGGGACTGGGTCATCGGGCGCATGGTGGTGCAGGACATGATCTCCGAAGAGACGGCGCGGGAGGCCCTGGCCGAACCGCTGGAGGCCCGCCGTGGCCGCGACGTGAACTTCGTCAAGGCCGACTGGTTCGCGGAGGAGGTGCGCAGGGAACTGGCCGACCGCTTTGGCGAGGACGGTCTGTATGACGGCGGCCTGTCGGTCCAGACCACCATGGACCCGCGGCTGCAGGAGATCGCCCGTGATGCCCTGCGGGAGGGGTTGATCCTCTATGACCGCCGCCATGGCTATCGTGGCCCGCTGACACAGCTGGAAGCGATGGACAACTGGCCGACCCGGCTGGCGGCTGTCAGTCCCCCTGCGGGGATGCCCGAGGACTGGCAACTTGCCGTCGTGCTGGCGGTCGACCGTGACGGGGCCGAGCTGGGTCTGATCGACAAGACCCGCGTGGACCTGCCGCTTGAACGTCTGAAATGGGCCCGCAAGCCCCTGCGCAACGGCCTGGTCGGCGCCTCGCCGGAGGCCGCAAGCGATGTGCTCGCCGTCCGCGATGTGGTGCTGATCGGGCCGGACACGGAAGATCCGGACAAGCCGCAGATGCGCCAGATGCCGCGCATCGACGGTGGTGTCGTCGCGCTCGACCCGCACACGGGGCGGGTGCTGGCGCTGGTCGGTGGCTTCGCCTATGAGCGCAGCCAGTTCAACCGCGCGACACAGGCCGCGCGCCAGCCCGGTTCCGCCTTCAAGCCCTTCGTCTATGCGGCGGCGCTGGAGCATGGGTTCACCCCGGCATCGCTGGTGCTCGATGCGCCCTTCGTCATCGATCAGGGCGGCGGGCAGGGCAAGTGGAAGCCGTCGAACTATTCCAACCGGTTCTACGGGCCGAGCACATTGCGCCTCGGCATCGAGAAATCGCGCAACCTGATGACCGTCCGGCTGGCGCAGAAGGTCGGGATGGACGTGGTCAGTGACTATTCGGAACGGTTCCGCATCTACGATGACCTGCCCCGGACCCTGGCGAACGCGCTGGGTTCCAGTGAGGTCACGCTGCTGAAGCTCACTGCAGCCTACGGGATGCTGGTCAATGGGGGACGCGGTATCCGGCCCACGATCATCGACCGGGTACAGGATCGCACCGGCCGGACGATCTTCCGGCACGAGACCCGGGACTGCCATACCTGCCTGGTGCGTGAGTGGCAGCACCAGCCCGAGCCCCTGCTGCCCGACGAGAGGCCGCGCGTCGTCGGGGCGGAGACCGCCTATCAGATGGTGTCGATGCTGGAAGGCGTCGTGCGCCGCGGGACCGGCGCCCGCATCGCGCAGGTCGGCAAGCCACTGGCCGGCAAGACCGGCACCTCGAACGAGAGCAGGGATGCCTGGTTCATCGGTTTCTCGCCCGATCTTGCCGTCGGTGTCTTCACGGGCTTCGACAATCCGGAGCCTCTGGGCCGACAGGAAACCGGCTCAAGCGTCGCCGCGCCGATCTTCCAGACGATCATGGCGGAGGCACTGGCCGATCAGCCGGGGCTGCCCTTCCGGGTACCCGAGAATGTCCGCCTGATCCGCATCAATGCGCGGACAGGCGAACCGGCCCGCGTTGGCGATGAACAGATCATCTGGGAAGCCTTCGCGCCGGGAATGGAGCCCAATCCGCGCAACGCGCCTGCGCTGACCGGCGCAACGATCCAGCCCGAAACGGCGACCGACAACATCACGGACGACACGGCGTTGCCGATTCCGGAACGGCGGGCCGTCGGTTCGAAAGCGACCGACGGGGTGTACTGAACGGTCCTGCCCGACTGGCTGCAAGGCTCAGCACGGGCAGACCGGGTCACCTATTCGTCGCGGTAGGACTTCTCGCGACGTTCGTGACGCTCCTGCGCCTCAAGCGACAGGGTGGCGATGGGCCGGGCCTCCAGCCGTTTCAGGCTGATGGGTTCGCCGGTGTCGTCACAATAGCCGTAGGTATCATTCTCGATCCGCAGCAGTGCCGCGTCGATCTTCGAGATCAACTTGCGCTGCCGGTCACGGGTTCTGAGCTCCAGCGACCGGTCGGATTCGGTTGATGCCCGGTCGTTCAGATCGGAGACGGGCTGTGTCTCCGACTGCAGCGTCCGGATTGTTTCCTGAGAGTCCTTCAGGATGTCTTCCCGCCAGCGAAGGAGCTTCTTGCGGAAGTACTCCTTCTGAACCGGATTCATGAACGGTTCCTGCGGGCTCGGTCGGTAATTGTCGGGTATCTGGATCCCCATGTCCGTCCTCAACTGCTGAACTGGCCGAAGCGGGCGCAATATAGGGGGCAGTGACATTCGGCCACAAGCCCCTTTTCATATGTCAGTCAGATGACAGGGATTTCGGGCAACAAGCTGATCTAGCGGCGCAATTTCGCGAGCTCGACGGCAACGCGCAAATCGATCGCGTCCAGCATTTCTGCGGCCTGGGGGTCATTCTCCTGCTCGCGATGGCTGGCGAGCTGTTCGGACAGGCGGTTCAGCACGCCCGATGACAGACGCCCCTCCAGCAGTCCGAGACGCAGCTCGTCCAGCCGATCCAGCATGTCGCCGGCGCGATTCGCATTGTGCTGACGCCGCCGATCAGGGGCGTCGTCGACCTGTGCCATGACCACGGCCCCGGGCGCGGTGGCGCCGGACAGGCCGGTCATGGCCGCCGTCTCCGAACTGCCACCGGCAGTCTGCGGTACCTGAAAGGTTTCCGTGCCTGTCGATCCCCGACGCGGTGCGCGCGCGACCGATGAGGGGCCTGCGGGGCTCTTGCGCTCGATCTTCATGGCTTGGTCCTGATCCGGTTCATGCACTGCACTCTGCGCGCTCAGGGTAAACAAAGTCTTGCGACCGGTAATTGCTGCCCACCTGACCCGGCAGATTTGGCCTGCAGGCACGGTCTTCCCAGTCCAAGTCACTGAAAACAAACACATCGGAACTGGCATGATGCTCGCTTTCAGGGACCCACCTGCAGAATGTGAGGAATGAAACAGATGCCCCTTCGACACACGATCCTGCGCCTGCTGATCCTGGTGATCGCCGCAAGTGTCCTGATGGTTCCGGCCAATGCCGCCAATGTGCGGCTGAAGGATGTCGTGGAGTTCGAGGGGATTCGCGACAACCCGCTGGTCGGCTACGGCCTTGTCGTCGGTCTGCAGGGCACGGGCGACACCCTGGGCAACTCTCCGTTCACGCAGCAGAGCCTGGAGGCCATGCTGGAACGGCTGGGCGTCAATACCCGGGACCAGAACATCAATACGGAGAATGTCGCGGCGGTCATGGTCACTGCCGACCTGCCCGCCTTCGCCCGCCAGGGCTCCCGCATCGATGTCGTGGTCAACTCGCTGGGTGATGCGGAAAGCCTGCTCGGTGGCACGCTGCTGGTGACGCCGCTGCTCGGTGCGGACGGCGAAGTCTATGCGGTCTCCCAGGGGCCGATCGTGGTGGGCGGCTTCACGGCGACGGGCAACGCCCAGACCATCACCAAGAACATCCCCACCGTCGGGCGCATCTCCAGCGGCGGCATCGTGGAGCGCGAGACCGGTTTCGAACTGGTGCAGATGAAGCAGATGCGTCTCAGCCTGCGGAACCCCGACCTGACGACCGCACTGCGCATCGAGAAGGCGATCAACGCCCAGCTTGGCCGGACCCAGGCGAAGGCCATCGACCCGACGACCATTGTTCTGGGCATCCGTCAGGAGCAGCGCGCCAACATGGTTGGCCTGCTGGCGGAGATCGAACAGGTGCGCATCGAGACCGATACCACTGCCAAGATCGTCATCGACGAGAAGGCCGGGGTGATCGTCATGGGCAAGGATGTGCGTGTCGATGAAGTGGCCATCGCCCAGGGCAACCTGACCGTCTCCGTGACCGAGGCGCCGCAGGTCAGCCAGCCGAACGCCTTCTCCACCCAGGGCGAGACGGAGACCGTGGACCGTACCTCCATCACCATCGACGAAGGCGAGGACTCCAAGCTGACCGTGCTGAACCCGGGCGTCAGCCTGCAGGAACTGGTGGATGGGCTGAATGCGCTGGGCATTGGCCCGCGCGACATGATCTCCATCCTGCAGACCATCAAGACCGCAGGCGCCCTGCAGGCCGAAATCGAGGTGATGTGATGGATCCGATCAGTAGTATCCAGCCGACGACAGGCCCGAAGCTTCAGACACATGGCGAGATGCAGGCCCACCGGCAGGCGCAGGCGCGCGAGACCGCCGAGACGTTCGAGGCCATGTTCCTCTCCACCATGCTTTCCAGCATGAAGATGGGTATCGATCCGGACAGCGTCATGGGCGGTGGCCACGGCGAAGCAGCCTACCAATCCATGGTCGCCGAACAGTACGGCAAGGCCATGACGGAGATGGGCGGCATCGGCATCGCAGACGCCATCTACAAGGAAATCCTGAAAGCGCAGGAGGCAGGATGATGCAGGAACGCAAGCGACTGAAGGACCCCCGGCTCTCCGCCCTGTTCAATACGGCATCGGAACTGATCGAACTGATCGACAGGGAGAACGGGTTCCTGGACGCCCGGCATCCCGAACGCCTGTCGGAGACCGAAGCCCGCAAGGAAGGTCTGGTGAGTGACTATCGCATCAAGGTGACGGCGCTGAAGCAGGCGCGGGCCGCGGGCGAACAGCTCTCGCCCCAGGACAGGGAGGCGCTGCAGGATGTCGGCAAGCGCCTCGAGAGGTCGATGGCCGGGCATGCGCGGCGTGTCGTGCGGCTGAAGTCGATCACGGAGGGACTGGTGCAGTCGATCTCCGAACAGGCCAACCGGGGCCAGAAACAGGTGGACGGCTATGGCGCGAGCGGGCGCGGTGCCACCGTCACCATGGCGCGCAATGCCTACCAGCGCCCGACCGCGCTGAGCGTGAACCGCACCATCTGAGGCGACGCCAGCCGGTCACTCGATCAGGGTGATGCGGTACCGCACATTGTCGTCGGCCGGCAGATAGCTGTCATAGAGCCTTCGTGCCCGGTGGTTGTCGGCGTTGGTATGCCAGTAGAAGCGTGACCAGCCGCGTTCGCGCGCGAGGTCGAGGCAGCCGTCGAGCAGCTTTCTCCCCAGACCGCCGCCACGCTGCCCATCCTCGACATAGAGATCTTCCAGATAGCAGATCGGGCTGCGGGTCCAGGTGCCCTCATGCGGGACCAGCATGGCGAATCCGCGAACGGTTTCATCCTGTGTGATGACGAGGGCCGTCAGAGGCGAATCCGGGTCGAACAGGCGCGACCAGGTGTGATCCGTGATCGCCGGATCCAGTTCCGTTTCATAGAACGCCAGATAACCCGCCCAGAGCGCGCGCCAGGCAGTCTCGTCCTCTCGTCTTATGGCCCGAACCTCTGACATGGGACTGCCCTCCACCTTCCGGAAAAAGGGGACGGTAGTGCGCCGGTTTCGGGCTGGCAAAGATTTCTGCCGTCGCATGCTTGAATAAATTCCAAGGAATGTTATTTACATTCCCAGGAATTCAAATGGAGCAGCATCATGGCGACCAGACGACAGTTCATCCGCATCTTCGGTATCGGCGGTGCGGTGGCGGCCCTTGGGGCAGGCGGTATCACCTGGGCCGGCAGCCGTGGTGGCATGCCGGATTCGGCCATTGCCCCCTGGCAGGGACCGACGGAGGCCCTGACCGATCCGCGCCTGCGTGCGGCGGCGACGGCCATGCTGGCCCCGAACCCGCACAACATGCAGTCCTGGTCGATCCGCCTGCATGGCGATGACCGGCTGAGCCTGCATGTGGACCTGGACCGCCTGCTGCCGGACACGGACCCGTACGGGCGGCAGATCCTGATCGGGCAGGGGACGTTTCTGGAACTGTTCCGCATGGCGGCGGCGGCGGAAGGCTGGCGGGCGGACATGAACCTGCTGCCGAACGGCGCATTCCCGCAGGATCGGCTGGATGACCGGCCGGTGGCTGACATCCGCCTGATCCGCGATTCCGCCCTGCGACCGGATCCCCTGTTCGCGCATCATCGTGCGCGCCGCAGCGTCAAGGAAACCTTCGATACCACGCGTCCGGTCGAAGACAGCAAGCTTGCTGTCGTTGCGGCGGAAGCCGGCGACGGGTTCCGGTTCCGGACCACCGGCGATCCGGCCCGGCGACAGGTGCTGCGTGACCTCACCCAGCAGGCGCTTGTGACCGAGATCGAGACCCCCCGGACCCTGAAGGAGAGTGTTGACCGGATGCGGATCGGCCCGGCGGAGGTTGCCGCGAACCCCGATGGCATCGACCTGCTCGGCCCCATGATGTGGTGGGGCACCCGGCTCGGCTTCGTCTCGAAGGAAGATATCCTGACCCCCGGCACCCAGTCGTTTCAGGTCGGACTGGACATGGCCCGTGACCAGGCCCAGTCAGCGATGGCCTTCGGCTGGCTGGTGACACCCGACAACTCGCGGCAGTCCCAGCTGGTTGCGGGAATGCGGTATCTGTGGCTCAACCTGGCGGCCACGGCAGCCGGGGTCGCGATGCATCCGATGAGCCAGTTGCTTCAGGAATATCCGGAGATGACGGACCTGCAACGCGACTTCTACCGCACGGTCGGCGTCGAGGCCCCGCAGCACGTGCAGATGCTGGTCCGCTTCGGCCACGCCGAGCGTCCCGGTCCGAGTCCCCGTCGGCCGGTTCATGCTATCGTTGCCGCATGAGTGATTCCGGCCCGGACAGTCTGACTGAACGTGAGCGGCTCCTTTGGGGGCTGCTCACGTCAGTGGGCATCTGCGCCCAGTTGCTCGGCACCCGCGCGACGGAGGCGCTGGGGGAGGATCTGCCCCCGCCACAGTTCACCATGCTGAACCATTTCGTCGGTGTGCCGCCGCCCGTGAAAACCGTCGGACAGATGGCGCAGGCCTTCCAGGCGCCGCAGCCGGGGATCACCAAGACGGCGCAGAAGCTGATCGCGAAGGGGTTCCTTGCGGCGGAGGACGATCCGGAGGATGGCCGCCGCAAACTGCTGTCGGTCACGGATGCGGGCAGGGCGGCACACATGGCGGCGCTGGTCCGGCTGCGCCCGGACACCCACCTGATCTTCGGCGACTGGAGCGATGACGATCTGGAAGAGCTGAAGGCGCCCCTGTTCCGCCTGAAGCACTGGCTGGACAACAACCGCCACACGAAGGCCCCGGGCCAGCCGGATGCCGCAAAGAAGTGATCGGCAGCGACCTTGCCTCAACCGGCCCCGCCACCAGATGATGAGGCAGTACAGGAGGTGCTGATGCAACGCACGCTGATGACATTCCTCGCACTGCTGGGTGCCCTGGCGCTGGCCACCGGAGCGGCTTCGGCGAAACCGCTGGAGAAGGCGACGGCCTTTCCGCTTGCAATCCATCTGGATTACCGCAGCCATGCCCTGAACATCAACGCGATGCGGCTCGACTGCCGCGTCTTTGCCGCCAATGGCGACCAGGTCGGTCGCGGCACGGCGGAGTGGCGCTTTGATCCGGCGTACCTCTATCGCCGGAACGCGGTGGATGCGGTCATGCCGGTGACGCTCTATCGCGGCACCGAGCCGGATGCCCAGCACAGTTGCAGTTGCACGGCGCGTTTCGACGCCCGCAGCATCTTCTACCGCTCCGGCAGGGACGATTTCGGACAGCGCCCCTGGATGTTCGCCCGCTCCCACCGCTTTGCACCACAGAGCTGCAAGCCCGGCGAACTGCCGGAGGCGCTCTAGGAATGGCTGCCCGCTCACGACTTGACCCCGGACCCGTGCCTGACCCGATCCAGGCGATGGGGATCGACGATGACTATGTCTCCCTGCTGGTGGACACATTCTACGCGCGGGTGCGGCAGAACCCGGAGATCGGGCCGATCTTCGAGAATGCGATTGGCGACAACTGGGACCACCACCTGGCCAAGCTGAAGGATTTCTGGGCCTCCGTCGCCTGGGGCGCGGGGCGCTATTTCGGGCAGCCGGTGCCCGCCCATGCCAGGCACCCGGAGATCGAGGCACGGCACTTCGACGTCTGGCTCGGCCTGTTCCGCGAGACACTGGATGACACCGCGCCCACCCCTGAAGCCGTCGAGCACTTCATGGTAAGGGCCAACCGCATCGCGAAGAGCCTGAAGCTGGTGCTGTTCGGCGTGCCCGGATTCGGCGGCCCCCTGCATGACCATTCTGCCTGAAGGTCTGCGCAAGCATGGGGAGACCCGGGTCTTCGACGAGACTTCGGTTCCGGCGAAGCTGCTCGGCCTGCACGACACCAAACCGGGCGTCTGGGGACGGCTGGTGGTGGAGCAGGGGGCGCTGGATTACATCATCCCCGGCCCCCCTGAGCACGTCGAACGGATCAGCGCCGGAGAATTCGGCGTGATCGAACCGACGGTGCCGCACCGGGTCGGGCTTTGCGGTCCCGTGCGGTTCCGTGTCGAGTTTCTTTCCATGCCTCAGGACTGATCTGCGACTATCCTGTCTGCACACACTTGGGGAGGTGGTGACGATGGCTGAGGGCGACGGACGACGTTTCGGTTTCCTGATGTTCGACAGGTACGAGGAACTGGACCTGATCGGACCCTGGGAAATGGCCACCATGTGGCGCGACTATGCGGGCGGTCCATCCTGCCTGACGGTCAGCCAGAACGGCGGCCCGGTGACCTGCGCCAAGGGCCTTGCCACGGCTGCGGAACATTCCTTCGCCAACTGCCCGCCGCTGGATTACCTGCTTGTGCCCGGCGGCTTCTCGGCCTTCGACGAGATGAAGAACCAGGTGCTGGTGGACTGGGTGCGGGCGCAGGCGCAGACCTGCCAGCACGTTCTGTCCGTCTGTACCGGGGCCTTCATCCTGCAGGCCGCCGGTCTGCTGTCCGGGCGACAGGCAACGACCCACTGGAAGGGCATGGATGGATTGCGGGACCTCGGGGTGGATGTGGTGACGCAGCGCTGGGTGCGCGACGGCACCATCTGGACATCGGCGGGTGTCTCGGCCGGCATGGACCTCACCCTGGGCTTCATCGCCGAGATCGACGGGGAGGCGGCGGCGGGTTCCGTCCAGCACAATGCCGAATATTATCCTGACGGTCGCATCTATGGTGACAATGCCAGCAATTCGGGACTGGAGAACGCGGTATGAGCCGGCTTTCGCGCGATGAACTGAGGGGCAAGGCCCAGACGGTGCTTGGCCTGATCGACCCGGCCGAGCTTGGCCCGACCCTGATGCATGAGCATCTGCTGTGGGACATTCGCACTCCGACGATGAAGTCCGACCCGGATCAGGGGCCGGAGATCAGCCTGTGCAACTGCTGGCAGATCAACTACGGCAACAAGAAAGCCCCCGGCAACTACGTCTTCTTCGACCGGGAAGTGGCAACGACGGAAGTCCGGGCCATGCGCCAGGCAGGCGGGCGCAGCATCGTGGAACTGACGGTTGGCGGTCTGAAACCGGAACCGGAGGGGCTGGTCGGCATCGCGCAGGATACCGACACCCATATCGTCATGGGCTGCGGCCACTATGTCGACGAGTATCAGGATCCGGCGAACCGGGACCGCAGCATCGATGATTTCGCCGCGGAGATGGTCGATCAGGTCACGCTGGGTGCCTGGGGCACGGATATCCGCGCCGGGATCATCGGGGAAATCGGCTGCCAGTCACCCTGGACGGAGCTGGAGAAGCGGGTGATGCAGGGCGCGCTGATCGCCCAGGGTGAGACCGGCGCGGCGCTGAACGTGCATCCCGGACGCGACCCGGACCAGCCGCAGGAGGTCGCGGAGTTCGTTGCCGCGCGTGGTGGTGACATGAGCCGCCTGATCATCAGCCATATCGACCGCACAATCTTCGATGACGAGCGGCTGTTCCGGCTGGCCGACACAGGCTGCATCATCGAACTGGACCTGTTCGGGCAGGAACAGTCCTACTACAACCTCAATCCGAGGATCGACCTGCCCAACGATGCGGAACGGCTGCGCTGGATGCGGCGGCTGATCGACCGGGGGCACCTGGATCAGATCGTGATCTCCCACGACATCTGCTACCGCACCCGCCTCAGCCAGTTCGGCGGTCACGGCTATGGCCACATCTTCCAGAACGTGGTCCCGATCATGCGCCGTCGCGGCTTCTCGGAGGCCGAGATCGACCGCATCATCGTCGAGACGCCGAGGCGCCTGCTGACCTTCGTCTGAGGGCTATTTCAGGCAGCCGAGTTCGTCGTAGCGGGGCTTCAGTGTCTCGAAGCTGCTCGGCGTCCAGTTGGCGGCGTCATCCTCCAGCGTTTCGCGCTGGTTCGCATCCAGACGGCTGCGCAGCACGCCGAGGGTATTGAGGATATAGCGCTCCGAGGTGTAGCTGGCGCTCTCGCCGAAGGTCTCCAGCGCCACACGGGACCAGAAGTAGGCGGTGTCCGTGTCGCCGCCCCCCTCCGCATAGCGGTAGAGCGTGCGCAACTGGGCCATGGCATTGCCCTGCAGCGCCGCCAGCTCGTCGCAGCGCGCGCCGGGGTCGTCAGCGCGACCGGTGCTGTAAAGGCGGCGGGCCTTCAGCGCTATGGCATGGCCATAGCCGGCATTGGCGGCGCGGGTGAGCCAGGCCTCAGCCACCCTGGAGTCCGGTGTGCCGAGGACATATTGCGCCGGCACGAAGCCGCCTTCCGCAGCCCGTTCCAGCTTGCCGTTGATCAGCCTGGACATCTGCTGGCGATCCCCTTCGGGGCGGCCATAGTCGGCCTGGATCAGCAGGGCCCAGGGGGCTCCGGCCTCGGCATGGGGGATCACCAGCCGTTCAGCCAGCTTGTATTCCCCACGCTCGATAGCCGTCAGGATCGGCATGGCGCTGCCCCTGGCCGCTTCGGGGATGTAGGGGAGCAGATCGTCGGCCACCGGGTGTGCCGGCCCGACAGGGGTGACGGAGACCCAGAACCGGTTCAGCGGCACGCCCTCGAACACGAACATGGTCGCGCCGACGCGCCGCTCGATCCGGTAGGCCCCGAAGCGCGGCCGCATCCAGCTCTCCAGGCCCAGTTCCCCGGCCCAGCGTTTCACCGCTTCGCGCGCCGAGACCTCCCGCGCGTGATCCAGCCCGGCAAGTTGCGGCTCCAGCAGCGCGGCGATGTCGGCAAAGGCGTAGAGGCCGGGATCGGCGGACGGCAGCAGCGGAATCTCCATGCGCAGCCCGGCCAGCGCGCCGTCGCGGCTGAACAGCACGGCGCCGACGGTCTCCCCGTTCTCCGGCCCGATCTGGACCCGGAGGGTTGTCGGGTCCCAGGGCACCTGCGCCTCGCGGATGCGCGCGCCCTCGAAGACCGGCAGGGTCATCAGATGCTTGATCACCGCATCCGCGTTCCTGTCGAAGGTGCGGGCCTGATAGGCCTGGGCGGTGCCAGCCAGAAACAGCAGGGCGAGGGCAGGCAGCAACAGGCTGCGAAACAGGGTCACGTGCTATTCTCCCGACCGGTACATGGGTGAAATCGAGTCTGCCATGGCTGGATGCCCGGCGCTGGCGCAACGGTCACATTCCCGGGGGCAGGGGTCAGAGCGCGGATGTCTGCACGTTGGCGTCGGGACGCGCGAAGGTGCCGGGTTTCAGTCGGGTGCCGAGGCCGGGGCCGGAGGGCGGATGCACGATGCCATTGCGCACTTCGGGCAGGTTCTCCGCGATCTCGTTGTACCAGCCCGTGTAGAAGGCGCGGACGAACTCCTGAATCAGCGCGTTCGGCTGTGACAGCACAAGATGCACGGAGGCCGCGAACTGCAGCGGCCCGGTGCAGTCGTGCGGCGCGATGGGCAGACCGGCGGCGTCTGCCAGCGCCGCGATCCGCCGCGCCTCCGTCAGTCCGCCACACCAGCCGAGGTCGGGCATGACGACGGAGATGTCGCCGGTGGCAATCAGACGCGACCAGTCGCGCAGGCCCCCGACGGTCTCGGAGGCCGTGATCATGGAACTGGTGGCACGGCGCACCGCTGCGTAGCCGGACAGGTTGTCGGCGCGGACGGGATCCTCAATCCAGTAGGGGCGATAGGGTTCCAGGGCCTGCGCGATGCGTGCGGCGGTCGGTGGGCTGAACAGGCCGTGCAGTTCGCACATGATGTCGATCCGGTCGCCCACGGCCGCGCGGATCTTGCGGAACGGATCGATGGCGCGATCCAGTTCGGCAGTATTGATGTCGTACCCGCCCGTGCGCTCGGCGGCAAAGTCGAAGGGCCAGATCTTCATGCCGGTGATCCCCTCCGACAGCAGGCTCTCGGCCAGGGCACCGGCGTTGTGCAGAAAGCCTTCCAGGTCCTCGTACGGTCCCTCCGCATCGCCGCCGATGCCCCAGTTGCCGGTCTCCTGCCGCGGTGTGCTGCGGACATAGCGATAGCCGGCGCAGGTGTTGTAGACGCGGATGCAGGGACGGCTGAGGCCGCCGAGCAACTGGTGGATCGGCAGTCCGCCGGCCCGTCCGGCAAGGTCGTGCAGCGCCAGATCAATGGCGGAGCGGCCGCGGGTCTCCGCCCCCGATCCGGAGTAGCCGACATAGGGCTGCAGCGCCTGGAACAGGCCGTTGATCTGGCGCGGGTCGCGCCCGAGCAGCACTTCTGCGGCTGTCTCATGAACATAGGCAGCGGCAGCGCGGGCACCATAGAATATCTCGCCGACGCCTTCCGTGCCGTCATCCGCTGTCAGGCGGACCCAGAGCAGATTGGGAAATTCATCCAGGATCAGGGTGTCGACGCGTTCGATCTTCATGGCTGCAACCTGCTTTCAAGTCTCCGGAGCGTGGCGGTTATCACAATGGTAACCGGGATGTGCGGCAATGTGTGACGTCCGTGCGTTGCAGGTATGAAGTGACCTTCCGATCTTGTGATGCAGGAGAGGAGACAGACCATGGCACTTGCGCGGTTCACGATCTGCCCGGAGACGACCGAAGACAATCCGGATGATTGGGCGATCTTCGTGCCAGAGGATGATGGTGCCCTTGTGCGTCAGCCCTATGACCGTGAAAGCCGCACCGGAGAACTGATCCGTCTCGATGGTCCGCTGTTCTCGGGCGGCGGCGACTTCGCCGACCACCTGCGTGCCATCGTGCCGCCAAGCGGGCCGATCACGATCATGATGCATGGTTTCCAGTACGCCCCCGAGGCACCGCCCAGCGCACCGGCGCGCAAGGCCGCGAATCCCCACAGCCAGGTCTTTCACTTCGAGGAGCCGGATGTCGTTCCCGGCGGTCCGCAGGAAGTGCTGAGCCACGCCACACCCTGGCCGAAGCGGCTGGGCTTTGACGATGACGACGGGCAGAGCGGACTGGCCATAGCCTTCGCCTGGTCCAGTCATCCGGCCTATCGCAGCGGCACCTGGCGTGACTGGCTCTCCAGCGTTTCATGGCGCAAGCGCGGCGCCACGACCTATTACGCCCGCGCTTACCGCCGCGCGCCTGTGGCCGGTATCGCCCTGGCGGCTCTGATTGCGCGGATCGGGGAGGTCGCGCCGGGGCGCCCGATCCGTCTCTTCGCGCACAGCCTGGGCAGTCTGGTCGCGATCACTGCCCTGCGAATCCTGGCCAGTCGCCGCCACCCGGCGTTGCGCAATGTTGACCGGGTGGTCCTGCTTTCCGGTGCATCGCACTGCGGCCATGCCCGATTGGCGCTGCAGGAAATCCTGCATGCCGGCGTCGGCCAGCCGCGCATCTACAATCTGATGACCAGCCGGGACGCGGTGCTGGAGTTCTGGGGGCGGCGCTTCGCGTCATTCGTCTCGCGGGAGGAACTGGGATTGCCGCGCGGCTGGGCACGCTTCAGCCGGATGCTGAACGGCGGCAGCGTGATCGGCCGTCACGGCAAGCCGTCGTTCATCCGCTATCGCCGCTGGCTGGACATCCAGGTCGACAGTCCCGCGATCATGCGGGCGTTCGACCTGCGACCGGCTCCGCACAAGGTTGATCACTGGACCCTGTTCACCAATCCGAGCTTTGCCACGTTTGCAGGCATGCTGTTGCGACAGGAGAATCCGTTGCGGCATTTCGATCTCGTCTTCCGTCACGGGCTGGACCACAGCGAACACAGACAGGGGGCTGCGACGGTTGCGCGGCGCGCCTGAACGTCGTTGCCGTTCGTAGGTTGATTGGTCGCACGCCGTTAGTGGTTGATGCTCCCGCTCAGCCGTGGCATTCACACCGCTCAGCCGCACACGGTCTGGCCCCTGTATCATCGGGAATCACGGCTTCATGTCCGAAACGCACGGAAACGTTGAGATCAAGGGCAGTTCCGACCGCGGTTTCGGACTGGTCTTCACTGCGGTCTTCGTCATCGTCGGACTCCTGCCGCTGCTCGGTGACGGGCAGATCAGGATCTGGGCGCTCATCGTTGCCGCGCTCATCCTGGCAATCTCCTTCATCCGTCCGACCCTGCTGGCGCCGCTGAACCTGATCTGGTTCAAGTTCGGCATGCTGCTCGGCAAGGTCATGACGCCCATCGTCATGGGACTGCTCTACTTCGTGACGATCACGCCGATCGGCCTGATCATGCGCGCCGTGGGCAAGGACCCGTTGCGGACGAAGCTGGAGCCTGAGGCCGAGACCTATTGGCAGAAGCGCGACACCGAGAGCAACCCGCTTAGTTCCATGCGCGATCAGTATTGAGGGCGATATGTCGTTTCTGCAGGAATTCTGGAAGTTTCTGAGGGTCCGGAAGAAGTTCTGGCTGCTGCCGATCATGCTGATGATGGCACTGTTCGGCGGTATCGTGGTCCTGACCCAGGGCTCCGCCGTCGCTCCGTTCATCTACACGCTTTTCTGATCGCCGATGCGTATCCTCGGCATCTCCGCTTTCTATCACGACAGTGCGGCCGTCCTGATCGAGGACGGGCAGATCATCGCAGGCGCGCAGGAGGAACGGTTCACCCGGCGCAAGCATGACGCCCGCTTCCCCCGCCACGCCATAGACTATTGCCTGGCGATTGCCGGGTGCGGGCTGGATGATGTGGAATATGTCGCATTCTACGACAAGCCGTTCCTGAAGTTCGAGCGGCTGCTGGAGACCTATGTCGCCTCCGCGCCGCGGGGCTTCAAATCCTTCAGTGTCGCAATGCCGGTCTGGCTGCGGGAAAAGCTGTTCCTGAAGGACCTGCTCTACAAGCAGCTTCGCGAGATCTCGGACAACTTCGAGGACCGGTCGAAGATCCTGTTCGCGGAACATCACTTCAGCCATGCTGCCAGTGCCTTCTATCCGTCTCCGTTCGAGGAGGCGGTGGTTCTGACCCTGGACGGTGTCGGCGAGTGGGCGACAACCACGGTTGCCATCGGGCGTGGCAAGGATCTGACGATCGAGCGGGAAATCCATTTCCCCCACTCCATCGGCCTGCTCTATTCCGCCTTCACCTACTACACCGGCTTCAAGGTCAATTCCGGCGAGTACAAGGTCATGGGCCTGGCTCCTTACGGGGAACCGCGCTTCAAGGACCTGATCATGGACAAGCTGATCGATGTGAAGGACGACGGTTCCTTCCGCATGGATCAGCGGTATTTCAACTATGCCACCGGCCTGACCATGACCAACAGGCGCTTCGCCGACCTGTTCGGAGAGCCGGTCCGCAAGCCGGATGCGGAGCCGCTGACCCAGTTCCACATGGATGTCGCCGCCTCTGTCCAGGCCGTGACGGAAGAGGTGGTGCTGCGCCTGACACGGTCCCTGGCTGCCGAGTTCGGTATCGAGAACCTCTGCATGGCCGGTGGGGTTGCCCTGAACTGTGTCGCCAACGGCAAGATCCTGCGCGACGGCGCCTTCCGGAACGTCTGGGTACAACCGGCTGCCGGAGACGCAGGCGGTGCCATCGGCGCTTCTCTGGCCGCCTGGCACCAGGAACTGAAACAGGAGCGGGTGGTGCACCCCGGCGATGCCATGCGCGGTTCCTACGTGGGCCCCGAATATTCGACGGCGGAGATCGAGGCTGCGCTGGACGAAGCGGGCGCGGTCTACGAGACGCTGACCCATTCCGACATGATTGACACCACCGCCCGTGCCCTGGCGGAAGGGCAGGCAGTCGGCTGGTTCCAGGGGCGTATGGAGTTCGGCCCCAGGGCGCTTGGCAATCGCTCGATCCTCGGTGATCCGCGCTCACCCGACATGCAGAAGACCCTGAATCTGAAGGTGAAATATCGGGAAAGCTTCAGACCCTTCGCACCATCGGTGCTTCGGGAGGATGTTTCGGACTGGTTCGAGATCGATTCCGACAGTCCCTACATGCTGATGGTTGCCGATGTGGCAGAGAACCGCCGCCGCCAGATGACGGATGAGGAGCAGGCCCTGTTCGGTATCGAGAAGCTGAATGTCGTCCGGTCCGAGATCCCTGCGGTCACGCATGTCGACTATTCGGCCCGCATCCAGACCGTGAAGGCTGACGTGAATCCCGAGTATCACGCCCTGATCAGCCGCTTCAAGGGACTGACGGGCTGTCCCATCGTCGTCAACACGAGCTTCAATGTGCGCGGTGAGCCCATTGTCTGCACGCCTGGCGATGCCTTCCGCTGTTTCATGGGGACGGAGCTGGATGTCCTGGTCTGCGGAGACACGGTACTGCGCAAGGACCGCCAGCCCGCCCACCTGAAACAGACATATGAGGACAAGTACGAACTCGATTGATCCGGCCTGTCGGGAGATCGCGCGAGGCGTGTTAACCGAATTCGCTTGCTATTGGTCCCGGAAAATGTTCGTTGTCAGTCATCGCATGGGATTCATGTGACGATCCGGGTGGCCGATCAAGATGCGCCACCGCCAATACAATAGCTGTCATCCCCCGCCTTCAGGCTTGGTCGTGACCGCGACCGATGGAAGACGCTAGTTGAAAAACGACACCTTTGAAGGCCTTGCCGGGCCGGACCTCGCGACAAAGACCGCTGAGAGCAAAGACAGGCAGACAGTCCAACACAACGTGAATTTCGCGCAGACCGCCGTCGTGGCAGGTCGCGATTTCTGACCGTTCAATCGCGTCAGCGGAATTCCCACGAGTCACCCATACCAACCAACACCATGCAGAAGGAACAAGCATCATGGCTACAGGTACAGTGAAATGGTTCAACGGCACCAAGGGTTACGGCTTCATCGCACCCGATGAGGGCGGAAACGACGTGTTCGTTCACATCAGCGCCGTCGAGCGTGCAGGCATGAATGGCCTGAACGAAGGCGACAAGATCAGCTACGAGATCGAAGTCGACCGCAACCGCGGCAAGTCTTCCGCAGTGAACCTGCAGGCCGAGTAATCATCTGTCGTGCTGCGCCCACTTCGGTGAGCGCGGCACGCATGTGATGACCTATGGTCACGAAGAAGCGTCAGCCTGCATGTCAGGCTGGCGCTTTTTTCGTTGTTGCCTGTACGATGGGACCCGCCGTTCACCGGCACCCTGGTCCGGAGAGGGATCAGCAGCATCAGCAATGGGGCCGGAATGGTGGTGGAACGTCCTGCGCAGAATGTGACCGGCAAACCTGTAAAACGCGTGCGGCGCAATCCCGGGGAAACCCGTCGCCGCATTCTGGATGCCGCGACCGCCGAATTCTCCGCTGTCGGTTTCGAGGGTGGGCGGATCGAGAGCATCGCGCGCCGCGCCCGCGCCAATGCGCGCATGATCTATCACTATTTCGGCGACAAGGCCGGGCTCTATGTCGCCGTTCTGGAGCAGGCCCTGGGTGACCTTCGGGAAGCGGAGCTTCAGCTTGCGGTCGACAGCTTCGGCCCGCGGGAGGCGCTTCTGCGGTTGTTCGATTTCATCTCCGGGCATTTTGACCGCCACCCGGAACTGGTGAAGCTGCTGTCCGGTGAGAACCTGCTTGAGGCCGTGCATCTGCGCCGGTCGGAGGCGACGCCGGTGATCTCGTCGCCCCTGCTGGGGCTCGTGACGCAACTGGTGCATCGCGGCGCGTCCGACAGCAGCCTGCGGCGCGGCATGGACCCGCTGCACCTCTATGTCACCATGGTCGCGCTCAGCTATTTCCATCTCTCCAACGCGGCCACGCTGTCGGTGATCTTCACGCTGGATCTGCGGGATGAGGCCTGGCGCGAGAACCATCGGGCCATGGCCCGCCAGATGCTGGATGCCTATCTGGCACCTGTTGCCTAATTCGCGTGCAGCCGGTCCGGCCCTGTCTGAAATTCGGGCACGATACCGCCCCCGACAGCACGCGCCGTCAGGATTTGACGCTCAAGCAATTGAATTCAAATGAGAAAGGGGAAGGGGCGGATCTGGCACGTTTCCTGAATTATTTGTAAATGAATATTTACTTAGCCCCGTCTGGGTGATGATCATCCTGGCCGGGCGAGAGCAGGAGGCGGGAATGAAGAAATGGTTGGGACTGGCAATCGCCGGGGTGATGGGCGCGACGGCATTCGCGGCATCGGCTGAGCAGAAGATCGGGTTCATCTATGTCGGCCCGGCGGCTGACTATGGCTACAACATGTCGATGGACCTCGGGCGTGAGCACGTGGAGAAGTCGATCGAGGGCGTCAGCACCACGACCTTCGAGGCGATTCCGGAGTCCGCCGAGGTGGAGCGGGTGATGGAACGGCTGATCAGCACCGACCACAACATCATCTTCGCCACCAGCTATGGCTATCTGGATCATGCCATCAAGCTGGGCAAGAAGTACCCGGAGGTCTCCTTCCTGCACGCCGGTGGCCTGAAGACGTCCGGCAATGTCGGGACCTACTGGGCGGATTCGGATGACGGCATGTATCTGGCCGGTGTTGTCGCGGGCTCCGTGACCAAGACCAACAAGCTGGGTTTCGTCGGCGCCTTCCAGATTCCGCAGCTCTTCCGCTCCATCAACGCCTTCACCCTCGGGGCGCAGTCCGTGAACCCGGACGTGACCACGACAGTCGTCTGGACCGGTGGCTGGTGGGAGCCGCAGAAGGAGGCGGAGGCCGTCAATGCCTTTGCCGACCAGGGAATCGACGTGATCGCCGAACAGGTGGACTCGCCGATCACCATCGCCCAGACGGCCGAAAAGCGGAACGTCTTCATCATCGGCAAGGATGTGGACATCTCTGACCGGGCACCGAACGCCTGGCTGACCGGTGTGTCCTGGAACTGGGGGCCGATGATGGTCGACCTGGTGAAGGAAATCCAGGCCGGGACCTGGAAGCCGAGCCATGTGCGTGGTGATCTGGCCAGCGGCCATGCGGTTCTGGATCCCTTTGGCAAGAACGTGCCGGAGGATGTCCGCAGCAAGGTGCTGGCGCTGAAGCAGGCCATCATCAGCGGCGAGAAGGAAGTCTGGTCCGGCCTGATCGTCAGCCAGGACGGAACGGTCGTCTCGAAGGCCGGTGAGACCATGCCCATGGAGAAGGTCGAGAGCATGGACTACCTGGTCAAGGGCGTGACGGGAGCGAGCAACTGATGACTGACGCAGGCAAGGGGGGCGGCAAGGCGATGGGTGCCGCCCCGGGAGAAAGCTGGCAGGTCACGCCTGCGCAGGTCGACATGACCCGGCCGACGCCGGCGCCGAAGCCGCTGTCGGTTGCGGCGGAACCGCAGGACATCGTGGTGGACGCGCACAAGTCCGCGCTGATGATCGTCGACATGCAGAACGATTTCTGCACGGAAGGCGGATGGCTGCACAGCCGGGGCATCGATGTTTCGCCCAACCGGGCGCCGATCGAACCGCTGCGACGGCTGGTCGATGGTTTCCGCGCTGCCGCCCTGCCGGTCATCTGGGTCAACTGGGGGGTGCGCAAGGATCTGCTGAACATCCATCCCTCCCTGCTGCATGCCCACAATCCGACGGGCACGGAGGTGGATCTGGGCAGTCCCGTGCCCGGCACCCGCTCCGAGGTGCTGCGCAAGGGCAGTTGGGGTGCCGAGGTCGTCGACGAGATCAATCCGGGCAAGCGCGACATCCAGATCCTGAAGCACCGTTTCAGTGCCTTCTGGGATACCGAGACAGATGCCGTGCTGCGCAACCTTGGTGTGAAGACCCTCTTCATCGGCGGCGTGAACATGGACCAGTGCGTGATGACCACGCTGGAGGACGCCAGTTTCCTGGGCTACGACACGATCCTGGTGGAGGATGGCTCCGCCACGACGTCGCCCGACTACTGCGTGCAGTCGGTGCTTTACAATGTGAAGCTGCTCTACGGCTTCGTGACAGGTTCGGACGCCCTGTTGCAGGGGCTTTCGGACGCCGGACTTTCCGGAGGATCGGTCTGATGGCGAGTTTCTCGGGCCGGGCGGCCGAACTGGGGATCGAACTGCCGCAGGTGCCGGTGCCCATCGCCAACTTCCGTCCCTTCAGCCTGCACGGTGATCTGGTGATCCTTGCCGGTCAGACCTGCGAATGGAATGGCACCATGACCCTGCGGGGCAAGATCGGTCTGGACCATGATCTCGAGGCAGGGATCAAGGCGGCGCGCATCTGTGGTCTCAACCTGATCGCGGCCCTGGCGCTGGCCTGCAATGACGATCTGGACAGGGTTGCCAACTGTCTGCGGCTTGGTGGCTTCGTCAATGCGCCGGCCGATTTCGATCTCGTGCCGAAGGTGATCAACGGTGCATCGGACCTCATGCACGAGTTCTTCGGCGAGATCGGCGCCCATGCCCGCACGGCGGTCGGCGTCGAGACCCTGCCGCAACGGGCGGCCGTCGAGGTCGATGCCATGTTCGCCCTGCACCCGGCCTGATGCCCGGGCGACTGATCCAGTTGCGCGGCATCACGCGGCGCTTCGGGTCGCTGGTGGCGAATGATGATGTCAGCATCGAGATTGAATCCGGTAGCTGCCTCGCGCTGCTGGGGGAGAACGGGGCCGGCAAGAGCACGCTGATGAAGGTGCTCTATGGCGCGATCCAGCCGGATTCGGGCGACATCCTGATCGACGGCCGGCAACAGCAGTTCCGTGGCCCTGCTGATGCCATGGCGGTGGGCATCGGCATGGTGTTCCAGCAGTTCTCCCTGGTGCCCGCGCTGACCGTGCGGGAGAATCTGCTGCTGGCCAGTCCACGGGCACCGTGGTTGCAGGTGCCGGGTGCGCCCGGTCTCGATACCGTGCTTGAGGTGCTTTCCCGGCTTGCCCCCGATCTGGACCCCCGGTCCCGCGTCGCCGATCTGGCGGTGGGGGAGCGACAGCTGATCGAACTGGCGAAGGTGCTGAACCTCGACGCCCGGACCATCATCCTCGATGAGCCGACATCCGTGCTGACCCCGGCGGAGACCCAGCGTCTCTACGGGCTGATCAACGAGATGGTGGCCGACGGCAAGGCCGTGGTGATGATCACGCACAAGCTGGCCGATGTGGCTGCCTGCGCGGACCGGACCGCCATCATGCGGCGGGGGAAGCTGATCCATGCCGGGCCGACGCGGGACATGTCCCGCCAGCAGATGGTGGATAGCATGATCGGGGCTGGCAGTCCGGCCTCGGCAAGTCCGCCGCCACCGCCGGACCGCAATGTGGCCCGCGTGGTTGTCCGCGAACTTGGCGCACGCACGGAAACCCAGCAGGTCCAGGGCATCAGCCTCGAGGTCGCTCCGGGCGAACTGCTGGGCATCGCCGGTGTCGTCGGCAACGGCCAGACGGTGCTGGCGGAGGCGCTGGCGGGCCTGCATCCGCTGACGGCAGGCGATGTCACCGTGGACGGTATTTCGGTTGCATGGCGTCCGACGCCGCCTGTGCCGGATGGGCGCGTGGCCCATATTCCCGAACAGCCGATGCTGAACGCCGTGGTGCCGACGCTGGATCTGGCGGCCAACCTGCAGATGCGCGATATCCGCCGGCGGTCGTTCTGGCAGTTCGGCCGACGCGGGCAGGCCGATCTGACCGTCCGGCTGCAGGCCGCCGATGTGCGCCCCCCGGAACCGTCGCGGCTGACCGGCACCCTGTCCGGCGGCAACCTGCAGAAGCTGGTGCTGGGTCGTGAACTGGCCGGGGAGCCGTCGCTGATCGTTGCCTGCTATCCCACCATGGGGCTGGATGTCGCCGCGACCAGAACCGTCTATCGCCAGCTCTTCGCCCATCTGGCGCGCGGTGCGTCGATCATCTGGTTCTCCGAGGAACTGGACGATCTGCTGGAGTATGCGCACCGGATCGCCGTGCTGCGGGACGGGCGCATCGCCGGGATCAGGAACCGCGATCAGGCCGACAGGGCCGGAATCGGGGATCTGATGCTGATGCATGACATGGCCCGGAGCGCCTGATGCCGACCCTTGCCAGACATGAACGGCTTGCCGGTGCGGCGCTTGCCGCGCTGGCCTTCATCATCGTTGCGCTGGGCTTCTTTGCCGTGATCGGCGAGCCGCCCCTCGCGACCCTGCTCTCGATGGCCGAATATGCCGTCGGCGACCGCTATTCCCTGTCCGAGACGCTGGTGAAGATGACGCCGATCCTGTTCTGCGCCCTGGCGGCCATCGTCCCCGCCCGTCTTGGACTGATCTCCGTCGGTGCGGAAGGACAGTTCCATGTCGGCGCCCTGATCGGCACCGGCATGATGCTCTGGACGCAGCCGTTCGATGGCTGGCTGCTGCTGCCGCTGGTGCTGTTGGGGGGCGCGGCGGGCGGTGCACTCTATGGCTGGCTGCCGGGGATTCTGCGGGCGCGCCTGTCGGTCAACGAGACCATCACCACCCTTCTGCTGAACTATGTGGGGGTGCTGATGGTCAGTGCCGCGGTCTACGGGCCGTGGAAGGATCCGGGGAATCTGGGCTGGCCCGCCACCATCGCCTTCCCCGATGCGGCAGTCCTGCCGCAGCTCTTCGGAACACGGGTCCATGCGGGGCTTCTGCTCGGCCTGCTGCTGGCGCTCTGCCTGCACGTGCTCTTCCGTTTCAGCCGCTGGGGCCAGTCGCTGGACATCCTGAAGGGCAATGTCCGGGTGGGACGGATGATGGGGCTGGACTATCGCCGCCATGTCATCATCGTCATGGCGCTGGGCGGGGCACTTGCCGGGCTTGCCGGGATCGGGGAGACCTCGGTCATCCAGGGTCGGCTGCAGCCGGGCATTTCCGTGGGCTATGGCCTGACCGGATTTCTGGTGGCCTGGCTGGCGGGGCACAACGCCCTGCTGGCGATCCCGGTCTCCTTCCTGATCGGCGGCCTGATCGCGGCGGGGGACACCTTGCAGCTTTTCAACAAGATTCCGGCCTCCAGCGCCACCGTGCTGCAGGGTCTGATGTTCGCCACCGCGCTGGCGGTGCCGGGTCTGATTGCCCTCTGGAGGTCGCGTCGTGGATGAGGCAACGCTGATCCTGATCGCGGGATGGGTCGCGGCGATCCTGCGCAGCGCGACGCCGTTGCTGTTCGTCACTCTGGGCGAGACCCTTTCCCAGCGCGTCGGCATCATCAATCTGGGTATCGAGGGGGAGATGCTGGCCGGGGCCTGTTTCGGCTTCGCCGCCGCGGCGACCACCGGTGATCCGCTGCTGGGCCTGATCGCCGGCGGTGCGGCCGGTGTGGTGCTGTCCATGGTCCATGCCGGTCTCTGCATCGGGCTTGGGGCAAACCAGTTCGGCAGCGGGCTGGCCGTCTGGATGATCGGACTCGGCATCACGTCCTTTTACGGCCGCGCCTTCGTCGGCGGCCAGGTGGATGCCAGCGGCAGTCTCGGCGGTTCATGGCTCGGCGACAGCCCGGTACTGGCACAATTGCTGGACAATCTGAGCTGGACCGCGCTCGCCGCTGTCCTGCTTGTCCTGCTGGCGGGCTTTCTGCTCTACCGCACCCGCACGGGTCTGGCCTGGAGGACGGTCGGCGAGGCACCGGAGGCGGCGCGCGCCGCGGGGCTGTCCGTGCCGCGCATCCAGGTCTCCGGGGTCCTGCTGGGCGGGTTCCTTGCCGGTGTCGGCGGGGCGGTGCTTTCCGTCGACTATACGCAGACCTGGGCGCAGGAGATGACCAAGGGCAGGGGGCTCGTGGCCGTGGGGCTGGTGATCGTCGCGCGCTGGAATCCCTATCTCGTACTGCCGACGGTGCTTGTCTTCGGCGGCGCGGAAGCGGCGGTGACCCGGCTCCAGGCGGGCGGTTTCGTCCTTTCCAGCCACGTCCTGGCCAGCCTGCCCTACATCATTGCATTGCTGGTCGTTGTCGGTGCCTATGCCTGGGGGCGGCGCGGTTCGGGTATGCCCGAGGGGCTGAAAGGCGTTTTCGCGGTCCGGGGTTCCTGACCAACCAGGTCTGTGTCTGTCGCAACACTTGAACCCCGGAACACGCTAGGTGAATGCCAGACCGTCGAAATCGCCCTTGTCCCGCCAGCCCTTCAGGTACCTGAAATAGGCGGAGGCCCCGGCCGGATAGCCGACCCGCAGCCGGGATTCCGCTGTCGGTTCCTGGCCTTCGTTGTTGTAATAGCCAGGCGTGCAGTCCGGCGATGCGCCGATCATGCGTCCTGACCCGGTCAGCAGCAGGTCGATCCAGGCCTGTTCGGCCTCTGCCGTCACCTCCACCTCCGACGCGCCGTTTGCCAGCGCATGCTGGACGATGGCGGCAATCGTCCGGCCTGACTCGGTCAGGTTGTGCGGCACGTTGGAGATCAGGTTGGCGCCCTGGGTCGGCTGCACGATGAAGGCATTGGGAAAGCCGTGCACGTGGATGCCGTGCTTGGTCCGCATCCCCTCCGACCAGTGTTCGGACAGCAGCTTGCCGTTCCGTCCCTTCAGGTCGAAACCGGCCCGGCGATGGTACTCGGTCCCGACCTCGAAGCCGGAAGCATAGATGATGCAGTCGACGGGATACTCGGTGCCCGCCACGACGACACCCGTCGCCGTGATCCGTTCCACGCCCTTGCCATCCGTGTCGATCAGATGCGTGCCGGGTTCGTTGAACGCCTGCAGGTAGGCATCGTGAAAGCAGGGCCGCTTGCAGAGCTGCCGGTACCAGGCCTTCAGGTTCTCGGCGGTTTCCGGGTCATTGACGATGGCCTCGGCGCGGGCGCGGATCTCCTCCATCTTCTCGAAGTCGGCATCCTCCCAGGCGGCAAGCATGTTCTGCGGGGTTATCTGGTCCGGGGGGAGTTGCATGATCTTCGTGCGTATGCGCCGTGCCAGATCGGTCCAGCCGTCCTGCACCAGATCCTCGCTGGCCTGGCCGCCGGTCTGATTGTCGGTGAAGTTCTCCAGCCAGCGCTGCTGCCATCCCGGCGTCGCGATCTCCGCGAACCAGTCGGCATCGATGGGGCGGTTGTCGCGGACATCGACGGAGGACGGCGTGCGCTGAAACACGAACAGCTCGGCGCAGGCGCGCGCCAGGTGCGGCACGCACTGAACGGATGTGGCACCGGTGCCGATGATCGCGACGCGCTTGTCCGCCAGCTTCTCCAGCGGCGCGCCGGACGGGTCGCCGCCGGTATAGTCATAGTCCCAGCGGCTGGTATGGAACGAATGCCCCCGGAAGTCCTCGACCCCCGGAATTCCGGGCAGCTTCGGTACATGCAGCGGACCCGTTCCCATGCCGACGAACTGTGCGGTGAAACGGTCGCCGCGATTGGTCTCGATCCGCCAGCGTGTGGCTGCCTCGTCCCATTCCAGTGCCGAGACCTCGGTGTGGAACAGCGCATTGTCGTACAGGCCGTACTGGCGCCCGATGCGCTGGCAGTGGGCCAGGATCTCCGGCGCATGGGCGTATTTCTCGGTCGGCATGTGACCGGTTTCCTCCAGCAGCGGCATGTAGACCATGGAGGCCGTGTCACACTTCGCGCCGGGATAGCGGTTCCAGTACCAGGTGCCGCCGAAGTCGCCACCCTTCTCGATGATCCGGATGTCCCGGACCCCTGCCTCTGTCAGTCGTGCGCCAGTGACCAGCCCGGCGAAGCCGCCGCCGATGAAGGCGAAGGTGACGTGGTCCGTCACCGGCTCCCGCTCGACCCGTGGCGTGTATGGATCATCCAGGTAGTGCGCCAGCTGCCCCTTCAGTTCCAGATACTGGGCATTGCCATCGGGCCGCAGCCGCTTGTCGCGCTCCTGGCGGTATTTCCGGCGCAAGGCCTCCTTGTCGATTGCTGCCTTGCTGCCATCCGCGGCCATGACCTGTTCTCCCTCGAAAAACCTGCGCGGGCACTTTCCGGTGGCAGAGCACTCAATTCAAGCCCCGGACGTCCGATCACGCGCCCGTGCGTCAGACTTTCCTTTCGGTTCAGGGGGGCTAGATCAGTCGGTGGCCGCTTCACGACAGGGGCACCGTTTGCAACAATGCGTGCCTCTCCTGCGGAGTGGGCGGAGAAGAAACCGCGGTTACCCGAATTCAGAATGAAAGATGTCACACGATGAATGATGCAACGTCCTATACGCCGCCGAAGGTCTGGAAGTGGGAACAGGAGAACGGCGGTGCCTTCGCCAATATCAACCGTCCCATCGCCGGGCCGACGCACCAGAAGGAACTTTCGGTCGGCAAGCACCCGCTGCAGCTCTACTCCCTGGCCACGCCGAACGGCGTCAAGGTGACGGTGCTGCTGGAGGAACTGCTGGCCAAGGGCCACACGGGTGCCGAGTACGACGCCTGGCTGGTGAATATCCGTGACGGCGAACAGTTCGGCAGCGGCTTCGTCGCGGCCAACCCGAATTCCAAGATTCCGGCGCTGGTGGATCACAGCACCGCGACCCCGACGCGGGTCTTCGAATCCGGCTCCATCCTGCTGTACCTGGCCGAGAAGTTCGGTGAGTTCCTGCCGAAGGATCCGGCGAAGCGGACCGAGACCCTGAACTGGCTGTTCTGGCAGATGGGCAGCGCACCCTATCTGGGCGGCGGCTTCGGCCACTTCTATGCCTATGCGCCGGTGAAGATCGAATATTGCATCGACCGTTTCGCGATGGAGGTGAAGCGCCAGCTCGACGTGCTCGACCGTCAGCTTGCCGACAACGAGTACATTGCCGGTGACGAGTACACGATTGCCGACATGGCGATCTGGCCCTGGTATGGCGCGGTGATCAACAACGCGGTCTACGAGGCGGCAGAGTTCCTGGATGCCTCGTCCTACAAGAACATGGTGCGCTGGACCAAGCAGATCGGACAGCGTCCGGCCGTGAAGCGGGGCCGCATGGTCAATCGTGCCATGGGCGAGCCTTCCTCGCAGCTGCGCGAGCGCCATGACGCCAGCGACTTCGAGACCAAGACCCAGGACAAGATCGAAGCCGCAGGCTGATCGCGGCTGTCTTCTACCTGCCAGCACGACGAGCCCGGGCCAGACCCGGGTACCCGGCCGAACAACGTCACGATGGGCGACTGGGCCCGCGGATCAGGTCCGCGGGCGTCGTGGTGGGGTGGGGAGTGAGAGATCACTTCGCCACCCCCAACCACGTCGTGCCCGGGCCTGACCCGGGTGCCCAGCCGTGCCGCGTGGCCGATTCCATCATTCGACGGAACGCTCTAGGTGCTGATGACACGGACAGGTTTGCCGTCGATGAAGGCAAGGATGTCTTCCAGCATCTTCTCGTGAAACATCTGCCAGGTATCCTCGGAGACATAGCCCACGTGGGGCGTCAGGATCACGTTGGGTGCCTTCCGGATCGGATCGTCGGCGGGCAGGGGCTCTTGCGCATAGACATCGATACCGGCACCGGACAGGGCACCTGACTCCAGTGCGGCGATCATGGCGGGCACATCGATGATGGGGCCGCGCGAGGTGTTGATCAGGGTCGCGCCCCGTTTCATCCGGCTGATCGCGTCGGCGTCAAGCAGCCCCTCCGTCCGCTCCGACAGCCGGACATGCACCGAGACATGGTCGGAACTGGCCAGCAGTTCGTCGAATGAAACACGTTTCACGCCGACTTCCGCCGCACGGGATTCGGTCAGGTTCGCGCTCCACGCCAGCACGTTCATGCCGAAAGCCTGCGCGTAGCCGGCAACGCGCCCGCCCAGCTTGCCAAGGCCGATGAGGCCGAGCGTGCTGCCCGCCAGGCTGTGCCCGATCTCCTGCGGTTGCCAGCCGCCGCTTGCCAGGGCCGCCATCTGCTGCGGCATCCGGCGGGCCAGCATCAGCAGCAGCGTGAAGGTCAGTTCCGCCGTCGGGTGGCCCGGCCCCTCCGTTCCGCAGACGGTGATGTTGCGGGCGCTTGCGGCGTCCATGTCGATGGCGGCATTCCACATGCCGGTGGTCACGATCAGTTTCAGGCCGGGCAGGCGCTGCATCAGCGCCGCCGTGATCGGCGTGCGTTCCCGCATCACGCACAGGATATCCACATCACCCAGCCGGGCGGCGAGGGCATCCGGATCGGGAATGTTCTCGTTCACCACGATCAGCTCGGCATGCGGCGGCAGGCGGGTCCAGTCGGCGTAGGCGCGGGCGACGTTCTGGTAGTCGTCGAGGATGGCGATCTTCATGCTGGCTGTTCCCCCCTGTCTGGCCGGGTCATGGCAATCATGACCACAAGGGTAACATGCGCGCGCCGCCATTGTGCTGTCAGCCCCGTTCGGTCACTCTCGGCGGAGGTCCAGTCAATCGGGGGAGGAGAGACGATGACCGAGGAGTTGTCCGGTATCAGGCCGGAGGAGGAATACCGCGCGCATCTTGCCGAAGGGCGATTCATGCTGCTGCGCAGCCGGTCCAGCGGGCGCTGCATGTTCTATCCCCGCGTCGCCGAGCCGGTGACGGGAAACACCGATCTTGAATGGGTCGCCGCATCGGGGCGGGGCACGGTCTATTCGACGACAGCCATCGGCCAGCGCCCGCCGACGCCGTCCTACAATGTCGCGCTGATCGACTTGGAGGAAGGCCCGCGCATGATGAGCCGGGTCGAGGGGCTTGCGGCCGAGGACGTGCAGATCGGCATGGCGGTCAAGGCCAGGGTGGCAGACGAGGACGGGACCCCCATCGTCGTCTTCGACCCCGCCTGAACGCTGCATTGACCCCGAGGATCAGATCATGAATGGATTTCCGCGCGGCAAGACCGCAATCACCGGCGCCGCCACCTTCGGCATCGGGCGCAACCCCGGCCTCAGCAGCATGGACATCGCGGTGAATGCCAGCATCCGCGCCCTGCGCGACGCGGGCATCACGCCGGGCGATGTGGATGCCCTTTACATCTGTCTGCCTGACAACTTCCTGTCCGGGCTGACGTTCACGGAGTATCTCGGCATTCAGCCGAAGATCACGGAGAACAACCGGACCGGCGGCTCCGCCTTCCTGACACACCTGCAGTCGGCCTGTCTGGCGCTTGATGCCGGTCTGTGTGACGTGGCGCTGATCGCCTATGGCAGCAACCAGTTGTCGGGTGCGGGAAAGCTGGTGACGCCAAGCGGTGCCGACCCCTACGAAGGCCCCTACAGGCCGCGCCTGCCGGTCAGCGCCTATGCGCTTGCCGCCGCGCGGCACATGCACGAGTACGGCACGACGCCGGAGCAACTGGCCGAAGTCGCCGTCTCCGCCCGGCAATGGGCCAACCTGAACCCCGACGCCCATATGCAGGGGGATCTGACGGTGGACGATGTGCTGCAGGCACGGCGCGTTTCCACGCCTCTGGGGGTGCGGGACTGCTGCCTGGTGACGGATGGGGGCGCGGCAATCGTCGTGACCCGTGCCGACCGCGCGAAGGACCACAAGTCAAAGCCCGCCTATGTGCTCGGCGCTGCGGCGGCGACGTTCCACCACAATATCTCGCAGATGCCCGACCTGACTGTCACTGCCGCCTCCGAAAGCGGGCCACAGGCCTTTGCCCAGGCAGGCGTTGGTCCGAAGGATATCGATGTCGTGGAACTCTACGACGCCTTCACCATCAACCCGGTCCTGTTCATGGAGGATCTGGGGTTCTGCGCGAAGGGCGAGGGCGGGGCCTTCTTCGAGAACGGCCACACTGCCCCCGGCGGCGCTCAGCCCGTGAACACCAATGGCGGCGGCCTGTCCTGCGTGCATCCCGGCATGTACGGCCTGTTCACCCTGGTGGAGGCCGTGCAGCAGATCACCGGAGTCGCCGGTGCCCGTCAGGTAGAGGGTGCGAAACTGGCCCTCGCCCATGGCAGCGGCGGTTACCTGTCCAGCCAGGTGACGGCAATCCTGGGGACGGAAGAGACCCTCTGACCCGAAGGGCGATGGTCTCTCCCTTTCCCGGTTTCAACGTCCCTTGAAGTTCGGGACGCGGCGTTCGGCGGTGGCCTTGATGCCTTCGCCGAAATCCTCCGTGGTGCGCAGCTTGTCCTGAATGGCAAGCTCGTGATCGGTGGCGGCCTTGACCCGTTCGGCCAGTCCCTTGCGCATGGTGGCGCGGGTCTCCAGAACGCCCAGCGGTGAGTTCTCGGCGATCTCGGCAGCCAGTTCCATGGCGGCATCGCGCAGTTTCTCCTGCGGCACCAGCACGTCGACCAGGCCCATCTCTGCCGCTTCCTCGCCCTTGATGCGGCGGGAGGTGTAGAACATCAGGTTCGCCTTCGACGTGCCGATGACTTCCGGCAGGGTCGTGGTCAGGCCGAAGCCGGGATGGAAGCCGAGCCGCGTGAAGTTGGCGGCGAAACGTGCCTCCGGGCAGGCAACGCGGAAATCCGGCATCATGGCCAGACCCAGGCCACCGCCGATGGCCGCGCCCTGGATGGCGCCGATCACCGGCTTCGGCGTGCGGAACAGGCGCACGGCCTCCTGATACAGGTTGCCGCCCTTGCCGATGTTCTTGCTGTCGTCGCCGCTGAAGTCGGCACCGGCACAGAATGACTTGCCCTGCGCGCAGAGCACGATGGCCCGGCAGTCCGCCTCCCGCCCCAGATCCTCGAAACAGTCGGCGATGGCCCCGATCAGTTCGAAGTTGAAGAAATTGTGCGGTGGGCGCTGGATCTCGACCACGGCGACGTGGTTGTCCAGCGTGACGCCCAGTTCCGGATAATTCCCGTATGCAGTCATGTTCTTCCTCCCCAAATTCTGTTGTCGTGCGCCGTCCCTGTCAGGACGCCTTCGAGAATCGATCCCCCTTCAGGCGGATGCCCGCAGCCTCCCGGTCCCAGGTATCCGGCGTCACCGCTTCTTCCCGCAGCATGGCCTTCTGGACCTTGGCCGTCGGCGTCTTCGGCAGTTCATCGACGATGCGGATGTAGCGCGGCACCATGAAGTGCGCCATGCGCGGGCGCAGGAACTCGATCAGATCGACGGGATCGATCTTCTGTCCTTCGACAGGCGCGACGACAACCATCACCTCGTCCTCGCTCATCTCGTTCGGGACGGCAATGGCGGCGACTTCGCGTACCGCCGGATGGGCGCCGACATCAGCCTCCACCTCGAAGGAGGAGATGTTCTCGCCCCGGCGGCGGATCGCGTCCTTCATCCGGTCGACGAAGTAGAAATTGCCTTCTGCATCCATGCGGAAGGCGTCGCCGGTATGGAACCAGCCGTTCCGCCAGGCCTTCGCCGTGGCCTCCGGGTTGTTGTAGTAGCCGGAGTTCATGCCCCAGGGCCGGTCGGTGCGGATCATCATCTCGCCGATCTCGCCCACCGGCACCTCGCAGTCGTTGTCATCGACCAGCCGGACCTCTACGCCATCACGTGCCTTGCCGCAGGTGCCACGAATCTCCGGGTTGGGTTCGGAGAAGATCGGCGTGGAGACCTCGGTCATGTTGAAGATCGTGTAGACCTCCACCCCGAAGCGCTTCGCGAAGGCCTTGATGTCACCGGCCAGCGGCACCATGAACATCACCCGCAACGGGTTGTCGGCATCGTCCGGGGCAGGGGGAATCTTCTCGATGAACTGTGCCATCACCCCCAGCAGGAAGGTCGCCGTGGTCTCCGTTCGCCGGATCACGTCCCAGAAGGAGGCGGTATCGAACCGCTCCACCAGCGTGATGGAGCCACCGCGCACCAGCATGTTGTAGGTGATGCCCGTTCCGCCGATGTGGAACAGCGGCAGGTTCACCAGGTAGCGGTCCTCCCCCGTGATGCAGGGCCAGGATTCCGGCCCCGCATTGGAATAGATGTGCAGGTAGGAACACAGCACTGCCTTCGACGGGCCGGTGGTGCCGGAGGTGAAGATGATCTGATGCGGGTCCCAGGGTTCGATGCTGCGCTCGGGCGCTGCCAGTGTGCCGGACGTCGGCAGCAGGGCCGCGTCATAGGTGGTGCAGTCCAGCCCCTCCACCGTGACCGCATCACCGACGCAGATCAGCCGCTCCAGCTTCGCCGTGTCGACCTCCGACAGGCGCGGAGCCAGGTCCGCGTGCGCCACGATCAGGCGCGCGTCGGAGATATTGACCACATGCGCCAGCAGGTTGCCGCGATAGCTCGTGTTGATGCCGACATAGACCGCGCCGATGTAGTTCAGCGCCAGGAAGATGCGGACATTGGCCGGCGTGTTCGGCAGCCAGACGATCACGTGGTCGCCCTGCTTCACGCCCTGCTGCTGCAGGCCCAGCGCCGTCTGGATCACCAGATCGCGCAGTTCGGCATAGGTCCAGGTGCTGCCGTCGTCCAGCACCGCGAAGACCTTCTCCGGCGCTTCCCGGTTCCAGCGCTCGACCAGATCACGGACCACCACCTGGTCGCGCGACGGAATGCGCGGGTCCGTGGTCTCGGGCGAGGGGGGGAGGGTTTCAACCTTAATGTCTGTCATCAACTCTGCCTCTTGGGTACTGGAATGGATCGCGGCTGGGGAGGCACCATGATCGTGGCGGCAGGCTACCAGCCGCGACGCTTGCTCCGCAATTGCCAGCGGGGCCGCCGTTGCCTGTCATGTCGCGGGCGCAGGCCAGCGCCGGTCAGGAAACGATGGCACCACGCTCGATGACATACTCCCTGTCGGCGACGGCGTGCGTATGGCTCAGCTCCGACTGCGCGATCAGGATGGACCGCTGGCTGGCGCGCAGGGTGCCGATGACCTCCGACAGCCTGTTGGCCAGCGCCGGGGCCACACCCTCGAACGGCTCGTCGAGCAGCAGCAGCCGTGATCCGGCCATCAGCGCGCGCCCGAGGGCGGCAAGTTTCTGCTGTCCGCCGGAGAGCAGCAGGGCCTTCCGGTCCTTCATGTCCGCCAGTTCCGGCATCAGGTCATAGATGAAGTCGAGGCCGGGCTGCTGTTCGATTGCCGGGTTCACCCAGGCGGGCAGCAGCATGTTCTCTTCCACGGTCAACTGCGGCACCAGCCGCCGGTCTTCCGGCATGTAGCCGATGCCAAGGGCGGGACGGCGGTAGGCGGCAAGGCCGGTGATGATGTCGCCGTCGAACCTCAGTTCCCCGCTGCGGGGCCTGGTCATGCCCATGATGGTGCGCATGGTGGTTGTCTTCCCGGCACCGTTGCGGCCGACGAGGCTGACAAGCTGACCAGCACCGATTTCCATCGAAAGGCCACGCAGGATGGGGGTGGACTGGATGTCCACGTCGACGTTGGCGAGCGACAGCATCATGATGTCGCCTCCGCAGGCGCGGTGCCGGTGACATAGCGCTGGACCTGCGGGTCGCCGAGCACTTCGTCGGGCGCATCATCGGCAATGATCCGCCCGTCATAGAACGCCAGCACCCGGTCGGAATAGCGGGTGACGATGTCCATGTCGTGCTCCACGAACAGGGTCGTAACGTTCTCGGCGGCCAGCGCCTCCATCACCAGATCCATGATCGGGAACTTCTCCTCGGCCGCCACGCCGCTGGTGGGTTCGTCCAGCAGCATCACCTTCGGGTGGCCGCACATGGACATGGCGATGTCCAGCAGCTTGCGCACACCTGCGGACAGCTCGGTCATCAGCCGACCGCGATGCTCCTCGATCCGGAACCGTTTCAGGATCTCCATGGCGCGATCCTCGGCCTCGCTCTCGCGTGCCTTGCGGAAGAACGACGGTGGTTTCGGATCGGCGATGGCGAGGGCAACGAGCACGTTCTCCAGAACCGTCAGTTCACTGCAGAGCTGCGGGATCTGGAACGAGCGGCAGATGCCTGCACGGGTCACTTCCCGGGGTCCCAGGCTGGTGATGTCCCGCCCCTGGAACAGGATCGTCCCCTGATCCGGATGCAGATAGCCGGTCACCATGTTGACGAAGGTGGTCTTGCCCGCGCCGTTTGTGCCGATCAGCGACCAGACCGCCCGCTCAGGCACGGAAACGGTGATGTCATGTGCTGCGGTGACGGCACCGAAGCTCTTCATCAGGCCCCTTGTCTCCAGGGCCGGCGCTTCTGTCTTGGCCGAGGTGCTCATGATCCGCCCTCCCGCCTGCGGTGGAACAGGGACCCGAGGCCGTTCGGCAGGGTCAGGATGATGACCAGCAGGAAGACGCCAAGCACCATCTGCCATGTGTTCGGGAAGTAGAGATTGGAGAAGGACCGCACCAGCTCCAGGATGATCGAGGCCACGAAGACTGCCGGGATCGACAGGTAACCCGCCAGGATGGCGACGAAGACGAACTCACCCGACGTGGTCCAGTAGGCATATTCGGGATCGACGTGACCGATGGCGAGGCCGGTGATGACACCACCGATGCCACCGAGCATGGCCGAGATCACGTAGTTGATGGCGTTGGTGCGCCGCACCGATGCGCCGAGATACTCCACCCGCAGCTCGTTGGACCGGACGGCGAGAGAGACCAGCCCGTGCTGGCTGTCGAAGCCGGTTCGCAGAACGGCCCCGATCGCGACCACGATGACGGAGGTATAGAGGTACAGCGACAGCGAGAGCGCGCGGCCCTCCGGCGCGTAGCCCGCGAAGGTCGGCGCGGCGACGTTCAGCCCGTCCGTGCCGCCCAGCGAGTTCATCTTCGACAGGATGCCGTAGAGGATCATCGACAGCGACAGGGACAGCATCGCGAAGAAGATGCCGCGATAGTTGGCCAGCAGCGGCCCGAAGATGCCACCGATCGCCAGGCAGGCGAGCACGGAGATGCCGGTCAGCACGAAGATGTCGGTCAGCCCGGCGAAGTTCGCCATAAGACCGGCGACATAGGCCCCGATGCAGAAGAACAACCCCTGGCCGAAGGACACCAGCCCGGCCCGCATCTGTACCACGATGCCGAGCGACACCAGGGCCTTCGCCAGCCCGATGGTCATCAGGAACAGCGCCCAGTCGGGCAGGGCGAAGCCACCAGCGACCAGCAGTGCGAGCGCCAGCAGTGACGCAACGCGGATGTCGGATAGCGCTTTCATATCTTCCTCGTCTGGGTACGCACGAAGATGCCCTCCGGACGGAAGATCAGAACCACGGCCATCACGAAATAGATGATGAACAGCTCCAGCTCCGGCATCAGGTGGACGGAGGCAGCGCGGGAGATGCCGACCATGACCGCCCCCAGGGCCGCGCCTTCGATGGACCCGAGTCCACCGATGATGATGACGGCGAAGGCGACAATGATGACATTCACGCCGATGCCGGGGGAGACGGAGATCATCGGCGCGGTCAGTGCGCCACCGAAGGCCGCCAGGAAGACACCGGCGCCAAAGGCGAGCAGGAAGACCTTGTCCACGTTGACACCCATGGTCTGGCTCATTTCCCGGTCATGGATGACGGCCAGCATGACCTTGCCGCGCCGCGTCCGGTTCAGGAAGTACCAGACCGCGAACCCGGTGACAGCCGAGACGGCAATGACCAGGAAGTCATAGGCGACGTAGAACAGCGGTCCCGCCTCCACCATGCCCAGCAGGTCATAGGGTTCGTAGACGAACAGGGGATCAACGCCCCAGATCAGCTTGATCGCGTCCTCCAGGATCAGGAAGACGCCGTAGGTGACAAGGACGCCGATGACCTCGTCACGATGATAGAAATGGCGCAGCAGTCCACGCTCCAGCAGCGGCGCGATGACGACCGCGACCAGCAGGGCCGCCAGCGCCATCACGGCGTAGGAGCCGAGCGGAAAGGCGTCGCCTCCGTAGGCGAAATAGATGCCGACAGCGGTCGCGGTGCTGTAGGCGCCGATGGCATAGAGGCTGCCATGGGCAAGGTTGAGGATGCCGAGCACGCCGAAGACAAGCGTCAGGCCCACCGAGACGATGAACAGCCAGGCGCCGTAAATCAGCCCGTCAACCAGAATGACGAGAATGAGGTCCATGTGGTCCGCCCTGAAGACGGCCGGCACCCCGGGGAGTGCCGGCCGGTTCGCATCAGTTCTTTCGGATCAGACGTGCAGGCTCAGTTGCACTTGGCGCCGGGGAAACCGGCCTTGATCCAGTCGACTGCCTTGATGCCATTCGGCGGGTTCACGCATTCGGCGTCATAATATTCGACATCGACCAGGGTCATTTCGCCCGCGGCTTCGTCCCACTTGGTGGTGCCGATGGCGTTCGGCTGGATCGCCTGATGACCGTTGCCCAGCGCCATGGTGATGGTGCCGGACGGGGCTTCCCAGGTCAGGCCCTTCATGGCGGCAGCCATCTGCTCGGCAGTCGGCTTCTTGCCGCCATTGGCCTTCATCGCCTTCTCTACGGCCGCCTTGACGCCCAGCAGACCCTGCCACATGCGGAACGGAGCCTGGACGGGGAAGACGCCATATTCGGCCTTGTAGCGGTCCCAGAGCAGGTCGACCAGTTCACCGCCCTTGGCATGCGCAGCCAGACCGTTCATGCCACGCGCGCCCAGGATGATGCCATCGGGCATCTTCTGGCCAAGCTGCGGGATGACATGGTCACCGGCGGCCAGCGCGATCTGCATCCGCTTGTGAATGCCACGGGCCGAGGCCTGCAGCATGAAGGCCTGAAGGTCACCGCCCCACAGCGACGAATGCAGCAGGTCCGGCTTCTCCCGCATCACGGCGGAAATCTCGGTGCCGTACTGACCGGCGAAGATCTTCGGGAACAGCGATGTGGTGGCCTTCGCGTCCGGCATCAGGACGCCCATGGAGGCAACGAAGTCGGCCCAGCTGTCATGGCCCCAGGCATAGTCCTGGTTGACGCCCGCGAAGGTGCCGACCTTGATGCCACGGGACGTCATGTACTTGGCCAGGGAGATGTTATCCATCGCCGCATGGGCCGCGGTGCGGAAGACGTAGTTGTAGGAGCCTTCCTCGAAGACGCGCGGGGTGCCGCAGTCATAGAGCACCAGGAATGCCTTCAGTTCCTCCGCCACCGGCGGAACGGCGAGGCAGTCGCCGGAACTGACGTAGCCCAGCACGGCGTCGACCTTCTCGCGCTGCACCAGGTTGCGGAATTCCTGCACCTGCTTGGTGGCGCCACCGGCCTCATCGATCTCGATGGCCTCGATCATCATGCCGCCGAAGCCCTTCTGGTCGTAAGGGGCAGGCAGTTCGCCCTTGTTCAGCATGTCGATCATCAGCTTGCCGCCGTTCCATGCGGGCACGCCGAAGCTTTCGGCCGCGCCGCCGGACAGGAACGTCACGACGCCGATCTTGAATGTCTCTGAATGCGATGCCGCCTGTGCGCCTGCCGCAATGCCGAGCTACAGTGCTGCCGCTGCGGTCGCGCTGACGAGGCGCTTGACCGTAGTTCTCATTTTTTCCCTCCCGAGGATGGACGCTTTTTATCCAGCGCCTTGATCGGCACAACAGTAAGTCAATCCGGGGGGCGGTCAACCACCGTCCCCCGGGCCTGTCTCGACAGGTTGTTGTGCGAAGCCCTCAGGAGAGGGATTCAGTCGGCGGCGTCACCCATCTGCTGCAGCGGCATGCGCGGGCTCTGCGGGGTATCGGACGTCATCTCGATCCCCTCGTAGTCGTTTCCGGCAATCTCGGTGATCCGCTGCACGTACTTGGGCGAACCGCCGTTGTAGACGAAGTACCGGACCTTGCCCTCCTCATGTCCCTCGACGTTGGAGTTGTAGCCGGTGAACCAGGACTTTGCCTTCCGCATCAGCATGGTCGAGTACATCTTCTCGACATGCGAGGTCCAGCGGGCCTCTGCCGCTTCCGACGCATTGAAGCGGGTGAAGCCATGCTCGCGCACGTACTTCAGGAACGCCGTGCACCAGTTGACGCCGGTCTCGATCCCGCGCGGATAGTTGGTGGAGGCCGAGCCGCTCTGCGGACCGGCAGGCATCAGCATGTTCGGAAAGCCGTGCACGAACATGCCGAGGAAGGTCGAGGGACTGTCGAACCACTTCTGCCGCAGTGTCTGGCCACCGATGCCGCGGATGTCGATGTGGTCATAGGCACCGGTGATCGCGTCGAAGCCCGTGGCATAGACGATGATGTCGAACTCGAACTCCCGGTCGGACGTGCGGATGCCTTTTTCCGTCACGCGCTCCAGCGGCGTCTCGCTGATGTCCACCAGTTCGACATTGTCGCGGTTGTAGACCTCGAAATAGCGCGTCTCCAGCGGCACCCGCTGGACGCCGAAGCCATGGTCCTTCGGGATCAGTTTCTCGGCGATGACCGGGTCGTTCACGCGCTGGCGGATACGGTCCGCGATATATTCGGACATCTCCGCATTGGCATCCTCATCGGTGAAGATCTCGCGGAAGTTCTGCAGCCAGATGCCGAAGCCGGGTTCATCGTAGAGGCGGTCCCACAGCTCCAGCCGTTCCTCCCGCGTGACCTCCCAGAAGCCGCGCCTGTCGGGCTGATGCTCGAAACCGCCCGGGCTCTTTGCGCAATTGGCAAAGATCTCGTCGTAACGCTTCCGGATGTCGGCCATTTCCTCTTCGGTGATCTCGCTGTTGTTCAGCGGCGCGCTCCAGTTCGGGCGGCGCTGGAACACGGTCAGCGAACCGACCTTGTCGGCGATCTCCGCGATCACCTGGATGGCGGTGGCGCCTGTGCCGATGATCCCGACCCGCTTGCCGTTCAGGTCCACCGGCTCCTGCGGCCAGTAGTAGGTGTGGAACGACTCGCCCTTGAAGTCGTGGATACCCTCCACCCTGGGCATCGTCGGCTGCGACAGCAGGCCAAGGCCCATGATCAGGTAGCGGCAGGTGAGGGTGCGCCCGTCATCAAGGCTCAGCCGCCAGATGTTCTCAGCCTCGTCGTAATGGGCGGCCTCTACCTTGCAGTTGAACTGCATGTACTTGCGCAGGTCGAACTTGTCGGCGACGAAGTTCAGGTAGCGCAGGTTCTCTGGCTGGCCGGAGAACCGCTCCTTCCAGTGCCATTCGTCCAGCAGTTCCCTTGAGAAGGAATAGCCGTAGGTGTAGCTCTCCGAATCAAAGCGCGCACCCGGATAGCGGTTCCAGTACCAGGTGCCGCCCAGATCACCGGCGCTGTCCAGCACGATGGCATCCATGCCCATGTCGGTCAGCGTCTTGATCTGATAGATTCCGCAGACTCCGGCCCCGATGATGATGGCCTCGTGGTCCGGCGCGTTCTGCATTGCCATAGCTGTCGACATGGTGATCCCTCCTGACGGATTTTCTTGCGCCCGAACTCTGATCCGGACGCAGATATTCACTGTTTGGAAAGACCGTACCATACTTTGGCGGATGAGAAAATACCCATCAGTAATGTTAATGAAATCAGTGTATTATGCTGAAATCATGGGAGAATTCGGGTGGCAGTTCACCTGGAGAGCCTGATCCGTGTCCCATCGTGCGCCGCCCGGCAGCAAAGGCTGGCTGCACTTCCCGGCTCCTGACAGGTAGGCTGCAGGGATCAATCCGCGCGAAATCCGTTCGAAGGTTCCGACACCACCATGCTGCTTGTCCAGATCACCGATACCCACATTGTCGCGCCTGGCGCGCTGGTCTACGACCGCTATGATTCCGCTGCCGGGTTGCGGGCAGCCGTTGCGCGGATCAACACGCTCCCCGTCCGGCCGGAACTCGTGCTGGTGACCGGTGATCTGACCCACCACGGGCAGAAGGCGGAGTACGATCATTTCCTGGAGATCATGACCGGTCTGCAGGTGCCATGGCACGCCTTGCCGGGCAATCACGACACCCGTGACCCCTTCCTTGACGCCATGGCCGGGCATCTGGGCGACACCCGCCTTGCGGGTTTCGGCCAGTTCGCCATCGACGCGGGGCCGCTGCGGGTCATCGGGCTGGATACGCTGCACGACGGGCATCATGACGGCACCTTCTGCGCCCAGCGTCTGGCCTGGCTCGAATCCGAACTGAAGGTGACGCAGGGGCGACCCGTCGTTCTGGCCATGCACCACCCGCCCTTCGCCACCGGTGTGCGCTGGATGGACGTGATGAACCTGGACTGGGTCAGCCCGCTGGAGGCGCTGGTGGCCCGCTTTCCGAACGTGCAGGCGGTGCTCTGCGGCCATGTGCACAGGCCCATCACCACGCGCTGGGGCGGCACCGTGGCCCGGATATGTCCCGGCACGTCATATCAGGTGGCACTGGATCTGACCGGACCCGACCCGCATCTCTGCGCCGATCCGGCCGCGATTGGCCTGATCTCCTGGGACGGGCAGCGCGTGATCTCGGACGTCCTGCCGATAGGTGGGGACCCGGAACCGCTGCAACTCATGCAGCCCGACATGATGGCGCGGCTCGCCGCCTACGCCGAAGCCCATCACGGGATCATCCCGAAGGACGTTAATGACCGTGTCCGGGGCCTGTCACCGGGCGGATGATCTGCCGGTTCATGGCGAACTGCTTGTGGATTGCGACTCGAGCCAAAACTGCTGCGGTTAGCTTGGATTGGTTGAGTTTTGATCAATTGAGAATTATAGAAATGAAGAAATTTTTGAATCTAGGTGGCAAATATGACCAATGATTTCAGAAATATCGCTAGCATACTTGCCGATTGGTCGCACCCACACTCAGGTATTGTTATATACTTGTTTGGCAGTAGAGTTCGCGGGGATCACCGTTCTGGCAGCGATGTCGATGTACTTTTTGACTTTGCGAGCCCGAGCGACTCGTCGACTGCTTGGCTGACGGAGATGGAAGCAGAAGACTACGCTTCGTTGAAGATTCAATTGCCTGGGCCGTTGGAACTATTGGAGCGCAGGAGCCAGCTGGACACCCGCAAAATCCTGGCCGATTTTGCGGCGGTCTGATTCACTACCTCCCTGATGGTACGGGAGGATCGGATGCGTCAGCGGGGACTGTTTGGACTATCGGAGCATCTGGAAGCATTGAGCCGGGACGGCGATCCACTGGAGGTGCTTGATGCGACGGTCGATTTCGAGCATTTCCGGCGCTGGCTGGTTGAAGGGTTGGGCTATGGCGATGGTCGCAAAGGCGGTCGCCCGCCATTTGATCCGGTATCGATGTTCAAGGTTCTGATCCTGCAGGCGCAGCACAATCTGAGCGACGCGCGGATGGAGTTCATGATCCGGGACCGTCTGTCCTGGATGCGCTTTCTCGGCTTCGATCTCGGTGCGCCGACGCCGGATGAGAACACCATCCGGCTGTTCCGCAACAAGTTGACAGAGACCGGCACGCTGCAGCGGGTGATGAAGGCGTTTGACTGGCAACTGCACAAGAAGGGCTATATCCCGATGTCAGGCCAGATCGTGGATGCGAGCCTGGTCCCGGCACCGAAGCAGCGCAATACCGACCCCGAGAAGGAGGCGGTGAAGGCTGGCCGCACTGCGTCCGAGATCTGGCCCGACGAACCGAACAGGGCGGCGCAGAAGGATACCGACGCGCGCTGGACGCTGAAGGTGGGCGGCAAGGTCCGCACCCGGCCCGACGGCGTGCCCTTGCCGATGATCGCGTTGCCGGTCTTCGGCTACAAGTCGCACATCAGCATCGACCGGCGGTTCGGCTTCATCCGCGGCCAGGCCGTGACCTCGGCCTCGGCGCCGGATGGCCGACAGTTACAGACCGTGGTCTGCACAGACAACACGTCCGGCGAGGTCTGGGCCGACAGCGCCTACCGCTCGCGGCGCAACGAGAAGTGGCTGGCAAGCCGGATGCTGGTCAGCCGCATCCACCGGCGCAAGCCCGCAGGCAAGCCGATGCCGAAGGCCACGGCCCGCGCCAATGCGAAGAAGTCCTCGATCCGCGCCCGCGTCGAGCATGTCTTCGCCCACCAGAAGAACCGCTACGGCCTGTTCATCCGGACCATCGGGATCAAGCGGGCCGAAGCCAAACTGACCCTGGCCAACCTCGCCTACAACTTCGACCGTCTGATCTTCCATGAACGCAGAGCCGCCACAGGATGAGTCCGTCCAGAACGCCGGTCACCCACCAGCCCGACGCCAGATCAGGCCGTCGGAACCGGAAACCACCGGTTCAGAACATCCGGGTGCAGGCCGTGTCTTCCACTCGGCGAAATCATCGGGTTAATGCGGGTGTCCAGCTAGCTCCAAAGGTAAGGCAAGCTTCCAAGAATTCCGTTCACCGAGACCGCAACGTCATATGTGTTTGGCTACCTTCGGCGCGCGGCTAGCGAGGGCAGCTTCGCTGTATACCTAGTATTGCGGTGGGCATGTGGCTGGGGGACTAGGATTCGAACCTAGATTGACGGAGTCAGAGTCCGCTGTCCTACCATTAGACGATCCCCCAGCAGGTGCCGTCAGGCAGGGCCGCTTCTTACGGCCCCGGAACCACGGTGTCAACTGATGCAGCATGCGTTCTATGGACTTAACATTCCTGCGCTCCGGTTGGTATGTTGGCGGTTGGGTGATCTCATGTTTCACCGCTGCGCGTTCTGCGGCGGAGGAACCCAACAGGCGGGAGTTTACAGGTGTCAGGCGGGGTCTTTGATCGGCGACGGGAGCGGTGTTATGCGGCTGTCGATCTTGGCACCAACAACTGCCGTCTGCTGATCGCGCAGCCGTCAGGCGATTCCTTCCGTGTCGTCGATGCCTATTCGCGCATCGTGCGGCTGGGGGAAGGGGTCGCGGCCAGCGGCCACCTGCACGAAGCCGCGATTGACCGCACTATCGATGCCCTGAAGATCTGTGCCGACAAGATCGCCCGTCGTGGTGTCTGGGACCTGCGCTGCGTCGCCACCGCCGCCTGCCGGGCCGCGGGCAATGCGGAAGGCTTTGTTGATCGCGTGCGCCGGGAGACCGGGCTGCGCATCGACGTCATCGATGCGGAGGAGGAGGCGACGCTGGCGCTTTCGGGCTGCATGTCGCTGCTCAGTGGTCACGAGGGTCCGGCGCTGGTCTTCGATATCGGCGGCGGCAGCACGGAGTTCGCGCTGGCCCAGCCGCATGAGGGGCGGAGCCACCGCCTGTCGCGATTCGCCACCTTTCCTGTCGGCGTCGTCAATTTCGCGGAGGATTTCGGCGGTGACATCGTTGATGACGAGACCTATGCCGCCATGGTCGCCCGGGCGCGGGAGATCTTCTCCGGGTTTGCCAACTCGGTCGCCAGCGACTTCGATCTGAACGCGCTGAAGCTGGTCGGCACCTCCGGCACTGTCACCACACTGGCCGGGGTGTTCCTGAACCTGGTGCGCTATGACCGCGCCGCCGTGGACGGGCTTTCGATCCCGTCCCGCCGGATGACGGAGATTTCCGGTCACCTGCAGCGTCTGTCGCTGACGGAGCGGGCGGAGCATCCCTGTGTCGGGCCGGGACGGGCCGATCTGGTGATCGGTGGCTGCGCCATCCTGCAGGCCATTCTGGACCTCTGGCCCGTACCGGACATCACGGTGGCGGACCGTGGCCTGCGCGAAGGCATCCTGCTGCGCCTGATGCGCGAAGACGCGGCCCTGATGGCCGCCGGAGACTGACGCGATGGCGAAGAGTACCGCAGGTCCGCCGGGGGGCGGACGCGATGTCACCAGGCGCGTGAAGACGGCGCGCGGCCGCAAGCTTTCGTCCACCCGCTGGCTGCAGCGGCAGTTGAATGATCCCTATGTCCAGGCTGCGAAGGCCGAAGGCTATCGCTCCCGTGCCGCCTTCAAGATCATCCAGCTGGATGAGCGTTTCAGCCTGTTCGCGAAGGGCCAGCGCATCGTCGATCTGGGGGCCGCGCCCGGCGGCTGGTCGCAGATCGCGCGCAAGCGCATCGGTGACGGCGGCTCGGTGCTGGCGGTGGACATCCTGGAAATGGAACCCATGAACGGAGTCGAGATGATGCAACTCGACTTCACGGAGGAGGGCGCGGACACCGAGGTCATGAACGCCCTCGGCGGGCAGGCCGACCTGGTGATCTGCGACATGGCGGCCCCGGCCACCGGTCACCGCCCCACCGATCACATCCGCATCGTCGCCATGGCCGAACTGGCCCACGACTTCGCCCGCCAGGTGCTGACACCCGGCGGCGGCTTCGTCGTCAAGCTGCTGCAGGGCGGCGGAGAGAATGATTTCCTGCTGCAGGTGAAACGCGACTTCAAGCAGGTCCGCTTTGCCAAGCCCGACGCCAGCCGCAAGGACTCGGCGGAGAGCTATCTGGTGGCCCAGGGGTTCCGGGGATCGCAGGAGAGCGCGGCCGACGCGACCTAGCCCGGCTCCCCCGAATCCGCTGTGCTGAACCGATAGCGGAAGTCGCAGTATGCCGCGCCCGACATGATGGTCTGCGTGCGCTTGAATTCCACGTCCGGTGCGCCGACCTCCGCAATGTCGAAGTCGATGTCGCAAAGCAGGAAGCGGCCCAGTTCCGGCTCCCCCAGTGCCTTGAAGAATTCGGCATAGGCGCAGCGGGTCACGTTGTATTCGCGCACGGTGTCCGTGTCGGTGAGCATCTCGCGGTGGATGGCGTCGCCGATGCGGGGCCGCATGTCGGCCCAGATGCCGTCCCATTGGGCGCGGGCATCGCCGCCCTTCTCCGCCCCCACGCGCCTGTGCAGATCGCGTGACCATTCGCGGAGCGCATCCTCGATCAGCCGGTCCCCTTCCGCCCGACCCAGCCGTTCGCGGATGGCCCGGACCACGGGCAGCAGGACCCTGGCCTGCAGGCGCACCTCGTCCAGCAGTGACAGTTCGGTATCGTGCGGGTTCTCGACCATTTCCGTGTTCCCCTTGTCCATCACCGCAGCAATCGGCGGAATGCGTGGTTCATTTCGCAGGATGATGGAACCGGGCTGGCACCGCAATCAGGCAGTGGCACGACCTAGAACGTATAGGCCTCCAGATTCAGGTCGCCGACTTCGAACAGCAGGCGGAAGGTCTGGATGAGGGAGTCGTAGCGCGCGGCGGCGGCGCGGGACCGGGCGGCGTTCACTTCACGCTCCGCATCCAGCACGTTGACGACCGAGTCGCGGCCTGCGCCACGCAGGCGTGTGCGGGCGACGAAGAGTTCGGAGGCAATGGCCGCCGCATTCTCTGCCAGTGCCTGACGTTCGCGCAGGGTGACGAGCGTCTGCCAGGCAACCTCCACCCGTTTCGCGACCTCCCGGCTGAGCGAGGCATGGTTCTCCATGGTCTCCGCGATGCGCTGCTTGGTGCGGCTGCTGGCGGCCACGGTGGCGAAGCCGTTGAAGATGTTCCAGTCGGCGCGGACCCCCACGAACAGCTCGCGGCGGTTGCCGGTGATGCCCTCCGCGTCGTTCTCCAGTCCGCCCTCCGCGACCAGGTTCACGTCGGGCATGAAGTCGGCCATGGCGGACTTGTGCTGCTGGCGGGCTTCACCGATGCGTTCGGCGCTCTGTTTCATCGCCGGATTGACCTGGAACGCGCGGTCGATGGCCAGGTCGAGGTCCAGCGGCAGCAGCACGTCCGGTGCCAGTGGCGGTTCCATCGAGCCGATTTCCGGCGCGTGATGGAACACGGCGACATATTCGGCGATGGCGTCACGCAACTGCCCCTCCAGCCGGACGCGCTGTTCCTTCGCGCCCTGAAGCCGGGACTTCGATTGCAGCACATCGACCGAGAGGCCCGAACCGCGCCGCACCCGCTCATCCTCCAGCGCGAGCTGGCGGCGGATGGTGCCTTCGGTCTGGAGCGCGATGTCCACCAGTTCCGTCTGGCGCAGCACGGCAAGATAGGCGGTGGTGGCGCGCAGCATCAGCTGCTGCTCCGCCCGTTCCAGGCCAAAGCCCGCCTGGAATTCCCGATTGATCGCAGCCTTCAGCTGGCCGTCGGTCTCGAAACCGTCGAACAGTTTCTGCGTGACCTCGAACCGACCGATCTCGCGGGTCTGCACGACCGCGTCGCCACCGGCATTGCGTCGCACCGGGCTGTCGACATTCTCATAGCCGTATTCGCCGGTCAGCCGCAGTTGCGGAAACAGTGGGGCACGGGCTTCCCGCACCGCATCGCGGGCCTGGTCGAGCCGTCGTTCCGCCGCGCGTACGTCCGGGTGCGCGCCCATCAGTCCGCGCAGTTCTTCGACCAGCGGTGCCGCCGAGGCGGCCCCCGCAAGCGGGAACAGGACGGAAGCTATGATCAGACCACGAATCAAACCGGCGAATCTTCCGCAGACGGGGGACATCAGACTGTCGAATCAGCCTGATGCGAAGCATGTTAGCAGGTGTATAACAAGCTCGCCTTCGGGTTAAGTCACTCATTCCCATAATTTGTGCGCGGGAGCAGTCTTGCAGGACAGGGGTTCATCTGACGCAGGAAACGACTGGCTTGCCGACCTGCTGGCTCCGGTGCGACGGCGGCTGGGCGAAGTCGTGGCGCTGTCCTTCATCGTCAACATCCTGGCCATCGCGGTGCCGATCTTCGTGCTGCAGGTCTATGACCGGGTCGTGTTTCACGGTGGCCTTTCGACGCTTCAGGGACTGGTGGTTGGTGTTCTGATCGCACTCACCTTCGATTTCTTCCTGCGGCAGGGACGTGGGCGCTTGCTGCGCGCGGCGGCGGTGGAGATCGATGTTTCCCTGGCCCGGTCGCTCTATGGGCGCATCACCGGTGCGCCGCTGGCGATGCTGGAGGGGCGGCCCACCGCCTGGTGGCAGGCGCTGTTCCGGGATGCGGAGACGGTGCGCAACACCTTCTCGGGCCTGTCGGCGGTGCTTGTGGCGGATCTGCCCTTCGCCATCCTCTTCGCGGTGGTGATCTTCGTCGTTGCGGCCCCTGTAGCCTGGGTCTTTCTGGCCGTCTTCCCGATCTTCATTGCCCTTGCCTGGTATTCGGGCCGGGTAGTTCGCGCGGCCAATGACGCGGAACGCCGCGCTGTCTTCGACCGTGACAGCATGATTGCCGAACTGATCGGCGGCCGCACCACGATCAAGGCACTGGCGCTGCAGGGACCGATGCGCGCCGGCTGGGAGCAGCGCCATGCCGGTGCGGTGGAGGAGGGGCTGCGGCGCGGCGCAAGCTCCGATTTCTTCATCCACCTCGGCCTTTCGCTGATGGTGCTGACCACCGTCGCGACCACCACGGTCGGTGCGATCGCGATCCTGAACCAGGATCTTTCGATCGGCGCACTGGTTGCCGCCAACATGCTTGGCGGGCGCATCGTGCAGCCGTTTCAGCAACTGGTCAGCAACTGGCGCACCTATGCCGCCACCCGACAGGCGCTGGCGCGGCTGGGCGACGTGATTGCCACCGCCGAGGAACCGGCCCGTGGCGCGGTCAGTGCCGCACGGGTCCAGGGCACCCTCTGGCTGGATAATGTGACCTTCGGCTACCAGGCGGGACGTCCGCCCGCGATCCGGGAGGCGCGACTGAAGATTTCCACCGGCCTGCATGGTCTGGTGGGGGCCAACGGATCGGGCAAGACCACCCTGCTGAAACTGATGCAGGGGCTCTATCGCCCCGACGCCGGTCGCATCCTGCTGGATGACGCCGACATCAGCCAGTACGGGCGGGAGGATCTGGCCCGCGCCATCGGTTACGTGCCGCAGCACACGTTCCTCTTCGCCGGCACGATCCGGGAGAACATTGCCGTCGCTCAGCCGGAGGCCAGCGACGAGATGATCATCGATGTCGCCCATCTGGCAGGCGTGCATGAGGCGGTGTCGGCCCTGCCCGACGGCTATGGCGCACGGGTGGGGGAGGGCGGCATGGAACTGCCCGGCGGTATCCGCCAGCGCATCGCCATTGCCCGCGCCCTGCTCGGCAATCCGCCTGTGCTGCTGCTGGATGAACCGACGGGCAATCTGGATGGTCAGGCCACCGCGCGGCTGGCCCGCAACCTTCAGGCCCTGGGGGAGGACCGGACGGTGATCGCGGTGACCCACAGCCCGGCCCTGCTGGAGGCCTGTCAGAACATCGTGCTGATGGAGGGCGGGCGGATCACCGCCGCCGGTCCGGCAGCCGACATGCGCGCCCGGCTGACCGCCGGGGCAGGGGGCCGGGCATGAGCGCGCTCGACCAGCTGATCGTGCGTCATCGCCCGGGGTCCGTTGCCTGGATTGCCCGCGCGCTGGCGCTGGTCATCGTGCTGCTGGGGGTCTGGTCCCTGTTCGCGGACCTGGAGGAGGTCGCCGTGGCGCCCGGGACCGTGGTGCCGCAGGGCGATGTGAAGGTCGTTCAGCATCTGGAGGGCGGGATTGTCGATGCCCTGCTGGTGGCGGAGGGACAGCTGGTATCGAAGGGGCAGCCGCTCGTCCGGCTGAAGCTGGGGCTTGCGAGCCAGAATCCAGCGGAGCTGCGGGTCCGGCTGGATGGTCTGGAGCTGAAGCGCGCACGGCTGCTGGCGGAGGCCGGTGGGACGGAACCGGCATTTCCAGATGGGCCCAGCCAGCGCCGGTCGGAAGTGCTGCAGGCGGAGCAGCGTGCCTTCCGGGCGCGGCAGGATGAACTGCGCAGTTCCGAGGCGGTGCTGGATCAGCAGTTGCGCCAGCGTGGCGAGGAAATTCGCGAGTATCGCTCGGCCCGCGATGCCCGCAGCCGGGAACTGGAACTGGGCCAGGAATCGCTGGCAACGCTGCAGGATCTGGCGCGCGACAATCTGGCCTCGCGGCTGGAGGTGAACCAGAAGCAGGCCGACGTGGCCCGGCTGGTCGGAGAGATCGGCAGCCTGGAAGCGGCCATGAGCCGTGCCGCATCGGAACAGCGCGAAGCTGCGGAGCGCAAGGAAGAGGCCGCACGCAGCTACCGGCGCGAGGCGCAGGCCGAACTGGCGGAGGTCGAGGTCCAGATCGCCACGGTGGCCGAACGCCTGTCCGGTGCCGACGAGCAGGAGAGCCGGACGACGATCCGCAGCCCCATCGACGGGGTGGTCGCGGACCTGAAGGTCTCGACCGTGGGCGCGGTCATCCAGTCGGGCCAGCCGATCCTGGAAATCGTGCCGGTGGGCGGCCCGCTGGTGGTGGAGGCCGAACTCAGCCCCACGGATCGCGGCTTTGTCACGGTCGGTCAGCGCGCGACGGTGAAGATCTCGTCCTATGACTTCATCCGCTACGGCAGTCTCGACGGCAAGGTCGTCCGCATCGCGCCGGACAGCAGCCTGGATGAGCAGGGCCGACCCTACTTCAAGGTCGTCGTGCAGACCGACCGGGCCTACCTTGGGAATTCGCCGGAGCAGTTTCCCATCGGCCCCGGCATGCTGGCCACCATCGACGTCCACACCGGATCACGCTCCGTCGCCAGCTTCCTGCTGCAACCCGTCCTGAAACTGCAGCACGAAGCCTTCCGGGAGCGTTAGGACGCCTGTTCCGGCTGATGTACCGGACCCAGAGGGCCGAGGCGGACGCCGGGGCGGAGATTGCGGTAGGCGTTCTTCGCCGGTCGGTCGATGAAGGCGCCGGGGGCTTCCACCACCAGAATATCCTCGGCGATGTCGGTGAAGTCGCCCCGGAAATGCACGGATGACTTCAGGCACAGGATCGGCACCTGATCCGGTTCGATGCCGATGTGGCGGAACATCTCCTTGTCCGCCGCCTGCATCCGGCCCTCGCAGACGACCACCCGGACCCCGCCGATCTCCAGCACGGCCGTCTTGCCCAGTTTCGCATTGTTGCCGCCATAGAAGGGGCCGGTGCAGAGGAACTGACCATCCGACAGGGCGGCGACACGGAACGTCGCCGTGAACGGCGGGTCGCCGCCTTCGAACAGCTTGCCGCCGAGCGACAGCTCGATCTCCGCGCCGAGGCCGGCGGCATGGGCCGCCTTCGCCGCCGCCGGGTCGGTCAGGTGACCCAGCACCGCACCTTCCGCATTGCCCTCCACCAGGGCGCGCAGCAGGCCGGTGGTGTCGGAAGTGCCACCGGCACCGGAATTGTCCTGAATGTCGGCCAGCACGATGGTCCGTGACGCGCTGTTGTGCATGCCGCGCGCCTTTGAGACCGCCTCGGCCGGGCTCAGCATCGGCACCGCGAACTCGCCCTCATGCTCCAGCACCCAGTCGCGCAGCCGGTCGGCGGCAGCGTCCGCCGCCGCCTGATCGTCGGCATAGGCCACCACCGCCGGGCCGCATTCCAGGATGTCAGCGGGGTGGAAACCGGGTGTGTAGCTGATGGTCGAGACCGGGCCGTCCTGCATGGCGGCCACCAGGTCGTAGAGCGACTTCGACGGATCGACCATCGTGCACTGACCGGTCAGCGGCCCCAGGAAGTCCAGCTTCCGGAACGCCTTGGCCTGCTGCGGGCGGGCCTCCGCCAGGATCATGTGCATGTGGTCGGCGGACCGCTTGCCCGTCTCCGCCATGTCGATATGCGGATAGGTACGGTATCCGATCAGCGCGTCCGCATGGCCAACCATCGCCTCCGTGATGTTCACATGCAGATCCAGACTGACGACGACAGGCATCTCGTCGCCGATGCGCTCCCGCAAGCGGCGCAGCAACTCGCCCTCGCCGTCCTGCTGGTGCTGCGCGACCATGGCACCATGCAGGTCCAGGTAGATCGCGACCGCACCCTTCTCAACCTCCGCCACCAGACCATCGACGATCATGGTGGTGATGCGCTCATAGGCGTCTTCGGTGACATACCCGGCGGGGACGGCGGCACACCAGAGCACCGGCGCGATGTCATGGCCCAGCGCCTGCGCCTGCTTGATGAAGCCGCCGGTCGCGATGTTGGCGGGCGGAAACACGCTCAGCATGTCCGCGCCCCGCGTCAGCCCCGGAAAGCCCTCGGCCTGCTCGAAATGCTCATAGGTCGTCAGCACCGGCGCAAAGGTATTTGTCTCATGCATGAAACCGGCAATGGCAATTCGGGCCATGGTGTCTCTCCCCGTTCGAAAAATCAGTCCTGTCCAGGACGATCGCGGCGCATCAGGACCTCAAGATCGTAGTGACGTGCGCCATGCAGGATTGCCACAATGACCACACGCTCACCAGCCTCATCGACGCGATAGAAGACAAGATAGCGTCCCGACACGATCACGCGGTAGCTGTCACCGAACCTTTGGCCCATGAACGGGAACTCGGCGAGCGACAGGCATTTCTCCTGAAGTCGGGTCATCAGGCGCAAGGCGGCCTGACGGTCATCCAGCGCTACATGGTCGCCAATCCGGGCAAGTTCCGCTTCCACGTGAGGCGGAATGACGACTTCAGCCGCCATATCGTGCTGTCAGGCGGCGAAAAACGTCTTCTGCCGGGGCGGTGCCTTCGGCTTCGACAGACGCTTCGCCTTCAGCGATCTTCTGTTCGATCAGGGCGCGGGTGGCGGTTTCGAGAAACGCTTCGCCGAGCGCCTGCTGCCGATCCGCAGGCAGTTGCTCGATGACGGCCAGAGCCTCTGTCAGGCTGCTGTTCATGTTTCTGTCCTTCCGGCGCGCGATACGGGGATACTAACGCAAGATCCTATTTCCTGTAAGGCTGCTTCAGGGCGCGTTCGACCATCTCCAGCCGGTCCTGCCCGTAGAACATGTCGCCATCGACGAAGTAGGTGGGGGAGCCGAAGACGGAGCGGTCGATGGCTTCCTGGGTCCAGCGCTGGTAGATGTCCTGGATCTCCGGCGTCAGGGCGTTGGCGAGCAGGGGGTCCGGGTCCACGCCCACTTCCCGCGCCAGACGGGCCAGCGTCGGCGCGTCATCCAGGTCCGTGTCCTCCGCCCAATGGGACTCCAGCAGACGGTGGGAGAGTTCGTCGATGTTCAGGCCCGCCTCCATCCCCGCGATCAGGAAACAGTTGGACAGGGTGATGTCATTGCCGTGATGGGTCGGCGTGTGGCCGATCACCGGGGCGTTTCGTTCCTCGCTCCAGCGCTGGATCTCGCGTCCGAAGAAATAGGCCTTGTGCCCGTCGGAACGGTTGCCGAAGGGCGACTTGCTGACCTCCGCCACGACCCGGCGCAGATCAATGGGCCGGTGCGCGATGGTGCGGCCTGCCGCCTTCGCGATCTGCTGGAACCGGCGCGATCCCAGATAGGCAAAGGCGGAATAGGCGGCGTAGAAATATTCGATCTCGGCCATGGTTGGGCCTCCCCGGAGAAGTGTCGTCGGATCAGATAGTGCTGCCTGTCGGTTCGACAAAGGACGGCGGTGTGTCGGGGTGCTTCGGGTTGCGCCACATCATGTGCGCGGCCAGATCGGCCGACTCCGTGTCGCCGGGCATGTAGTTGCGCAGTACACCGAGTGGCAGGAAGCCGTTGCGGCGCTGGAAACTGATGACCGGATCGCGCACCTTCCGCGCCACCGCCGCCTCCAGATAGGCTTCCGGCGTCGGAAACCGCTTCTGGTGCCGTGTATAGGCAGGCATGCGACCACCGAAGATGATGCCCTTCAGCTTCAGGCGGGTGGCGAGCCGCTTCCGCGCCACATAGAGGCGCTGTCCGATCCGCTGGCCGCGCTGATCCGGGTCGACGCAGACTTCCATGCCATAGAGCCAGTCGCCGTCCGGATTGTGGTTGCTGGCCATGCCGTTGTTGGTGATCCCGGGCCAGGTATGTTTCGACATCGCGGTCGCTTCATCGGTGATGAAGGTGGCGGCATAGCCGATGATCTGGCCCGCATCCTCCACCACGAACTGGCCCTGCGGGAAGGCTGTCATCGGTCCCAGCACCGTCTCCGCCGGATAGGACAGCTTTGGCGGATAGACCTTGGCAATCAGGTTGGCGATGGCCTGCGCGTCCTCGGGCCGGGCATTGCGTACGGACAGGGGGGGCAGCGTGCTTCGTGTGGTCATCGCGGAACTCTCATCTGATTTCTCATGGGAGTATGCCCCGAACCATGTCCGCCGTCGCGTTCCACGGTGACGCTCTTGATCACGGCGTGCACCGGCTGTCCCTCCGAAAGGCCCAGCCGCGCGAGGGAACGGTGGGTGATGCGCGCAATCAGATGGTCCGAGCCACAGGCGACACGAACGTCCAGATAGGCCCCGTCGTCGCGCCGGATCGCGCTGATCGTTCCGGCGACGATGTTGTTGGCGCTGATATCGGCTGGCGGGGCCGTGGCCAGCATGACGTCGCGCGCCCGCACCCGGATGCGCACCTGCGCACCCTCCGGCCGGTCGATGCGCGGAACCCAGAGGCGGCCACCGGAGATCCCGACCGCGCTGAGATGGTGGTTCGCGTCATGTTCGAGGATCTGCCCCGGCAGCACCGAACCGGCCTCGAAGCGCCCGGTCAGGGGAAACAGGTCGATACGGGACGTGATGGCATAGACCGTGTCACTGGCTGCAACGGTCCCGTGGTCCAGCACCACCATGTGGTCCGCCAGCCGGGTCACCTCATCCAGGGCGTGGCTGACGTAGACCATGGGGATACGGGCCACGTCGCGAAGCTGTTCCAGCATGCTCATGATTTCCTGCCGCCGGGCCTGATCCAGGGCGGCCAGGGGTTCGTCCAGCAGCAGCAGGCGCGGTGCGGCGAGGACCGCACGGCCGAGCGCCACGCGCTGACGCTCACCGCCTGACAGGTTCACCGGCTTGCGCTGCAGCAGATGCCCGATGCCGAGCAGTTCCACGAGCGGATCGAAGCCGATGGCGGCACTCCGTCCGCCGGCCCGGCGGGCGCCGAAGGTCAGGTTGCGGCGCACATCCATGTGGGGGAACAGGCGGCTTTCCTGAAACACGTAACCGATCTGCCGCCGTTCCGCCGGGATACTGGTGCCGTCAGAGGAATCGAAAAGGGTTTCTCCGTCGATCCGGACGTGACCGCTGTCAGGTGTGATCAGCCCCGCCATGGCGGCTATGATGGTGGACTTGCCCGCGCCGGAGGGGCCGAACAGCGCCGTGATGCCGGGTTCGTCCACGCCGAAGCTGGCATTGACACGGAAGTCGCCGAGGTCGTGGCGTATGGCGATATCCAGGCTCATGAGCCGGAAAGGCTCCGCACCCGGCGTGCTGCGGCTTCGGACAGGATCAGTCCGGCGAGCGCCAGGGCGATGGCGAGGCCGGCAAGCCGGGCGGCGGCCGCTTCCCCGCCGGGGGACTGGATGGCGGTATAGATGGCCAGGGGCAGGGTGCGGGTCTCACCGGGAATGTTGGAGACGAAGGTGATGATGGCACCGAACTCCCCCAGGCTGGCGGCGAAGGCGGTGATCGCGCCAGCGATGATCCCCGGCAGGGCCAGCGGCAGGGTGATGGAGAAGAAGCGGTCGAGCGGTCCCGCGCCAAGCGTGCGTGCGGCGGCATCGAGGCCTGGGTCTATCGCCTCCATCGCCAGCCGGATCGCCCGGACCTGAAACGGAAAGCTGATGATCGCTGCCGCCAGCGCCGCACCGGTCCACGAGAAGACAAGGCGTATCCCGAAGGTCTCCAGCAGCCAGCCGCCGACCGGCGCATTGGTGCCAAGGCTGACCAGCAGCAGATAGCCCATGACAACGGGCGGCAGGACCAGCGGCAGGTGAACGAGACCGTCAAGCAGCACCCGTCCCGGAAACCGGGTCCGCGCCAGCAACCATGCGACGGCCACCGCAAAGGGCAGGGCACCCGCCACCGCGACGAGAGCAATGCGCAGACTGAGCAGCAGGGCCTCGATCTCCGCGTCAGTCATTGGGCGTTGCCGGACTGAACCCGGCGTTCAGGAACGCCTGCCGAGCGGCGTCACTCCACAGGAATGCCATGAAGGCACGGGTGTCCGCATTGTCGTGTCCGCTGACGATGCCGAAGGGATATTCGATGCGGTCATGCAGATCCGGCGGCAGGACCTGCAGCAGGATCACCTCCGGCCCCCCCACCTGCACGTCGGTCAGATAGGTCAGACCCAGCGGCGCCTCCCCCCTCGCAACCAGCGCAAGCGCCGCGCGGACATCGGACGCGAAGGCCAGCCGCTGTTGCTGACCGTCCCACAGGTCCATCGCGGCCAGGGCCTGGCGGGCGTAGATCCCGGCCGGGACATGTGCCGGATCGCCGATCACCAGCCGCTCCCCCGGATGCAGCGCGCCGAGCGCCTGTTCCAGCGTCTTTGAGCGACCGAACCGCTGTCGGTTGCCGACCAGCGCCAGACTGTTGCGCACCGGAACGGCCAAGCTGTCGGCAATGATCAGGTCCCGGTCCCGCAGATAGCCCATCCAGGCGGTATTGGCGGACGCATAGATGTCAGCGGGCGCTCCGGCCTCGATCTGCCGGGCAAGTGTCGATGATGCGGCGAAGGAGAAGCGGACCGTGCTGTCGTGCTCTGCCTCGAATGCCGTGCCGATGCGCTGCATCACGTCGCTCAGGCTCGCCGCGGCGAATACGGTGATGCGCTGTCCGGCGGCGGCGGGGATGGCCGCTGCCAGCAGGACGGAAACGAGGATGAAACCGAGCGCGCGCATGATGCGGCCATGTTTGTGGGCCGCCCGGCGGGGTGTCAATGTTCCTCCCTGCCGGTCAGCGCACTAGATTGGCCGGTAGGTGTCTTGAGGGAGGTGGGAAACATGGTCCGGACCGATCTTATGCAGCGACTGGGCATGACCAGTCCGGTGATGCAGGCCCCGCTGGGCGGCGGTGGTGATACGCCTGCGATGACGGCGGCAGTATCCAATGCAGGCGGTATGGGTTTCATCGGCGCGGCCTACATGACGCCGGAGGCCATCGGGACCGCGTCCGACGCGGTGCGGGAGCGCACGAACGGTGCGTTCGGCATCAACCTGTTCGCGCCACAGCGCCCGGCCCCGGAGGTCGATGGACAGCTTGCCCTGTCCAGTGCAGCGCCGTTCTTTGCCGAACTGGGGCTGGATGCCCCCACCGTCCCTCCGGTCGGAGCCGATCCCTTCGAACGTCTGTTGCCTGCGGCGCTGGAGAGTGGCGCCCGCCTGTTCAGCTTCACTTTCGGGACCTTGCCGGAAGCGGCGATGCAGGCGCTGAAGGCCCGGGACATGTTCATCATCGGCACCGCGACAACCGTGGCCGAGGCGGTGGCGCTGGAGGTATCCGGGGTCGACGCCATCACCGCGCAGGGCGGTGAGGCCGGTGGCCATCGCGGCAGCTTCGACACCGACGGGCCGGGCGCGATGGTCGGCACCATGGCGCTGGTGCCGCAGATCGTCGATGCCGTGCGGGTTCCCGTCATTGCCTCCGGCGGCATCATGGACGGGCGCGGCATCGCGGCGGCGCTGATGCTGGGGGCACAGGCGGTGCAGATGGGTACGGCCTTCCTGACCACAGCCGAAGGCGGCGTGCCGGAGGTGCAGAAGCAGGCCATCCTTGACGCAGGTGACAATGATACACGGATCACCCGCGCCTTCTCCGGTCGCCCGGCGCGCGGCATCGCCAACCGCTTCATGCAGACCGTGGACGCAGGGGGGGAGGGGGCGATACTGCCGTTCCCGCTGCAGAATCAGCTGACGCGCCCCATGCGGACCGCCGCGGCCAAGGCGGGTGATCCCGCCTTTCTCTCCCTCTGGGCAGGGCAGGGCACCCGCATGTCGCGGCGTCTTGGCACCGCACAGCTCATGGCCGAACTGGATCGCGAAACCGATGCCGCATTGAAAAGGGCCTCAACCCTGCGCGGCTGAGGCCCTGTCAGTCTCCGGTTTCGAATGTCGGCGTCGGTCGGTCAGGCGCCGAAGTGCTCCAGCTCCCGATCCGCATTCATGCGCTGCTGCAGGGCCGCATTCTTCATGGCCTTCTGCAGCTTCTCGAACGCGCGCACCTCGATCTGGCGGACGCGTTCGCGGCTGACACCATATTCCTGGCTCAGATCCTCCAGCGTCAGCGGATTGTCCTTCAGACGGCGCTCCGTCAGGATGTGCCGCTCCCGTTCGTTCAGGGTCTTCATGGCCCCTTCCAGCATGGCGCGGCGCTGGTCCAGCTCCTCCGAATTGCCCAGGGTCGTCTCCTGGTCCTCGGATTCGTCGGTCAGCCAATCCACCCATTCCTCGTCACCGTCGATGCGCAGCGGCGCATTCAGCGAATGGTCCGGGGCGGCCAGGCGGCGGTTCATGTCCACCACTTCCTTCTCCGACACCTGCAGTCGGGTCGCGATCTTGGTCACCATGTCGGGGTGCAGGTCACCATCCTCGATGGCCTGCAACTGGCCCTTCAGCTTGCGCAGGTTGAAGAACAGTTTCTTCTGCGCTGCCGTCGTACCCATCTTCACCAGCGACCAGGACCGCAGGATGTATTCCTGGATCGAGGCGCGAATCCACCACATGGCATAGGTGGCAAGGCGGAAGCCGCGTTCGGGATCGAAGCGCTTCACCGCCTGCATCATGCCCACGTTGCCTTCGGAAATCAGCTCCTGCACGGGCAGACCATAGCCGCGATAGCCCATCGCGATCTTCGCCACCAGGCGCAGATGCGAGGTCACCATCTTGTGGGCGGCATTCATGTCCTCATGCTCTGTCCAGCGCTTGGCGAGCATGTACTCTTCCTCGGGTTCCAGCATCGGGAACTTGCGGATCTGGTCCAGATACTGGCTGAGGCTTCCCTCCGGACTGATTGCCGGCATCACTGAACGTCCAGCCATCGTACTCTCTCCCTCTCGCAAACGAGTCGACTGAAGCCCGGACTTCCAGCAAATGGTGGAGCCGGACTGCAACAACGTCATTCAGTCAACCGATTGTGGCCGGAATTTGACCCCCGTAAGGCGGGGAAAGTCATTGCTGGCCACCATGTTCATATGGTCACCGGATCGGTCGAATTCAAGTTGTTTACAATGGTTCTACGTTTGCCCGCAGCGACTGGATCAGCGCCTCCATGTCGGCGGGTGGCGGCGCTTCGAAGGTCAGATCCTCGCCCGTGACGGGATGTGCGAAGCCCAGCCGTGTCGCATGCAGGGCCTGCCGGGGAAACCCGGCCACGGCCTCCGCCGCCACATCCGACATCTGAGCCAGCCGCTTGCGCCGCATGCGCCCGTAGGTCGGATCGCCGATCACCGGATGCCCCAGATGGCTCAGGTGGACCCGTATCTGGTGCGTGCGGCCGGTCTCCAGCGTGCAGCGGAGCAGCGATGCAGCCTCCCCGAATGACTCCACCAGCCGGTAGTGGGTGACCGCATGGCGACCGCCGTGCTCCAGCACCTTCATCCGCTTGCGGTCGCGGACGTCACGTCCCATGCGGGCTTCGATGGTGCCGCGGCTTGTCGCGGGTCTTCCCCGGACGACTGCCAGATAGGCCCGGTCGATGTCATGCGCCTCGAACAGGGCTGCCAGTCCGCGATGCGCTATGTCGGTCTTGGCCGCAACCATCACGCCGGATGTATCCTTGTCCAGTCGATGCACGATGCCGGGACGCCGCACGCCACCGATGCCTGACAGGCTGTCGCCGCAATGGCCGATCAGAGCGTTGACCAGCGTGCCGTCCGCATTTCCCGCCGCCGGATGCACCACCATGCCGGCGGGCTTGTCGAGCACGATCAGATGCGCGTCCTCATGCAGGACATGCAGTGGAATGGCTTGTCCCTGCGGCACCGGATCGACGGGCGCGTCCGGTGCGACGGTCAGCGTCTCGCCCGGTTTGACCCGGTAGGACGCGTCCACTATCGTCCGGCCATCCGCCGTGACGCGGCCCTGTTCGATCAGGGCTTTCAGGCGGCTCCGCGACATGTCGGGCAGGGTTGCCGCCAGCAGGCGGTCGATCCGGTCGCCCGCCGCGCCGTCGGTCACGGTGATTGTCTCTTTATCGGGTTGCAGCATGTCAGAGCCGGATCAGCCGAATTTCAGGGTGCTCAAGATTGTCGTCATCGTTCTGGGAATCGCGATTCTGGCGATGACCGGGATCATCATCGTAACCGCGATCAACCGTATGGGCGACAGCGTGGTTGTCGAGGAACCATCCGTTCCGTCGGTCGCTTCCTCGCCCGCGCCGGAAACCATCTCCCTTGCGCCCGACGGCGAGACCTGGACCAGCGTGCTGCTGCCCGGCGCCGAGGCCGAGATCATCGAGAGCGCGGTCGAGAACGGTGTCCTGCGCGTCGTTACCCGCGGTGCCGATGGTACGGTGCGGATCCATCTGATCGATGTACGCACCGGTCGCAGGATCGGCGAGGTGTCAGCGCGGTGACGGACCGGTCCCTGATTCTGCCGATCACCTGCGGGGGCAGGATCATCGCCCACCTGCATGACTGCTTTCCGGAGGAAGGCTGCGGGCTGATCGTCGGGCGCGAAACCGGCGACGGCTGGCTGGTGACGGAGGTTGTGCCCAGTCCCAATCTGGCGGAGGCGAGAGAGCGGACGTTCGAGATCGATCCGGGTCTGCGGCTGCGGACACAGCGCGCCGCGCGGGAACGCGGCGATGCCGTTCTGGGGCACTATCATTCCCACCCCTACGGTGATCCGGTCCCGTCGGAGACGGATACCCGGCGCGCGGCTGATGAGCCGGAATTGATCTGGGTCGTGGTCGGCATGCGCTGGGGCGGTACCCAGGGGCTGGCGGCCTGGCAGCAGGATGCCGGATCAGTGACCATGAAACGTGTGATGGTGGACGTCGTCGAGGGAGCAGGACAGTCATGAATTTCGGATCCGACAACTGGGCGGCTGTTCATCCGGCGGTGCTGGCCGCCATGGCGGCGGCGAACCAGGGTTTCGCACCCGCCTACGGCAATGATCCATGGACCGAGGAACTGACGCGGACCTTCAGCACCCTGTTCGAGCGGGAGGTCGCGGTCTTTCCCGTCGCCACGGGTACGGCGGCGAACAGCCTGTCCCTCAGCCTGCTGACCCCACCGACCGGCGTGGTGTTCTGCCACTCGCATGCCCACGTCTATGAGGACGAGTGCGGCGCCCCCGAGTTCTACACCGGCGGTGCGAAGCTGTTTCCCCTGCCGGGGGAGGAGGGGCGTATCAGCCTGGAGGCCTTGCAGACCGGCCTGAACCGCTTCGTGCCCGGCTTCGAACACCATCAGCAACCGGCATCGCTGAGCCTGACGCAGGCAACCGAGGCAGGCACCCTCTACAGTATCGACCAGATCACGGCGCTGGCGGACCTGGCGCACGCGAACGGCTGCAAGGTTCACATGGACGGCGCGCGCTTCGCCAATGCGCTGGCGACGCTGGATGTTTCACCGGCCGAGATGACCTGGAAGGCAGGCGTCGACATCCTGTCCTTCGGTGCCACCAAGAACGGCTGCATGGCGGCGGAGGCGGTCGTCGTGTTCGATCCCGAAACGGCGGCGGAACTGCACTATCGCCGCATGCGAGGTGGCCACCTCTGGTCGAAGCAGCGGTTCCTCTCAGCCCAGTTGACCGCCTATGTGACCAACGACCTCTGGCTGGACAACGCGCATCACGCCAACCGGCTGGCGCGGAAGCTGGGCAACGGTCTGGCCGCGATGCAGGGCTTTCGGCTGGCCGCACCCGTGCAGATCAACGAGGTCTTCGTCGATCTGCCTGCCGGTGTGGCCGACACGCTCAGGGCGCGGGGCTTCCTTTTTCATGACTGGTCCGCGGCAGGGGCCGGCGGCGTCAGGTTCGTGACGTCATTCATGACCGATGAAGCGGACGTCGACGCCATTCTGGAGGCGGCTGCCGATCAGGCGTGAGCTGGTCTGGTCTAGCACCGGCCCTTCTTCGCCTGACCCGGCGGGCAGAAGGTTCCGTCACCGGACTTCTGGTGGTCGTCGTCCCCGATCGTGACCTTCACACCATCGGTCTCGACGGTCGTCTTCGGCGTGTCGCTCTCGATCGTGGTCTGGCAGGCCGTCAGCAGCAGGCCAAGTGTCGTCAGCATTGCAAGGGTCTTCAGCATTCTTCTTGTTCCTTTCCCAAGTTCACCAGCTACTTGGCTACCGGAGCGGCACACTGAAAGGCCCGGGCACCGATTGCCACCGGATTGTCACTGATCTGCCGCAGGGCGACGAACGGCCCTTTGATCCCCCGCGGACAGAAGCGTGCTTGAAACGCACAGCCCGTCCGCCCAAACTTGACGGATGGAACAGGACACAGACGAGACCGGGGATGGCGACAGCCTGCAGGCGCAATTGCTGATCGCCATGCCATCGATGCAGGATGAGCGCTTTCAGCGCAGCGTCATCTTCATGTGCAGCCATACGGCGGCTGCCGGTGCGATGGGCCTGATGATCAACAAGCAATTGCCGAACCTGCAGTTTGCCGATCTGGCAAAGCAGCTTGATATCGAGGCGGAGAATTCCCCGCCCATCACCATGCATTTCGGTGGACCGGTGGAGACCGGGCGAGGCTTCGTGCTCCACTCCGACGACTATCAGCGCGAAGCAACGATACCGATGGCGGACGGGGTGTCGATGACGGCAACGGTCGACATCCTGCGTGCCATGGCTTCCGGCGCGGGGCCGGGCGACGCGATCCTGGCGCTGGGCTATGCCGGGTGGGCGCCGGGGCAGTTGGAACAGGAGATCCAGCGCAACGACTGGCTGCACTGCGCGGCGGACAGCGACATCATCTTCGGGGTCGCGCTGGATGCGAAATGGGAGGCTGCGGTGCGCCGTATCGGCATCGACCCGGCCATGCTGTCCATGCAGGCGGGCAGGGCATGAGCATGCAGATCAACGCGCGTCCCTTCACCATTGCCGTCGGCGATGAGGTGCTGGAGGACCTGAAGGCACGGCTGGCGCGCACCCGGTTCCCGAACGAGGTGGAGGGGGGCGGCTGGCACTATGGTGCCGACCTGGCCTACATGCGGCAGATGGTGCAGCACTGGCAGACCGGCTACGACTGGCGCAAATGGGAAGCCTTGCTGAACGGATTTCCCAACTATGTCGCCGAAGTCGATGGTTTCAATATTCATTTCATCTGCGAGGAGGGTTCCGGACCCAATCCGACGCCACTTCTGATCACGCATGGATGGCCGGGTTCGGTGTTCGAGTTCCACAAGATCATCGAGCCACTGGCGCACCCCGAACGGTTCGGCGGCGATGTGGCGGACGCCTTCACCGTGATCTGTCCGTCGCTGCCCGGCTATGGCTGGTCCAGCGCCCCGGCTGCCCCGATGCATCCGAAGAAGATCGCGGACCTGTGGGCACGCTTCATGACGGAGGTCTTCGGGCTCGAGACCTTTGCCGCTCAGGGGGGCGACTGGGGGTCCATCATCACCTCCTGGCTTGCCCACCGGCATCCCGAGAGGCTGATCGGCATTCACCTCAACATGGTGCCGCTGAAGCCCTATCTGGGGAAGGGTACGCCAGCGGTCAGCGCCGACGAGAAGGAATGGATCGGCAGGTTCCGCGCCCGGACGGCCCGGGCCATGGGCTATTTCCAGATCCAGGGCACGAAGCCGCAGACCCTGAACTACGGTCTCTCCGATTCCCCCGCTGGTCTGGCCGGCTGGATCACCGAGAAGTTCCAGTATCGGGTGAAGGAGGGGCCGGGAAATCTCAGCCTGTTCGACATGGACGAACTGCTGACCAACATCATGATCTACTGGGTCAACAACGCCCACAACTCCGCAAGCTGGATCTACACCGCCGTGACCCACGAAGGCGGCATGGAACTGGAGGCGCGGGCAGACGGTTCCGCCGACAGGATCGAGGTGCCGACCGGGTTCTGCCTGTTCCCCTATGATCTCGTCCCCGCGCCGCCCGAGAGCTGGCTGCAGCGTGCCTACAATGTACGGAACCTGACGGTGGAGTCCGACGGCGGGCACTTTGCGGCCTGGGAGAAGCCGGAGGAACTGACCCGCGATATCCGCTCCTTCTTCAGGGGGCTGGAATGAGCAGGCCCCCGACCGTAGAGGGACCGGACGATCGGGCGCGCCACTACGAGGACTACACGGTTGGTGAAGTGGTCAATGCGCCCGGTGTGAGCCTGACGGAGAGTGACATCATCGACTTCGCCTTCCGCTACGATCCGCAGGCGTTTCATACCGATGTCGAATTCGCGAAGCAGTCAATTCACGGCGGACTTATCGCCAGTGGCTGGCAGGTCGGCGCCGCATCCTTTCGGATGCTGATACAGAGCGGTTTCTTCGGGCGTGCGTCGATGGGGTCGTCGGGACTCAACAACCTGCGCTGGCCCAATCCGACGCGGCCCGGGGACACGCTCTATGCCCGTGTCACGGTGCTTTCGAAGCGGGAGAGCCGCAGTCGCCCCGAACTGGGACTGGTCGAGATCGAATGCAGTGTCGAGAATCAGCGCGGTGAGGTCTGCTGCACTTGGGACACGGTTCAGATGGTGCTGAAACGGCCGGAAGCCGTGGCCTGATCAGCCTTTCCGCAGCACGAAACGACCGCCGCCCAGCCGTCCGGCCTGCACAAGACCGACGAAGGTCTCGTAGTCGTCCATGTAGCGTTCATGAACGCCGTCACCCAGGGTCTGCCGGGTGCCCCTGTTCATCGCACGATACCACTCCAGCCGTTCGGTCAGGATCGTCACCCATTGCGGGCTGAGATCGTCGTGACTGACCAGTGACAGGCCAGCCGCCCGGAACTTGGCCTTGTAGTCAGGAACGGTCTGCAGTGTGCGCATTTCGATGCCCGCCTCCAGCGCAGCACGGTCTGTCTCATCCAGCGCCGGACCGGCAATCAGATCGGTGAAACCGAGGCGCCCGCCGGGCTTGAGAATGCGGGCCGCCTCATTGAGCACTGCCTGCTTGTCGGGAATGTGAAGGAAGGCTTCCTGACTCAAGGCAATGTCGAGACTGTTGTCAGCGAAGGGCATGGCCTGTGCGTCGCCCTGGATCGCATCGATCTGCCGATCCATGCCGACCACGGCATTCAGTCTCTGCGCCCCGTGGCAGCGTCCGCCATGGAGGTCAAACGCGAGGAATCGCGCATGCGTGAACTTCTCGGCCAGCAACCGGGACGGGCCGCCAACGCCGGCGCAGATGTCAATGACCCGGTCACCGTCCTGCAGCCCTGCTGCTGCCGCCAGATCGAATACCGCCGCTTCGCCGCCATAGTGATCCTGATCGTGCGGACGCAGGTCGACAGGACGCAGTTGATCCAGATTCCTGCCCTGTTCCTTCAGCGTCAGCAGGATCTGGTCCGCATTGATCGGGTGACGGTCATACAGGGAGGCGGAGGACGCAATGGTCCCATCTTGCTGGTTCATCAGGCTGGACGGTCTCCAAAGGCAAGTGTTCCCGCGTTGTAGGCATCCAGCCTCTCCACGGCCTCGTCCTGAACCATCAGATCCATGAACAGGGTGCGTTCCAGGGCCAGCGCCTCCGGGTCCGCCGGATCGGCGGCTGCACGGGCGATGCGCTTGATGTGTGCGACGGGCAGGGGCGGGTATCCGGCGATCTTGTGCGCCACTTCCATTGCGCGGGCAACGACATCGCCCTCCACCAGTTCATTGACCAGACCCAGTTCCGCCGCCTGCATCGGGCTGAAGGCGTCGCCCAGCAGACAGAGTTCCATCGCCTTCGCCGCGCCGATCATCTTTGCCGTGCGGGCCACGCCACCGGCACCCGGCAGGATGCCCAGCGCGATCTCGATCTGCCCCATGCGGTAGCTGCCTGCCTTCGCATAGCGCAGGTCGCAGGCGAGCGCGAACTCGAGCCCGCCGCCCATGCAGGCCCCGTTGATGGCCGCGATATGCGGCTTCGTGCTGGCGCCGATTCGGTTGAAGATGATGTCGATGTTGCGTTCCGGCAGCATGCGCTCCGGCGAGAACTTCATCTCGCGCTTCTGCATGTGACGCGCCATGCCTGCCAGTTCATTCGTGTCGTAGTGCTTGATGAAGACGTCGGGCTGGCTGCCGGTATAGACGACGGCGCGCACGGAATCGTCACTGTCGAACTCCAGAGTCGCGGCCTCCAGGTCCTCCAGCGTGGCGCTGTTCATGAAGCCCTGCGGCGGATTGTTGAAGCGGACCAGTGCCACCGGCCCGTCCCTTTCGATCAGCAGTTGTTGCAACGGCTCTTCTCCCCTCGCGCGATTCAATCGTCAGTGTGTCATCATTCTTGCGCGATTTGATGCTTCTTTCATCCGTTGCGGACGCAGGGCTGCATCAACAAGGGGCATGGCCAGGGCATGAGCGCGGAAAATTCGACAATCTGGAACGGGCACTGGATGCGCCTGCTGCGGCTTGGATTGTTCCTGGCTGTACCGAGTGCCGCCATGTTTGGTGGCCTGAGCGTGAATTCCGCAATCCAGCCGCTGACGGCGCTGGCTTGCTGGGTGCTGCTGAATCTGACGATGCTGGGCATGCTGCATTACCTGCTGCGGGAGAACGCGGCGCTGAAGGCGTGGCAACGGCGCCCGGCCAACACCCGCGACTATGCCGCCGCGGTCGAACGACTGGGCAGTGATCTGGCGGAGGCGCGGGCGCGCAGCCAGGCTGACGCCGCCGCACTTCGTGCCATTCTGGACGGGATCGAGCGACCCGTTCTGACGTTCGACGTCCGCCGACGCCTGGAATTCATGAACCTGGCGGCAAAATCCCTGTTCGGATCAGGGCTGGAGGGGCGCGATATCGCTGCCGCGCTGCGTCATCCCGATGTCCTGCAGGCCATCGACAGGTCGGTCAGTGACCGGGTCTCCCGCGCTGCGGAGTTCCCGGTGTTCGCGCCGGTCCGGCGCCGGTTCCGGGTATCCATCGATGCCCTGCCGGCACGGTTCGCGGGCGGGCAGGGGTTCGTGGCGGCCGTGGATGATGTGACCGACAGTCGACAGGTGCAGGAAATGCGTTCCGGCTTCGTCGCCGATGTCAGTCATGAACTGCGTACACCGCTGGCCGCCGTGCTGAGCATTGTCGATACGCTGCAGGGCCCGGCGCGCAATGATCCGGTGGCCCAGACCCGGTTCCTCGACATCCTGCGGGAGCAATCCGACCGCATGGCCCGCCTGGTGGATGATCTGCTGGCCCTGAGCCGAATCGAGATGAACGAGCATCAGCCGCCGCGCGACAGGGTCAATCTGGCCGGTGTGCTGGACGAGGTCTGCGAGAGCCTGGACCTGCTGGCCCAGGCGCGGGAGATGCGGCTGGAATGTGCGTTTGCACCCGAACTGCCTGTCGCGGGGGATCGGGACGAACTGGTGCGCCTGTTCCAGAACCTGATCGACAATGGAATCAAGTACGGGGACAGGGGCACACCCGTGCGTGTCACGGCGGCGGTTGAAGACGGATACATACAGGTGGATGTGCGCGATCAGGGGGCCGGAATCGCGCGCGAACAGATACCGCGACTGACGGAACGCTTCTACCGCACCGACCGGGCCCGCAGTCGCGCGGCAGGCGGGACGGGGCTGGGATTGGCAATCGTCAAGCACATCGTTTCAAGGCATCGGGGAGAGCTTTCCATCCGCTCCCAGCAGGGCGAGGGGTCGTGTTTCTCGGTCAGGTTGCCCTGCTGCGAACCGATGCTGGCGACCGCGCCGGAGCAGAGACTCGACCAGGCCTGATTTTATCTCGTGTCATGTATCAGAAAAATTACATAACCAATTAAAAAAGAAAGAAAATATAAGCGTCACATTTGTGAAACATTGCGTGCGTAGAAGCCTCCTTACTTTCCGATCTCCAGGAGGTTCAAGTGATCAAGAAAGTTGTACTCGCGGCGAGCGTCGCGATGGTTTTTGCCGGTGCCGCACATGCGCGGGACCAGATTCAGATCGTCGGTTCATCGACGGTGTTCCCCTTCTCCACGGCGGTGGCTGAGGCATTCGGTCAGAAGACCGGTTTCGCAACGCCGGTTGTCGAATCAACCGGTTCCGGTGGCGGCATGAAGCTGTTCTGCGCCGGTGTCGGCACGGGTCACCCCGACATCACCAATGCCTCGCGTCGCATCAAGTCCTCCGAGGTCGAGCTGTGCGCCAAGAATGGCGTCGCGGACATCACCGAGGTCAAGGTCGGCTATGACGGTATCGTCATCGCCAACGCGATCGAGGCCCCGGCCTATGACCTGAGCCTGCGCGACCTCTATCTGGCGCTGGCCAAGGACATCCCGACCGAGGATGGCAAGTGGATCCCGAACCCGAACAAGACCTGGAAGGATGTGAACGCATCCCTGCCGGCCGTGAAGATCGAGGTTCTGGGCCCCCCGCCGACCTCCGGCACGCGTGACGCCTTCGTCGAGCTCGCCATGGAAGGCGGCTGCAAGACCTTCGGCTGGGTCAAGGACCTGAAGAAGAAGGACAAGAACGCCTACAAGACCGGTTGCCACACGGTTCGTGAGGACGGCGGTTATGTGGACGCGGGCGAGAACGACAACCTGATGGTTCAGAAGCTGACCTCCAACCCGGATGCGCTGGCCATCTTTGGCTTCTCCTTCCTCGACCAGAACGCCGACAAGGTGAAGGGCGCCACGGTTGGCGGTGTCGCGCCGGAGTTCGAGCTGATCGCTGACGGTTCCTACCCTGTCAGCCGTGCGCTGTTCTTCTACGTGAAGCAGGCTCACATCGGTGTCGTTCCGGGCATCGAGGAATATGTGGCCGAGTTCACCAGTGAAGCGGCCTGGGGCAATGAGGGCTACCTGACGGACAAGGGTCTGATCCCGATGTCCGATGCCGAGCGGGCCGAATGGAGCGCGTCGGCGAAGGGCAACGCCAAGCTGTCCATGTAAGCAGGTCACGATGATACGGGACCGGAGCCTCCGTCAGGTTCCGGTCCCAATCTTCGGGTTCTCGTCCTGAGAATTCTGACGCGATCTGCCGCATTTCATACCAGCGTCATCCGCGTTGGTATGATGTTCGGCATGTCAGGTGGCCCGGGCGACTATCCCGTCAATCAGTTTGGACGCGCATGATGATCTACTGGATTGCACTCGCCGCGCTTGCCGCGACCTGGCTCTTTTCCTGGAAGCTTGGTCAGGGGCAGGCCCGGGCCATCATCGCCGGCGGCCAGCGCATGCACTCCCTGCCGGGGCACTACGGCAGCTACAGCGCGCTCTGGGCGGTTGTTCCGGCGCTGATGGTGCTGCTGATCTGGTCGATCTTTCAGCCAATGGTCATCGACGGGATGATCGTCGCCAGTCTGCCGCAGGACAAGCAGGCCCTCGACGACCTCTTCCTCAACGCGCTGGTCAATGACATCCGCAACATGTCCGTCGGCAATGCGGTGCGCGATGCGGACGATCCGGTGGTAATCGAGGCTGCATCGCTGCTTGGCGACTGGCAGATGACATCGAACATCCTGCTCGCTGTCCTGATCGCTGCACTGGTCATTCTCGGGCTGGTGATCAGCCGTCGGCAGATCGCGCCCGAACTGCGCGCCCGCAACCGCGTTGAGCGCTTCGTGATGGTGCTGCTGATCATGTCGTCCACCATTGCAGTGATCACGACGGTCGGAATCGTCATGTCGCTGCTCTACGAGAGCATCGAGTTCTTCCGTCGGGTGCCGTTCTACGAGTTCCTGTTCGGCCTGCACTGGTCGCCGCAGACGGCGCTTCGCGCCGACCAGGTCGGCGGTTCCGGTTCCTTCGGTGCGATCCCGATCTTCATGGGTACGCTGCTGATCAGCACCATCGCGCTGGCCATTGCCGCGCCGATCGGGCTGTTTTCCGCGATCTACATGGCCGAGTTCTCGTCGCCGCGCGCGCGCGCCGTCATCAAGCCGCTGCTGGAGATCCTGGCGGGCGTTCCGACGGTGGTCTATGGCTTCTTTGCCGCCCTGCTGGTTGCGCCGCTGCTGCGCGACTCCGGTGCGGCGCTCGGCATAGGCATTGATTCGGAGAGTGCGCTGGCCGCCGGTCTGGTGATGGGCGTGATGATCATTCCGTTCGTTTCATCGCTCTCCGATGACGTGATCACGGCGGTTCCGAGGTCGCTTCGTGAAGGCTCCTACGGTCTGGGCGCGACGCGTGCCGAAACCATTCGTCAGGTGATTGTCCCGGCGGCACTGCCTGGCATCGTCGGCGCGCTGCTGCTCGCGGCGTCCCGCGCCATCGGTGAGACCATGATCGTCGTCATGGCGGCGGGGCTGACCGCCAACCTGACAGCCAACCCCTTCGAGGCGGTGACCACGGTCACCGTGCAGATCGTCACCCTGCTCACGGGCGATCAGGAGTTCGACAGCGCCAAGACGCTATCTGCCTTTGCGCTCGGTCTTCTGCTGTTCGTCGTCACGCTGGCGCTGAATGTTCTCGCGCTCAGGATCGTGCGGAAATATCGGGAAAAATATGACTGAGACAGCCATGAGCGGAAATCGGGAAGGCCGTGGACGGATGAGCCGCAGCGACACCATGGAAACCGTGCGCAAGGGATTGCGTTCGCGATATGCGGCTGAGCGACGCTTCATCTGGTACGGTCGCGGGGCAATTGCCGTCGCGCTGGGGTTCCTGGTGCTTCTGGTGGGGTCGATCCTGATCAAGGGTGCCTCCGTCGTCACCCAGACACACATCAGGCTGACGGTCGAACTGCCACTGGAGACCTTCTCGAAGAACGGGGTGGTGACGGCGGAATCGATCGGGGCCGCCAATTATGTCGGTCTGGTGAAATCATCCCTGCGCGATCTCTTCCCCGACGTGTCCGGTCGCCGCGACAAGCGCGCGCTCGACAGCCTGATCAGTTCCGGTGCGCCCTATGAGCTGCGGGACCATGTCCTGGCCAATCCCGAACTGGTCGGTCAGAGCATCGATATCTGGCTGTCGGCCAGCGACGACATCGACATGCTCGACAAGGGCTACATCGACCGTGACATCGACTCCACGGGCCGACGCGTCACCGACAAGCAGATCGGATGGTACGACAAGTTGATTGCGGACGGACGTCTGGAACGGCAGTTCAACACGACGTTCTTCACGTCGGGCGACAGCCGTGAACCGGAACAGGCCGGCATCTGGGGTGCCGCGCTCGGGTCGTTCTATACCCTGATGGTGACCCTGTTGCTGGCCTTTCCGCTGGGGGTGACGACGGCGGTCTATCTGGAAGAATTCGCGCCCAAGAACAAGTGGACGGACCTGATCGAGGTCAACATCAACAACCTCGCCGCCGTGCCGTCGATCATCTTTGGCCTGCTGGGGCTCGCGGTGTTCCTGAACATCATCGGTCTGCCACGCTCCGCACCGCTGGCCGGTGGTGTGGTGCTCGCCCTGATGACCTTGCCGACCATCATTATCGCCGGTCGTGCCGCCCTGAAGGCGGTGCCGCCGTCGATCCGGGAGGCGGCGCTGGGCGTCGGTGCCTCCCGCCTCCAGACGGTGACCCACCATGTCCTGCCACTGGCCATGCCGGGCATGCTGACCGGATCGATCATCGGCATGGCGCAGGCCCTGGGCGAGACGGCACCGCTGCTGATGATCGGCATGGTCGCCTTCATCGTTGATCTGCCGGGGGGGCCGCTGGATCCGGCGACCGTCCTGCCGGTGCAGGTCTATATCTGGGCCGACAGCCCGGAACGCGCCTTCGTTGAGCGGACTTCGGCAGGGATCATTGTCCTGCTGCTGTTCCTTGTAGTGATGAACCTGAGTGCAGTGATGCTGCGCAAGCGCTTCGAGCGCCGTTGGTAGGGATTGGGTGAAGAGATGACGATGACAGACACCTTGCCTCAGGACGAGGACCTCCGCACAGCGATCGTCGCCGACGGCGTGAACGTCTACTATGGCGAGAAGCAGGCGCTGTTCGATGTCGATCTGGATATCAAGCAGAACCAGGTCACGGCGCTGATCGGCCCGTCGGGCTGCGGCAAGTCCACATTCCTGCGGTGCATCAATCGCATGAACGACGTGATCGACGGCTGCCGCGTGGAAGGCCGGATCGCGCTGGACGGGGACGATATCTACGACCGCAGTGTCGACGTGGTGCAGTTGCGCGCCCGCATCGGCATGGTGTTCCAGAAGCCCAATCCGTTCCCCAAGTCGATCTTCGACAATGTCTCCTACGGTCCGCGCATCCACGGCATTGCCGAGCGGAAGGCGGATCTGGAGGAGATCGTGCACGACAGCCTGGTGCGCGCCGGACTGTGGAACGAGGTCGCGGATCGGCTGAATGAACCGGGGACGGGGCTTTCCGGCGGTCAGCAGCAGCGGCTGTGCATCGCCCGCGCCATTGCCGTGCGCCCCGACGTGATTCTGATGGACGAGCCCTGTTCGGCGCTTGATCCGATCGCGACGGCGCGGATCGAGGAACTGATCGACGACCTGCGGGAGAACTACACGATCGTCATCGTCACCCATTCGATGCAGCAGGCCGCGCGCGTCTCGCAGCGCACGGCCTTCTTCCATCTGGGCAATCTGGTGGAATTCGGCCCGACGGACCAGATATTCACCTCGCCCAGGGACAAGCGCACCGAATCCTACATCACCGGCCGTATCGGCTGAGGGACGGCAATCTGCTGGAGGCAGGAACCATGGCGACAAACGAAGGCAATTCCGCGCCGCATATCATGTCGGCCTATGAGGACGAGCTGGAACAGCTCAACAATCTGGTGCTGGAGATGGGCGGTCGGATCGAGATCCAGCTCTCCGGCGCGATCCGGGCAATGGTGAAACGCGACAGCGATGCCGCAGAGGACCTGATCGCCCAGGACAGGGAAGTCGACGTGCTGGAGGAGAAGATCAACGATCTGGCGGTCCGCACGCTGGCCCTGCGTCAGCCCATGGCCGGTGACCTGCGTATCATTGTTTCGGTCATCAAGATCGCCGGCGATCTGGAGCGCTTTGGCGACTATGCCAAGAACATCGCGAAGCGCACGCTGGTGGTGAACCAGTCCCCCCCCATCCGTGCCACCAGCTCCATTCCCCGCATGGCGGAACTGGTGCAGCGCATGCTGGACGGCGTGCTGAAGGCCTTCATCAACCGCGATGCGGAGATGGCAAAGTCCATCTGGGTACAGGATGCGGAAGTGGACGAGAGCTACAACAGCCTGTTCCGCGAATTGCTGACCTACATGATGGAAGACCCGCGCAACATCAGCGCGGCTACCCATCTGCTGTTCGTCGCCAAGAATATCGAGCGGATGGGCGATCTGGTGACCAATGTCGCGGAGACGATACACTTCGTTGCCGAGGGCGAACGCATGGACCAGGAGCGTCCGAAGCGCGACATGACAAGCCTTACCGATGTTCCCATGACCGAAGACAATGCGTGAGTTGACCAATGCAGGCCCATGTACTGATAGCCGAGGATGAGCCGGCCCTGCTCGCCACCCTGAGCTATAATCTGGAAGCTGGCGGGTTTCGCGTCACCCAGGTCGATGACGGTGGCGAGGTGATGATGCATCTGGACGAGGAATTGCCCGATCTGGTGATTCTGGACTGGATGATGCCCAACATGTCCGGGCTGCAGGTCTGCAAGGAAATCCGCCACCGCGCCGCCACCCGCAACCTCCCGGTCATCATGCTGACTGCGCGGGGGGAGGAGGATGACCGTATTCGCGGTCTCGATGCCGGGGCCGATGACTACGTCACCAAGCCCTTCTCCACCAACGAGCTGATCGCGCGGGTGAAGGCAGTGCTGCGCCGGTTGCGCCCGATCCTGACGGAGGAGCAGATCGTGCGTGGTGATCTCGCCATGGACCTCACCGCCCATCGTGTCACCCGTGATGGCCAGCCGCTGCACCTCGGCCCGACCGAGTTTCGCATGCTGCGGCATTTCATGGAGCATCCGGGGCGGGTGCTCTCGCGCTCCCAACTGCTGGATGCGGTCTGGGGCAACGAGTCGGAGATCGAGGAACGGACGGTCGATGTCCACATTCGCCGTCTGCGCCAGGCAGTCAATGTGGGCAAGGGCAGCGACGTGATCCGCACCGTGCGCTCTGCGGGCTATGCATTCGAGCCACCTGCGGCCTGATCATCCATCCGGTTGCCGATTCCGTCTCCCGCATGCTCTATTCAGCGGCGGGGAGGAACTGGATACTTGGCTGACGAAACCTATCCGGACTATCGCGATCTGCGGGTGGAACGGCGCGGCACGCGCCTGTTCGTAACCTTCAACCGCCCTGCCGCGCGCAATGCCCTGACCCACCCGATGATGCGGGAGATCGGCGATGCGCTGTCGCGCGCGAAGGCCGATACGTCTGTGCGCGTGGTTGTCCTGCGCGGTGCCGGGGGCAATTTCTCCGCTGGCGGCGACCTGAACGCGATGCAGGACATGCCGCCGCCGCCCGAGGCGGGCGAGAAGGATCCGCTGTTCGCAGAGTACCGCTACTTCGGCGACGTGCTGGCGGCCATGGATGCCCTGCCGAAGCCGGTGGTGGCACTGGTCGAGGGCGGGGCCGCAGGGGGAGGCTTCGGCATGGCCTGCTGCGCCGATGTCGCCATCCTGCTGGCGGACGCCAAGTTCGCGCTGCCGGAACCGCGCGTGGGTTTCATCCCCTCCCAGATCATTCCCTTCATTTCCCGCCGGATCGGGTCCGGTCAGTTGCGCCGGATTGCGGTGCTGGGCCAGCGGATCACCGGGCGGGAAGCCTTTCGCCTCGGCGTCGGCCACTATCTCGTGGAGACGGTGGCGGAAGCGGAGGCGCAGCTTGATGCCGTGCTGGCCGATGTAGATGCCTGTGACCCTGCGGCAGTGGCTGCGGTCAAGGATACGGTCCTGTCGACCGACACCCTGCCTGCGGAAGCGGTCTTCGATCATGCCGCCAACCATCTTGTCCGGTTGCTCAGGCGACCGGAAGCGCCTGCCGGGATGCAGGCATTCCTGAACAAGCGCAAGACACCCTGGGCGGAAGAGGCCCAGCGCCTGAACACAACTGATGCCGGAGACTGAAATGGCCTACGAGACAATCCTCTATGATGTCGAGGACCAGATCCTCACCATCACCCTGAACCGCCCTGATCGCCTGAATGCCTTCACCGAGCAGATGCGGGTGGAGGTCATCGACGCGATGGATCGCGCCGATGCCGACGACAATGTCCGGGCGATCATCTTCACCGGTGCGGGACGCGGATATTGCGCCGGTGCCGACCTGTCGCGCGGTGGCGGCACGTTCAATTACGAGGAGCGCGGCTACAAGCCGGGTGAGGTGGTGCGCGATGGCGGTGGTGTCATGACCCTGCGCATCTATCGCTCCTCCAAGCCGGTCATCGGTGCGATCAACGGCCCGTCGGTGGGTATCGGGTCCACAATGCAGTTGCCGATGGATATCCGCATTGCCTCGGAGAAGGCGCGTTTCGGCTTTGTCTTTGCCCAGCGCGGCGTGGTGCCGGAGGCCTGTTCCAGCTATTTCCTGCCGCGCCTTGTGGGTATCTCGCAGGCGCTGGACTGGGGCTTCTCCGGCCGGGTGTTCGAGGCGGATGAGGCACTTGCGGGTGGCCTGGTGAAGGAAGTGGTGCCGCATGACGACCTGATCCCGCGTGCGCGGAAGATTGCGCGGACCTACATAGACAAGTCGTCCGCCGTTTCCGTGGCGCTGATCCGCCAGATGTTCTGGGGCTGCCTCGCCGCCGACCATCCGATGGAGGCGCACCAGATCGACAGCCGCAACATGGTCTACATGGGTGCCAATGCCGACGCGCAGGAAGGCGTCAGTTCCTTCCTGGAGAAGCGCGCGCCGAAGTTCTCCATGAAGGTCTCCCAGGACATGCCGCCCTGGTACCCGTGGGTGAAGGAACCGGACTTCGCCGATGGCGTCGATGCCGACCCGAGCAGGCTGGACGATGGCCTGAAGAAGGGCTGAGGCTCTTCGCGACCGGGTTTCTTCAGTCCGACGCCAGGCGATGCATCCTGTGCTTCGGCGGGCGGGCGGCTTCGCGCAGGCTGGCCAGATCGGCCTGCTGCTTCTCCGCTGTCGCGCGGGCCTGATCGCCGCCGGCCTGATAGGGCAGGGGCCAGACCGTGCCGTCGAAGCCGGCCTCCGCCGCCGCGCGCAGCGTGAAGTAGGGATCGGCCAGATGCGGGCGGGCCAGGGCCACCAGATCGGCGCGCCCCGAGGCGACGATGGTGTTCACCTGATCCGCCGTGGTGATGTTGCCGACCGCCATGGTGGCGCGGCCAGTGGTCTGGCGCACCGCGTCGGCGAAGGGTGTCTGGAACATGCGGCCATAGACCGGCTTCTGGTCCGGTACGGTCTGGCCGGCGGAGACATCGATCAGGTCGACGCCGTGATCCGCCAGCATCTGCGCGGCGGCCAGCATGTCATCCTCCGTCAGCCCCTCCGGCATCCAGTCGGTCGCCGACAGCCGCACGGACATGGGTTTCGCGTCGGGCCAGACGGCCCGCACGGCATCGAAGACCGCCAGCGGGAAGCGCATGCGGTTCCGGATCGAACCACCGAATTCATCCTGCCGCCGGTTCGTCAGCGGCGAGATGAAGGACGCCAGCAGATAGCCGTGCGCCATGTGCACTTCCAGCATGTCGAAGCCCGCCCGTTCGGCGCGCTCTGCCGCCTGCACGAAGTCGGCGGTCACCCGGTCCATGTCCGCCCTGTCCATTTCCTTCGGGACCTGGCTGTCGGGGAAATAGGGCACGGGGGAGGCGGAGATGATCGGCCAGTTGCCTTCCTGCAGCGGACGGTCGATCTCCTCCCACGCCAGTTGGGTCGAACCCTTGCGTCCCGCATGACCAAGCTGCAGTGCGATCTTCGTCTCGGATTCCGCATGCACGAAGTCGGTGATGCGCTTCCAGGCCGCTTCCTGTGCATCGGTGTAGATCCCGGTGCAGCCGGGGGAGATCCGGGCATCTGCCGAGACGTTGGTCATTTCTGTGAACAGCAGGCCCGCCCCGCCCACGGCACGACTGCCAAGGTGCACCAGGTGCCAGTCGTTCGGCAGGCCGTCGGTCGCCTTGTACTGGCACATGGGGGAGACGACGACACGGTTGCGGATCTGCATGTCGCGCAGCCGGAACGGCACGAACATCGGCGGTGGCGCTGTGCCGTCCGGGACCGGCAGCCCCTTGCTGCGGGCGTCGTCGGCGAACCATCGGGTCACGTCCTGCACCAGATCGGGATCGCGCAGGGCCAGATTGTCGTAGGTGATCTGCTTGGAGCGGGAGAGCATGGAGAAATTGAACTGCTGCGGTGGCAGGCTGAAGTTGCGTGCCACATTCTCGAACCACCCCAGGGAGACATCGGCGGCGTGCTGGGTCTTCTCCACCTCCAGCCTGCGACCGCTGTCATAGGCCTCCAGTGCATCGGGGATGCTGTCGGGGTTGCTCAGGATGCATCGGGCCAGCGCGATGGAATCCTCCATCGCCAGCTTGGTGCCGGAGCCGATGGAGAAATGTGCCGTGTGGGCGGCGTCGCCCAGGATCACGACATTGCGGTGCACCCAGCTCTCGCACTTGATGCCCGGGAACTGGCGCCAGATGGAGCGGTTGGTCAGCAACCGGTGACCCTGAAGCTCTTCCGCGAAGAGTTCCTCCAGATAGCGGGCGGAACCTTCCTCGTCATCCTCCCGCAGGCCGGCATTGGCGAAGGCTTCCGGTGTCGTCTCGATGATCCAGGTCGCGGCCTCGCCCCGGAAGCGATAGGCATGAATCATCCAGTGACCGTGCGCGTTCTCCTTGAAGTGGAAGGTGAAGGCCTTCAGCGGTGCCGTCGAGCCCATCCAGCTGAACCTGTTGCGCTTCAGTTCGATGGTCGGACGGAAGGCGTCTTCCCATTCGCGGCGGACGATGGAGTTGGCTCCGTCGGCACCGACCAGCAAGTCACAATCCCGCAGCTCCTGCAGGTCCGAAATCTCGTTCTGGAACTCGATGTGCACCCCCAGCGATTCCGCGCGCTGCTGCAGGATGTTCAGCAACTCGATCCGGCCGATGCCGCAGAACCCGTGACCGGTGGAGCGGATGACCTGTCCCCGGTAGTGGGTGTCGATCTCCTCCCAGTAGGCGAAGCGCTCGATGATCTGGCTGTAGCTTTCCGGATCCGCCTCCCTGAAATGGGTCAGGGTCTCGTCGGAGAAGACGACGCCGAACCCGAAGGTATCGTCGGCGCGATTGCGCTCATGCACATGAACGTCGATGTCCGCGCGCGCGCGTTTCAGCAGGATTGCCAGATAGAGCCCGGCCGGACCGCCGCCGACCACATTGATTTTCATAGCCTGCCCTCTTCGTCACGGCTCGGGTGAGCGAAGATAGTTTAAGCTTAAAGTAATTTTGATGCCACCGTCTGCGACGCCGTCCGCTGACTCAGCGCAGGGGCGCTTCCTCCCGGGCCGTCGGTTCCGACAGGATCGTCTTCAGTCCGGCGTTCTGTATCTGGGGGCCGCTTTCGGCGATTTCGGTCAGCCAGGCGCGGATCGCCGCGCCATGGGCGGGGGATTCGAACAGCACGGCGGTACCGTTGCCACGGTGGCTGACGATGGTTGCGCGGGCGTTTCGCAGGAACAGTCCGACGCTGACTTCGACCAGGGTACCTGTGGGTACGCCAAGTGCAGGCTCGAAGAACAGTCCGCCGTCAGAGACATCGACGGCGATGCGCGACTCGGCGTCGCCTCCCTCCAGTTCGCGAACCTTGATCGGCAGGTTGACCGTGAAGCGCGCGTGGGCACGGCGCAGTTCGGGCGGCGGGGCGAACAGCATGTGAATCTGGCTGAGCCGACGGCGGACGACCTGGAGTGTGGACATGTTCAGTATCCCGACAGATTGCGGTCACGTTCAGTCCATCATCCATCGTGCTGATGAATCGGAGGTTAACCGGGCAGGATCAACAGATCTGCTGACTGCCGCTCCGGCCTTCTGCCCGCGCCGTCAGCCAGTCCGCCAGCCGACGCCCCTCTTCGACGTCGGAGAATGCCAGGGCGGTCCCTTCCGGACGCTGGTCGGCGATGAGCGCGCTGATCTGCCCGTCGAACTCATCGGTGCTCAGGAATACCTGCTCCCGAACCGAGCCATAGAGGTTCGGCGTGATCAGCATGCCGTTGTGCGAGACATCAACAGCCAGACATTGCCTGTGGGGCTCGTCACGGAACCGGGTTACCGAGACCGGCAGCCGCACCTTGTGGCGCGGACTGCGGCGCCTCTCACGATCCGGTGTCCATGCGTCACCGCCTCGCCGCCAGATCCCTGATTTCCTGCCAAGTGACCACATCATGGGGGTCACTCAGCAATGATGATGCCAACCTGGCTGCCACGGACCGTCTGCGGTTCCCTGAAACGCGGGAACCGCAATGGTGATCACGCCCGCGCTGTCGGCCGGGACGTCACGCGGCCCCACCAGGCAGTCAGGTTCTCAAGCTCTTCCGGGATCTTCAGGGCAACGCCCTTGCCCAGCAGGATGCCACACTGAAGCGTGATATCCGCCACGGTGTAGTCGTCACTGGCGACAAATTCGCGATCCTTCAGGTGACCGTCGAAGATCGCCATGGCGGCCAGGGCATTGGCCCGGCTGGTCTCGCCCCAGCCCTTGTGCTGTTCCAGACGACCGATCCAGAAGTCACTGGTGTGCTGGAAACACATGGCAATGGGTATCAGGACGTTCAGCTCGGCCCGGCGGTTCCACATCTCCACCTGTGCCTTTTCCAGCGGATTGCGCCCGAACATCGGCGGCTCCGGGTTCAGTTCCTCGAAATAGCGGCAGATCGCCATGGATTCGGTCAGGACGGTGCCGTCATCCAGTTCCAGCGCGGGCATCTTCCCGAACGGATTGATCTTCCTGTACTCCGGTTGTTCGTTCTCGCGCTTCATCATGTCCACGGGCTGACTGGGAATATCGATTCCCTTCTCGGCCAGAAAGATGCGCACGCGACGCGGGTTCGATCCCGCAGCCAGGTCATAGAGTTTCATCGTTGTGTCTCCCCGTTTGAAATCCTGTCGTTGCGATGCAGTGGCCTACTGCCCCTCCCGTCGCCAGCAGACCAGCAACAGCAGAAGGAGTGCAAGCAGGACTGCCAGCGGCGGTGCCAGAGGTGTTGTCTTCAGACCGGTCACATCAAAGGCACCATTGCGCAGCAGGCCAAGCCAGTCACTGCCTGCGCCCTGACGGCCCGGCTCCACGCGTCGGATATCGGGCTCCGCGTAGCGCGAAAGCCGGATGATACCGCCATTCGTGGCCTCAACGAAGGGGCGCAGATGACGGTCGGTCGATACCAGATCGGAGAACTCGACCGGATTGAGGTTGCCCAGCACGGCGATGGTGCTGCGGGTGCCGTCCCCGATCCGGTAGAGACCGGCGACGTTCAGGTCGATCCGCCCGAAATCGATCCCGTCGCGCCCGGCGGTCAGTTCCAGCCGGTGCTCCACGCCATCCGGTCCCGTGACCGTGACGGGGGGCTGATCCTCTGCCAGAGACCGTCGGGTCACCTTCAGTGTCGCGCCCTCGACCTCCGCCTGCAGGCTTTCCTCCTCCAGCGCCGGTTCCTTCATCAGCCAGTGGGCCGTGCGCCGCATGACCTCTGCCTGCGGTCCGCCCCCTTCGAGGCCACGCGACCAGAGCCAGCCATGATCCGACATCACCTGCGCCACACGGCCTTCGCCCACACGGTCCAGGATCAGCAGTGGTTTCTGTTCCGGCCCCTGCATCAGGACCTCGGCATTCTCCACCGTGACATCAATGGACCGGAACCAGCGTCCCCAGGGCTGCTGCTGCGGCCCCGGCTCCAGTCCGGCGGTGACGGGATGGCGCCTGCCGGTGTCGGTCAGGGCAGGGCGGAACCCGACCGTCGTGACCTCGCCCGTGGGCTTGCCCGGCAGGATGCTGCGCAACGGCGTGCGGTAGATGCTGGCGGGACCGGCGAAGGTCGGGCCGGCCGCGTTCAGCAGGGCTCCGCCTTCCTGCACGTAGCGGGCGATGTTCTCCAGATAGGTGAAATGCAGGACACCGCGCCGCCAGAACCGGTCGAAGATGATCAGGTCGAAGTCGTAGAGCTTGATCTCGAACAGTTCCCGGATGGGGAAGGCGATCAGCGCCAGTTCGTGGATCGGGGTGGCATCCTGTTTCTGCGGCGGGCGCAGGATGGTGAAATGGACCAGATCGACCGCCGGGTCGGCCTTCAGCAGGTTGCGCCAGGCGCGCTCCCCCGGATAGGGCTCGCCGGAGACCAGCAGCACCCGCAGGCGGTCACGCACGCCATTGACGGTGATGGCCGCACGGTTGTTCTCGTCGGTCAGCTCCGCCGGATCGGCCTCCACCTCGAACTCGATCAGGTTGCGGCCACCGTGGCTGATCGGGACCGCCAGCACCGTCTCGCGCCCGATCGGCACGATCCGGGTTTCCAGTTCAACGCCGTCGCGGCGGATGCGGACCCTGGCAATGCCGCCCTGTGAACCATCCCCCTGGTCATGGACGATCACCGAGGTCTCTGCGGCCTGATCGACGACGGCGAAGGTCGGCGCATTGACGATCTCGATCCGGCGGTCCCGTTCTGCCGGCTCTCCGGTCAGCAGCAGGTGCAGGGGGCCGGGCAGCAGATCAGCCGCAGGACCTTCGGACGCATCGAACTCCGGCAGGTCATGAACCTGTCCGTCACTGATGACGATGACGCCTGCGGTCCTTTCCGCCGCCACACCCTCCAGCCCGCGACGGATCGCGCTGACAAGGTGGGTGCCGTCAGCGGGGCCACCGGAGTCCGGTCCGGCCTCCACCACACGCACCTCCAGCCTGTCCTGGGCATCCAGGTCCGCCAGCACGGCGGCGAGGGCTGTCTCCGTCTGTGCCGTGCGGTCAGCGATGGACTGGCTGGTGCTGCGATCAACGACCACCAGCGCGACGTCATCGTGATAGCGCCGTTCCTCCTCCAGCAGGATCGGGCCGCTCAGGACGCCGAACAGCACCAGCAGCAGCAGCAGCCGCAGCACCGTGCCGCGCGCCTGCCGAAACAGGCCGAACAGCGTGATGACGGTGCCAAGGGCACCAAGCGCAATCAGCAGCGCCACCGGCACCAGCGGTTCGAACGCGATCTGCAGGCCGTCGATCATGACTATTGTCCCAGCCGGTCGAGAATGGCGGGCAGGTGCACCTGGTCGGACTTGTAGTTCCCGGTCAAGGCATACATCACCAGGTTGACGCCGAACCGATAGGCCATCTCGCGCTGTCTGCGCCCGCCGCCCTGAACCGGGGCGACCGGTCGACCGTCACGATCCATGGCCCAGGCGGAGGCCCAGTCGGCCCCGCCGATCAGCAGCGGCGAGACGCCGTCGTTGGCACGTGCGTTCAGTTGCTCCACCCAGACCCGCCCGGTGGGATAGCGACCGGGGAACGACTCGGTCAGATAGAACGACCGGGTCAGGACATGCCCTTCCTTCACAAGCTCCAGGGGTCCGATATCGACGCGGGCCAGCAACTGGCGCAGGCGCGCCGTGCCGGGGCTGACCTGCCCGCGCCGGAGCTGCGGGCCACCGGCATCACGGGTATCGAACAGCACCACGCCGCCGGTGCGCAGGTAATTGTCCAGCCGTCGCACGGCCTTTTCGGAAAGTGCCGGCTGGCTGGCAACCATCGGCCAGTAGACGAGGGGGTAGAAGATCATCTCGTCGTTCTCGATCTCCAGCGCCACCGGAATTTCCGGCTCCACCGAGGTGCGTGCCCGCATGATTTCGCTCAGTCCGAAGATTCCGGCGGCGGACATGCGATCAACCCGCGCGTCGCCGGTCAGTACGTAGGCGAGGCGGGTTTCGAGGGCGGCATCGATGACGCCGGGATCAACATTGGCCTGACTGTCCGTTTGCCTGTTGTCTGACCGGCCGCTGTCCTGTGCATGCAGACTGCCCGGCGTGACGAACCCGGAGGCGAGACCCAGCGCCAGTCCGATGGGCAGGGCGTAGGCGAGGCGGCGCATGTTCAGCATCCCGCGCAGCGCCAGCGCCACCAGCGCGTCCACCAGCAGCAGGATCAGGGCGGCGGTCAGCAGCCATGGGCCGATGTCCAGTTCCGGTCGGGCGCCGACAACCCCGCGTGCGACACCTGACGGCAGCGCCTGAAGTGGCTGGGGTTCCGTCGCGCTGGTTCCGACGTTGAGCGCACGCAGGCTTGGGCGGGTGCCATACAGGCCCGGTGGGCTGGCAGGTCCGACGACGGTTGCGGACAGCGCCGCCTCCTGCACGGCGCGCACACCGACCCGCGGATCGGTGCGTCGTCCCAGTCCGTCAAGGGTGACGGCGGGTTCCAGCATGCGTTCGGCGTTCGCCGTGGATTCGATGCCGATCGACAGCGAACTCAGCCGTCTCAGCATGTCAACGAACAGGCCGGAGAGCGGCAGGTTCGACCAGTCCGTATTGGCGGTCGTATGGACCAGCACAAGCCAGCCGTCCCCGCGCCGTTCGGCGGTGACCAGCGGCGTGCCATCGACCAGACTTGCCCAGGTCTTCTCAGGCAGGTCCAGAGTGGGCTCTGCCAGGACCTGGCGCTGGATCACCACGTCGCGCGGAATGGGCAGGCCGGCGAAGGGACTGTCCTCCGGGAAGGGCGCCATGCGGGCCGGCTCGGCCCAGCTCATGGTGCCTTCCAGGCTGCGACCGCCGCTGCGGAGCCGGACCGGCACCAGTTCGCCTGCGTTCTCCGCCAGTTTCGGTCCCGCGAACCTGACGAGTACGCCACCCCTTTCGATCCAGTCGCTCAGCCGCAACTGGTCGCCGGCAACCAGGCGCCCGAAATCAGGCAGCATCAGGATGGAGAGGGGGGTGTCGAGCAGGTCACTGACGACACCTTCCCTGATTTCCGCGAATGGCAGCAACGCGCGCTTCAGATAATAGAGGTCGGCCAGCAGTGGCTGCGCCTGTTCCTGGGAGGGGTTGCCGCTCAGGCCGACCCGGAAGCGACGAAGGCCGGAATCGATCAGACTGACGGTCGCGGCACTCTGGCGTCCCTCGATCTCCAGCCGCTGGATGGCGTTCATCGCTTCCAGCGGCAGGGTTTCGTCGAAGGACAGGCTGGTTTCACCTGCAGCGAATGTCAGTTCCCGTCGGAACAGGACCCCGCCATCACCACCCGTGGCGCGCAAGGCCAGGGTTTCCGGCTGCTCGGCCAGATCACGTTCGATCACCACTTCCAGCCGGGTGCCGCTGCCGGTGGGGGAGCGGAGCAGCATGACGCTGCGGGTCGCATCGCGTCCGAGGACGGTCAGCGGTCCAAGTCTGCGGGCGACTTCGATCAGTTGCGTATCGGCTTCGGAGGCAATGCCGTCCGAGATCCAGTAGACATTCGCTGACCGCTCCAGACTGACCGTGCCCAGGGCGGCCACGGCTGCGGCGCGATCCGGTGCCCAGGGGCGGGGCTGCAGGCCGCCGATCGTGGCCAGGGCCTCCTCTGCGGTGCCGAGGCGTGCCACGGGACCGGTGCCGTCTTCCGAAGCAGTGGTCCGCAGCAGCAGCACGTTGCGGTCCTGCCTGCGGGCGCGGCGCGCGATGTCCGTCATGCTCGCCACCTGGTCATCCCAGGACTGGGCGGCGGCCCAGCCGTCATCGACGATCAGCACGACCGGGCCCGGTGTCTCGAAGGTGCTGCCGGGGTTCAGGACCGGCTTGGCGAGGGCCAGCACGATCAGTGCCGCGATCAGCAACCGCAACAGCAGCAGCCACCATGGTGTCCGGGCCGGTGTCTCCTCCGTCCGGGCCATGTCGAAGATCAGCCGGGCCGGTGGAAAGGAAACCAGTTCCGGCGCGGGTGGGGTGGCACGCAGCAGCAGCCAGATCACCGGCAGCGCGGCGAGACCCAGCAGCAGCCAGGGGTAGGCGAAGGTGATGGCGGCAAGGGCACTCATCTGCGCGCGTTGCCCGAAATGGCCTGATAGAGCGCCAGCAGTGCGGTCTGCGGAGGCTGATCGGTATGGTGCAGCCCGTGGGTCCAGCCGGCGTTTCGCGCGATCTGGCGCAGCGCCACCTCGCGCTCGTCCACCCGGCGGGCGAAGGTGTCGCGCAGATCCTCCGCGCGACCCACCAGGACATTGCCTTCACCTTCGGGGCCGACAAACCGGACCCTGCCGGAATAGGGCAGGCGGTGTTCGGCAGGATCCATGATCTGCAGCAGATGACCGGCAACACCGGCGGCGGAGAACTGGCGCAGGAAGTCGCGCACATCGTCCAGCGGTGTCAGGAAGTCACCGATCAGCACCACCTGCGCGAAACGCGGCAGGTTGGCGGGCGGCGGCAGGCTGTGGTGGTCCTCCACCAGTCCCCGGCTGATCGCCAGCGCGTAGTCCTCCAGCAGGGCGCGGGAAGAGCCCGGCGGGTGGTCGAGCCCCAGAAACGCGACCCGCTCCCCACCTCTCAGCAGCAGTGATGCCAGCGCCATCAGCAACAGGGTGGCGCGGCGCAGTTTCGTCGTCTGGCCGAGGTGGGAACGGAAATCCATCGAGTCGGAACCGTCGCGCCACAGCCACACCGCCTGCGCCGCCTCCCACTCGTTCTGCCGGACGTAGGTCGGTACGCGTTTCGCGGACTGTCGCCAGTCGATGGAGGTTGCGGGATCGCCCTGCTGGTAGCGGCGGAACTGCCAGAAGCTTTCGCCATCACCGACCCGACGCCGCCCGTGAACGCCCTGGCTGACGGTCTGCGCCACACGCTCCGCCTCCACCATCAGCGGCGGCATGGCGTCGGCCAGCCGGTCCGCGCGGTTGCGCAGCCGGGGATCGAAGCGGCTGGAACCCTGGTTCCCGGTTCTCAATGTCCTGGGGTCAAGCGCCATATGCCTGGATTCAGATCCTGTCGATCAGCCGCTGGATGATGTTCTCCACCGTGATGCCGTCGGCACGGGCCGCGAAGTTGACCGCCATGCGGTGCCTCAGGATCGGCGGGGCCAGCGCCGCCACATCGTCGGCGGAGGGGGCGAAGCGTCCGTCCAGCATGGCCCGCGCCCGAACGGCAAGCATCAGCGCCTGACTGGCGCGCGGGCCAGGTCCCCAGGCGACGTGATTGCGCACGTCATCCAGCTCGGTCTCCTCCGGCCGGCCATTGCGGACCAGCTTCAGGATGCTCTCGACCACGGCCTCGCCCACCGGCAGGCGGCGGACAAGGCGCTGGGCATGCAGCAGTTCGTCAGCGGTCATCACCATCGGCGGTTCCGCCTCATCGGCACCGGTGGTGGCCAGCAGCATCCGCCGCTCCGCCTCCATGTCCGGGTAGGGGACGTTCACCTGCATGAAGAAGCGATCGAGCTGGGCCTCGGGCAGGGGATAGGTGCCTTCCTGTTCCAGGGGGTTCTGCGTGGCCAGGACATGGAACGGACGCGGCAGGTCATGCCGTTCCCCGGCGACCGACACGTGATATTCCTGCATGGCCTGCAGCAGCGCCGACTGGGTACGCGGGCTGGCACGGTTGATCTCGTCAGCCATCAGCAGCTGGCAGAACACCGGCCCCTTGATGAAGCGGAAGCTGCGGCGACCATTGTCGCTTTCCTCCAGCACCTCGGAACCGAGGATGTCCGCAGGCATCACGTCCGGCGTGAACTGCACGCGGCGGCTGTCGAGCGACAGCACCTTGCCCAGCGTGACCACCAGTTTGGTCTTTGCCAGACCGGGTACACCGATCAAGAGGACATGACCGCCGGAAAACAGGGTGATCAGCGTCTCGTCGATCACTGACTGCTGTCCGAAGATGACCTGTCCGACTGACTCGCGGATCTGCCGGGCCTTGGCGCCGAGCGTTTCCACTTCCTGGGCGAAGGCCTCGCCCGCTTCACTGACGTTTTGCATACCGGAGACTATATTGGGCGTTGCGGCAGTGCGAAACGAAATCCCGCGCTGTTGCACAATTCCGTCGAACACAAATGTGCTATCCATGCCGAACAGGGAGAGGAGTTCGCACTTGGCCGAACGTGGTAACGACAAACCCCATCTGGATATCGCCGATCTGGCGGAGCGCATGTCAGCGTCTGCGGGGCGCGGCTATCCGCCCGTGGACCAGTGGCACCCGGAACATGAGGGCGTCATCGACATGCGCATCACGGCTGACGGGACCTGGCTCTATCAGGGGTCCCCGATTCAGCGCGCAGCCATGGTGCGCCTGTTCTCCACCGTCCTGCGGCGTGACGAAGACGGACACCATTACCTGGTCACACCGGCGGAAAAGCAGCGAATCACCGTCGACGTGGCCCCGCTGCACATCGTCGAGATGTTCCGGGAAGGCTCGGGTGAGGGCCAGAAGATTGCTTTCCGCACGCTCACCGACGACATGGTGGTGCTGGACGCCGCGCATCGCCTGCGGGTGGAGGTCGATCCGGAGAGCGGGGAGCCGACCCCCCTGGTGCCGGTGCGGGGCAATCTGCAGGCGATCATCCTGCGGTCGGTCTTCTATGATCTGGTCGATATTGCCGAGGAGCGGGAAGTGGAGGGCGTGACGGTGCAGGGCGTGATGAGTGAAGGGGTCTTTCACATCATCGGTCGCCTGGACGGCACGCCACACCTCGGGCAGCCGGAAGGGGACAAGGGCAAATGAGGCCTGACGATATTCGCGCGCGACTGATGCAGCCTGTCCGGTCCGAATGGGGACATTCCGATTATGATCTGACGCCGGACGCGCGCCCGGACGAGAAGCCGCTGAAGCCTGCCGCGGTGCTGGTGCCGATCATCGACCGTCCGGAAGGACCAACCGTTCTGCTGACCCGACGGACGGCACATCTGTCGTCCCATGCCGGGCAGATCAGCTTCCCCGGTGGCCGCGCCGAGCCGGAAGATCCTTCGCCCGAGGTCACCGCACTGCGGGAGACGGAGGAGGAGGTCGGGATCGATCGGGAGATCATCGACATCGTCGGGCGGCTGGATACCTATCGCACCGTCACCAACTATGCCGTTACACCCGTTGTCGGCATCGTCAGGCCCGGCTTTGCCCCCAGTCCGGACCCCTACGAGGTGGCGGAGGTCTTTGAGACGCCGCTAGCCTTCCTGCTCGACAGCCGCAACCACCAGCGGCACTCCGGGTGGTTCAACGGCACGCCGCGCCGCTGGTGGGCGATGCCGTTCGGCGAATATTACATCTGGGGCGCGACGGCGGGGATGCTGATGAATCTGCATGCCCGGCTTTCCGACCCGAAACCGGAGGACGCATGACCAAGATCATCCTGCTGCGGGTACTGCTGTTTCTCGTGCCCTTTGTTCTCTACTGGCTCTACTGGCGTCTGCTGAAACGCCGGCACGACAAGGGCAAGCCGACCTATCCCGTGGCAGTCCTGGCCATCTGCGGTCTCGTACTGGTCGCGGCCTCCTTCCTCGTCCTGCGGGCGACGGAGGGGGAGGGCACCGATTCCACCTACGTTCCGCCAAGGTACGAGGACGGAAAGATCGTTCCTGCCCAGAATATCCCGAAGGAATAGACCCATGGCGGCAAACGACACGATCTCCATCGCGGTCCTGCCGGGCGATGGCATCGGACCCGAAGTCACGGCGCCTGCGCTGGATGTGCTGCACGCGGTGGCGGGACGCCATGGCTTCGGCGTGGACGCCCGGGAACATGGTGCCGGGGCCGGCCACTACCGCGATCACGGCTCGGCCCTGCCGGAGGAGACCATCCGTGCGGTGGAGAGCGCCGACGCCACGCTGCTGGCCGCCATGGGACTGCCCGACGTGCGCTATGCCGACGGCACCGAGATCGTGCCGCAGATCGACCTGCGGGAGATTTTCGGCCTCTACGGCGGCGTGCGGCCCATCCGCGCCTGGTTGCCGGAGGCGGTGCCGCTGAAGGACCCGCGCGGGGCGGACATCGATTTCGTGCTGGTGCGGGAATCGACGGAAGGACTGTTCGTCGAACGGGGCAAGCGTAACGGGGACGCCGACCATGCCACGGATACCATGCGGATCACGCGGACGGTGTCGGAGAAGCTGTTTCACTTCTCCTTCCAGCTCGCCCGCCAGCGCCGCAGTCACCTTACCCTGATCGACAAGGCCAACGTGCTGGGGTCGATGGCTTTCTTCCGGGAAGTCTTCGACGAGGTCGCGGCCGAATATCCCGATGTCACGACCAGCCGCCTCTATGTCGATGCGACGGCGATGCTGATGGTTCAGCGCCCCTGGGACTTCGACGTCATGGTGACCGAAAACATGTTCGGCGACATCCTTTCGGACCTGGCGGCGGGACTTGTCGGCGGCCTCGGTCTCGCGCCATCGGGCGACATCGGGGACAAGGTGGCGATCTTCCAGCCGAGCCACGGCACTGCGCCCGACATCATGGGCAAGGGGATCGCCAATCCGCTGGCGACGATCCTGTCCGTTTCGCTGATGCTCGACTGGCTGGGACGGCGCCGGGACGATCCGCGCCTGCTGGCCGGTGCGGCGGATATCGAACAGGCGGTGCGCAAGGCCCTTGCTGCCGGTGACGCCACCACGGTCGATCTGGGGGGCAAGGTGCGGACCGGGGATGTGGCAAGGGCCGTGATCGCACGGCTCGGCGACAGGTGACTCAGGTGTTGCGGGTTGCCGGGGTCGGCGCCGGGTACTTCAGCCAGTTTCACTACAATTCATGGCAACGTATTGATCGCGTTGATCTGGTAGGAGTCTGCGATACCGATTTGGCGAAAGCCGAGGCGGTTGCGCCGGATCGCGCCTTTGCCTCCGTTTCGGACATGCTGGCTGCCACCGGGATTGATCTGGTGGATGTCATCACACCCCCCGCTGCCCGTCTGGCAGTGGTGGAGGCGGTGGCTGCAGCAGGCCTGCCGATGATCGTGCAGAAGCCGCTGGCCGACGACCTGATGGCGGCGCAGGAGATTGCCCGTGTCGCCCGTCGGGCCGGTGTCGCGATGCTGGTGCATGAGAATTTCCGGTTTCAGCCCTGGTACCGGGAGGCGCGGCAACTGCTGGACGCCGGCCTGCTGGGACAGCCGCAGGGCATCCAGTTCCGGCTGCGGCCAGGTGACGGGCGCGGCCCTGAGGCCTATCTGGCGCGCCAGCCCTATTTCCAGCAGATGCCCCGGTTCCTGATCCACGAGACCGCGGTGCATTTCATCGACACCTTCCGCTATCTGATGGGCGAGGTCGGATCGGTCATGGCTGATCTGCGCAGGCTCAATCCTGTCATTGCGGGGGAGGATGCGGGGATCGTCCTGTTCCGCTTCCGAGACGGCGCAAGCGGCATCTTCGACGGCAACCGGCTGGCAGAGATGGAGGCGCGGAACCCACGCCTCACCATGGGGGAGATGCTGCTCGACTGTGCCGAAGCGAGCCTGCGACTGGATGGTAACGGCGGCCTGCACCTGAAGCCCCATGGACAGCCGGAACGACCGCACGCCTACGAATGGTCGGACCGGGACTTCGGCGGGGACTGTGTTCATGCCTTCCAGCAACATGCCGTGGCCCATTTCCTGGATGGTGCCAAGGCTGAGACATCGGTTGATAAATATCTCCGAAACGTCCGAATTGTCGAAGCAATCTACGAATCTGCAGCCGAAGGTGAGTGGGTGCAGATCTGATCCTGCGTCAGGTGCGCCGGACCCGTGACAGCCAGTAGATTCCCCCGCCGGCGAGCAGCCCCCAGAAGGCCCCGCTGACGCCTGCGAAGGTCAGGCCCGATGCGGTGACGATGAAGGTCACGATCGCGGCCTGACGGTCCCGTTCCTCCTTCACCGCGCCCATCACCGCGCCGCCGAACGCGCCCAGCAGTGCCAGCCCGGCCACGGCCTCGATCAGGACGGGCGGTGCCGCATTGACCAGCGCCGTCGCTCCACCGGCGAACAGACCGAACAGGATGTAGAACACACCGGCCACGATGGCCGCCCAGTAGCGCCGCGCCGGATCGGGATGCGCATCCTTGCCGGCACAGAGGGCGGCGGTGATGGCCGCCAGATTGACCGCATGGCCACCGAATGGTGCCCCGATCAGGCTGAAGATGCCGGTGGCCGTGAACAGGGGACCGGGCGCGGGGCGATAGTCATTGACGTTCAGCACCGCGATTCCGGGGATGTTCTGCGAGGCCATGGTCACGATGAACAGAGGTACCGCCAGACCCAGCGCCGCGAGCGAGAAATCCGGCATGACGAAGATCGGTTCGGGGACGATGGCCGACATCGGGATCGGTGGCAGCTCGATCACCAGAATCAGCAGGCCGAGCGCGACCGCCACTGCTGCGGGAACCGCAAGCAGGGGCCGGAACCGGGCCACCAGCGCCCAGACGAGAAAGATCGCCAGGCCGCTGACCGGTTCCTCTGCCACCGCCCTGACCGGGGCGAGGCAGAGGCCCAGCAGGACACCGGCGAGCATCGCGTTGGCCAGGGGCGCGGGGATCCGCGCGACCGCATTGCCGAGCGGTCGCCAGAGTCCGGCCAGAATGATCATCAGCGCGGAGATGATGAAGGCGGCGACAGCGGTGGCGAAACCACCCTCCACCGCGGCGGAGGTGGCGAGCAGGGCGGCACCGGGCGTCGACCAGGCGATGCTGATCGGCATGCGGTAGCGCAGGCTGAGCATGATGGCCGAAACACCCATCGCGAACGACAGCGCCATCAGGCCGGAGGCCGCCTGCGTCGGGCTTGCGCCGATGCCGCTGAGGCCTGCCAGCACCACGGCAAACGAACTGGCGCAGCCAACGAAGGCCGACAGCATTCCGGCGCTGGCCGCCTGCAGACTGAATCCACGAAACATCCGCTCAGTCCTTTCCGCCGAGGGCCACGAACTGCCGTCCGAACCAGTACCAGCCCCCCGCGCCATCGGGCAGTGTGCAGTTGAAACGTGACCGGCCCGGCTGCAAGGGCGCCGGAGCCTGGAAAGCGACTCGGTCCCCTTCGATGTCCAGGTCCACGGCACCGGAACCGGTCGAGTGGTAGCAGGTCACGGCACCCGGACGGAGACCGTCGTCCAGCCTGAATGCGAATGTCGGTCGGGAACCGGCCTCAAGCTGCGTCTCCGCCGGTGTGGCGTCGTGGACGGGCAGGGGGCGTGTGCCGACCGCGGTGCGGAACCGTGATATCTCGCCGTAGCGTTCATTCATGGCGAAGCGCGGCAGGTCGAAGCGGTCGCGTCGGCGCCCGACAGCCCCGGAATGCTGCCCGAACGCCGCCCTGAAACCCATGTCGGAGATGACCTTCCGCAAGCGCAGGCTGTATTCCCCGAACGGATAGGCGAAGACGTCCGGCGACTGGCCAAGTTCGGTCTGCAGCCGTTCCATGCCCCGCGCGACATCCGCACGCGCGGCGGCTGGGTCCATGAAGGTGATGTGACCATGACTGGCTGAATGGCCACCAATCTCCATGCCCTCATCGCGGAGCTGCCGGATCTGGTCCCAGGACAGATAGCGGCGCAGTCCCTGATCGACGGGATCGGTGGCGACGAACAGGGTCATGGGCCAGCCGCGTGCCTTCAGGCGGGGCCAGGCTTCGGTCATGACGGACAGGTAGGCATCATCGGCGGTGATCGCGACGGCCTTCTCCGGCAGTGGCTCCCCGTCTGCCAGCGCATCCAGCACCGTTGCCAGCGGCAGCACACTGTAGCCTTCCGCCTCCAGATGCTCCAGATGCGCCTCGAACTGTTCCAGCCGGATATTGGTCAGGGGCACATCGTCTTCGCCGAAGCGGTGGTACATCAGCACGACCGTGTGATCCGCAGCCACAGCCGGGGCTGTGACCAGCAAGACCAGCAATGCAGCCCAGCAATGACGAAGGAACATCGTCGTTGGCATGTTCGTAACCCTTCTTTGCTGTATATGCAGGGGCGGCGGTGGCGCTGAGACACGCCGGGACTATTACCAGTCACACCAGCGCCGGGGAACGCCTGCAGGGAAGGATACTGTCATGTCGCAGATGCTGAACGATGCCGGAATGGATCTGATCTTCCGCAACGCCAGAACGCACAATGCCTGGACCGACAGGCCGGTCAGCGAGGTCACGCTGCGCGCGCTCTACGACCTGATGCGCAATGGACCGACCAGTGCCAATGGCTCCCCCGCGCGGCTGCTGTTCCTGACCTCGGAAGAGGCGAAGCTGCGGCTGAAGCCTGCCCTTTCGGAGGGCAACATGGCCAAGACGCTCGCGGCCCCCGTGACCGTGATCGTTGCCCATGACCTGAAGTTCTACGAGCTGATGCCGAAGCTGTTTCCGCACGAACCGGATGCGAAGAACTGGTTCAAGGTACCGGAGGTGGCGCAGGTGACGGCATTCCGGAACGGATCGCTGCAGGGGGCCTACATGATGATCGCCGCCCGCGCGGTCGGACTGGATTGCGGCCCGATGAGCGGGTTCGACAACGCGATTCTGGACCAGGAATTCTTCCCCGAAGGGCAGGTGAAGTCGAATTTCCTCTGCAATCTCGGCTACGGCGATCCCGAAGGGCTGTTCCCGCGCAGCCCGCGTCTGGAGTTCGAGGAAGCCTGCGAGATCCTTTGAGGCCCCCAAGCTTGATGCACCGACCGTGATCCTCGCCATCGATACAGCCTCCCGCGCCCTGTCCATTGCGCTGGGCGATGGCCGTGGCGTGTCTTATGCCGCGCACCAGATGCGGTCGCGCGGGCAGGCCGAGAACCTGATGCCGATGATCGCGCGCGGTTTTCGCGCCACGGGATGCAGGCCTGATGATCTGACAGGCCTGGCCGTGACCGTCGGGCCGGGGACCTTCACCGGCCTGCGTATCGGCCTTGCTGCGGCGCGGGCGATGCGCGTGGCCCTGAACGTTCCCCTGTTCGGTATGAGTGCGCTGGAGGTCCTGGCGGCCGAAGCGGCCTCGCGGTTTCCGGACCGCCCGGTACTGGCGGCGCTGGATGCCCGCCGCGATCAGGTCTATGCGCAGATGTTTCGTCGCGCGGCACCGCCCTTCGCGGAATGCTGGTCGGCACCCATGGCCATCGCTGCCGGAGACGCGGCGCAGATGGCGGTGCCGGGGACCGTTCTGATCGGCAATGGCGCGGCCCTTGTCGCGGCGCATCTTGGCGGGGAAACCGTGGTGCTCGACGGGGTGGAGCCGGACGCGCGGCATCTTCTCCGCTTGGCGGCGGCGCGGCCGCTGCCAGCATATCCTGTTCCGTCGCCTGGTCCGCTCTACCTTCGCGCGCCGGATGCGAAGCTGCCGACGCGGCGATGAAGCCGGTCACGGAAACCGTGGGTGTCGCGGCGGCAGGGCTGCTGGCCGAGCTGCATGCGCGCAGTGTTTCGCAGCCCTGGGATACCCGGGCCTTCACCGAACTTCTCGGCATGCCGGGGGCCTGTGCGCTGGTCGCCCGGACACGGGAACCTGTTGGCTTCATCCTGCTGCGTCAGGTCGTCGACGAGGCGGAAGTGATCATGATCGCCGTCGAACCGTCCGCGCGCCGTCAGGGGATTGCCCGAATGCTTCTTGCCAATGGCATCAAGTGCTTGCAGGGACTTTCGCAGGTTTTTCTTGAGGTAGCGACGGACAATCAGGCTGCCATAGCGCTCTACACGCATGCGGGCTTTGAAAGGGTGGGAGTCCGGCGCGCCTATTACACCGATGATTCCGGCAACACGACGGACGCGCTTGTCATGCGGTTGATGCCAGCCCTTTCTTGCCGCGAACCGGACTGAGCACTATACATTCCCCAATAGAACAACAGGCGGGGGCCATGGAATCCACACTGGCGCAGAAGTGCATCGAACACGGTATGCGGATGACGGACCAGCGCCGCGTGATCGCGCATGTGCTGTCGACCGCCGAGGACCATCCGGACGTGGAGCAGCTCTACGAGCGGTCCAGCGCCATCGATTCCCGGATCTCCATCGCGACGGTCTATCGCACGGTCCGCATGTTCGAGGAGGCAGGCATCCTGGAACGGCACGACTTCGGTGACGGCCGTGCCCGCTACGAGGAAGCCAACGACGAACACCATGACCATCTGATCGACGTGAACTCGGGGGAAGTGATCGAGTTCACCAACGAGAAGATCGAGGAACTGCAGCGCATCGTTGCACGGGAACTGGGCTACGAACTGGTTGACCACCGGCTCGAACTGTTCGGCACCCGCATCGGCCGCAAGCAGGGATCCAACGACTGATGCGGACCGCCTATATCACGGCGATCATCCTGTTCCTGATCCTCTTCACCCTGGTCATCATGCCGCCGCACCTGCTGGGCATCCTCTTCGGTTGGCGGATTTCCCGCTACATCCCGCAGCTCTGGCATCAGGTGGCCTTCCGCCTTCTTCGGCTGAAGATCCACATCGAGGGAACGCCGGTGCGCGGCGAGGGGGTGCTGTATGTCAGCAACCATGTCTCCTGGGTCGATATCGTCGTCATGGGTGCGACCCTGCCGGCCAGTTTTGTCGCCAAGAGCGAGGTCGGGACCTGGCCGGTGATCAAGTGGCTCGCCAATCTGCAGCGCACGGTCTACGTCAGCCGCGACCGCAAGACCGCTGACAGGGAACGCAAGGCGATGGAGGCCCGGCTGTCCCGTGGTGACAGTCTGATCCTGTTCCCGGAGGGCACGTCGGGCGACGGCCTGCGTATCCAGGAGTTCCGTTCCGCGTTCTTCTCGCTGGCCGACCTGAAGGTGGACGGTCAGCCGGTGAAGGTGCAGCCGATCTCCCTGACCTATACCCAGGTCGACGGATTTCCGGTCACCCGCCGGTCGATGCCGCAGGTGGCCTGGTACGGCGACATGGACCTGGCGCCGCACCTGAAGAACTATCTCTATGGTGGCCCCTATGAGGTCCGCCTGAAGTTCCACGAGCCCGTGACCCTGGAAGCGATCGGCAACCGCAAGAAACTGGCGAGCTATTGCCACGAGAAGGTTGTGGCGGGCAACTCGGAGGCGTTGAGCGCGTCCGCAGCTTGACTTGACCCCAATGCCTGATACATGTCCCGGAAATCAGGTGGCACGGATACCGGGAGCCGGTGTTCCGCCCGCCAGTTCAGCGTGACACAGCAGGCGTGACCCAGAAACTCTTCATCAAGACCTATGGCTGCCAGATGAACGTCTACGACTCCGAGCGTATGGCGGATATCCTGGCGCCGTTGGGATATGCGGAGACCGGCAGTCCCGATGATGCCGACATGGTCATCCTGAATACCTGCCACATCAGGGAAAAGGCGGCGGAGAAGGTCTTTTCCGAACTCGGCCGTATCCGCAAGCTGAAGGATCGGCGCCGCGCCGCAGGGGCCGACATGGTGATCGGCGTCGCCGGCTGTGTGGCGCAGGCCGAAGGCGACGAGATCGTGCGCCGCGCGCCCTTCGTCGATATCGTCTTCGGGCCGCAGAGCTATCAGAACCTGCCGGAGATGGTGGCACGCGCCGCGCGGGCGAACGGCCAGCCCGTGCTGGAAACGGATTTCGAGGTCGAGGACAAGTTCGATCGCCTGGCGGAGACACCGGGCCGGTCCGGACCGACTGCGTTCCTGACCATCCAGGAAGGCTGCGACAAGTTTTGCGCCTTCTGCGTCGTGCCCTATACCCGCGGTGCCGAATATTCCCGCTCCGCGCCCGAGATCATGGTGGAGGCGCGTCGGCTGGTGGCTTCCGGTGCCGTGGAGATCACGCTGCTCGGCCAGAACGTCAACGCCTGGCATGGTGCCGGCCCCGATGGCGGGGCCGGCTGGGCGCTGGGGCGGCTGGTGCGGGAACTGGCGGAGATCGATGGCCTGCAGCGCATCCGCTACACCACTTCGCACCCGCTGGAGATGACGGCCGACCTGATCAGCGCCCACGCCGAGGTCCCGGCCCTGATGCCCTATCTGCATCTGCCGGTGCAGGCCGGTTCGGACCGGATCCTGCGGGCGATGAACCGTCGCCACGACCGCGACACCTATTTCCGCATCGTCGACAAGCTGCGTGATGCACGGCCCGATCTGGCCCTGTCCTCCGATTTCATCGTCGGCTTTCCGGGTGAGACCGACCGGGATTTCGCCGATACGCTGAACCTCGTCACGCAGGTGAAATACGCGCAGGCCTATTCTTTCAAGTACAGCCCGCGCCCCGGAACCCCGGCGGCGGCGGAGAGCGTGCAGGTTGCGGAATCAGTGAAGGACGAGCGGTTGCAGTCACTGCAGGCCCTGATCAATGAACAGCAGGCGGCGTTCAACGCCGACATGGCTGGCCGTACGATGCCGGTACTGCTGGAGCGCGACGGACGGCATGCCGGGCAGCTGGTCGGGCGCAGCCCCTATATGCAGGCAGTGCATCTGGATGCGCCCGCGAGCTTGCGCAACCGGATTGCAGACGTCACGATCATCGAAGGGCGAGCCAACAGTCTCTCCGGTCGTCTCGCCCGGAACCCGGATGTCGTAGATGCTGCCTGAAGAGAAGGGCTGACCAAGGCTTTGACCACACCTGACAATGTGCGCACGTCCCAGGGCGGCCTGACGGTCGATTTCGAGGACAATCGCCTGCTTGGTGCCCTGTTCGGCGATCATGACAGCAATCTTGCCCGGATCGAACAGGAACTGGGCGTTTCCCTGACATCGCGCGGCAACCGCATGGTCATCGGCGGCGACACCGCTTCCTGCGAGCGCGCGCGCGGCATTCTGCGCGCCCTGTATCAGCGGGTGGAGCAGGGGGATCCCGTCGGCCAGCGTGAGGTGGATGACGCCATCCGCCTGGGGCATGACAGCGGCGTGGCCAACGGTGTCCTGATCCAGACGCGCAAACGCGCGATCAAGCCACGCTCCCCCAACCAGATCCACTACGCCCGCAATCTGATGGAGAAGGAACTGGTGTTCGGCATCGGCCCCGCCGGTACCGGCAAGACCTATCTCGCGGTGGCGGCGGCGGTCAGCATGATGCTGACCCATCAGGTGGACCGCATCGTGCTCTCGCGACCGGCCGTCGAGGCGGGCGAGCGGCTGGGGTTCCTGCCGGGCGACATGCGCGACAAGGTCGATCCCTATCTGCGTCCGCTCTATGACGCCCTCTATGACATGCTGCCCGCCGAACAGGTGGCGAAGAAGCTGGAGACCGGCGAGATCGAGGTCGCACCGCTTGCCTTCATGCGTGGGCGCACGCTCGCAAACGCCTATGTCATCCTGGATGAGGCGCAGAACACGACCACTGTGCAGATGAAGATGCTGCTGACCCGTCTGGGCGAGAACTCCCGCATGGCGATCACCGGCGATCTCTCGCAGATCGATCTGCCGCGCGGCACCCGCTCCGGACTGCGCGAGGCGCTGGAGGTGCTGGAGGGTGTGGAAGGCATCGCCTTCACCTCCTTCGATGCGCGCGACGTCGTCCGCCATCCGATGGTGACCCGCATCGTGCGCGCCTATGCCAGTCATGAGCAGGCCGAACTGTTCGAGGGACCGGAGAAGGAGTCGTGAGCGCCGCCGCCCCGGTTTCGTCTGTTTCCGACCTGCCCCGGGTCGAGGTCGTGCATGCGGCGGAGGGCTGGCCCGATGACGCTGACGCCGTGGTTCAGCGCGCCGCCCGGGCCGTCCTGTCGGGATTTGCGGATGCAGCATCCTTCGGCGACATCTCGGTCGCCCTGATGGATGATGCGTCCATACAGGTTCTGAACCGCGACTACAGGGGCAAGGACGCCCCGACAAACGTGCTTTCCTTCCCCGTGGAGGAAGATGGCGGCATTCTGCCACCGGGTGAGCGACTTCCGCTGGGCGATATCGCGGTGGCGCTGGAGACCGTGGTGCGGGAAGCGGTCGAGGAAGAAAAGACGCTGGCCGCACATCTGACACACATGGTCGTGCACGGTACCCTGCATCTGCTGGGTTACGATCACGAACTGGACAGCGAGGCCGAGGAAATGGAAACCATGGAACGGGATGTTCTTGCCAGCCTCGGTATCGCCGACCCCTACAGGACATGACAGGACTGACACGCTGATGAGCGATTCATCTTCCAGTATGCAGCCCCGCAACGGCGGGGCCGATGACGAGACCGAACAAGGCGTCAGAAAGGGGTCGTGGCTGGGCGACCTGGTTCGCAACCTGACAGGCAGCAGGCCGGAAGAGAACGGCTGGCGCGAAAGCCTGGAGGAATTGCTGGAAGAGCACGAGATCGGCGACGCCGAACTTGGCCCGGAAGAGCGGCACATGCTCTCCAACATCATTTCCCTGGGCGAGAAGCGTATCGAGGATGTGATGGTCCCGCGGGCCGACATCGTCGCACTGGAAATGGGTTTGCCCCTGCAGGAAGTGGTGGAGAGCTACCTGGCCGCACCGCACTCCCGCCTGCCGATCTATCGGGAGAACCTGGACGACATTGTCGGCATTCTCCACATCAAGGACCTGGTCCAGCTCTGGGGGCAGGAGGGCGATGTCGATCTGGCGCCGATCCTGCGTCAGCCGCTGGTCGTGCCGCCCTCCAAGCCGGTGACCGATCTGTTGGTGGAGATGCGCGCCCAGCGCCGCCATTTCGCCATCGTCGTCGACGAATATGGCGGCGTCGATGGGCTGGTGACGATCGAGGATCTGATCGAGGAAGTGGTCGGCGACATTCGCGACGAGCATGATACGGAGGAGGAGCCGGTCTTCATCGAGCATGAGGACGGGACCATCGAGGTCGATTCCCGCTACGAGCTGGAAGACTTCGAGGCGCGCGTGGATTGCGACCTTCTGACCGATGCGGATGACGAGGAAATCGACACGCTGGGCGGTTTCATCTTCGTGACCCTGGGGCGGGTGCCGAAGCGCGGCGAGGTGGTGCGTCACGACTGCGGGCTGGAGTTCGAGATCGCCGATGCGGACCCGCGGCGGATCAAGTTGCTGCGTGTCCGTCGTTTTTCCCCTTCCGCCACTGACGTGGAGCGGACGGAGAAGGGCGGACTGTGACGCAACTGGCCGGTCGTATGGCCGCGCTTTCCGGCTGGCGACGCCTGTTGCTGGCCTTCCTGCTCGGTGCCCTGATGAGTCTCGGCTTCGCGCCGTTCCACCTTTTCCCTGTCTTCTGGATCGGATTTGGCGGCCTGTTGCTGCTGCTGCGCGGTGTGCATCGCGGGCGGGCCGCATTCGCCCTTGGCTGGTGGTTCGGCTGGGGGCATTTCATCGCCGGCCTCTACTGGATCGCTTCCGCCTTTCTGGTGGAGCCGGACAAGTTCGCCTGGATGGTGCCGTTTCCGGTACTGGGCCTGCCCGCCCTGCTGGCACTCTTCCCGGCGATTGCCGTCTGGCTTGCCTGGCGTCTGAGCGGGCCGGGCACATTCCGCCTCTTTCTTCTGGCGGCAAGCTGGACACTGGCCGAAGTGGCGCGCGGTGAGGTCATGACCGGGTTTCCCTGGAACCTGGCAGGCTATGGCTTCGGTTTCGCCGATGCCGCGATGCAGCCCGCTGCCTGGATCGGCACCGTGGGGCTGAGCTTCCTGGCGGTCCTGGCCGGGGGCGCGCCGTCGCTGGCCCTCGTGGGGCGGGGGCACTGGCGTGCACCCGTTGCGATCGTGCTCGGCACGCTGGTCCTGATCGGAGCAGGGGCGTGGCGGCTTTCGGATGCGACCCCGGACAACGCGGCCGCCGATGCGCCGACGATCCGCATCGTGCAGGCCAATATCGCGCAGCGGGACAAGTGGCGGCCGGATCGGATCGAGACCAATTTTGCCAGGAACCTGGCCATGAGCCTGCCTTCCGCAGCGGAGCGGATGCCTGATCTGGTGATCTGGCCCGAGACGGCCGCGACATTCCGGATCAACGCGGACCTGACCGCGCGGCAACGCATTGCCCAGGTGGCCGATCGCATCAACGGATTGGTGATAACCGGCGCTCCGCGTGCCGAGGTCGGTGCGGACACGGTACGATTCTTCAATTCCGCCGTCGCGATCAACCCTGAGGCGCAGATCATCGACAGTGCCGACAAGCGCCACCTTGTGCCGTTCGGAGAGTATCTGCCGTTTCGGGATCTGCTGTCGCGCGTGGGGTTGGACAAACTGGCGCAGGGGAGAGGTGATTTCTCGCCCGGCGCAGGGGGCAATGACGGACTGCTGCACCTGCCGGGACTGCCGCCTGCGCGGGTCCTGATCTGTTACGAGGTGATCTTCGCGGACGAGGTCGCCACCGGCGATTCGCGACCCGGCTGGCTGCTCTCGTTAACCAACGATGCCTGGTTCGGGACACTTACCGGGCCGGATCAGCATTTTGCCATGGCCCGATTCCGTGCGGTTGAGCAGGGGCTGCCTCTGGTCAGGGCAGCCGGAACGGGAATTTCAGCGATTGTTGATGCTTACGGTCAAGTGCAGAGCAGACTTGATTTAGGGGTATCAGGGGTTCTGACAGGCACCTTACCGGGGCATGCCCAAGAAACCCTGTATGCATCTGTGGGGCGATGGCCGATTATTCTGGGTATCTGCATGCTTCTTGTTGTGTCTTTGATTACCATGATCACGGGTATGCGGCGGGAAACGTGAACTCTGATGTATGTTCTTTTCAGCAATATTGAATAAATTTGGATGTAATTGAAGTCTGGTCAGTTAATGCCGTAGACAAGCTCATGAGATCAACAAGTGTTCGATGCAACCAAGGGTTTAGTTTCCTGTTTCTCGCTTGACGAATTGTCGTGAAATCTTCATAAGGAAGTCGTCGGGGGACGGGTAAGGGCGATGCTGGCTGGAATGGCCGCGCGGCAACTTTGTAGGTAGTGCGAGGACTCAATATTGGCTGAACATCCACATCCGGTCGATGTCTACGTTGGCGGACGAATCAGGCTGTGCCGGACCCTGAAAGGCCTCAGTCAGCAGAAGCTGGCCAATGCGCTGGGACTTACCTTCCAGCAGGTGCAGAAATACGAGCGTGGTGCGAACCGTGTGGGCGCAAGCCGGGTATTCGAACTCAGCGAGATCCTGGACGTGCCGCCGTCCTTCTTCTTCGATGGTGCGCCTGCGACGGGGAAGGGGAGCAGTGTCGCACCTTCCGGACTGGCCGAATCAGAGCCTGCGCCGTTTGACTCGGAGCGTCTGTTCCGCCGCGAGATCCTGGAATTCGTGCGGGCATACGACAAGATTTCCGACCCGGCCGTGCGCAAGCGGCTCTTCGAACTCGTCAAGGCAATTGGCGCGCAGTTCGAGACGGAAGTGTCCAAGGACTGACATGCGACCCTCTGGGTGCAGCGACAATCCGGTCGAGTGTGGCACTTGACCGGATCATTCGTGCTTGTCACAAAGCGTCGCGTTTGAAATTTCAGAGCACTGAAAGCTGACAGGAGGGGCGACTTTGCCGCGGCAGAATTTTCTTTTCACTTCCGAATCCGTTTCGGAAGGTCACCCCGATAAGGTCTGCGACCGGATTTCGGATGCTGTTGTCGACCTGTTTCTGGCTGCCGAGCCGGACGCGCGTGTCGCCTGTGAAACGCTGACGTCGACGAATCTGATCGTCCTTGCCGGCGAGACCCGTGGGCCTTCCTCCATCACCAATGAGCTGATCGAGAAGACCGCGCGCGATGCGGTCAAGGCGATCGGCTACGAGCAGGATGGCTTCCACTGGAAGAATGCCCAGGTCCAGATCCATCTGCATGAGCAGTCGAGCGACATCGCGCAGGGCGTAGATGCAGCAGGCAACAAGGATCTGGGTGCCGGCGACCAGGGGATCATGTTCGGCTATGCGGTGCGCGAGACCGAAGAACTGATGCCCGCACCGATCCATCTCTCGCATCGCATCCTTCAGGACATGGCTGCCGCGCGCCACGATGGCAGCCGTCCGGAGTTCGGCCCCGATGCCAAGAGCCAGGTGACGCTGGAGTATCGTGACGGCAAGCCGGTCCGCGCCACGTCGGTGGTGGTTTCCACGCAGCACATCGACGGTGTGGGCCAGGAAGAAGTGCGGGAACTTGTCCGCCCCTTCGTCGTCGCCGCCCTGCCGGAAGGCTGGATGTGCCCGGAGGACGAGTTCTACGTCAATCCGACCGGCAAGTTCGTGATCGGCGGCCCCGATGGTGATGCCGGTCTGACCGGACGCAAGATCATCGTCGATACCTATGGTGGTGCGGCGCCGCATGGTGGTGGTGCCTTCTCCGGCAAGGACCCGACCAAGGTCGATCGCTCCGCTGCCTATGCCGCGCGGTATCTGGCGAAGAACGTGGTCGGCGCCGGTCTCGCCGACCGATGCGTCATCCAGCTTTCCTATGCCATCGGCGTCTCCAAGCCGCTGTCGGTCTATGTGGACCTTCAGGGCACGGGCCAGGTTGACGAAACGAAGCTGGAGAACGTGCTGCGGGAGGTCATGGACCTCAGCCCTCGCGGGATTCGCCAGCACCTCGACCTGCTGCGTCCGATCTACGAGCGGACGTCGGCCTATGGCCATTTCGGTCGCACAGCCACCGACGACGGCGGTTTCTCCTGGGAAAGGCTGGACCTCGTCGATGCGCTGAAGGGCGCATTTTCCTGAGTTCAGCAATCCGGACGGCGGTCGCGAATGGGCAAGGCGCGGACAGCAGAGGCGCGACCTTACCGGTTCTATGGCCGCCGACAGGGCAAGAAGCGCAGTGATCGCCAGCAGCATCTGCTCGACAGTGTCCTGCCGCGGGTGGGCGTCGAGACGGGCAGCCTGGGGGCTGACGGGCGTGCGGTGTGGCTGGAGATCGGGTTTGGCGGGGCTGAACACCTTCTCGGTCAGGCGCGGGCCAATCCGGATGTGCATCTGATCGGCTGCGAACCCTTTCTGGAAGGTGTCGTCAAGGCGCTGGACGGTATCGAGGGGGAGGGGCTGACGAACGTCAGCGTGCACGCGGAGGATGTGCGTCCGTTGCTCGACGGCATGCCGGAGGCGGTTCTTGACCGGGCCTTCATCCTGTTCCCCGACCCCTGGCCGAAGACCCGCCACCACAAGCGGCGCCTGGTCTCGACAGCGACACTGGACAGTCTGGCGCGGGTGATGCGGGACGGGGCCAGCCTGCGGATCGCGACGGATCACATGGGTTATGCGCGCTGGATACTGTCCCATTGCCTGCGCCACCCGGCGTTCGAGTGGACTGCGGAGCGCGTTGCCGATTGGCGCGAGGTGCCCGCCGATCATGTAACGACGCGCTACCAGTCGAAGCTGCTTGCCGGTTCCGAACCGCTTTTCCTGACGTTTCGCCGACGGGAACGGTCACCGGGCGGAGAAGAAGGTTGATATCCGGGCGTTTGCGGCTATAACGCCTCTCTACACCAGTAATCGCTTACCAGAGCGAACGTCAGGGTGGGCCAGCGGCCCACTTTTTTGTTTGTGTCGAGTGGAGGTTCAATGTCAGGCGGGCCGGGTGATCGGATTTGGACCCTGATCGAGCCATCCATGCTGGATATGGGCTACCGTCTGGTGCGTGTGCGTTACACAGGTGGCAAGCGTCCGACCCTGCAGGTCATGGCGGAGCGGCTGTCTGACGGCGCCATGGAGATTGATGATTGCGAGACGGTCAGCCGGGCGATTTCCGCGCTGCTGGACGTCGAGGACCCGATTGATGGCGCCTACGCGCTGGAGGTTTCCTCGCCCGGCATCGACCGGCCACTGGTACGGCGAGAGGATTTCGAGCGCTACAGCGGTCACGAGATAAAGCTGGAGCTGGCCCGGCCACTGGATGGCCGGAAGCGGTTCCGGGGGCAGCTTCTGGGCATGAACGGTGACAATGTGCAGTTGCGCATGACCGGGGTCCCGGCGGAAGAGGCAGATGTCGAACTGGATTTCGAGGCCATCGGAGAAGCCAAGCTGGTACTGACCGATGCGCTGATCGAAGCAAGCCTGCGTGAAAGCAAGGCCCGGGAAAATGCCCGGAAGAAGTCGAATGGAACGGAGTAGAAGATGGCGGTGACAACAGCCAACAGGCTCGAACTTCTGCAGGTTGCGGATGCAGTCGCGCGGGAGAAGTCCATCGATCACGAGATCGTGCTGGAGGCGCTGGAGGAGGCGATCCAGCGGACGGCGAAGACGACCTATGGTGCCGAGCACATGATCCGGGCCGAGATCGACCGCAAGACGGGCGAGATCAGCATCTGGCGACTGCGCGAGACCGTTGAGGAAGTCGAGGACGCGACGACGCAGATCCCGCTTTCCCGCGCCCAGGAAATGAACCCGGATGCCCGCGTCGGCGACCTGATCTCGGAGCCGCTGCCGCCCATCGATTTTGGCCGCGTCTCCGCGCAGGCCGCGAAACAGATCATCTTCCAGAAGGTGCGGGACGCGGAACGCGACCGCCAGTACGACGAATTCAAGGACCGTGCGGGCGAGATCATTTCCGGCCTGGTCAAGCGGGTGGAGCATGGCAACGTCATGGTCGATCTCGGTCGGGCGGAGGCGATTGTCCGCCGTGATGAGCTGCTGCCGCGCGAGACCTTCCGCCCCGGCGACCGTGTGCGTGCCTACATCTATGACGTGCGTCGCGAGACCCGGGGGCCGCAGATCTTCCTGTCGCGCACCCATCCGCGCTTCATGGCGATGCTGTTCGCGCAGGAAGTGCCGGAAGTCTATGACGGGATCATCGAGATCCGGGCCGTTGCACGGGATCCCGGCAGCCGGGCCAAGATCGCCGTCCTCTCCAACGACTCGTCGATCGATCCGGTGGGTGCCTGTGTCGGCATGCGCGGCAGTCGCGTCCAGGCGGTCGTGAACGAACTGCAAGGCGAGAAGATCGACATCATTCCCTTCACGCCCGATCCGGCGACCTTCATCGTCAGTGCACTTGCCCCTGCCGATGTCATCAAGGTCGTGCTGGACGAGGACAAGAACCGCATCGAAGTGGTTGTCCCCGACGACCAGCTCAGCCTGGCGATCGGCCGGCGCGGGCAGAATGTGCGGCTGGCCTCCCAGCTCTCGGGCTGGGATATCGATATCCTGACCGAGCAGGAGGAATCGGAACGCCGTCAGCAGGAATTCCAGGAACGCAGCAACATGTTCATCGAGGCGCTGGACGTCGACGAGATGATCGCGCAGTTGCTGGTTTCGGAAGGTTTCGATGCGGTCGAGGAAATCGCCTTTGCCCCGCTTGACGAACTGGAGGAGATCGACGGCTTTGACGAGGATGTCGCCGAAGAACTGATCCGTCGCGCAAATGATTATCTCGCCCGCATGGAAGAGGCGCTGGACGAGAAGCGCAAGGAGATCGGTGTCGAGGATGCGGTGGCCGCGATCGAGGGGCTGACCCCGGCGATGCTGGTGAAGCTCGGCGAGGCCGGGATCAAGACACTCGACGATCTGGGCGACCTGGCTTCGGAAGAGCTGGTTTCCGACACCAATGCACCGCTGCGCGACAGCGACCTGTCACTCGACGATGCCAATCGCATCATCATGGCGGCCCGCGCGCACTGGTTTGACGATGAGGAAACTGGCGAAGCAGCCGGTGATGCCGGGGAAGAGACTTCGGTCGTGGAGGAATCAGACGACTAGGACTCCGAAAGGAAGCGAAAGGCAGGTGTCGGAGCGTCGCTGTGTTGTCACAAGGCAATGCCGCGATACATCCAGCATGATCCGGTTCGTGCGCGGCCCCGACGGGGACGCGGTGCCTGACCTGGACGAGAAGCTGCCCGGACGTGGAGCCTGGGTGGTTGCGGATCGGGAAGTGCTGGCGCAGATGCAGAAGCGCAATCCTTTCTCCAGGGCTTTCAAGGTGGAAACCCGACTGGCAGATGACCTGCCGGAAGTCCTGGTTCGGCTGCTGCGGCGCAAGTGTCTTGAACTGATTGGCTTGGCCCGCAGTGCGGGGCAGGTGGTCACTGGGCTGGAGAAGGTCACGGCGCATGCGATGAAGCATCCGGTCGGGGCAATGGTGGTCTCTTCCGATGCGGGACCAGGCGCGGTGGAGAAGGCGACAAGACTGGCCCGTTCGGCCCCTGTGATCGATTGCTTCGACCGGGACGAATTGGGTTTGGCCTTGGGCCTTGATAATATGGTACATGCTGCGATCGCTCCGGGGCGGCTCGCGGCTCGCCTCCTTCGGGAGGTGGAACGACTGTCCGGTGTGCAGTACGGCACCCGGCAAATGCATGACGAAAGACAGGCGATCGATGAGTGAAGCGAAAGAGACGGGCGACAAGAAAACCCTGAGCGTATCGCAAGGCGGGCGACTCGGCCTGAAGTCAGGCGGTGGCGCTGGTGGTGTGCGCCAGAGTGTGTCCGGCGGTCGCGGTAACAAGACGGTTCAGGTCGAGGTCCGGCGGAAGCGCGGCGCGAAGCGCGACGGCGAGGCGGCACCTGCGGCGGATGTGGTTCGGGAAACCCTGAAGAAGAGCCAGGCTGAGCAGCCGAAGCGCGAGCAGCCGAAGCGTGAGGAGCCGAAGCGCTCGGTCGATCAGACCCGCGGTCGCATGGTTCTTCCGCGTCTGACGGACGAGGAAAAGACTGCCCGGCAGCAGGCGCTGGTGAATGCCAAGGCGCGTGAGGCCGAGCGTGCACGCCAGGAAGAGATCGAGGCCAAGCGCCGCGCGCTCGAAGAAGCACGGATGCGGACGGAGCGCGAGGAGCAGGCCAAGGCCGCGGCGGAGGAAGAAGCCCGCAAGCAGGCCGAGGCCGATGCTGCCCGCAAGGCGGAAGAAGAGGCCAAGGCGAAGGCCGAGGCCGATGCAGAGCGCGCCAGGCAGGCGAAGGTCGAGGCCGAGAAACGAGCCGCGGCGCCGGAAGAAGCTGCCGCACCGGGGGCTGCACCCCGTGGTGCCCCGGCTGACGAGGAGGCGGATTCCCGTGGCAAGCCCCGCAAGGGCAAGTCGTCTGCCCCGGCACCGGCGCGTCCGTCGCGCGGCAAGGGTGGTGATCGCCGCCGCAGTGGCAAGCTGACCATCAGCCAGGCGCTGGATGGCTCGGGAGAGCGCCAGAAGTCTCTGGCCGCAACCCGCCGCCGTCGGGAGCGCGAGAAGCGCACTGCAGAGGGGGGGGGCGAGGCCGCAGGCCGCGTCGTCCGCGATGTTGTCGTGCCTGAGGTTCTGACCGTGGCCGAGCTCGCCAACCGCATGGCGGTGCGTGGCAGCGATGTCATCAAGTCGCTGATGAGCATGGGCGTGATGGCGACGATCAACCAGTCGATCGATGCCGACACCGCCGAGCTGATCGTCGAGGAATTCGGCCATCGCATCCGTCGCGTCTCCGACGCCGATGTGGAAGTCGCGATTGCGGCACCTGAGGATGACGATGCCGAGATGGTGCCGCGCCCGGCCGTGGTCACGGTCATGGGTCATGTCGATCACGGCAAGACCTCCGTGCTCGACGCCTTGCGCAAGACCGACGTTGTCAGGGGCGAGGCCGGTGGCATCACCCAGCACATCGGTGCCTATCAGATCACCACGGATGGTGGTCAGAAGGTGACGTTCCTGGATACGCCGGGCCATGCCGCCTTTACCTCCATGCGTGCCCGTGGCGCGAAGGTGACCGATATCGTCGTGCTGGTGGTTTCTGCCGATGACTCGGTGATGCCGCAGACGGTGGAGGCGATCAATCACGCCAAGGCCGCGAACGTTCCGATCATCATTGCGATCAACAAGATCGACAAGCCCGACGCGACGCCGGAGAAGGTGAAGCAGGACCTGCTGCAGCACTCCATCATCGTGGAAGAGATGGGTGGTGAAGACCTGGCGGTGGAGATTTCCGCGCTGAAGGGCACCAACCTGGACAAGCTGGTCGATACGATCCTGCTGCAGGCGGAACTGCTGGAACTGAAGGCCAATCCGAACCGCGCGGCAAACGGTACCGTTGTCGAGGCGCAGCTGGAGCAGGGACGCGGCGCGGTTGCCACTGTCCTGTTGCAGGGCGGCACACTGCGGACCGGCGACATCTTCGTCTGCGGTGCCACCTGGGGCCGCGTGCGTGCGCTGATCGATGATCAGGGCAACCGCATCGACGAGGCTCTGCCTGCGCAGCCGGTCGAGGTTCTGGGCTTCCAGGGCGCGCCGGAGGCCGGCGACGAGTTCACCGTTGTCGAGGATGAGGGTCGTGCCCGTGAAGTGGCCGAGTTCCGTGCCCGTAGGACGCGTGAGCAGCTTGCCACCCAGGCCGGTCGCGGGACGCTGGAACAGATGCTGTCCGCCATCAAGGAAGGCCAGGCGGCGGAAGTTCCGATCCTGATCAAGGGCGACGTGCATGGTTCGGTCGAAGCGATCATCAACTCTGCCGAGAAGCTCTCCACGGATGAGGTGAAGGCGCGCATCCTGCACGCAGGTGTCGGCGGTATCACGGAAACCGACGTGACGCTGGCGAAGTCGGCGGGCGCAGTGATCTTCGGCTTCAATGCCCGCCCCAACAGGCAGGCACGTGAGGCAGCGGAACGTGATGGCGTCGATATCCGCTACTACAATGTCATCTACGAGCTGACAGATGACCTGAAGGCGATGATGAGCGGCAAGCTTGCGCCGGAAGCCAGGGAGATCACCCTGGGTACGGCGGAGGTCCGCGAGGTTTTCAACATTACCAAGGTCGGCAAGATTGCCGGTTGCCTGGTGATCGAGGGTGTCGTGCGCAAGGGGGCCGGCTATCGCCAGCTTCGCGACGGTATCGTGCTGCACGAAGGCAAGATCGCGACGCTGAAGCACTTCAAGGAAGATGTGGCGGAAGTCCGGCAGGGTTCCGAATGCGGCATGTCCTTTGCCAACCATCAGGACATCCAGCAGAAGGACCAGATCGAGGTCTATCATATCGAGGAAATCGCCCGCTCGCTCTGACGCGGTTGATGCGGGAAGGTCTGTTCGGGCCTTCCTGCCCCCTCGGTCAGGACCCTCCGGCGATTGGACAGGTACCAGATGGCCAAGCGAAAGAATGTCGCCGGTGCAGCACCGGGGACGCGTCAGTTGCGTGTCGGTGAACTGATCCGCCACGCATTGTCCGAGATCCTTCAGCGGGACGAGATTCGCGATCCGGATGTGTCCGGGCGGTCGATCACTGTCACCGAGGTCACGGTTTCGCCCGACATGCGCAACGCGACGGCCTATGTGGAGCCGCTCGGCGGCCTTGAAGTGGAGGCCGTACTTGCCGGTCTCAACCGCTCGGCGCCCTATCTGTCGGGACGCATTGCCCGGTCGGTGCACATGAAGTACGCGCCGCGCATTGCCTTCCACCGTGACCGGTCGTTCGACAATGCCAGCCATATCGATGCCGTGATGCGGGCGGCGCGGGCCGACGACGAGCGGCGCCGGAAGGCGCAGGGGAACGGCGACGGCCCGGACGGCGCAGCCAATGGGTCGTAGGCGGCGCGGCGACCCGGTCAGCGGCTGGCTGGTACTCGACAAGCCGGTCGGTCCGACCTCCACGACCGCCGTCAATCGCTGCCGCTGGTTGCTGAATGCACAGAAGGCGGGCCATGCCGGAACGCTCGATCCGCTGGCCAGCGGCATCCTGCCGATCGCGTTCGGCGAGGCGACGAAGTGCATCAACTTCCTGACCGATGCCACCAAGACCTATCGTTTCACGATCCGGTTCGGTACCTCCACGACCACGGATGACGGGGAGGGGGAGGTGCTGGCGGAAAGTGCGTCCCGCCCCGCAGCGGCTGACATCGCGGCGCTGCTTGACCGGTTCACCGGTGATATCCTGCAGGTGCCGCCCGCATTCTCCGCCATCAAGGTCGATGGCCAGCGCGCCTATGACCTGGCCCGTGACGGGCAGCCGCCGGAAATGAAGGCCAGGCCTGTTCAGGTGGAAAGCCTGACCCTGCTGGGCATGCCTGACGATGATCACGCGGAGCTGGAACTGGTCTGCGGCAAGGGCACCTATGTCCGGTCGCTCGCCCGTGACATCGGCTCCCTGCTTGGCATTCCTGCGCACGCCAGCGCCATCCGCCGGACGGCGGTCGGACGCTTTGTTGAATCCGGCTCAATTTCACTGGCAACGTTCGAGGGGCTGTGCCATAAGCGCAGCGGCCTTGAGGCCCTGAGACCTGTCGAGACCGCGCTGGACGACATCCCGGCACTGGCCGTGACAGGTGAGCAGGCTGACCGGATACGACATGGTCAGGCTGTCAGGGTGCTGAATTTCACGTACCGCGATGATGAACTCATTTGCGCCATGCATGATCAACGGCCCGTGGCGCTGGCTCGATATCGGGCCGAATGGGTTGAGCCGGTTCGTGTCTTCAACCTCTGACCGGGTTTCCCCCGGTCGATCCATTGATGGAGGAACATGATGTCGATTACGCCCGAGCGCAAAGCCGAGCTTATCGCCGAGTATGGTCGTGGTGAAGGCGACACCGGATCGCCCGAGGTTCAGGTCGCAATCCTGACCCAGCGCATCCTGACCCTCACGGAGCACTTCAAGGCTCACAAGAAGGACAATCACTCCCGTCGCGGACTGCTGACCATGGTCAGCCAGCGCCGGCGGCTGCTTGATTATCTCAAGAACAAGGACGATGCCCGTTACCGGGAACTCATTTCACGACTCGGCCTGCGCCGGTGATCGTGACCGTCCGACCAATGGCGGTCGGACAAGCGGGACAGGTTCAGGGCGGATCGGGCAGCGGCCCGGTTCGCCTCCTGTCATTTGTGCGGCGGGATGGTCTGCTGCAGGAAGGTTGAGAAGAAGATGTTTGATATACACCGCAAGGAAATCGACTGGGGCGGGCGCAAGCTCGTGCTGGAAACGGGCAAGATCGCCCGGCAGGCGACCGGTGCCGTCATGGCCACATATGGCGAGACGATGGTCCTCTGCACCGTCGTTGGCAGCAAGAGCGCCAAGGAAGGTCAGGACTTCTTTCCCCTGACCGTGAATTACCAGGAAAAGGCCTTTGCCGCAGGCAAGATCCCCGGCGGTTTCTTCAAGCGTGAGGCCCGCCCGTCGGACGCCGAGACGCTGACCTGCCGTCTGATCGACCGGCCGGTCCGCCCGCTGTTCGCGGAAGGTTTCAAGAATGACACGCAGATCATCTGCACGGTGCTGCAGCACGACCTGGAAAACGATCCCGACATCGTTGCCCTGGTTGGTGCCTCCGCCGCGCTGACGATCTCCGGCCTGCCCTTCATGGGTCCGCTGGGTGCCTGCCGGGTCGGCTTTGCCAATGGCGAATATCTGCTCAACCCGACGCTGGAGCAAATGTCCGATTCCAAGCTGGATCTCGTCGTCGCCGGCACGCAGGACGCCGTGATGATGGTGGAATCCGAAGCCGACGAGCTGTCGGAAGAGGAAATGCTGGGTGCGGTGACCTTCGGTCACAAGGCCTTCCAGACGGTGATCGATGGGATCATCGATCTGGCCGAGACCGCGGCGAAGGAGCCGTGGGCCGAGCCGGCACCGCTCTATACCGAGGCTCTGGCCGCTCAGGTTGCCGACATTGCCCGCGCCGATCTGGCCGCCGCCTATGGCATCAAGGACAAGAAAGCTCGTCAGGACGCCGTCTCCGCCGCCAAGGCCAAGGTCATGGAAGCGCTCGGCGATCACGAGGAAGGCGGCATGGCCGTCGCCTCTGCCTTCAAGTCGCTGGAAAAGAACACGGTCCGTCGCTCCATCCTGGATACCGGGCTGCGCATCGACGGTCGCGACACGAAGACCGTCCGGCCCATCGAGTGCGAGATCGGCGTCCTGCCGCGCGCCCATGGTTCGGCCCTGTTCACGCGTGGCGAGACCCAGGCGCTGGTGGTGACCACCCTCGGCACCGGTCAGGACGAGCAGATCATCGACGCGCTGGTGGGCGAGAGCCGTCAGCACTTCATGCTGCACTACAACTTCCCGCCGTACTCGGTTGGCGAGACCAGCTTCCGCATGGGGCCGGGCCGTCGCGAGATCGGTCATGGCAAGCTGGCCTGGCGCGCGCTGCATCCGCTGATGCCTGCCAAGGACGAGTTCCCCTACACGATCCGTATCGTGTCGGAAGTGACCGAGTCCAACGGTTCGTCCTCCATGGCAACGGTCTGCGGGTCGTCGCTGGCGATGATGGATGCCGGTGTGCCGCTGCGCCGTCCGGTTGCCGGTATCGCCATGGGTCTGATCCTGGAAGGCGACGAGTTCGCCGTCCTGTCCGACATCATCGGTGACGAGGATCATCTGGGCGACATGGACTTCAAGGTTGCGGGCACCGAGGCGGGTGTCACGTCGCTGCAGATGGACATCAAGATCGCCGGCATCACCGAGGAGATCATGAAGATCGCCCTGGCGCAGGCACATGAGGGTCGCAACCACATCCTCGGCAGGATGGCCACCGCCATCACGTCGGAGCGTGAGGAACTGCGCGATACCGCCCCGCGGATCACGCTGATCAAGGTCCCGACCGACAAGATCCGCGATGTCATCGGTACCGGCGGCAAGGTGATCCGCGAGATCACGGAGCAGACCGGCTGCAAGATCGACATCGACGACGATGGTTCGATCAAGGTCGCCTCCTCCGACGGTGCCGCTGCCGAGAAGGCCATCAACTGGATCAAGTCGATCACGGCAGAGCCGGAAGTCGGCGCCATCTACAAGGGCAAGGTCGTCAAGACCATGGACTTTGGTGCCTTCATCAACTTCTTCGGCCCGCGCGACGGACTGGTGCACATCTCGGAGCTGCAGGACGGCCGCACCGAGAAGGTGACCGATGTCGCCAACGAGGGTGATGAAGTCTGGGTCAAGCTGCTGGACGTGGATGATCGCGGCAAGGTTCGCCTGTCGATGCGCTACGTCAATCAGGAGACCGGCGAGGAGATCGAGGGCGTCGAGCCCCTGCCGCAGCGGGAACGTAGCGGTGGCGGTGGCCGTGGCGGAGACCGTCCGCGCCGTCGTCGCGACTGATACGACCGGTCACTTTCAGACAGGTCCACGGAAAGGGGCCCCGGCAGATGCCGGGGCCCCTTTTCGTTCCGGCGGCATCCGTTTCACCGGGGCGTTGGAGGAGCTTCAGGAGAAGTTGGCTTCCGCCGTTTCGCGGACCCGCGCCCGTTCGCTGTCCAGCAGCAGGGCGTTCTCCGCCCGCTCCAGGGCCATGCGCGAGTGCCGCAGGGCCTGCTTCCGCATTTCCTGATGCCCAGTGGCGTAGAGGGCTCCCAGGCCGTTCTGCAGTGCGATATGCACGTCCACATGGGGGGCGCCGTCGCGGGCGAGGGGGGTGAAGAGGTCGTCGAACAGGTCGGGCAGCAGCAGGGGCGGCACCCAGATCCTCGGGAAACGCAGTTCCTGCCTGTCCTTGTCCTGCTCTCGCTGGCTCCACAGCAGCAGCAGCCGCACGGCGCGGGCCAGCACGTCCTTGGCGGTGCCGGAATCGTTCACCGCCGGTGACAGCGCGCGGGAGGCGATTTCCGACAGCACCACGAGGCCGAAGCGCGGATCCTGGTCGAAGGACCGGTCGCGACCGATGCGGAAGGCGGGGGCCAGGTCCTGCGGGTCGAAACCGTCCGGAAAACCGCTCAGCCAGGCCACGTCCATTGCCGGATGGATGAACTGTCCCGGCAGCACCGTCACGAAGATCTCGCCGCCGGCGCTCTCCGCATGATCCGACAGCTGGTCGACGGCCAGGTGCTGCAGGTAGCCGATGGTCGGCACGTTGAGAGGCACGGCATCATCGGGGACCGCGGTGCTCTCCTCATCGAGGATCCGCCCGCCCAGCGCCGGATCCTCGACCCGGCCGCAGATGGCGGCGAAGGCCGCATGCTCGACGCGGTCCGTGGTGTCGCTGACCCGACCAAGCCGCGAGAGGTGCTCGATCCAGCGGAACAGGGTCATGACCATCAGCAGGATGACGGCCACGGTCACCGCCAGCACGGCGACCTGCCCGGCATCGCCGTAGAAGCCGGTGTTCAGCGCCACGATGCCCACCAGCGAGAAGACGAAGGTGCCGATGAAGGTCGCAAGGACGTTCTGGGTCGTCGTGTCCTGCATCAGCAGCGCCGTGGCCCTGGGTGTCACGCTGGTGGCCGCCGCCGAATAGGCCGAGACCATCACGCTGAGGGAGAATGTGGTCACCGCCAGCATGCTGGAGGCAAGGATGTGCAGGATGTCCTCCACCGCGCCCGCACCGACCCTGCGCGACAGCTCCGGCGGCACCAGCGGATCCAGATAGGTCGCAACGAGTGCCGTGATCACTGCCAGCAGGCAGAACAGCGCGACGCGTATCCAGAGGGTCCTGGAAAGCTGGAGCATCAGCCATTGCCACTTGGAAATCATCGTCACTGTTCCCGCCATGCTACGCCTGTATGGAATTCAATCCGGCATTGCCCCGCATCGCCGCCGTCGCCGACGTCACCAGCAGCGTTCCTTTGCCCCGTTCCACCATCAGCGGACAGACGGCCGAGGCCGTGCGAAACAGGCCAAGCGTCGCCATTCGCCAGCCGAGTTCGAAGGTTTTCAGACTCGTCTCGGCAAGCGAGCGATTGCCGACCTGAGCGCCCAGATTGAAGACCACCACTTCAATCGGCCCGATGTCGGCCTCAACGGCGGCGATCCGATCCTCGATCACATCAGGCTCGACGGCGTTCAGGAGATAGCCTGACGCGTCGCCGCCCTCGGCCTTGATGTCGCCCACCAGCGCCTCCAGGCCTTCCGCGTTGCTGCGCCGGCAGAGCACCGCGTGTTATCCGGCGCGCGCGAACCGCTTGCCGACCGTGCCGCCGATCCCGGCGCCCGCGCCGATGACCAAACATACTGGTTTCATGACGAATTCCCTCCTCTTAACGACGAACAATGCGCGGCCGCCACCCTGGCCCCAAAAGACAAAGCCCCTGGCCGACGCCCATCATGGTGAGGCCAATCGCAGCCGCTGCAAAGACGTTCCAGATGTCCATACCGGCTGCGATCACAGCGCCGCCGAGCAGCGCCACCGTTAGAAAGCGGCTAAATGTGACCAGCACCGGCAGCCGCATCCGGCCCGTCCCCTGACTGGCGAAGTAGAGCGCCTGCCCGGCCCCAAAAATCCCGTAAAACGGCGCAGCGATCCCAAGATAACGGGCGCCGATCGCGGTCGCCGCCGGATCATCCGTGAACAAGCCCAGCCACAGGTTCGGCGCGAACGCCGCCGTCAAACCGATGGCGCCGGTCCCGACCATCACAACGCCCGCGCCCACCATCGCGATCCGACGCGCGCGGGCATGCTGATTGGCGCCCACATTGACCCCGACCGCCGCCGTCAGCGCAGCGCCCATGCCGAAGGCGATGGGCACCAGCATTAGCTCAAGCCGCGCCCCGACGCCGTATCCTGCCAGCGCTTCGATGCCGAACCGGCCGATATATCCCGTCACGACAACAACCGTCATCGCCATGCAGAGGCTGTTGAAAAGGCCGAGGCCGCCAACGCTCATAATGTCGCGGAGATGCGCCCAGACGAACGGCTGCCGCCGCAATCTAAGGCCACCGCGCCCGCGCAATAGGCAGACTGTCAGATAAAGGGCGGCGGAGCCCTGACACACGACCATAGCAGCCGCCGTGCCAACCAGCCCCAAGCGCGGCGCCCCAAACCAGCCAAGGGTCAGCGCGCCCGATAGGACGACCTGGATAACAGCGGCCACAGTGATCGCACGCGCTGGCGTCACGGTGTCGCCTGCGCCCCGATGGACCGCAGCGATCACGAACAAGAACCATGTGGCCGCCCCTCCGCCGAAAGCGATCCGGGCATAGGCGACAGCGCCGTCGAGTGCGGCGCCCTCGCCGCCAAGCCGCATGAATATCGGTCGCGGGAAGAGACCAAGCACGACCATGAAGATGCAAGACATCGTCGCCGCGATCAGCACCGCATGCCAAGCCAGTCGCTCCGCCTTTTCAGCGTCGCCGGCGCCAAATGCACGGGCGATGGCGGACGTGACGCCGCCGCCGATGGCGCCGCCGGCCATCATTTGCATCAATGTTAGGAACGGGAAGGCAAGCGCCAGGCTCGCCAGCGGCGCGACCCCCAAGCGGCCGGCATAGACGGCGTCGGCGAAGGTCACCGCGGTCATCGTCGCGACCGCCACAACATTGGGCGCGCCCAGGCGCCAGAGCACCGTTTTAATCGGCGCCTCTGTAATCAATGCGGCGCGTGAGGGGTACTCTGCTGACAAACCGAATTCCTTAAATCGGCAAATTATCGCCGTTGCACCGGTGAATAACAGCGAAGGCGACGCAGGCCGCGCGCAGGCGGTAGTTCTCCTCTGCGCCCGCCGCCTGCGGCATCGCAACGAACGCCGCGTGCGATGGATACCAGACCGCCAACACCTCATCGATCGGCTGCTCGCCGACAATCTGGCCGTGGACGGCGCTTCGCCAAAGGACGCGGGCGCCGACTTCAGCCGGGATTTCCCATGTAAATGGCTCTCCGTTCAGAAAGTTTGGTCCAGATCGGCTTCGCCTTCAAGCAGAGTGTTTCTGACGGCTGCCGAAGGGTCAATCTGTTCGGCAGAATGCCGATTGACAGCCGTGCAGGGTTGAAATGGGCGCGTTTGCCAGATTTTGGGCGCACTGATGGCGCGAGCTTCCTCGTTCACTGATGAACTGGCCGTCATGCCGGAGCAGGCTTTGGTCTGAGGCGGTCGATGCGGCGTAGTATGTCGGCAAACAGGGCTCGGGGAATGGCGACCTCCGCCATCTGGAAGGTAACGTAGCGCCCGTGGCGGACAATCTTCGCGCCGATTTTGATCAACCTGTCTCTGAGCGTCGTCATCGACCACTGCTGCACGGCATCAGGCAGCGCCAGTGTGCGTAGGAAGTTGCCGAGATTGTAGGCGAGCGCATGCAACTGCAGCCGCACGGCGTTGTGGGCGAACTTGCGGCAGGAGAGACGCGTCCACCGGATGGCGTTCTTGCCTTCTTTGATATGCTGCTCTGCCGTGCCGCGTTGATTGTAGAAGGCGACGACACGCTCGGCAGGGCGGGCGAGGTTGGTCACTATGAACCCGACCCGGGGATAGAGTTCGCCTGGATGCCACTCGACCTTGGCGACGACGCGGCGAGCCTTGCTCCAACTGGCGGCCTTGTAGCTGAAGTTTGCGTAGTAGCGGCGCACGTCCTTCGGCGGTCGACCAACCGGGCGCTTCAGGAGGTGGGCGATATTGCCCTGCAGAATGGTGTTCGCCGGCAGTCGGATCGCATAGCCAAAGCCCTCGGCTTCGAGGAACTCATAGACGCCAGGCAGAGCGAAGGCCGCGTCGCCTCGGAAGAAGCGCCGCAGTCGCTTGTCCCGGTAGCGGGCGACGACTGGCTCCAAGACATTGCGCCAGTCATGGGCGCTGTGGACGTTGCCGGACCGAAGTGCACAGCGTTCGAGATCGCCGAACTGGTTAAACACGAACAGTGGGTGATAGCAGCTACGGCCAAAGTGGCCGTTGTAGGCCGTGCCTTCCTGCGCGCCGTGGGTTGGGCTGACGGAGCTATCCATATCCAGAACGATGGTCTTCAACGGCTTGTGCCGATGAACCGTGTTGATCCATGCGCCTGACAAATCAGCGAGGGCGGCGAGATTATCGGTCATCGAAAGCAACTCGGTCTCAAACCGGCCCATCTGGCTGGTTGATGCGCCGCCACGTTCGATAGCCTTACCGCCGACGATCCAACGCATCGCAGGATCACGCCCCAGCCGGTCGGCGTCATTCACATCCTCATAGCCCGCAAGGCGTCCATAGACAGACTGGCGCAACAGTCCGGCAAGACTATGCCAGCCATTCTTGCCCGTGCGGTTATCCGCGAGTACGCCGGCCGCCGTATCGGTCAGGCCAAGCGCATCGTCGAGGTCGCGATAGGCCAGCAACCCAGCATCGGATGTGATCCGCGAACCATGGAACTCAAGCTTCAGCCGACGATCAAAACCAAGGCCTAGAGGCGATCTATCGGCTTCACCCTCTGGATTCTGCATCACAGCGGCCCCTAAATCCATTTAACACACTGAATACTATACAAAAACCATGGTCAGTGGGAGCGAAATAGACCATTCACCTGGGAAATGCGGGTCAATAGGCAAATGAGGGACTTGTCGAGAGTTCGTCGACTTTTGCTTGACCGTCGAATCGGTTTCTGATTCGATTCGACGATGAAGATCAAATCTCGCATCACCCGATACCTGCCGCTGCTGCTCGGCGCGCTGTGCGTTGGCTATTTCGGTTTCCACGCCACCTGGGGTGACCGGGGGCTGCTGGCGACAGAGAGCCTCCAGGCACGGACGGTGGAGCGCGCGGCGCATCTGGCGATGCTGGAACAGGAACAGGCTGCGTTGCAGCGCCGTGTGCGGCTGATGTCCGGACCGGCGGTCGATGCGGATATTCTCGATGAGCAGGTTCGCCGGGTGCTGGGCTGGACCCTGCCGGAAGACATCGTGATCCTGAAGAAGGACTGAGCCTGTCCGCTCCGGCCGGTGATTTTCGGGTATTAACCGATATTCAGTTAATGATGCAATTGTTCATGCAATCGACTTGTCGTTGTGCGTTACTGTTGCCAGCGAAACGCCAGTCCGCGCCCGGAACCCTGGCACAATCAGGGTCGATGATCGGCGTGGATTTCCAACCCTTGAGGAGGACTCATGGCCAGGACCCCGCAGACCCGCACGACGCGCAGCCGCAGGACGCCTGCAAAATCTGCCGCGAAATCAACCGCTTCGAAGCAGCCCGACGTCAGCAAGGAAGAACTGCTGGAGCTCTATCGGGAGATGCTGCTGATCCGCCGGTTCGAGGAGAAGGCCGGACAGATGTACGGCATGGGTCTGATCGGCGGCTTCTGTCACCTCTACATCGGCCAGGAAGCGGTGGTCGTCGGCATCCAGGCGGCGCTGACCGGCAACGACAAGGTCATCACATCGTACCGCGACCATGGTCACATGCTGGCCTGCGGGATGGAATCCAACGGTGTCATGGCGGAACTGACAGGGCGCGCCGGGGGCTATTCCAAGGGCAAGGGCGGCTCCATGCACATGTTCAGCCGCCAGAAGAATTTCTATGGCGGGCACGGCATTGTCGGCGCCCAGGTGCCACTGGGGACCGGGCTGGCGTTTGCGGAGAAGTACAAGGGCTCGGACGCCCTGAGCGTCGCCTACTTCGGTGACGGCTCCGCCAACCAGGGGCAGGTCTATGAGGCCTTCAACATGGCCGCGCTCTGGAAGCTGCCGGTGATCTACGTGATCGAGAACAACCAGTACGCCATGGGCACTTCGGTTGCCCGGTCGTCGGCGCAGCCCGAACTGGCGAAGCGCGGCGAGAGCTTCGGCATTCCCGGTGTCCAGGTCGACGGCATGGACGTGCTCGCCGTGAAGGCGGCGGCGGAAGAGGCCGTTGCCTATGTCCGCGGCGGCAAGGGACCGATGATCCTGGAAATGAAGACCTATCGCTATCGTGGCCACTCCATGTCGGATCCGGCGAAGTACCGGTCGAAGGAGGAGGTCAACAAGATGCGGGCGGAGCGCGATCCGATCGAACGGGTGCGCCAGATGCTGCTGGAGAAGCTGAACGCGACCGAGGATGAACTGAAAGCCATCGACAGGGATGTGAAGGCCATCGTCAGCGATGCCGCCGAGTTCGCCCAGAACAGCCCGGAGCCGGACGCGTCCGAGCTCTACACTGACGTGCTTGTCGAAGCCTGAGGGAGGGAAGACGGATGCCAGTACCGATTTTGATGCCCGCGCTTTCCCCCACGATGGAGGAAGGCACACTCGCGAAATGGATGGTGAAACCCGGCGACAAGATTGGACCCGGTGACGTGCTCTGCGAGATCGAGACCGACAAGGCGACCATGGAGGTTGAGGCGGTGGACGAAGGCACCATCGGCAAGCTGATTGTCGATGAGGGGGCCGAGGGCGTGAAGGTGAATGCGCCCATCGCCGTGCTGCTGGAAGATGGCGAGGACGAGAGCGCCCTGGACGGCTTCGACGCCGGCGCAGGGGGGCCCGCGCCGAAGGCCGACGCGGCGGAAACGGACAGCGACGATGCGCCTGCCGAGGAGAAGGAAAAGCCGAAGGCAGAACCCAAGGCCCGCGACAACGCACCGGAGAGCGACGCCGATGATTCCGAACCCGACCTGCCGGAGGGGGCGGAGACGGCCAACGTCACCCTGCGCGAGGCCCTTCGCGATGCCATGATGGAAGAGATGGAGCGCGACGAGGTCGTGTTCCTGATGGGTGAGGAAGTGGCCGAGTATCAGGGTGCCTACAAGGTCAGCCAGGGACTGCTGGAGAAGTTCGGTCCCCGGCGTGTCATCGACACCCCGATCACGGAGCACGGCTTTGCCGGGATCGGCGTCGGTGCGGCCTTTGGCGGCCTGAAGCCGATCGTCGAGTTCATGACCTTCAACTTCGCCATGCAGGCGATCGACCACATCATCAATTCGGCGGCCAAGACCCTCTACATGTCCGGCGGCCAGATGGGGTGCCCCATTGTCTTCCGTGGCCCCAACGGCGCGGCGGCGCGGGTGGGCGCGCAGCACAGTCAGGACTATGCCCCCTGGTATGCTTCCGTGCCGGGCCTGAAGGTCGTGGCCCCCTATGACGCGATGAGTGCCAAGGCGCTGCTGAAGGCCGCGATCCGCGACCCCAACCCGGTGATCTTCCTGGAGAACGAGGTTCTCTATGGCCGCACCTGGGATGTGGCAACGGATCCCGAATTCGTGCTGCCCATCGGCAAGGCCAAGGTCGTTCGTCCCGGCAAGGACGTGACCCTGGTCGGTTATTCCATCACTGTCGGCAAGGCGCTGGAGGCGGCGGAGAAGCTGGCGGAGGAAGGGATCGACGCGGAGGTCATCGACCTGCGGTCCCTGCGCCCGCTGGACAGCGCCACCATCGTCCGCTCCGTGCAGAAGACCAATCGCTGCGTGACCGTGGAGGAAGCCTGGCCCACCTGTGGCATTGGTGCCGAACTGTCGGCGCGGATCATGGAGGAAGCCTTCGACTGGCTGGATGCGCCCGTGAAGCGGGTGTCCGGCGTTGATGTGCCGATGCCCTATGCCGCCAATCTGGAGAAGCTGGCACTGCCCCAGTCCGATCACATCGTCGCGGCGGCCAAGGCCGTCTGCTACAGCGAATAGGGGGACGCGACATGCCGATTACCATTACCATGCCGGCGCTTTCCCCCACGATGGAAGAGGGCACGCTGGCGAGCTGGCAGGTGAAGCCGGGTGATACTGTCTCGTCCGGCGACGTGCTCTGCGAGATCGAGACGGACAAGGCCACGATGGAAGTCGAGGCCGTGGAGGAGGGCACCATCGGCAAGCTGCTGGTGGAGGCGGGGACGGAAGGCGTGAAGGTCAACGCCCCCATCGCCGTGCTGCTGGAGGAGGGCGAGGACGAGAGCGCCCTTGACGGTTTCGAGGCAAAGTCGGCCGGGGGTGGCTCCGGCGGAGATGCAGATGCCGGGAAGGCACCCGAGCCTGAGCCCGAAGCCGAGGCTGAGGCCAAGGACGATCCGAAACCCGTGCCGAAGGCCGCCTCAGGTGGCGGTTCCGGCGGTGGCAAGGGCGGGCGCGTCTTTGCCAGCCCGCTGGCCAAGCGCATGGCGTCCCAGGAAGGTCTGGACCTGTCGCAGATCGAAGGAACGGGGCCAAAGGGGCGCGTCGTGAAGCGCGATGTCGAGGCCGCGCTTGAAAGCGGGACCGGCAGGAAGCAGGCGGATGCGCCGAAGGCGGAAGCGGCGTCGGACGCCCCGGCGAAATCGGCCCCATCGGCCCCCGCCGCCGCGAAGGACTATCCTCCGGTCACCGACGATTACGAGGAGATCAAGCTCAACTCCATGCGGAAGACCATCGCGCGCCGGCTCACCGAGTCGAAGCAGACGGTGCCGCATTTCTATCTGACCATCGACATCGAACTGGATGCGCTGCTGGCGCTGCGGAAGGACCTCAACAGCCGCTCCGACGCCTACAAGATCTCCGTCAATGACTTCATCGTCCGGGCCTCGGCCCTGGCGCTGCGCAAGCATCCGGAGATCAATTCCCAGTTCACCGAGAATGCCATCCTGCAGCATCGCAAGGTGGACGTGTCGGTGGCCGTGGCGATAGAGGGCGGGCTGATCACGCCGGTGGTGCGGAACACGGACCAGAAGGGCCTGCAGCAGATCTCTGCCGAGACCAAGGACCTGGCGGGTCGGGCGCGGGACGGCAAGCTGAAGCCCGACGAGTTTGCGGGCGGCACCTTCACCATTTCCAACCTCGGCATGTTCGGCATCGACCAGTTCGTGGCCGTCATCAATCCGCCGCAGGCGGCGATCCTGGCTGTCGGCTCGGGAACCCAGAAGCCGGTGGTGAAGGATGGCGCGCTGGCGGTGGCAACGGTGATGACTGCAACCCTGTCGGCGGATCACCGTGTCTTCGGTGGTGCCGAGGGCGCGGCGTTCCTGGAAACCCTCAAGGGCCTGCTCGAAGACCCGCTCACCATGCTGCTCTGACGGAGGACGAAGATCATGGCGAAGAATTTCGACCTCGTCGTCGTGGGCGGTGGCCCCGGCGGATACGTGGCGGCGATCCGGGCGGCACAGCTCGGCATGAACGCGGCACTTGTGGAGCGGGAACACCTGGGGGGCATCTGCCTCAACTGGGGCTGCATCCCGACCAAGGCACTGCTGCGCTCGGCCGAGGTCTATCACCTGATGAGCCACGCGCAGGATTACGGCTTCCGCATCGACGGCAAGATCGAGATCGACAATGCCGCCATCGTGAAGCGCTCCCGCAAGGTGGCCGGACAGCTTTCCGGCGGCGTGAAGCACCTGCTGAAGAAGAACAAGGTCACGGTCTTCGACGGGCAGGGGGCACTGGCCGGCAAGGGCACCGTCAGTGTCACGAAGGACGGCAAGACGGTGGAGGAGATCAAGGCAAAGCACATCATCCTCGCCACCGGTGCCCGGGCGCGGTCGCTGCCGGGCCTGGAACCCGACGGCAAGCTGGTCTGGACCTATCGTGAAGCCATGGTGCCTGAGGAACTGCCGAAGTCGCTGCTGGTTGTCGGCTCCGGTGCCATCGGCATCGAATTCGCCAGTTTCTACCGCACCCTGGGTGTGGATGTGACGGTGGTCGAGGTCATGGACCGGGTGCTGCCGGTCGAGGATGCGGAGATCTCGGCCTTCGCCGAGAAGGCCTTCACCAAGCAGGGCATGAAGATCATGACCGGCGCGACGGTGGAGAAGCTGGACCGCAAGTCGAATTCCGTTACCGCCTCCATCAAGGGCAAGGATGGCAAGAGCCAGTCCCTGACCGTGGACCGGGTGATCCTGGCTGTCGGCATCGTCGGCAATGTCGAGGACATCGGGTTGGAGAACACGAAGGTGAAGGTCGACCGCACCCATGTGGAGATCGATGCCTACTGCCGGACCGGGGAACCGGGCGTCTATGCCATCGGCGACCTCTGCGGCCCGCCCTGGCTGGCGCACAAGGCGAGTCATGAGGGCGTGATCTGCGTCGAGAAGATTGCCGGTCTGGATGTGCATCCGCTGGATACCAGCAACATTCCCGGCTGTACCTACTGCCAGCCCCAGGTGGCCAGCGTCGGCCTGACCGAGGCTGCGGCGAAGGAGAAGGGCCATGACGTGCGCGTTGGCCGCTTCCCCTTCATGGGTAACGGCAAGGCGATTGCGCTGGGCGAGCCGGAGGGCATGGTGAAGACCGTGTTCGACAAGAAGACCGGCGAGTTGCTGGGCGCGCACATGATCGGCGCGGAGGTCACCGAACTGATCCAGGGCTATGGCATTGCCAAGACGCTGGAAACGACGGAGGCCGAACTGATGCACACCGTCTTCCCGCACCCGACCCTGTCGGAAATGATGCACGAATCCGTCCTTGACGCCTACGGTCGGGCCATCCACTTCTGAAGCACCGACTGAAACACAGCAGGACCGAACAGAGTCATGCCTGACACCACCAAATCGACCGTCCGTCACCCCGAGAAGGCGCACAGGCCGGACAATCCGGTCTGGAAGAAGAAGCCTGCCTGGATCCGGGTGAAGGCGCCGACGTCGCCGGAGTACATGGAAACCCGGCGCATCATGCGCACGCACAAGCTGAACACGGTGTGCGAGGAGGCGGCGTGTCCGAACATCGGCGAGTGCTGGGCCAAGGGTCATGCGACCATGATGATCCTGGGCGACACCTGCACGCGCGCCTGCAGCTTCTGCAACGTCAAGACCGGCAAGCCTGGTGCGCTGGACCCGTTCGAGCCGGAGAATGTGGCACAGTCGGTGGCGAAGCTGGGACTGGCGCACGTCGTCGTGACATCCGTTGACCGGGATGACCTGGCTGATGGCGGGGCGGACCATTTCGCCCGCACCATCACCTGCATCCGCCAGGCCAGCCCGAAGACCACCATCGAGGTGCTGGTACCCGACTTCCAGAAGAAGCCGGGTGCGCTGGAGATGGTGGTGGAGGCGAAGCCGGACGTCTTCAACCACAACATGGAAACCGTGCCGCGGCTCTATGCGTCGGTGCGGCCCGGCGCGCGCTATTTCCACTCCCTGCGCATCCTGGCCGAGGTGAAGGAAATGGATCCGTCGATCTTCACCAAGTCCGGCATCATGGTCGGACTGGGGGAGCAGCGGGAGGAAGTGCTGCAGATCATGGACGACCTGCGCTCGGCGGACGTCGATTTCATGACCATCGGCCAGTACCTGCAGCCGACGGTAAAGCATCACGCGGTGGACCGCTTCGTGACCCCGGAAGAATTCGCGGCCTACGAGCGCAATGCCTATGGCAAGGGGTTCCTGATGGTCTCCGCCACGCCACTGACCCGGTCGTCGTACCATGCCGGTGATGATTTCGAACGGCTTCGTGCCGCGCGGGAAAAGCGCCTCGCCACCGGAACAGCCTGACCCGGGTTCCCTGACATGCCCAAACATTCCGAAACGCGCGTGCTGCCGCACACGCCGGAGCAGATGTACAGCCTTGTCGCGGACATCGGGCGCTATCCCGAGTTCCTGCCCTGGTGCGTTGGCGCGCGCATCGTGCGTCAGTCGGAGCATGAGGTGCTGGCGGACCTGCTGATCGGGTTCAAGGTCTTCCGGGAGCGGTTTCGCTCCAAGGTCGATCTGGATCCGGCGACCCTGACCATCGATGTGGCCTATGTGGAAGGGCCGATGCGATACCTCGAGAACCACTGGCACTTCCGGCCCCACCCGGACGGCTGTGAGATCGACTTCAAGGTGGATTTCGAGTTTCGCTCCCTGCTGCTGCGAAAGGCCATCGAGCCACTGTTTCACGAGGCAGTGCGCCGCATGGTGGCGGCATTCGAGAAGCGGGCGGCAGCACTCTACGGATGATCCATGATGTGGGTTTCATGTACCACTGCCGAAGCTGTAACTCCCTGACATCGCGCTGATTTGAGCACAGTAGTGTGTGAATCAACACACTCTGCCGGAATCATATGGCATCCCCTGCGGATTTCGCTTCACGACCAGCGCGAGACATGAACATGTAAAGAAACAATTAACAGGCTGGCGTTGATGACACCTCGGGTCACCCGGGGTCGCCTACCGACCAGCCGTTCGAGGGGGTGCCGAGAATCTTCTGCCTGGCTCAAAGCGCCGGACGGTCTCTGACGCGTGGTCACCACCACAGCGCACTGGGCGTCTGACATGGCCCTGCCGGAAGATCCCTTTGCAGATGTGACCCTGACAGGAACAGCAGGCAACGATGTTCTGTGGGGTTATGCTGGCAATGATGTCGTTTCCGGCGGCGACGGAGACGATCGTCTGCACGGCGCGCGCGGCAACGACACCATAACAGGCGGCACGGGCAGTGACTTCCTGATTGGCGGCAGCGGCAACGACACTTACCTGATCGGTCGTGATCTGCTGCCAGGCGACCATTCGATCATCATCGAGACACCAAGCCGCGACACGAACGTCATCCTGTTTCAGGACGGGATCGTGCGGGAAGAACTGTCTTTCGACCGTGTCGGCAACGACCTGTTCATCGGCATTGCGGCTGGCGGAACAATTGTCCTGCGCGGGCAGTTCAGTTCGCTGAGCGGCGGTATCGACGGTCTGCATTTCGAGGATGGTTCGATACTGGACCTTCGCGAACCGAATTCACCGCTGCTGAGGCCCACCGAGGACACTCTGTCCGGCAGTGGCGATGACACGCCCGCAGGTGGTGGCTCCGGCGACACGCTCTCGGGCGGCGGCGATGACACGCCCGCAGGTGGCGGCTCTGGCGACACGCTGACGGGCGGCGGCAATGACACGCCAGCGGGTGGTGGCTCCGGCGACACGCTGACGGGCGGTGGCGATGACACGCCCACGGGTGGTGGTTCCGGCGACACGCTGACGGGCGGCGGCAATGACACGCCAGCGGGTGGTGGCTCCGGCGACACGCTCTCGGGCGGCGGCGATGACACGCCAGCAGGCGGCGGTGTCGATGACACACTGACGGGCGACGGCGGGCCGGGGGGCGGCGCAGGCGACCCGTCGGCACCGGTGCTGCGTGGCGACAACGGCCCGGACCGCATGCATGGCGGCATAGGCGACCAGGTGATGCGCGGCAGGGGCGGCGACGACAGGATCTCAGGTGGTGCCGGGGCGGACACGATCATCGGCGGCGATGGCATCGATCGGCTGTTCGGCGATGATGGTGACGATGTCCTGAGTGGCGGTGAAGACCGTGACATCATCTTCGGTGGTCTGGATGATGACGAACTGCGGGGCAACGGCGGACGCGACAACCTGTTCGGGGACGCGGGCGACGATCTGCTCGACGGCGGCGCCAAGCTGGACGTCCTGCATGGCGGCGATGGTGCGGATACGCTGATCGGTGGCGACGGCGACGACAAGCTCTTCGGCGGCGACGGCGACGACGTGCTGATTGCCGACGCTGGCTATGATCGCCTTTCCGGCGGTGCGGGTGATGATCTGTTCGTGCTCCGTATTGAAGACCTTGGTGGACCCATCGACCAGATCACCGAGTGGAATGATGGCGACAGGATCGTCATTCAGGGCGTTCCTGACGCTCTCATCGGGGCAGTCAGCTCCGGCCAGGTGTCGGATTTTCTCGCTGTCCGCCAGGTCGGTGGCGACAGCTTCCTGCAGATCGACCTGGATGGGACTGGCGACGGACACGACCTCGTCAATCTGGTGCGGATCAGGGAGCACACTCTGGACCTCGACGAGGTCAGCTTCGATCCCGCATCAGGCCTGTTCTGAGGCTGAACGAAGGAAGACCAGCCGCCCGCCGGGCGACTGGTCTGCAAAAGATATGGTCCGGGTTGCGCGGTTCTTGACGCCGCTTCGGACTTCAGTGGACTGACGGTCGGCGTCAGACCCGTCCGACGGCCGGGGTCTTGGGGCCGAAGAGCAGCCACAGGATCAGGCCGAGTACCGGCAGCAACAGGATGACCACGATCCATATGACCTTGGCGCCTGTGCCCGCTCCGCTGCCGAAGATCTTCACGATGGCCCAGATATCCGCGATCAGGATGATCAGGCCGAGAATGCCAGTGACTTCCATTTGTTCAGTTCCTCTCGTCGTTCAACTATCGCGAAGTGGGAGGGAACCGTTACTCGGTCGAGTCTTCGACGGCCTCGGCGCTGTCGTTGATGTCCGCACCGATGCCGCGGATCGTGTTGTCACAGGCCGCCAGGCCACCGATCATCACGGCAAGGACACCAATCAGGCTCAGACGTTTCAGGATGTCAGTCATGTTTCTTCTCCTCGGTGATGCGCTGCAGCAGGGTCTTGCCCTGCATCGCAGCCTGTAAACTTCTGCGTGCTTTGGGATCTTCGAGAGTTAATCTCGACGCTTTATCTGATTTTCCCAAATAATTGTCGTTCGATTCCTCCAATATGTCATCTTCTGTCACAAGTGATAGAAGAAGCGGCATGAGAAAATCTCCCTCGTTTTGTGTTGTCGTTAAAATGATGATTGCCGAGAGGAATTCAAATTTTTTCGTATGTGTCGGTTGGTGTGGCGATGTATTGTCAATAACCTGCTCAGGATACATGAACTAGGGCAACTCAATTACTTCCGTTGGTGTAGTGGAATTGGTCATTGGAGTGGTTGGAGTAAGTGGCGTATGTTGATGCTTCAATGGAGGTCCGATGAATGCCCGAGAACATGCCGCCGAAGCGCACCGAGAAACTGCAGCTGATGCTGGACGACCTTGAGATGGAGGCGATCGATGACTGGCGGTTCCGCCATCGCATGCCGTCGCGTGCTGCCGCGATCCGGGAGCTGATCCGTCGCGGCCTCGCTGCGGTTGATCTCGAGGAGCCGACCGCGGACAAGACCTCCACGGAATTTCGCGTCGTTGAACCTGAGTGACCGGTCGCACCCTTTCCGGAGGGTGACCCTGTCAGAAGTTCGAATGGCTTTTCGTCTCTCCGCATTGCTGCAAGACTGAGACAAGCAGGAAAATGGGGAGGAAGACGGATGCCGACAATCGCGGCTGAGAAGCTTGAGGGATTTGTGGCCGAGATCGCCCGTGCGGGCGGGTCCGGCGACGTGGAGGCGGGCAAGATCGGTCACCAGCTTGTCGGTGCCAATCTGCGTGGTCATGACAGCCACGGCATCGGCATGATGCCTGCCTATGTCAACGCATTGCAGTTCGGCAAGCTGAAAGCCAATCAGCATGTCAGCGTCGTCCGGGATGATGGCGCGATCCTGCAACTGGATGGCAATGCCGGTTACGGGCAGGTCATCGGTGAAGAGGCGATGGAGATGGGTATTGCCGTCGCCAAGGCGCAGGGGCTCTGCCTCATGAGCCTGCGCAACAGCCATCACCTTGGTCGCATCGGTGCTTGGGGCGAACAGGCAACCGACGCGGGACTGATCTCGATTCACTGGGTGAACGCCATCACGCGGATGCCGCTGGTTGCACCGCACGGCGGCTCCGACGCCCGCTTCACCACCAATCCCTATTGCACGGCGGTGCCCGCCACACCCGGTCACCCGCGCATGGTGCTGGACATGGCGACGACGAAGGTCGCGATGGGCAAGGTGCGTGTGGCGCATAACAAGGGTGTGGAGATGCCACCTGACTGCCTGATCGACCCCGAGGGCAACCGCACGCTGAACCCGTCTGTCATGTTCGACGAACCGCGCGGCGCGTTGCTGGCGATGGGGGAGCACAAGGGCTATGGCCTGGCGCTGGTCTGCGAAGTGCTGGCCGGAGCGCTTTCGGGCGGTGGTTCCTTCCTGCCGGAGCGCTCCGACGGGCATTCCATCATCAACAACATGCTGACCATCCTGGTCGACCCGGACCGGCTGACAGATCGGAGCGCGCTGATGAGCGAACTCGACGGTTTCATCAGCTACGTGAAGCAGTCGCCCCCCGCACCGGGTGTCGAGGAAGTCATGATCCCGGGCGATCCGGAGCGCAAGTCGATGGCCGAGCGCCTGGCGAACGGCGTGCCCGTCGATGACACGACCTGGGAGGAGATGGTGCAGGCCGCCGTTCAGGTCGGCATGGACGAGGGCAAGGCCCGCGCCTGGGCAGAATAGACAGGACCAACAGAGAAGCATGGGGAGGGCTGGGCATGTTCAGGCTCGGACTGGAAGACAAGGTTGCGATCATCACCGGCGGCAGTGACGGGCTCGGCCGTGCCAGCGCGGCGCTGCTGGCGGCGGAAGGGGCGAAAGTGGTCATCTGTGGCCGCCGCAAGGATCATGTGGAAGCAGTGGCGAAGGAACTCTCGGCGCAAGGCGGCGGCCCGGTGCTTGGCGTACAGGCCGACGTGACCCGGCTGGCTGACTGCGAGACGCTGGTTTCCCGCACGGTCGAGGCCTTTGGTGGCATCGACATCCTGGTCAACAATGCGGGCGCGTCAGCGGCCCACAGGCTTCAGGATCTGGATGACGCGGCCTGGCAGGCGGATTTCGACCTGAAGATCATGGGGGCGGTGCGTATGTGCCGGCTGGCGATTCCGCATATCAGGGCGCGGGGCGCAGGCTCCATCATCAATGCCTCCATCGGCGGCGGCAAGACGCCCCGGGCCGGACAACTGCCGACATCGCTGTCGCGTGCGGCCGGTCTGAACCTGACGAAGTCGCTGTCGGATGAACTGGCCGGCGACAACATCCGCGTCAACGCGATCTGCATCGGCTTGCTGAAGAGTGCCCAGTGGGACCGCCGGGCCACTGCCGAGACGCCTGTCGAGACGCTGTACGAGAACCTGGCGTCGCGCATCCCGCTCGGACGGGTGGGTGAGGCAGAGGAATATGCGGACCTGGTCGCCTTCCTGGCCTCGGAGCGTTCCAGCTACATCACCGGGACCGCGATCAACATCGATGGCGGGATGTGCGCGGCCTTGTAGGTCGATCCGTGACCGGACTGCGGTACCCGTTGTAAGGGGCGAAGGGTCTAGGCGTCGATCACCAGGACGGTGATGAACAGCGAAAGGATGATCAGCAGGCTTGCGCCAATAGCCTGCTTCAGCCTGCGGCGTGACCGGTAGATCTTCGGACCGTCGCCGCCGGAGCGGCTGCGGGAGCGTCGGCGACCGTGATGCTTCGCGGGCGGTTCTGTCAGCAGGGGGGCGATCTCCCGTTGCCTTTCCAGCGGTTTCATCTGTGCGCGCATTTCCGCAACCATGGCTTCAACCTTCTCCGGAGTCGGGTCCAGACCCGGTTCGTTGCGCATGATCAGTTCCGCGGTCGCGCGAAGGTAGTTCTCGCTGGCGTCGGCATTGGGACGGGTGAAGTAGACCGCAGTCCGCTCGCCGCTGGCTTCGTCGATTGCATTCGAATGCGGGATTTCGGCCACCAGCACGGCATCGCCGTGGGTCCGGCGCATCTCCAGTGCGCGTTTCATTTTTGCAGGCGCCCAGTTCTCGGCCATGGTGATCAGGATCATCGATCTGTCGATGCGTGTCTGACCGGCATCGTTCAGCCGCTCGATGGTTGACGTCAGGCGCGCCATGCCGTCCAGGGCGTACTGCTCGGGCGGTACCGGTACAAGGACCGTGTCCGCAGCAATGAGAGCATTGACGGAGAGGATGCCGAGTGACGGGGGACAGTCCAGGAATATCCAGTCGAAGCTGTCTGCCAGAGCGGCGATGACCGGACGCAGCCGGTGCAGGCGGTCGGTCTCCCCGGAAAGTTCCAGCTCCACACCCGCCATTTCGAGAGAGGAGGCCAGGACCGAGAGATTTGGACACGCCGTCGCCTGTGCCCAGCGCGGAGAAACATCGTCGCTGTTGACCAGCGCGTGATAACTGCCCGGCAGTTCCGCTGTTGCTTCGGGTATCCCGAGGGCGGTTGTTGCATTGGCCTGGGAGTCGAGATCGATCAGGAGCACGCGCCGACCGGCCAGCGCCGTCGCGACCGCCAGATGCAGCGCAGTGGTTGTCTTGCCGACGCCGCCCTTCTGGTTCGACACCGCAACAGTTATTGCCATGAAGCATTCCCCCGCCTGCTTCCGGGCCAACAATTCGGTCGGCCTGATTATTCATTCCTGCTGCGGGACGAGAGCAAGCTTCCTGCCAGCAGGTACGGGAACCGCGCGAACGCCGACACGTCAGAAGGCTGACGCCACCCGGGCGGTTGGCCGATTATCCTTGAATGACAGGCAATTATATCTTGTCGAGCGCCTGCGCAAGGTCCGCGATGATGTCATCGACCGTCTCGATGCCGATGGACAGTCTTACCACATCAGGTCCCGCACCTGCCGCGATCTGCTGCTCGACCGTCAATTGACGGTGCGTTGTGGATGCGGGGTGCAGAATGAGACTGCGCGTATCACCGATGTTGGCGAGGTGAGAGAGGATGTTCACACCCTCCACCACCTTCACACCGGAATCGAAGCCGCCACGCACACCGAAGGTGAAGACCGCACCCGCACCCTTCGGCAGGTACTTCTGCTGCAGCGCGTGATAGCGATTGCCCTCCAGCCCGGAATGGGAAACCCAGGTCACTGCGGGATGCTGGTCCAGGAAACGCGCGACGGCCAGCGCGTTCGCCGTATGGCGCTCCATCCGCAGCGGCAGGGTTTCCGCGCCGGTCAGGATCATGAAGGCGTTGAACGGCGAAAGTGAGGGGCCAAGGTCGCGCAGGGCCACCGCGCGCCCGTAGGCTGTCAGCGCAAACCGCCCGAAGGTCTCGTAGAAGTTCAGCCCGTGATAGGCGGGGCAGGGGGCCGCGACCGCCGGGAAACGGCCGTCGATCGACCAGTCGAACTCCCCGCTCTCGACGATCACGCCGCCGAGGGAATTGCCATGACCGCCGAGGAACTTGGTCGCCGAATGCACGACGACATCCGCGCCCCACTCGAAAGGCCGACAGCCCCAGGGGGTCGCACAGGTATTGTCCACGATCAGGGGGATGCCTGCCTGCTCCGCAATCCTGGCGAAGGCCTCAATGTCGGCGACGACACCGCCCGGATTGGACAGGCTTTCGATGAAGATGGCCTTGGTCCGTTCGTTTATCGCGGCGCGGAAGCTCTCCGGGTCGTCCGGATCGCAGAAGCTGCAGGACCAGCCCATCTTCTGGAAACTGACGCCGAACTGGGTGATTGACCCGCCGTAGAGTTTGGTCGAGGCAACGAAGTCGTCGCCGGATTCCATCAGGGCGAACATCAGCACCATCTGCGCGGCGTGACCCGAGGCAACGGCCAGCCCGGCGGCGCCCCCTTCCAGCGTCGCGACCCGCTCCTCCAGCACCGAGACGGTGGGATTGGTGAGGCGGGAGTACATGTTGCCGAAGGACTGCAGGTTGAACAGGCTGGCGGCCTGGTCCACGTCCTCGAACACATAGGACGATGTCTGGTAGATCGGCGTGATGCGCGCGCCGGTCACCGGATCCGGGGATGCCCCGGCATGGATGGCCTGGGTTTCAAATCCATATGTTTCACGCGTGCTCATGGGGCGTCATTTCCGTTTCGTCTGTCTGTCCGGTCACGGTGAAGGTAGCCGCATTGAGCCGCATTCTCCAAGGGGATGAAACAATACACCGGCTGTGGATGAATTGCGCCGGGGTCCGGTGGCCGGGCCGCACGGGTGGACCCAGCCGTGGATTGTTCATGTAAACATAACGGGAACATTGCAATTGCCGCCCCACCTCTGGTGACGTATCATGCGCGCCCGATGAAACAGGACGCCTTCCGCAGAAAACGGAGCTGACCGGCATGACGGCCCTCTCACCGATTTCCCAGCAGATCTGGGACATGAAGTACCGCCTGAAGGGCCCCGATGGCGCCGTCGTCGATGCGACGCTGGAGGATACCTGGCGAAGGGTGGCCCGCGCCCTGGCTTCGGTGGAGACGGAGCCGGAGGTCTGGGAGGAGCGGTTCTACGGCGCGCTGGAGGGATTCCGCTTCCTGCCCGCCGGTCGCATCATCGCCGGGGCAGGGACGGCCCGGCGTGTGACCCTGTTCAACTGCTTCGTCATGGGAACCATTCCCGACGACATGGCCGCGATCTTCGAGAATCTGAAGGAAGCGGCCCTGACGATGCAGCAGGGCGGCGGCATCGGCTATGACTTCTCCACGCTGCGGCCCAAGGGGGCACCCGTGAAGGGGGTCGGGGCCGATGCTTCGGGACCGCTGACCTTCATGGATGTCTGGGATGCCATGTGCCGCACCATCATGAGTGCCGGGCACAGGCGCGGCGCGATGATGGCGACCATGCGCTGCGACCATCCGGATATCGAGGCCTTCATCGCCGCGAAGGAGGATGCCGGGCGGCTGCGCATGTTCAACCTGTCGGTCCTGATCACCGATCCGTTCATGGAGGCGGTGAAGACCGACAGCAGCTGGGAACTGACGTTCGAGGGGCGGACCTATGGCAGTGTCCGTGCCCGCGACCTGTGGGACCGCATCATGCGCGCGACCTTTGCCTATGCGGAACCCGGCGTGATCTTCATCGACCGGATCAACAAGCAGAACAACCTGCACTATTGCGAGACCATTTCCGCCACCAACCCCTGCGGAGAGCAGCCCCTGCCGCCCTATGGCGCCTGTCTGCTGGGGTCCGTCAATCTGGCGGCGCTGGTCCGGGAACCGTTCACGGCGGAGGCCGAGCTGGACCTGGACGCGCTTGACGGGATCATCCCGCTGGCCGTGCGGATGATGGACAATGTGACGGACGTGTCGAACTTCCCGCTGGAGGAACAGCGCAGGGAGGCGCAGGCGAAGCGCCGCATCGGACTCGGCGTCACAGGTCTTGCGGATGCCCTGATCATGTGCCGGGCGCGCTATGGCACGGCAGAGGCCGTGGCCCTGACGGAGAAGTGGATGGCGGCCATCCGCCACCGGGCCTATCTGGCATCCGTCGATCTCGCGCGGGAGAAGGGGCCGTTTCCCCTGTTCGACCGCGATGCCTACCTGTCCGGAACCGCTATCCAGGATCTCGAACCCGAGGTCCGGGCGGGAATTGCCGAACATGGCATCCGCAACGCGCTGGTGACCTCCATCGCGCCGACGGGCACGATCTCCCTGTTCGCGGACAATGTGTCGTCGGGGCTGGAACCGGTCTTCAGCTTTTCCTACACCCGTTCGGTGCTGATGCCCGACGGGTCGCGGCGGGAGGAGGAAGTCTCCGACCACGCAGTACGGCGCTGGAAGCACAGCCACGGCAACCAGCCGCTGCCCGACTATTTCGTCGATGCCCAGTCCCTTTCACCCGCCGACCATGTGCGGATGCAGGCGGCGGTGCAGAAGTACGTCGATGCCTCGATCTCCAAGACCATCAACTGCCCGGAAGACATCTCCTTCGAGGATTTCCGGGAAGTCTACATGATGGCCTATGAAACCGGCTGCAAGGGGTGCACTACCTACAGACCGAACGAGATCACGGGGTCGGTGCTGCATGTGAAGAAACCGGAGGCTCAGCCGGCAGCCGACACGGTGGACGTGCAGGCGGAACTGCCGCTCTCCGCCCCGCCTGCCGCAATGGCCGCGAAGCCGAAGGACCCCTACGAGAGCGGCGGCGTCGTCTACATGACGCAGCCGCTGGACCGTCCCGGTGTCCTGCCCGGCCAGACCTACAAGCTGAAATGGCCGGAGAGCGATCACGCCATCTACATCACCCTGAACGACGTCATCCAGGACGGGCGCCGCCGACCCTTCGAGATCTTCATCAATTCCAAGAACGTCGAGCATTTCGCCTGGACTGTGGCCCTGACCCGCATGATCTCGGCCGTGTTCCGGCGGGGCGGCGATGTCAGCTTCATCGTGGAGGAGCTGAAGGCCGTGTTCGATCCACGTGGCGGGGCATGGGTCGGCGGGCGCTATGTCCCCTCGATTCTTGCCGCGATCGGGGAAGTGATCGAGCAGCACATGATCGCCACCGGCTTTCTGGCTGACCCGAAGGCCCGGACTCAGGAGATCGAGGCGCAGAAGGTCGCCGCAGGCTCCGGCAACCGTCCTGCGGGCGTGCTGCGGCAATGTCCGCGGTGCGGAGACGCGGGTCTGGCGAAGCAGGAGGGGTGCGACACCTGCTATTCATGCGGCTATTCGAAGTGCGGTTGATGGCTGCTCTGCGTTCAACGGCAATGCTGGGCCGTTGTGACCTGCACAAGGCGGCGCTACAACAACGCCATTAGTGCGGATGAATCGCCGGACGGATCGGGTGGGGCCAGCAATGTTCAAGAAGATACTGATAGCTAACCGGGGCGAAATCGCCTGCCGCGTCATCAAGAGCGCCCGGAAGATGGGGATCGCCACGGTCGCGGTCTATTCGGAGGCGGATGATGGCGCATTGCACATGCGCATGGCGGATGAGGCCATCTTCATCGGCCCGCCCGCTGCGTCGGAAAGCTATCTGCTTGCGGACCGGATCATCGACGCCTGCAAGCAGACGGGGGCAGAGGCGGTGCATCCGGGCTATGGCTTCCTGTCGGAGAACCAGGGCTTCGCGAAGCGGCTGGAAAAGGAAGGCATCGCCTTCATCGGTCCCGGCATCCGTGCCATTGCCGCCATGGGCGACAAGATCGAATCCAAGAAGCTCGCGATGGGCGCCGGTGTGAACACGGTTCCCGGCCATACGGATGTCATCGACGAGGTCGAGGACGCCGTGAAGATTGCCGCTGACATCGGCTATCCGGTGATGATCAAGGCTTCGGCGGGCGGCGGCGGCAAGGGCATGCGCGTGGCCTGGAACGACGAGGAAGCACGCGATGGCTTCAAGTCCGCCAAGTCGGAGGCCGCGTCGAGCTTTGCCGACGACCGGGTCTTCATCGAGAAGTTCATCGAGGAACCGCGCCACATCGAGATTCAGGTGCTGGCTGACGGGCAGGGGACCTGCCTGTACCTGGGGGAGCGCGAATGCTCCATCCAGCGCCGCCACCAAAAGGTGATCGAGGAAGCGCCGAGCCCGTTCCTGGACGAGGCAACACGCAAGGCGATGGGCGAACAGGCCTGCACCCTGGCCAATGCCGTGGAATATCGCTCCGCCGGGACCGTCGAGTTCATCGTCGACAAGGACCGGAACTTCTATTTCCTGGAGATGAATACCCGCCTGCAGGTGGAGCACCCGGTGACGGAACTGATCACCGGCATCGATCTGGTCGAGTGGATGATCCGCATCGCCAACGGCGAGAAGCTGACGCTGGCGCAGGACGACATCAAGCTGAACGGCTGGGCGGTGGAAAGCCGCATCTATGCCGAAGACCCCTATCGCGGCTTCCTGCCGTCGATCGGTCGGCTTTCGCGTTTCTCGCCGCCGCCGGAGAGCGCCACCGTGCGTGTCGATACCGGTGTGGTCGAGGGGTCGGAGATCACGATGTTCTACGATCCGATGATCGCCAAGCTGTGCAGCTATGGTCCCGACCGGAAGACGGCCATCGACAACATGGTCGGTGCGCTGAACGGGTTCCGGCTGGAGGGCATCAGCCACAACATCAACTTCGTCAATGCCGTCTGCAATCACCCGCGGTTCCGCGAGGGCCGTCTTTCGACCAACTTCATTGCCGAGGAATATCCGGACGGATTCCTGGGCGCGGAGATCGACGAGGTGACCCGGCGCCGACTGGTGGCGGTTGCTGTCGTCGTGCATCTGCGTGACCGGATCCGTGCCACGGGCATTTCCGGCCAGGTGCCGCATTTCCGTCCGCGCATCGGTCAGGACTGGCGTGTGTCTGTGGGCGAACAGGACTTCGGTGTCCGTGCCACTGCGGGCGACCGCGCCACGGACGTGCATGTCGAGGGCGAGCATCTGGTGGTCGAGAGCGATTGGCGCCCCGGCAAGCCGGTCTTCAACGGCATCGTTGGCGGGCAGCGGATGCAGGTCCAGGTCCGCTCCACGGTCGAGGGTTTTGCCCTGACCTTCAACGGTGCGACCGATGATTATTGCGTCCGCACCCCGGCGGCGGCCGAACTGGCGGAACTGATGCCGGTCAAGGAAGCGCCGGACCTCTCGAAGCTGCTGCTCTGCCCCATGCCGGGCATGATCATGCAGATCCACGTGGAAGTGGGCGACGAGGTGAAGACCGGTCAGGCGCTCGCCGTTGTCGAGGCCATGAAGATGGAGAACGTGCTGCGCGCCGAAGCCGACGGTGTGGTGGCGTCCATCAATGCCGGGCCGGGCGACAGCCTGGCCGTGGATGATGTCATTCTGGAGCTTGAATAGCCGCGGGTTCGTCTTCGTCGAACGGCGTCCTTGAGGCTTCGGACAGGATCCAGTCTCGGAAGGCGCTGATGCGCAGGCGCGTCGCGTTCCGCGGCGGGCAGACGAACCAGTAGGACATGGACAGCGGTTGTTCCCCCTGGAAGGGCGTCACCAGCCGTCCCGTCGCCAGGTCATGCGCGGCAAGGGAGCGGCGGGTCAGCACCACGCCCATGCCATCTATCGCAGCCTGAACCGCATGGTCGGCATAGGAGAAATGGGTGCCGCGCCGCCAGTCCACCTTGTCCTCGGCGCCGACCGCCATCAGCCACGCCCGCCAGTCCGGCGTCATCGGATCATAGCGCAGCGAGTCGTCATGGATCAGCGGCAGGCGCGACAGGTCCGACGGCTTCGTGACGCCGCCGACGCTCGCCAGCAAGGTCGGGCTTGCGGCGGGCAGGACCGTGTCATCCAGAATCTTCCAGGCCTTCAGATCCGGGTAGTTGCCGGATCCGAAGCGGATGGCGCAATCGAAGCCGCCCGTGCTGAAATCCGTCATCTCCATGCTCGCCGAAATGCGGACATCCAGTTCCGGATGCGCCCGGTTGAAGCGCTCAAGCCTGGGGATGAGCCATTTCACGGCAAATGACGGCACCGTCGAGACCGAGATCACGTTCTCCCCGTCGTCTTCATCCAGCGTCGACAGGGCATCGACCATCAGGTCGAACGCGCGGGTGAGATCGGGCTGCAGACGCCGCGCCGCATCGGTCGGTTCAACGGCCCGGTTCAGGCGGTGAAACAGTTCCACCCCCAGAAAGTCCTCCAGTGTGCGGATCTGGTGCCCGACCGCCGCAGGCGTGACGGACAGCTCGTCCGCAGCCGCCTTGAAACTCTCGTGCCGGGCCGCAGCCTCGAAGGCGCGGAGGGCGTTCAGCGGGGGCAGTCTGCGTCGCATGTGCGGGTTCCCGATGTTTCAGCTTCTGCCTGATATAGATTTCCTTTCCCGAAAGCCAAGAATTCGTCGTTTGTTGCAGTGCACACTTCGCCCCATCTCTGTCCTATCGAAGACACCGAAGTTCAACGGCTGGACCTGAAAAGGCCAGCCAGTACAAGGAGAGAGACCATGACCGTACAGTCCTATGACCTGACGCATTCTGACAGTGGACTGCTGGCCCGTGCGGCTGCCTGGGTGCAGGATCGCTTCACCGACCTGACCGTCGCACGGCAGAACGCGAAGCGGCTGCGGGAACTGGAAGCCCTGAGCGATGCGACCCTGCACGACATCGGACTGAGTCGGTCCGAGCTGACATCCATCGCCATGCACCGGAGCGACATCACAAGAGCCCGCTGAACCCGCCGGGCGCGCCTGAACCGACCCAACCCCCGTGGCCTGATCCGGCCGCGGGGGTTTCTTCGTGCGGGGTCAACTTATCCTCCCAAAACCCCATGGCCCTGTACTAATGTTGCGGACACGGCCTGATGGACTGAACGGGGGGAGAGAAAGACATGGATCGTTTGCGTTTCGGGGCATTTCTGGCGCCACATCATCCGATCGGCGAGCATCCGATGCTCCAGTTCCGGTCCGATCTGGACCTGGTCAGCCAGCTTGACCGGCTTGGCTATGACGAATTCTGGTGTGGTGAGCACCATTCCACAGGCTGGGAGATCATTGCATCGCCGGAGATGTTCCTGGCAGCCGCCGGTGAGCGTTCGCATCGCATCCGCCTCGGCACGGGTGTCGTTTCCCTGCCGTATCACCATCCCTTCATCGTGGCACAGCGGATGGTGCAGCTTGACCACATGACCGGCGGGCGGGCGATCTTCGGGTCCGGTCCCGGTGCCCTGCCTTCGGATGCGCACACGCTGGGCATCGATCCCATGACCCAGCGTGACCGTCAAGACGAGGCGATCGGTGTCATCCGCCGCCTGCTGCGGGGGGAGGAACGGTTCGACTACAAGTCCGACTGGTTCGAGATGCGCGACGCGAAGCTGCAACTGATGCCGCTGCAGGAAGATCTGCCGTTCGCGGTGGCGTCGATGATCAGCCCGTCCGGCATGACACTGGCGGGCAAGCACGGCACCGGCGTGCTGTCGATCGGTTCCATGTCGTCCGCCGGACTGCAGTCGCTGGCGACGCAATGGAGCTTCGCCGAGGAATCGGCGGCAAAGCACGGCAATACGGTCAACCGCAGGGACTGGCGCATCGTCATGATGTGGCACATCGCCGAAACACGGGAACAGGCGATTGCCGAGGCCAAGGATGGCCTGCTGCGCTGGCACAATGAATATAACGTCGGCACGCTGATGCGCCCCGGTGTGGAGGCATTCAAGACCGCCCATGAGGCGGTTGAAACCACGGCACTGGCCGATGGTGCGACGGCTGTCATCGGCACGCCCGACGATCTGGTGAAGCGTATCCGTGACCTGGTGCAACTGACCGGTGGCATCGGCGCAGTGATCGGCTTCGTCCACGACTGGGCCAGCCGGGCGAACACGTCGAAGAGCTGGGATCTGGTCGCGCGCTACGTCATTCCGGAGGTCAACGGACTGCTGGATGCCTATCGCGACTCCCGCCAGTTCGTGGTCGAGAACCGGGAAACCTTCGAGCAGGCGCAGAAGGCCATCCTGAGCAAGATCATGGACAATCCGCGCGCGGCGGCGGCGCTGAAGGAAGGCGGTGTCAATGCGCCCGTGATTGGCCCGCATGCAGGCCCCGACCTGAACAAGGAAGCCGGATGAGCGAGAAGTACGACCGTCTCGACAGCATTGAGGCGCTGGAGGCGCATTACGGTGCGCCCATGCAGCGTTCCCTGGACAAGGAACTGGGGCATATTTCCGATCTCTATCGCCAGTTCATCGAGCGGTCGCCGTTCGTCGTGCTGGCGACATCGGGACCGGAAGGGCTGGACTGCTCGCCACGCGGCGATCCACCGGGCTTCGTCCGCGTCGTCGACAAGCGGCGGGTGCTGCTGCCGGACCGGCGCGGCAACAACCGGATCGACAGTCTGCGTAACATCGTGCGCGATCCGCAGATCTCGCTCCTGTTCATGATCCCGGGTATCGGGGAGACCCTGCGGATCAACGGCAATGCGGTCCTGCTGACCGACCATGACCTTTGCCAGTCCTTCGCTATTGAGGGCAATGCGCCGCGCAGCGTGATCTCGGTGACGGTCGACCGCATCTACTATCAGTGCCAGAAGGCCCTGCACCGGTCACGTCTCTGGGATCCGGCAGCATTCGCCGCGCGTGACGAAGTGCCCACGGCGGGCGCAATGCTGAAGGCCACCGTCAGCGGTGACTTCGACGCCGAGAGCTATGACAACGACTATCCGGAGCATATGGCCAGGACGATCTACTGACCCTGGGGAGGGATCGAGATGAAACTGCCGGAGCATATCCTGTACGAGGTGGCCGACGGTCGCGCGCGGATCACGCTGAACAGGCCGGAGAAGCGCAATGCCCTCTCGGTCGATCTGCTGCGGGAACTGAACGAGGCACTCTGGGAAGCCGACAATGACAAGGCTGTCCACAGTGTCATCCTGCGCGGTGCGGGACCCTGCTTCTCCGCCGGATATGATCTGACGCCGGGTCTCAACAGCACCCAGACCAGCGGCAGTGGAAACCGGAACTATCGCGATGGCGGGATCTATGCCGACCCGACGATCGACGATGACATCTGGCGGCTGGAGTATGGCCAGCGTCTGCGCATGGCGCTGTTCGACATGCACAAGCCGGTGATTGCGCAGGTGCACGGCCACTGTCTGGCAGGTGGAACGGATGTGGCACTGCTGTGCGACATGGTGATCGCGGCGGATGATGCGGTGATCGGCTTTCCGCCCGCGCGGGACCTGGGCTCCCTGCCGAACCAGATGTGGCTCTACAACTGCGGACCGCAGTGGGCGAAACGCCTGCTTCTCACCGGTGACACGGTGACGGGGGAGGAAGCGGCGCTGATCGGACTGGTGCTGAAGTCGGTACCGGGCGACCTGCTGGAAGCGGAGGTCGAGGGACTGGCCAGTCGCATGGCCGGTATCGACCCTGATCTGCTGGCGGCGAACAAGCGCATCGTCAATCTGGGTATCGAGCTGATGGGGGGGCGGACCCTGCAGCGGCTTTCCGCCGAGAATGACGCACGGGCGCATCTGGCCCCCGGAACGCAGAAATTCCGGCAGGTGGCCAGGTCGGAAGGGCTGAAGGCTGCGCTGCAGACACGGGACCAGAACTTCGGCGACGGTCGCGCGCGGGTGCGCGGGCCGGAAATCCGCGACGAGAAAGGCCATCTCATTCCTGAATGACCGGGTCATGTGGCATGTCGGGTGACATGAGGCTGAGCCCGATTGCCGGGATCCCTGCGCTGCCGGGTCTGCGTCCGGCGCTGGCCGGGCATTGATCGATAGCGTCAGGCCGGTCCTGCAACCCGTGATGTGATCCACTTCGCATCCGGCACGGGTTACGTCGCGTCCCGTGGCCTTGGTCGTTTATTTTTCCCCCGACATGGCGGATAGTGACCGAAGGGGACTTTCACGTATCGAGGGGATACCGATGAGCGACGAACTCAACAAGATGGCGCTGGACTATCACCGCTATCCGACGCCGGGCAAGCTGGCGATCATGCCGACCACGAAACTGGCCAACCAGCGCGACCTCTCGCTGGCGTACAGCCCGGGTGTGGCCGCGGCCTGCTCCCTGATTCACGAGGACCCGCTCGAGGCCGCCAACATGACCGCGCGCGGCAATCTGGTCGCCGTCGTGTCGAACGGGACCGCGGTGCTGGGTCTGGGCAACATCGGCCCGCTGGCGTCCAAGCCGGTGATGGAGGGCAAGGCCGTCCTGTTCAAGAAGTTCGCCGGCATCGACGTCTTCGACATCGAGATCAACCAGATGGGTATCGAGGAGACCGTGGAGGTCGTGGCGGCCCTGGAGCCGACCTTCGGTGGCATCAATCTGGAAGACATCGGCGCACCGGCCTGTTTCGAGATCGAGCGGCTGTGTCGGGAGCGGATGAACATCCCCGTCTTCCATGATGACCAGCACGGTACCGCCATCTGCGTCGGCGCCGCGATCTACAACGCCTGCCGCGTCGTCGGCAAGGACCTGGACAAGATCAAGGTCGTCTGTTCCGGCGCGGGTGCGGCGGCGCAGGCGTGCATGGCACTGATCGTGTCCCTGGGCGTCGCCAAGGAAAACATCACCGTCTGCGACCGTTCCGGACCGATCTACAAGGGCCGCAAGGAAAAGATGGACAAGTACAAGGAGTACTGGGCCGTCGAGACCGAAGCCCGCTCCATCGGTGAGGCGGTGAAGGGCGCCGACGTGTTCGTCGGCGTGTCCGGCCCCGGCACCCTGACCGGCGACATGGTGAAGACCATGGCCAAGACGCCGATCATCATGGCGCTGGCCAACCCGAACCCGGAGATCCTGCCGGAGGAGGCGCGTGCCGCCAGCCCCGACGCGATCATCGCCACCGGCCGTTCGGACTATCCGAACCAGGTCAACAACGTGCTCTGCTTCCCGTTCCTGTTCCGGGGCGCGCTCGACTGCGGTGCCACGACCATCAACGAGGAAATGAAGGTCGCGGCCACCAAGGCCATTGCCGATCTGGCGAAGCAGGAAGTCTCCGACGTGGTGGCCAAGGCCTATGGCGTCGACAGCCTGGAGTTCGGCCCGGACTACATCATCCCGAAGCCGTTCGACCCGCGCCTGATGGTGGAGGTTTCCTCCGCCGTGGCCCAGGCCGCCATGGATTCCGGTGTTGCCGTGCGTCCGATCGAGGACATGGACGCCTATCGCGCCAAGCTGAACGAGCATGTCTACAAGACCGGCTTCGCAATGAAGCCCGTCTTCGACCGCGCCAAGGCGGATCCGAAGAAGATCGCCTATGCCGATGGTGAGCAGGAACGCGTGCTGCGCGCTGCCCAGGTCATCATCGACGATGGTCTTGCCCGTCCGCTGCTGATCGGACGCAAGGAAGTGATCGAACGCCGGATCGGGCGTTTCGGCCTGCGCATGAAGGTCGGTACCGATCTGGATGTCTTCGATCCGGGCGATGACGCCGGTATCGCGACGCTGACCACCGCACTGATGGAACGCATGGGCCGCAAGGGCGTGACGCCGGACGAGGCCCGTTACCTGATCCGGACGAACACCACCGTCATTGCCTCCCTGCTGCTCGACCGTGGCGATGTGGATGGCATGCTGTGTGGTCTGGTGGGGCGCTATGACCGCCACATCAAGTTCGTGCAGGACATCGTGGGTCTGCGTCCGGGCGTTTCCGAGCCGTCGGCAATCGAACTCGTCGTCATGGATCGGGGCACGATGGCGATTGCGGACACCCATGTGACCGACGACCCGACTGCGGAGCAGATTGCCGAAATGGCGATCATGGTTGCTGAAGTCGTGGATCGTTTCGGGATCGAGCCGCATGTGGCGCTGCTGGCGCACTCCAACTTCGGCGACAATGACGATCCGTCGTCAAGGAAGATGCGCAAGGCACTGGAACTGGTGCGCAAGATGGCCCCTGATCTGGAGATCGATGGCGAGATGAAGGGCGACACGGCCCTGAACGAGTCGGTGCGCAAGCGCATCAACCCGAACTCGACCCTGACCCGGAACGCCAGTGTGCTGATCGCGCCGAACATGGATGCAGCCAACATTGCCTTCAACCTGGTCAAGGAGACGACCGAGGGGATGTCCGTTGGCCCGATCCTGATCGGCATGCAGAAGTCAGCGCATGTGGTGACCCCGGCCATCACCACGCGCGGCATCGTCAACATGACCGCTGCGGCGGTGGTTGGCGCGCAGGACCATCAGTCCGGCGCTATCGCGGCGGCGCCCGTCGCCGCTGAGTGATCCGGGCCATAGAGCCTGAGAAGTTGTGAGATTGCCCGCCCGGCGCGCCGTTCGCATTCGGCATCGTCGGGCGGGTCGATCACACCGATCACCCGCCTGATCTGCAAGTCCCCGATCAGCAACCCGACAAAAGTCTCAGCCATCTCGGCCACGGGTGCACCGACCAGGTCCCCCGACTGTTGCAGTCTGGCAATCTGTGCACCGATCAGCGGCACCACGGTTTCGCGTCCTGACGCCGCGATCGTCTGCCCCAGTGTCGCGGTATCATTCACATCCGCCGCCGCCGCCCGATTGAGTGCCACGGCTTTCGGTCCCGTCACCAGTTGCAGCAGCAGCGGCGCCATCTCCGACAGGGCCGCCAGCGGCGGGGCATCCTCCGCCAGTCGCGCCTGCAGGAGGTCACGCACCTCAGCGGCATTGTCTTCGACCAGCGTCCGGAAGAGTCCCTGCTTGTTGCCATACCAGCGATAGAGCGTCTCGTTGGAGGCACCGGCCTGCCGCGCGATGGCGAGCATGGACGTGGCGCGATATCCCTCTGACTGCAGCAACGCGTAGGCCGCGTCGGCAATCTGCCTGTGACGTGCCTGCTGCCGTTCCGCTCTCATGCCTGCGGCCTCCCTGTTTCCCTGATCGCTGATCCGTTCACCGGTCGGAGCATTGATGTTCGACCTCTCCCACAGATTCAGATTGACCGGATCGTATAGATATGTACGGTTCTGTCAAAGGCGTACACATTGATACGGATATGGAGAATTCGAATGCGCGGCCAATCGGTTGTCACACCGCCCGAACGCACGCAGGACCAGTCACCGCAGCGTGCGCGGCTTGTTGCCTGCCATACAATCGGGGGAGGCAAGTCGTGATGAGCACCGGTTTGAGGTTCGGGGTCATTCTTCTCAGCCTGCTTCTGGGGCTGATGGCGGGCTTCTTCTATGCCTTCTCCTTCACGGTCATGCCGGGGCTGGATCTGCTGACAGGCGACGCGGCGATGGACGCCATGCGCGGGATCAATGTCGCGGTACGCAATCCGGTCTTCTTCGCCACCTTCGCGCTGACACCGGTTCTGGGGTTCCTGCTGGCAGGGGCCTGCCTGTTCACCGGACGCCGGTGGCCCGGTGTGCTCCTGCTTGTGTCCTTCGCTTTCTATGCGGCGGGTGTGGTGGCGCTCACCGCCTCCCTGAATGTGCCGATGAACCGGGCGCTGGCGGAGGGATCGCTTTCGGGCATGGCCAACTGGCTGGAGTGGTCGGCCACCTGGACCGGGGCGAATCATCTCCGTACTGCGGCATCCCTGTTTGCGCTGCTGCTGGCGTTGCTTGCCCTGTGTCGTCTGTCTGTCGAGCGGGTTGGGGTTGCGCATCGTCCGGGATGACAAGTCGTTGCGGGTCTCGCACAATGGCGCCACACACATATTTCCGGGGAGGAAAGTTGCGATGCGTGGTCAGGGACCATTGAGTGGAGTGAAGGTCGTCGAGCTGGCGGGTATTGGCCCGGGTCCGATGGGGGCGATGCTGCTGGGCGATCTCGGGGCCGATGTGGTCCGCATCGACCGTCAGACGGCTGCTGATCTCGGCATCGACCGGGGCAGCAACAAATGGGATCTGCTCAATCGTTCCAAGCGTTCGGTGGCCGCCAACCTGAAGGTTGCGGAAGGTGTCGAGACGGTCCTGAAACTCGTCGAGAAGGCCGATATCCTGATCGAGGGTATGCGCCCCGGCGTCACGGAGCGGCTGGGTCTTGGCCCGGATGAATGTTTCAAGCGCAATCCGGCACTGGTCTATGGTCGTGTTACCGGCTGGGGCCAGACCGGCCCGATCGCGCATGCGGCCGGCCATGACATGAACTACATCGCCCTGACCGGTGCGCTGCATGCCATCGGCACGAAGGACAGCGGGCCGGTGCCGCCCCTGAACCTGGTTGGCGACTTCGGCGGCGGTGCGCTCTACCTCGCGTTCGGCTGCCTCGCCGCCTACATCGAGGCGCAGCGGTCCGGCAAGGGTCAGGTCGTCGATGCGGCAATGATTGATGGTGCGTCCAACCTGATGACGGCGATCTACGGCATGAAGGCCGCCGGTCGCTGGAAGCAGGAGCGGGGAACCAACATTCTCGACACCGGCTCGCACTTCTATGACGTCTACGAGACCAGTGACGGCAAGCATGTCTCCATCGGCTCCATCGAGGGCAAGTTCTACGCGGAACTGAAGGAGAAGCTTGGCATGGCGCCCGATGCGATGCCGGAGCAGATGAATCCTGCCAAATGGGACGAATATCGCGCCGAGATCGCTGCGGTCATCGCCACGAAGACCCGCGATGAGTGGTGTGACGTGATGGAAGGCTCCGACGTCTGCTTCGCGCCGGTGCTGGACATGGATGAGGCTCCGGCCCATCCCCACAATGTCGCGCGCGAGACCTTCATCGAAGTCGACGGTGTGACCCAGCCCAACGTCGCGCCGCGTTTCTCCGGCACTCCGGCCGGCAAGCCCACGGTGGCACCCGATCCGGGACATGACACCGACGAGGCGCTGTCCGACTGGGGCTTCGACGCCGACGAGGTTGCGCGTCTGCGTGCCTCCGGCGCGGTCTCCTGAGGGCAGACGGTCCCGTGGGACGCCTTGACGGCAAGGTGGTGTGGATCACCGGTGCAGCCTCCGGGCTCGGGCGGGCGTCAGCGCTCGCCTGCGCCGCGGAGGGGGCAACGGTCCTCGCCACCGACCTCGAAGCACCCGCAGCGGTGGTGACGGAGATCGAGGGGCTGGGCGGTCAGGCGACCGCCATGGCCCAGGATGTCACTGACGAGGCACGCTGGGACGCCATCGCCGACGAGGCGGAGACCCGCTTTGGCGGCTTTCAGGTACTGGTGAACAATGCCGGTGTCGGGGCCAGCCGTGCGCTGGCAGACACGGATCTCGCGTTCTGGCGCAGGATCCAGTCGGTCAATCTGGATGCCGTCTTTCTTGGCACCCGGACCGGCTTTCGCCGCATGGCTCCGGGGGGCTCCATCATCAATATCTCCTCGGTGCTGGGTATCGTCGGCAATACGGGAACATCCGCCTACAGCGCGTCGAAAGGCGGGGTGCGGCTGTTCAGCAAGTCGGCAGCGGTGGAGGCGGCGCAGACCGGCCTGGGCATTCGCGTCAACTCGATCCATCCGGGCTACATCGGCACACCGATGGTCATGGACAATGTTGCCAATCAGGCGGAGCCCGAGAAGGTTGTCGCGATGATCCGGGCGCGCCATCCGGTCGGTCATCTGGGTGAGCCGGAGGATATCGCGAACGCCGTGGTCTATCTCGCCTCCGACGAGACGAAATTCGTCACGGGAACCGAGATCGTCGTCGATGGCGGTTACACCGCCTGGTGACGTCCCGGTCACGGCCTTCGCCGTTGCATTGCCCGTATCCGACGTGAGACCTTGAGGGGATGGGGACTGTCGTTGTGACGTCCCGTGGAGAGGGCCTGCGCCGATGAGCAGCGCCGACGCGTTGTCAGACAGACCGTCAGGGGCCGACGCCCGGGACGGGGAACCATCCGGCGCCGGGGTCCGCAGGGAATTCGACGGGACCAGCGATTCGCCCTCTCTCGACCGCGACCAGCGCATTCGCGCGGAAATGATTGCCGAACTGATCCGGGAATCCGGAGGTCTGCGGATCATTCCCTTCATGGTCGTCGGCATTCTGGTCACGGTATTTCTGGAGCGCGCGGCGATCTGGCCTGCCGCGATCCTGGCGGTCGGCGTACTTGCCATGATGTTTGCCGCGGGGCGGCTGCGTCGTGCGTTCGAGGCGGAACCGGCGAAGACCGGCACGGCGGAGGCCTGGGGCCTGCGCTATACGGCCCTGTCCGCTGCCATCGGCCTGGTCTGGGGGCCATGCCTGGCCAGCTATTTCGATGCGACGTCCTATCCGTACCAGGCCTTTCTGGCACTGCTGGTCTTTGGCTCGCTGGTGGCGGCGGTGGTGCATCGGGCGCTCTATCCGCCGGCCTTCATTGCCTTCGCCGTGCCGACCAGCCTGCCCATTGTGATCATGCTGCTGCTGGACGGCAGCCGGTTGGCACTGGCGACTGCCGGGGTGGGGATCATTACCCTGATCATGCTGTTCGGCTGGCTGCGTGGCCTGAACCGGCGCTATCGAGAGTCCATCGCCCTGCGGTTCGAGAATACGGACCTGATCGAGCGGCTGGAGACGGCCCACCGCAGTGCGGAGGCCGCTCGCCTGCAGGCGGAGGCAGGGGATCGCGCGAAGTCCGAGTTTCTGGCGACGATCAGCCATGAACTGCGCACGCCGATGAACGGGATCATCGGCATGACCAACCTGCTGCAGGGCACCCGCCTGACCACGCAGCAGCGATCCTATGCGGAGATCGTGCGGGAGTCGGCGGACGCACTGTTGAACCTGATCAACGACATCCTTGACCTGACCAAGCTGGAGGCGGGACGGGTCGAACTGGACGACGCCCCGTTCGAGGTGGCGCGCACGGTCGAGAGTGTCGTCGGGCTGATGGCAGCACGGGCGCAGGCAAAGGGGCTGGAGGTCGTGAGCTACATCGGGCCGGACAGCCCCGAGATCATGACTGCCGATGCGGGGCGCTTGCGCCAGATCCTGCTCAATCTGGTCAGCAATGCGATCAAGTTCACCGAAACCGGACATGTCACCCTGGCGGTTGCCCCGGCGCCGGGCCAGAGCGCGGTATTGCGGTTCGAGGTGTCGGATACCGGTATCGGCATCCCGGCGGACGTGCAGCCACGGCTGTTCCGTCCGTTCAGCCAGGGGGGCGGCATTTCGCGGCGGTTCGGTGGCACCGGCCTAGGGCTCGCCATCTCGCGCCGGCTCGTGAATGCCATGGGCGGCGACATCCGCCTTGTCAGCATCGAGGGGCAGGGATCGGTCTTCACGGTGGACCTTCCGGTCCGCAATGGCCGGACCGTGCGACCGTTCAGCGGTCTGGAACGGACGTCGGTTCTCGTCGTGGCTTCGGAGGGGAAGACGCGGGAGGTTGCAGTCCGCTACGCCCGTGACTGGCAGGCACGCGTCCGGGAAACGGCATCGCCTGCCGATGCACTCAACATCCTGCGCGAGTCGGAGAGAGTGGATGCCTGCGTCGTCGACTGGCGGATCCGGGGCGGCGCGGGATCCTTTGCACGCCAGGTCCGTGGCGATGAGACAATTGCCGCTACACGTCTGATCCTCACCGTTCCTGTGGGTGTTGTCGAGGCACAGGCCGAGGATGAGGATGCCCTGTTCGACGCCAGGATCCTGCAACCGTTGCGGCGCGGCATCTACCATCGGGCGCTGGCGGGGGCGCCGCTGGAAAGCGGTGATCAGCCGGGCGTGACCGAGACACCTCCGTCGGAAAGCGGGCATCGGCTGCGGGTGCTGATTGTCGATGATGTGGCGGTGAACCAGAAGCTCGCGTCGTCGATCGTCGAGAGTGCCGGACATGATGCGGTTGCCGCAGGTGGGGGACGGGAGGCACTTCAGGCCCTACGGTCGCTGCCCTACGACCTGGTGCTGATGGATGTGGAAATGCCCGACATGGATGGCCTCGACGCCACCCGCGCCGTGCGAAAGCTGCCCGGTGCCGTCGGCCGTATCCCGATTATTGCCATGACGGCACATCCAGGCGACGAGTATCTGGATCGCTGTGTCCAGGCCGGAATGAACGGCTATCTCGCAAAGCCGCTGGATGCGGAGGAACTGCTGCAGATCCTGCGCAGGTGTGCGGCGGAGGCCGCCGGTGGGGACAGGTCCGAAGATGCTGCACCGGCCCAACCGATACGGGATCGGCTGAACCGCCGGCTCGACCCGGAGACTTCGCGGGCGCTGATGCAGCACTTCGTGCAGGATCTGGAAGGCTGGGCGAGCGAACTGCCCGATCTGGATGCTGCCGCGCAAGGGCAGTTGGCGCATGCGATCAAGGGGGCCGCGCTCAACCTTGGTTTCGACGACCTGGCGGAAGCAGCCGGGTCGCTGGAGAAGGGGCAGGGAGTACCTGACACCGCGCAGTCCTTGGCGTACCTTCAGCAGGTCATGCGGGCAACGCGTGACGCACTGGATGCGGAGCTGAATGCGGAACACCAGACCTGAAGCCGCCTTCGCCCGACTTTCGCTGGTCGGATTGCCTGTCCAGCACCTGCAATGATTGAAGAGGCCGGAATGCCATGCTGTTGAAATGGCCAAACCCTGGACCCGAGAACGCCGGTGACCCGGAAAGTGGCCGCACGCCACTGACCGTGGAGTCGCTGGACCGCATTCGTCGCGGGACTGCGGCACTGCTGCTGGGACTGACCGTACTCTGGCTGGTGCTGGTGGGGGCGTGGTTCATGCAGTCGGCGGGACTGTCCGCCATCAGCCTGATGCTGCCGCATGAGGTGGCGCTGGTCGTGATTGCCGCTTTCGTGCCGCCCGCATTCATCTGGCTGGCCGGGTTCTGGTACTGGCGCAGTGTCGATTCCCGCCACAGCCGCTCCGCCCTGCACGCGGTGCTGAAGGACATGGCCTTTCCGGACCCGGAGGCGGAGGCGCGGCTGAATGCCATGACCCTGTCGCTGCGGCGCCTCAGTCAGGCGCTGGAGAGCGAGACGACCAATGCCCTGACACGTGTCGAGCGGCTGGACGAACGCATCGGCAAGGGCACGGAAGCCCTGTCGGCGGCGGCACGGCACGCAGCGGAACAGTCGGATCACCTGGGTCAGGCAATCATGGACCGGGCGGAAGCGCAAAGGACACTGCTGGGCGACGTGCGCGCGCTGGATTCCGAGATCAGGACCCTTGGCGAACGCCAGGGGCAGGCGCTTGGTCAGGCAGTGGCGGAGGCCGGGCGGCGCACGGCGGAAATCGAGGCGTCGCTGCGTACCCAGCTGGTTGCGGCTGACGATACCGTCGAACAGGTCGCCAAGCGTGCCGGTCAGATCAACACCATGCTGGAACAGCCCATGGCGCGCCTGCGGGAGGAGGCAGACAGCACCGTCCGTCGGGTCTCCGGTGTCAGCCAGGACCTGCGCAGCCGCATGGAGGCCCTGTCACAGGTCATCGCGCGCACCATGGACCAGGCGGATGGCTTGCGGGAGGGCGTGGATGACCAGATCGCGCGTCTGCGTGACGGTCTGGGCAATGTGCAGTCGACCATGACCACCGTGATTGCCGAGAGTCGCCAGCAGCTTGTTGACCTGGAAGAGATCACCGGTCGCAGCGCCGAGAGCGCCGGGCAGAGTGCGGAGGCCATTGCGGCCAGGAATGCCAGTCTCGCCAGGGTGCTGGATGACATCGGCATCGTCACGGCTGAGGCGGAGCAGGCGCTGCAATCGACGGCTGACCGGACCTGGGCTGCGACCCAGCGCTTCGCCACGGAGATCGAGACCCTGGGCGAACGCGGCAGCGCGGTTTCGGACCAGGCCGAGGACATGGCAGGGCGAATCGGTCGTCTGACGGGGGATCTGGCCGAGATCGAACAGCGCCTCGCTGCGAATACGGGGCGCATGGAGGAATCCCGTGATGACCTGGCGGCAAGCGTGGCCGAGATGCAGGGCACGGCGGCGCAGATGATCGACAATGTGGAGGAACGCCTGAAGGCCGCAGCCTCCATGGCTGTCGCATCGTCGGAACGGTCGGAGGAGCGCGTGATCGCGGTTGCCGACCGGCTGCGTGCCTCCATTGCTGAACTTTCGGATTACATCGGCACTGTCGAGAGCCGGGCCATCGCGGTTGCAGGTCGGGGCGACGCGCAGGTCGAGGCACTGGGCGCGCGCGCGGTCGAGCTTTCGGACATCATCTCCTCCATCGATGCCGCCGTGGCGCAGGGGGACACGACGCTGAGCGGTGTCGTCAGCCGCACGGAGAGTGCCCTGGCGGCGGTGCGGCATGGCCTTGGCGATGTTGGCCAGGCCATGGATGACATGGACCAGCGCACCACGCGCAGTGTCGGCCTGCTCGCCGAGCACGGGGAGCAGATCGATGAACTGAGTACCCGCGTGCTTGGTGGCATGGAACGGATGGAGCGGGCATTTGCCCTGCGCTCCGATGCGCTGGAGCGGCTTGGACTGCGTGTCGAGGCGACGGTGGAGAAGGCGGAGACCGACGTTACCGCCCGCACGGAAGCGGCGGCGACCCTGCTGGAGAAGATGGCGGGTGACGCCAGCCTGACCGTCGGACACGCGACGGTGGCCGTACGCGAGCTGCTGGACGAGATGAGCGCGCGCACCGACCGGATCAGCACCAGCGTGGCCAATGCCAACATGGCAACGTCGGAGACCACCAGCCAGGTGGATGAACGCGTGGCGGAGCTGACACTGCTGCTGCGGGATATCGAGCGCACGGTCGCGGATACGGGCGCGCGCGTGAGCGAGGTCGAGGACCGTGCCCGCGGGGCGGTCGAGGGTCTGGAAGCCGGTGTCGGTGCGTTGGGTACAGCTGCGGTCGAACTGGGCGGTCAGGCCGGCAATGCCGCCCTGCATCTGGACAGTATTTCCGATCTGATGGCGGATCGCACGGAGGCACTCGCCACGCTGGTATCCCGTCTTTCCGACGCTGCGGTCGATGCGGACAGCGACGTGCGGGCCAGACTGGAAGGACTTGCGGCCACGCTGGAGGACGCGATGGCCAGTACACGTCTGACGACGACCGCGCTGGCGCAGCAGGCAACGCGGGTTGAAGTGGTGGGCGGTGAGGTCGCCGGTCGCATCGATGTTTCCATCGCCCATGTCGATGAGCGGCTGGCGGAGGCAGCGCAGGCCGCCGATGGTGCGGCCGCGCGGATGGCGGAGAAGACAGCCGAACTGGCCCTGATGGTGGGCGATCTGGGTGCCGCCGCCGGACAGGCGGAAACCTCGATCAGCGATGTCCGGTCCGGTCTGGACAGCGTGCTGGCGGAGATCAACGAGGGCACTGTGCGCATGGTGTCGGAGGTCCGCTCCCTCGGCAGCATGGCGCTGCACACAGGCGACACGCTGAAGGGCAGTGCCGAAGCGGTGTCCGCGCGCAATCAGGCCCTGCTGGACAGCTTCAACGCCGCCATTGGCGCGCTGGCAGACGACGGGCAGCGGATTGGCGATCTGATCCAGTCGCTGAAGGACAGTGTCGGCGCGACCGAGACGACAATCTCGCCTGCGCTGGACCGCATGGCCACCCGCGTCCGGGATGCCAGCGAACTGGCACGGATGATGGCGGAGTCGCTGGAGGCGGGAAGCGGCGCAATGCTGGTGGAGGCGGAGCAGGTGCGTGACCGTCTGGCCGCGCTGACCAGCGACCTGGATGTGCGTGTGAAGGGGCTGGATACCGCGGCGGATGCGGTTACCACGCGCGTCATCGGTGCCGCCGGGGAGATCGAACTGCGTGCAGAATCCCTTGGTGCGCTGGGCGCGCGCATCGGCAACGAGACGCTTGCCCAGGCGGAGGCGCTGGCGACCCATATCAGCACGCTTGCCACGCGCGTCGATGAGAGCGAGAGCCGCATGAGCCAGTCCGGCCAGCGGATCGAGGATGCCAGCGGGCGCAGCACGGCGGCGGCACGGGCTGCAACCGCTGCGATCGGTGAGGCCGTATCGGCGATCGACGCCGGGCTTGGCCGTACCGGTGACATGGAACTCGCCGCCGGGCGTCTGGCCAGCGTGGCGGAGGAATCCCGCAACCGGATCGGTGCCGCGGCTGACGAGAGTCTGGCGCAGTCCCGCGCGCTGGCGCAGGAAAGCGCGCAGCTGACCGACCAGACCCGCAGCCTGGTCGAGGCAGCGGCCGGTGGCGCGGCACGGCTGGCCACGGCCCTGGCCAACGCCCGCCAGGAAACCCAGCGCTTCACCGATGCGGAGAGCCGGGCAAGAGCCGAGGCGGAAGAGGTCGTGGATGCGCTTGGCGCCCGTGTCTCGATGGTGCAGCAGATGTCCATCGACCTGAAGGCAACGGGTACGGATATCGATGCCTTGCTGGCGGCCCGCATCGACGCGCTTTCGCACGCCGGTGACAAGGCCAGACAGGCGGCTGGTGCCGTCTCCGAAGACCTGACGGGTCATCAGCAGCAGCTTGAGCGGATGACGGCGACAGCGCGCGATCACGCCGCTGAGATGGAGCGGGGCATCACCGAGGCCATTGCACGATTGCAGGCCGACTCGGCGGCGCTGGAACAGGGTTTCGGTGCTGCCTTCGGTCGGCTGCAGGACAGTACGGAACAGGCCGAGAAGGGGCTGACCGACGCGCTTGGACGTCTTCAGGATGGAACGACCGCGGTCGAGCAGGGGGCAAGCGCGGCTGCCACACGCTTGCAGGGCGAAGCCACGGCGCTCGGCCGGTCGCTGCGCGAAGCGGGCAGCGCGGGTGAGGGCGCCGCGCAGGTGGTGGCCGATGCGGTGGCAAACTTGCAGGCGGCGCTGGCCACCACACGCGCAGAGTCTGCGGATGTGGATGCGGCAGCGACGGCCTCGACCGCTGCTCTGGAACGGCAGCGCAGGGCCTGCGAAGAGGCGATGGCCGAAGCGCAGAAGGCCCTGGCCGAGGCGGAGCGGACCCTGAGCGCGCAGGTGGGTGCCATGGCCTCCACCTCCAAGGCCGCGACCATGCAGTCCGGGCTGGCCGCGAAGGCGTTCGAGGTTCAGGTCGGTCAGTTGCAGAGGGCATCCAAGGGCGCGGCAAGGGCGGCTGTCGAATTGCGCGACCGGACGGCGGACAATCGCGACAAGCGGTTCCTGCAGTCTGCGGCCTTCGTGGCGGAGGGGCTGAATTCCCTCTCGCTGGACCTGCACCGCCTGCTGGATCGCGATGCAACCGAGTCGGAATGGCGCAAGTTCTATCGCGGCGACCGTGGCTTCTTTGCCCGGCGGCTGGTGGCCCGCAGCGAGGCGAAACAGATCGCGACGCTCTATCGGGACGGTGATGACTTCCGTCGCTTCGTGGACCTGTACCTCAACGAATTCGAGTCGCTGATGCTAAATGTGGAGCGGGCCGACCAGCAGGGCATGTTGAGTGCCGTGTTCCTCAGTGCCGACGTGGGCAAGCTCTATCTGCTGCTTTGCGAGGCGCTGGATCGGGAGCCTGCGGGCAAGCGGATATTGCAACGCGCATCCTGACCGATCAGGCCACTTGATTGCGGCTGCCTCTGTCTGGCATTGAACGCGACGAACAGAGGGGGAGCGCGCCATGAAGGATGGCAACGGAATACTGGCCGAATATGGCGTGACCGTCTTCGAGGTCATGAGTCGTCTGGCCATCGAACATGGCTCTATCAACCTCGGGCAGGGCTTTCCCGACGACAATGGGCCCGACGACGTGCGCGCCGTCGCGGCGGCGGCGCTGGAGGACCAGCCGAATCAGTATCCGCCGATGCTGGGGGTTCCCGATCTGCGGCAGGCTGTGGCCGCGCATGGCAAGCGGTTCTACGGGCTGGATGTCGACTGGCAGACGGAGACCATGGTTACCTCCGGTGCCACGGAGTCGCTCGCGGCCTGCTTCCTGGCCCTGATCGAGCCGGGGGACGAGGTGGTCTGCTTCGAGCCGCTCTACGACTGCTACCTGCCCATGATCCGCCGTGCGGGCGGTATCCCGAAGCTGGTGCGGCTCGACCCGCCGGACTGGACCCTGCCGGAAGACCGGCTGCGCGCCGCCTTCGGGCCGAAGACCAAGTTCATCCTGCTGAACAACCCGCTGAATCCGGCGGCCAAGGCCTTCAGCCGTGCCGAACTGCAGATCATCGCCGATCTGGTGCTGGAGCATGACACCTACGCCGTCTGTGACGAGGTCTATGAGCACATCCTGTTCGACGGCCTGCAGCACACGCCGCTGATCAGCCTGGACGGCATGCGCGACAGGTGCATCAAGATCGGCTCGGCGGGCAAGACCTTCTCCCTGACCGGCTGGAAGGTGGGATACATGACCGCCTGCCCGGCGCTGCTGCAGCGTGTTGCCAAGGCGCACCAGTTCCTCACCTTCACCACCGCGCCGAACCTGCAGCGGGCCGTGGCCTTCGGACTGGCGAAGGATGACAGCTATTTCACCGGCCTGACCGCCGACATGCAGGCGAAGCGCGACCGGATCCGTGACGGCCTCACGGCCATCGGCTTCGAACCGGCGCTCTGCCAGGGCACCTATTTCCTGAACGCCGACATCCGCTCCGTGGGGTTCGAGGGCAGCGACGTGGACTTCTGCCGGGAGATCACCCTGAACGCCGGCGTCACCACCGTCCCCGTCAGCGCCTTCTACGCATCGGAGGGCGCCCGCACCAACTTCGTCCGCTTCTGCCTCTCCAAGCAGGACAGCCTTCTGGACGCCGCCGTGGCGAAGCTGGGGGACTGGGTGGGGAGGGGGTAATTTCGCCGCTAGAGCGTATGGCCTAATTCTTTGACAGCGTTAGCTTACTTTTCTTGCCCCAGCGCATCCGACTCTGGGCCATATTCTAATGTCCAACGTACGAGATACCGCGTATCGCACCCGTTGCAGGCAAATGTCGTGGTTTCATTCGTCTTCAACTTCAGAAATGTGTTGGCATCGAATTGCGCCCTCTGGTCACAATTCTTGCAATCGAGAGTGATGAAATAGGGCTCGAACCTGAAAGCATCGTTATCGAAATGCGTGATATACGAGGCATTGCACTGCTCGTTTTGGCATTCGACAATGGTCTCCTCGTCGAGCAATTCGCTATTGCGAACAATGCTATGGCCGCATTTTTCGCATGAAAAGGTCGCCGTGTAGGAGAAATAGGCGTCAAATTTGGTGCTGGCTATTAATTCGACGTACTCAATTACGTCCTCAAGGAAAGTGCGTAATTTTGGTTCATCGAATTCTTGGGGATGTTGGCCTTTTTTTCTTGGCATCCGGATATGCAGGTAAGAGAGGTGGTTCGGTTCGTTTGAACAGTTTCGAGCCGTTTCTTAGGTGGATTTTCCGCTTGGTTATGCCGCCACCGGGATTGGTTGCAACTTGATGTGATATGCCTGATCGGGCGTTTGCCCTTCCAGCGATGAATGCGGTCTCCTTGTGTTGTAGAAGGCCAGGTATCGGTCGATGCCCTGTCGGGCGGCTGACACGCTTTCATAGGCGTGCAGATAGACCTCCTCGTATTTGACGCTGCGCCAGAGCCGTTCGACAAACACGTTATCGCGCCAAGCGCCCTTGCCATCCATGCTGATCTGGATGTCGGCGTCCTTCAGCGCCTTGATGAAGTCAATGGACGTGAACTGTGATCCTTGGTCCGAGTTCATGATCTCCGGCTTGCCATATCTGCGCAGGGCATCATTCAAGGCCTCCAGACACGGCGCTGTTTCCAGCGTCACCGACAGCCGCCAGGCCAGAACCTTGCGGCTGAACCAGTCCAGAACGGCGACCAGATAGACGAACCCTCGGGCCATGGGAATGTAGGTAATATCCATGGCCCAGACCTGATTGGGCTGCGTCACGGCCAGCTTGCGCAGCAGGTAGGGATAGATCCTGTGACCGGGCGCAGGCTTGCTGGTGTTCGGTCTGCGATAGAGCGCCTCAATGCCCATCGTTTTCATGCAGGTTGCCACGTGCAGCCGCCCGGCCGTGAAGCCTTCCTGCCGCAGCAACCCTTTCATCATACGGCTGCCCGCGAACGGGTAGTCCATGTGCAACTCGTCAATTCTGCGCATAAGCTTGAGGTCCGCCGCACTGGTCGGGCGCGGCGCGTAATACAGGCTGCCCCGGCTGATCCCGAGAAGCCGGGCTTGCCGTGTCAGGCTCAGCCTGTGGTCCGGGCCCGTCATTTCCTTGCGCTCGGCAACAGACCGGCCTTGTCGAGCGCGCCCTCTAAAAAATCGTTTTCCAGCGCCAGCTGGCCAATCTTCGCGTGCAGGGACTTTACGTCGATCTGCGGCTCTTTCGCGGCCTTTGGCGTGTCATCGAAGACACCCGTTACGCCCTCAAGCAGCTGATCCTTCCACTGCTTGATCTGATTGGGATGCAGGTCGAACTGCGTCGCCAGCTCGCTCATCGTCCTGTCGCCCTTCAGCGCCGCCAATGCGACTTTCGCTTTGAAGGCAGGGCTGTGGTTCCGCCTGGGTCGTCTTGTCATCTTCGCTCCTTCGTCCCGGCAACGCTGCCGGATTGGGAGCAGAAAATCCACCTAACTCAACTGTCCAGATTTGTCGGGCCACCTCTAAGATCCCAGCTTTTGCCAATGCCGACCGATTTCGCGGGGCGATACACCAGTAGTTTGACCAACTGTCACGAAATTGTCTTTCGCAGGCGTACCAGGCTCGGAATCCGACGCTACCCTGAGCGTCGAACCCCTAGCCAAGTGCGCATCCACCAGTTCCATTAGGCGTTCCAATGCGCGACGCGGCTGCCAAGCAGCAATTTCGTCTATTGTCACTTTCTCGAGGCGAAGCTGCAGCTTCTGGTATGCAATACGCTCCAAGGCATATCGCAATTCCAGACATGCGTAGAGAAGCCGGTGATGGTCGCCGCTAGCTAGATGCGCCCGGGCACGCTCAATATGAGGGTCGGTGCCAAATACCAATCTTGCCTCACTGGAAACTAGTTCTTCCGCTGCTTCAAAAAAAAGCATGGCGGCAAATGCAGCCAGCTTCGCTTCGTCCTCTGTGTCGTACTGTCTCTTGGCAAAGTAGGGCGCGTCGCTCTCCTTCTCGACAATCCGCGCACTCCAGACTCGCCCCTTCTGGAATACCGTAATATTGAATCCGTCTGTGTTGATATACGGATTGCCGTTTCGCGAAATTCGCCATTTCCGCAACAACCAGTTACGTCGGCGCCGCGAAGCATTCCTGAGGACACGTTCTCGGTTGCGTGCTGCATCATAGTCCTGCTCCATATGGCCAGCGCAAACGCAACCCACGGCTAGCTCATCAGGATACTCTTGATGCGTCATGTAATGGACATAGCGTATGGACTGCACCTCGCACATCTCGCAAGTAGCATTTGGGGCCCCAAGGTCATCGATCCCGTTGCATGCCCAGCCTCGCTGTGGAACACCTGCGAGTGACCACTTTCCGGAACCGCGCGCGATCAGCCCTTCTTCGATATCACCATTCATTTGACACATTTAAAGTCGTTTGTGTGCAATCAACATGTTTTCAATCAGTGCATTTTTTTCATTGAAAATATCTTCATCTTCTCCCGAACATTTTTCATTGCTCGAATTAGCAGAGGGTATTCCTATGATATGGTCGATATGGTCTGTATTAAAGATAAAAATTGAGTAACATGCAATGAATTGCGAAGAATTTTTTTTGTGTGGCGAGAAAGCAATGCAGACCATGGAATTTGACGCTTATCAGGAACAACTCGCCAAGCGAAAGCAGGAGTTGGGGATCGTCATTGACCCCGATGCGTATCGCAATGACGGGTCGCGCCGTACCGCGTCGAAGCGCGCACTCTTGCAAGCCCTTGCAGACAATGCTGTAGCGCAGGGACGGTCGGTTCCCTTCAAGGCGAACTACTGAGAACTGCTCTCACCCGTTCCCGCGCTGTTCGCGCCAGAGGTCGAGCTTTTCCTGGACCGGACGGTCGGAGAAGCTGAAGAGGACGGCGTCGGTTGCCGCGTTCAGGCTGTACCAGGCCCATGACGGCACCACGAAATGGTCGCGGGGGCCGAAGCTGAAGGTCTCGTCGGCGATGGTGACGGTGCCCGTCCCCTCGACGACCGAGAACACCATGGCATCCGTGGCGCGATAGGGGACACCGGCGAAATCCCTCGGCAGCAACTGCATGAAGGTCGCCATGGTCGGGATGGCGTGGTCGCCGTTCACCGGGTTGACGTAGCGCAGCTTCAGACCCTGGGCCGGATCCCATTCCTCTGTCCGGCGCATGGTCTCCAGTGCGTCCCGGGTACGGCTGTAGGGATAGCTGAAGACGGGGGAGGTGTGGGTCGGCGCGGTATAGCCGTCGGGCAGCATGCCCTGGCCATAGCGGGCCAGTGAATCACCCACGGGCCGGGCGATGGGCTGGCGGTCCTGCCCCCATTTCTCCACGAAGCTGGCGTCGAACATGGTGATCATCGGAATGTCGAGCCCATCCAGCCAGACCATGGGTTCGGCGGAATCATTGCCATGGTCGTGCCACGTCCAGCTTGGCGTGATGACGAAATCACCGGGCTGCATCAGGGCCTTCTCGCCATCGACAGCGGTATAGGCACCATTGCCCTCCACCACGAAGCGCAGGGCCGACTGGGTATGGCGGTGGGCGGGCGCGACCTCGCCCGGCAGGATGAGTTGCAGACCGGCGTAGAGGGAGGTGGTGATCTTCGCCTCACCCGGCATGCCGGGATTCTCCAGGATCAGGACACGGCGTTCCGCCTCCTTCGCCGTGATCAGGTCGCCGGAGGCCATGATGTGCGGGCGGATCTCGTCATAGCGCCAGAGGGCAGGGCGGACCCGGCTCTTCGGCTCCTTCGTGATCAGGTCGTGCAGCACCTCCCACAGGGGCGCCATGTTGAGGGGGCGGATCTCGTCATAGAATCCTTCCCGCCGTTGCTGTTGCGCCTGATCCGGCATATTGCTCTCCCCGGGGATGACTGGTCGCGCGGGTTTGGCCCGCACCGATTGTTTCTGCCCTGATCTTCGGCCACAATCCGGCCCTGTTGCAACCTGCTGGCGCACCTGCCGCCCTCGTCTGAACGGAATTTCCCACGTGTCTGTCATAAGCGATATCTCTGCCGGCGTTGGCCTGATGGCCCGCGCGCCTGCCGCCTTCCTCGGGATCTGTGTGGTCGGCGCGCTGGTGGAGACCATGCTGGCCCTTGGCGGCTACCTGATGCTGGGACCCTTCGTGGTGACGGTATTCGGGGCCTACATGCTGATCGTGCTGGCGACAGAAGTCTGTCTCGGCGTGACCGCCTTCCGGGCCATCGACTGGCGGCCGAAGGCGCCGCAACTGCTGTCGACGCTGGTTTCCGGACTGCTGATCTTCGTCATCTTCATGGTGACCCTGCTGCCGTTCTCGCTGGTCTTCCTGATGGTCGCCGCCCCGCCCCTGCCTGCCGAACCGGCACAGTCGGCGGAGGAGATGGAGGCGATGTTCGGCAGTTTTCTGGAGCAGTTGCTGGCCAACCCGACCAGCGTGGCATTCATGGTGGCCGGGACGGTGACCGTTCTGGCATTCGCGGCCTCCCGATTTGCCATGGTGCCGGTGATCTCCATCGCCTGGCAGCTCGACTTCGGCGAAGCCCGAAAGCGCCACGCGGAACGTTTCATGGGCCTGCGCTGGCGCCTGTTCCGGGCCTTTCTGGTTCTGCTTGGCCTGTCGTTCCTGATGAGCTTCGGCGCGGGCAGGGTCATTGGCGGACCGCCGGGCGTGCTGCTGGGGGGGCTCGCCGACTGGATCATCGGCCTAGCCCTGCCGATCTCCGTCGCCGCCGCGGTGCTCTATGACAGCGCCATGAGCCAGCAGGGTGGGGCGACCGGGTCTTCCGGGGAGTGAGCCGGTTCCTTGCCGACCTTTGCGGTGGTCTGTCGATCACACGCGCCGTTCTCGTCGCAGTGGCCGTGTTTGTCCTGTTCGGTACCGGCGTTGACCTGGCCTTTGATTCCCTGACAGGGAGTCTGCTGGCAGAGGGGGCATCTGGCTTTGCCGGGCTTTCGTTGCCCGCCCTGGCATTGATCCTGAGCTGGCTGACGCCGGTCGTCATCGCGTTTCTGCTGACACTCTTCATGATCGAGATCGCCGCTGTCGGGGCGGACCGGCGTTCGGGCAAGGATGTCCGGATGCAACTGGCATTCAAGCCGGATGTGGCCTGGGCATTGCTGGTCTCGGGCTTCTTCAGCCTGCTGATCGTCCTGCTGCTTTCGTGGTTGCTCTCCTCCTTCCTGTCGGTTTTCCTGGCCTCGGCGGCGGTTCGGACTGGCGCTGGAGATGATGCGGACAGCCTGTTCTCCACACTGGTGCTGATCGGCTTTCTTCAGCACCTGCTGTCGCTGATCGCATTGGCCTTCGGAGTCTCCCGCTTTGCGCTGATACCCATAATCGCGCGCCATCATGGTGTCGGTTTCCGCGAGGCATGGAAGCGTCAGACTCATGGGTTCGATCATTACTATGGCAGTGTCCGAAACCGCTTCTTTCGTGTCTTTCTCGCATTGCTGCTTGCTGATGCAGCACTTGCCCTGGCCGTCACGCGGGTGATGGGTGCGGATCTGATCCTGTATCCGGTCTCGGTGCTGTTGATCACCGTGTTGCCCGTTGCTGTCGCGACCCATATGGTCCGCAGCCAGCCTGTGCCGCACAGCGATACCGATGAAGTTGCGGCGACCGATGCCGAAAACCCTGGGGAGGGAGATCCAGAATGAATGTAGCCAATGCCTTTGAAGCGGTGATCAATCACACCGCCGCTGATGTCTCTCACACACCGGAGGAGGCGATCGTTTCCCGCCGCTCTGTGCGCGGGTTCCTGCCTGATCCGGTGCCGATGGAACTGGTGCGGCATATCCTTGAGGTCTCGGCGCGGGCGCCTTCGGGGACGAACATGCAGCCCTGGCAGGGGCATGTGATGGTGGGCGCGAAGCTGAAGGCGCTGTGTGATGCCGTGCGCGATGCCCACTTCAACAGCCCCGAGGGGCACGAGAAGGAGTACAAGTACTACCCCGATGCCTTTTTCGAGCCCTATCTGGGGCGGCGGCGCAAGGTCGGGCTGGACCTCTACAAGCTGGCCGGCGTCGCCAAGGGCGATACGGCGAAGATGCGGGAGCAGTCGGGCCGCAATTACCTGTTCTTCGATGCGCCTGTCGGGATGATGTTCACCATCGACAAGCGGCTGGAGATCGGCAGCTGGCTCGACTACGGCATGTTCCTGCAGAACATCATGACCATCGCCCGGCAATATGGGCTACACACCTGCCCGCAGGCGGCCTGGCCGACCTATCACTCCGTGGTCAAGGAACAGCTCGGCATCCCGGAGGACCAGACCGTGGTCTGCGGTATTGCGCTGGGATACGAGGATACCGGTCTGGTCGAGAACACGCTGCGGACGGAGCGGGAGCCGGTGGACGGCTTCATGACCTTCCACACGGATTGAGGCACCGCGCGCCCATGCTCAGGCGCGGGAGCGGTACCATGGGTTCCCGGGGCCGGTCACGGACGCCCGCCTCTACTTCCGCAGCTGATACTCCCGCGTGGTCTGCTTGAAGAAGACTGTGACTTCCTCCCCCCAGACATAGGGCAGGTCGACCAGTTCGCCCGCTGTCGTACCGGTGGCGGCGAGGCTGAGCGCGTCTTCCAGGATGCGGCGCTGCTGGGCCGCGTCCTCGGGGCGGCCGAAGGCGTTGCCCATGGGGAAGTTCACGAACACCGTGCGCGGTGGCTTCACCTGGGCCGAGAGGTCGCGGCCGGTCGATACCAGCACGGTGGGAATCCCGGCCTCCTCGACAGCGCGGGCGACCAGCCCGGCGGTCTGGTGATCCAGCGGGCAGGCCGGTACCAGGACCAGCAGATCGACGCCATCGGCCTTCAGCTCGGCGATGAGCTCGGCGGCCTTCTCCAGTGTCGCGGTGCGCTTGTAGATGCGGCCCATGAAGCCGCTCCAGAGCCGCGGCGCGACGCGACCGATCACCCCGTCGGCAGCGAGCTCGCGCAGGCGCTGGATCGGGAACTGGCAGTTGATGTCGGCGCTGGCGTCGGTGTGGTCGTAATAGTTGTCGTTGATCTCGAAACCGTCTTCGGGCCAGTCGCTGGCAATCTCGTCCAGCCGGAGATCGTTGCGCGCATCGGGATCGAAGCCCGGCACCCCGCGGCACGACGCGCCCGAAGTCGTCAGCATCGAGACGCAGCAGTCCGACAGCGGCCTAGTCAGCTTCGTGATCGGCGCGTCCTCGTTGATCGTCCACTGATACGGCGGAAAGCCGAGAGATTGGTACTTCTCGTTCAGGCGGTCGACATATTTCACGGGCTCCATCAGTTTCCTCCCCTTTGATGGTGCGGTCCTGCAAGTCCAGGACATCTTCACGGAATGCGTAGCCGGTGCGCGCAGAAACCCGATCGCCTGCGACCGTGGCTCCCTTCCGTTCAGCAAGGAGCCGGTCCGTCAGCAGGATACAGGGCCCGACCGACGGCGCCGTCAGTCGTCCCCGGCAGCAGCCCTCTTTGCGGCTTCCTTCTCCGCCATCTGTGCCTTGAGCTGTTCCGGCGTCAGGCGGACAATGTCCTCGTTCTGATGGCTGTAGATGTCGTAGCCGTCGGTGGTCAGTTCCTCCAGCACGATGCGGCCGGCAAGCACGTCCTGCTTCCAGGCTTCCTGCGCCTCCCGCTCCGCATGGAACTCGGGCATGACCTCCCGCGCGAACAGCTCGTAGCTCCTGCAGATGTCCTCGTGACTGGTCCGGCCCGCCTGTGCCACCAGGATGATCTGGTCGACATGGGCATCCGCGAACATGCGCAACTTCTTGCGCAGGGTGGCGGGGCTGCCGACCAGCGCATTGGCCAGTGCTTCCTTCGCCTTGTCGGTTTCACGCCAGTCCTGGTAGGCGGCCCAGAGGTCGCTCTTGCCCGGCGCATCGACACCCATGCGCCCATAGTAGGACAGGGCGAAGATGAAGAAGGTCCAGCCTGACGCCTTCTCGATGGCTTCCTCATCCGTTTCCGCACAGAAGAAACCGTTGGCGACCGCCACATTGGGGTTGATGGGATAGTCGGTCAGCTTCTGCTGCCGGTGCAGCAGGTTGTTGTAATAGCGATGCACCCAAGCCTGCGCCGCGTCCGCATTGACGAAGCTGAAGCCCAGCGCCCCCATGCCCCATTCACCGGCCTTGCCGATGGTCTGGATGTTGGAACAGGCCACCCACAGCGGCGGATGCGGCTTCTGGATCGGCTTCGGCACCACATTGCGGGCCGGGAACTTGAAGAACTCGCCCTCGAACGACCAGTCGGTCTTCGTGAACATGGGGATGATGGCCTGCACGGCCTCCTCCCACCGGTCACGCTTGGACCGGACCTGAACGCCGAAGGGATGCAACTCCGCCGGGCCCGCGCCTTCGCCCAGACCCAGTTCGACGCGACCGTTGGTCAGCAGGTCCAGGGTCGAGACCTTCTCCGCCACCCGATGCGGCTGGTTCGTGGTGATCTGGACGATGCCGTGGCCGAGGCGAATGTTCTTCGTGCGCTGGCTCGCGGCACCCAGGAACACTTCGGGCGCGGAGGCGTGCGAATATTCCTCGAGGAAATGATGCTCCACGACCCAGGCGTGGTCATAGCCCAGGCTGTCCGCCAACTCGATCTGATCGAGGGATTCATTGATTGTCCGCTGCTCGCTCCTGTCATCCCAGGGGCGCGGAATCTGATGCTCGTAGAAAATGCCGAATTTCATCGCGTTGTCCTCCCACTGCGACGAATGTAACCTCCCGACGCTCTTATGGGGAGGGATTCAATGACCGAATGGCTGAATGGCAGCGATGCAGTGCGCCGGATACCGGCGGGCAGCACAGTCTATGTCCAGGGTGGACCGGGGGAGCCGACGGACCTGGTCGCGGCCATGGCGGCGGACGCGGACTGTGGCAATGGCTGCACCTTCGTGTCGGTCTGCGTGCCGGGGGTGAACCGCACGGACTACAGCCAGTTGCACGGGAATGCCCGTGGCATCGGCTTCTTCGGGACGCCGCAGACGGCTGATTCGCTTCTGAGCGGACGCATGTCCCTGATTCCGAAGCAGTACCACGGCCTCTACCGCTATCTGGAGCAGGATCTGGACGTCGATGTGGCGGTCATCCAGGTCGGGCCAGCGCGCGCCGATGGCAGCTATCCGCATGGTCTGGGCGTGGACAGCCAGCCTGCCGTGCTGGACAAGGCGAAGCTGGTGATCGCGGAGGTCAATCGCGCGATGCCGGTCGGCGGTAGCGCGACGCCGGTTCCCGCCAGCCGGATCGACATTGCGGTGGAGGTGGATCACCCGGCACTGGAGCTGCGGGTGGGCGATGTGACAGAGGATGTCCAGAATGTCGCGGACCATGTCACGTCGCTGATCCATGACGGCGACTGCATCCAGATCGGTATCGGCACCCTGCCGATCGCGGTCCTGCGCGGGCTTGTGACCAAGAACGATCTGGGGGTCCATTCGGGCATGCTGGCCGACGGCATGCCCGAATTGATCGACGGCGGCAACATGAATGGCCGCCGCAAGACCATCGACACCGGCATCATGCTTGGCGGCGTCAGCATGGGCTCGCAGGCACTCTATGACTGGACCGTCGGGCGGCAGGACATTGTCTACAAGCCCATCAGCTATACCCACGACTCGGCGCTGATCGGGCAGATCGACAATTTCGTCTCGATCAATTCGGGACTGGAGATCGACCTGTTCGGCCAGTTGAATGCGGAGACGCTGAAGGGCAGGCAGGTCTCCGGCACCGGTGGATCGGTGGACTTCATGCGCGGTGCCGCACGCAGCCGCGGCGGGCGCTCCATCGTTGCCATGACGGCGACTGCGGCAGGGGGAAAGATCAGCCGCATCGTCCCGACCATCGATCCGGGCAGCGTGGTCACCGGACTGCGCACCGATATCGATCATGTGGTGACGGAACATGGCGTGGCGAACCTGCGGAACCTGCCGGTGCATCATCGCCCCGCCGCACTGATCGAGATCGCGGGACCGGATTTCCGCGACAGCCTGCGGGATGCCTGGCGCGACATGGCAAAGGGCCGCTGGCCGGCCTGATGGATACGGTTCTTTCAGTCGAGGCGGCACGGGCGCATTACGATGCGCTCGGTCAGGGTCAGGACAGGGAGATGCGCTATGCGGAGGCGGCCTTCTCCCGCCTGATCGGCGCCGTGGAGTTTTCTGCTGTCCGATCGGTCGTGGAACTCGGACCGGGGACAGGGATGCTGGCCGCGCGGCTGTTGCGTGATCATCTGGGTCCCGACACGACGTGGCTGGGGCTGGATATCAGCCCCAGGATGCGCGAACTGGCGGAGGAACGGCTTGCCGCTTTCGGGGACCAGGTCCGGCTGGATGATTGTGCGGGTGATGGCCGGCTGGCATTGTCGGACGCTTCAACCGATCTTGTTGTCGCGACCTATGTCCTGGATCTGCTCTCGCCCGCCGCCATCGCCCGGTTCCTGGAGGATGCCTCACGCGTCCTGAAGCCCGGTGGTCAACTGGCCGTCGCCGGTCTGGCACCCGGCACCTTCAGCCACGCCGGACTGACCATGACGGTCTGGACCATGGTGCAGCGCGTGGCGCCGCGCCTGGTCGGCGGCTGCCGGCCCATACAGCTGGAGCGTCGGCTGGATCCGCAGGTCTGGCAGCCCACGCACCGGAGCCGGGTCACCGCCGGGGGCATTCCGTCGTCGGTTCTGGTCGCGCAGCTGTCGGGCACGTGAAGCCCGTGTCCCGATCCGGCTACAGGTCTCGCGCCGCCTCCAGATAGTGGCGCAGCGGCGGATAGAGGCGCAGTTCCAGGGCGGCTGACGCTGTCAGCCAGCGCGCCTCCGCAATCTCGACCGGGTCCAGATGGACGGTCGGTCGTGCCTCCAGGTCCGTCGCATGGATCTCGATCCGTTCCGTGCGCTGTTGCCAGCGATGGGTCTCGGCGTGGACGCAGGTGAAGGCCGTTTCGGGAATGCTGATTCCGGTCTCCTCCAGCAGTTCCCGCGCCGCGCCGCTCCTGAATGTCTCGCCCCGGTCTACGCGGCCGCCGGGCAGGGTATGCCAGCGATTGTAGCTGTTGCGGACCAGCAGAAACTCCTCGCCGACCCTGACAAGCGCCAGTGCCCCGCGCAGCTTCGGTCGGAACAGCACGCTGCCGACCCGGTAAGTGGAATAGAGCCCGCGATACCCCAGTCGGGCGAGCCGGTGCCGGGCATGGACAGTCGGACGGATGATGTCCGCGTCCGGTTTCAGGTCAGATCCTCCAGCGCCTGTTCCATCAGGCGTTGGCAGAGTTCCGGGTCGCCGGTCTCCCGCCCTAGCAGCAGGGCAAGCTTGGCGAGAAACATGGTTTCATGTTCGGGTCCGGCGCGGTCGACGGCATGGGCCAGCGCCTCCCACCAGACTTCCAGGGCTTCGGTGTCCATCGGTGTGCCGGTCATGCCGCTGCCTCCAGCCCCAGGGAACGGAGCAGGGCCCTGCGGATGAACGCCGGGTCAGGCGTGTCCCAGCGGGCCGCGATGTGTCCGTCCGGCCTGACCAGGCAGCCTGCGTCCGGGGTTGCCGCCCCCAGAACAGCACGTGCCCGGCCCTCGGAGTCCACCAGGCAGAAGCCGTCGAACGCCGGGTCGGGTCGGTCCAGCACCGTCACGACATCAACCTCATGCCCGGCGGACGTCTCCGCCAGCAGGGACCGGTGGTTGCCGAACTGGATCAGGGTGGGGCGCAGCTTCACATGGTCCAGCAGGAAGCCCTTGCCGCTCCCATTCCCGTCCCGCCATTCCACCGGGCAGGTGGGCAGGGTTGCCCCGGCGGGTGGTCCGGGCAGGTTCGGGTCGGTCGGGGTGTTGATGATGGAGGCGGGGAAGACAATCGCCGTGGTCTGGCGCGGATTGACCAGGGGCCTGGCGAACTCGTGGCTCACCGCAAGGCTCAGTGCCGCGTCGCGCAACAGGGTGTGACCGCGTGACGGCGGTGTCATGAACAGGGTGCTCTTGCGCGCCTGGCTGATGTTCTCGTGCGCCGCGAAGACCCGTTCCTGGCTGTAGCTGTCCAGCAGTCGGTCGCCGCCGGTGCCCTGGATCACCGCCGCCAGCTTCCAGGCCAGGTTGCCCGCGTCGTCGATGCCTGAATTCAGGCCGCGCACGCCGAATATCGGCACCAGATGGGCGGCGTCACCGGCGAACAGCACCCGACCGTGGCGATAGCTTTCCAGGGTCAGGCAATGGGCCTTGTAGAGGCTCATCCAGACCAGCTCGTAGTCCGGATCCTCCCCGATCATCTCCAGATGGGCGGAGATGCGGCTGCGCACCCGTTCCTCCTTCAGTTCCTCCTCCGCGTCATCCTCGTCCCGCAACTGGTAGTCGACCCGCCAGATGTCCTTCGGCTGCCTGTGCATCAGCACCGTGGCACGCGGGTTGGAGACCGGATCGAACCAGGCCCGCCGCTCCGTCGGATGCTTCGATGCATGACGGATGTCCGCGATCAGGTATCGCCCCTCGTAGGACGTGCCCTTCATCTTCAGCCCCAGTGACTGGCGCACGAAGCTGTGGGCCCCGTCGCAGGCGACCAGCCAGTCCGACGCGAGTTCATAGGTACCTGACGCCGTTTCCACGGTCACCGTCGCCCCGTCCGCATCATGTTTCAGACCGGTCACGGTGCTGGACCAGCGCAGGTCGATATCGGGATGTTGCAGCGCGGCATCGATCAGGAACTGCTCGGCAAAGCACTGCTGGATGTTGATCATTGGCGGATGTTTCTGGTCCGCATCGTCATGCATGGCCAGCGAGAAGACGGTGTGGTCGTGCCAGAAGCTGCTGCCGCCGGTCCAGGCGAGACCCATGTCGAGCGCGGGCTGTGCTGCCCCGAAGCGTTCCCAGATCTCCAGTGAGCGGCGGGAGGTGCAGGTGGCACGACTGCCGAAACTGGCGCTGTCGCGCGGCTCGATCACCGTGCAGGGTACGCCATGACAGGCGAGGCCCAGCGCCAGGGTCAGGCCGATGGGGCCACCGCCAACGATGATGACCGGAACGCGACCGCCCCTGCCGTCCAGCTCGGGGGGCGGTGTGAAGGGGTAGCGCGGAAAGGCGTCATAGATGTCTCGCCCGATCACCATCCCGTTCTCTCCCCCGTTCGGATCAGCCCTTGCGAAAGTGCTTCGACAGCTTCAGGCCCTGTCCCTGATAGTGGCTGCCGATCTCCGCGCCGTACAGGGTTTCGGGTGTCTCGCTCAGCCGTTCGTAGACCAGGCGGCAGACGCGCTGGCCGTGGGCCAGTTCGAAGGGAACCTCGTGGCTGCGGACCTCCAGAACGGCGGGTGTCCCGCCACCGGACGCGGCCCCGTAGCCGAAGCCCGGATCGAAGAAGCCCGCATAGTGAATGCGGAACTCGCCGAACGACGTGTCATAGGCCACCATCTCCGCCGCCGAGTCGGGCGGCACCGCGACCCTTTCCCGGCTGACCAGGATGTAGAACTGGTTCGGGTCCAGGATCAGTGTCCTGTCGGCATTGGCATGTACCGGCTCCCAGAACTCCTCCACCGGGTAATGGTCGATGCGGTTCAGGTCGATCAGCGGGGCATGATGCCGGGCGCGGTATCCGATCAGCCCGTCATGGCTCTCGCCCGAAAGATCGACGGAGACCCAGAGCCCGTCGCGGATGGTCGGTTCGGCGCCGTCCAGGCTCTCCGGGCTCACCAGCGCGCTGCGCTGATGCAGTTCCCGGTGCAGACTGTCGGAGGGGCGTGACTTGCCACGCCAGACGCGCAACTGGTTCAGACGCAGCCCGGCGCTGACCAGCACGGAGAAGGTGCGCGGCGCGATCTCGAGATACAGCGGCCCCTCGTAGCCTGCCGCGACGCTCTCGAAGCTCTCGCAGTAGTCGGTGACCAGGCGGGTGAACACGTCCAGCCGGCCCGTGGAACTCTTCGGGTTGGTCTTGGCCGACAGGTCGCGGGACAGGCGCACCCGTTCCTGCAGCTCGACGATATAGACGCAGCCCCGCTCCAGCACCGTTGGTGTGCCGAGATCGATCTCGTGCATCGTCAGGCGGTCGAGCTTCTGCTTCACGGTGGAGGCCGCGCCGGGCAGGAAACTTGTCCTGACCCGCCAGGCCCGGCGACCGAGCCGCAGGTCCAGGCTGGCGGGCTGGATCAGCTCCTCAGGTACCCCGCCATCGGCGGAGATCCGACCCTCTTCCACCAGCCGCCGCAGGGCCTGACCGGGCAGGATACCGCTCCGTCTTGCGCGTTCCTGTGTGCCGCCGGTGTCTGCCGCTGAATTCTGGCCTGAAGCCATTCCCGCCCCCGATAACCGCTATCCTGCACCGGCGTTGTTGATCGCCCGTGAACCATCGGCTTTTATGGCCCCTGAATCAGGTCCAGAGTCAACCGTGCGCAGCGCCATCAGTCGAGTCCCGACGCCTGCACGACTGACCGCAAGCAGGGACCAGCACCAGGGAGAGACGTTCCATGAGCCGGGAAGCCTACGCCAACAATCTCGACATGAACCTTGCGAACAGCACGGTGCTGTCGCCGCTCAGCCTGATCCGGCGGTCGGCGGCGGTCTATCCCGACAAGCCGGCACTGGTGCACGGTGACGTGACACAGAGCTGGTCGGAGACCTATGCCAACTGTGTCCGGCTGGCTTCGGCGCTGAAGGGCCGGGGCATCGGCGAACTGGATACCGTCGCCATCATGTGCCCGAACACGCCGCCGATGTACGAGGCGCATTTCGGTGTTCCCATGATCGGTGCCGTGCTCAACGCCCTGAACTATCGCCTGACCGCGCCGGAGATCGCCTTCATCCTGGACCATGGCGAGGCGAAGGCGCTGATCACCGACACCGAGTTTGCCCCGATCATCAAGGAGGCACTGCAGATCATCGGTCGCGACATGCTGGTGATCGACATTGCCGATCCGCAGGGGCCGGGCGGTGAGCGTCTGGGCGAGATCGAGTATTACGACTTCCTCGGCGAGGGCGATGCCGAAATGGAATGGTCGATGCCGGAGGATGAGTGGCACAAGATCGCCCTCAACTATACCTCTGGCACGACGGGCAACCCGAAGGGTGTCGTGTTCAGCCATCGCGGGGCCTATCTGAACTCCATCAACAATGCGCTGACCTGGGAGATGCCGACACACACGCGCTACCTCTGGACCCTGCCGATGTTCCATTGCAACGGCTGGTGCTTCCCCTGGACGCTGGCTGCGGTGGCCGGAGTGAGCATCTGTCTGCGCCGGGTGGATTCGGGCACGATCTATGACGCCATCGCCACCCACAACGTCACGCATCTGTGTGGCGCGCCGATCATCATGCAGTTCATCACCGGCGCCAGTGAGGAGCAGAAGAAGCCCTTCGACCAGAAGGTCAACATGATGGTCGCCGCCGCCCCGCCGCCCGCCGCCGTGCTGGCCGAGATGGCGCGTCAGGGCTTCGAGGTGACGCATGTCTATGGCCTGACGGAGAGCTACGGCCCCTGCGTGGTCTGTGCCTGGAAGGACGAGTGGGACGACCTGAGCGCCGACGAGAAGGCGCGGATGAAGGCCCGTCAGGGCGTCACCTCCATCATGCAGGAGGCGCTGATGGTGGCCGACCCGGAAACCATGGAACCGGTGCCGATGGACGGCCAGACCATGGGCGAGGTGATGATGCGCGGCAATGCCATCATGTGCGGCTATCTGAAGAACCCGAAGGCCACCGACGACGCCTTCAAGGGCGGCTGGTTCCATTCCGGCGACCTGGGGGTCTGGCATCCGGATGGCTATATCGAGCTGAAGGACCGGTCGAAGGACATCATCATCTCCGGCGGCGAGAACATCTCCTCCATCGAGGTGGAGGACACGCTGTATCGGCATGAGGCCGTTGCGGCCTGCGGTGTCGTGGCCAAGCCCAGCGAGAAGTGGGGGGAGACGCCTGTCGCCTTCATCGAGCTGAAGCCCGGCAAGTCAGCCACGGCGGAGGAGATGATCGCATTCATCAGGGAGCATCTGGCTGGCTACAAGTGCCCGCGGGAGATCGTCTTCGGCGAAGTGCCGAAGACGTCGACCGGCAAGATCCAGAAGTTCAAGCTACGTGATCTTGCCCGGGCGGGGTGACGAGGCGGTGGCGACAAGGCCGCGTGCCACCTTGCGTTCGCGATAGAAGGTATAGATGCCGCTGCAGACGATGATGGCGGCACCCAGCAGGGTGAGCGGTCGCGGCACATCGCCGAACACGAACATGCCGATCAGCAGCGCCCAGACCAGCATGGTGTAGCGGAAGGGGGAGACGAAACCGATGTCCCCCACCCGCATCGCCATGGTGATGAAGATATAGCCGAAGCTGACGAAGAAGGCCGCGCCACCCAGCCGCAGCAGGTCGTGGGGGGCAACCGGGTTCCAGCCCTGCACCACCGAGGCAATACCCGACATGCCGGTGACGGCGAGCGATGTCACCAGTGTGACGAAGATGTTGGGCACGGCGCGGTCGAGCTGGCGGGTGCTCAGGTCACGCAGGACCACGAAGATGACTGTGGTCAGGGCAACCAGGGAATAGACGTTGAAGCCTTCCGATCCCGGCCGGACGATCAGCAGCACGCCGATGAAACCGGCCGCGATGGCACTGTAGCGCCGCCAGCCCACCGGCTCCTTCAGGAACAGTGCCGCAGCCAGCGTCATGGCCAGCGGCAGGGACTGCAGGATCGCCGAGACATTGGCGATGGGCATGTGGAACAAGGCGGTCAGGAAGCAGATCATCTGCCCCATGTCACCCAGCGTCCGCCAGACCATGATCCGCCGGTCCCGGCCGGCGGGCCGGAAGCGCAACGCGCCCTGCCACCAGGCGATCAGCAGGATCAGCGTCGTGGTACCGACGCCGCGCAGGAAGACCGCCTGAAACAGGTTCAGGTTGGTGGAGACGAGCTTCATCAGCGTGTCGTTCAGCACGAAGGCGGCCATCGCGGCCATCATCAGGCCGGCGCCGCGCAGGTTCTCGGCAAGTGGTGTCATCGGTTTCGAGATCAGTTCCCGTCCATGGCGCCTTCGCGACGGAATGCAGCCCGCACCTGTCTGGCGTGACGCCGTTCCGTGCGCAGCATGATCCAGCCCGAGAGCAGGACGCCGGATGCGACCACGGCGACGATCAGGGTTGCAAGTGCATTGATGTCGGGGCTGACCCCCAGCCGGACCTTGGAGAAGATCAGCATCGGCAGGGTCGTGGCACCGGGGCCCGTGACGAAGCTGGCGATGACCAGGTCATCCAGCGACAGGGTGAAGGCCAGCAGCCAGCCCGACAGCAGGCCGGGCATCAGCATCGGCAGGGTGATGCGGCGCAGCACGGTGAAGGGCCGCGCGCCGAGATCCATCGCTGCCTCCTCCAGCGCCCGGTCGAGACCGGCGACGCGGGAGCGCACCACGACCGCGACATAGGCGGCGGCGAAGGTGATATGGGCGATGATCACAGTCGTCATCCCGCGACCGGCAGGCCAGCCGACGATCTGTTCCATGGCGATGAACAGCATCAGCAGCGACAGGCCGGTGATCACCTCCGGCATCACCAGCGGCGCGGTCAGCATGGTCGAGAAACCGGTGCGTCCGCGAAACCGTCCGAAGCGGGAAAGCGCATAGCCAGCCAGTCCGCCGATCACCACCGCCACGGTGGCGCTGATGGCCGCGATCTGCAGGGACATGGAGGCGGCACCGAGCACCTGCGGATCCCGGAACAGCTCCCCGTACCACTTCACCGACCATCCGCCCCAGACCGCCACCAGCCGCGAGGCGTTGAAGGAATAGACGATCAGCACCAGGATCGGCAGGTAGAGAAACGCGAACCCGGCCCAGAGGCAGAGGGTGAGAAAGCTGCCGCGCCTCATCCCTGTTCCGCCCGTGACTGGGTGCGATCCAGCAGCAGGATAGGCACGATCAGCAGCAGCAGCAGGATGGTGGCGAGTGCGGAGGCCACGGGCCAGTCGCGGTTGTTGAAGAATTCCTGCCACATGATCTTGCCGATCATCAGCGTGTCCGGTCCGCCGAGCAGTTCCGGGATGACGAACTCCCCTGCAGCCGGAATGAAGACCAGCAGGCAGCCCGCAGCCATGCCGGGCAGGGACAGGGGCAGGGTGACCCGCCAGAAGGTCGTCGCGGGGCGCGCGCCGAGGTCTGCCGCTGCCTCCAGCAGACTGCCGTCCAGCCGCTCCAGCGTGGCGTAGAGCGGCAGGATCATGAACGGCAGGTAGGAATAGACAATGCCGAGCTGTACTGCGAACTCCGTGTTCAGCATTCGCATGGGATCATCGATGACCCCCAGCCACATCAGGGCGCTGTTGATCATCCCCTGATCCTGCAACAGCGTGGACCAGGCGTAGACCCGGATCAGGAACGAGGTCCAGAACGGCAGGATCACCAGCAACAGCAGCGGGGTGCGCATGCCCGGCTCCGCCCGCGCAATGGCATAGGCCATGGGATAGCCGATCAGCAGGGTCAGCAGTGTGGAGATCGCGGCGATCCGGAGGGAGCCCAGCAGGGCCTGCAGATACAGCGGGTCGTCCAGGATCAGGGCGAAATTGGCCCAGGTCGCCTGCAGCACCGGCCAGCCGTCCTGCCAGATCAGGAAGTCACTGACCGGGGGGACGGAATAGGCGGCCTCCGACAGGGAGATCTTGATGACGAACAGGAACGGGATGGCGAAGAACAGCAGCAGCCAGGCGGTCGGGATCAGGATGCCGATCAGGCGTCCGCGGCTGGTGCTGAGCGCGGGACTGTCCGCCACCCGATCTGCCGCCGCGTCGGTCATTGATGCAGCACCACCGGTGCCTGGGGATCCCACTCCACTTCCACGGCATCCTCCCAGGTCAGCGGCTCGTCGCGTCGGCGGGTGATGTTGGTGCGGGAGACCTGGACGATGCGCCCGTCTGCCAGTCGCACATGGAAGATCGACAGGTCACCGAGATAGGCGATGTCCTCCACCTTTCCGGCCAGGAAGTTGCTGGCCGGAGCCGCTTCGGCGGGGGCAGGCCCGGCCTTGCGGATGCGCATCTTCTCCGGGCGGATGCCGATGGCGATCTGGCTGCCGGATTCCGCAGCCACCCTGTCCTCCATCACGATGGGACAGGGCAGGGCAGGGCAGTGAACGGCACTGTTCTCCGGATCCGCCTTGCCCTCGAAGACATTGATGGTGCCGATGAACTCTCCGACCATCCGGTTGGCGGGGAACTCGTAGATGTCGCCCGGGGTTCCGACCTGCACGATCCTGCCGGCGTTCATGACCGCGAGCCGGTCGGAGAGTGTCATCGCCTCTTCCTGGTCATGGGTGACCATGATGAAGGTGATGCCGACCTTGACCTGGATATTGGCCAGTTCGAACTGCGTCTTCTCCCGCAGCTTCTTGTCCAGCGCCGCCAGGGGTTCATCCAGCAGCAGCAGCTTGGGACGCTTCACCAGGGCGCGGGCCAGGGCGACGCGCTGGCGCTGGCCACCGGAGAGCTGATGCGGCTTGCGGCGGCCGTATTCGCCGAGTTGCACCATCTCCAGCGCCTCCGCGACCCTGTCGTCGCGTTCCGACTTCACGACATTCTCCTGCTCCAGGCCGAAGGCCACGTTCTGCGCCACGCTCATGTGCGGAAACAGGGCATAGGACTGGAACATCATGTTCACCGGGCGGCGATAGGCGGGGACGTCCGCCATGTCCTGCCCGTCGATCATGATACGGCCACTGGTCGGCGTCTCGAAGCCGCCCAGCATGCGCAGCAGGGTTGTCTTGCCACAACCCGAACCGCCCAGCAGGGAGAAGTACTCCCCACGCCGGATCTCCAGATCGATACCATCAACGGCCAGCGTGCCGCCGAAGTCCTTGGTGACGCCCTGGATGCTGACCAGGGTGTCTGTGCTGTCGGCGGCGGCCAAGTGCCTTTACTCGCCCGTACGGACCTTGGTCCACGACCGGTTGACGGCGCGGGTGAAGCGGGGCGATTTCAGCACTGCGGCGAACAGCTTCTCCTTCACCGCGTCGCTGGGAAAGATGGACGGATTGCTGCGAATCTGCTCATCCACCATGGGAAGTGATTCGGTTACTGCATTGGCATAAAAGACATAGTTGGTCACGCCAGCGATGTTCTTTGGCTCCAGCGCGAAATTGATGAAGGCATGGGCGGCATCCAGATGCGGTGCGCCGGTGGGAATGGCCATCATGTCGAACCAGATGAAGGTGCCTTCACGCGGGATCTTGTATTCGATCTCGACGCCGTTGCCGGACTCGGCGGCACGCGCAGCGGCAATGAAGATGTCGCCCGAGAACCCGGCGGCGACGCAGATCTCACCGTTGGCCAGGTCATTGATGTAGCGGGAAGAATGGAAGTAGCGGTAGTGCTGGCGGATCTTCAGCAGGTGATCCTCCGCCTTCTGGAGCCAGTCCATGTCCTCGGCCGCCTGGTCGCCACCCAGATAGTTGATCACCAGGGGAATGATCTCCTCCGCCGAGTCCACCAGCGTTACGCCGCAGTCGGCCAGCTTGGCCACCGTCTCCGGGTCGAACAGTAGATCGAAGGTATCCAGCGGCACGTCGCCCAGCCGCTCCCGAACCTTCTTCACATTGACACCAATGCCGTTGGTGCCCCACTGCCAGATGGCGCCATATTCCAGGTCGGGATCGACGGTGCGGACCCGGTCCATCAGCACGGGATCGAGGTTGGCGAGGTTGGGGATCTTCGACTTGTCCAGCTTCTGCACCGCGCCCGCCTTGATCAGGCGGCCCAGCGTCGGCATGGCGGTCGGGACGACCAGGTCATAACCGGAACTGCCGGCCAGCAGCTTGGCCTCCAGCACGTCATTGGAATCATAGACGTCGTAGTTCACCTTGGTGCCGGTCGCCGCCGTGAAATCGGCCAGTGTCGTCTCGCCGATGTAGTCGGACCAGTTGTAGAAATTCAGTTCACTCTCGGCCTGAACCGCGGCGGGCAGAAGGGTGGCAGCAGCCACCAGGGAGATCAGGGAACGTCGCACAGCAGGTGGCTCCTCGACAGGACATGAAACATGTCTGCGATTCGTACTCCGGCGCCGGGTTGCTGGCAATGGCTGGCTGCGGCGATCGGCGCGAATCAATGATCAGCGAGGGCGCAGGGCTGTCGGCGCTGCGGGACCGGCGCGCGGCCCCCGCAGCGACAGCCTCACTTCATCTCCGACAGCACCGCCGGATCGCGCACGGCGCCGTGGGCGGCGGAGCGGGTGAGGGCGGCGTAGGCCTGCAGGGCGCGGGAGACCTTGCGGTTGCGACCGACGGCCTGCCAGCCGCCGTCGCCGCGGTTGTTCATGGCGTCGCGACGGGCGGCAAGGGTTTCATCGTCCACCAGCAGTTCGATGCTGCGGGCCGGAATGTCGATACGGATGCGGTCGCCGGTTTCCACCAGCCCGATGGTGCCCTTTTCCGCCGCCTCCGGTGAGGCATGGCCGATGGACAGGCCCGATGTGGCGCCGGAGAAGCGTCCGTCGGTCAGCAGCGCGCAGGTGGTGGCCAGCCCCATCGCCTTCAGCATCGACGTGGGCATCAGCATTTCCTGCATGCCGGGGCCGCCGCGCGGGCCTTCGTAGATGATGACGACGACATCGCCCTCGACCACTTCCCCGCCCATGATCCCGGCGGAGGCGGCGTTCTCCGAATGGAAGACCTTGGCGGGGCCTTCGAACTTCAGGATCGACGGATCGACCCCGGCGGTCTTCACGATGCAGCCGTCCTCGGCCAGGTTGCCGCTCAGCACGGCCAGGCCGCCATCCTGCGAATAGGCATGTTCAACGTCGCGGATGCAGCCAGCCGCCCGGTCGGTGTCGAGGGTCTCGTAATAGCTGTCCTGCCCGAAGGCCTCCAGCATGCGGCGGCGGCCCGGCGCGGCGCGGTAGAAATGGCGGATCACCTCGTCCTTCGTGACACGCACGTCATACAGCGACAGCTTCTCCGCCAGCGTCAGGCCGAGGACATCGGTGGTGGAGGTGTCAAGCAGTCCGCCGCGCGCCATCTCACCCAGGATCGCCATGATGCCGCCCGCGCGGTGCACATCCTCCATGTGATATTCGGGGACGGAAGGGGAGACCTTGCACAGGTTCGGCACCTTGCGCGACAGGCGGTCGATGTCCTCCATGGTGAAGGGGATTTCCCCCTCGAACGCGGCAGCCAGCAGATGCAGCACCGTGTTGGTCGATCCGCCCATGGCGATGTCGAGCGACATGGCGTTCTCGAAAGAGGTCCGGTTGGCGATGGACCGCGGCAGAACCTCCATGTCGTCCAGCTCGTAGTAGCGGCGGGTCAGTTCCACGATCTGGCGACCGGCCTTCTCGAACAGACCGCGCCGCAGGGCGTGGGTGGCGAGAATGCTGCCGTTGCCGGGCAGGCCGAGGCCCAGGGCCTCCACCAGGCAGTTCATCGAATTGGCCGTGAACATGCCGGCGCACGATCCGCAGGTCGGGCAGGCGATATCCTCGATGGCCTGCACATGTTCGTCGGGCAGGTTCGGGTTGTTGCCCGCGACCAGTGCATCCACGGCATCGACGATCTGCTCCCGCCCCGCGATGACGGCCTTGCCGGCTTCCATCGGACCGCCGGACACGAAGATGGTGGGGAGGTTCAGCCGCATGGCGGCCATCAGCATTCCGGGGGTGATCTTGTCGCAATTGGAGATGCAGACCAGCGCGTCGGCGCAATGGGCGTTGACCATGTACTCGATGGAGTCGGCGATGATCTCCCGGCTGGGCAGGCTGTAGAGCATGCCCTCATGCCCCATCGCGATGCCGTCATCGACGGCGATGGTGTTGAATTCCTTCGCCACCGCACCGGCCTTCTGGATCTCTCCCGCCACAAGCTGGCCCAGATCCTTCAGATGCACATGCCCGGGCACGAACTGGGTGAAGGAGTTGGCGATGGCCACGATGGGCTTGGCCATGTCCTGATCCGCGGTACCCGTAGCGCGCCAGAGGGCGCGGGCTGCCGCCTGGCCCTTGCCCTGCGTGGTGCGATGCGAACGATATTCAGGCATGTCTTCCTCCCGGTCTGAACACACCATTTCTACCGAATCTCGGGGCGGGCCACCAGAGACGTAGGAACGGCACGGATCAGCGGGCGAAGGCACGCATGTGAAACCCCGCATGGGCAGGTGTGTAGCGCCAGGCCGTGCCAACCGGGCAGGCCCGCCGTGCGCGACAGCCCTGGGTCATGCAGTCATCGCCCGCTGGCTTCGCCAGATGGTCGCGGCATCCCTCCGCGTCGTAGGCCGTGCCCGTGAAGGCATCGACCGGACAGGCCGACAGGCAGGGACGGTCCCGGCAGCTCTCGCAGGGGGACGTCGCATCAGGCGGGTCCAGCGCCAGCACCCGGTCGAACAGCAGGGCCGCGCGCAGGGCAAACCAGAGGCCGTAGCGCGGATGGATCGCCAGGCCGAGCGGGGAAACGAAGGCCTCGCCCGTCGCCAGCATCCAGGTCACGAACGGCTGCCAGGGCGGACCATCGAAGGGATAGCTGACGGTGGCACCGAACTCCTCCGCGACCGGTTCCATGACCTGCCGGGTCCAGCGGTTGACGGGATCGCTGCGCGGGTCGGCTTCGGGCAGGCCCGGTACATGCGAAACCATCTGTGACCCGGCATTGCCGACCATGACACGGGTCTGCCCGCCCTCGACAATGCCGCCGAGCAGCACAAGGCCATGGGCGCCCAGGCGCGTCTCCAGTCCGATCAGCAGATTGGCCTTGCCGGTCATGGTCCCGGCATCCGCAGGAGTGCTTGTCTCATGTGTCGCCTTCTGCTTCTATCGCGGAAATGAGAACATAAAAGGAACAATGTCATGGTTGCTTCAGGACCGGTACGCGGCAGATGTCTGTGTGGTGCGGTGGCATTCGAGGTCAATGGTCCGATGAGAGAGATCATCGGTTGTCACTGCACCATGTGCCGGCGGCAGACCAGTCACTTTCTGGCCTTCACCGCGGCGTGGGACGATGATCTGAGCCTCACGGGGGAGGAGTCACTGTCCTGGTACCGCTCCAGTGCCGACAGCCAGCGCGGGTTCTGTCGCAAATGCGGATCCATGTTGTTCTTCGCGACCGAAGGCGCGGGCAGGACTTCCATTTCGGCGGGCGCTCTGGACCCCGGTCACGGGCTGGGACTGGCAGCCCACATCTTCACCGACGGCGCCGGTGAATATTACACCCCTGATGATGCAGTCCCCTGTTTCCGCGGCGGCGGTGGCGGTGTTCCCATGCCGCCGAGGCGGCAGGACAGCTAGCGAATTCACGGGAAGCAACCAGTCGCCCCGGCACTGAACCATGCTTGGCACATGGTTTGCCTGTCAGCTCCATCGAAGCGGCCAACATGCATGCCGCTCACAAATGGAGGGGAATGATGAGGCTTTTTGCAAAGGGGGCACGGCGGACAATGGTCTGTGGTGCCATGATCGGCACGATCATGCTTGGCGCGGCGCAGGTGCAGGCGCAGGAAGAAGATGACGAGCGGAGCCAGGACGAGAAGCTGCTCTGGGAAGAGACGCTTGTCGCGGCGAAGGAGGGCAGTTCAACCGCAATGTGTGACCTCGGCGAGCTGATCGTCCGGGGCAAGGAAGCACAGCGTGGGCTGAAGGTCGCTGCCAAGTGGTTCGGCAAGGCCGCCGAGCAGGACGCACTCTGCGGTCTCCTGCGCATGGCGGAGTTCCATCGTCGGGGCAGGGGCGTGGAGGAGAACATTGCCCTCTCCGACGACTTCTACGCCCGGGCGCTGCCGCAGGTGGCCGCACTGGCGCGTGGCGGCGATATCCAGATGCAGATCCAGTTGGCCAAGATGCACCACAAGGCATTTGGTACACCGGAAGATCTGGAACTGGCGGCGCTCTGGTATGGTACCGCGGCCGCTCTGCTGGAGCCTCTGGTCAAGGCCGGCGATATTGATGCGCACAAGAAGCTCGCGAACATCCTCGTCATCGGGGTTGGTGTGGATCGCGATGTTGTCCGGGCCGGGAAGCTCTATGAAGCTGCCGCGACCGCCGGTGACCGCGCCGGCCAGTTCCTCGCCGGTCGGATGTTCTTCACTGGCAAGGCGAACCATCCGGTCGACCACGAACGTGGCTTCTACTGGCTGTTCAGGGCAGCGGAGGCGGATCACCCGCGCTCCCAGGCCTATGTCGGTGCTGCATTTGCACAGGGTCTGGGCGTCGAACCCGATCCGGTCGAGGCCGTGAAATGGCTGCAGCTTGCCATTGATCGTGGTGTCGGCGCCGCGAAGCCCGAACTGAAGGAACTGTCCCAGGACATCACGGAGAAGCAGTTGAAGCAGGGCAAGGAACTGGCTGCCGAGTGGATTCCGATCTTCGATCGTGGTCTCGCGAAGAGCAGCTGACCGCAGGAATTTCCGGAGGCATGGAGTGAAATTTTCCAGCCTCTGGAAATGCTTGTCACATTTTCTTCATGGAATTTATCCAGTCCAGCAGCAGGGTCGTGACCTGTTCCGGCGCTTCCTGCTGTGTCCAGTGACCGATACCTTCCAGCAGCACGGCGTCTGACAGGTTCGGTATCAGCTGCTTCATGGATGCCACCATGTCCTTGCCCGGCAGCATCTTGAGGACCAGGTCGCGCGTGCCGCCGATATAGAGCGCGGGCTGATGGATACGCCTGTCAGGCAGGGCATTCAGCAGCTCGAAATCGCGGTGGTGATTTCGGTACCGGTTCAGCGGCCCGCGGAAGCCTGACCGTTCGAACTCACCAACGAAATAGTCGATGTCGGTCTCCGTCAGCCAGGCCGGAAACGGGTCGGGGTCGGGCAGCCGTTCCAGCAGGGTCGCGCCATGCGGCTTGTCGGTCGGCCATGTGCCGTCCGGGGCATCGCCGGAGATGGCGTAGTAGACCCGCCGCAGGCCACCGCGAATGTCGGCTTCCAGTTCGGCTTCGCCTACGCCCTCATCCTGGAAATAGACCTGATAGAAGAAGCGTCCGTTGGCCGTGAAGACCTGCTTCACGATATCGATGAAGGGCGCAGGGCCGGGGCCGAGATAGGGAACCGAAAGCCCTGAAACGGCGCTGACCCGGTCGGGATGCAGCAGGGCGGTGTTCCATACGATCGGGGCACCCCAGTCATGGCCGATCAGGATGGCGCTGTCGTGGCCCAGCGCCGGGATCAGCCCGGCCACATCGCCGGTCAGGCTCTCCATGTCATAGGCCTCCACCGCGTGCGGCTTGCTGCTGCCGCCATAGCCGCGCACGTCGATTGCCGCCACCTGATAGCCCGCGTCGGCGATGGGTCCCATCTGGTGCCGCCAGGAATACCAGCTTTCCGGCCAGCCATGGACCATGACCACCAGCGGACCTTCTCCGGTGACCGCAACGCGCAGTTCGACGCCGTTGGTGGCGACGGTCCGGAACTGGATACGGTCGAGAATGCTGCTCATGGTTCGTCTCCCCGGCGGTCATGCATGTCTGATCTCCCATGGTGGCACAGGTTCAGGTCATGAGAAGGATTCAATCGCCCTGCAAAGTGCACTATAAGGCGCGGGCACTTCACTTGAGACTCAGTCTGGAATTGATCCCATGCACGATATTCGCTGGATCCGGGAGAACCGGGATGCCTTCGACCAAGCCATGACCGCGCGCGGCCACGCCGCCCGCGCGGCCTCACTCGTGGAGATGTACGAGGCACGGCTGTCCATCCAGAACGAGATGCAGCGGAAGCAGTCGGAGCGCAATGCGACCGCCAAGGCCATTGGCAAGGCCAAGGGCAGCGGTGACGAGGCGGAGGCACAGCGCCTGATGCAGGCAACCGCCGACCTGAAGGCCGACGTGCAGCGGCTGGAGGAAGAGGACCGGGAGCGTGAGGCGGCGTTGACGCTGGAGCTTGCCGGTATTCCCAATGTTCCGGCCGCCGACGTGCCGGTTGGCGCGGATGAGGACGCCAACGAGCTGGTGCGCCAGGTCGGCGAGGTGCCGTCATTCGACTTCGCGCCGAAGGAACACTTCGAACTGGGGGAGGCGCTCGGCCTGATGGATTTCGACCGGGCGGCGGCCATGTCGGGCGCCCGTTTCGTCGTCCTGCGCGGCGCGCTGGCCCGGCTGGAGCGCGCGCTGGGGAACTGGTTCCTGGACGTGCAGACCGGTGAGTTCGGGTTCGAGGAAGTCAATCCGCCCCTGCTGGTGCGGGACGAGGCGGTATTCGGTACCGGCCAGTTGCCGAAGTTCTCGGAAGATCTGTTTCACACCGACAATGGCTTCTGGCTGGTACCCACGTCGGAGGTGCCGCTGACCAACATGGTGCGCGAACAGATCGTCGATGCCGCCAGCCTGCCGATGCGCCTGACGGCGCTGACGCCGTGTTTCCGGTCGGAAGCGGGTTCGGCCGGGCGGGACACGCGGGGCATGATCCGTCAGCACCAGTTCATGAAGGTGGAGATGGTGGTCATCACCGCCGATGACCAGTCGGAGGCGGAACTGGAGCGCATGACGAACTGCGCGGAGACCCTGCTGCAGCGGCTCGGGCTGGCCTATCAGGTCATGAAGCTCAGCAGCGGCGACATGGGGTTCACCGCCACCAAGACCTATGATCTGGAGGTCTGGCTGCCGGGACAGCAGCGCTACCGGGAGATTTCCTCCTGCTCCAACACCCTGGACTTCCAGGCGCGTCGCATGAATGCCCGCTATCGGCCCGAGGGCGAGAAGAAGACCCGCTTCGTCCATACCCTGAACGGATCGGGGCTGGCCGTTGGCCGGGCGATGATTGCCGTGATCGAGAATTACCAGCAGGCTGACGGCTCCATCATCGTGCCGGATGTCCTGCGACCCTACATGGGCGGGCAGACCGTCATCGAAGCCGTGAAGGGCTGAACGACATGCGTATCCTGCTGACGAACGATGACGGCATCGATGCTCCCGGTCTCAAGGCCATGGAGCGGATCGCGCGCGAACTGAGCGACGACGTCTGGATCGTCGCGCCGCAGCAGGAACAGAGCGGGGCGGGCCGCTCGCTCAGCCTGACCAACCCCCTGCGCCTGCACAAACTGGGGGAACAGCGCTTTGCCGTCGGCGGCACGCCCACCGACTGCGTGATGATGGCGGTGCGGCAGGTGCTGGACGGACGGCCCGACCTGATCCTGTCGGGTGTCAATCGGGGTGCCAACATCGCCGAGGATATCACCTATTCCGGCACGGTCGCGGCGGCCATGGAGGGGACGCTGCTGGGCATCCCGTCGATCGCCATGAGCCAGATCGGTTTCGCCGACCAGGTCATCCGCTGGCAGACCGCGGAGCAGCATGCGCCGGGCATCGTGCGCCGCCTGCTGGAGAACGGCTGGCCGAAGGATGTGCTGATCAACATCAACTATCCGGATGTCGAACCGGATGAGGTTAACGGGGTTCATGTGGTGCCTCACGGACGGCGTGACCAGGCTGACGTGACGGTGGACGCGCGCCAGGACGGGCGCAACATTCCCTATTACTGGATCGGGCTGCGCCGACAGAAGGCGATGCCGCCACCGGGCACGGACATCGGCACCATCTGGCGTGGCGGGATCTCGGTGACGCCGATCAGCCTCAACCTGACCGACCGGGATGCGCTTGATCCGCTCGGGCGCGTCTTTCAGGACTGAGGCAGCGCATGACGGATGATGTACGAAAGATCCGGCTGCTGATGCAGTTGCGTCGGGAGGGCATCACCGATTCCCAGGTGCTTGGCGCCATCGAGCGAGTGCCGCGCGAACAGTTCGTCGATGCCAATTTCCGCCATCAGGCCTATGAGAACATGCCGCTGCCGATCAAGCAGGGGCAGACCATCAGTCAGCCCTATGTGGTCGCCTTCATGACGGAGGCGCTGCGCCTGTTTCCGCGCGCCAAGGTGCTGGAGATCGGGACCGGCTCCGGCTACCAGGCGGCGGTGCTGGCAATGCTGTGCCGCCGCATCTACACGGTCGAGCGGCACCGGACACTGTACCGCGACGCCACGGCGCTGTTCAGCAGGCTGGGCATCAACAACATCATCGCCCATCTGGGGGACGGCACCCGCGGCTGGCCCGCTCAGGCTCCCTTTGACCGGATCATCGTCACGGCCGCGGCCTTCGGGGAAGTGCCGGCTGCCCTGGTCGAGCAGCTTTCGACCGGCGGTATCCTGATCGTGCCCGTCGGGCGCAGCGGCGCAGACCAGATGCTGGTGCGCGTGACCCGGCAGGCGGATGGCAGCACGACGCGGGAGAACCTGCTGCCGGTGCGATTCGTGCCGCTGCTGGACGGGGTGCCGAACGAACAGCGCGGGGAGGGCTGACGGCTGGCGCGGCTCAGCCGCATTCCCTTGCCGCCCGTCGCCCGGATTCATACTCTGGCCGCATGTTTCACCCGCGCGCGATCCTCCTGACGCTGGCCTTGCTGCTCGTCGCCTGCGGGCCGCGCGGCACGCCTGCGCCCGTGGAGGACCACAGCGCTTTCACCGGTGGCACGGTGATCGTCCGCCCCGGTGACACGGCCTATGCCATCGCCCGCCGCAGCGGTGTGCCGGTGCGCGACCTGATCCAGGCCAACGGGCTGCGGGCCCCCTATACGCTCGCCATCGGGCAACAGCTTCGGGTGCCGCAGTTGCGGCTGCACCGGGTGCGCCGGGGCGAAAGCCTGACAACGGTTTCCGAACGCTATGGCGTGGGACGGCGGGAGATCGTGCAATTGAACGGACTGGTTTCGCCATTCCGTCTGCACCCCGGACAGATCCTCAGGATTCCGGGTGGCGGGTCGCGGACGGAACCGACCCGCATCACCCGCGTTACAGCGGGCGCGGAGGTCGTGCCGCTACCGCCGCCGAGACCACCGGGACGGGTTGCGCGCGCGGGCGGGACCAGCAGACCCGCTGCGCCAGTCACGGCGCAGAAAGCACCGGCAGCACCTGCGCCCACGCAGGCATCCGCACCGACGCCCGCGCCGACAGTAGCCGCACCTGCGCCCGCCGCCGTCGCAACCACGGCAAGCGGTCTCGTCTGGCCCATCGCCGGAAAGGTGGTTTCCCGCTTCGGTCCGAAGGCCGGGGGGCTGCACAATGACGGGATCAACATCCGCGCCCCGCGCGGCACACCGGTACGTGCGATGACAGGCGGGGAGGTTGTCTATGCCGGCAACGAATTGCGCGGCTTCGGCAACCTGGTCCTGATCCGCCACTCGGGCGGCCTGACCACGGCCTACGCCCATCTGGACCGGATCGATGTGCAGCGCGGTGACCGGATCAGGCGGGGTCAGGCCATAGCCACCGTCGGAAGCACCGGCGGTGTCGATCCCGCGCAGTTGCACTTCGAGATCAGAAAGGGTCGGAAGGCCATTGACCCGGTGAGCAAACTCGGCAGCAGCCCGCCACGCAACCTGGGCTGAGCAAGCCGTGTTTCAGGCCTGCGCACTGCATGCTATGGTTGCGTGATGATCGACTGGGACTCCGGTATCAAGCCCTGGCACCTGGTCGCCGACGCCGGTTTCGGCGCGGCGATGGAGGACTGTGGCTTTCGCAAGGTGGGCCGCAGCATGTGGCGCCGCGACGGCGACCGCATTGCCTGGCGCGTGGCGCTGACAAAGGGATACGCGGGCACGCCGGGTTCATTTCGAGACGGCTACGGAGGCTTCGCGAAGGAAGTCGATGAACTGGTGAAACTCTACAACCCCAAACGCTCTCTGGAGCGCATGGAAGGTACGAGCGTTCCCATGCATCTTGGCAGTGCCCTCTCGGATGACCTGATCAGCGAACTGCGCGAAAAGGAATTCGAGCCCTGGCGGCGGAAGTGGCAAGCCGAACGGATCAACAGGACCGGCCTGTGGGGGATTCTGAAGGATTTCATCAAACCGATCCCGCCGTCACCGGACGTGGATTTCTCCGAGGTCCCGTTTCTGGAAAATGCGGGGCCTTCCAGCCTCGATTGGGCGTTCGTGGTCAGGACGGAAGCGCAGGTCAGCGAGATTGCACAACAGCTGATCCGGATATGGCATCAGGCAGCCATGCCCTGGATCGAGGATCGGCTTGATTTCGAGCACGCCTATCCCAGAACATGGGGCCCGGACAGTCCGGGCACGCGTTACTTCTGTTTCGAGAATCCGGAATTCTACGCGGCTGCAAAGATTGCCGGTGACCAGGCATGGATCAACGAAATGGCCCGCCGGGCCTTCGCACGGGCGCCGAAGAGCATTGACGAGGTCTGGAAGGAATGCCGCAAGAGATATCTCTTTGATCAGCCGCATGTACGTTCCGGTGAGGTCAAGCCCGAGACAATTGTAAGAAACCGGCTGATCGACAAATTTTCGAGTGCGGTGAAGGCCATGGCGATTGCCGAAGCTTTGTCCATCGACATTCCTGAATGCGATGTGGATTTCAGTCTGCTTCCAGTGCCTGTCGAATCCCTTCAATGACATATTCCCTGAGGCGGCGGCCTCGCCGCGATCGACCGCCGCCATCTCCTGACGGATGCGGTCCGACTGCCGCCGTTCGATCTCCTGATCCGGCACCGTTTCATGGGCCGCCTGACCCTCGTCGCGGAAGGCCAAGGCGCGGGGCGGTGATCTCGTTCGACATGCCAGGTGCACTGACCAACGTCGCGCTTTCAGGCAGTTCATTCCGGATCTGGAGACAGTTCTTGGCGTGAACGTGCTGCATGCTATGGTTGAGTGATGATTGACTGGGACCCCGGTATCAAGCCCTGGCACCTCGTCGCAGACGCCGGTTTCGGCGCGGCGATGGAGGACTGCGGCTTTCGCAAGGTGGGCCGCACCATGTGGCGCCGCGACGGCGATCGCATTGCCTGGCGCGTGGCGCTGACAAAGGGATACGCGGGCACGCCGGGCTCGTTCCGGGCCTCCTACGGCGGCTTCGTGAAGGAAATTGACGAACTGGTGAAGCTCTACAACCCGAAACGCTCGCAGGAACGGATGGAGGGCACGAGTGCACCCATGCACACCGGGGGAACGCTGGCGGGTGACCTGATGGAGGAGGAGAGACAAAAGGACTTTGCTCCCTGGGAGAGCAAGTGGGGAAATGAATATAAAAACAGATCAGGCTGGAAGGGGATTTGGAAGGACTTGATGGACCCGGTCCCGAAACCACCCAAAATTGACTATTCAGAGATTCCTTTCCTAGGCAGGGCAGGTGAGTACACGAACGAAATGGCCTTCATCATGAAGAACCAGGACGATATCAAGAAGGTCACGGAACTTCTCATCGATTGCTGGAACCGGATAACCCTGCCCTGGATTCAGGAGCGGCTGGATTTTGACCAACTGTATCCGCGACTCTGGGGTCGGCAGGCCCCGAACAAATCGACCTGGCATCACTATGACGCTGAAGTCTTCGCCGCAGCCAAACTGGCCCGAGACCAATCTTGGATAGACGAAATGGCCAGAATAGCCTTCGCCGAGTCCCGTACGAGCTTTGCAGAAATCTGGGAGAAATGCAGCGCTGATGGTGATTTTGATAGCGAGCGCGTCAGAACAGGTGAAGTTGCGCCAGAGACAATTGTCAGGAACAAATATGAATCAAGATTGATGCCAATTGTGACAGTCATTGCTATGGTGGAGACAATGAATATAGCAATCCCGAAAGAGATTGTTGATCAAATAGAACATCCTTGGATTGTGGGTCCGATGCGATTTTGAGAACGAGCGAGCAGCAACGAATTTGCTGCTCGCTCGCCGCACAATCAGATTTTAGGTGCCATCGTTCTCAAATTCGATCTGGCTCAGTGCGGTAAATACGGCGCCGATGGTAATCGTGGATGCAATATCTGTATCTCCTTTCTTTAGGAGTTGATCTGCGTGTTTGTATTTTTTGTCAAGTTTCTCAAGAAATTTCGTGATCACAGAGGTGGTTCGGTTCGTTTGAACAGTTTCGAGCCGTTTCTTAGGTGGATTTTCCGCTTGGTTATGCCGCCACCGGGATTGGTTGCAACTTGATGTGATATGCCTGATCGGGCGTTTGCCCTTCCAGCGATGAATGCGGTCTCCTTGTGTTGTAGAAGGCCAGGTATCGGTCGATGCCCTGTCGGGCGGCTGACACGCTTTCATAGGCGTGCAGATAGACCTCCTCGTATTTGACGCTGCGCCAGAGCCGTTCGACAAACACGTTATCGCGCCAAGCGCCCTTGCCATCCATGCTGATCTGGATGTCGGCGTCCTTCAGCGCCTTGATGAAGTCAATGGACGTGAACTGTGATCCTTGGTCCGAGTTCATGATCTCCGGCTTGCCATATCTGCGCAGGGCATCATTCAAGGCCTCCAGACACGGCGCTGTTTCCAGCGTCACCGACAGCCGCCAGGCCAGAACCTTGCGGCTGAACCAGTCCAGAACGGCGACCAGATAGACGAACCCTCGGGCCATGGGAATGTAGGTAATATCCATGGCCCAGACCTGATTGGGCTGCGTCACGGCCAGCTTGCGCAGCAGGTAGGGATAGATCCTGTGACCGGGCGCAGGCTTGCTGGTGTTCGGTCTGCGATAGAGCGCCTCAATGCCCATCGTTTTCATGCAGGTTGCCACGTGCAGCCGCCCGGCCGTGAAGCCTTCCTGCCGCAGCAACCCTTTCATCATACGGCTGCCCGCGAACGGGTAGTCCATGTGCAACTCGTCAATTCTGCGCATAAGCTTGAGGTCCGCCGCACTGGTCGGGCGCGGCGCGTAATACAGGCTGCCCCGGCTGATCCCGAGAAGCCGGGCTTGCCGTGTCAGGCTCAGCCTGTGGTCCGGGCCCGTCATTTCCTTGCGCTCGGCAACAGACCGGCCTTGTCGAGCGCGCCCTCTAAAAAATCGTTTTCCAGCGCCAGCTGGCCAATCTTCGCGTGCAGGGACTTTACGTCGATCTGCGGCTCTTTCGCGGCCTTTGGCGTGTCATCGAAGACACCCGTTACGCCCTCAAGCAGCTGATCCTTCCACTGCTTGATCTGATTGGGATGCAGGTCGAACTGCGTCGCCAGCTCGCTCATCGTCCTGTCGCCCTTCAGCGCCGCCAATGCGACTTTCGCTTTGAAGGCAGGGCTGTGGTTCCGCCTGGGTCGTCTTGTCATCTTCGCTCCTTCGTCCCGGCAACGCTGCCGGATTGGGAGCAGAAAATCCACCTAACTCAACTGTCCAGATTTGTCGGGCCACCTCTCACCCTCTCAGGTGTGCCCTTGTTTGTGAGGGATTTTCGAAGATCCTCGTTCAACATGTCCTGAGGGATCGCCCACAGTGGTATCCGGAGATGTTTGATATCCTTCTCGATTTCCGGAAGCGTATACCCATTCTGCCCTCCATTCTTGGAAAGGGTCGGAAAGGAATCTCTCCCGTCGGCGATTGCTTTGTCAGCACGCGCCTGGTCTTTAGTGAGTTTGGAAGACCCGGATTTCAGTTCGATCGCGAACGCCTTTCCCTCATCAATCTTGCGAACCCATAGTCCCATCAAGGTTGGCCTGAACCAGCCATATGCGACCGAGTCGAACTTCCTTGGCAACCACTCTCCGTCATCCGTTCTCACCATGTACAGATGATCGTGTTTCGGACCGTCCAGCGGACGTTTGGCTCCAGCCACATCAAGGTCAGTCGCCAGTTGGCCTTCGCTGGCCCGACGCTTACCATGCGTAAAGCTGCTACTGATCGCATGCTGCGTCTTCTCGTCAAGCTTCGACCAATCTGCGGCACCAACCAGTTCCTGAGCCGACATGCCTTCGAACTCTGTCTCGAAATCCTCTTCGGCCTTGAGCAGTTTGCGACGAGCGCGCTGGGCGTCGACAAGCTCTTCGGCCTTCTGGACGACCTTGGTCTTGCGCGCCTGTTCGGTGATGGCGTTCAGGACGGGGGCGGCGGCACTGGTGATGGCCTCCTCGGCCTTCCTTACCACCTTGACGTGGCGGAGGAGTTTCACGGCCTTGCCGACGAAGGGGACGGCGCCTGCGGCGGCGAGGGCGAAGGCGTTCCAGGCGGCGTTGGCCTCGGCGGTGTTGCCGGCGGCGTCCGCGGCCTGTGCCTGCGCGAGGTATTTCGCGGCGTCGGCGGCGGAGAGGGCTTCGCCGAGGCCGGGGAAGAACTCGAACAGCAATGGCACCTCCGGCTCGCCCTGCCCGGCGCCCGCCATCAGTTTCTCGATCTTGGCGACCGTGTCGGCTGCGCTCGCGCCCTCGTCCTGAAGGGCCTGCCGCAAAACTTCCGTGCCAGCCTTCAGCCGTGCCACCGAGATGGGGCTGGCGCCATGAGTGGAGACCTGACGCGCCCAGTTCTCGGTCAGCCGTTCCAGCTTCCGGGCGTCGAGCTTGCCGGCCTCGTACTTCTCCTGCAGCGCGGTCAGGAAGTCCGGCTCCTTTTCGCGCATGTAGGCGCCAAGGCGTGCCCGCGTCTCCGGCTGTTCCAGATCCAGGGCTGATTCAGTCGCGATCTCCCGGATACGGTCGATCTGGCGGGCGGTCAGGTCCTTGAGTTCCGGATCGTCGTGCAACGCCTGCAGGGACGGATCGGTGCCGGGGACCGGTGCGGCCTCGCCGCGATCGACCGCCGCCATCTCCTGACGGATGCGGTCGGCCTGCCGCCGTGCGATCTCCTGATCCTGCGCCGTTTCGTGGGCCACCTGACCCTCGTCGCGGAAGGGCACGGCGCGGGCGGTGGGGCTGTCGGGACTGTCGCGCACCACCGCCGGGTCCTCCGCCGGTGACATGTCCCGTGGGCTGGCCACGTCATCACCGATGAGCTGATGCAGGCGCGGGGCGGTAATCTGGTTGAGCAGCCGCAGGGTCAGGCTGCCCGGGGCGAGGGGGCCGGTCTCCCGGACGCCCTGCTTGCGACGGAAACGGGCGAGGGCGGTCTCCAGTTCCGGATCGGGGGCACCGGGCGGCAGGTCCACCGGGTTCAGGGCCGCATAGCGGGAGAGATAGTTGCCGATGGCCAGCGCCTGCATGACGCTCCGCCGGTCCTCGGGCCGATTGCGCCCGCCGGTGCCGACGGCGTCCCGCACGGGCACGGAATGCTGCTCACCCAGGATCCGCTGCTGCGCCGATGGGCGGGCTGCGGTCTGGCGCTCATGCCGCTCCGCCGCAAGGCGTTGGGCGGTGGGGCCATTGACCTGTGCCTCCCCATCAACCCGCAGGCCGCGGGAGTCCTGGAACCGGCGCACGGCCTCCGTGACGGCGGGGCGGGAGCGGTCAGCCACATCCTCGCCGACGTCACTCAGGGCCTGGCCAAGCCGGGTGACCTCCTTCGGATCATTGGCGTCAGAGGGGACAATCCGGTCATTCAGCCAGAAGGGATCGACGTTCATCATGCATGCTCCTGAAGGTTGTGGAACCTTCAGGATGGCAATCGAACTGAAATCAGTGCCTCGTGTCGTGAAGTCTCAGACGCGCGACGTCAGATCATGGCCCCGACCGGCGCCGCCCTCACGCAGAGAGCTTGCCTAGCCAAGTGGCTTGCCGAGACGCCCGGCGAGATCCTGGATGTACTGCCACGCCACGCGGCCTGACCGGGAACCACGGGTGGTGGCCCATTCGACCGATTCCAGGCGCAGGGTCTCCGGGTCCATCTCCAGCCCGTAGGCGGCGCAATAGCCGTTCACCATGGCGAGATATTCCCGCTGGCTGCAGGTATGGAAGCCGAGCCAGAGCCCGAAACGGTCGGACAGGGAGATCTTCTCCTCCACCGCTTCGGCCGGGTTGATGGCCGTGGAACGCTCGTTCTCGATCATGTCCCGCGGCATCAGGTGGCGACGGTTGGAGGTGGCGTAGAAGATGACGTTGGACGGGCGTCCTTCCAGTCCGCCCTCCAGTACCGCCTTCAGCGACTTGTAGCTGGTGTCGTCGGTGTCGAACGACAGGTCGTCGCAGAACAGGATGAAACGCTGATCCTGGCGCTCGCGCAGCACATGCAGCAGCCGGGGCAGGGAGTCGATGTCCTCCCGATGGATCTCGATCAGGATCAGCTTGCCGCCGGTCTCGCGGCTGACCTCCGCATGCGCCGCCTTGACCAGGGAACTCTTGCCCATGCCCCGCGCGCCCCACAGCAGCGCATTGTTGGCTGGCAGGCCGGTGGCGAAGCGCCGGGTATTGTCGGTCAGGATGTCCCGGACCCGGTCAATGCCCTGCAACAGGGCCATGCCTACGTGATTGACATCCGGTACCGGGTCCAGCCTGTCGGGATTGGCATGCCAGACGAAGGCGCTGGCCGCGTCGGTGTCCGGCTGGGCGGCGGCAGGCGGCGCCAGCCGTTCCAGTGCTTCCGCGATGCGGGTCAGGGTCGGCAGCAGGTCGGTGTCGGTCATGGTCACTCTCGATCAGTATCTCTTGCCGGGCGGAAGTACCGCAGTTCCGTTCCACACGCCAGTCCGGGAAGCCGCCTGCGGGCGATGCGGCCCGTGCAGACCGGCCCGGACCGCGACAATCGGTCGGTTCACGTCAGGCCCTGCGGGGTCCACGCTGGCACCCCGTCGCGGCAAGAAGCGTGTGCCATGCCCATGACTGTTCCGAACCGTGCCTACAGCTATCGCGATGATCCGCTGGTGCCGGACTTCGATGATGCGTGGCCCGTCGCCTTCATGGATGGGGAATGCGTGCTCTGCACCCGCGGCGCACGCATGATCGCGCGGCTGGACCACCGTCTCGGCATTCGGGTCTGCCCCGTGAACAGCCCCCTGGGCCAGGCCATGCTGGCCCACCTCGGCCTTGATCCGAATGACACGGAAACCTGGGTCTACCTGCGGGATGGGGTGGCTCATACGTCGCTGGCCGCGATCATCCTGCTTGGCCGTGACATTGGCGGGTTGGGGCATCTGCTCGCACCCCTGGCCCTGCTGCCGGGTGGCGCTCAGGACTGGCTGTACCGGCGGATCGCCCGGAACCGCTATGCCATGTTCGGGCGCACCGACATGTGTGCCGCGCCGGATGAGAAGCTCCGCCGAAGGTTGCTGACATGAAGGTGCTGATCATCGGCGGTACAGGGGTCTTCGGCAGCAGGCTGGCGGAGTTGCTGCATCGCGATGGTCATGAGGTCACGCTGGCCGGTCGTTCCGCCGAACGGGCGGAACTGGCGGCGCCGATGGATGCCATGGCGCGGCTGAAGCTTGATCGGGACGGCGACCTGACGCCTGTCCTGAGCGCCGGGGTGGAGGTTGTGGTTGATGCTTCCGGCCCGTTTCAGGCCATGCGGGCATCGCTGGATGACCCGTGGCGGGTGCCACGGTTCTGCATCGCGCACGGGCTGCACTATCTCGATCTCTCCGACGACGCCGATTTCACGGCAGGGATCGGCGCGCTGGATGATGTGGCACGGGCGGCGGGCTGTGTCGTGCTTTCCGGTGTCTCCAGCGTGCCCGCCCTGTCGTCGGCCGCCGTGCAGGCCCTGCGCGAGGGCATGCTGGACCTGGAACTGGTGGACACTGCCATTCTGCCCGGCAACCGCGCGCCGCGCGGCCGGTCGGTCGTGGAGGCGATCATGCGACAGGCCGGGACCCCGCTGGAGGTCTGGCGCGGCGGCGACTGGGTCGAGACACGCAACTGGTCGGAGAGCCGATCCATTCATCTGGCCGACGACATGGTTCGGCGCGGCTGGATGCTCCGCGTCCCGGATACCGTCCTGCTGCCGGCCTGGTCGGGCGCGAGGTCGGTGATTTTCCGTGCGGGGATGGAACTGCCCCTGCTGAATCTGGGCCTGGTCGGTCTCGGGCTGCTGCGGCGTCTCGGTTGCATCCGCAGGATCAGAAGATGGCAGGTCAGCGGCGCACTGCTGTTCGCGCGCTTGCTGGAAGCGTTTGGGTCGGACCGTGGGGGCATGGTGGTCAATGTGGTCGGACGCACGGACGGATCGGACCTGCACCGTCGCTGGACCCTGATCGCGGAGGCGGGCGAGGGACCCTATGTCCCGACCATTCCGGCGCGGGTGCTGCTGCGGCAGTTCGACAGGTGTGTTCCCGGCGCGCGACCATGCCTGGCCGAGTTCACCCTCGCGGAAGCGGAGGCAGCAATGGCTGATCTGGAGATCCGATTTCATCGTGAGGCCCGGTCTGTCCCCTGTCTGTTCGAGGCCGCTCTGGGGGCGGACTGGTCGCGCCTGTCGCCGGAAATCAGGCGGCTGCATGGCTTCCGGGATGGCGAGGCATTCTCGGGTACAGCGCAGGTGACACGGGGGCGCGGGTGGTTGCCGCAACTCGCCGCCGCCTTCTTCGGGTTTCCCCCGGCAGCCAGGGACGTACCGGTCCAGGTCACCATGCGGCGTCTGGACGACACGGAAACATGGGTCCGGCAGTTTGGTGACAGGCGTTTCCGGTCGCACCTGCGGCCCGGCGGCGCGGGACGGGTCTGGGAGCGCTTTGGCCCCTTCAGCTTTCTCATCGCGCTTGGTGTATCTGACGGGGCGCTGGATTTCCCCGTCGTGGCCGGCCGGTTTCTCGGGCTGGCTTTGCCGGGATTCCTGCTGCCGTACAGCGAGTCCCGCGAGTCGGTTCGCGACGGGGCGTTTCATTTCGATGTGGCGCTGCATCTGCCGCTTACCCGGCAGTTGATGGTGCGCTACCGCGGATCGCTATGTCCTACGCCTGATCCCTGACGCAGGCGTCAATGCATCGTCACACCGAACTTTGCGCGATCGATGATGACGGGCGTGACCGTGTCGCGGGTCGAGATTCGCACGGAGTGAAGGTTCGCCTTGATGGCGTCCCGCCAGTTGGCGATGAACTGCATCACACGCGGAAACTCCGGTGCGAGGTCAAGTGTCTGCCAGACAAATGTCTGAAGATGCTGGGGCTGATCGGGCATGTGGTAGACGATTTCAGCAGTTGCCAGACGATATCTGCCGGATTGCTCATCCTGGCTCGTCTGCACTTCAAGGCTGGACATGGTGAACTCCTTCACGCGTCACCAGTTAACTGACCCCACCCCAATCTGGGTATGATTCTCTACTGTATCCAATAATTTTCGGTTAAGTCGGAGACTGGAATATGCATCGTGACCTTTCGGCAACGGACGCAGTTCGCCCGATCCCGGCCGGATACTTCAGCGTATCCCGGTGACAGGTCGGCTTGCGCTCCCCCCGGAACGCGGCGAAGGCTTCGCTATGCGCGGGGCCGTCGAGCCGCTCCAGGCCTGCGACCACCTTGGTACTGGATCACGTTCCGGCTTGCGGAAGGCCTCGCATGAGCATGGGCGTGGGCTCAGCCATGGAACGATCTGTCGTCGGCGATTGTCAGGCGATGCAGCAGGCGATCATGGCCCTCGTAGCCGCCGGTTGCCTTGTGCAGGACCGAGCGGTTGTCCCAGAGCACGAGCATGTTCGGTTGCCATTCATGGGTGTAGGTGAATTCGGGCCTGCTCTGCCAGCGATAGAGTTCCTTCACCATTTCCTGCGACTCGGCTTCCTCCACCCCATCGAAACCGATCACGTAGGCGCCGCCGAAGAGACCGGCGCGACCGGATTCCGGGTGCCTGCGGACCAGCGGGTGACGTCGGATGTTCCGCGCGGCCTCGGACGTGGTGATCGCCATGCTGCCCTTGTTGCCCTCTTCCGAATAGAAGCCATCGTCGCCATAGGCCGAGCGGGCGGAATGCAGGGCTGTCTGCCCCTCGAACCGCTGCCGCATGTCCGCAGGCATATCGTCCAGGGCCTTGTGCTGGTTGGAGAACAGGGTGTCACCGCCGACAGGCGGGACAACGACACTCAGCAGGCAGGTCCCGGCAGGGGGCGTTTCCTGGAAACTCCAGTCCGAATGCCAGACATCGGCAAAGATGCGACCGGTTTCATCCGCACGACGCTGGATGGCGGCAATGCGCTTCTTGCCCTCCATTGCCCTGATGAAGGGATCGTCGCCAATGGGGCCGATGCTCTCGGCAAAGCCTTCAAGCTGTGCGTCATCAAGTTCCTGATCGGGGAAGATCAGCACATGGTGCTCCAGCCACGCCGCGCGCAGATCGGCGACGGTGCCTGAATCCTGCGGCTGGCGCAGATCGATGCCCGTCACGAATGCGCCGCACGCCTGACCCGTCGATTCAATCGAGAACATCGGAAATCCTCCCACCCGATTATTGGTTGTCGAACAACAACAGTTCATTTCGTAGGTCATTCAGGTGGCGGGGTCAACCGGTCACGCAGTCATTCTGTTCTGGCTACTGTGTCGCCGCGATCGGGGTTTCAGGGCTTGAGAACCTGCCGTCCGCTGACCTTGCCGTCGACCAGATCCTGCAGCGCGGCGTTGGCTTCCGCCAGCGGGCGCGTGCTGACCGGAATCGGCGGCACCTTTCCGGCACGGACAAGCTCCATCAGTTCCGTCATGTCCTGCAGGTCGCCGACATAGGATCCCTCGATGGTGAGCTGGAAGATCGGCATCCGGGGCAGGGCCAGCGGCAACGCCTCGCCATACAGGCCGACGATCACCAGCTTGCCGGTCTTGGCGAGGCAGTCGAGGCCGAAGGATGCGGTCTCGGGCCGGCCAACGAAGTCGATCACGCCCCGGACGCCGCCGCCCAGCATCTCCTTCAGTTTCTCGGCTGCCTGCGGCTGGCTGTTGTCAAAGGTCTCGTCCGCACCGGCCTGCCGGGCGACGGAGCGCTTTTCCGGATCGACATCGGCCACGATGACCTTGGCATCTGTCACATGTTTCGCCAGCATGACCGCCGACAGGCCCACACCGCCGGCACCGACAATGACGAGGTGGTCCTTCGCCGTCAGGCGGGCATGCTTCTTCAGCGCGCTGTAGGCGGTCAGACCCGAACAGGCATAGGTGCAGGCCAGATCCACCGGCGTATCGCCATGTTCGAACAGGTAGCGCTTGTCGGGGCAGATCACGTGGGTGGCATAGCCGCCGTCGCGCCGCGTGCCCAGCGGCCGCGTCGTCAGGCAGTCGATGTCGCGCCCGGTCGCGCAGTGCTCGCATTCACCGCAGCCGATCCAGGGGTAGACGACATAGGACTTGCCGGGTTCGATGCCCTCGACATCCGGGCCGACGGCCTCCACCACGCCGCCGATCTCGGGGCCCATGGTCATCGGCAGTTCGACACCCATGTCGGCCAGGCGGGCGAAATTGCCCTGGCCCATGTTGAAGCCGCCCTCGTGCAGGTGCAGGTCGCTGTGACAGACGCCGCAGGAGGTGACGCGGATCAGGATCTCGCTGCCTGTCGGCTCGGGTGTGTCGCACTCCCGTTCCTGGAGCGGCTCACCCCATTCGATGATCTGCTGTGCTTTCATGGACTGTCCCTCCCCGGATGACTACCGCAATTACTGCTGACGGTAGCCAACCGGGTTTCGGAAGGGAACCAGGGATCGTGTCATGGTGGGGGAACGGTATTGCAAAGGCATGGGTATTCGCAGCCTGACGCCGGAAGGCTTATGATCCCCGATTGCCCGAAACAGGCGATTGCCCTTCGATACGATGACGATGTCACCCTCTTGGATCCAGTTCCGGAAAATGAACGGCATCTGCACCATGCCCGACCGGGCATCCACGTTGGCGTTGTGGTCGCCCTGCGCCTTGCAGGCTTCGATGATGGCTTCGCGGTCCGCGAACTTGTCGTCCGACCAGTCGATGTCCTGGAAGCCAAGGAGGGCGTAGCCGCCCTCGATAGCCTCCTCGAAGAGATGAGCGTCTTCTGGATTGTTCGCCTCGCCGATCGACATCTTGAAGACTTGGCGGCCTTCAACACGTATCGATTCCTCGTCGGATGCATGCCCACGGCTGGTCTCCGCGCGTTTCGCGATGCGCCTGAAAATGCCGGGCACCGTCTCCAGACGGAATCCGACCGTGGATGTGTCCTCGCCATCGTCCGCGCCGGTCATCGGCTGTCGGCCCTCGACGAACTCTTCATCCTGCAAAAATCGTCAGGGTTAGCCGTCCAAATTCATATCAATCACTTCCTTTGCCAGACTTTAGTTTTTTTGACCTATTTCGCTCTACTTAAAGGTGTTCAACCACATAAATCACGACTCTCAAGCCATTCATGTTGTCTTGCTAACATGGCCGCCGAAGGAGCGCTTTGTTCCCCCCAAAGGATACCCATAATTCGATCGAAAGCGCGCAGCTCGTCATCGCCACATACAGTGGCTTCAGCTTCAGTTAACACACCTGTGCAATCAAAACTTGCCGCCTGAGCTGAAAATGAAGCGGCAAATGTGACAAAAGTTACAATGCTACCTACGCCAAGAGTATTTCCCCAATTCAGCGCTGCATACTTTTCCAGGCATTTATCCCCGCATATCGCATGGACCATGCGAGAATATGTTCCAGCGCCCTCTAGTCCTTAGAGAAGAACATGTCCGCACCGCCGCTCGGATCGAACATCAAACCAAGCAGCATAGCGCCACAAGTCTCTTCATCATTAGCCAAGGTCCGAATTTTTATAATTTCAAGCTCGCTTAGCTGGTCGAGTTCTCTCGGGCTTAGGTCGTTCTTGGGTGATCCAGAAAAACGACTCTTCAAGTAGGATGAAGTAAACTCTCCCAACCGCCCAAAATCAGCACATGCTATTGCTATGTTGTACTTTACCAATACATCTCTCACATATTCCTCCCTAGACACAGTAGGAGGTGGGGGGATCATCCTGTTTGCCTTTTCGCTAAAGGCAGCAGCGAACCTACCTTCAAAATCTCTATGATAGAAAAAACCCTGTAAATAATGTTGTGTTTTCTTGACGCCTGTTAAATTTCCCATCAATTCTTCTATGGATACTTGAACAACCCACTCCTCTCCTTCGAAGTAAATCTTATCATCATGAAGATCTATGAGTTTTACCGGCATCTCCTCTATCCTCGAAAATTTTGTTAACTTGGTGATCCCAATGCTCGGTTGAAAGCGCTCCATTTTAGAGATTTCACCTGAAACAAGAACGCGATCACCAGGAAAAAGGCTCCGATCTTTGAGCGCTGGAAAAGTGACACGAACTCTTATTGCCTCCTCAGGCCTACCAGAGGCCCTATCTTCCTGATGGATCCACTGAAAATAGCATGCATCGTAGTAATAATCGCCTTCCGCCCAAATGCACTCAAAATCGTCGAAGGTGATTTTTGGAAATTTCATGTATAAGATGCCGCCAGTGCAATCCTCATTGAGTGCGCCCGGCAATGTTGTTGGGCCAAGGGTTATTCGCCTTCCGTTATAATCGCACTGGAAGTTATCCGGGTATTTTCGAAAGGCTTCACGCCCCTCACGCAGGAGTTCTGAGTCGACATCGCTGCGGTAGGTGTTAATATAACGCTCCACCACATCAAAAGCTGATGCGTACTCATACCACTTATTCCACATCACTTTATCAAAGTGATTTTCATTGGTGTTCGTTAACCAGAAACCCCAATCTGTGGTTTTGATTTCACTCTGGCCAAGATTTCGATCTACTGCGCCTACTTCGCTTTGTCCCGTGAATTGCACAGAAGGAGCCTTGGAGCGCGGTTCAAAATCGATTGAGACATCGCAATAATCATCCATCTTCAGGACGCTAGCCGTAAAGCCCATTAGTGAAAACGCAAGTTCGCGCTCCTCGCCGACTTCATTTGTTGCAACCACGACTGCGTTGCTCCCAGCGCGCATGTCAGAAAAAATCTCTGGACGTCTTTCGTCCAATGAAACCGCTATGTTGTCAGAGACACTTAAGTCATATTTTTTATCGTCGATAAACAGTGTTGCGCTTTGCAGCGCATCAGTTCCGGAAAAAATCAGGTAGTTAATTTGTGAGTTTTCTTTGTCGGTATACACCATCAACGTCGACCTGCCAGATGCAGTAGCCGCAACGCAAACATGACTTGAGTCGAAGTGAAACTCCCAATCTCCCTTGCCAAATACCTTCTCCAGTGTCTGGGCACTTGTGGAGTTTGAAATGAGTACGAAGGCAGTAAGAATACAAAGCGTTTTGATAAAGGTCATCCGATGTTCCCCAAGTGGCATGCTGCCTGACGTGAAAGTTGCCGAATTTTGCCTGCTGGACAAGCATTTTCCGTCCTGAGCGGCGCCTGCTGCCGGGCCGGCTGCTGAAACAGAGCGGATCAGACCACGAAGTCGCCGTGTTCTGGCTCGACGGTGATGTTTTTCAGCGCAGCGGGCAGACCTGTCGAGCCGGTTTCGTTCGGTTTCGGCTTGGATAGCTGTCATGTGCATAGCGGTGGCGCTCGAAGGCGGCGGATCGCGGCGAGGATGGCGCGGACCATCGGGCCGGTGATGGCCACCTCGGCCAGTTGGAAGGTGATGGCGCGGGCGTGACGGACGACACGCGCCCCGATCTTGATCAGCTTCAGTTGCAGGCTGGTCAATGACCAGTCCGCCATGGCCTCAGGCAGCTCGATGCAGCGCAGGAAGGTCGCTAGATTGTAGGCTAGGGCGTGCAGTTGCAGCCGCACCTCGTTGTCGCGGAACTTCCGGCATGACAGTCGCGTCCAGCGAAAGGCGTGTTTGCCTTCCTTGATGTGCTGCTCGGCGGTGCCGCGCTGGTTGTAGAACCGCACCACCCAGTCTGGGTCCATCGGCAGGTTGGTGACGATGAAGCCGACACGCGGGAACAGCTCGCCCGGATGCCATTCGATCTTGGCGATCACCCGGCGCGGCTTGTCCCAGGATGACGCCTGATACTCGAAGTCTTCGTAGAAGCGCTTCACCTTGGTCTGCGATGGTCGTCCCACGGGCCGTGTGAACCGATGCGCGATCTTCTCGCGCAGAACAGCGTTGGCAGGCAACCGGATGGCGTAGAAGTACTTCGCTTCTTCCAGCCGCTGATAGATCGCGGGGATTGCGTATGCGGCATCGGCCCGAAAGAAGCGGCCGCCAAGGTCGCGCCCGGCGTAGCGGGCGATCACCGGATCGAGGACATCCCGCCAGCCATCCGCACTGTGGACGTTGCCGTTGCGCAGGGCGCAGCGTTCCAGCATGCCGAACTGGTTGAACAGAAAGTTGGGGTGGTAGCAGGTGCAGTCGAAATGCCCGTTCCAGGCAGCGCCTTCCTGATCGCCATGGGTGGGGCTGACCGAGCTGTCCATATCCAACACGATATACTTCAGCCCGTTGCGGTCGTGAAACCGGTCGATCCATTGGCCGTTCAGGTCGGCCAGCGCTTCCCGGTTCTCGGCCAGTGCCAGCGTCTCTGTCTCAAACCGCCCCATCTGCGAGGCCGACGCCGCTTGCGCCTCCACGGCCCTGCCGCCAACGACCTGACGCATCACAGGATCGAGGGCTAGGCGATCGGCGTCGTTCACGTCCTCGTATCCGGCCAGTCGTCCGAACACCGATTGCCGGAACAACCCGTCAAGCCGGTGGAGCGTGTTTTTGCCGCGTCGGGTGTCGCACAATGCTGTTGCCGCCAGAACGGACAGCCCGAGCGCGTCATCCAGCTCGCGCATCACCAGCAGACCACCGTCCGAACTGATCTGCGCACCACGGAACTCCAGCCGCACACGGCGGTCGAAATCGACCCGATCTGCCCGCTGCGAGCCCGCACCCTCTGGGTGATCCATCAAACACGCCCCTCGCCGCAATCAACACTATGATTTATATAAGCAATGTCGAGTTCAGGACAGCGAAATCACCAAGTTACCTGGGGAATGCGGGATGATCGGGGCATGAGTCTCACCGAGGGGGTTCCAGGAAATGACCTTGTCCAGCACCGGCCCGACATCCCGGACCTATTTCTCCCAGCGCCTGCGGCTGCATTATGTCGACTGGGGCAATCCGGAGGCGCCGCCGCTGCTGCTTGTCCATGGCGGCCGGGATCACTGCCGCAACTGGGACTGGGTGGCCGAGCGTTTCCGCGATGACTGGCATGTCATCGCGCCGGACCTGCGTGGTCATGGCGACAGCCAGTGGTCGGCGGACGGCAATTATCCCATGAGCAGCTATGTCTATGACCTGGCCCAGCTCATCCACCAGCAGGAACTGGCGCCGGTGACCATCGTGGCGCACTCCCTGGGCGGCAACATCGCGCTGCGCTACACGGGCATCTACCCGGAAAGCGTCCGCCGGCTTGTCGCTATCGAAGGGCTGGGTCCGTCACCGAAGATCCTGCAGGAGCGGGGGGAGACACCATTCGCCGACCGCATGCGCGACTGGGTCGATGAACAGCGCAAGCTGTCAGGCCGGATGCCCCGGCGCTATGCCTCCATCGAGGATGCGTTCCGCCGGATGCAGGAGGAGAACAAGCACCTCTCGCCCGAGCAGGCGCGTCACCTGACCGTGCAGGGTGTCATCCAGAACGAGGACGGCACCTATTGCTGGAAGTTCGACAACTACGTGCGCACCTGGCCGCCCTATGACATGCCGGGTCGCGCCATCCAGGAGCTCTGGTCCATGATCACCTGCCCGACACTGCTGGTCTACGGCTCCGAGAGCTGGGCCTCGAACCCGGAAGAGGATGGCCGCCTGAAGCATTTCAACACGGCGGAAGTCGTTTCCTTCGAGGGGGCTGGCCACTGGGTACAGCATGACCGCCTGGACGGCTTCTGCGACAGGGTACGGGACTTCATCTCGCTCTAGACTCTGTTGACCGGGGTCGGCAGCCACAGTCTTGCGGGACGGGCCACCCCTTGCGGGTCCGCATGTTCTTCCTCAGGATACCTGTGTTCTGGGGAGGACAAGACATGCCTGACGATAGTGGAACAGCAAGCGGGCCGCTGGACGGCATCCGTGTTCTGGACCTGACGCGCTACGTGTCGGGGCCGCATGCAACGCAGATGATGGGCGATTCCGGCGCTGATGTGGTCAAGATCGAGGGCTTTGCCGGCGACGGCATGCGCATGGCCGATACAAAGCTGGGCAAGCCTGACAGCCTGCTCTTCATGACCATCAGCCGGGCCAAGCGCAGTCTGGCCATCGACCTTCGCAACGAGGAGGGCCAGGCCGTTCTGCGCGATCTGCTGCGGGAGGCCGATATCCTGGTCGAGAACTTCCGGCCCGGTGTCCTGGAGAAGATGGGCTTCGGCTGGGACGTGCTGCAGGAAATCAATCCGCGCCTGATCCTGGTCCGGATCTCGGGGTTCGGCCAGGATGGCCCCTGGGCGGAGCGCGCGTCCTATGACCCGGTCATCCAGGCGATCAGCGGAATCCAGTCGCTCACCGGCTCGGCGGATGGACCGCCAACCGTGTGCGGCACCGTCATCACCGACTATCTGGCCGGACTGCATGCCGTCATTGGCGCGGTATCGGCGCTTCAGGGGCGACAGCGGACGGGCAGGGGACAATGGGTCGATGTCTCCATGCTGGATGCCGCGACCAGTCTGCTGCTGTCGGCCATTCCGGAGTATCTGATGCAGGGCGTCACGCGGACGCGTCGCGGCAACAAGAACCCCGTCTCGGTCCCTTCCCACTGTTTCGAGTGCGGCGATGGGCGTCACGTCCACATCACGGCATGGACGGACAGCGAGTTCGCGAAACTGGCACAGGCGATGGAGATGCCGGGACTGACCACCGATCCGCGCTTTGCCGACATGGAAAGCCGGATTGCCAACGATACCGCGATCGAGACCATCATTGCCGACTGGATGAAGTGTTTCGATGCGGCCGAGGTCGAACGCCGCCTGATGGTGGTCAACCTGCCTGCAGCGCGCGTGGCCACGCTGGACGAGGTCGCGGTCAATCCGCAACTGCAGCACCGGGGACATTTCGTGGAGGTAGAGCATCCGCTGCAGGGTCGTGTCCCGGTCGCGGGACCGGCCATCCGCTACTCGGACAGTCCGCCAGCTGGGACACCTCGCATCCCGATGCTTGGCGAGCATTCCGAGGAGGTCCTGCGGGAGTGGCTGAACTACGATCCGGAAAGGATCCGGGCGCTGACTGCGGCGGATGTCATCCGTGGAACCGTGGCCGCCGAACCGGAAGCTTGAGAAAGGCGGAGCCCTTTCCAGGGATTTGATCCGGCGTGGCAGCATCTGGGGGAGCGTTGCGACGCCGTCGGCGGCTTCACTACCGGCCACGGTCTGCACTTCGACGGCGGGTATGCTGTGTGATTGTGGACGAATGGTCAGAAATGGGAGCGGTCACGATCGACGGTGGCTGGACTGCGCAGTAGCGGGTCATCAGGCACACCCCGCGACCTATCTTTGCCGCTCCGCACCGGTTCCCCGGACGGACGGTATGAAGGACCGCCTGCAGCAGAGAATGTCGGTTGAATCCTGACGGTTTGAATTTGTCAGAAATCCGGAGGACTGGTACTTAAGGTGAGGTGGCAATTCAGTTTTCCTGTATCCGATCAACGCCCCGTCTGGACGTCTCATGAAAATCACCAGCCTCGACCATATCGTCCTCAACGCCACGGATGTCGATGCGATCATCGACTTCTACAGCAGTGTGCTGGGCATGGAGCCGCGTGAGGAAGCGCCGGGGAAATGGTCACTGCATTTCGGCAGCAACAAGATCAGCCTGAACGACGCGAACAATGCCCCGCCGATTGCCAGGGGCAGCGTGCCGGGCAGCGGGAACTACTGCATTCTGACCGATGTGCCGATGGACGAGATCGTGGCCCATCTCGGGGCGCACGACGTCGCCATCGAAGCGGGACCGGGGGAGCGGATCGGGGCGACAGGCCCCATCATGTCGGTCTACTTTCGCGACCCGGACAACAATCTGATCGAGCTCAGCAACCTCATCTGACGGCCAGTGAAGGCTCCGGCAGGGGCGGGTTCGGCCGTTCGCAGGGCAGGAATGTCCCGTATCCGGGGGACTGGAGCGTCTCTCCTTCCTGACTGACAACCTGTCCGCGCACGAGCGTCGTGACCGGCCAGCCGGTGACCTCGATCCCCTCATAAGGAGTATAGTCGACGGCGTGATGCAGATCGGCGTTGGCGATCGTGACCTTCCGCTCCGGATCCCAGATCGCGATGTCCGCATCCGATCCGATGGCGATGCTGCCTTTGCGTGGACTCAGTCCATAGATCTGCGCCGGTTGCGTGGCCGTGACCCGCACGAAGGTCGGCAGATCGATCCGGCCCTCCGAAATGCCGTTGAACAGCAGGGGCAGCCGCGTTTCCAGGCCCGGCACGCCGTTCGGGACATAGCGGAAGGACGCGTCGGTGCCATGCAGCATCTTTCCGGCCGGATCCTCGAACCGGAACGGTGCGTGGTCCGATGAGAATACCTGGAAGGTGCCGTTCCGAAGGCCCGACCAGATGACTTCCTGATTGGCCTTGTCGCGCGGCGGCGGGCTGCACAGGCATTTCGCCCCCTCGAAGCCGGGCTTCGCCAGATCGTCTTCAGTCAGATAGAGATACTGCGGACAGGTTTCCGCATAGACCCGCAGGCCGCGACCCTGTGCCGTGTGAATCTGCTGCACGGCCTCCCGGCCCGAAACATGGACGATCAGCACCGGCACATCGACGATCTCCGACAGGCTGATGGCACGATGCGTGGCTTCCCGTTCCACCGGCATGGGGCGGGAGACCGCGTGGTAGATCGGCGTGGTCAGTCCCGCCTGTTCCAGCCGATCAGTCAGCCAGCTGATGACGTCACTGTTTTCCGCATGGACCATGACCATGGCCCCCTCCCGCCGCGAAAGGGCCAGCACCTCCAGGATCTGCCGGTCATTCAGCTTCAGGTCGTCATAGGTCATGTAGATCTTGAAGGACGTGTATCCACGCGCGATCAGGCTCGGGAGTTCCTGTCCGATCACGTGCGCGGTCGGGTCGGTGACGATCAGGTGGAAGGCATAGTCGACCACTGCCTTGCCATCCGCGCGTTCGTGATAGTCCTTGACGGCCTCGGTCAGCGATCCGCCCTTCATCTGCAGTGCAAACGGCAGGATCGTTGTCGTGCCGCCAGCCGCGGCGGAACGGCTGCCGCTCTCGAACCCGTCGGCGCAGATGCTGCCGTCACCGGATGGCTGGTCAAGATGACAGTGCGCGTCGATGCCACCGGGCAGCACAAGCCTGCCTGTCGCGTCGATCTCTCGCGTGCCGGATCCCAGATTCGACCCGAGGGCCGTGATGATGCCGTCCGTGACGCCGACATCGGCGCGGAAACTTTCCGAAGCAGTGCCGACGGTACCGCCGCGTATCACGAGATCGAAGTCAGCCATGGTCCGCTCCCTCAAAGATCGCCGAGATCGGTGAACAGTCGGCCCCAGCCCTCGATATGACGGGGCGGTACGCCGGCGGCGCGCAACGCGCCCCACACGGCAGTCGAAATGCTGTCATAGATCGGGATGCCGATTTCCGGCTCCATTTCCTCCGCCAGCGCGGCCCCGGCCAGGTTGGTGCAGAGGATGACAATTCCGTCGGGCTTGGCCTGCGCGACATCCCGGATCATCTCCCGCAACTGGTCCGGGGTTGTCAGGGCGAAGTCGAAATTGACCTTCACACCGAGATGACGCTCGGCGACGCAGTCGTAGCCTTCCGATCTGAAGTTCTCGATGATTCCGGTCTGGACGTCGTCGATGTAGGGGGTGACCAGACCAAAGGTCCGTACCCCTGCCAGCTTGAAGATCTCCGAAAGCGCCAGCACCGAGGACGAGGCCTTGATTCCCGTACGCGCCTCGATTGCCTCACACAGGGCGACGTCCTTGTCGAAGCCCAGCCATCCGGCTGACGTGCCATTCCAGCAGAGGGCATCGCAATGTGCGTCTGCCAGCAGGTCTGCGGCGGTCAGCATCGGCTCCAGATCGAACTGCGCAAGCGCCTGGTCGCTGAGTGATATCTCGGTGACCCTGAAGCGTCCGAAGTGCGCGGTTGCCTCGGGCATTCCGGCCAGCATGGCGCTGGTCACCGGTTCCAGTATCGTGTTGGAGGATGGCGTCAGCATCCCCAGGCGCAGCGGGTTTGTCATCTGTCAGTCTCCATGATCATTCGGCGGCTGCATCGAGCGCGGCCAGCACTTTCTCCGGGGTGAAGGGCAGGCTGGTCAGGCGCACGCCGGTCGCATCCTCGATGGCGTTCGCGACGGCGGCCGAGACGCCCAGCATTCCGGCCTCGCCGACGCCCTTGGCCCCCATCGGACCCGGACCCATACCCTGTTCCAGAATGAAGGACTGATAACGGTCGGGCAGGTCGCTGGCACGGGCCACGCGATAGTCCAGTGGCGTGGGGACGGCCAGCTCGTCTTCCTCGTTGTAGGTGATCTCCTCGAACAGCGTCTGGGCAAGGGCCACCAGGGTGCCGCCCTCATCCTGTCCGCGGACACCGCCGGGGTGCAGCGTGTGTCCCGCATCCACACCCGTCACCAGATCGTTGATGTGGATCTCTCCGGTCTCCCGGTCGACGCTGAGCGACACACCGACCCAGTGGGGCATCCAGTAGAGATGCTTTGCGCCGAAGGGGGCATCGGCTTCCTTGGGATACTGGACGAACCCGTCTGCACTCAGTTCGAAGCCGAAACGGCCGAACTTCTTCCGGACTAGCTCCTTCAGATCGAGCGACAGGCCCTTGCCCGTTACCTTCCACTCGCGCAGATCCAGATCCGCGGCCGCACAGTCCAGTTCGCCCGCCGCCAGTTCCAGTATCTCGCCCCTCAGCTTCTGCGCGGCGCGCCAGACCGCGTTGCCGGTCAGCGTTGTCGCACAGCTTGCGTGGGTGCCCTGGTCGAACGGCGTCACATCCGTGTCGATAGCGGCGTAACGGACCCATTCGCGAGGCACCTTCAGAACGTCGGCAACCAGCCCGCTGATGACGGTGGTTGCGCCCTGACCGATCTCGATCGCGCCACAGAGCACCAGTACACGGCCGTCGGTTGTCACCTTCACCGTGGCCTTGCCAAGGCGTCCGAAACTTCCCCCGTCCTTCAGTCCGATGGCGAAGCCCTTGCCGTGCGCCCAGGGTCCGTCGGTCGGCACATCGACATGCCGGAGATCACTGACAACACGGTCGAGACCCTCCGCGAAATCGGCATCGACCTTGCTGTCGCCGTCCTTGAAGGGCTCGCCCGGCGGGATCAGATTGAGCCGCCGGAAGGCAATCGGATCCATCCCGATCCGTCGGGCGATCATGTCGATCTGGCTCTCTGAGGCGTAACTGGCCTGGGTGCCACCCATTCCCCGATAGGAACCGGCCGGTATCGTCGTGGTCCGGATCACGCGCGAATGGGCGTGGTAGGCCTGCCAGCGGTAGGGGCCGGACGACCGGTAGGCCGCGCGTGCGCAGACCTGTGCGCTGGCATCGGCATAGGCACCGCCGTTCAGGTCGATCTCCGTGCGTCTGGAAAGCAGTTTGCCCTGCGCGTCGACAGAGGTCGTCAGCACCAGATCGCCATCGTGCTGGCTGAGGGTCAGCATCGACTCGTCCAGGGTCATCAGCAGGCGCACCGGCGCATTGGCCAGCATCGTCAGCAACACGGCCAGCGGTTCGTGCTTGCAGTAGCTCTTGCCGCCGAACCCGCCGCCGACATAGGCGGTGCGCACGCGGAAATGGCCTTCCGGCAGACCGAACAGTTCCGAAAGGTCCTGGCGCAGGACGAAGGGGTCCTGATTGCACGACCAGAGCTCGATGCGGTCGGTCAGCTGCTGGGCAACGCAGATCCAGGGCTCCATGTAGAAATGCCCGATCCGCGAGAAGTGGAAGCGGTCGGTGAAGACATGGGCCGCACCTGCCTCGACGGCGTCGATGTCGCCATCCTCGAAGTCATAGGAGAACAGCACGTTCTTGGCGGGTTCGTTCGCCGTCCGCGTATCCCGTCCGAGCTTCATCGGGACGTTGGGATGCTTCTGGTCGAACAGCTCGGGCGCAGCGTCCGATCGTGCCTCATGAATGTCCATGACGGGCGGCAGTAGCTGATACGAGACATGGATCAGTTCCATCGCACGGAAGGCCGTGGTCTCGTCGACGGCAACGACTGCGGCAACGACATCCCCCTCGAACCGCACGCGGTCGGTGCAGATGACGGGCTGATCGTGGACCCAGTTGCCGTAAGTGGTCTGTTTCAGCAGGCCCAGGTCACGGCCCGTCGCTACCAGGCGCACGCCTTCGACGGCCTCTGCCCTGGACGTGTCGATGGCGATGATCCGTGCGTGCGCATGCGGGCTGCGCAGCAATCGGGCTTCGAGCATGCCGGGCAGGGTGATGTCCCCTGCAAATGGTCCTTCGCCGCTTACCTTGTCACGTGCATCCTGACGGGCAGTGTCGCTCAGCTTGAGGTTCTGGCGGAGTGTATCGGGCATCAGTCCGCAGCCTCCGCCGTGGTTGTCTGTGCTTGTGCCTGGCGTTGCGCGGCCACCATCTCGATGGCTTCGATGATGGTCTGATAGCCGGTGCAACGGCAGACGTTGGCGTCCAGCCAGTCGCGGATGGTCTGGCGGTCGGGTGACGGATGCTCCGCCAGCAGGGCCGTCGCCGACACCACCATGCCGGGTGTGCAATAGCCGCACTGGAAGGCGGAACACGCGATGAAGGCCTGTTGCACGTCGGTCAGCCCGGTGGCGTTCCCGGACAGGCCCTTCACGGTGGTCACCTCCCGGTCCGCGACCAGAAAGGCAGGTGTCAGACAGGATGTTGTCGGGATGCCGTCCACCAGCACGGTGCAGACGCCGCAGACACCCTGATCGCAACTGACGCGGACGTCGATCTCACCCAACTGCTCGCGCAGCAGGTCGGCCAGCATGACCTGCGGCTCGACGGCGGCGGTACGCCCGACACCATTCAGCCGGAACTTCAGGGCGATCAGATCACTCATGCGGCGCTCGCCTTTCTGGATGTTGCAGTGCCCACAAGCAGTCGCGACAGCACCACGGGGACGGCGCGCCGACGCCAGACGCCCGAGATATTGACGCGTTCCCGCATGATCGGCAGACCGTTGCACCAGTCTTCCGCAACGCGGCGCGCTAGTGCCGGTGACAGCGGCAGGTCAGCACCCGCCGGCAGGTCAAGCCGTGCCACCCGGGGCAGGTCGTGCGCGCCCGCCACCGCCGCGTGCCAGGCACCGTCGCCATTGTGTCCGACAGTGACCAGGAACCCGGGCAGGTGACTGCGGTCATGCTTCAGGACCCGCGCACCGGCAGGGATGCGCACTTCGGTCAGCAATGCGCCGAAGGCAGCCGGCTTGGTGGAACTCGAAAGCCAGGCGGCCGGCAGTTCGATGGGTCCGTCGACGGTTGCGAAGACGACCGTCGCGCCGGTCGCCATCAGTACCGGCAGAATGTCGTAGTGCGCCTTGCGGGCCATCAGATTGCCGCCGACCGTGCCCTGATGGCGAATGCGGACATTGGCGATCGGTGCCCAGGCCGCCGCGACGTCGGGCAGGGCGTCAAGCACCAGGCCGTTCCGTCCCAGTTCGTTCAGACGGACACCCGAGCCGATGCTGATGTATCCCTCGCCGACCGTGATCGTGCGAAGCTCCGCAATGTCGCGCAGCAGAACGATATCGGTCCATTCGACACCGGTCTTCATGCCATTCAGGAGGTCGATGCCTCCGCCCATGAAGGCGGAGTTGGGCAACGCGGCACGCGCGGTCACCGCTTCGTCTATGGTTCCGGGCCTGTGCAGCCGGAAGGGCGCGATGCGCTTCCGGCTTCTGGGGACGGGATCAATCATCGGGGTGTCGTCCTTGGCTCAGAGATAGATCGCCATAAGCTGATGGGCGGCATCGCAATTGACCATGCGGACGGTCTTGCTGCGGATCGCCAGACCGTCGGCGGTTTCCGTCAGGCGATACAGGTAGCGTCCGCCATAGACCGTCTGTTCCTCGACGCGGTACTCCAGCATCAGGAAGCAGGCGCTTGCCTCGATGTCGCCGTCCGTATCAGGCGACGGCCCGACCATCACGTTGGTGACCAGATGCGTCGTCCGGGACGGCGGTGTCTGGGCGTGGACCTCCGGGTGGCGCAGACGGCGCACACGCATCTTCATCATCGTCCTGTCGTCGTACATGATGGAGGCGCGCGTATCGGGATCGGTCTGATCGTCGGCTGTCGGCACCCAGTAGACGCCGTCGTCGGTGAACAGGTCCATCCAGTCTTCCCAGCGCTTCTCGTCCAGCATGCGTGCCTCGGCGTAGAGGAACTGTTCGATCACGTCGCGGGCGGGCAGGTCGGCTGCTTGGGTCTTGGCCAGTGTGGCGGTCATCGTCATCCCTCTCAGGCGCTCATGTATTTCAGCCAGACGTCGTTGTACTGCTGCCGCAGCACGAACTCGCTGGATCCCGGCGCGCCAAGCCCGCCGTAGTTGTTCGGGGTTTCGGCACCCATGTGACGCGCGAACATCACCCAGTCCGAGCCCTGTGCATGCAGACCCTCCTGCGCGCGTTCGAACACCGCGACGTCGTCGGTCTGGATCATCGAGGCCGGGGAGTGCGTCGCCGCGACCGAACGGACCGCGTATCGGTTCCATGCGTCCGGCGCGCCCTTGAACAGGATCGGATAGATGCGGACTTCGGTCCGGTTCACATCGATGGGCATCACCATGCGGAAATGCTGCCCCATCGCCTGGAACGTCAGGTTGGGATAGATCATCGAATTGAAGCGGTCGTAGGTCAGTATCTCGCGCGTGCGTTCCTCACCATGCCGCTCGACCAGCATCGCCTTCAGTTCCTTGAACGCCATGCCGTCCGGATCGGGAACCTGGGGCACGGCACCCTGGTAGCCGTGACCGTTGGCGAAGCCGTGGACACCCATGGGATCGAAATCGACCGGGCTCCTGGTGCCGGGCTTGTAGAAGCTGGGGCCGCCGCCATGCCTGGAGAACTGGCGTCCGTCCTCATCCAGTGTCGAATGATGGGCGAACGGGGCGTGATACAGATCGACGCCATTGTCCATCTGCAGCTTCCAGTTGGCGCGCACGATGTATCGGTTGCACCCGGCCTGGGCCAGGATCTCGCCGTCCGGTGCGCGATCACACAGGTCGTCGATGCTGCCCTTGATCGGGCCAAGATGATCGTCCAGCGACATTCCGTCGGGACTGAGAGACACGAAGATGAACCCGCGATAGCTGTCCACCCGTGGCGGGCGGCCGAGATCAAGCGACGGGTCCTTCATGAATTCGTCGCTGTAGCCGTCCTTGTAGGGGATACCTGCCAGTTTGCCGTTCGCGCGGTAGTTCCAGCCATGATAGGGGCAGCGGAAACCGGGGCTGTTGCCTTCCGCGGTGGCGCACAGCTTCACCCCGCGATGGCCGCAGCGGTTGAACATCACATGGACCTCGCCATTGCGGTCCCGGGTGATCAGAAGCGGCTGTCGGCCGATGCGGGTGGTGATGTAGTCGTTGGGATCTGGCACCTGGCTCTCGTGCGCCACGAAGACCCACATGCGCCCGAAGATGCGATCCATCTCCATCTCGAAGATGTCCGGATCCACGTACAGCCGCCTGTGAACCCGGTCTGGTTTGACCATGGTCTGCAGATCGTCATGGGCATACATCGGCATTGTTCTCCCCGGGATACGGTTCAGGATTCGGACTTGGTGGGGCGCATCGCGCCGATGAGCGCGTCTCGCCAGATGAAGATGCTGAGCAGCGCGCCGAGCACGAGCAGGCCGAGGCCCAGCATGCGCAGGTCGGTGGATGGCACGATCAGCAGGACGCCCGCTGCGCCGAACAGGCCGCGTTCGATCAGGTTCAGCCGGGCGAACATCCAGCCCTGGACCCCCGATGCGATCAGCATGGCGCCGGCAAAGGAGGCGATCACCGCCCAGATGTTGAAGATTTCCCCTTCACCCAGCAGCAGACTGGGCGAACCGACGATCAGGAACGGCATCAGATAGGCGATCAGGCCCATCTTCATGGCCGTGAATGCAGTGGCCCAGATATTGGCGCCCGCGATCTGTGCGGCGGCAAATACAGCCAGGCAGACCGGCGGTGTGATGTGGGACAGCAGGGCGGCATAGAAGACGAACATGTGCGCGGACAGCCGGTCGATGCCGATCTCGATCAGTGCAGGCACCCCGATGACGGAGACCAGCATGAAGGCGGCGACCGTGTTCATGCCCATGCCGAGTATGAGGCAGGCCATGACGATGCAGATCAGCACCAGTGCATACTGACCACCTGCCAGGGCGATGATCGCGCTGCTCGCGTTCAGGGCGAGCCCCGTCATCGTGAAGGTGCCGATGATCAGGCCGACGGCGGCGCAGGTGGCCAGGATCATCAGCGAGTTCCGTGCGCCGAGGATCAGCGCCGAAACGATCTCCTTCGGACCCAGTCGCGTCTCGGCGCGTATCCAGCTTACCGCCACGATCAGACAGACGGCGAAGAAGGCCGCACGCAGTGGTGAAACGCCGGCGGTCAGCAGCGCAATCAGCGCGATCATCGGGATCATCAGGTGGCCCCGGCGCTTCAGGACCGGAACCAGTTTCGGCTTCTCGTCCAGGGGCATGCCCTTCATGCCTGTCTTCACCGCTTCGAGATGGATGAACCAGAGCAGGCTGGAGAAGAACAGCGCGGCGGGCAGAATGCTTGCCACGACAATGGTTGGATAGGACACACCGGCGTAGGCGGCGACAATGAATGCAGCCGCACCCAGCACGGGCGGCATCAGTTGTCCGCCATTGGATGCCAGGGCCTCGATCGCGCCCGCAGTGGCGCGCCGATACCCCAGTCGGGCCATCATCGGGATCGTGAACTGCCCTGTCGTATAGACATTCGCGACCGAAGAGCCGGTGACCGATCCGACCATCGCGGAGGCCAGTACGCCGACCTTGCCCGGACCGCCGCGCGTGTGCCCGGCAATGGCGGATACGAACTCGACGAAGAAATCGGCTGCACCGGCACGCTCCATGAACGCGCCGAAGATGATGAAGACGACGATGTAGGTTGCCGCGACGCCAAGGGCCGTGCCCCAGATGCCATCCACGGTGAGATACATGAAGTCGGTGATCTGAATGATCGAGAAGCCGCGGTGGGAGATCATGCCGTCGGGCAGGAACTCACCGAGATAGGCATAGGCCAGCGCCACGAGCGTACCGATCACCAGCACCCAGCCTGTCAGCCGCCGCGTCGCCTCCAGCACCAGCGCGATACCAACGAACGACAGGATGAGCTCCAGCGTCGTCGGGGCAAAGGCCGCTGTCAGTGGCCAGCGATTGGCCAGATAGTCGGGGGAGAACGCGATGTAGCCGAATGCCGGCACGCACAGCAGGGCAAGCAGCCAGTCGTACCAGGGGATCGAGCGTGGCGTATCCCCCTCGGCTGTGGCCATGCCGCCTGCCGGGATGACGAGGAAGACCAGCGCCAGACCGACCATCAGGGGGAAGGCGCGCTGGGTGAAGGGATAGTAGGTGCCGTCAAAGGCCGTGAAGAGATGGAAGCCGGCAAGCACCACCCCGAGGGTGGCGACCAGCAGACGGCAGAGCCCGCCCCAGCCCGTTTCCATGAGGGCAGATGTCTCGCGACGGATCATGTCGGTCACGCGGTCTGCCATGGAAGCCTGGGTTGGAGCGGTCATCTTCTGCCAATCTGCTGGATGGAGCTGCGGGAAGCCGGATCAGTCGATGAAACCCATTTCCTTGTAGTAGCGCTCGGCACCCGGATGCAGCGGGACCGCGCCCACGTTCTTCCAGGCCACGTTCGGCTCGTAGAACATGTGCTGCGGGTGCACGGCGTGGAACTTGTCCTTGTTCTCGGCGAGTGCCTTGGTCATGGCATAGACCAGATCATCGGACATGGCGGTGCGCACTCCGAAACCCACCACGGTGACCGGGGTCCAGTAGGCTTCATTGGTGCCGTTGTTGCCGTCATAGATGCCGGCAGGGACTTCCATCACGCTCTGGCCGAACTTGTCGGCGACGGTCTGGGCCACGGCCTTGCTGATCGGCACCAGCGTGAAGGGCTGCTTCGCGCCGATCTTGATGTACTGGTGATGCGGGTAGTAGGAGCCGCCGGTGAACCACATGTCCGCCTGGCCATCCATCACCATCTGCACGCCGTCGGAATGCGAGGTGAAGATGATCTTGCCGCCAAAGGACTCGACCTTTTCCCGGGTCAGCCCATAGGCGTCGAGAATGGCCAGCGCCTGGGCCGTGGCGAGCTGCGTCCGCTCGAACATGGCGATCCGCACAGGGATCTCGTCCTTCAGGATCTGCTCGAAGGACGTCACGCCGCTCTCGACCGTGGCTACCGCCTGCGCTGCGCTGGGGCCGCGCACGGCGGCCAGCATGCGGAAGTCGTATTTCGTGCCGCCGGGGCCTTCGCCGCGATAGGCCATGGTGGCCAGAGCATTCTCCAGCACGGCCACATCGGCGAGGCTGGAACCGGGCTGAAGCCGTTCGACGTTGGCCCAGCCGCCACCCGGAATGACGGTCGTGTTGGCGTCGGGAATGTCGGACTTGATGTATTCGGCAAAGGCAGCGGCGGCCTTGAAGTAGCCACCACCGGGAGAACCGGCGGTAATGGTGATCTTCTCGGCCAGGGCCGAAGACCCGGCCATACCGACCGATGTGGCAATCAGAATGGCAGCCAGTGCACGGTTCTGTCGAAGCAGCTTCTTGAGCATCTCGGGTTACCTCACCTGTTTGGCGAAGCCATGGACCGGGCGACAAGTCTTCGGGATGCGGGCCGATCAGGCTCCTCGATGCCTGAAAGTGTTCAGGTCATGCCGCAGTGCAGCAAATCCAAATTCTGAATGGCCGCATTCGCCCTATCTATAGGCTGCCTCAATGGGAGGGGCCTGGGCCGGGCCGGATCGCAGTGTCCGGGCGGCGCGCGCACAGGGTCCGGAATTCAGGCAGGCACCGGCTGGGGCTGACTTCGGGCAAGCGCCTCGCGCGCAGCCAGATCCGTGAAGCACTTGATGATCCGGTTGGAGGCACGCTCGGCCAGGCAGACGACATCGACGGTCGCATCGCACTCCAGATCCCGGATCGGCAGCACGTCGATCGAGTCGGTGGGAATGTGGCCCTCCTCGAAGATGACGCCGATCCCGAGATTGCGCTGAACCGCGGCAACGATACCTTCACGGCTGCCGATCTGTGCCGACCATTTCAGATGCAGCCCGTCGCGGCGGGCGGCATGCTCCAGGCAGGCGCGCACCGCCGAACCGCTTTCGCGGCAGATCAGGGGTTCCTGTGCCAGTTCTGCCAGCGTGACCGAATGGCGACCTGTCCAGCCGTGCTGCTTCGGCAGCAGAACCACCAGCCGCCGCTTCCGGAACTTGAGACACTGATAGGTGTCCTCGTAGTTCATGCCCGACATGATCGCGACATCGATCTCATGCGACAGGAGGTGGTCCTTCAGGCTGTTCGAGTTGGAGAACATGATGCTGACATCGATGCCGGGATAGCTCTCCCGCATGGCCGCGGTCAGGTCGATGGCGTCGTAGGGACCATAGGTGCCGATGGTGATGCGACCGTTACGGAGCGCACGCGCGCCTGAAAGGAACTCCCGGCATTCGCGCTGCATGTTTTGCCATTCGTCGACCATCAGGAAGAGAGTGTTGCCTGTCTCGGTCAGTCTGGCGCCGGATGCCGACCGAAGAAACAGCTCCACGCCATAGGTCTTCTCAAGCTCGCGAACCTGCGTGGTGATTGTCGGCTGGCTGACGTTGAGGTCGCGCGCCGCGCCCGTGAAGCTGCCTGCCTTGCCTACTGCGTGGAATGCCCTTGCCTGTGTTGGTGTCATAGCCTCACCCTATTGGGAATATAGAGTATTCGGATTTGCGTAGCGTTGCGTTCGGGCGAATTCTGCGTTCGCCACAGGCCTGTCACTCCAGACCATGTCATGACGCGCAAGACCTGTGCCTAACCGAAGCGAGCGATGCAACGGCAGCACAAGAGACTGTAACAAAAAGGAAATCCGGTATTTGCCCCGAGTGGTCTGGAACTGCACCAGCGTGTTGCTGCCTTGGGTTTGTGCAATGACTGTCGAATTCTTGTGCGTGCCTGAAAAACAGTCAGTTCTGCGAGTATGCATCAACGCACCTCAAGTCGAGGAGAGATCAGAATGTCGACGCCACTGAGCCGGGAACAGGTTGAGCACTATGAAACCGAAGGATTCGTGACCGTCCCAGGACTGTTTACCAAGGATGAGATCGAACTGATTCTCGAGGCCGCCCTGGCCGATGAAAAACTGACCCAGGCGGCCTATTCCCGCACGGACCGGGAGGGCAACGAGACCCGCATGACGGTATGGGACGAGATGGGTGACGATATCTACAGTATCGCCATGCGCAGCCGTCGCGTCGCCGACGCGGTCGAGCAGCTGATCGGGGAGCCGATCTGCCATTACAATTCCAAGCTCAATGCCAAGGAACCGAAGGTCGGCGGCAGCTGGGAGTGGCATCAGGACTATGGCTATGCCTATGGCTATGGCGTGCTGGCACCCAGGATGGCGACCTGTTTCATCTCCCTTGATCCCTCCACGCGGGAAAACGGCTGCATCGAGATGATGGCGGGCTCGCATCGTCTGGGGCGTATCGATCATGCCTTTGTCGGCAAGCAGTACTGTGCGGACCAGGATCGGGTAGCCGTCGCCGAGGAGAAACTGCCGGTCATCCCCTGCGAGCTTGATGCCGGCGATGCCGTGTTCTTCCATTGCAATACGCTGCATCGTTCCAGCGCCAACCGCTCGGAACGTCGGCGCTGGGCGCTGATCACGGTCTTCAATGCGCTGTCCAATCTGCCCTTCAAGGAGGGGCCGCATTCCGGCCTGCACCCGGTAGACAAGGTCGATGACGATGTGCTGCGCACCTGTCGGGGGCGGGTCAGCGCGGCGGGGAAGGTGTTTCAGGGCCAGGCCTACAATCCGGCCGCCTGAGGACACGAAGAGACGCATTTCTCATCCAGCAGTCAGATCCGCAAATCACAGGAGGCGGGGCCCCGGCGTCCCGCCTCCTTCCCTTTCTGCGCCACTCCACGACGTGGCCGGGCGCATAGCTCGTCTCTATGCCCCGATATGAAAAATGAATTTGTGCAGTGCGGCATGGCAACGGAGCATTTGAGGCAAGGAAAGCCCCGCCGAAGGGCTGACCGACCCAGCTTCAGGAGGCTCCACGTTGACCCTATCCGCCACCAGCGAACCGGCTCCGGCCGCAGCTCATGCGGGCGCAGGCAAGCTTCCGAGGGTCACGCCGATCGATGCCCCGCTCGGCTGTGTCGTCGACCAGATCGACCTCTCGCAGATGCCTTCCGCCGAAGCGGCAGGCGTGATCCGTGAAGCCTTCCTTGAGCACAGGCTGATCGTCTTTCCGCAGCAGAAACTGCACGAGGCGGCGCTGGTACAGGTCAGTCACCTGTTTGGCGAACCCGTCGTGCATCATGTTGGCGAGTACCTTGATGCGGACTTTCCGCAGATCATGCGGCTGTCCAACAATACGGTGGACGGCAAGCCGCTTGGTGCGCCCAACAATGGCATCTACTGGCATTCCGATCAGATATTCCGTGAACAGCCGATGCTGGCAACGCTGCTCTACGGTGTCGAGACGCCTGCCAGGACCGGGGGCGATACGCTCTTCTCCGACATGTATGCGGCCTTCGAGGCGCTGTCCGAGGAGATGCAGGCGTGACTGCTGCCTTTGAAGGCGGTTCACAGCTTTGTCGCCAGCTACGAGCGCAATTACATACGTGCACGGAAACTGAGTGCTCAGGAGAAGGCCGACAATCCGGACGTCACTCATCCGGTGGTCCGGACCCATCCTGAAACCGGTCGCAAGTCGCTGTTCGTCGATCCGGACTCCGTGACCCGCATTCTCGGGGTCAGTGATGAGGAGAGCGCCGAACTGCTCACCTTCCTGTTCGCCCATATCGAGGACGCGCGTTTCGTCTACAGGCACGCCTGGCAGCAGGGGGACCTGGCGGTCTGGGACAATCGCTGCCTGATGCATTGCGCGACGAGCTACGACGACTCCAGCGAGATCCGCCTGATGTTCCGGACCCAGACGCAGGGGGACCGGCCGTTCTGATGGGGTATGAGCATGCACCTTCGTCGGATTTTCGGTTTGGTGGCGCGCCGCGCCGCCTTGAAGACGAACGCTTCCTGCGCGGCAGGGGCGCCTACCTCGAAGATCTGGATCATACCGGAGCGCTTGTTGCACTGGTGATCCGGTCCGATTGCCCGCATGGCAGGATCACCCGGTTCGATGTTTCAGCCGCATGCGAACTTGACGGAGTCGCCGCGATCCTCACCGGCAAGGACGCGCTGGCCGATGATCTCGGAACGATCCCGCCCAACAATGTTCCGACTTTGAAGGGTGTGCCGCTGGCCGTCGATGGGCCGGATGTCCGCATCCTGCCGCACGAGACCGTTCGATATGTCGGGGAGCCGATCGGCCTGATCGTCGCCGAGGACCTTGCGACGGCCCAGGCCGCCCTGGACCTGATCGACGTCGAGTATGACGCCCTGCCGTTCGCGCTCTCTCCGATGGATGAGGCTGCCGAGCCCGGTTACAGCCTGCACCATGGCGACACGGCCGAGACCGATGCCGCGTTCGAGAAGGCCGCGCACAGGGTCACCATCCGTCTGGTCAATCAGCGGGTTGCGGCTGCCCCCATGGAGACACGCAGCGCGATCGCTTTCCCCGTGTCGGGCAGATACGCCGTCACAACGGGCACGCAGGCGCCGCATCTGACGCGCGACGTGCTGGCACGCGACATGTTCGGAATTCCGCCCGATGAACTCCGGGTCATCACCCCGGATACGGGTGGCGGGTTCGGAACCAAGGCGCCGATCTACCGGGAGCAGGCCCTGGTGCTCTGGGCTGCACGACGTCTGAATGCACCGGTGAAATGGGTCGCCAGCCGCAACGAGAGCTTCCAGTCGGATGCCGCCGGTCGCGACATGATCTGGAACCTGGAACTGGCGCTGGATCAGGAGGGCCGGTTCCTGGGACTGCGGGCCAACGTGAAGGCCAACCTGGGTGCCTATCAGTCCCTGTTCGGTGCTGTGCCGGCCAATGTCGGTCTGGCCGCACTCGGCGGGGTCTACACGATCCCCACCGTCGATATCCGCTCGGCTGGCTACTTCACGCATACGACGCCGGTGGATGCCTACCGCGGTGCCGGCCGTCCCGAGGCGATCTATGCGCTGGAATGTCTGATCGGCAAGGCGGCAAGGCAGATCGGGCTTTCGGGTTTCGAACTCAGGCGCCGCAACCTGATCCCGACGAGCGCGATCCCGTTCCGGACGGTGATGGGCGCGACCTATGACTCAGGTGATTTCGACGCGGTGCTGTCGGCTGCGGAACAGGTCTCGGGATTTGACGGGTTCCCGTCACGGAAGTCGGAAAGCGAAGCAAGGGGCCTGCTGCGCGGGTTTGGCGCCGCAGCCTATGTCGAGCGCGCCGCTGGCGGTGCGGAGGAAGGCGCGCGTATCGAACTGGATGATTCCGGTGGCGCTGACGTGATGGTCGGCAGCATGACAGCGGGACAGGGCCATGCCACCGCACATGTGCAGCTGGTATCGCAGCGCCTGGCGCTTGATCCTTCCAGGATCAGGTTTCATCAGGGCGATACCGATCAGGTCTCCCGGGGTGTCGGGACGTTCGGGTCGCGGTCGCTGGCGGTGGGCGGTTCGGCACTGCACCGGGCGGTCGATACGCTGGTCGAGAAGCTGACCCCGGTCGCGGCAGCAGTGCTGGAGTGCGCGGAAGCGGACATCGCATTCGGGAAGGGCGCTTTCACCATCAGTGGAACGGATCGCAGCGTCGCGATCACGGAACTGGCGCGGCTGGCCCATGCGGACCGCCTGCCTGGGGGGATCGCGTGTGATCCGTCCTCCGATGGCGCTTTCCAGCCGGTAGAGCCGACCTATCCGAACGGCATGCATACCGCCGAGGTCGAGATCGATCCCGAAACGGGCACCGTCCGTCTGGCCGGATATGCGGCAGTCGATGACTTCGGCAACGAGATCAATCCGATGCTGGTCGATGGCCAGGTGCATGGCGGTGTGGGGCAGGGGGCCGGGCAGGCGCTGATGGAACAGGTCATCCACGACCCTGACAGCGGGCAGCTCATGACGGGCACGTTCCTTGACTACACCATGCCGCGCGCTGCCGATTTTCCCGAGATGGTGCTGTCCAGGTCGCCGACGCCCTGCCTGAACAACCCGCTGGGCCTGAAGGGCTGCGGCGAGGCTGGTGCCATCTGTGCGCCGCCGGCCATCATGATCGCGATCATGGACGCGCTGGCACCGCTGGGTGTCACCCACATCGACATGCCCGCAACACCATACGCAGTCTGGCGCGCCATTCAGGCCGCCGGGAAGGACGCTGCATGATCCGGCTGACGCAGACCACCATGGATGAGGACATCGTCCCCGTCATCGATTTCGCCCCCTTCCGCGAAGGCGGTGAGATTGCGCGGCGGCGCACTGCCGACGAGATCGACCGCGCCTGCCGGTCGATCGGTTTTCTGGTGATTGGCGGCCACGGAATTCCGCAGGAACTGATTGACCGGGCATTTGCCATATCGCGCACGTTCTTCGCCCAGAGCACCGACACGAAGATGCAGGCCGCGCCGCCCGACAAGACGATTCCCAGAGGGTATCAGGCATTTGCCTCCAAGCGGCTGGCGGCCACGCTGGGGATCGACACCCCGCCGGACCTGCGGGAGCAGTTCTTCATGGGCCCGCCCGAGGACCACAGTGATCTGGTGGCGGCCTATCCGGATGCCGAAAGGTTCTACGCGACCAATATCTGGCCGGAAGCGCCGGATGGCTTTCGCGAGACGATGACAGAGCTCTACCGGGCCTTCGAACGGCTGGGCAGCGACCTCATGACCGCCTTCGCACTGGGCTTGGGCCTGCCGGAAGACTATTTCGCCAGTCGGATCGACCGGCATTTCAGCACCGGGACGACAAATCTCTATCCGGCACTTCAGACAGCCCCCGAGGAGGGACAGCTCCGCACCGGAATGCACACCGATTTCGGCAGTCTGACCCTGCTCCTGCGGTCGGAAACGGTCGGCGGTCTGCAGGTCCAGGGCGACGATGGCGACTGGTATGATGTGCCGGACATACCGGGGACGCTGGTCGTCAATATCGGCGACATGATGGCCCGCTGGACCAACGACCAGTGGCGTTCGACGCTGCATCGCGTGGCCAATCCACCCACTGTCGATGGCACGCAGCCGGACCGTCAGTCCATGGCCTACTTCCTGCACCCCAACTACGACAGCATGGTCGAGGCATTGCCCGGCTGTGTCACCGCAAGTCACCCCGCTGCCTATCCGCCGATCATGGCTGGCGAACATATGCGCGAGAAACTGGTGAAGCGTGTTGTCTGAAGCCCGCAACATGACACCGGATGCCGCGACCGCGCCGCTGGGCCTGACGACGCAACTGTCGGAATGGTGCGCGCAAAGCCGCGCCGAGGACCTGCCGCACGAGGTGCTGGCGGATACCAAGCTGCGGCTGCTGGACACCCTGGGCCTGATCCTGGGAGCGGCGGACACGCCCATCGGTCGCGCCGTGCGTACTGCAGCGCTGGAGATGGGGAGCGGCTCGGACGCGTTCTCCCTCGGAACCGGCGACTGTCTGCCCGCAGGGCTGGCGGCACTGATCGACGGCACGCTGGCCCATGCCGCCGATTTCGATGACACGCACGACCTTTCCGTTGTTCACCCCAGTGCGGCCATCGTGCCCATGGCGCTGGCGTTGGGGCAGGCGCGGAAACTGACGGGGCTGGAGGTCCTGCACGCAATCGCGATCGGCAACGAGATCAACTGCCGGATCGGATCCGGTGCGCCGGGCGGCTTTCACCGGCACGGGTTTCACCCGACCAGTGTGGTCGGCACGCTTGCGGTTGCGATCACGGCCACGGTCCTGACCGGCGGCACGGCCGCTCAGGCCGTTCATGCGGCAGGCATCGCGGGCAGCCAGGCCGCGGGACTGATGGAAGCCTTCGCCGACGGCACATGGTCCAAGACGCTGCACCCGGGCTGGGCCTGCCATGCCGGCATGGCCGCAGCAAGCCTGGCGAAGGCCGGTTTCACGGGTCCTGCATCCATCCTGGAAGGCCGTTTCGGTCTCTACCGCTCGCACGTCCAGGACGCGGATTACCCGTTCGATCTGGACACGGTGACTGACGGACTGGGCACGCGCTGGACGATGCTGGACTGTTCGTTCAAGCCGTATCCCTGTGCCCATGCGATCCATCCGTTCGTCGATGCGGCACTGGCGATCCATGGCAAGATCGAAGGCGGCACAGCCGATGTCACGGCAATCCGGGCGCTGGTCGGGACGACATACCAGCCCCTGATCTGCGAACCCATGGATGCCAAGCGCGTTCCGCTGACACCGACCCACGCGCGCGCCAGCCTGCCATACGCGGTCTCCGTCGCGCTGCATCGTGGTGCGCTTGGGCCGGATGACTACTCGGAAGAGGTGATCGGCGACCGGACTGTCCTGTCACTGGCGGAGCGCTTCACCTACGCGACCGACACCGTCAAGGCACCTGCCGGGTTCCGGGGGGTGCTGGAGGTCACGATGTCTGACGGGGTCGTGCATCGCCATGTCGAGCCGGTCAATCGCGGCAGCCGGACCAATCCGATGCCGTCGTCGGAAATGATCGGCAAGTTCCGGCTTGGCGCGGCGCGCCATGACCGGGGCAGACAGAACGCCATCATCGAGGCGATCGATCATCTGGAAGACGCGGCTTCGATCAATGGGCTGGTGCGCGCATGCCTGTAGAACTGGATCGCGATCTCGTCGGCTACGGCCCGACCCCACCGGACCCCAGATGGCCCGGCGGTGCGCGTCTGGCACTCAATTTCGTCCTGAACTACGAGGAAGGCTCGGAACCCAGCCACCTGGACGGGGACGGCGTGTCCGACTCGGGTCTGACCGAGCTTGGTACCGCCGCCTCCGGTGTGTCCGGTCGCGACCTCGCGGCGGAATCCATGTTCGAATATGGCGCCCGCGTCGGCGTCTGGCGGCTGCTCAGGCTCTTCCGCGAACGGGGCTTGCCGTTGACCGTCTTCGCCTGTGCGCGGGCGATGGAACGCAATCCGGCGGTGGTCGATGCCATCGTGGACGGGGGCTATGACATCTGCGCGCACGGATTGCGCTGGATCAAGCACACCGACCTGGATGAGGCGGAAGAGCGCCACCAGATCGCCGAGGCCTACACGATCATCGAGCGGCTGACGGGCACGGCACCCGGCGGCTGGTACTGCCGCTACTCACCGGGACTGAACACCCGGCGGCTGATCGTCGAACATGGTGGCTTCACCTATGACAGTGATTCCTATGCGGACGAACTGCCGTTCTGGAAGCAGGTTCAGGGGGCATCCCATCTGGTGGTTCCCTATTCGCTGACCACGAACGATACCAAGTTCGTCCGCGGCGGCATGTCCATCGGCGAACAGTTCACGACATTCCTGCGCGACAGTGTGGAGATGCTGGTGGAGGAGGGGGCAACCCATCCGAAGATGATGTCCGTCGGACTGCACGCCCGCGTCATCGGCCATCCTGCACGGGCGCGGGCTCTGGCATCGTTCCTCGACGAGATGGCGGCGCGCGATGACTTGTGGATCACCCGCCGGATCGACATCGCCCGGCACTGGATGACGGAATATCCCGCACCCTCCCGCAGTGGAGGTGACAGATGAGACTGGTCGCCTTCCTGCCCGACATGCAGCCGGAACTGACATCCGCCTTCGCCGGTGCATCGGACATCGACCTTGTCCTGGCGGGTGACGAGGGCACCTTTGCGCGGCAGTTGCCCGGCGCGACAGCCGCCGCGCTCTACAGCGGGTCCTACAATGACCGTCTGGCCGAATGCTTCGACCGGTCACGGGACCTGGCCTGGGTGCAGGCGGGATCGACCGGCTATGACCGGTTGCTTCACTTCGGCATTCCGGATGGTGTCCGGATCTCCACGGCAGGCGCGCTCTGGGCCGGGACGGTTGCCGAACATGCGCTGGCACTGATCCTGGGTCTGCTGCGTCGGCTGCCACTGGCGGAAGCACAGAAGGCCGAGGGCCATTGGGACCGGGAGAGGATCCGCGAATCCGTGACGGTCCTGGAGGGGACCCGGGTTGCGATCATCGGAATGGGCGCCATCGGGCAGGCCATCGCCACCCGGATCGCAGCGTTCGGCGCGGACATCATTGCCGTTGTCCGCGACCCTGAGACCGTCGCACCCGGGGTGCGCCAGCAGGCCCGCGTGGTCACCGACATGGCGGGACTTCTCGGCCAGCTTGACGATGTGGACATCGTGGTGCCTGCGGTACCGCTGAATGCCGCAACCGAGCGGCTGATCGATGCCGCCTTCCTCGACCGGATGAGGCCGACGGCCTTGCTGGTCAACATCTCCCGGGGCGGCGTCGTTGACGAGAAAGCCCTGATCGATGCGCTCTCGCAGAAGCGGCTCGGCGGGGCCGGACTGGATGTCTTCGAGGTCGAGCCATTGCCCTCCGACAGCCCGCTCTGGTCCTTCGACAATGTCATCCTGACGCCGCATGTCGGCGGCTTCGGTGATCCCCGCCGGCTGGCCACGCTCGCGGAGCTGATCCTCGAGAACGCGAAACGCTTCAGCACTGGTGCGCCCCTGCTGAACGAGATCGAACGACCTTCCCCCGAGCGCAAGCCTGAACTGCTGACGGAGACACGCGCGTGACCGTTCGCTGGGATCTGCTTCTGATTCCTTCCTTCCTGTTCACCTTCATCCTTTTGTCCGTCTCCCAGACACTGTTTCTGGAAGGCAGCTTCTACAAGGATCTGGGGCTGGGCAGGACGGGCGATACCCTCGACCTCGTGAACTACGTCCGGGTTTTCACCGACGGCTTCTATCTCACGACCCTCTGGATCACGGTCAAGGTCTCGGCGCTCGCCACCATCTGCACGCTGGTGTTCAGCTTCCCGGTTGCCTACGTGATCGCCCGGATGCGCTCGAGCTGGGGCATGATCCTGCTGTCGGGCATCGTCGTGTCGACCTTCATCACCATCGTGATCAAGGTCTTCGGGATCATCATCATCTTCTCGGCGGACGGCTGGCTGAACCAGTTCCTGATGTCGACCGGGATCACGACCGAACCCTATTCGATCATCGGCACCCAGGAAGGTGTCGTCATCGGGCTGATGTACTTCACGCTGGGGTTCGGTGTGCTGACGCTCTACAGCGTCGTGCAGACGATCCCGACATCGCTGGAGGAGGCTGCCGAGATCCATGGGGCGAGCCGCCCCCGGATGTTCCGTCGCGTGATCCTGCCGCTGGCGATGCCGGGGCTGGTCGCGGGCGGGCTGATGGTCTTCAACATGTGCATGGGGGCCTTCACATCGGCCGCGCTGCTGGGCGGGGGCAAGGTCTTCACGCTGCCGGTCCTGATCCAGCGCACGATCATGATGGAAGTGAAATATTCGATGGCCGGGACGCTCGCCGCCGTACTGCTGGTCGCGGTCATCCTGATCAACGTGCTGTCGATCATTCTGATACGCCGGATGCACTTCGCACGCGGGGTGCTGGCATGAGCGCCCGTGAGGATGGTCTGATCGCCGCAGACGCGGTGCGCGCGACACCGGACACACGTGCGGTGGCCGCCGGAAAGGCAATGCGCTGGCGCAGCCGCCAGGCCGTCAATTTCTGGCTCAAGTGGGTCATGGTGGTGCTGGCCTATGTCTTCCTGCATGCGCCGCTGATCGTGGTCATCGGTGCCTCCTTCAATGGCGGTGGCGAGTATGCGGCGATCGAGTTCCCGCCCGCATCGCCATCGATCGAATGGTATTTCGAGATCCCGATGCAGCAGTTCGAGGCTCTGGGACTGAGCTTTGCCCTGGCCAGCCTTGCATCACTCTCTGCCGTCATCATCGGCGTGCCGGCAGCCCTGGGCCTTGTACGCTCCAACCTGCCCGGCAAGACGCTGATCGGGGTCGTCTTCCGGTCGCCGCTGCAGATCCCCGCCGTGGTCAGCGGCATCGCCTTCCTGCAGATGTACTATCTGGTCGGCGACGCCACCGGCTTCTTCGCGCAGGGCAGCTTCATCGGTCTGGCCATCGGCCACATCTTCATTGCCATCCCCTATGTCGTCGGCACGGTCGTGGCTGTGCTGCAGCGGTTCGATCACCGTCTGGAAGAGGCCGCCCTGAGCCTTGGCGCCAGCCCCTGGCGTACCTTCAGGCGGGTCACGCTGCCCGTCATCATGCCCGGTGTCTACGCGGGCGCGCTCTACGCCTTCATGGTGTCGTTCGGCGACGTTCCGCTGTCCATCTTCCTTACCGCACCAGGCTACGTGACCTATCCGGTCGAGCTGTTCTCGGCGCTGGAGAACGACTTCGATCCGTCGATCCTGGCCTCCGGCACGCTCGTCATCCTGTTCTGCCTGGTCGTGATGATCGTGGTGCAGCGGGTCGTCGGACTGGACGCACTTCTGAAGATCGGCGGCACAGGAAAGGGACGATAGATCCCCGTGCCGAAATTGGGAGGCCCCTTCCCGAAAGGGATAGCAACAGAGGAGACCAAGTGGTGAGACACGGAATTGCAAGGACACTGACGGTGCTTTCGGCGCTGACAGCTTCAATCGCTCTCAGTCCCATGGCCATGGCGGATGGCAAGTTCGATGGGGTCACGCTGCGCATCGCGACATGGGGTGGCTCCAACAAGGCCGCGATCGAGCAATCGATCGTCCCGAAGTTCGAGGCGCTGGGCGGCAAGATCGAATTTGTCACCGGCAGTCCGCAGGCGAACTTCGCCAAGCTGATTGCAGCGCGCGGACGCGCCCCGTTCGACGTGATGGAGATCCTGGACGCGCAGCTTCCCGACTTCGCCCAGACCGACTATCTGGCGAAGATCGACCTCTCGAAGGTGCCGAACACCAAGTACCTGGAATCCTGGTCGTACAACGAGATGGGCATGGCGTCCTGGCTGACGCAGGAAACCATCTGCTACAACACCGAGAAGTACGCCGAACTGGGTCTGCCTGCGCCGACAACCTATCGCGATCTGGTGACCCCGGAACTGAAGGGCCGGATCTCGATCCCCGACATCACCTCCGGCGGTGGCCTTGCCAACTTCGCGGCAATCAGTATCGCGGCGGGTGGTGACCTGAAGAACGTCAAGCCCGGCATCGACCTGATCCAGGACATGAACGTGCTGAAGTTCTGGTCGCGCGGCGGTGAGACCGTGACCCAGTTCCAGACCGGCGACATCTATGCCGCCGTGGTTCACGCAGGCTGGTGCGTGCGTGCCAAGAATGCCGGCAGTCCCGTGCAGACCGTTCATCCGGTCATCAAGGACGACATTGTCGGGGTGCAGAAGTACGGCCGCCTCGGGATCATGAAGTCATCCAAGAACTACGATGCGGCGCTCTGGTACGTGAACGAGTTCGTTGGCATCGACAATCAGTTCACCCTTGCCACGCAGACGGGCGTCTTCCCGACCAACAAGGAAGTTGTCGCGAAGCTGGGTTCCGATCCCGTGCTCAAGCAGATGCTTGAACTCGATCCCGCGAAGCTCGGGAAGCAGCTCCGCATCGACTACTCGCAGGTCAACATCAGTGACTGGGTCGATCAGTGGACCCGGGCCATCGTGACGAACTGACTGCCCGCGCTGCGGTGCCGGTCCCGGTGCCGCAGCGCCCCTGTCCCCACCGGATAAGAAGGAACCAGACAATGAGCATGAAATCGATGACACGGCTGACGACGGGACTGGCGGTTGCCGGTATCGTGAGCGCACTGGCGCTGCCCGCCGCGGCGGACGGCAAGTTCGACGGTGTGACACTGCGGGTCGCCACCTTTGGCGGATCGTGGAAGGAAAGCCTCGACGCGACCATCACCCCGAAGTTCGAGGCCCTGGGCGGCAAGATCGAATATGTGACCGGCAGCCCGCAGGCAAACCTCGCGAAACTGATCGCCGGGCGCGGACGGGCGCCGTTCGACGTGATGGAGATCCTGGACGCGCAGGTCCCTGACTTCGCGGCAACGGACTTCCTTGCCAAGATCGACCTGTCGAAGGTCCCCAACACCAAGTACCTGGCCGACTTCCAGTACAACGACATGATGGTCGCGTCCTGGAATACGCAGGAAACCATCTGTTACGACAAGGACAAGTTCGCGGAGCTTGGTGTCGCGCGGCCGACCACCTATTCGGATCTGGCGATCCCCGCGCTGGAAGGCCGTATCTCCATCCCGGACATCACGTCGGGCGGCGGTCTGGCCAACTTTGGCGGCTTCGCCTATGCGGCGGGTGGTGACGAGGTCAATGTCGAACCCGGCATCGAACTCATCAAGAGCCTGAAGGCGCTGAAGTTCTGGTCGCGCGGCGGCGAGACCATCACGCAGTTCGGCAGCGGCGACATCTATGCCGCCGTGGTCCATGCCGGCTGGTGCGTGCGCGCCAAGAATGCCGGTTATCCGGTGACCAGCGTGCATCCCGTGATCAACGACAAGATCAAGGGTGTTGCCAAGGAAGGCTGGCTCGGCGTCATGAAGTCCAGTGAGCACAAGGAAGCCGCTGTCTGGTTCATCAACGAGTATGTCGGCAGCGACTTCCAGTACCGGGCGGCCACCAAGAACGGCGTCATGCCGGTCAACCAGGAAGTGATCGCCAGGCTTGGCGAAGATCCGGTGCTGTCCGAGATGCTGGAACTCGATCCTGCAATGATCGCGAAGGCCCTGCGCGTCGATTACTCCAAGGTCGATACCAGCGACTGGATCGACCAGTGGAATCGGATGGTGTCCACCCAGTAGGGCGCACCATCACGATCAGACTCCTCACCCTCTCGAACATCAGGAGCAGTACTGCAGATGTCCAAGGTTACTTTCCGCAAGGCCGTAAAGCGCTATGGCAACTTCACGGCGCTGCAGCCTCTGGATCTTGATATTCGGGAGGGTGAGTTCCTGACGCTTCTCGGCCCGTCCGGATGTGGCAAGACCACCACCCTCCGACTGGTGGCCGGCTTCATCCAACCGACAGAAGGGTCTGTCTATATCGGCGACGAGGACGTGACGGGGAAACCGCCGCAGAAGCGCGGCATCGGCATGGTCTTTCAGGACTATGCCCTGTTCCCGCACATGACGATCGAAGAAAACATCGGTTTTGCCCTGAAGGAACGCGGTGCGTCAGCGGGCGAGATCAAGACACGGGTCTGGGACCTGCTGCAGCTGGTCGAGTTGCCAGGGGTGAAGGACCGCTATCCGACGGAACTGAGCGGCGGCCAGCAGCAGCGGGTCGCTGTCGCCCGCGCGGTGGCACATACGCCACGGGTGCTGCTGATGGACGAGCCGCTGGGCGCGCTGGACCTGAAGTTGCGGGAATCGATGCAGATCGAGCTGCGCAATATCCAGAAGAGCCTCGGTATCACGACAATCTACGTCACGCATGACCAGATCGAAGCCATGAACATGTCCGACCGCATCGCGGTCATGAACGAGGGCGTGCTGGAACAGATCGGGTCGGCGGAGGAACTCTACGACACGCCGAAGACCAAGTTCGTTGCGGACTTCATCGGCCAGATCAACCTGTTGCCCGTAACCGGCGCGGAGCAGCGTTCCGATCATGCGGTTGCAGGCTTCAATGGCAGCGAGATCAAGGTGGTCATGCCTGCGGAGCGGCGGGTGCCCACGGGTTCGGCGGTACTTGGTGTCCGCCCCGAGCAACTGACGATCGTGCCCAAGGAAACCGCCGTCAACGGTGCCAACCGGCTGGATGGTCAGATCATGTCGACCCGGTTCGTCGGCAACGTCATCAAGATCGAGGTGGGCATCGGCATGGCGCAGACATTCGTCGTGGACATGCACCCGAGCGCTGTCGCCGGACTGACGGCCGGCGCCGAGGTGGGCGTTGTCTGGCAACCGGAAAGCGGCTTTCTGCTGGAGGACTGACAGAATGCAAGCAAGCACGAAAGACTCCGGGCAGGACGCCCGGTTCACCGCCGCGGAATGGCGGCAGCGCCAGCACCTCGCGCTGGCCCACCGCATGATCCAGCGATCCGGTTTCGATGACCTGACCTACAACCACCTGTCAGTGCGGATTCCGGATCGGCCCGACCATTTCCTGATCAAGCGCGAAGACGAGATGTTCGAGCAGGTGACCGCCTCCAGCCTGCTGAGTTCCGGTTTTCATGGTGATGACCCGAGCTCTCCCGCAGGGCGGGTCAGCCCGGGCGGACTGGTCATTCACGGTGGTATCCTGGATGCGCGTCCCGACGTGAATGCGGTGTTTCACACGCACAGTCCGGCCAACATGGCCATCGGCGCGCAGAAATGCGGTCTGCTGCCTCTGTCGCAGCATGCGCTGATCTTTCACGACAAGCTGAGCTACCACGACTTTCACGGGTTCGAGTTCGAGCCGGAGATGCGGCGCCTGCTGGTGCGTGACCTGGCCGGGAACGACGTGATGATCCTGCGCAATCATGGTGTGCTCGTCACCGGCCGCACGGTCGCGGAGGCATTCTTCCGGCATCACTATCTCGAAATGGCCTGCCGGGCGCAGGTCGCGGCCATGAGCGTCGGCGGTATCGAGCACCTTGTCTGGCCCGACGAGAAGACCGTCGCACATGCCGCCGGCCAGATGGCTGCGCGCGGCCCCGTCGATGAGAATGGACGCGACTGGACCGCTCTGACGAAGCTCGCGAAGGATGTCTGCCCGGACTATGCGGTCTGAAGATGGACCGGCGGCCGTCGCAGATGGAAGGATGTGACGCTCTGGAACCGCATGGCGGTGGCCAGCAGCAGGCTCTCCGAGAACGGACGTCCGATCAGCTGGAACGCCAGCGGCATGCCGTTCGGGCCGAAGCCCGCGGGCACGCTCAGTGCGGGCAATCCGAGATAATTGGCGTAGCGGGTATGTCGCGCGGAGGCGGTGAAGGCGGCCTCGATCGAACGGGGATCGCGGTCCCCGGCATCCGCCTCCGGCGCCTCATCGGGATAGACCGGCGCCAGGATGACATCGGCGCTGGCGAAGGCCGCCGACACGAAACGCTCAAGCATCGGCTGACGCAGGGAAAGCGCCTCGATGTAGCGTGTCGCCGGGATCAGAAGCCCTTCGCGAATGACGCTGCGCGCCTCGATCCCGATGGTTTCCGGGGCTTCGCGCAGACGTCTGCCGTGCATTGTCGCGGCCTCGCATTTGACGAGTATCTGCTGCAGGTCGTTGCAGGCAGCCACATGCTGCAACTCTACCGGAAACGGCGCGAAGCCGAGGTCCGCGAACACCGCCACCGCTTCCGTGAGTGCCTGGCGCGTCCAGTCCGCGATGCCTTCGTCCGCGTCGGACAGCGCAACGCCGACCCGGACGCCGTCCAGCGTCTGTGGCAAGGGCGCGACAGCGGGCGCGCCGAGCGTGGTCGGGTCCGCCGGGTCAGGTCCGGCGATCACCTGGAACACCGTGGCGCAATCTTCTGCGGAGCGGGCCACGGGGCCAAGACAGTCCATGGACCAGCTTCTGGCGAGCGCACCGCTGCGGCTGATCCGTCCATAGGTCGGCTTCAGGCCCGTGACGCTGCACATGGCAGCGGGCAGGCGGGTCGATCCTCCCGCGTCGGACCCGATGGAGAAAGGCACCAGCCCGGCGGCGACCGCAGCGGCGGATCCGCCGGACGAACCGCCGGTGATGCGGCGCGTGTCCCAGGGGTTGGTGCAGCGCCCGAAGTGCGCGTTGGCCCCGGTTCCGCCGGCTGCGAATTCATCCATGTTGAGCGCCCCCAGCGGGACCGCGCCCGCCGCGAGCAGGCGGTCCGCGATGGTCGATTGCGGTCCCCCGGATTCCTGCGACGGAATCGCGCCGCCGGTCGGTCGCCGCTCCGCCGTGACCAGCACATCCTTCCAGGCCATGGGAATGCCGTGCAGGGGACCGCGCGTGCGTCCCGCGCCACGCTCACGGTCGGCATTTCCGGCGGCTGTCAGGGCGCTCTCCGCAGCGACATGAATGAAGCAGTTGAGGTTGACCGCAGTCCCGGCGATGCCGGCAAGCCGCTCCTCGGCAAGCGCCACGCTTGTGGCCTCACCCCGGACCATCTTCTCGGAGAGCTGTGCAACCTCGCCCATCACGAGCCGTCCGATGCCTGGCGCAGCGCGGCGCCGAAGGCAAACGGGTCGCAGATGAAGGGTTCCGCGTCCGCAAAGTCGCGCGTCACCTCATTCAACCGAAGGGCTGTCCGTTCGACACCGGTCAGTTCTCCGGGCGTGATGGTTACTCCCTGCATGTCTGCCGCCAGCCAGTTCGCACCTGCCGACGGCTCTCTGCCAGCCTCATCCCGCATTGGACCACCTCCGGTTCAGACGATCATGGTGCACTGCACCATGGCACAAGACCACAGGAAAATCGCATGACTTCGATACCCGAACTGCCAACCGGCGCTTTCAAGGGCTATGAACGCAACAACCTGCAATCGCTGGCGCCTGATGACGAGCTTACGAAGGTCGGCCCCGGCGAGCCGTGTGGCGAATACCTGCGCCGCTACTGGCATCCGATCGCCATGGCGTCGATGGTCGGTGAACTGCCGCTGCGTATCCGGCGGCTGGGCGAGGACCTGGTCCTGTTCCGTGGCAAGACCGGCGAATATGGCCTGCTGCACCTGCTCTGCAGTCACCGCAATGCCTCGCTGGAGTATGGCATCGTGACGGATCGGGGGCTGCGCTGCTGCTACCATGGCTGGCTGTTCGGGACCGACGGAACGATCCTGGAAACCCCCGGCGAACCGGCCACCAGCAAGATTGCGGGGCGGACGTGCCACGGCGCCTATCCGGTCGTCGAGTTCAAGGGCATGATCTTCGCCTACATGGGACCGCCCGAGCTGATGCCCGCGTTCCCCTACTTCGACACCATGGATCTGCCGGATGACGAGATGGTGCCCTATCTGGTGCCATCACCCGCGAACTGGGTGCAGATGTTCGAGAACGGCATCGATCCCTATCATGTGTCCTTCCTGCATTCGCTGATGAACCGGGTGCAGTTCCAGGCCAATCTGGTGAACCTGCCGACCGTCGACTATCACGAGCGGGCGGCGGGCAACGGCATCTTCTATACCTCCACGCGTCGGGTGGAGGATTTCCTCTGGTTCCGCATTCACGACCACATGCTGCCGAACTTCTCCCAGAACGGGGGGATGCATGTCGATGGCGACAAGTCGACCTACTTCGTGCGGACGGGGCTGACCCGGTGGGTGGTGCCTGTGGATGACGAGAACTCCATCACCATCGCCTGGCGACATTTCAACGAGGAGACCGATCCTCACGGGCGGGGACGGAAGGATCTCTGCGGCTATAACAGCGTCGACTTCTATGGCCAGACCGACCAGCGGTCGTACGAGGAGATGCAGCGCGACCCCGGCGACTACGAGGCCTGGTCGAGCCAGGGCCCGCGCACGGTGCACAAGCGTGAGCGGCTGGGTGCCACCGACCGGGGTGTCAGCCTCTACCGCCGTCGGCTCAGGAACGCGATCAAGAACCACGGCAAGGGTGAGGATCCGATGCTGCCGACCGACAGGGTCACATCGCCGATACCGACCTATGGCGGCGATACGGTGCTGCGGGTCAGGCGTTCGAACAGTGAGGACAGCCAGACCATCTCTGATATGGCAAAGCGGGTGGCCGACATCTACCGCAGCGGCGATGACATGATCGGCGCGGAACGGCGGGAACACATCCGCAAGGGCCTCAGAAGCTATGAGGCCGACCTGCAATGACCGTCTCATCTGTTCCCAACAACAGCCGCATGGGTGAGGCAAGGCCGGACGTCGATCACGATGGCCCCTTTCGCACGCAGCTTGATCCGCTGCTATCGGACTTCGAGGAGGGAAAAATCGACGGTGCCGGTTTCCAGCGAGGCGTGATTGCCGCGCTGGAACGCGATGACGTTCAGCAGACGGTCGCCGCTGCCGCCGATCAGGCGCGGAGCAAGGGCGCGGATGTCACGATCTGGCGCAAGGACTTCGGCGGACGCGATATCACCATCAGCATCATCCACCTGCAGCCTGGTGAGGTGCATCCGCCGCATCACCATCACAATGTGACTTCGGTGCAGGTGATACTGGAGGGACGGATCTCGGGCCGTGAGTATGAGCGTGTGCGCCGGATCGACGGCAATCATGTTCTGTTGAAACCATTGTCGAGCGGCCAACTGCCCGTCGGCAGCCGTCTTCTGGCCCACGAATGGGCGCGCAATGCCCACTGGTTCTCTGCAGGCAAGGACGCTCCCGCCCTGATCTTCAACTGCAATGCACGAGGGTTCGAGAAATCGACGTTCGATCCTGCTGACGGGCGACCGCTGGGTCGCAGGCTGCTTCATCCCTCCCGAATGGTCTCGGACGAGGGCGTCATCGCGAGGGAGATCGATGTCGTGGAAGCCTATGAAACCTTCGGCAAGGCCGACCTGCAGGACTGGCACACGACCTGAACGGAGGCGGTCCCGTCGCGGGGCCGGACTGCGGGGGAAGGGGGGTATCCGCAAAACCCCGCCGAACCGGTCACATGCATCCAGCGCCCTGTTCGCAGGGGAAGTTGCTGATCCCGGGCACAAGCCGCCGGATTGACTGCCCGGCATCAGCCACGCCGCTGCGCATACCCATCGAAGATTCCAGCCACACAACGAATAGGGTTCGGCACCTTGGTCCACGGGAGATGGCCCTGGTGCCGCCCGCCCTCATCCAGGTCGTGCCAGCTCCAGCGCCGCGCCTTCCAGACCGCGGATCAGTTCGACAAGCTGGTCGGGAACCGGTACCGGCCTGTGGGTCGACTGGTTCGTGTTGACCCAGATGTTCTCGCCTGTGGCGCGGGGCTGGCCCTCGCCCTTGCCGAAGATGCCGAGTTCGAAGATCAGCGACGAACTGCCGATGCGGGGCACGCGGACGCCGACCTCGATTTCCTCGTCGAAGCGGATCGGAGCCTTGTATTCCACGATCGACTTGACGAGGTGGAAATCGTCGCCGGTCTCTTTGACCTCAGCTTCGTAGTCATAGCCCAGGTGGCGCAGATACTCGGTAATCGCGGTGTCGTAGTAGGTTAGATAATGGGCGTTGAAGACGATGCCCTGACCGTCGATCTCGGCGTAGCGGACGCGGAACGGATGGGCGAACCAGAAGGAACTGCGCTGACTCACTTGCGGCCTCCTGCGGCGGTCTCGCCGGGCAGTTCGAAGGGCTGCGGATCGATGAAGCGGCGCAGCACGTTCGTGGTGATCCGGGACACATTGTTGTCCCAGTTCTCATGGCTCAGGCTTCCCGCCCAGCTGATCGACCCGGTGGAGAACACCGCACCGCCGTTGGGACATTCGAAGAAGGTGAGGTCGGCGCGCACCTTGGGGTCGTCGAACCATGGAATGATCGACAGGAACTCCTCCTTGGTGCGCAGCATCAGCTCTCCATGATCCTCGGAAGTCGCGACCACCAGGGCGTGACGCGGCGAGCCGAGGTGGACGTCGTGGCGATCGATCTCCTCACCTGCCGCGCCGCCGCCTATCGTACCGAAATCGCCGATGATCTCCTCAGTGACACCTTCCATGATGAAGGCGGCGCGCGGATCGTCGGCCTCCGGACGGCGGCGGTAATAGCTGCTCCGGTCGAAACCCTGGGCGGCAAAGCCGACGCCCACCAGCCGGTTCGGTGGCCTTCCCTGCCGTCGCCACAGGCCGCCATACTCGCCGTTGAAGGCGTGATAGTACTCACCGGGTTCGGCGATCCAGGCGCGGGTCCCGTCCTCGGCGCGACGCACCTCCAGCACGCCCGGCAGATCGTCACGGAAGGCGACGCGCCAGTAGAAGCCGTTGCCGCCCATGTACATCAGCCGCCCACCCTGGCCGGTGAAGGTCTCCAGCGCGTCCAGCATTGCGGTCGAGTGATACTCAGGATGCGAGCCTGTGATCACGCAGCGGTAGGGCGCAAGCAGAGCCGAACCATGCTGGTGCAGATCCTCGTCGGTGACGATGTCGAAGGGCTCGCCGATATGGTCGAGCCAGGCGAGGATGTTGCAGTCGGCCGGCATTCCCCAGGGGCAGTTGTCAGCGGGCTTCATATTGGTCACCGGCCTGAGTCTGGACGAGTACTGAATGCCGGAGCGGTCGCTGTGGAGATCGTAGGTCGAACTGCCCAGTTCCGGATGGGCGCTCAGGAAAGCGTCATTGACGCACGTCGGTCGCCCGTCACCGAACAGCGGGTTGGCCTTCAGGCGCTGCTTGCAGTTTGCGTAGGCAAGATAGGATGCCGTCGGCATCAGGAACACTGCCGGTGCTGTCGCCTTGCCGAGCGGCGGGCGGACAACGAAGGGAATGCGGTCAACATCGGCACCGTGGCGCAGACGAACCGCATAGAGCCCGCTGGGCAGTTCCGCCGGGATGGTGAAGGTGAAATCCTGCTCCCAGCCCGCATCGTAGAGGTCGTCGTCGTGAAAGTGCACGGCGCCATAGTGCTCCGGCTTCTCCCGCCAGTCATGGGCTTCACCTGTCCAGTTGAAGCCGGTTGACGCCCGCGCCGGCAGGTTGACCAGCCTGCCATGCCGCCCCGCCGGGCCGAGGTCGGTGACATGGTCCGTGACAATGTCGCAGCCGAAATCCCAGCAGCCGATCAGGTCGCCGCCCAGTGATTCGTCAGGCCCGGCGGCCATCAACTGCTCCACACCCGCCTGGTCGAGGGCGCGTGCAGCGATGCGTGGCCGGTCGATCTTTCCGTTGTAGTGATCCGTGGGACCCTCGGCGCCGGTGCTGGCGGCGAACATGATCGGGGCATGGCCCGGGTCCGGTCGGAGTCCCTGTTCCAGCGTCGCGTGCACCTCGGCAGCGCCAGTGGCCACGCTCTGGCCCGGCGACAGGACGTCGGGCTGCTGGCTCAGGCAGATCTCACCGGTCTCCGCGTCGTAGCTGGCGGAAACGCGATACCACTGGCGCTGGACCAGGGGCGATCCGGTGGAAGCGATTGCAGTACCGCCCTTGCCGTCGCCGATTTCCAGCGCCAGCGCGCCGTCGGCGTCGAGCAGCAGGCGGAACCCGGCCCGGCGGTCCGTGTCCCAGCAGCCGATGATCGTCTGCGTCCGGCCACCGGGCAGCGTTGGCCAGATCCAGGCTGCAACGGTCAGGGCACCAAGCGCGCCGATGCGGTCGCCGTCCCCGATCACACCACAGGAGCCGGGCCGGAGCGGCTGATGCCGGCCAGGATAGCGACCGGCGAAATCCGCCGGGACCACATCCTCGATCACCCCCACGCTCTCGTCGCTGAAATCGTCGCCGGCACGCACCCTTACCAGTTCGGCCTCGTAGTCGCCGGGTGCGTAGGTCGAGACCATGAAACCGACAGTCTCGCCCGGCGTTGCCGAGAATGGATTGCAGTAACCGGTGATCGTCTTCTCGCGCATTCCCTGCCTCCCCGAATGCGATTTCTCCCCGGTCAGGATACCGGCGGGTATTGGCAGCGCAAATCAGATGTGGGCGCGGCAGGCTTTCGGGATGCGCAATGCTTGCCGCGATTTCAGCGGCTCACCGATGAAAAGCCGCGTCGGGGAACCCCGAGCGGGTTTCAGGGAAGCGATGGGCGTTCTGGAAAGCGCACGTGTTCCAGGCGGACGCAGGCTGCCGGTGTTCCTCACCCGGCGTACCGCTTCAGCAACTGTCGGGCGAGTGATGACATGTGGACCTGGTCGGGCCCGTCACCCACGCGGATGTAGCGCGCCCAGGTCCAGGCCTTGGGCAGGAAAGTATCCTCCGTGAAGCCCTTGGCGCCGTGCACCTGCATGGCACGATCTATGACCTTGGTCGCCATCTTCGGCACAACGATCTTGGCGGCGGCAATCAGGTCGCGGGCAGCCTTGTTGCCCTCGCGGTCCATCTTGTCGGCTGCCTTGAGCGTCAGCAGTCGCGCCTGCTCGATCTCACAGAAAGACCGTGCGATATCCTCACGCAACGAACCGTGTTCGGAAAGCTTCATGCCGAAGGCTGTCCGGCTTTCGGCGCGCCTGCACATCAGTTCCAGCGCGCGCTGCGCAGAACCGATGAAGCGCATGCAGTGATGGATGCGACCCGGTCCCAGACGGCCCTGCGCGATCTCGAAGCCCCGGCCTTCACCCAGAAGCATGTTCGAGACAGGCACGCGGACATTCTCGAACACAATCTCAGGATGACCGCCAGGCGCGCCGGAATAGCCGAAGGTGGTGGGGTTACGCTCCTGACGCAGGCCGGGCGTGTCCCTCGGTACCAGAACCATCGACTGCTGTCGGTGGCGGTCCGGGTGATCCGGATCGGTCTTCCCCATGACGATCACCAGCTTGCAGCGCTCATTGGCAAATCCCGACGAGAACCATTTTCGGCCGTTGATGACGTAGTCATCGCCGTCACGGGTGATCCGGCATTCGATATTGGTCGCGTCCGAGGAAGCGACTGCAGGCTCGGTCATGGAGAAGCAGGAGCGGATTTCGCCAGCCAGCAGCGGCTCCAGCCATGCACGCTTCTGGTCATCGTCGGCGTAGCGGGCAAGCGTCTCCATGTTGCCCGAATCCGGGGCCGAGCAATTGAAGACCTCGGAAGCCCATTCGACGCGACCCATGATCTCGGCAAGCGGCGCATATTCCAGGTTGGTCAGCCCGGCACCGTAACGCGCGTCAGGCATGAACAGGTTCCAGAGTCCGGCCTCCTTGGCACGTTCCTTCAGATCGTCCAGCACAGGCGGCGTGGTCCATCCGCCTGCCTCGGCCACGTGACGGTCGTATTCATGCTCCAGCGGATAGACATGCTCGTCCATGAAGGCGCTGACCCGCGCACTCAATTGCATCACCTTCTCGGGAAACTCGAAGTTCATCGGCTGACCTCTCGGTTTTCGGGTCGTTTCAGCGCCGAGGGCCGCACGACCTCCATCTTCAGTTCCACGGTGCGCAGCACCGCCGCAAACGCGGCGTCCCAGCGATCATCCAGATCGCCAGCGCGCAGCGCCCGGCAGAGCGCATCGATTTCGTCTTCGTCCTCTCCGGCGCCCGTCAGGCCCCGCAGCGCCACACGTTCTTCGTCACCAAGGTCCGGCCGGTCACGGATCTCCCGCTCGGCGATGCCGAGCAAGTGGATCGCGACCCGCAGATCGAACCGATGTTCCTCACTCAGCGTCCCGGCAAGACCCTCCAGGTATTCCCGCACCGTACTGACCAGATCATGAGCGGCTGGCTGATCCTGGTTCATTCTGGAGCCCTCCCGCTCAGTGCCTGCATCAGTTCGTGCTCGACCATGGCGACATTGCGACCGCAGGCGGCCCAGACCATGGAGCGACGGCCCTCGTGAACGTGGCCGAAGCCCTGCATGACGTTCAGGATGGCCCAGCGGACCATGCCGAAGATCTCCCAGTAGCGGACTTCGTCGTCGTCGACCTTCCGTCCGCTCGCGGCCTCGTAGGCCGCATAGAGGTCCTTGCGCGCGCCGAAGCCACCGACAGGCCGGGCCAGATTGCCGAACCGCCAGGACGGAACGCAGAGCCAGCCGAGATCCTCCAAGGGGCGACCGTGATGGCTGCATTCCCAGTCGAGGATGGCAACGATTCCTGTCTCGTTGACGATGAAGTTTCCGTTCCGGAAATCGCCGTGCAGTGACACCGTCTCGCCGCCGATCGGGCGGTTCAGCTCCAGCCAGCGCAGACCGAGTTCCAGCGCCGGATGCGGCTCCCGGTAGAGGTCCAGCCGTTCGCGCTGCGCCGCCAGCGGGTCAGCAGTATCGGGTACATCGGCCAGGAAGCCGGTGGCCCCGAGGCCGAAATCGTGGATTGCCGCAAGCAGCTCACCGCAGCGCGCCGCCAGTCCCGGGCGGATTGCGTCAAATTGCGGATCACTGTTGATCCGTCGTGGCAGGGTCTCACCCTCGACGAACCCCATGACGAACCCTCGGCCGAGGTCATCCGCGGAATCCAGTTCGAAGACAGGTTCCGGTACCGGCAGGCCACGTGCGTGCGCCAGCTCCAGCAGCTGGTACTGCTTGTGCGACGGCAGGAACGGATTTCCCACCCCCTCGTAGGTCTCACGGCGAAGCACCAGCCGTCGGGCCACACCGTTGGTTTCGGTCACCTCGAAGATGGCGGTATGATTGATGCCGCCCATGCTTGGTTCGCCAACAGGCACGACGTCGGCGCGCGTGCCGAAGCGTCGGCGCGAGGCTCTGGCCAGCCGTTCGACGAACGCCGGTTCGTCAAGCGCCTTCGATGCGGTCATGCGTCTCCCTCCCCGGATGCGCCATACCGTGTGTCCCAGTGTGGAACGGTGTCGGGATGAACGCTATAGCAGCTTGCCGCAACCGGCGTCTAACAGCGCCTCAGTGTACGGGCGGGGCAGGGTAGGGTCAGCGCAGATCTGATGTGGTCGCGGTCTGACGTGCGAAACTCGGCGTACCGGAGAGGGGTCGCAAGGCGAAGCGTCGAACCGGCCATCTTTCGCGCCGTCGCCAGCATGGACTATTGTCGGGCACAGGCGCCTGCCGATATGCGGCGCGCGCGGACATGATCGAGAGGATGACCAGATGACCCAGCCACTTCGCATCGATATCGTGTCCGACGTGATGTGTCCCTGGTGCATCATCGGCTACCGCCAGCTGGCGGAGGCGCTGGACGCCACGGGCACCGCGCACGACATCCACTGGCACCCGTTCGAACTGAACCCCGACATGCCCCCGGAAGGGCAGAACGTCCGGGAGCACATTGCCGAGAAATATGGCTCGACACCGGAACAGTCCGACAAGAGCCGCAAGCAGATGACCGCCATCGGCGCGGATCTCGGCTTCGACTTCCGCTACACCGACGACATGCGGATGCACAACACGTTCAATGCCCACCAGTTGCTGCACTGGGCGGACACCCAGGGTCGCAAGCACGACCTCAAGCTGGCACTGTTCACCGCCCATTTCACCGATGGCCGCGATCTCTCCGACGACGCCGTGCTGGCCGACGTGGCGAGCGAGACCGGTCTCGACCGGGCCGAGGCCCTGGCGGTTCTGGCCGACCAGCGCTTCGCGACGGACGTCCGCCAGATCGAGAACTTCTGGCTCCAGCAAGGCATCCGCGGCGTCCCCGCCGTCGTCCTCGACCGCAAGCATCTGGTGACGGGCGCGCAGGGGGTCGAGAACTACACCAGCATCCTGGGGCAGCTTGCGAAGGGAGCGGGGTGATTCACCTCGATGCTGCCAACTGTCGAGCTCGAAACGCGGCGGAAGAAGAGCCGCGCGGTGTCAGGACCACTCCGGGGCTGTTCAGCGGTTCGGATACGGCTTCCGGTGCCGCTCGCGATAGGTGATGTAGAGCCCCGAAGCGACCACGACTGCTGAACCAATCCAGGTCCAGAGGTCGGGAATTTCAGTGAAGATCAGGTAGCCGAAGAGCCCGGAAACGACGAGCTGAATGTAGGTGATGGGCGCCACCACCGACGCGAGGCTGTACTGGAAGGCCTTGACCACGAAGTACTGTCCGAAGCCACCGAGCACACCGATCAGGAAGTACAGGAGCCAGTGCCAGACCGAGATGGGCCAGACTCCGGGCTCGACCAGGAAGAAGAGACCGGCGGCGACGGCGCCGACCATTGCCGTGTAGGTGATGGTCGTTTCAGGTGTGTCATCCGCGGCGATCTTCCGCGTAAGTATCTGGTAGACAGAGAACATGATCATGTTGGCCACGACGAGAAGCATCGCCCAGTGATAGCCCGCGCCACCCGGCTGGATGATGATCAGTGCCCCCACGAAGCCGACCGCGACGGCCGCCCAACGCCTCGGGCCGACCTTCTCTCCGAGGAAAGGCACGGAGAGTGCGGTAACGACGATGGGCGTCGTGAAGACGATCGCCATGGCCACCGCAAGTTCGAGGTAGCGCAGCGCGTAGACGAAGAATGCCGTCGAGATGAACAGCAGCAGCGAGCGCACGAGCTGGATGCCCGTTCGCTTGCTGCGCAACAGGACGATGCCGTGGAACGGCATGAAGGCGACGATCATGACCAGGAGATGCCCGGCATAGCGGGCCCAGACGATCTGGCCGCTGGGGTAGAAGTCGTTGAGGTACTTAACGCCGGCATTCATCGCCGGCAGCGTCAGGCTCGCCATGAGCATGAACGCAATTCCCAGCAGATTCTCGCGCGGCGTCGGTTCTGCCCGAAAATGATGGGTCGGCTGGCCCGCCCCGCTGGATCGCGGCGTGCTCATGATTCAGGCGACAGGAATACGTCGGCAGGTTCGTCCATCGTCGCGGCCCTCCTCTCCCATCGATAGCGCGCGTGGTGGCTGCCTGGCCATGCTGAATGCGCAGGGCTCCCGAACATTGTTCCGTCACCGTTTCGACCGGACGTGTCGCGTTCGAACGGAAACCGGTCTGCACTGGCGGATGGCGGCCGATTGTCCGTCAGGGAGTGGTTCCGTCCTCGCTCTTCGCGTCGGACTGCTCTGTCGCCCAGGCACCCGCTGACTCCACGGCAACAGGCGAGGCGGTAGGCAGCACACCCAGATAGCTCTCGGTGTCCGCCACCGGAACCGGCGGGCGTCTCGTCATGCGGAAGAGCGCGTAAAGGGCGATGGACCCGAAGGTTGTGCCGAGGACGAGCCAGAAAGCGGAGGGCCCGATCTGTTGCATCGCCCAGCCGGTGATCAATGGTCCCAGAATGGCACCAACACCGAAGGTCAGTATGAGACCTCCGGATGCGGATGGCATGTCTTCGGCCGACAGGAAATCGTTGGTATATGCCAGGAACAGCGCATAGAGCGGCGTTGTCACACCACCCGCAAAGAAGGCAGCGGCCATCAGAAGCCAGAGGTTTCCTCCAACGACCCAACTCAGCATGCAGGTTGCGGCACCGAGGGCGGCTGCACCAAAGATCAGCTTGCGGCGATCCATTCGATCAGAAAGCCAGCCAATAGGATACTGAAGCAGCAGCGCCCCGCCGAACAGCATCGCAACGAAAAGCGAGATCTGTGATGCGGTCAGTCCGATCTTCGTGCCGAAGACCGGGCCCATGCCCGATTGGGTGGCATAGACGCTGCCAAGCAGGAATATCCCGACGGTACCGAGCGGCGAACGCGCGAACAGCTTGCGCAATGACATGGGACGGGCAACCTCGGTCACCGGTGCCGGACTGACGGACAGCAGTATTGGTGCAAATGAGATCGAGACAAGGATCGACGCGACGATGAAGAGCCCGGCGGTTCCCGCATCTCCAAGGGTCAGCAACCCCTGTGCTCCGATGATGCCCAGCGTCTGTGCAATCATGTAGGCCGACAGCACTTTTCCGCGGTTCTCGTTGGTCGCCGCGTCGTTCAGCCAGCTCTCTGCCGCGACATATATGCCTGACATGCAGAACCCGACAAGCAACCGCAGCAGCACCCAGGCCCATGGTTCGGCCAACAGCGTGAACGCGATCAGTCCGGCGGACATGAAGCTGCCCAGCGCGGCGAAGACGCGCACATGGCCAACCCGCCGGATCAGCGATGGCGTCAGCTGTGCGCCCAGCAGAAAGCCGAGAAAGTACCCGGACGTGACAATCGCCAGTTCCGGCGAGGTGAACCCCTCTATCCCGCCCCGCAGACCGATGAGCGTGAAGTGCATGCCGTTGCCGAGCATGATCAGCACGATACCCAGAAGGAGAGCCCAGACGCCGCTCAGGACCGTGAACATGAAACGACCTTTTGCCCGTTGAGGTTCGTCTTCGGTATCCGGAGCGTTGCATCAGCCAGGGACCGATGCAACGTCAACAGTGTCAACGGTCTGAATGATGCGGGCATTGCCGGAGCAGATCTGATGTGGTCGCGTCAGGCTGCCAGGGGGCGGCAGCGCCCTTTCACAGGCACTGCAACCTTTATATGCTCCAGAGGGATTGCGGATAAGGGGGGCATCGCGATGGGCTGGATGATCGAAGGCGAACTTGTGGTGAACTGCAACTGCGCGGTCTTCTGTCCCTGCGTCATCTCTCTCGGTCAGCATCCCCCAACGGAAGGCTACTGCCAGGCCTGGTTCGGCCTGAACATCGACAAGGGTCATTTCGGGAAGACCGATCTTTCGGGCCTGAAGGTGGGACTGCTGCTCGACATTCCAGGCCTGATGTCACGCGGGAACTACACGCTGGCCGGCTATATCGACGAGCAGGCCGACGACGACGCATTCGAAGCGCTGACACAGCTCTTCACGGGCCAGGCAGGCGGTCCACTGGTTGTCTTCGATGTGCTGGTCAGCACAAATCTGGGCTTTGAGCGGGCGCCGATCACCTATGTCGCCGATGGCGCCGCACGGCATATTCAGGTCGGGCAGCACATATGGGGCGATGTCGAGCCCATTGCCGGCAACGATTTGGACCGGCCCGTCACCATCACGAACTCCGAGTACTGGCCCGGCCCGGAGATCACCGTGGCCCAGGCGAAACGCGGGCGCGTGCGAGCCTTCGGCAGGATCTGGAACTTCGACGACCGCAGCGCCGAAATCATGCCGGTCTCCTGGCAAGGCTAGCCGAAGGGCCGCATAGATGAATCAACCCGGTCCGGAACCATCGCGGGACGCTGGCTCGGTCCGTATGCGGACTGGCGAGCGAATCTACCTGCTTAGTGCCATCGCGCTGATCTCTCTGCTTTGCTGGGCCTATCTGCTGGCGGGGGCGGGCATGCAGATGGGCATGCGTGCCGACTGGGATGCTGCCTATGCCGGACTGATGTTCATGATGTGGTGGCTCATGATGGTGGCAATGATGCTGCCTTCCGCCGCGCCCATGATCATGATGTTCGCGAAGATCAGTCGGCGGCCTGAACACGGCGCGTTGCCAGCCCTGCCGGTCGTGCTCTTCACGCTCGCCTATGCCGTGGCATGGGCGGTCTTCAGTGTCGTGGCGGTTGCCCTGCAATGGGGCCTGGAGGCCAGCGGCCTGATCTCGCCCATGCTGAAGAGCACGAGCGGTGTGCTGAGCGGTGCGATCCTCGTTGCTGCCGGGCTCTACCAGCTTACGCCGCTGAAGCACATGTGCCTGCGCCACTGCCGCTCGCCGCTGCAGTTCGTGCTGGGCCGTTGGCGAAACGGTCTGGGCGGTGCCTGGCGCATGGGGCTCGAGCATGGCGCCTACTGCGTCGGCTGCTGCTGGTTTCTGATGGCCCTGCTGTTCGTCGGCGGCGTGATGAACATCTACTGGATTGCCGGGCTGACACTGCTTGTGCTGGTGGAGAAGACGATCCCGGTCGGGCGCTGGTTCGGCCAGGCGCTGGGTCTGGGCCTGACGGCCTGGGGCGTGTGGCTGCTGGCCGGCTTCTGAAGCCAGATGCCCGAGTGGACCGGCAGGATTGCAGGATCCCCCGGACCTCCAGCCCACAGCCAGGCTGGCGTGACGCAGCCTTGGAAAATCCGATCCACCGGTCGCCCGAGGTCATGTCGGCACGCAGTGGGGCCGTGGGTTCGCGGGAGAAGGGATGGTGGTGTCCGCAGTCCCCGCCGAACCGGTCTCTTGCATCCTGCCCCTGATATACAGGGAATTTACAGGGAAAATTCCTGATTCTGGGCCTGATTAGCCTATCAGCCGCGCCTGCAGCCCAGCGTTTCCGCGGGTTCGCGCCCCAAATTCCCTGCTCACAGGAACAGGGAATTTGGGGACCTGCATCAGGGAACATTTATCGGGTTTCAGGGAAGCTGCGGCCGGTTTGCAGGGTAGTACCGGATCTGATTGGGAAGGGGATCTGGCTGTGTGGTTGCCATGCCGTCGGATGACTTCTTCCGCCATAAGGTTGCCGTCAACGGCGCCATCGTGATCGGAGCCGGAAAACTCCAATTTCATACGGGCGAGTTTCCAGGGGGCAGAGCACCGGGACCGAACACCTAACGTTCCGAATCGACGTTGAACCACGGTTTCCAGACCCCGATCAGCCGGTTTTCTCCGAAAAACCGGTCTTCAATTGTGTTCTCGGAGAACTCGTTAGAGAATGAGAACCCTACATTTTCGGAAATGATCTCAATGGGACATGGGTGATCGGGGAAAATATTCTCTATCCCAAATCTCAACTGGCACGAGGTCGTTTTGGCTCTCGGCCTGACAACTCAGAGGTGGTTCGGTTCGTTTGAACAGTTTCGAGCCGTTTCTTAGGTGGATTTTCCGCTTGGTTATGCCGCCACCGGGATTGGTTGCAACTTGATGTGATATGCCTGATCGGGCGTTTGCCCTTCCAGCGATGAATGCGGTCTCCTTGTGTTGTAGAAGGCCAGGTATCGGTCGATGCCCTGTCGGGCGGCTGACACGCTTTCATAGGCGTGCAGATAGACCTCCTCGTATTTGACGCTGCGCCAGAGCCGTTCGACAAACACGTTATCGCGCCAAGCGCCCTTGCCATCCATGCTGATCTGGATGTCGGCGTCCTTCAGCGCCTTGATGAAGTCAATGGACGTGAACTGTGATCCTTGGTCCGAGTTCATGATCTCCGGCTTGCCATATCTGCGCAGGGCATCATTCAAGGCCTCCAGACACGGCGCTGTTTCCAGCGTCACCGACAGCCGCCAGGCCAGAACCTTGCGGCTGAACCAGTCCAGAACGGCGACCAGATAGACGAACCCTCGGGCCATGGGAATGTAGGTAATATCCATGGCCCAGACCTGATTGGGCTGCGTCACGGCCAGCTTGCGCAGCAGGTAGGGATAGATCCTGTGACCGGGCGCAGGCTTGCTGGTGTTCGGTCTGCGATAGAGCGCCTCAATGCCCATCGTTTTCATGCAGGTTGCCACGTGCAGCCGCCCGGCCGTGAAGCCTTCCTGCCGCAGCAACCCTTTCATCATACGGCTGCCCGCGAACGGGTAGTCCATGTGCAACTCGTCAATTCTGCGCATAAGCTTGAGGTCCGCCGCACTGGTCGGGCGCGGCGCGTAATACAGGCTGCCCCGGCTGATCCCGAGAAGCCGGGCTTGCCGTGTCAGGCTCAGCCTGTGGTCCGGGCCCGTCATTTCCTTGCGCTCGGCAACAGACCGGCCTTGTCGAGCGCGCCCTCTAAAAAATCGTTTTCCAGCGCCAGCTGGCCAATCTTCGCGTGCAGGGACTTTACGTCGATCTGCGGCTCTTTCGCGGCCTTTGGCGTGTCATCGAAGACACCCGTTACGCCCTCAAGCAGCTGATCCTTCCACTGCTTGATCTGATTGGGATGCAGGTCGAACTGCGTCGCCAGCTCGCTCATCGTCCTGTCGCCCTTCAGCGCCGCCAATGCGACTTTCGCTTTGAAGGCAGGGCTGTGGTTCCGCCTGGGTCGTCTTGTCATCTTCGCTCCTTCGTCCCGGCAACGCTGCCGGATTGGGAGCAGAAAATCCACCTAACTCAACTGTCCAGATTTGTCGGGCCACCTCTCTCTTCCCCGACATCGACATGGCCCGCGAAACATCGACCAATTGAACGCTGATACCGATCTGTGTCCAGAACCTCGCAAGCGACCCTCGCGCCACCGATGATCGTCTCCAGGACTACCTTTGCATCCTCGCCGCATCGATAAGCCTGGCCAGATGGCAAGAGGCAACCTTGGTTGATCTCTGGAGCGTCGATACCGTGCAGCCTGACCTTTTCACCAGAAACTTCGATGGTGTCCCCATCGACAACCCTTGCGGTTCCGTTGAGCGAGCGAGACTGCGCGGAAGCGCCCACAGTGACCCCTGTGATCATCACGAACACGACAATTAGCGCTCTATTCATTACATGCTTCCCATTCGCGTTCGCATTCATTGCTCAATCAGCTTGGCGAAAGCGATCCAGACCAAGACCGAACTCTAGGAGCTCCCATCACAGATATTTCGGAGCAGCAGTGCAGCCAACGTACAGGAATTTTTCTCAGGTTCGCGAAAACAATCTCCTAGGGAAATTCACTGAACTTCAACACGGTACGATGGAGGCCTTGAGTTGCCTCGTTTTTTTGTCATGCTGCCTGAATGGGGATATCAGACATTACCGTTGAGGCCGTGCTCGCGGCCTGCAAAGAGTTTGATGAGCTTGGAAGAACAGCGTTTCTCCAAAAATACGGCTTCGGCGCCTCGCGAACATACAGGCTGCACCACGATGGCAGGTACTATGATTCAAAGGCGATCATTGGCGCTGCGCACGGGCACCTTGGGCCAGGCTACACAGCGCTCGAGGCCAAAGAGTTCTCTGGCGGTTTGCAACAAACAGTCCGCGTAGTTGAGCATCTCGGATTTGAGGTGGAGAAAGACCCTGTGCCCACCCGTAACCCGGATTGGTCACGAGATGAGCTGATCCTTGCGACAGAATTCTACCTTCAACATGCCCCCAGAATTCCAGGGCAACATAGTCGCGCGCTGATCAACTTGGCCGATGAGATACGGGCGGCAGCGGCCGTGTTGGGCCTAAAGGGCAACGAGAAATTTCGGAATCCGAACGGCGTTTATATGAAGCTGATGGAGCTTCGAAAATATGACGATGCCTACCAGGGCATTGGATTGGGCCACGAGCGTCTTCGAGACGTTGAACTGGAGGTTTGGACGCTGCCCGAGGGAGTGCTCCTGCTCGAGGCAAGCAGGGTCCGTAAGAGGTGGCCCGACAAATCTGGACAGTTGAGTTAGGTGGATTTTCTGCTCCCAATCCGGCAGCGTTGCCGGGACGAAGGAGCGAAGATGACAAGACGACCCAGGCGGAACCACAGCCCTGCCTTCAAAGCGAAAGTCGCATTGGCGGCGCTGAAGGGCGACAGGACGATGAGCGAGCTGGCGACGCAGTTCGACCTGCATCCCAATCAGATCAAGCAGTGGAAGGATCAGCTGCTTGAGGGCGTAACGGGTGTCTTCGATGACACGCCAAAGGCCGCGAAAGAGCCGCAGATCGACGTAAAGTCCCTGCACGCGAAGATTGGCCAGCTGGCGCTGGAAAACGATTTTTTAGAGGGCGCGCTCGACAAGGCCGGTCTGTTGCCGAGCGCAAGGAAATGACGGGCCCGGACCACAGGCTGAGCCTGACACGGCAAGCCCGGCTTCTCGGGATCAGCCGGGGCAGCCTGTATTACGCGCCGCGCCCGACCAGTGCGGCGGACCTCAAGCTTATGCGCAGAATTGACGAGTTGCACATGGACTACCCGTTCGCGGGCAGCCGTATGATGAAAGGGTTGCTGCGGCAGGAAGGCTTCACGGCCGGGCGGCTGCACGTGGCAACCTGCATGAAAACGATGGGCATTGAGGCGCTCTATCGCAGACCGAACACCAGCAAGCCTGCGCCCGGTCACAGGATCTATCCCTACCTGCTGCGCAAGCTGGCCGTGACGCAGCCCAATCAGGTCTGGGCCATGGATATTACCTACATTCCCATGGCCCGAGGGTTCGTCTATCTGGTCGCCGTTCTGGACTGGTTCAGCCGCAAGGTTCTGGCCTGGCGGCTGTCGGTGACGCTGGAAACAGCGCCGTGTCTGGAGGCCTTGAATGATGCCCTGCGCAGATATGGCAAGCCGGAGATCATGAACTCGGACCAAGGATCACAGTTCACGTCCATTGACTTCATCAAGGCGCTGAAGGACGCCGACATCCAGATCAGCATGGATGGCAAGGGCGCTTGGCGCGATAACGTGTTTGTCGAACGGCTCTGGCGCAGCGTCAAATACGAGGAGGTCTATCTGCACGCCTATGAAAGCGTGTCAGCCGCCCGACAGGGCATCGACCGATACCTGGCCTTCTACAACACAAGGAGACCGCATTCATCGCTGGAAGGGCAAACGCCCGATCAGGCATATCACATCAAGTTGCAACCAATCCCGGTGGCGGCATAACCAAGCGGAAAATCCACCTAAGAAACGGCTCGAAACTGTTCAAACGAACCGAACCACCTCTAGTGACACTGGGGAATTTTCGCTTACAACGTGGACGTTGGGCGGTGCATCGCGCCGGATCGAAGCCCACAGTGGCTCGGCTTCCTGGAGATTGTCGTGGTTTCCTGGCAGGAGCCACCACTGCACGCTCTCATTCTCGCCCATTGCGGTCAGTGCTTGTCGGACAACACTGTGGGAAGGGGTTGCCGTATCGAAGGTGTCCCCCGCCAGAAGCACGTGCCCGGCCGCTCGATCAAGCGCCGCCCCGGCAATGCGGCTGATTGCGCCGTGCCGCGCCTCCATTATGCGCCCGCGGATATTGCCGTCCGGCGGTTGAGGAATATTCGCATAGCGCCGTCCAAGATGCAGATCTGAGGAATGGATAAATCGAAAGGAACTCACGTAGTCGCCTCCTGAAAGACCTGCGCGTGCTGCCGCCCCGCGCGACTGAGGTGCAATCTATGCGGTGAGGGTGTCAGTTTTTGTCGGCCGACCCCGCAAGTAGCAATTTGTTTAATTGAATGCGTACATATAGCGAACATATCATGGAAATACACCAAAACTCTTCTTGGTACCCTCGATCAGCGCTTTCAGTTCTTTGGGTGCAACAACCTCGACAGAGTTGCCCCAGCAGTAAAGATGCCAAGCCATTTCGAGCCAGCCTGATGCGAAGAAGTGTACCTCAAGGCGCCCATCGGGAAGGCGTTCCATCGTTTGAGATGGATGGAAGCGCCACTCAGCCGCCCGATCGGCCGCCTTGGCAGAGAAGCGCCAGATAACCTCGCCGTATTCGCCCTCGTTCTGATAGGTGCCAAATGCTCTGGCTGCATGTTCGGCGATGTTGAAGTCGGGATCGCGAACGAACCAGGTGTCAGTCACTGTCGCATCGGTGATCCGGTCGAGCCGGAAGTGGCGATACTGCGGCCCTTTCTGGGGTTGGCGGGCGACGAGGTAGCGACGAGTCCCGATAAGGATCCCATAAGGTTCGACTTCACGCCGCTCGCCTGCGTAAGAAAAGAGCATGCGGTACGGTCCTCTCACGGCCGCGGCGACCCTCTCCGAAATCACCTGTTCGATCTGGACGACCGGGCCAGGCCGTGCGGCGACGCCGTGTGCTTCCAGCATTGCGTCCGCATCTGCCTCCGCGGCCCGAGCAGCGCTCGGCGGCAGCGCCGCGAGGAGTCGGTTTCGTAGATCCGACAGTGCCCTGCCCTGCCTCACATCACCTCTGTCCCTGAGCGCAACAATTGCGGATTCTATCGCCTCCAGTTCGTCGGCGCCGGCGAGCCGAAGGCGAGCGAGGGGCACCTCTTCAATCGACCACCTTCGCTTTCGATCATCGCCGTCACAAATCCGGACGGAGTGAGGAAACGCTTCGGTCATCGCGCGCAACATTCGTTGCGCCGTGCGCTCGGACACCCCGAACTCCTCGATGACCTCATTCAATGTCACACCCGAGTAGCGTGACGCTGCGAGATCTGCGAGGCGAAGAAGCTCTATCGCATTCGAGTAACTGATCGACTCCTCCAGTTGTCTGAGGCGCAATCAGTAGAAGAATTTTGACGTCAAGATGCAAGCGCCTCTAGGCGCTTGATGCGGAGAACGCTAAGCTGAAGAAGATGCTGTCCTCGCCGCGCAGACCGGCCAGCACGATCCGGATATTCCCTTCGGCGGAATACTGCTCATGGGTGCGGCGGCGGATAACCCAGACCGTCTGCTCTGCCCCGACCTTCGATGCGTCCGATTTCTGTCTCATCTGCGTTCCCTTCGGTCACTACGGCCAGCCAGAATCCTCCATTACAAATACCCGCTGATCCATCCCACAAACCCTGACGTCAAAAAGTACCCGACATTCAGTTCGGCATTGTCAGAGCAAATCTGTTGTGGTTGCGGTAAGCTGTCGGGATGCGTAATCCTTTCCGCTATTTCAACAGCTCGCCGGCGGTGATCCGCACTGCGGTCCTGCTCTACATTCGGTTTCCGCTGTCGCTGCGCCAGGTCGAAGACCTGCTGCACGAAAGGGGCATCGACATCAGCCATGAGACCGTCCGGTTCCGGTGGAACCGCTTCGGACCCATCGTCGCCGCCGAACTTCGAAAACGGCAGCGGAGAACGGCTCGCCAGCACATCCAGTGGCGGTGGCACCTGGATGAGGTTTTCGTCCGGGTCAACGGCGAGAGGTGCTATCCCTGGCGGGCCGTGGATCATGAAGGTGAGGTAGTGGAAGTCTACGTCACGAAGACGCGGGATCGCAGGGCTGCGCTGGATTTCCTGAAGCGCGCATTGAAGCGATTCGGCTCACCTCGAAGTATCATCACCGACCGGTTTCGTTCTTATCGCGCGGCACTCTCGGACCTGGGCATCGCCGGTCGCCAGGACACCACCAGATGGCTGAACAACCGGGCGGAAAATTCCTATCAGCCGTTCCGACGACGAGAGCGATCCATGCAACGTTTCCGAAGTGATGTCACGCTTCAGAAATTCGTCTCCATTCACGCTGCCATCCAAAATCACTTCAACATCGATCGTCATCTCACCCGTCGGACCGACTTCAGGCAGCGCCGCGATGCGGCGCTTGCTGAATGGCGACAGTTGGCAATCTGACCTCACACAGATACAGATCTGCTGCGCCGGGGTCAGATTGCTCTGACAATGCCCACCAGAGGCCTATGACAACATTGCTGATTATCTTGCACAATGCGGGATTGCGGAATTTGATTACGGTTGCAGGCTGGAACGAGACCAAGCCTTTATGTGGTCCAGGTTCCAGAGGACAGAGCACGTCACAGCTCCTCATTCTCATAGGTTGGAGCTTCCGGCAAACCCGGCGCGGTTCAATCTTCGTGATTAAGAGAACAGCGATGATGGAACGAAATTGACATGCCCCGCTCACTTCGCTACGCCCATTCCAATTTTCACCTCATGTGCCCGATGCAGATTGCACTGACAGTGCCATGTCAAGCATGACCGGACGCTGTCTCATATGCGGGGAGGCCGGCAGAATTGGATTGCGCCACCTCACCGACGGACGATCCATTCATACTCGGTGTCTAGATAAGGCAATCTTGCGTGTCGATGATTTGAGCGAGCAGGCACAGGAGATGTCGGCGCTACCCGTGCTTGAAGGCCTGAGAAAGATAACACGCACTTTTTTCCGCCATTCCACACCGGAATCGCAATATGCAGACGATCCAACGCACCTCAATGCCCGGATCGCCAAGCTCCAAAGGGGAATAGTAAAAGTCTACGATCATTGGCCGGACTATCCTCCAGATTGGCAAGAACGGCGCGAAGCAATCCTCCATGAACGCGGCGCTCACTGTGAGAATTGTGGATCGGGTCTCGTTGTACAGATTCACCATCGCCGACCGCTCCGGTCAGGGGGCTCCCACAAGAGCGAAAACCTTCAAATTCTTTGCCGAGACTGCCACCTTCACGCCCATGGGACGTCCGAGTTCTGGGGAGATAGGCATAATCGAAGTCCTCAAAGTGCTTCTTCAACCAAGTATGAAAAAAACATTGAGAAACTACTTCAGGCGATAGATGATGGAAACGATGTGCGATTTATCTATTTTCGATTTGATGGAAAAAAAATCAGGCGGCGGGTGACGCCTCACAGAATTGATAAGGCGGATACAGGTTACGCAAAATCAAATGAAAAAACCGTTCTCCATGGATTTTGTCACAAGCGCGGTTCAATTAGGTCATTTTCTGTATTTCGTATTCGTCGATTAATATTATTGAAATAGAGCGGTATTCAGTATTGTCACGTCTCACATATTATTGGAGCTGCTCTGTCCTCCGGAAACTGGATCTTTTTGAGTTAGAGTTTTCCGCCTGAATCCTGGATGGGGTGAAGGAGTGGATAAGCATGAAAGGGGCATTGTCAGACCAAATTCTGAGGTCGCTTTGAACAGCCTTCGGTAGGCTGTCGGGATGCGTAATCCTTTCCGCTATTTCAACAGCTCGCCGGCGGTGATCTGCACTGCGGTCCTGCTTTACATCCGGTTTCCGCTGTCGCTGCGCCAGGTCGAAGACCTGCTGCACGAAAGGGGCATCGACATCAGCCATGAGACCGTCCGGTTCTGGTGGAACCGCTTCGGACCCATCTTCGCCGCCGATCTTCGAAAACGGCAGCGGAGAACGGCTCGTCAGCACATCCAGTGGCGGTGGCACATGGATGAGGTTTTCGTCCGGGTCAACGGCGAGCGACGCTATCTCTGGCGGGCCGTGGATCATGAAGGTGAGGTACTGGAAGTCTATGTCACGAAGACGCGGGATCGCAGGGCTGCGCTGGATTTCCTGAAGCGCGCATTGAAGCGATTCAGCTCACCACGCAGCATCGTAACCGACCGCCTTCGTTCTTATCGCGCGGCACTCTCGGACCTGGGCATCGCCGGTCGCCAGGACACCACCAGATGGTTGAACAACCGGGCGGAAAATTCTTATCAGCCGTTCCGACGACGGGAACGATCCATGCAGCGATTCCGAAGTCCGGCGACGCTACAGAAGTTTGTCTCCGTCCACGCCGCCATCCACAACCATTTCAACCTCGATCGTCATCTCACCAGTCGGACCGACTTCAGGCAGCGCCGCGATGCGGCGCTTGCTGAATGGCGACAGTTGGCGATCTGACCTCACCCAGATACAGCTCTGCTGCGCCGGGGTCAGATTGCTCTGACAATGCCACCTGACGATATACCCCTGAACGCAATAGTAGAGACGATCCCGAACCCGATAAACAGCCTGTTGGGTCATCACCGCTGGTAAACCGGGCCATCAGCCCGAATGACCAGAGGGACGGGACAGCACTGCCATCACGGCAGGGGGAACGAGCAAGAGTCAGCCGACGACTTGCACATTGCATTGGACTTCGGTGGCGGGGGAAGCATGCATGCTGTCGGGACCGGCGACGCGAACATGCGCGTCCTGCCGGTCCCCGCCCGGCCTCCGTATCGCGGTCCGGGCTTCACGTGGTGACAGCGCCGGCATCGGGCCGGCGTGGAACAAGCACCACGGAGACAGACCATGCAGAAACTCAACACAAGACAGATCGCAGTTCTCGACCACGCCGCGCGCCTTAGCGACGGCCAGCTTCTGCCGCTGCCGGACGGCATGCAGCTGAAGGGGGGAGGGCTGGCGGCCATGCTCCGCGCCCTGGAACGCCGTGGCCTGGCTGAGCGCTCGGTGGACGACGCATGGGTCATCACCAAGACCGGCCGCGCGGCAGTTGCCGGGCAGGGCAGGGCTGAGGTCGACGAGAGCAAAGACAGGAACGAGGCATCGCAGGCCGCAAAGCCGGAACCGGACGAGGTCGATACCGGTTCGACGCCGCTGTTCCGCCCGGGCACGCGGCAGGCGCAGCTGCTCGACCTGCTGCGGCGGGGTGAGGGGGCCGACATCGACGAGATGGTGCAGTTCACCGGCTGGCAGCCGCACAGCGTCCGGGCGGTGCTGACGGGCTTCCGCAAGCGCGGGATCGAGGTGAGCCGCACGAAGGAAGGCAACGGTGTCAGCGTTTACCGCGCCGCGCCGCCCGCCAGCGCTGATGGCATGGCCGCCTGACGGCGCCCTGACGATGCTAAGTCAGAACACTATGCGCACGGGCGGCGACGGCGACGTCGCCGCCCGCAATGCCGTCGACACCCGCGTCCGGGCCATGTCCCGTGATGAGCTTGCCGTATCCTGGCAGCGGCGCTGGCGGCGCCCGCCGCCGAAGGGGATCAGCCGCCGGCTGCTGGAATGCAGCGCGGCATGGCTGATACAGGCCGAAGCGCATGGCGGGCTCGCCGCGGCCACCCGACGTCGCCTTGACGCGCTCGCGGGCGCGCGCCGGAGTAGCAGAGATTGTGCAGAGGATGACCGACAACAGCCCGGCAAAATCGACCGGACGACGCCACGCCGCAAGCTGCGCCCAGGCAGTCGCCTGGTCCGACAGTGGCAGGGCCGCAGCCACGTGGTGGAAGTCATCGATGGCGGGTTCACCTACGAGGGGCGGTCATACACCTCGCTCACGGCCATCGCCCGCGAGATCACCGGCGCACGTTGGTCCGGTCCCCGCTTCTTCGGTCTGAATGCCCCCGCGCCGGAAAGGAAAGCGACCAGGAACAGAGGGGCGCAACGATCAGACCAGAAGGGAGGTCCTTCCGCCACGATGGACGAGGGCGACCACGATGACTGAGCGCGGACGGCGAGGGAGCAACGGATCAATCAACCACCGCAGTGCCCTTGGCGACTCATCGCGGACCGTTGGAGGCCGCCGTTCTGTCCGCTGCGCCATCTATACCCGGAAGTCCACCGAGGAGGGGCTGGAGCAGGCCTTCAACTCGCTTGATGCGCAGCGCGAAGCCTGTGCCGCCTATATCCGTAGCCAGCAGCACGAGGGCTGGACGGAACTACCCACCCGATACGACGACGGCGGCTTCTCCGGCGGCTCGATGGATCGTCCTGCCCTGGCATCGCTGCTGGATGACATCCGGTCGGGCCGCATCGACACGGTCGTTGTCTACAAGGTCGACCGACTGACCCGGTCGCTCGCGGACTTCGCGAAGATCGTCGAGCTGTTCGAGGGGCAGGGCGTCTCCTTCGTCTCGGTGACCCAGCAGTTCAACACCACCACGTCCATGGGACGGCTGACCTTGAACGTGCTGCTCTCCTTCGCCCAGTTCGAGCGCGAGGTCACAGCGGAGCGCATCCGCGACAAGATCGCTGCATCAAAGAAGAAGGGCATGTGGATGGGTGGCGTGGTGCCAATCGGCTACCGGGTCGAGGACCGCAAGCTGGTGATCGATCCGGAAGCCGCGGCGACGGTCCGGTGCATCTTCGAGCTCTACCTGAACCTCGGGTCGGTCAGGGACGTGAAGGACGCATGTGACGGGAAAGGCATCGTCACAGCCACCCGCACCAGCCGCTCGGGGCGCAAGACGGGTGGCGCCGGCTTCAGCCGCGGGCATATCTACTGGCTCCTGAGGAACCCGATCTACATCGGGCGCGTGAAGCATCACGGCCAGACATTCGAAGGCCAGCACGAGCCGATCATCGACGACGCAATATGGGTGGCGGTCCAGGAGATGCTCGACGGCCATGCGATTGACCGGCAGGCGCCGTTCAACATCCCGTCATCCTCGCACCTGCTGACAGGCCGACTGTTCGACGAGGCGGGCGAGCCGCTCTATGCCACCCAGGCCAGCAAGCAGGGACAGCGATACTTCTACTACACGTCAAAGCATCTCGTGACATGCAAGGCGGACAGCAGCAGCGGCTGGCGGCTTCCCGCGCCGGCACTGGACCAGCTGATCATCGATCAACTGGTGGCCCTGCTGCGTGACCCGCTGCAGGTGATGGACTTGCTGGCGCACGACCAGGACGCCAGCAACGCAGTGACACGGACAATTGATACGGCCAACCGTGCAGCGGATATCCTGGCCAGCGCGGACGGTATTGAGCGCCGGTGCATGCTTGATGGCCTGCTTGAACGTGTTCAGCTCCGGGAGAGCGGCATCGTTCTCCGCCTTCGACCGTCCGCCATCGATGGAGGGTCTCACCCTGGTGGCCCGGGGACCGGACTCCCGGGCGATGGTGATTGGACCGATACCGTGGTCGTCGAGCTGTCGGTTCAACTGTCGCGCCGCGCCAATGGCAGCCGCATCGTCTTGGGCGGCGGCGAACAGGCAACCGGCGGACCCGACCCGAAGCTCGTTCAACTGGTCGCTAACGCGTATCGCTGGAACAGGATGCTGGCCGAGGGGACCGTCGCATCGCTCCGCGAACTGTCTGACCGGGAACAACTCGACCGAAGCGACATCGGGCGGATACTGAACCTCGCCTACCTGGCGCCGGACATCGTCGAGGCCATACTCGACGGACGGCAGCCGCCGGCGCTTACGGTTTACGGTCTCGGCCGCATGTCATCGCTTCCGCTGGACTGGTCCGAGCAACGCCGGGTGCTCGGCTTCAACGCCTGACCCCGAAAGCCAGCCCAGAATGATGGTGGGGAGGTCGAATTCGGCCATAAGAGACTCGGGCCGCATTCAGCCGGAAATCGTCTCCTGAACGGCGTCTCTCGGCATGCCCTTCAGTGCCTCATCTGCCGCAATGCCGCGGAAACCGCGGGTCTCCGCCAGGACAAGGTGGGGTCGTGGGTTCGCGGGAGAATGGATGGTGGTGTCCGCAGTCTCCGCCGAACCGGTCTCGTGCATCAATTTCCCTGATACGGTGCCAAATACAGGGAATTTTTCAAATTTACAGGGAACCGATCCTGTAGGATCGCGATTTCCGCACGTATTATCAGCACATTGGGTGAAAAATTCCCTGCAAACCAGAACAGGGAATTTTATGAACCGAACAGGGAATTCTGAACGCGTATCAGGGAGTCTGTTCAGGCATCAGGGATTTGGGTCGAAGGTCGATTTCGGCAAGACAACATGGATGCCCTTGTGTTGGTTTACCAACTGGGTGACGCGCATATCCGCCGCAATCGAACAGAGAGTGTAGGCGTCTTCCCTGGTCAGATTTGATCGGGATGTGATCAGACGGATCATGGCGCGCAGTGCCTGTTTCGCCGCGGCATCAAGAACCACATCGATACCAAAGGTGATGAATAAATCCGCTGTTTCCGCCCATGGCATCCACGGCCCTGGCATGTCGCTTGCTGCGCCAGCGAGGACCTCGAAGGAGAACACGCCGGCCATGCAGGTCTCGATGGCGGTCAGACAGACCTCGCCGTCACCCTGATTGGCGTGGCCGTCGCCGCAGGAGAATAGCCCTCCGGGTTGGAAAACGGGCAGATGCAGCGTGGCACCCGATCCCAGCAGTTTGCAGTCGATGTTGCCACCGAAAGCACGCGGGACAATGGACGACTGGACGCCCCAGTGATCGGGCGGTGCGACGCCCATGACGCCGAAAAAGGGATTGAGCGGCAATGTCACGCCCCAGGGCAGCGCCGCCGTGCGCGCGACTCCATCGATCGGAATGTGCAGGACGCGCGTGCTGTCGAAGTCTTCGGGCAATACGCCCGAGAGCGGTCGGATCAGATTCCAGCCCCAGTCGCTCAGCAACTCGATCTCGTGCACATGAACCGACAGGACGTCGCCAGGTGATGCTCCGTTGATGCCGACAGGGCCCGTCAGAATATGTCCTGGCTCCATCCGACGCGTGACTTTCGCGATCACTTCCCGATGGGACGGCAGCGTGGTCATCGGAGTCGGGGGGAGCATCGTCTCACCGCCGGAGACCGTCTCGATGCGCACGTTATCGCCCGGTTCGATCCAGGTGACAGCGGGCCGCGCCGGATCGAAATAGCCCCAGTGCGTCGTTTCCGGATCGACCGGAATGGTCAGGTCATTCTTCATGGGTCACTCCCAGATCGTTCCGCGCCACGTCGACTTGCATCGTGATGGCAATCATCGATCAATATTCCCTTGTTGTCAGAGCAAATGAGCTCGGCCGCTGCCGCCCCTTGTAGTATCCGAGGGCAGCATGCGAGCTGCCGGAGTTGTTCGACAACCGGCAGCTGGATGCGGTTCAATCAACCTCCAGCCGATAGTCATCGATCACCTCCTGCGCGACGATACCCGCGTGCAGGGCGAGCAGGACGAGGCGGGCGTCCGGACCGGTTCCGGCGCCAATTGCTGCCATGATGCGGTCCTCCGCCCCTGCAGCAGCCAATGCACCGTTGTCTTCGGTGAAGATCTGCTGGCCGTGCATCAGATATCCGAGCAGTGCGGCAGCATGTGCGCAGGCCGTTTCGTCGGCACCGCCCTGTCGAGGCCTCGACTCGAGCTGGCGGATGGTGGCGATTTTCACCGCACCCGGCACCAGACGGGGATGAACGCCGACAGCACGCAATGCACGATCAAGCCGTTGAACGGGTCGCGAAGCGCCAAAGAGTTCCAGTATTCCCAGCATCAATCCCACTCTACCGCATTCTTGGAGCTTCAGCTTTTTCCGGACTTGCCTCAGAACTCCTGCCCGTTTCGATCAGCTTCGCGCACTATGCTGCGCGATCGCCCGCCCAAAATGTCATGATGGCTCCAACGGCGCTTCATTGGCTGCATTCTGTGTGATTCACAATCGTGCCGTCATGGAACTTTGGAAAGGTATGCTCAGATGACTGTATATGAACTCCGCACCTACACCCTTTATACCGGCAAGATGGCGGAAGCCGTCGACCTTTACAGAAACATCGGCTGGCCGGTGCTGGAGAAATACCAGGACAAGCTGGTCGGGTATTTCACAGGGGATGTGGGCGCAATGAACAAGCTGACTCATATCTGGAAATTCGATGACGACGCCGACCGCAGAAAGTTCTGGAGTACTCTGTTCGGCGATGAAGCGTTCATGCAGTTCGCGCAGAAATTCCGGCCACTCGTCCAAAGTCAGGAGAACCAGCTGATGCTTGCAGCTCCCTGGGGGCCGCACCCTTGATTGCGTAAGGTTGGAGACAGGTCCCGGATCCGAAGCTATCGACCTGCTCAGATCGAAAATATCTCGGAAGGTCGGGTAACGCGTCGGGAAGCGGGCACGGTGAATCCAACAGTGGCAGAGCGAAGCAAGAGCCGGAAAACTCCGATCTCTTACGGTCTAGTTCTCGGGGGGCAGAGCACAACGCCGGTAAGCGCCAGACTCAAACGATCCAGTTTCCAGGGTCGGAGGCAGGCGTTATCTTTGACCATGAGCAATCTTATGTAAACTCGCCCATGATGGCGTTTTCAATCGTAATGGACGAACTACGTGAGCAGTTTATTTACCCCTTTCACCCTGAAGGACGTCACGCTGCGAAATCGCATCGCGATGTCGCCAATGACGATGTACCGGTCGGTCGATGGTCGGATGACAGACTTCCACGTCATGCTCATGGGGTCGCGCGCGGCCGGCGGCTTCGGCCTGGTCTTTCCCGAACAGATCGCAATTACCCCTGATGGACGGACGAGCACAAGCTGCGCGGGCATCTACGATGATGCGCAGATGGAAAGCTTGAGCCGGGTTGCCGGAATCATCAAGGACATGGGAGCTGTCCCGGCCATTCAACTCGGCCACACTGGCCGCAGGGGCAGCGAGAACAAGCCCTGGGAAGGCAAGATCCAGCTTCCGTCCGACGATCCGGGTGGCTGGCAGGTTCGCGGCCCCTCGGCCATTCCCTATGGCGGCAAGTATACATACCCCGTTCACGAACTCGGCGTGGACGAGATCAAGGGGATTTCCAGGGCCTACGCTGACGCCGCCCGGCGTGCTCTCGATTGCGGGTTCGAGTGGCTCGAGATGCATTTCGCACACGGCTATCTGGGCGCCAGCTTCTTCTCGCCGCTGGCCAATCAGCGCACCGATCAGTACGGCGGCAACCTGGAGAACAGGCTCCGCTTCCATCGCGAGGCGATGGACTCCGTGCGTGCGGTCTGGCCCGAAAGGCTTCCGCTGACCGTCAGGCTTGGGTCCGACGATTTCAACGAGGACGGAATACAGTTCGATGACGCAATCTCGGCGATTTCGGCGCTCAAGGAGCATGGGCTGGACTTCGCGGATATCAGCCTCGGACTCAATACCGATGCGATGCGAGATGTTCCGTTCGACGATGTTGGTTTCATGGTGGAACGGGCTGCACGCGTGCGCCGAGAGGTAGATATCCCAGTCGGCGTGAGCTGGAATCTTGGTATACCAAGTGAGGCCAACCGAGTGATCGCCCAGGGACTGATTGATGTTGTGTTCCTTGGTCGCCCGGCGTTGGCAAACCCGCACTGGCCTTTCTGGGCGGCCAGGGAGTTGGGACATGAAGATCCTCTCGCACTCATGCCTGAGGACTGGTCGTGGTGGCTTCGCCGCCGACCGAAACCCGAGGGCACGCTTGGCTGGCCGCCTGTCTCTGGAGACGCGCGCTGAAAGACATTCTGAATTTCATGCAGGTCCCAATGGCCGACAACATGTTGCGCCGGGAGGCGCTGTCATGTGTAGACGACCCCTTCGGGAGCCCATTCGGACCTGCCTGAGATTTGGTCTGCCAGAGACGTCAGTCTCCGCCTCTGGCATTGTCAGAGCAAACATTGAACGAACTAGTTCTGCATGGGAACGGTCTCATCCCAACGGAAGCCAACACCACCACCTTGCCAGACCCCTTCGCCGAGTGGGCTGGGCCCGTAGATGTCGAGTTGGAGTGGCAGTCCATTGTCGGGACCGAAGTTCCGAGCGGCTCGGACAGTGCTCCGGTGCAGGATCCTCAACCCCTGTTGTTCAGCTGGCAGATGGGCGTCGGGAGAAGCGCGGTGCGCGACCGCGAGGTTATCGACGAAGACGCAATCCCTCTCTTCATATTCAAAGGAGATGGCGTATCCGTTGTCCAGGCCGGCATCCAGAATGTCCTTGTACTGGTTGCAAAGCTGCTTCAGTTCGGCGGCATCCAGCAGGCGGAAACCCCCATCTGTGGCAGATTTCTCGATGACCGCTCCTGTCATCCCCAGATGCAGCCAGATCGATCTGCGTCCGGATATGGGGTGTACATGAACCACCGGGTGCACGACGCCTGATGCGGAATTCACCGAGGAGAGGCGATTCCAGAATTCCCTGGTCTCCTTCGGCAGGGCGTCATGTGCGGCACCCTGATGGACGAAACAGGTACCTCCTCCGTTCTCGGCTGGACGGATGATGTGATAGCCCGCATGGGAAAAGGTGTCCGGGACGAAACTGCCATCATTGTGCCACTGGGGACCCACACCCGGAATCCCGTGACGTTCGTCGTTCGAAAGGCGGAAGATATGTCGATTTCCACCCGGAGTCGCCGGATGAACGCCGTGGGTGCTGTGCAATTGCCTGCCGCCCCACCAACAGCTGGCACGGAGGAAGTCATCGACTTCCAGCTGCTTTTCGTTCTTGAAGACAATGAACCCACGGTGAGCCATCTCGTGTTCAAGTGCTTCGATGAGTTCGCCTGGCGGCATCACTCTGGTTGCCAGATCAATGCCCTGCACCTGAGCACCCAGCGGCTCGAGTGGAACGATCTTTCCGCCGAATTGCTCGATTATTGCGACGCGACATGGATCAAGCGGCTGAACGTTCTGAGAATATGTATTCAATTATGACCTCCATTCCTCGACTTACACTTAAGAATAACTGAATCTCATGAAAGGCATTTTTTGAGAAATTCTGCTGCGGGCGACGTAGGCCATCGGGATGCTTAACCCTCTTGGCTATTTCAATAGCTCGCCGGCGGTGATCCGCCCTGCGGTCCTGCTCTGCGTGCGGTTCCCGCAGCGGCTGCGCCAGGTCGAAGATCTGCTGCATGAGCGTGGGATCGACATCAGCCACGAGACCGTCCGGTTCTGGTGGAACCGCTTCGGACCCATCATTGTAGCTGAGCTTCGCAACTGGCAGCAGAAGGTCGCTCGGTAGCATGTCCAGTGGCGGTGGCACCTGGATGAGGTTTTCGTCCGGGTCAACGGTGAGACACGCTATCTCTGGCGGGCCGTCGATCACGAAAGAGAAATACTGGAAGTCTATGTCACGAAGACGCGCGATCGCAGGGCTGCGCTGAATTTCCTGAAGCGGGCGTTGAAGCGGTTCGACTCACCACCCACCATCGTGACAGACTGGCTTCGTTCTTACCGCGCGGCACTCTTGGACCTCGGCATAGCCGATCGCCAGGACACGGCGAGATGGTTGAACAACCGGGCGGAAAACTCCCATCATCCGTTTCGGCGACGAGAGCAGTCCATGCAACGTTTCCGAAGCGGTGCCACGCTCCAGAAATTTGTCTCCATTCACGCTACCATTCATAATCACTTCCATCCTCGATCGCCATCTCACCCGTCGGACCGACTGCAGGCAGCGCCGCGATGCGGCGCTCGCTGAATGGCGGCAGTTGGCGATCTGTCCTCACCCAGATACAGCCCTGCCGCGCCGGGGTCAGATTGCTCTGACAAAGCCGGGAATATTTATCGGGTTTCAGGAAAGCAGCGGCCGCTTTGCAGGTTAGTACTGGACCTGTTTGGGGCAGGGGACATGGCTGAACGGTTACCCTGCCGGCGGACGACAGCTTCCGCTATGCGGTTGCCGTCAACGGCACCCTCGTGATCAGAGCTGAAAAACTCCAAATTCATGAGGTCGGGTTCCCACGGGGCAAGGCTCCCTGCGAATTCAGGCAGCAATAAGCCACTTACCGTCCAATTCTCGCCCGTTTTCCGCAAGATCCTTGTCAGACACAACGTGGATGATCCTGGACACGTGATTGACGGAGACAACCTGGAACATGTCAGGAAAGACTCAGCGCCAATGAAGAGGCCCCTATGGCTTTGGCTGGTTTATGGCTGTGCGCTTGCCGCCAGCGGTGTTTCTGTATGGGCTCTGCTGATCCAGTTTGCGATTGTGCCGCCACCCTACGGTTTGATCCCACCGTTGAACCTTTCCGAGCCTGATGGCCTGTTCGTTGATTGGCAGTTAGCCGCAATCAGCCAGGATCCGGCTCTATGCGAGCGCGTGGTGATCTCTTCGCCTTTGGTATCGGCGGAAAGGGTTAGTGCGATGCCGGAACGAGAGGGGTGCGGTTGGGCAAATGCTATCCGTCTGAATGCAGTGGACAACATTGAGGTGAACGCCTCACCGATTGATTGTGGGACCGCTGCCGCTATGGCCCTTTGGTTGACCAAGGTAGTTGCGCCCGCTGCGAGGGAGACGCTTTCGACGACTGTACGCAAGATCACTCACTTCGGAACCTATGCGTGCCGCAACATAGCCGGAACGCCCTGGAGAAGCGTTCATGCCAAAGCTGCGGCCATCGATGTTGCAGCATTTGCAACAAGCGATGGTTCAAACCTGAGCGTACGCAGACATTGGAAGGGGAAGGATGACAGGGCAAGATTCCTTCATTCGATTGCTGATGGCACATGTCGATATTTCAGGTCTGCGCTAACTCCAGCTTATAACGCCGCACATCATGATCATTTCCACCTGGATCGAGGGTGGGGCATCACTTGCAGATGAGGGGCTTGAGTGTTGGTGACGTGTGAGGGGCTCCCCAGCTTTCCACCAGCTGTGTTGTGCCTCCGGAAGTCGGATCGTCTGGTACTGGGATTTTGCGCCGGGTTTTCCTGCCCTGGCGTTGCAAGAGATGGGACTGGCAGTGGCCGCCACGCGGGAAAGTCCGACGCCCTGTCACGCAACTCGCGGACACACCTGGCCTGGATGGCGTTCATCCGCATCGGGATAAACTGGCACTACACTGGATCCTCGACCCGGGTCAGACGCGAGGGCGCTGCGCCGGGCCAATGTGGCGAACCTGATCGCCTGGCTCCTGTCTGCCACGAAGGATCGTTTCCCTGATCGACTTCAGTCGTCGCAGTTTCTCTGCTCCGCGAAGTGCTGCCGTGCTGTCGTCATAATAGTCAAACCAGGGGAGACCGGCCCTGTCATATTCCCTGACACCCGGCGGCCGGGTCCGGGGAGGCTCACCGGTAATCGCTTCCCAAAGAAGCGCATCCGCCATCGCAACGAAACAGCGCTGACCGTGGCGTTGGTCCCATGCATCGAGGCCATATTCGTCGTCGTAGATCTCCTGGCGCATGCGGCCGCCAGGAGCCATTCCCATATCAGGGGCGCTGCTCGCGCAGCTCACGGAGAACATCATTTCTGAATGTTCCGACAGGGATTGCTCGAACCTGCCCCGCTTCTTCCGCATCTCCTCGTAACGTTCAGCTTTCATAGGGTAGACCATCACCTGCAGACCACCGGTTTCGGCGGCCCCAGTGATTTGCTCTTCCGCCGTTGCGCCTTCCCCAAGATGAGCCGCAACGAACTGACGTACGGTTCCTTCCTCGACACAGAAGCCGTCGAGCCAGGGCTGACGGGGCAGGGCAACGTAGTCCTGTGGATCCCTGTTCAGGGAAGGCACCCACGGCTCGCCGGTTACCGCGTTGATCTTTCCCGCAGCAACCTTCACGGCGAACGGATAGTCATGGCTGGAGAAATCGATCCACATGGCTTCCGCTTGATGGATGGGAAGAAACACCCCGCCGCGCTCACGCCAGTTGGGGGGCAGCCGGTCCGCGAAGTCATCAACATGGCGGAGCGGGAAGGAGCCGAGGCCGGGCGGAAGAAAATGATCCTGATCATCATCGGGAAGGCGCAGCGTTCGCTGGAAATCGATCTCGCATACCGCGTCCTCGTGAACGTCGGGGAACCGGAAGAAAAGTCGGTTTGGGTCAAGATTCATCATCGGCTCTGTCTCCTACCATTTGCCGTCTCGGACCTCGCGAACGACGCTGAGGATCGCGTGGTCGGGAGCGGATTTCAGCTCCCGCAGCAGCCGTGCAAAAAGCTTCGGCCGCTTGCGGATGATCTCCTGCAGTTCCCCTGACACCTTTCCGGCCAGCGCAAGCATGACGTCGGTGTCCTCGCCCAGTTCTTCGGCGAGCCGGACCGTCGTGGCTTCCCCCGGGGGTGGCACCTCACCCCGCTCGACCTTCGAGAGGTATGCCGGTTCGATCCCAACCCGTCCCGCCACCTGGCGTAACGAGTACTGCCGATCCCCTTTGCGGAGTTCTTCGCGTCGTTCCCGAACATACTGACCAAAATGCGTCATGTGTCATATATAGTACACGAAAATGCATCTGACAAGATGGCAGTGCAAACAAGCGGCGCTTGGCGCAGTCACAGTGACCTGGCTCACTCTGAGTCCGTACATATAAGTTTGTCGGGCTTCAGGGAGGCTGCGGTCGGTTTGAAGGGTGGTGCAGGATCTGATCGGGGCAGGGGGATGGCTGAGCGGTTACCATGCCAGCGGATGACTTCTTCCACTATGAGGTTGCCGTCAACGGAGGCCTCTTGGTCGAAGCCAAAAACGCCAATTTCACACGATTGAGTTTCAAGGGGGCAGAGCATCAGGAACGGAATGCTGTCGCCCGTCGAGTTCGAACGGCAGCAGCAAATGACCACCGAGTTTCGTAGACGCCTTCTTTCCTGATTTTGAGGCGAGGAGGCCATGATGGGCAAAATCAATTTCAGCGACGATTTCAAGCGTGATGCGGTGGCTCAGATCACCGAGCGGGGCTATCCGGTTGCGGAGGTCTCGCAGCGGCTGGGTGTCAGTCGCATTCGCTCTATGCGTGGAAACGGAAGTTCGCAAAGCCCACCGGCAGCGATGACAAGGATAGTGAGATCCGTCGATTGAAGCGCGAGCTGGCAATGGGGGCCGAGGAGCGCGACATTCCAAAAAAGGCCACCGCGTATTTCGCCAGGAGTGAGGCGTGAGCCCGCCATCGGTTCGGGGGCCACGCCGAACAAGTGAGATACGCGTTCGTGGCCGAGCATCGACCCCTGTTTTCGGTGCGGGCGATGTGTCCGTGTCTGCGCATCCACCTGAGCGGCTTTTATGCCTGGCTGAAGAACCCGTTGAGCAAGCGGGTGAAGGAAGACACTCGTCAGACCGACCTCATCCGGAAGGCCTGGAAGGAGAGCGGCAAGGTCTATGGCTACAGTAAGCGTCCAGTCTGACAGCCCTATTTCCTTGGTTTTCTGGGCTTCCAGCGTTTTGCGAGTTTGAGGACTTCGAGTTTGAGTTCGTCAGTCTGGGGCTGGTTGGGGTCGAAGGTGTCGCCGTACCAGTCTTTGAGGTGATCGTGCTCCGGGTGGTTGGGATCGGCCATGGCATCAAGGAATTCATAGTAACCTGGGAAGCCACCGATGTCTTCGGGGGGGCATTTTCCGGTGACCTCAGTCAGTCTGGGATAGAGCTCGCCAGGGACGGGATCGGTGATCCTGCCGATTTTGATTTTGTGTTCCCAGCTGTCTCCAAAATCATAGATGTAGGTGATGGTCTTTTTGCCAGTGTCCTCGATGACCTCGCCCAGGGTGGTTTTGTCGGCGGGCAGGTCTTCGCCGCCAAAATCGGGGTCCGGGATGCCCCATGTGGCGCGATCTGCTTCGAACATGTAGAGGTGTGAGTTGGTCCAGCCCATTGCGGCCTGCAGTGTCAGGTGCAGCCGGTCCAGCCGGATGTCGGCAGGCGTCTGCAGGGTGCGGGTGACGGCGGGCTCGATGCCTTCCAGGGTAACCTTGATCTCGATGATGCTCATGCGGCGTCTTTCATGGTGCGGCGGTTCTTGTGGTTCCAGGGTAAGAGGTCGTCAACCTTGGTGATCTTGTAATCCGGGTGACCTGACCCCCAGCTTTCCCCCAGCTGGAGTTAGAGTCAGGCGATTTTGTTGCGCATGAGCGCGGTTGTGGCAATGACCTTCGTAGCGGAGCCCGCACGCGTGGTGAAGCAGGCCATTGCCTGTCCAGTAAAGGAGCATACGGTGATGCTGCGATCGATCACTATCACCTTGCTAGCAGTCCTCATCTGGATGCCTACCGCGGCGCAGGAGCCGCCACGCACCTTCCAGTCGGCGAAGAAGTACCTGGCTGATCTCCACGAAAGCATCGGTCATCTGGAGACGATCTATTGCGGCTGTCCGTACGAGCGGACCACGGGATCAGGCGGCAATGTCGACCGCGAAGCTTGTGGACTGACGGCCAGGAAGAACGATGCACGCAGTGATCGGGTTGAATGGGAGCATGTTGTCCCTGCAAGCTGGTTTGGCCAGACCCGCGCCTGCTGGATCCTGAAGGAAGAAGCCTATCCGGAATGCGATGGTCGGTCGGGCAGAGACTGCTGCCAGCGTGTGAACGCCGAGTTCACGCTGGCGCACAATGACCCGAACAACCTGTTCCCGTCATCTGGCGAGGTGAACGGGGACCGGTCCAACTATCCCTATGGCGAAGTCCTCGGTGAGGAGCGCATCTACGGGGCCTGCGATTTCGAGATGGGCCGTGCACCGGTCGGCAAGATTGCCGAGCCACCGTCTGGCCCAGCCCGCGGAACATTGGCGCGTGCAATGCTCTACATGTCGTCGACCTATGGGGCTGACATACGCCTGCCGCTATCCATCGTCTGGCAATGGCATATCAACCACCCTGCAACCGCCTGGGAGATTGAGCGGGCCCGTCGGATCGCTACAGACACAGGGCTGCGTAACAGGTGGATCCTGGGGTATGAATGACATGGCTTCAGAATGAGGCCACACATAGGCGACGAGCTGCCCCAGGCGTCTTGGGTATTTGCCCAGGCCGTATGGCACGTTTGGTGAGGTACATACGATGAGCATTCCGCAGGGCATTGTCAGAGCAAATCTGATGTGGTCGCGGTAGGCTTTCAGGATGCGTAATCCTTTCCGTTATTTCAACAGCTCGCCAGCGGTGATCCGCACTGCGGTCCTGCTCTACATCCGGTTCCCGCTGTCGCTGCGCCAGGTCGAAGACCTTCTGCACGAAAGGGGCATCGACATCAGCCATGAGACCGTCCGGTTCTGGTGGAACCGCTTCGGGCCGGTGTTCGCGGCCGAGCTTCGCAATAAGCAGCGGAGAACGGCTCGTCAGCACATCCAGTGGCGGTGGCACATGGATGAGGTTTTCGTCTGGGTCAACGGCGAGCGACGCTATCTCTGGCGGGCCGTGGATCATGAAGGTGAGGTACTGGAAGTCCATGTCACGAAGACGCGGGATCGCAGGGCTGCGCTGGATTTCCTGAAGCGCGCGTTGAAGCGGTTCGGCTCACCTCGAAGTATCGTCACCGACCGCCTTCGTTCCTACCGCGCGGCGCTTTCGGACCTCGGCATCGCTGCCCGCCAGGACACGGCGAGGTGGTTGAACAACCGGGCGGAAAATTCCCATCAGCCGTTCGGACGACGGGATCGATCCATGCAACGTTTCCGAAGCGATGTCACGCTTCAGAAATTCGTCTCCATTCACGCTGCCATCCATAATCACTTCAACCTCGATCGCCATCTCACCCGTCGGACCGACTTCAGGCAGCGCCGCGATGCGGCGCTTGCTGAATGGCGACAGTTGGCGATCTGACATCACCCAGCTACAGTTCTGCTGCGGCGGGGTCAGATTACCCTGACAATGCCATAGGGAGAATTGGAAAACATTGATGACAACTTTGGGGGGGGGGTATATTCGGAGGTCCTTGTGATCCGTAATCGGATATTAGGGCCGGGTGAGGTGTGAGGTTCTGGGATGGAGTTTCTGTTAATTGTTGGAGGAATATGGTTCGTGTATTGGCTATATAGCCGACGCGACACCAGCTCTAGCAGATCCCAAACCTACACGCCGTCATCACGCGCAAGCTCACAAACGACAACACGGAGGCCAGCAGCAAAGGACCCTCGCGTATATCGGCCACGCCAGTCATCTTCCACACGTCCCAAGATACAGTTCAATGATACCGGCGCCACTCCGACAACCATAAAGCCGCCATCCGCGCAAGATTTGAAGGACTTACATGATGCTTTCACCGGGGAACCGCTTGATCTCGTCTTAGGACTCTACCAATGTAGCTCTTGTAAAGTCTACTATCATACAGAGAGCTATGAGGTTCTTAGGGAAGAAAACCGAGGCCAGTGCGTCGCGTGCTCATCAACGAACATCGTTGCTCTTACAGGTGAATCGGCTAAAGGTACAAGCGGTCGCGATCACAACCCCAATGTTATCACTCTTGATAATTTCCGATCTCATGTGGGCCGGGTCATCGTGTTCGAAGGGCACGTCCACAATGTCCTCAAGAGCCGCCGTGGAAAAGATTACGCCATCATGTTTGAGAACAAGAGTTGGACCAAGGGCTTCAAACTAGTCTTTTTCCGTGGCGCTGTTCAAAAGGTTGGTGGCTCAACGTACATAAACGGCCTAAAAGGAAAGACGGTTCGAGTGCGAGGACTATTAATCAACCATGATACTTTTGGGTATGAGATTATCGTCTCTGAGAAATCAATGATTTTGAGTGCCCGCAGATGAAATGGCGCGAAATTAAAAGTGCCTACAAGAGTAGAATTGAACAGCTTGAGAGCCTGTCTCCACGCGAACTGTTAGAAGTCAGCGATGATGCATTGAAAGAGGAAATCCGTGCTGCATATTTACGTAAGCTCAAAGTTCATCACCCAGATAAGAATGACGCGTTCATGAAGGAGTATGCAAATAGATACTCTCTGATTATCAACGCAGCTTATGAAAAACTTATGGAAGAGCTAGGTTGATGGAAAGCGACCGTTACCAACGCCACTCGTTAATTGAATGGTTCTCGCAGGAGGAGATCAACGCATTAAATGTATGCGTTGTCGGCGCTGGAGCAGTTGGAAATGAGATTGTAAAAAACCTCGCTCTTCTAGGCGTCGGAAATATTGATGTATTCGATTTCGACACCATTGAACGTCACAACTTAACGCGGAGTGTCCTCTTTCGCGAGAATGATATTGGACGGGCAAAGGCAGAGGTCGTCGCCGAACGTGCAAGAAAATTAGACCCGAACTTAAACATCCGTCCATATCTGGGCGATTTTTGGGAGCTCTTAGGCCCAATAGATTTCCAGAGATTTGATGTCGTATTTTGCTGTGTTGATAACTTTGAGGCGCGGCTCAAGCTGAATAGGCTGTGCTATTTGACTTCTACTGATCTTGTGAATGTCGGCATCGATAGCAGATTTTCTAGCGTCGAAGTATATCCGTTCAAGGCTAAGCCTGAGACGACATGCTATGAGTGTGCTATTCCTGACTCAGTTTACACACGAATATCCGAAAGGTATTCGTGTGGCTGGCTGAAAAAGGTCTCTTTCATTGAAAAGAAAATTCCAACGACAATTGTTACTTCTAGCGTGGGTGCCAGCATCGCAACTTCTTTGGGGTTGAGGTTGGGAAAGACTGGCAACGAACCGACCCAGGCAATTCGGATCCTCATAGACACGATCAGCGGTCATTCTCAACGTTCGATGTTAACAAAAAAAGAGCTATGTCCATGTTGTGGCATTCACTCCATACCGCTTGCTGTAATTCCGGCATCTTCAGATATTCGTGATCGCTTTGAAACAACGCTACCGGACGAAATATCAGAGGTTATGGTCTGGACAGCGGAGCCTATACTCGCTGGGTATACGGATATGTCAGGCGGGTCCAGCGAGCAATTTCATTCTGTTTTTGAGGTTGCCTCAAATTTTGACGATCGGTTCGCCAAGACTGTTTCGGACAAGCCTGACGATATTTTGATTGATATCCGAGACCAGTTTGATTTGGCGGAGCTTGAAAGTCATTTTTCGAATTTGCGGTTGCCAGGGCGATTTGCTGTTGTTGGAAATGCTACATCGACACTAGTTTTAGATTTCGGAGGGACCAAAGATGTCTGAAGTAAATATCATTATTCGAACAGCCGACCAGACTCGAAAGGCAGAGGTGACAATGGCCCGGGAACATACCGGCGGCGACGTTATTCAGGCAGCGGTTGACAACTGGTCATTGCCCGGAGACACCGACTATGCGCTGGTGAATTCGACGAATGGCAAGTCGATCCTGCCAGATCAGGCTCTTGGCGAAGGAACCGTCAAAGAGGGCGACATTTTAGAAGTTCAACCCGTGCTCGTAGCAGGATAACCAGATGTCTTCCGGTGCGTTCAATCAACGGCGTGAGCAAGATATTAAGAAGATTGAAGATCTTGCCCGCATCTCAAATGGATTAATAAAGATCACTGACATCAAAGGCCGTCCTGTCAATCAGCTATCGATTGAGCTGGGATACAAGACGGCCTCTGATAAAGGGTACCCGGGGAATGTGTGCACAACGACAAAAGTGCAGATTGAATTGACCGCTAAATATCCATTTCAAGAGCCAAATGCTGTGTTCAAAACGAAAGTCTTTCACCCGAATGTCTATTCATCTGGAAAAATCTGTTTCGGGACGAAGTGGCTTCCTACCGAAGGTCTAGATTTACTCGTCAAACGGATCGTTCAAATCATCACGTTTGACCAATCGATCTTAAATGAGAGCTCTCCTGCAAATGGTGATGCTCTCTCTTGGTACAGAAAAGCCAAACAAAAACACCCAGGTGCGTTTCCTACCCAATCTGTCTCGTTCAACAGCGCTCAAGGCAAACCCAAGATAAGCTGGAATGATAAATCATCAGGAGAGAACCCGAGCGCAGACAGAAAGGCCGTAATCCATTGCCCTAATTGCAGCGGCCAACTCAGAGTGCCAGCAGGGAAAAAGGGCACTATCAAATGCCCATCGTGCAAAATACCGTTTGAGGCGGCGACATGATGAAGTGGACGCCTGCTCCCCCAGACGCTAGATGCCTATCGCTTGAAGATTGCGACTACAGGTTCACAGTGTCTGAAGTCTGCAGGGCAGTTCTCGCGGAAAATCCCCGACCCATTGTCGTCTTCCCGCAACACGTCCGCGAAACAATCATTAAGCACCTTTCTAGCAATTCCACTGAACTTGGTGGATTGTTGTTCGGATCAGCATTTACAGCCGGTGCAGATCCAGCCAAGCCTCCCATGTTGGTTCAGATTACGAGCTCCATCGAGAGCCGCAGTTATCAGAGCACAGGCGTCTCGCTACGGATGGACACAGAAATATGGGATCGAGCGAAAACATTTGTCAAAGAAAAGCAGATCGTTGTTGGTTGGTATCATAGCCATCCAAACCTCGGCGCATTTTTTAGCGGAACAGACCGACAAAATCAGGCAGCTGTGTTTTACCATCCCTACAGTCTCGGTTTGGTAGTCGATCCAATACGGCACGAGGAAAAGTGGTTCGTTGGAAGAGACTCAGCCGAACTACCCTCCATATTGGTTCGGGAAGCCTTATAGTGTCTTGGCGGTGGTTCAAACGTTTCCGCCTTGGCGGGGGGGTAAATGCAAATGTCACGAGAAGCGGAATTGGTTGGAGCTGGGGAATTCCTGGCATTCGGATTGGTGTGTCCGGCGCTGGCCGAAAGTGGATATCTTTTGGCATCCCCGGAACAGGGCTCTACTTTTACAAAACTATTGGTTTCGTCCCACAAAGGTCGGGAGACCAGCAAAGCCATGAACCCGAACCGTTAGAGCCCTCACCTGATGCCGAAACGAATCCGGAAGTTAAATGGCGAAACCTGAAATAGGTAGCCAATGAAGCCGAATAACTTGATAGGATCGGAATTTTTGAATACGCACGGTAATTTATTTTGAATGCGGGAAAGTCGGAGCGTAAAATATGAAGCCTATGGTAGTATTTGACTTCGAAACCACCGGTCTCTCCCCAGATGAAGGGGCAAGAGTGACTGAAGTCGCTGCCGTCATCGTGCAAGACGGAAAAATTTTATCTCGTTATCAAAGTTTGATGAATGCGGGCGTACACGTACCGGCATTCATTACTGACTTAACTGGCATCTCGAATGCTATGGTTCAATCAGCACCTTCATCAAAAGAAGTGATGAGAGAGCTGTGCGATTTCGTTGGCCCTCTTCAGATTGTCGCTCACAACGCAAGTTTCGATAAAAAATTTTACGAACATGAATGCCGTTTGTCTGGTCGACAGCTGCCAAAACATTTTGCATGTTCAATGCTCGTCGCACGTCGACTATTCCCTAATTCGCCCAATCACAAATTAGGAACCTTGGTGAATGTCTTGGGCATTTCACATTCAGGACAATTCCACAGAGCGCGTTCGGATGCGGAGATGACGGCAGGGTTGCTTCTAAAAATATTTGAGCGGCTCGAAGCGGATTACAACATTTCTCATCCAACTCATGAGATATTGATGAGACTTTAGAGAACAAAATACGCTGACGTCAAAACAACTCTACAGAACCTCAGCGGAGCGAGACCCGCACATGAACGTATTCGAAAACCAAAGCTCAAGTGGAACGAAAAGGTTTCTTCTGACGCCTCGCAAACGGCACCAAAAGTAGTCATAAGATGCCCGAACTGCAGCTCTCAGCTAAAAGTGCCTTCCGGACGTAGTGGCAAAATCCGTTGTCCAATATGTAGCTTGCCGTTCCGCACGTCAACATGAGGAAGTGATCTGCGACTCACCTAAAAACCGAATCGTTTTTGGTTCAAGTTTTTCGCTCATATTTTCCTGGCCGGTGAGGAGAGAGGTGGCCCGGCAAATCTGGACAGTTGAGTTAGGTGTGACGTGACCCCCAGCTTTCCCCCGGCTGGAGTTAGAGTCAGGCGGTTTTGTTGCGCATGAGCGCGGTTGTGGCAATGGCCTTCGTAGCGGAGCCCGCAGGGCGTAGCGAAGCAGGCCATTGCCTGTCCAGTTCCTCGGCGAATGCCGCCGGTGTTTCGTATCCAAGCGACGAGTGCGGCCGTTCCCGGTTGTAGTCTTCCACCCACGCAGTGATCTCGACGCGGGCATGCGCGAGGCTGAGGAACAGCGTCTCGTTGAGCAGTTCGTCGCGCATGCGACCGTTGAAGCTGGACACCCGCATTAACCCGATGATTTCGCCGAGTGGAAGACACGGCCTGCACCCGGATGTTCTGAACCGGTGGTTTCCGGTTCCGACGGCCTGATCTGGCGTCGGGCTGGTGGGTGACCGGCGTTCTGGACGGACTCATCCTGTGGCGGCTCTGCGTTCATGGAAGATCAGACGGTCGAAGTTGTAGGCGAGGTTGGCCAGGGTCAGTTTGGCTTCGGCCCGCTTGATCCCGATGGTCCGGATGAACAGGCCGTAGCGGTTCTTCTGGTGGGCGAAGACATGCTCGACGCGGGCGCGGATCGAGGACTTCTTCGCATTGGCGCGGGCCGTGGCCTTCGGCATCGGCTTGCCTGCGGGCTTGCGCCGGTGGATGCGGCTGACCAGCATCCGGCTTGCCAGCCACTTCTCGTTGCGCCGCGAGCGGTAGGCGCTGTCGGCCCAGACCTCGCCGGACGTGTTGTCTGTGCAGACCACGGTCTGTAACTGTCGGCCATCCGGCGCCGAGGCCGAGGTCACGGCCTGGCCGCGGATGAAGCCGAACCGCCGGTCGATGCTGATGTGCGACTTGTAGCCGAAGACCGGCAACGCGATCATCGGCAAGGGCACGCCGTCGGGCCGGGTGCGGACCTTGCCGCCCACCTTCAGCGTCCAGCGCGCGTCGGTATCCTTCTGCGCCGCCCTGTTCGGTTCGTCGGGCCAGATCTCGGACGCAGTGCGGCCAGCCTTCACCGCCTCCTTCTCGGGGTCGGTATTGCGCTGCTTCGGTGCCGGGACCAGGCTCGCATCCACGATCTGGCCTGACATCGGGATATAGCCCTTCTTGTGCAGTTGCCAGTCAAACGCCTTCATCACCCGCTGCAGCGTGCCGGTCTCTGTCAACTTGTTGCGGAACAGCCGGATGGTGTTCTCATCCGGCGTCGGCGCACCGAGATCGAAGCCGAGAAAGCGCATCCAGGACAGACGGTCCCGGATCATGAACTCCATCCGCGCGTCGCTCAGATTGTGCTGCGCCTGCAGGATCAGAACCTTGAACATCGATACCGGATCAAATGGCGGGCGACCGCCTTTGCGACCATCGCCATAGCCCAACCCTTCAACCAGCCAGCGCCGGAAATGCTCGAAATCGACCGTCGCATCAAGCACCTCCAGTGGATCGCCGTCCCGGCTCAATGCTTCCAGATGCTCCGATAGTCCAAACAGTCCCCGCTGACGCATCCGATCCTCCCGTACCATCAGGGAGGTAGTGAATCAGACCGCCGCAAAATCGGCCAGGATTTTGCGGGTGTCCAGCTTCCCGCTTCGCGGCAGGCGTCACCATTTTTTCGAAAGCAGATCCTTCAGCGCTGCGTTGTCCAGCATCTGCTCTGCCAGCATCTTCTTCAGCCTGGCGTTCTCATCCTGCAGAGACCTCAGCCGCCGGGCATCGGACACATCAAGCCCGCCATACTTCGACTTCCAGTTATAAATCGTCGCTTCCGACACCCCGTGCTGTCGGGCCAGGTCGGCGGTCTTCGCACCAGCCTCAGCCTCCTTCAGCACACCAATAATCTGCTCTTCCGAAAACCTCGTTCTCTTCATCTCGTCCGTCCTTCTGTCAGGCCCGGACTCTAATCAAGACTGGAGGAAAATCAGGGGGTCACGTCAGTATAAATCTTTGCAATTGCCGACATTGCACTGATCTTCATTGCGATCCTCCTCCTGACTTCGCCTAGCTTGCATTATTTCGAGTTCTCTTGCAGTCCATCCGAGCTTACCATTTTTATAAAATCGTCGCGTGCCGTACCAATTTGTCCAAGCATCTAACCTAATGAACCATCGCTTAATGATATTTTGTTCTAAAGCGGCTTCACTAAGGCGAGACATATACAATGTGTAGGCGCTTGTGATACGAAACTCTGCCGAGACGACTAGATAGAAACGTCCTGAATGAACTACATCAGTATCAACGTTAATCTTTCCAAGATTAGACTTGGGCTGTGCATCAAAACTTAGTCCGGGTATCTCGTGAATTTTTTTACGAATTTCGCCAGTAATTTTCTTTGCATAGTTTCGGTCTGAGACACTGCTATGCCAAATTACAGAAAAGGACTTCAAACCATATACGGTATCCCAAACGCATTTCGAAATCATCCGTCCACCTGACGCTGTCTGCTCTTGGTATTTTCCTCCGGTATCTTTTGCCAGTTTGGCCAGACACTTTCTTAGTTTCTTTGCGAGCTTTCGGTTGCTTGATGTAACCGACAAAGTTCCCCCCCCCCCCTATTTTTCCAGATAATAATGTTATCAAATATAGGCATTGTCAGAGCAAATCTGATGTGGTCGCGGTAGGCTTTCAGGATGCGTAATCCTTTCCGTTATTTCAACAGCTCGCCAGCGGTGATCCGCACTGCGGTCCTGCTCTACATCCGGTTCCCGCTGTCGCTGCGCCAGGTCGAAGACCTTCTGCACGAAAGGGGCATCGACATCAGCCATGAGACCGTCCGGTTCTGGTGGAACCGCTTCGGGCCGGTGTTCGCGGCCGAGCTTCGCAATAAGCAGCGGAGAACGGCTCGTCAGCACATCCAGTGGCGGTGGCACATGGATGAGGTTTTCGTCTGGGTCAACGGCGAGCGACGCTATCTCTGGCGGGCCGTGGATCATGAAGGTGAGGTACTGGAAGTCCATGTCACGAAGACGCGGGATCGCAGGGCTGCGCTGGATTTCCTGAAGCGCGCGTTGAAGCGGTTCGGCTCACCTCGAAGTATCGTCACCGACCGCCTTCGTTCCTACCGCGCGGCGCTTTCGGACCTCGGCATCGCTGGCCGCCAGGATACGGCGAGATGGTTGAACAACCGGGCGGAAAATTCCCATCAGCCGTTCCGACGACGGGAACGATCCATGCAGCGATTCCGAAGTCCGGCGACGCTACAGAAGTTTGTCTCCGTCCACGCCGCCATCCACAACCACTTCAACCTCGATCGTTATCTCACCCGTCGGACCGACTTCAGGCAGCGCCGCGATGCGGCGCTTGCTGAATGGCGACAGTTGGCGATCTGACCTCACCCAGATATGGCTCTGCTGCGCCGGGGTCAGATTGCTCTGACAATGCCGGAAAATTCCATATGCTGGTGGTCCAGACTTGGGGAGCGGAGCAGTCAGGGCCGGATTCTAATCAAGACTGGAGGAAAATCAGGGGGTCATGTCAGTCGACTGGTTCAACAACCACCGCCTGTTCGGTCCCATCGGGCACATCCCGCCCGCCGAGGCAGAAGCAAACTACTATGCCGCCCGAGAGACCCTCGATATGGTCGCATGACCCAAATGAAACAGCCTGCGGCAATCCCGGGGCGGTTCATTTTGATTTAAGGGTTCCAGCGTGAGTGACAAGCGAAATTGGACGCCGGAAGATATTCGGCTTGAGCAGTCGTTTTACAACGAGCGATGGCTGCGAGATCGCGAAGCCCGCCGCACCGACGAGCGTGAGCGCGTCAAAGCCGGGTTTGATGCGGCCATCACGATGGGTATCTTCGTTCTAAAAGGCTTGATGGTGCTAAATTCGGGCGCGTTGATTACCCTTGCCGCGCTCTACACATCGCCGGATCGCAACTTTGCAGACGAGCTGGGTATCCTGGCGGCGATGATCTATCTGATCGGTGGCCTGATGCTGGCTTTGGGGGCCGCGATGGCTGGGTACTTTCAAGGACATCGATTGCAAACCATAGGCACGCTCGGCGGCGAGAAGATCGACATTTCAAATGGCGCGGATCGCGTTGCCGACGAGGCAACCAAGGAGAAGATGAAGGAGCGTCTCGCCGAGGTTCAATCGAAAATCGATTTGAATTGGAAACGAGCGGATTGGCAAATGCGCACGGCGGTTGCACTGGCAATCTTCTCCGCCGTGCTGTTCCTCGGCGGAGTAGTTAGAGCGTACCTCGCGTTATGACCGTCTGCGATGACTTCCTGATTGAGATTGGGCGTTGCCCACCGGAAACCCGGACGAAGAATATGCGTCTCTTGCCAAAGCCAACCCAGATGACATTGGATAGAGATGCTTAAGCACGCGTATTTTGAGAGCACCATCCGCGAGTTCATTGATATCAACCCGGACCATATTCTGGGGCGTTTGGCTCGTGCTCATGGCTTTGATGTAGACCTTGCCCAGAGAGATGCCTGGCTCGGCCAGATTGACATGCTGAAGCGAGAGCTCGCAGGGTTTCCTGATGCAACATTGTTCCTGGAGTTCGCCATCCCACGGATGGGGAAACGTGCTGACGCTGTGCTGCTTTTGGAAGGCATCGTCTTCGTCATTGAGTTCAAGGTTGGGTCGACTAGCTTCGATCGAGCTGGGATCGACCAGGTCCACGACTACAGTCTCGATCTGAAGAACTTCCACCTTGGAAGTCATAACCGGCTCTTGATACCAATCCTGATCGCTACCGAGGCACCTGAACAATCTGAACGCTATTTGTCGCTCGCGGACGACAGGGTGGCCGAACCGCTGCGTGTGGGAGGGCAGGGGTTAAGGCAGGCGATTGCCGAACTGCTCCTGCAACATAGCGAGCCAAGTTTGGATCCTGCCGCCTGGCTTCAGTCGGGGTATCGGCCGACGCCGACCATCGTGGAAGCTGCTCAAGCCCTATATCGGGATCACGACGTCCAGGAAATCTCCCGGTCTGATGCAGGTGCCACGAACTTGTCGTCCACAACGGACTTCATCAACGATGTTGTGAAACGCGCTCAACAGAATAACGAACATGCGATCTGCTTTGTTACAGGCGTACCGGGTGCCGGCAAGACGCTTGCAGGGCTCAACATCGCGACACAACGCGCCGAAGCCGAAGGGCAGGAGGCTGCAGTGTTCCTCTCCGGCAATGGGCCATTGGTCGACATTCTTCGGGAGGCTCTCGCACGGGATCAGGCAAGCCGAAACGGGATCCGGATAGGTGAATCGAGAAGACGCGTTGCCAGCTTCGTTCAGAACATTCATCACTTTCGCGACGACTCCATTCGCGACGAAAGCCCGCCCCATGAGCGGATCGTGATCTTTGATGAAGCACAGCGCGCCTGGACCCGAGATCAGGCCAGCCGGTTCATGCGCGACAAACGGCAAGTCCAAGACTTTGACATGTCCGAGCCTGAATTCCTCATCAGCGTGATGGACCGGCACAAGGACTGGAGCGTGATCGTCTGTCTCGTCGGGGGAGGGCAGGAGATCAACACCGGGGAAGCTGGGCTATCCGAGTGGGTGGAGGCGCTTCAAGGGAGTTTCCCCGAATGGTCCGTCTATGTGTCCCACCGACTTGATGATCCAGATTACATCTGGACACCGCAGGCGCGACAAGCCCTTCAGCGAACGCAGGTGACCATTGCAGAGGCACTGCACCTTGGGGTTTCTCTTCGCTCATTTCGTTCCGAGGCGGTTTCTGAGTTTATTGGTCATGTGCTGAAAAACCGGCCCGAAGATGCTCACGACTTATACCAGACCATCAAGACCACATATCCAATCAGGATAACGCGAGACCTTGATGAGGCTCGAGCATGGTTGAAGACTCATGCCCGTGGCACTGAGCGATATGGCCTGGTCGCTTCCTCGGGCGGTTATCGCCTCCGGCCAGAAGGCATCAATCCACGGCAGAAGATCGATCCGCCCAATTGGTTTCTGAACTCCCGAGATGATGTTCGCTCGGCCTATGCGCTTGAAGAGGTCGCTACCGAGTTCGACATACAGGGACTAGAGCTGGACTGGACGTGCGTCTGTTGGGATTTGGATCTGCGCCGAGATAAGGCCTGGGCCGCCCACAAATTTGTGGGCACGCGTTGGCAGCGCGTCGGGAAAGCAGATCGAAAGCTATTTCTGAAGAACGCATACCGAGTGCTGCTCACGCGAGCTCGACAGGGCATGGTGGTCTTTGTTCCCCAAGGTGACGGGAGCGACGCGACGCGGCCACCAGAGGCCTATGACGGCATTGCTTACTATCTTGCACAATGCGGGATTGCGGAATCTGATCACGGTACCGTGGTGGAACAGGGCTAACCTGTAACTGCAGACTCTAAGGGGAGCATGTATGAACAGAGGTGGTTCGGTTCGTTTGAACAGTTTCGAGCCGTTTCTTAGGTGGATTTTCCGCTTGGTTATGCCGCGACCGGGATTGGTTGCAACTTGATGTGATATGCCTGATCGGGCGTTTGCCCTTCCAGCGATGAATGCGGTCTTCTGGTGTTGTAGAATGTCAGGTATCGGTCGATGCCCTGTCGGGCGGCTGACACGCTTTCATAGGCGTGCAGATAGACCTCCTCGTATTTGACGCTGCGCCAGAGCCGTTCGACAAACACGTTATCGCGCCAAGCGCCCTTGCCATCCATGCTGATCTGGATGTCGGCGTCCTTCAGCGCCTTGATGAAGTCAATGGACGTGAACTGTGATCCTTGGTCCGAGTTCATGATCTCCGGCTTGCCATATCTGCGCAGGGCATCATTCAAGGCCTCCAGACACGGCGCTGTTTCCAGCGTCACCGACAGCCGCCAGGCCAGAACCTTGCGGCTGAACCAGTCCAGAACGGCGACCAGATAGACGAACCCTCGGGCCATGGGAATGTAGGTAATATCCATGGCCCAGACCTGATTGGGCTGCGTCACGGCCAGCTTGCGCAGCAGGTAGGGATAGATCCTGTGACCGGGCGCAGGCTTGCTGGTGTTCGGTCTGCGATAGAGCGCCTCAATGCCCATCGTTTTCATGCAGGTTGCCACGTGCAGCCGCCCGGCCGTGAAGCCTTCCTGCCGCAGCAACCCTTTCATCATACGGCTGCCCGCGAACGGGTAGTCCATGTGCAACTCGTCAATTCTGCGCATAAGCTTGAGGTCCGCCGCACTGGTCGGGCGCGGCGCGTAATACAGGCTGCCCCGGCTGATCCCGAGAAGCCGGGCTTGCCGTGTCAGGCTCAGCCTGTGGTCCGGGCCCGTCATTTCCTTGCGCTCGGCAACAGACCGGCCTTGTCGAGCGCGCCCTCTAAAAAATCGTTTTCCAGCGCCAGCTGGCCAATCTTCGCGTGCAGGGACTTTACGTCGATCTGCGGCTCTTTCGCGGCCTTTGGCGTGTCATCGAAGACACCCGTTACGCCCTCAAGCAGCTGATCCTTCCACTGCTTGATCTGATTGGGATGCAGGTCGAACTGCGTCGCCAGCTCGCTCATCGTCCTGTCGCCCTTCAGCGCCGCCAATGCGACTTTCGCTTTGAAGGCAGGGCTGTGGTTCCGCCTGGGTCGTCTTGTCATCTTCGCTCCTTCGTCCCGGCAACGCTGCCGGATTGGGAGCAGAAAATCCACCTAACTCAACTGTTCAGATTTGCCGGGCCACCTCTGTACGCGGTACAAATGACCGCTGGCCCTGATGAAGTCCACTAGCCTGGTCCCTCTCAGAGCACCGGACTGGTACGTCCCGACAATGCCTTTCCATGGAAGCTGATCATTCTAGCTGTTCCACGCTTTCGGTCTTTAGATCATCTTCGTCGGTGTTTGTGCGTGATTTTACGGGCTTTGGTGGCGCAGCCTGCCAAGCGCGGAGGTTCTGACCCACAAGGTCATAGAAGTCCGGCACGATGCGTTCGACATCTTCGATAAAGGTACGTCGCCCGGCGAATCGCTTGCCGAGACTTTCGATCAGCAGGATTTCAAATGAGTGTGGCGTCGCGTTCTTGTTCTCCGTCTGAAGTGCGTTCGGGCTTTCCCGAAGCACTGAGATTGGTCTCTGGGTGGCTGGAGTCTTGCCAGGCCAATGAGCGCGCACGATGATACGCGGATCGTCATGTTTAAGCATGCGGATTAACCAGTTCACCCGAGCCGTTGTAGATTTTCGGTCGAGAGGTGCTTTGATTTTCATAGCGGCCGAAACGGTCTTGCGGGTCAGGTCGGCTCTGACTTCAATATCTGCTGCGCTGTCAGGAATCCGATAGGTAGAGTTCAAACAATGGTCCTCGACGAACTCGGCGACGCCGGCCCTGAGGCGTGCGGCAGGATCATCCCGTAACTTCCGCTCAATGACCGATTCGACAGATTGGCCGACATGTCGCGACAATTGAAGGCTGAGGTCGCGACCTTCTTCAAACCAGCATCCGACACCCTCTTCAACTTCCGGTGCAGATTTATTCAGAGTGCCATTGTTGGTCACGGCCTGCACGAGATCCTTCCAGTTAGGGCCCATCTGGGAGAAGCGCTCTACGCCAGTACCAGGATGGTTGAGGAATCGGAGAAACTCATTGAGCAGAGCAGCTTGCTCCTGTCGTTCGACCACGTCCTGGACAGCCAGAATTTCGCATTGGGTCGCTATCCACGTCCATGACCAATGGAAAAGACTCGTTTTCCGAAGTAACTTGCTGGGGATCGTGACAGGCGAATGATCTGCTCTGGCCACGAACTCGTTGGAAATCGTAATTACGGCATCGATTCCGTTCGCCTTGGCCATATCCACGTAGCGCTGTACCTGCTCTTGATCGAGTTTAGCCTTTCCTACCTTGGCCTCGATCAGGGCGGACCAGGAGGTCTTCCCCGTGGATACGATCAGCAGGCCGTCTGGCCTGCTCTGCGGTTTGGGGCCCTTTACCAGAACCACTTCAGTAAAGGTCTCGATTCTTGTTCGCTTGCCAACCCGCAATCCCGCTGTGTCCAAAACCGCTTGGGCAAGTGATGGGATTTGTGGAAGAAGCGATAAAAAAATCGATGCAATGCGGTTCTCACGGCTGGTATCTGCGACGATCGGAAACAGCCGCGCAGGTTCACCTTGTATCAAGAAATCTGGCTTCTCTGTCATTTTGTCCCCTATGCCAATTCTAGGCTACTTGTATCTTCGGTCAGAGGCTAATAAATCAGGCATTGTCATAGCAAATATGATGTGGTCGCGGTGACGTGCCCCCCCCTTATTTTTCTCCATTCTCGATTAGAGTCCGGCCCTGACAGAAGGACGGACGAGATGAAGAGAATGAGGTTGTCGGAAGAGCACATTATTGGTTTGTTGAAGGAGGCTGAGTTGGCAATGCCGCAACGAGCCCATAGGCAAGCGGCTGGGTGCGCTCCCGACTTTTTCGGATGATGCATCGCTTGGCGCTCGCTCGCAAGATCCGCTATAAAGGGAGCTCAGTGAAAAAGCCGTCCGACGCGGCTTTTTCAAACTGCAACAGGGTTGGCCTCGACGAGCCGAACCAGCGACCGCGTCGGAGTCAAGCCGTGCTGCAACTACCTCTCGACCATCCAGAGCCCTTTGCGGCAACGATGGGGACGATGCTTTATCCGGGGACGGGTGAATCCGAGCGCCGGAAAGCCGCCACTTTCACAAGTGGATACTTGGCCCAGCCTCTCGAAGAGTATTATCGCCGTGGCGGGCGGCTGAGCGAAGATCAGCTACGCCGGATCATTACTTCGGGCGGTGCCCTGATTGACGACCTTCAGGATCGCTGGTGGGCGGGTCAGGCCACGGGCGAGATCACCAAGGTACTGATTGCTCTCCATAATTCCGATCCGGCCTTGGCATCCTGGAAGAGCGCGACCTCCATTGTCGAACAAGAAACGGGGTCGGCTCGCGGGACCGGTCGCTCAGCTCTGATGAACTATCGACGGCAATTCGGCTCCGTCTCCCACTTGTGGGCCGCTTGGCAGCTTCGAGGGGGCCGGTTCGCTGCCGACGAATTGAGTGGCAACAGCCTGGCGGTCGATTTTCAGCGCTTCATCTGCGAGGCCGAGCGTATCCGGTTATGGGGCCAGGGTTTTGTTCCGGAGCGCGCCATGGCTGAGCCAGTGTTCGGGCCGAATATGTGGGCTGCGCCCGCAGACTGGCTGGCACCTCTTCCCTATGAGCAGTGGCCGGGGGAGGGCTGGCTGCCACCGATAGAGGCTATGGCTGGACAATTGCAGGGTCTTCGCCCGCCCGGCCGGCCGAGAAAGCAGTAGCCACACCCGAGCCTTGTAAACCTGTCCGGAGTGAACCGGACCAATTTTTTCTCCTGGATCAGTTGTCTAGCTTCCGTTCTCGAAAACCCGAGAAGGAGAAACTCGATGGTGAATCAGAGAAAGAGAAGGAGCCATGCGGCTCCTGCGAAATGCCGGAACTTTACGCCGAGCCGGCTGGTACGAGACCTCGAGGTCACCGAGGCTGACCTCGACCGGCTCAAGCCGAACCCGCGTAATCCAAAGACGCATTCGGCGAAACAGATCGGGCAGATCGCAGCCAGCATCCGCGCGTTCGGGTTCTGTAATCCTGTGCTGGCAGATGAGCAGGATCGGATCATCGCCGGCCACGGACGCATGGAGGCGGCGAGGTTGCTGGGAATGCCCACTGTCCCGATCATCCGGCTCGCCGGGCTGACAGCGGCGCAGAAGACCGCGCTTGCCCTGGCCGACAACAGGATCGCCGAGAACGCAGGCTGGGACAGTGAACTCCTTGCCCTGGAAATCGAGAGCCTGGTCGATGCGGACCTGGAGTTGACGGTCACCGGCTTCGAGATGGGCGAGATCGACCTGCTGCTCCAGGAAGGTGAAGACGGCCCCGCCCTTGACGGCGACGACGACATCCCGGACGCAGGGGCAGACGCATCGGTCGTCACCCGCCCGGGCGACCTGTGGCTGATCGGCGGTCGTCACCGCCTGCTCTGCGGCGATGCCCGTGAACCGGGTGCATATGAACAGCTGCTTGATGGCGAACACGCTGTCCTGTGCTTCACCGATCCGCCCTACAATGTTGCGATCGGCGGGCACGTCTCGGGCCTCGGTCGTCATCGCCACCGCGAGTTTGCCATGGCGAGTGGCGAGATGTCGGAAGCCGAGTTTGTGGCCTTCCTGCAAACCACCCTCGGCAACTGCGCCCGGGTCAGCGCCGACGGCGCCATCCACTTCGTCTGCATGGACTGGCGCCACGTCCATGCTCTGCTGAGCGTGGGCCGGGACGTCTACAGCGAGCTCAAGAATCTCTGCGTCTGGAACAAGACGAATGGCGGCATGGGCGCGCTCTACCGTTCCAAGTACGAGCTGGTCGCCGTCTTCAAGGTCGGCACCGCAGCGCATATCAACAATGTCGCGCTCGGCGCCCAGGGTCGCTACCGCACCAATGTCTGGGATCACGCCGGTGCCAACAGCTTCGGCGCTGGCCGCAACGCTGCGCTTGCCATGCATCCCACGGTCAAGCCCGTCGGACTGGTCGCCGACGCCATCCTGGATTGTTCGAACAGGGGTGATCTCGTGCTCGACCCGTTTGCCGGGGCCGGCACGACACTGGTGGCCGCCGAGCGCACGGGTCGGCGCGGCGCCGCGATGGAACTCGACCCGGCCTATGTCGACGTGGCTCTCCGACGGTGCCGGAACGCCTTCGGGGCGGCGATCACGGATGCGGAGAGCGGGCAGTCCTTCGAGGAACGGCTGGCCGAGCAGGCAGAGGAGGAAGGCAAATGAGCGACAAGGACGATGACGACAAGGTCGGCTACGGCCGCCCGCCGAAAGGCTCGCGCTTCAGGCCCGGTCAGTCCGGCAACCCGAAAGGCCGGCCGAAGGGCCAGCGGAACTTCCAGACGGACGTCCTGGAGATTCTGAATGCGGCCGTCCGGGTGAAGGAGAGGGGTGAAGCCCGAACGCTCACATCCCAGCAGGCGGCGCTGTACCGGCTGCGCGAGAAGGCGCTGAACGGCGATGCCCGTTCGCTGAACCGCCTGCTCGATCTTGCTGCGCGATTCAACGGCGAGGCGCTGGTCCATGACAGTGACGCCGGGCTCGCCGAAGACGATCAGGCAATCCTCGAACAGTACCTGAGCTCAAGTCGGTCGCAGGCGCGGGGCAATGCAGCGACAGCGGAAGACAAAGAGGGCCAAATCGGTCCGGACGAGGAGAGTGAAAATGAATAGGCGCCATGTCCTGGAGGCCTTGCTCCGAAAGGACCTGAACGCCTTCGTCCACAAGTGCTTCCATACCATCTCGCCCGGGACGCCGTTCATGGCCAACTGGCACATCGAGGCCATCACGTACGAACTCGGGCGATGCTTCCAACTGGACGGCAACCGGCTAGTCATCACCCAGCCGCCGCGGTCGCTGAAGTCGATCTGCACCTCGGTCGCCTTCGTGGCCTGGGCGCTTGGCCACAACCCGGCGCTGCGGTTCATCTGTGTCAGTTACAGCAACGAACTGGCGGAGGAACTCGCGCGGCAGTTCCGCCTGATTGTCGACAGCGACTGGTACCGGCGCCTGTTCCCGGCCATGAAGTTCTCGCGGGCGACCGCAACGGAGTATGTGACGACGAAGGGCGGTGGGCGCCTCGCCACGTCGGTCGGCGGCACACTCACCGGCCGCGGCGCTGACATCATCATCATCGACGATCCGATGAAGGCAAACGATGCGCAGTCGGAGGCTGCCCGCCGGAAGGTCAACAGCTGGTACGCCGAAACCCTCTCCACACGCCTCAACGACAAGCGCAAGGGATCGATCATCCTAGTGATGCAGAGGCTTCACGAGGATGACCTCGCGGGCTACGTGCTCGAAGGTGGTGGCTGGCGCCATCTGGACCTGCCGGCCATCGCCATCGAGGATCAGCAGATCCCGATCGGGCCAGCGCCGGATGATATCAAGTACAGAGGCGAGGGCGACCTCCTCCACCCCGAGCGGGAGCCCGGGGAAACCCTGGAGCGACTGCGTGTTGAACTCGGCAGTCTCGCCTTCTCGGCCCAGTATCAGCAGCGCCCGGTTCCCCTGGAGGGCAACCTCGTGCGCCGCCAATGGTTCCGTCGGTATCAGCAAAGGCCCGAGTCGGGCGGACGCTGCCGCATCGTCCAGAGTTGGGATATCGCGGGCACGACCGGCGAGCGGCGCGACTACTCTGTCTGCACGACCTGGCTGGTTGATGGCCGCAACTGCTATCTCCTCGACGCCTGGCGGGGCCGGCTCGAGTACCCCGACCTGTGGCGCAAGGTGATCGCTCTCAGGCGACAGCACGCCGCGCAGACCATCCTGATCGAGAAGGCCGGCCTGGGGCTCAACCTGGTCCAGGATCTCCAGCGCGAGAGGCCGGACGATTTGCCCCGCCCCATCGGAATTGAGCCCCGGGGCGACAAGGCCGACCGCATGGCAGCGGCATCTGCCCGCATCGAAGCCGGCGAAGTGCTGCTGCCCGACGAAGCGCCCTGGCTGGATACGTTCCTTCACGAGCTCCTGGCCTTCCCGAACGGCCGCCACGACGACCAGGTCGACAGCGTCTCGCAGTTCCTCAACTGGGAGCGGAAACGACCTGACGATATACCCCTGAACGCAATAGTGGAGACGATCCCGAACCCGATAAACAGCCTGTTGGGTCATCACCGCTGGTAAGCGGGGCCATCAGCCCGAATGATCAGAGGGACGGGACAGCACTGCCATCACGGCAGGGGGAACGAGCAAGAGTCAGCCGACGACTTGCACATTGCATTGGACTTCGGTGGCGGGGGAAGCATGCATGCTGTCGGGACCGGCGACGCGAACATGCGCGTCCTGCCGGTCCCCGCCCGGCCTCCGTATCGCGGTCCGGGCTTCACGTGGTGACAGCGCCGGCATCGGGCCGGCGTGGAACAAGCACCACGGAGACAGACCATGCAGAAACTCAACACAAGACAGATCGCAGTTCTCGACCACGCCGCGCGCCTTAGCGACGGCCAGCTTCTGCCGCTGCCGGACGGCATGCAGCTGAAGGGGGGAGGGCTGGCGGCCATGCTCCGCGCCCTGGAACGCCGTGGCCTGGCTGAGCGCTCGGTGGACGACGCATGGGTCATCACCAAGACCGGCCGCGCGGCAGTTGCCGGGCAGGGCAGGGCTGAGGTCGACGAGAGCAAAGACAGGAACGAGGCATCGCAGGCCGCAAAGCCGGAACCGGACGAGGTCGATACCGGTTCGACGCCGCTGTTCCGCCCGGGCACGCGGCAGGCGCAGCTGCTCGACCTGCTGCGGCGGGGTGAGGGGGCCGACATCGACGAGATGGTGCAGTTCACCGGCTGGCAGCCGCACAGCGTCCGGGCGGTGCTGACGGGCTTCCGCAAGCGCGGGATCGAGGTGAGCCGCACGAAGGAAGGCAACGGTGTCAGCGTTTACCGCGCCGCGCCGCCCGCCAGCGCTGATGGCATGGCCGCCTGACGGCGCCCTGACGATGCTAAGTCAGAACACTATGCGCACGGGCGGCGACGGCGACGTCGCCGCCCGCAATGCCGTCGACACCCGCGTCCGGGCCATGTCCCGTGATGAGCTTGCCGTATCCTGGCAGCGGCGCTGGCGGCGCCCGCCGCCGAAGGGGATCAGCCGCCGGCTGCTGGAATGCAGCGCGGCATGGCTGATACAGGCCGAAGCGCATGGCGGGCTCGCCGCGGCCACCCGACGTCGCCTTGACGCGCTCGCGGGCGCGCGCCGGAGTAGCAGAGATTGTGCAGAGGATGACCGACAACAGCCCGGCAAAATCGACCGGACGACGCCACGCCGCAAGCTGCGCCCAGGCAGTCGCCTGGTCCGACAGTGGCAGGGCCGCAGCCACGTGGTGGAAGTCATCGATGGCGGGTTCACCTACGAGGGGCGGTCATACACCTCGCTCACGGCCATCGCCCGCGAGATCACCGGCGCACGTTGGTCCGGTCCCCGCTTCTTCGGTCTGAATGCCCCCGCGCCGGAAAGGAAAGCGACCAGGAACAGAGGGGCGCAACGATCAGACCAGAAGGGAGGTCCTTCCGCCACGATGGACGAGGGCGACCACGATGACTGAGCGCGGACGGCGAGGGAGCAACGGATCAATCAACCACCGCAGTGCCCTTGGCGACTCATCGCGGACCGTTGGAGGCCGCCGTTCTGTCCGCTGCGCCATCTATACCCGGAAGTCCACCGAGGAGGGGCTGGAGCAGGCCTTCAACTCGCTTGATGCGCAGCGCGAAGCCTGTGCCGCCTATATCCGTAGCCAGCAGCACGAGGGCTGGACGGAACTACCCACCCGATACGACGACGGCGGCTTCTCCGGCGGCTCGATGGATCGTCCTGCCCTGGCATCGCTGCTGGATGACATCCGGTCGGGCCGCATCGACACGGTCGTTGTCTACAAGGTCGACCGACTGACCCGGTCGCTCGCGGACTTCGCGAAGATCGTCGAGCTGTTCGAGGGGCAGGGCGTCTCCTTCGTCTCGGTGACCCAGCAGTTCAACACCACCACGTCCATGGGACGGCTGACCTTGAACGTGCTGCTCTCCTTCGCCCAGTTCGAGCGCGAGGTCACAGCGGAGCGCATCCGCGACAAGATCGCTGCATCAAAGAAGAAGGGCATGTGGATGGGTGGCGTGGTGCCAATCGGCTACCGGGTCGAGGACCGCAAGCTGGTGATCGATCCGGAAGCCGCGGCGACGGTCCGGTGCATCTTCGAGCTCTACCTGAACCTCGGGTCGGTCAGGGACGTGAAGGACGCATGTGACGGGAAAGGCATCGTCACAGCCACCCGCACCAGCCGCTCGGGGCGCAAGACGGGTGGCGCCGGCTTCAGCCGCGGGCATATCTACTGGCTCCTGAGGAACCCGATCTACATCGGGCGCGTGAAGCATCACGGCCAGACATTCGAAGGCCAGCACGAGCCGATCATCGACGACGCAATATGGGTGGCGGTCCAGGAGATGCTCGACGGCCATGCGATTGACCGGCAGGCGCCGTTCAACATCCCGTCATCCTCGCACCTGCTGACAGGCCGACTGTTCGACGAGGCGGGCGAGCCGCTCTATGCCACCCAGGCCAGCAAGCAGGGACAGCGATACTTCTACTACACGTCAAAGCATCTCGTGACATGCAAGGCGGACAGCAGCAGCGGCTGGCGGCTTCCCGCGCCGGCACTGGACCAGCTGATCATCGATCAACTGGTGGCCCTGCTGCGTGACCCGCTGCAGGTGATGGACTTGCTGGCGCACGACCAGGACGCCAGCAACGCAGTGACACGGACAATTGATACGGCCAACCGTGCAGCGGATATCCTGGCCAGCGCGGACGGTATTGAGCGCCGGTGCATGCTTGATGGCCTGCTTGAACGTGTTCAGCTCCGGGAGAGCGGCATCGTTCTCCGCCTTCGACCGTCCGCCATCGATGGAGGGTCTCACCCTGGTGGCCCGGGGACCGGACTCCCGGGCGATGGTGATTGGACCGAAACCGTGGTCGTCGAGCTGTCGGTTCAACTGTCGCGCCGCGCCAATGGCAGCCGCATCGTCCTGGGCTGCGGCGATCAGGCAACCAACGGACCCGACCCGAAGCTCGCTCAACTGGTCGCTAACGCGTATCGCTGGAACCGGATGCTGGCCGAGGGGAGCGTCGCATCGCTCCGCGAACTGTCTGACCGGGAACAACTCGACCGAAGCGACATCGGGCGGATACTGAACCTCGCGTACCTGGCGCCGGACATCGTTGAGGCCATTCTGGATGGACGGCAACCGCCGGCGCTCACGGTCTACGGTCTCGGCCGCATGTCATCGCTTCCGCTGGACTGGTCCGAGCAACGCCTGGTGCTCGGCTTCAACGCCTGACCCCGAAAGCCAACCCAAAATGATGGTGGGGAGGTCGAATTCGGCCATAAGAGACTCGGGCCGCATTCAGCCGGAAATCGTCTCCTGAACGGCGTCTCCCGGCATGCCATTCACCGCCTCCATGCCCGCAAGGCCGCGGAAAGCGCGGGTCTCCGCCGGGACACGGTGGGGACGCAGGTTCGCGGGAGAAAGGATGGTGGGCGATACTGGATTCGAACCAGTGACCCCAGCGATGTGAACACTGTGCTCTACCAACTGAGCTAATCGCCCCCACCATTGCGGCACCGGAAAGGTCAGGGACCGTTGGTGCCGCGGAGCGCGCTTGTCCTAGGGCCGCTGCCGGCCGCTGTCAAGCGATCTTGGGCGTTGACCCATGGCGCGGATGGCAGTCAGCTTGACAGACCAAGCGCGCGCGATAGAACGGCGCCATTCAAGGGTATCAGTCGCATCTGACGGTGTGGCAGGGAGGAACAGATGGCACGGGCTCTGGTTTTTCCGGGACAGGGGTCCCAGGCGGTCGGCATGGGCGTGGCCCTGGCGGAGGCATCCGCTGCCGCGCGGGAGGTCTTCGAGGAAGTGGATGACGCCATTTCGCAACCACTCTTTCGCCTGATGAAGGAGGGGCCGGAGGGTGATCTGGTGCTGACGGAGAACGCACAGCCTGCGCTGATGGCGGTTTCCATGGCCGTCATGCGGGTGATGGAACGCGAAGGCGGTTTTGACCTGGCCAGGAGCGCCCGCTTTGTGGCCGGTCATTCCCTCGGCGAATATTCCGCTCTTGCCGCTGCCGGATCGATCGGCCTTTCCGATACGGCGCGTCTGCTGAAACTGCGCGGTCAGGCCATGCAGCGCGCGGTCCCGGTGGGGCAGGGTGCGATGGCCGCGCTGCTGGGCCTCAGCCTGGAGGATGCGGCGGCGGTGGCCGAGGCCGCGGCGCAGGGTGAAGTCTGCCGTGCCGCAAACGACAATGCCGAGGGCCAGGTGGTGGTCTCCGGTTCATCCGCCGCGATTGACCGTGCGGTGGAGATCGCGAGGGAGAAGGGCGCGAAGAAGGCCATGCGGCTGCAGGTCTCCGCCCCGTTCCACTGTCCGCTGATGCAGCCCGCCGCCGACGAGATGGCCGAGGCGCTGGGCAACGTGACGATTTCAGCGCCGAAGGTACCGCTGATCGCGAATGTCACGGCATCGGCGGTTGATGATCCCGAGCGTATCCGTGCCCTGCTGGTGCAGCAGGTGACATCCATGGTGCGCTGGCGCGAATCAGTGCTCTACATGCGTGACAATGGTATCGGGGAACTGGCGGAGATCGGTTCCGGCAAGGTGCTGGCGACAATGACCCGGCGCATTGACCGTTCCGTGTCGGCCAGGGCGGTCAACACGCCGGATGATATCGAGGCGTTCCTGGGCACGCTTTGAGCGGTTGATAAGGTTCAGGTCTCCCCGGAGGCTGCCGGAACCGGACCAGAGGGAGAGAGACGATGTTCGATCTGACTGGCAAGACAGCACTGGTGACCGGCGCGTCCGGGGGAATCGGCAGGGCCATCGCGGAATGTCTGCATGCGGCGGGCGCGACCGTCGGGCTGCATGGCACGCGTCAGGCGGTGCTGGAGGAAGTACAGGCCGCGCTGGGGGACCGGGCGCATGTGCTGGTGGCGAATCTGGGGGAGGCCGGGCAGCCGGCTGAGCTTGCCAAGGCGGCCGAGGCGGCGATGGGCAGTGTCGATATCCTGGTCAACAATGCGGGAATCACCCGCGACAACCTCGCCATGCGCCTGAAGGAAGAGGACTGGGACGCGGTGATCAACGTCAATCTCAGCGCCGGATTCCAGCTCGCAAAGGCCCTGATGCGCGGGATGATGAAGCGGCGCCATGGCCGGATCATCTCCATCACCTCCATTGTCGGGACGACCGGCAATGGCGGTCAGACGAATTATGCCGCGGCGAAGGCAGGCACGGTTGGCTGGACCAAGTCTCTGGCGCAGGAGGTGGCGAGCCGCGGAATCACGGTCAATTGCCTCGCGCCCGGGTTCATCGAGACGGCCATGACGGATGCGCTTGGCGATGACCAGAAAGCAGCGTTGTTGCAGTCCATTCCTGCCGGTCGTATGGGCGTCGGGGATGACATTGCCGCCGGGGTGGTTTATCTGGCCTCTGACGAGGCGGCGTATGTGACCGGTCAGACCCTGCACATCAATGGCGGGATGGCCATGATCTGAACGCTGAAAGTGGCGGATTTCGGGTGGTTCCGTTCGCTTTCCCAGCCATATAAAGTGTGTTAAGAGCCGCCCGTTTCGCCCTGGTCCTGTCGACCGGGACGCCAATTGAAGATCATCGAGGCCGTGTTCCGGGGCAGGTGTCCCGGCATGTGGTCAACATCACTGAGTGAGATTTCAGGGACAAAGGAAACTGGACATGAGCGATACAGCAGACCGCGTGAAGAAGATCGTCGTGGAGCATCTCGGCGTTGAGGAAGACAAGGTGAAGGACAACGCGCATTTCATCGACGATCTGGGCGCGGACAGCCTGGACACGGTTGAGCTGGTCATGGCCTTCGAGGAAGAATTCGGTATCGAGATCCCCGATGACGCCGCTGAGAAGATCCAGACGGTGAAGGACGCCATCGACTACATCTCAGCCAACGCCTGATCGCTCAGTTCGGCCAGGAAAGCATATGATGCGTCGTGTAGTCGTGACCGGACTGGGGGCAGTGACGCCCCTGGCGACCGGAGCCGAGGAGACGTGGGCCCGATTGCTGAAGAGCGAATCGAGCGCCGCCACCATCCGAAAGTTCGAGACAGCGGATCTCGCCACGAACTACGCGTGCGAGATCAAGCCCAAGTCGGAGGAGTTTCCGGACGGTTTCAACCCTGACGAATGGGTGGAGCCGAAGGATCAGCGCCGCGTTGATGGCTTCATCGTCTATGGTCTCGCTGCCGCCAAGCAGGCACTGGCGGATTCCGGGTATGTCGCCGAAACGGAGGAGCAGCAGTTTCGCTCCGGCGTTCTCGTCGGCTCCGGGATCGGCGGTCTGCAGGGTATCGAGGAGGGAGCCAGGATCCTGGCGGAGAAGGGACCGCGACGCCTGTCGCCGTTCTTCATCCCCGGACGCCTGATCAACCTGCTTTCCGGCCACATCTCGATCGAGAACCAGTTCAAGGGCCCCAACCACGCTGTGGTCACGGCCTGTTCGACGGGTGCCCATGCCATCGGCGATGCCGCACGCATCATTGCCCTGGACGATGCGGATGTCATGGTCGCCGGTGGCGCCGAAGCGGCCCTCAGCCGTCTCGGTATTGCCGGATTCGCGGCGGCCAAGGCGCTTTCCAGCAACTTCAAGGACAACCCGGAAGCCGCCAGCCGCCCCTGGGACCAGGGACGGGACGGCTTCGTCATGGGCGAAGGCGCTGGAATCGTGGTGCTGGAGGAACTGGAGCACGCACGGGCCCGCGGCGCGAAGATCTATGGCGAGGTCATCGGCTACGGCATGTCCGGCGATGCCTATCACATCACCGCGCCGTCGGAAGATGGCTCCGGGGCCTATCGCTGCATGGCTGCGGCGCTGAAGCGGGCCGGTATCAACAGTGACGAGATCGACTACATCAACGCCCATGGCACCTCGACGCCGCGTGGTGACGAGATCGAACTGAAGGCGATCCGGCGGTTGCTGGGGGAGGACGCGTCCGGTGTGACCATGTCCTCGACCAAGTCGTCCATCGGTCACCTGCTGGGGGCTGCGGGCAGTGTGGAGGCAATCTTCTGCCTGATGGCGATGCGCGATGGTGTGGCACCGCCGACGCTGAACCTGGAAAACCCGGACGAGTCATCTGTCGGCATGGACCTTTCGCCGTTGCAGCCGACGGAGCGCAGGATCGATGTCGCCCTGTCGAATTCGTTCGGTTTCGGCGGCACCAATGCAAGTCTGATCTTCCGTCGGCTGGATTGATCCGCCATGCGGTCGGCGTTGCGGCTGCTGCTGCTCGTCGTCGTTCTGGGGGCCGGAACCGCTGCACTCTTTGCATGGAACTGGTGGCAGGGTGCTGACGCGCCCGGTCCGCTGACGCAATCGCGGACCGTCGTGATTGAACGCGGCACGGGCCCCCGCGCAATCGCCGATACGCTGGTGCTGAACGGTGTCATTGAGGACCGGTTGCTGTTTCTCGCCGTCCTCAGGGTGCGTGACCAGGGGACACGGCTGAAAGCGGGCGAGTTCGGCTTTGAAGCCGGTCAGAGCATGAATGCCGTCATCGAGCAGATCGTTGCCGGACGCACGGTGGTCCGACGGCTGACACTGCCGGAGGGGCTGACCTCCGTCGAGGTCGCGGAACTTCTCAACGGAATCGAGGGCATGACCGGCAAGGCCCATGTGGCGCCGGAAGGCTCGATGCTGCCGGAGACCTATCATTTCCAGCTCGGTGATCCGCGACAGCAGATCATTCGGCGATCCCGGATCGCGATGCGTGATGCGCTGCAGGAGCTCTGGCCACAGCGGCAGAAGGACCTGCCGCTCGAAACACCGGAGGAGGCCGTGATCCTTGCCTCGATCGTGGAAAAGGAGACAGGCGTTGCGTCGGAGCGCGCGCGCGTGGCTGCCGTCTTCATCAACAGGCTGCGCAAGGGCATGCGGCTGCAGTCGGACCCGACGGTGATCTACGCGGTCACCGGGGGCAAGACGACGCTGGATCGGCCGATCTCCCGCGCCGACCTGAACCTCGAATCGCCTTACAACACATACAGGAACGGTGGTCTGCCGCCGGGACCGATTGCCAACCCCGGTCGGGCATCGATCGAAGCTGTACTTAACCCTGCTGATACCAATGACCTATACTTTGTCGCAGACGGTACAGGTGGCCACGCGTTTTCCCGCACCCTCAAGGAGCACAACCGCAATGTCCGGCGCTGGCGAGAGCTCAGGCGACAGAACGACTGACGGCGGTATTGCTGATGCCGTGTCCGAACCTGCGGTTCGGGCCGGAGAGGAATCGCTGCTCAGGGCGCTGGACATGGTGGGCGAGGGCGCTGCCCTGTTCGATGCCGAGGACAGGCTGACGGCATTCAACCAGACCTACAGGAACATGTGGGACGAGTTGTCGACACGTATCCATGTCGGCTGCACATACGCGGAACTGCTTGGCATGGCCTGGGATGGTGGCGTGGTGCCACTGGAAGTGCGGCTGGGCCGGGACGCGTGGATCGAATATGCCCTTGGCCAGCATCTGACATTCGACACCCCCTTTGATCGCCTGGCCCAGGACGGTCGCTGGGTGCGGTTCATGAACCAGGCGTTTGGCGACGGCATTCTGTCCATTGTTTCCGATGTGACAGCCGAGAAGAACGCCGCGCTGCAGGCCGAACAGCAGGAGAAGGCACTCAGGGATTTCGCTGCCGCGACGGCAGACTGGGTCTGGCAGCAGGATGCGGATCTCCGCTTCGTGACACCGGATGCCAGCGCGGGCATCGGTATCGGGAGCTATGTCGCCAGCTTTCTCGGCAAGACCCGATGGGATGCGCTGGGCATCGATCCGGACGAGGATCCCAAGTGGCACGCGCATCGGGAAACCATGTGGCGGCATCAGGCGTTCCGGGATTTCCGTTATAGTTTCCTCGATCATGCCGGGGAAAAGCGGCATGTGCGGATCAGCGGCGTTCCGATGTTCGACAGGGATGGCGGATTTGTCGGCTATCGCGGCACGGGCCTCGACGAGACGGCAATGATACGGGCCGACGAGCGGGCGCGGGCGGCCGAGCGGTACCTGAAGCTGGCGATCGAGAATACCGAGCAGGGCTACGCCATGTTCGATGAGAAGAACGAGCTGTCGATGTGGAATGCCTCGCTGGAGCAAATTCTGAAGGACAGTGGGATCCGCCTGGAGCACGGACTGTCACTGGACAGGCTGATCGCAGTCTACCGTTCCCCCGTGAACACGACCCCGGTGAACAATGTCCGGGAGGCGATGCGGACGCGCATTGATCCGACAGTGGATACCTCGGCGAGCTCCTTTCAGCAGAAGATTGGTGAACGCTGGTTCCAGATTCGGGAGCAGAGCACGCCGGAAGGGGCGATGCTGATTATCTTGACGGACATTACGGGACAGCGGGCGCGCGAGGAGGAATTGCGCCATTCCCGCGATCATCTGGAGGAGCGGGTGCGGGCACGCACAGCCTCCCTGGCACTGGCCAAGGCCGAACTGGAAGAGGTGATCGAGAAGCGGGTGCTGGCTGAACGCCGTCTGAAGCAGAGCGAGCACCAGTTGCGACAGCTCGTCGAAGGATCGATCCAGGGCATCATCATTCACCGCGATCATCGCATCCTGTTCGCCAATCCCGCGTTCGTGGAGCTGTTCCGTTTGCCCTCCATGGAGGCAACACTCGCCCTGGAGGATATCAGTACCCTGATTGCCCCGGACGACAGGGAGCGGATCATGGCGATTGCCGATTCGCGCGTCAGGGGCGGCGAGCACCCGAACCGGTTCGAGATCAGGTTCATGCGTGCCGACGGTTCGGTCTTCTGGGGCGAGCAGTTCGTTTCCGTCACCGACTGGGAGGGAGAGCCTGCGCTGCAGGTCGCGATCATCGATATTGATGAGCGGATGCGGGCGGAGGATGAATATCGCAACATCTTCGAGCATGCGACCGAAGGCATCTATCGCTCCACCCCGGATGGCAGGCAGCTGCGCGCCAATCCGGCACTGGTTGCCCTGAACGGCTATGACAACGAGCCCGAGATGCTGGCGGCTGTCCGCGATATTTCTGCCGAATGGTACGTGGAACCGGGGCGTCGTGACGAGTTCATCGAACTGATGGAGCGCGACGGGCGGGTGACGGATTTTGTCTCCGAGGTCTATCGCCATCGCAATCGGGAACGCATCTGGATTTCGGAGAACGCGTTCGTGGTGCGGGATGCGCATGGTGAGACGCTTTACTATCAGGGCACCGTCCGTGACATCACCAGCCGGTTGCGGGTACAGCGGGAACTGATCGCCGCCAAGGAGGAGGCCGAACGGGCCAATCAGGCGAAATCGCAGTTCCTCGCCAAGATGAGCCATGAGCTTCGGACACCGCTGAATGCGATCATCGGCTTCTCCGAGATATTCAAGACGCAGATCTTCGGGCCGCTCGGCAGTGATCGCTACCTGGGGTATGCGGATGACATCCTTTCCAGCGGTCGCCATCTGCTTGACCTGATCAATGACCTGCTGGACCTCGCCAAGGTCGAGGCCGGTGCGGTCGTGCTGCAGGAAGTCCCGATCGCCCTGGCAAGCATCGTGGCGGAAGTGGTGGAACTGATGCAGCCGATCTCGAACAAGTCAGAGATCGCCATCGATGTCCGGGAAATGGAAGCCCTGCCGGTGATGAATGTCGATCCACGCCTGGTGAAACAGATGCTGGTGAATCTGGTTTCCAACGGTCTGAAGTTCAATCAGGCGGGCGGCAGCGTGACCATTGAGGGCAATCGGAAGCCGGGTCACATCGGGATCACCGTGCATGACGACGGCATAGGTATTGCCAAGAAGGATCTGGAAACCGTGCTGAGGCCATTTGGTCAGATCGCGAACCAGATGGTGGCGGAGGAAAAGGGGACCGGCCTGGGCCTTCCCATCGTCAACTCCCTGGTGGAGCTGCACGGCGGATCACTTGAGGTCGTCAGCGAGAAGGGCAGGGGAACGTCCGTCAGCCTGTGGTTCCCGGCCGAGCGGATCGTCGACCAGGGCACCCTGCCGCTTGCGGAGCTGCATGGCGCAGGAAAGACTGCCTGAATACCGACCTGCGATTCGAAGGAAACCGACATGGCCATCACCAGCATGACCGGCTTCGCCCGCCGTGAAGGCGTTGCCGATTCCTGGAAGTGGGTGTGGGAAGCGCGCTCGGTCAACGGCAAGGGGCTGGATGTGCGCTACAGGCTGCCCTCTGGCTTCGACACGCCCGACTCCGACCTGAAGCGCAGGGCGCAGGCGCTGCTGTCCCGCGGCAATGTCAGCATTTCCCTGCATGTTGATCATGACAGGCCCACGGAAGGCAGTCTGACGATCAATCGCGACTGGCTGCAGTCATTGCATCAGGAAGCCGTCAGGCTTTCCGGTGACGCGCCGGTGGATATCGCAGGGTTGCTCGCCGTCCGCGGGGTTGTCGAGGTGGCGGAACAGCAGCCTGACGAGGACGAACTGGCGCAGCGCGACAAGGCAATCCTGGCGGATCATGACGGGGTGCTGGCCGACCTCGTGAAGGCGCGGCAGGATGAAGGCGCCAGGTTGCAGGCCATCATCGCCGGACTGGTTGACGAGATCGAGGCGCAGGTCGCGGAGGCCGCAACCGCAGAGGCGGCCCGCCCCGAACAGCGAGCTGTCCGGTTGCGCGCTGTCCTGCAGGAACTGCTGGATATGGATCCCCCCGCAACCGAGGAACGGCTGGCGCAGGAACTGGCTTTGCAGGCGACCCGTAGTGATATCCGGGAGGAACTGGACAGGCTCTCGGCCCATATCGCGCAGGCGCGTGACCTGCTGGTCTCAGGGGAGCCTGTCGGTCGACGGCTGGACTTCCTGTCCCAGGAATTCAATCGTGAGGCCAATACCCTTTGCTCCAAGTCGGGCGACGTGACCCTGACACGGGTGGGCATGGCCATGAAGGCCACGATCGATCGCCTGCGGGAGCAGGTCCAGAACGTCGAGTGAGTGAGGAGAGACGGATGCCCGCAGGCATGTCACGCAAGGGACTGATGTTCGTGATTTCCTCGCCCTCCGGTGCAGGCAAGACGACCATTGCGCGGCAATTGCTGGAGCAGGAGCCGGAACTGTCGATGTCCGTCTCCATGACCACCCGCCCGCAACGCATGGGGGAAGAAGAGGGGCGCGACTATTTCTTTGTCGATCAGGCCAGCTTTGATGCAACCGTCAGCGCGGGTGGCCTGCTGGAACATGCAACGGTCTTCGGCAACAGCTACGGCACCCCGGTTGCACCTGTCGATGCGGCACTGGCTGCGGGCAAGGACGTGCTGTTCGACGTGGACTGGCAGGGTGCACAGCAGATGCGCCAGCGGCGGAAGTCCGACATTGTCTCCGTCTTCATCCTGCCGCCGAGTGCGGAAGAACTGGAACGGCGACTGACCACGCGTGGCCGTGATCCGGATGATGTGGTCCGTCAGCGCATGGCCAAGGCCGCAACCGAGATGAGCCACTACGCCGAGTATGACTATGTGGTGGTGAATGATGATGTCAGCCGCTGCCTGGGTGACGTACGTGCGATCCTGCATGCGGAGCGGGTGCGCAGCGACCGTCTGCCTGACCTCGCCGATTTCGTCGAGGGACTGAGCGGTGGCTATCCGCCCGCGACCTGAAGGTTCCGGGCCAGCGCGGCAAATTCCTCGATCGAAAGAGTCTCTGCCCGTCTGGTCGGATCGATGTCCGCACTGTCCAGCAGGGCACCCGTGTCTCCGCCCAGCGCCTTCAGGCTCTGGCGCAGCATCTTGCGGCGCTGGTTGAAGGCGGCGGCGACCACCCGTGACAGGGTGGCCATGTCGGCGTCGGCGCGCGGCTTCGGAAGGGGCAGAAGGTTGACCACTGCGGACGCGACCTTCGGCGGCGGCGTGAAGGCGCGGGCGGGCAGGTCCATGACGATGTGGCAGTCGGCGGCCCAGCCGCACATGACAGCGAGCCTGCCGTAGGCCTTGTCCCCGGGGCGGGCCACGATGCGCTCCGCCACTTCCCGCTGGAACATCAGGGTCAGGCCGGCGAAATGTTCAAGGTGCTCCAGCCAGCCGAACAGCAGCGGCGTGCCGACATTGTAGGGCAGGTTCGCGACCACGCGGGCGCCGGGTGCCAGTTGGGCGGTGGCATCGAAGTCGAGGGCGTCGCCTTCGATGATCTCCAGCCGACCGTCGCTGACGGCGCGGATCTCCTCCAGCGCCGCCAGGCAGCGCCGGTCCTTCTCCACGGCGACAACCCGGCGGGCACCGGCCGCCAGCAGACCCCGGGTCAGGCCGCCGGGACCGGGGCCAACCTCCAGAACGTCACAGTCGGTCAGGTCGCCGGCTTCCCGCGCGATACGGCCCGTCAGGTTGAGGTCGAGCAGGAAATGCTGCCCGAGGCCCTTGCGTGCTTCCAGTCCGTGCGTGCGGATCACGTCACGCAGGGGCGGCAGGTCATGCAGGCCGGTCATGGCGCGGCACGCCGATCCGCGATCTCGCCAGCCAGCCGGATGGCCTGGATCAGGCTGTCGGCGCGGGCAATGCCCTTGCCTGCGATGTCGAAGGCCGTGCCGTGGTCGGGGGATGTGCGCACGATGGGCAGCCCCAGGGTGACGTTCACGCCGAGGTCGAAATCCAATGTCTTGACCGGCACCAGTGCCTGATCGTGATACATGCAGATCGCCGCGTCATAGCGGGCGCGGGCGCTGGCATGGAACATGGTGTCTGCGGGCAGGGGGCCGACGACGTCATGGCCTTCCTGGCGCAACTGGTCGACGGCAGGGCGGATGATGGAGTCATCTTCCTGCCCAAGCGCCCCGCCTTCGCCTGCGTGCGGGTTCAGTCCTGCGAAGGCGACCCGGGGCGGCCGGCAGCCGAAGTCCTGTTCCAGGGCATTCAGAACGATGCGACCGACTGCGACCAGCCCGTCCGTGGAGAGTGCGGCGGGCACCGCAGACAGCGGCAGATGAATGGTCGCCGGCACGACGCGCAGACTCGGCCCGGCAATCATCATCACGGGCAGGTCCGCGCCCGACAGCTCGGCGATGAACTCGGTATGCCCCGGATGCCGGAACCCGGCTTCATAGAGCAGGGCCTTGTTGATCGGGTTGGTGACGATGCCGGATGCCTCGCCTGACATGCAGGCGGCGACGGCACGCTCGATACTCTCGACCACCAGTGGCGCATCCCTGCGGTCGGGACTGCCCGCACTGGCATTGACCGTGCCGGAGAGCGGAAGGACGGGCAGGGCGGAATCGAACCGAGCTGCGGCCTCCGCCGGACTGCCGATCTCGACAATCGGCACGTCACTGACCGCGCGCAGGAACCCGGGATCGCCGACCAGGGCAAAGGCCGGCAGGTTCTCCAGCCTGCGGGCCCGCCATGCCGCCACGGTGATCTCGCCGCAGACCCCTGCGGGTTCACCCATGGACAGCAGCAGGGGGCGCGAAGCCATGTCAGCGCAGATCGATGATGGCGTCACGCCGCAGGTCACGCAGCGCACTGCGTGCCCGCTGGTTCAGCTTGGCCAGGATCAGGTTGTTACGGACCTGATTGCGGTCCGGCGCGGCATCAACGGGCTGGGAACGATTGCAGATCACCAGTACATGAAACCCGGCCGCTGTCCGCAGGGGTTCGCTGCTGTCCCCGACACTGAGCTTTGCGATGGCCTTGCCGAATTCGTCCGGCAGGTCCCCGATCTTCAGTGTGCCCAACTGGGCGGACTGGGCATTCTCGATCGTCTCGGCGACCTGATCGATACCTGCGCAACTGCGAATGCGGCTGCGGGCGGCCTCCGCGTCGGCCTGCGCGGCCGTTACTGCGGTCTCACTGGCCGCGCGGCCCAGCGGGATCAGCAATTGCGCCAGTTCGACCTCGATCGAATCCACGGCTTCCTCACCCAGGATGCGACGTCCATCGACCGAGACGATCACGAACCCGAGCGGTGTCCTTATCGGATCGGATACCTGGCCGACGGACAGGTTGGCCAGGGCGGCGGCGATTTCCTCACTCAGCTGGGCCGGGCGTACCCATCCGACCGTGCCGCCATCTTCCGCATCCGCACCGACGGAAAACTGGCGGGCCAGAGCGGCGAAGTCGGCCCCGGAACGGATCTGCCTGACCAGCCGTTCGGCCGCCGCGCGGGCCTCCGGCTCATCCTGTGGCCGGTCGACACCCAGGATGATCTCCCGGATATTGAAGACGGCCTGTCCACGACTGGCTTCCTGCTGGCGGATCGCCTCGTCGATTTCCTCATCCGAGACATCGACCGTGCGCAGCAGTCGTGCACTGACATACTGCTCCCAGGCGATACTCGCCAGGTACTGGCGGCGCAGGGTGGAAAGGTCGACGCCCGCACCCTGCAGCCGACTGGTGAGGCCGGTCACGCTCAGATTGTTGCGCTCGGCGAGGCGGGCAATCTCTTCGTCGATCTGCTCGTTCGTGACCTCGACGCCGATCTTGCGCGCGGCCTGCATCTGCAGGCTTTCGTCAGTCAGGTTGCGCAGCACCTGTGATCGGATGCGGCGCCGGGTGTCCTGTGTTCGGGGCAGATTGGCGCTGACCACCACCAGATCAATGCGTTCCTCCAGATCAAAGGCGGAGATCACTTCGTCATTCACCACTGCGGCAATGCCGAACACCTGCTGGGCCCGTCCCGCGTCAGGATGGCCGGTCAGGATCAGCAGCCCGGTGAGGGCGATCAGGAAAGCGCGCATGTCTGCTCCACAAAGCGTTCCGTGTGTAAGACATGCTCTACCGGATTGCCGGACGCATTCCAACCGGCTCCGCAACGCCGATGAATGAACGTCATGTTTCCGATGCTTCCCTGGGGGAGTCGGATCCGGGAAGACTAGGCAAGCGGCCTGTCCTCCACGACATTCGGCAGCTCCTTGCGCAGGAACGCAGCCATTGCCTCCACCTGGGGCGGCACGCCCTGTCGGGAGGGCATGAGCAGGCTCAGTTCCGGAAGGCCGGCGGTCCAGTCCGGCAGCAGCCGACAGAGCTGCCCTGCGGCAACCTCCGCGCGGCAGACATAGTGTGGCAGGGCCACGATGCCGAGCCCTCCGGCCGCCGCCTGCTTCAGGGTCGCCATGTCGTCGCTGCGCAGGCGCACCTGGCAGGGAACGGATGCGGCTTTGCCTCCGGTGTCCTGCAGTGACCAGGAATCATTGTCAGGACGCCAGCCCAGGACCAGGGCCGCGCGGTCCTCCAGGTCCCGTGGCGTCTCGGGGGTTCCATGGCTTTCCAGATAGTCTGGTGAGGCAAAGAGATGCCATGGCACCACCGCCAGCCGACGCTGGATCAGTCGGGAATCCGGCAGCAGCCCGACATGGCCCCGAATGGCAAGATCGACCCCGTCCCCGATCAGGTCGGTGAACGCGTTGGTTACCTGCTGACGCACCACGACCCTCGGGTTCTCGGCGAGGTAGCGGGGCAGGATGCTGCTGACGGCGAATTGCGCCACGCCGACCGAACAGGACAGGGTGACCGGACCCTCGAGGATGTCGTGCCTGCGCCGGACTGCCGCCTCTGCGGTGGCCATGCAGTCCAGTGCAGCGCTGGCGTGCTGAAGATAGGCCTTTCCCGCTTCGGTCAGGGAAAGCTGTCGCGAATTCCGGTGCAGCAGCCGCGTATCCAGTGTTTCCTCCAGTTGCCTGACATGGCGGCTGAGTCGTGACTTGGGAATGCCGAGTGCCCGGGAGGCGGCGGAGAATCCCTGCTTCTCGATGACTTTCACGAAATAAAAGGCGTGATTGAGGTTCATGCGCGGCGGTCCATCTGGTGTCACAGGCGTTCTATTTTTGGAACGAAATGTCCTGATTTCAACGGATTTCTCTCTAACTGTCCCGACATTAGGTTCGTTTCCATCCAATAGGAGGCAAGCATGACCATTCAGCACAAGGCCCACTCACCCCGGTGCAACAGGGCGATTACCGCGATCCAGCAGGGGGAGGCCATGTCCCGTGGCACTGGATTCGAGGCTCTCAGCTTCACTCACCGCCAGCTCGACGGGCTGATGGACCCGCTGATCATGGTCGATCACTTCACGATGACCGAGCCGACTTTCGGCCCCCATGCCCATGCCGGTCTCTCGGCGGTCAGCGTCCTGTTCGAAGACAGTACCGGAACCTTCCGCAACAGGGACTCGCTGGGCAACGATATCGGGCTTGGCCCCGGCGACCTCTACTGGCTCAAGGCAGCGCGGGGTGCCGTACATGACGAAGCCCCGACACCGGGGTCAGCGACCCACGGCCTGCAGATCTTCGTCAATCTGCCCGATGCCGACAGGAAGCAGGCCCCGGCCTCACTGCATGTGCCTGCCGGACAGATACCGGTGCTGGAGGACCCGGGTTACCGGGTGCGGGTGATCACCGGTGAGAGCAACGGCGTGACCGGTGCTGCACCGCCAGCGCTGCCGCTTGCCATCCTGGACATCACTCTGCAGCAGGGAGGGCGTTTCGCGCACACCGTCGCCCCCGACAATGCCGCCTGGATTCACGCCATCCGCGGGGAGGTGATGGTTGATCTCGACGGCGAAACGCACCTGATCAGCGGCCAACAGGCTCTTGCCGTCCGCAATGCCCGTGTCATTGGCCTGTCGAGCGTGGCCGGGGGACAGGCGGTACTGCTCAGCGGCATGCCGCTGCGTGAGCCATTCATCCAGAAGGGACCGTTTGCCATGCGCAATGCAGAGGAACTGGCGGCAGTCGTCGCCGCGCATCAGGCCGGCGAACTGGGCGCCATCGGCTGAGTGCAGGTTCCAGCGGATTTCCGAGGGCCCGTGATGAGGCCGCTTCCGGCGCGGCGTCAGTTCAGGCCGAGCAACTGGACCCGGACGAACACGGACGTTGACGCCTCGATATCCCTGTCACTGGTGAAGTCACGCACGGCACCGATCTGGAAGTCGAAGCATTCGTCGAGGTACTGCAGACCGATCTCGGCACGCAGGGAACCGCCGGAGCGGGTCAGGTCGTGGCGGTAGGCGCCGAACATCTTCCAGGAGTCAGCCACGGCGGCCGATGCCTCCATGTTCAGTTCCTCCACATTGCCGATGGCGACGCCGCCGCCGATTGCGGCCTGTGAAACATAACCGAGCTTCAGGCGATAGCGTTCGTCGCCTGCCTCGATCTGATGCTCATGGCGTTCCACGGTCGGTCCGTCCGCATCAAAGCGGAACCGCAGCGAATAATTGACCAGATCCGACGGTGCGATGCTCAGGCGTCCGACGAAGTCGGAGAAGCGGTCCTCCAGACCCGTGCCGACATTGGCGGAGCTTGTCTGGTTGAGGCGGATCGACTGCCCGATGATCAGGTCCGTCCGCCCGCCGCCCTCTCCGTGCAGGCCGAGCCGCAGGCCATAGTTCACCCTGCTGCCGCTTTCGATCCGGTCGAAGCCGACAAAGCGATTGCGTTCGAAAAGATTGGCTTCGGAGAACTCGAAGCTCTGCGAGTCCTCGTTCGGAATGGCATCGGGATTGCCGCCGCCCGGGGAGGCGATGACCTGCACCACCGGCTCGACGGTCTGCATCAGGCGGCCTTCCTGTTTCACCATCGGCAACCGCCACATCAGGCTGGCCATGGGCCAGATCCGACCGGTGACCTCGTCGTCGTTCACCGCCGTGATGTCGGTACTCTGGGCCTCCGAGATCATGTAGCCGTCACCGCGAAGGTGCAGGCCGAATGTCATCAGATCACCGAACTGGCCAATGTGATCGGCGGCCCAGTCACCCTCCAGCGACAGCCTGCGCGTATCACGTCCGCTGGTACGTTGCAGGGCGACGGCGCTGAGTGTGCCGTCCAGCCGCCCGCCGACGGATGGCTCCGTACTCGTGGAATAACTCGCCAGTGGCAGCACGAAGGGGGTGTCCCCGTCCTTGTCGTTCTGCCGCAGGCTCTGGAAGGCGAAGAACTCGACCGACGCGGCATGACGGCCACGAATGCCCCGGAGATAGAGGTCGGAGGTCAGCACGTCGGCAGAACTTATATCGTAGCGTTGCAGATAGGTATCGTCGCTGGCCCGGTTCAGGTCGAAACCGGATTCGAAACCCCGGCCGACGTCGAACCGGCCTGCGGACTGGATATGGCCGCGAAATTCCTCCGCACCGGTCTTGCGGTTGCCGATGTCGACCTCGTCCACATAGGTGATGGAGCCAGTGGTATCGAATGTGCCGTTGTCGAAACGCTTGCGGTATTCACCGCCAAAGACCGCACCTTCCTTGGTGGTGATGCGTGGACTGAAGGTGAGGTCACTGGTGTCATCCAGCACCACATAGAGGGGCAGGGTCAGCTGGCCGCCCAGTTCCGTCGATGATCCGATGATCGGGGTCAGGATGCCGCTCTTGCGGTCGATGGTCGGGTCGGGGTGGTAGAAGTACGGCGTATAGAAGACCGGTACGCCGAACATCTCGAACATGGCGTCCTCGTACTCGACGATCTCCGTCGCTACGTCACGGGTTACCTTGCCGGACTTGATCTGCCAGATCGGTGGCCGGTCGGGATGTTCGGCACAGGACTCGCAGCGGGTGAACACGGCGCGTTCCAGCACGGTACGGTCCTCGCCCTCACGCCTGGCCACGCGGGCCGAGAGGCGGCTGCGGTCGGCGCGCTGGACCCGGATCTCGCGAATGATGCCCTGCTTGAAGCCGTCAGACAGCTCGACGTACTCGGCGAAGGCGACATCGCCGCTCGGCTCCCGCAGCATGACGTTCCCGGTTGCGGTGACAATGTCGTCGCGCTCGTTGTAGGTGACGACGTCGGCGAACAGGATCCGTTCACCTTGGGTGATCTCGACATTGCCGCGCGCCGTGACGATGCCCAGATCGCGTTCGTAGATCATCTCGTCGGCTTCAAGCTCGGTCGGCAATGCCGGGTCGTCCGACTGCGCATGCACCGCGCCCGGTATCAACAGGGCGATGGTCAGCAGCAACAGGGCCAGCAGCCCCGCGATTTCGGCGCGACGTGCCCTCATCCGTCTTCCAGATGGAACATGGCCGCGACCGCTGACATGGTCGTGACAGCAGCGGGCGTCCAGGCGGCGAGAATGATGGGCAGCTTGCCCGCGGAGCCGAATGCTTCCACCAGATCGGTGATGAAGAAGACGCTGAAGCCGGCCATGGCACCGGAGAAGAAGACCCAGCCGGTGCCGCCCTTGCGGCGGCTGAGGCGGATGCAGAAGGTAGCTGCCAGCAGCACCATGGCCGACAGCAGCAGCGGCAGCGCCAGCAGGGAGTTCCAGTACAGGCGATGCGACAGCGCATTGAACCCGGAATGTTCCAGCAAGCCGATGAAGCTCGGCAGTTCCCAGAACGACAGGGTTTCCGGCGCGGCAAGGCTGTCCACGATCTGGGCGAACGTGAGGGTCGTCGGGATGCTGGTCCGTGGCAGCAACTGGCGCGGACCGTTCGGCGAGGTGATGCGCGCGTTCTCCAGCAGCCAGGCACCCTCGACCAGTCTCGCGCGCTCCGCGTCCGTTCGGCTGTCGAACGTGTCGTTCAGGCCATAGGTGAAGATCGTCACGTCGTTCAGGATTTCCCCGTCACCCGAGACACTGTTCGCATGGATCACCTGATGCCCCGTCCTGTTGACTTCACGCAACCAGAGCCCCGTGCGTACCGACACGCTGATCAGGCTGCTCTCGCCCTTGAAGTACCGGTTGCTCAGCTGGTCATATCGCCCGCTCAGCGCCGCGCCGACAGGATTGACCACGGTCACCAGGATCGCGCCGGCGATTGCTGAGACCAGCAGCAGAGGCGTCAGGATCTGCCATATCGAGACTCCTGCCGCCCTGGCCACGACAAGCTCGCTGGAATTCGCCAGACGGGTAAGCGCCAGCATGGCGCCGAACAGGAAAACGAAGGGCCAGAGCTTCTGGATCGTGGCAGGCAGCTTCATCAGGGAAAGCTGCATGACGGCGAATATCGTGACATCCGGACGGTCACCTGCCTTGCGCAGGTGTTCGATGACCTCGACCGTGAACATGACCACCACCAGCAGGCCAAGCACGATACCGGCGCCGATCAGGAATTGCCGGCCGATGTAGACGCCCAGCGTCTGAAGCATTCTCAATCCCCTCCCGCGGTTCGGGCGGAGGAGAAATCAGGAGGCGGCGGCGCGGTCGCTGCAGCGCCGCCACCTGCACCGGGCCTGATCATGTAGAGACTGACCCCGATGCCGCTGGCGATCAGGAGGTAGAGCAGCACGAGAGCGAACGGTGAACTGCCGCCGGCCTGTACCAGGGCCAGTGCGGCGCCCTGGACCAGTCCCGCAGCGATGCAGGCAACAAGGATGCGCCGTCCCTGTCCGCGGCGGTCGAATTCGCCCGACAGGATCGCGGCGATGGCGATCAGGCTGAAGGTGAGCGCCAGCAGCGGCAGGGCGACCCGCTTGTGCGCCTCCGCCTGCTGCCGCCAGTAGGCATCGCCCGTCAGCCCGGCGCCGGTTTCCAGCAGGGTAAGGATGCTCAGTTCCTCCAGCTTCTTGGGCCGGACGGGTACGGAACTGCCGAACATGTTCACTTCCAGCGTATAGCTGTCGAAGAACAGCAGGCTGACGTCGCCGCTGTTGGTGTCCCGTTCCTGGCGGTTGCCGCTGAGCAGCAGGATCTTCGGGCCATCGTCGCTGCGGATGATGGTGCCCTTTTCCGCCATCATCGTGACGGTCTTGTTCTTGTCCCGGTCGTCCTGGATCAGCAACCCGCGCAGTTCACCCCCTGGATGACGTTCGCGGACGTATACCGTCAGCTTGCTCTGCAGCGGTGTGAACTGCTGTTCGCGCAGCACCAGCGTCGAATAGATGTAATGCCAGGCGAAGCGGGTATCGCGCATCGTCGTGTTGGCCAGCGGCATGAAGTAGAAGGTCATGGAGGCGACAACGGCGGCACAGGCACAGCCGAGGATGATGCCGGGCCGCGCCAGTCGCATCCGGCTGAGACCCGCCGCACGCATCACCACCAGTTCACTGTCCGTGGACAGTCGCCAGTAGGCGTAGAGCATGCCGCAGAACAGGCCGATCGGCATCGTGACAGGCAACAGTTGCGGCAGCAGCAGCAGCGAGATGTAGGCGAATGCGCTGGCCGTCATGTCGTAATTGATGATCTCGTCGACGAAGCGCAGCGCCTGCACGATCCAGATCACGCCGGTCAGCACCGACGTGACAAACAGGAACGGACCGATGGCCGTGCGGATCATGTATCGACTGAGGGCGCGCATGGCCGCGGAGTATAGCCTTCATGGCGTCATGTTAAAGATGGGGCAGCGCTCACAATTCGCGGCGTTTGCGCACCCCGCCAAACGCTGCAATATATGCGACATGAAAGGGGCACCGGTCCGGTGTCCGGCAGGAATCAATCGGGAGCGGGCGGAAACAGATGGAAATCGAGATCAAGGGTGGAGCCATTCCGGGGCGCGGCGCGATCGCTGTTGCCATCGGCAAGGGGGGCAAGCTGTCGCCCGCTGCAACCGAACTGGACAAGACCACGGAGGGCGCGATCAAGCAGGTGCTGCGTGCCTCCCGCTTCTCCGGCAACAAGGGACAGCAGGCCGAGATCCTGGCCCCGCGCGGTACCCGGCTGGACCGGATCCTGCTGCTTGGCGTCGGCGATCCCGCCGACATGACCCAGAATGATCTGGAGGCCCTGGGCGGCAAGACCTACGCGACCTGGGCCAATTCCGGCGTGAAGCAGGGCAAGATCGTCATCGATTCGGATGGACTGGCGTCGAAGACCAAGCTGACCAAGGGCGCGATCCAGGCGCATATCGCCGTTGGTGCGCGCCTCGCCAGCTATCGTTTCGACAAGTACCACACGAAACTGAAGGACGAGGACAAGCCGACGCTGGAGACGCTGACCATCGGTGCCCGGTCGGCCGCTGCCGCGCGGGATGCCTTCGCGTCACTGGAACGCGTCGCCGAAGGTGTGTTCCTGACCCGCGATCTGGTGTCGGAGCCGCCCAACATCCTCTACCCGCAGACCCTGGCTGACCGTTGCCAGGAACTGACGAAGCTGGGCGTGAAGGTCGAGGTGCTGGGCGAGGCCCAGATGAAGAATCTTGGCATGGGCGCGCTGCTGGGTGTCGGGCAGGGGTCCGTCCGGGAGAGCCGCCTGGTGGTGATGCAGTGGAACGGTGGCCGCAAGAACAGTGCCCCGGTCGCCTTCATCGGCAAGGGCGTGACCTTCGATACCGGCGGCATCTCCCTGAAGCCCGCTGCCGGCATGGAGGACATGAAGTGGGACATGGGTGGTTCCGCCGCCGTGATCGGTGCCATGGCGGCGCTTGCCGGGCGCGGTGCCAAGGTGAACGCTGTGGGTGTTGTCGGCCTGGTCGAGAACATGCCCGACGGCAATGCGCAGCGCCCCGGTGACGTGGTCACTTCCATGTCCGGTCAGACCATCGAGGTTCTGAACACGGACGCGGAGGGACGGCTGGTCCTGGCAGATGCGCTCTGGTACACGCAGGACCGTTTCAAGCCGCAGTTCATGGTCAATCTCGCCACTCTGACCGGTGCCATCATCGTGGCGCTGGGATCGGAGCATGCCGGCCTGTTCTCCAACAATGACGAGCTGTCGGAGCGCCTGCAGGAGGCCGGCAAGGCGGTGGAGGAGAAGCTCTGGCGCTTCCCGCTGCACAAGAACTACGATGCCGACCTGAAGTCGCAGATCGCCGACATGCGCAACATCGGCACGGGACGTGGTGCGGGTTCGATCACCGCAGCACAGTTCCTGCAGCGCTATGTCAATGATGTGCCTTGGGCGCATCTGGACATCGCCGGTGTCGCCTGGTCGCAGAAGGCCTCCGCCACCGCGCCGAAGGGCGGCACGGGCTATGGCGTGCGGCTGCTGGACGAGCTCGTCAGGCGCTACTACGAGAGCTGATCCGGACAAGCATGGCCGATGTCGCCTTCTATCACCTGACCCGGAAGCCGCTGGAAACAGCGCTTCCGGAACTGCTTGAGAAGGTGGTGGAGCGCGGCATGAAGGCTGTGGTGCGGGCAGGGGACGACGGGCGGGTCAAGGCGCTCAACGACCTGCTCTGGATCTATCGCAAGGATGCCTTCCTGCCGCATGGCTGTGCGGAGGATGGTCATGGCGCGTCGCAGCCTGTCTGGCTGACCTCAGGCGCGGACAATCCCGCCGGGGCGACCGTGCTGCTGCTGGTCGATGGCGTGGCTGCGGCGGACCTGGAAGGCTACGACCGTTGTCTCGACCTTTTCGACGGACGGGATGAGGACGCGGTGGCCGGAGCCCGCGACCGCTGGCGCATGGCGCGTTCGGCTGGTCACAGCGTGACCTACTGGAAACAGGGGGAGCGGGGCTGGGAGAAGGGCGCGTGACCCTGGCCCGTCAGGGGCCTTGCCTTGTACCTTCCGGGGCGGGACAATCCACGAAAAGCCCCCGCACGGAGCATGGGGACGGGAGGATACGCACATGAGCGCACTTGCGGACAACGACTACAGCCATATCGGTGTCACGCCGCTGACCGGCGTCATGGGGGCCGAGATCGATGGTGTCGATCTGACCTCCGGCCTCAGTGATGCCGTGGTGGCGGAGATCGAGCAGGCCTTTGCCGATCATAGCGTCATCATATTCCGCAACCAGCATCTGGAGCCTGAAGACCAGAAGCGTTTCACGCGTCTGTTCGGCGAATTCGGTGTCGAGCCATATGTGAAGACAATGCCGGAACATCCTGAAGTCATTGAGGTGATCAAGGAAGCCAGCGAGATCGGCGTGAAGAACTTCGGTGGTAGCTGGCACTCCGACTGGAGCTTTCAGGAGGCACCGCCGCGCGCCACGATCCTGCATGCCAAGGAAGTGCCGCCCTTCGGTGGGGATACCATGTTCGCCAACATGTACATGGCGTTCGAAACCCTCTCCAGGGGCATGCAGCGAATGCTGGAGGGGATGCGGGTCGTCCACTCCGCGCGGCGTCCCTATGGTGTCGACAACAAGCTGTTCGGCACGGCCAGGCGGGCCATGACCATCATCAACACGGAAGAGGCGCACGCGGAACTCTGCCATCCGGCAGTGCGCACGATCCCGGAGACGGGCCGGAAGGCATTGTTCATCAATCCGGTCTATTCGATCCGGTTCGAGGACATGACGGAGGCGGAGAGCCGCCCCATCCTTGATTTCCTCAATGCCCATTCGACCCGTGCGGAGTTCACCTGCCGCGTGCGCTGGCAGCCCGGAACGCTGACCATGTGGGACAACCGCTGTGTCCAGCACAACGCGATGAATGACTACGACGGATTCCGTCGCAGGCTGCACCGGACAACCGTCGCCGGTGCGCGCCCCAGCCTCTGACGCACTTTCGCCTGCCAGTTCACACCTCTTTCAGGACGATCCCCATGGCCGCTGCCTTGCCCGTCTCCCCCCTTGCGCCCAAGTCACAGCCCGATCTGCCGCCGATCGACGGCTGCGAGCTGGGCAGCATCTCCGCCGGTCTGCGCTACAAGGGCCGGCCGGACCTGACGTTCTTCCGCTTTGCACCGGGGACGACCGTTGCCGGGGTGCAGACGACCTCCACGACTGCCGGGGCGCCGGTGGTCTGGAACGCGCGCCACCTGGGCAAGGGCTTGGCGCGGGCGCTGGTGGTGAACGCGGGCAATGCCAATGTCTTCACTGGCGCGAAGGGCGAGGCCGACGTGGAGGCCACGGCCAGGGCTGCTGCCGAGCTGGTCGGATGCAGCGCCGATGAGGTGCTGGCGGCTTCCACCGGGGTGATCGGTGAACTGCTGCCGGTCGCGAAGCTGACGGCGGCCCTGCCGCAGGCCATGGCGAGCATCAGCGCCAATGGCTGGGCCGGGGCGGCGGCAGGCATCCTGACCACCGATACCTTCGAGAAACGCGCGACCGCGACCGTGAACATCGGCGGCGCGTCCGTGACCATCAACGGCATCGCCAAGGGTTCGGGCATGATCGCGCCGAACATGGCGACCATGCTGGCCTATGTGGTGACCGATGCCGCGCTGCCCGCGTCGGTGCTGCAGGCGCTGCTGCCCGCAATCACCGACCGCACCTTCAACTGCGTGACGGTGGACGGTGACATGTCGACTTCCGACATGTGTCTGCTGTTCGCCACCGGCAAGGCGGTGGGACAGCCCGCCATCAGCTCGGCCGAAGATCCGGCGCTGGATGACTTCAGGGCGGCTCTGGAGGATGTGCTGCGCGACCTGTCGGTCCTGATCGCCCGCGACGGGGAGGGGGCGACCAAGCTGGTCACGGTCGATGTCACCGGTGCCACCAGCGCCGCCTCCGCCCGGACCATCGCGCTCTGCATCGCCAACTCGCCGCTGGTGAAGACCGCCATCGCGGGGGAGGACGCCAACTGGGGCCGTGTCGTCATGGCCATCGGCAAGTCCGGCGAGCCGGTCGAGCGTTCCCGGCTGGGCGTCCGCTTCGGCGGGGTCACGATTGCCGAGAACGGCGGCCTGTCCCCGGACTATCGTGAGGCCGACATCATCCCGCACATGAAGGGGCAGGAGATCCATATCGAGGTTGAACTCGGCATCGGCGACGGCGCTGCCCGCATCTGGACCTGCGACCTGACCCACGGCTACATCGACATCAACGCCGACTACCGTTCGTGACTCCGACCACCTTCTCTCCAACACCCACGACGCTCGCGGACCTGATCCGCGAGCCTAGGCTCCGACGTCTGCGCGGCACCCTGGATGCCCGGGTCAAGCCCGGGCACGGCGTGAGTGGGGGTGGGACTGTCAAAACACCCTCTCCATCTCTCACGACGCTCGCGGACTTGATCCGCGAGCCCATGCGCCGACGTCTGCGCGGCACCCTGGGTGCCCGGGTCAAGCCCGGGCACGGCGTGTGTGGGGGTGGGACTGCTATTCCTTCGGTCAGGCCATGAAACTGGTCCTCGTCGCCGCCATCGCGCTGGTCCGCGACAGCCGGGTCCTGTTCGCGGAACGGCCGAAGGGCAAGAACCTCGCTGGCCTCTGGGAGTTTCCGGGCGGCAAGGTGGAGGCTGGCGAAACACCCGAAGCCTGCCTGGTGCGCGAATGCGCGGAGGAACTGGGCATCACCCTGCGCGCGGAGGACCTGCAACCGCTCACCTTCGCCAGCCACACCTACGAAGATTTCCACCTGCTGATGCCACTCTATGCCTGCCGCGACTGGCAGGGCGAACCGACGGGGCAGGAGGGGCAGCGGCTTGCCTGGGCGACGGCGGCCGAGCTTGAAACCTATGCCATGCCCCCCGCCGACGACCCGCTGCTGCCCGCCGTCCGGACGCTGCTGTGACAAGGGCCGCGACTTGCGGCACCATGGCGGCATGAACACCCATGTCGGCACCGTTTCCGGGCGCTACTACTCCCGGCAGGATGATGGACGCATCCGCTGCGAGGTCTGTCCGCGCTACTGCCGTCTGAACGACGGGCAGCGGGGGCTGTGCTTCGTGCGGGCGCGGCAGGGCGACGAGATCGTGCTGACCTCCTACGGGCGCTCCTCCGGGTTCTGCATCGACCCCATCGAGAAGAAGCCGCTGAACCATTTCCATCCCGGCACCCCGGTGCTGTCGTTCGGCACCGCGGGCTGCAACCTGACCTGCCACTTCTGCCAGAATCACGACATGTCGAAGAGCCGCCAGATGGACACGCTGGCCGATGCCGCGCCGCCCGCGGCACTGGCGGAGACGGCGGTCCGGCTGGGCTGCACCTCCGTCGCCTATACCTACAACGACCCGGTGATCTTCCTGGAGTATGCCGTCGATACGGCCATCGCCTGTCACGAGGTCGGGGTGAAGAACGTGGCCGTCACGGCGGGCTACATCTGCGCCGAACCGCGCGCGGAGTTCTACGCCCACATGGATGCGGCGAATGTGGACCTGAAGGCGTTCAGCGAGGATTTCTACCGCCGTGTCACGGGTTCGCAACTCGGTCCCGTCAAGGAGACGCTGGAGTATCTGGTGCGTGAAACGGATGTCTGGGTGGAGATCACCACCCTGCTGATTCCCGGCGAGAACGACTCGGATGCGGAGCTGGAGGCCATGACGGCCTGGGTCGTGGAGCGGCTGGGGCCGGACGTGCCGATGCACTTCACCGCCTTCCACCCGGACTTCCGGATGCTGGACAGGGAACGGACCCCGCCGGAGACCCTGTTCCGGGCGCGCAACATCGCGCTCAGGGCCGGGGTCCGGCATGCCTATGTCGGCAATATCCATCACAAGCAGGCCCAGTCCACCTGGTGCGCGGGCTGCGGCGGGATGCTGATCGGTCGCGACTGGCACCAGCTTTCAGACTGGCACCTGGACGATCATGGTGGCTGCGTCTGGTGCGGCACGCCGCTGCCCGGCCGGTTCAGCGGCCCGCCGGGCGACTGGGGCCGACGGCGGGAGCGGGTGCAGATCGCGCCGGTGGCGGGGCCGCCCCAGCCATCACGCTGAAGCCTGCTCCAGCGTCCAGGCGATCTGCGGCAGCCGGTCGGTGCCCCAGAACAATTCGCCATCGACGATGAAGCTCGGGCTGCCAAACACGCCTGCGGCGACGGAGCGGTTGCAGGCATCCTTCAGCATCTCCTTCACCTCGGGATCATCGGGGGCGGCGCTGGCGGCGTCCCTGTCGAAGCCATGCCGGGCGGCGATGGCGACCGCATTGTCCTTCTGTGAAACATCAATGCCTTCCGACCAGTGCGCGCGCAGCATGTCCCGCGCGGCATCCGTCGCCCGCGTCCGGTCCTGCGCCAGCATCCAGCAGAACAGCCGCGCAGGCGCAAAGGGGGAGGTCACGAAATCCGGCACGGCAGGGCGGTAGTCCAGCCCGTGAAACCGGTAGATCCGGGGCACGTCCATGCGGATGTAGTCGCCCTTCAGCGGTGTATCCATCAGCGGCGGCAGGCCCATGGTCTTCATGACGGAGACGCCCAGCAGCATCGGATGCCAGTCGACCGTGCGGCCATGCTGCGCCGCCAGTGCCTCGATCCCCACCGCGCCGGGCCAGGCGTAGGGGGAGATGAAGTCGAAGTGAAACGCGATCGGATCAGCCACGGGATTTTCCTCCGGCTCGGTTCAGGCGCAGGTGCGCCAGCAGGTGACGTGCCGTCTCCTCCGGTACTTCCTCCGCCACGAAATGTCCGACACCCTTCAGCGCCTCGAAGGTACAGGCGGCGCTGACATGATCCTGCGTCGTGATGGCGGCGCGTTCGCCGACACTCATGTCCTCCCGCCCCCAGATGTAAAGCGTGGGCACATTGATGCCGGGAAAGTCGTCCCTGGCCAGTGTCGACTCACCCGAGAAGGCCGCCCGGTACCAGTTGAGTGCGGCATCCAGCGCATCCCTGTTGCCCAGGACGGAGAGGTGACGCGACGCCAGTTCGTCGGACATGCGCCGCTTTGCCGGTGGCGCGCTGGCATCATCGGCGCCGAACAGCCCGGACGCATTCTCGAAGCAGAGCGTGTTGCGCAGCGCCTGCGCATCATCCTGCAACAGCCGGTCCGCCATCTCCGGATCCTGAAACGCCTTGTGGTGGCGGGACCGGTTGGCCTGGGCCGGGTCGTTGCGGAAGGCGGCGGCAAAGGCTGCCGGATGCGGGCGGGAGAGCACGGTCAGGCTCAGCAGCCGCTCGGGGTGTGCGGCGGCGGTCGCCCAGGCGATCTGCCCGCCCCAGTCATGGCCGACGAGGTGAAACCTGCCAAGGCCCAGCGAATCCGCGATGGCCACCACGTCGGCCACGATCTCGCTTACCTGATAGGCCTGAATCCCTTCAGGCCGCGCACCGGGTGAATAGCCGCGCTGATCCGGGGCAATGCCACGATAGCCTGCCCCTGCCACAGCCTGCAGCAGCTCGGTCCAGCTGTGGCGGGAGTTCGGGAACCCATGCAGGAAGATCACCGCCTCGGCTGACGTTTCATCGCCTGCCATATCGGCGGTGAAACGCATCCCGCGTGCCGCGATCTCCGTCGTTGTAAACGTCATTCCTTGCCTCCCCCGGCAGACATGACCCGGCAATCCCTGCACGGTTCACCATCACGAATTTCCAACCATCTGATTTCACTGAACTAATTCGTGGCACCGGAGATGCAACAGCGAACGTGAAACAGATGGAGAAATATCATGTCAACGAGCATGGCAATCGAAAAGCACCAGATCGACTGGGCAGCCCATCACCTCAGCCTCGCGCTGGGTGGTATTGCGGCAGACATCGCCGGTTCCTGGGCCGATCACCTTGGCCGCCTGGGCAAGCCGGAACTGTCGCAGACCTGGCGTCAGATCGAACAGCGTCTGGAAGCCGCGCCCGCCGAGTAATCGGGCACCGGGCATCGGGCAACGTGCTGCCGCCGTGCTCAGGTCCGGCGCAGCACGTGCACCCGCGCCGGCAGGCGTTCCGCCTCCGGCGCGCCGGGCAGGCTGACATAGCGCTGGCTCTCGTCCGCCCCTGAGAGGGTGCCGTCTGCCACCAGACCGCTGACGGCAGCCCCGTAGCTGTCGGCCCAGGCCTGTTCGGTGATGGTCAGGATCATGTGGCCACCCGGCTTCAGGATGCGCGCCAGTTCGTGCAGGCAGGTCGCGGGTGCGTGACCCGGTGTCATGACGCCGGAGCTGACGATGGCGTCGTATGATCCGGTGGCGAAATCCAGCACCTCGCCCAGCATCTGCTGTTTCAGGTCGCGATAGCAGCCCTTGCTGCCCGCCACCCGCAGCATGCCTTCCGACAGGTCGATCCCGTCGATTGCCGTGTACCCCAGCACGGCCAGCGTTTCCCCCAGCACACCCGTGCCGCATCCCGCATCCAGAATTACCGTCTGCGGCGAGGGCGCATGTCGCCCGACCATGCCCGCAATGATCGCCGGATGACGGTAGCCCCAGCCGCTCATGTCCGCATCGTAGGCCTGTGCCCAGCCATCATAGCTGCGGCTCAGGGCGGAGGCGTCGCCGCCTGCGGCATAGACATCCTTCAGATGGGCTTCATTTTCCGACACGGATCGTGCTCCCTTGGCGGTGGAGTGCTATCTGCATTCTCGCCCTGCGTCAGGGCGCACCGCAACCCGGAGGAACCCACCATCAGGATCGACACGCCATGGCAGGACGATCCGGCCTTCACCGCCGTCGTTGCCGCGATCAGCGCGGCGGGCGGGCAGGTGCGTGTGGTCGGCGGGGCGGTTCGCGATTGCCTGCTGCAACGGCCTGTCGGAGATATCGACATGGCGACATCCCTGCTGCCGGAGGCTGTCATGGCCGCCGCCGCGGCGGCGGGCCTGAAGTCCATACCAACCGGTATCGAACATGGCACGATCACGGTGATCGCCGGGGGCAGGCCGTTCGAGATCACCACCCTGCGCGCCGACGTGGAAACCGATGGCCGCCGTGCGGTGGTCAGTTTCACGACCGACTGGGCACGGGACGCCATGCGGCGCGATTTCACGATCAACGCGCTCTACCTGGACCCGGACGGCGCACTGCACGATCCGCTGGGGCAGGGACGTGCGGACCTGAAGGCGCAGGTGATCCGCTTCATCGGTTCGGCGTCGGAGCGTATCCGGGAAGACTATTTGCGCATTCTCCGCTTCTTCCGGTTTCACGCCATGCTGGGCTGGCCGATCCGTGACAGGTCGGGCGCGGAGGCCTGTGCGGCGCATCTGGGTGGCCTGCAGCGCCTGTCGGTCGAGAGAATCTGGCTGGAAATGGGGAAGCTTCTGGCCGCGCCGGACCCGGCACCCATGCTGGCCGAGATGGCGGATACCGGCATTCTCGCCGCGATAGCCGCTGAACTGGACCTGGCCCGGGGCCTTCCGGTCACGCGTGACGCGATCCTGCGGCTCGCGGCGATGATCCCGGATCAGGCGGCAGCCAGCGCGATCTCCGGACGCTGGAAGCTCCCGAAGGCCGATGCACGACGGCTGGTACTGGCGGTCCGGCATCCTGCGGATTCGCTCACCAGCCCGGCAGCCACCCGTATCGCGCTCTATCACGATGGCAGGCAGGCCATGATGGACCGCAGCGTTCTCGCCACGGCGCGGGGAGAGGTGGTGGACAGGGACGTGCAGGCGCTGATCGCAGACTGGCCGATCCCCGCGTTTCCCCTGCGGGGCCGCGACCTGATGACAGCGAACGTCCGACCGGGGCCGGAGATGGGCGAACTGCTGCACAGGCTGGAGGCGCGCTGGATCGCGGATGACTTCAGGGCCGACCGGGCGCAATGCCTGGCATGGCTGGCGGAGGAAGTCAGGGATCTGGCAGACCCAGGATCCACCCCTCCGACCGGCTGACCTTGTCGTGGTCGTCGCCGGTCAGCCAGTCCGGTGCGGACAGCCGGGAAGCGAGCATGCCATCCCGCTGCCAAGCCATGATTGCATCCCGCGTGACCGCGACCTGTGCCTGATCCCGTATCGGCCAGGGGGCGGCGGAAATATCGAACAGACTGGGCCAGCATTCCACATGCACAAGCCCGTCCAGCCTTGCTGACCAGCCGGTCTCGAAGGGCCACCAGCGGGCCGTGACATGATCCGCCAGCCGGTCATTCAGCCGCTGGATCGCCGCGAGACCCATGAGCGCCTGGGAGCCGACGGAGCCGGTGGTATAGAGCTTCCAGACGCTCTGGATCGTGGGGAATCCGAGCTGGCGTGTGTGACGCTCGACGATGCGCCACTCGGGGAAGGGGAAGCGCGTGAAGTCGGGTTTCTTCTCCGGGACCGTATCCGCGGCAACCCCTGCGGGTCTGGCCCAGAAGGGGCCGGAACCGGAGCCGAGGGCGCGGTTGAGATCATTGGCCACGGCGAAGCGATTGTTGCGGTCCCTGGGACCATCCTCAATCAGCCTGGCCAGTCGGGTGGCAATGTCCCGCCCACCGCCAAGCCCGCTCTCCGCCGGATAGCCGAAGGGGAAATCCCAGGCGATCAGGGCATTGCCGCCCGTCCGCCGGACCAGTTCCTCCAGATGATCCAGACAGTCGTTTCGTGTGCGGCAATAGACCGGTGATGGCCGTTCATCGGCCGTGCCCCATGCCAGCCAGACACGATCCTCTGTCGGACGCGCGGGGCCGGGGCTGGCGGCGGCGGACCAGTCCACCACGGCAATCAGGTCAAAGCCGGTCGATGCTTCGTTCATGCCAACGGCGTCAGGAACGCGCGGCGCGGCGTTGCAGGCCTTCGCTGTAGATGCTCAGCACCTTCTGGTCCGATTTCCAGTCAGGTATTTGCATGATTTCAGGTATTTGCGTGACGTTCTTCACAATTTCCTGAATCTGGAGATCCAGCCGTGCAATCTCCTTCGGGTGCTGCATCGGGTCCTGACAGCAGGTGTCCAGACCGGTCACGATCTGCCGCAGCCGGTCCGCCAGTTCAGCGTGTGATGACGCGACATGCGCCCAGAGAAACGCAGCCCCGGCGAGCAGGACATAGGCCGATTCCGCACGCACGAAGGGACGCAGCCGGTTGTCGCCGAGCCGTCCGGCCTCCGGCACCGCCACATTGTCCATGGCGGCAAAACCCTGGCTCATGCGGGGCAGGAAACCTGCCTTGTCGCGATGCGAAAGGGTGACCCCCGGCGCCTGGCTGTCCAGCAGGATCGCGTGGCGCGGCTTTTCCTGTTCCTCGCCCGCCGCACGCGCGGTGATGATCAGGTGATCCAGATGCCGCGACTGCGCCACCCAGGACTTGAACCCGTTCACCCGCCATGTATCCCCGTCGCGCGTCAGCATGACACCGGGATGCTTCTCCGGCTCATGCCGGTCCTCGCTGGCGGCGAGGGCGGCCCAGCCACCGGCAGGCAGTTCCGGGAAGCAGTGGCGCATGGCGGCCTGGTAGCCGCTGGCGAAGACCCAGTCGAGATGGTCGGCCCGCAGTCCGCCACTCACGGCCTGCACGACAGGCGTGGCCCTGGACAGGCCGGCCGCGTCCCAGGCCGCACGCCAAGCCTCCTCGGTCGGGGCCTGTGCCCGGGCGGGCGGGCTGTTCAGCAGATCGTCGGTCCCGGTGGTCATGGATGATGTTCTCCCCTGAGTCTCCGCCGGTCAGGGTAGCGCCGTGTCGATCCCGACGGCCAGACCATAGTGGTCGGAGAGCGGGATCATCTGTCCGTCGGGCAGGGGCACCGTATGCCGGGTCGCGACATGTCGGCTGCGCAGGGCCAGGTCGGGACCCGCTGGCCGGACCCATATGTGGTCGATGTCCTGATCCGGGCTGTCGCCATTGATGATCGGGTTCGCATTCGACCAGCTTGTCACCCCGGCATCGTCCCATTCGACCGCATCCACGCGCGCGTCCTTCCAGCCCCGGGAGGCACCGAGACCAAAGGTCTCCGGTTCGAAGGCAGCCGCGGCGTTGAAGTCACCGCCGAGCACCAGTGTGTGGTCTCCGGGTGCCTCCGCCATCGCATCCAGCGCCATGCTGACCTGGCGCCAGCGGAAATCCGGTGCCATCGCGGCGATCTTCTGTCGCCCGCGACCGTCATAGCTGGTGTGCATGTTGCCAAGCCGGAATCGCTGGCCCGCCACCTCCAGATCGACGAACTGCATGCCCTTGCGGGCGATGAAACGCTCCACCCAATCGACAGGGGGAAACTGCCGGGTGGCCGGCTGTCCGATTCTGAGATCCCGGCGGATCAGCATGACCAGTCCGGTATCGGGGCCGATCTCCCGTGCGGCAACCACCCGGAATCCGGTGGATCGGGCCAATTGCGCGACAACATCCCTGCCATAGGCCTCCTGCAGCAGCCACGCATCGACCTGTTCCTCATTGCGGTTGAGCCAGGCGCAGATCGCGGGCAGGCGCGCGGTCTGGTGGGGCACGCCCTCGCGCAGGGTCTGTCCCAGCAGGTGCAGCCGGGCGAGGCCAATGTTGAAAGTGGCAATTCGGAACATGTCGGAAATCGCAGGGGTGCTTGGGTTGCGGGCCATGGGGCACCCCCCTATATAGCAGTTCGCGTCGGCATGATTGTGACAGTCGTTGCAACGGTTCCCGGAACCGCCGGTGCGAACACGAACCGAACTGCAAGGGGGCGCGGGCGGTGCCTGCAAGGGCCAACCGCGTCGGCCACAATAGAAGAGGAAGCAGATGTCGAAAGTGATCGGGATCGATCTGGGCACCACGAATTCGTGTGTGGCCGTTATGGATGGCACCAATGCCAGGGTCGTCGAGAATGCCGAGGGCGCGCGTACCACGCCGTCCATGGTTGCCTTCAGCCCCGATGGTGAGCGCCTTGTCGGACAGGCCGCCAAGCGTCAGGCAGTGACCAATCCGACCAATACCCTGTTTGCGATCAAGCGCCTGATCGGCCGCCCCTACGGCGACGATGTGGCGAACGAGATCGCCAAGACAGCCCCCTTCGAGATCGTCAAGGCGGACAATGGTGACGCCTGGGTCGAGGCCAATGGCGAGAAGTACGCGCCGTCGCAGATCTCCGCCTTCATCCTGCAGAAGATGAAGGAAACCGCCGAAGCCTATCTGGGCGAGACGGTGGACAAGGCCGTGATCACGGTTCCTGCCTACTTCAACGATTCACAGCGTCAGGCCACCAAGGACGCCGGCAAGATCGCCGGTCTGGAAGTGCTGCGCATCATCAACGAGCCGACGGCTGCGGCCCTGGCCTATGGCCTGGACAAGTCCGGCGAGAACAAGATCATCGCGGTCTATGACCTGGGCGGCGGTACCTTCGACATCTCCGTGCTGGAGATCGGCGACGGCGTGTTTGAAGTGCGCTCCACCAACGGCGATACCTACCTGGGTGGCGAAGACTTCGACATGGTGCTGGTCAATTATTTCGCGGACGAGTTCAAGAAGGAGAACTCGGTCGATCTGCGCAATGACAAGCTGGCCCTGCAGCGTCTGAAGGAAGCCGCCGAAAAGGCGAAGGTGGAACTGTCCTCGGCGACGCAGACGGACATCAACCTGCCCTACATCACCGCCGATGCCTCGGGTCCGAAGCATCTGACGCTGAAGCTCAGCCGCTCCAAGTTCGAGAGCCTGGTCGGTGACCTGGTGCAGCGCACCGTTGCCCCCTGCAAGGCGGCCCTGAAGGACGCCGGTCTGACGGCGGCGGAGATCGACGAAGTCGTTCTGGTCGGCGGCATGACCCGCATGCCCAAGGTCATCGAGACCGTGAAGGAATTCTTCGGCAAGGAACCGCACCGTGGTGTGAACCCCGATGAGGTCGTGGCCATCGGTGCCGCGATCCAGGCGGGCGTGCTGCAGGGCGACGTCAAGGACGTGCTGCTGCTGGACGTGACGCCGCTGTCGCTGGGTATCGAGACGCTGGGTGGTGTCTTCACCCGCCTGATCGACCGCAACACGACGATCCCGACCAAGAAGTCCCAGGTGTTCTCCACGGCAGAGGACAATCAGTCCGCCGTGACCATCCGGGTTTTCCAGGGTGAGCGCGAGATGGCGGCTGACAACAAGCTGCTGGGCAACTTCGACCTCGTCGGCATTCCGGGCGCACCGCGTGGCGTGCCGCAGATCGAGGTGACGTTCGACATCGATGCCAACGGCATCGTCAATGTTCAGGCCAAGGACAAGGCCACGAACAAGGAACAGTCGATCCGCATCCAGGCCTCGGGTGGCCTGTCCGACGCCGACATCGAGAACATGGTCAAGGAGGCGGAAGCCAACAAGGCCGAGGACGAGAAGCGGCGCAACGCGGTCGAGGCCCGCAACCAGGCCGAGGGTCTGATCCACACCACGGAGAAGAGCCTGTCCGAACTGGGCGACAAGGTCGATGCCGAGACCCGCAGCAGTATCGAAGCGGCGATGACGGATCTTCAGTCGGCCATGGAAGGCGACGACGGCGACGCCATCAAGCAGAAGACCGAAGCGCTGGCACAGCTTTCCATGAAGCTGGGTGAGCAGCTGTACGCCCAGCAGGCGGAGGCCGGTGACGGCGACGCCGGCGAGGGCGGTGCCGAAGGCGGCGCCAAGTCTGCGGATGACGACATTGTCGATGCCGACTTCGAGGAAGTCGACGACGACAAGAAGAAGTCTGCCTGACAGGCAACGGAGCGTTGACGGCGGCACTGGTCCGGAGCATTTGTTCAGGGCCAGTGCCGTTCGTTCCGGCTGACTGGAGGGGCGGAGACTGATGGCAAAGACCGACTATTACGAGATGCTGGGGGTTTCGCGCGACGTGGATGGCGCGACCCTGAAGAAGGCCTATCGCAAGAAGGCGATGCAGTATCACCCCGACCGCAATCCCGGGGATGCGCAGGCCGAACAGACCTTCAAGGAACTTTCCGAAGCCTACGACGTGCTGCGCGATGCCGAGAAGCGCGCGGCCTATGACCGTTTCGGCCATGCGGCGTTCGAGAACGGCGGTTTCGGCGGTGGACGCGGCGGCGCATCCGGCCCCGACTTCGCCAATTCCTTCTCCGATATCTTCGAGGACCTCTTTGGCGAGTTCATGGGCGGTGCACGCGGCGGACGTCGCGGTGGCCCGGCCCGTGGTGACGACCTGCGCTACAACCTGCAGATCGACCTGGAAGATGCCTTCATCGGCAAGCAGGTGCAGGTCACGATCCCGACCGCCGTCAATTGCGAGACCTGCAAGGGCTCCGGTGCGACGCCGGGGACCGAGCCCACAGGCTGCGGTACCTGCAACGGCATGGGCAAGGTGCGCGCGCAGCAGGGTTTCTTCACCATCGAGCGGACGTGCCCGGCCTGTGGCGGCCAGGGCCAGGTGATCAGCGATCCCTGCATCGACTGCAACGGCAATGGCCAGGTGCAGCGGGAGAAGACGCTGTCGGTCAATGTGCCTGCGGGCGTCGAGGACGGTACGCGCATTCGCCTTTCGGGCGAGGGCACGGCGGGCGCACGCGGCGGACCGCCGGGCGATCTTTACATCTTCCTGTCGATGAACCCGCATCCGATCTTCGAGCGGGAGGGCATGAACCTGTTCTGCTCCGTCCCGATCCCGATGACCACGGCGGCGCTTGGCGGTGATGTCGAGGTGCCGACCATCGACGGCGGGCGCGCCAAGGTGACGATCCCCGCCGGCACCCAGACCGGCAAGCAGTTCCGCCTGCGCGCCAAGGGGATGCCGCAACTGCGCGGCGGCTCCTATGGCGACCTCTACATCCAGGCGGAGATCGAGGTGCCGGTGAACCTGTCACGGCGCCAGAAGGAACTGCTGGAAGAGTTCGCCTCCGAGAGCAAGGACGGCCGGGGCAAGCGCAACCATCCCCAGACGGACGGCTTCTTCGACAAGGTGAAGGAATTCTGGTCCGACCTGACGGACTGATCCGGCAGCCCGGAAGGGCCGCGCCGGTGCGGGAAGATCGGGCAACTGAACGCGCGCGTCAGTGAAAGTCCCTCGACTTCGGGATGACGCGGACGTTGCGCGGGTGGCGGGCCGTGTGACCGGGCAGGGGGCTGGTCACATGATCGGCGCGGGCGATGGGTGACCGCATCAGGTCGTCGGACAGATGGATCAGTTGCCCGGTTTCATCCACCAGCCGCTTCGCGATGATGTGGATCACGTCGTCGTCCATCTGCACCATGCCATGCACCGCCATCAGCCGCGCCCCCATGATGGTGCGGCGGTACTGTTTCAGGGTATCGGGCCAGACCACCAGGTTGGCGACTCCGGTCTCGTCCTCCAGCGTGATGAAGACGACTCCCGCCGCACTGCCCGGGCGCTGGCGGATCAGCACGATCCCGGCCATCGAGACGGCGCGGCCATTGCCCAGGGCGCGCAGCCGGTCGGCGGTGGTGAAGCCCTCCGCCCTGTATTTCTCCCGCAGGAATTCCATCGGATGCGCCTTCAGCGACAGACGCAGCGTCTGATAGTCGGCGACCACATGTTCGCTCAGGGGCATGGCGGGCAGCAGCACATCGGTGTCCGGCCCCTCGTCATGGGTTTCCTGCCAGGTGAACAGGGGCAGGTCGGGCGCGTTCTTGACCGTGCGCGCATCCCACAGTGCCCCGCGCCGGTCCCGCCCGAGGGAACGGAAGGCATCCGCCGCCGCCAGGGTCTGGATACCCCGCGCCGACATGCCGGCGCGGCTGCGCAATTCCTCTACCCCGTCATAGGGCCGGCCGCGATGGCGCAGCAGCCGGGCCGCATCCTCCTTCGACAGGCCGGTGACCTGGCGCAACCCCAGCCGCAGGGCGCAGGTCTGCGGCTGGTCGGGGGAGGGCGATTGCATATGGGTGCCGATTGGTCTGACAGGCTCGGATGCGCCTTCCCCCTCGACGGGGGAAGGTCGGGATGGGGGTGAATCGGCGAAGCCGACATGGCGTTGAATGCTTGTGCTGCAGCCTGCGGCTTCACCCCCCATCGACCGCTGCGCGGTCACTTCCCCCGCAAGGGGGGAAGATGGACGGTCTGGTGTGCCTGTTCCACCTTCCCTCCGGCGCTCCGGGGCCTGATCCGGGAATCCGGGGTGCAGTGGCTCCAGCGTATTGTCCCAGTCGCTGTAGTTCACATCGACGCCCCGCACGGTGACGCCATGCTCCCGGGCGTCGCGCACGATCTGGGCGGGGGCATAGAAGCCCATGGGCTGGGAATTCAGCAGCGCCGCCGCGAAGACCGCCGGATAGTGGCACTTCATCCAGCTCGACACATAGACCAGATGGGCGAAGCTGGCGGCATGGCTCTCGGGAAAGCCGTATTCGCCAAAGCCTTCGATCTGGCTGAAGCAGCGCTCCGCGAATTCCGGATCATAGCCGCGTTCCACCATGCGCCCGACCATCTTCTCCCTGTGTTCGCTGACCAGTCCCTTCGAGCGGAAGGTGGCCATGGCCTTGCGCAACTGGTTGGCCTCCACGGGGGAGAAGCAGGCGGCAACCATGGCGATCTTCATCGCCTGCTCCTGAAAGATCGGCACCCCGAGCGTCCGCTTCAGGATGTTCTTCAGCTCGTCCGGATCATGCTCGGGACCGGGGGAGGGATAGACCTCCGGCTCCTTGCCCTGGCGGCGGCGCAGGTAGGGATGCACCATGTCGCCCTGGATCGGACCGGGGCGGACAATCGCCACCTCGATCACCAGATCGTAGAAGGTGCGCGGTTTCAGACGCGGCAGCATGTTCATCTGCGCCCGGCTCTCCACCTGGAACACGCCCACCGAGTCGCCCTTGCAGAGCATGTCGTAGACCGCCGGATCCTCCTGCGGCACGGTGGCCAGCGACAGGTCCAGGCCATGGTGCGCGCGCAGCATGTCGAAGCCCTTGCGGATACAGGTCAGCATGCCCAGCGCCAGCACATCGACCTTCAGGATGCCCAGCGTGTCGATGTCGTCCTTGTCCCATTCGATGAAGCTGCGGTCGGCCATCGCGCCATTGCCGACGGGCACGGTCTGCACCAGCGGGTGCTGGGTCAGGATGAAGCCGCCGACATGCTGTGACAGGTGCCGGGGCATGCCGATCAGCTCATGCGTCAGGGCGATGGTGCGCTTCAGGTGCGGGTCCGACAGGTCCAGCCCGGCCTCCGTCACCATGCCGTCCTCCACCGATGCGCCCCAGGATCCCCAGACGGTGCGGGCCAGCGCGGTGGTCACATCCTCCGACAGGCCCATGACCTTCCCCACCTCCCGGATCGCCATGCGCGGGCGGTAGTGGATGACGGTGGCGCACAGCCCGGCCCGGTCGCGGCCATAGCGGGCATAGATGTGCTGGATCACCTCCTCCCGCCGCTCATGCTCGAAATCCACGTCGATGTCGGGCGGTTCCTTGCGCTCCTCGGAGATGAAGCGTTCGAACAGCAACTGGTGCTGCGCCGGATCGACGGAGGTGATCTTCAGGCAATAGCAGACGGCACTGTTGGCCGCCGATCCACGCCCCTGACAGAGGATTTCTTCGCCGCGTGCAAAATTAATTATGTCCTTTATCGTAAGGAAATAGCGGGCAATATTCATTTTCGAGATCAGCGCGAGTTCCTTGTCCAGGGTCTGCTGCACATCGTCCGGCACACCGTCCGGATAGCGTTCCGCCGCGCCCTCACGGGTCAGCCGTGCAAGCTGCTCATCCGGGGTCCGGCCATGCGGCACCGTCTCCTCCGGATATTCGTAGCGCAGCTCCGACAGGGAGAAGCGGCAGGCATCGGCGATGCGTCGGCTTTCACTGATCGCTTCCGGCCAGTCGGCGAACAGGCGCTGCATCTCGGCGGGGGACTTCAGGTGCCGTTCCGCGTTCGGATGCAGCAGATGCCCGGCACTTCGGATCGTCACCTTCTCCCGGATGCAGGTCATCACGTCCTGCAGCGGGCGGCGGGCAGGCGTGTGGTAATGCACGTCGTTGGTGGCCAGCAGGCGCAGGTCATGTGCCCTGGCCAGCCGTGCCAGATGGTTGATCCGCGCCCGGTCGTCACCGCGATAGAGATATGTCGCCGCAATGTGGCTGAGACCGGGCAGATGCTGCACCAGACGCGGCAGCTCGGCGGCGAAGCGGTCCACGTCCGCCCCCGGCATGGCGATCAGCACCACCTGTGCCGGTTCGGTGCCCAGAGCCTCCGCCACCATGGCCAGTGACAGGTCGCAGACACCCTTGCGCTGCCATTCCCCCGCCGCGTCCTGCATCTTGCCGGCGGAGAGCAGGGCACAGAGGCGCCCATAGCCTGCCCGGTCCTTCGGATAGGCCAGCAGGGACGGCGCATCCAGCAGGTCCAGACGACAGCCGATGACCGGGCGCAGGCCTGCCGTTGCCGCCTCCCCATGCACCCGCACCGTTCCGGCCATGCTGTTGCGGTCGGCGATGCCCATGGCGTCATAGCCCAGCAGGTGTGCGGTCAGCACCAGATCAACCGGGTCCGAGGCCCCGCGCAGGAAGGAGAAGTTGGAGACCACGCCCAGCTCCACGAAGGCTGCGGGCGGGTTGGGGCGGAACGTGCCGGGGTCGCGGATCCGGCGCTTCTCCGGTGTCAGCGGGGCTTCCGGCATCAGGCATCCAGCCCATGCATGAACCAGTGCGGGCTGCCGCCGCGTCCGTCACCGGCCACCCCCTCCCGATAGATCCAGTAGCGACGGCCGTCGCTGTCCTCCACATTGTAGTAGTCGCGCAGGCGCACGATGGATTTCTCCCGCCACCATTCCGGTGCAATCCGCTCCGGTCCGCCGCTGCGCACCACCCGATGGGTCTGGCGTCGCCAGATGAAACGCGCCGGGGGACCGTCGGGAATGGCGTGCAGCACCTCCACCTCCTCCGGTCGGGGCAGCAGCCGCAACGGGCGATGGGGGGGCGGAGACTCCGATGTTTCCGCCGACAGGGCCCGTGCTGCCGGGCGTGGCATGTCCGTATCCGCCGGAACCAGCATCTCCGCCCGCTCCGGCACATGGCTGCCGTGCCCCAGCGGCCGCAGCACCGACTGCCGCCCCAGTCGCGCGATCAGCCGGTCGATCAGCCGTGACAGGGCCACGCCGGTATCGGTTTCACCGCTCAGGTCGGGCTGCGTCAGGGCCAGGTCCTGGCCATCGATCACGTCCAGCACCATGACCTCGAACCCGAAGCCGGGATCAAATGTTTCTATTTTGTTCTCGAACAGCCTTGCCAGATGCTCGGGTTCGCGGCTGGGACGGCTGGTGGCGACCTGGATGGCGGAGACCCCGCCATCGACACGAAATCCGCTGAAACGCAGGCAGCGGGCGCCGATGTTGCGTGCCTCCATCTGTGTGGCCAGATCCTGCATCAGGTGGGTCAGCACATGGCTGAAGCTGTCGATCTCCGTGATCGGTTCGGCCAGCGTACGCAGGCTGCGCAGCGGTTCCGTGATCGCGGCGGCGACCAGAGGCTCCGTGGTCCGGCCCATGGCCTGATCCAGCCGCGCCAGCGGATTGGCGGGCAGGGGCGTGCCATGGCGGAACCGCCGGGCCATGGCGGCACGGGGAATGTCGGCCAGCGCCGCGATGGTGCGAAGCCCCAGCCGTTCCAGCAGCAGCACCGTATGGCCATCCAGCCGCAGCGCCGCCACCGGCAGGGCACCCAGCCGTGCCGCCAGCCTGTCGGGCAGACAGGTCTCCACCTTCTCCTGCCCGTGCCGGGCGAAGGCCCAGGCGCTGCCGACCGTCGGGGCGATGGCGATGTGCGCGGTCAGACCCAGTTGCGCGAAGGCCCGGCGCATGTCGGCGACCAGCGCCGCCTCCCCACCCCACAGGTGATCGGCCCCGGTGGTGTCGAGCATCAGCCCGTCCGCCCCGTCGGTCCGGGTCCAGGGGCACCAGCGTCGGCACCAGTGGGACAGGCGGGCCAGATCGGCGTGGTCCAGCCGTTCCTCCGCTTCCTCCACCCGCAGGTCGGGCACCAGGGTGCGCATGTCGGTGACCCGCGCGCCGCGTGTCATGCCCAGCGCCACGGCGGCGGCATTCATGTCATGGATCACCGGGCCGTGGGGGCCGGGGCGGGCCAGCACGACCGGTTCGGTTTCAGCCGTCGCCTTCTCGCCGTAATGCCGCCGCCGCCAGCGCTGGATCGCGAAGTGGGGCAGCCAGATGGAGACGATGCGCCGTGCGGTCATATCCCCCCTCCCATGTACCGGGCCGCGCGTCGCGGGCGCGGAACAGTTCGGTGCGCCAGCGTGGCTCCCCCGGTGCGCGCGGATCGTGCGGGTGCGGGTGCGGGGCGGAGGCGGCGGAGGCCACACGCCAGCGCCGCCGCGCCACGGAGGCGCTGGCCACCGCGCCGCCGAAACGGATCAGGAAGGCAGGTATCCCCACCCGCTCCGACCGCATTGCCAGGCGTTTCGTGGCGGTGAAGTCCAGCGCCTTCGGCTCGCCCCATATCTCTCCGATCACGGCACCAAGCGACGGGCATGCCAGACCCTCCTCCATTGTCCAGAGTACATCCCCCGCATGACGGGCGCAGGCCAGGATCAGCCTGTCCGGGTCGCCGCCGAAGCGGGCCAGCGCCCGGCCGTGGGGTTGCCCCACCTCCTGCGCGCACATGCGGTCCTGCACCCACAGAATCGACTGCGCGCGCGGTATCTGTGCCAGGGCGAAGCCCACCGCGCCGACATCCCGCGAGTCCGCGAAGACCTCCACCAGCTGCGGCTTTCCCGGCAGCGGTGGCGGCTGCATATCCGCTGTTCCGGACGGCCCCGCATCCTGCCGGTCCCGCGCCATGGCGTGCGGTTTCGGAGGCCGCAGACGGTCCGGAACAGGCGACAGGACAGATGTGTGATGGCGTGCATTCATGCAGGCACGATAACAGATGTTCTTATTTTGTTCCATACGGGAACGGAGAACGGGAACAGCATTTCGTGAGCGTCCGTCACCATGCGCAACAGGCCAGGATAATCAGGACTTCAGCGTCACCATGTGATTGTCCCAGTTGATGTCTGGATAGGCATCGGCCTTGCCGCCAAGCAGGATCTCGCCCGTACCTGCCGTTGCCATGAAGCCGTCCCCTGTCGGGGCAATGCCGCAGGTATCGGCCAGGCTGACGGTCTCCAGAAAGGACCCGGAGCGACCGTCGAGCACGACAATGATTCCGCCGCGCGGGCTGGTGACGGCAATGCGCCGACCGTCAGGCGTCGCGGCGATGGAGCCTGCGTAATTGCGCATCGACCGGGTCACGGTGGCAGGCAGGTCGATCAGCCGGATTTCTCCATTCCGGTCCCAGCGCCCGATCAGCGGCGGTTGCTCGGTTGCCGCGCCCTGATGCTGGCAGCAGAACCAGGTGGCACCATCCGGTGTCGCCGCCAGGTGGCGCATGGACAGTTGATAGAGGGCAGGGGGCAGGCTGGCGCGCGCCAGCAGGTCGCCGGACGCGAGATCCAGCCGCACCAGCGTCGAAACCATGGTGTCCAGATTGAGCTTCCGCCGGGGCCAGTCCGGGTGCGTGAGGATGCCGCCGTTGGCGATGACCGCAGACCTGCCGTCATCCGCCAGCAGACATTCATGCGGGCCGATGCCGTGTGTCGCGAACTCGCCGATGCGGCGATAGTCCTGACGGACATCATGCACGGCCAGTACGCCCCGCCCGGCATCGAAGTCATTCTGCGTCGCGAACAGCCGCTTCCCATCCGCGCTGAACAGGCCGTGGCCATAGAAATGACGGTCGGCAGGAAGCGGAAGCGGCGCAGACGCCTGCATCGTGGCCGGGCTGAAGGGAAGGGCGAAACGGCCAGGACGGCGGGCAAAGGCCACGGCGTGGTGACCGTCGCGGCTGACGGCGAAACCGTGCCCCCGGCCGGGCAGCGGCACGTCGCCGAGGATGTGCCCGGCCCCGTCCAGAGCCATCGCATGAAACCGGCCGTCCCGCCGCCCGGTGGTCAGGAATGCCGGGGGCGCAGGCGCACCTGCGATGGCCTGGCCCAATGGCAGGGCCGTGCAGAACAGACCCAGCAGTACCGATCGCCGATCAGTCGCCATCGAGTGCATTGAACCCCCTGACCAGACCCAGCGCAGGCAGCAGCCGCGTGTCGTGCAGATCGACGGCGGCCTGCAGCGGGATGCGGGCATACTGCAGCAGGTCGTGCGTTGCCGGATTGGCGATCCGCGCTGCGATCCCGCCGGGAAAGTCGAGCGCGGTACGGATCGCGGCTTCCGACTGGCCCAGCTCGAAATCCAGTTCCCGGAACAGGTTCAGCAGATCAGGGTTGTCCAGGTCAGGCATGTCGGGATGGGTGAGCACGGCGCGACTGGCGGCAATGTTCACGGCCACGGCGCGCAGCGTCATGCCGGACAGGCGGAAGGGAGCGGACAGCGGGTTGGCACTTGCAGGGCCATCCCGCAGCACGCGCCCGAGTTTCTGCTGCTCGACGATGATCAGTTGTTCCATTGCCGCCTTCAGCAGGGTCTTCAGCGCTTCGCCCTGATCGCGGTAGAGCGGGTTCTCCGGTCCAGGCCGGCGCAGCAAACCTGCCTGACCGTCGCGCCAGCCGTTCAGCAGGGCCTCTGCGGTTTCATGGGTTACATCGGCAATGGCTGTGCCGTAGCGGCAGGCGAAATCGGGGATCATCCCACCGTCAGCCTCCGCCAGCACCTGTTCGAGGGCCGAAAGCCCCTGCACGGCGACACTCTTGCCCCTCAGCGTTGCGGGATCAGTGGCGGTCTGGTCCTGCTCCTGCAGGATCCGGCGTACCTGCCGCATTCCGAGTCCGCGCCTGTCGGGCCAGAAGTTGAGGCGGGCGAGGCGGTTGTCTTCCCGCCCCGGACCGAAGCGATACATCTCCACCCGGGAGAAGGCGGTGACCAGATCGCGAAAGGCTGCCTGCGCATCCGACAGGGTATCGGCCGACGGCGTCGCGCAAGCCGCGCGCATGGTGCGCTGCTGATCCGCCGTTGCCTGCACCAGGGCTGCGTGATCGGGCAGTATCGTTTCCGCCAGTATCGTCCCGACCAGCCGTTTCTGAAGTGCCGCCTGGGCGGGTGTCGTGTCGGCCAGTGCGGGCGTGAGGCAGGCGAGCGCGAGGCCGGCAAGCAGGAATACCGACGGCAGGCGCATCAGAGTGACTCCAGGAACCGGATCAGGGCGGCGCGGTCTTCGGGCGACATGTCGACCACTGTTTCGCGAGCCTGTTCCGCCTCCCCACCGTGCCACAGGATGGCTTCCAGCAGGTTCCGCGCCCGCCCGTCGTGCAGGAAGTATGTGTGGCCGTTCACCGTTTCGGTCAGGCCGATGCCCCACAGCGGGGCGGTGCGCCATTCGCGCCCCGACGCACTGCCGACCGGTCGGTTGTCGGCCAGTCCTTCGCCCATGTCATGCAGCAGCAGGTCGGTGAAGGGCCAGATGAGCTGAAACCGGTGTTCGGCGACCGGCGCGTCGCGCCGCGTGACGAATTTCGGATGATGGCAACTGGCGCAGCCGGTCTCGTGAAACAGCCGCTTGCCCTTCAGCACCGTCGGGTCGGAAACATCGCGCCGGGCCGGAACCGCGAGGTTGCGTGCATAGTGGGCGATCAGGGGCAGCACCGGGTCCGGTGCCTCTGTTTCACCCAGGCGCGCCTGCACGCCTGTGGCCATCTGCAGGCAAGGTGACTCGGCCTGGGTGCAGTCACCGTGGTGGCGCGGGGCGAGGGGGCTTGAAACACCGATATCGCCCGCCAGCGCGTCGGCGCTCTGCTGCGCCACGGTCGGATTGCCGGCCTTCCAGCCGAACCGGCCAAGTGTTTCACCGCCAGTCGCGGCATCCCGCACGATGCTGACCCGGCCGGAGATGCCGTCACCGTCCCGGTCATCGGGGTCGGCCAGGGCGTGAATGTCGTCCGGGTGAATGGCCTCCAGCAGGCCCAGCCCGATCATCTGCGGTGCGACACGCGGGGAAAGCAGTGTCTCCGGGTGCAGCGGGCCGAATGCGGGATCGCCGACACTGTAGGTGGGATGCCGCAGGGACGCCGTTTCACCACCGGAAAGGCTGACAGCCTCCTCCCTGTAGCGGATGACCATGCGCCCTTCGGCAGGCAGCCCCGGTACGGCGAAATCCTGCAACTGGCCGCCGTAGGTGGGTTCGGGCAGGGAGGCCACGGCACCGGAGGCGATCAGCGCCCGCTCCGCGTCCGTCTGCGGCGGAACCGACAGGCGCAGGAACATCGAAGTTGCGTTGCGTTCACCGGCTTCCGGCGGATGGCCGCGCCCGTCCTTCAGGTGGCAGCGCTGGCAGGAGCGCGCGTTGTACAATGGTCCCAGACCATCGGATGCCTGGGTGGAGGAGGGGGAGGAGACCCAGAGCTTGCGGAACAGCGCATTGCCCAGCTTGAAGTCCCGCTCCCCTTCAAAGTCCAGGTTGGCGGATGAATGGGAGAACGCATTGCCATCCGGCGTCTTGCGCGATGTCGCTGCACCACCGGCCATCATCTCGAACGGTTCGGCCTGGGTGAAGCTCGCGGGGGGCGCGGTCACCGCCCGGAAACGTGCCAGGTCCTTCTGTGTCAGATCACTGCGGCCCGGAGAATCGGCGACGGCCGGTGCAGCAGGGAGACCCAGGAACAGGCCTGACAGCACGGCGGCCGCGATGGCTCCGGTGCGCGTTCCGGAGGTTCGGGACCAGGGGCGCAGTTGCATGGATCTTCTTCCGTGTCCTGGAAAGGTCGCCTGTGAGAAAGATGTGGGCTGGCTCGGGGAAGCCAGCCCACGTGATCGCGAAAACGTATCACCGGATATCGGGATCTGGGACTGCATCATCGGAGGAGTGTCACGACAGGTGATGGGCGTGACGGGGAACGATGCAGAGGGTCACCCTGGTCCTTTCTCTATCCGGAAACGCCTCTGGCCATGGCTAACCAGATCGCGATCAAGGGTGGTTGGTTACTGGAAGACCGCGCCGGGGTTATCCAGGCTGTCGGAGCCTTCGAACTGGATGGTCTGCAGCTTCAGCGCTGCCACGATCCGCTCGATGCTCCGGGTCTGGTCGATCAGGCCGTCGATCGCGGCCTGCACCGTGGCGTTGCCCACCGGATTGCCCTCCGCGATCATCTGGTCATAGGCCTCGATGGATTCCGCGCGGGCCTTCATGACCGCCATGGACGCAACAGTCGTGTCCAGCCTGGCACGCAGTTCCGCATCCAGTTTCGGGGCGACGTGGGCCACGACATCCGCCACGGACGGGCCGGAGACCACTGAGCCGTCCACACGGCGATAGTGCCCGGTATAGACATTCCTGATGCCGATTTGATCGAAGTAGTGCGAGTTGTGCGTGTTGTCGGAGAAGCAGTCGTGCTCCTCCTCCGGGTCATGCAGCATCAGGCCGAGCTTCATCCGCTCACCGGCCAGCTCGCCGTAGGACAGCGATCCCATGCCGGTCAGGATGACCGAAAGGCCTGCCTGCGGATCCTGCAGCAAGGCCTGGCGTGACGCGCCGTCGGCACCCCAGCTTGCCACCATGTCCTGCAGATCGCTGATCAGCAGGTCGGTCGCCGCCGTCAGATAGGCGATCCGCCGGTCGCAGTTGCCGCCCGTGCAGTTGGCGAGATCGAAATCCGTGGCGGGACGCTGCCCGGCACCGGCGCCGGTGCCGTTCAGGTCCTGGCCCCAGAGCAGGAACTCGATGGCGTGATAGCCGGTGGCGACGTTGGATTCGACCTCTTCCGCCTCATGCAGCGTATCCGACAGCAGGGCAGGGGTGATCAGGGTCGCGTCCACCTGCTGGCCATTGACGGTCAGCATCGGGTTGGCGATCACGTTGCTGGTGTAGAGACGGTTTTCGCCCGCCGCGTCGCCATAGGACGTGTCGACATAGTCGATCAGCCCCTCATCCAGCGGCCAGGCATTGACCTTGCCTTCCCAGTCATCGACCGAGGCATTGCCGAAGCGAAAGGCCTCCGTCTGCTGATAGGGGGCGCGTGCGGCCACCCAGGCTGCACGTGCCGCCCCGAGCGAAGCCTCCGACGGTTTCGCGATCAGGGCGTTGATCGCGGCGCGCAGGGCCTATGCCGTGGTCAGGGAATCGCTGTAGCCGGCGAGCGCGATGTCGGCATAGGTTCCCACCACGGCCTCGGCCGTTGGTGCCTCATCCGCGTTGGCGATGCCGGCGGACAGGCCCATGGCCATTCCGCACAGCAGTCCGGTAGCTCTCGTGAGTCTCATGTGAGGTTCCTCCTCGGATCAGGTGACGGTCGGCTTGTCGTCAGAATTCAATGCCGTAGGTGACGATGGCGCCCAGGGTCTGGGTGCTGATGTTGGCTGCCGTGGCGCGCTTGTAGCCGACGTCCAGCGTGAAGCCGTTCTCGAAGGCATAGCCGGCGGAAAGCTGCACCTGGTGATCGAAGGTGGAGCCATTGGCACCGTCCACGTTCACATCCTTGGCGGTACCGGCCAGCGCCACGTTCCACGGGCCGGTCTCGGCCACCAGTGACAGCGTGTAGTAGTTGCGGCTCTCCGCCCCCAGGCCGCCGGCGTTCCAGAAGCGGACATATTCGGCCATCGGCGTCAGAGTGAGATCGTCACCCAGATCATAGGACCATTCGGCACCGGCGGTGGCCCGCAACTCGTCGTCGGCGTTGTTCACGGCCAGACGGGCGAAGCCCACGTGATAGCGCATGCCCTCCATGCCCGGCACGGCCTCACCGTCCAGCGCGACCGCGAAGGATTCCGGGAACTCGGTATTGCCCGGTCCGCCTGCCGCCAGGTTGTTGCGGCCCCGGTTGGTGATGAAGGATTCGCTCAGGAAGGTGCGATCCTGGAAGAACACGCTGCCCGACAGGACCATGGAGTCACCGACGGCGAAGGCACCGCCCGCGCCGATGAATTCCGACAGTTCCACATCATCGCCCAGCAGGTCGGTGCCATAGACACCGCCAGCGGCGTCATAGCCGATGGAGAAGTTGGGGCCGAACTTGCCGCCATGGACTTCCACATCGTCGTTGGCCCAGGTCAGCACCAGCGTGTCGACAAAGATGCCATGATCCTGGAACACCCGGTCCTCCCGGGGGCCGGGGCCGCGCACCGCCTCCAGCGTCATGCCGGTGGTCAGGGTTAGGTTGGGATTGAAGTTCAGGTTGATGACCGGCTCGATGACACCGCCAAGCTCGTTCTGTTCGGCATTCGGATCTTCGGACTCGAAGTTGAAGTCGTTCTGGACCTCGAAACCGACTTCGCCCGTGATGTTCGGATAGGCTTCATCTTCGGCAAGGGCCGCCAGCGGCATGATCGTGAGGCCGAACGCAGTGGCCATGGCTGCCTGCCTGATGCGGGCGTTGTTCGTGAGAGTCGACATGTTCAATCCTTTGGAGTCAGCAAGTGGCAACGGATGCTGGCGGCCTTTCGGGCAACCAGCGGAGAATGCGGTGTCTTTCCCCAACCACATTTGCTAATAATCATTCGCAACAAGAAGCTTAATTGAGAATGAGTGTCAATAACAAATTTGTGCCGGGCAGCTGCCGCCTGAATGCAACGCCCAGGGAGGCAGGGTTTCCCGGCGCTCCTTCCCGATCCCGAGGCAGTCTGCCGGCGGGAAAGGGATGACATGTGCGCAGCATCCATAGTTCGCTGTTAATCGAACTATGGATGTCTGTCAATCGGACCGGCGCGAATGCCAGGCCTGCCATTTCGTCATGTGAACCATGAAGTGCGGGGAAACGGATGCCCGGAGGGGCGAGGGCAGGCAATCGCGAACCCCGGCTCCGCCGTCCTGCCTGTCACCCCGACATTCCAACCGCGTCGCGTGGCATGTGTCGTGCGCATTGGATTCCCCTGCGTCAGCCTGTTAGCTGTCAGTGGTGCGATCCAGGGGAGGCAGGCGCAGATGACACTCAGGCATCCGATGTACACCGAGGAAACGGAGGTCATCCGCGACCAGATCCGTCGCTTCATCGATCGCGAGATCGAACCGAACGGCGAACGCTGGGAGGAGGAAGGCACCTTCCCGCGAGAGCTCTACGTGAAGGCCGGCGAGGCCGGCATTCTGGGCCTCGGCTTTCCGGAGGAGTACGGCGGTGCCGGTGGTGGCATCGATTACTACTGTCTGGCGCGGGAGGAGATGGCGGCCTCAGGCTTCGGCGGCATCCGCGTCAGCCTGATGGCGCATGGTATCGGCCTGCCGCCGGTGCTGAAGCTCGGCTCGGAAGAGCTTAAGCGTCGAGTCGCGCCCCGGGTACTCAGCGGGGAGAAGATCATCTGCCTCGCCATCTCGGAGCCCAACGGCGGGTCCGACGTCGCCAACATCCGCACCACCGCGCGCCGGGACGGCGACCACTATGTCGTCAACGGGGAGAAGGCCTTCATCTCCAACGGCGTCCGTGCCGATTACCTGTCCGTTGCCGTCCGCACGGGCGGGGAGGGGATGGGCGGCATCTCCCTGCTGCTGATCGCGGGGGACACGCCGGGCGTCAGCCGCACCAACATGCGCAAGAGCGGCTGGTGGACCTCCGACACCGGCCACATCATCTTCGACGATGTACGGGTGCCGGCCGGCAACCTGCTGGGGCAGGAGAACGCGGGTTTCCGCGGCATCATGAACAACTTCAATCTGGAACGCCTCGGCATCGCTGCCACCCAGATCGGCGTCAGCCGCTGCGCCTACCGGGAGGCGGTGCGCTACGCCCACGAACGCATGACCTTCGGCAAGCACCTGGCCGAGTTCCAGGTGGTGCGCCACAAGCTGGTGGACATGGCGGTGCGGCTGCAGGCCATGGAATCCCAGATGGACAGCCTGATCTGGCGCGTGATGCAGGGCGACCCCTGCATCGCCGAGATCGCCATGCTGAAGGTCTATTGCGGCGAGGCCCACGAATGGATCGCCGCCGAAGCCGCCCAGATCTTCGGCGGCGCCAGCCTGCTGCGCGGCCACAAGGTCGAACGCATCTTCCGCGAATCCAAGATCCTCACCATCGGCGGCGGCAGCACGGAAGTCATGAAGGACCTGGCGAGCCGGCAGTTGGGGTGGTGAAGGGGGGGGTAAAGGCCGCGCTGGATTAGTATCTAGGGCTGAGACTCAATCACAGCCGGAATGCAACGAGGACGGCAATGGCGACAGCGGAGAGGAAGTTTCTCGCCAGCTTGTCTTAGGGGGTGTGGACGCGCCGGAAGTCCTTGATGCGGCAGAAGGCATTCTCGATCAGATGGCGCTCTCGGTAGCGTTGCTTGTCATAGACGATCTTTCGCTTCCTGTTGATGCGTCCTGGCATGATGGGAATTACGCCGCTTTGGCGAAGCTCTCTTCGGATCGCGTTGGCGTCGTAGCCCTTGTCGGCCAGCAGCCTCCGGGCGCCTGCCAATCTGTTGAAGAGTAACCGCGCCGCCTTCGCATCCGAGACATTTCCAGCCGTCAGCTCGAAGGCATAGGGGCGGCCTATTGTGTCTGTGAGCGCGTGGACCTTCGTCGTCTGACCACCTCGTGAAGGCCCGATCGCCTGCGACCTTGCCCCCTTTTCCGCCGTGGGCCGAACGATGCGCCTTGATGTAAGTGCTATAATGGCGCTCGAAGTCGACACCGCGCCAGTCGCGGCCAGGGCCTCCGTCAGGTCCGTCCAGAAGCGGCGGCGTGGCCAATGATCGAAGAGATTGTAGATCGTCGTCGAAGGACCGTACTCGGCAGGGCAGTCACACTAGCGGCAACCCGTCTTCAGAACATGAATGATCCCGGAGATCGCACGGCGATCATCGACGCGCCTCGCACCAGGCTGGCTTTTCGGCACGTGCGGCTCAATCGCCGCCCATTGCGCATCCTCAAGCCAAAAAAGTCGGGCCATCCCAATCCTGCAGAGCGAAACATGTACATAGAGAAACAGCCCGTTCCCGCAACTTCAATGCGTTGATTGGGCTTAGACCCTAGATGATTCTGGTCAGCATCTTTCCCCTGACGAAATCGGACTGGACTTGGCTATGGCGGGCACCGCAATCCCCACCCTCAACCCATCCGCACCCCCTGCCGCCTCAACTCCCGCTGCACATCCACCACATCCATCTCCGCCACCGCCCGGTCCTGCTTTACCGACAGGGCGGCGCCGACGCCGGCGGCCTGGCCGGTGACGGTGCAGCACATCATGTTTCTGGTGGCGGCGTGGCTGATGCGGTCGCCGCCGGTGGCGCGGCCGGCGACAAGCAGGTTGCTGACCTGCTTCGGCACGATGGTGCGCCAGGGCACCTGGAAGTAGCGGCCCGTGGTGGGCAGGATCAGCAGGCCGTAGCCGTCGATGAATTCGGGGAAGATTCCGATACTGTCCTCGAACCGGCCCTGATCGCGCACATCCATCTCGGTCATGTTGTAGCGGGCGTCGATCTTGCGGGTGTCGCGCACGCCCAGCGTCATGCCGAAATTGCGCAGCTTCGCGGTCTCGCAGCCGGGGTGGTGGCGGCGCATGGCTTCCACGGCCAGCATGGCCTGACGCCGACCCTCGATCTCGAACCGGGTCAGGTCGTCGGGGTCGGTCCCGTCGCAGCCGTCCAGGTGGACCAGGTTCAGATAGGTCAGGTCGCCGGTGTCATAGATGGCCCCCCAGGTGCCCGCGATGGTCGAGAGGTTCTGTGGGATAAGCCCCTCCTGAATGGCAAGCTGGAACGGTTTCTTGAGAAAGGGGGAGAACATCCCGTCCTCCTTCCCCGTGGTCTCGACGGTCCATTCGCCGCTGTCCCAGTCGCGGTAGGTGAGGGGGTTGGCGCGAATCTCCTCCAGGAACTTCGCCCGGTCCACACCGGACATGGAGAACATGACGGAAGCTGCCATCAGATCCTCCCGCGCCGCCTTGTGCGTCGGGGCGCCGGCGCGATGGGCCACGTCGGCGTCCCCCGTGGCGTCGATGACCCGTTTCGCCAAGATGGCCTCCCGCCCGGCCTTGCTCTCCGTGATGATGCCCCGGATGGCCGTGCCTTCCATGATGGGGGCGACGAACTGGCGGTGCAGCATCGGGGTGATCCCGGCTTCCTCCACCAGCCGGTCGGCAACGACCTTGAAGCCTTCGGCATCCAGCGCGTGACTGTCGGACTGGGGTTCGGGCGTGGCGGCCCCCATCTCGATAGCACGGGCCTCGAACTCGCGCCCGACTCCCTCCGTATCGACGGTCTTCTCGTGGCGGTACCAGGCGAAGCCCTCGACCCCGACCGCCGTGATGTTGCCCCCGAAGCAGCCGAAGCGTTCGACCAGTGTCACCGCGACGCCCGCCCGCGCCGCCCCCAGCGCGGCGGCGAGACCACCGGGCCCGGAGCCGACGACCAGAACATCGGTCTCATGGATGACGTCGATCTGGCGGGCGGGTTCGGTGATCTGTTTCACGGGCAGGGTCCAGCGGTCAGATGGGGCTGATGGCGCGTTTCTTCGGTGGCCCGCCCTCATGCGGGCGCAGCGGTGCGTGGCGCAGCGCGTCGGCGAGCACGGCGCGGGTATCGCGCGGATCAATGACGTCATCAACACCGAAGTGTTCCGCCGCGCGCAGCGGTGTCAGGTTGCGGCGGATGTCGGCCTCCAGCTCCGCCTTGCGCGCCGCCGGGTCGGGCGCATTCTGCCAGTCGCGGGCATAGGCGACGTTCAGCGCGGTCTCGATCGACATGGCGCAGAGCTCAGATGTCGGCCAGGCCCAGGTGCCGTCCGCCTTGAAGCCGCGCCCGCCGTTCATGGCGTAGTACCCGGCCCCGTAGCCCTTGCGCACCATCACCGAATAGCGCGGTACCGTCGCGACACCCAGTTCGTAGAGCATCTTGGCGGAGCGCAGACCCAGCGTGGTCTTCTCCGCGCCCGAGCCGACGAAGATGCCCGGCATGTCGATGAAGTAGAACAGCGGCAGGCCGAAGGCGTCGGCGATGGCAATGTGGCGTGCGGCCTTCTCCGCCGCCTTGGCGTCCAGCATCCCGGCGAGGAACATCGGATTGTTGCCGATGATGGCGACCGGTCGCCCCTCCAGCCGCGCTAAGGCGGTGACCATGTTGCGGGCATGGGTCGGCTTGGTCTCGAAGACACTGCCCTGGTCGAAGATCAGTTCCACGGCCTTGCGCATGTCGTAGGCGCGGCGCGGGTTGTCGGGCACCAGGGTCGCCAGCGCTTCCGCCCGGCGGTCCACGGGATCATCGCAGGGCCGCACGGGCGGCGCTTCACCGGCGTTGCGGGGCAGGAAGTCCAGATAGCGCCGGATCGCCGCGAAACAGTCTTCCTCCGTATCCGGTGCCATGTCGGCGACACCCTGGGCATCCGCCTGCGTTGCCGCGCCGCCCAGTGTCTCGGTATCGATCTCCTCCCCCGTCGCAGCCCGCACGAGTGCCGGGCCGCCGATGCCCATCTGGGCGTGGCCCCGCCGCATGATGCGGAAATCGGCGAAGGCGGCCATGTTGGTCGGCCCGGCATAGCCCGGACCCAGGATGGCGGTGGCGATGGGTACCCAGCCCGACAGGCGCGACATGTGCCAGAAGATCGGACCGGCGGAGGCAAAGTGCCGGGAATCGAGGCCGTCCTGGATGCGGTGACCCGCGCCTTCCTGCAGCCAGATGACCGGCAGGCCGTATTTCTCCGCCCGTGTCAGCAGGTGCTCCACCTTGGCGCCGCCGACCACGCCGACCGAGCCGCCCAGCACCGTGAAGTCATCGGAGATGATGCAGACCGGGCGACCGTCCACCGTGCCGGTGCCGGTGACGACACCATCGGCAGGGGCGTCGAGGGTGCTGGTCAGCTCGGTGTCGCGCATCGGCTCCACCAGCTGTCCCAGTTCCCGGAAGCTGCCGGGGTCCAGCATGGCCGTGATGCGTTCCCGCGCCGTCAGCTTTCCGCGTGCGCGCTGCTTTGCGACCGCGGCTTCCCGCCCGGCATCGGAGACCGCATGCCGTTTCGCGGCGACCCGTTGCAGATGTTCCTCGGTGATGCCCACGTCGTACTTCCTCCCCAGGAATTGAAACCTCTACCGGACGATGGGACCCGGGGGGCGACCCCGATCCGTGATGAACGATAGCGCAAGTGCGGTGCCGGGCAGAACCGCGAAGCCGATCACCAGCGGCAGGACGCTTTCCCCCAGCAGGCTGCCGATGGTGATGCCCAGCGGCACCGCGACCATGGTGGAGGTGAAGCCGACGAAGGCCGCACCGACACCGGCCATGTGGCCCATGTTCTCCAGCGAAAGCGCATTCATGTTGCCGAAGCAGATTCCGGTGCCGAAGAAGACGATCATCAGCCAGATCATGAAGCCCAGCAGGTTCGGCGGCGCGGACGCAAAGATGGTGGCTGCGATCACGGACGCGACAACGGTCACGGCCAGACCTGCACGGGTGATCCGGCGCATGCCGTACCGCATGACCAGCTGCGAATTGACGACGGATGCCGCGCCGATGGACACCGCGCCCACGCCGAACCAGACGGCAAACATCTCGCCGGTGCCGAAGATGTCCTGAAACACATGCTGCGAGGAGCCGAGATAGCCGATGAAGGGGCCGAAGATGCAGCCGGTGGCGAGGGTGTAGCCGAGCGTGATGCGGTCCCGCAGGCAGAAACCGAAGCCGGAAATGATGTGCTTCACGGAGAACCTGCGCCGCAGTCCCTTCGGCAGGGTCTCCGGCTGGCGCAGCCCGAACCAGAGGGTCGCGACCGAGGCGAGCACGATGAAGAAGACGAAGATCGCCCGCCACTCGGCCACGAACAGGATGCCCTGGCCGATCATCGGCGCCAGCACCGGCACCAGGATGAAGACCGACATGATGAAGGACATGACCTTCGCCATCGCCCGGCCCTCGAACTGGTCGCGGACCAGGGCCATCGGCACGATACGGGCGCTGGCTGCCCCCAGACCCTGCAGCGTGCGTCCGACCAGCATGGTCTCGAAATCCGGGGCGAACAGCGACAGCAGGCAACCGATCAGGAAGACCGCGATGCCGATGTAGATCGTGGGCTTCCGGCCGATGCTGTCGGACAGGGGGCCATAGAGCAGCTGCCCGGTGGCGAGCCCGGCAAACAGCAGCGAGACCACAAGCTGGGTATCCTGCACGTCGGTCACGTCCAGGTCCGCTCCCATGGCGGCCAGCGCGGGCAGCATGGTGTCAATGGACAGGGCCATCAGGGAAGTCATCAGGGCGATCATGATGACGAATTCGACCCGTCCCGGGCCGGTAACTTCACGTGACACTTATGTATCCTTTGGGGGAGGAATCTGGACGTACTGTCTGAAGCGGTGGCGGTCTATCCGGCAACCCGCTCGGCAATGGAAATAATGCGGTTCATCTCTCTCAGCACCGGTTTCTCGATCAGCTTGCCATCGACCACGACCAGTCCGGTGTCCGCTTCCGCAAAGGCCGCAACGATCCGGCGCGCCCGCGCCACCTGTGCGGCGTCCGGTGTGAAGATGTCGTTCAGCACGGAGATCTGCTTGGGATGGATCGAGCCCTTGCCACTGAAACCCAGGTCGCGGGCGCGGCGCGCTTCCTCTGCCATGCCGTCCATGTCGTCCAGGTCGAGCCATGGCACGTCGATGGCATCGATCCCGGCGCTGGCGGCGGCATGGACGACGCGGGACCGGGCATAGAGCAGCGGTTCCCACGCATTGACGCAGCGCAGTTCCGCCGCCATGTCGACGCCACCGAAGAACAGGGCGTCGATGCGCGGGCTGGCGTGGGCCAGTTCCACGGCACGTTCCAGCGCCTGGTTGGTTTCGATGATGATGTGCAGACGGGTATCGTGTCCGCGTTCCGTCAGCAGGTCATCCAGCCAGACAATCTCATCCGGTGTCATGACCTTGGGAAGCATCAGCGCCGGGGGCGGGGTATCGCTGTCGAGCACGGCCTGAACATCGGCGATGCCGAAGGCCGTGCGCAGGCAGTTGATGCGGACAATCCGTTCCACGCCATCGTCTTCCTGCGGTTTCGCGAACAGGCCAAGTCCAAGGTCACGGGCGGCGGACTTGTCCTTCGGTGCGATGCCGTCTTCCAGCTCGACGCACACGATATCCGTGCCGCTCGCCAGGGCCTTCGGATACATGTCCGGGCGCAGGCCGGGGGAGAATATGAAGCTGCGGCGCGGGCGAATGGCCCGCTCAGGATCGCTGGTCATGGATCGGGGCTTTCGTCGCAGAGCGAAAGGGCGGCCTCTGCCGCTGCCAGTTCGTCCGGTGTGTTGATATTGACGAAGGGATCACCCGCCGCCGTTGACCAGTCTACATGTAACGTCTTGTGCGCCGCAGTGAAGCGGTCGATCTTGCGGATGTCCTGTTCGGTCAGCGCAACCCTCAGCGGTTGCAGCAGGGACCGGTGCCAGAGTGCCACCACGGGGTGGGTGCGGCCATCTGATCGCGCCACCACGGTTTCCGTATCTTCGTCGGCGGCTGAATGCAGCCGCTGCACCAGGTCCGGCGGCAGGAATGGCGCATCGGTGGGGACGGTCAGCAGCCATTCGGCTTCACCTGACCGGTCCAGCCATTCCAGGCCGGTCAGGACACCTGCCAGCGGTCCGGCAAAGCCCGCCACCACGTCCGGCAGGACCGGGTAGCCAAACGCCCCGTAGGATTCCGGGTCTTCATTGGCATTCAGCACGATGGACCGGCATTGCGGGGCGATGCGCGCCAGCACATGGGCCAGCAGGGGCCGTCCGGCCAGATGTTTCAGCGCCTTCGCGCCACCACCCATGCGCCGCGCCAGCCCGCCCGCCAGCACAAGCCCGGCGACTGATGGGGTTTCAGTCATCGCGGGCACCCTTCCGCCGGTGTCCGGGGGCCTCGTCAGCGACCGTGTTCGGGTCGTGGTCGAAGACCAGTCGTTCCGCACCGGAAAGACAGATGAAACGCTTGCCCTTGGCGCGTCCGATCAGGGTCAGCCCGGCCTGCCGCGCCAGCTCGACCCCGGAGGCGGTGAAACCGGAACGCGAGATCAGGATCGGCAGTTCCATCTGCACCGTCTTGATGACCATCTCCGATGTCAGGCGTCCGGTGGTGTAGAAGCACTTGCCGACGGGGGAGATCCCGTTCAGCCGCATGTAGCCTGCGATCTTGTCCACCGCATTGTGGCGGCCCACGTCCTCCATGTAGATCAGGGGCCTGTCCTGCGCGCAGAGTACGCAACCGTGGATCGCACCGGCGGTGAGATAGAGCGACGGCGTCTGATTGATCTGGCGCGACAGGGCATAGAGCCAGGACGTGCGCAGGCGCGCGGTATCGTCCAGCACCACCTCGTCGAACCGCTCCATCACGTCACCGAAGGCCGTGCCCTGGGCGCAGCCGGATGTGAGGGTGCGCCGTTTCAGTTTCCATTCGTAGTCGGTACGCCGGGCGGTGGTGACGAAGATATGACCCTTTTCCTCATCAACCGTCACGCCGGTGAGTGTGTCATCGGCCCGCAGCATGTTCTGGTTGGTCAGATAGCCGACCGCGAGGCAGTCCGGATAATCGCCGATCGTCATCATGGTGACGATCTCCTGCCCGTTCAGGAACAGCGTCAGCGCGCGTTCCACCGTCACGGCGGTGTCCACGGGCTTGCCGTCCTGATCGATGCCGTCCATCCGCCGGGTCAGTGCGGTGTCATCGGGGTTCGGCAGCAGGATGGGGCCGGGCATTGTCTTGTCAGGTTCGGTCATGGGTGCAGTCTGCCCCAATCGTCCGGTCCATCACCAGCCCGGAAGCCTGCTTGACCGGTGACCGTGACGAGTGGTTACCTCCGCCCCGGATCTCGCAGTCTGGAGGGAACAGATGGACCACGTACTGGTGGTTACCGGCGGCAGTCGCGGCATCGGTGCCGAAGTCGCGAAGCTTGGTGCCGCGCGCGGCTACAAGGTGTGCGTCAATTACGCCCGAAACAAGAAGGCCGCGCAGGCGGTCGTCGATTCCATCCGCGATGCGGGCGGGGAAGCCATCATGGCCCATGCGGATGTGGCGGAGGAGGCGGACGTGAAGGCCATGTTCCGCCTGGTGGACCAGGAACTGGGCCCCGTCACCGCGCTGGTCAACAATGCCGGGATCATCGACGAGAGCGGCAAGGTCGCCACCATGAATGCGGAGCGGATCAACCGCATCCTGGCCGTCAATGTCACCGGGTCGTTCATCTGCGCCCGGGAAGCTGCGCGGCGCATGTCGACGGAACATGAGGGGCAGGGTGGCGCCATCGTCAATGTCTCCTCGGCGGCGGCAAGGCTTGGCAGTCCGAACGAATTCGTCGATTACGCGGCGTCCAAGGGCGCGATGGATACCTTCACCATCGGTCTGGCCAAGGAACTGGCGATCGAAGGCATTCGGGTCAACGCGGTCCGGCCAGGACTGATCGACACCGAGATTCACGCTTCGGCCGGCGATGCGGACCGGGTTGAACGTTTCAGGACCTCTGTGCCGATGCAGCGTGTCGGAACCGCGCTGGAAGTGGCGGAGGCCGTGCTGTGGCTGCTGTCGGACAGTGCGTCCTATGTCACCGGGACCTTTGTCGATGTGGCCGGGGGGCGCTGAGACCATGACCATTCATGACCGTCAGGCGCTGGTCGATATGCTGGTCGACGTCTCAATCGAGGCCGGAAAGGCCATTCTCGAGATCTACGAGGGCGAGATTGCCACGCGGGTGAAGGATGACCGCTCCCCCGTGACCGATGCCGACGAGAAGGCGGAGGCGATCATCCTGAAACGCCTCTCCGTGCTGGCGGGGGACATTCCGGTGGTGGCCGAGGAATCGGTCGCGGCGGGAACGATCCCCGACATCTCCGGCGGCACCTTCTTTCTGGTCGATCCGCTGGACGGCACGAAGGAATTCATCAACCGCAACGGCGAGTTCACGGTGAACATCGCCCTGATCGAGGACGGCCAGCCGACACTCGGCGTGGTTCACCTGCCTGCACTTGGCCAGACCTTCTGGTCGAAGGGGCCGGGCGATGCCTGGCGGCGCGATGGGGCCACTGTGGCGAAGCCGATCACGGTGCGGCCGGCGCCGGAGGCCGGGCTGGTCGTGGTTGCCAGCCGCTCTCATCGCGACAGCGCGACCGACGACTATCTGGCCGATTTCAGGGTTGCGGAACTGGTCTCCGCCGGATCGTCGCTGAAACTCTGCCGTCTGGCGGAAGGCGCGGCGGACATGTATCCGCGTCTCGGCCGGACCATGGAGTGGGATATCGCCGCCGGGCATGCGGTGCTCGCCGGGGCAGGCGGTAATGTCACCATCATTGCCGGTGGCGACGTGGCGGGCGCTGTGGGCCAGCCACTGATCTACGGCAAGCCGGAATTCGAGAACCCCTACTTCGTGGCACGGGGCGGCTGACAGGGATTCAGTGGATACCGGTTCAGTGGCGACCGGTTCAGGCGCCGAACGTGTTGGAGATGGCGTCGAAGATCAGCTGCACGGCCAGCGCCGCCAGAATCACGCCCAGGATGCGCCCGATGGTCTGGGCAACGGTTTCGCCCAGTACCCGCATCAAGGGGCCAACGGCAATGAAGATCACCAGACAGACCAGAAGGTTGATACCCGCCGCACCGAGGACCGTCAGCTGCGCCACCACATCGTCGCCCGCGCTCTTCATGTAGAGCATGATCGTCGCGATTGCCCCGGGACCGGCCATCAGCGGGATCGCCAGCGGGAAGACGGAGATGTCGGTTGGCGAATCGTCACGGTGTTCCAGGATCTGATCGTTGCGCTTCTCCCGCCGTTCGGTGCGTTTCTCGAACACCATGTCCAGCGCGATCAGGAAAAGCAGCAGGCCGCCGGCAGCCCGAAATGCCTCCAGCGTGATGCCGAGCGCGCCCAGCAGGAACGATCCGCCATAGGCGAAACCGGTGATGATCATGGCCGAAATCATGACCGACCGCAGCGCCATGCGCCGCCGGTGCGCCGCATCCGTGCCCTCTGTCAGACTGGCAAACATGGGGGCCAGTCCGATCGGATCGATGATGACGAAGAATGTCACCAGCGCGGGTACGAAGGCGTCGGTCATGCTGCCTGTGCTCCAATTGCGATGGTCGCCGTGAATTGACCCCTCACGGACTGCACTATACCTTCGGGGCGGAATTCGATAGGGCCTGTTCTGCGTGAGAATGTGATCATGCCAGACGGTTTGCGTTCGGCATCACCTGAAATCGGGGAGACGGCATTGAGCGCCATGAGAAAACTGCCCTGGCGCAAGCGACGTGGCCTGCAGCCGAAACCGCCAGGCAGCAAGACCGGTGTCATCCGCAATGTCATCGTGTTGCCGAAGCTTGCCGCCAACAAGCTGATGCGGCGGCGGCGGCTGAAGAAGGCCGGGATCGTCAGCGGTCAGAATGCCGACGTTCAGGAGGCGGTGCCTTCCGTGACCGCCATGGCCAGTGCCGGAGCCGCGACCGCGCGCCGTTCCGTGCCGCGTCTGCGCTGGGTTCTGCCGTCCGACGGGCCGCTCTGCTCCGCCGGCAATCTTGAGGTCTATATCACCCGTGACCGGGATGCGATCCGGGCGGCGCAGGCCCTGCGCTATACCGTGTTCTATGACGAGATGGGCGCGCGCCCGTCGCCGGTCGCCCGTCGGCTGCGGCTGGACATGGACCGCTATGACGACATCTGCGATCACCTGATCGTGGTGGATCGCGGCATGGATGACGGGGAACAGATCGTCGGTGCCTATCGCCTGCTGCGCGGCAGCGTCGCCAAGGACAATGGCGGTTTCTATTCCGCCGACGAATACGATCTGACGCCGCTGATGGCGCAGCCCATCGAGCAGTTGCTGGAACTCGGCCGGTCCTGCGTGGCCGCCACGCATCGCTCCAAGTCGACGATCCAGCTGCTCTGGCGGGGCATTGCCGCCTATCTGGCGGAACATGAGCTTACGACGCTGTTCGGTTGCGCCAGTTTCCACGGCCGGGACCCGCAGGCGCACGCGGAATCACTCAGCTACCTGCGCCATTTCCATGCCGCCGATCCGGAGCATGCGGTGAAGGCCCTGCCGGAACGCCATGTGGACATGGAGATGGTGCCGAAGGACGAGATCGATGCGCGGCGCGTCTGGAAGGCGATGCCGCCGCTGATCAAGGCCTACCTGCGCCTCGGCGGCGTGATCGGGGACGGCGCGGTGGTCGATGACCAGTTCGGTACGATCGATGTCTTCGTCACCGTTGCGATGGATCAGGTCGGCAGCCGCTACTATGCGCACTTCGACAAGCGGACGGACGGCTGACGCCGCCTTCGGGACCCGTTTGCCGGTCGGGGTATCGATACTGATCTGGATGTTCGGGGAGGGACATTGGTGAATCAGGCAGAACATCTCTGGCGCACCGCCAGGGTGCATGGCGACCTGCCAGCGGTCGCCCTCGGCACCCATGTCACACACGACTATGCCCGCCTGGCCGACCGCGCCGCACGTCTGGCGGAAGGGCTGACAGGCCGGCTCGGGCTCGTACGGGGCGATACGGTCGCCATCGTGCAGAAGAACAGCACCCACTATCACGAATGCCTCTACGGCATCTGGTGGGCAGGGCTTGCGGCGGTCCCGGTCAATGCAAAGCTGCATCCGAAGGAACTGGCCTATATCCTTGAAAATTCAGGTGCACGGCTGATCCTGTCCAGCGCTGATCTGGATCAGGTGATGGTGGAGGCGGTGACCGGTCTGCAGCCGTCGCCGACGGTCCTGATGGCCGGATCGACGGAGTACGAACGTCTGCTTTCCGGGGAGGGTATCGCCCGACCAGTCAGTGTTCCCGACGATGACCTCGCCTGGCTGTTCTATACCTCCGGCACCACCGGGCGACCCAAGGGCGCGATGATCACGCATCTGAACCTGCTGATGCAGACGATGAACTTCTTCGTCGATGTGGACACGGTCAGCCCCGGTGACGCCATCATCCACAGTGCACCCCTCAGCCATGGCTCCGGCCTCTACGGCCTGCCGCATACGGTACGCGGCGGGGTGCATGTGATCCCCGAATCGGGCGGCTTCGACCCGGCGGAGAACCTGCGGCTGATCCGTGACTGGCCGGGAACCGGGCAGTTCCTGGCGCCAACGATGGTCCACCGCCTGATCAACGATCCGCGCACCGGCGACACCGACACCACGAACCTGAAGACCGTCTGGTACGGCGGTGGCCCGATGTATGTCGCCGACCTGCTGCAGGCCATGGAGATGCTGGGCGACAAGTTCGTGCAGATCTACGGGCAGGGGGAGGCGCCGATGACCATCACCGGCCTGTCCCGCGACCTGCACGCCATGCGCGACCATCCGCGCTACATGGAACGCCTTGGCTCCGCCGGGACCGCGCGCACGGATGTGGAAGTGCGGGTTGTGGATGAAGACGACAATGAACTGCCGGTCGGGGAGACGGGGGAGATCATCGCCCGGGGCCGTGTGGTCATGAAGGGCTACTGGCAGAACCCGGAGGCCAGCGCGGAGACCCTGCGCAACGGCTGGCTGCATACCGGCGACGTCGGGGCCTTCGACCGGGACGGGTTCCTGACCCTGAAGGACCGGTCCAAGGACATGATCATCTCCGGCGGTACCAACATCTATCCCCGCGAGATCGAGGAGGTGCTGCTGCGCCACCCCGGCGTGGCCGAGGTCTCCGTCGTGGGCCGGCCCCATGCCGACTGGGGCGAGGAAGTGGTGGCCTTCGTGGTGCGCGACGGCGCGGAAACCGCGGACGAGGCCACCCTGGACCGGCTCTGCCTCGACAACATCGCCCGATTCAAGCGCCCGAAGGACTATGTCTTCGTCGATGCCCTGCCAAAGAACAACTACGGCAAGGTGCTGAAGACGGAACTCAGGGCATGGTTGGGGCAGGGCTGAACCCGCCCTGCCGGGATTTACATCTCCGCGAAGACCTTTGCCGCGATCTGGCCGATCTCCTCATCCTGTTCCTTGGTGCCGCCACTCTGGCCGAGCGCACCGAGGATGGCACCGGCGGAGGATTTCAGCAGGATGCCGCCCCAGACCGGCGTGTACATCGGGTCGCAGAACCAGCTTATTTCCCGACGGTCGTCACCAAGGCTCATCGCGAACAGATTGTCCTGGATGACGCGGGTATTCCGCTTCCACTTCACTGCCGTATAGGCCTTGTGGAAGCTCATGCGCGCATTCAGCGCCGACGCATCGTCCATGCGCGACAGATGGATCAGGTCGCCCCCGGCATCCGTCACCGCACCGGCAAAGTTCAGCCCCCGCTTCTTTCCCTCGGCCAGCATCGTGTCCACGATGATGCGCGCTTCATCCAGTCCCAGTCTCTCGGCCATGTCGCTCCCCTTGCTCCAGATATGGTGTTCCGGAGTGTGGTCTCGCTGGCGCAGATAATCCACCGCGCGAATGCACTGGAATTTGCGGGGGGAGGTGACTGGCAGTCCCTAGGGGAATCGAACCCCTGTTTCGAGAATGAAAATCTCGCGTCCTAACCACTAGACGAAGGGACCGCGGTCGCGGCGAGGGTGTAACCAATGCAGAGGGGGAAATCAACACCTTCTGCGGCTGGCGTAGCATATGGAACGCCGCTAGATTGCTGCGGATGGGGAGACGGTCCTACCGCGATCCGCTGCCAAAAAAGCGGACGCTCATGCAGATGGAGGAAAATCTGAAATGAAGAAGCTGTTCGTAACTGCCTGCGCGCTTGGTGCGCTGGCCCTTTCCGCCGGTGCGGCACAGGCATCCGATGCCTGCCAGCCGGGCGAGATCGTCATCAAGTTCAGCCACGTCACCAATACCGACAAGCATCCGAAGGGTATCGCCGCTTCGCTGCTGGAGAAGCGGGTGAACGAGGAGATGAACGGCAAGGCCTGCATGGAGGTCTTCCCGAACTCCCAGCTCTATGATGACGACAAGGTGCTGGAGTCGATGCTGCTCGGTGACGTGCAGATGGCCGCGCCCTCGCTGTCGAAGTTCGAGAAGTTCACCAAGAAGTTCCGCATCTTCGACCTGCCGTTCATGTTCAAGGACGTGGCCGCCGTCGATGCCTTCCAGGCTTCTGATGCCGGTCAGGCGCTGAAGAATTCCATGCGCCGCCGTGGCCTGCTGGGCCTGGCCTTCTGGCACAACGGCATGAAGCAGCTTTCGGCCAACAAGCCCCTGGTCGATCCGTCGGACGCCAAGGGACTGAAGTTCCGCATCCAGGCTTCCGACGTGCTGCAGGCGCAGTTCGAGGCGCTGGGCGCCAACCCGCAGAAGATGTCCTTCAAGGAAGTCTACGGCGCGCTGCAGACCGGCGTCATCGACGGGCAGGAGAACACCTGGTCCAACATCTATGGCCAGAAGTTCTTCGAGGTTCAGGACGGTGTCACCGAATCCAACCATGGCATCATCGACTATCTGGTCGTGACTTCCACGGAGTGGTGGGACGGCCTGCCGGGTGATGTGCGCGACCAGCTCGCCACGATCCTGGCCGAGGTGACGGAGGCCCGCAACGCGGAGTCCACCGCCATCAACGAGGAGAACAAGAAGCTGATCATGCAGGCCGGCAGCCCGGTCCGGACCCTGACCAGTGAACAGCGTGCGGCCTGGGTCAAGGCCATGAGCCCGGTCTGGGACCAGTTCAAGGGTGACGTGGGTGAAGACCTGATCGCCGCCGCGCGGGGCGCAGGCAGTTGATCTGACGATCCCTGGATCGGGGTGTCCGGTGCGCCAGCCGCGCCGGACACCCCGGTACCTTCGACATACGGGTACTGGAGGACGGTCTGATGCAGCCGCGCTCATCCACCTGGTTCGACAAGCTCGAGGAAAACCTGATCGCGCTGTTCCTCGGCCTGATGACGCTCATTACCTTTGCCAATGTCGTCGCGCGTTACGTATTCAACGACAACATTCTCTGGGCGCTGGAGGCGACGGTCTATCTGTTCGCCTGGATGGTGCTGCTGGGCGCATCCTATTGCGTCAAGATCACCGCCCATCTGGGGGTCGACACGGTGGTGAACCTGTTCGCGCCACCCCTGCGCCGGATCCTGACCCTGCTGGCCGTCGTGGCCTGTCTCGCCTTCTCCGTCCTGATCCTGATCGGTGGCTGGAACTACTGGTGGAAGTTCGCCGGTACCGCGTCCTTCATGGAAGTGAACGACATTCCGATGCCAGGCTTCCTGCAGTTCCTGGCCGACTGGCGGAACGAGGGTGAGCTCTATGAGAAGCTGCCGCGGTTCGTGCCCTATTTCATCCTGCCGCTGTCGATGGCGCTGCTGGTGCTGCGCTTCCTGCAGGCGGGCTGGAAGGTGTACCGCGGACAACAGGACCTGATCATCGTCAGTCATGAGGCGGAGGACGATGTGAAAGCCGCTGCACAGACGCTGGATGAAACCGGCGCATCCAGAACCGGGGGCTGACCACCATGTCCGCACTGTTGCTTTTCGTCGTCGTCATCGCGCTGATGCTGATCGGCGTGCCCATTGCCATTTCGCTTGGCCTTTCGAGCGTGCTGTTTCTGCTGGTCTATTCGGACGCTTCGCTGGCCTCCATCGCGCAGACGCTGTTTTCCGCCTTCGACGGTCACTACACGCTGCTGGCGATCCCCTTCTTCATCCTGGCCTCGTCCTTCATGTCCACGGGCGGCGTGGCACGGCGCATCATCCGCTTCGCGGTGGCCTGTGTCGGGCATCTGCGTGGCGGGCTGGCCATCGCGGGCGTCTTTGCCTGCATGCTGTTCGCGGCACTCAGTGGCTCTTCCCCCGCCACCGTGGTTGCCATCGGCACCATCATCATCGCCGGGATGCGGGAGGTCGGGTACACCAAGGAATTCGCCGCCGGTGTGATCTGCAACGCGGGCACGCTGGGCATCCTGATCCCGCCATCCATCGTCATGGTGGTCTATGCCGCCTCCGTCGATGTCTCGGTCGGGCGCATGTTCCTGGCGGGTGTGATTCCGGGCCTTCTGGCCGGGCTGATGCTGATGATCGGCATCTATGTCGCGGCGCGGGTCAAGAACCTGCCTGCCCAGCCCTGGGCCGGATTCGGTGAGATCCTGGCATCCGCGCGCGACGCGGGCTGGGGCCTGTTCCTGATCGTCGTCATCCTGGGCGGCATCTATGGCGGCATCTTCACACCGACGGAGGCTGCGGCGGTCGCTGCCGTCTACGCCTTCATCATTGCCAACTTCGTCTATCGCGACATGGGGCCGTTCGCACAGCCGGGCCGGAAGCTCGGCCTGGGTCGGCGGCTATGGGACACGGTGGCCGTGCTCTGGCATGAGGATACGCGCCGGACGCTGCTGGATGCGGGCAAGCTGTCGGTGATGCTGATGTTCATCATCGCCAACGCGCTGATCCTGAAGCATGTGCTGACGGAGGAGCAGATTCCGCAGTCGATTGCCGGGGCCATGCTGGACGCCGGCTTCGGCCCGGTCCTGTTCCTGGTGATCGTCAATCTGATCCTGCTGATCGGCGGGCAGTTCATGGAGCCGTCGGGCCTGATCGTGATCGTGGCGCCGCTGGTCTTCCCCATCGCCATCAATCTCGGCATCGATCCGATCCATCTGGGCATCATCATGGTGGTCAACATGGAAATCGGCATGATCACGCCACCCGTTGGCCTGAATCTGTTCGTCACATCGGGCGTGGCAGGTATGCCGATGATGGATGTGGTAAGGGCGGCCTTGCCATGGCTGGGCATTCTGGTGATCTTCCTGATCATGATCACCTACATTCCGGCGATCTCCACCTTCCTGCCGACGTACTTCATGGGGCCGGAGCTGGTCATAAAGTAGCGGGAGTATCTGTTGACCGAAGAAAGCGCCGCCGGTTCGAACGTTCCCGCCTATACGGTCAGCGCCCTCTCGGGGGAACTGAAACGCACGCTGGAGGATCGGTTCGGGCGGGTCTCCGTGCGCGGGGAACTCTCCGGCTTCAAGCAGGCGGCCTCGGGCCACATGTATTTCGGCCTGAAGGATGAGAAGGCCCTGATCGACGGCATTGTCTGGAAGGGGACTGCGGCGCGCCTCGGTTTCCGGCCGGAGGACGGGCTGGAAGTCGTCTGCACGGGCCGCGTGACCAGCTACCCCGCACGCTCCAAGTACCAGATCGTCGTCGACAGGATGGAACCGGCGGGGGAGGGCGCGCTGATGGCCCTGCTGGAGCAGCGCCGCCGCCAGCTGATGGCGGAGGGGCTGTTCGCACAGGAACGCAAGCGGGCGCTGCCGTTCCTGCCGCGCCACATCGGCATCGTCACCAGCCCGACGGGGGCGGTGATCCGCGATATCCTGCATCGCCTCTCCGACCGTTTCCCGCGCCCCGTCACCATCTGGCCGGTCCGGGTGCAGGGGGAAGGCGCCGCCGAGGAGGTTGCCGCCGCGATCAGGGGTTTCAATGCGATGCAGGGGGCGGCGCGGCCTGACCTGCTGATCGTCGCGCGGGGTGGCGGCTCGATCGAGGATCTCTGGGCCTTCAACGAGGAGGTGGTGGTCCGCGCAGCCGCAGACAGCGACATTCCGCTGATTTCCGCCGTCGGGCATGAAACCGATACGACCCTGATCGACCATGCCTCCGACCACCGCGCGCCGACGCCGACGGCGGCGGCGGAGCGGGCGGTTCCGGTACGTTCCGACCTGGCGCTGCAGATCGGAGACCTGATGCGGCGCGGCTTCACGGCGCTGAAACGGGTGCAGGGGGAGCGGCGGAACAGCCTGCAGGGGCTGGCGCGTGGTCTGGTGGACCCGCGCCGGATGCTGCAGCAGCATCAGCAGCGCCTGGATGATCTGGCCGACGCTCTGGGGCGTGCCCTGCGCATCAATGCCGGTCATGGACACCAGCGGCTGGCCGGTGCTGCGGGTGGTCTGCGGCCCGGCATCCTGCAGCAGCCGATCCGGGACGGTCGGCAGCGGCTGGAGCGCGCCGAACGGGCAATGGCCCGGGACATGGCGCGGGGACTGCAGGACCGTCAGCGCAGGCTGGCCAACGCCGCGCGCCTGCTGGAGAGCTTTTCCTACCGCGCGACCCTCGCACGGGGGTTCGCAGTCGTCCGCAAGGATGGGGCCGCCATGGTCTCCGCTGGTGCTGCCAAGGGTGGAGACGCGCTGGAGATCGAGTTCGGTGACGGACGGCTGTCAGTCATTGCGGGGAGTGGCGGTAGCAGCGGGAGCACTCAGCGGCCCGCGCGGCGGTCGAGCGGTGCGGCGTCGGACGTGAAACCGAAACAGGGAGACCTCTTCTGATGCGGTGGCTGCTTGTCTTGCTGTTCGCCGTCGTCGCGATCCTGCCCGCGCGGGCACAGATCCTGAACGGCGAGCTGGTAAAGGGCGGCATGGTTGTCGGGCGCACCCTGCCGGGGACGAAGGTCTTTCTGGATGACCGGTCGGTCCGGGTTTCCGCCACGGGTGTCTTCGTGATCGGATTCGGTCGGGATCATCCGCCGCAGGCCATGTTGCGCACCGTGGGCGAGGATGGGCAGGCAAATGTGACCATGCTGCAGATCCGCCAGCGCACCTATGAGACGCAGCGGATCAATGGCCTGCCGCCGAAGATGGTGACGCCGCCGGCGGATGTGCTGAAACGCATCCGGCGGGAGAATGCGGAGATCGCGCGGATACGCAGCATCGACAGCCCGCAGACCTGGTTCGACGAGAAGTGGCTCTGGCCTGCCGTCGGCACGGTGACCGGCATCTACGGCAGTCAGCGCATCCTGAACGGCAAGCCCCGGCGACCGCATTACGGCATCGACATAGCGGCACCACGCGGCACGTCGGTCATTGCGGCGCGGGACGGTATCGTGCGGATGGCGGAAGACGATCTCTACTACACCGGCGGTACCATCATGCTCGACCACGGACATGGCATCGTCAGCGTCTTCTCGCATCTGGAGCGCATCGACGTGGCTGTGGGCGACAAGGTCTTCGCCGCACAGGTGATCGGCGCAATCGGTTCCACGGGACGCTCGACAGGTCCGCATCTCGACTGGCGCGTCAACTGGTTCGACCAGCGCCTGGATCCCGCCCTGCTACTGGGTGCCACCCCGGTGGGCGGGTGATGGCGTGATCGGTGTGGTTGGCTGTGGTGCCATGGGACAGCCGATGGCCGAGGCGCTGTTGCGCGCAGGCTTTGCGGCCATTGGTCATGATGTCCGCCCGCTCACCGAATTCGCGAAATTCGCCGGCCACATGACGGTCGCGATCAGCGACCTGGGCCGCCAGGCGGAGACCGTCATCTCGGTCGTGCGCGACAGCCAGCAGACCCGCGATGTCATTGACGGGCTGGGCCTGCACCAACCGCCGGGGCAGGGGCACAACGTCCGGACCTTCATCGTCTCCTCGACCCTGTCACCGCGCTTCGTCACATCGTTGCGGGACGTGGTGCACCCCGAAATCGCGCTCATTGATGCGCCCATGTCCGGTGCCCCCTTCAGGGCACGGCAGGGCACGCTGACATTCATGCTCGGTGGTCCGGAGCGTGAGATCACGCCACTGATGCCCATGTTCCGGGCGATGGGGGAGGAAGTGCATCACCTCGGTTCCTATGGCGCGGGGATGGCGGCCAAGGTGCTGAACAACTTCGTTGCCGCGAATTCGGTGACAGCCGTGCGCACGGTGCTGGCGCAGGCGGAGGCACTGGGGCTGGCCCCGGCCCGGCTGCTGTCGGTCATGCGCAGCAGTTCGGGCGGCACCTGGTTCGGCAACAATCTGGATCAGATCGACTGGTCCGCCGAAACCCATGATCCCGGCAATACCATCGGGATTCTGGAGAAGGACGTGCGCGCCTATCTGGATGGCGTGAGCGGCGACGGCACGCCTGATTCGCTGACCGCCGCCGTTCTCGATCGCCTGAAACACATTCCCGAATTGCCCGGAAATCTATTTTCGGATCAGGAAGATAAGGAACCTTCCTGATGTAATGCTGCGCCTTGATCAGGCAGCGGCGGACGGCCGTGCCTTCATCCGCTCGAACCAGGCTATGACGTTCTTGTTGTCGGGATTGAGCTTCTGCCCGACCATGGCGGCGAACTCGACGAAGGCGAACATCAGGATGTCAGCCATGCTGATCCGGTCACCGCAGAGGAACTGCTTGCCCTCCAGCTCCCCGTCGATCCAGGTCAGCTTGTCCTGCGCCAGCGCCTTCAGGCCGTCGGCAGCCTCCGGGATACAGCGGAACCGGCTCTCGAACATCTTCAGCCCCTCCGCATAGCGGAAGCCGTTGCCGAGATTTTCGCAGACGTTCAGGTCCACACGCCGGGTCCACATGCGGGTTTCCGCGCGCTCCTCCGGCGTCATGCCGATCAGGCTGGATCCGCCTGCCTTGTCCGCCAGATATTCGCAGATCGCCGTGATCTCGCAGATGCAGGTGCCGTCATCCAGTTCCAGCACCGGGCACTGGCCGGCCGCGTTCTTCTTCAGGAACTCCGGCTGGCGGTTGACGCCACCGCGGATATCCACGTCCTCCATCGGCATCTCGGTGCCAAGCTCATGCATGAAGATGCGGACCATGCGCGGGTTCGGTCCGATCGAATTGTAAAGTTTCATCTAGTTTCCTCCCGATCTGAAATCGGACGCAGTCTATCGGCACGATACGCCGCTGTCTCGTATCGAGCGGTCCATTGCGGGCGTGCAGAAGGTGGAGATCTATCCGACCCGATACCCGAACGCTGCCGCCGCCTGTCGGACGCTGTGAACGAACGACCGCGCGAAGCCGCGAAACACGTACATCTCGATGCAATCCGGGGCCGTCCGGTGCAGGGTGACGCCCATATGGCCGACAACGGTCTCTGCCGTGCAACCTGGCGAAAGCCGGTCCGCGCCGAAGTCGAGGGGTACCAGTCGGCTCATCAGTTCCAGGGTGGCCGGGCCGGAGACCTGCAGGACCGCGCGAGCGTCCGACAGATCCACCACCGCACCAAGTCCAGGGTCGATACCGCGTTCCAGCTCCTGTGCCAGCCCGGCCCCCGGCGACACCAGCCACCAGCGGCCCGGTGCCAGGTCCATCAGTGTCGCATTGCGAGAGAGCTGAGGCAGGACGATCCGCATCCGGTTCAGCGTGTCGGGCCAGCAGCCGACCTCGACGATGCTGCCGGGCCGCAGTTCCATCAGGCTGAGGGGGGCTTCACCGCTGCCCGCGCCGTGACGACCGGCAGGCAGGTGACCATCCAGGGGCCAGGCGATCATGCTCTCAGCCATGCATCCGGCTCCCTTCCGGGTCGATGAAGCAGGGATCGGTGACCTCCACCTCCACCGACTTGCCGCGCACCGGATCCGTCGCGGTCAGCCGCTTGCCCAGATGTTTCATGCCGCCCTGCAGCAGGGCCAGGGCGACATAGGTGCCGAGTTCCGGGCTGTAGGTCATGGCCGTGACATGGCCCAGGCTTGGACCGGTTTCACCGCTCCCGGCGTCATCGGGTTCGATGAGGTGACTGCTGGGGGAGATCTTCGTGCCGCTGACGGACGACAGGCCGACCAGTTGCTCCCGATCCTCGCCATGCAGGTATTCCCGCGCGGCCAGCGTGCTGCCGATGAAGTTCTTGCGGGCAGAGACCATGCGTCCCAGTCCGACATCGGCGGCGGTGGTGCGCCCGTCCAGTTCCCGTCCGGCCACATGTCCCTTCTCGATGCGCAGCGCGCCCAGCGCCTCCATGCCATAGGGAATGATCCCCTCCGGCTGTCCGGCCTGCATCAGGGCTTGCCATACGGCGGTACCGGCGTGGCTGCCGCAATAGACCTCATAGGCCATCTCGCCGGAGAAACTGAGCCGCGCCAGCAGCACCTCCACCCCGTTCAGCGTGCCGGGGCGCACGCCCATGAAGGGGAAGGCGGCATCATCGAAATCAATGTCGGCGATGGCCCGGCGCAGCACGTCGCGGGACTTCGGCCCGGCGATGGCCATCCCCGCCCATTGCTCGGTGACGGACGTCAGCTTGACCCGCAGGCCCGGCCAGTGCGCGGCCAGCAGGAATTCCAGATGCTGCATCACCGGCCCGCCATTGGCGGTGGTGGTCGTGATCAGATAGCGCGTCTCCGACAGGCGCCAGGTGGTGCCGTCGTCGAACAGGAAACCGTCCTCGCGCAGCATGAGACCGTAGCGGGCCCGCCCCACTGGCAGCTTGGCGAAGCCATTGGCATAGACACGTTCCAGAAAGACCGTCGCATCCGGTCCCTGCACGTCGATCTTGCCCAGTGTCGAGACATCGACCATGCCGACGCCACCGCGCACCATGGCGGTTTCGCGGACGTAGCCGGCCTCCAGCGGTTCATTGCCATCGGGGTAGAAGCGCGGGCGAAACCACAGACCCGCCTGCATCATCTCCGCACCATGGGCGACGTGCCAGTCGTGCATCGGTGTCAGCCGCTTCGGGCGCAGTTCCGCCCCGACCTCCGGCCCCGCGAGCGCACCGATGCTGACGGGCGTGAAGGGGGGGCGATAGCGGGTGGTGCCTGCGTCGGGGATGGAGATTCCGCGCGCATCCGCCATCAGCGCCAGACCGATGATGTTGGACGACTTGCCCTGGTCGGTACCCATGCCCAGCGTGGTGTAGCGTTTCAGATGCTCGACGGAGCGGTATCCTTCGCGGTTGGCGAGGCGGATATCGTCAACGGTCACATCATGCTGGAAATCCACAAAAGCCTTGCCGTGCTTCCTCTGCCTGTCGCGGATCTCGAAGATCGCGGGCATGTCACCGGGACCCCGGTCATCGGCAACCGTGGGCACGGCGCTGGCGATGGTCCGGTGGCCAAGTCCGGTCGCGATCTCCGCCCCTGTCCGGGCGCCGTCGCCCAGCGCCCCGGCGAGGGTCAGTTGACCGGTCACGGCACCTGTCGCCAGCCAGTCCTCCCGCGGCGCGCCGGCCACGAAGGATTGCAGGGCACGGTCGAACTGCGCCGGACCACCGGCCTGTGAGGCCAGATGGATCACCGGATTGAATCCGCCGGACACCAGAACCGTATCGACCGCCAGGTCCTCACCACCCACCAGTGCGCCCCGCGCGATGTCGAAGGGAGCCACATGAATGCTGCGGACCCGCTGTCGGCCCTTTGCCGCGACAATGGCCTGACCGGTCCGTACCTCAAGCCCGCGCGCCCTGAGACCCTGCAGTACCGTCTCGCCCGGTGTCTCGCGCGGATCGACCAGCGCAGCGATTGCGATGCCTGCATCATGCAGGGCAAAGGCAGCGCCATAGGCCAGGTCATTGCTGGCGAACAGGGCCACCTTCTGTCCGGGAACCACGGCGTGGCGGGCAAGATAGCGCTCGGCGGCTCCGGCGAGCATGACGCCGGGCAGGTCGTTGCCCGCGAAGGCGATGGGACGCTCGAACGCGCCGGTGGCCAGCACGACCTTGCCTGCGCGGATGTTCCACTGTCGCTGGCGCGGCTGATGGGGCAGGGGAGTGGGCAGGTGATCGCTGACCCGCTCCAGCGCCGCGATGACATTGCCGTCGTAGTAGCCCCAGGCCGTGGTGCGCGGCATGACTGTCGCGCCAAGGCTCTCCAGCTCGGCGCGGGCGTCGGCGGCCCAACGGGCGGCGGGCTTGCCGTCGATGGTGCCCGGTTCCTGCAACAGATGACCGCCGATCACCGCCTCCTGCTCCAGCAGCAGGACACGGACGCCGCTGCGGGCCAGGGTCAGGGCGCTGGACAGGCCTGCAGGACCGCTGCCAACCACCAGCACATCCGTGAAGGCCCAGGCATGCTCATAGCTGTCCGGGTCGGGTTCCAGTGATGCCGCACCCAGCCCGGCGGCGCGCCGGATGAAATGCTCATACAGCATCCAGGCCTTCTGGGACGGGCCGATGAAGGTCTTGTAGTAGAACCCGGCGGAAAGAACCGGCGCGGCCAGGCCAGTCGCGGCCATCAGATCGAACCCCAGGCCGGGCCAGCGGTTCTGGCTCTGCACGACCAGGCCGTCGAACAGTTCCGCCTCCGTCGCCTTCACGTTCGGTTCCCGCCGCCCCCCTTCGCGCAGGGTCATCAGGGCGTTCGGTTCATCCGTACCGGCAGCGAAGATTCCGCGCGGGCGATGCAGCTTGAAACTGCGCCCGACGACGGAAACCCCGTTCGCCAGCAGGGCAGAGGCAATGCTGTCGCCGGCAAAGCCCGACATTGGCCGACCATCGAAGCTGAAGCGCAGCGGCTGCCCCCGGTCGATGCTGTTGCCGCCGTCCGGCAGGCGCATCCCGCTCACGATCCTGTCTCGCCCGCGAAGGGGCCGATCAGGCGCACGGCCTCGATCCGGTGCGTGGTCACGTCCCGCCGCACCTGCAGCCAGGACCGGCAGCCGCCCGAATGCTGCCAGTGTTCCTCATGCGGTCCCCGGGGGTTCTGACGCGCGAAGACATAGGTCGACCAGTCTTCTCGGTCGGTATTCTCCATAGCGACCAGGGTACGGCTGGCTTCGCCGCCATAGCTGAACTCGGCCAGATGCCGTGGCCCGCAGACCGGACAGTCGATGATCACGCCGGAATCCCCTTCGCATGCATGCCCACCGACGATAGCCCCGCAGCCGCATACGAAAAAAGCCCCGGAACGACATCCGGGGCTTCTCTCATGACGTTTTCTGCAACGGGGAAGCAGTCCCCTTCGCTCGGCGTCGGGTCAGCCCCGTGCCTGCTGCAGGTTCTGGTCCAGCGCGTCCAGGAACTGGTTGGTGGTCATCCAGGGCTGGTCGGGGCCGACCAGGATGGCCAGGTCCTTGGTCATCTGGCCCGCCTCGACGGTGGAAATGCAGACCTTCTCCAGCGTCTCCGCGAATTCGCCCAGGGCCACGTTCTCGTCCATCTTGGCGCGGTAGGACAGTCCACGGGTCCAGGCGAAGATCGACGCGATCGGGTTGGTCGAGGTCTCCTTGCCCTGCTGGTGCATGCGGTAATGGCGGGTGACGGTGCCGTGGGCGGCCTCCGCCTCGACCGTCTTTCCGTCCGGCGTCATCAGCACGGAGGTCATCAGACCCAGCGAGCCGAAGCCCTGTGCCACGGTGTCGGACTGCACGTCGCCATCGTAGTTCTTGCAGGCCCAGACGTACTTGCCCGACCACTTCATGGCGCAGGCGACCATATCGTCGATCAGGCGGTGCTCGTAGGTGATGCCCTTCTTGTCGAAGGCCGCCTTGAACTCGTTCTGGTAGACCTCCTCGAACAGGTCCTTGAAGCGCCCGTCATAGGCTTTCAGGATCGTGTTCTTGGTGGACATGTAGACGGGCCAGCCACGATCCAGACCGAAGTTCATGCTGGAACGCGCAAAGTCGCGAATGGAATCGTCCAGGTTGTACATGGACATGGCGACGCCGCTGCTCGGGAAGTCAAAGATCTCCCGCTCGATCACCTGACCGTCCTCGCCTTCCCATTTCAGGGTCATCTTGCCCTTGCCGGGAACCAGGAAATCGGTGGCGCGGTACTGGTCGCCAAAGGCATGACGGCCGATGACGATAGGGTCGGTCCAGCCGGGCACCAGGCGCGGCACGTTCTGGCAGATAATCGGCTCCCGGAAGATGGTGCCGCCCAGGATGTTGCGGATGGTGCCGTTCGGGCTGCGCCACATCTTCTTCAGCTTGAATTCCTCGACGCGATCCTCGTCGGGGGTGATGGTCGCGCACTTCACGCCGACACCGTACTTGGCAATGGCGTTGGCGGAATCGACAGTGACCTGGTCGTCCGTGCGATCCCGCTCCTCGACGCTCAGGTCGTAATAGTGCAGGTCGATGTCCAGATAGGGCAGAATCAGCTTCTGCTTGATGAAGTCCCAGATGATCCGGGTCATCTCGTCCCCATCAAGCTCGACAACCGGTTTCGTTACCTTGATCTTGCTCATCCCGACCCCTTCCTGACTGGCAGCGCGCCACCACGTGTGCCTTGATTTCCCGCGCGTTATAACACCGGGTCAAAGGTGGTCAAAAGGCTAAGGCCGACAGGCAAGTCAAACCTTCTCGGGACGCTGTGGCAACTGCGGTTCCGGCAGGGCGGCAATCGCGGGAAGCACGTCATCGACCGTATTCACCCAGGTCAGGAAATCCAGCGTGTCCGGACCGGCGAAATTCTCCGCTACCACATGCTCCAGCATCGTGCGGAACGGATCGAAGTAGCCCTCCTGATTGACGATCACGATGGGGTCGTCATGCAGGCCAAGCTGTCGCCAGGTCAGGATCTCGATGACCTCATCCAGCGTGCCGATGCCGCCGGGCAGCACGCAGAAGGCATCGGCGCGGCGGAACATCTCCGCCTTGCGCTCGTGCATGCTCCTCACCACCAACAATTCCGTGACACCCTCGTGCCGGACCTCGACACGGTGCAGGTGTTCGGGGATGATTCCGGTGACGCGGCCCTGACCGGCAAGCACGCCGTCTGCGACACGCCCCATCAGCCCCAGGCGTCCGCCACCGTAGATCAGGCCCATGCCGTTGCTGGCCAGGATGGCGCCGAGCCGTTCTGCCGCGTCGAGGAACGCCGGGCGCGCCCGGTCGGAGGAGCCGCAATAGACGCACAGAGTGGAGATTCTTGCCATGTTCAGAAGCCTGCTGTCGGTTGCGATGCTGTCACTGGCGCTTGTCTTGCCTGTATCCGTCCAGGCCGGTGGTGCCGATGTCGTCGGCGTGACCGTGCTGCACATGAAGAAGTCGGGTCCGAACATATACCGATTCCGTGTCACCGTCCGTCATGCTGATACCGGATGGGAACACTATGCCGACCAATGGCAGGTGCTGGCCCCGGACGGGACGGTTCTTGGCACGCGCGTGCTGCATCATCCGCACGAAAACGAGCAGCCTTTCACGCGCTACCACGACATCGAGATTCCGCCGGGAGTGCGCGAAGTGACCGTGAGGGCCGGTGACAAGGTTCACGGCTTCGCGGGGGCGACAATGACCGCCCATCTGCCGGACTGACGTCACGACGTTGCTGACTGGCCACAAAAGCAGGGAATCGTTGCGGTTTCGGGTGGTTCGGACTACGTATCACCGAATTGACACAATTGCCCGGGCGTTGTCGCGTTGAACCGTATCCTGCTTCTGTTGATCGCCGTTGCCGCACTCGCTGCGGCAGGGTTCCTCATCCTTGGCGGCAGCGACACGCCCGAAGAGGCCAAGAAGCCTGTGGCGACCGCTGTCACAGGCGCGCCTGTGGCGAAAAAGTCAGGTGCGCCCGAGAGCATCACTGCACCGGCCGAGAGCCCTGCCGTTCCTGAATCCGGCGAGCCAAGGACTGAATCGGCGTCAGAGGCTCCGGCTCCGGCTCCGGCTCCGACTGCGGCGCCTGAAGCCGGAACATCGGAGCCTGCCAGTACCGTAACCACTTCTGCGACGCGCCCGGACCCGGATGAGCGCAAGACTGCTGAAAAGGCGGCAACTGCAAGCGAGAGCGTCGTATCCGGCCCGGTCGTTCCCGAAGCTGATGCCGTGCGCGAGAAGCTGGAGCGCAAGGTCGAACAGAAGCTGGACGTGGCGAAGGACCAGGCTGTTGCCGCCGTCACGGAAGAGCCGACGAAGCCGTTGCAGCCGGTTGCTCCGAAGCGGGAACCGGAGACCAACACGAAGGGTGTTCCTGTCATTCCGAAGCGCGCCGTTGCACCGCCAAGCTTCGATGTGGTGCGGATCAGCGATGTTGACTGCACGGCGGTGATGGCCGGACGGGCACCGTCGCAGGCCATCGTGCGCATTGCCGCCAACGGGGAAATCATCGCCACCCTGCGCGCGGAAAACGATGGTTCCTGGGCCCATGTGGTGTCAGAACCTTTCAAACCCGGTGGTGTGGAACTGACACTGACCGCCGAGACAACGGCGGGCCGGGCGGAATCGCCTGAGAGTGTCGTGCTGGTCGTGCCGGACTGCGCTGACCTGTCCGACGACAAGAAGGCGATTGCGCTGCTGACGCCGAAGAATCGCACCGGCACCCGTATCCTGCAGGAACCGGATCGCGCGGATCGCATCGCGATGCCGCAGGGGCTGAACCTCGGCAAGGTCGACTATGATGACAAGGGCAACCTTGAAATGTCCGGCAATGGCGCGCCGGACGCCGAACTGCGTGCGTATGTCGATGGTGTCTATGCCGGTCGCGCCCGCGCGGATGCGCAGGGGCAGTGGCGTATCATGCCGGAGACGGAGATCGCGCCCGGCCTGCATGTGCTGCGCGTCGATCATGTGGACAGTTCCGGGGTGGTGCTGGCCCGGATCGAGCTGCCCTTCGCGCGCGTTGCACCCGCCTCCGTGGAGGTCACGGCGGACCAGGTGATCGTGCAGCCCGGCAATTCACTCTGGCGCATTGCGCGGCGCACATACGGACGCGGCATCAGCTACACCACGATCTACGAGGCAAATCGCGACCGCATCCGCGACCCGAACCTGATCTATCCCGGACAGGTTTTCGAGCTTCCCGATCTGCCGGACACCATCAATAACTGATTGACCCCCCGTCGCCGCATTGCCTGAATGAGGGCGGTGAGGATATGAACCTGGGGAGGATGACAATGACCAATCCAATGACATTGGACGGGATGACCGTGCTGGTGACCGGTGCGGGACAGGGAATCGGGCGGGCCGTGGCCTGTCAGGCGGCGTCGCTGGGCGCGCGTGTCGCGATCAATGACGTCAATGGCGACGGGCTGGCCGAGACCGCGGAACTGGTCGGGCGGGACGACACGCTGCAGCATGTCGGTTCCGTCGATGATCCGGGTACGGTCGAGAAGATGGTGAATGACATCGTGCGCGAGGCCGGGGCACTGCACGGGCTGGTCAACAACGCCGGAATCGTCCGGGCGGCGATGATCGACAAGATGCCGTTCCAGACCTGGCAGCAGGTCATCGACGTCAACCTGACCGGCGTCTTCCTGTGCCTGCAGGCCGTTGGCCGTCACATCATCGAACGCCGCAAGGATGGCGACACGGCACCGGGGCGGATCGTCAATGTCTCCTCCATCGCCGGGCGTCGCGGCACCATCGGCCAGATCAACTATGGTGCGGCGAAATCCGGTGTGCTGGGCCTCAGCATGAGTGCGGCGCGGGAATGGGGCCGCCACGACATCAACGTCAATTCGGTCTGCTTCGGCCTGGTCGAGACACCGATGACGGAGACCATCCGGGGCGAGAAGTTCCGCGACCGCTATCTGGGCCAGATCCCGCTGGAGCGCTTCTCCAAGCCGGAGGAAGTGTCCGTGCCGGTGTGCTTCCTGCTGTCATCCGGGGCGAGCTACATCACCGGTCAGCACCTGAGCATCGACGGTGGCAGCCACATCGGTTTCTGAGACAGGGGAGCATCCATGCCGCGCGCAGTGATCACCAGCCTGGAAGAGGCAGTGGCGGAGAATGTCCGGGACGGCGACAGCCTGTCGCTGGAAGGCTTCACGCACCTGATCCCCTATGCCGCCGGCCATGAGATCATCCGCCAGGGCCGCAAGGACCTGACGCTGATCCGCATGACGCCGGACATCATCTTCGACCAGATGATCGGCATGGGCTGCGCGCGGAAGCTGGTGTTCTCCTGGGGTGGCAATCCCGGTGTCGGATCCCTGCACCGGATGCGTGATGCGATCGAACGCGACTGGCCGCTGCCCCTGGAGATCGAGGAGCACAGCCACGGTGCCATGGCCAATGCCTATGAGGCCGGGGCTGCCGGACTGCCCTGTGCGGTGTTCCGGGGCTATATCGGCAACGACCTGCCGAAGGTGAACGACCGCATCCGGTCGGTCGAATGCCCGTTCACCGGGGAGAAGCTGGCCGCCATTCCGGCCATGCGCCCCGATGTGGCCGTGATCCATACGCAGAAGGCGGACCGGCGCGGCAACGTGCTGCTGGAAGGCATCATCGGCGTGCAGAAGGAGGCGGTGCTGGCCGCCAGCCGCTCCATCGTGACGGTGGAGGAGATCGTTGACGATCTGGGCGGTGGTCCCAACGCGGTGATCCTGCCGTCGTGGACGATCAGCGCCATCGCAGCCGTGCCCGACGGCGCCTTTCCCAGCTACGCCCATGGCTACTACCCGCGTGACAACAGCTTCTACAAGGCCTGGGATCCCATCGCGCGCGACCGGGAGACGTTCCGCGCCTGGATGGACAGCCATGTCATGCAGCGCAAGGCGGGGGAGGGTGTGCAATGAGCGACAGGGGCTACACCGCCGACGAGATGATGACCGTCGCAGCATCCCGGGCATTGCAGAATGGTCAGGTCTGCTTCGTCGGTATCGGCCAGCCCAGCGCGGCCGCCAATCTGGCGCGCCAGACCCATGCGCCGGACGTTGTGCTGATCTATGAATCCGGCACGCTGGAGACGCGGCCCGACGTGCTGCCGCTCTCCATTGGCGACGGTGAACTGGCGGAGACGGCGCTGACCAATGTCTCGGTGCCGGAGATGTTCCGCTACTGGCTGCAGGGCGGACGCATCGATGTCGGATTCCTGGGGGCGGCGCAGGTGGACCGCTTCGGCAACATCAACACCACGGTCATCGGCGGCACCTATCTGAAGCCGAAGACCCGCCTGCCGGGGGCGGGTGGCGCGCCGGAGATCGCGACCAGCGCGCGGGAGACCTTCATCCTGCTGCGCCAGTCACCGCGTGCCTTCGTGGAGAAGCTGGATTTCATCACCTCGCTCGGTCACGGCAACGGGGGCAACAGCCGGGCGGAGGCCGGGGCCAGGACCCTGGGGCCGACGCGCCTGATCAGCGATCTCTGCCAGATGGCACCGGATCCCGAGACCAGGGAACTGATCGTCACCACCATCCATCCGGGCGTGACACGCGATCAGATCACGGCCGCGACCGGCTGGGATATCCGCTTTGCCGACAGTGTCACGGAGACACCGGTGCCGGAGCCGACCGAACTGGCCGTGCTGCGGGAGATCCATGCCCGCACTGCCCGCGCCCACGCGGGCCAGGCCTGATACCGCGCGATACAGGGAAGCCGAGAGCATGACCGACCTGACCTATGACGAATTCCAGCGTGTCGACATTCGTGTCGGAACCATCATCGACGTGCAGGCGTTCCCCGAGGCGCGACGCCCGGCCTGGAAACTCTGGATCGACTTTGGTGAGGAGATCGGGACCCGCAAGACCTCGGCCCAGATCACCAATTACACGCGGGAGGAACTGATGGGCCGGCAGGTTGCGGGGGTGGTCAATTTCCCGCCGAAGCAGATCGGCAAGTTCATGAGCGAATGTCTGACGCTCGGGTTTCCCGACGCTGACGGCAACGTCATCCTGATCGGCCCAGAGCGGCAGATTCCGAACGGCGGACGGATGTACTGAGGCGGCAGCGCCGCAGCATCAGGCCCGCCCGGGTCGTCCGGCAAAGCCGCGCAGGAATGCAATGTCCAGCGGCAGGCGTTCGCCCAGCCAGAGCGGGTGAATGTCGTGGTCGGCCAGATCATCGCCGGTTTCCGGATGTACCAGGATGGTCAGGCCCCGCCGGTTGAGCATCAGCCAGGGCACCATCGTCGGGAAGACATCAGTGGCAAATGCCATCTGGTACATGGGCAGCGGATGTGGTCCGACCGGCTGATCGCGCCAGCGGCCCGGCACGACCTCGAAAGTGGTCATGATCTGACGGCGCAGTACGGCCGCCTCCGCGCGCTCCGCATCGTTCCGGTAGTAGATGTGGGCGTGATAGCCGTGGATGGTGCTGGGGTTCTGCGGTTCGGTCATCGGGTCCTCCTGCCTGTTCCGCCCATATGACGTTCCGTTTCGGCGAGGCAATGGCAGGATGCTTCACAAGACTGTTTCCGATCGGGAAAGGCCGCCCGTCAGGCACCGATCAGCGGATGGTGGCAGGCGATCGCGCGCCCGTCCGGCAGCTCACGCATCGCCGGCACCTCCGCCGCGCAGCGTTCGCTGGCAACGGGGCAGCGGGTGCGGAAGCGGCAGCCGCTGGGTGGTGAGATGGGGGAGGGCAGGTCGCCCTGGATCATCTCGATCGGCTTTGGCGTCACGGTGGGATCGGGCACCGGAATGGCGCTGAGCAGGGCGCGGGTATAGGGATGCGCCGGACTGTCGAAAAGCATCTCCGAACTGCCGACCTCGCAGAAGCGGCCCAGGTACATCACCGCCACCCGGTCCGCCACATTGCGGACCACGGCGAGGTCATGACTGATGAACAGCATGGTCAGGTCATAGCGCTGCTTCATGTCCTCCAGCAGGTTCAGGATCTGAGCCTGGATGGAAACATCGAGTGCCGAGACCGGTTCATCACAGATCAGCAGGTCCGGTTCCAGGATCAGCGCCCGCGCAATGGAGATGCGCTGGCACTGGCCGCCGGAGAACTCGTGCGGTCGCTTGTCCATGGCCACCGCCGGGTCGAGTCCGACAGTCTCCAGCAGTTCCTCGACCGCCTGCCTGCGTTTCTCTGCATCCAGCAGCCCCGCGATCTTCAGCGGCTTCTCGATGATCTCGCTGATGCGCTTGCGCGGGTTGAGGGAGGCAATCGGGTTCTGGAAGATCATCTGGAACCGGCGTCTCATCCGCCGCAGGTCCCGCTTTCCGGCGGCAACCAGATCGTCACCGTCCAGCACGATCTGGCCGCTGGTCGGGCGTGGCAACTGCATCACCGCCCGCGCCGTCGTCGACTTGCCGCAGCCGGATTCGCCAACCAGCGCCAGCGTTTCCCCGCGCCGCAGTTCGAAGGTCACACCACTGACGGCCTGCACCAGGCCCTTGCGCGTCGGAAACTCGACGACCAGGTCACGGACATCCAGCAGCACGTCGCTCATGCCACCTCCTCCGTCACCTGCTCGGGATCGCGCGGATGCCAGCAGGCGAAGCTGTGTGCCGGGTCGGCCTCGTCAGCCTGCATCGGGGGCATCGCGGCTTCGCACTGCGCATCGGCGAAGGCACAGCGGGGGGCGAAGCGGCACCCCGGTGGCGGTGTGATGAGGTTCGGTGGACGGCCACCGATCGACTTCAGCCGCTCATGTGGCGGGCGATCGAGGCGCGGAATGGAATCCAGCAGGGCCTGCGTGTAGCGCATCCGGGTGCGGGCGAACAGGCTGCGGGTGCTGCCGGTCTCGACGATGCCACCGGCATACATCACCGCCACCTTGTCGCAGCGCCCGGCAACGACGCCGAGATCATGGGTGATCAGGATCAGGGTCATGCCGCGGTCCCGCTGTTCGCGCTGCAGCAGGTCGAGGATCCCTGACTGGACGGTCACATCCAGCGCCGTCGTGGGTTCATCGGCGATCAGCAGCTTCGGCTCGCAGGCAAGCGCGATGGCGATGGCCACGCGCTGTCGCATCCCGCCGGAAAGCTGGTGCGGATACTGGTCGACGCGGACATCAGGCTGCGGGATACCGACTTCTGTCAGCAGCTCGATGGCGCGCTGGCGGCCCGTGGCCTTGCTGGTGCCGAAATGATGGCGCATCCCCTCATAGACCTGCTGGCCGATCTTCATCACCGGATTGAGGCTGGTCATGGGGTCCTGGAAGATCATGCCGATGCCCGGTCCCGAGATGGCGCGACGGGCCTTGCGATCCATGGTCAGCAGGTTCTGGCCATCGAAGGTGATGGCACCGCCCTTCGGGATCTCTGCATAGGACGGCAGCAGACCCATGATGGTGCGTGCCAGCACGGACTTGCCGGACCCGGATTCACCGACCAGGCCAAGTGTCTGTCCGGCCTCCAGCGAGACGGAAACCCCGTCAACGGCCCGCACGCGACCGGCAGGTGAATGGAAATGGGTGGAGACGTTGGTGAGTTCGAGCAGGGGTCTGGACATGATCAGATCGCCGCCTCCCGCACATCCGCGAAGCGGCTGCGCAGCGTGTCACCCACCAGGTTGAAGGACAGCACCGTCAGGAACATGACGATTGCCGGAAAGACGCTGATATGGGGGGATTCCTCCAGATGCTCCCGACCGCCCGCGATCATGCCGCCCCAGCTCGGGTGAGGGGCGGGCACCGACAGGCCGAGGAAGCTCAGCGCGCCCTCCACCACGATGGCGCTGGCCACGGCGACCAGGCCGAACGCCAGCACCGGCAGCACGACATTGGGCAACAGTTCGCGCACGAGGATGTTGAAGTCGTTCGCGCCGATTGTGCGTGCCGCAAGGATGAACTCCGACGACTTGAAGCTGAGCGTCGCGGCCCGGCTGATGCGGGAGAAGATCGGAATGAACAGCAGTCCCAGACTGACGGTCACCACCAGCAGGCTGCCACCGAAGATGAGAGAGAACAGCAACAGCAGCACGAGACCGGGAACGGCCAGGAAGGTATCGATGGAGCCGACGATGAAACCGTCGATGCGCCCGCCGAAATAGCCTGCGATCATGCCGATGGGCAGGCCCAGCAGCATGCCGACCACCGGCGCGCAGAAGCCGACGACCAGCGACACGCGGGCGCCGTAGACGACGCGCGCCAGCACATCGCGACCCAGGTGATCCGTGCCGAGCAGGTGCGCGTCGTTCGGTGGCGTCTGAAGATTGACGAAATCCAGTGAGTCCGGATCCTGGATGCCGATCCAGGGCGCGAAGATCGCCGTGAAACTGATCAGGAACAGCCAGGCGAGGGGCAGCCAGAAGGCAATGCCGAACTGTCCGGACTTGCCAGTCGTAGGCCGCATGCGGCGGAACCGTGAAAGTGTCGGCCGTGCCGGATGAAGGGGACGGTTGGTTGTGGGATCAGCCATCGGCGCGCTCCGTCCGGATACGGGGGTCCAGCACGGCATAGAGCAGGTCAACGATGAAGTTCACCAGCACGTAGGCAAAGGCGATGAAGACCACGACGCCCTGGACCACGATGAAGTCACGGGCATAGATCGCGTTGATCAGCAGGCGACCGACACCGGGCAGGGCAAAGATGGATTCGATGATGATCGAGCCGCCGACCAGATTGCCGATCTGCAGGCCCAGGACCGTGATCATCGAGAAGGAAGCCGGCTTCAGTGCGTGGCGCAGGATGACGTGGCAGACCGGCAGTCCCTTGGCCCGCGCGAGCGAGATGTAGTCCTGTTGCAGCACGCCGATCATGTCGGCCCGCAATACCCGCATCAGCACCACCCATTCGGCCATGGCGATGGCCAGCGCCGGAAGGATGAAAGCCCGCAGGTTCGCCCAGAGACCTGCCGACAGCGGCTCGTATTCGGATGTGGGCAGCCAGCCGAGATTGAGGGATACGACCAGGATCAGCAGGATTGCCGCCATGAATGACGGAACGGACAAGGACATGAAGCCCGCCGTCGCAATGGTCCGGTCGACCGTGCGTCCGGCGCGATAGGCGGCAAGTATGCCGAACGGAACAGCCAGGATCAGCGCGAAGACCTGCGCCACCAGCATGAGTTCGAGAGAGACCGGAAAGCGGGACAGGATGGCGTCCACCACCGGTTCGTCCGTGCGGAAGGAGCGACCCCAGTCACCCTGAACGAAGTCCCCCAGCCATTCCGCGTATCGGACCATGACCGGCCGGTCGAGGCCCAGGTCGGCACGAATGGCCTGTACCTCCTCCTCCGATGCGTCCTGCCCGGCAATGTCATAGGCGACATCACCCGGCAGGACGTTGACCAGCAGGAAGGTGAAAAGGGTGACGGCGAAGATCACGACGACCAGTCGCCGTACCCGTTTCAGCAGGTAACGCATGTCTGCAGTCTCAGCAGTTGTTCAGATGAATGATCTGCTGATCACTTGTCCTTCCATGCGCCGGAGACCCTGACCACACCCAGACCATCGATGCCGATGTTGTGGGTGTTGGTGCCATGGAAGGCGTAGTAGCGGTTGCCACCACGGTACTGCATGTTGCCCTGGTCATTGACCATGCGCATCAGATCGCAATGGAACTTCTCGCGCACAGCCGGATCAGCCGCCGTCCGCATGGCGAGCGCAACCTTGTCCATTTCCGGCAACATCAGGCGGGTGAGGTTGTAGGAGCTCTTGGAGAAGGACAGGGCGAAGGTCTGCGGACCCACATCGTCCGCATCGGCAATCCGCCAGCCGGAGATCATGTAGTCGTTGGTGAAGACCTTCTTCACCAGCGTGTTCTGATCGACCGGGACGAGTTCCAGTTCGATGCCGACCTGCTTCAGCAGCTGCTGATAGATCTCGCCAAACTCACGGCCGCGCGGGGTCGTGGTGTGGATCATGCTGATCTTCACCGGCTTGCCATAGTCAGCCAGCAGGGCCTTGGCCTTTGCCGGATCGTAATGGCGATATCCGGCATCACACTTGGATTCGGTACCCAGCGGGTGTTCCGCGAACGGACGGGTATCCTTCCAGGTGACCTTCAGGAGCGCAGTCTGGTTCCAGGCGTGGGAAATGGCCTGGCGCACGCGGGCGTCATCCAGCGGCGGCTTGGACGCATTGATGAAGGTGACCGCGGCACCCTTGCCGTCACGAACGACAGTGGTGAGATTCGGGTCTTTCTGCGCCTCCACGATGGAACTGCCGCGGTCGGTCCAGATCAGGTCGATCTCGCCGGAACGCAGGCTGGCAAAGCGGGCCTGGGTATCGGGCAGGATACGGAAGACGATCTCGTCGAGATGCACCGCGTCCTTGTTCCAGTAGTTCGGGTTCCGCTTGATGGTGATGCGGTCACCACCGGCCCAGCTGTCGAACATGAACGGGCCGGTACCGATCGGCTCCCGGTTTTGCTTGTCGGCGGCGACATTGGCACTCGACGGGATCAGCCCGATCATGCTCGGCGCCGCAAGGTTGCCCAGCAGCGGCAGCCAGGGGTGTGCCAGGTTGAACTTGACGGTGTGGTCGTCGATGGCCTCGACACCGGTTATCGCCGTGATGAACGACCGGCTGCGCGACTTGTTCGCCGGATCGAGGATGCGGTTGAAATGGTCCGCGACATCCTTGGCGGTGAAGTCGGAGCCGTCATGGAACTTCACGCCCTTGCGCAGGGTAACGGTCCAGCTCTTGTTGTCCTCGGACGCTTCCCAGGCGGTTGCCAGATTGGGTTCGAATTCCTTGGTCTTCTCGTTGTACTTCAGCAGCGTGTCGTGGACTGCCAGAGAGACCGTTCCGGCGCTGACGCCAAGCACACCGCCCTTGACCGCGTCAAAGCCGCGCGAGTCGGTCTCGACGCCGACGATCAGGGTGCCGCCCTTCACCGCGCCGCTGTGTGATGCTGCGTGAACATTGTTGACGGCGAGCGTCGCTGCCAGCGCGATTGCGGCAGTGGCAGTCAGCACACGTCGCGAACGCTGCCCCAAACTAAGTTTGAACACCTCTTGTATCCTCCCATATGGCTGCCCCTGTCAGGCAGCAAACAATGACTGGTTTTCCAGTTCTCTTGCCAGAGTGCAAAATGCCCGGGGACTTGTCCAGCGAGCAAAGACCGTTCGGGTTACCGAATTGTTCGTTTGCGAGAGTCCTCTTTCCCCCGGCCTATTTGCCGGTCCAGCGCGGCTTGCGCTTCTCCGTGAAGGCGGTCAGACCCTCCATCGCATCCTCGGTGCCCAGCAGGGCGCACATCATCTCAACCTGGTTGGCGACATCGCGGCGGTAGTCGAGGTCGTTGGCCCGGCTGAAGGCGCGGCGACCGACGGCCATGATGGCGGGCGACTTGGCGGCGAACTTGCGCCCGATCTCCATGGCCTTCGGAAGCACATCGGCGACCGGAACGACATGGTTGATCACGCCGATCTCCCGCAGGCTCTCGGGCGGCAGCATGTCCCCGGTGAAGAGATATTCGAAGGCCCGGTGGCGGCCCGCGATTCGGGGCAGGTGGGCAAAGTGGATGGCGGGCAGCACCCCGACATTGATCTCCGGATAGCCCAGCCGGGCATCATCGGCGGCAATCAGCACGTCGCTGGTGATGGAGAGTGTCATCCCCGCGCCAAGGGCGGTGCCATTGATCGCGGTGATCGTCGGCTTGGTCAGACGGTGCTGGATGTCCAGGGTTTCGAGATAGAATGTCTCCAGAAAGCGCCGGAAGGCCGCAACACCGCCGCGCTGCACCATCTTCAGGTCCATCCCGGCACAGAAATAGCCATCGACGGCGCTGGTCAGCACGATGGCGCCGACATCCGGGTCGGCATCGGCGCGCTTCAGACCGGCATGGATCGCCCCGATCTGTTCCATGTCCACGGCATTGACCGGCGGATGCTGCATCGTCAGCACCGCCACCCGGTCGGTGACCGCATAGGTCACCCGTTCGATCTCGTCCGTCATTGACCGTGTCTCCCCCAGTCAGGTCGCCCATTCGCTGAATGGAATCCCCTGATAATAGAGCAGCACCGTCAGGTCGCCATGCAGTACGCGCGCGCCCGCTGCCGCCGCCGTCATCGGCTTTGCATGAAAGGCGACACCAAGACCGGAGGCCTGGATCATGGCCAGGTCATTGGCCCCGTCGCCCACCGCCAGCGCGTCCTCGTTGGTGATCCCGAGTTCCGTCGTGATGCGGTTGAGCTGGTCCAGCTTGGCCTGTCGGCCCAGGATCGGGCGACCGACATCGCCGGTCAGGTGGCCGTCCTGAAACAGCAGCGTGTTGGCGTGATGTTCGTCGAACCCGGCCAGGTGCGCCACCCGTTCGGTGAAGAACGTGAAGCCCCCCGACACCAGTGCCGCATGGCCCCCCCCGGCCCGCATCGTCCGTGTCAGGACAGCGGCCCCGTCTGTCAGTCGGACGCGGTCGTCGAAGGCCTGCTGCAGCACTGACTCCGGCAGACCCTTCATCAGTCCGACACGTTCCAGCAGCGCGTCCTCGAAATCGATCTCGCCGCGCATGGCGCGTTCGGTAATGCCGGAAACCGCGTCCCGCACACCTGCGAAGTCGGCCAGTTCGTCAATGCACTCGACGGTGATGATGGTGGAGTCCATGTCGGCGATCAGCAGGCGCTTGCGCCGGTTCCCGGTGCCGGTGAGAGCCAGATCGACCGCTGCCCCGTCAAGGGCATCAATGGCCCGCTGCTCCAGCTCCGATGCATCGGCGGGCCGTACCTCGACGGGGAACTCGACGGCGTCCGGCCCCAGTTCGTGAACCGGGGCGGATGCGTCCGTTGCGGCGCGGACGGCGGCGACCTGTGCCGCTGTCAGTGGTTGACGCGCATTGCCCACCAGCGTCAGAACCATTTCCATGAACGATACCCCTCCGGAACAGCCAGTTTCGTCTGGCGACCTGTTGCTGATACTCGGCCCGACGGCGAGCGGCAAGTCGGCGCTGGCTGCCCGCGTGGCTGCGGAACTGGGCGGGGTCGTGATCAATTGCGACTCCATGCAGGTCTATCGTGACCTGCATATCCTGACCGCCCGGCCGGAGCCGGAACTGGAGGCCATGGCCCCGCATCGGCTCTACGGCTTTCAGGATGCGGCGGAGGCCTGCTCCGCGGCGCTCTGGTCCGCGCGCGCGGCAGCAGAGATCGCGGCATGTCACGCGGCAGGGCAGGTGCCCGTGCTCTGTGGCGGGACCGGCCTGTATGTCCGGGCATTGCTGCAAGGCCTTGCACCGATCCCCGACATCGCTCCTGCGTTCCGGCAGGAGGCGACGGAGATACTGGCGCGCGAGGGCGGGGAGAGGGTGCGGCAGCGATTGATGGCGGTCGATCCGGTGGCGGCCGAACGGTTGAATGCCGGCGACAGCCAGCGCCTGGTTCGCGCCTGGGAGGTCTGGCGCGGGACCGGACGATCGCTGACCGACTGGCAACAGATGCCGGGAGTTCCACCCGTCCGGGCACGGACATTCACGGTTGTCCTGGACCCGCCGCGCGACGGCCTCTATGCCCGCTGTGACGCACGTTTCGATGCCATGCTGGCGGAGGGGGCACTGGCGGAGGTGGCACGCCTGCATGCGCGCGGCCTCGACCCGGATCTGCCCGCGATGAAGGCGCTCGGCGTGCCGGCCCTGATTGCCCATCTGGACGGAGACCTGAGCCTGGAAGAGGCGCGAACGCAGGCCCAGACTGCCACGCGCCGCTATGCCAAGCGACAGGGGACCTGGTTCCGTCATCAGATCGTTGCGGATATTTGCTCGAATACGAAACAAACAGAAAGTGTTTTCGGGGAAATCTTTCCGAAAATAAGCGAATTTCTGTTGACCGGGGGGTAGCCCTTGCCTATGTTTCGCGCCGCCCGGTTCGCCGCGCGTATTCTGTAACTGATGGCCCTCTGAGATGACCTCTGACCGGTCGCGCCGTTTCCGGGTTGAAATGGCCAGTTCAGGCGACGCGTGCGCGTGACGGGCTGTTCATTTTGAGGAACGAGGAACTGCTCCCCCGTCCGGGGAACAGACAAGGCAACGAGGCGTATCATGTCGAACAACGCAATGACCGGCGCGGAAATCCTGATCAAGGCACTGACCGATCAGGGTGTAGATACCATCTTCGGGTATCCTGGCGGCGCGGTACTGCCGATTTACGATGCGCTGTTCAAGCAGAACTCCATTCGCCACATCCTGGTCCGTCAGGAAGGCGGCGCGGTTCATGCGGCGGAGGGCTATGCCCGCTCCACGGGGAAGCCGGGTGTCGTTCTCGTCACCTCCGGCCCCGGTGCCACCAATGCGGTTACCGGACTGACCGACGCGCTGATGGATTCCATTCCCGTCGTCTGCCTGACCGGGCAGGTCGCGACCCACATGATCGGCAACGACGCGTTCCAGGAATGCGACACCACCGGCATCACCCGCCCCTGCACCAAGCACAACTATCTGGTCCGGGACACGGCTGATCTGGCGCGGGTGGTCCATGAAGGCTTCTACGTTGCCACCAATGGCCGTCCCGGCCCGGTGGTCATCGACATCCCGAAGGATGTGCAGATCAACACCGCCGACTACACGGCGCCGGAGAAGGTGCGCCACAAGACCTACCGTCCGCGGGTGAAGGGTGACCTGGAGAAGATCCGGGAAGCCGTGGAGATGATCGCCAATGCGGAACGGCCGATCTTCTATACCGGCGGCGGCATCATCAATGCGGGGCCGAAGGCATCCGCGCTGCTGACCCAGTTCGTGCGCATGACCGGCTATCCCATCACCAACACGCTGATGGGACTGGGCGGCTATCCGGCGTCGGACCGGCAGTATCTCGGCATGCTGGGCATGCACGGGTCGTATGAGGCCAACTGGGCCATGCACGACTGTGACGTGATGATCTGCATCGGCGCGCGCTTCGATGACCGGGTGACCGGGCGTCTGGATGCCTTCTCGCCGAAGTCGAAGAAGATCCACATCGACATCGATCCGAGTTCGATCAACAAGAACGTGCGGGTGGACCTGCCGATCATCGGCGACGCGGCACACATCCTGGAAGACATGATCCGCATCTGGAAGGCGGGCGCGCGTCAGGTCGATCCGGCCCGGATCGAGCCCTGGTGGCGTCAGATCGACATCTGGCGGGCGCGCAACAGCTTCGCCTACGAACAGACCGACAAGCTGATCAAGCCGCAGCGTGCGGTCGAGGCCCTGTACGAGAAGATCAAGGACCGCGACCCCTACATCACGACGGAGGTCGGTCAGCATCAGATGTGGGCGGCACAGCTCTTCAAGTTCGAAAGCCCGAACCGCTGGATGACCTCCGGCGGGCTCGGCACCATGGGCTACGGCCTGCCGGCGGCGATGGGCGCGCAGATCGCGCACCCTGACAAGCTGGTGGTCGATATCGCCGGTGAAGCCTCGATCATGATGAACATTCAGGAAATGTCGACGCTGGCGCAGTACAAGCTGCCTGTGAAGATCTTCATCCTGAACAACCAGTGGATGGGCATGGTCCGCCAGTGGCAGGAACTGATGCACGGCAAGCGCTATTCGGAGAGCTACGTGGAGAGCCTGCCGGACTTCGTGAAGCTGGCCGAGAGCTTCGGTGCGGTGGGCCTGAAGGCGGAAACGCCGGACGAGATGGACAGCCTGATCGACGAGATGATTGCCGTGGACCGGCCCGTCATCGCCGATGTTCGCGTTGATCCGGCCGAGAACGTGTACCCGATGGTGCCGTCCGGGGCCGCACACAACGAAATGATCCTGGGGAACGAAGCGGGCGCGGAGTCACCCCAGGCCACCGATCAGGGACTGGCACTCGTCTGAGCCGGAACCGCAACGAACTCTATCTCTCAGGAGGGACGGTCGCGCGAAGGGGATGCCGGACAGGTAATCGCCTTCGCCACACCGTGAAGCGACATGCAAGACACCATAGAACGTCACACGATATCCGCCGTGGTCGACAATGAGTCCGGCGTCCTGGCCCGGGTCATCGGCCTGTTTTCCGGTCGTGGCTACAACATCGACAGCCTGACGGTGTCGGAGGTCGATCGCGACAACGGGATTTCCCGCATCAACATCGTCACCACCGGCACGCCGATGATCATCGAGCAGATCAAGGCACAGCTCGACCGGCTGGTGCCGGTGCACCGGGTTGCCGACCTGACCGTGCAGGGACCGCATATCGAGCGGGAGCTGGCGCTGCTGAAGGTGCGCAACTCCGGTGAGAAGCGGGTGGAGGCCCTGCGAATCGCCGACATCTTCCGCGCCCGTGCCGTCGATGCGACCGACCGCAGCTTCGTCTTCGAGATCACCGGCTCCGCCTCCAAGATCGACGCCTTTGCCGACCTGATGCGGCCTCTGGGACTGGTGGACATGAGCCGCACCGGCGTCGCCGCCATCAGCCGTGGCCCGGACGAAATCTGAGGAATCAACCGCGCGCGCTGGCGCGCCCCGCGAAATACGGCGTTGCGCCAGGGCCGCACTTGCGGCACAGCAGCGCCCATGAACCGAGACCCTGAGGAGGACCTGAACAATGCGTGTTTACTACGACCGTGATGCGGACGTGAACCTGATCAAGGCGAAGAACGTCCTGGTCGTTGGCTACGGCAGCCAGGGCCATGCCCATGCCATGAACCTGCGCGACTCCGGTGCGAAGAATGTTCGCATTGCGCTGCGCGAAGGCTCCGGCAGCCGCCCGAAGGCGGAAGGGGCCGGCTTTGATGTGATGGATCCGGCTTCCGGTGCCGCCTGGGCCGATGTGGTCATGGTGCTGACCCCGGACGAGCTGCAGGGTGATCTCTACCGTGATGACCTGGGTCCGAACATGCAGGAAGGTGCCGCGATCTGCTTCGCGCACGGCCTGAACATCCACTTCAACCTGATCGAGCCGCGCGCCGATCTGGACGTCTTCATGATCGCGCCGAAGGGTCCGGGCCATACCGTGCGCTCCGAGTACCAGCGTGGCGGCGGTGTGCCCTGCCTGGTCGCCGTGCATCAGGACGCCTCCGGCAATGCGCTGGAAGTGGCCCTGTCCTATGCCAGCGCCATCGGCGGTGGTCGTGCGGGCGTCATCGAGACCACGTTCCAGGAAGAGTGCGAGACCGACCTGTTCGGTGAGCAGGTTGTCCTCTGCGGTGGTCTGGTCGAGCTGATCCGTGCCGGTTTCGAAACCCTGGTCGAGGCCGGTTACGCGCCGGAAATGGCCTATTTCGAGTGCCTGCACGAAGTGAAGCTGATCGTCGACCTGATCTACGAGGGCGGCATCGCCAACATGAACTACTCCATCTCCAACACGGCGGAGTACGGCGAGTATGTCACCGGCCCGCGCATCGTGACCTCCGAGACCAAGGCGGAAATGAAGCGTGTCCTGGACGACATCCAGTCGGGCAAGTTCACCCGCAACTGGATGCTTGAGAACAAGGTCAGCCAGACCTCCTTCAAGGCCACCCGCGCCCGCAACGCTGCGCACCCGATCGAGGAAGTCGGCGGCAAGCTGCGCGCCATGATGCCCTGGATCTCCGAGAAGGCCCTGGTGGACAAGGCAAAGAACTGATCCGCGCGATCGGTTGTGCCTGACCCGGCAGCCGGGTCAGGACCGGGACGAGAGAGGGGCCGTCCGCAGGAAACTGCGGGCGGCCTTTCTCATGTGGGAGGAAATCCTGCGGAGATGCTTCTGCTGCCTTGATGAATGCCAGTTGCATGGGAGGATTGCAGGGCCGGAAAGGCTGCGGTGGCGAGCTTTGCATCTTGCTTGAACAGTAGAAAATTGTGAAATCCGTCTGATTGTGCGGAGAATTTTTCTTTATGAAATATTGCTGAATTAATATTGCAAATTATCAAGAAACAATAATGAAAAATAAACATCAATAAAATAATATTTGTAATGAATTGTCTTGAATAAATGGACCTGTTGAAATGAATTGTGGTAGTATCAATCAAAAGTATTGATGTTTGCCGAACGATTCCCGTTATCCGGGTTTTTCTATCATCTGGCGTATGTTGCACTGCAAACCAATCTGACTATGCTGTTCGCACCAGCAAAATCAGTAGGAGTTCGGACATGACCGTGCATGCGAGCGATGTGGCAGCGGAGAGCGCACAATGTGTGGAAACCGCCGAAGAACTTTCGACCATCGCTTTCAGCTTCATGGCGTCCAAGGCTCTCTTCGCAGGGCTGCACATCGACCTCTTCACGGAGTTGACGGGGGAACCCAGGACGCCGGAGGAGCTCGCCAGGGCCACTGGCGTACCCGTGAACAGGATCGTCATGCTGACCACGGCGCTAGCGAGCATCGGCATCCTGACCTGGGCTGACGACCGGCGTCTGCAGAACTCCCCGGCGGCGGAAAATTTCCTGTCGAAACATTCGAAGTACGATTTCGGTGACTACCTGCGCTACCAGATCGACCAGCAGATGTACCCGTTCCTGCTGCAGTTGAACGCGGTGATGAAGGACGACCTGTCGGACGATGCCATCGCGTCCTACCGTCACTGGATGGCGGATGAGGAGCAGGCGTCGGTCTATTCCGAGAGCCAGCATGCCGGCTCGCTCGGTCCGGGGCGCACGCTGGCGCGACTGGTGGATCTGTCCGGCGCGACCAGCCTGCTGGACGTCGGCGGCGGCACCGGGGCCATGACGATCAGCCTGTGCAAGGCCTACACGGACCTGCACTCGACCATCATCGACTTCCCGAACGTGGCGGAGATCGGCTGGCGCTTCATTGCGGAGGCCGATCTGGTTGACCGCGTCCGCTACATCCCGGGCAATGCGGTGGAGGTCGCCTGGCCGGGCGATCAGGATGCCATCCTGATGTCCTACCTGTTGAGTGGTGTTCCGGGTGACGCGGTCGCGACCCTGCTGGAGAAGGCCTATGCCGCGCTGGCACCCGGTGGCAAGCTGCTGATCCATGATTTCATGGTGGAGGAAGACCGCTCCGGCCCGGCCCTGGCGGCGCTCTGGCAGCTCCAGCACATGGCATTCACGCCGGAGGCGCGCTCACTGTCCGTGGGCTGGCTGATCGCGAAGGGCCGCGAGATCGGCTTCGGGACCGACGGCGGGCAAAGCCTCATTCCCGCCATGACCAAGCTGGTCGTCCTCGAGAAGCCTGCATGAGCCGCAACATGGTGAAGTTCTGTCCCGAACCATCAGGGGGATCCCGCGCCATGAAATGGCTGTAGTCTGTACGGACTATTGGGGAGGACACCATGACAGACACTGAACTCAGGACCATCGCTGACCGTTTCGCGATCAGCGATGTGATGCATCGCTATGCGACGGCGATCGACATGAAGGATCTGGGGCTGCTGGAGCAGGTCTTCGACGAGACTGTGGAAAGCGACTTCACGACCCTTGGCGGCAAGCCATGGTCGGGCGCGCGGGCGGACTGGATCGAGATCATGCGCGGGACAGTCGGGGGGCTGACCTCGACGCAGCATCTGACCGGCAACCATGTCCACCGCATCGATGGGGACCGGGCGCATCTGACGGCCTACCTGCAGGCGATGCACCATCTGTCCGGCGCGCGGGGGGAACCGGACTATCTGATCGGCGGCTATTACGACGTCGACCTGATTCGCCGTGCAGAGGGCTGGCGGATCAGCCGCTACAGCCTGACGGTGACCTGGCAGCGTGGCGACCGGGACGTGCTGCGGCAGGCGGCGCGACGCTTGAAGGGCTGACCGCCGGGAGAATGCGGCGGTATTGCGCTCCGGACGCAGCCGTGAACTGACTTGTGCGGTGAGGGGGAGGCAAACCGGTTCCGGTCTGCCGATCCCTGATCGTGGTCAGGTAGGGTAGGAACCTGGCATCGCGACAGATTCAACGGGTGTGAATGTCGCCCGGTTCCCGGAATCAGAGTGAGACCCTGGCACTTCCTGTTTCAATCCGGAAAATGGAAAAGAAAATAATGCTGAATTCCGTCGAAAAATATTGCCTGCCGGACCGATAATAAAAACATAGTGAAAAATCACTGACTTCCGCTTCTGCGAAATATCTGATGACATTTCAATGAATATCAAGTAGAAGAAGCATCTGCCGTGCAGTTGTTCGTGTGAAATCAAGCAATCTACATTGGCTGAATGGCGGGGCCATCGCTCACAGGTGATCGGGAATCCCGCCGGACGAAAATCTGCGAAATCGACCGTGTGACTGCAGGTACCGAGGCGGAATCCATGCCGTGTCGGGGCCGGTTCAGGCCGGGACTGTGCCCTGCGGGCCGGTCCGACCCTGATGAGGATGGACGCGGGCGCAGGTGAATTCGAACAGGATCAATCATAGCGCAGGCGGCGCTTCCCCCGCCGGAGGAACGACAGTGAATTTTCCCGTATGGACGAAACCCGGCATCTACGGCGCAATCGTGGGCGGTGTCATCGTCTCCATCGTGGGCTTTTCCGCGGGCGGCTGGATGACCGGCAGCAAGGCGAACGAGATGGCGCATTCGATGGCCGCTGACCAGGTCGTCGCCGCTCTGGTGCCGGTCTGTCACAATACGGCTGCTGCCGATCCGGATCGGGAAGCCAAGGTGCTGACCATCAGCCAGTCGGTCGGCTACAGCCGGTACAAGGCAGTGATGGAAGCTGGTTGGGCCACGCCTCCGGGAAGCGACTCACCTGATGTCAATCTGGCGCGTGCCTGCGTCGAAGGCCTGAATCTCGACGCGTCCTGAGATAGCGATGACCGATCAGCGTCGGGCGTGTGCAAGGCACGTCCGACGCCGGTCCTGCCGATCTCGGGGACACCAGTAGGCACAATTACGGCACCTGCCGTCGGGAGAACGAGACGCTTGTCGCGAAACGCGCAGGTCCGCACGTGAGCGTCGGACGTTGAGCGCGCACGCCGCGCCCGATGACCGCTGTCGGGCAGGAGTATTCGTGATTCTGAAGCCACGTCCCGATGTATCGGCGCGGGTGCACTTCCCCTCATCCTCCAGACCGCAGGATCCCAGGTGCGAGGGGTCCATCAGGGTCACCAAAAGTTTCGGTGGACCATCCCATTATGTTATCCAGAAGGACCACTCATGCAGACCCAACGCCCAGTCGATCTCGGACAAGCAAGCGACGTTCCGGCAGGATCAGCACCCACGGCAATCGTCTACTGCGAAGGAAATTTCGGGAAGATCGACGGCAAGACCGCCAATGGCCTTGTCCGGCATTCGGAAAAGTATCGCATTGTCTCGGTGATCGACAGTGATAACGACGGGCGTGACAGTGGTCAGATCCTTGGGCATCTCGCCAACCAGATCCCGGTCCACCGCGACCTCGGGTCGGCGCTGGGCGAGGAGGTACTGGTTCCCGACACCTTCATTTACGGCATGGCACCGGCCAACGGAAAGCTGTCGCCGAAGGATCGCGCCGTGGTGCTTGCGGCAATCACGCGGGGCATGAACATCGTCAGCGGTCTGCACGAGTATCTGGGCGACGATGACGAGATCGCCACCGCAGCACGTTCTCATGGCGTGGCCATCCGGGACGTCCGCAGGCCGCGCCCGGTCAAGGACATGCGTCTGTTCGACGGCAGCGTTGGCGACGTTGAGGCTATTCGCATTGCCGTGCTGGGCACGGATTGCGCAATCGGAAAGCGGACAACAGCGACCGTCCTCTCCGATGCCCTGAACGACCACGGCATCCGCACCGTGGTGGTGGGAACGGGCCAGACGGGTCTGATGCAGGGCGCGCGCTACGGCGTCGCGCTGGACGCCGTGCCGCCACAATATTGTTGCGGAGAACTGGAGCGGGCAGTTGTCGCCGCCTCGGTCAACGAGCGGCCGGACGTTATCCTGATCGAGGGCCAGGGCGCGTTGAGCCACCCGGCCTTCTGCACATCCGCGTTCATCCTTCGCGGCAGCCAGCCGCAGGCGGTCATCCTGCAGCATGCTCCCCGACGCGCCCATCGCTGTGACTTTCCGACGATGCCGATGCCCGACCCACGTGACGAGATCGCCCTGATCGAGGCGTTCTCCGATACCAGAGTGATCGGCATGACGATCAATCACGAGGATATGACCGACAGCGATATCGGGTCAGCCATCATCAGCTACCAGAGTGAACTGTGCATTCCCGTGACCGATGCGTTGAGCCGCCCCGCGATGGAACTCGCGGAGATGGTGCTGTCGGCATTTCCGGAACTGCGCACTGCGCCCGCCATGGCCATGGCATGACGGCACCGCGCATCGAGATCGAATTGGGAAAGATCCAGTACAACACACGTCACATCGTCACACAGTTGCGTGCACACGGCATCGGGGTGACAGGCGTGACCAAGGCTGTCTGCGGTCACCCTGCCGTTGCCAGGGCCATGCTGGACGGGGGCGCCACCGGATTGGCTGAGTCACGGATCACCAATGTCGTGCGGTTGCTCGGCGCGGGCATGACGTGTCCCATTGCGATGATCCGGACACCGATGAAGAGTCAGGCCGAGCTGGTCAGCCAAGATTGTGTCACCAGCTACAACACCGAAATCGAGGTCGTCATGTGCCTTGCTGCGGCTGCGCGCAAGACGGGAAAGATTCACGGTATCGTACTGATGGTCGAGATGGGCGACATGCGCGAGGGGATCATGTCGGCCGACCTGACAGCGTTCGCCCGGGATGTGCTTGCCACGACCGGTGTTTCCCTAAAGGGCATTGGCGCGAACTTCGCCTGCCTCGGTGGTGTCGCGCCTGACGCCGTCACGATGGCGCGTTTCTCGGCCATCGCAACGGACATCGAAGGCGCGACGGGATGCAAGCTGGACACTGTTTCCGGCGGCAATTCGGCCAACCTGCCGTGGGCCCTTGCAAGTCGCGAACTGTCACGGGTCAATGATCTGCGGTTGGGCGAAGCAATCCTTCTTGGCGTTGACCCCCTTTCAGGTATCCGTATCGATGGACTCCACACCGACGCCTTCACGCTGATTGCGGAGGTGATCGAGTCCAAGGTCAAGGCGACTTCGGGATCGCTTGCCGTTGCGGATCCTGCTTGGCGGGGACTTCGTCTGGTGCCGGACAATGACCATTGTCCCCGATCACTGCTTGCGATCGGGCAGCAGGATACCGATGTGACAGGACTCGAAATGCCGGAGGGAGTGGCGTTTGTCGGGGCCACCAGTGACCACTTGGTCATCCGGGCAGTGAATTCCGCTTTGAGCGTCGGCAGCGAAGTGAGTTTCCAGATGAACTACGGTGCCCTGATGCGCGCGATGAATTCACCCGACATCACCAAGGTCGTTCGACACGACTGGCCCTTCACGTCCGCCCCTTCCTCAAGTTATCGAAACCAGTGTCTGGAGACTGCATGATACGCCATACCGGCAAAGAACCTGAAGTTTTCGGGGGCCACGCGCCCCTGCCACGCGCCAATGCCGACGTCGCGAAGACACGATCCTGCCTGCGCTGTCAGGAGAAGTTCGACAGTTCGGGCTTCGGAGAACGCATCTGTCGTCGCTGCAAGTCGACTTCGAGCTGGCGCGACGGCAATCCGGGGCCGTCCGGCAGGCGCTAGCTTCGTCCCGTCCTGACGACGTGTCCCGCGCGCGCCACACCATGCCGCATGGGCCGCGCGGGTCGTCGGGGCAGGGGCAATTTTCTGCTTACCCGTCCGCCCGGCCCCGCTAGCATGTGGTCCCCAGACACGTGGCCGGCCCGCAGACATGCACGAACCTCCATCCGCCGACCGCAATGACCTCATGCTGAGGTTCGCGCCTGCACTGTTCGTGCTGCTCTGGAGCAGTGGCTTCATTGCCGCCAAGGCCGGACTCGCGGATGCGGAACCCCTGACATACCTCAGCCTGCGCTACTGGATCGTTGCGATCCTGATGGCGGGGCTGGCGCTGGCCATGCGGGCGCCCTGGCCACGGTCCCGGCGTGAGCTGGGGCACGTCATGATCGCCGGGGTGATGTTGCAGGCGATCTACTTCGCCGGATCCTGGCTGGCCCTCGGGCGAGGGGTCGGGGCTGGTACCGCGGCACTGATTGTCTGCCTGCAACCGGTCATCACCGCCGTACTCGCCGGACCTCTGCTGGGGGAGCGGGTTTCGCCGCGACAATGGCTGGGGCTCGCGCTGGGCCTGACCGGTGTCGGGCTGGTGGTCTCCCACAAGCTGGGGGCAGGCCTTGGCAGTGCCGAGGGTGTGGCCTGGGCGTTCCTGGGGCTGCTGGGCATTACCTTCGGCACGCTCTACCAGAAGAAGTTCTGCCGGACGATGGATCCGCGCAGCGGCACCGCTATCCAGTTCCTGGTCGCGGCGGTGCTGCTTACACCCATCGGTTGGCTGTTCGAGGATGGGACCATCAACTGGACGCCAACCTTCATCGCTTCCCTGGGCTATATCGTCGTCGTCATGTCGCTGTTCACCATGATCCTGCTCACCATGATGATCCAGCGCGGGGAAGCGTCGCGGGTGACCGGCTGGTTCTTTCTGGTGCCGCCCAGTGCGGCGCTTCTGGCCTGGATCATTCTCGACGAGCCCTTTGGCCCGGTTGCACTGGCAGGGATGGCAGTGGCGGCGGTGGGCGTCGCACTGGTCATGACATCGGGCCGTGCCACCGTCGGCAAGCTGGCCAACTGATCGTGTGCGGTCGGGGCCACCCTGCTGCGATCTTGCCAGCAACCGGACGATCCGACGATATTGCGGCTCCGGACAAACGCCCCCGCCGGGCAGCCTGAACGAAGAGACCGAGGAGGATCGGACATGCCCTTTCTGGAACGCGACGATGCCCGAATCTACTATGAGGTGCATGGGGTGGGGTTTCCCGTGCTGCTGCTGGCATCGGGCGGCATGCGCTCGTCCATACCCTATTGGGGCAAGGCGCCATGGGATGCGATCACGCGCCTGTCGCCGCACTATCAGGTCATTGCCATGGACCAGCGCCACGCCGGACAGTCGACCGCTCCGATCACGGCGGCGGATGGCTGGCAGACCTACACCGCGGATCAGGTGGCGCTGCTCGACCACCTGGGTGTGGACCGGTTCCATGCCGTCGGCATGTGCATCGGTGGCTCCTACATCATGGCGCTGGCGGATGCGGTGCCGCAGCGTCTGGCCTCCGGCGTGATGCTGCAACCCATCGGCTGCGCCGACAACCACCAGACCTTCCTCGACATGTTCGGTGACTGGGCGGAGGAGAAGCGGACGGAACAGCCTGATGTGAGTGACGTGGTCTGGACGGGGTTTCGCGACGCGATGTTCGGCAGTACGGATCTGCTGTTCAACAAGACGGAGGCGGACGTCGCGCGGTGCCGCATACCGCTGCTGGTGCTGATGGGGAAAGATGTCTACCACCCGGAATTCACCTCCCGGCGGATTGCCGAAATTGCCCCGAATGCGACGCTGATCGAGCAGTGGAAGGAACCGGAGCACATCGGTGCCGCTGATACGGCCATCCAGGCCTTTCTGGCTCGGAACAGCGGACAACATTGAATTTGCTGGTTTTTCGCCTTGCAGATCGCCTGGCATGCCCCATATCCGGGCCAGTCAGCGATACCCCCTTACGATACGCCATCAAACGGATAGCCAGATGACCAGACGAACCACACCGGTGGTATTGGCGCTTGCGCTCGCCGTTGCCGTTCCACAGATCGTGCGGGCGCAGGAGCAGGGCAATCCGGGTGAGGGGGAAAGCGACTGGCAGATCTCCGTTGGTGCGGGGGTGATCACCGGTCCCCTGTATCTCGGCGACGACGCCTATGCTGCCAGTGCGGTTCCGAATGTGAGGGTGACCTACAAGGATCTGTTCTTTGCCTCGCTGGGGGAGGGCGTTGGATACAATCTGATCAAATCCGGCGGGTGGCGCGTTGGTCCGGTTGCGAAGTACGACTTCGGACGTGAAGAGGATGGCGACCAGCCGCTGAGAATCGCGGGCGGCAGGACCAACGACCTTGTCGGGCTGGGCGATGTCGACGGGACGGTGGAACTCGGCGGCTTCGTCGAATATTCGGTCGGCAATGTCTCCGGCAAGCTGGAGCTGCGCCAGGGCATTGGCGGTCATGAAGGTCTGGTCGGAAATCTGGAGCTCCGCTACAGCAAGCCCTTCAGGCTGGGCCGCAGTGCGGTCTTCGTGTCCTTCGGGCCGCAGATGGCCTTCGCCGACTCGAATTACATGAGCACATATTTCGACGTGAATGCCGCCCAGTCGGCCGCCTCCGGCCTGACGCCATTCGATGCGGAAGGCGGTCTGCTTTCGTATGGTCTCGGGGGTGCTGTCATGTATCCGGTGACCCGGGATCTCTCCGTCACATGGTTTGCCGGGTATGATCGACTGGCAGGGGACGCCGCCGGTTCATCGCTCGTGCAGCAGCGCGGGTCTGCCGATCAGTTTGCTGGCGGCCTGTTCCTCACCTACACGTTCGGGATGTGACCACAGGCCGAACGTTGGAGACACGTTCCCGGGGCAGGCGAATTTGCACGGTGCGCGAATTTTTTCACCAAATCCGTTGACAGGAATGCCCGGGCTTCTTAAGTCCGCACTGCTGTTAGCACTCAATCGATGTGAGTGCTAACGACACTCAGGACACACAGTATCCAATCCGAGGGAGGGTACAGACGATGGGCTTCAGGCCTCTGCACGACCGCGTGGTGGTTCGCCGCCTCGAATCAGAAGAGAAGACCGCTGGTGGGATCATCATCCCCGACACCGCCAAGGAAAAGCCGATGGAAGGCGAAGTCGTCTCCGTGGGCAATGGCGCGCGCAACGACAAGGGCGAAGTCGTTGCCCTGGACCTGAAGGCAGGCGATCGCGTCCTGTTCGGCAAGTGGTCCGGCACTGAGGTCAAGATCGACGGCGAAGAGCTGCTGATCATGAAGGAATCCGACATCATGGGTGTCATCGAGGGCTGATCCGGCTTCTCGCCGCTCTCCCCCGACACACAGGATGATCGCCGGCGCACCTACGGGTGAGCCGGCAACTTGAGACAAGGAGCAGGAACACATGGCTTCCAAGGACGTCAAATTCGGTACCGATGCGCGCGCCAAGATGCTGCGCGGCGTCGATATCCTGGCCGATGCGGTGAAGGTCACCCTCGGCCCCAAGGGTCGTAACGTCGTCATCGAGAAATCCTTCGGCTCGCCGCGCATCACCAAGGACGGTGTGACGGTTGCGAAGGAAATCGAGCTGAAGGACAAGTTCGAGAACATGGGCGCGCAGATGGTGCGCGAAGTGGCTTCCCGGACCAACGACGAAGCCGGTGACGGCACCACCACCGCGACCGTGCTGGCCCAGGCCATCGTGCGCGAGGGTCTGAAGTCGGTTGCCGCCGGCATGAACCCGATGGATCTGAAGCGCGGCGTCGACACGGCTGTTGCCGCTGTCGTGGCTGACCTGAAGACCCGCTCGACCTCGGTGACCTCCAACGATCAGGTCGCGCAGGTCGGCACCATCTCCGCCAATGGCGAGGCCGAGATCGGCCGCATCATTGCCGAGGCGATGGAGAAGGTCGGCAAGGAAGGCGTCATCACGGTTGAGGAGGCCAAGGGCCTGGAGACCGAGCTGGACGTCGTCGAAGGCATGCAGTTCGACCGCGGCTACCTGTCGCCGTACTTCGTGACCAACGCCGACAAGATGACCGTGGAGCTGGAGAAGCCCTACATCCTGCTGCACGAGAAGAAGCTGTCCAGCCTGCAGCCGATGCTGCCGATCCTGGAAGCCGTCGTTCAGTCCCAGCGTCCGCTGCTGATCATCGCAGAGGATGTCGAGGGCGAAGCGCTGGCCACCCTGGTCGTCAACAAGCTGCGTGGCGGCCTGAAGATCGCTGCCGTCAAGGCACCGGGCTTCGGCGATCGTCGCAAGGCCATGCTGGAAGACATCGCCATCCTGACCGGCGGCCAGGTGATCTCCGAAGATCTCGGCATCAAGCTCGAGACCATCACGCTGGAAATGCTGGGTCAGGCCGACAAGGTCCAGATCAACAAGGAAGACACCACCATCATCGATGGCTCCGGTGACAAGGACGACATCCAGGCACGCTGTGGCCAGATCCGTCGCCAGACCGAGGAGACCACCTCCGATTACGACCGTGAGAAGCTGCAGGAACGCCTGGCCAAGCTGGCCGGCGGTGTTGCCGTGATCAAGGTTGGCGGTGCGACCGAAGTCGAGGTGAAGGAGCGCAAGGATCGCGTTGACGACGCCCTGCACGCAACCCGCGCAGCCGTTGAAGAAGGCATCGTCCCCGGTGGCGGTACCGCCCTGCTGTACTCCGTCCGTGCCCTCGAAGGCCTGGAAGGCGACAATGCCGACCAGAAGGTCGGTATCGAGATCGTCCGCCGTGCGCTGCAGGCTCCGGCCCGCCAGATCGCGGAGAACTCCGGTGTCGATGGTGCCGTTGTGGCCGGCAAGCTGTTGGACCAGAACGACAACGACTTCGGCTTCAATGCCCAGTCGGAGAAGTACGAGAACCTGGTCAAGGCCGGTGTCATCGACCCGACCAAGGTTGTCCGTACCGCACTGCAGGACGCGGCCTCCATCGCCGGCCTGCTGATCACGACCGAAGCCATGGTCGCCGATCTGCCGGAAGACAAGGGCGGCGCCGGTGGCGGCGGCATGCCTGACATGGGCGGCATGGGTGGCATGGGCGGCATGATGTAATCATCCGTCCGGGACCATTCAGTCTCGACATGAAGGGGCCGCGTCCGGGAAACCGGGCGCGGCTCTTTTCTTTGGGGGTCACAAGGCGAAGATCCTGCCAGACTCATGACCGAGTCTTGTTCTCGGGTTCGATCCGGTTATCCAGGTGTGCCGCTCGGGCGTGGGCAACTGGGCTCGCGGATCGAGTCCGCGAGCGACGTCAATGAGTGTATGGGTACAGGTGAACTAACTGCCACCCCGCACCACCAACGTCTTGCCCGGACTTGATCCGGGCATCCAGAAGTGCCACTCAGGGGTGCGCGAACTGGCTTGAGAATCGGTACTGCGAGCGACATAGAGAAACAGAAGTAGCGGAGAGGAACGACCGGGCGTCCCTCCGCCTCAGGACCCTTTCCGACCCTACTCCCCGTCGCCGAAATGCTCTTCCGTTGCCGTTCCCGCATTGCGGATCTGTTCCGCCGCGCCCGAGAACAGGGCTGCGAGTTGCTCGAACCTCGCCGCCTCGCTGCCCCGGTCATCAGCGAAAGCGGGGTTGTCGATGCGGTGGGTCAGCATCTCCCGTCCCATCCAGGCCACGTGACGGGCATATTCCTCGGTCACCACATGGTGCGGGTCGGCGAGATAGAGCTGGTCGTAGCGGGTGAAGTCGGGAAAGCCGATCTCCGCCGGGACATATCCGTTCACCATGGTGATGCGCTCCGCCGCCTCCCGCAGCCCCTTGGCCCGGTGCACCACCATATTGCCCTGCTGCAGCACGGCATAGCCGGGGCCGGGCAGGGCGGGGGAGACGATCCGGCCGGCCGGGATCGGTTTCCCGGCCTCCGCCAGCGCCTTCATCTCGTGCTTCGTGCCGTTGAAATACTGGAACTCCCCGCCCTGGACGGCGCGCGGGTCGGTCACGAACATCACATAGTCGATGCGCAACGTGTCGGTGTGCCACTTGTCCACGTTCCGCCCGACCTGGGTCGGGTTGAAGTTCAGGTGGCCAAGCTGGTGCGGGATGGTGTGCGGCAGCAGCGGCGCACCGAAGACCTTCGACAGGAAGGCGTTCACATCCGGCGACTGGCAGAGGTCGCGCAGGAAGCGCGAGCGGTAGGTGCCGCCCCGGACCATCCGCTCGATCCGTTGCACCGAGGTGGCGAAGGGCGCCAGTTGCCGCGCCACCTCCAGCAGGCAAGCCGCGCCCTCGTCGCTCAGCACCCGGAACGGCGATGTGATGGCGAGGTCGGACGGGCAGGTGGCGATCTCTGCCTCCTCGTAGCCAAGATCCGCAAGGCCGATCCGGGACTCGGGCCGTTCCAGCGCCAGATGACGGGCCGCATCGAACTGCGGTTCGCTGGGCAGGTGGTCATATCCTGCGGGCATGAGTGCCGGGAAGGTGAGAGCGTTGGCGATGGGCATGGCTGAATTCTCTTGCTGACGATTGCCAGACACTAGCGCCCCGTCGCAGAGTCGGGGAAGGGAGCGAGGGAGGAAAAACATGAAGATCGGCGGAATGGTCGCGACGAAGATCGACGACTGGCAGATATTTCCGGAGATGGAGAACCTCGGGTTCGATCATGGCTGGGCACCGGACAGCCAGATGATCTGGTCGGATGCCTATGCCACGCTGGCGCTGGCGGCGCATCACACTAGCCGGATCAGGCTGGGGACCGGAGTTGCCATCGCGGGTACGCGCCTGGCCCCCGTCACGGCCCACTCCATCGCCTCCATCAACAGGCTCGCACCGGGGCGGACGTTCCTCGGCATCGGCACGGGGCACACCGCCATGCGGGTCATGGGCGCGCGTCCCGTGAAGGCGAAGGCATTCCGCGACTACCTGCGGGTCGTGCGCGGCCTGCTGCAGGGGGAAGAGGTCGAGCACGAACTGAACGGCGAGACCCGGCCGATCCGCTTTCTCGACCGGGAACTGGAATGCCTGAACCTGGATGATCCGGTGCCGATCTATGTCGGAGCCAACGGCCCGAAGGCGCTGAAGGCCGCCGGGGCCTATGGCGATGGCCGCATCTGTGCGGGCAATGAACCGCTGGGGGTTCTGGCACGCAATCTCGATACCATCCGGGAAGGTGCGGCGGAAGCCGGACGTGAGGTCACGGACGACTTCCACGTGGCGGCGCTGACATTCGCCTGCGTCCTGAAGCCGGGCGAGACGCTGGAGAGCGAGCGGGTGATCGACCATGTAGACTCAGCCGTCGTCTCGACCCTGCACTACTGGTACGAGCTCTATCAGGAATGGGGCCGGGACGATTTCGTCTCCTCGCGGGTACGCGGCGTCTGGGAGGATTATCGCACCTATGTCGAGACCAGCATGCCCGCCGAACGCCGCCACCAGATGCTGCACCGTGGCCACTGTGCCTTCTGCCCGCCGGAGGAACGGCGTTTCATCACGCCGGACATGATCCGCATTGCCGGTGGTCTGGTCGGGGAGCCGGATGAGATCGTGGAGCGGATCGGACAGTTGCAGGCAGCCGGACTGAAGGAAGTCACGCTGTTGCCGCCGCGTGCCTTCATGCGGGAGAACTTTCGCGAGTTCGCCGAGCAGATTATGCCCCGGCTCTGAACCGCGATCAGTTCAGGTAACGGGCCTGCAGGTGCGTCCGGAAGGCATCGGTGGCCAGTGGACCGCCCGTGGCGTCGCTGATGATCTCTCCGGTCGTGGCGTCCAGGCCGCGTGTGTGGACATGCGCGCGGAGCCAGCCCAGCAACTGCGAGAAGTCGCCTGCGCGCACCTGACTGTCGAGATCGGGCAGGGCGGTACGCATGGCCGCCATCAGTTGCGCCGCGGCCAGTGCCCCCAGCGTGTAGGTCGGGAAGTAGCCGATGGCCCCGTCCATCCAGTGGATGTCCTGCAGACAGCCATTGCGGTCGTCGGCGGGCCTGATCCCCACGATGCAGGCCATGCCGTCATTCCAGGCGCCGGGCAGGTCGGCAATCGCGAGATCGCCCGAAAGCAGCGCCTTCTCGATGCCGTGTCGCAGGATGATGTGCAGCGGATAGGTTGTCTCATCCGCATCGACCCGGATCAGACCGCGCTCGACCCGGGTGGTCAGCCGGTTGAAGTTCGCGGTCTCCAGCGCGGGCTGGTCACCGAACGTCTGACGGATCAGGGGCAGGGCGTGGTCGAGGAACGCAGGTCCCCGGCAGAGCTGCATCTCGATGATCAGGGACTGGCTCTCGTGCAGCGCCATGCCGCCTGAACGGCCCACCATGCGATGGCGGTGCGCGACCGGCAGGCCCTGTTCGTAGAGCGCATGTCCGGTCTCGTGCAGGATGCCCATCATGGCCTCCGCGAAACCGTCGGTCGAATAGCGCGTGGTCAGACGGCTGTCGTCGGGAATGCCGCCGGTGAAGGGGTGCAGGCTCTCGTCCAGACGGCCGCGCGTGAAGTCGAATCCCAGTGCGCGCATGAAGCTCTCTCCCAGTTCCTTCTGCATGGCGACGGGGAAGGGGCCTTTCGGCTGCATCGGCTCCGGAGCCTGTGCCTGACGGTCAAGGATCTGCTGCACCATGTCCGGCAGCCAGCTCTTCAGGTCAGCGAAGACCGGCGCGACGTCCGCGTCGCGCAGACCGGGCTCGAACAGTTCCAGTTGTGCGTCGTAGGGGGCGAGCCCCATGGCCGCGCCACGCACCTTTGCCGTTTCCTGCGTCAGGCGGATGACTTCCTGCAGGAACGGCTGCTGCGCGGCAAAGTCATTGGCGGCACGGTTCTGCCGCCAGGCCATTTCAGAGCGCGCGCCGGCACGCTGGGCGGCTTCCACAAGATCGGCCGGAACAGCGGTCTCCAGCAGGAAGGCCCGTCGCATCAGATGCAGATCGCGCGCATCCAGGGGGGCCAGGCTTGCCGATACCTGTTCTGCCTGATCCAGCAGGTCCGAGGTCTCGGTGGCGACCAGGATCTCGCGGGCCATGCGGGTCAGTTCGGCGATCTGGTCGGTGCGGGCGTCCGCGGCACCGTCCGGCATCAGGGTGGAGCGGTCCCAGTAGAGCATGGCCAGCGCATCCTCGATCAGGCTGCGGCGGCGGAAGCGGTCCTTCAGGCTGGCCAGGGCGTCTGTCTGCATGGTGGTCATTCCGATCTTCTCTCCCGCCCGCGCGCGAAGCCCATCATCGCGTAGATGACGGTCATGATCACGGCCATGCTGTACCAGGTGAAGGCATATTCCAGATGGTTGTTGCGCAGGCTGAACGACGGCGGTGCCGCGTCAGGCCAGGCCAGTTCGCTGCTGCTCTGGACCAGATAGACCTGTTGCAGCGGCACACCGGCACGGGCCTGCATGGCCTCTAGGTCGACGAAGAACCAGATGTTGGTCTCCAGATCATTGTCAGGCACGAACATGGTCTGCTCGCCCTTCAGGCGGACAATGCCGGTCAGCGTCACCTCCCCCTCCACCTGTCCGGCGGGGCGTGACGCAGGATCCTTCAGGTCCTTCGGGATCCAGCCACGGTCCACCACGACGGCGGTGCCATTTTCGCGCAGCAGCGGTGTGAGGACCTGGTAGCCGTTGGTGCCCTGTCGCGGCTGGGCGACGCGATGCGCCTCCGCCTCATGCAGGAAGCGGCCACTGACGCTGACCGACCTGAAACGCCAGGCGGACGGGTCCTGGATGGTCTCGGGCAGGGGCACGGGGGCGTCGTGCATCCGGGCGTCGATGTCGTGTATCAGGTCCAGCTTCCACGCGCGCCGTTCCATCTGCCAGGTGCCGAGCCCCAGCAGGATGATCAGGGACGGGAACCAGGCCAGGGTCAGCCAGATGGAGGGGCGGAAGGATCGCAATTGTCGGGTTCCGTGACAGGTGGTCGGTGTGGCGGTGTCGGAGTCAGGCGGACTGCAGGTCACGCCAGGAAAGCAGCACGGCCAGCCAGAGCATGGTGAGAAACAGCCAGTAGCACGTCAGCACCCAGGCGGCGATGCGGCTACCGGGCGCGGCAGCGAACCGCGGCACGCCAAGCAGGGATGTCAGGATACCCAGGGGCAGCGCCAGCAGGACACCCAGGCCGTGCCAGCCCTCCGCCTGAAAGACAAGCTGTGTCGCGATACCGGAGTGGACGAACATGCTCTCCCCGTGGCGCACCAGTTGCAGCCCGGTGAACAGGACCGACAGCACGGATGTACTGACACAGGCATAGAGCCATCGGTCGACCTCCGTACCGGTCAGCAGCACGAAGGACAGCAATCCGACCGCCATGACCGGGACGAGTGTCAGCAGCCCGAGGCGCGGCCAGTCGAGCACCAGTGCCTGCACGGGCGAACCGGCATGGCTCAGACTGACCCAGTAATCGATCAGCGGCGGCAGGGTGAACAGGGATGTGGCAAGGATCGCGGCGATGGTCAGGATCACGCTGACGAGCGGCAGTCCGCCGAGGCGGCGGCTAATCGACATCGACATCCTGCGATGCCGCGTACTTGAACTGCAGCGCGATCATTGTTGCCTTGAAGGGACGCAGCAGTGCCAGTGACCCACCAAGGATGAATGGCCCCCAAAGTACCACATGAAGCCAGAGCGGCGGCGTGAACCAGACCTCCACCAGCAGGGCGAGGGTGACGGTGACCGCGCCCATGATCAGGATGATGAAGACGGCGGGGCCATCACCGGAGTTCACGTGGGAATAGTCCAGTTCGCAGACGTCGCAGGCGTCGGCAACCTCCAGGTAACCGCTGAACAGCTTTCCTTCGCCGCATCGCGGGCAACGGGCGGTCAGTCCTGCGCGAAAGGGGGAGACATAGGATTCATTCATGGCCGGACCTGTTCGGATTGCTGGACTGGGTTTGGGGTGGGCGTCTGGAAAGGCTCAGAAAGGCAAGGGGCCGCGCCGACGGTTTCGTCGACGCGGCCCCCTTGATCGTCAGAAGAATGACGGATCAGCCGTGGTAGACCACGCCACCTGAACCGCCCCACCAGTAGATGGCGAAGAACAGGAACAGCCAGACCGCATCAACGAAATGCCAGTACCAGGCCGCCGCCTCGAAACCGAAGTGGTGGTCGGTCTTGAAGTGCCCGCGCATGGCCCGGATCAGGCAGATCAGCAGGAAGATCGTCCCGACAAGCACGTGGAAACCGTGGAAACCGGTCGCCATGTAGAAGGTCGAGCCATAGATGCCGCCGGTGAAGCTGAACGGCGCATGCGCATATTCGTAGGCCTGCACGCAGCTGAAGAGGGCACCCAGGATCACGGTGCAGATCAGGCCGTTCACCAGCCCCTTGCGGTCGCCGGAGACAAGGGCGTGATGCGCCCAGGTCACGGTGGTGCCGGACAGCAGCAGGATGACCGTGTTCAGGAACGGCAGGTGCCAGGGATCAAAGACCTCGATCCCCTCCGGCGGCCAGTGACCGCCCATGGCGTCTGTCGGAAACAGGCTGGCGTTGAAGAAGGCCCAGAACCAGGCGACGAAGAACATGACCTCCGACGCGATGAACAGCACCATGCCGTAGCGGTGATGCAGCTGCACGACCGGCGTGTGATCGCCCTTGTGTTCCGCCTCCGAAATCACGTCCTTCCACCACGCGAACATGGTGTAGAGCACGCCGAGCAGGCCGACCCAGAAGACGATCCCCTCGACCATCCCCTCGCCCTCTGCCGCGTGCATGGACGTGACGGCACCGACGGCCATGATGAAGGCCGAGATCGACCCCACAACCGGCCACGGACTTGGATCTACCAGATGGTAGTCATGATTCTTGGCGTGTGCGTCTGCCATTTTCCAGCTCCCTAACCCTCGCCATTCATTCCTGAACGGCACTCACCTGGATCGTTGACGATTCGGCCTGCTCAGGCGGCCGCTCGAAGAATGTGTAGGACAGGGTGATCAGTTTCACCTCATCCGCGTTGCTGTCGTCTTCCATTTCCGGATCCACGAAGAACTGGACCGGCATGTCGACGGACTGCCCCGGTGCCAGCACCTGTTCGGTGAAGCAGAAGCAGTCGATCTTGTTGAAATAGTACCCGACCTTCAGCGGTGTCACGTTGAAAGTCGCCGTGCCGATCACGGTGCGGTCCGTGTTGTTGGTCGCACGGTAATAGGCGATGGCGGTCTCGCCGGTGCGCAGCTTCAGCTCGCGCTGAACGGGCCTGAAGTCCCAGGGCATGCCGCGCGCCACATTGGCATCGAACTGCACGGTGACCATGCGCTTGCCCAGGTGGTCCGCACCGACATCCGCTTCCTGCGTGGTACCGCCATATCCGGTCACGCGGCAGAACAGGTCATACAGGGGGACCGACGCATAGGATGCGCCGAGCATCAGGCCGGCCATGCCGGCGCAGGCGAGCAGCAGCTTGCAATTGTTCCGGCCGTTGCGCGTGACCTGCTCGCTCATCGACCGATCTCCACGTTCAACTGCGGGATGACGCCGTTGGTCATCTTCACGACGGAACCGACAAAGATGAGAATGACGAATGCGGCCAGTGCCAGGGCAATGGCGCGATTGCGACCATGGCGGCGCTTCTCGTCTTCAGGGGTCAGGGCCATGCCGCTCATCCCGCCTGCATCAGGACAGGGCCGAACGGCAGCAGTGAGAACAGCGCGAACAGGTAGAAGATGGAGAAGCCGAACAGGCGTCCCGCCCAGCGATAGGTTCCCTCCTGCTCCCGCAGCAGCATGAAGGCAATGAACAGGAACGCGGCGCCCAGAAGGGCGGCGCCGACCAGATAGGCCATGCCGCCGACACCCAGGAACAGCGGCGCGAAGGAGGCGGCGAGCATCAGGAAGCTGTAGCCGACGATCTGGCGACGGGTGGATTTCTCCCCCCGGACGACCGGCAGCATGGGCACCCCGGCCTTGGCATAGTCACCGCTGCGGAACAGGGCCAGCGCCCAGAAGTGCGGCGGCGTCCACAGGAAGATCAGCAGGAACATGGTCCATGCGGGCAGTTCGAGGCCGCCGGTGACAGCCGCCCAGCCGATGACCGGCGGAAATGCGCCGGCGGCACCACCGATCACTATGTTCTGCACCGTCAGCCGCTTCAGCCACATGGTGTATATGACGACATAGAAGAAGATCGTGAAGGCAAGCAGGCCCGCAGCGGCCAGATTGACCAGCAGACCCATCGTGAAGACGGAGGCCGCGGACAGGAACAGGCCGAACGTCAGTGCCTCCTGCGGCATGATGCGGCCTTCAGGGATCGGGCGCTGCTGCGTCCGCTCCATGACGGCGTCGATGTCCGCATCGAACCACATGTTCATGGCACCCGACGCGCCCGCACCGACAGCGATGCAGATCAGCGCGATGACCGCCATTGCCGGATGGATGTCGCCCGGCGCCACCACCACACCGATCAGGCCGGTGAAGAGCACGAGCGACATCACCCGCGGCTTCAGCAGGGCGAAATAGTCGCCCGCACTGGCCTGCCGCGAGGCAGCGAGGCTGCCTTCATCGGATGAATAGGTGATGTCGCTCATCATGCTCTACCAATAGCTGGTCGGTTGGTGGGGTTCGATCAGCCCTGCTGGCGCTCACGCACCACGGGCAGATCCTCGTACTGATGGAACGGCGGCGGGGAGGGAAGCGTCCACTCCAGAGTCGTTGCGCCTTCGCCCCACGGGTTGTTGCCGACCTTGCGCTTGGCCATGAAGGCCTCCACAACACCGAACAGGAACACCAGCACACCGACACCGGCGATATAGGAACCGTAGGAGGAAATCTCGTTCCAGCCGGCATAGGCATCCGGATAGTCCGGGATACGGCGCGGCATGCCGGCCAGACCAAGGAAATGCTGCGGGAAGAACAGGATGTTCACGCCGACGAAGGTCACCCAGAAGTGGGCCTTGCCCCAGAATTCCGAGTACATGTAGCCGGTCATCTTCGGGAACCAGTAGTACCAGGCGGCGAAGATCGCGAACACGGCACCCATGGACAGCACGTAATGGAAGTGGGCGACCACGTAGTAGGTGTCATGCATCGCATTGTCGATGCCGGCATTGGCCAGCACCACACCCGTCACACCGCCAAGCGTGAACAGGAAGATGAAGCCGATGGCCCAGACCATGGGCGTGCGGAAGGAGATGGAACCGCCCCACATGGTGGCGATCCAGCTGAAGATCTTCACACCCGTCGGCACGGCGATGACCATGGTCGCCGCGGTGAAGTAGGCCCGCGTGTCCACGTCCAGACCGACCGTGTACATGTGATGCGCCCAGACGACGAACCCGACCACGCCGATGGCGAGCATGGCATAGGCCATGCCGAGATAGCCGAAGACAGGCTTCTTGGAGAAGGTCGAGACGATGTGGCTGATGATGCCGAAGCCCGGCAGGATCAGGATGTAGACCTCGGGATGGCCGAAGAACCAGAACAGATGCTGGAACAGGATCGGGTCACCGCCCATCTCCGCCACGAAGAAGCCGGTACCGAAGTTGCGGTCGGTCAGCAGCATCGTGATGGCACCGGCCAGAACCGGCAGGGACAGCAGCAGCAGGAACGCGGTGATCAGCACCGACCAGGCGAACAGCGGCATCCGGTGCAGGGTCATGCCCGGCGCGCGCATGTTGAAGATGGTCGTGATGAAGTTGATCGCACCCAGGATGGAGGAGGCACCGGCGACATGCAGCGCCAGGATGGCAAAATCCATCGCCGGGCCGGGGTGTCCCAGGCCCGAACTCAAGGGTGGATATATCACCCAGCCCGCGCCGACACCGTCACCACTCGCCGAACCCGGCACGAAGGTGGAAATGACCAGCAACGCCAGGGCGACCGGCAGCAGCCAGAAGGAAATGTTGTTCATGCGCGGGAAGGCCATGTCCGGCGCCCCGATCATCAGCGGCACGAACCAGTTGCCGAAGCCGCCGATCAGCGCCGGCATGACCATGAAGAAGATCATGATCAGGCCATGGGCCGTGATCAGGACGTTGAACAGGTGGTGGTCACCACCAAGGATACCGTTGCCGGGCTCCTGCAGTTCCATGCGCATGGCCATGGACATGCCACCACCGATGATCCCCGCGATGATCGCGAAGATCAGGTACATCGTGCCGATGTCCTTGTGGTTGGTGGAATAGACGAACCGCTTCCAACCGCGCGGATTGCCGTGGCTGTCGACGGATTTGCCGATGTAGCTCATCTTTCGGCCCTTTCTCTAACTAGGTATCCGTTCGCGGCGGATCAGTCTGTGGTGACATGAGCGACATCAACGGACTTGTCCGTGATGCCCATGCTCGCCTGCTGGGTCTGCACCCAGGCGTCGAATTCTTCCTTGGTCACGGCCTTGACCATGATCGGCATGAAGCCGTGGTTGCGACCGCAGAGTTCGGAGCACTGGCCGTAGTACATCCCCGGCTCCTCGATATAAAGGGGCAGGTGGTTGATGCGGCCAGGCCATGCGTCGGTCTTGTGACCGTTGGCGGGAAGCGCCCATGAATGACCGACATCGGCAGAGGTCACGAGGACCTGGATGTTGGTCTTCACCGGAATCACGACCGCCGTATCGGTTGTCAGCAGGCGCGGCTCACCGGGCAGCAGTTCGTCGTCGGCCTTCATGTAGGCCTCGAAGCTGATGTCGCCATGGTCGGGATATTCGTACCCCCAGTACCACTGGTACCCGGTCACCTTCAGCGTCATTTCCGACTCGGCCACATCATCGGACTGGTAGAGCAGCTGGAACGACGGGATGGCGATGATCACCAGGATCAGCACCGGCACGACGGTCCAGACGACTTCGATCAGCGTGTTGTGCGACGTCTTCGACGGCACCGGGTTCGCCTTCTCGTTGAAGCGCACCATCACCCAGATCAGCAACGCCAGCACGAACAGGGTGATCAGCGTGATCACCACCAGCAGGATGTCGTGGAAATCATGCACGCTGTGCATCAGCGGCGATGCGGCTTCCTGCAGGTTCAGCTGCCACGGCGCTGCCTTGCCCATCTCGGCCATGGCCTGTCCCGTCATCGCGAACAGACCCACCATCGTCAGAAAGAAACGTTTCACGCGTTTCGCTCCCTCAATCCATTTGGCATTGGGACCCCGACCCTTCCGGTATCCCAGACCGGCTGCGCACCACCCCAAGCGGTTCGACAGCCAGCAAAAAAGCACGGCAAACTATAGCCGGGCCGGACCTTAGTCCCGAGTCACGCGGCACCACAGGGGCGATATGTCGCATAATCCGGAAGGGGCCTCAAGCCCGCGGAAACCCTCGCTTCACGCCCTGTTTCCGACCCCTGTTTCGGGGGGTGTCGCGCCTCTCAGATAGGCCCTGAATTCCCGGTCCAGATGGGCCGCCATCAGCCTCACCGGCAGGCTGTCACGCATGTCCCCATGCATCGCCCGCCAGACCTCCAGCCGGAAGTTCAGCACGTCGGGCAACACCCGTACCAGACCCGGGTCCTGCGCGGCCAGCGGGACCTGGCAGCCGCCAATGCCGAATCCCGAGCGTATCAGCGCGACCTGTACGGATTCGGTGTCCACGCGAATCGCGAAGTCGTCGCGCTCCACCTCCAGGCCCATGTGGCGCATGGCGCGTTCCAGGTAAGGCGTGGTGTCATACCCGATCACCCGGTGCTGTTTCAGCGCCCCGAAGCTGGTCGGCGTGCCGAACCTGTCGAGGTAGTCCCGATGGGCGAACAGGCCGACCTCGACCGATCCGAGCATGCGCGCCACCAGACCCGTCTGGCTTGGCCGTGCCATGCGGATTGCGATATCCGCTTCCCGCGTCAGCAGGTTCAGGGGCGAATCGGACAGCACCAGTTCGATATCGATCTCCGGGTGACTGTCCCTGAAGCGGGCAAGCATCGGCGGCATGACTTCCGACCCGACGAACTGGCTCACCGTCAGGCGTACCGTGCCCCTGGCTTCACCGGCCGCGCCACTGCTGGCGCGGATCATGGCCGCCGCCGCGGCTTCCATGGCCTCGGCATGGGCCCGCAGCGCCAGTGCGGTCGCTGTCGGCGTCAGCCCGTTCCGCGCCCGGGTGAACAGTGCGGCACCGGTGGCCTGCTCCAACTGGTCAACATGGCGTCCGATCGTCGGCTGGGTCAGGCCAAGCTGCCGTGCCGCAGCAGACAGGGATCCCGTGCGCAGGACGGCGAGAAAGCTGCGGCATGTGTCCCAGGTGAATTCCATACAATATTGTATGGATAAGATGTGTTTTTAGGCAATTATCTTATGGAGCGTGATGCGCCATCTCTCATGCATCGGTTGAAGCGAAGAGAGGGAAACCAGACTCATGACCCGACACATACTCATCATCGGTGCCACGGGTGGCTCGGGCGCGGCGGTGGCTGCAGCCTGCATAGGTCAGGGATGGCAGGTCACCGGACTGACCCGCAGACATGTCGATGACCGCCCGGCCACTTCTGCGATCCGCTGGGTTCAGGGCGATGCGATGCAGGCTGCAGATGTCCTGCGGGCCGCGCAGGGTGTTCACGTGATCTTCCACGGTGCCAATCCCCCCGGTTACCGCAACTGGGCGAAGACGGCGCCGCAGATGCTGCAGAACAGCATTGCCGCCGCCCAGGCAGTCGGTGCGCGCCTGATCCTGCCGGGCAACATCTACAACTTCGGACCGGATGCATTTCCCGTGCTGCGGGAAGACGCGCCGCAGAACCCGGTCAGCGTGAAAGGCGCGGTGCGCAGGCAGATGGAGCAGATGCTCGACGATGCCTGCCACCAGGGTATGCGGGCACTGGTGCTGCGTGCCGGTGACTTCTTCGGGCCACATGCCCCGGCATCCTGGCTGTCGAACGGCATGGTCCGGCCGGGCAAGCCCCCCAGGGTCGTCCGCGATCCCGGTACTGCCGGTGCCGGTCACGCCTGGGCCTATCTGCCCGACTTCGCGGAGACCGTTCTGCGTCTGCTGCAGGCAGAGGAACGGTTGCGGGACATGGAGGTGGTCCACATGGCCGGACACTGGTTCGACGATGGGAGCGACTTTGCACGCGCCGTGGCCGAGGCGGGCAGCGTTCCCGGCGCGAAGGTGAAACCGCTGCCCTGGTGGCTCATTTCCGCGCTTGCTCCGGTGGTGCCACTGTGTCTTGAACTGCGGGAGATGCGCTATCTCTGGCAGAATTCCATTGCGCTGGACAACACGCGGCTGCGCGAACTGATCGGCGCGGAGCCCCATACCCCGCTGGAAGATGCCCTGCGGGATACCATGAACGGACTGGGGTGCCGTGCGGAGCAGGATCAGTCGCGCAGCACCGCCTCCACCCCCGCAGCGATCTGAAACAGGACCCGGTCGTGATTGTGCATGCCTGTCAGCATGAGACCGACCGGAGCCTCCCCCTCCCGGTGGCAGGGCAGGCTGATTGAAGGGCAGTTCAGGAAGTTGCCGACACTCGGGTTTCGCAGGCAAAGCAGGTTCAGCGTCGTATAGGCATCATCGTCCCCGTCGAACGTGCTCAGGGGCGGGGCGATGATCGGTACCGTGGGTGTCAGGATGGCATCGCAGCCGCGCATGGCCAGCGCCACGGACTGCATCATCGCCTGCCGCGCATGCATCAGGTCGATGTAGTCGGCGGCACTGATCGCGGCACCGCGCTGGATGCGTCCGATGACCCTCGGGTCATAGGTTTCGCCACGCCGTTCGATCAGACTCCGGTGCCAGGCGAAGGAGTCAGCCGCCGCGAATCCGCCGGCGGCGTTGAGTCCGGGCAGTTCATCGAGTTCCGGCAGGTGCATGTCGATGATGCGCGCGCCAGCTTCGGTCAGCCGTCGCCGCGCGCCATCCATCGCCGCGGCCACGGTATCGTCCATGCCGTCGAGCACGTAGTTGGTGGGGGCCAGGAACGTCATGCTGCGCGGGTCGCGTGCCAGTTCCGGCTTGCCAGCGCCTCCGGCCAGGATGTCGTCCAGCGTCGCGCAACAATTGACGTTCCGCGCCAGCGGACCAATGGAGTCCAGGGAGTGCGAAAGCGGTGTGGCGCCGGTCAGCGGCACCCGTGCCTGCGTCGGCTTGAAACCGGTCACTCCGCAGAAGGCAGCGGGGATGCGGCAGGAACCGCCGGTATCCGTGCCCAGCGTCGCCGCAGCCATGCCGTCCGCGACACTGACCGCGCCACCGGATGTGGAGCCGCCGGGAATCCGGCCTGTCTGCCGGTCCCAGGGCGACAGGGGCGTTCCATAGTGCGGGTTCAGGCCCAGGCCTGAATAGGCGAACTCCGTCATCACGGTCCGACCGATGATCACCAGTCCGGCGCGCCGCAGTCGGGCGACCGTCGGCGCATCGGCAGCGGCAGGGGCGGTGTCGCTCAGCGCCCTGGAGCCTGCGGTGGTGACATGTCCCTCTTCGTTGAACAGATCCTTGATGGTGAAGGGAATACCCGCGAGGGGACGCACCTCCCGACCCGCCTTGCGCATCGCGTCGATGGCCGCCGCCTCTGCCTGCGCACGCTCCGCATGCAGGGTCATGATGGCGGTCGGACCCTGATCGCGGCGGGCCGCATCGAGGCCGGTTTCCACCAGTTCGGCCGACGTCGTCTCCCCCGCAGCCAGTGCTGCCGCAATTGCTGCCAGTCCCTGCTCAAGCATTCCCTTGTTCCCCCGGTCGTGCACGCCACCGTGCCTGGTGTCGTGTCCGGCCATGATCATGCATGGCCTTAACCGCTTCTCAACTGCTCTGTGTCAGGCTGCTGCCATGTCCAGTTCCTCAGAGCTTCAGGTCCTGATCGCCCGCACTGCGGAAGAAGTCCGGGACATTCAGGAATTGCGCTACCGCGTGCTGGTCGATGGCATGGGGCGCAACGTTGCCTTTGCCGACCGGGGGGCGAAGCGGGTGGATGACCCCAACGACCGGGGGGCGCTGCACATCTATCTGACCCACTCCGGGCGCACTGCCGCCGCCGTTCGGGTCATCGCCGGACCGCTGGCCGACATGCCGTCCCTGGCGCGAGAACGTCTGCCGATGGGGGAATTCTCGGCACTCGTCAATCCGACGGTCTCCCTGACCGAACATCTGGTCGTCGATCCGGAGGTTCCCGACAGCCGCATGACGCGTCTGCTGATGTCCGCCGCCTACAAGATCGCCACGGCGAAGAAGAGCGTCTTCGATTTCACCCATGCCAGTGCCTCCGAAATCGCATTGCTGGAGCGCCTTGGCTATCGCCGCCTGGGCAGCAGTTTCGAGGATGAATCGGGCGGCATGCGGACACCCATGGTGCTGCCCACAGGCGACCTGAGCCACATGGCACAGGTCAGGTCGCCCTATCAGTCCATCGCCCGGACCCTTGACCATGATGCCGACGCGGTGAGCTGGTTCCGTCGCAGGTTCCCGGAGGCTGTCGACAGCGCCCATCCGGCGGCGATGGACGAGGAAGCGTTCTGGGCCATGCTGACACGGAAGCTCAACCAGGTGCCGCATCATGGCGTGCCGCTGCTGGTCGGGCTGGAATATCGTGATGCCTGCAGCTTCCTGAAGCTGGCGACGGTCGTGGGCTGTGCCGAGGACCAGAAGATCGTTGCCAAGGGCGATGTCGGCAACGAACTCTATGTGCTGCTCTCGGGCGCGGTCGAGGTGCGCGACGGCACACGTCGTCTGGCCTCCTTCGGTCGCGGCGCGATCTTCGGCGAGATGGCCTATCTGAACGCGGCCCCCCGGACCGCCGATGTCATCGCGACCGAACCGTCGGAACTGCTGATCCTGACACAGGACACCATGCAGAAGGCGATGGACAGGATGCCCGCCGTCGCAGCGCGCATCCTGCACAACCTTTCCCTGATTCTGGTGGAGAGGCTGCACGAGACCACGACACGCTACGTGAACAACCGCAACCGGCAGGCCGCCGCCTGATCTGCATCGGGCTTGACCCTGCACCCCGCCCGAAACGCTTGGGCGCCTGACGCTTTCCTGCCTATGATTCCGCCCAGGATGCGCTTGCGCCTTTGGGGAGGGACAGAATGAGCAACTGGCGAGACACCGCGCCGGACTGGTTTCGTGCGGCCGTGGATAGCCCATGGGAGCAGCGGTTCGTCGAAAGCGGCGGCGCGAATATCCATTACAGGCTGCGCGGCGCGGCAGGGGCACCGGGCATTGTCCTCTGCCACGGCAATGCGGCGCATTCCGGCTGGTGGGACTTCATCGCCCCGGCCCTCGCGGAGACCCATCGCGTTGCCGCCATGGATTTCGCCGGAATGGGAGATTCGGAGGAGCGGCGCAACGCAACGCCGGAAGGCTTTGCCCAGGACATCGCAAGTGTCATTGCCGACGCCGGTTTCGATGCCCCGCCACTGCTGATCGGTCACAGCTTCGGTGGCGGCATGTCCATGTTCCTGGCTGAGACCCGGCCGGAGCTGATCCGGGCCCTGGTGATGATGGATTCACCGATCTATCCGCCGCCGGAGATCGCCGGGGCACGTCCGGCGCCGCCGAAGATCGCCCCGCGCCGCTATCCGAAGCGGGAGATCGCGCTGGAACGGTTCCGCCTGATCCCGGAACAGCCTGTGGTGAACGCCTGGGCGGTGAACTACATCGCCGACACCGGCATCATGGAGACCGCGCGCGGCTGGATATGGAAGGCCCGGACCAACATTTTCGGGCATCCGGCCTTCGGTGACAGCTACTGGCAGGACCAGCGCGACCGCTTTCCGCGCCTGACCGTGCCGCTGCATGTCGTCTGGGGCACGCTCAGCGCGCTGTGCACGCCGGACACCATGTCCTACATGCGCTCCGTCGCGCCCGCAGGTACCAGCTTCATCGAGATGCCCGACGCCTATCACCACGTCCTGCTCGACCAACCGGAGGAGACCATCCGCATCATCCAGGAGATCGCGGCGGCATGACAGGCTTGCATGGTGCCCTATTGACCGGGCTGCGGTGCCTGATAGCGTTCGGGTGTTCTCCTTCGGGGGAGCAGTGAGTCGAAAATTTGGCTTGATCTCAGGGCAGGGTGAAAATCCCGACCGGCGGTAAGTGCCGGGTCCAGCGATGGACCGGTGCAAAGCCCGCGAGCGCCCGGACAGGGACCGCAGTCTTCTGCGGTCGGGGTCCGGGGTCAGCAGACCCGGTGTGATTCCGGGGCCGACGGTAACAGTCCGGATGGGAGAGATGCAGCCAGCATGTGTCGGAGGGATAGGCGCGCCCGCGTGCCTGACCATCGACCGTGCGTCGCCGGGTGGTGTGCGTGTCCCGTTGTGGGTGCGGCATCCGCGCGACCTGTTGCCCTGAGTCCGGCCGTCACGCCTGGAGGAGGGCAACGTGCAGACACTGGGTTATCAATCATTGCTGGATCAGTTCGGGACCGCCGTCGCGCGCGTCGATGCGGCCATTGCGGCGCTGGGGCAGGGGCGCGGCATCCTGATCGTCGACGACGAGGATCGGGAGAACGAGGGCGACCTGGTCTTCGTGGCGGAGACGGTCAGCGAACGCCAGATGGCCATGCTGATCCGCGAATGCAGCGGCATCGTCTGCCTGCCGATGCGCGGGCATCTGATCGACCATCTGGGGCTGGCCCCCATGGTGACGCGCAACACCTCCCGCATGGGGACGGCCTTCACGGTCTCCATCGAGGCGAAGGAGGGGGTGACGACCGGTGTCTCGGCGGCCGACCGTGTCACCACCGTGCGGGCTGCGATTGCCCCGCAGGCGCGGGCGGCCGACCTTGCCAGCCCGGGCCATGTCTTTCCGCTGCGTGCCGCCGACGGGGGCGTCCGCGTCCGGCGTGGTCACACGGAAGCCTCCGTCGATCTGGCGGAACTGGCAGGGTTCAAGCCCGCCGCGGTGCTGTGCGAACTGGCCAATCCGGACGGCAGCATGGCGCGCCTGCCGGAGATCACCGAGTTCGCCCGTCGCCACGACATGCCGGTTGTTGCCATCGAGGACATGATCCAGTGGATGGATCAGCAGGAGGTCCGGACGAAGGCGTGACAGGTGGTTGAGCCGACGGACTCCGGGGCCTTCTCCTCAGCCTGTCGGCGCGCGCCGTCGACCCTCGACGACGAACACGAAGGTGGCGGCGAGGGTCATGGCCAGCATAACCACCGGATAGGTCAGGATCGGCGCCTGCTCCTGATACAGGCCCACCAGCGCGCTGCCCGCGGCGGCGCCTGCCATCTGCAGGAAACCCATCATCGCGGATGCCGTACCGGCGCGTTCGGGGAAGGACTGCAGGGCATTGGCCATGGCGGTTGGCAGGAAGATGCCGAGACCGGAAACGAAGATCACGATGGCAAGGTTGAAGCCATGCTTGTGAACGATCCCGGCCAGGGGCAGCACGACGCTGATCGCAGTGCCGATGATCAGGACCGCAAGTCCCAGATTGCAGATCGTGACACTGCTGACGCGCCCGGTCAGCTTGCTGACCGTGATGCCTCCGATGACGAATCCGACGGAGGCCAGCGGCGGATAGAAGCCGAACTCCTTCGGTGTCACGCCCAGGATCTCGATATACAGCTTCGGGGAGCCACCGAAGAAGGCGAACATGGCCCCGAAGATGAAGGCATTGGCAAGGGCGTAGCGCCGGAAATGGGCGGAACGCAGCACCACGCCGTAGCCCACGAACACGGACGCCAGATCGAGGCGCGGCATGGGCGTCTTCAGGGTCTCGGGGATGCGGCGCATCATCCATACGAGCACGATGCCCCCGGCGATGCCGGTCAGGACGAATATCCAGCGCCAGCCGGCATATTCCTCGATCAGGCCACCGATGAAGGGCGACATGCCGGGGACCAGGGCGAAGAACATGCTGACCAGCGCCATGACACGCTGCAACTGGTCGCCGTCGAAACTGTCACGCACAACCGCTCGCGCCACCACCAGGCTGGCGGCAGCGCCAACCGCCTGCGTCACCCGCCCGGCGATCAGGATCTCCATGCTGGGTGCGAGCACGCAGACCAGGCAGCCCAGCGTGAAGACGACGGTGCCGTAGATCAGCAGCGGGCGACGGCCAAACCGATCTGAAACTGGCCCGTAGAAAAGCTGCATGACCGCAAACCCGATCAGGTACGCGGTCAGGGTGAGCTGGGCCATGGTGTCGTTGGAGGCGAACTGGTCCCGGATTGTCGGCAGGGAAGGCAGGTAGACATTGGTCGCGAACTGACCGAGTGCCATCAGCGCCGCGAGCAGGGCGATCATCATCGCCGTTGCCTCGATCTTGCCCGGTCGGGCGGCAATATCGGTCATGGAGCTTCCTTCCGGGGGCGGGCGGGCAGGAGGGATGGCACCAGCCAGCAGGACGACTGAGCCAGCGCCTCACATGTGGCGCGTGGCCAGTCCGGTCAAGCACATGGCTGCCGTGCGGATCAGCCCGGAAGCAGGCCTGCGTGACTATTCGCGGATGATCTTGATCCGCTGACCCGCCTGCAGCCCTTCATCGGGGCCGAGCGCATTGATGGCGCGGAAGCGTTCCTCGTCGAAGCGGTCGATGTTCATGCGCGACGCCAGTTCCGAAACCGTGTCTCCGCGCCGCACGGTATAGGCATAGACGCGGAGCGGCCTGTACTCGGCGGCCTGCTTCGGGCTCAGGGAGCGGAAGCTCTGGATCGCATCGTCGAAAGCCCTGGCGTAGCGCCCGGCAACCCGTGTCGGGGCTGCCATCAGAAAGCGGAAGATCTGGCTGTCGGAGAAGCGGATCGCGGCGATCTTCGCCTCGAACTGCTGGCCGTTCTGCGCGGTCATGAAGACCGTCGCAGTGGCGGCCGGGAACCCGCCGATCCGTGTGCTGCGCAGATCACGTCCCCGCGCACCGCGCGCCCACTTGCGGCTGATGTAGTCGGCCATGTCCCGATACTGGGCGACGGCGTTGCGATCGGTCTCCCGGTCAAAGGCGATCCGGGTGCCGTCAGGACCGGCAGCCAGGACGGCGTTGGGCAGATTGTCCAGCTTGAAACCGTCGGGCACGTCGAAGGCGAACCGCATGTTGGGATGCACGAAACGGGTGCCGCGTGCAAAGCCCTGCGCGGGGCTGTCCCCGTAGATCATGCCGGAAATGGCGTTCAGATACTGGTCGCGTCCGGTAACGGGATTCTGGACCGTCGGGCCGACCTTCGCAAGCTGCACGGTGTTGGCGACGCGTTCCGGCGTCTGCGGGTGGGTCTGGAAGAAGTTGAAACCCTGCGCCTCGGCTCCGCTGACCTTCGCCAGCAGGTCACTGTGGCGACCGATCGCCTCCAGCGAATGCGCCATGCCGAGGGTGTTGTAGCCGGTGCGGCCGAGATAGCGGACACCAAGCTGGTCTGCCTCCCGCTCGTTGTCGCGGCTGTAGCTGGCCATGAAGCCCTGCGCGGCCACCTGCCCAAGCTGCGCCACCTGCCGGTTTCCGGTCAGGATGCCGACGCCGGCGGCCAGGATATTGGCAATGGTTCCCCGGGTCTGGCGCCGGGCACCATGCCGGGCCGTGACATGTCCGATTTCGTGCCCCATGACACCGGCGAGTTCCGATTCATCACTCAGCAGGGTCAGCAGGCCACGGGTGACATAGACATAGCCACCCGGCAGCGCGAATGCGTTCACGACAGGTGAATCAAGCAGGGTGAAGGTGAATGTGTCAGCAGGAAGTTCAGCATTCTTCGCAAGACGTTGTCCGATTGAATTGACGTATTCCTTCAACTGGGCATCGCCATATTCACCGCCGAATTCGGCGACGACCTTGGGGTGTTCCTGCGCCCCGATCGCACGCTCCTGCGCGGGCGAGACGGTTGTCAGTTCGCTTTCGCCGGTGGCGGGATTGGTGACTGTAGTGCAGGCGGCGGTGAGGACCATGACCGCCATCGGCAGCCATGTCGCAAGGGGCTTCCAGATACGCATTCTCACGCAACTACTCTCGTTCGGTTTCAACTGCTTCATCCAGCAGCTCGATCTGCTGCGGATGTGTTGCCTCTATCATAGGTCCGTTGCGGGACCGGAGCCAGCCACGCACACGCACCTTTGTTCCGGACCAGGTTGCCGGGTCCAGACCGGCGGCGCGGAACGCCTTCATGGACCGGCGGTCAATCATGGTCGTGTAGTCGGTGCGCCAGTCCTTTCCATGGTTCAGATAGACAGTGCCGCGCACCTCCGCCGCGTCCAGGACGCGTCCCTCTACAAGCTGAAAGGTGCCGACGAGGCCGGAAAGCTGCGCCGGATCGGCCTCGCGCAAGGCATAGAAGGGATGGCTCCAGATGCCGAAGCGGGCGGCGCGGGCGGACTGTTCCAGCGCCAGCATCTCCTCCACCAGAGCCGTGTTGTCAGGGAAGGAGTAGACCCTTGCAAAGCCGAGCCGCAGCATCTCTCCCTGCAGCCAGATGCCACCCTCCGAGACCAGATGCGCCAGGGCGCGGCCGTGGCGGTCCATCTGCCGACCACCGAAATGCGGTGTGAAACGTCGGTTCGCCACCAGCGATTCCAGCGTGACCTTCGCGTCCTCGGCCAGCGGCCAGCTCTGGAAGCCCCTGCGGCCAAGCGGCAGCTTTGGCGCCTGGATGCCGACCATGCGGACCTCCACCCCCGTGTCGAGCACGACCGTGTCGCCATCGACGACCTCCACCACCATACCGGGTTCGCCTGCCGGCAGGGACTGCGGTGATGCGGCGAGAGCGGCAGGCGGGACAATCAGTCCGGCAATCAGCGTTGCCATCATCACGGCCACCGGACCCGGGCACCGTCGCCAGGATTGCGCGAACCATCCTTTGCCCTTACGACTTGCAGCGGACGCGTTGTGGACGAGGGGAATCATCATGTCTGGCATTCAACTGCTTCGGTCGGTTGCATTCGCGCTGATTGTCGCGCTTTTCGCCGGTCCTGCAAATGCAGCTGATCCATCCGAGGATGGACCTCTCTACAGCCTCTCCATCGGTTTCTTCGATGCGATCCAGCGCGAGGACGAGGGGCTGGAGGCCCGGATGGAGTATCGCCATGACAAGGGATTGAGCATTCTCAAGCCTTTCGGCGGCTTCATGGTCAATGACCGTTCCGCAGCGCACGTCTATGCCGGTGTGCTGATCGACTGGTTCCCGTCCGACAACTTCGTCATCACGCCGAGCTTCGCGCCGGGCATCTACATGAAGGGCGACAGCAAGGACCTCGGTTACCTGCTGCAGTTCCGTTCCCAGATCGAGTTCGCCTGGCGTTTTGACGGCGGCACGCGGCTCGGGCTGAGCCTGAACCACATCTCCAATGCCGGGCTCGGCACACAGAATCCGGGTTCGGAGACGATTGCCCTCAGCCTGATCATGCCCGTCGGGAACTGGTGGTGATGCTGGTCTGACCGGTGGTGCGGAGACTCAGCGCCTGATGATGCCCTTCGGCGCGCGGTTCTGCACCGCGTAGCCATAGAGCAGCCCGCAGAACAAACCGCCCAGATGAGCCTCCCACGCCACGCCGGTTCCGCCGGAGAAGGCCATCAGCAGGTTCATGACCACAACGATGCAGACCATGACCATCATCATCCGCGCCCGCGGATCGACGTCCCGGTTCCGGTAGAGCAGCACGGCGGCGGTCCCCATCAGACCATCGACACCACCTGATGCGCCCAGCATCACGCCATTGCCGTTCAGCACCCAGAACGCGAGCGCGCCACCAATGGCACAGAGGCTGAAGATCAGCAGGAACAGTGCGCCGCCCACCGCGCGCTCCACGTAGCTGCCCAGCGCCAGCAGCAGGGCGGCATTGAATCCGACGTGAATCACATCCGCATGGATGAGCGCGTAGGTCAGCAGGGTCCAGTAATAGGGCGCGCCGGCATCCAGGAACGAGGGCACGAAGACCAGCAGGGAGCCGACATCGTTCGCCATGTCATCCGGCATCAGGAAGAAGGCGAGGTGGATCAGCAGCAACAGCCCCGCCAGTCGCAGTGACCATGGCGGCGCATTGAACATCGGTTGGCGTGTGGAGCTTGTCATGGCCCCGATATGGCGGTGATTGCCCTGGATGAGAAGGGAAATGTTCCCTGCCGCCGTCCGGTAGGGGCTGGCTGTTGCGCTGTTCCCTGTGCAAACTGCCGCCCAGATTGAAACATGGACCCGGGGAGGGGTGCAGATGCGCGGTGGTGTGATCCGGTTTTCGGAAATGGAACAGGTCATCTTCGGCCAGGCAGCAGCGGATGCGGTGAAGGCGGAGGCGCTGCGGCTGGACAAGAAGAAGGTCTTCCTGCTGGTCGGCAAGACCATGAACGACACGACCGATGAGGTGGACCGGGTCGCCGCTGCACTCGGTGATCGCTACGCCGGACGCTTTGCCGGTATTCCACCCCATACGCCGCGCGACAAGGTGGTGGAAGCCGCGAATGCCGCGCGCGACGCCGGTGCCGACCTGCTGGTGACCTTCGGCGGTGGCTCCGTCACCGATGCGGGCAAGGTGATGCAGGTCTGCCTGGAACATGGCGTCACCGACATGGCCGAACTGGACGACTACTGCATCGGCACGACCGACGACGGCAAGGTGACGATGCCGGACCTGCGCCCCGCGACAGTCCGCCAGATCACGGTGCCGACGACACTTTCCGGTGGCGAGTTCAACCCGCTGGGCGGCTGCACGGACCCGCGCATCAAGGTGAAGCAGGGATACCGCCATCCCTCGCTTGTGCCGTTGTCCGTCATCCTGGACCCGGCGCCGACCGTCCACACGCCCGAATGGGTCTGGCTCTCCACGGGCATCCGCGCGGTCGATCATGCGGTGGAGGCCATCTGCAGCCCGCAGACCAATGCCTTTTGCGACGGCGCGTCGCTGCATGCCCTGCGGCTGCTGTCTTCCGGGCTGGCGCGCGTGAAGGCCGATCCGTCGGACATGGAGGGGCGGCTGGATTGCCTGCAGGGGGCCTGGCTTTCGATGACGGCCGTGACGGCGGGCGTGCCCATGGGGGCCAGCCATGCAATCGGCCATATCCTGGGCGGCACCTGCGACGTGCCGCACGGCTATACCAGCTGCATCATGCTGCCCACGGTCCTGCGCTGGAACGCGGAGGAGGACACCAACCGGGAACGCCAGAAGATCATCGCCGAAGCACTTGGGCAGCCCGGCGCGGAGGCGGGTGATGTGCTGCATGAACTGATCGACGGACTGGGCCTGCCACGCAGCCTGTCGGCGGTCGGCGTCGGGCCGGACCAGTTCGATGTCGTGGCGAAGAACAGCCTGCATGACCGGTGGCTGCATACCAACCCGCGCAAGGTGAACGGGCTGGATGATGTCATGACCCTGCTCAACATGGCGGCGTGAGGTCGCGGCGACAGGACCTGAACTGATCTGTATTGCGTATTGTCAGCAATGCATACTTTTCAGAATCGGACCTGATCGCTCATGGCGGATGAGCCCCCACTCGGCCGGAACCTGGAGTTCCTGATCAGCGATGTCGCGCGCCTGATGACGCGCGAGTACGACCGCAAGGTACGGGACCTGAACCTCACCCGCTCGCAGTGGTGGGTACTGGTCTTCCTGATCCGCTACGACGGACACAATCAGACCGAGCTGGCGGATGTGCTGGATATCGGCAAGGTGGCGCTGGGCGGTCTGCTGGACCGTCTGGAGGCCAAGGGCTGGGTGGAGCGCCGTCCCGACGCGACCGACCGCCGTGCGAAGCGCGTCTATCTGACGGAGCATGTGAAACCGCTGATCCGGGAGATGCAGGAACGCGGCAAGGAGGTGCATCGCCAGCTGACCAGCGGCATGGCCAAGGATGATCAGGATCGCCTGGTTGCCCTGCTGCAGGACGCGAAGGCGAACCTGGCGTCCGCCAGCTGATCCCTGCGCCGCGACCGGTCAGCCCGGAAAATGTGATCCGCCCTTCGCCCCTGAACGTCTATCATTCAGGGCTTCGTGGAGGAGGATGACATGCGCGCTCTGGCTCTATCGATCGTGATGCTGCTGGCCACGGTGCTTCCCATGCAGGCACATGCCGACGCCGATGCGGAGTCCATCCGCGACGTGATCAACCAGCAGATCGAGGCGTTTCGGGCTGATGACGGGGAGCGTGCCTTCTCCTTCGCCGCGCCGGTCATCCGTTCCAAGTTCGGCACGGCCGACAATTTCATGACCATGGTTCGAACCGGCTACCCCGATGTCTACCGGCCAAGGGCCGTGGAATTCAGGGAACTGAAACGCGATGGCGAGCGGCTGGTACAGGAGGTCTGGTTTCTCGGCACCGGGGGCGATTCGACCATCGGCACCTACATCATGGAACGCCAGGAAGACGGCGTCTGGAAGATCGCGGGGGTCTACATGCGTCGCGCGCCCTCGCTGGGCGCCTGATTTCGGCCCCGAATGATCCCCATGCCGAAGCTGGCACTGGACCGCTCGCCTTTGCCCTGCTGTCATGCGGTGAACATTGGGGGAGAGAGCCATGAGACTTCAGAAGCCGCGTTTCGCACCGCTGCAGGACAATGAATTCACCGAGGAACAGCGCGATGCGCTGGACTACTTCATCCGCGAAGGCTGGGTGCTCAACATCTTCCGCACGCTCGCGCGGGCACCGAAGGCGCTGAAGCGTTTCAACCTCTGGGGCGGATATGTGCTCTCGTCACGCAACGACCTTTCCCCGCGTGACCGGGAACTGGTGATCCTGCGCACGGGCTTCATGTGCAAGTCCGGCTACGAGTGGGCGCAGCATGTCGTCATCGGGAAGGATTGCGGACTGACGGACGCCGAGATTGCCCGCATCAAGCGGGGTCCGGAAGATCCGGAATGGAGCGATCTCGACCGTGCCATGCTGCAGGCGACCGACGAACTGGTGACCGACCACTTCATCAGCGAAGCCACATGGAACGCGCTGTCGGGCCTGACCGACAAGCAGCGCATGGATATTGTCTTCAGCGTTGGTCAGTACACGCAGGTTTCCATGATTCTCAATACGTTCGGGGTTCAGCTTGATGAAGGACTCGAACTGGATCCGGACCTGAAACGATGAGTGTAGCGGGGCGGCTGGAGGGCAAGGTTGCCCTGATCTGCGGTGCCGGTCAGACGCCCGGGGAGACCACGGGCAATGGACGCGCCATGGCACTGCTGTTCGCGCGTGCCGGCGCGCGCGTGGTTGCAGCCGACCGTGATCCGGAAAGGGCAGAGGAAACCGTCGCCATGATCGGAGCCGAGGGTGGACATGCCTCAGCCGTGCGCTGTGATGTCACCCAGACCTTCGACTGTGTCGGTCTGGTGCAGCAGACCATGGGCGCGGAGGGCCGTATCGACATTCTGGTCAACAATGTCGGCATTGGCGGTGGCGGTGACGGCCCGGCCCACCGGGCGTCGGAGGAGGCGGTGGAACGCATCTTCGACGTGAACACGAAGGGGGCCTGGCGCATGATCCGCGCCACCATTCCGGAGATGCGCAACCAGGGCAGCGGCTGCATCATCAACATCTCCTCGCTCGCCTCCTTCGGCGGCAGCAACATGGTCGCCTACGAGATGTCGAAGGCCGCAATGAACCGGCTGACAACCTCGGTCGCCATCGGAAATGCCAAGTATGGCGTGCGCTGCAACGCCATTGCCCCCGGCCTGATGGATACGCCAATGGCGGTCAGTGGCGGTGCCGCGGCCCGTGGACTGGATACCGAGACCGTACGGCAGGAGAGGAACCGGCAGGTTCCCCTGCTGGGTCAGATGGGCACCGCGTGGGACACTGCCCACGCGGTGCTGTTTCTGGCCTCAGACGAGGCCCGGTTCATCACTGGCGCGATCCTGCCCGTCGATGGCGGGGCAGGGGTCCGGGTCGGCTGATCCACTCAGAATGACCCCTCAAGGCCAATCCGCATGTGCGGTGTCCCGTCGGAGCGTTTCTGGGGGGAGACCCCGTCCGGCCCGATCTGGCTCGTGACCCGCTTCCGCCAGGACGAGAAGCTCTCGAAGGACACGACATCGACGGCTTCGTCGAATTCGACGCTGATCCGGGTCAGGCGGTCCTTCGAGATCACGTTCACGGAACGCACTTCGCCCCGGAACGGCTGGCCCAGGTACTCGCCCGTGACGCGATCCCCCGGCATCAGACGCAGGATGTTCGGACGCGGGGCGCGCGTCGGCACATGGGCCGCCGCCGTGTTCCAGTCACGGAAACCGTGCTGCTTCGCGACGGCCTCCAGCGCCTGGGCATGGCTGATGGCCTGACCGGAACCGGCCAGTGTGGTGCGCAGGCGTCTGGCCTGCTGTTTCAGATTGTCGGCGTGGGTCTGAAGCTTCTCAGACATGGTTCGTCTCCGATCACGCACACCTGTTCTATCGAAGGAGTGGGAGCCCGTATTGCCACCGTTCAGGGTGTGCTGAATGGCAGACGTTCCAATGTCCGGCTTCACCAATGCTTTCGCAAACGGGCGGCAGGTGCCGGAGACCTGAGCCGCTATATGTTGGCAACCGGCCGCCGCGTCAAGTCCGCCAGTCATCGGCGTAGCGGACGGAGCCAGCCTTCACGAAGCGACGGATACGTTCCAGTTCCGCCTCCAGCCGTGCGTCACGCTGGGCGGAGGCACGGACGCCCGGTTCCCACCAGAGCTTGCGGACCACCAGAGCGTCCGCGTCGGCCTGCCGCTTCATGTCGATCCGGCCGACCAGCCGGTCTCCCTCCAGCAGCGGGAAGACGTAATATCCGTACTGACGCTTCTCGGCCGGTGTGAAGATCTCGATGCGGTAGTCGAATCCGAACAGCCGCTGGCACCGCTTCCGGTCGCGGATCAGAGGGTCGAACGGGCTCAGCACCCGCAGGCGCGGTGGCAGGGCAATGTCATCGGGCTTCTGGTCAAGCACGGCGGGATCGGCCAGCGCCGTTCGGGGGCGCTGATCCAGCACGCTGCCCACTGTCACCCGGGGAAATTCGGCACCCGTCGCACTTTCGCTCCAGCGCCTGGCCTCCGCCGGGGAAATGATGCCCCAGAACCCGGCGATCTCGCCCGTGGTGGCGATCCCGAGCCTGCGCAGCGCCGAGCGGCAGGCCCAGTCGATGAAGGCCTCCTCCTCCGGCGGGTCGGAGAGGTGTTCTGCCTGCATGACCCGTTCGGTCAGGTCATAGACCTTCTCGAAACCCTCCCTGTGGCAGACCGACAGGGCACCCGTGCGCCAATGGAACTCCAGCGCGGTCTTTGACGGGTGCCAGTCCCACCAGCCACCGGCGGGGCGGCCCCCGGGAGCCATGTCGCGTGCCTTCACCGGGCCGTTGTCCCGCACATGACGCAGCACATCGTCAAACTGCTGCTCGAAACCCTCCTCCCGCCACTTGCGCCAGCGGCCCAGGATGGCAGGCCCGTCCCGCAGGAACCGCCGCCGCCAGTAGGGGAAGAAACGTGAGGGAATGACGGAAGCGTCATGCGTCCAGTTCTCGAACAGGCTGCGATCACGCTCCAGCATCCGCTGCAGCATTTCCGGGCGATAGGTATTGTTGCGCGCGAACAGGATCATGTGGTGCGCGCGTTCGACCGTGGAGATGCTGTCGACCTGTACGAACCCCAGTCGTTCGATCAGGCCGAGCAGCCCATCCCGGTCAATCGCTGTCCTCGGGTTGTCGGCAAGTTGCTGTCGTTGCAGCAGAATTCTGCGCGCCATGGGCGCGTCGACATGGTTCATGGCAAAGCAGTCCCGCATCAGACCGCCCGCGACTCGACGGCCAGTCACCTCACTCGTGTCCCCGAGTTAGTGACAGTCGGGCATCCTGATGCAAGTCCAGAATGGGAACATAAGCAAAACTTTCCGGCCTTTCGCTGATGCGTGGCGGATGGATCATCTCACCCGCGTCCGCGATCTCCGAACGGGAACCTCCGAATCCTGCACAGATGGCCGGGTGTCAGACGTGCTGGCCGCCATTGATGTGCACTTCGGCACCGGTCACGTAGCTCGCCTGGGCGGAGCAGAGGAAATAGATCGTCGAGGCCACCTCTTCCGGTGTGCCGAGGCGATGCAGGGGGATATCCTCCAGCATCATCTCGGTTCCGGGTGACAGGATCGGGGTATCGATCTCACCGGGGGCAATGGCGTTCACACGGACACCGTGCGGCCCGAGGTCGGCCGCCATCTCCCGCGTCAGCGCGGCGAGGGCTGCCTTCGAACTGGCGTAGGCCGAACCGGCGAAGGGGTGAACCCGGCTGCCGGCGATGGAGGTGACATTGACGATGCAGCCCTTCGCCGCCTTCAGCTCGTGAAACAGGCCGCGTGCCAGCAGCACCGGCGCGAACAGGTTGACGTTGAAGACGTGATGCCAGTCATCAGCTTCCGTGTTCAGCGTGCTGAGGCGCCCGCCGTCTTCGGCCTTCGGCGAGATACCGGCATTGTTGATCAGCGCGTCGAGGCGTCCATTGTCCAGCTTCGACCGCAGCAGCTCGATGCCCTGACGGATGCCGTCCACGTTGGAGAGGTCGAGCTGGACATGGTTTTCCAGACCGCCGTCCCACGGACAATCCTCCGAGAACGCGTGGCGGGAAACCGTGATGATGCGCCACCCCGCTGCGCCGAAACGCTTCACGGTTGCATGGCCGATGCCGCGACTGGCGCCGGTCAGGATGAGTGTCTTGCCACGTTCTGTCATGATCGCATCGTACCCTGTTGTCCGGCATCGGGGGAGGGCGGATTGCTGTCCCCCTGCGTATTGCTGCTACCCGCCAGCTCGCTGGAGGTCACGCGTTCCATCGTGTCGGCGAAATCCTCGACACCGGCGGGATCCAGATGAACGAAGACCTCGGTCCCCGGGTGGATCAACTGAACCTCGGCCTCGACCAGATCGGCGATCACATGGGCGTGGAACAGGCGCATGCCGCCATCCAGCTCCACGTGGATCTGCACGAATGTGTCGATGCCCGACTGCCGCGTGCGCAGGTCATGCACCGCGCGAACGCCGTCCACGGCCACGGCGGCGGCATGGATCCGCTCCCGCTCATCCACCGGCAGTTCCCGGTCCATGAGCTGGTCGAATGCGCTCATCGCGATCCGCCACGCGCCCCGCAGCAGCCAGGCCGCGATCAGCAGACCGATGATCGGGTCCGCGACATGCCAGCCCAGGACACCGGAAAGCACCAGTGCCACGATGACTCCGGCGTTCATCGCCAGGTCGCCTGCATAGTGCAGCAGGTCCGCGCTGATCGCCACGGATCCGGAACGGTTCACAACGAAACGCTGAAAGCTGACGAGGGCAAAGGTGAGGGCGATGGAGACCAGCATGACGATGATGCCGATATTGCCCGCGGTCACCGGCTCGGGATTGGCTATGTTGGCAATGCTCTCCCAGGCCAGGAAGACGGCGGAACCCGCGATCAGTGCGCCCTGACCCAGTGCGCCGAGGGACTCGGCCTTGCCGTGCCCGAAACGGTGCTCCGCGTCGGCGGCCTGCAGGCTGTAGCGCACCGCAAAGAGGTTGATCAGGGAGGCAGCGAGGTCGAGCGCGGAATCCAGCAGGGAACCCAGCATTGCCGTTGACCCGGTCATCGCGAAGGCGAAGACCTTGATCACGATCAGCACGCCCGCCGTTGAGGCGGAGGCGTATGTCGCCAGACGCATCAGTCGTCCGGGATTGCTGGCTTGGCTTGTCATGGCTTCCTGCTGTGTGAGCTTCCTGGTCGACCGTCAGGGGTAGAGGATTTCCCTGGTCCAGTCCTCGGTGCCGATGCGGCGGTAGATATTGCGTTCATGCAGGCGGAACGGCTTGTCCCGCCAGAACTCGAAACGGGTCGGCACGACGCGGAACCCGGACCAGTGCGGCGGGCGGGGAACCTCGCCAATGGCATGTTTCGCCGCGAATTTCGCGATCCTCTTCTCGAATTCGAAGCGCCCTTCCATCGGGCGGCTCTGTTCCGACGCCCAGGCACCGATGCGGCTGTCACGGGGCCGGGACGCGAAATAGGCATCCGCCTCCGCGTCATCCACCACTTCGACAGGCCCCTGGACGCGTATCTGACGGCGCAGTGACTTCCAGTGGAAACACAGCGCGGCCTTGCGCGCGAACAGGATCTCCTTGCCCTTCTGGCTCTCGAAGTTCGTGTAGAACGTGAAGCCCCGGTGATCCGCGCCTTTCAGCAGCACCATGCGGACATTGGGCATGCCGGACTCATCGACCGTGGCCACGGACATGGCGTTCGGGTCGTTCGGCTCACTTTCGCTCGCTTCCTTCAACCAGGTCTGAAACAGGTCGAAGGGATCTTCGGTATCCGTCATAGCGCTCGCCTCGACATCGGGATGTGTGGACGCGAACATAGTGCAATTCACGGCATTCTGTACCCCCGGCAGAGTGCTGAGCGGCATTTCGTTTGCGCATGCGAAAGGAATATGCTCTAAGCGTTCGCAGATGCACTGTGCGTAGAGGGCGATTCTGTTCGCTTGCAGTGTGTGATTGCACGATTTTCTTCGTGAGATCGTTGCCTTGAAGCGGCGCCAGGTGCGCCAGACATCGGCGGCTGATCTACGCAAGCTCTTCCGAACAATGTGTACCGGGTCGTTCCGGGGCAAATGGCCCCCGACGTGTGATTCCCGGTTGATATGTGCCTGACCTGAGGGTCGGGTCACAGGAAAGTACTGAACTTGACAAAATTTGATGAACTCGGCCTCGCCGAACCCCTGCTGCGCGCGCTCAACGGGGAAGGCTATACCAGCCCGACCCCGATCCAGCAGAAGGTCATTCCGGTCATGCTGGATGATCGCGATGTGCTGGGCACGGCCCAGACCGGCACCGGCAAGACTGCCGCCTTCGTGCTGCCGCTGCTGCAGCGTCTGATCACCCATCCCGTTCCGCGCACGCAGCGCCATTGCGGTGCGCTGATCCTGGCGCCGACGCGCGAACTGGCGGCCCAGATCCGCGACAGCATCCGTGTCTACGGTCGCCATATCCGCCCCTCCGTCGCGCTTGTCGTCGGTGGCGTTAAGCCGTTCCCGCAGATCAAGGCGCTGAAGCCCGGTGTCGACATTGTCGTCGCCACGCCGGGGCGGCTGCTCGACCACATGAATACCGGCGCGATCAAGCTGGACATGGTCGAGACCGTGATCCTGGACGAAGCCGACCACATGCTGGATCTCGGTTTCATCCCGGCGATCCGCCGCATCATGCAGGCCGTGCCGAAGGAGCGTCAGACCGCGCTGCTGTCCGCGACCATGCCGACGCCGATCCGTGCCCTTGCCAAGGATTTCCTCGACCGTCCGGTCGAGATCGCCGTGGCCCCGGTGGCGCAGCCGATCGAGCTGATTTCGCAGAGGGTGATGATGATCCCCGCGGGCGACAAGAAGCGTGTCCTGGTCGATGTGCTGAAGTCGGAGCAGGCCGAGCGCACCATCGTCTTCAGCCGCACCAAGCACGGTGCTGACAAGATCACGAAGCATCTGGAACGCGAAGGCATCAATGCCGTGGCGATCCATGGCAACAAGAACCAGTCACAGCGTGACCGTGCCCTGGGCCAGTTCAAGGACGGGCGTGTGAGCGTCATGGTGGCGACGGATGTTGCGGCCCGTGGCATCGACATCGATGGGGTGACCCACGTCATCAACTTCGAACTGCCGAACGTGCCGGAGTCCTATGTCCATCGCATCGGGCGGACGGCCCGCGCGGGCAAGAGCGGTGTCGCCATCGCCTTCTGTGACAGCGAGGAACGCGGACTGCTGCGTGATATCGAGCGGCTGATCGCCATGGATCTGAAGAAGACGGATGAAGATGGTGAGCCCGTGATCCTGCCGGCCCATGCGCCGCAGAAGAAGGGTGGCGGCGGTCGTGGCCGCAAGCCTGGCGGCAACAGCAGTTCCACACGGCCGTGGAAGCGCAATGCCGAAGGCGGTCGCAACGAGCGCGGGCGCAATGGCGCCCCGGCCGGCAATCGGGATGGTGGCCGTCCGGCGGCAAAGCCTGACAGCCGCAAGCCGCGCCGTCAGCCGCAGCGCGCTGCAAGCTGATACCGGTTCGACCCTGCCTCCGGACCCGGGGGCAGGGTCGGCCTGTCTGTCTGACCCTCAGTCCGCCGCGTCGGAGATGACCCCGCGCGGGTCGCCGAAGCGGTCACGCATCACTTCCGCGAGGCCGGTGCCCTCCGGCGCGATCGCCCCGCCACTGCGCGTCCGGTAGGCACCAGGTGTGCTGGCGGCGGCAGGCCGTTCGCCGATCTCCAGCTTCCTGGCCAGTCCCATGATCAGCTTCCGGAAACGCACGACGCCTTCGTCGGAGGGTGTCAGCGTCTCGCGCGTCCTGTCGGCAATACGCCCCTGGCTGTCCTGCACGCAGGCATCCTGCTCCGAAAGTCCGGTGATTCCCGTGAAGGACACGGTCTTCTGTGCTTCCCGATCGATCATGTAGTCATTGGCCCGACGGCGCAGCGGCACGTAGTTCTCGTCCACTTCGGCATGCACGCTGCGGCCTGAGTTGTAGCGGAACAGCTCTTCCTCATTCAGCGGACGGTCGGGGTTCCAGGCCGTGGTGAAGATCCAGCAGTTCTCGTCATCCACCGGCACCCAGGTCTGGGCGGTGTAGGTCTCCCCCGGCATGGCGTTGGGGGCGGTTGCATGGTTCGGCACCATGTACTGGCTGATCCGCCAGTAGGTCTCCCCCGGATCACCGCGGCGGGCGCCGCCGAGCACCAGACCCGCATCATGCTCCAGCACCTCGTAGTAGGGTGCGCCGTCGGCATCGATCCAGGCCGCCCGCTTGTCGGCATATACCGACAGGTGTGCCGGGGGCGGGGTCAGGTTGCGATGGACGAAGGTGAAGTGCGCGGTATCGATGGCGCCCTCCAGCGCCTGCGCCCAGTTGCATTCCTGCAGCTTCTTCGAGACATAGCGGTGTGAATCCGGGACCAACGCCCATTCGACACGGGGCAGATCGACCGCCTGCGCCGGATCACCCATCCATGCCCAGACCATGCCGCCCCATTCCCTGATCGGATAGCTGTGGATGTGCACCATCTTCAGGAAATTGTCGCGCAACTTGCCGGGCACCATGTTGGGGATGTCAACGCACTTGCCGTCCACATCGAACTTCCAGCCATGATAGATGCAGCGCAGGCCGCATTCCTCGTTCCGGCCCCAGAACAGGTCGGCACCGCGATGGGGACAGCGCGGCTCCACGAGGCCCAGGCGACCGTCGCTCTGGCGGAACAGCAGCATGTCCACGCCCAGGATCTTCAGTCGCTTCGGGGCGGCGTCCACTTCCTCGACTTCCGCAAGCAGCGCCACCGGATGCCAGAACTCGCGGAACAGGTTGCCCATCGCCGTTCCGGGTCCGGTCAGGGTCAGCAGATCATTGTCAGCCTTGCTCAGCATTTCCAGTCCTCCCCTGTCATGCCGACAACAGCATATCGGAGCGCCGGGCTGCGGCAAATCTGCTATTCAGCGAGGGTGCGCAGGTGACGATTCGTCGGCACCCGCGCCCAGGCGAAACAATGGGCGGAGCGGACATGATCGCGCGGCTGAAGGGCAGGGTGGACCGACTGGGGGAGGAACACGCCATCATCGACGTTGGTGGTGTCGGCTATCTCGTCTTCTGTTCGGGGCGGACGCTGCAGCAACTCGGTCAGGTCGGCGACGCCGCGGCGCTGGAGATCGAGACCCACGTGCGGGAAGATCACATCCACCTCTATGGCTTTGCCGAACTGGCGGAGCGGGACCTGTTCCTGGTCCTGCAGACCGTGCAGGGCGTCGGCGCGAAGGTGGCACTGGCGATCCTGTCGGCCCTGACCGTCACGGACGTGCAGAACGCGATCAGTTCAGGCGACGTGGCTCTGCTGACCCGCGCGCAGGGGGTCGGCAAGCGTCTGGCGCAGAGGCTGACAAGCGAACTGAAGGAGAAGATGGGCGGTATCGCGCCTGCTGCGGATGGCGCAGTGCTGACAGCGCCCGCCGGACCGGTGGGTGCTGCGGCTGACGCGGTCTCGGCGCTGGTCAACCTGGGCTACCGCAAGGCGGAGGCAGAGGTGGCCGTGCGCCGTGCCAAAGCGGCCGTCGGTGAGGATGCGGACGTATCAGCCCTCATCACTGCCGGACTGAAGGCGCTGGCGACATGAGCGAGGAACGGCTGATCACCGGGGAGCGGCGTGATGAGGACATGGGGGAGGCGACCATGCGCCCCCAGGTCCTGGATGACTTCATCGGCCAGCAGAAGGTCCGCGAGAACCTGGACGTGTTCATCTCCGCCGCCCGGGGCCGGTCGGAGGCGATGGACCATGTGCTGTTCTTTGGCCCGCCGGGGCTGGGCAAGACCACGCTGGCGCAGATCGTGGCGCGGGAACTGGGGGTCAACTTTCGGGCGACGTCCGGACCGGTCATCGCACGGGCAGGGGATCTCGCCGCGATCCTGACCAATCTGGAAGAGCGCGATGTGCTGTTCATCGACGAGATTCATCGCCTTAATCCTGCCGTAGAAGAGATTCTATATCCGGCCATGGAAGACTTTCAGCTGGACCTGATCATCGGGGAGGGACCGGCGGCACGATCCGTGAAGATCGACCTGCCGCCGTTCACGCTTGTCGCCGCCACCACACGGTCGGGTCTGCTGACCACGCCGCTGCGGGACCGGTTCGGCATTCCCTGCCGGCTGGAGTTCTACAAGCCGGCGGAGCTTGAACGCATTGTCCGCCGGGGTGCGGAGGTGCTGGGGCTGAGCCTGACCGAAGACGGTTGCGCCGAGATCGCCAAGCGCGCGCGGGGCACACCGCGCGTGGCGGGCCGCCTGCTGCGCCGGGTGCGGGACTTCGCGTCCGTGGCGGGGGCAGAAACGGTGGACCGGGTGAAGGCGGATGCGGCCCTGACACGGCTGGAGGTCGATGGTCTGGGTCTGGACGGCATGGACCGGCGCTATCTCACCTGCATGGCCCAGTCCTATGGCGGGGGGCCGGTGGGGGTCGACAATCTGGCGGCGGCCCTGTCGGAGCCGCGCGACGCGATCGAGGACATCATCGAACCCTATCTGATGCAGCTTGCCCTGATCGTCCGCACACCACGCGGGCGCATGATGACGGCGGCAGCCTGGCAGCACCTGGGACTGACCGCCCCGTCACCGGCCGCCGGCCACGATGGCGGTCAGTCCTCCCTCGACCTGCCGGATGGTGCCGATGACTGATTCAACCCAGTCTGATCCGTCCGGGGCAAGGGGGCGTATCCAGGGCGATGCACACCTGATGCCCGTGCGGGTCTATTGGGAAGATACCGATGCGGGTGCCATCGTCTATTACGCGAACTACCTGAAGTTCACCGAGCGGGCGCGGTCGGACATGCTGCGTTTGCTGGGGATCGACCAGCGGGCAATGATGGAGCAGGACTCTGGCGCAATGTTTGCTGTCAGGGATGTCACGGCCAGCTATCTGGCTCCGGCGCGGCTTGACGACGATCTCGTGGTCGAGACGCGATTGACTGAAATGAAGGGGGCAACACTGTCCCTGTCGCAGAACGTGATGCGGCAGGACGAGATGCTGGTGCAAACGCAGGTGCGCGCCGCATTCATCGGGCTGGACGGGCGACCGAGGCGGATTCCCGCCCTGGTGCGCGACCGGCTGACAGCGCTGACAACACGAGGCGGAGAAGAGAAACAATGAATCAGGAAGTTGTGGCAGCCGGTATCGAGGGGCTCAATGCCGCTGACCTGTCCATGTGGGCGCTGTTCCTGCGTTCGGACATCGTGGTGCAACTTGTGATGCTGGTGCTGCTTGGTGCCTCGATCTGGTGCTGGTCGATCATTTTCGAAAAGTGGGTGCGCTATCGCCGTGTCTGGCGTCAGGCGGACAGCTTCGAGAAGGAGTTCTGGTCCGGCGGCAGCCTGGAGGCGCTGTATGACGAGATCGGCGCCAAGGCCAATCATCCCATGGCGGTGCTGTTTGCCGGAGCCATGCGTGAATGGCGGCGCACGGCGGAGCGGGGCCTGACCGGCAAGGATCACCTGCGTGCCGGTCTGCAGGACCGCATCGGGCAGGTCATGCGCATCAGCATCGATCGGGAGGTTGAGCGGCTGGAGCGTTACCTGGGGGTCCTGGCAACGGTCGGATCGACGGCACCCTTCGTTGGCCTGTTCGGCACGGTCTGGGGCATCATGGGCAGTTTCCAGTCCATCGCCGCCACCAAGAACACGTCCCTTGCCGTCGTGGCACCGGGCATCGCGGAGGCGCTGTTCGCCACGGCGCTGGGTCTTGTCGCCGCCATTCCGGCGACCATCGCATACAACAAGTTCTCCAATGATCTCGGGCGCTACGCCACACGGCTGGAAGGCTTTGCGGGCGAGTTCTCCGCCATCATGTCGCGGCAACTGGATGAGGGGGACAGCAACTGATGGGCGCTCAGATGCAGGGCGGGCGGTTCCGTCGCAAGCGCTATGAACCAATGTCCCAGATCAACGTGACACCATTCGTCGATGTCATGCTGGTCCTGCTTGTGGTCTTCATGATCGCGGCGCCGTTGCTTTCCGTCGGTGTGCCGGTCGAACTGCCGAAGGCTGTGGCCCCCACACTTCAGGGTCTGGATGAACCTCTTGCGATAACCATCGACAAGGACGGTCGGATCTTTCTGCAGGAAAAGGAAGTACAGCTTGGTGATCTGGTGCCGAAGCTCACCGCGATCACCGACGCTGCGCAGGATCGGAGGATCTTCGTGCGTGGCGACCGGACAATCGACTACGGACGCGTGATGGAGGTCATGGGCACCATCAATGCCGCGGGCTTCACCCGTGTCGCACTGGTGGCGCAGGCACCCGGCCGCGTCGACGCCCAATAGTCTCACCGGGTCCAGGGCAGGCCCGCAACCGGACAAGGACAGGTACCCAGAGCTGTGATCCGCTCCGCCACCATATCGGTTGTCTTTCATCTGGTTGTTGCCGGGGCGCTGGCGCTTGACCTGCCGTCGTTCAGTGACAGTGAACCCGTGAATGCGGAGACCATCGTGACGGTGTCCTACGAGACCGTCGGACCGGAAACCAATCTGAAGACCGCGGGTGAGCCCGACGAGCCCGCGCCCGACGTGCCGATCAGCGCCCCGGACCAGGAGCGTCAGCCGCCACCGGAGACCGCGCCGCCGCCACCGCCGCCACCTGTGGAGACCGAAACGGCCGAGGTCGCCCCGGCCCCGGAACCTGTTCCTGCCCCCCTGCCGGAGCCGGAGGCTGAGGCACCGCCGCCGCCGCCGACCCCGCGGCCGGTGGTGGAACTGGATCCCGACGGAACCCTGGCCCCGCGCAAGCAGATCGAGGAGAAGGTCGAGAAACTGGCGAAGCTGGAGCCGCTGCCGATCCCGGAACCGAAACCCGTGGAGAAGACACCGCCGCCACCCCTGCCGGAAGTACCGAAGCCCCGGCCCGAGCAGGTCGCCAAGGCAACCACGCCGGTGCCCGAGGCACGACCGCAGAAGGCTCCGGACGAGCAGGAGGCCCTGTTCGACCGGCTGTCGGCCAAGCTGGACCGGCTGAACAAGGAAAAGCCCACGCCGCCGGTGGAGAAGAACGAGACCCGGATCGCCAACATCCGGATCGGGGAGGGGGGGACCGCACGCAATCGCATCAATGCCGTGCTGACCGTATCCGAACGCGATCTGCTGCGCAGCCACATGGCGCGCAACTGGAGCCCGAACCATGGCGCGCCGGGGATTCACGAGATGCGGGTCGACGTTCACCTGTTCCTGAACAAGGACGGCACGCTGGCGCGGGAACCCGAACTGGTTGACGTGGATGATGCCGGTCAGGCCAGCCGTGTCGTGCGGGCCTTTACCGACAGCGCGGTGCGGGCGGTCTACAAGGCACAGCCTCTGCCCATGCCGCCCGACAAGTTCGAGCAGTGGCGGGAGATGGTGTTCACCTTCTCGCTCAGGGAAGTCTACGGTCAGTGACGGGGGAGAATGGAACCATGAGCAGGTTGACTGCGTTTCTGGCTGTGTCGCTGGTTGCTGTCCTTACGAGCGTTGCCGCGCTGGCGGAGCCGGCGGACCTTGCCAGGTCACTGAAGAGCCATGTGACCGATAACTGGGTCGTCCCGGACGTCTTCGGCGATGCCGAACTGATCCAGGTCACGGCCGTGCTGCAGATGAACCCGGACGGCACGCTAAACGGCACGCCGGAGGTGACTGTCACGGATGACGGCGGTCAAAGTGACGCCACAGTTCAGGCATATGTCGACAGCGTGCGTGCAGCGATTGACAGGAGCCAGCCCTTTTCGCTGCCTGCTGACCAGTTTGACGTCTGGCGCACCATCGAGATCAGTTTCAACCTGAAGGAAGAATCCGGTAAATGAAGCTTCTGAATGCAGCGACCCTGGTCATGCTGTGCCTTGGTGCCCTGGGTGCCACGCTGAGCCCGGCGACAGCGCAGTTGAGGATCGACATCACGAGTGCCTCCGTCGATCCATTGCCGGTGGCGGTCACCGATCTGCACGGGGAAACCGCGACGACCCGTGAACTCGGCCGCGAGATCGCGGAGGTCGTCCGGGGGAACCTTTCCCGCACCAGCATCTTCCGCCTCATCAATCCGGCCGCCTATCTGGAATCGCCGGAGGATGTGCTGGTCCGCCCGAACTTCACCAACTGGCGACCGCTGGATGCGCAGGCGCTGGCCACCGGCAGTGTCCGGATCGAGAGTGACGGGCAGCTGCGGACAGAGTTCCGCCTGTGGGATGTCTTCGGTGCCAGCCAGCTCACCGGTCTCGTCTTCCGCACCACACCGGAGAACGCCCGGCGCATCGGCCACATCATCTCCGACGCCATCTACAAGCGTCTGACGGGGGAGGAAGGCTACTTCGACACGCGCATCGTCTATGTCGCCGAATCCGGCCCGCCGGACCGGCGGGTGAAGCGCCTGGCCATCATGGATCAGGACTCCGCCAATCACAGGTACCTGACGGATGGCGCCAACCTTGTCCTGACGCCCCGTTTCTCCCCGACGCAGCAGGTCGTCACCTACATGTCCTATGTCGGCAACCAGCCGCGGGTCTATCTGTATGACATCGATACGGGACAGCAGGAGATCCTGGGCGAATTTCCCGGCATGACCTATGCGCCGCGCTTCTCTCCGGACGGGGAGAAGGTGGTGATCTCCATGGCCCGCAACGGCAACTCCGATGTCTATGTCATGGACCTGCGGACCCGTGTGACGGCGCGGCTGACACGGCATCTGGCGATCGACACATCCCCCAGCTTTGCGCCGGACGGTGACCGGCTGACGTTCAATTCCGACCGGTCGGGGACGCAGCAGATCTACACCATGAATGCAGACGGGTCCGATGTGCAGCGCATCAGCTTTGGGGAAGGACGTTATGCAACACCGGTCTGGTCGCCACGCGGCGATCTGATCGCCTTCACCAAGCTGCTCAAGGGGCGATTCTATATCGGTGTCATCCGTCCTGACGGTACGGGAGAGCGGATCCTGACGGAAAGCTTCCTGGATGAAGGTCCCACATGGTCGCCCAATGGCCGTGTGCTGATGTTCTTCCGCCAGATACCGGGGGACGACAATGGGCGCGGCGGCAGCGTGCGGCTCTGGTCGGTCGACCTGACGGGGCAGAACCTGCGGGAGGTGGCAACACCGATCGATGCTTCCGATCCTGCATGGTCGCCACTGACCCCGCTGGAGGAGTGAAAGAGGCGTATCGGGGGAGCGACATCTTGACAAACAGGTCGCGAGGTCACGCCGATGACACAGAGTCCGGTTCCGATTCACCGTACTTGATGGTAATAGCGGGTTAATGGTTGTCGGGGGGCACCTGCCTGTGACATCCGCGTACATCGTGATTCGATCATCGTTGGGACCGGGATGGTCCTGACGCAGCAGGGAGCTTAATTCATCATGCCTCATGGTTTTCTGGTCAAGGCGGGCAGCATGGTTGCCGCACTGGTTATTCTCGCAGCCTGCTCCGACGAGCCGCCGGCTACGGACGCCTCCGATGCTGGTTCGGGCGGCGCGACGCAGACTGCGGCCCCCGCACCGGCACCTGCGGCCACACCCAGGGTCGTGACCCAGCCCGCCGGACCGAAGGAAGGTTCGCAGGAGCATTTCGTGCTGAACGTCGGCGACCGTGTCTTCTTCGCGTTCGACAGCCATGAACTGAACCGCGACGCGCAGGATGTGCTCCGCCGTCAGGCTGCCTACCTGGCCCGGTTCCCGGCCAAGCGGATCGTTCTGGAGGGTCATGCCGATGAGCGCGGCACCCGCGAGTACAACCTTGGTCTTGGTGAGCGTCGTGCCAATGCGGCGAAGGAATATCTCGCCAGCCTGGGCATCGCGCCGTCCCGCGTGACGACGATTTCCTATGGCAAGGAGCGCCCGGTCGCCCTGGGTCATAACGAGAGCGCCTGGGCCCAGAACCGCCGCTCGGTCACGGTCATCTCCAACTGATGTCGTGAAGTGCCACCTCCGGGTGGCAGCAAGTGTTTCTCGCCCGCCGTTGCCGCGTGCAACGGCGGGCGATTTGCGTCTCGGGACCGCGTTTCGCATTTTCGTCGCATTTCTGCGCCATTGAAGATGCATTCACGTCAATGACGGGTCATTCTTGTCCGTGAAGAGGAGAATCCGATGATGATGGTGTCTGGTCGCGGGGGACTCATGTCCCTTGTTCTCGTGCTTGGCCTGGCGGCACCCCTGGCGACGACTTCTGTCGCGCAGGATCTTGCCCCCCTGAATGATCGGGTCCAGCGGCTGGAACGCTCCGTCACGGACCTGAAGGCGCATGTGCTGGGCGGGCGGCCCCTGCCTGCCGCCCCGACGACGGATAGCGGCGGTGCGGGCCCGGCGACTGTCGCCGAACGGGCTGACGCTGCAGGTCTGATCCTGAAGATCAATGCGCTGGAAGAGGAGATGCAGAACCTCACCAACCGCATCGAGGAAGTGGACTTCAAGCTGCGGCGGATCGACAGCCGCATGACCAAGCTGGTGGAGGACGTGGATTTCCGGCTGACCGCCATCGAGCGGAACATGGCCGCGGCACCCGCACCGGCAGCCACGACGAATCTGGCGGCGGGTGGCAATGCCCAGCCCGTCGAGGGGGCGGCCCAGGGTACACAGGTACTGGGGCAGGTGACGCCAGAGGAAGTGGCCCGCCTGCCGCAAGGCAACGCACCCGCTGGCACCGGCGTGCAGGTGGAGGCTGAACCGTCAGGGAACCGGCTGGCTGCGGCACCCGCCGTCGGCACCGCGCCGACAGGCGGGACACCGATCAATCAGGCTCTGCCGGATGGTGAGCCGAGGGATCAGTACATCCATGCCTTCGGCCTGTTGCAGGCCAAGCGGTTTGCCGAATCCGAACAGGCCTTCAAGGCCTTCCTGGAACTGCATCCGGAGCATGAGCTGGCGGGCAACGCCCAGTACTGGCTGGGGGAAAGCCACTATGTGCGTCAGGACTACGAGGCTGCGGCCTCCGCCTTCCTGACCGGCTATCAGAAGTACCGCACCAGCACCAAGGCACCGGACAACCTGCTGAAGCTGGGCATCACGCTGGTCGTGCTGGATCAGAAGCAGGATGCCTGTGCCGTCTTCAACGAACTCACCGACCGCTATCCCACCGCTTCGAGCAGCATCAAGCGCAGGATGCAGCGGGAGAAGCAGAAGGCCGGTTGCGCCTGATCCGATGACCGAAGCCGAGCTGCGCTTTCAGGAGGCGATGGCAGGACTGCCCGATCCGGGCCGCTCGGTTGCCGCTGCCGTTTCCGGCGGCCCTGACAGCATGGCGCTGGCCATTCTGCTGCGTGACTGGGCGCATGCCCAAGGGCGGCATGTCACGGCGCTGATCGTCGATCATGGCATCAGGGCCGGGTCGGACGCCGAGGCAGGGCTGGTTTCTGAACGGCTCTCTGCCGCGTCTGTCCCGAATGTGGTGCTGCGCTGGGACGGTCCCAAGCCCGCCGCCGGGCTTCAGGCGCGGGCACGGGACGCCCGCTATGGGCTGATGCTCGACTGGTGCCGGGGGCAGGGTATCGACAGCCTGTTCGTCGGTCACCATGCCGACGATCAGGCAGCAACCGTGACCATGCGGATCGCGCGTGGCAGTGGCATCGACGGACTTGGCGCCATGCGGCCCATGGTGGTGCGGGACGGGGTCCGCATCTGCCGCCCGGTGCTCTCCGTGGCCAAGTCGGAACTGATCGCACTGCTTGCTGCCAGGGGCCTTGCCTGGGTCGATGATCCGACCAACGACGATCCCCGGCATGAACGCAACAGGATCGACGAGGAACTGGCCGCGCACCCGGCTTCGGACCAGCAGCGGGCGCGGCTGAACCGGCTGGCCGACCGCGCGGCACGTGCCTCCGACGCATTGCAGGCCTGGACGGACAGGGTCTGGAAGGAATCCGCCATCATCGGCGCGGCTGGCGATGTCACCCTCGATCTGTCCGTGTTTCAGGCCTTGCCGGAGGAGATCAGGCTGCGGCTGTTGCTCAGGGCGGCGGCTCAGGCCGGAGGAATCCAGCCGGGACTGGAGAAGGCGGAGCGTGCTGTCGCGCGCCTGCAACAGGGCGATTCCCTGCTGACGCTGACGCTTGGCCATGCGCTCGTTCGCCAGTCCCGCAAGCGCGTGCGGGTGGTGCGGGAGCACCGGAATCTGCCGTTTCATGACTGGCTGCCGGGCGCGGCCCGGAGCCTGCTCTGGGATGGCCGGTTCCGCCTCGAAGCATCAGCCCCCCTGAACGATCCGATCTCCATCGGGCCCGGCGTTGCGGATACGTCGCTGTTGCCCTGTGTCTACCGCCAGCGCGAAGCCCTCGGCTGTCCGCTCGGGGAGGCCGTCAGGCTGCCGGGCAATGTGCTGGTGCGTGCCACGCCCCTTTTTGTGGCCCCGCGCTGAAACATGTTTCGCTTCCCCGGCTTGTGCACCGCAGAATCCGGACTATCTGAAACGTGTACGAAGTCCTGATTGCAGTGGAGGTCGCCTGCCGCTAGGGGTATCGTATTCGCATGTTTCGTATCTGCTAAAGCAGGTCACCCTGAGTTCAAGGACATCTGACAGTTGGCACCTTTCGGCAGGAATATCGCGTTCTGGATTATCATTGTGGTTCTGGCGCTTGCGCTGGTGAACCTGTTCCAGACCCCTTCGGTGAAGGAGTCGGGTTCCAGCCTCAGCTACTCCGAGTTCATGAACCGGGTGGATGAGGGCTCCGTCCGCAACGTGACGATCGAGGGGCGTTCGATCACCGGCAACCTGTCCGGCGGACAGGCGTTCCGTACCTATGCGCCGTCCGATCCTAACCTGATCCAGAGCCTGCGTGAGCGGGGCGTCGATATCGATGCCAAGCCGCAGGAGGAAAGCAACGGCCTGTTCACGATCTTCGTGTCCTGGTTCCCGATGCTGCTGCTGATTGCCGTCTGGATCTTCTTCATGCGGCAGATGCAGGGCGGCGGTGGCAAGGCCATGGGCTTCGGCAAGTCGAAGGCCCGGCTGATGACCGAGCGCCAGGGCCGCGTGACGTTCGAGGATGTGGCCGGTGTCGATGAGGCCAAGGAGGAACTGCACGAGATCGTGGAGTTCCTGCGCGATCCCCAGAAGTTCCAGCGGCTCGGCGGGCGTATCCCGAAGGGCTGTCTGCTGGTCGGCTCCCCCGGTACGGGCAAGACGCTGATTGCGCGTGCTGTCGCGGGTGAGGCCAATGTGCCTTTCTTCACCATCTCCGGTTCCGACTTCGTCGAGATGTTCGTCGGTGTCGGTGCGAGCCGGGTGCGTGACATGTTCGAGCAGGGCAAGAAGAATGCGCCTTGCATCATCTTCATCGACGAGATCGACGCGGTGGGTCGCCATCGTGGTGCCGGTCTCGGCGGCGGCAATGACGAGCGTGAGCAGACGCTGAACCAGTTGCTGGTGGAGATGGACGGCTTCGAGGCGAACGAGGGCGTGATCCTGATCGCTGCCACCAACCGCCCCGATGTGCTGGATCCGGCGTTGCTGCGTCCCGGCCGTTTCGACCGGCAGGTGGTGGTGCCACTGCCCGACATTCTCGGTCGCGAGAAGATCCTGAAGGTTCACATGCGCAAGGTGCCCCTGGGCCCGAACGTGGATGCCCGCGTGATCGCGCGCGGCACCCCCGGCTTCTCCGGTGCCGACCTGCAGAATCTGGTGAACGAGGCCGCGCTGCTGGCCGCACGCAAGAACAACCGTCTCGTGACCATGCAGGAGTTCGAGGACGCCAAGGACAAGGTCATGATGGGTGCCGAGCGGCGCTCCATGGTCATGGACGAGGACGAGAAGAAGCTGACGGCCTATCACGAGGGCGGTCATGCCATCGTCTCCATGTTCATGCCGGCCTCCGACCCGATTCACAAGGCAACGATCATTCCGCGCGGTCGTGCGCTCGGCATGGTCATGCGCCTGCCGGAGAAGGATCAGCTCTCGATGCGTTACGAGCAGCTGATCTCGCATCTCGGCGTTGCCATGGGCGGCCGGATCGCTGAGGAGATCATCTTCGGCAAGGACCAGATCACCACCGGTGCGGCCAGCGACATCTCGCAGGCGACCAATCTGGCGCGGCGGATGATCACGGAGTGGGGCTATTCCGACAAGCTGGGCCAGGTGCGCTATTCCGCGAACGAGGAAGAGGTCTTCCTGGGTCACTCCGTGACGCAGCAGAAGAACATCTCCGAGAATACCGCGCAGCTGATCGATGCCGAGATCCGTCGACTGGTCGATGACGCCATGGAAACCGCACGGCGGATCCTGACGGAGAATATCGACCTGCTGCACAAGCTGGCCAAGGCGCTGCTTGAGTATGAAACCCTGACGGGCGAGGAAATCATGGCGCTGAAGCGCGGTGAGGAACTGAACCGCCCCGACGAGAACACGGAAGGCCGTGGTGACGGGGCCGGTCCGTCCTCTGCCGTGCCGGAGACCGACGGCCACGGCGGTGAGGAGCCGAAGGGCGGCGGCATGGAACCCGAGCCGCAGCCAGGAAGCTGACTGTACCCAGCACCCAAAGCCCGGCGGGCGCATGTGTCCCCGGGAGAGGAAGACCGAGGGCGGCGTGAAACGCGATCTGCAGAAGGACACAGGTGACGCGGGCGACATTGATGCCTTTCTGGCTCAGGTCGCGGCCACGCCTGCGCCTCGGACAGGCGGCACGCGGCGGGGGCGTCTGCTGTTCGGCATGGATGCGACGGCGAGCCGCCAGCGAAGCTGGGACCAGGCGCTGCACATCCAGTCGGAGATGTTCGAGACGACGCGTGGTCTGGGTGGCCTGGATGTGCAGCTGGTGTTCTACCGCGGCTTCGGCGAATGCAAGGCCAGCAAATGGTTCGGCGATGCAACGGCACTGCGCAATGCCATGCTGAAGGTGCAATGTCTTGGCGGGCGTACCCAGATCGGCCGGGTGCTGTCCCGGGCGCTGAAGGAAACCCGGGACAAGCCGGTGCAGGCGGTCGTCTTCGTCGGCGACAGTATGGAGGAGGATGCCGATGCACTCTGCCATCAGGCAGGGCAGCTCGGCCTGCTGAAGGTGCCGTTGTTCCTGTTTCAGGAAGGTCACGACCCGGATGCGACCGGTGTCTTCCGGCAGATGGCACGGCTGTCCGGCGGGGCCTGGTGTCCCTTCGATGCCTCCAGTGCGGATCGGCTGAAGGAACTGCTGGCGGCAGTCGCCGTCTATGCCGCAGGCGGGCGCAAGGCGCTTGCCGATCACGGACGGGGCAGGGGCGGCGAGATCGCCGGTCTGCTGGAGCAGATCAGGTAGGCGCCTGCGGAATTCGACTGTAGCCGCCACAGGGCTTTCGTTCTGGCGATGGCTCGTGTAAGAGACGGCGACACTCAGAAGGGCTGAACGGCAACACCCATGATCATCATCGTACTTGTCATCCACGTATTGATCGCAATCGCGCTGACCGGCGTGATCCTGATGCAGCGTTCCGAAGGCGGCGCGCTCGGCATTGGCGGCGGCGGCGGCGTGATGTCCACCCGTGGGGCCGGCAACCTGCTCAGCCGTTCGACGGCGATGCTGGCGGTGGCCTTCTTCGCGACCTCGATCCTGCTGGCGATTCTGACCGGCAATCATGGCGAGCCCGAATCGATCATTACCGCTCCGGCGACGGAAGCACCCGCTGAACCGAGTGGACCGGTCGTTCCTCTGGCGGATTGATCCCAACAGAATCAACGCCTAGCGCCGATCATCCAAATCGGCGCTTTTGTGCGTGCGCGCTTTCGACTAAAGGGGAGGTCCATGACGCGGTTTATCTTCATCACCGGCGGCGTGGTCTCCTCACTTGGCAAGGGCCTGGCATCCGCATCACTGGCGGCGCTGCTGCAGGCGCGCGGCCACAAGGTTCGCCTGCGCAAGCTTGACCCCTACATCAATGTCGATCCGGGCACGATGAGTCCCTATCAGCATGGTGAGGTCTATGTGACGGAGGACGGGGCGGAAACAGACCTCGACCTGGGCCACTACGAACGCTTCTCCGGGGTTGCGGCCAACAAGGCCGACAATGTCACCACGGGCCGCATCTATCAGACCGTGATCGAGCGCGAACGGCGCGGCGATTATCTGGGCGCGACCGTGCAGGTGATCCCGCACATCACCGACGCCATCAAGGAATTCATCCGGGCCGGGACCGATGGCCATGATTTCGTGCTGGTGGAGATCGGTGGCACGGTCGGCGACATCGAGAGCCTGCCATTCCTGGAGGCGATCCGGCAGCTGGGTCAGGAACTGGGCCGCGATCATGCCCTGTTCATGCATCTGACCCTGGTGCCCTATATTTCCGCCGCCGGTGAACTGAAGACCAAGCCGACACAGCATTCGGTGAAGGAACTGCGTTCCATCGGTATCCAGCCCGACATCCTGATCTGCCGTTGCGAACATTCGGTGCCGGAGAGCGAGCGCAAGAAGATCGCACTGTTCTGCAACGTCCGCCCTGATGCGGTGATCCAGGCCCCTGATGTGGACAGCATCTATGCCGCGCCGATCATGTTCCATTCGGAGGGGCTGGATGTGGAGGTGATGCGCCACTTCCGCCTTGATGTATCGGTGGAGCCGGAACTGAGCCGCTGGCTGCGCATCGTGGAACGGGTGCGCAATCCGGAAGGCACCGTCCGCATCGGCATCGTCGGCAAGTACATCGAATTGCCCGACGCCTACAAGTCGCTGGCGGAGGCCCTGCGCCACGGCGGCATCGCCAACCATGTGAAGGTCGATATCGACTGGGTTGATTCCGCGATCTTCGAGGAAGATGGCAGCGCCCTGCACCGACTGGAGAACGTGCATGCGATCCTGGTGCCCGGCGGATTCGGGGAACGGGGATCGGAGGGCAAGATTCGCGCGGCCGGTTTCGCGCGCACCCGCAACATCCCCTATCTCGGTATCTGCTTCGGCATGCAGATGGCGGTGATCGAGGCCTGTCGCAGCCTGATCGGCCTCAACGGGGCCGGGTCCACGGAGTTCAATCCTGACTGCAGCGAGCCCGTGGTCGGTCTGATGACGGACTGGGAGGGTGAGGACGGCCAGCGCGAGGTCCGCAGCGATCGCTCCAACATGGGGGGCACGCTGCGTCTCGGGGCCTATCCGGCCGAACTGAAGAGCGGCAGTCACGTGGCCGACATCTACGGCTCGGAACGGATCAGCGAGCGCCATCGGCATCGCTATGAGGTCAATATCAATTACCGCGAGCAGCTCGAGGCCGCCGGCATGATCTTCTCCGGCGTGTCACCGGACGGTCGCCTGCCGGAAATTGTGGAGATCACGGATCATCCCTGGTTCATAGGCGTGCAGTTCCATCCGGAGTTGAAATCGCGCCCGTTCGAGCCACATCCCCTGTTTGCCAGTTTCGTCGAGGCCGCCATTCGCCAGTCGCGTCTGGTATAGTTGCCTTCACGGACCGTCTCCGACGGTCGAACCCGACAGGAAAGTACTGCACATGGCCGATACCGCGAGAGGCGCTGCACCGGGCGTCATGACCGTCGGCGACATTCGCATCGGCAATGACCTGCCGTTGGTGCTGATTGCCGGACCCTGCCAGATGGAAAGCCGGGAACACGCGCTGGAGATGGCGGGCGCGATCCGGGAGATCGCGGACCGCGTCGGCATCCGGGCAATCTACAAGTCCAGCTTCGACAAGGCCAATCGCACCAGCGTTGGCGGCAAGCGTGGCCTGGGGCTGGAGAAGTCCCTCGCGGTCTTTGCCGAGGTGCGGGAAAAGACCGGTCTGCCGGTGCTGACCGACGTGCATACGGCGGAACAGTGCCCCATCGTCGCCGAGGCCGTGGATGTGATGCAGATACCGGCATTTCTCTGCCGCCAGACCGATCTGCTGCTGGCGGCGGGGGAGACAGGCTGTGCCATCAACGTGAAGAAGGGGCAGTTCCTCGCCCCCTGGGACATGAAGAACGTGGTCGACAAGCTGCGCAGCACCGGCAACAACAACATCTCCGTCTGCGAACGCGGCGCCAGTTTTGGCTACAACACGCTGGTCACCGACTTCCGGGGCCTGCCGATCATGGCGGAACAGACCGGCTGCCCGGTGGTCTTCGATGCCACCCATTCAGTGCAGCAGCCGGGCGGGCAGGGCGGCAGCAGCGGGGGACAGCGCGAATTCGTGCCTGTGCTGGCGCGGGCCGCCGTCGCCGTCGGTGTCGCCGCTGTCTTCATGGAGACCCACGAAGACCCGGACAATGCCCCTTCCGATGGCCCCAACATGGTACCGGTGAACGAGCTTGAGGCGCTGCTGCGTCGCCTGATGGCGTTCGATGCCGTTGCGAAGGACGTTGCGGCGGTCTGAGCCGGTCAAATTCTTGCGCGAAAGTGGCGCGGCGGGGGAATCACCTTTGAGATTTGTCCGTTTGTGGTCTACCTGTTGCCAGCAGCAGACTGACCAACGCAACGGAGGGCGCCGATGACCGCCATCATCGACATTGTGGGACGTGAAATTCTGGACAGCCGGGGCAACCCGACGGTGGAGGTCGACATGCTGCTGGACAGCGGGGCCTTCGGCCGTGCCGCCGTTCCGTCCGGTGCCTCCACGGGTTCCTATGAGGCGGTGGAGAAGCGCGACAACGACGACCGCTATGGCGGCAAGGGCGTGCTGCAGGCCGTCGAGGCGGTGAATGGCGAGATCTTCCAGGCGCTGTCGGGCATGGATGCCAGTGACCAGCTCGCCATCGACCGGATGCTGATCGAACTGGACGGCACGCCAAACAAGGCACGCCTGGGTGCCAACGCCATCCTGGGTGTCAGTCTGGCCGCGGCCAAGGCGTCGGCGGACGCGCTGGACCAGCCACTGTGGCGCTACGTCGGTGGCGTGTCGGCGCGCACTCTGCCTGTTCCGATGATGAACATCATCAATGGTGGTGCCCACGCCGACAATCCGATCGACATTCAGGAATTCATGATCATGCCGGTCGGCGCGTCCAGTTTCTCGGAAGCACTGCGCTGCGGTGCGGAAGTCTTCCAGGCGCTGAAGAAGCGGCTTCAGGATGCCGGGCACAACACCAATGTCGGTGACGAGGGCGGCTTCGCGCCGTCGCTGGGCAGTGCCGAGGAAGCGCTGGAATTCATCATGGCCGCCATTGCCAAGGCCGGATACCTGCCGGGCGAGGATGTCTTCGTGGCACTGGATGCGGCCTCGACCGAATTCTTCCACAAGGGCAAGTACGAGCTGGCGGGCGAAGGCAAGTCCCTCGATCAGGGCCAGATCGTCGATTACTACGCCAACCTGTGTGCCCGGTTCCCGATCATTTCCATCGAGGATGGATGTGCCGAGGATGACTGGGAAGGCTGGGCCATGCTGACGGAACGGCTGGGCGACAAGGTACAGCTTGTCGGTGACGACCTGTTCGTCACCAACCCGGCGCGTCTGGCCGACGGCATCGCACGCGGCGTCGCCAACTCCATCCTGGTGAAAGTCAACCAGATCGGCACCCTGAGCGAGACGCTGGAAGCCGTGGACATGGCCCATCGCGCCTCCTACACCGCTGTCATGTCGCACCGTTCGGGCGAGACCGAAGATGCGACCATCGCCGACCTGGCGGTCGCGACCAATTGCGGGCAGATCAAGACCGGCTCGCTGGCCCGCTCCGACCGTACAGCCAAGTACAACCAGCTTCTCCGCATCGAGGACATGCTGGGCCCGGACGCGCTCTACGCCGGTCGCTCGGTCCTGCCGGAGTAAGCAGGAAGGGCCGACTTCGCTTCTCCTTCCCCCTGTGGAGGAAGGAGCACCAATGGAATTTTTGCTAGACGCTGTTGCCCAGAGCGACGCGGGCAGCGGCGGCACCGCGCAGGCGCTGCTTCACGCCTGCGACTGCGGCCTTGTCGAGTTGCTTCATCTGCTCCGCTGCCGCGGCCAGTGCCTCGTCGAAATTGCCGGGCACGGCGACCTGATCCAGATAGCCGACGTTCAGCGCGTCGTCGGGGGAATAGAGCCGGGCGCCGACCGTCGCCATGGTGAGCGCGCGGCGGTCCAGCCGAGCCTCCGCCAGTTCTATGGCGAAGGCGGGCAGGGTGAGGCCGATGGCCGTTTCGTTCAGGCCGATGCGGAAGTCACCGTCCATGCCGATGCGACAGTCCGCCGTCAGCACCAGCAACGCTCCCGCGGCCACCGCATGACCGGTCACCCCGATCAGCAGCGGTTGCGGGTGCAGCCAGGCCTTCATCAGCAGATCCTGACCGGCGTTGACAAGCGCGGGAACGCCGGACGGATCGCCGCGAATGACCTTCAGGTCAAATCCGCCGCAAAGCACGCCCTCGCGTCCCCGGATGACTGTCACATCGGCTTCACCTGCCGCCCGGTCGAGTGCGGCGGAGAGCGCCTGCATCATTTCATGACCGAAGGCATTGGCCTTGCCGTCATCCATGTGCAGGGTCGCCACGCCGTCGGTCAGGCTGTAGTGAACCGGCTCAGCCACCGAACTGTGCAACCAGTGCCATCAGGTTCCGTGCCTGCTTCAGGTGCGGCATGTCCAGCATCTTGCCGTCCAGGCCGACGGTGCCGAGACCGGGATTGTCCTCGAACGCCGCTATGACACGTTTGGCGTGGGTGACTTCCTCCTCGGTCGGGGTGAAGGCACGGTTGATGACCTCCGACTGCGCCGGGTGAATGGCGATCTTGCCGATGAAACCCGACCGCTGGTCGCGACGGCATTCCGCCTCCAGTCCCTCCAGATCACGGAAATCGACGTAGACCACCCCCACCGGTTGCGCGTCGATGGCGCGGGCGGTGGTCAGGCAGAGCGTCTTGGCAAGCTGGAACGGCGCGTCGTAGTCACCTGTATCGGGATGACGGTTGGTACTGGCTCCCAGGGCCGCCGCCAGATCCTCCCCGCCCCAGGTCAGGGCCGTCAGCCGCTCCGACACATTGTCCAGATAGGTATGGAACGTCAGCAGGGACTGGGCGGTCTCGGTGGCGACACAGAGGATGCGGGTCGAGCCGAGTTCCAGACCCTCCCGCGTTTCCAGTGCCGAAAGCATGGTGGCGAGCGTGTTCACGTCCGCCGCCGAATAGACCTTCGGCAGCACGATGCCGTTCGGCGCACCGGGCATGACCGCGACCAGGTCGGGCAGGGACAGGGGCGTATCAAGCGGGTTGATCCGCACCCAGAGTTCCTGCCGGGAGCGGTCCGGGTGGGCCTTCAGGAAGTCGCGCGTCATCTCCCGCGCGATCTCCTGCCGGTCATCGGACACGGCATCCTCCAGATCGAGGATCAGCGCATCGGCGGGGTTGTCCGGCCCCTTGGCGAGCTTGCGCTCGCTGTCGCCGGGAACGAACAGCCAGGATCGGTTCAGCCTCATGCCGGGCGCTTCTTCATGAAGGCGGTACGGACACAGTAGGCGACTTCCTCACCGCGCTGGTTGAAGCCGAAGTGCTCGAACACCACCATGCCGGCGTTGGGGCGGGACTTGCTCTCCCGCATGCTCTTCACCTTGGTCACGGCGCGCACGGTATCGCCGTGGAACACCGGGTTGGCGAAACGCACGTCGGTCATGCCCAGGTTGGCGATGGTCGTGCCCAGCGTGGTGTCACCGACGGTCACGCCGATCACCAGGCCCAGCGTGAACAGGCTGTTCACGATGCGCTGCCCGAACTCGGTGCCCTTGGAGAATTCCTCATCCAGGTGCAGTGGCTGCGGATTGTGTGTCATGGCGCAGAACATGACGTTGTCCATCTCCGTGATGGTGCGCGTCAGGGAATGCTTGAACTCCATCCCGACTTCGAATTCCTCGTAGTACAAACCAGACATAGCGTGTTCCTCCCCTTTGCATGTTGGTCGAAGGTCATCATTCGATGGATTGGCTCAGTTTTCCAGCGCTGCCTTGATGCGCGCGGCGTCATAACCCAGTTCACCGAGTATCTCGGGCCCATGCTCGCCCAGTCCGGGGGCCGGGCGCGAGGATTCGGGCTGGGTTTCGGACCAGGTGGCCGGATAGGCCATCTGCCGCAGTGTGCCCTCGCTCGGGTGTTCGACTTCCTGGAAGAAGCCGACATCTGCCAGGTGCGGCTCCGCGATCAGACCGTCCAGGTCGTTGAGCGGACCGGCCGGAACGTCGAGACGGTCGAAGGTCTCCAGCCATTCGGCGGTCGTGCGTGTCAGCAACAGCTCAGCCAGCTCACTGTACAGGCTGCCGATATTCTCGGTCCTGCTGGTCATGGAACGATAGCGCGGGTCGTTGTCGAAGGCTTCCTCCCGCCCCTGATCGCGCATGAAGTCGCGCCAGTGGCGGTCGGTATAGAGCATCAGGCAGACATGGCCGTCCTTCGTGGGGAAGGGACGGCGGTCCGGCACCAGCAGCCGGGGATAGCCGCTCGGCCCCAGATCGGGACTGAAGGTTGCCCCACCCATGTGGTCGCCCAGGACGAAGCCGGCCATCATCTCGAACATGGGCATGTCGATGCGCTGGCCCCGGCCGGTGCGCAGTTGGTGCACCAGTGCCGCATTGATCTGACCGACCGCCCAGAGGCCGACTCCCCGGTCCACAAGCGCCGTCGGGGCGTAGGCGGGCGGGTGACCGCTGGCACGATGGGACAGGGCAGGGATCGCCACCCCGCCCTGGATCAGGTCATCGAAGGCGGGCTTGGCCGCGTTGCGCCCGTTCTGGCCATAGCCGAAGAGACCAGCGTAGATCAGGCGCGGATTGAGTGCGCTGACCGTCTCCCATCCCAGCCCGAGCCGCGCCATCACCTTTGGGCGGCGGTTGTAGAGCAGCACATCGGCGTCACGCAGCAGATCGAGCATCGCTGCATGGGCTTCAGGCCGTTTCAGGTCGAGAACGATGCTGCGCTTGCTGCGGTTCACATTGAGGAAGATCGCGCCCATGCCCGGATTGCGCATCGGCCCGATACCCCTGACCGGGTCACCCCCCGGGGCTTCCACCTTGATCACGTCCGCGCCCATGTCGCCCAGGATCTGGCTGGTGTAGGGCGCCATGAGCATGTTCGTCAGGTCGATCACCCGGATGCCGTCAAGCGGGCGCTGGCCCGTCTCCGGCTTCGTCGTGCTTCCTGCCATGGCTCAGTAGGACTTCGGCAGGCCCAGCACCCGCTCCGCCACGTAGCAGAGGATCAGGTGCGGGGTGATCGGTGCAATGCGATGGATCAGGGCTTCGCGCAGATAACGCTCGACGTGATACTCCTTCGCGTAGCCCATGCCGCCATGGGTCAGGATCGCGGCGTTGCAGGCCTTGAATGTTGCTTCACCGGCCAGATACTTCGCCGCATTGGCGAAGGCGCCACTGTCCTCGCCCCGGTCGTAGAGCTGGGCGGCGCGGAAGACCATCAGGTTTGCCGCCTCCAGTTCCATCCAGTTCTCGGCCAGCGGATGCTGGATCGCCTGGTTCATCCCAATGGGGCGACCGAAGACCTCCCGTTCCTTCGCATAGTTGGTGGCGCGGCGCAGGGCGGCGCGACCGAGACCCACCAGTCCGGCGGCGATCAGGATGCGTTCGGGATTGATTCCATGCAGCAGATAGCGGAAGCCCTTGCCCTCTTCCCCGATCCGGTTCTCCACCGGAATCTCCAGCCCGTCGATGAAAACCTGATTTGAATCAACGCACTTCCGGCCCATCTTGTCGATCTGCCTGATCTCCACCTTTGACCGGTCGAGGTCGGTGAAGAACAGGCTGAGGCCGTCGATCGGCTTCTCCGTATCGGCCTCATCGGTGGTGCGGGCGATCAGCATGATCTTGTTCGCGACCTGCGCCGTGCTGATCCAGGTCTTCTGTCCATGCACGATGTAGCGGTCACCCTTCCGCACGGCCCGCGTCTTCAGACGGGTGGTATCCAGGCCCGTGTTCGGCTCCGTGACGCCAAAGCAGGCGATGTCGTCGCGCTTTATCACTGGCGGCAGCATCCGCCGCTTCTGTTCCTCCGTGCCGTAGCGGACCACGGGATTGAGGCCGAAGATGCCTAGGCTGACAGACGAGACGCCGCCGTTTCCTGCACCGGACTGGGAGATCGCCTGCATCAGGATCGCCGCCTCCGTGATGCCGAGGCCGGAGCCGCCGTATTCCTCCGGCATCGCGATGCCCATGAAACCCTGATCCGCAATGGCGCGGCAGAAGTCTTCCGGGAACCTGCCGTCGGTGTCCCGCGCCAGCCAGTATTCGTCGTCGAAGTCGCTGCACAGCCGTTCGACGCTGTCGCGGATCTGCAGTTGTTCCGGTGTGAAATCGATGCTCATGAAATCTCCCTCCCCAGGGCTGTCTCGGGTACGTCTCTCGGTCCGGGCCGGAAGCCGAATGCCCGGCAGCGCGCTGCGGCACGGTGCATTGCCGCCTCATGTCGCACCGCCGACTGCCGCATGCGCTCGCTCGGGCCCGCGATCAGGATGGTTGCCGACACATTGCCGTCAGGCCCGAATACGGGGACGGCAAGACCGCTCGCACCGGCGATCCGCTCGTCGCACGTGCGTGACAGCCCTTCGGCGCGGATCTGCTTCAGTTCTGCCAGCAACTTCCGCCGGTCGGTAATGGTGGTCGGTGTGAAACGCTCACGTGCGGCGCCATCAAGGCAGGCCTCACGTCGTGAAGGCTCCATATAGGCGAGCAGCAGCTTCCCGCCCGCCGTGCAGTGCAGCTCGCGCTGATCGCCGGCCTTCACCGTGTAGCGAATGGGGTTCGGGCACTCGACCCGGTCGAGATAGGTGATCATGCGCTGATCGGCAGACAGGACACCCAGCACGGCGGTCTCGCCCGTCTCCGTCATCAGTTCGGCCAGCACGGGTCGCAGGATGTCCACCATCTGCTCACCGAAGACCGCATGCCTTGCCAGCCGCAGGAAGCGATCACCCAGGGAATAGCTGCCGTCGGAACCGCGCTGGATGCACCCTTCATCCTGCAGACCCTGCAGCAATCCCAGCAGGCTGGACTTCGGGGCCCCCGTCGCGTCGGCAATGTCGCCCAGGCTGACACCAGCCTTGTCGCCACCGCGTGCCGCGACCAGCCGTTCCAGGATCAGCAGCATGCGCCCGATGGATTGGGGCGCGGAGCGTCTGGCGGGGCCATCGGTCGCTTCATGGAGTGCACTGGTTCGCATAATCGAATGTTATGCGGATATGCGAATTCAGTTCAAGGCCGGGTACGTGGTGTCATTCCAACGGCGGTCTTGCGTGCCAACTGCGCTTCCCGCCGCGTCGTGTAGACGGTGGCGATGAAGATGATCGCCGCGCCGGCCCACATCCACGGATCCGGGACTTCGGCAAAGGCCCACCAGGCGAGGCCGACGGACAGCGGCAGGCGCACGAAGTCGAAGACCTGCGCCAGACTGGCATCCCCGGCGGAGATCGCGCGCTGGATGCCGTACATGTTCATGTTCGCGGCGATGCCGAGACCGATGATCCACAGCCACTCCTCGCCCTGCGGCACTTGCCAGAAGATCACGGCGGGAACGAACGAGATCGGCAGGTTGAAGATCGACAGCATCAGGATGACCAGTTCCGGTCCCTCGGACGCGGACAGGCGCTTGCCGAAGATCACCACGAACCCGAACAGGATCGAGGAGGCGATGGCCAGGATTGCGCCCAGGCTGATGGCTTCCTGCCCCGGCCGCAGCATGACCAGCACCCCCACGAACCCGACGGCGAGTGCGGCAACGCGGCGGGGGCCCACCTTCTCCTTCAGCATCACCGCTGCGAGCAGGGTGGTGAACAGCGGCGCGGTGAAGGTAATGGCCGTGGCTTCCCCGATGGGGATCAGCACCGCCGACCAGAGCAGCATGAGCGATGATGCCACCATGACGACCGAGCGCAGCGCGAACAGCGGCAGGCGTTTCGTGCGCATCGCGCCGAAGCCGACCCGCATGATCCAGGGCGTGAACATCAGTATGGAGAAGATGCTGCGCCAGAAGTTCAAGACGAAGGGATCAAGACTTGCCGACAGATGGCGGACGATCACCATGATCAGGGCGAAGCCGACCGCCCCGAACAGCATCCAGGCGGCGACGATCAGGGGGCGCGGCATGGTCCGGTGTCCGCCGGTCAGTAGGCGTATTCGCGGAACACCCGCCGCACGTCGCCGTTCCATTCGCCGTTGAACCGGGCCAGCAGGTCATCCGCCGGTGTCATGCCGGATTCAACGATGCGCTTCAGGGTGCCGATGAAATGGCGCTCATCCTGACCCATGCCGTCTTCGCGGTTGCGATTGATCAGGCCGCGCTCCGCGATGGCGACCGCGTCCCGGGCCACATCCAGCACCTTGCGACCGCCCGGGGCGGGGGCGTTAAGCGCGTGGGTCGGCACCGCGTTGCGCATGGCATCCACGTCATCGGCGGTCCAGTCTCGGATCAGTGCCGAAGCCTCGCCGCGCGCGGCGTCATCATAGAGCAGACCGACCCAGAAGGCGGGCAGGGCGCAGATGCTGCGCCACGGGCCGCCATCGGCCCCACGCATCTCCAGGAACCGCTTCATGCGCACTTCCGGGAACAGGGTGGTCAGGTGATTGTCCCAGTCCTTGATCGTCGGCTTCTCACCGGGCAGGGCGGGCAGCTTGCCTGCCAGGAAGTCGCGAAACGACTGACCTGCCGCCTCCACGTACTTGCCATCGCGGAACACGAAATACATCGGCACATCAAGGGCATAGTCGGCATACTGCTCGAAACCGAATCCCTCGTCGAAGATGAAGGGCAGATTTCCGCTGCGGTCGGGGTCCGTGTCGGTCCAGACATGGCTGCGGCTGCTGAGCATGCCCGTCGGCTGCCCCTCCCGGAACGGGGAGTTGGCGAACAGGGCCGTCGCGATGGGCTGCAGCGCCATGCCGATGCGGAACTTCTCCACCATGTCGGCTTCACTCGCGAAGTCGAGGTTCACCTGGATGGTGCAGGTCCGGTACATCATGTCGAGGCCGAGGTTGCCCTTGGTCTGCATGTAGCGGGTCATGATTTCGTAGCGGGCCTTCGGCATCATCGAGATCTCGTCCCGACGGGCCAGCGGATGATGCCCCAGTCCGATGAAACCGATCCCGAGTTCGCTGGAGACTGCCTTCACCTGATCCAGGTGGGTGTTCACCTCACCGCAGGTCTGGTGCAGCGTGGCAAGCGGCGCACCGGAAAGTTCAAGCTGCCCGCCCGGTTCCAGGCTGATGGCCTGGCCGTCCATGTACATGGCGACCGCATAACCGCCCTCGATCACCGGGTCCCAGCCAAAGCGCTCCAGCCCCTTGAACAGGGCCTTGATCCCGGCGGGACCTTCATAGGGAATGGGCTTCAGGGTCTCCAGATCGAAACCGAATTTCTCGTGCTCCGTTCCGATGAGCCAGCGGTCAGCCGGCTTGCAGCCGGAGGCGAGGAAGTCGATCAGCTGCGTGCGATCCTCGACAATCGTTGACGAGTGCGCGCGGGCTTCCTCGCTATCCAGCATGGTCGACATGGGCGATTCACTCCGAAGCGTTTTCTTGTTCCGGGAACTTAGGGCGCGAGGGATGGGGATGGAAGGGCAAGCGAGCAGTTAGCGACCATGCGCGTCAGGCGGGCCAGCCATTGTCGCCGCCGCGCCAGTCGCCCAGGTGGGCCTGCCACAGCGCCAGTGTGGCGAAGACGGCCGTGTCCGCGCGCAGCAACCGGGGGCCGAGGCTGACGGGTATGCAGTCGGGCAGGGCGCGGACCATCTGCTTCTCCGCCTCCTCGAAGCCGCCCTCTGGCCCGATCAGCACGGCAGCGGACGGGATGGTCTCGGTGCGGCGCGCCTCATCCGCCAGAGCCGTGGCAATCGGCGTCGCGTCCGCACGTTCGTCGGCGAGGTAAAGACGGCGACCGCCTGGCCAGTCCTCCAGCACCGCCGAGAGGTCACGCGGTTCGGCCACTTCCGGAACGCTCAGGCGTTCGCACTGTTCCGCAGCCTCCAGCGCGTTGGCCTGCAACCGCTCCACATTCACCCGACTGACCACGGTGCGGCGGGTCAGCACCGGCAGGATGCGGGAGACGCCGAGTTCGCCGGCCTTCTCGGCGATGGCATCGACGCGCTTGCCCTTGATCGGTGCAAACAGCAGCCAGAGGTCCGGCTCCGCCACCTGGGGCCGCAACTGCTCCCCCGGGACGACCTCCGCCTCCCGGCGGCCCATTTGATCAATGATGCCCCGCCATTCGCCGTCGCGGCCATTGAACAGCTTCACCGTCGCACCGGCCCCAAGCCGCAGGACCTTGGCCAGATAGTGATGCTGGTTGCCGGTCAGTGTCAGCGGCTGATCCGGTTTCAGGTCGGCTTCGATGAACAGTCGCGGTTCGGTCACGTCACGCGTCCCCTGCATGGGATAATTGATCGGACAACAGGTTCAAGCCGCTGCCGCATTGCTGATAGTATCTGCCGAATAGGTGACAGACTGGGTGGGGAGAGCGCAATGCCATACGCAACAGGGCGGCTGTATCACGATGCGGACGCACACATCATGGAGACGGCGGACTGGCTGCGCGACTATGCGGCGCCGAAGTTCCGCGACCGGTTGCCGGATATCTTCACCGGAGCGCTGGCCCCGGGTGAGCATGAGCGGGTGAACGACGATATCGCCCTGCACAGCGACGCGAGCTACCGCGCGGAGGATGAGGCGGAGCTGATGAACCGCAAGAACTGGCGCGCCATCGGGGCGACGCTGAAGCAGGACCGCCCGAAGGCGCTCGACCTGCTCGGCTTCGCGTCGCAGCTTGTCTTCAATACCTTCACCAACAAGCCGATGCAGGAGGCGGAGCATGGTCGCGACGCCGATTTTGCCTACGGCATGGCCGACGCGCATAACCGTGGCATGTTCGATTTCTGCGGCGTCGACCGGCGTCTGCTGTCGACCGCCTATGTGCCGCTGATGGATCTGGAGCGTGCGCCGCAGGTTGCGAAGGCGCTGATCCGTGATGGTGCGAATGCCCTGATGATCGCCGCAGCCTGCCCGAAGGACCACAGCCCCAGCCACATCGCCCTGGACGCGGTCTGGGCCCAGGCCGAGGAAGCCGGGGTGCCCATCGTCTTCCATGTCGGCTCCGGCGGCACCTTCTTCGACCGGACCTATTTCAACAATGGTCTGCCGATGGAGAAGGACTTCCATGGCGGGGCGGAGAATTTCCGCTCCATCGACTACATGGCGATTCCGAATCCGGTGATGCAGACACTGGCGACGATGATCCTGGACGGCGTGATGGACCGCTTCCCGCGCCTGAAGTTCGGCGTGATCGAGCAGGGGGCGAGCTGGGTGCCGAGCTGGATGCGCTATCTCGACAGCGCCTATGACGCCTTCCTGCGGCACGAACAGCGCCTGCAGAAGCTGTCGCTGCGTCCGTCGGAATACGTGCAGCGCCAGATCAGGGTCACGCCTTACCCGACAGAGGATGTGGGCTGGATCGCGTCACAGGCGGGCGACGCCGTCTGCCTGTTCTCCTCCGACTATCCGCACGTGGAGGGGGGGCGGAACCCGCTGGGCCGCTTCGAGGCATCGCTTGCGCAGGCCAGCGAGGCAACGCGCGACCATTTCTTTGCCGGCAATTTTGCTGACATGATGGGTCCGTCGCTGCAGCGGGCGCTGAACTGACCACTGCGAACCCGACAACATGGGGAGGATGACACGATGACTGCCGAGAACGCCGCTTCGACCGACGTCACCGCGAACGAGGACCTGCTGTTGCGGGACGACCGTGGTTCTGTGACCTGGCTGACACTGAACCGGCCTGACGCCTTCAACAGCCTTTCGACGGGGCTGATGACGCGGATCCAGCAGGAACTGGATGCCCTGGCGGATGATCCGAACTGCCGTGTCATTGTCATTGCAGGGGCAGGGCGCGGCTTCTGTGCCGGGCATGACCTGCGCGAGGTACGTGGCAACCAGCAGGATGGTCCCTTCATCAAGGCGATGCTGGAGCAGTGCTCGACGATGATGCAGACCATTGTCAATCACCCGAAACCGGTGATCGCGCGGGTGCACGGCATTGCAACGGCTGCCGGGTGCCAGCTTGTCGCCAGCGCCGATCTGGCCATTGCGGCCGATGACGCGAAGTTTGCGACGCCAGGGGTGAACATCGGCCTGTTCTGCCATACGCCGATGGTGGCGCTGGGGCGCAATGTCAGCCGCAAGCACGCCATGGAAATGCTGCTGACCGGCGAACTGATGAGTGCCGACGACGCCGTTCGTTTCGGGCTGGTCAACCGCACGGCCCCGGCTGCGGAGCTGGATGCGGCTGTCACCGCGATGGCGGAGCGGATCGCATCGAAATCGTCCTATACGCTGAAGATCGGCAAGCAGGCCTTCTATCGCCAGCTTGAAGCGCCTGACCTGAACGCCGCCTATGATTATGCATCCGGCGTGATGATGGAGAACATGGTGGCCCGCGACGCCAATGAGGGCATTCAGGCCTTCATCGACAAGCGCGCGCCAGTCTGGGAGGACCGCTGAGCATGACGCCCGCGGGCGCGGATGACGTCGCCGTGGTGCACGACAGCTACAGTGATGCCTACATCAGGGACATCCTGCAGACCGTGAAGGTCGTGGCGGTCGTCGGGGCGAGTGCCAACTGGAACCGGCCCAGTTACTTTGCCTCGAAGTACATGCAGGAAAAGGGCTATCGGGTGATCCCGGTAAACCCGAAGGAAGCGGCGGCAGGCACGGTCATTCTCGGTGAGCCGGCGGTGGCCACGCTTGACGACATCGACGTTGCTGTCGACATGGTTGACTGCTTCCGCAACTCCGACGCCATTCCGCCCATCGCGGATGACGCGATCCGCATCGGTGCGAAGGTACTCTGGCTGCAGCTTGGTGTGCGCAACGATGCGGCGGCAGCAAAGGCGGAGGCTGCGGGTCTGAAGGTCGTGATGAACCGCTGCCCGAAGATCGAATACGGTCGCCTGTCAGGCGAGATTGGCTGGTTCGGCGTGAATACGGGCGTGATCTCGTCCCGACGCAAGCGCGTGGTCTGACAGGACCCGCCCCTTCGGGGAACAGCCGGGCGATCTAGTCGTCCACGATCGTGATGAAATCCGCCGCGACCAGGATCTGGTCCACGCAGGTCCCCTCCGCCGACAGGGGCAGGGCAACGAGCTCGCAGCGCTTGAAGTCCTGATGCGGTCCGATATAGGGCATCGGCCGCGTGCAGGGCAGGCCCAGTTCAGCGACCTGACGCAGCATCTCCCAATATTCTCCGGGGCCTGCCTGATGCGGCAGCTCACTGACGCGACGGCCCTTCAGTGGACCCCGCATGTTTTCGTCGATCAGCGTTCCGGTCAGGCGATAGACGAAATCGAGCGGATTACGCTCCACGCCGAGGATCATCAGATTCGGCAGATGCTCCACGATATCCATCGGATTGAGATCGCGTCTGAGCGGCCAGATACGCTCCCCGCGAATGAACTCCCAATATCGGAGTGTCTCGAGTGTAACGGTCGAGGAAAGCTTCCCGCAGACTTCACTCACCGCGTCCCTGATCTCTGGCTCGCGTGCCTTAGTCAACATATCTTGCCCGGTCATTGGTGGTCATTACCGGGGCCAAAATTTTCGGTCCCGATAACGCAACACCGGTAGCGGGCAAATTATTCGAACAAATTGTGATGAAGATCATGTTTTTTCGGTAACCATGTTTCGTTACCGGTCGCGCATGAGCCTGTGACGCACATGTTGACGATTGATTAACATTCACCTGTTTCACTGCGACGATGCAACTGAATCGTTCCGCGTTGACAGGTCTGACCGGATGATCGGCGCACTGCAGACCAGCCGTGCAGAGGGTCTCCCTCAGATATCGCGCGCCCAGCAATCCGCAGGCCGGGCTGCCGAGACGAGGGAACCTGCGCGTGATCCGGCATTGCCCTCAGGCTTTCGCGAGACGCGTGGCTCCAATGTTGCCGGTGGGACGCTGATCGCAGCGCAGATTGCCGCCAGCGCAGAGAGCGGGACAGTCGAGAAGCCCGCTACCGACCCTAAACAGTCGACCACGACAGGCACCGAACTGACGGAGCAGGAGCGGGAGCAGATCAAGGAGCTCCAGGCGCGTGACCGGGAGGTCCGCGCGCACGAGCAGGCGCATGCGACCGCCGGGGGCCAGTATGCGGGGGCGCCTGAGTACGAGATGAAAAAAGGGCCGGACGGGCGCAGCTACGCCGTGGGCGGCCATGTCTCCATCAGCACCAGCCCCATTGCCGGTGACCCTGAAGCGACCATCGCGAAGATGGAGATCGTCAAGCGCGCTGCGCTGGCTCCGGTCGAACCGTCGGGCGCTGACCGCAGTGTCGCGGCCGATGCGGAGAGCAAGCGCGCCGATGCACGCAGCGAACTCAACGCGATCAGGGCTGAAGAGCAGAAGGCGGCGCTGGAGGAATCGCTTGGCAAGTCCGAGGCCGGTGATGAGGCCGTCCGTGAGAGTGACAGTGCTAGGGCCGCCGGACAGAGATCAGGGGAGGCACCGGCAGTTCCCGGATTGGGTCCGGCCAGTGCTGATGAAGGCGATGAAGCTGATCGCGGGGGCTATGGCGATGAATACGAACAGGACATCTCCGACAGGTCGGCACGATCCGACCGGAGGGAGGACGATGCGATCTCACGCGACTTCGCGGCCTTCCTGAACCAGAACGGCACGGAGCGCACCCGCGCTGATCTCCAGCCCGGCCTGGCAACACAGCGTCCGAGCATCGACATTCGCCTCTGATGATCATGGTGGTACGGCAATGCTGACGCGACCGGAACGTGCGGCAGATCAGGCGACGTCCCGTACCTGACAGCGCCACATGACCCTGCGCGCACTTGCGTCAAAGGCTTCCCGGCGATGAATGGTCGAGCGATTGTCCCAGACCAGAAGGTCATTGGGGCGCCATTCATGCACGTACAGGAACTCGGCGCGGGTACACCAGGCCCAGATCTCGTCCAGCAGTTCCTCGCTCTCGGCGACGTCCATACCCACGACCCAACTGTTGGTACGGCGACCGGTGAAGAGAGCTTCGCGCCCGGTCACTGAGTGCGGGCGTATGGCCGGGTGGCGCGCACCGGGGGCTGCCGTGACATCCGTGACCGCCTGCATGCCCTTGCGCAGGTCGCCCGCCGAGGTGTAGCTGGAGTCGTGGTTGATCGTCTGCCCCTCCAACCGCTCCCGCAATCCTGCCGGCATGGCGTCGAGAGCCGCCATCATGTTGGCGAACCATGTGCGGCCACCGTCGGTGACGACCTCGTGTCCATAGAGCACGGAAGCCGAGGGCGGGGCAGGGATGTAGGACATGTCCGTGTGCCATTCGGCCTCGCCGCTGCCCAGCGCACCAATGGCCTTCCCGTTCTCCACGACATTGGAGATCACCCACATCTCCGGGGCTTCCTCATCACGTCTTCTGGATTCGCTGGCGGGCGGTGGTTCCAGTTCGCCGAACCGACGGCTGAAGGCACACAACTCCGCCGGCGTCAGATGCTGGTCACGGATGACGATCAGGCAGCGCTGCAGCCAGAGCTCCTCGATCACTGCGAATCCGGCATCATCGAGCGCGCGCACGTCGATACCGCGGATCTCGGTCCCGGTGGCAGGCGTGAGGTTGCAGATCTCCATGTTCCCCTCCGGTCCTCACCCCATCCGGCTGTGGCGGGTGGTGACCGGATCATACCCGGAAGCCGGGCGCGGGTGACAGAGGTGATAGGCCACCTTCGGCACCCGGCGCCCGTTTCCGGCGTCAGCCCACCAGATTCGGCAGGTAGAGAATGATGTCCGGCACGGCGATCAGCGCAATGATGATCATCAGGTCGGCGACCAGGAACCAGGCAATGCCCCGGAAGATCACACCGGTTGATGCAAGGTCACCAACCACGCCCTTGATCACGAACACATTCAGCCCGATGGGGGGCGTGATCATGCCGATCTCCAGGAACTTGGTCAGCAGGACACCGAACCAGATCAGGCTGAAGCCGGCGGTATCGATGATCGGCAGCAGGATCGGCAGCGTCAGCAGCATGGCCCCGATGGGTTCCAGGAACATGCCGAGCAGCAGGTAGATCAGGGAAATGCCGATCAGCAGCAGCAGCGGGTCCGCGCCCATCGCCGTGACGGCATCCGACAGGTAGTCACCGGCACCGCTGAACGCCAGGAACCGTGTCAGCATGCTGGCACCGATGGCGATGATGAACAGGGAGGCGGAGGTCAGTAGTGTCTCAGACAGCGCATCCCGGAAGCTGACCCAGGTCAGGGATCCCTTCAGGGCCGCGATGATGGTGGCGATGGCGGCACCGACCGCACCGGCCTCCGTCGGCGTGAATGCGCCCGAGAAGAGACCACCGAAGACGCCCAGCATCAGCAACAGCACTGGCCAGGTGTCCTTCAGCGCCGCCAGCTTGTCGGCCAGCGAAACATCCTCGTGCAACTGGGGCGCAAGCTCGGGCTTCAGCTTCACCCGGATCATGACGACCGCGACATAGCTGAATGTGGTCAGCAGACCGGCCCCGACGCCGCCCAGGAAGAGCGCGCTGATCGGAACCTCTGCAATGATGCCGTAGAGGATCATCAGGATGGATGGCGGGATCAGGGCACCGATGGTCCCGGCGGCCGCCACCGTACCCGTCGCGAGGGACGCGTCATACCGGTGGCGCATCATCTCCGGCACCGCGATCCGGCCCATGGCGGCGGCGCAGGCGACAGAGGACCCGGTGACGGCGGCAAAGCCCGCCGCACCGAAGATCGTGGCAATGGCGAGACCACCGGGCAGGCGTGACATCCACATGCGGGCCGCGTCAAACATGCCCTTCGTCAGGCCCGCGTGATAGCAGAGAAAGCCCATCAGCAGGAACATGGGTACGGAACTGAGCTGCCATGTTGCCGCGAAACTGTAGGGGATGACGCCGATGGAACCCCAGGCGGCACGTTCGCCAACCAGGATCCAGATTCCGGCAAAGGAAACACCGATCAGGCAGACCCCGATGGGCACACGCAGAGCGATGAGGGCCAGCAGGATGCCGATACCCACGAAACCTATCTGTACGTCGGACAGGGTGGCCTCCTATTCAGCGATCTGGCCCGGTGCGCCTGGCTGGGGGCGCCCGGAAAGATAGGAAATGAACTTGAACAGCAGCACCAGCACCATCAGCGTGGCCCCGATCGGCAGCAGGTAATGCCCCGGCCAGATCAGTACCTTGGTGCTCTGTTCCATGATGAAGGAGCCCATGTCCTGCTTGTTGTAGGCATCGTTGAAACCACGCCAGGCCAGCAGTCCGAAGACCGTGCCCGAGAGCAGGTAGGTGAGGCCGTTGATGTGATACTGCATCCGGCTCGGGAACAGTTCGGTAAGAACCTCGACCGAGATGTGCGAGTTCCGCCGCTCCGCCAGGGCAAGCGGCAGGAAGGCCACCACGACCATGTAGTAGTTCGAGACCATCGTGATGGTTGCTGGCACGGGGGAGAAGAAGACGAACTTTCCCACAACGTCCACAGTGATGTGCACCATCATCAGCCCAACGGCGATCGAGCCGATGATACTGGTCAGGTTCACGGCCCGACCGAGCCAGCGATCAATAAAATCCATCGAAACCTGCTATCTGATTGGATCAGTTCTGAACGATATGCAGCGGCCCCGCGCGACGGGGCACGCGGGGCCGCCACATTTCAGTTACGGGTTCAGTCCCGGCCGTAGGTCGACAGGTCGACCTTGGACATGATCTCGTCCCAGTAGAGCTGGGCCAGCGCCTCGGCATCATCTTCCATGCCGGCGGTCAGACCCTTGTACTTCTCGATCAGCTCCGAGATCTTGGCGATCTTCGCGTCGACGTTGGACAGGCCGTAGTCCTCGGTGAACTGCTTCGAGATGACGGCCAGGTCGGACTTCACGAAGTCCTCCGACATCTTCACCATCTCGGCCGTCGGCTCGATGATCTCGATGCCCTTGCCCGGCGCGTCGTTCAGGTTGCGCTTGGCGTCGGCATAGTACTTCCAGGTCACATCGGCGGAGGACCGGGCGGAAGCCTTGAAGATCGCTTCCCGCTGGGCATCGTTCAGACCGGCCCACACATCACGGTTGATGCTGTTGGTCGCCACACCGGCAAAGACGCCGCCGGGGATCTTGGTGGTGATGTACTTGGTGACATCGAAGAGCTGCAGGTTGGTCAGCTCGGTGGCGGAGAACATGCCGCAATCGACGACACCCTGTGCCATGGCCTCATAGATGTCGTTGCCGGGCACGGACACCTTGGTGCCACCGACAGCCTCAGCCCAGCGACCGAAGTTGGCGGCACCGGAGCGATACTTCTTGCCCTTCAGATCCTCCATCGTGCGGATCGGCGTGGTGCAATGCAGGATGTAGGTCGGGCTGGTGCCGGTCCCCAGATAGACCTGGTTCTGGCGCTTCTGCTCCGTCAGACAGTCCGGGCAGTGCAGGAAGACGTACTCCGTCATCGCCGCACCCATTGCGGTGCCGGGGCTGGCGATCTGCTTGCCGGTGGTGGCCAGCATGGACAGGTTCGCGGCCAGATTGATCTCCGCGAACTCCGCCGGATAATACGGAGGCAGCACGAAGCCCATGTCGGCAATACCGTCGCGGATGCCCGGAGGGGTTTCCTTCAGGTTCAGCAGCGACAGCGAGAAGACCTTGACCTTCAGGTCGCTGGTCGCCTCGACGTTCTTGGCGAAATTCTCCAGTGCGTAGACGGCGGCGCTGCCCGTCGGGAACCCGACGGCAAGCTTCAGCGTCTCGGCCTGCGCGGCACCTGCCGTCGCAAGCATCGCAGCGCCAGCCGCCGCGAGAACTGTCTTTCTTGAAAACATCATGTCTTCTCCCTGTTTGCCCGTTCGGGCGGTTTCAGCATTACTGGTTCAAGACCAGAAGGATGTCGTCAGTCCTTGAGAAATTCCATGAACTCGACAACCACACCGTCAGGGTCCTTCGCGCAGAAGAACTTCTGACGTGATCCCCCCATTTCGATCAGCACCGGTTCCGTGAAAGGGGCCGCACCGGCATCCGTCAGTTGCTGCCAGGCGTCGGCCACATTGCCGACCCTGAAGCAGATGCGCGCGATCCCGACATGGGCCAGATGCGGATAGGCCGTACCTTCGGCCTTCGGTTCGATCCATTCGATGAGGTCAAGCCGGGCGCCGCGCGGATTGTCACCCAGCATCAGCATGCGCGCACGGGCGCGGGCATTGCTGGGCAGGCCAAGCGCAGGGCCAAGGACCGGGTCACCCAGGACATCCGAGACCTCCTCGCTGCCCCCGTCGGCGTTGAAGTTGATGACTTCGCGGAATCCCAGCAGGCGATAGTATGCCAGCGACCGATCCAGATTGGTGCAATTGATGTTGATGTGGAACACTTGCGAAGTGTCGAGCACGCCACGTTCCTCCCCAGGATGCGAACGGCCACACGATACTCATGCGTAGGAAAATATGCAAAGCAGTAAGTTGACCGCAGTTTCCCCAAGGGCAATTTGGATGCTCAGGTGACCGCCGGATTGTCGTCGGCACCTTTCATGATTTCGCGCGGTGACAACCGCCATGCGCTGTGTCGGCGTTGCACTGCTGTTGCGGCGGACGCTAGGTTGGGCCGAGTATCGGGGCATCGGGACCTTGCAGCGCCATGTCGGGCCAGGGGCAGCAGGTTCTTGATGTCAGGGCGGTTTCAACTGCTTCCGGGTAGATTTTGAGTTGTGCGGGGAGGCATGGCTATGACGAAGGTTGATTGCGATGTGGTCGTGGTGGGCGCCGGGTTCGCCGGTATCTACGCGCTTTGGAAGGCGGAGCAGCAGGGCCTGAGCGTTCGGGGCTTCGAGCGTGCCTCGGATGTGGGTGGCACCTGGTACTGGAACGCCTATCCGGGGGCACGCTGCGACGTGGCCAGTTACAACTACGCCTACTTCTTCAACAGCGATGTGGTGCGGGAGTGGGACTGGACGGACATCTGTTCGCGGCAGGGCGAGATCCAGCAGTATCTCAGCTTCGTGGCCGACAAGTGTGATGTCACCCGTCTGATCACCTTCGACACGCGGGTCCTGACGACGACCTGGTCGGAAGAGGCGGGATTGTGGACGGTCGAGACCTCCGGCGGCGAGACCGTGGTCTGCCGCTATCTGGTTCTCGCCGTGGGCGCGCTCTCGGAACCGAAGGCCCCCGACATTCCCGGCGTCGACAGCTTCGCAGGCGATGCCTGGTTCACGTCGAGCTGGCCACGCGACCGCGAGGTGGATCTGAAGGGCAAGCGCGTCGGTGTCATCGGCACCGGGTCATCCGGGGTGCAGTGCATCCCGGAAGTCGCGAAGGTCGCGCGGGAGGTCTTCGTGTTCCAGCGCACGGCAAATTTCGTGACGCCGACCCTCTCCGGGCCGATGGACCCCAAGGTGGTCGCGGAACTGAGGGCTGATCCGGAGGCCGTCCGCAACGACCTGCGCAAGACCTATGGCGGCAACCAGCCGCTCTATATCGGCCCCGACCGCTTCAGCGATCTCGACGAGGAAGGTCGCGAGAAGGCGCTGTGGCGTGCCTGGGAGCAGAAGGAGGTCGCGCTGGCGTTCTGGGACTCCCATCTGCCGGAGGCCAATGCCGCCATCTCGGAATTCATCCGCCAGCGCATGCACGAGGTGGTCGATGATCCATGGACGGCAGACAGGCTCGTTCCCTGGGATCATCCTTACGGCGGCAAGCGTCCGTGCCAGAGCGATGTCTACCTGCAGACCTTCAACCAGCCACATGTCAGGCTGGTGTCCCTGCGCGAAACACCGATCGAGCAGATCGTGCCGGAGGGGATCGTGACCTCGGCCGAGACGTTCGACCTCGATGTCATCATCTATGCGACCGGCTTCGACGCGCTCTCCGGTCCGGTACGTGCGCTGAACATCACCGGTATCGACGGGGTGGCGATGAACGATCTGTGGGCAGATGGGCCGGTCAACTATCTGGGCACCATGGTTCACGGCTTCCCGAATCTGTTCCTGCCCTCCAGCGCCATGTCACCGTCCGTGCTGTCGAACATGGCGACACTGGCCGAACAGCAGGTCGACTTCATCTTCGACACGATCCGGTGGCTGGATGATCATGGTCGGGCCCGGCTTCATCCCAGCGCCGAATCGCAGGAGTTCTGGGGCGACGAGACCCTGCGCTACGCGAAGCGTGTCCCCGGCGCCCTGACGACGGACAGCTGGTACAATGGTGCCAACATACCGGGCAAGCCGCGCCGCTACATGGTCTATCGCGGTGGTTTCAGCCGCTACAACGACGCCTGCTACAGGGAGCTGGAGGAAGGCTTTCCGGGCTACGAGGTCCTGCCGGGCAGGGCGGCGTAATCCGGATCAGGGTCCCGTGGCCCGACGTCACGCCCCGTCGGGTGCCAGGATGGTCACCGGATCGGGAAGGGTGAATTCCTGCAGGTTGTCGCCGGGGCCGATGCGATCGACAACGGCGAAGACCGCACCGTCCCGGAGCGCGAGCAGGGGGGCATGCCAGGTGCCGGCCAGATAGTTCACCCCCTGCGACGGTGCGGCCATGAAGGCATGCAGCGGGCCGGGACGGCCCTCCACGTCCTCCGCCACCACCACCAGATAGGGGGCATCCGTCATCGGCATGAAGGCCTGGCTGCCGATGGGATGGCGCTCGATCATCTCCAGGCGGTGCGGAACCGGAACGGCGTCGGAGCGAAAGATGCTGATGCCGGCCTGTCCGGTGCCGAAGCTCAGCCGCGCCAGATCGTTGTAGCGCCCACAGCGGCCCCCGTTGATCATCAGGTCCGGCGCGCCTGTCGCCTGCACCACATCGCCGAAGGGCCGGAATGCCGCGGCTGTGAGCGGTACGGCAACAAGGGTCGCGTCGGTCATGATCCGGGCCGCAGCTTCATGTGGCGGTTGACGTTCTTGTAGAGCAGGTAGCGGAACGGCTCGGGACCTCCGGCGTAGCAGCCCTGGGGGCAGAATGCCCGCAGCCACATGTAGTCCCCGGCCTCGACCTCCACCCAGTCCTGGTTCAGATGGTAGACCGCCTTGCCCTGCAGCACGTAGAGCCCGTGCTCCATGACATGTGTCTCCTTGAACGGGATCGAGGCGCCGGGCTGGAAGGTGACGATGTTGACGTGCATGTCGTGGCGCAGGTCATCGCCATCGACGAAGCGGGTGGTCGCCCAGCCATCGTGACCGTTCGGCATGACGCGGGGTTCGTGATCGGCTTCGCGGGTCACGAAGCTGTCGGGCAGGTCGAGCCCGTCCACCACCTCGTGGGCCTTGCGGATCCAGTGGAACCTGATGGCCGTGCCTGTCGTGTTCGCGACCTGCCAGTCCGCATCCGGTGCCAGAAAGGCGTAACCGCCGGGTTCCAGATCATGCGGTGTCCCGTCCAGTACGAGCCGCAGGGTGCCATCGGTCACGAACAGCACAGCCTCCACCCCGGATTCCGTCTCGGGGCGATCACTGCCCCCGCCGGGCTGGATCTCGACGATGTACTGGGAAAATGTCTCGGCGAAGCCCGTGAGCGGTTTCGAGAGCACCCAGTGGCGTGCATCGCGCCAGAAGGGCAGGCGACTGGTGACGATATCCGTCATCACCCCCTTCGGGATGATTGCGTAGGCGTTCGTGAAAACGGCCCGTCCGGTCATCAGCTTTTCCGGTCCGGGCAGGCCGCCGGGCGGCGAGTGGTAGGCGGTTTCCATCAGGTCAGGTTTCCTTCCATGGGCACATTTCCCCTCTCGGCCTAGCTCAGTTCGTCGAGTGCGTCGTGAAGGCGCTCGATCGACTGGAGGTGTTCCCGGCCCTTCTCCGCCAGTTTCTCGACCACGGCGACACTCAGAAAATGCAGCAGCGACAGCACAGATCCGTAGCGGTCGAACGGGTCTGTTCCCCGCACGGCGCAGGGAATGCTCCAGGTTGCGCTTTCGACCGGCGGCGCGGCCATGTCGGTGATGTAGAGGATGCGCGCGCCCAGCCTGTGGGCCTCATCCATGACCAGCCCGGTCTGGGGTACCCGGCGGCGCATGCCGATACAGACCAGGACATCGTCACTGGTCATGGTGGCAATGTCCTCGGCGAGTGTGGTGCCCTGGCCCGGCAGCAGCCGCACGTCCTCGCGGACCTGCACGATCTGCCACTGGAAATAGCCCGCGAGGAAGTGACTGTTGCGCCAGCCGATGCAATAGACCCTGCGCGCCGTGCAGATCGCGTCGACGATGGCGCGTACCCGGTCCGGATTGAGGGACTGCATCGTCAGGGCGATGTTGCGCGTGTCCTGATCGACATGCGACTGGATCCGCGTGCTGAAAGCCTGGCCCACCGTTTCCTTGAACATCAGGTAGACGGGCGAACCCCAGGTCTGCGCATCACGCGCGGCGCGGCGGGCGTCCTCATAGCTCGAGAATCCGAGCCGCTGGATCAGCCGGGTCACTGCCGCCTTCGATCCGTTGGCCATTTCTGCCAGCTCGGTTGCGGAATAGGCCGCAACTTCCCCCGGGAATTCGAGAATCTGGTCGGCGATCCGGCGTTCACTCTCCGGAAGGGAGGCGTAGTGGGTACGTATGGCCTTTTCCAGCGACGTGTGGCCCTGGGCCAACGGCCCGCCCGCTGCCGCAGTCTCCGAAGACGGATTCTTCACCATGGCGCGTTCGAAAGCTCCTCAGTTGCCGGTCAAGGCTATGCAGACCTGTTCTGAAACACAAGTTTTTAAAAATGGGCTTGTTGAGACAAAAATTTCAGTATCTACTGTTTGCCTGAAACACGGGTATCAGGCGCCGGATGCATTTGAAAGCCCCGTGAACGCTGACGCAGGAGCTTCTGGGCAATGCTTGAGCTGCGGTTCTTCGAGATCTACCGAGACGCCGATTTCATGTGGCGGCTGGCCGAAGGTGTCTGGCTCAGCGTCTCGCTGACTGTGACAGCGGCCGTCGCCGGATTTCTGGTCGCCATGGGCCTGGCGGTGGTGCGCAATGCCCGTGTCCCCGTCCTCGCCCAGTTCTCCACCTGCTATGTCGAGTTCATCCGCAACACGCCCCTGATCGTGCAGTTGTTCTTCGTCGCCTTCGGCCTTCCGTTGCTGCTGGGTTATTCCTGGCCGTTCTGGGGACACGCGCTGCTCGGGCTGGCGCTGAACTTCTCGGCCTATTTCGCCGAGATCCTGCGATCCGGCCTGCTGGCCATTCCGAAGGGCCAGATCGAGGCTGCCGAGGCGCTCGGCCTGCGCCGCCACGTGCGCTTCATCAAGATCGTCGCGCCCCAGGTCATCGCCAGTGTCTATCCGTCCCTGACCAGCCAGTTCATCTTCCTGTTCCTGACCACCGGCGTCATCTCGGAGATCGGTGTCGAGGATCTGACCCATGCGGGTGTCTTCATCGACAGCCGCACGTTCCGGTCGTTCGAGGTCTTCATCACCCTGACCCTGCTCTATGTCGCCATCGCGCTGACATTCAAGGCCTGCCTGCTGGCCGTGGACCGCTACTTCTTTGCGTGGAAGGTGCGGCAATGAGTGATCTTCTGGTCATGCTGTTCGGGAAGCCGATGGGCATCATGCTCTTCCAGCTTCTCAGTGCGACGCAGTACACGATCTACCTGTCCGCGATCGCCTTTGCCGGGGGCGGGCTGATCGGCGGCCTGGTCACGCTGGCGCGGATCTCGGGGCTGAAGCATCTGCGCCGCTTCGCGTCCGGCTATATCTGGTGCTTTCAGTCCGTACCGCTGCTGATGCTGCTGTTCCTGTCGGGGCTTGGCGTGCCGCGGCTGCTGGGCCAGGACGTGGATCCGTGGATTTCGGCGATGGCCTCCCTGACGATCTATGCCAGCGCCTATCTGGCCGAAGTCTGGCGCGGCGCGATCCAGTCGATTCCATCGGGGCAGTGGGAGGCCGGTCGCGCGCTGGGCATGCGATTCTTCGCGATCCTGCGCGCCATCATCCTGCCGCAGGCGCTGCGCGTGGCCCTGGCACCGACGGTCGGGTTCAGCGTGCAGATCATCAAGGGCACATCGCTTGCCTACATCATCGGCTTCCAGGACCTGATGAACATCGGTCGGCGCTGGGCCAATGCACCGGTGGACGGGACCGAGCCCTTCATCGTCTTCCCGCTGATGGCGCTGATCTACTTCGCGCTCTGCTTTCCGCTTTCACGCCTCGCCCTCTACCTCGAACACCGCCTGGGGACCATCGGCAAGACCCCGCAGGCGACAACCGCCTGACTTTTCAGGGAAAAGGAGAAACCCATGTTCAAACTCTTCCGAAACCTCGCAATCGCCGCAGTGGCTGCGGTCGGCATCGTTTCGCCGGCTGCCGCCGACCTGTCGGACGTCCTTTCCAGCGGCACCATCAAGATCGCCGTGCCGGAGAACTTCCCGCCGTTCGGCTCCCTGGGCGCCAGTGGCGAACACGAAGGCTATGACGTCGATGTGGCAAAGCTGATCGCCAAGGACCTGGGTGTCGAACTGGAGATCGTTCCCGTCGCCTCGAAGCAGCGTATTCCCTACCTGGAGACCAACCGGGTCGATCTCGTGATCTCCTCCATGGGTGCCAATCCGGGCCGCGCCAAGTCGATCTGGTTCTCCAGTGCCTATGCGCCCTTCTTTTCCGGTGCGTTTGCCACGGCTGACATGGCCATTTCCTCTCCTGCCGACCTGGCCGGCAAGAAGGTGGGACTGACCGGCGGCACGCTGGAAGACCTGGAACTGACCCGGACCGCGCCGGAGTCCGCCGAGATCATCCGCTTCGGCGACAATGCGGCGACGCTGGCTGCCTATGCCTCGGGCCAGGTGGACGTGCTGGTGACCGGTAACACCGTCGCGGCCGGATTCTCAAAGAAGAACCCGGAAAAGGGGATCGAGACCAAGTTCATCATCAAGGAATCGCCCTGCTTCATCGGCGTGAAGAAGGGCAGCTTCGACCTGCTGCAGTGGGTGAATGTCTTCATCCTGCACAAGACCCTCGGCGGAGAGCTCAACACCCTCTCCGAGAAGTGGTTCGGCCAGAAGCTGCCGCCTCTGCCCGTCCTCTGAGACGACATCGCGACCACTGAAGGGCAGGCCGCCGACCGCGGAGAAAGCGGTCGGCGGCCTTTCCGTGTCTGCGCAGCAGGATGATGGGGCGGCATGCGCCTGCACTGTTTCCATGTCGAGCGCTTCTCGCATAGCATGAAGTCCACGCATCATCGGCCGGGGAGGGGCGATATGTTTGTGGCATCTGCAGGGTTGCATGGCGGCGCGCGAGTGTCGGCGGCTCCGGTTTCCGGCCCGGAACAATCGTCGGGCCCGACATGATCTTCGAGTTCTCGGAGAGCCAGCTGCAACTGAAGGACGCGGCCCGGAAGGCTCTCGACAGGGAGTGCCCGATCAGTCGGGTGCGTGCCGTTCTGGAGGATGGCCGCCCGTTCGACCGGGAGCTCTGGCAATTCCTGGCCGGGATGGGGTTCGTCGGTGCCGCCATACCGGAGGCCCATGGTGGCGCCGGGGCCGGTCATCTTGATCTCTGCGCGATTGCCGGCGAACTCGGGCGCGCACTCGCCCCCGTGCCTGCGCTTTCCTCGGTCTACCTTGCCGCAGAACTGCTGATGCAGGCGGGCAGCGAGGACCAGAAGGCACGGCTGCTGCCCAGGATCGCCGACGGAAGCCTGCTGGTCTGCGTCGCCTTCTCTGAAGGTGTCGGACAGCCTGATCTGCACCATTGCCGGACGACGCAGGCAGCAGGGAGGCTGTCCGGCGAGAAATTCCCGGTGCTCGACGGCGGCATCGCGGACATGGCGATCGTCCCCGCTGCCGGTCCGGATGAGGACATGCCATCCCTCTTCATTGTCGATCTCCAGGGGGAAGGGGTCTCTCGCGAGGCACTGACCTCGATTGACCCGACACGGGGCCTGGCGCGGCTGTCGTTTGACGGCGCTCCGGCGGAGCCCCTCGGGGTGAAGGGGGAGGCGGGAAGGCTTCTCGACCGGGCCTTCGACCGTGCGGCGATCCTGCTGGCCTTCGAGCAGGTGGGCGGTGCCGAACGGGCGCTGGAGATGGCGACGGACTATGCCGGGCAGCGCGTGGCCTTCGGTCGTCCGATCGGATCCTTCCAGGCCATCAAGCACAAGCTGGTGGACCTTTTCGTCGATGTCACCCTGGCACGGTCGAATGCCTATTTCGGAGCCTGGGCGCTGTCCAACGATGCGGCGGAACTCGGGCTTGCCGCCTCTGCTGCGCGGGTCAGCGCCTCGGAAGCCTTCATCCATTGCGCCACCGAGAACATCCATGTGCATGGCGCGATGGGGTTCACCTGGGACATGGATTGTCACCTGTTCTACCGGCGTGCGCACCTGCTGTCGGTGGCGCTCGGCGGCCAGGCCATGTGGCAGGACCGGCTGGTCGCCCGGGCCGCGGATGACCGACAGATAGCAGGGGAGGGCTGAGGCATGGACTTTGGCGACAGTCCCGAAGAAGCCGCCTTCCGCGCCGAGGCCCGCGCCTGGCTGGCGGAGAACCGTCCGATGGAACTGGAGGCGGGACTGCGCCGCTTCGCCGCCCGCGACCGCTCCAACGTGCACCTGCCGGAACTGGACGGGGTCGACGCGCTGCAGGCCAGCAAGGACTGGCAGCGCAGGAAGTATGATGCCGGCTGGGCCTGCGTCGCCTGGCCAAGGGAGCATGGCGGGCGCGGCGCCTCCCAGATCGAGCGGGTGATCTGGGAGCAGGAGGAAGGCATCTATGCCCGCCTGTCGCATGTCTTCTTCACCGGCATCGGCATGGCAGGCTCCACCATCATGGCGCATGGAACCGATGCGCAGAAGGCCGCCTACCTTCACCCTATGGCGTCGGGGGAGCATCTCTGGTGCCAGATGTTCTCGGAACCGTCGGGCGGGTCGGACGTTGCCGGGTTGCTGACGCGGGCGGAGCGGCAGGCGGATGGCGACTGGCGGCTGAACGGTTCCAAGATATGGACCACGCATGCCCAGATCGCCGACTACGGACTGCTCATCGCCCGCACGGACCCTTCGGTGCCGAAGCACAAGGGACTGACCATGTTCATCCTGGACATGAAGAGCCCGGGGATCACGGTGCAGCCGATCCTGCAGATGTCCGGTCGCTCGACCTTCAACCAGGTCCATTTCGATGACGTGCCCCTGCCTGACAGCGCGCGGATCGGCCCGGAATCACAGGGCTGGCGGGTGGCGCTCACGACCCTCATGAACGAGCGGCTGCTGCTTGGTTCGACGCCTTCGACCGGGGTGCCGGAACTGATAGACCTCTGCACCCGGGTCAGTGTGGGCGGGCGGCCGGCGATCGAGGATTCCGGTGTCCGCGCCAGCATCGCGCGCTGGGTGGCGCAGTCCACGGGCCTGAAATACGCGATGATGCGCTCCATCTCGGACCTCTCCAACGGTCGCCCGATCGGCCCAGAGTATTCGGTGGGCAAGCTTGTCGCCAACGAGCTGATCCAGCAGGTGGCGCAGTTCGCTTTCGACCTGCAGGGACCGGCTGGGGCAATGGTGGAGGAGAGCGAGGAACTCTCGCAGTTCATGGCGGTGCTGCTGGACTCGCCGTCGCTGCGGGTCGGTGGCGGAGCCAGCGAGATCCAGCGCAACATCATCGGCGAACAGGTGCTCGGCCTTCCGCAGGAACCGAGGCCGGACAAGGACACGCCTTTCAACGAAACAGGAGCGCGCCAGTCCCGGCAGTCTGCCGGGCCGGACAGGGGAGGAAACGATGGCGGTTGACTATGGGGTGCTGATGGCACGACGGCAGGAGAACATCCTTCATACCTACGACGAACGCGACTCGCTGCTCTACGCGGTCAGCATCGGGATGGGCCGTGATCCGCTGGACCGGCAGGAACTGGAGTATGTCTTCGAGAAGCATGGTCCCAGGACCGTGCCCGCGCAGGCGATCACCCTCACTGATCACGACCTGATCTGGAACATCGGCCTGGACGTAGGCAGCTTCCTGCATGGCGAGCAGCTGATGACGTTCCACCGGCCCCTGCCGCCCGCCGGGGAACTGTCGGCGGATGCCTGGGTCTCGGAGGTCTATGACAAGGGTGCGGAGAAGGGCTGCATCATCGAGATGAAGGGCAGCGTCCGTACCCGGACCGACGGCGAGCCGCTGTTCGACTGGACCAGCCGGATCTTTGCGCGCCGCGACGGCGGTTGCGGCGGCTCGACCGCCAGGGTTCCACCGCCCCACCCGATGCCGGAACGCGCGCCGGACCTGATCCGCACATCGGAGACCCGGCCGGACCAGGCGCTGCTCTACCGTCTGAACGGCGACCGAAACCTGCAGCATGTCGACCCGGACCTGGCCATCAGTGTCGGCTTTCCGCGTCCCATCCTGCACGGCGCCTGCACTTCGGCCATCGCCTGCCGCGAGGTGCTGGCCGGGGCATGCGACTATGACCACACGCGGGTCAGGGCGTTCGATGTCCGCTACACGACAGTGGTCTATCCGGGAGAGACCATCGAGACGGCAATCTGGATCGATGGCGACACTGTCTCCTTCCGTTGCCGGGTCGTTGAGCGCGACGTTGTTGTCATCGACCATGGCCGCTGCATCATCAGCGACTGAACGGCAAGGAGGATCGCCATGTACGGGGTCGAACTCTCGGAATCCCTGTTTCCCGCCCAGACCGACGGGTCGCCGGCCGAAACCACGACCGGCGGCGTCCTCGCCGCTGCAGCTACGGCACATCCGGACAGGCCGGCCCTTTCCGAACTCTTGCCTGAAGGGGGAGTGGGCCGGACCTGGACCTATGGGACACTGCATGACGAGGCCCGGTCCCTGGCGACCGCGCTGTCGACACGTTTCGCCGCCGGTGAGAGCGTGTCTGTCTGGGCACCCAGCATTCCCGAGTGGGTGATCCTCCAGTTCGCCGCCGCGCTGGCCGGGCTGCGGCTGGTGACCCTGAACCCTGCCTACAAGGTGCGGGAGCTTGTCTTCGCGCTGGAGCAGTCCGGCGCCGTTGGCCTGTTCCTGGTCGAGGAATATCGCGGCAACCGGATGGCGGACATTGCAGCGGAGGCCGCGGCCGGCATCGAGGCGCTGCGCGAGGTCACCCTGCTGACGGACCGCGACGCCCTTTTGCGCCACGACCGCGAACCCGGTCCGCTGCCGCAGGTCGCGCCGGACGATCCCGCGCTGCTGCTCTATACCTCCGGCACCACGGGACAGCCCAAGGGGGCGGTGCTGCACCATGGCGGCATCACCAGCAATGGCCGTCTCTTCTTCCGCCGGCTGCAGGTCGACGACGGAATCCGCTTCCTGACCGCGATGCCGATGTTCCATGTCGGGGGCTGCGTCGTAGCGGTGCTGAGCACGGTCCAGGCGGGCGGGCATCTGATCCTGGCCAGCATCTTCGATTCCAATGTCATGCTGGACGCCATCGAGAGCGAAAGGCCGGAGGTGATGACGGCGGTCCCGACCATGCTGGTCGACATGCTGGACAAGCTTGCGGGCCGCGCGCGAGATGTCTCCTCGGTCCAGCGGATCGTTTCCGGTGGCGCCGTGGTGCCACCCGAGCTTGTGCGCCAGGTGCGCGCGACATTCGGCTGTGACTTCCAGAACATCTATGGCCAGACCGAGTGTTCCGGCGTGCTGTCGCAGACCTACGTCGATGATGATGTCGAGGATACCTGCGAGTCTGTCGGCCAGGCGCTGCCCGCGATCGAACTCTCGATCCGCAGCACGGCGGACAATACGGTCTGCCCCCTGGACACGGTCGGCGAGATCTGTGCCCGGGGCAGGGGCCTGATGCTGGAATACAATGCCAACCCGGAGGCGACGGCAGCGACGGTCGACGGGGATGGCTGGCTGCATACCGGCGATCTCGGCCGGATGGACAGCCGCGGCTATGTCCGTGTCACCGGGCGGGTGAAGGAGATGATCATCCGGGGCGGGGAGAACCTGTTCCCGGTGGAGATCGAGAATATCCTGCTGGAGTACCCCGACGTGGCGGAGGTCGCGGTGGTGGGCATCCCCGATGACCGCTGGGGGGAGGTGGTCGCCTGTTTCATCCGCACACGGTCAGGCGATCCGATTCCCCTGGACGAACTGCGTGCCCATTGCCGCGCGCACCTCTCGCCCCAGAAGACGCCCGCCTACTGGAAATTCGTGACGGACTGGCCCATGACTCCGTCCGGCAAGATCCAGAAGTTCGCGCTGCGGGATACCTATGCAGACACGTTGCGGCAGGAGTCTGCATGAGCCGCGCGCCGGTGGTGTAGCGTCAAAAGGCAAGCGCCGTACCGGGCCGGGGCCAGTCGCAGGACACCAGGCGTCCGGTCGCCGAGAGCGTGATGAAGGCTGTCGTCAGATCAGCGCCGCCGAAGCAGATGTTGGTTGTCATCGGATCGGGCAGGGCCAGATGCTCGACCGAGCTGCCGTCGGGGCTGACGACGGTGATGCCGCCGCGGATCAGGGTGGCGACGCAGACGTTGCCGTTCGCCTCAACCGCAAGCGAGTCGTAGCGCTGATAGCCTTCCGGCGAGGCAAGTACTTCGGCGCCACCATGGGCAGGCCAGGGGTCCATCCGAAGCTCGCCCGGAGCCGTCACATCCCAGGCAAGCACGCGGGAAGTCTCCGTTTCGGCCACATAGAGCCGGCTGCCGTCCGGTGAGAGGCCGATTCCGTTCGGAGTGACCAGCGGATGAACAACCTCCCGGATCTCGCTGCCGTCAGCCTTGGCATAATAGACACCGCCGAGATCGAGGCGCCGCGGGTGTCGCTTGCCGAGATCGGTGAACCAGAAGCCGCCGTGGGTATCGAAGACGATGTCGTTGGGGCCATGCAAGGGATTGCCGTTGCAGGATTCGTAGAGCACCTCCACCTCGCCGGTATCCAGATCAACCCGCTCGATCCATCCGTTCCTGTAACCGGCGGAAGGTCCGGTCGGGCGCACGTACTCGCCGTTGGGGCCTTCGTTTTCCCAGGAGAAGCCGCCGTTGTTGCAGACATAGCATTTGCCATCGGGCCCGATGGCTGCGCCGTTGGGTCCACCACCGGTCTCGGCAACCACATCTATGCAGCCATCCGGGGCGACACGACTCAGGGTGCCGCGGGCAATCTCGACGAGGATGATGCTGCCATCCGGCATCCAGATGGGCCCTTCCGGGAACTGGAGGCCCGACGTGATTTCGGTGAATTCGATCATGGATGTTCCCCCTCCTGCGCTGCCCGGTTGTGTCCCGGACCTGGCCAATTGTCTGACGGTAGCGGCAAATCCTCAAGGCAACCCATGAATTCCGGGCTGGTCCTGGTTGCAGGCAGCAGGGCAGTGGCACGGCGGCATTGCCATGTCGGGTGACATCCATGCTTCTTTCGATAATCTGCCTCGCAACGAAATTCTCTTCCGGAGCCAGGCATGAGCAGGCAAGTCGCGGGCGTCGTCACGGCCCATCAGCAACGCGAGGGGGCGGGTTTCCTCATTCGCCGTGCCTTCCCGACCCATGGCATCGATCTCGTTGATCCGTTCCTGATGCTCGATGAAGTCGGGCCGGTCGACTACGGTCCCGGTGAGGCCATCGGGGCTCCGGATCACCCGCACCGGGGCTTCGAGACCGTGTCCTACATTTTGGAGGGCGAGAAGCTGCATGAGGATTCGACCGGCAAGACACAGCTGATCGGGTCCGGTGACGTGCAGTGGATGACCGCCGGCGCGGGTATCGTGCATTCGGAGATGCCTTCGCCCGCGATGCAGAAGCATGGCGGCCGCGCCCACGGGTTCCAGATCTGGGTCAACCTGCCTGCGGACGAGAAGCAGGCCGAACCAGGCTACCAGTATCTTCGGGCTGCCGACATTCCGAAGGCGACCAGCGACGACGGGCTGATCGAGGTGACCGTCGTCGCGGGCGCGGCTTTCGGCGTCAGTGCGGCGATAGGTACGCGCACACCGGTATGGCTGCAGGACTGGCACGTTCAGCCCGGCGGCGAAGCGCGCCTTGCCATCGACCCGGGCTTCAATGCCGCGGTCTATGTATTCGACGGTTCTGTTGCGCTGGGGCCGGAACGGACGCCCGTCGAGCGCAGCCAGCTCGCCGTCCTCGGACCGGGCAGTGAGATCGAGATCGCCGCTGCGCCCGGTGGCGGCGGGCGCTTTCTGCTGCTCGCCGGAACGCCGATTGCCGAGCCCGTTGCGCGCTACGGACCGTTCGTGATGAACACGGAAGCCGAGATCATGACCGCTGTCCGGGACTACCAGTCAGGCCGCATGGGAACGATCGAGCGGGTCTGAGGCACGGCGGTCGCGTCCGGTCTCATGGTGTTGGCACAATACCGGACCGACATGTCCTGAACCTTGCCCTCAGTTGCCGGCGACCCGTCGGCTCTGGCCGCGCCAGTGGGGTTCGCGGAGATCCTTTCGCTTCACCTTGCCGACCGGCGACCGGGGCAGAGGATCGGTCCGCAGTTCGATCTTCGCGGGGCGCTTGTAGGAACCCAGCCGGTCCCCGCAGAGCTGGATCAGCTCGTCTTCGGTCACTGGCGTCTTTCCATCGATGACACAGATTCCCATCGGGCTCTCGCCCCAGCGTTCGCTGGGGATGCCGAACACGGCGGCCTCGATCACCGCAGGGTGGGACGCCAGGGCGTTCTCGATCTCGGCGGGATAGATGTTGTAGCCGCCGGAGACGATCATGTCGCCCGCCCGATCCAGCATGTAGACATATCCGTTCTCGTCGATCCGACCGATGTCGCCGGTCCGGACCCAGCCGTCGATCATGCGTTCGGCGGTGGCTGCCGGGTCGTCCCAGAATCCGGTCATCTGCCCGTCGCACCGGGCCACCAGTTCGCCCTCTTCACCGAGCGGCACCTCGTTGCCGTCGGCATCGCAGATCTTGAGGTCGGCGAAGGGCAGGGGCATGCCACAGGCCTGCAGGGGCCTGGACCCTTCAACCTCGGCGAACCACTGGTCCGGTCCCATGACGGTCAGCGGCACGGCCTCGGTCTGTCCGTAGACCTGCCAGAGACGGTGCCCGAAGATCTCGTGGGCCTTCAGCGCCGTGGTCTCGGTGATCGGCGCCGCCCCGATCTGCATGCATTTCAGCTTCGGGAACTTTCGGCCGCTGACGCTGGGGTGATGGACCATCGTGTTCACCATGGTGGGGACGGCGAACATGATGCTGATCTCCTCCTGCTCCATGATGTCGAGCGTGTCGCCGGCATCGAAATGGTCGAGCAGCACATTGCAGCCCCCGCTCAGCCAGACGGGCACGAAGGAATAGCCCGACGCGTGGCTGATGGGGCCGATGTGCAGGCACTTGTCGCCTGGCATGATCGGCGGAAACAGGAAGTGCCAGTCGCGGCCGGCGGCGAGCCAGGCCCTGTGGGTATAGGCGACGCCCTTGGGCAGGCCGGTGGTGCCGCCGGTATGGCGGATGACGAAGTAGTCGTCGGCATCGACTTCGACGCCCGGATCGCTGTCATCCTGCCGGGCCAGCCAGTCCTCGTAGCCTTCGTCGCGGATCAGCACGTGTTCCAGAGACGGCACCTCGTCCAGCAGGCCATCGGCTTCCGCCGCATGGTTGCCGGAAACCACCAGGACGCGGCAATCGGTATGCGAGAGCATGTGCACGTGGGCTTCCCGCGCATTTCGCGGGTAGAGCGGCACGCGCACGAGATTTGCCGCCGCCGCGCCGAGAAACATGTCGCTCGCCTCGATCGAATTGTCCTCCAGAACGCCAACGCGGTCGCCGGGCTTCAGCCCCAGCGCCAGCAACGCGTTAGCCAATCTGAGGCCCCGATTCCAGGCCTCGGCGAAGGTCAGCCGCCGGTCGCGCCAGACCACCGCTTCGCGATCGGAATAGAAGCGCGCCGAACGCGCCATCAGTGTTCGCATGTCCATCCAGATATCCTCCCCTTGCAGCCCGGCGTGCGGGCGCAGGTGGCATGCTAGCTGGGAACGACGCGACAAGTCACCTTGCTCCGGGGATGGAAGGCATGCCGCAGAAGACTGCCGGAACCATCGGGATTCGGACCGGCGGGGACCGGCTTGCGTGGCCTCAGGCGACCGGTCTTCGCCTGCATGCGCATGCTGCATGACGGAGGTGCTTGCTGAAGGAGATCAGGAACGCGACGCGCCGGATCGGCCGGAAACTCCGGGGATCAGAGGCCGGTATCTCCGGGCTTCGGGACCCCGGAGACAGAAATGTTGGTCGGGGAGAGAGGATTCGAACCTCCGGCCCCCGCCTCCCGAAGACGGTGCTCTACCAGGCTGAGCTACTCCCCGACCGGTCCCACAGTCATGTGACTGCAGAGGCGAGCGGTGTATAGCCGCTGGGTGCGGTGCGGGCAAGGATCAATATGCGCGTTCGATGGTGAATTCGACTGCATCGATCAGGGCCGATTTCATGACGCCTTCCGGGAAGATGGCCAGGGCGTCGCGGGCCCGCGCCCCATAGTGGCGCGCACGTTCGATGGTGTCGGCCAGGGCATCGTGGCTCTGGATCAGTTCCTGCGCGCGGTCAAGATCATCCTCGGTCTGTTCCATGTCTTCCAGGCAGCGCCGCCAGAACTGGCGTTCCTCCGGTGTGCCACGGCGGAAGGCCAGCACGATGGGCAGGGTGATCTTGCCTTCCCGGAAGTCGTCACCGACGGTCTTGCCGAGCGTCGCCTGCCGGGCCGAATAGTCCAGTGCATCATCGATCAGCTGGAACGCGATCCCGAGGTTGCGCCCGTAGGAATCAAGCGCTTCGACCTCGGCCTTCGGGGCCTCCGCGACGATTGCGCCGACACGGCATGCGGCCGAGAACAGGGCCGCAGTCTTGGCGGAAATCACGTCGAGATAGGCGTCTTCCGTCGTTTCGGTGTCATTGGTGGTGATGAGCTGCAGCACCTCACCCTCCGCGATGACCGCGGACGCCTTGGAGAGAATCGCGAGGACTTCCAGCGAGCCGTCCGCGACCATGAGCTGGAAGGCGCGGCTGAACAGGAAATCACCCACCAGCACGCTGGCCTGATTGCCGAAGACCGCGTTCGCGGTGGCATTTCCCCGTCGTAGATCGCTTTCATCCACCACATCGTCATGCAGCAGTGTCGCCGTATGAATGAATTCGACACAGGCGGCGAGGCTGACCTGCCGGTCGCCCTGGTAACCGCACAGGTCTGCCGCTGCGAGCGTCAGCATCGGGCGCAGACGCTTGCCCCCGGCGGCGACGATGTGGCTGGCAAGCTGTGGGATCAGCGCGACCTCGGACTGCATCTTGTCCATGATCACCTGATTGACCCGGTCCAGATCGCGCTCGACCAGCGACCGCAGTCGCTCCAGCCCGGCCGCGGGCTTGGCCGTTTCGTCCTTAAGGGGAACCACGTTTGACACGCTGTATGCTCCATGCACGCTGCGACTGGCGAATTTGAGTGACCGAGAATAGATTGGGACGAAGGTCCGTCAAGCTGCGGACGCGGGACGTGTTGTCGCCTCTGACAGGAACGGAAAGGTACATGGTCGAGGTCTTTCGTACCAACGATCTGGTTGCGCTTTCCTTTGCCGAGGCCCTGCTGAAGGGGGAGGGGATTGCCTCCCTGCGCTTCGACCAGAACATCAGTGTCATGGAAGGCTCCATCGGAGTCTTCCCGCGGCGCCTGATGGTGGATGATGATGACGAGGCTGCAGCGAAGGACCTGCTGCGCATCGCGGAGCTGATCTGAGCCGGAATGACAGGCTTTACCGACGATCTGATCCTGGGTGGCCGCGTGGCCCTGCGGCAGCCTGCAAGGGGCTTTCGCAGTGGCTCCGATGCGGTGATGCTGGCCGCAGCCTGCCATCCGCGACCGGGCGGGCGCGTCCTCGAACTGGGGTGCGGCACCGGTCTGCCGATGCTGTCGCTTGCCGCCAGACGGTCCGATGTGAGTTTTGTCGGGCTGGAAGTGCAGCCCGGTATCGCCGCTCTGGCCGCGATCAATATTTCGTCAAATGCCGCTGAGGATCGCGGAGCGGTCTGTGTCGGTGATGTCGGCGCGGCACCCTTCGCGGACCGGTCGTTCGATCTGGTGCTGGCCAACCCGCCCTATTTCGATGCCGCCCGCTTCCGCCGCTCACCCGATGCGGCGCGGGAGATGGCGCGATCGGAGGGCGCGGTTCCCCTGGCAGGATGGATCGGCACGGCCATCCGCCTGATCGCGCCCGGCGGCCACGCGGTGCTGATCCTGCGCCGTGAACGGCTGGCAGAGGTGCGCGATGCGTTGCCGCCCGACTGCGCGCTGGACATCCGCCCCCTCGGCAGTCGCGCCGGCCGTCCGGCGAAGCGTGTGCTGCTGCGGCTGCGGCCAGGCGCGGATGGCGCGGTACAGGAACTGCCTGCGCTTGCATTGCATCAGGCGGATGGGCGTGACACGCCGCTGGCCAATGGCATCATGCGGGATGCAGATCCGATAATCTGGACGTGAGACCGCTCATGCCCTTGCAAGCCGGTGCTTGCTGCCGCACATCAGGGGCATGAACACAAAACCAGGATTGCTAAAGCGCCCCATTGCCCACTTCCGGAAGTGGCGCGCAACACCCGTCGTCTCGGTCCTGCGCTTGCAGGGCGTGATTTCCCCCGGTGGCAGCGCGCCCTTTCGCCCCGCCGCCCTCAACCTCGCGGCGCTGGAAAGCCGCATCGAGCAGGCATTCCGTCCGAAACGGCTGGCTGCCGTCGCGCTGATCATCAACAGTCCGGGCGGTTCCCCGGTGCAGTCCGCGCTGATCGCCAGCGCCATCCGCCGCAAGGCGGAGGAGAGGAATGTACCCGTGCTGGCCTTCGCGGAGGATGTGGCGGCGTCCGGCGGCTACTGGCTGATGACGGCAGGCGACGAGCTCTATGCCGACCGGGCATCCATCGTCGGCTCCATCGGTGTCATCTCGGCCGGATTCGGTTTCAAGGGTCTGATCGAACGGTTCGGTATCGAGCGGCGCATCCATTCGGCAGGCGAGAAGAAGTCGTTCCTCGACCCGTTCTCCGCCGAGCAGGAAGAAGACGTGGAACGGCTGAAGGAGATCCAGTCCCAGATCCACGACACCTTCATGGATCAGGTCAAGAGCCGTCGCGGCGACAAGCTGAATCGCAGGCGTTACAAGGAGATATTCTCCGGTGATGTTTTTCTGGGTGAGGAAGCCGAGCGCCTCGGCCTGATCGATGGCATCGCCGAGACGACGTCGTTCCTGAAGGCGCGCTTCGGCAAGGACGTGCGGCTGCGGTCCATCGGTGTGCGCCGCTCCCCCCTGCGCGGCCTGCTGCGTGGCGGCAGCAGCAGTGCCGGGCAGATGACCGGAGAGGTTCTGGCCGGAATCGAAGACAGGCTGCACTGGAACCGATACGGTCTGTAGGGCTGTGATGACCGATGGGGAGGGGTCTGATGGACATTCGCGCGACACTGGAACAGGCACGGACAACGCCACCCAGTCCGGGGCGTGCGTCGGCGCTGCTGATGCAGCACGGGACCATGTCGCTGCGGTTCTATGCGCCGCTCGGAACCGACCCGCAGACGCCGCACGATCAGGACGAGCTCTATATCGTCTCGCGTGGCACAGGCATGTTCTTCATGAACGGGGAGCGCGTGCCGTTCGGACCCGGTGACGTTCTGTTCGCACCGGCGCATGCCGAACACCGGTTCGAGGATTTCACGGATGATTTCGAGACCTGGGTCGTGTTCTACGGCGCAGAAGGTGGTGAGGGGAGTACCGCGACATGATGGGTGACAAGGGCGCAGGCGCGTCGGCAATTGCGAAGGCGGACGCGGCAAGCGTCACGATTCGGGGCAAGGATCTGTGCGAGGAACTGATCGGGAAGGTGGACTTCACCGACTTCTTCTTCCTGCACCTGACGGGAAAGATGCCAACGGAGAACCAGTCTTTCTTCCTCAACGCCGTTCTGGTGACACTGGCGGAACATGGCCTGACGCCGTCCGCGCAGGCAGCCCGCATGACTCTGCAGGCCGGGCCTGACGCAATGCAGGGTGCGGTTGCGGCCGGTATCCTTGGCTGCGGTTCGGTCATCCTCGGCTCCGCGGAAGTCGCGGGCAAGTTCTACGGCGAAGGTGTCGCGCGCGTCCGGGCGGGGGAGGACGTCGATGCTGTCGCCCACGCCATGGTGCAGGACCTGCGGGACCGGAAGGCGTTCCTGCCCGGTTTTGGCCATCCGATCCACAAGCCGGTCGATCCGCGTGCCGAGAAGCTGCTGGAACTGGCGGACGAACGCGGTGCCTCCGGCGATCACGTCGCGTTCCTGCGCGCCGCCCGTGCGGTGGCAGAGGAGATCTATGGTCGCAAGCTGGTGCTTAACGCCAACGGCCCGATTCCCGCGATCCTGCTGGATCTGGATTTCCCGCCCGACGCGCTGAAGGGTATCTCGATCCTCTGCCGCACGGCAGGCCTGATCGGCCATTGCCTGGAGGAACTGGAACGCCCCATCGGCTTCCGCCTGGCCCATCTGGGCGATCAGGGCACCGCCTATGACGGCGGCTGGCCGGAGGGTCATCCAAACGCCGGTTGATGTTGTTCGTGTCGGCTACCGCTTCCGGCTCTTCACGCTGGGGCGGGCGCCGGGGCGGCCGGACTTGGTGCGGCCCTGGCCGTACTTGCTGGGGCCGCCGCCCTTGACCTTGGCCTGGCCGGTCTTGGTGGCACCGGGCGCGTAGGAGGCCATGGCCTCCGCCAGTCCCTTGGGGCGGGCCATCGGGTCGGCGAGGATTTCCAGTTCGGCGCTTTCCAGCCGCTTGATGGCGTCGCGCAGGCGGGCGGCTTCCTCGAACTCCAGATCCGCGGCGGCTTCCCGCATCCGGGTCTCCAGATCGGCGATATGGGCCTTCAGGTCCTTGCCGGTCAGCAGCTTCTGATCGTCATCCACGTCCACCGTCAGGCTGTCGCGGGCATAGACCGACTGCATCACGTCGGAGATGTTCTTGCGGATGGAGACGGGCGTGATGCCATGCGCCTCGTTGTAGGCCTGCTGCTTGGTGCGGCGGCGCTCCGTCTCCGCCAGCGCGCGGGTCAGGCTGTTGGTCATCTTGTCGGCATAGAGGATCACGCGGCCATCCAGGTTGCGCGCCGCGCGGCCGATGGTCTGGATCAGGGAGGTCTCGGAGCGCAGGAAGCCTTCCTTGTCGGCGTCCAGAATGGCGACCAGGCCGCATTCGGGAATATCCAGTCCCTCCCGCAGCAGATTGATACCCACCAGCACGTCGAAGACCCCCAGCCGCAGGTCGCGGATGATCTCGATCCGCTCCAGCGTGTCGATGTCGGAGTGCAGATAGCGCACCTTCACGCCGTTCTCGTGCAGGTATTCGGTCAGATCCTCCGCCATCTTCTTGGTCAGGGTGGTGACCAGCACCCGCTGGCCCTTCTCCGCGCAGGTCCGGGCCTCCGCCATCAGATCGTCCACCTGGGTGGCAACGGGACGGATGATGCATTCCGGGTCGACCAGACCGGTGGGACGGATCACCTGTTCGACGATCACACCCTCCGTCCGCTCCAGTTCCCAGGCGCCGGGGGTGGCGGAGACAAAGACGGTCTGGGGCCGCATTGCATTCCATTCATCGAACTTCAGCGGGCGGTTGTCGACGCAGGACGGCAGCCGGAAGCCGAACTCGGCCAGCGTCCACTTGCGGCGGAAGTCGCCCCGGAACATGCCGCCTACCTGCGGCACGGTCACATGACTCTCGTCGATGAACAGCAGGGCTTCTTCAGGAATGTATTCGAACAGGCTGGGGGGCGGCGCACCGGGCGGACGTCCGGTCAGATAGCGGGAATAGTTCTCGATGCCGGGGCAGGACCCGGTGGCCATCATCATCTCGATATCGAACAGGGTGCGCTGTTCCAGCCGCTGGGCCTCCAGCAGCTTGCCCTCCGCGTTGAGCTGCTCCAGCCGAACGGCCAGCTCCACCTTGATCTCCTTCACCGCCTGCTGCAGCGTCGGGCGCGGGGTCACGTAGTGGCTGTTGGCGTAGAGTTTCACGCTGTCCAGGCTCTGCGCCTTCTCCCCGGTCAGGGGGTCGAACTCGACGATCTCCTCCAGTTCGTCGCCGAACAGGGAGAAGCGCCAGGCACGGTCTTCCTGATGGCTGGGGAAGACCTCCACCGTGTCACCGCGCACGCGAAAGGCGCCACGCTGGAAGGCGGCGTCATTGCGCTTGTACTGCAGTTCCACCAGCCGCCCCAGCAGGGCGCGCTGATCGACGCGATCCCCCCTGGTGATGTTCATGGTCATGTCGGAATAGGTCTCGACGGAGCCGATACCGTAGATCGAACTGACCGAGGCCACGACGATGACGTCGTCGCGTTCCAGCAGGGACCGGGTGGCGGAATGGCGCATCCGGTCGATCTGTTCGTTGATGGACGCGTCCTTCTCGATATAGGTGTCGGTCCGGGGAACATAGGCTTCGGGCTGGTAGTAGTCGTAGTAGGAAACGAAGTATTCCACCGCATTGTCGGGAAAGAAGGACTTCATCTCGCCATAGAGCTGCGCTGCCAGGGTCTTGTTCGGCGCCATGATGACGGCGGGGCGCTGCACCTCCTGAATCAGGTGGGCGACGGTGAAGGTCTTGCCGGAGCCGGTGACGCCCAGCAGCACCTGATCGCGGTCCCCGGCCCGGACGCCCGATACCAGTTCCGCGATGGCCTGCGGTTGGTCGCCCGCCGGTTCGTAGTCGGAAACGATCTTGAGCGCCTTGCCGCCTTCGGTCTTCAGCGGACGGTCAGCACGCTCCGGCAACCAGATCGGGGCCTCCGCCTCCATCAGGGCATGCTTGAAGGTGCTGTCGAGCTCGCCCAGTGACGTTGCCATATCAATCCTGCGCCAAGAATTCCGTGGTCAGGTCATGGGACCACAACGTGAACATCCATACCCAATATGCGCCATACCCTTTCGGAAGGAAAGGGGGGCGGAGTGGATCGGTACGTTCGGCGCTCAGGCGCGGGCAGGGGCCGTGGCATGGGCATCGATGCCCAGGGCGGAGACCACCGTGGTGACGATCTGCGGCGCGTTCAGGCCGGCCACGTCGTACATCTTCTCCGGCTTGTCCTGATCGATGAAGCAGTCCGGCAGCACCATCGGACGGACCTTCAGCCCGTCCAGCAGGTCATTGGTGGCCAGGAACTGCAGCACATGACTGCCGAAACCGCCGACGGCACCTTCCTCGATGGTGACCAGCAGCGGATGCTCCCGCGCCAGCCGGGCAATCAGATCCTCATCCAGCGGCTTGGCGAAGCGGGCGTCGGCGACGGTAGCGCTCAGGCCCATGGCGGCCAGATCATCGGCGGCCTGCAACACTTCCGCCAGTCGCGCGCCGAAGGACAGGATCGCGACCGAGGTGCCTTCGCGCAGGATACGACCCTTGCCGATCTCCAGCGGCACGCCCGCCTGCGGCATGTCCACGCCAACGCCCTCGCCACGTGGAAAGCGGAAGGCAGAGGGGCGGTCGTCGATCTGCGCCGCAGTCGCGACCATGTGAACCAGCTCGGCCTCGTCCCCAGCCGCCATGACGACGAAGCCGGGCAGGGTGGCGAGGTAGGTGATATCGAACGATCCGGCATGGGTCGGGCCGTCCGCGCCCACCAGACCGGCCCGGTCGATGGCGAAACGCACCGGCAGGCTCTGGATCGCCACGTCATGGACAACCTGGTCGTAGCCGCGCTGCAGGAAGGTCGAATAGATCGCGGCGAAGGGTTTCAGGCCCCCTGCGGCCATCCCGGCGCAGAATGTCACGGCATGCTGCTCCGCGATGCCGACGTCGAAGGTGCGCTCAGGGAAGGCCTTGCCGAAGATGTCGAGACCGGTGCCGGAGGGCATGGCGGCGGTGACGGCGACGATCCGGTCATCCTTCTCGGCCTCCTGCACCAGGGCATTGGCGAAGACCTTGGTATAGGCAGGGGCGTTCGACTTGCCCTTCATCTGGGTGCCGGTGACCACGTCGAACTTCGCAACGCCGTGATACTTGTCCGCCGACTGCTCCGCAGGCAGGTAGCCCTTGCCCTTTTCGGTGACCACATGCACCAGGATCGGACCGTGCTTCGCGTCGCGCACATTCTCCAGCACCGGCAGCAGATGGTCCATGTTGTGACCGTCCACGGGACCGACGTAATAGAAGCCCATCTCCTCGAACATCGTGCCGCCGGTCAGCATGCCGCGCGCGAATTCCTCCGCCCGCTCCGCCATCTTCTCGAAGGAGCGCGGGAACCTCTGCGCCAGCTGCTTGCCGACCTGACGCAGGCTGAGATAGGGCTTGCCGGAGATCAGGCGGGAGAGATAGGCGCTCATCGCACCAACGGGCGGGGCGATCGACATGTCGTTGTCGTTCAGGATGACCACCATGCGGCTCTTCATGCCACCGGCGTTGTTCATCGCCTCATAGGCCATGCCAGCAGACATGGAACCGTCACCGATCACGGAGATGACGCGGTGCGGCTGGCCCAGCATCTGATGCGCAACATCGAAACCGAGCCCGGCGGAGATGGAGGTCGATGAATGGGCCGCACCGAAGGGGTCGTAGGCACTCTCCGCCCGCTTGGTGAAGCCGGAGAGCCCGCCAGCCGCGCGCAGGGTGCGGATCCGGTCACGCCGTTCGGTCAGGATCTTGTGCGGGTAGCACTGGTGCCCGACGTCGAAGATCAGCTTGTCGTCCGGCGTGTTGAAGACGTAGTGCAGGGCGGCGGTCAGTTCGACGACACCCAGACCGGCACCCAGATGGCCGCCGGTCACAGAGACAGCATCAATGGTTTCCGTCCGCAGTTCATCGGCAAGCTGGCGCAGTTTCGATGGCTCCAGCGTGCGCAGATCAGCGGGGGAGTTGATCGTGTCGAGCAGTGGCGTCTTGGATGTGTCGGCCAAGCATGGCCTCCCATTATTGTTCCCTGTGGCGCGTTCCATCGCGGCGGCAGTGTCGCGACGGTCGGCCTTCAGGATCGGCGTTCGATCATGAAACGCGCGATGTCTTTTAATAGAAAGGCGTTTTGGCCAAACAAATCAAGGCGCGCAACCGCTGAATCAACCAGTTCGGCTGCGCGATTCCGCGCGCCCTCGACCCCCAGCAGGCCAATGAAAGTGGCCTTGCCGGCATCGGCATCCTTGGCAACGGCCTTGCCCATCTGTGCCACATCGCCCTCGATATCCAGCAGATCGTCCGCGATCTGGAAGGCAAGACCGATCTCCAGGCCATAGGTCGCCAGCGCACTGCGCTCCGTCTTCGTCGCGCGTCCCAGGATGGCACCGGCCTCGACGGACCAGGAGATCAGCGCACCGGTCTTGAGGTCCTGCAGGCGGGTGATCTGCGCCAGGTCATAGGTCTCGGTCTCGGCCTGCAGGTCGATCATCTGACCGCCGACCATGCCGTCCGCACCGATGGCATCGGCCAGCGTGCGGACCAGTTCCATGCGGATCTCGGCATCCGGGTCGGTTTCCGGCCCGGCCAGTATCTTGAAGGCGAGCGGCTGCAGCGCGTCTCCGGCCAGTATCGCCGTCGCCTCGTCGAATTCCCGGTGACAGGTCGGCTTGCCCCGCCGCAGGTCATCGTCGTCCATGGCGGGCAGGTCGTCATGGATCAGCGAATAGGTGTGAACCATCTCGACCGCCGCGGCGGCGCGTACCGCGTTCTCCTTCGGGACACCCAGCAGGTCGGCGCTGGTCATCACCAGAAAGGGACGGAGGCGCTTGCCGCCGGCGAACAGCGCATAGCGCATTGCCGCGTGGACCCGGGCCTCCAGCGTGGCGGGCAGGGGCAGCAGCCGGTCGATCTCGGCCTCCACCGCCTGTGCCGCACCTGCCAGGGCGGTCGCCAGTTGTGTTTCGGACATCAGCCGTCAATCCGTCTCGAACGGAACCGCATCACCCGGTCGGCCATCGGGGCTGATCACCAGCTTCTCCACCCGTGCCTCGGCCGCCTTAAGTTTGGTTTCGCAATGGGCCTTCAGCAGGCTGCCACGGGCATACATGTCGATGGATTTCTCCAGATCGACGGAACCCGACTCGAGCTTCTGGACGATGGTTTCAAGTTCCGCCAGCGCAGCCTCGAAACTCAGGGCCGCAATGTCCTCAGGCATGGCCGTGTCGTCTGTCATGATCCCTCCGTCGGCGGTGCTGTTTCACCCTGCAGCGTTGAGACATGGACGCGTGTCGCCGATTGCAGGGCATCAAGGTCGTACCCTCCCTCCAGCACCGAGACAAGGCGACCGTCGCAACATTCCGTGGCGATGGTCATGATTTCACCGGTGATCCAGCCATAGTCGGCGTCGGTCAGGTTCAGGCTGGCCAGCGGATCGCGCTCGTGCCCGTCGAACCCGGCGGAGATGATCACCAGTTCCGGCGCGAAGGCCCGCAGGCGCGGCAGCCCGGTCTCCGACCAGGCACGCCGGAAATCCGCGGATCCCGCCGTCGGCTCCAGGCACAAGTTGACCAGATTGTCGGCAATGCCGGTCTCGTGCGCTGCACCTGTGCCCGGATAGAGCGGCCACTGGTGGGAGGACAGGTACATCAACTCGGGATCATCGCGGAACCGGGCCTGGGTGCCATTGCCGTGATGCACGTCGAAGTCCAGAACGGCCACCCGCCGTATCCCATGTGCCTGCCGCGCATGCAGCGCGCCGATTGCGGCATTGTTGAACAGGCAGAACCCCATGGGGCGATCCGGCTCCGCGTGGTGGCCAGGGGGGCGGATCGCGCAGAAGGCATTGTCGGCATCCCCGGCAAAGACCGCATCGATGGCAGCAATCACGGCTCCTGCTGCCCGCCGGGAGGCCTCGGCCGATCCCGGTGAGACAACGGTATCCGGGTCCAGGTTGCGCCGCCCGCTCTCCGGTATCGCGGCATTGAGCTTCTGCACGTAGGCATCCGAATGGGCCAGCGCCAGTTGCGCATCGGTGGCCAGAGGTGCCTCCTGCCGCAAGAGGTCCGGATAGGTGGTCTCGTCGATGGCATGAAACACGGCACGCAGCCGGTCAGGCCGTTCCGGGTGTCCGGTACCGGTGTCGTGGAACAGGCATTCGGTATGTGTCATGAACAGGGTCGTCAATCGGGCCTCCCGTCGCCTGCCGGGCTTACTTCCCGGCACCTGATCGTGACCGGGGGTACTGCAAATAGCATTTGCCACTGGTACACGACACGTTAACTTCGCGCGGGGGCCGGGCGGTCTCAAGGTCAAATGCTGGGTCGCCTGAAAGGTCCCTGGGCATTCACGGGAGTATCCGGCTTGCGTCTTGGAATTCAGCTTGTTGTCATCGCGGTGCTTGCGCTCGTTGGCTATCTGGTCTGGCAGGCGCGTGCGGACCTGCCGATCATCGGCCCGTACTTCGCGGAGTCGGGCGGCGGTCAGCGATTTGGCGGCGGGGCGGTCCTGGTTGATGTGGCCCCGGTCACGTCGGAGCGTCTGGTAGATACCATACAGGCCATCGGCACCACCCGCGCCAACGAGGCGGTGACGATCACCAGCAAGGTCGCCGGGCGCGTGGCCGATATCCGTTTTCGCGAAGGTGACACGGTCCGCCAGGGCGCGGTCCTGTTGCGGCTTGATGCCGTGGAGATACTGGCGGAGCGGGATGAAGCCATCGCGCGCCAGACCAGGGCCCGCCAGAACTACGAACGCGGCGTGAAGCTGCGGGACGCCCGCGCCGTGACGGCAGGTCGGACGGAGGAACTGGCCCAGGATCTGGCGGAGGCCGATGCCGCTGTCGCGCAGATCGAGGCACGCCTGCGCAACTACGAACTGAAGGCACCGTTCTCGGGTCGGCTTGGCCTGCGGAAGGTCAGTCAGGGCGCGCTGGTCACGCCCGGGGACGAGATCGTGACCCTGGATGACATCTCCGTCGTCAAGCTGGATTTCGACGTGCCGGAGACCGCACTGGCCTCCGTACATCCGGGACTGCTGGTCACCGCCCGCACCGCCGCCTATCCGGATGTGGTGCTGGAAGGCGTGGTCGCCACTGTCAATACCCGGATCAATCCGGCGACCCGCGCGGTGACGGTACGCGCCGAGCTGGCGAACAAGGAGGGACTGCTGCGTCCCGGCATGTTCCTGACGGTCGATCTGGCCTATGGCGCCAAGGACGGCGCACTGATGGTGCCGGAGGAAGCGATCGTTGCCGTGGATGACGGCATGTTCGTCTTCGCGATCGTTGACGGGAAGGCGGAACGGCGCGCCATCACGATCGGCCGCCGGAGACCGGGACAGGCCGAAGTGACCTCCGGACTGGCGGCGGGAGAAATTGTCATCGTGGGCGGCATCCAGAAGGTGCGTCCCGGCGCGGAGGTGAACATCCGCAGCAACATTGGTGATGCGGTTCAGAAACCATCAGCCTGATGTGATCTGAGCAGGCAGGGAGTTCGGCATGGTCCTCTCGGACGTTGCAATCAAGCGACCGGTCTTCGCGACGGTGCTCAGCCTGGTGCTGATGATCTTCGGCATCTTTGCCTATCAGGGCATGACGATCCGCGAATATCCCGACATCGATCCGCCGATTGTCTCCATCAACACCGTCTGGCGTGGCGCATCGCCGGAGATCATCGAATCCCAGATCACCCAGGTTCTGGAGGATGAGGTCGCCGGCATCGGCGGTGTGCAGAAGATCAGCTCCACCAGCCAGGAAGGCTCCTCATCCATCTCGGTGGAATTCAATCTCAGCCGTGACATCGATGCGGCGGCAAATGACGTGCGTGACCGCGTCAGCCGCGCCATCAACCGCCTGCCGGACGAGGCTGATCCGCCGCGTGTCGCCAAGACCGAAGCCGACGCCCGCGCCATGATGTGGCTGGTGCTGACCAGTGACCGGCTCAACGCGCTGGAACTGACGGACTATGCCGAACGCCAGATCATGGACCGGTTCAGCGTCGTGGACGGTGTTGCCCGCGTGCGCACTGGCGGCGGCAAGCGCTACGCCATGCGCATCTGGCTGCGAAAGGGTGAACTGGCCGCGCGTGGGCTGACGGTGAGTGATGTCGAGAACGCGCTGAGACAGCAGAACATCGAACTGCCATCGGGGCGCATCGAGTCCGTCGAGCGCGAGTTTGCGGTGAAATCACGTACGGCACTGCGCAGCGTCGAGGAGTTCCGCAATATCGTCGTGGCCGACCGGAACGACTATTTCATCCGCCTGAGCGAGATCGCCGACGTCGAACTGGGGCCGGAGGATGAACGGACCAAGTTCCGCGCCAATGGCCGGACTGCCATCGGCATCGGGATCATCCGGCAATCGAAATCGAACACGCTGGCCGTCGCGGAGGGAGTCCGCGAGGAACTCAGGAACGTGACGCCGGGACTGCCGGTCGGCATGGAACTGGTCGTGTCCTTCGACCAGGCCGTCTTCGTCGAGGAGTCGATACGGGAGGTCTATCGCGCGCTGGGGATCGCCATGGCGCTGGTGGTGCTGGTCATCTTCGTGTTCCTGCGATCCATATGGGCGACGCTGATACCGGCGCTCGCCATTCCGGTCTCGATCCTCTCCGCCTTCATTGTCCTCGGTTCCCTCGACTATTCGATCAACGTCCTGACCATGCTGGCACTGGTTCTGGCCATCGGACTGGTGGTGGATGACGCGATTGTCGTGCTGGAGAACATTCACAGACGGATCGAGAATGGCGAGCCGCCATTGCTCGCCGCGACGCGGGGCGCGCGCCAGATTGCCTTCGCGGTCATCGCCACGACCGTCGTTCTGGTCGCCGTCTTCGTGCCGATCTCCTTCCTTGAAGGCAACGTCGGCCGATTGTTCCGCGAATTCGGCATTGCCGTGGCAACGGCTGTCATCTTCTCCAGCTTTGTCGCCCTGACGCTGACACCGATGCTCTGTTCGAAACTGCTGCGGCCCAGCAGCAACGCAGGGCCATTGGGACGCGCCACCGAAGGTGTCTTCAAGAGCATGTCCAGCGGGTACGGCTGGGTGCTGCGTCGTGCGCTGTCGGTTCCGCTGGTGATCGTTGCACTGGCTGTCGCCGTTTCCGCGCTTGCCTATCTGCTGCTGCTGGCGCTGCCCAACGAGCTTGCCCCGCGGGAGGACCGTGGAATCATCTTCGTTTCCGTCTCTGCGCCGGAGGGCAGCAGTCTGGAGTATACCGACCGCTATACGCAGGAGGTCGAGGACGCGCTGCAGCCCTACGTCGACAGCGGGCAGGCCGACCGTACGCTGATCATTCTCGCCCCCGGTTTCGGCGGCCGTCCCGGCGACGTGAATTCCGCCTTCGGGATCGTGCGGCTGAAGGACTGGTCGGAGCGGACGATCACGCAGGGGCAGGTGATTGGCCAGGTGTTCCCGAAGATGCTCAGCATCCCAGGGATCAAGGCATTCGCGTTTGGCCGTCCACCGCTGGGCCAGCGGTTCTCCCAGACGCCGGTGCAGGTCGTGATCGGTGGTCCTAGCTACGAGGAACTTGATGCCTGGGCGGAGCTGCTGCTGGCGGAAGCGCGAAAGAACCCCGGGCTGCGCAATCCGGACAAGGACTTCGACCAGACCGTCCCGGAACTCAGCGTTGCCATCAACCGGGACCGTGCCGCCGCCCTTGGCGTGCAGGTGGACGAGATCGGGCGGACGCTGGAGACCATGCTGGGCGAGCGCCGGGTCACCAATCTGGAACGTGGCGGCAAGCAGTACCCGGTGATCCTGCGTGCGCAGCAGAGCGACCGCGCCACGCCGGAAGACCTGCGCAACATGTATGTGAAGTCCGCCACGACGGGTGAACTGATTCCGCTCTCCAACCTCGTCACCATGTCGGAAGGGGCGACGGCGGGAAGCCTGAAACGCACCGACCGGCTGCGGTCGATCACCATCACGGCGGCGCTGGCCGAAGGGTACACGCTGGGCGATGCGCTGACGTACCTGGAAGATGCGGCACGCCGGACCCTGCCTGGCGACGCCCGCATCACCTTCGCCGGCGAGAGTCAGGAGTTCCGGTCATCGACCGGCGCGCTCTACTTCACCTTCGCCATGGCGCTGGTGATCGTCTTCCTGGCCCTGGCCGCGCAGTTCGAGAGTTTCGTGCATCCGTTCGTGATCCTGACCGCCGTGCCACTGGCGGTGACGGGTGCCCTCGGCGCGCTGATCATCGCCGGGCTTTCGATCAACGTCTACAGCCAGATCGGCATTGTCATGCTGATCGGACTGACGGCGAAGAACGCGATCCTGATCGTCGAGTTCGCCAACCAGTTGCGTGACGAGGGCAAGTCCGTGACGGATGCCGTGCTGGAGGCCGCGATCATTCGCCTGCGGCCCATCCTGATGACGACGATCTCCACCGCACTCGGTGCCTTGCCTCTGGCCATGGCGACCGGGGCAGGGGCCGAAACGCGGGAGGTTCTGGGGATCGTGATCATCGGCGGTATTGGGTTCTCCACGATCCTGTCGCTGTTCGTGGTACCGGTGTTCTACATGCTGCTGGCGCGTTTCACGAAGCCCGCGGGTCATATCGAGCGCCGCCTGCGCCGGATGGAGTCGGATCATCATGACTCCGAGAAGGCGGCGGTCACGGACGGCAAGCCTTCGGCCACCGAGCCTGCGCCTGCAGGCGACTGAATGACGGGTTAATGACCGGCGCCCGTGGGAGGGGCAGGGAACGATGACGAAGATCTATCTGGTGCGACATGGCAAGGCTGCGGCGGCATTCGACGAGGATCATGATCCGCCGCTGGACAAGGCCGGCATCCGCCAGGCGCTTGCCATGGCTGACACGCTGGGACCGCTCGGCCCCCTGCCGATGGTGACCAGCCCGATGCGCCGGACGCGGGAAACCATTTCCGCGCTGGAGGCCGTGTGGGGATCCCCGGCACGGATCGAGCCGCGCGTGACGGAAGTGCCGTCCCCGACCGAGGATCTTGGCGCCCGTCGGCAGTGGCTGACCGGTATCATGGCGGGTCGCTGGTCCGATACGGATGCATTGCATCTGGCCGGCTGGCGCGCGGACCTGCTGAAGGCGATCGAGGAGATCGAGACTGATACGGTGATCAGCAGCCATTTCGTCGCCATCAACACAATTGTCGGTCTGCTGACGGACGATGACCGCGTCACGATCTTCCGCCCCGACAATTGCTCGATAACACGCATTGAGCGTCAGGACGGGAAGCTGGTCGTGGCGGAGATGGGCAGGGAAGTCGAGACCGAGGTGCTCTGATGCGGCTGGACCACGTCAACGTGCGCTGCCGAGACCTGGAGGGCATGCGCCGGTTCTTCGAGACGGTCGTCGGACTGCAGGTGGGCGCGCGGCCGGACTTCGATTTTCCGGGCTACTGGCTCTACGGTTCGGAACCGGGGGAGGCCATCGTGCATCTGGTCGGCGTGACGGACGACGGCGGGGAGAATGTTCCGGGACCGGTCGACCATTTCGCCTTTCGCGGCGGCGACCACGCGACACAGATCTCGGCCATCAAGGCAGCGGGATTGCGATACCGGGAGAATGACGTGCCGGGACTGCCGATCCGGCAGGTCTTCGTGCGCGGGCCTGAGGCCGTGACGGTGGAACTGCAGTTTCCCGCCTGAAGGCCGGGATCAGCCGAGCCAGCGCTTGCGGCGACGATAGTGCTTCACATCGCGGAACGACTTCCTGTCGCCGCCTTCGCCGATGCCGAGGTAGAACTCCTGGATGTCGGAGTTGGCCAGCAGTTCCTTGGCCGGACCCTCCATCACGATGGAGCCGTTTTCCATGACATAGCCGTGGTCGGCGATGGACAGCGCCAGATTGGCGTTCTGTTCCACCAGCAGAATGGTGACACCGGCTTCCTTGCGCATCCGCTGGATGATGCCGAAGATCTCCTCGATGATCATCGGGGCGAGGCCGAGAGACGGCTCATCCAGCATGATCATCTTCGGGTTGGACATCAGGGCACGTCCGATGGCCAGCATCTGTTGCTCACCACCCGACAGGTACCCGGCCTGACCGGTACGGCGTTCCTTCAGGCGCGGGAAGAAGGTGTAGACCTGATCGATCATGTCGCGGACGGTCTTCATGTCGGAGACGATATGCGCCCCGGCGAGCAGATTGTCCTCGATGCTCAGATGAGTGAAGACGCGGCGGCCTTCGAAAACCTGGACAACGCCCTTCTTCACGGTCTCGTGCGGCGCCAGCTTGTCGATGCGTTCGCCGTTGAATTCGATGGAACCGCGCGTGACCTGGCCGCGTTCCGGCTTCAGAAGCCCGGAAATGGACTTCAGCGTTGTGGTCTTGCCCGCGCCGTTTGCCCCCAGGATCGTCGTGATCGACTGCGGCTTGACGTCGATCGAGATGCCTTTCAGCACCAGAACGACATTGTTGTAGATCACTTCAATATTATTGATCGCGAGCATTTTCGCCTCTTTGGAAAAGGTATCAAGCGCCGGGCTGCCGCAAGGACAGCCCGGCAATAGATCAGGCCAGGATCAGTTCTTCATCTTGGCCGATTCTTCCTTGATGAGTTCGAAGACGACATCGCGATAGCCCTTGAACCATTCGGTAGCAGGCTCGAACCCGGTCTTCGTCACCTTGAAGACGCGGACCCAGCCACCACCTTCATGGTCACCGCCACCAAGGTTCAGCGGCGGAAGCAGACCGCCCAGCGAGAAGTCCTTGATGGCGTGGAAGCCATCACGGACCTGCGTACCGGTCACGTCGGCCTTGCCGCCATTTGCCGCAACGGCGTTGCGGAGCGCTTCGACATGCAGGGCGCTGATCAGCAGACCACGGTTGTAGAACACGGTCGATGACATGCTCTCGCGGGCTTCCTTGCCCTGGGCCTTGAGCATCGCCTTGATGTCGCGGCGCACCTGGAAGTCGTCACCGACACCGGCGAACTGCAGACCGGCATAGCCCTCTGCAGCTTCGAAACCGCCGGCGGCGGCAACGTCGGCTTCAGAGGCGCCCCAGACGAAGGACACGACCTTCTCGAGCGGGAAGCCTGCACGCTTCAGCGCGTTGATCTGCACGGAAGGCGCGCGACCGAACAGGTGGCTGATGACGAAGTCTGCCCGGAAACGGCGGGCGATGTCACGGGCCTGGTTGTCCATCTCGATACCCGGCGCGGGGACCGGGAATTCGTTCAGGGTGTAGCCTTCCAGTTCGGAGAGCTTGCGCAGCACCGGAAGGCCTTCACGACCTGCTGGATTGTCATAGAACAGGTAGGCGATCTTCTTGCCCTTCAGGCCACCCATCTGCTGCTTGGCATATTCTACCGCGGCGCCTGCCTGCGACCAGTAACTGGCTGCTGCCGGGAACAGGTAGGGGAAGGCGTTGCCATCAGCCGCCAGAGCGGTGCCGAAGCCGGGGGTCGTCGCCGGGATCTTGTCCTTCTGCAGGTCAGCGGTCAGCGCCTGTGTGATCGGGGTGCCGAACAGGCCGACCAGAACAGCGCCTTCCGACTTGAAGCGCTGATAGCCTTCAACCGCCGGCGGTACCTTGTACTGATTGTCGACTTCGACGAGGCGGATCGTATGACCGTTGATTCCACCCTGGGAATTGATCAGGTCGATGTAATCCTGCGCGCCGTCACCGACGGGGTTGCCGACATTGGCTGTGGGGCCGGTGCGGTCCGTCATCTGGCCGATGACGATCTCCCCGGCGTGGGCCGCGGTCATGGCGGCAAGGCCACCTGCCACGGCTATGGATGCCAGTATGCGTTTCATTCTTGGTTCCTCCCTTGGGATCATGCCCCGTCGTTCTTGCGGGGGCTTGGCGACAGTCTAGTACGAAAACGGCCAGACACGGAAATAACTCCGGATGTTCAGCCACAGCCGGTTCAGGCCCTCTGGTTCAACAACCAGGAAGAACATGATCAGTCCGCCGAACACGACCAGCCGCATGTGGGACTTGATGCCCGAAAGGGCACCGGCGTCCTCGATCAGGTAAGGACCGACTGCGGTCATGAACAGATCGATGGCGATCGGAAGCAGGGTCACGAAGGTGGCCCCGAAGATGGCGCCCAGGACCGACCCCATGCCGCCGATGATGACCATGGCGAGGTAATCGATCGAGACGACAAGGGGGAAGAACTCGTTGTTCGCCACCCCCGAGTAGTAGGTATAGAGCACCCCTGCGACACCGGCATAGAATGAAGATATGGCAAAGGCCATCAGCTTGTAGCGGCGAACGTCGATGCCGAGAATCTCGGCAGCGATGTCCTGGTCACGGATGGCGATGAAGGCCCGGCCGATGCGACTACGTGCAATGTTCAGTGCGATGACGATGGCAAGGACCGCCGTGACCAGAATGAACATGTAGAGTTCCCGCTGCGTATCCAGGACGATGCCGAAGACACTCGGCCGGGGGACCTGGATGGATGCCTGGAAACCGCCCGAGATGGCGGGCGTATGCACGATGATCCAGTCGATGATGAACTGCGCCGCCAGGGTGGAAATGGCGAGATACAGCCCCTTGATGCGCACCGATGGGAAGCCGACGATGATGCCGATTGCAGCGGCCATCAGACCGCCGGCGGGCAGGGTAATCCAGAACGGCAGGTCGAACCGGGTTGCCAGGTTCGCCGCCGTATAGGCCCCGACCGACATGAAGGCGGCATGGCCGATGGAGATCTGACCGGTCAGGCCGACCAGGATGTTCAGGCCCAGCGCGCCGACGATGGCAATGCCGACCAGGTTCAGGATCGTCAGGTAGTAGCTGCTGACCAGCAGCGGGGCCACGACGAAGAAGAGGATGGCGAAGCCAGCCACTGTGAACCTGGCGATCGGCAGCGGGTAAAGCGCCGAGTCGCTGGCGTAGGTCGTCTTGTAGTATCCACTTTCGCGATGAAACACGGCTTCAGACCCTTTCGATATGGACTTTGCCGAACAGGCCGTAGGGCTTGAAGAACAGCACCACGATCATCAGCAGATAGGGAAGGAAGTCCTTGGTTCCGCCACCCTCGAAGGGGAAGAACTCGCGGAACCAGGGCTGGGTCATTGCCGGGTCGATATAAGTGCCGCCCCAGGCTTCGATGATGCCGACGATGATGCCGCCGACGATAGCGCCGATGATGCTCTCGAGGCCGCCCAGGATAACCACCGGGAACACCTTCAGGCCAACCACGGCGAGGGTATTGTCGACGCCGATGGCGCTGCCCCAGAGCAGACCGCCGAGCACGGCAACGACGCCGGCCATGGACCAGGCCAGCACGAAGTAGCGCTCGACATTGATCCCCATGGCCATGGAGACCTGGTGGTTGTCGGCCACCGCGCGCAGTGCAACGCCCTTGCGTGACTTCATGAAGAAGATCGAGAACGCCCCGAAGAAGGTCAGTGCCACGGCACCGCCGACCACGTTGATCGGGGTCAGGTAGATCTGGCCGACGATGATTGGATCATTGGGAATGCCGAGGTCCAGCGCGCGGGTCGTGGCCCCGAAGATCATCGGGAACAGCCCCTCCAGAAATGCCGCGAGACCGATGGTCGCCATGATGATCGCGACCACGGGCCGCCCGATCATCGGGCGGAGCACGATCCGCTCCAGCATCACGTTGAACAGGATCATGAAGACAAGCGCGATGATCGCACCCAGGACGATGGGAACCCCGTAGTCGGCGGAGAGTGCCGCGACCATGACGCCGGAGATCATGACAAACTGGCCCTGGGCGAAGTTGATGGCGTCAGTAGACTTGTAGATCAGCACGAAACCCAGTGCGATCAGGGCGTACATCAGCCCGATCAGGGCCCCGTTGATCGTCGTTTCCACGAAGTACCAGACGGCGAACATATCCATCTCGAATTCCCCCTCAGGCCGCTTCCAGAATGGTCAGGCGCGTATCCAGCATCGACTTGCGCCCGTCCTCGAACGTCACTTCGGTGGCCAGCTCGACCTCCTTGCCCCCGTTGTAGAAGGCGTCGATGACCGGCGCGTACTTCTCGGCAATGAAGCCGCGGCGCAGCTTGCGTGTCCGTGTCACCTCCGCATCGTCTGCATCCAGATCCTTCGCAAGCAGCAGGAAGCGCTTGATTCGGCTTACTTCCGGCAACGAAGGATTGATCCGCTTGATCTCCTCCGTGATCAGGTCGCGGACTTCCTGCTTGTGCGTCAGATCCATGTAGTTGGTGTAGGCAAGACCCAGCTTCTCGGCCCAGTTGCCCACCGTGTTCATGTCGATCGCGATCATGGCGCAGACATATGGCTTCTCGTGTCCGAAGGAGACGGCCTCCGAGATGTAGGGGCTGAACTTCAGCTTGTTCTCGACGAACTGTGGTGCGAAGGGCGAGCCATCGACCAGCTTGCCCACGTCCTTCGCGCGGTCGATGATCGTCAGCTCTCCGGAGCTTTCCAGAATGCCCGCGTCACCGGTGCGGAACCAGCCGTCCTCCGTGATGGCTTCCCGGCTGGCTTCCTCGTTCTTGTAGTAGCCCTGGAAGACACCGGCACTCTTGATCAGAACCTCGCCATTGTCGGCGATCTTCACGTCGATGCCGGCGCAGGGTGTGCCGACATGGTCCGGGGATGCCTGCTTGTCCGACTGCAGGGTCACCAGGCCGGAAACCTCGGTCGAGCCATAGACCTGCTTCAGGTTGATGCCCATGGCGCGGAAGAAACGGAACGAGTCCGGTCCCAGCGGTGCACCGCCGACATAGACCCAGCGGGCCCTGCGGAAGGCATACTGGTCGCGGATCGGGCCGTAGACCAGGATCTCGCCGATGGCGCGCTTCAGCTTCATGCCAAGGGAGATCGGCAGGCCCTCGGCCTTCCTGTTCTCGATATCAACGGCGACATCGCGGAAGGTATTGAAGACCCAGCGCTTCAGGCCGGAGGCATCATTGGCCTTCACCTGGATCTCGGACAGGACCATCTCCAGGCTGCGGGGCGCCGCCACGAACCCGGTCGCGCCGAGTTCACGGCCGTCCCGGCGGAACGTCTCCGGGCCTTCGGGGCAGTTGCAGGCACAGCCGGACATCAGGCTGACCGTGGTGCTGTACATGGCTTCACCGACCCAGGCGAGGGGCAGGTAGGAGAACATGTCGTCGCTCTCCCGCACATCCTCGTTGGCCAGGAAGGTCCGCGCCGTCTCCACCATGTTGGCGTGCGAGAGCATGACACCCTTGGGATTGCCGGTGGTGCCGGAGGTGTAGACCATGAACGCGATGTCGGTCGGCTTCACCGCGGCAACCGCCGTCTCGAATGCCGCCGGATTGGCCCGCCCGTACTCGACACCTTCGGCCTGTACGGCCTCGAAGCTCATGACGGTCGGATCATCGGCCAGTTCCGACATGCCGCGCGAGTCGTCATAGACCAGATATTCGAGCCCGGTCAGGCCGTCGCGCAGGGACAGGATCTTGTCCACCTGCTCCTGATCCTCGGCCACGATCACCTTCACTTCGGCATTGTTGAGCACGAACTTCAGTTCGGTCGCGATGGCGTCCTGATAGACGGGAACCGCCGTGCCGCCGAGGCAGATGGCAGCCATCTCGGCCCAGTAGAGGCGTGGGCGATTGTTGCCGGCGACACAGAGCTTGTCGCCGGGGCCAAAGCCGAGCTTTGCCAGGCCCATGGCGAAATCACGGACGTTCCCGGCATAGTCGGCCCAGGTATAGGTGCGCCAGATGCCAAGATCCTTCTCGCGGATCGCGGGCTTCGTCGGTCGGGTACGCTCATTCTCAAGCAGCAGCGCGCCGAGGGTATCTGCATTGGTCATTCCAAAACCCCCTAGTGTGATGTGCCGAGATAGGCCTGGATTACGGCAGGATCGGCCTGAATCTCTGTCGGCGTGCCTTCCGCGATCTTCGTGCCCTGGTCGAGCACGGCGATACGGGTCGAGATATCCATCACGACCCCCATGTCATGTTCGATGAGGATGATGGTCGTGCCCAGTTCCTCGTTCACGTCGAGGACATAGCGGGCCATGTCTTCCTTTTCCTCGGAATTCATGCCGGCCATCGGCTCGTCCAGCAGCAGCAGGTCCGGTTCCAGCGCGAGCGCGCGACCGAGTTCAACGCGCTTCTGGTAACCGTAGGCGAGGGCGCCGGTCGATTGCTTGCGCAGGTCGTTCAGTTTCAGGAAATCGATGATCTCCTCGCACCGGGCACGGTGACGGATCTCCTCCCGCTGGTTCGGTCCCCAGTAAAGACAGGCCTTCAGCAGGTTGGACTTCATGTGAATGTGTCGGCCCAGCATCAGGTTCTCCAGCACATTCATGCCGGCGAACAGTGCGATGTTCTGGAATGTGCGCGCGATCCCGCGTTCGGCCCTTTCGTTGGGCCGGAGCGCCGTGATGTCTTCGCCCTGGAAGACAATCGATCCGGTATCGGGGGTGTAGAAACCACTGATCATGTTGACCAGAGATGTCTTCCCCGCACCATTGGGTCCGATGATGGAAAAGATACTGCCCTTGGGTATGTCGACGGAAACATTGTCCACCGCCCGCACACCACCAAAGTATTTCGACACGCCGTTGACGCTGAGCGTCACCTCCCCGGCTGTCGATGCTGCTGGCATCGCCACTCAAGGCCTCCCCGTGTAAATAGCTTTTTCTTATTCTTGGAACAGGACTATACCAGTGGGTATTCCAAATAGCCAAGTGTGCTTTTCAGCTTTCATTACGGGCAATTAGAGCTTGCAGATGCGCGCGGCAGGCAACCAGAGAACCGCAGTCGTGCCGACGCCCGGCACGCTCTCCAGACGCAACGTGCCGCCGTGCAACTGAGCCAGGGAACGCGAGAGTGACAGACCGAGTCCTGTTCCCTCGAACCGGCGCGAGAGCCCGGTTTCACCCTGCACGAATGGCTCGAACACCCGTTCCTGCTGATCGCTGGCGACCCCGATGCCGGTGTCGGCGACAGTGAGTTCCAGGCCATCGGGTACAAGCCTGATGTCGATCGTGATCTGCCCGCCTGGCTGCGTGAACTTGATGGCGTTGGACAGAAGGTTGATGAAGATCTGCTTGATCAGGCGACTGTCAGCCATGACTTCGGGCACATCGCGCTCGGCGGCCAGATTGACGATCGTCAGGCCATCGCTGCCGTCTCGGGTGCGTGCGATCCGCAATGCCGAATCGAGCAGAAGGGGCAGGTCGACTTCCTGCTCGCGCAGTTCCAGATGTCCCGATTCCGCCTTCGACAGGTCCAGGATGTCATTGATCACCGACAGCAGATGCGTGCCGCTGTGGTGGATGTCGCTGATGTACTCGGCGTACTGCTTGTTCCCGATGTTCCCGTACATCTCGTCACGCATGATCTCCGAGAATCCGATAATGGCATTCAGCGGGGTACGCAGTTCATGGCTCATGTTGGCCAGAAACTCGGACTTTGCCCGGTTCGCCATCTCAGCCTGTTCCTTGGCCATGTGCAGGGCCCGTTCTGCCTGCCGACGTTCGGTCACGTCCCGGATCACGACCTGGGCCATGGGCTGGCCCTCGAAGGGTACGATGGAGCTTTCGATCTCCATCTCGAACGATTCCCCGTCGAGCCGTCGGCACTTGAAGATCATTCCGCCGCGCGCGGAGCCAACGCCTTCGGCGAGCATCTGCCTGGAACGCTCCTTTAGTTTCGGAAGGTCGCGTGGCGCAACCAGCTGACTGACTTCCTGGAAAAGCAGGTGTTCCCGGCTGCGGGCGCGGAACATGCTGACGGCCGAGGCATTGGCGTAGCGGATCTGACCCCTGTGATGCACCAGGATCGCGTCGGGGCTGCGTTCGACAAGGTGGCGGTAACGTTCCTCCCGTTCCCGCAGCGTCTCGTTCATGCGCTGCCATGGGGTCATGTCGTTGACCGAGAACAGCAGACCGCCGTCGGGCAGGGGATCGCTGCTGATTTCCAGGTGAATGCCGTCGGGTCGTGTCCGCTGGTAGCGGAAAGCCACGCCGCTTCGCGACATCTGATAGCGACGTTCCATTTCCGGGAGCACCTGACCATAGGCGGGGTCTGAGCGAAAATGGTCGAGGATGTCGGCAATGGTCCGGCGCACCGCGAAGAATTCGGATGGCAGGCCCATCAATTCGACAAAGCGCTGATTGACGTTCGACACGACGAAGTCGGCGTCGCCGACACAGACACCGTTGTGCAGTTTCTCGAAGACGGAGGTGAGCATCTTCGACTGACGCTGCCGTTCAAGTTCGCGATGCTTGCGCGCGGAAATGTCGGTGTAGACACCCACAATGCCCGCGCCGCTGATCTCGTTCTCGGAGATCCGGTACCAGCGTCCGTCCCTGAACGCCACTTCGCCTTCGTATCGGCCCCTGCGGTGCCCCTTGTGACGCTCTTCCATGTTGTAGGTCGCGCCGGATGCCGAAGTATCGATCTCGCCGCTTTCGATCAGCCAGCCGATCCAGTCCTTGAAGGAAATGCCGATTCGCAGCTTTTCCTCATTCGGGTCGAAGGCCTGCTGGAACACCTTGTTGTACATGCGGATGCAGTCGTCACTGCCGTAGAGCACGAATCCCTCATTGATGGATTCAAGCGCGCCTTCCAGAAGACCTTCCGCGTCGCGCGCCCGCCCGCGATCGACGACCCCTTGCGTGATGTCGCTGCCGGTACCCCGATATCCCAGAAAGGAGCCGTCGTCCCCGAATACGGGCCGACCACTGATCTGGAACCAGCGAAATTCACGGGGCGTCTCTCCCCCATAGACATAGTCACTGAAGGTACGGTGTGCGGCCAGATCGGCCAGATGGGCCAGGAACTCCGGTGCGTTCGGATCGCTGGCCATCTCGGCGCGGGTATTGCCGAGGAACAGGTCGACATCGATACCTGTCAGGTCCTGAAAACGCTTGGAAATGAAAATGAACCTGTGCGCCGCGTCGGTTTCCCAGAACCAGTCCTTGGCGATCTCGAGAAAATCCGCCATGCGACGCTCAGGCGTGAAGGCCTGCTGGCCGTTGCCATCAGGCCGCCGTGGTGGCGTATTGGCGTTCATTTCCCCCGACGCGGCGACATTGCTCCAGCGCCTTTCATCCATTCAAACGTTCCGGCTGCAACATGCGGCATCTGAACGTTTGTTCATGAAAATAAATTTAACACGATACTTGGAGTCTTAGCCAGAACGCCGTGGTGACAGTGCCTCTTCTTCGGCACGTATGCGCCAGGTGAGCAAGGCCAGGTTCAGGATACTGAAGACGACGGCGACTTCCCAAAGACCGATCATCAGCGGAACGACCGCGATCTCTCCGATCACGACCATATAGTTGGGATGCCGGACGAACCGGAACGGCCCGCGCTTCACCAGTGGCGCGTCGGGAACCGTGATGATCCGGGTTGTCCAGTAGCGGCCCAGGCTTGCGATGACCCAGACCCGACCGAGTTGCAGTGCGACGAAAACGATGAACAGTGGCGCATTGATCGTCGCGTCGGCGGGTGTGAACACGGCCAGCGCCACAAGCCACCCGCCGTGCAGGACAACGAAAAGCGGATAGTGGCGGCTGCCATGCTCCTGCGCACCAGCCGCCAGCAGGCGGGCCGTGTTGCGCCGCGCCAGCGCAAGCTCCGCCAGCCGCTGCACCACCAGGAAGGCAAGAACCAGATGAAACAGGTTCATCAGAGATCGACAGTCATGAAGCCGGCGGTGAACCCCGGACCGAGTGTGGAGAGCAGGGCACGTCCCTTCAGCCTGTCGCGCTGGGCAGCCGCAATGACGAACATGACCGTTGCGGCGGACATGTTGCCGAAGTTGCGCAGGGTCTCGCGGGAGTGCTTCAGGCCGCCGTTGTCCAGGCCGAATATGTCCTCAAGCGCATCCAGCACCTTGGCGCCGCCAGGATGGCACAGGAAGTGGTCGATATCGGTCAGGGCAAGTGACTCACGTTCCAGGAACCCGTGCAGTGCCTGGTTCATCTTGCTGCGGACATGGGTCGGGATGTCCCGCGAGAAGATGACCGACAATCCATCGTCGGTGACGTCCCAGCCCATGATGTCGAGGGAATCCTCCCAGGTGTGCTCCTGACTGGCCAGAATCTCGGCACCATCGATGTCGGAGCCGACGACCGCGCCCGCGGCACCGTCGCCAAACAGCGCTGTCGCGACCACGTTGCTCTTCGAGAAGTCACGGCTGCGGAAGGTCAGGCCGCAGAGTTCGACAACGAGATAGAGGTAGTTGGCGCCCGGACGGCTGCGCGCCATCTGCGCCGCGCGGGCCAGACCGACCACACCGCCGGCGCAGCCAAGCCCGAAGATCGGCAGGCGTTCCAGATCACGCCGCAGCTTCAGCCGCTCCATGACCAGTGCATCCAGGCTCGGCGTCGCGATGCCGGAGGTCGAGACGGTGATGATCCCGTCGATCTCGTCCAGTCCGAGTCCGGCCTGGTCCACGGCGCGCAACGCCACATCCGCCAGCAGGTCGACAGAGGTCTCGATATACTGGCGATTGCGGGAACCGAACCCGTGGACTTCCTGGTACCACTCGATGGGCACGCTGGAATAGCGCGTCTCGATCTCCGCGTTCTCGTAGACGGGCTTCAGCCTCTCGAAGACCGGCAGATTGTCGCCGAAGAGTTCGCCCGCGCGTCGCGCGACCTCGGACTGCTTCAGGACGTGAGGCGGATTTGCGGTCGCGATGCCACCAAAGGCGGCACGACCGACAGTGCCGGCTCGTTTGCGTTCGGGCAGAACTAGCATGACAGGTGGCTCCCGTAGCTGGAACAAAGGATCTTGCCGGGCAGAGGCAGGATACGACTGTTCGACCGCTTTCGCCAATGCACAGGGGGACCAGACACCGGTCACGCATTGGTGTTTCGACAGCACCAGTGACCCAACGCACATGTCGCATTGCGAGATTGCGGTGCAGCAATCCCTTGAAATCTGCAGGGCAGGTGACATTCTTTAACGTTCGGATCGCCGCTGACGGCGTGCTATGTCAGGGCCATGGAGTACACTGCCAGATGAACCCGACCCCGAAATCCGTCCGATCGCCGTTCATGGCGCGGATGCGTACGTATTTCCTGACCGGTGTCATCGTCGCCGCGCCGATTTCGATCACGATCTATGTCACCTGGTCGATCATCGAATGGTTCGATGAGCAGTTCCTGCCACTTGTTCCCGATCTGCCGCCACATATTGCCGAACGGCTGAAACTGCCATTCGACCTGCCGTTCGAGATTCCGGGCCTTGGTCTGGTCGTGGCTCTGGTGGGCCTGACGGTCATCGGATTCCTGACCGCGAACCTGCTTGGTCGCTCGGTGGTGAAGCTGGGTGAGCGGCTGGTGGACCGGATGCCGATCGTGCGTGGCATCTACAATGTCCTGAAGCAGCTCTTCGAGACCGTCCTGACCGATTCCAGCAAGGCGTTCCAGCACGCGGCGCTGGTCGAATACCCGCGCCGCGGTCTCTACACCATCGGTTTCGTTGCCGGGGATACCAAGGGCGAGGTGCTGCGGCGGACGGAGCTTGATCTGGTCAGCGTCTATGTGCCGACCACGCCGAACCCGTCTTCCGGATTCATCCTGTTCATTCCGCGGGAGGATGTGCGGGTGCTGGACATGACGGTCGAACAGGCCATGAAGTATGTCGTTTCGGTCGGTGTCGTGGTGCCGCCGGACCTGAAGGCCCGGCCGTTGCCGACCAATGATCCGGCGTCGGTTGACGGCGATCCGGATGTGCGGCGTTCAGCCTGACTTGAGGTAGCGGATCGCGGCATCGCGTTCGAAGAGGTACAGCAGCGTCCGCAGGTCGGGACCGCGCTTGCCCTGGAGTTCGGGATCATTGTTGACGATCAGCCGCGCATCATCATGGGCGGCGGCCAGAAGATCCTGATCCCGTTCCACCCGCGCCAGCTTCATCGGCGGCAGACCGCTCTGTCGCGTGCCCAGCAGGTCACCGCCACCGCGCAGACGGAAATCCTCCTCCGCGATCAGGAATCCGTCATCCGTGTCCCGCAGCACCTCCAGCCGCTTTCTGGCGGTTTCACCCAGCGGCGGGCGGTAGAGCAGCAGGCAGTGGCCCGGCCTGTCACCACGACCGACCCTGCCGCGCAACTGGTGCAACTGGGCCAGGCCGAAGCGCTCCGCATCCTCGATCACGATCACCGTCGCTTCCGGCACGTCGACACCGACCTCGACGACCGTCGTCGCGACAAGCAGGCTTGTCTTCCCGTCCGCAAAGGCCACCAGTGCGGCGTCCTTTTCCTCCGGTTTCAGTCGACCGTGCACCAGTCCGACCCGGTCGCCGAACTGTTGCTGCAGTTCCCTGAAGCGGGCTTCCGCCGCCGCGGCCTCGCTTTCGCTCTCGTCATCCACCAGCGGGCAGATCCAGTAGGCCCGCTCCCCCCGACCCATCAGCCCGCGCAGACGCTCCACGACTGCGCCTGCGCGGTCGGTCGGCAGGACACGGGTATCCACAGGCTTCCGGCCCGGCGGACGCTCATCCAGGCGGGAGACATCCATGTCGCCATAGGCCGTCATCGCCAGGGTGCGGGGAATCGGTGTCGCGGTCATGACCAGCACATCACTGGTCCTGCGTGCCTTGGCGGAGAGCAGCATCCGCTGATGGACACCGAAGCGGTGCTGTTCGTCGATGATCGCGAGGCCAAGGTCGCGGAACCTGATCGCATCCTGAAACAGGGCATGGGTGCCAACCACCAGGTCGATCTCTCCCGCATCCAGACGCTGCAGGATCGCCGTCCGCGCCTTGCCCTTGTCCCGCCCGGTCAGTGCCTCCACCCGCAGGCCGATCGCCGCGCCCATCTCCGTCAGGGTCCGGGCATGCTGGCGCGCGAGCACTTCGGTGGGAACCATCAGCGCGACCTGTGATCCCGCCTCCACCACTGCCGTGGCGACCAGCAGGGCGACGGCGGTCTTGCCACTGCCCACGTCGCCCTGCAGCAGGCGCAGCATGCGGGTCGGGGCCTGCAGGTCCTTAATGATCTCCGCGATGACACGGTCCTGCGCGCCGGTGAGCGGCCAGGGGAGGGCCGCGCGCAACTGCGTCATGCGGCCGTCGGGGTGCACGGCCAGGCCGCGCCCGCCCTGCCGGCGCATCCGCTGGCGCACCAGCGCCAGTGCAAGCTGGTTCGCCAGCAGTTCGTCATAGGCGAGCCTGCGCCGGGCGAGAAGGTCCGGATCACCGTCCGTATCGGCCCCCACCGGTGCAGCGGCGCCGTCGGAATGAACCGTCCGCAGTGCCGATTGCCAGTCGGGAAAGCGGTTCTTCGCCCGGAATGCCGCGTCCTGCCATTCGCTGATCTCCGGTGCCCGCTCCACTGCCTGAACCACGGCATTGCGCAGGGACTTCGGCGCCAGTCCGGCGGTGAGGGGATAGACCGGCTCGCGCAACGGCACATCCTCCCCCTTGTCGGGGTCGGCCACATGTTCCGGATGCACCATCTGGAACTGGTCGCCATAGCGTTCCAGCTTGCCGCTGACGATCCGGCGCTCACCGGGCGGGAACTGCCGTTCCAGCCAGTCGCGGCGCGGGCGGAAGAAGGTCAGGCCGATCACGCCGGTCTCGTCACCGGCGAAGATCCTGTAGGGCTGCCTGTCGGTGCGTCCCGGCTGATGCTCCAGGATGTTGAGGGTCAGGGTTACCGTCTCGCCGGGCAACGCGTCCTCCACATTCGGGCGCAGGCTGCGGTCGATGTGGCTGTGCGGCAGCAGCCAGAGCAGGTCGAGGATGCGCGTGACCTCCAGCTTCTCCAGCAATGCCGCCACACGCGGTCCCACGCCCTTCAGGGTGTTGACCGGCGCAAACAGGGGAAAGAGGACTTCGGGGCGCATCGGCGGATCATCCTGACATGGACCCTCTGACGCAAGCCGCACGGCTTTCCCGGCATCGGGTTTCGTACTATATCGGTTCATCAACCCATGAAATCTGCACCGGCCATTCTCGCGCCCGGTACCGAAGGAGCCGTCACCATGTCCGAACAGGAAGACAGACTGGCCGTGCGGCGCAAGAAGCTGCTCTATCGCTCGCAGTACACCGGGACGAAGGAAACCGACATCCTGCTGACCCGGTTCGCGGAGCGGAACCTGCCGACTTTCGGTGAGCGGCAAATGGACCTCTACGAGCAGATGCTGGAGGCCGGCGATCCGGAGATCCTGGCCTGGGTGATGGGGCGGAAGCCTGTCCCGCCGGAGTATGACAATGACGTCACCCGGATGCTGATGCAGTTCAAGTTCTACCAGTCAGCCAGTTGAAGCCACTGATCGACATCCTGTCGGCGCCTGGCAGGATCACCGTCCAGAATGCGCCAGAGGGGCTGGAAGCACGCCTGCTTGTCACCCTCGCCACCGGTGCGCGTCAGGGCGTGGTCCACATCGCGCGCGATGACCAGCGCATGGCCGCGACGGCGGAGATGCTGGAGTTCTTTGCGCCCGGTCTTCAGGTTCTGACCCTCCCGGCCTGGGACTGCCTGCCGTATGACCGTTCCTCCCCCAACCGGCAGGTTGTGGCAGCGCGGATGCGGACGCTGGGTCTGCTGGCGGAGGGCGGGCTGGCCGGCCGTGTGCTGCTGACCACCGTCAATGCGGTGACCCAGCGTGTTCCGGCCAGGGCCACGGTGATGGACGGACGCTTCGTGGCGGCGATCGGCGACAGGATCGACGAGGCCGCGCTGACGACCTTTCTGGTCGGGCAGGGGTATTCGCGCACGGGCACGGTGATGGAGCCGGGGGAGTACGCCATCCGCGGTGGCCTGATCGACATCTTCCCCCCCAATGATTCCTATCCCGTCCGCCTGGACCTGTTCGGGCAGGAGCTGGAAAGCATCCGCCTGTTCGATTCGATGACCCAGCGCACCCTGGAAAAGATCGGGCGTTTCGAACTGACACCGGTTGGTGAACTGGTCCTGGAGCCGCCGACAGTGAACCTGTTTCGTGCCCGCTACCGGGAGCTGTTCGGGATCAGGGCCGAAAGTGACTCGCTCTACGAGGCGGTGTCGGAGTCGAGAGCCCATCCGGGGATGGAACACTGGTTGCCGATCTTTCACCGGAAGCTGGAGACCGTCTTCGACTACGTGGGGGATGCCCCCATCGTGCTGGACCATCTGGCCGATGACGCGACGGATTCGCGGTTCCAGGCAATCGACGACTACTACGAGACACGGCAGGAGGCGCTGAAGGCAAACGCGGGCGCATCCGGTGTTGCCGGGGCGATCTATCGTCCGCTGGCACCGGACATGCTTTACCTCTCCCGCAATGAATGGGCCGAGGCGCTCGGCGGGCACCCCGTTGCGGCGCTGACGCCCTTCACCGTCAGCGAGAACCCCGGTGAGGCCTTCGATCTGGGCGGTCGGCGGGGGCGTGACTTCGCGCCGGAGCGGGCGACCCCGGGCACCAATGTCTACGAGGCTCTGATCGCGCACCTGAAACAGGTGATCGCCGACGGGCATCGCGCGGTGATGGCGAGCTATTCGGACGGCGCGCGTCAGCGCCTGTCGGGCATGTTGCGCGACGGCGGAATCGCGGCGTTGAGCGACGTCGCGGACATGACGGAGGCCGAGAAGCTGCCCGCCGGCACCGTGGGGCTGACGGTCCTGCCGCTGGAGACCGGGTTCGAGAGCAGGGACCTGATCCTGATCTCCGAACAGGACGTGCTGGGGGACCGTCTGGTGCGGTCGCGCAAGCGTTCCGCCAGGCGCTCCGACAATTTCATCGCCACGGCGACCGAACTGCAGCTTGGCGACCTGGTCGTGCATGTCGATCACGGCATCGGCCGCTACGAGGGGCTGCAGGCGCTCGACGTCATGGGCGCGCCGCATGATTGCCTGCTGCTGGTCTACCAGGGGGGCGACAAGCTCTACCTGCCGGTGGAGAACATCGAGCTGCTCTCGCGTTTCGGGTCCTCCGAGGGCGAGACCGTGCTTGATCGCCTGGGCGGCAAGAACTGGCAGGCCCGCAAGGCAAAGCTGAAGCAGCGCCTGAAGGACATGGCCGAAGCCCTGATCCGCATCGCCGCCGGTCGCGAACTGGCGACCGGACAGGTGATGGAGGCCCCTGCAGGCGCGTTTAACGAATTCTGTGACCGTTTTCCCTATCAGGAGACGGATGACCAGGCGAAGACGATCAATGATGTACTGGGCGACCTGGCCTCGGGCCGCCCCATGGACCGGCTCGTCTGCGGTGACGTGGGCTTCGGCAAGACAGAGATTGCACTGCGCAGCGCCTTTGTCGCCGCCATGGACGGGATGCAGGTCGCGATCGTCGCGCCGACGACGCTGCTGGCCCGGCAGCATTACGAGACCTTCACGGCACGGTTCCGGGGTTTCCCGGTGCGGGTGGAGCAACTGTCCCGCCTGGTGACCGGCAAGGCCGCCACGGCGGTGAAGGACGGGCTGAAGTCCGGCACCACGGACATTGTCGTCGGCACCCATGCCCTGCTGAGCAAGAGCATCGACTTCAAGCGACTGGGCCTGCTGATCGTCGACGAGGAGCAGCATTTCGGCGTGAAGCACAAGGAGCGGCTGAAGGAACTGAAGGCCGACGTGCATGTGCTGACGCTGACCGCGACACCGATACCGCGCACGCTGCAGCTCGCGCTGACCGGCATCCGTGATCTTTCCATCATCGCCACACCGCCGGTGGACCGCCTGGCCGTCCGCACCTTCGTGCTGCCGTTCGACGAGATCGTGGCGCGGGAGGCACTGCTGCGGGAACACTATCGCGGTGGCCAGAGCTTCTTCGTGGTGCCGCGCGTCAGTGACCTGAAGGAAGTCTCCGACTTCCTGAAGAACCATGTGCCGGAGGTGAAGTTCGCGGTCGCGCACGGCCAGATGCCCGCACGTGAACTGGAAGACGTCATGCACGCCTATTACGAAGGCGCATTCGACGTGCTGATCTCCACCAACATCGTGGAATCCGGTCTGGATGTTCCGTCCGCCAACACGATGATCGTCTATCGCTCCGACATGTTCGGTCTGGCGCAGCTCTACCAGTTGCGCGGACGCATCGGCCGCTCCAAGGTCCGTGCCTATGCCTATCTGACCGTACCGGCATCGAAACGCCTGACGGACAGCGCCGACAAGCGGCTGCGTGTCCTGCAGACCCTCGATCAGCTGGGTGCAGGGTTCACCCTGGCCAGCCATGACCTGGACATTCGCGGTGCCGGCAACCTGCTGGGTGAGGAGCAGTCGGGCCAGATCAAGGAAGTCGGTGTCGAACTCTACCAGGCCATGCTGGAGGAAGCGGTGGCGGAGGCCCGGGGGGCCACCGATGCCGATGACCGGAACTGGTCACCGTCGATCAATCTCGGCGCACCGGTACTGATTCCGGAATATTACGTCCACGATCTTTCCGCGCGGCTCGACCTATACCGCCGCCTGGCCCATGTGCCGGACGAGACTGGCATCGAGGAGATCGCGGCGGAGATGATCGACCGGTTCGGGCCACTTCCCGGTGAAGTGGACAACCTGTTCGACGTGGTGGCGATCAAGGGCCTGTGCCGTACGGCGCACATCGACAAGCTGGATGCGGGACCGAAGGGCGCGACCGTGCATTTCCGCGACAATTCCTTCCCCGATCCTGCCGGGCTGGTCCGTTTCATCTCGGGGCAGTCAGGCACGGCGAAGCTGCGCCCGGACCACACCATGGTCTTCCTGCGCGACTGGGAAGAGGTTCCGGTTCGGGTCAAGGGTGTCCGGCAACTGGTGCGCGGCCTCGCCCGCATAGCGGAGAAAGCAGCAGCCTGACCGACGAAGAGGCGACCTCAGTCCGCGTCGGTCATTTCCGGTGCGGGCACGGTTTCATTGAGTGCCAGATCGAAGACCTTGTGGAAGACCGGCACATCCTGCGCGCCGGACACCGCATACTTGCGGTCGATGATGAAGCAGGGAACACCGTTGATGCCCATGGATCGGGCCATCGCATCTTCCTGACGCACCAGATCCAGATCGGTGTCGTTGCGCAGACGATCCCCGGTCACCTTGGGGTCCATGCCGTTCTCCACCGCGATACGGGTCAGCACATCGGCATCACCGATGTCCGCACCCTGGGTGAAATAGGCGATGAACAGGGCCTCGACGATACGATCCTGCAAGCCTTCCTGGGTTGCCCAGCGGATCAGGCGGTGCGAATCCAGGGTCGAGGGTGTGCGCTTGATCAGGTCGAAACGGAACGGGATGCCCAGTTCTGCCCCCGCCGCCCGGATGGTCTCGTAGATGCGTGCCGCCCTGTCGGCCCCGCCGAACTTCGCTGACAGATAGGCGTCACGCGACATTCCGGCCCGCGGCATCTCCGGGTTGAGCTGGAACGGCCGCCAGCCGATCTCCGGCTGGACGTCGGATCTGTTCTGCATGGCAGCTTCCAGCTTGCGCTTGCCTATGAAGCACCACGGACAGATGGTATCTGAAACAATATCAATCAGCATGGGACCAAGAGTAGGTCACCACCGAGCGCAGGGCCACTCAAATGATGGTGGTCCGGAGGAGAGATTTTGACGATGGACAAGGAACTGACTGGCCAGGTGGCTTTCGTGACCGGTGCGAGCTCCGGACTTGGCGCGCACTTCGCGCGGTTGCTCGCGGCGCAGGGGGCCAGGGTCGGCATTGCCGCGCGTCGGCGCGAACGGCTGGAGGATCTGGTGGCAGAGATCCAGGCAGCCGGCGGCAGCGCCTTTGCGGTCTCCCTGGATGTAACGGATATTGCCTCCATCGACCCTGCCATCGACCAGGTGGAGCAGGCGCTCGGACCTGTCGATATCCTGATCAACAACTCCGGCGTGACGGTGCCCAATGCGCTGCACCGGATCTCCGAGGGTGAATATGATCAGGTTCTGGACACGAACCTGAAAGGTGCGTTCTTCGTCGCGCAGTCCGTCGCAAAGCGGCTGATGGCACGAAAGGCGGGCGGCCGGATCGTCAATATCTCGTCCACACTGGCGCACCGGGTGATCGGACAGCTTTCCATCTACTGCATGTCCAAGATCGCCATGGACCAGATGACGAAGGCCATGGCGCTGGAATGGGGCAAGTACGACATCAACACGAACTCACTCTGCCCAGGCTACATCGAGACGGAGATGAATGCCGATTACTGGGAGACGGAGGCGGGCAAGGCTTTCCTGAGCCGTTTCCCGCGCCCGCGCGTCGGCGAGCCGTCGGACCTTGACGGGATGCTGCTGGTGCTGGCCGGACCCAGTGGGCGGTTCGTCAACGGTTCGGTCGTGAGTGTCGACGACGGATTTGCGGTGGGCTTCAAGTAGGCGGAAGGCAGAAGGGGTCAGGAGCCGACGGCGGCCTGATCCCTCTCGCTGCGTGACCGCTGCAGGATGGCCGTCAGGTTCTCGACCAGCGGCGTGCGCTGGATCGGCTTGGTCAGATAGCCGTCCATGCCGGCAGCGGTGCACTGCAGGCGCATGCCTGGTACATCGTGTGCTGTCCAGGCGACGATGGGTATCCGTCCAATGCGGCCGCCCAAACGCCTGATCTGCCGCGTGGCTTCCAGCCCGTCGATCTCCGGCATCGCGATGTCCATCAGGATGATGTCGATGTCATTCTCGGCCAGTTTGCGCAGTCCTGCAGCACCGCCGTTGGCTTCAACCACAACGTGTCCTTCACGCTCCAGGAAGACGCGCGCGACTTTCCTGTTGGCGTCACTGTCATCAACGATCAGAACACGCATGGCCTGCATCGACCGAACTCCAGCCCGTTTTACGTGCAGCAACCCATAATTCCGCCGATGCCGAATGCGTTTCATTTGGCAAATTGGGAAAGGAACGCCCCACGACATCCTGTCTGCACCCGATGAAGCAAGCGCGATGCCAAGACCATCACATTCTGTTCGAAATTGCTCAATTGCTAGCAAATGCCGAAATTCATTCCACGCATTGCGCGTGTGGCCGACCGTTCGGGGTCAATCCTCCTGCGCATCGATGGCTGCGAGCTCGAGGTATTCTCCGTATCCTTCCGCTTCCATGTCCGCGCGCGGAATGAAACGCATCGAGGCGGAATTGATGCAATAGCGGATGCCGGTAGGCGGCGGCCCGTCGGGGAAGACATGCCCAAGATGCGAGTCACCGTGACGGGACCGCACTTCGATGCGAACCATGCCGTGACTGACGTCACGTTTCTCCACGATGTTGTCCGGTTCCAGCGGACTGAAGAAACTCGGCCAGCCGCAAGCTGAATCGAACTTCTGGGATGCGGCAAACAGCGGCTCTCCACTGACCACATCCACATAGATCCCTGCTTCCTTGTGGTCCCAGAACCGGTTGCGGAACGGCGGCTCCGTGTGGTCCTGCTGGGTCACGGCATATTGTTCCGGTGTCAGGCTCTGAATGGCCGCTTCGCTCTTCTCGTAGATTCTGCTCATGCCTGCGCTCCTGTGCCGATTGAAAAGATCATGGGTAGAAGATAGGGAATAGCCCACGCGTATCGAGTCGGGAATTTCGGTGCGTTGCGTGGGACCACGTCAGCGCGGATCCTTCGCGGGATGAGCGTGGATTCTGTGGCGTGACGAGAAGGGTAACTGGCGCGATGAAACCTGAGGGATCAGCAAGAACGGCCCTGGTCACTGGCGTGACTGGCCAGGATGGTGCCTATCTGACTGAATTGCTGTTGTCGAAGGGCTATGTCGTCCATGGCATCAAGCGCCGCTCGTCGTCATTCAATACGGGGCGGCTGGAACACCTGTACCAGGACCCGCACGCCGATGACGTGCAGTTGCACCTGCACTATGGCGACCTGACGGATTCCACCAACCTGCTGCGGATCGTGCAGCAGGTCCAGCCTGACGAGATCTACAATCTTGCGGCACAGAGCCATGTGCAGGTCAGTTTCGAAACCCCTGAATATACAGCCAATTCCGACGCGATCGGGACGTTGCGGTTGCTTGAGGCGATCCGGATCCTGGGGCTGGAGAAGACCGTCCGTTTCTATCAGGCCTCCACGTCCGAACTCTATGGCAAGGTGCAGGAGACGCCGCAGCGTGAAACCACACCCTTCTGGCCACGCAGCCCCTATGCCGCCGCCAAGCTCTATGCCTACTGGATCACCGTGAACTACCGGGAGGCCTATGGCATGCATGCTTCCAACGGTATCCTGTTCAATCACGAGAGCCCGCTGCGCGGTGAGACCTTCGTGACGCGAAAGATCACCCGCTCTGTCGCAGCGATCCAGCTTGGTCTTCAGGACAAGCTGTATCTCGGCAATCTGGATGCCAAGCGCGACTGGGGCCATGCGAAGGACTTCGTCGAGGGCATGTGGCTGATGCTGCAGCAGGACCAGCCGGACGACTATGTGCTGGCGACCGGTGAAACCCATTCCGTGCGCGAATTCGTCGAGGCCGCGTTCGCGGAGGTCGACCGCAGCATCGTCTGGTCCGGCAGCGGTGTGGAAGAGCAGGGCAGGGACGCCGCGACCGGTGAGGTGCTGATCGAAGTCGACCCGCGCTATTTCCGCCCGACCGAGGTCGAGCTGCTGCTGGGGGACCCGACCAAGGCACGCGAACGGCTGGGCTGGTCGCACAAGACCGGTTTCAGTGACCTGGTCGCGCAGATGGTGCGGGCGGATCTGATTGCCGTGAAGCGTGAGCACGAGTTCAACAGCGCCATGCACAAGGCCCGTGAGAACTGAAATGACCGCTGCTTTCGAGATGCGGGGGCGACGGGTCTTCGTTGCGGGTCACAAGGGCATGGTCGGCAAGGCCATCGTGCGACGTCTGACCCGCGAGGACTGCGAGATCCTGACAGTCGACCGGTCCAGTCTGGACCTGCGGGACCGCACGGCAGTGAAGACCTGGCTTGCAGCGAACAAGCCGGATGTGATTGTCGTCGCAGCAGCAAGGGTGGGGGGCATCCATGCCAACAATACCTATCCGGCGGATTTCATCAGCGAGAACCTGGAACTGCAGTCGAGCCTGATCAGCGGCGGATTCGAGACCGGCGTGGCCAAGTTGCTGTTCCTCGGCTCCTCCTGCATCTACCCGCGGGAGGCGCCACAGCCGATCCGGGAGGATGCGCTGCTGACCGGGCCGCTGGAGCCGACCAACGAGCCCTATGCCATCGCCAAGATCGCAGGCATTCGTCTCTGTCAGGCCTACCGCAGGCAATATGGCGCCGACTTCATCTCCGCCATGCCGACCAATCTCTACGGCCCGGGTGACAACTTCCATCCCGACAACAGCCATGTGGCCGCTGCACTGCTGCGCCGCTTCCATGAGGCCAGGCGTGATGGCGTGGAGACCGTGACGGTCTGGGGCACCGGTCGTCCCCGGCGGGAGTTCCTGCATGTCGATGACATGGCTGACGCCTGCATCCATCTGCTGCGCACCTATTCGGACCACGATCATGTCAATGTTGGCTGCGGCGAGGACATCTCCATCGCCGACTTCGCCCGGATGATCCAGCAGACCGTCGGACATGCCGGCGAGCTGGTGTTCGATGCGACCCGGCCTGACGGCATGTATCGCAAGCAACTGGATGTCGCGAAACTGACGGGACTTGGCTGGCGGCCGCGTATCGGTCTGTCGGAAGGTCTTGCCGGATACTATAATTGGTTCCGTGCCAATATCGAGAACGTGCGGGAACGCTGATGGACCCTGGATGGTGCCGGAGTGAGTCATCCGGCGATGCCTGTGCCGACCGGAAAGCCCGAGCATGAAGATCTCTGTCGTGACGGTCTGCTTCAATTCGGCCGCGACCATCGGCTGGACGGTGGAGTCGTTCCTGAAGCAGCAGTGGGCCGACAAGGAACTGCTGATTGTCGACGGGGCCTCCCGCGATGACACGCTGAAGATCGTGCAGAGCTTCGGCGATCCGTCGATCCGGATCAGCAGCGAGCCTGACAGGGGCATCTATGATGCCATGAACAAGGGGCTGCAGCGCTTCAGCGGGGACGCGGTGGGGTTCCTGAACTCCGACGACAGGTATCGCGATCCCGGCGCGCTGACGGCCATCGCCGAGACCCTGGCCAGTCACGACGTCGCCTATGGTGACATCGATATCGTGGCGGACCATGAGTCACGGCGTCTGGTACGTGCCTGGCGCAACACGCCCTATCGTCCCGGCGGCTTTCGTCTTGGCTGGATGCCTGCCCATCCGGGGTTCTATGTCCGGCGGGCGGTCGCGGAAACGGTTGGGGAATTTGACCTGACCTGGCCCAGTGCCTCCGACTACGACTGGATGCTGCGCGCCATGGAACTGAACGATTTCAGGGCAGGGCATGTTCCCTATGTGCTGGTCGACATGGCCAACGGCGGCTACAGCAGCAGCGGCATCCGTGCCTTCCTGCGTGGCAATATGCAGAGCCTGCAGGTCCGCCGCCAGCGCCTGGGCAGCGGGCTTGTGGACCGTGCCCTGTTCGCCAAGCCCCTGCGCAAGATTCCGCAGTGGCTCGGTCGCTCATCGTGAGCATCCGTCAGCCCTGACCGCACACCAATCCGAACCGGGCCGCGATCCCTCAACGAAGAAGGGGCCGCAGCGACTGGCTGCGACCCCTTCCCATTCGTACCCGTTGTCTGAAAGCGGGATCAGACCGAGTAGTACATCGCGAACTCGACCGGATGCGGTGCATGCTCGAAGCGGTAGACCTCTTCCCACTTCAGTTCCATGTAGCCGTCGATCTGGTCGTCGGTGAACACGTCGCCCTTCTTCAGGAACTCGCGGTCGGCGTCCAGGGCCTGCAGGGCTTCGCGCAGGGAGCCGGCAACCGTCGGCACCTCGGCCAGTTCCTCGGGCGGCAGGTCATAGAGGTTCTTGTCCATCGGATCGCCCGGATGGATCTTGTTCTCGATGCCGTCCAGGCCAGCCATCAGCATGGCCGCGAAGGCCAGGTACGGATTGGCGGTCGGATCGGGGAAACGGACCTCGACGCGCTTCGACTTCGGACCGGAACCGAACGGGATACGGCAGGAGGCGGAGCGGTTACGGGCCGAATAGGCCAGCAGCACAGGAGCCTCGAAGCCCGGGATCAGGCGCTTGTAGGAGTTGGTAGACGCATTGGTGAAGGCATTCAGCGCCTTCGCATGCTTGATGATGCCACCGATGTAGTACAGCGCCGTCTCGGACAGGTCTGCATAGCCGGAACCGGCGAAGGTCGGCTTGCCGTCCTTCCAGATCGACATGTGCGTGTGCATCCCCGAGCCATTGTCGCCCGAGACCGGCTTCGGCATGAACGTCGCCGTCTTGCCCCACTGATGGGCGACCTGATGGATGACATACTTGTAGATCTGCATGCCGTCAGCGGTCTTCACCATGGTGTTGAACCGGGTGCCCAGCTCGTGCTGGCTCGGCGCAACCTCGTGATGGTGCTTCTCGGTCTCGAGGCCCATCTCGCGCATCACGGTCAGCATTTCGCCACGGATGTCCTGACCGGAGTCGACCGGCATCACCGGGAAGTAGCCGCCCTTGACCGGGGGACGGTGGGCCATGTTGCCGCCTTCCAGCGCGGCGCCGGAATTGTGCGGCGCCTCGACGTCGTCCAGGATGTAGGACGTGTTGTGCGAACCGGTGGTGATGCGCACGTCGTCGAACATGAAGAACTCGGCCTCGGGACCGAAGAACGCCGTGTCACCGATGCCGGTGTAGGCCAGATAGGCCTCGGCACGCTTGGCGGTGGTGCGCGGGTCGCGGCCGTAGCCTTCGCCCGTCGAGGGCTCGTGAATGTCGCAGAACAGGATCAGCGTCGGCTGAGCCGTGAACGGATCCATCACCGCGGTGGAGGCGTCGGGCATCAGCGCCATGTCGGACTCGTTGATGGCCTTCCAGCCCGCGATCGACGAACCGTCGAACATGATGCCTTCCTCGAAGAAATCCTCGGAGAAGTCCTGTGCATCCATGGACAGATGCTGCCACTTGCCGCGCGGATCGGTGAACCGCACGTCCACATAGGCGATCTCGCCCGATTTGATCTGTTCCATAACGCTTTTGACGTCAGACATTTTTCACCCTCTGAAGTGGATAACCAACCTGTCGATATGTTGCGGCCCGTCAATGGACCCCAAACCTGCGGCTCGGACGCGTCAGACCGCGTCGACCCCTTTCTCGCCCGTGCGGATGCGGATGACTTCCTCCACCGCCGACACGAAAATCTTGCCATCACCGATGCGGCCCGTGTGGGCAGCCTGCTGGATCGCCTCCAGCGCGCGCTCGACCATGCTGTCCTCGACCACGACTTCCACCTTCACCTTCGGCAGAAAATCGACGACATACTCGGCGCCGCGATACAGTTCGGTGTGACCCTTCTGACGACCGAAGCCCTTTGCTTCCGTCACCGTGATACCCTGCAGGCCGACCTCGTGAAGGGCTTCCTTCACCTCGTCCAGCTTGAAGGGTTTGATGATTGCCTCGATCTTTTTCATCAATGTTTTCTCGGCATCCTGTGAGCAGTACGTTTCCTCACGCAACCACACGGTTACGCCAGAAGAGAATAGCATGGCTCATGCCATCCGCATCGTGCGGAAAAATTCAATAAAAGCAAATTGTTAGCGGATCATGCCAAAATCTTGCGCAGATTTGTTGCCTGATAAATGCGCAACATGCCCAATCACTAGGCAATTGAGCCGGATATTATCCGGGACCGATGCCGTATCCCGTGCCCGTTGCCGCGGGGAACCGCCGGGCGATATCTGAGCCGCCCCTCTGGGCATCGTGTCGCTCCGGCGGCTTTGCCCTGATCCCGCGAATTTGAACAATGCTGACCGGAGTCCGTTCGACACTGCGTCACGGACAGATTACCTGACAAGGTGAGCCCCTGCGGCATGCGCATGCGGAATGATGCGGGGCGGACAGTCGATCGAACAGCAACACGGGCCGGGAGTGAAGCGGATGAAGCAGGCCAGCGCGGCAGACAGGTTCACCGGGGCCGGTCCTGCGCTCAGTGATCACTGGGTGGGGGAGATTGCGGATGCGGAAGTCGATCTGAGGCTCGACCCGGCGCGCCTGCTGGACGGTTGCGATCGTCACCGGCTCGAACGGATGCTGGCCGCCGCCGACGAGCTGCTGGACATCTACCGCGTGATCGCAAAGACGGAAGACAATATCGTCGGCCTGCTGCTGAAGCAGTCCGAGACGTTCTACGAATGGGACCACTATCCGAAGGGCGACGTCTACGACCCGGAGACGCACAGCCAGTACTATTACCATGCCCATCGGGGCGCGACGGGGGAGCACGGACACTTCCACACCTTCCTGCGGGCCAGGGGCATGCAGCCGGACGTGCGCCCCCTGCCGCTGGAGCGTGACGAACCCTGGCCTGCGGGCAATGACGCGCTGGCGCATCTGGTGGCCGTGTCGATGAACGCCTTCGGTGTGCCGACGCACCTGTTCAGCACCAACCGCTGGGTCACGGGTGAGACCCTCTACAGCGCCCATGACGTGATCGCGATGCTGGACCGGTTCGAGATGGATCTGATCTGGCCCGAGTGGCCGGTCAATCGCTGGCTCATTGCGTTGATGGTGCTGTTTCGCCCCCAGATCGAGGCACTGCTGCACCGCCGTGATGCGGTGATCCGTGACCGCATGCGGAGGGCGGGCGGCGCGGATGTGCTGGAGGATCGGGGACTGGAGATCACGGCTCTTACCCGGATCGATGCGGACCAGCAGATAGCAGCCATACGTGCAAGGCTTGGCCGCCAGGTCTGACGGTTAAGCCAATTTTTGCCATTGCGACCTAGCCTTCGTCCGACTGCGCATTCTGTGCGGGTTGAGTACGGGCGAGGACGGACGTGGCGACAGAATTGAAGGCATCGGCGGCTGCGGTTCAGGACGGGACGGGTACGCTTGCGCCGGTGACGGCCGCCCAGAAGGCCGCGCATGCTCGGCGCAGTCACTATGAACCCAGCACCTTCCTGGAGCGCGGGACGGTCATCCCCTTCACGACCCGTGCGCTGGCGCAGTGCAGGGTGCGGCTTGATGACCGGGAAAGGCTGGAGGTCGTCCTGCCCGGGTTTTCGGGCAGCAAGGGTGTCTATGTCACTGCCTTCACCAGCCTGCCGGAAATCACGACACTTTCTGTCCATGACCGCACGCTGACCGAGATCGTCGCGACCGAGAAGGTCGTCACGCCAACAGGCATTCGGCGTTGCTGGCTGGAACTGGCAACCACAGGCATCGGTGGCCAGGGACTGGCGGAGCAGGCGCGGGAGGAACTGGCCCGGGCCGCCGAAGTCCAGGTCTCCACCCGGATCATGCTGCTGCTCGACACCGTGCGCCGCGGGGGCGGTGAGATCGGGCAGGAACTGATTGCCACGATGGCATCGACGGAGGGGCGGTCGCAGGTCCGCACCATGCTGGGTGGTGCCGCATCCCGGGCAGGCATCGATGCCGTCGCGATTGACCAGCATATCGAGGACCTGGCTGAACTGCTTGGCACTCTGGGCCTTCGGTCATTGCCAGAGCCCGGAAGGCTGCGGCATCTGCACACGCGGATGCAGGAATTCTCCCACGCCATCGACAACTGGGGGCGGACCACTGTCTCCGATCTGGCGCATATCGGACGCTTTGCCGCCATGTCGGCTGACCATTCCGCCGGGATTGCCGGGCGTGCGATTGCCGAGGTCGATCGCATTCTGGCCGATCCGATCCGCCTGATGGCCCGTTGGGACTCCAGCCAGAAGAACCTGCGCGGTTACCTCCTGCGCATCGCCTGGCTGCTGGATGGCTGGGACTACGTGCTGCGTATCTGGGACGACGCGGTCGCCGAAAGGATGGCGATAGATGTCGCCGTGAAGGAGATCGGGCGGATCATACCCATTGTTCCGGCCCGTGAGGTCGATGCCGATGCGGGACGGCGCTCCGTCGAACTCTTCAGGGAATACCGCAGCCGCGTCCGGGTTTTCGAGGACTGGCTGAGTGGTGAACTGGACGAGGACATGCGCGCGAGACCGGAGAGCCAGACGGCCGGGCAGGGGGAGGAGCACCGATGACCGGACTCGTTTCGGCCGAGGAACTGGAACAGCGGCTGTTCACCCTGCAACCGAGACAGTTCCTCGAGCTCTACCGGCTCTACGAGAAGCTGGGCAACAAGGCGAACGTGCAGCCGGAGATGCAGATTCTGAGGCGCAGGCTGGTGCGGATGCGTCCGGTGCGGGCACTGACGCTCTCGCGGCTGCTCTGTCAGCCGTTCGAGGAGTTTCTGGTCAACGAGGCGACGGGCGACACCGGGCTGATCATGCGGCGCTCCTGCACGGCGATCGCGCGGCTTGTACGGCGGAAGCTGGCACCGGAGCTGCTTCGGCGGTTCGAGCAGCGGCTGCTGCATCTGAATCAGCGTCCCGAGGACCGTGCCGGACAGATCCTGCTCGGGCGGGAGGTATGGAAGGCGGCCGCGGCCGCGCTGGCCGAAGTGCGGTGTGGACCCGCGCGTTCGCCGGAAGACCTGCGGCGACGGTTCGGGCTGATCACCGGGTGTCTGGAGATCGGCGAGGCGATGGTGAGCCTGTCACGGGGAATCCCGGAAGGCCGCGTCGATACGCTGGACGACAGCGGGCGGAAACTGCTGGTGAAGCTGTTGCGGGGGTTGCCGCATGACCGGACAGGACACGCCCGCTATCTGATGGCCATGCTGACCCGCCGCCTCGAGAATCCCGCCAGTGTCATCCAGATGCTGGCAAGGGAAGACCGGAACCTGCCTGGTGCGACACGGCAGAACCTGATCCGCGTCATTCGCGGGGAGATCGAAAGCAGCATCGGCGCAAGTGCCGCTGCACTCTTGGTCGGTGAGGCAGGAACCGGGGAAAGCGTGCGGCGCGCGGAGCGCTTGCTCGACAGGCTTGGCCAGATCAAGGCGTCCGGGACAGCAACCCCGAAGACGGACAGGGCCGCACGTGACATTGCCGACACGCTGGGCAGCATCGAAAGACTGATCAGTGTGGAAACCCTGCAGCAGGATCGTCAGGAACAGATCCGGCAACTGCTGCCAACCGAACTGAGCGCCGGGCTGGAACATGCCGAGACCTACCGTGAACTGGAGAGCGAGATCGACAATGTCATCCGGCTGGGTGACCGGATCGACACGCTGGGCGTCGACAATCCCCTGAGACAGCGTCGGGACAGGCTGCGTCGGGACATCGATGGTCGGCGAGCCGAAATGATGCGACGGCTGGCAGACACACCCGCCGACCCGGAGATGCAGGCGCGCGCCCGTGCAGGCTTCTACGGCCTGGTGCGCATGGTCGAGATGCTGGACGGACCGAAGGCAGCCGAGAACATGCGGCGCGATGGAGATCGCCTGCTCGCAGGATGAGCGTTTGCGGCCGCGCGCCAGCGGTCACCGGTGCGTGACTTCCCGAATCATCGGCAGACCCGGATGATGGCACCATACTGGTTCAGGGGTGAGTGATGCGTTGGTCTGCGGTTCTTCTTGGTCTTGCCATGATGTGGACTCTGCCTCAGGCCGTTGCGAAGGCGGACGAAGCGCCACCCCCCTTTGATGCCTGGCTGGATGGTGTCCGGCAGGAGGCGCGGGAGAAGGGGATCGCCGAGGAGACGATCCGGGTGGCCCTGACGGGTATCGAGCCGGTGCGCCGCGTGGTGCAGCGCGACCGCAACCAGTCCGAATTCAAGCTGACCTACCAGATCTATCACGACCGGCTGCTGACGCCGACCAACATCCGCGTCGGGCGCGGCAAGCTGGAGAAGCACCGGGCACTGCTTGATCAGATCGCGGCGGAATATGGCGTGCAGCCGCGCTTCATCCTAGCCATCTGGGGCATGGAGACCCGCTACGGCGCGGTGAAACCCACGATGCCGGTCATACCTGCGGTCGCGACCCTGGCCTATGACCGGCGGCGGTCCAGCTATTTCAGGCGGGAACTGTTCCAGGCCCTCCAGATGATCGACCAGGGGCTGATCCCCCATTCGGAGATGCTGGGTTCATGGGCCGGTGCCATGGGGCAGCCGCAGTTCATGCCGTCCAGCTACATGGCCTATGCCCGTGATCATGACGGGGATGGCCATCGCGACATCTGGTCCAACGAGGCCGATGTGTTCGCCTCCATTGCCAACTACCTGTCGAAGCATGGCTGGCACGATGACCAGACCTGGGGCAGGGAAGTGACCCTGCCCGCCGGAGCCGCCTTCCGCGCGGCCATACCCGCGCCACGCACGGGCTCTGGCTGCCGGGCCATCGACAGTATGTCCGGCGCCATGGGTCTGGCTGACTGGCAGGCGCTTGGCGTGCGGCGCGCGGACGGATCCGACCTGCCGACCCGGAACCTGCCTGCGTCGCTGGTGGAACCTGATGGTGCGGACGGTAAGGCCTTTCTGGTCTACCGGAACTATCAGTCGATCCTGCGGTACAATTGTGCGCACCTGTACGGGCTCGCCGTCTCGCAGCTTGCCGACGCCATAGGCCGCAGATAGACTGGGCGAATCACGCTGGCGAGCTTTGGAGCGACAATCATGGGAAGCCACCAGGCAGCGATAATCCGGTGGCTCGCTGCCGCCGTCGTTCCGGTCCTACTTTTCGCTCTCGGGGGCTGTGCCGAGACGACCCTGGCCATCCACGGTGCGAAACAGCTTGCGCAATCGGATATTTCCGGCACTACCAAGCGGCAGATCGATTCGGCCAAGGTACGACGTGCCAGTCTGCGTCCCTATCAGATCAAGGGTGTCTGGTACTACCCGGCGGAGATGCCCGACTACGACGAGACCGGCATTGCGTCCTGGTACGGCGACCCGTTTCACGGTCGCGCCACGGCGAGCGGTGAGATCTATGACAAGCGGATCGTGACGGCGGCGCACAAGACCCTGCCCCTGCCCAGCACGGTCCGGGTCACCAATCTGGAGAACGGGCGGGTGCTGACGGTGCGGGTCAATGATCGCGGTCCCTTCGTGAACAACCGCATCATCGACATGTCCCATCGGGGCGCCCAGTTGCTGGGGTTCGAGCGTCAGGGCATCGCCCGTGTCCGGGTGGAGGTCGTGGGGTCGGACGACGACCGCTTTGTCCTGCGCCCGGTCAAGACCCCCAACAATGAGAAGAAGGCAGTGGCGGCGGCCCCCAGGAAGTCGGTCAAGGTCGCCTCCCTGCCGCCGCCGGCCGGCGCAGACGGCAATGCCGCGCTGAACCAGTCGAAGCCTGTGGTGCGGAAACCCGTGACCAGCAAGCCGCTGACAGTCGAGACACCGGCGGAGGGCAGTATCGACGACGTTCGGGTGGTGCCGACAACCCCGACAACCCTCTTCGTGCAGGCCGGATCATTCACCCAGTTCCAGAACGCCGACCGTCTCAGGTCCCGGCTCTCTGCGGTCGGGCCGGCCTTCATCGATCATGTGCTGGTTGATCAGCGGGATTTCTTTCGCGTCCGCCTGGGTCCGATCGATACGGTTGAACGGGCAGACCAGCTTCTGGATCTCGCACTGAATGCCGGGGCGGATGACGCGCGGATCATCGTCGACTAGACTGACGCCGTCATCGTTCATTCCCATTCGAACCGCGCTGAGGTCACTTGCTCATGCCCTTGAGACTGTTGTCCATCCTGCTGCTTTCCGTACTCGCCTTCGGCGCGCCGTCACGGGCGGCTGATTTCGAGACCCGGGCCCGGCATGCCGTGGTCATCGACTTCGAATCCGGCCAGACGCTGTTCGAGAAGGATGCGGATCGGCCCATTCCAACGGCGTCGATGAGCAAGCTGATGACCATCTACATGCTGCTGGAACGCATCAAGAGCGGTGCGCTCAGCCTGGATGACACCTTCCCGGTGAGCGAGAAGGCATGGAAGAAGGGCGGCTCCAAGATGTTCGTGGAGGTGGGCAAGCAGGTCCGGGTGGAGGATCTGCTGCGTGGCATCATCGTGCAGTCGGGCAATGACGCGAGCATCGTCGTCGCCGAGGCGCTTGCCGGCAGCGAGGATGCCTTTGCCGAACAGATGACCCGCCGCGCGAAGGAACTGGGGCTGGAGAATACCGAGCTGCGCAATGCCACAGGCTGGCCCGACCCGGAACATCGGATGAGTGTGCGCGATCTGGCCAAGCTCGCCATGTTCATGATCCGGAACTTCCCGGACTTCTATCCGATATTTTCCGAAAAATCATTCACTTACAGTGATATCACGCAACGGAACCGCAACCCGCTGCTGTACCGGAACATTGGCGCGGACGGCCTGAAGACCGGTCATACCGAGAACGCCGGGTACGGGCTGACGGCCTCTGCCATTCGTGGCGATCAGCGCCTGGTCATGGTGATCGCGGGGCTGGACAGTTCCAGGCAACGCGGTGACGAGGCGGAGCGTCTGCTGAGCTGGGCGTTCCGGACCTTCGCGACATACCGGCTTGGAAGTGCCGGAGAGACGGTTTCGGAGGCTGAGGTATGGCTGGGGCAGTCGACGAAGGTACCCCTTATGCTGGGGGACGATCTGCTGGTCAGCATGGCCAGGGCGGATCGTGCCCGCATGAAGGTGGAGGCCGTCTATGACGGTCCGGTACCGGCCCCGGTATCGAAGGGGCAGCAGGTCGGTCGCCTCGTGGTGACGGCTGATGGTGCCCGCATTGCCTCTGCCCCGCTGCTGGCGGCAGATGATGTGGCGCCGCTGGGACCGCTGGGCCGCATCGGCGCGGCCCTGGCGCATGTCATCTGGGGTTCGGGTGGCTGATCGCGCCGGAGCGGGATCTGCCGCGCGCGGGCTGTTCATCACGTTCGAGGGCGGGGAGGGTGTCGGCAAGTCCACCCAGACCGCGCTGCTGGCGGATTGCCTTCGGGCTCGCGGCCATACCGTCGTCACGACGCGCGAACCCGGCGGCACACCAACCGCGGAGACCCTGCGGAACCTGCTGCTCGATCCCGCCCAGGACCTCGATGCGGTCGAGCAGGTCCTGCTGCTGAACGCCGCCCGGCACAGCCACATGCGCGCGGTCATACTGCCTGCGGTCGACCGGGGGGAGATCGTCATCTGCGACCGTTTCATCGATTCAACCCGCGCCTATCAGGGCGCGGCTGGCGGGCTGGATGACGCGACGCGACCGGACCTGATCATGGACCTGCACCGCATGGTCATGCAGGGGCGGATGCCTGATCTGACGCTCATTCTGGATGCCCCGATCGAAACCGGGCTGGGCCGTGCCGCCGCCCGCGCCACGGCAACGGATCGCTTCGAGACCGCCCAGCGGCAGTTTCACGAGAAGCTGCGTCAGGGTTTCCTCGACATTGCCGAACGCGAACCGGAACGGTGTCATGTGATCTCCGCGAGCGATCGGCAGCAGGACATTGCCGCCCGGATTCTCGACCTGGTGCTTTCGAGGCTTGGACAGCCATGAGCGAAGAGGCGACGCGCCCCGCACCGGACGAGATTTCGGAGTCACTGCACCCCGCGCTGACCACACGCGTTCACGGCCATGCGGAGGCCTGGGATACCCTGGCGGAGGCAGCGGCCGGGAACGGACTGCATCACGCCTGGCTGCTCACCGGTATGGCCGGGACGGGCAAGGCCACGCTGGCCTACCATTTTGCCCGCAGCCTGCTGTCCGGGGAGTCGGGTGGCGGCCTGTTCGGCGCATCGGCACCGACACTGCATGCGGACAGGGATGATCCCCTGTTCGTGCAGGTGGCCAGCGCTTCGCATCCGAACCTCACGATCCTGCGTCGCGCCTGGAACCACGAGAGGAAGCGCTACTACACGGAGATCCGCGTCGATGACGTGCGCCGCCTGACCTCCTTTCTGGGGCAGCGGGCCAATCTGAAATCGCGCCGGGTTGTCCTGATCGATGCGGCGGATGACATGAACCGCAATGCGGCCAATGCCTTGCTGAAACCGCTCGAGGAACCGCCTGCGGACACGATCTTCATCCTGGTCTGCCATGCACCGGGCAGCCTGTTGCCGACCATCCGGTCGCGATGCCGTCGCCTGTCGCTGGGGGATCTGACGCAGGCGCAGGGGCTGGCGGTCATGGCGGATGCGAATCCGGAGATCGGGGAAGCCGCGGCATCGCTGCTGCTGCAACTCGCCAATGGCTCGCCCGGTCTGGCCCTGCGGCTGGAGGCGGCGGGTGGAGAGGCGCTCTATCGCCAGCTTCTCGCCGCCCTGGTCTCCGCGCCCCGCATGGACCGCGCAGCGGCGCAGAAGCTGGGCGACATGGTTGCAAAGGCCGGGCAGGGGGAGATTGCCTTCGGACTGCTGATGGACCTGCTGGACGGGTTCCTGAAACGTCTGGTTCAGGCACCGTTTCAGGATCTGGCGGCCAGCCAGACGGAGCGGGAACTGATGCAGCGCCTGACCCGGGGCAGTCTTGATCAATGGTTCGAGGTATGGGACAAACTCGCGCGGCTCAGGGAGCGTACCGGGGCCGTCAATCTGAACCGCAAGGCTGTGACCCTGTCGATCCTCTCGGATTTCGAGGAAGCGGCCCGGGTCAGTACGGGCGAGAGATAGCGCCCAGGCGGTTGCAGGACCGGAATATGCGCACACAGGGCGTCAGCCGACGCCGATCGGGAGAGACGGATGACCATCGACGCTGCAGCGCAGGGCAGCGGGGCAGAGCAGAGCGAGGGCCAGGGCCGTCCGTTCTATATCACCACCCCGATCTACTATGTGAACGACCGCCCGCACATCGGACATGCCTACACTACGCTTGCCTGCGATGTGGTCGCGCGCTTCAAGCGGCTGGATGGCTTCGACACGTATTTCCTGACCGGCACGGACGAGCATGGGCAGAAGGTCGAGAAGTCGGCCGCAGCCGCCAATACCGATCCGCAGGATTTCTGCGACCGGGTGGCGCAGAACTTCCGCGACATGATGCCGATCCTCAACGTTTCCAACGATGACTTCATCCGCACGACGGAGGAACGCCACGTCCGTTCCGTGCAGGAACTGTGGCGGCGGCTGCAGGAGTCGGGGGACATCTACCTCGGCAGCTACTCCGGCTGGTACGCGGTGCGCGATGAGGCCTTCTACGGCGAGGATGAACTGACGAAGCAGCCGGACGGCACCCGCATCGCCCCCTCCGGCGCGGAAGTCGAGTGGGTGGAGGAGCCGAGCTATTTCTTCCGCCTGTCCGCATGGGGCGAGCGTCTGCTGGCGTTCTATGACGAGAACCCGGATTTCATCATGCCGACGGCGCGCCGCAACGAGGTCGTCAGCTTCGTGAAGGGCGGGCTGCGCGATCTCTCGATCTCCCGCACCAGCTTCAGCTGGGGTGTGCCGGTGCCGGGCGATGATGCGCACATCATGTACGTCTGGCTGGACGCGCTGACCAACTACATGACGGCTGTCGGCTATCCGGATACCGATAACGAGCTGTTCGCGAAGTTCTGGCCTGCGGACGTTCACATGGTGGGCAAGGACATCCTGCGCTTCCACACGGTCTACTGGCCTGCATTCCTGCTGTCTGCCGGTCTGCAGCCGCCGAAGCGGGTGTTTGCCCATGGCTGGTGGACCATCGAGGGCGAGAAGATGTCGAAGTCACTCGGCAATGCCATCGCGCCCGAGGAACTGGTGGAGACCTACGGCCTGGACCAGACACGCTATTTCCTGCTGCGGGAAGTGCCCTTCGGCAATGACGGCGACTTCTCCCGCGAGGCCATGATCCACCGCACCAATGGTGACCTGGCGAACGATCTCGGCAATCTGGCGCAGCGGGTGCTGTCCATGGTCTTCAAGAACTGTGAGGGCGCGCTGCCGCAGCCGGGACCGTTCACCGATGACGACAATGCCCTGCTGGACCTGGCTGGCGGGACTCTGGCCCGGGTGCGGGCGGAGATCGACGTGCAGGCGCTGCACAAGGCACTGGCGGCGATCTGGGAAGTATGTGGCGCGGCCAACCGCTACGTCGATGCCCAGGCTCCCTGGACGCTGAAGAAGACCGATCCCGACCGCATGAAGACCGTGCTCTACGTGCTGGCGGAAACCGTGCGTCGGGTCGCGATCCTGATTCAGCCCATCATGCCGGATGCGGGGGCAAACCTGCTGGATCAGCTCAAGGTGCCTGCGGACGCACGCGCCTTCGTGCATCTGTCTGCGGCCTACGCGCTGACCGGTGGCACCGCCATCGACAAGCCGGTTCCGGTCTTCCCGCGCATCGTGGTCGAAGACGCCGCCGCGAAGGGGTGAGGGGCATGCTGGTCGATTCACATTGCCACCTGGACTATCTGGCGCGCGACGGCGACCTGGACGATGTGCTGACCCGTGCCCGCAACGCCGGCGTCTCGCCCATGGTCACGATCTCCACCAAGCTGCGGGAGTTCGACATCGTCCGGGGTATCGCGGAGCAGGCCGATGATCTGTTCTGCAGCGTCGGCGTCCACCCGCACGAGGCGGAGAGCGAGCCGGACACGACCACCGCACAGCTTGTCGATCTGGCCCGCCACCCGAAGGTCATCGGCATCGGTGAAACCGGTCTCGACTATTACTATGACCACAGCCCGCGCGATGTTCAGCGGCGCCTGTTCCGGGCGCACATCTGTGCGGCGCGTGAAACCGGTCTGCCCCTGATCGTCCACACCCGGGATGCAGAGGCCGACACCATCGACATCCTGCGCGACGAGATGGACAAGGGCGCCTTCACCGGCGTGATCCATTGTTTCAGTGGCACGCGCCAGCTTGCCGACCGGTCGCTGGAACTGGGTTTCTACATCTCCATATCCGGCATCGTGACCTTCAAGTCGGCGGAGGACCTGCGCCGCACGGTGGAGGCCGTGCCGCTCGAGCGTCTGCTGGTCGAAACCGACAGTCCCTACCTGACGCCGGTACCGAAGCGCGGCAAGCGCAACGAACCCGCCATGACCGCCTACACGGCGGCGAAGGTGGCGGAAATCAAGGGCGTGAGCGCGGAAGAGGTGGCCGCGCAGACGACGCGGAACTTCCGCAGCCTGTTCACCCGGGCGGAATTCTGAACATGCGTGTCACGATCCTTGGCTGTGGCAGTTCCGGTGGCGTGCCGCGTATTGGCGGCGAATGGGGCGTGTGCGATCCACACGAACCGAAGAACCGTCGTCGCCGCTGCTCGATCCTGGTGGAGCATGAGGGCACGCGGGTGCTCGTCGATACCTCGCCGGACCTGCGGGAGCAGTTGCTGGATGCCGGAGTGACGGATCTGGAGGGGGTGATCTGGACCCATGATCACGCCGACCAGACCCACGGGCTGGACGACCTGCGGGTGCTGGCGATCCACAACCGCCGCCGGATCGAGGTCTGGGGCGATGCGGAGACGCTTGTCCGGCTGAAACGCAAGTTCGGCTACTGCTTCCCCGACGAGGCCTCGGCGGCCTATCCGGCTATAGTCAACGACCATCTTATCGACGGCCCGCTGCAGATCGGAAACCTGCCGATCCTGCCCTTCTGGCAGGACCATGGCACGATGCCGTCGCTGGGCTTCCGGTTCGGCGATGTCTCATATGCCAATGATGTCGTCCATCTGGACGATGCGGCGTTCGAGGCGATGGCGGGCAGCCGGGTGATGATCGTCGATGCGCTCCGCTATCGTCCGCATCCGACCCACGCCCATCTGGAGCGGGCGCTGGAGTGGATCGAGAGGGTCGGACCGGAGCGGGCCATCCTGACCAACATGCATGTCGATCTCGACTACCGCACCCTGAAGGCTGAACTGCCTGACGGGGTCGAGCCGGCCTATGACGGCATGGTCATCGAAGCCTGAAACGACCGCCTCTGACAGGCATGTCGACCGATGCCGTCTTGACGCCGCGATGGATCACCTTTGCGGATTTTCTGCATCATTTTTGAGCGCGAGCCCATCCCTGTGCAACACTGTCGACACAACAGGGACCGGCCGACAAACGGTTGCTGGCAAACAGGCAGGATCAGGGGTGGGGAATTCGATGAAATACAAACTGCTGGGCGCCACGGGCGTCAGGGTTTCGGAGCTTTGCTACGGCACCATGTCCTTTGGGGGCGATGCGGATGAAGCGGAGTCCGGCCGCATGTATGCGGCCTGCCGCGACGCGGGGATCAACTTCTTCGACAGTGCCAACGTCTATTCCAGCGGACGTTCGGAAGAGATTCTGGGGCGCTTGATCGCCGGCGAACGTGATGAGGTGATCATCACGTCCAAATGCACCGGGGTCGTGGGGAAGGACGTGAATGCCCGCGGCAGCAGCCGCCGCCATGTCGTGCGTCAGGTGGAAGAGAGCCTGAGGCGTCTCGATACCGACCGTATCGACGTGCTGTTCATGCACCATTTCGACGAAAGCCTCCCCGTCGAGGAAGTTCTCCGCGGCCTCGAGAACGTCGTGCAGTCCGGCAAGGTTCTCTACATCGGTGCCAGCAACTATGCAGCCTGGCAGGTCGCCAAGGCGCTCGGAATTTCGGAACGGCGCGGCTGGGCGCGTTTCGACGTGCTGCAGCCGATGTACTCGCTGGTCAAGCGCCAGGCCGAAAGCGAGATCCTGCCCATGGCCCTGTCGGAGAATCTCGGCGTCATTCCCTACAGCCCGGTCGGCGGTGGTGCCTTGAGTGGCAAGTATGGTGTGAAGCAGAAGCCCGAGCAGGGCCGTCTGGTCGCCAACGAGATGTATGCCAAGCGCTACAGTGCCGAAGGGACCTACGAGACCGCTGCCGCGTTCACCGATTTTGCGAACAATGCAGGGATTCACCCCGTCAGCCTTGCCGTCGCCTGGGTCGCCGGTCATCCAGGGGTCACAAGTCCGATCATCGGTGCCCGCAATGTCGAACAACTGCGTCCGGCACTTCAGAGTGTCGATGTGGATATGACACCCGATCTGCGGGCAGAGATCTCCGGCCTTTCCAAGGCCCCGCCGCCCGCGAATGACCGCTTCGAGGAACGTGTCTGAGCCTGCAACTGAAGGCGCATTCCGGCCAGATCAGATTCATCTCTGACCGGTCTGGGCGTGCCGATTGGATCGTGCCAGTCTCCGGGGCGATGCTTGATGGGGGGAGCGGATCAGGTGACAGGGTTGAAACACGTCGAGATTCTGGGGGGTGGTCCTGCCGGGCTTTATGCGGCCATCCTGCTGAAGCGGGCATGGCCCGGCATCTCCGTCCGGGTGACGGAGCAGAATCCGGCGGACGCGACCTTCGGCTTCGGTGTCGTCTTCTCCGATCAGGCGCTCGATTTCCTGCGCGCCGACGATCCTGAAACACATGACCTGATCACGCCGCGGATGGAGCGGTGGCGCAACATGACCCTTTCCCATGCCGGGGATCGTGTCACCCTGGACGGGATCGGCTTCGCGGCGATCGGGCGGCTGGAACTGCTGCAGATCCTGCAGGGACGGGCGCGTGATGAGGGGGTCGAGCTGCACTATGACACGGTTATCAACTCTGTGGACGATCTGGATGCCGACCTGATCATCGGTGCGGACGGGCTGAATTCGCTGGTCCGGTCATCGGATGAGAACGGGTTCGGCCCGACGCTGGAGCACTTCGCGAACCGCTTCGCCTGGTTCGGCACCACACAGCCCTTCGATACGCTGACGCAGAGCTTTGTCCGCACCGACAGGGGCACGCTGAATGCCCATCATTACCGCTATCAGCCGGCAATGAGCACCTTCATCGTCGAATGCGATCCGGCGACATTTCACGCGCATGGCTTTGACCGGATGAGCGAGACGGAAACCGCGGCGGCCTGCGAGGAGATCTTCCGGGAGCCGCTGCAGGGCGCGAAACTGATCTGCAACCGCTCCCTCTGGCGGCAGTTTCCGCGCCTGTGGTGCCGCAACTGGGTCAGCGGAAGCCGGGTCATCCTGGGGGACGCGGCCCACACGGCACATTTCTCCATCGGCTCCGGCACCCGGCTGGCCATGGAGGACGCGATTGCGCTGGTCCGGGCGTTGCAGGCCGACAGTGACCTGGAGGCTGCCCTGAATGCGTTTCAGGCCGCGCGTCAGCCCATCGCGAAGAAGATCGTCGATGCCGCCAATACCTCCGCCGCCTGGTACGACCGGTTCCCGGAGAAGATGACGCTGGCGCCGCTCGACTTTGCCTTCGACTACGTCACCCGTTCCGGCCGGGTGGACATGGATCGCCTGCGAAAGCTGTCGCCGGAGTTCATGACCCGGTACGAGGCCGCAGGGGGAAAGGGCGCATGAACACGCAGATCATCGATCCGGTTGGTGAAACTCCGGGGGCTGCGGAGATCGGCTTCGACAAGTCGGCTCACCCCAACTGCAGCGCCATCCTGTTCGATAACCTGCCGACCAATGCCGACCGGGTGGCCGTCACCGGCCCCGCCGGTACCCTGACATACGCCGAACTGTGTGCGGAGGCGGGGCGCTGGGGCAATGCCTTCAAGGGTTTCGGGCTGGAGCGTGGCGAGCGCATCGCGTTCTTTCTCGACGACACGCCCACCTATCCGGCGGCATTCTTCGGCGCGGTCCGGGCCGGCTTCGTGCCGGTCCTGCTCAACACGCTGACCACGCCGGACCTGCTGCAGTTCTTCCTCGCCGATACCGACGCCCGGATTGCAGTGGCGGAGGCCGAGTTCACCGACCGTTTCAATGCCGGGACCATGGCGGGCACGAAGCTGGAGCGCGTGGTCATCGCCAATGGCAGCGGCGATCTGCCCGCGAACAGCCAGCACGCCAGCGCGTTCATTGCTGGTCAGTCAGACGAACTGCCGGTCGCGGATACCGGTCCTGACGACATGGCATTCTGGATGTATTCCTCCGGCTCCACGGGGCGGCCCAAGGGCATCGTCCATCTGCATCACGACATGGCCTATACGCAGCAGTCCTTCGCGGAGAAGGTGCTGCAACTGCGGCCCGATGACCTGTGCTTCTCGGTGCCGAAGATCTTCTTCGCCTACGGCTTCGGCAATGCCTTCACCTTTCCCTTCTCTGTCGGGGCGACCACTGTTCTGATGCCGGGGCGGCCCGATCCCGCTGCGGTGCTCGACTGCATCGAAACCTTCCGGCCAACGGTGCTCTACGGCCTGCCGACGCTCTATACCGCGATCTGCCGGACACCGGGCGTGGCTGAACGGGACCTGTCATCGCTGAGGCTCTCCATGTCGGCGGCGGAAACCCTGTCGGAGGATATCTTCAACGCCTGGCGGGACCTGACCGGCCTCTGCCCCATCGAGGGGCTGGGGTCCACGGAGGTGCTGCATATCTATCTCTCCAACACCCAGGCCGACCAGCGTATCGGTGCCGCCGGCCGCCGCGTGCCAGGCTACGAGGTGGAACTGCGCGACCGTGACGGAAACCCGTCACCGGACGGGGAGGAGGGGATCATGTGGGTGCGTGGTTCGTCCTCCGCCCCGTGCTACTGGAATCGTCCCGACAGGACCGCCGAGACCATGCGCGGAGACTGGATCAATACCGGAGACCGCTTCCTGGAGCAGGATGGCTACTATCAGTTTCAGGGGCGTGCCGATGACCTGATCAAGGTCTCGGGCCAGTGGGTCTGGCCGCTGGAGGTGGAGCGCTGCCTGAACGAGCACCCGCACGTCCATGAGTGCGCCGTGCTGGCGCATCAGCTTCCCGACCGGCGGATGGCGCTGCGGGCCGTCGTCTGCCTGCGCGACGGACACGCGGGGGACGAAGCGGAGGTCAGGCTGCTGCAACAGCACGTGCGTGAAGCCTTGCTGCCGTTCAAGTATCCCCGCATCGTGGAGTTCGTGGCCGAGATGCCGAAGACGGGAACGGGCAAGATCGACCGTCAGGCACTTGTTTCTGGGGAGGGATAACTGTGGAAATTCAGCCACTTCATGCCGATTTCGGTGCCCGTATCACCGGTTTCGATCTCTCGGTGCCGCTTGATGAGGCCCGGCGTGGCGCGCTTCTGGATGCCATCGACCGATGGTCGTTTCTCTGTTTCCCCGATCAGGCGCCGGGCGACGACCGCCATCTGGCCTTCACCCGGGAGATCGGTGAACCGGAACCCAACCACCTGCCGAAGGGGGAGGAAGGGCGGATCGACTATTTCGGCACCATCGGCAACGTGCAGGAAGACGGTACGGCACTCGGCAATGACCACAGGAAGACGATCTTCCTGACCGGCAACAACATGTGGCACACGGATGCCAGCTTCAAACCCGTGCCCGCCTTCATCTCCATCACCTCGGCCTATGAGGTGCCGTCGGAAGGTGGCGAGACCCAGTTCGTCAGCGCCCGCGCGGCCTACGACAGACTGGACGGTGCCCGCAGGGCGGAAGTCGATCCGCTGGTCGTGGTGCACGACTACGTCTTCTCCCGCTCCAAGGTGTCGCTCGATGCGGTGTCACCGGCACTGGCGAAGTCCCTGCCGCCGGTCCGGCAGCGCTTCGTGCGCCGCAATCCGTCAAACGGACGGAAGAACCTGTTCATGGGTTCCCACGCCAGGGAGATCGAGAGCTGGAGCGAGAAGGACAGCCGGGACCTGATCGACGGGCTGATCGAGGATGCGACGGCGGAAGCGAACATTCTGACCCACTGCTGGCAGGCTGGTGAAGTCGTGATCTGGGACAACCGCTGCCTGCTGCATCGAGGCCTCGGCTACGATGCCGACCGCCACCGCCGCCTGATGCGCCAGACGCGGGTACGCGGTGCCGGGCCGACGCTGGAGGAGGCGTTCTAGACAGCCTCACCCGCCGCCCGCCCGCTGGCCCAGGCCCACTGGAAATTATATCCGCCAAGCCAGCCGGTTACATCGACAGCCTCACCGATGACATGAAGGCCGGGAACCGCCTTGGCTTCCATTGTGCGTGATGAAAGGCCATCCGTGTCGATGCCGCCCGCCGTGACCTCGGCCTTGGCATAGCCTTCGGAGCCGTCCGGTCTGAAGCGCCAGCCGTTCAGCAGTCGGCCCAGGTGTTTCAGCGCGGTATCCGGCATCTCCGCCATCGGGCGTGGAGGCAGGTGCTGCGCGGCGAGTTCGGTGGCCAGCCGTGCGGGCAGCAGCTCCGCCAGCACCGTTGCGGCCTGCGCCTTCGGGCGCCCTCTCTTGGCGTCCAGCAGCAGGTGCTCCGCATTCATGCCGGGCGCAATGTCGAGGGTGATCTCCGTGCCTTCCCGCCAGTACGACGATATCTGCAGGATTGCCGGGCCGGAAAGACCCCGATGCGTGAACAGCATGGCCTCGGCGAACTGCGCCTGACCTGCCGTGGCCGTGCAGGGCAGGGCCACGCCGCTCAGACCGCGCATCCAGGCGCCGGTTTCACCCTGGAAGGTCAGCGGCACCAGTCCGGGCCGGACGTCCCGCAATTTCAGTCCGAAGCGACTGGCCAGATCATGTGCGAAGCCGGTGGCCCCCATCTTCGGGATCGAGAGACCGCCGGTGGCCAGGATCAGGCCCGGACTGCTGAAATCGCCAAGCGAGGTGGTGACCCGGAAATGGTCGGCGCGGCTGACGTCCCGGATCGTGCAGTTCAGTCGGATATCGACGCTGCCCGCCGCGCATTCATCCAGCAGCATCTGCACGATCTGTCTGGCGGAGCCGTCGCAGAATAGCTGCCCCAGCGTCTTCTCGTGCCAGGCGATGCCATGGCGCTCGACCATCTCCAGGAAGTCGTGGGGCGTGTATCGGGCCAGGGCGGACTTGGCGAAATGCGGGTTGGCGGAGAGGAAATTCTCCGGTGCGCAGCCGAGATTCGTGAAGTTGCAGCGCCCGCCGCCGGAGATCAGGATCTTCTTCCCCACCTTCTCGGCATGATCCAGCAGCAGCACGCGCCGGCCCCGCTGTCCCGCGGTCAGCGCCGCCATCAGGCCTGCGGCACCGGCTCCGATGATGATGCAATCGTACATTGTGCACCCTGTCTGCAACTGACTGCGCCCCTGACGCATGAAGGGGGTCTATACTGGCGGGGTGCAGAACGTAAGGGGAGGAATGAACGATGACGGATCCGGTATGTGTCCTGACCGGCGCAGGCGCGGGAACGGGGGCGTCCATCGCGCGCCGCTTCGCGCAGGGTGGCTATCGCGTGGCGCTGCTGGCCCGGTCGGCTGACCGGCTGGCCGAACTGGAGGCGGAGATTGCCGGATCACGGGCCTACCCGTGTGATGTCAGCGATCTGGATGCCCTGCGGGAGGTTCTGGCGCGCGTGAAGGGGGAGATGGGGGCACCACGCGCCGCCATCCACAATGCGGCAATGGGCGGATCGCGCTTCGTGCTGGAAGGCGACGCCCTGAAGATGGAGAAGATGTTCCGCGTCAACACGACGGCCCTGCTGGTGCTGGCCCAGGAAACCGTGCCGGACATGATCGCGGCCGGGGAGGGGTCGATTGTCGTCACCGGCAATACGGCCGCCTGGCGCGGCAAGCCGCATTTTTCCCATTTCGCACCGACCAAGGCGTCCCAGAGAATCCTGGCGGAGGCCATGGCGCGTGACTTCGGACCGAAGGGGGTTCATGTCGCCTATGTCACCATCGATGCGGCGATCGACACGCCATGGACCCGGCCGATGATCTTTCCCGACAAGCCGGACGACTTCTTCGCCAAGCCGTCGGCCATCGCGGAGGAAGTGTTTCACGTCGCGCATCAGGATCGCTCGGCCTGGTCGTTCGCGGTCGAGGTCAGGCCGTTCGGGGAGACCTGGTAGGCAGGGGACCGTCGGACTCAGAGCAGGAAGCGGACCGCCACGAAACCACCGATCAGACAGACCACGAACAGGATGAACAGGGGACCGAGGTACTTCTCGATGAAGGCACGGATCGGTTCACCGAAGTACCAGAGCAGGGTGGCGACGACGAAGAAACGCAATCCCCGTGCGGCGACGCTGGCAACCAGGAAGGTCACCAGATCGAGGCGTGTCACGCCGCTTGCGATCGTGATGACCTTGTAGGGGAATGGCGTGACGCCAAAGAAGAAGACCACCCAGCCGCCTTGTTCCTTGTAGCCCTCGCTGAAGTCCGCGAAAGCATGGTCATAGCCATAGAACCGGATCAGCGGTTCTGCGATCTGATCGAACAGGAAGACGCCGATGGCGTACCCCGCGACACCGCCCAGTACCGAGCAGATGGTCGCGATCAGGGCCAGGCGAAAGGCACGCTGGCGGTCGGCCAGGATCATCGGAATCAGCATCACGTCCGGTGGAATCGGAAAGACGCTGCTCTCGATGAAACTGATGAAGCCGAGCGCTGGCGTGGCGCGGCGGTGGGCGGCCAGCCCCAGTGTCCAGTCATACAGCCGTCGCAGCATCCGCCGTTCCTGTCGTGCAGTGAATTTTCAGCCGCCGATCCGCACCGGCGGCGGGAGAATGGCGTTCAGGCTCCGCAATGTCCATGACTGCGTTGCCAACAGGCGACCGGGCGCTAGGTTCGAAATGTGGTCAGCAGGGAGTACCAGCCCATGTTCAAACCCTACTTCACGCGTTTTGCCGCCTACAACATCTGGGCGAACGGGAAACTCTATGACGCGGCAGCGGCTGTCCCGGCGGCAGACCGGACCCGCGATGTCGGGGCGTTCTTCGGTTCGCTGTCGGGCACGCTGAATCACTTGATCGTGGCGGACCGGGTGTGGCTGCACCGGTTTCTGGGCGACGGGCCGGAAGAGAGTCAACTGAACCGGGTCATCACCCATGACCTTGACGAACTGCGTAGGCTGAGAGCGGCCGAGGATGACCGTATCAGCGGCTTCATCACCTCCCGCAGCGAGGCGGATTTCGCGGCCAGCTTCAGTTACCGGAACATCGCCGGGCACAGGTTCACCCAGCCCCTGTCAGAGACCCTGGCGCACTTCTTCAACCATCACACCCATCATCGCGGTCAGGCCCACGGCATCCTCACGCATCTGACCGGCAAGGCCCCCGAACTGGACCTGCTCTACTACATCCGCGAACTGGAAGGCTGAGCCGCGACGGGTTGATGGGGACCTGATCCGCCGGTCCCACCTTTCAGCGTTCGTGCGGCACCCTGGGTACCCGGGTCGAGCCCGGGTACGGCGTGAGTGTTGAGGTCAGCTTCGTTCACCTCCCCACGGCGCTCGCGGACTTGATCCGCGCGCCCAGTTCCCGGCACTGCCTGGAACCGGATTGCCCAGACGGCTTGCCGCCCCTCCGTAGGGTGATCAGATCTGTCGGCCCGCAGCCTCCCAGTAGGGCGCGCGGAGCTTGCGCTTGAAGATCTTGCCGGAATCCTCCCGCGGCAGGTCCTTCGCGAAGACGATCTTCTTCGGCACCTTGAAGCGGGCGAGGTGGTCGGCGATGTAGCTGCGCACGTCCGCCTCCGTTACCGAAGTATCCGAGAGCTGGATATGCGCGGCCAGCGACTCGCCATATTCATCGTCGGGAATGCCGAACACGGCGCAGTCGCGCACGCCGGGCATGCCGATCAGCACGGCCTCGATCTCCGCCGGGTAGATGTTCACGCCACCGGAGATGACCATGTCCTTCTTCCGGTCACAGAGGAACAGGAAGCCTTCCTCGTCCATGAAACCGACGTCGCCGCAGGTCACCAGATGCTCCAGACCGGCTTCCTTCCGCTTCTCCGGGTTCTTGTTGTAGGTGAAGTCGGGCCAGCCGATCAGCTTCATGTAGACCTCCCCGATCTCGCCCGGACCCAGGGTCTGCATGTTGTCATCGACGATGCGGACATCGGCATGGGGCAGGGGCCGACCGACCGTGCCGGGCTTGCGCAGCGCCTCTTCGGAAGTGTGGAAGAAGACCGCGCCGGTCTCCGTTCCGCCGTAGTATTCGTTGATGACCGGTCCCCACCATTCGATCATCCGCCGCTTCACGTCCGGGGGGCAGGGGGCCGCCGCGTGCACCACGAACTTCAGCGATGACAGGTCGTAGCGGTTGCGTACCTCCTCCGGCAGGTTCAGCAGGCGCACGAACATGGTCGGCACCATGTGGATGTGGGTCAGCCGTTCCTTCTCGATCAGCGCCAGCAGTTCCTCCGCATCGAATCGCGGCTGCAGGATCACAAGGCCGCAGCAGCGGGCGGCGAACAGCCCGTAGGCGTTGGGCGCGGAATGATACATCGGGCCGGTGATCACGGTGCGGATCGACGGGTCGGGGCTGATGCCGAAGACCTGGGTGAACAGGCCGTAGATCTTGTCCTGCACCTCCGGCGTCGCGGGCTCGCGGCGCACGCCCTTCGGATTTCCGGTGGTGCCGGAGGTATAGATCATGTTGGTGCGCGTCGTCGCAGGCTCCCCAACCATCGGTTCCTGCTGCTGCAGCCAGTCGTTCCAGTTGGTCCGGCCGGCGGGAACGGCACATTCATCCGGGGAGATACGATAGGCCTGCATCACCTCCGGCGGGGTCTCCGCCACCAGCACGATGCAGTCGTCGGGGATGCCACCCTCGATCGCCGGCAACAGATCGGCATGAACCACCAGCGCGCGGGCATCGCAGTCATCCAGGATGTAGCCGGCTTCCTCCGCCGTGCCATGCCAGTTGATCGGCACCGCATAGGCGCCGGCATTGGTGGCCCCCATCGACGCCTCGAAGAAGGCGAAGTCATTGCGCAGCATCAGGCAGACGGCATCATCCTCCCCCACGCCCAGTGCCTTGAAGCCCCCTGCCGCCTTCGCGACGTTTGCTTCCAGCGTTTCGCGGTCGAGCCGCCTGTCGCCCGAACGGATGCAATCCTGATCCATGGCCAGCTTCCTCCCCAGTAAGTGGTCCCGTCGGGCATTGTTCACCACAAGTCGCGCGAAGGTAAAGCGGGCAGCTTGCATGGCGGGCAGGAAGGGGCTTCCCGTTAACCAGACACTGCGCCATCATCCGTTTGCCGTGTCGGGGGGCGCAGGTGAATGATGGGGGAATTGCCTTGCGCAAGTTGCTGATGCTGATCGGCCTGTCCGCGCTGTTGCTGTCCGGCGCTCTTTCCGTCCAGGCCCAGATCCCCGGCGTGTCCGGCGGGACCCAGCCTGCGGAGACTGCGGCCCTGCCGGAGAATCCGACACCCGAACAGGTGCGGGAGATGGTATCGCGCCTGTCTGACGAGCAGGTCCGTGCCCTGTTGCTGCAACGGCTCGATGCGGTGGCGGCATCCGGCAGCGGCAATGCTGAATCGGGCAGCCTGATCGACTTTCTCGGACGCGCGGCCAGCGATGTCGCGGAGTCGGTGACCGACGCGGTGGAACGCTTGCCGACGCTGGGCCGCAGCCAGTCCCGTGCCTTCGCACGCTTTGCGGAGGAACGCGGTGCCGGCGGGGTCTTCCGGTTCTTCGCGCTGCTTGCCTTTGGGGTCGGCGCCGGTCTCGCCGCCGCCTGGCTGGCCAATCGCATCGCCGGACGCTGGCGCGACCGCATTCAGGCCGCCACGGGACGGGAGGGGCTGAAGGAGATCGTACGCATCCTGGGGCTGCGCCTGCTGATGGACATGGCCGGGCTGCTGGTCTTCGCGCTGGTCTCGCGCACCGTGCTGGGCATCCTGATGACCGACGTGGACCGGGAGATCGCGCGGCTGTTCGTCACCAGCCTGATCGTGCTGCCAATGGGCATGTCTGCGGTCGTGAGCTTCCTGATCGCACCACGTCGCCCGGAACTGCGGTTGGTGAACACGGATGACGAGACGGCGCGCTTCCTTCATCGCCGACAGATCATCTTTGCCCTGATTGTCGGCTTCCAGTACCTGATCATCGAGTTCAACCGTGTCCACGGGGTGCCGGTGGGCGAGACGCGGATCGGTTTCTGGCTCAATCTCTGGGTGCTGTCCTATGTTGCCTGGGCAAGCTGGCGTGCGCGCCGCGGTCTGCGCATGATGATGCGCGGCGGTGACGAGGAACTGGGGCCGATCGAGCGCCGTGTGGCCGACAACTTCCCCTACATGGTGATCGCGCTCTGCGCCCTGACCTGGCTGCTGGTGGAGATCCTGACCGGGCAGGGCATGTTCGAACTGGTCGCTGACGGACAGGCCTATGTGACCCTCTTCATCCTGATCATGTGCCCGACCCTCGACACGATGGTCCGTGGCCTGGTGCGGCACCTGACGCCACCGATGAAGGGAGAGGGCGTGGTGGCGGAGGAGGCCTTTGCCGCAACGCGGCGCAGCTATGTCCGCATCGGCCGGGCCATCACCTTCGCCATCGTCATCATCCTGATCGCGCAGATCTGGCAGATTGACTTCCGCAATCTGGCGAGTGCCGGTTTCGGTGCACGGGCGGCGGCATCGATTGTCCAGGTGCTCGTCGTGCTGGGTGTCGGTTTCGTGGTCTACGAGGTGGTGACACTCTGGATCAACCGGAAGCTGGCCAACGAGCAGACCGCGCTCGGCATCGACCTGAACTCCGAGGAGGTCGGCGCAGAGGGCGGCGGCGCGGGCGGCTCCCGACTGTCGACCGTGCTTCCCCTGCTGCGCTGGACCTCGCAGGCGGCAATCGTGACCATCACGCTGCTGCTGGCGCTCGGGAACCTGGGCCTCGACATCACGCCACTGCTCGCTGGTGCCGGTATCGTCGGTCTGGCCATCGGCTTCGGTGCGCAGAAGCTGGTGGCGGATATCGTCTCGGGCATCTTCTTCCTGATCGATGACGCCTTCCGGACCGGTGAATATGTGGAGATCGAGAGCACGGTTGGAACCGTGGAGAAGATCTCCATCCGGTCCCTGCAGTTACGCCATCATCGCGGCAGCATCCACACCATCCCGTTCGGTGCGGTGCCGAAGATCACCAACTATTCGCGCGACTGGGTGATCATGAAGCTGAAGTTCACGGTGCCCTTCGAGACCGACCTGAAGAAGGTCAAGAACATCTTCAAGCAGATCGGCAAGGAACTGAGTCAGATCCCTGAATTTGAAGGTGATCTGATCCAGACATTCAAGAGCCAGGGCGTGCTGGAAGTTGACGACGTGGGCATCGTGGTGCGCGGCAAGTTCATGGCCAAGCCGGGTACCCAGTTCACCATCCGCAAGTTCATCTACGACCGTGTGCAGAAGCTGTTCGACGAGAACGGCGTCCAGTTCGCCCGGCGCGAAGTACGTGTGCGGGTCAATGGCGGCTCCGATGACGAGACCGTGCCCCAGCTCACCGAGGAGCAGAAGCGCCAGATCGCTGCGGCGGCCTCCGACCAGGCCGGCTCTGATGGATCGGCATCCGGAGGATCAGGCGCCGCGTAGGCCCAGAACGTCGATCATGTCGTAGCGGCCGGGCTTGCGCCCCGCGCACCACAGTGCCGCGCGGACGGCACCGGCAGCAAAGATGCGCCGGTCGTTGGCGATGTGGTTCAGCACCACCCGTTCGTTGTCACTGGCGAAGACAACCGAATGCTCCCCCACCACATTGCCGCCACGCAGCGCGGAATAGCCGATCTGGCCCTTCTGGCGCTCCCCAGTGATGCCGTGGCGACCGCCGACCGCGACCGCTTCATGGTCCTGTCCCCGACCTTCCGCCACCGCCTTGCCGAGCATGTATGCCGTGCCTGACGGGGCATCCACCTTCCAGCGGTGATGCATCTCCGTCACCTCCACATCCCAGTCGATGCCCAGCGCTGCGGCGACCTGCGCGGTCACCTGCACCAGCAGGTTGACCCCCAGCGACATGTTGCCGGCCTGCATGACCGCTATCTCGCGCGCGGCCTCGTCAACCTTCGCGTCATCCTCCGCCGTCATGCCGGTGGTGCCGATGACCATGGCCGTTCCGTGCCGTCGGGCATGACCGAGGTTTGCGACAGTTGCTGCCGGTACGGTGAAGTCGATCACCACGTCTGCATTTCCGAAGACGGTATCCGGATCATCGCTGAGTGCCACGCCCACCGGTTCGATGCCGATCAGCTTGCCCAGGTCCTGGCCGATCCCGTCCGTACCGGACCGCTCAAGTCCGCCCGCGATTTTCGCGCCGTCGGTCTCATGCACCTCCGTCAGCAGCATCCGGCCCATGCGTCCGGCGGCACCTGCAATTGCTATTCTCATGACTGTTCCTCCCGCAGGCTTCAGATGATCGATGACAGGGCCTGGATCAGGCGATCCGTATCCGCGTCGGTATTGTAGAGGTGAGGCGTCACGCGCATCGAGTCCCCACGCTGACTGATGTAGACCTGTTGCGCCGCCATGTCCTGCACTAGGGTCTCCGGTGCGCCGTCGGGGAACCGCAGACCCAGGAAGTGCGGTGCCCGCGTGCCCTCCGGCGGTGCCAGCAGGCCAAGCTTCTCCGCCCTGGCCGCAATGTCGCCGGTGCGGGCGCCGAGAGTCTCGGAGATGGCCTCCGGTGTCCAGTCGAGCAGGTGCTCCATGGCACTGATCGCACCGGGCAGCAGGGCGAAGTTCGACCGCTCCCCCATGTCGAAGCGGCGCGCGCCGGGCTGCAGGGCATCGGTATAGTCCAGCAGCCGCGCGAAATTCTCCGACCCGGCACGGGTGATCCAGCCCTGTTCCAGCGCACGGCCCTGCTGCCATTTCGGCGCGACATACATGAAGCCGACCGAATAGGGACCAAGCAGCCACTTGTAGCAGGCGCTGACCATGAAATCGGGCTGCACGTCCGCGACCGAGAACGGCATGGCGCCGAGCGACTGCGTCAGGTCGAGCACAAGCGCGGCTCCGACGGACCGGAGCTTCTGACCCACCGCCACCAGATCGATCAGGCTGCCGTCGGTCCAGTGGTTGTGGGGCAGGGCAGCAATGGCGGTACGGTAGCTGATGGCGTCCAGGATGACACGGGTCCAGTCACCGTCCTGTTCGCGCTGCAGCGTGCGAAGCTCCGCCCCCGAATCCGCGGCCAGATCACGCCAGCTGTAGACGTTGGAGGGAAACTGGTCCCGCAGCACCAGAATCTCCTGTCCCGCAGCCACCGGCAGGTTCGCGGCGGCTGTGGCAATGCCGTAGCTGGCGGCGGGGACGATGGCGACATCGTCGGCAGACGCGCCGATCAGCCGCCCGAACAGACCCCGTGCCTGCTCGCTCTCGGTGAAGAAATCCTGCGGTGTCACGGTCCAGGGACGTGCCTTGCGCTGCAAACCGGTGCTGCTTGCCGCCACGACGGGCTTCATCAGGGGCGACATGTAGGCACAGTTGAGGTAGGCGATATCGTCCGGAATTTCGAACAGATGACGTTGCGAGGCGATCATGACAGGTCAGTCCATACTGGCAGGAGGCGGCACTTGAACCGGCACGCCCCCATGCGTCAAGCACTGGCGCTGCTGCTGGCAGGCTGGGCCATGTCGGCGGGCACGGCGGCCGCCCAGGCGCTGATCCCGACCGTGAAGAGCTATCAGGCATGTACGGAGGCCGTGGACCGCGATCCGGAGACCGGCATGACGGCGGCCCTGCAATGGCGCGACCTCGGCGGGGGCAGGGCGGCGGAACATTGCGTGGCACTGGCGCTGGCGGCGAACGGCAATAGCCGCCTTGCCGCCACACGGATGCAGGACCTGGCGGAGGTCTTCGGCGGTGCGCGGCCGGATATGGCGGCCACCATCATGTCCCAGGCAGCGGCGCTGTGGGTGCTGGCGCGGGAGGATGCGCGGGCGCTGACGGCGCTGGACCGGGCACTGGAATGGCAGGGCAACAGCGCGGCGCTGCATCTGGACCGCGCCCATGTGCTGGCCGGTCTGAAACGCTTCGATGAAGCCCAGCAGGAAACGGACATTGTGCTCTCCATCGACGACCTTTCGGCGGAAGCCTATGCCCTGCGCGCCATGATCAACCGCCAGACGGGGCAGGTTGCGGCGGCGGAGAGCGACATCGTCAACGCGCTGGCGCTGCAGCCCGACCAGCCGCAAGCTCTGGTGGAACGTGCCCGATCCCGCGCAGGTGCCGGGGACATTCGTGGCGCGCGGGAGGACCTGCTGAGCGTCATAGCGCAGGACGAAACGGCGGCGGTGGCGGAGGATGCGCGCCGCCTGCTGGAGCAGTTGGACGTGGCCATTTCCGACTGAGCCGGTGAGCCTGCACGCCTCAGCCTCACAGCGTGCTTGCAAGCATGGGCAGGCAGACCTAATACTCCGCCGCCATGGACCTCAAGAACATCCGAAATTTCTCGATCGTCGCTCACATCGACCACGGCAAGTCCACACTTGCCGACCGGTTGATCGAGGCGACTGGTGGCCTGGAAAATCGCGAGATGCAGGCGCAGGTGCTCGACTCCATGGATCTGGAGCGGGAACGCGGCATCACGATCAAGGCCCAGACCGTTCGCCTGGCCTACAAGGCGCAGGACGGCGAGACCTACATCCTGAACCTGATCGACACCCCCGGCCACGTCGACTTCTCCTATGAAGTCAGCCGAAGCCTGGCAGCCTGCGAGGGCGCGCTGCTGGTGGTGGACGCCAGCCAGGGGGTCGAGGCGCAGACGCTGGCCAACGTCTATCTGGCCATCGAAAACGATCTCGACATCGTACCGGTGCTGAACAAGGTCGACCTGCCTGCTGCCGATCCTGACCGGGTGAAGGAGCAGATCGAGGATGTGATCGGCATCGACGCCTCCGACGCAGTCATGATCTCCGCCAAGACCGGCCTCGGGGTCCCGGACGTGCTGGAGGCGCTGGTGACCCGGCTGCCCGCACCGAAGGGCGACCGTGATGCGCCGCTGAAGGCGCTGCTGGTGGACAGCTGGTACGACGCCTATCTGGGCGTGGTCGTGCTGGTCCGCATCATCGACGGCGCCATGAAGAAGGGATCGAAGATCCGCCTGATGTCGAGCGGTGCCACGCACCAGATCGACCGGGTGGGCATCTTCACGCCGAAGATGGCGACCGTGCCGGAACTGGGGCCGGGGGAGATCGGCTTCTTCACCGCTTCCATCAAGACGGTGGCGGAGACCGATGTCGGTGACACGGTGACGGATGAAGGCAAGCCCGCCGCCGAGCCGCTGGCCGGGTTCAAGCCCTCCATCCCCGTGGTGTTCTGTGGCCTGTTCCCGATCGACGCCAATGACTATCAGGACCTGCGTGACAGCCTGGCCAAGCTGCGGCTGAACGATTCCAGCTTCCATTTCGAGCCGGAGAGCTCCGCAGCACTCGGGTTCGGCTTCCGCTGTGGTTTCCTGGGACTGCTGCACATGGAGATCGTGCAGGAACGGCTGGAACGGGAATTCAACCTGGACCTGATCACCACGGCACCGAGCGTGGTCTACAAGCTGTACATGACGAACAACACGCTGCAGGAACTGCACAACCCGGCCGACATGCCGGATCCGGTGAAGATCGACAGGATCGAGGAGCCGTGGATCAAGGCCACGGTCATGTGCCCCGACGAATATCTCGGGTCGATCCTGAAGCTGTGCGAGGAAAAGCGCGGCATCCAGTCCAACCTGACCTATGTCGGCAACCGCGCCATGGTGGAATATGAACTGCCGCTGTCGGAGGTCGTGTTCGACTTCTACGACCGGCTGAAGTCCGTCAGCCGCGGTTATGCCAGCTTCGACTACGAGATCATCGAATATCGCGAAGGCGACCTGGTGAAGATGTCGATCATGGTCAACGCCGAACCGGTCGATGCCCTGGCCATGGTGGTCCACCGCAAGCGCGCCTACGAACGCGGGCGGCAACTGGTGGAACGGCTGAAGGACCTGATCCCGCGCCAGATGTTCAAGATTCCGATCCAGGCAGCCATCGGCGGCTCCGTCATCGCCCGCGAGACCATCTCCGCCATGCGCAAGGACGTGACCGCCAAGTGCTACGGCGGCGACGTCACCCGCAAGAAGAAGCTGCTGGAGAAGCAGAAGGAAGGCAAGAAGCGGATGCGCACCTACGGCAAGGTCGACATCCCGCAGGAAGCCTTCCTCGCCGCACTGCGGATGGGCGACGAATAGATAAATATATCAGGCTGTTGTGGCCGTCAGTTCGCGTGCTTCACCAACTGGCCTGACGCCGAGCGGACCGGTTCGCCGTCGACCAGGCGGGTGAACCTCAGCTTCATGCCGAGGGCGGAGAGGGTGCGGTCGTAGACCTGCAGGTCGGCCTTGCCGTCTTCCCGGACACCCAGGCTGTAGACGGTCAGGGTCTGGTCGGCGATGCGGGCCCAGTGCAGGGCCTCGCCGCTCATCGGATCGACCGTCTTGTCCTCCCGCCAGACATTGGGGCGGGTGGGATCGGGGATGAACTGGACCACCGCCTGCTTCAGCTCTTCCTTCGGGGCGTTCGGGTCGCCGGCCTGGCGCAGCACGGTCGACCAGCGCAGGGAGAAGCCGCCGACGGCAAAGGGCCGGATCTCCACATCCAGGTCACGCGCGGTCACCCGGAAGTGGGAACTGACCTCGTTCTCCGAGACGGCGCTGCCTTTCCAGAGACCCTGGAACGCCTTGATGCTGAGGTCCTTGGCCAAGGTGGGGGAGGCGACCACCAGGGGAACCAGAATCGTCGCCGCCGTCAGAACCCGTCCAAGAACCTTGCGCATCGCCTGTTGCTCCCCTGTGTCGCATCACCCCGAGATCAGGGCCATTTCACCTCCGGCGGCAGGCTCATCAGGATGGCTTCGGTGTTGCCGCCGGTCTTCAGTCCGAATGTCGTGCCACGATCATAGATCAGGTTGAACTCCGCGTAACGTCCCCGGCGCACCAACTGGTGTTCACGCTCCTCCGCCGTCCAGGGTTCGTTCATGTGGGCGCGAACGATCGGGGCATAGGTGTCGATGAAAGCCTTTCCCACATCGCGGGTGAAGGCGAAGTCGGCATCCCAGTCGCCGCTGTCGTGGTGATCGTAGAAGATGCCGCCGACACCGCGCGGTTCATTGCGGTGCTTCAGGAAGAAGTACTCGTCGCACCACTTCTTGAACTTCGGATAGTAGTCCGGGTCATGCGCATCACACGCAGCCTTCATTCCGGCATGGAAGGCGTCCGTGTCGACATCGTTCGGCACCATGGGCGTCAGATCGGCGCCGCCGCCGAACCAGCCGACCGAGGTGCGGATGTGGCGGGTGTTCATGTGCACGGCCGGCACGCGCGGGGAACGCATGTGTGCCACCAGCGAAACCCCGGAGGCCCAGAATCGCCCGCCCGATTCCTTCGCACCCTGGATCTGGCCGACGAAATCGTCGGAGAAGGTGCCGTCAACGGTGGAGATGTTCACGCCCACCTTCTCGAACACCCGGCCACGCATCACCGACATGACGCCGCCGCCGCCACCCGGACGGTCCCAGGCCGTGCGCTCGAACCGGCCCGGCGGCAGGTCCGACATCTGGCCGGTCAGTTCATCCTCGATGGCCTCGAAGGTGGCGCAGATCTGGTCCCGCAGTTCCCGGAACCAGGCGCTGGCGGTTTCCTTGCGCTGCTGGTCGATCTCTGTGCTGTCACTCATGCCGTCCGTCCCCCTTGTGCGTTCTGTAGGTGGCACCTGCCGAAGCCGTCTTCTGGCGCGCTATGAACCCCAGCACCTTGATCGAGGTCAATCGTCAGATGTGATCCGGTCAGCGAATCTGCCGAATGGCCTCACCCAGTGCCATGGCCGCCGCCGTCACCACATTGAGGGACCGCGCGCCCGTCGCCATCGGGATGCGGATCCGGGCGTCGGCACTGTCGTGCACCGCATCGGGGACACCGGCGCTTTCCCGCCCCATCAGCAGCACGTCATCGGGCTGAAACGTGAAATCGTGCAGGTCGGACGCCGCCCGGGTGGTCATCAGAATCAGTCTGCTGTCAGCCCGCGCCGCCCGAAAAGCCTGCCAGCCTGCATGCAGCGTGATGTCGGCTGCATCGGCGTAATCCATTGCCGTGCGGCGCAGATCGCGGTCATCCAGCGGGAAGGCGGCGGGGCGAATCACATCGAGGCCGATGCCCAGACAGACGCAAAGCCGGATGGCGGCACCGAGATTCTGCGGAATGTCGGGCTGAAACATGGCCAGTCGCATGGGTTTATCCTTCTGCGGTCAGGGGCTTATCCCTGCGTTTCGGGGGCTCCGACAGCGATGCGGCTCACTGTCGCAACAGAGTCCGTCTTCTGGACTTGGCCCGCCATTCCTGATTGTTACGGTACTTCCGGCATCGGGTGGGGATCGCTGTGTGCGAGTCCGGTGTGCAGTTGAATGAACAAGAGGGTTTGAGCCCATGAGTGCAGCTTCCCATGGGGGAGACGGCGGAGAACGCCGTGACTTCCTGGTGATCACGGCTGGCGCGTTTGTCGGCGTCGGTGCCGTCGGACTGGTCTGGCCGTTCGTTGACCAGATGAATCCGTCCGCGGATGTGCTGGCCCTGTCATCGACCGAGGTCGATATCTCGGGGATCGAGCCTGGCCAGAGCGTGACGATCAGCTGGCGCGGCAAGCCGGTCTTCGTGCGTCGCCGCACCGAGGCCGAGATCGATGCCGCCCTGGCAGTGGACGTGGACGATCTGCCGGATCCGCAGACCGACGAGGAACGCCACAAGGCCGGCAAGGCCGAATGGCTGGTTGTGCTGGGTATCTGCACCCACCTCGGTTGTGTGCCGCTGGGCTACGCCGGTGAATACGATGGCTGGTTCTGCCCGTGCCATGGTTCGCACTACGACACGTCCGGACGTATCCGCAAGGGTCCGGCGCCCGCCAACCTGGAGGTGCCGGAGTACGAATTCCTGACCGACACCCAGATCAAGATCGGTTGAGGGAACAGACATGTCATTTCAGACCGACAACAAGCTGATCAAGTGGTTCGACGACCGTCTGCCGCTGGTCTCCGTGATGCATCACACCTTCGTGCAGCATCCATATCCGCGTAACCTGAATTTTGCCTATCAGTTCGGGTCGATCCTGGGCGTCATGCTGACCCTGCAGATCGTCACCGGCATCGTGCTGGCCATGCACTACACGGCGCACACGTCGATGGCGTTCGACTCGGTCGAGCACATCATGCGTGACGTCAACTACGGCTGGCTGCTGCGCTACATGCATGCCAACGGCGCCTCGATGTTCTTCATCGCCGTCTACCTGCACATGTTCCGCGGTCTCTACTACGGATCGTACAAGGCCCCGCGGGAAATGATCTGGATGATCGGTGTGGTCATCCTGCTGGTCATGATGGCCACGGGCTTCATGGGCTACGTGCTGCCCTGGGGTCAGATGAGCTTCTGGGGTGCCACGGTCATCACCAACCTGTTCAGCGCCCTGCCGGTGGTGGGTGATCCCATCGTGACCTGGCTCTGGGGTGGCTTCGCGGTCGACAATCCGACCCTGAACCGGTTCTTCAGCCTGCATTACCTGCTGCCGTTCGTGATCTTCGGCCTGGTGTTCCTGCACCTGGTCGCCCTGCACCAGAAGGGGTCGACCAACCCGCTGGGTATCGAGATCAAGGGCCCGGCCGACTATATCTCCTTCCACCCCTACTTCACGGTGAAGGACTTCTTCGGCTTCGCAGCCTTCGGCGTGCTGTTCGCGGTCTTCGTCTTCTGGTTCCCGAACTATCTGGGGCATCCGGACAACTACATCCCGGCGGATCCGCTGGTGACGCCCGCGCACATCGTGCCCGAATGGTACTTCCTGCCGTTCTACGCGATCCTGCGGTCGGTGCCGGACAAGCTGCTGGGTGTGCTGGCCATGTTCGCGGCCATCGGCGTGCTGTTCATCCTGCCCTGGCTGGATCGCAGCCGGGTCCGGTCGGCAGCGTTCCGCCCGCAGTACAAGTGGTTCTTCTGGATCTTCGCGCTGGATTGCATCGTGCTGGGTTATGCCGGCAGCCAGCCGGCAGAGGGTCCGATGCTGGTCGTTTCCCAGATCGCCACGTTCTACTACTTCTTCCACTTCATCTTCCTGATGCCGGTACTTGGCTGGTTCGAACGACCCAAACCATTGCCGACCTCCATCTCGGAGGCCGTGCTGGCAGGCAAGGCAAGCACTTCAGCCGGGGAGAACGCATGATGATCAATCGCAGCATCAAGGTTCTCGCAGGTGCCGTGCTCGGCATCGGCCTGATGACCGGCGGCGCGCTTGCCGCCGGTGACGCCAAGGAACTGAAGTCGGTCGACTGGCACCACTCCGGCCCCTTCGGCACCTATGACCGTGCCCAGGTCCAGCGTGGCTTCCAGGTCTATACGGAGGTCTGTGCGGCCTGCCACGGCCTGAAGTACATCGCCTATCGCAACCTGATGGAGATCGGCTTCAGCGAGGAGCAGGCAAAGGCCATCGCGGCGGAGAAGGAGATCGAGGATGGTCCCGACGCGGCCGGTGACATGTTCACGCGCCCGGGTCGGCTTTCCGACAAGGTCCCTTCACCGTTCCCCAACCAGAACGCGGCCAAGGCGTCCAATGGCGGTGCCTATCCGCCAGACCTGTCGCTGCTGGCCAAGGCCCGTGTCGGTGGTGAGGACTATCTCTATTCGCTGCTGAGCGGCTACGGCGAGGACAGCCACGGGCACGAGTGCCCGAACGGCACCTACAACAACCCGTACTTCGCGGGCGGGTGCCTGGCGATGCCTGCGCCTCTGGCCGACGATCTGATCGAGTATGTGGACGGTACGCCTGCCACTGTCGATCAGATGGCAAAGGATGTCTCCGCGTTCATGACCTGGGCCGCCGAGCCCAAGATGGAAGAGCGCAAGGCCATGGGCTTCAAGGTGATCATCTTCCTGCTGATCATGAGCGGCCTGCTCTATGCGGCGAAGCGCCGGATCTGGGCGCGCCTGCACTGATCGCATCTGGCACGCTGTGCCGGAGGCCATCAACGAACGGCAAAGGGGTGACGGTCCGACCGTCACCCCTTTTCTGTATCTGGAAACGGCATCACGTGGCATGGTCATCGCATGACGCCTCAAGGGTCCAGGAACGACGAATCGACGCCCGGTGTCGCGGCGGACGACGCCGGGACACCGCAGGAGGTCCTGTTGTCTGACGCGCCGGCTGTGAAACACGAGATGCACCAGGCGCTGCATGCGGACCGGGACCAGGACGCGCTGTTCTCGTCAGTTGCAGACGCGGATTCCGAGGTCACGCTGATCTCCCCCTGGGACCTGATCCTCCGGTCCTGGCGGCTGTTCCTGATCAACCTCGATGTCTTCCTGGCGCTGATGTGGCGTCCCTTTGCCGCGACCGCGCTTGCCGCATTCGGTGCGGTCGAGCTGGTTCCGGTCATCGGTGTCGATATTGCCACCCTGGGCTATACGCTGGTGGCCCTGGTCGTTGTGGTTCCCGTCATCACCGCCTGGCACCGGATGATCCTGCTCGGGTCCGACAATCCGGAGGCACGCGTCAACTACAGGGTCGGCGGCGCGGAATGGGCCTATCTCAAGGGCGCGGCACTTCTCTATGGCCTCGGCTACGTGATCGGCCTGGTGGTGGAGCAGATCTACGGCCCCTTGCTCGGTGGCCCGTTGCTCTGGGCCGCGCGGGAAGGGCTGGATGTCGGTGACGTCATCGCACGTTACGGTCAGGCGGGCGTTCACTGGATCGCGGTGGCGCTGATCGTGGGTTTTCTGGTCGCGCGCTTCTTTCTGGTGCTGCCCGCGGCCGCGATCGGGATGCCGTTCAGCTTCTCGCAATCCGCAGCCGCGACACGGGGACAGGGTGTGCGGCTTGTCCTGGCCTATCTGCTGGCCAGTCTTCCGGCCTTCATTCTGGCGTTCCTGTTCGATTCACCACAGACCGTGCTGTCCGGCGCCAGCAACACCGATGTGCAGTTCCTCGACCTGGTGCTCGCGATCCTGCCCCGCATCCTGCTCTACACCATCGCGGTCGGCATCCTGTCACTGGCGTTCGAGCAGCTTGTTGGCGTACCAAAGCGGGTGCGCCGGAAGCTGATGACGGATACAGATTCGATCCCGGCTCCGTTACCGCCGCGGCAATGATGGCCATCCGCAACAGCAGACACAAAGACAAGAACTGGGAGTGAATGCATGACCGAGAGTGAGACTGTCATTGGCGTCCTTGGAGGCAGCGGTGTCTACGGCATGGACGGCCTGGAGGATACCGAGTGGCGACGTGTGGAAAGCCCGTTCGGCACACCGTCGGATGAACTGCTGTTCGGTCGCCTGCACGGCGTCCAGATGGTCTTTCTGCCGCGTCACGGACGCGGCCACCGGATCAGTCCGACCGAAATCAACTATCGCGCCAACATCGACGCGCTGAAACGCGCGGGCTGCACCGATGTGATCTCCGTCTCCGCCTGCGGCTCCTTCCGGGAGGAACTGGCACCAGGCAGTTTCGTCATCGTTGACCAGTTCATCGACCGGACCTTCGCGCGGGAGAAGTCGTTCTTCGGCAGCGGTCTCGTGGCGCATGTCTCCATGGCCGACCCGGTCTGCTCCCGCCTTGGCGACGCGCTCGAACAGGCGGCGACCGAGTGCGGCATCGAGCATGCGCGGGGCGGGACCTATCTGGCGATGGAGGGGCCGCAGTTCTCCACCCGCGCCGAGAGTTTCCTCTATCGGGACTGGGGTTGTTCGGTCATCGGCATGACGAACATGCCGGAGGCGAAACTGGCGCGCGAGGCCGAGCTCTGCTACGCGACCGTCGCCATGGTGACGGACTACGACTGCTGGCGGGAAGGTGACGCCCATGTGGATGTGGAGGCGGTGCTGACGATCCTGCACGGGAATGCGGACAAGGCGCAGAACCTGATTTCCGCCGTCGCGCCGAAGCTTGCCGGTCACCGTCCCGCCTGCACTGCGGGCTGCGACCGGGCGCTGGAAGTCGCCCTGATCACACCGCCGGATGCCCGCGACGATGCCATGGTGAGCCGGCTTGATGCGGTTGCCGGCCGCGTTCTTTCCTGACCGGGGGGCAACAGCGCATGACCAACGAGATCCGCGACCGTATCCGCACCATTCCCGACTATCCGAAGCCCGGGATCATGTTCCGCGACGTGACGACGCTCTGGAACGATGCCCGTGGTTTCCGCACTGCCATCGACCTGCTGGTCCAGCCCTATGCCGGGGTCCGGATCGACAAGGTGGCGGGTATCGAAGCCCGCGGCTTCGTCATCGGCGGGGCTGTCGCGCACCAGCTTTCGGTCGGCTTCATTCCGATCCGGAAGCAGAACAAGCTGCCCGGCAGGACGATCGGGGAGGACTATGACCTGGAGTACGGCACCGACCGGGTCGAGATCCACGATGATGCGATCAGTGAAGGGCAGAACGTGCTGGTCGTCGATGACCTGCTGGCCACAGGTGGCACGGCGGAGGCTGCGGTGAAGCTGATCCGCCGGGCAGGGGGGACAGTGGTCGGCTGCTGCTTCATCGTTGATCTGCCCGACCTTGGCGGCATGAAACGCCTGCAGGACATGGGCCTGAGTGTCATGGCCCTTTGTGCCTTCGAGGGCGAATAGGTCCATGAGTGCGCAGAAGAACGTTTCAGGCGTGCTGCGCGGCATCGACCACCTGGTCCATGCCGTCGATGACCTGGAAGGCTGCGCCGACGCCTTTCGCAGGCTCGGCTTCACCCTGACCCCACGGGGGCGGCACCGCGACATGGCGACCGGCAACTACTGCATCATGTTCGCCGATGACTACATCGAACTGATGGGCATCATCGACCCCGACCTGCCGGACCGGGGGCTGCGGGATCGCATGGCGGCACAGGGGGAGGGGCTGGACCGCTGTGCCTTCGCCGTCGAGGATGTGGATGTCGCCTTCACGACCCTGAGTGCTGCCGGATTCAACGTGAATGGTCCGATCGACCTGCGCCGCCCGCTCGAACTGCCGGAGGGCGAGGTTGAACCCCGGTTTCGCCTGATCCGGTTCGACGGCGGCGAAACGCGCCTGCTGAACGGTTTCATCTGCTACCACGACACCCCGGAAATCACGCGGCGACCCGAATGGCTGATCCATGCGAACGGTGTCACCCGCATCCTGGGGCTGGTCGCGGTTGCGGCTGATCCGGCCGCGCTTGGTGCAGCGTGGGCGCGGCTGCTGGGCGCTGATGCGATCCACGAAACGGCAACCGGGATCACGATGCAGGTCGGACCACATTGCGTCGAGATCGCACGGCATGACGCGGTACAGGCCATGCTGCCGGGCCTGTCGGCAAATGATGTTCCTGCCATCGACCGGATGCTGGCCATGCGGCTCGCCGTTTCCGATAGTGCCGCGACGCGGGATGTGCTGACCGCGAATGGCGTTGCATTCTCTGATCAGGCAGACGGATCGGTCTTTGTCCCGCCCGCGGCAACCGGCGGGACCGTGATCATCCTTGTTCAGGAGGGGTACTGAGGGTGCCGGAGAGCCCAACCCTCATCACCTTTGTCATAGCGTCAATGCTCGTCCTGCTGATTCCGGGCCCCAGTTTCATCTATGTCCTGACGCGGAGCCTCGGTCAGGGCTGAAAGACGACCGCCATTGGACGGTCGGTCATTCGTCTATTGTCGCGGCGGTGGCATGCGCTCGAACAGCGGCAAGGCGTCAGGAAGCTGGTGAAACGGCTGGCGGTCAATGCAGAAGATCGCCAGCCGCGGCTGATCATAGAGGGACGGATCGTCCAGCGTGCCTGCCTTCAGGACCAGCAGGCTGCGCATGTCAGGGCGTCGTGTGGTGATGTGGGTGCCACAGGTGCCACAGAAATCCCGCGTGACGGCGGCATGGATGTCATCGCGCTGAAACGTCTGCGGTGCGCCGAGAACGTAGCGGAAACCTTCAATGGGCATCAGCATGAAGTAGTTGGGCCCACCCCCCGAGAAGTACTGGCACTCGCGGCAGTGACACTGTGCACGCAGCACCGGCTCCCCCACCGCCTGATAGCGCAGCGCGCCGCAATAGCATCCACCTTCAAGGGTCATGTCGGCCTCCGTTTCTGATGCGCCGCAGTCTGGTGTGTCGACCGACAGTGTCCTAGTGTCAGAAATGACATTTAAGAGGCTGAAAATGACAAACTCCATTGATGCACCCATCCGGGTGGCATTGCTTGAGCCGCCCATGTGCATGGAAACAAGTCTCGCCCTCTCGCGCGACGTGCTGGCGACGGCAAACAAGGTGGCCAGGGGGCTGGGCATCACATCGCCGTTTGATGTGGTCCAGACCAAGGTGGAACATGTCAGGACAGGCGGTGACATCGCGGACGTGGTCGTGCTGCCCGGATTGGGACTGGACACCGCAAGGGAGGTCGAGGATTCCCTTGAAGGCCCCGAGATCGTGGCCATCGTCCGGGCGCTGAACTGTTTGCGCGGGCCACAGACAATTCTCGCGACATCCTGCACGGGCGTATTCGCTTTCGGGCAGGCCGGGCTGATCGATGGCCGGCAGGTAACGACAACCTGGTGGCTTGCCCCGCTGCTTCAGGCCCGGTTCCCGAAGTCCCGGCTTCGGGCAGGTGATCTCGTGATCCAGGACGGCAGGATCGTTACTGCAGGCGCCGCACTGGCGCATGTCGACCTGATGATGCACCTGGTCGAGAGTCTGGCGGGAGCAGGTATCGCGGATGCCTGTCGCCGATACCTGGTCGTCGACGCGCGAAGCAGCCAGATGCCCTATACCTCGACCGCGACGCTGGTGGCGGCCGACCCGGCGTTGCGAAAGGCTGAACTGTTTGTGCGACAGAACATGAGCCGGCCCCTCGGTGCAGCCGAGATCGCCGCTGCCTCTGGATTGGGAATGCGCACATTTGCCCGTCGGATGGGACGGGTAGCGGGGATGACGCCGAACCATTTCCTGCAATCCATTCGTGTCAGCCGGGCGGTGCGCCTGGCCTGTACCTCGGCACGTTCGAACGACGAGATTGCCGTCAGCGTCGGCTACTCCGACGCGGCATCGCTGCGCCGTGCGGTGAAGCGCATGACAGGCATGACACTTGAGGAATTCCGGCGGAGGCGAGTTCGGGATGGCTCCTCCAATTCCGCGGGCATACTATCTCGGTGAAACGCAAGAAATGCCCGGGGAGGGGCCACGATCATGTCCGAATTCGAAACCGTCCTGTACGAACGCCCCACTGAGCATGTGGCGCGTATTGTCCTCAACAGACCTGATGCCAGGAATGCCCAGAACACGCAGTTGCTCTACGACCTGAACGCGGCGTTCGACAAGGCGGCACGCGATGATGAGGTGAAGGTGATCATGCTTGCCGGAAACGGCCCGCATTTCTCCTCCGGCCATGACCTGCGGGAAGCGAACAGCTACGACAACATGGACGACCATACGACGGTCGGTACCTGGTGCGGCTGGCACTGTGCCGGCGCAGAGGCGCAGATGGCGCGGGAGAGGGAGATCTACATCGGTTTCTCGGAGCGCTGGCGCAATATCCCCAAGCCGACAATTGCCGTCGTGCAGGGAAAGGTCATTGCCGGGGGATTGATGCTGATCTGGCCCTGCGACATCATCATCGCCGCTGAAGGCTCCATGTTTCTGGACAATACGGTCGGCATGGGCGTCGGCGGGGTCGAGTACTTCGGTCATCCCTGGGAGGTAGGCGCACGCAAGGCGAAGGAGATGCTGTTCACTGCGGACTGGCTTTCGGCTGAGGATGCGCGGGCGCTGGGGATGGTGAACCACGTTGTTCCAGGCCCGGAGCTGGACGGTTTCGCACTGGATATGGCTGAACGGATCGCTGCCAAGCCCCTGTTCGCGCTGAAACTGGCAAAGGAGGCGGTCAATGCTGCGCAGGACTGTTCAGGGCGCCAGAATGCCATGCAGACGGCATTCGCGCTGCATCATGTTGCACACAGCCACAACATGCAGGTTCATGGGATGCTGATCGATCCGACAGGCCTTGCACCGGCGGTCAAGGGAAAGGAAAGGAAATAGCGATAGTCTTCAGACTTTCGTTTCGGATGGTGAAAGACAATCTCGACGCCAGATAGCACATTCTACCTGTCTGATCGGGCAGCGCTGACTCCTCTCTATTGCGAGTTCCGTGACCGTGACAGTGAAAGCCGATTTCTGCAGACCCGCCGCACGATGGGGCAGCGGAAGCTGCGCTTCATCGCGTTGACCGTGCTGTGCGCGGTGGGGCCGCTTGAGGTCGTTGACTACCTGAAGCTGGGATGGTCAACCGAACTGCTCATGATCACCATGACCAGGTCTGTCGTGGTCCTGATGGCTGCCCTGGTCCTGTTCGTGACGTTCCGGGATGTCAGGTTCCGACAGGTGATTGCAGCGGTCTTCCTGCTCGGCAGCGCGATTCTCGTTCAGGTGGTGATGAATTCCATCGTCTACAGCGAGGATCAGAAGGGTATCCTCCTGCAGCAGGTACTGGTCAGCGTCTTCGGATTGATCTTCTATCCGTTGTCACTGCGGATCATGGTTCCGGCAATCTTCGGTTTCAACTTCGTCTTCTTCGGCAGTCTGCTGGTCCAGCAGGGCGGGGCCGATCCTGAAGTCCTGCGCATGATTGTCTGGGGCGGTGTGGCACTGATGCTGGGGCTGTTCACGGCCCGGCAGGTGAATCGCGCGGAGCGCCTCAATTATCTTGAGTTGCGACGTCGCGACATCGCGGAGGCCCAGTTGCTCGCGGCGCGCCAGCAGGCCGAGGACGCGAGCCGCGCGAAGTCCGAGTTTCTCGCCAACATGAGCCATGAACTTCGTACCCCACTGAATGCCGTGATCGGGTTCTCCGAGATGATGAGCCACCAGATATTCGGCCCCCTCGGCAACGACCGGTACACTGAGTACGTCAAGGATATCGGGGCCAGTGGCAGGCATCTGCTGTCACTGATCGACGAAGTCCTGTATTTCACGAAGATCGAAGCCGGTACGCAGGAACTTCGGTTTCAACCGATCGACCTTGGCAAACTGTCCGACGAGACCGTTCGCATGCTGGTGCCACAGGTGCTGGAGGCTGGGCTGGTGATCCAGGTGCATCTGGCAGAGGAGCCGGTCATCGTCCGCGCGGACACGCGTGCCATGCGGCAGATCCTGCTGAATCTGGCGTCGAACTCCATCAAGTTCACTGATCCGGGTGGCCAGATCGACATCCACGTCGGTCGGACTTCGGCCGGATTGGGCTTCGTGCGGATAGAGGATACCGGCGTCGGAATCCCGCTGTCGCAGCAGGAGCGGATCCTGCGGCCGTTCGAACAGATCGAATCGAGCGACACGCGGTCCCGCCCGGGGTGGGGCCTGGGCCTGTCCATCGTCTCTGTTCTGGTACGGCTTCACGACGCCCGGATGAACATCGTGAGTGCGCCGGGTCAGGGGACGAGCATTACCATCACGTTCCAGGAAGTGGCGGGCTGACGGCCGGCGACGGGAACCTGTTGCAGTCTGTATTGCGAACGATTATTATTTGCATATTGACCGCACTGACAGGGGACCGCCATGGGTACCATCGTGGCCATACAGCCACCACACACGCGCCTGGCCATTCCGGACCTCGGGGAGGCGGATCGCCTGTTTCTCTGGATGATCAGGACCTGGGTACAGGGCCTGAACCAGAGCATCGAGGTCGATCACGAGATCGAGGCCGGCCTGCTGGCGCATCGCATTCCGGAAGCCCTGACCGCCTTTGATGGCTTCATGATGTCGATTGCTACATGTGCCCGACGCAATATCGACATCCAGCTGCGACGGTCCACGGCGATCAGTACGGATGAAGTCATCCTGCTTCGCGCCTTTGGCGCCGTGGGCTCAGGAATGCGCGCCCTTTCCGCAAGCGTCCTCTCCTTGCTGGTCGACGGAACCGGTCGACGTATCGCGACGGACAATCTGGAGCGGCTGGCGGATCATTTTGCCGGTGCGGCACTGGTGCCGACGCTTTTCATGAAGCCGGAACGCCCGACGGTCGGGGCAGGCACCTGGCACGGAAACACGATCACCGGAAGGCTGACCGCCGGGAGTGTCCCCGATGTGCTCTAGCCACGCGCTGCGCCTGGCCTGCCCGTTCGGCTGGCTGATGGACAGGCTTCTCGGGTGATCCTGCGCGACTGTCAGACGTCCGCGTCAATGAACAGGCGGTGCCAGTGTTCCAGGGCCATGAGCGCGCGGACTTCACGGGTATTGTTGCGGCTACCCTGGATATGGCTTTCCAGCAGTAGGCGGACTGTATCGGGCTGGAACAGTCCGCGATCGTTGAACTGGTCCGACAACAGCATTTCGCGGGCATGACCCGCCAGATCCTGTTTCAGCCACTCGCCTACCGGCACGGTGAACATCTGTTTCGATCGGTCGGTCAATGCGCTGCCAAGCAGCGGACGCACCGTGTGTTTCAGGATGTGCTTGGTGCGGCCCTGGCTCAGTTTCAGCTCTGCCTGCATGCGGAAGGCGAGTTCAACGATCCGATAGTCCAGGAACGGCGTCCGCGCCTCCAGTGAAACGGCCATGCCCATCCGGTCCGGCTTGACCAGATTGTTGCCGGGCAGCAGCAGCAGGGCATCGAGATAGAGCGCGCGCGTCAGGTGATCGAATTGCGGGACATCCGCCAGATGACCGGCAATCAGATCGTGCGTCGACAGACCGGCAACGGCCTTCGCCGCGCCGCGGGCATACAGATCCGCATCCAGCGTGGCTTCCGGGAAAAGTGTCAGTGCGCTGTCGGTATAGGTCCGTGCAAAGCTGGCGTCGTCGCCGAATGTGGCATCGGGACCGAAGAAGTTCAGATACTTGTCGTAGCCCGCGAACAGTTCGTCACTGCCGTCACCGGTCAGGACCATCTTGGTCTCTGCGGCCGCCAGTTCGGCCACCCGCAAGGTCGGCATGAAGGAGACGTCGCCGTGCGGTTGCTCCAGATGGTGCAGCACATCCGGCCAGCGCCCCAGCATGCGCGGGGAGACGATCTCGTGGCGGTGATTGGTGCCGAAGCGACGGGAGACAGCGTGCGCATGCCGCGTCTCGTCAAAGCGCTGATCCTCGAACCCGATGGAGAAGGTATCGACCGGGCGGGACATGTGCATCGCCATCAGCCCCGTGACCGTGCTGGAATCGATGCCGCCCGACAGGAAGGCACCAAAGGGCACGTCCGCCCGCAGCCTGATCCTGACCGAATCATCCAGCAGGGCCAGCAGTTCGGCAGAGGCATCGGCCAGCTTCATCGGTTTCGGTTCGATGTCCGACAGCCGCCACCAGCGGTCCTCCACCGTGCCCGTCGGACTGATCGACAGGCGCCCGCCCGGCGGGATGTGCCGAATGCCTTCGAACGCAGTCAGGGGCGGGGGAACATAATTCAGGACCAGAAAGTGATGCAGTGCCTCCCGGCTCGCGACAGGCCGGACACCGGTCGCGAAGATCGGCTTGATCTCGGAGGCGAAGGTGAGGCGCGTGCCGTTGTCGTGCACGTAGAGCGGCTTCACCCCCATGCGGTCGCGATAGAGGTGCAGCACAGGGCGATCCCCGCGCCCGTCGTGGACCGCGATGGCGAACATGCCGTTCAGATGCCGCACGAAGTCGACGCCGTCCCGCAGGTAGAGTGCCAGCAGGACTTCGGTATCGGAATGGGTCCGCAGGGCGATGCCATCCCGTCGCAGCATCTCCGCCAGCTCGACGAAGTTGAAGATCTCTCCGTTCTGCACGACGGAGACCTTGCCCTCCGCTGCCGTCATCGGCTGATGGCCGCCCTCGATGTCGATGATCGACAGACGCCGGTTGCCGATTGCGCCATGGCTGAAACGGACATGACCGCTGTCATCAGGTCCCCGATGGGTCAGCAGGCGGTCCATCTGAAGCAGGTCGGCGTCAGGCAGCGCAGCGCCGGATCGGTCGAAATAGCCGTAGATACCGCACATCAGGCCTGCCCCCTGTCCGTCGCCTTGCGACGAACGATCCGCTCCACCGCCGCCACTAGACGCAGCCGGTCATTCTCGGCCTCGTCCGCGCTGCGCCGGGCCAGGCGTTCGACAGCTCGTCTGATACGTCCGATCTCGCCCTGCCAGTCGAATGGCCCCGTCGCACGTTCCTTGAACTTGCGTGACAGCATGACGGATGTGGAACCGAGCCGGATATGCTCCGCCAGGATCATCTCGGCATCCAGATCACCATGGCCAAGCCGTGCCATGCCACCGAAGCCGAAAGGTTTCCCGACCGCTTTCGTCACCATGGCCAGCCGTTCGACCGTGCCATCGGCAAGCGGCTGAAACATGAAGCTGTCGCCCCTGTCGAGGTGCAGGTCGTTCAGGCCGATATAGATGGCCTCGACGCCATCGAGTGCCGCGATCTGTTTCAGCGCCTCCGCCGAGGCCACGGTCTCGATCAGCGGCACCAGGGGCAGGCGCCCGGCTATCGCCCGACACATGGCGGCGGCATCCGAGGCGCTGCGGATCATCGGCAGCATGACCTGCTGTACGCCGGCCGCCAGAACCGTCTCAAGCTGCTCCGGGGCCAGATCCGGCCAGGGGTCGGTCCGGACAAGGATATGGGCACCCGGAAAGGCATCACGGTAGCGCGCGATGTCGTCCGTCGACTGCGTGCTGATCCAGGTGCCGGTGCCCTGGCGTGCCTGCTTGCCCGCGCGCTCCAGATCCAGGAACAGCCGGTCGACACCTGCGGAAAGTGCCGCCTTCGCCATCTCGGGCGATTCCGGGATCAGCATCAGATGCATCATGCTTCGAGCACCTGGCGCAGGGTGGCAATGACCCGGTCCTGATCCGCCTCCGACATGCCGGTCCCGGACGGCAGACAGAGTCCGGTCAGGAACAGCCGGTCACTGACCGACTGGTGTTCGTCGTGGGCATAATAGGGCGCGTCCTGAAACAGCGGCTGCATGTGCATCGGTTTCCACACCGGTCGGGTCTCGATCTCGTGCTGCTGCAGCCGTCGCATGATGGTGTAGGGATGCATGCCGATGGAGTCGGGTTCGAAGGTACAGACGGACAGCCAGCGGTTGCTGCGGCTCCAGTTCGGTTCCGGCATCCAGTCGACGCCGGGTACGTCATGCAGTCCGTTGCGATAGCGTTCGAAGATGGCGCGGCGCTGCTCCACCCGCTCCGGCAGCAATCGGAGCTGCCCGCGCCCGATGCCCGCCAGCACGTTGGAGAGGCGGTAGTTGTAGGCCATCTCGCTGTGCTGATAATGCGCTGCCGGGTCGCGTCCCTGGGTCGCGAGCCAGCGTGCGCGGTCCAGGGCCTCCAGATCGTTGCTGACCAGCGCGCCACCGCCTGAGGTCGTGATGATCTTGTTGCCGTTGAAGGAATAGATGCCAAAGCGGGCGAAGGTGCCGCTGGGCTTGCCCCGACAGGTCGCGCCGAGGCTCTCGGCCGCATCCTCGATCAGGGCCACGTCGTGTGCCGCGCAGATCCGGCCAATCGCGTCATAATCGGCGCTTTGTCCGTAGATGTTGACGCAGATGACGGCCTTCGGCGGTCGGCCCTGCCGTTCGGCATCCTGCAAGGCCCGCTCCAGCGCGTCGGGGCTCATGTTCCAGCTTTCCGGCTCGCTGTCGATGAAGACCGGTCTTGCACCCTGATACAGGATCGGGTTGCAGCTCGCGACGAAGGTCAGGCTGGAACAGAACACCGTGTCTCCCGGTCCGACGTCGAGCAGCCGCAGCGCCAGATGGATCGCTGCGGTTCCTGAACTCAGCGCCACCGCGCCGCCGACCCCGACCAGTTCGGCCAGTTCACGCTCGAAGGAGTCCACATGCGGGCCGACAGGTGCGATCCAGTTGGTGTCGAAGGCCTCCACCACCAGCTCGCGTTCCTCCGCCCCCATGTGCGGGGCGGAGAGCAGGATCGGTGCCTGCATGTGCGAAAGATGGAACAGGCCGACAGGGCGACCCTGGTCGTCAACGACCGGCAGGTGGATCAGGCCGCCCGAGTTCATGAACTGGCGCGCCGACGCGCTGGAAGTGCCCTCCGGCACGGTCTTGGGTGTCACGGGCGCCAGTCCCGAGAGTGTCTGGTTCAGGTCATCGCTGACCATGATTGCCCGCCGGATGTCTCCGTCAGTGATGACCCGGATCAGGTGATCTGCCGCATCGGCCATCAGCAGGCACCCGAGCCCACCTGCGTCCAGTCTCTGCAGGGCCTCCCGTACCGGTGTTTCCGGCCGCACCAGCAGCTTTCCGATATCCGTGATCATCAGGCTCGTGCCTCCTGATGGCCATGGCGTGTACCGGCAATGACCAGCGTCGCGATCAGAATGAACATGCAGATCCACCATCCCAGCCAGATCGAGTGTGCGGCGCCAAAGGCACCAAGACCCATGGCGATCAGTGCGGTCACGGTCGCGCGCTGTCGGTTGGGCAGATGCAGGGCCGCCAGGTGCAGCGCGGCGATCATCATCACCGCGGCCAGTGCGCCAAGAAGCCCGATATCCTGCCAGATCTGCGCGAAGATCGAGTGCGGATGCCAGAGATGATCCATCTTGTAGTAGTCACCCGGCCCCGAGTAGGTCGCGTTCAGCCGCTCGAACTCCAGGCCGTGACCCAGAATCGGGTGATTGCGCACCGTATCGACCACCGCAGTCCAGATCTCGAACCGTTCAAGCAACTTGTACTCAAGCAGACTGGATCCATCCAGGCTGGCCAGCAGCGCCGCGTTGATCGCCGGGAAGGCCAGCGGCGACAGCAGCATGAAACCTGCCGTCACGCAGAACATCACCAGCACACCGGCCTGCCGCGTCAGATGGCAGAACACATAGACAAGTATGCCGATCACACCGATCAGCTGAGAGGTCTCGCTGATGGTCATGAAGGACAGGATCAGGACCAGCAACAGGGCGAGGGGGAACTTCCAGCCGGGGCGCGTGATCGCGACCAGCGTGGCAACCGACAGGGTCATCACGACCCAGAAATCGTTGAACCGCGCCATGAACAGGTCCGGTGTCAGTGCCCAGGCCGTTGCGAGCAGCCCGTCCGGTGTTTCGAGATTGCGCGAGAAGACGGTCCTGATCCGCAGCAGCAGGTGATCGCTGAGCAGGTCGAACAGGGCAATGGCGACACCGACGGCGATGCCCGCGACGAGTGCCCTGACGATCAGCCTGCGCGCACCGGGCAGTGCCGCGGCCAGCAGAACAAGGGGGATGCCGGGCACGACGGCCATGGCGCTTCGGATCGCAAGTTCCTGCATCCGGTCCGACTGTTCAGGCAGTGCCGACCAGAGCGGGCTCAGCAGGCCGAGCACCATGATGGCCACCAGTCCGCCAAGCCCCAGCCAGACGGCCCTGTGGGAGAAGGCATTGGCCACCGCACCACGATGCTTGAGCAGCCATGGCAGGGACAGGACAGCCGCACCACCGGCGAGCCAGGCGATGCCGCGGTCGGCCACGAACGCCAGCCAGGGGATCAGGAAGGCCGAGAGGCCGAGGCCCGTCAGGGCGAGGGGGCGGGTCATCTCTGTGCTTCAGGACTCGGGTGGCAGCGCATAGGTACCGGTCACATGCGCCACCGGGTCCGCCATGCCGTCCGAGAACAATGAAACTTCACCCACAGCGAGACGGCGACCCAGTTTCAGCAATCGCACTTCCGCAATGATGTCCGCCGGGGTTGGCAGGCGCAGGAAATTCATGGTGATCGATGTGGTGACCGACTGGGTCTTCGGCCCCACCATGGCCATGACCGCAATGTAGAGACCAACATCCGCCATCCAGAACAGCGTCGGGCCAGAAACAGTGCCGCCGGGTCGCAGATGCGTTTCATTCACCGGCATGCGCAGGCGCGCCGTCATGTCCCCGGCCTGCTCGATCACCATGCCCAGATGGCTGGATTGCGGGAACTCCCGCGCCAGCAGGTCCGTCAGTTCATCGGGTGTCATAACGGCGGCCATGGCCTGATCTCCGGCGCTGTGAGCATGTCATGCTGACTTGCCCGAGGGGGCATGGTCAGTCAAGCGCGACGGTTTCGCCGGGAACAATGGCCGCGGTGGTTTCACGAACCGCCGAAACCGCCTATATGCAGCGCCATGGAGCTGGATCTGAACATCGCTAGGCCCCGTTCGGAAACCCGTGTGGTGGTTGCCATGTCCGGGGGCGTCGACTCCTCGGTGACTGCGGCAATGGTGAAGGCGGCCGGTTACGACACCGTCGGGATCACCCTGCAGCTCTACGACCATGGTGCCGCCGTGGAGCGCAAGGGGGCCTGCTGCGCCGGGCAGGACATCCTCGACGCGCAGCGCGTGGCGGAACGGATCGGCATCCCGCACTATGTGCTGGACTACGAGAGCCGTTTCCGGGACGCGGTGATCGACGATTTCGCCGACAGCTATCTGCGTGGCGAGACCCCGGTGCCCTGCATCCGCTGCAACCAGACCGTCAAGTTCCGCGATCTGCTGCAGACCGCGCGGGATCTGGGCGCGGACGCCCTCGCCACGGGCCACTATGTCCGCCGCGTGACCGGTGAGGGCGGAGCCGAACTGCGGGCAGCGGTCGATGACAGCCGGGACCAGAGCTATTTCCTGTTCGCCACCACGGCTGAGCAGCTTGAATTCCTGCGCTTCCCCCTCGGTGACCTGCCGAAGTCCGAAGTGCGGGCGCTGGCAGAGCGGTTCGACCTGCCCGTGGCCGCGAAGCCGGACAGCCAGGACATCTGCTTCGTGCCGAACGGCGACTATCGCCGGGTGATCGAGAAACTGCGCCCCGACGCCCGTGTGCCCGGCAACATCGTCGACCTGTCCGGTGCGGTACTGGGACAGCATGACGGGATCATCGGCTACACCATCGGTCAGCGGAAGGGCCTGGGGCTGGGCGGAGAGGCGGGCGGCCATACGGAACCGCGCTTCGTTGTCCGGCTGGACCCGTCACGGGCGGAGGTCGTCGTCGGCCCGCGGGAGGCGCTGGCCTGCGCCAGCCTGACGGTGAATGAACTCAACTGGCTGGGGGACGAACCGCTGCCGGTCGAGGGCAGGGCGGTCATGGCCCGCATCCGCAATACTGCCGACGCCGTGCCAGGCCGGTTGATCCCGGCCGGCAACGGCATGGCGACGATGCAGTTCGCTGCGCCGGAGTTCGGGGTCTCGCCAGGTCAGGCCTGTGTCTTCTACGATGATGACCGGGTGCTGGGTGGCGGCTGGATCGTCGAGGCGGAAAGCGCAATCGCCGCCTGACACCTGACAACTGCACCTGGCGACAGGCTGGATCAGGGATCGTCATTCATGCGCTTCACGTTCGATCAGATACGGACCTTTCTGGCCGTCGCACAGGCCGGCGGCGTGCGCCGCGCCGCGGAGACGCTGCATCTGACGCAACCGGCCGTCACCGCCAGGCTCAAGGGGCTGGAGGAGGCACTGGGTGTCACCCTGTTCGACCGCAAGGCCGGGATGGCGCTGACCAAGGACGGCATCGCCCTGGTCGGCTATGCCGAGCAGTTCCTGAAGCTGAACGACCTGATCCAGCGCGATGTGGCGCGCCCCGACAGTATCGACCAGCTGTTCCGCATCGGCGTGTCGGAGACCATCGTGCAGTCATGGCTGCCGGAGTTCATTGCCGAGCTGCGAGCGGCCTTTCCCCGGCTGTCGGTGGAGATCGACGTCGACATCTCGCAGAACCTGCGCGACCGGCTGCTGGCCAGTGCCATCGATTTCGCGATCCTGATGGGTCCGGTCTCCAACTACCGTGTGGAGAACGTGCATCTGCCGGACTATCCCATCGCCTGGTTCTGTGCACCCGGCCGGATCGGAGGCATGAGTGCGGAGGAGATATTCCTGTCGTCGCCGGTCATCACCTTTGCCCGCGATACCCGGCCCTTCCGCGTCCTGAAGGAGGTCATGCTGGAACGCTATGGCCCCGGGGTGGTGCTCTTCCCGTCCTCCTCGCTCTCGGCCTGTTTCAGGCTGGTTGCATCGGGCCTGGGCGTCGGTGCCTTGCCCCTGGCGCTCGCCGATCAGGCGCTGAAGAGCGGCGAGATCGAGCGTTTCGATCCCGGCTGGAGCCCGGAACCGCTGGCTTTCACCGCATCCTACCTCGGCGCGCCGGAAAGCGCCGTGGGCGGACAGGCTGCCGAGATAGCGCGGCGTATCGCGGAGCGCTATGATCAGAATTCCTGATCAAATTTGATCCAAAATTGAAATTTGATCGAATGGAGCCCTGCACCTTACCGTTGTGCTGCGTAACGGAAGGGAACAGGGGACATGGCGGTGGCGGAAACGTTCGAGGGGCTGAAGGGCGCTGGTGTCCAGGGGGTGCGTGCCGCGATACGCAGCGGCAGATACACTGGACACACTGCCGGTCTCGCAGCGGGCAAGCTGCAGACCAACCTCGCCATCCTGCCGCGTGCCATGGCCGGTGACTTCCGGACGTTCTGCGAGCGCAATGCCCGTCCCTGTCCGCTGGTCGGTGTGACGGAACCGGGCAGCCCCAATCTGCCGGCACTGGGTGACATTGACCTGCGCACCGATGTGCCAGCCTACAACATCTATCGCGACGGCCGGCTGACCGAGACGGTCAGCGACGTCTCCGCATTCTGGCGCGACGATCTCGTCGGGTTCGCCCTGGGCTGCTCCTTCACATTCGAGCATGCGCTGATGGCGGCGGGTATCCCCATGCACCACATCGATGCCGACCGGACCGTGCCGATGTACCGGACCAATATCGCGACCGAGGCGGTCGGCCCGTTTGGCGGCGGCATGGTGGTGTCCATGCGCTATATCGCGGCGGACCAGGTTGCCCGCGCCATCGAGGTGACTGCGGCCTTTCCATGGGCACATGGTGCCCCCATTCATCAGGGCGACCCGGCGGAGATCGGTATCGCCGACCTGCAGGTGCCGGACTGGGGCGACCCACCCTGTGGGCCGGAAGGGGTGCCCGTGTTCTGGGCCTGTGGTGTGACCCCCCAGAACGCACTGACCAACGCACGACCGGAGATCTGCATCACCCATACGCCAGGCCGGATGCTGATCACCGATATCGACGACCAGACGAACGCGATCCTCAACTGAAGTCTCAAACAGGGAGAACAAGATAATGAAAAGAATCGCAACTCTCGCCGCCGCCCTCGCGGTGACGGCAACCGCTGCACTGGCCGATGGGCCGGTCGTGGTGAAGGCTGTTGGTACCTGGGGCAGCCTGACCAACTACCAGAAGCACGAAGGGCCGTTCTGGAACGAACGGATCGCCGCCGTGTCCGGTGGTTCGATCATTGGCGAGATCAAGCCGCAGACCGAACTGGGCCTGAAGGGTTTCGAGATCATGCGTCTGGTGAAGAACGGCGTGTTCGACTTCGCCTTTGGCCTGCCGGGCTATGTGGCGGCGGAGAATGCCATCTTCGAAGGTGCCGATCTCTCTTCCGTGACCCAGGACATCGCGACCCAGCGCAAGGTGGCGGAAGCCTATTTCCCGACCCTGGAGGAAGCCTTTGCCAAGTACTACAACGCGAAGCTGCTGACCCTCTATCCGTTCCCCAGCCAGACGCTGTGGTGCAATGGCGAGGTCAACGGCATCGAGGACCTGAAGGGCAAGAAGATCCGGGTCTATGCCACGACCCTGGGTGATTTCGTCGAGGGCGTGGGTGGCACCTCCGTCACCGTGCCCTTCGCCGAGGTCATTCCGGCGCTGGAGAAGGGCGTCGTCGATTGCGGCATCACCGGCACCATGTCCGCCTACAAGGCGAAGTGGCACCAAGTGGCAACGCATGCCTACACGCTGCGTGTCGGCTGGGGCCTGGCCTTCGGTGCCATGAACATGAAGAAGTGGAACGCCCTGTCGGCCGAGCAGCAGAAACTGCTGACCGACGAGATCGGCAAGCTGACCGATGAGATGTGGGCCGAGACCGCGACCGAGGACGAGGTGGCGATCAGCTGCATCACCGGCGGCAAGTGCGACATCGGCGAACCCGGCGCGATGGTGCTGGTGGAACCGTCGGCTGCGGACCTGGCGCTGCGCGACAAGGTCGCCAACGAGGTGGTGCTGGCCCGGTGGGCGGAACGTTGCGGTGCCGAGTGTGCATCGAACTGGAACGCCACCGTGGGCAGCCTGCTCGGACTGACGGCGAAGGCCAACTGATCCAGCCTTCGTTGCCGTGACTCCGGCAATCCCCTTGTCTCCTCCCCGGGGATGGCCGGAGTTCTCTGCCACACCTCCAGCGGGGTACCTCAGATGCTGCGCCTGATAGATGCCACTCACCGCTTTTCGCGCCTGCTGGTCTGGATCGGCGGCGGGATGATCCTGCTCTCCGCCCTGCTGGTCACGGTCGAGATCTTCGTCCGCAAGTTCGCGGGCGTCAGTATCGGCGGTGCCGACGAGATTTCCGGCTATGCCTTCGGCGTGGCCACCAGCCTGGGCCTTGCCTTCGCGCTTTTCGAACGCGCCCATATCCGGGTCGATGCCATTTTCCTGCTGCTCCCCGGACCGGCGCGCACAGGTCTGAACTTCATTGGCCTGGCCCTGCTGACCGGCTTCGCGGGCATCATCGCCTGGATGGGCTGGGGCATGGTCGCGGACACACTGGCCCACGGGTCGCGCTCCATCACGCCAATGCGCACGCCGCTGGCCATTCCCCAGATACCTTGGCTGGCCGGCTGGATCTTCTTCGTCCTGTGCGGGGTACTGCTGTTCGTCGGGGCCATCGTCGCCCTGCTGCGGCGCGACGGCGCCGGTGCTGATCGTCTGATCGGGGTGAAGACCCTGGACGAACAGATCGAAGACGAGACAGCCTGATGCTCACCAAGACACTGGTCATCCTGCTCGCCCTCATCGCGCTCGCGGTGCCGGTGGCTGCCGCCCTTGGCTGGCCGGGTCTCACCCTGCAGTACATGGAAAGCCCGATGCCGCTGCATCGTGCGCTTGGCGACATGGTCTGGCAGACCGGCACGGATTTCATCCTTGTGGCCATCCCGATGTTCGTGCTGCTGGGCGAGATCCTGCTGCGCTCCGGCATCGCGGAACGCATGTACGAAGGCATCGTGAAGTGGCTCGGCTGGTTGCCGGGCGGCCTGATGCACGCGAACACGGGCTCCTGCGCGCTGTTCGCCGCCACCTCCGGTTCCTCCGTTGCCACAGCCGCCACCATCGGCACGGTCGCGATCCCGCAGATCGAGCGGCGCGGCTACAACGAGCGGCTGTTCCTCGGCACCATCGCCGCAGGCGGTACGCTGGGCATCCTGATCCCGCCATCGATCAACCTGATCCTTTATGGGCTGCTGACCGACACATCGGTGCCGGAGCTCTACCTCGCGGGCTTCCTACCGGGCTTCCTGCTGGCGGCGCTGTTCATGGTGACGGTGATCGTGCTGTGCCTCTATCGCCGTTCATGGGGCGGGGAGCCGATCAGCGTGACCTGGGCAGAGCGCATTGCCGCGCTGCCGGCGCTGCTGCCGCCCATCGGGATCTTCATCGTGGTTGTCGGGTCCATCTACGCCGGTCTGGCGACGCCGACCGAAGCCGCGTCGCTGGGTGTCGTTGCCGCACTGATCCTGGCCGCGTCCAACCGGACACTGACCCTGTCGATGCTGCGCAGCGCGCTGGAGGGCACGATGCGGACGACATCGATGATCATGCTGATCATCTTTGCCGCCGTGTTCCTGAACTTCGTGCTGTCGATCATCGGCCTGACCCAGGCACTGGCGGACTTCGTCACCGGTCTGGGCCTGACCCCCATGCAGACCATGCTGATGCTGATCGCCGTTCTGGTCGTCATCGGCTGTTTCATGGAAACCCTGTCGATGCTGCTGACCACCGCGCCGCTGATCACGCCGATCGTCGTGGCGCTGGGGTTTGATCCGGTCTGGTTCGGCATCCTGCTGATGGTGCTGCTGGAAACGGCACTGATAACACCCCCCATCGGCATCAACCTTTATGTCGTGCAGGGCGTTCGCGACAAGGGACCGCTGTCCGACGTCATGATCGGTGCGGCTCCCTTTGTTCTGACCATGTTTGCAATGATCGCAATGCTGCTGATCTTTCCCGAGATCGCACTCTGGTTGCCCGGACTGTTCTATTAAGGTCCGGGACCATGTGCGCGGGAATCACGGCAGGCGAGATGATGAAGGAGATGAATTCCATGTGGCAGTTCTGGGTCGATCGTGGCGGGACCTTCACCGATATCGTCGGGCGTCGTCCTGACGGGTCGGTGGTGACGCACAAGGTCCTGTCGGAGAACCCGGAGCGGTACCGTGATGCCGCCGTTCAGGGCATTCGCGACCTGCTGGGTCTCGGCCCGGATGATCCCATCCCCTCCGACCAGATCGAGGCGGTGAAGATGGGGACCACCGTCGCCACCAATGCCCTGCTTGAGCGGAAGGGCGACCGTTGCCTGTTCGTGACCAATCGCGGCTTCCGCGATGTGCTGCGCATCGGTTACCAGAACCGCCCGAACCTGTTCGCGCTGAATATCGAACTGCCGGAGATGCTTTACGACAGCGTGATCGAGGTGCCAGGCCGGGTCGATGCGGCCGGTGAGGAACTGGAGGCACTGGACCTGGACACTGCGCGGCAGGAACTGCAGGCCGTGTTCGACGATGGAATCCGGGCTGCGGCCATCGTGTTCATGCACGGCTACCGCTATCCGGCCCACGAGAAGGCCGTGGCCGATCTGGCCCGGGAAATCGGCTTCACCCAGGTTTCCACCAGCCACGAGACCAGCCCGCTGATGAAGATCGTCAGCCGGGGCGACACCACCGTGGTCGATGCCTATCTGTCGCCGATCCTGCGCCGCTATGTCGATCAGGTGGCGAGCGAGCTGGGCGATGTGCGGCTGATGTTCATGCAGTCGAACGGCGGGCTGACCGACGCCAACCTGTTCCAGGGCAAGGATGCGATCCTGTCCGGCCCGGCAGGCGGCGTCGTCGGCATGGTCCGCACCGCAGAGATGGCGGGCTTCGGCAAGGTCATCGGCTTCGACATGGGCGGCACCTCCACTGACGTGTCCCACTATGACGGCACGTTCGAACGGGCCTTCGAGACCAATGTGGCCGGGGTCCGCATGCGCGCGCCGATGATGCTGATCCACACGGTTGCCGCCGGTGGTGGCTCGATCCTGCATTTCGAGGACGGGCGCTATCAGGTGGGGCCGGACTCCGCCGGGGCCAATCCGGGACCGGCCTGCTATCGCAAGGGCGGACCACTGGCGGTCACGGACTGCAACGTCATGCTGGGCAAGCTGCAGCCGGATCATTTTCCGCATGTCTTCGGCCCGAATGGCGATGAACCGCTGGACGCCGAGGCCGTGCGGCAGAAGTTCGAGGAACTGACGGCCCGCATCTCGGCGGAGACCGGCGACAGCCGGACCCCGGAGCAGGTCGCGGCAGGCTTTCTGGAGATCGCGGTCGAGAACATGGCCAATGCGATCAAGAAGATCTCCATCCAGCGTGGCTACGACGTGTCCAAGTACGTCCTGAACTGCTTTGGCGGGGCAGGGGGGCAGCATGCCTGCCTGGTGGCCGACAAGCTGGGCGTCGAGACGGTGCTGCTGCACCCGCATGCCGGTGTGCTGTCCGCCTATGGCATGGGCCTGGCCGACACGCGGGCGCTGCGCGAACGCGCGGTTGAACTGCCGCTGGACGACGCCGGTGTGGCGGAGGTCGGTCGCGTCCATGATGCGCTGGCCACGGAAGCGGAGAAGGAACTTCTGGCGCAGGACATTGCCGCGGAAGTGATCGAGACCCGGCGCGGCGCGCTGGTGCGCTACGACGGCTCCGATACCGCGCTGGCCATCGCCTTCGGCAGCCTGGAAGAGACGAAGCAGGCCTTCGAGACCGCGCATCGCCAGCAGTTCGGCTTCACCAGCCCCGAGAAGACAATCATCGTCGAAGCGGCAACGGTGGAGGCCATGGCCCCCGGTGATGTCATCGACGATCCGGAGAGCGACGGTGTCGCCAACGAACCGGACCGCATCGCCGAGGTCTCGTCATGGATGGCGGGCGAGGAGCACAGGACCGGTGTCTTCGACCGTGAGACGATGCAGCCGGGCGCCACGATCAGTGGTCCGGCGATCATTCGCGAACCGACCTCGACCACCGTCATAGAACCGGGCTGGCAGGCTGAACTGACGGCGAAACGGCATCTGATCGTGCGCCGGGTGGAGGCGCGCAGCAACGCCCGCGCCATCGGCACCGAAGCCGATCCGGTGATGATGGAGATCTTCAACAACCTGTTCATGAACATCGCCGAGCAGATGGGCGTGGTGCTGGAGCGCACGGCCTATTCGGTGAACATCAAGGAGCGGCTGGACTTCTCCTGCGCTGTCTTTGATGCAGCGGGGGAACTGATCGCCAATGCGCCGCACATGCCGGTGCATCTCGGCTCCATGTCGGAATCCATCAAGACCGTTGTCAGGGAGAACGCGGCGACGATGAAGCCCGGCGACGTCTACATGCTGAACGCGCCCTACAACGGCGGCACGCATCTGCCTGACGTCACCGTCATTGCCCCGGTCTATGACGATGCGGGGGCAGAGGTGCTGTTCTATACCGCATCGCGCGGCCATCACGCCGACATTGGCGGCAAGACGCCCGGCTCCATGCCCCCCGACTCCACCAATGTGGAGGAGGAAGGTGTGTTGCTGGACAATGTGTTGCTCGTCGATGGTGGCAAACTGCTTGAACAGGAAACCATCGATCTGCTGAGCTCCGGCAAGTATCCGGCGCGCAATCCGCACCAGAACATGGCCGACCTGGCCGCCCAGATTGCCGCCTGCGAGAAGGGCGCGCGGGAACTGCGGCGCATGGTGGAGGATTTCGGCCTCGACGTGGTGCGGGCTTACATGGGCCATGTGCAGGACAATGCGGAGGAATCCGTGCGCCGCGTTATCGACGTGCTGCACGACGGGGAATTCAGCTATCCGATGGACGATGGTTCCGTCATTCAGGTGAAGGTCAGTATCGACCATGATGACCGCTCCGCCGTGATCGACTTCACCGGCACCTCCGAGACCCACCCCACCAACTACAACGCGCCGACGGCGGTGGCCTATGCGGCGGTGCTCTATGTCTTCCGCTGTCTGGTGGATTCGGAGATCCCGCTGAACGGCGGCTGTCTGAAACCGCTGAAGGTCATCATCCCGGAGAAATCCATGCTGCGTCCGGTCTATCCGGCCGCCGTCGTGGCCGGGAACGTGGAGACCAGCCAGTGCATTACCGACTGCCTGTTCGGTGCGCTGGGGGTCATGGCGGCCGCGCAGGGCACCATGAACAACTTCACCTTCGGCAATGAACGCCATCAGTACTACGAAACCATCTGTGGCGGGGCAGGGGCCGGGCCGGACTTTGACGGCACCAGTGCGGTCCATACCCATATGACCAATACCCGCCTGACCGACCCGGAAGTGCTGGAATTCCGCTATCCCGTGATCCTGGAGCATTTCCACGTCCGCACCGGATCAGGCGGCAAGGGCGCACACCATGGCGGCGACGGCACCGTGCGCCGGATCCAGTTCCGGGAGGCAATGACGGCCTCCTTCCTCTCCAGCCATCGCAAGGTCGCACCGTTCGGCCTGAACGGCGGTGAAGACGGGGCCGTGGGCAGGAACTTCGTCGTCCGCGCCAACGGCGACACCGAACAGCGCCCCGGCTGGTCGATCGCAGACCTGAACCCCGGCGACGCCATCATCATCGAAAGCCCGGGGGGCGGGGGATTCGGGTCTGCGTGAAGCCTCGTCAGTAACCCTGAAACAGGAAATCCAGTGCGCCCGAAATCTTCGCGAACTCGGGCGAAAGGCTGGAAACCGGCTGGCGCAGCAATGATGCCGGTACGGTTGCCAGCAACTGGGTGACCATCACGTATTGCTTGCCGTTGATGGTGAATTCCGGGTTCAGCCGGTCCGCGGCCTGCGGTGCCGCGGATCTTTCCATCAGCGGCACCACCACCCTGGTGCTCATTTCGTCCAGAAGATCAGCCTGAACATCAAGCAGAAGGCTGTCATCATTCGGCCCGGGAAAGACATCGTAGCGTGGCATCAGAACTGGCGGAATTCACTCAATGGAATACCGTTTTCCTCCACCCATTCGTTGTACGAACCGATAGCAGCGGCATTGTCACGCCGCCATGCCTCTTCCCTGGCCTTGCAAACTGCATCCTGGACCCCGGACTCGGCAGCGAGTGACATGTTCACCTTGAGCGCCTTGGCCTCTGCAACCAGTTCGCTTTCCAGAGACAGGTTTGTACGAATTTTCGCCATGATTTTCCTCGTCTGTTGCGCATATCTTATGCGCATAACCAATGGCGAGACAACAGACACGACCCTCGATAGCTGTCGGGAACCGGCGTATGTCGAGAGACCAGAACTGTCGACCGGAACAGGTTTCTTGCGCGCCGGCTACCTGAACTGTCCCGGCAGCCAGACGGCGATCTCCGGGAACAGCATCAGGAAGACCAGCACCAGCAGTTCCAGTCCGATGAAGGGCAGGGCGGCGGCATAGATCTGGGTCAGGCGGATCTCCTGCGGGGCCACGCCTTTCATGATGTAGAGCAGCAGCCCGAACGGCGGCGTCAGCAGGCTGATTTCCATGGCGATCAGCATCATCACCATGACCCAGATCGGGTTCATGCCCAGGCTGTCGGCGATGGGCAGGAAGAAGGGCAGGGTCAGCAGCGCCATGGAGACCTGATCCATGAAGGCGCCGAGGAACAGCAGGATCAGCATCATCAGCGCCATGGCGGTGATCGGTGTCAGGTTCAGACCGCCCACAAGCTGCAGCAGGCCGCTGGTCGCACCGGAGATCTGCAGCACCTGGGAGAAGGTGAGGGAACCGGCGATGATGAACAGGATCATGACGTTGATCCTGGCCGTCTCGGTCAGCGCCTTCCTCAGCCGCGCGAAGGTCAGTTCGCCATAGCAGGCGCAGACCACCAGGGCGGCGACACAGCCCAGCGCCGCCGCTTCCTCCGGGGCCGCGACACGGAAGAAGATGCTGCCCACCACCACCGCGAAGATGGTGAACAGCGGCAGCACATCGCGCACGAACGGGCCCCAGCGTTCCCAGCCGTGCGCGGTCTCCGGCTCGTCATCGACCGGGGCGAGGGACGGATTCATGCGGCAGCGTGCCATGACATAGACCACGAACAGGATCGCCATCAGGATGCCGGGCAGGATACCGGCGATCAGCAGATCCTTGATGGAGCGCTCCGCCAGGCTGGCCAGCAGCACGGCCAGCGCGGAGGGCGGAATCAGCATGGCGATGCCGCCAACCGCCATGATCGGACCCATGGCGAGCTTCGGCTGATAGCCGCGTTTCAGCATGTCGGGCAGCATGACACTGCCCAGGATGGCCGTATTGGCGATGGTCGAGCCGGAGAGGGAGGAGAAGACGGTGCCCCCCGCGATGGAGACGACGGTCAGCCGTCCCGGCATCCGCGCGATCATGCGGTCGATGGCCTTGATCGCCCGGAATGCCACCCCGGTCTGGAACAGGATCTCGCCCATCAGGATGAACAGCGCCACCGGGACGAGGGAGAAGCGGGAGATGGCGAAGACATACTCGATCGGCATCACCGACAGGCCGATCTCGCCGCGCATGAAGACATAGACGCCGACGATATTGGCGGCGAAGAAGGCAAATACCACCGGCAGGCCGAGAAACATCAGCCCGATGACGATGCCCAGCATCATGGCCAGCGCCCAGTACCACTCCATGATCATGACTGGTGGTCCGCCGTGGTCGAGGCGGGGTAGCCTTCGGCTGCACCCCCCATCGACCGCTTCGCGGCCACTTCCCCCGCAAGGGGGGAAGAGGGGAAATGCCGTGATGCGGCGGTGCTCCTTCCTTCCCCCTGGAGGGGGAGGATCGAGGTGGGGGGGAATCCCGGCGGTGGCGATTGGTCACCGCGGTATCGGGCCATCGCAGCCAGCATCACAACCCCTTCGCTTGGTCGGTTTCCGCATCGGGGGCCGCGCCGCCGCGCAGCAGACGGAACAGGAACTCGATGGCCAGCAGGGTGAAACAGGCGACGAAGACCGACAGCAGCACCCATTCGGGCATGGCGAAATACTTGTGCTGCATCGACTGGAACATCCAGGCGCTGTCCAGACTGACCCAGCCGTAGTGGACCAGTACCAGACAGACGGCACATCCGACGAGATCCAGCAGACGCTCCAGCCCACGGGCGAGGGGGGCGGGCAGGTTGCCGACCAGCAGATCGACGCGCACGTGCGACCCCTGACGCAGGACCCAGGGGGCACCCAGGAACACGCCGGCAAACAGCAGATACTCGATGATCTCGTTGAGGCCCGACAGGTTGCCCCAGCCGAACAGGCGCAGCGCCAGGTCCACGGAAATGGACAGCGCGAAACCGCCGACAGTCAGCCCGACCAGCAGGCCGACCAGCCCGTAGGCGACCCCGAAGGCGCGGTCGATGGCGGCGAGGGCGGTCATGTCATCCGGTTTCCGAAACGAAACAGGGGACCGCGCCACACGGCACGATCCCCCGCGTCCCCGACCAGTGGACTATTCCTTCGCGAACAGCGCACGCAGCTTCGCCGCATTGGCGGGGCTGGTCTCCTCCAGCCCGGCCCAGCCTGCGTCACGTGCCGTACCCAGCCACTTCGCCCGGTCATCGCCGGTAAAGGTGATGATGGTGTACTGCTCAGCCTGTTTCGCCATGGACTTCTCGACGGCGGTCTTGTCGACGCCGACCGCCTTCTTCTCCATCTGCATGACGACCGTGGTGATCAACTTCCGCGCCTTGTCGCTCAGGCCGTTCCAGCTCTTCAGGTTCACCAGCACATTGATGTCGGCATCATAGAAACCGGGATCGACGCGCGATGCGGTGACTTCTTCCCAGCCCGGACGCATGCCGGTGATCGGCCAGCCAAAGCCGCCGACCGTGCCGTTCTCCATCAGCGGGTAGATCTGTGCCAGGTCCGAATTCTGCGTGGTGGCGCCCAGCGCCTTGAAGAAGTTGGTGTAGATCGGCGCGACGCGCAGGTGCAGGCCGGTCAGGTCCGGCTTGTCGATGGATTTGCCCTTGCCGAGGTAGAGGTGAAACGGGGTGCCGTAGTGGATGCGCCCCAGCGGCTTCAGGTTCTTGTTGCCGTGGATCTCCTCCATCAGCGCCCAGCCGCCATTGGCGCGGATCTCGTCCGGCGTCCGTTCCAGCAGTTTCCAGGCATCCGCCTCCGGCACCACGTTCTGGTAATAGGCACCGGTGCAGTTCACCAGGTCATAGACGCCCTGTGCCTGCTTCTGCACCATGGTGAAGGGGCTGCCAATGGCGGGCGCGCCCCCCAGATAGTTGATCTTGACGGTCTGGCCACCCTGCTCGTTTATCTGTTTCACAACGCTTTCGAAGCGCTTGGAAAAGAACGAATTCTGCGGAAAGCAGCTTGCCGCGACGAGTGTCGTCTGGGCCTGTGCCGCGCTGGCACCGGCCAGTGCCGCGACCCCGAGGGCCGCTGCGGTCACGAGACCGCGAATATCCGGATAGCGCATTGGCTTCCCCTCCCTGTTTTTTCGTTGGGGAAACTATGAACAGGGGCAGGGGGCAGCGCAAGGGTACGGGGGTGGAATGGGCGTGCGCGACATTCCCGTGGGAACCGTCTGTTGTTGCTCGCCCTTCCGGAAAGACGACGCTCGCGGACTTGATCCGTGAGCCCATGCTCCGACGTCTGCGCGGCACTCTGGGTACCCGGATCAAGCCCGGGTACAGCGTGGCTTGGGGGGCAGGGACAGTTCACCCTCTCCACCTCCCACGATGCTCGCGGACTTGATCCGCGAGCCCAGTCTCCCACGTGCGTGCGGCACTGCCGGCACCCGGGTCAAGCTCTGGCGAGGTCTGGTAGGAAGGGCGCAGGCGGCCTGCGGTCAGGCGTCGAGCGCCTCACCCTCCAGCGTGATGCGGTGCATCTCCCGCCGGGCGCCGTGATAGTCGTTGACGGCATAGTGCCAGCTTGCCCGGTTGTCCCAGAATGCGATCGATCCCGGTGCCCACTGGAACCTGTAGGTATGCTCGGGCCGGGACGCATGGGCGTAGAGCATCTTCAGCAACGGCTCGCTCTCTTCCTTCGTCCAGCCCTCGAACTGCAGCGTAAAGGCGTCGTTGACGTAGAGCGCCTTGCGGCCGCTGATCGGGTGACTGATGACCACCGGATGCACGGCATCCTGCTGCGCCAGCTCGGCATTGCCCAGACGACCCTTGTAGCCTTCACGCCCCTGGGCGTTCGGGCCGAAGCGGTGTCGGCTGGAATGGACCGCACGCAGGCCGTTCAGGGTCTGCTTCAGACCGTCGGAGAGACTGTCGTAGGCCGCGTACATGTTGGCGAACAGCGTGTCACCGCCGCGCGTCGGCGTTTGCCGCGCCAGCAGCATGGAACCCATGGCGGGGATCTGATCGTAGGAATGGTCCGTGTGCCAGGCACCGCCGATATTGGCCGTCTGGTCCGGTTCCTTGACGACCAGGGCAATCTTGTCGTGTGTCGGAACACGGGAGAAGAAGCGGTTGACGTTGATCTCGCCGAACTTCTCCGCTGCCTCGATATGCTGGTCCGGTGTCAGCTTCTGATCGCGGAAGAACAGCACACAATGATCGCCCAGGGCCTGGCGCAGCGCGCCGACCGTGTTGCTGCTCAGATCATTGGCCAGATCGATACCCTGCACGAAGGCACCGACACCGCCGGGTGTGGGTTCGATTTTGAATGGCTGCGCTGCTGTGTCGGCCATGATTGTGATCTCCCGCCTGCGGACCGGTTCTGTGCCGGTTCCGGTTCAATGTCCTGCATGTGTCAGGCGTCGGTTTAACACAAGTGCATTAGAGGGAACAGGCGCGAGATGCGCATGGGCGTATTGCGGACCAGACAGGGGAATGTTTCAGGAGGTTTTCGCGCCTCTCCGCCGACCGTCGTAAATATCGTATAATCAATATTATGGAAAATTATGGAAGCAGGTAGTTTGTGGCTGGCCGAAACCTGCTGGCCCACCTTCGCCGAAGAGCGTCATCACGTCGACCACCAGACAGACACCACCAACATCCCACAACCGCTTTCATGTTGCTGTTCCCCGTAACCTGCCCTTGGGAATGCCAGGAATGATTGCCACTATCCGCCCAGAGGTCGTCTCCGAGACCGGTTCAATCTTGGAATGCATTGAATCTGCGCATGCACGATCCACGAACACGATCACCGAGGTGCGCAACAACGGCTACACGGAAATGCACCTCAATACCCATAACCCATGAAGGACAACATCAGCCTGTACGCCTATCTGGGCTGGAAGGTTCTCTCCGTATCCGGAAACACGGTCAGCATGATGAGAGACTTTCGGCAGAAGCCTCTCTGAGGCGACAGAATCAGGCGTCAGACGGCATGCCTCCCCGGTCGCAGCACCATCCGCGTGGTCAGCAGCCTTGCTCCGGCGACGGCGCGGAGGCGGTGGCCCATGGGGCGGAAACCGGCGCGGGCGAAGACGGGGCGGGAGAGGCGGCTGGCATCGGTGGTGAAACTGGTGATTCCGTGGCTGCGGGCGTGGTCCAGGGCGTGGACCAGCAGGCGGCTGGCGATGCCGCTGCGGGTGGCCGCAGGGTCGGTGAACAGCATGCGGACGTGGCCGTCCTGCATGATCTCCGCGAAGCCCAGCACGACCTCCCCGCCGTGCCCGAGGCTGCCGCCCTGCCCCGCACCCGGGAATCGCTGTCGCGTCGCCCCGCCGCCGGGCACGGTCGCGACGAAGGTCCAGGTGGGCAGCATGCGATTGCGGAAGAACCGCATCGACAGGCGTGGTCTGGCCCAGGCAAGCAGGGCCTTGCGTGGATAGGCCTGGCGCGCGCCGATACGCACCGCGCGCCCGTAGAGCGCCGCAACCGCCGTGACATCATCGGCGCGGAACCGACTGATCTGCATGGGTATTCTGGTCATTGGGAAACCGGCTCATGGCTGAAACGGGCGCCACAATAACAGGGCCCCGCCGGTTTGGGGATAACGGCGGAGCCCTGTCCAGGCACGGAGGTCTGTCTTGCGCTGCTGCCCGTCTGTATAGCCTGAATGGCGGGCCTTCCAGGTGTCGCGCCACTGCGACCGGCGGGAAAGATGATGACCGGACGGAGGGTGCGCCCTGCGGATCGGACCCTGGGCAGCGATGTTACCGTATGTACGGCTGGCCGGTGATTTCTCCGGCCTGTTCGCGTCGCACCGCCCCTTGGGGATGCGGCCCGCGACGCTCAGTTTCGACCAATGGTGTCTGCTGGCCCGTCAGGGCCTGACACCGGATGTTCAGCAGGTCACTGCCTGGTTCGGTGGCGTCATTTTCATAGCCTCCGCTTCATGTGGTTTACGCAACGTAATGTAGCACGATCCGCAGCCTGCCGACAGCGCATTCGTGCGGGGGCTTGGGCGAAGCGGCGGCAAGGCTTGAAACCGGCGCGGGCAGCCGCTATAAGCCGCGCTTCACCGGTCTTCCGGCAGGGCATGCCGCGTTGACCGTTCAGCAGATGGGGGCTCCGTCCCGCATCATCCATCGAGAGAGGAAGCAAATGCCCAAGATGAAGACAAAGAGCGGCGCCAAGAAGCGGTTCCGCCTTACTGCCACCGGCAAGGTGCGCATGCAGCAGGCGGGCAAGCGCCACGGCATGATCAAACGAACCCAGAAGCAGATCCGCAACCAGCGCGGCACGACCATCATGGCCGACTGCGATGCGAAGATCGTCAAGCAATACATGCCTTACGGCTGACCTGAAGGAGACGCAGAGAAATGGCACGTGTAAAGCGTGGCGTCGTCAGCAGGGCGCGCCACAAGGAAGTCATGAAGCAGGCCAAGGGTTTCCGCGGCCGCAGCAACAACACCATCCGCATGGCCCGCGAACGGGTCGAGAAGTCACTGCAGTACGCCTATCGCGACCGGCGGGTGAAGAAGCGGAATTTCCGCGCCCTCTGGATCCAGCGCATCAACGCCGGCGTGCGCGAGCATGGCATGACCTATGGCGTCTTTATCGACGGCCTGAAGCATGCAGGCATCGAAGTTGACCGCAAGGTAATGGCCGACATCGCCGTGCGCGATCCCGCCGCCTTCAAGGTTCTGGTCGATCAGGCCCGGGCCGCCCGCGAGGCAAAGTACGCCGCCGAGTAAGCGACCGGCGGCTGACGCCTCGACTGATCTGGTGGAACAGGCCCGTACCTGAATGCGGTTCGGGCCTGTTCCCGCCGGACCCACAGCGAGCAGCGTTGAACAATGGATATCGAGAAGCTTGAGGCCGACCTGATCGGCCAGATCACGGACGCCGCAAATCTTGGCGATCTGGAGGCGGCACGTGTCGCCACCCTGGGGAAGAAGAGCCGTCTGAGCGAGGTCATGCGTGGCCTGGGCAAGATGGACCCCGCCGAGCGCCAGCAGGTCGCCCCGCGCCTGAACGCGCTGAAGAATTCCCTCAACCAGGCCATCGACGACCGCCGCACCGCCCTGAAGCGCGCGGAGCTGGAAGTGCGCCTGGCCGCGGAGCAGGTGGACATCACCCTGCCCGCCCGGCCCGAGGTGACGGGCCGCATCCATCCGGTCAGCCAGGTGGTGGACGAGATCACCGAGATCTTCGCCGACATGGGCTTCGCCATCGCCGAAGGGCCGGACATCGAGGATGATTTCCACAACTTCACGGCCCTGAACTTCCCGCCGGCCCACCCGGCGCGGGACATGCACGACACCTTCTTCTTCGATCCGAAGGACGACGGGGAGCGGATGCTGCTGCGGACTCATACCTCCTCGGTGCAGATCCGCACCATGGAGACGCAGGACCCGCCGCACCGCATCGTCATTCCGGGCCGCACCTACCGTTCCGACTCCGACATGACCCATACGCCGATGTTCCATCAGATCGAGGGGCTGGTGATCGACCGGAACCTGCACATGGGACATCTGAAGGGCACGCTGGAAGCCTTCAGCCGCGCCTTCTTCGAACTGGACGAGGTGCGGATGCGCTTCCGCCCCAGCTATTTCCCCTTCACGGAACCGTCCGCGGAGGTCGATATCGGCTGTTCCTTCGACAAGGGCCAGATCCGCATCGGTGAAGGCACCGACTGGCTGGAAATCCTCGGCTGCGGCATGGTCCACCCGAACGTCCTGCGCGCCTGCGGGCTGGACCCGGAAGAGTGGCAGGGCTTTGCCTGGGGCATGGGCATCGACCGGATCGCGATGCTGAAGTACGGCATCCCTGACTTGCGCGCCTTCTTCGATTCGGATGTCCGCTGGCTGCGCCATTACGGGTTCCAGCCGACAGATGTGCCATCGCTGGGCGGGGGGCTGAGCCGATGAAACTCACCCTTGGCTGGCTGAAGGATCATCTGGAGACAGATGCGACCCTGGAACAGGTGTTGGAGAAGCTGACCGCCGTGGGGCTGGAGGTGGAGAGCGTCACTGACCGCGCCGCCGAACTGGCCGACTACACAGTGGCCCATGTGGTGGAGGCCGTGCCGCACCCGGACGCCGACCGGCTGCGCGTCTGCAAGGTCGATACCGGCAGCGGTATCGAGCAGGTGGTCTGCGGCGCGCCCAATGCGCGGACGGGCATGAAGGGCGTCTTCGCCCGCTCCGGCCTGACCATTCCGGGCACCGGCCTTACCCTGAAGCCGACGAAGATCCGCGGTGTCGACTCCAACGGCATGCTGGTGTCAGAGCGGGAGATGGGGCTGTCGAACGAACATGACGGCATCATCGAACTGGCCGCAGACGCACCCGTGGGTGTGCCGTTCGCCGGTGTCGTCGGGCTGGACGATCCGGTGATCGAGGTGGCGATCACGCCGAACCGCCAGGAGTGCCTCGGCATCCACGGCATCGCCCGCGATCTGGCCGCTGCCGGACTGGGCACCCTGAAGCCGTTCGACCGCAGCCCAGTCGGCGGTGCCTTCCCCTCCCCCATCGGGGTACGCTTCACCTTCGACGATCCGGCGACGGCGGATGCCTGCCCGGTTTTTCACGGCTGCTACGTCCGTGGTGTGAGGAATGGCCCGAGCCCTGAGTGGATGCAGCGACGGCTGAAGGCCATCGGCCTGCGCCCGATCTCGACACTGGTCGACATCACCAACTTCGTCACCTACGACCTTGGCCGCCCGCTACATGTCTTCGACGCGGACAAGGTGCAGGGCGACATCCAGGTCCGTCTGGGACGCGAAGGCGAGTCCTTCGTCGCGCTGGACGACAGGACCTACGAGATGGCGGGCACCGAATGCGTCATCGCCGACGACTCCGGCGCCCATGGCTTCGGTGGCGTGATGGGTGGCGCGGCGAACGGCTGTACGGCGGAGACGGTGAACGTCTTCATCGAGAGCGCCTGGTTCGATCCGGTTCGCACGGCCCAGACCGGTCGGCGGCACGGTATCGATTCCGATGCCCGCTATCGCTTCGAACGCGGCGTCGACCCGGAAAGCGTGGCCTGGGGCATCCATGTCGCGGCGCGTCTGGTGACCACGCTCTGCGGTGGCGAGGCCAGTGACATCGTGCAGACGGGTGCGATTCCTGACCAGTCACGCACCCTGCGCCTGCGCCAGAGCCGAATCGCCTCCCTGGGCGGTGTGCAGGTGCCGGAGACAGAGACCCGCCGTATCCTGAGCGACCTCGGTTTCGGCGTCGAAGGTGAGGGCGAGGACATGCAGGTCAGCGTGCCGAGCTGGCGCATCGATGTGGATGGCGAAGCCGACCTGGTCGAGGATGTCGTTCGCATCTTCGGCTATGACCATATCGAGACCGTGCAGCTGCCGCGTCTCAGCGACGTGGCGACCCCTTCCCTGACGGCCGGGCAACGCAACGTGCGCACCGCCCGCCGGGCGCTGGCCGCGCGCGGCATGTATGAATGCGTGACTTGGTCGTTCCTGCCGAAGGCGCAGGCGGAACTGTTCGGTGGCGGCGACGCGACCCTGCGGCTCGCCAACCCGATCTCCGCTGATCTGGACTGCATGCGGCCGTCGCTGCTGCCCAACCTGATCACCGCCGCCGCACGCAATGCAGCACGGGGCAACGGCGACATCGCCCTGTTCGAGGTCGGTCCGCAGTACCGCAGCGATGCCCCTGACGGGCAGGACACGGTGGCCGGCGGCATACGGCGCGGACGTACCGGCGACCGTCACTGGGCCGCCAGCCCCCGCGCCGTGGACGCATTCGACGCCAAGGCCGACGCGGAGGCCCTGCTGAACGCCGTCGGGCTGGACACGTCCAAGGTCCAGATCGCGCGCGGTGCATCCGCCTGGTATCACCCGGGCCGTTCGGGCGTCATCCAGTTGGGTCCGAAGCTGCGGCTGGCGCAGTTCGGCGAAATCCATCCGGCGGTGCTGGAGGAACTGGACATCAAGGGGCCGCTGGTCGGGTTCGAGGTGTTCATGGATGCCATCCCGCAGCCGAAGGCCGGTCGCAAGACGACGCGCCCGCCGCTGACCGTCTCCGACTTCCAGGCCGTGACGCGCGACTTCGCCTTCGTCGTTGCCCGCGATGTGGCCGTCGCCGACATGATCCGCGCCGCCCGCGGTGCCGATCGCAACCTGATCACGGCGGTGGACATCTTCGACCTCTACGAGGGCGAGCGCATCGGCGCGGATGCCAAGTCCGTGGCCATGTCCGTGCGAATGGAACCCATGGACCGCACGCTGACCGACAAGGAAATCGACGCGGTCGGCGAAAAGGTCATCGCCAACATGGCCAAGTCAGTAGGCGCAAGCCTGCGCGGCTGAGTCGTTCGACCGAAACCGCCGCGCAGGAAGGCTCAGACCCGCTCCAGCACGATGGCAATGCCCTGCCCGACGCCGATGCACATGGTGCAGAGCGCATAGCGGCCGCCGGTGCGGTGCAACTGGTTGACGGCTGTCAGGATCAGGCGCGCGCCGCTGGCACCCAGCGGATGGCCGAGGGCGATGGCACCGCCATGCGGGTTCACGTGATCAGCATCATCGGGCAGGCCGAGCTGACGGGTCACGGCCAGTGCCTGGGCGGCAAAGGCCTCGTTCAGTTCGATGACGTCCATGTCGGCGATGGTCAGCCCCACCTGTGCCAGCACCTTCTCCGACGCCGGGGCCGGACCGAAGCCCATGATCCGGGGAGGCACACCGGCGGTCGCCATGCCGAGGATGCGCGCACGCGGAGTCAGGCCATTGCGGGCTGCCGCCGCCTCCGTCGCGATCATCATGGCGCAGGCGCCGTCATTCACGCCTGAGGCATTGCCTGCGGTCACGGAGCCACCTTCACGGAACGGCGCGGGCAGCTTGGCGAGGGCCTCCAGCGTGGTACCGCCGCGAATATGTTCATCATCGGCCACAACGACAGGATCGCCCTTGCGCTGCGGGATGGTCACCGCCGCGATCTCCTCCGCGAAGATACCGTCCGCCTGTGACTTCGCCGCGCGCTGCTGGCTGCGGAAGGCAAAGGCGTCCTGATCCTCGCGCTTGATCTGGTAATCGGCGGCCACGTTCTCCGCCGTCTCCGGCATGGAATCGACGCCGTACATCTTCTTCATCTGCGGATTGACGAACCGCCAGCCGATGGTGGTGTCATACATCTGTGCCGAGCGGGAAAACGCGCTGTCCGCCTTGCCCATGACGAAGGGCGCGCGGGTCATGCTCTCGACACCGCCGCCGATCATCAGTTCCGCCTCGCCTGCCTTCACCGCGCGTGCTGCCGTACCGACGGCATCCATGGACGACCCGCAGAGCCGGTTGATGGTGGAGCCGGGAACACTCTCCGGCAGGCCGGCCAGCAGGGAGGCCATGCGGGCGACATTGCGGTTGTCCTCCCCCGCCTGATTGGCACAGCCGTAGATCACGTCATCCACGGCGTCCCAGTCGACGCCGGTCAGCTTCTCCTTCAGCGCCTTCAGCGGGTGAGCCGCCAGATCGTCGGCGCGTACAGTCTTCAGCCCGCCGCCAAAGCGTCCGAACGGTGTCCGCACTGCCTCACATACAAACGCTTCAGCCATGTCTCGTTTCCTCTCGGGGTGGTTCACTGTTTTTCAAAGGATAGGGCGTCCGCCGACGCTGTAAACGTCTCAACCGCTTCCGTTATCAGGTCACTTTGGCGCGTGCATGGAACCGCGGCTGATCCCAGGTCCGGTTGCGCAGGATGTCCTCCAGCGTCTTCGCGGCCTTCAGCACATCCGCGAACGAAAGATAGAGCGGCGTGAAGCCGAAGCGGATCACGTCCGGTTCCCGGAAGTCGCCGATCACGCCCTGGTCGATCAGAGCCTGCATGACGGCGTAGCCATCAGGACAGTGCCATGACACCTGTGATCCGCGGCTGTCGCCGTCGCGTGGGCTGGCCAGGCGCAGATCATGGTCGCCGGCGAACCGGTCAATGCAGGCGATGAACAGATCGCCTAGGGCAAGAGACTTTGCCCGCACGGCCTGCATGTCCACATCGTCCCAGACATCCAGCGCCGCATCCATGGCGACCATCGACAGGATAGCCGGGGTGCCGACCCGGAACCGGTCGATGCCTTCTGCGGGACGATAGTCCGGATCGAACGCAAAAGGCGCTGCGTGGCCCATCCAGCCGGTCAGGTGGCTGTTCACCTGATTCTGCAGTTCGGGGCGCACATAGAGGAACGCCGGCGCGCCGGGGCCGCCATTGAGATACTTGTAGCCGCAGCCGACGGCAAAATCCGCTCCGGCTCCGGCAAGATCGACCGGCAGGGCACCCGCCGAGTGCGCCAGGTCCCAGATCGTCACGATGCCAAGATCACGGGCGCGGGCGGTCAGGGCATGCATGTCGTGCAGTCGCCCGGATCGGTAGTCGACCTGTGTCAGCATCAGGACCCCGACATCCGGCGTCATGGCAGCCGCAACATCCTCCGGCGCGACAGTCGTCAATGTCCCTGCCCGGCCGAGCTGACCCTGCGCCACATACAGGTCGGTCGGGAAATTGCCGGTGTCGGAGAGCACCACCTGGCGTTCCGGTACCATGGCAAGAGCGGCCTGCAAGACCTTGGCGAGATTGATGGAAGTCGAATCGGCGCAGATCACCGAACTCTCGGGTGCGCCTATCAGTCCGGCAATCCGGTCGCCGATGCGGCGTGGCAGGTCCATCCAGCCTTCCGCGTTCCAGCCCCGGATGAGCTGTTCACCCCAGCCGCGCGAGACCGCGTCCGCCACCCGTGCCGGAACGTTGCAAGGCAGCACCCCGAGGGAATTGCCATCCAGATAGACCAGCCCCGCGGGAATGGTGAAACGTTCCCGCCAGCCGGAAAGCGGGTCGGCGGCATCGAGATCGGCGGCACGTTGCGTCAGGTCATCCATTGCGTGGCCCTGCTGCTTCCCGCCGATACCCGCGTCCGCTCTCAGAGGTCGGGCAGTACCCGGTCCGGCGGGGTGTGGCCGTCAACGAAGGTCTTGATGTTGATCAGCACCTTCTCGCCCATGTCCACACGTCCCTCGATGGTCGCGGAGCCCATGTGCGGCAGCAGCACGACATTGTCGAGCGCCAGGAGCTTCGGGTTCACGGCGGGTTCATGCTCGAACACGTCCAGCCCCGCTCCGGCGATGTCGCCTGCCCGCAGCATCCGTGTCAGCGCGTTCTCGTCGATCACCTCGCCGCGGGAGGTGTTCACCAGATACGACGTCGGCCGCATCAGCTTCAGGCGCCGGGCGGAGAGCAGATGGTATGTCGCGGGCGTATGCGGGCAGTTGACGGAGATGATGTCCATGCGGGCCAGCATCTGGTCCAGGCTCTCCCAGTAGGTCGCCTCCAGATCCTTCTCGATGCTTTCGTGCAGGCGGCGGCGGTTGTGATAGTGAATCGACAGGCCGAAAGCGCGGGCACGGCGGGCGACGGCAGTGCCGATCCGGCCCATGCCGATGATGCCGAGGCGCTTGCCCCAGATCCGGTGACCCAGCATCTGTGTCGGTGACCAGCCCTGCCAGTCCCCTTCCCTGAGCTTGCGCTCACCCTCGGTCAGGCGGCGCGGCACGGCCAGCAGCAGCGCCATCGTCATGTCGGCGGTATCCTCGGTCAGCACACCCGGCGTGTTGCAGACAGTGATCCCCCGCTGGCGCGCGCCGGCAAGGTCGATGTGGTCCACGCCCGTGCCGAAGCTGGCGATCAGCCTCAGGTTCGGGTTGGCCTGGCTGAGGATGGCGGCATCGATCCGGTCCGTCACCGTGGGGACAAGGACATCGGCAACCTTCACGGCCTCGATCAGTTCCGCCTTCGTCATCGGCGTGTCATCGAGGTTCAGGCGGGTGTCGAACAGCTCCATCATCCGGGTCTCGATCGGATCGGGCAGCTTGCGGGTGACAACGACCAGCGGCTTCTTGTTGGTGCTCATGATGCTCGGCAATCCCTCGTGCGGTACGGCGCTTGACGCTGGAGTATCAGCGGCTTCCCGCCTTGTCCAGCAATCACCGGACGTGTCGGCGTCACATGCCGCATCGAATTGTGTTTTCGGAATCCAAGCTTGCCATTATCCTCCCGCGCCGCAGGGGAGACGGTCCCAGGACAGCGGGACCGTGCGAGCATGAGGGAGCAAGATGGGCATGGCTGATGAAGCCAACGCGAGCCTGGACAAGCTGAGGGCCGACATCGACCGGATCGATCAGGAGCTGCACGCCCTGTTGCGGGAGCGCGCCGCGGTCGTGAAGCGTGTCGGGCTGGCCAAGCGTGCCTCCGGCGGTGCCGCCGCGCCGATCGTGCGTCCGGGCCGGGAGGCCAATGTCATCCGTGCCCTGGTCAAGCGACATGACGGTGCCATGCCTGTCGCCTCGGTCGCCCGCATCTGGCGCGAACTGATCGCCGATGCCTGCCAGATGCAGTCCCCCTTCCGCATCGCGCTGCATGCGCCGGAGCGGTCCATCAGCCACTGGGACGTGGTTCGGAACCATTTCGGCACCATTGCCCCCATCACACTGTGCGGCAGCGCACAGCGAGTCCTGCAGGAGCTTGAGACGCCGGGTACCATCGGCGTCCTGCCCTGGCCGGATCACGATGTTCCGTCACCCTGGTGGCCGCACATGGCTACATCCGACCTTTCGGCCAGCGTCGTCACCGCACTGCCGTTCTTCGAGAGCGCCACGGGCCACTTCGAGGACCGCAAGCTGATGGTCGTCGCGACCTATCCGGCGGAGGAATCCGGCGACGACACCAGCTATGTGGTCGTGCAGACCGACCCTGAGCTCAGCCGGACCCGCCTCGGCGGCCTGCTGGACCGGCATGGTCTTTCCGGCCACGTGATCGCGACCAGCGGCCGGGAGGATGATTTCAAGCAGTTGCTGGAGATCGATGGTTTCGTCAGTCGTGGTGACCCCCGCATCGCCGCACTGGAGCAACAGTCGGAAGGCCAGATCCACCGGGCCATTCCGATCGGGGCCGCGGCCCGGCCAGTCGGGATGCTCGACAGCCGGGGCTGACGCCGCTCTGGACCCTGCGCCCTTGCAGTGCTATCGCGCCCTTGCACGGTCCTGTCCCGTGCCGAGGTGCTATCCTGAGGTTTGCCGCCATGACCACGCCAACACCACAACCCGGCCTGATGCAGATCACCCCTTACAAGGGGGGTGAATCGGAGCTTGAGGGTCTGGACAACGTCCGCAAGCTGTCCGCAAACGAGACGCCGCTGGGTGCCAGCCCGCGCGCCATCGCGGCCCTGAAGGAAATGGCCGAGACGGTGCATCGCTATCCGGACGGCGGGGCGGTGCGCCTGCGGCAGATGCTGGGGCAGCGTTTCGGCCTGCCCGCGGACAATCTGATCTGTGGCAATGGCTCCGATGAGCTGATCGGTCTGATCACCTCCGCCTATGCCGGTGTCGGTGACGAAGTGCTCTACAGCCGTCACGGCTTCCTGATGTACCCGATCGCCGCCATGGCAAACGGGGCAACCCCGGTCGCGGCGCCCGAGACGGATTTCTGCGCCGATGTCGATGCGCTGCTGGCCGCAGTGACGCCACGCACCCGCATCCTGTTTCTCGCGAACCCCAACAATCCGACCGGAACCTACCTGTCGCGTGACGAGGTTGCGCGCCTGCGCGACGGCCTGCGCGACGACATCCTGCTGGTCATCGACGCGGCCTACGCCGAATACGTCGGCAAGAACGACTACGACTCCGGCGCGGCGCTGGTCGCGAAGCATGACAATGTCATCATGACGCGCACCTTCTCCAAGATCTTCGGACTGGCCGGACTGCGGGTCGGCTGGGCCTATGCGGCACCGGAGATCATCAGCGTGCTGCATCGTGCACGGGGGCCGTTCAACACCAACCTGATGGCGCAGGCGGCGGCGATTGCCGCGCTGGAGGATACCGCGCATCTGGATGCGGCACGGGCGCACAACGACCGCTGGCTGCCCTGGATGACCGACAAGCTGCAGGCTCTTGGCTTCGATGTGCCGCCGTCCATCGGCAATTTCGTCCTCGCCCGCTTTCCCGGTGGCCCGGATCAGGCGAATGCGGCGGATGCCTACCTGCGGGCGCGCGGCATCATCCTGCGCCAGATGGGCGGCTACGGGCTGCCTGAAGCCCTGCGCATCACCATCGGCACCAAGGCGGACAATGAGGCGGTTGTTGCGGCCCTGCAGCAGTTCCTGACCGAAGGATGAGTGATTTCATTCCGTTTCGGCGGCTGACCCTGATCGGGATCGGCCTCATCGCCTCGTCCATTGCACGCGCCGCGCGGGTGGACGGGCTGGCGGAGGAGATCGTCTGTGCTACGCCCGATGCCGACCATCGGGCACGGGCCCTGCGTTCCGGCCTGGTGGACCAGGCCTTCGCGAGCAATGCGGAGGCCGTGGTCGGATCCGATCTGGTGATTATCTGCACACCGGTCGGTGTCATGGGCACCGTGGCGGCGGAAGTCGGACCTGCCCTTGAGGCGGGCGCAATCCTCTCCGATGTCGGGTCGGTGAAGGATGGTGTCGTTCGCGCGGTCGGACCGCATGTTCCTTCGCACGCCCACTTCGTTCCGGCACACCCGATCGCAGGCACGGAGAATTCCGGGCCGGATGCCGGGTTTGCCAGCCTGTTCCGTGGTCGCTGGTGCATCCTCACGCCCCTTCCCGGGGGCGATGCCGAAGCGACCGAACGTCTGAGCAGCTTCTGGGTTGCGATGGGCGCTCTGGTGGAGACCATGGACACGAAGCACCACGATCAGGTGCTGGCCATCACCAGTCATATCCCGCATCTGATCGCCTACAACATCGTGGGCACGGCGGATGACATGGAGGCGGTCACGAAGTCCGAGGTGATCAAGTTCTCAGCCGCCGGTTTCCGCGATTTCACCCGCATTGCCGCGTCTGACCCGACCATGTGGCGCGACGTGTTCCTGAACAACCGGGAGGCCGTGCTGGAGATGCTGGGCCGCTTCACGGAGGATCTGGCCGCCCTGCAACGGGCGATCCGCTGGTCCGACGGCGACGCCCTGTTCGACCTGTTCACCCGCACCCGCGACATCCGTCGCGCGATCATCGACGCGGGTCAGGAAACCGATGTGCCCGACTTCGGCCGGCACGTGGCGGAGGAACCGGACCTGCCCAAGGCGTGACACTCGCGAGGCCGTCGCGGGCACCGGCGGAGATGCAGATGCTGGCCAGCGTGCGTTCCTGCTCATAGGGCCAGGACCGCCCCCGGTGCAGGGTGGCGCGTTCATCCCATACCAGCAGGTCTCCCGGTTGCCAGACATGGCTGTAGACCATGGCCGGGCGCGTGGCGAAATCGATCAGTTCATCGATCAGGGCCAGCCCTGCATCCGGTTCCATGCCTTCGACACCACAGGCGTGGGAGGCGATATAGAGCGAGTCCGTGCCATTCACGGGGTTGCGCCAAAGCGACCGCCAGAGCTGGTCGCCCCAGCGGTTCATTTCCGGGCGAGCGGCAAGTTCCCCGGAGATGCGTGCCCGCGAGTGCGCAAGCCTGTGTCTGAATATGGCCCCCTGCGTCCGTGCCTTCAGGTCCCGCGGCATGTCGGCCCAGGCGACGCGGGTGGACACCAGCTCCGTCTCGCCACCTTCCGACGGCAGGACACGGGCCGCCAGCAGGTTGGCGAGCGCTGGCACCGGCAGGAAGGTGCTGTCGGTGTGCCAGAGCTGATTCCCGGTCAGATTGAGGGTATGCAGGCTGTCAGGCGCAGCGACGGTTCCGTCGGCCAGCCGGTTGGTGACATTGTCCATCCGCGGATCAGGCCCATTCGCGCCCATGGAGCGATCCTCGACCGGACCGAATAGCGCGCCGAAGCGAAGGTGCGCCGCATCATCGAGGTCCTGGTTCCGGAAGAGCAGCAGGGAGTGTTCCTCGAACGCTGCCCTGATCCGCCCGAAAAGTGGCCCCGCACGCACCTGGCGCACGTCAACATCCAGGACCTCCACCCCGAAGCGATCATGCAACGGGGCCAGTTTCATGATCCGGGATGCTCCTTGGCCCAGCGTCCGGCGTCGGCCGGGGACATGCGGACCGTCAGGCTGATCGCCTGTTCCCCGTCCTGCCGCGACAGGATCTCGCTGTTCCGGTAGAGCCAGGCGAGAGACGCGCCATCGGCGGGATCGACCGTCGTCACGACCTCGACCTTGGTGCGGGCGATGCGGCGGGCGATTTCTGCCGCCAGATCATCCAGCCCCTCCCCCGTGATCGCGGAGACAAGCACGCCGGGGAACTTCCGTGCCGCAGCCTCGTCAGCCACAGCCTGTCGGGTCTCCGCATCCAGCAGGTCGATCTTGTTGTAGACCTCCACGATCCGCGGTGTGTCGCCGGGGTCGATGCCCAGTCCCTCCAGCACGCCAGCCACATCGGCGGCCTGCGCCTGGCTGTCCGGCTGGGCGGCATCGCGGACATGCAGGATGATGTCGGCCTCCACCACCTCCTCCAGCGTCGCGGAGAAGGCGGCGACAAGCTGGGTCGGCAGGTCGGCAACGAACCCCACCGTGTCGGAGAGGATCACCGGGCGCCCGTCCGACAGGGTCACGGCCCGCATCGTCGGGTCCAGTGTCGCGAAGAGCTGGTCACGGGCATAGACCTTCGCGCCGCTGAGATGATTGAACAGCGTGGACTTGCCGGCATTGGTGTAGCCAACCAGCGCCACGACCGGGAACGGCACGTCCTGTCGGGGTTTCCGGTGCAGGCCGCGGGTGCGCTTGACGTGTTCCAGGTCGGATTTCAGTCGCACGATACGTTCATCGATCAGACGCCGGTCGATCTCGATCTGCGATTCACCCGGGCCGCCGAGGAATCCTGCACCGCCGCGCTGCCGTTCCAGATGGGTCCAGGACCGCACCAGGCGGGAACGCTGGTACTGCAGATGTGCGAGTTCGACCTGCAGCCGCCCTTCCCGCGTGCGGGCCCGGGCACCGAATATCTCCAGAATCAGACCGGTACGGTCGATCACCTTCGCCCCGACCGCCCGCTCCAGATTGCGCTGCTGCGTCGGCGAGAGAGTGGCGTCGACCACGACCAGTTCCAGTTCCTGTGCCTCCACGGCGGCCGCGATCTCGGCCACCTTGCCGCCGCCGATCAGGGTCGACGGGCGGGGATTGTCGAGACGCAGGGATTCCGCGTGGCGCACATCCAGCTGGATGGCGTCACAGAGGCCAACAGCCTCCTCCAGCGCCACCGAAGGCTCCCGTGTTGCCTCCATCGGCAACCAGGGATCGATCAGCAGCGTTCGGGCACCAACGGCACCCGTTCCATGTTGTTCAGTCAAATGTCAGTCTTTCCAGAGGGTTCCGGCGCAGACCATCATGCAGACGGTGCCGGAATATGCTCGAAAAGGTCGACAGGCTGTGAAGGCATTACCGTGGAAATCGCATGCTTGTAGACAAGCTGAACATGGGCGTCCCGGCGCAGCAGTACACAGAAATTGTCGAACCAGCTGATCATGCCCTGAAGCTTGACGCCATTCACCAGAAACACGGTGACCGGCACCTTGTTCTTCCGAACATGATTCAGGAATACATCCTGTACATTCTGCGGACGCTCGCTTGCCATTTGCGTCGTTCCTTCTTTTTGTTCCGGCCCGCACCGGCTTCTTGGAAGCCTCGAACACGTGCAACCGGAAGAGCTACTATACAACTCTACACTGGGATTTTTGCTGCCCCGCACACAAGCCACCATTTTGCATAGCGGCAAACCGCTGCTGCCGGGGCATCAACCTGAGCGAGGACGCACCACAACTGTCAGTGGGACTCAGATGGTCTTTCCTGCCGCCGCGTCAACCTGTTCCGACGCGACATAGTTGCGAAATATCTCAACCAGACGGGATGTCACACTGCCGGGACGCCCGTTGCCGATCACACGGTCATCCACCTGGACAACAGGTGTGGCGAGGGCGGATGCACTGGTCAGGAACACCTCCCGCGCGCTCTTCAGCTCCTCGACCGTGAAGGGACGTTCGACAACCTCTATCCCCTCCCCCTCGACCAGGCTGATCAGGGACAGGCGGGTGATGCCGTTCAGGATGTCATGGCTGACGGGCCGGGTGACCAGCCGACCCTCGCCGTCAACGATCCAGGCGTTGGTGGAACTGCCCTCGGTCACGTAGCCATCCGCATCATACATGAAGGCCTCATGTGCACCGGCCTCCCGCGCGGACTGCTTGGCCAGGCAGTTGGGCAGCAACCCCACGGTCTTGATGTCGCACCGCGCCCAGCGCTGGTCCGGTGCGGTGATGACCTGCACCCCAACTTCGGCCTGCTTGCCCAGGCCGCCTGCGGGCTTGCTGTTGGCGTAGACGACAATCGCCGACTCCGGGTCCGCCGGGAATGCGTGGTCCCGCGGCGCGACACCGCGTGTGATCTGCAGATAGACGTGTCCGGTGCGGACCCGGTTACGACGGATCACTTCCTCGATCACCAGCGCGAGCGCACGGTCGGTCATGGGCGGCGTGATGCGCAGTTCCCGAAGGCTGCGTGCAAGACGTTCGCGATGGCCGATCCCGTCAATCTGCTTGCCGGCGATGACGGGAATCACCTCATAGACGCCATCGGCAAACTGATAGCCCCGGTCCTCCACATGCACGCTTGCCAGACCATGCGGAACGTACTGGCCGTTCACGAATGCCACTCTGCCCACTGTGTTGATCCCGTACCTGTTGAAGCTCTTGCAAGGACTGGCGGCCTACCGCCCCCAGAACGACGGCATGAACAGACCGATCAGCGCCAGCAGTTCCAGACGGCCCGCCAGCATGCCGATCACGATACCTATTTTGGACACCGGGTCGAGACCGACGATCGAGATTGCCTCCACAGTGACATAGGTCGCCGCCTGCCCCGCATTGCTCATGGCACCAATGGCCAGGGCGAGCGCGGTCGGCAGGTCGTGCCCATCCAGATCGATCAGCAAGGCCAGAACAGCAACCGAAATGGCAAACAGGATCACATAGTTCCAGGCCGACCTTAAGACAGCGGATTCAACACGATATCCGCCATAGCTGACCAGCTTGATGCCGTTCGGAAACGACAGGCGCGCCAGTTCGGCGCCGCCCTGGCGGATCAGCAGCGCAAAGCGCATGAGCTTGAAGCCCCCCGCTGTCGAGCCTGCGGCACCGCCGATCATCATCAGGGTCAGCAGGACAACGGACACGCCGGTCGGCCAGGGAACGTCGATCACACCGGACTCCATGGAAAGTCCCACGAAACCTGTCGTCGAGGCGACGGACGCGACCGAGAAAAGTGCGGCCCCCAGCGATTCCAGCGGATCGCCGCCCGTGGCTGACGCATGAACCAGCGCGATGAGCGCCGCCGATATCAGGCAGAGCCGGCCGAAGGCCCTGAACTCGGGATCGGCGTAATAGACCCGCCACCGACCGTGGCAGGCCGCCCAGTGCAGCGTGAAGTTCAGTGCCGAGCCCCACATGAAGACGACCAGGATCGCCATGCTGATGGAGGAGAACCCGGCCACACCCTCGGACGAGGTGACGAAGCCGCCCGTCGAGATCGTGCTCATGGCATAGCAGAGGGCATCAAATGGCCGCACGCCGCTGAGCCAGAGCAGCAGCGCACAGGTCAGCGTCATGATGCTGTAGACCCACCAGATCGCGGAGAGTGTGTCCTTCAGGCGTCCCGAGAGCGCCGTGCTGTCGCCGGCCGGAATGGCGCTGCGGTATACCGCCAGCCCGCCCAGGCCGAAAAGGCCCAGCAGCACGACGGCGAGCATGATGGTGGCCAGCCCCCCCATCCACTGCAACTCGGCCCGCCAGAACAGCAGCGACCGCGGCAGCGCTTCAGGCGTGTCAAAGACACTGAAACCGGTGGTCGTGAGACCGGACATGGATTCCAGGAAGGCATCCAGCGGATCGGCAACCGTCAGAAACGGCAGGGCACCGAAGACCGGCAGCATGACCCAGATCATGACGGCGAGCAGAAATGCCTCCCGCCGACCGGTACGGCGATGCGTGGAACTCAGGGAGACGACAGTCAGCGCGCCCCCGACCATGGCCGTGATCAGGGCCGAGACGAGGAAGGTGAAGGGTGTTCCCGTCTCCCCGTAGAACAGCGCGACGGGAATCGGCAGCAACATGGCTGCGGCGAAGATCACCGTGGACCAGCCAAAGATCGCTATGACAGCCGTCAGCGCCATGCCCGATTTCCCTGCCTGTGCTGCGACCTGCGCATCATGTGATGGTGGTCTGTCAGAAGAAGTCGAGACCGACGGCCAGCAGCTTCTCCAGTTTCTTCACGCTTTCCCTCAGGGCGAAGAAGATCACCCGGTCATCGCGTTCGATGACCATGGTTCCCCGCGGTTTCAGTACCGCCTTGCGGCGCACCACGGCACCGATGATGACCCCCTCCGGCAGCGCGATTTCCCGCAATGGCTTGCCGACGAGAGCGGATGTTTCAAGCGCCTCCGCCTCCATGACCTCCGCCACGCCGTCACGCAGCGAATAGACACTCTTGATCCGCCCGCGCCGGACATGGCGCAGGATACTTGAAACCGTCGTGGCGCGGGGGTCAATGGCGACGTCGATGCCCAGCGATCCCACCAGCGACTGATAGGCCTGGTTGTTCACCAGCGTGATGGCCGTGTCACAGCCAAGCTGCTTGGCCATCAGTGATGCAAGGATATTGGTCTCGTCGTCATTGGTCAGCGCGACGATGGCATGGGCGGAGGCAATGTTGGCCTCTTCCATGATCTCCGTATCCAGCGCGTTGCCACAGATCACGACGGCCTTGTCCAGTTTCTCGGCCACCAGTTCCGCCCGTGCCCTGTCCGCCTCCACGATCTTCAGATTGACCCGGCCTTCCTGGTGTTCCAGCGCATTGCCGAGGAAGAGTCCGATGTTGCCGCCGCCCACGATCACGACCCTCTGGGCCTCATTCTCGTCATGGCCGAACAGGGGCATGGCGCGGGCCGCATGGTCGGTGTCGACCACGAAGTAGACATCATCCCCGGGCAGCATCTGGTCAACGGAGGTGGGAACGAACAGTTTCCCCGCCCGCACGATGCCGGTGACGATGATGTTCAGGTTCGGGAACAGTTCGGTGAGCTGACGAAGCTGCTGGTGCGCGATGGGGCAGTCATTGTCGATATGGACGCCGATCATCCGGACCAGATCGTCGGCGAAAGGCAGCATGTCGAATGCGCCCGGCATGTGCAGGGCGCGATTCACCGCTTCGGCCACCTCCCGCTCCGGCGAGATGATCACGTCGATGGGCATGTGGTCACGGGTGAAGAGATTGGAGAACGAGGGGCGGAGATAGCTCTGCGCCCGGATGCGGGCAATCTTGGTCGGCACATCGAAGATCGAATGTGCCACCTGGCAGGCCACCATGTTGACCTCGTCCGCGAAGGTCACGGCGACCAGCATGTCGGCGTCGGCAGCCCCTGCCCGGTCCAGCATGTCGGGGTGCGAGGCAAAGCCCACCAGCCCCTGGACGTCATATGCCTCACTGATCCGGCGGATCAGTTCAGGGGACTGGTCGATGATGGTCACGTCGTTGCGCTCCGCCGCCAGATGGCGCGCAATGTTGGACCCGACCTGTCCCGCTCCGCAGACAATCACCTTCATGAAACGCCAACCCGTCGACTGCAGCATCGCGACGCGAACGGAATTGTCCGGGCCGACAACGCATCCTAGTGGGATTCAGCTTGTGATGGAATTCGAACCGTTTTCCGCTGCGGAACCTACTGACGCGGCCCACGGGTGGAGATGCTGTCCGATCTACCGTCCGCGCTCCGACGAGACACCCAGCAGTTTCAGCTTCCGGTGCAGGGCGGAGCGCTCCATGCCGACGAAGGCCGCCGTCTTGGTGACATTGCCGCCGAACCGGTCGATCTGCGACAGCAGATACTCCCGTTCGAAGATCTCCCGCGCCTCCCTGAGTGGCAGGGACATGATCTCCTTGCCCGTATCGGGGCGCAGCGTGGCCGCAGCCGGATTGGTGATGTCCGGCGGCAGCATTTCCAGCGTGATCGGGGAGCGGGATTCGCCCGGCGCCATGATCAGCAGCCGCTCCACCACATTGCGCAACTGGCGTGCATTTCCGGGCCAGTCACAGGCCTGCAACGCGGCAATGGCTGCCTCCGCCACCGGGCGCGGTGCGAGGCCAGAGTTCTCTGCCGTGCGCCGCATGAAATAGTCGACCAGGGCCGGAATATCCTCCCGCACCCTGCGCAGCGGCGGCACATTGATCGGCACCACGTTCAGACGGTGAAACAGGTCACCGCGGAACAGGCCCTCTTCAACCAGTTGCGGCAGGTCCCGACTCGTCGAGGAGATGACACGGACATCGACACTGACGGGACGACTGCCTCCGATGCGCTGAAAGGTCTGGTCCAGCAGGACACGCAGGATCTTGTTCTGGGTCTGCACCGGCATGTCGGAAACTTCGTCGAGGAACAGGGTTCCGCCGTGCGCGCGTTCCAGCAACCCGATCTTTCGGGGGCCACCGGCAGAATCCTGCCGTGCTTCCTCCCCGAACAGTTCCAGCTCCATGCGGTCGGGTTCGATGGTGGCCGCGCTGACCACGATGAACGGACCGCCGGAGCGGCGCGAGCGGTTGTGCAGGTTGCGCGCAACAACTTCCTTGCCGCTGCCAGGCGGACCCGAAACCATGACACGGCTGTTGGTCGGGGCCACGCGCTCGATCTCGCTGCGGAGGGAAACCATTGGCGCGGATTCGCCGATCAGGTCGGTGTTGCGCCCTGCCCGGCTGCGCAGTTCTGCATTTTCCTGGCGCAGACGGGTGGCTTCCAGCGCGCGTTCGACGATCAGGGTCAGGCGATCCGCCTTGAACGGCTTCTCGATGAAGTCATAGGCACCACGCTGAATGGCAGCCACAGCGGTCTCGATGGTGCCGTGGCCGCTGATCATGACGATAGGGGTCTCAGGCACCATCTGCTGGATCACCTCCAGGATCTCCAGCCCGTCCAGTCGACTGCCCTGCAGCCAGATATCCAGAATGACCATTGATGGTGCGCGCTCGCTGACGGCGGCCAGCGCCTCGTCCGCATTGCCTGCCACGCGTGTGACGTAGCCCTCGTCCTCCAGAATTCCGGAGACCAGCTCCCGGATGTCAGCTTCATCATCGACGATCAGTATGTCCATCGGTCGCCAATACCCTCAAATCCTGTTCGCCCGCATCGCTCTCCGGCGCAGGGTGCCTCAGCGGGAAGCAGAGGCGGACCTCTGCCCCCGGTCCGTCGGGTGCATCACCAATCTGCAACACCCCGGAGTGCTCCTCCATGATCTTGCGGACGATCGCCAAGCCCAATCCGGTACCCTTATCTCTTGTGGTCACATAGGGCTCGGTCAAGCGGTCCCGCGCGGTTTCAGGGAGTCCAATACCATTGTCCGTGACTGCTATCACCGCGACATCATTGTGGCATTTCAGTGTCACCCGTATCCGACCGGCCTCAGTGCCGTTCTCCCGGCCTGAAATGGCTTCAGACGCGTTCTTCAGGACGTTCGTCAGCACCTGGGCGACCTGTCTGCGGTCGCAGATCAGAGGTGATTCGAGTGCCTCGAGTTCAAGCTGGTAGTCGATGTCGGGGTTCGCGACCTCCGCCGCGAACGCCGACTGGCGGATGAGGTCCGCCAGATCCTCCGGGCGGAACACCGGGGCCGGCATTCTGGCGAAGGCCGAGAACTCCTCGATCATCCGACCGATGTCACCGACCTGCCTGACGATGGTGTCGGTGCATTGAATGAAGATCTCCGGATCTGTCGTTATCTGCTTGAGATACTTCCGTTTCAGACGTTCTGCGGAGAGCTGGATCGGTGTCAGCGGGTTGCGGATCTCGTGCGCGATGCGGCGCGCCACGTCGGCCCAGACCGCCATACGCTGGGCAGAGACAAGGTCCGTGATGTCGTCGAAGGTCACGACATAGCCCAGCACCTCGCTGTTGCGGCGCTCGGCACCGACGCGGACAAAGAATGTCTTCGACGTGCCTTCGCGGCTGATGCTGATCTCGCCTTCCGCCAGCCGGTTCGGACGGTCGGTCGCATCACGCAGCAGGTCAGCCATCTCAGGCACGGCCTCGTCCAGGTGACGTCCGACAAGATCAGACTGCGACAGACCCAGCAGCCGACTGGCCGAACGGTTGGGCACGTCGATGAAGCCGCGCGTATCCAGCCCGATGACACCGGCAGTGACACCCGCGAGCACGGTCTCCATGAACCGCCGGCGTTCATCCACCGTCCGGTTGGCCAGTTGCAGTTCGGCCTGCTGGTTCTCGATCTGTCGCGCCATCCGGTTGAAGGTCCGGCCCAGTGTCTCGATCTCGTCGTCCTCTCCGGTGTTGACGACGCGGGCGGCCAGATCGCCCTCCCGCACCCTTTCGGCGGCCACCACGACGCCACCAAGCCGCCGGGAGATGCGCGTGGAGAACGTCAGCGCCAGCCAGACGGCCGCGAGCATCAGCAACACCGTGACCACCACGAACATCAGGAAGAACGTGAGTTCGAAGCCGAAACGCTGGGCCGCAAGCCGTTCATAGTCCTCTGCCGCCTGACGGGCGCGCTGGACCTGTGCCGCCACCCGTGGCTCCACGAACCGTCCGACATAGAGGTAGACCTGATAGACCCCCAGATACCCGTCGAGCAGGATCAGCGCGGCGGACTTGTCATCCGGCAGTCCGGTCAGCGTGTTGGGTGACAGGGCGTTGGATGTGTCGGACAGCATCACGACATCGCCCCGGTCTGCTTCCTCGATCGCCGACAGCGGCACCTGGTCGGCAAGACCCGTGGAGCTCAGGCTGGTCTGGGCCAGAATGGTGCCGCTGCGATCAAAGACAATGGCCTCGCTCAGCCCGCGCGCACCGGCCTGGGCACTGACAACACGGTTCAGCAAATTCCGGTTGTCCTGCACCGATCCGGCGACGCGATTGAGATCCTGCGCCATGGCCAGCGCATCGGCGCGGATGGTCGCGCGATGTTCGGTGATCAGCGATTCCGCGACAGCGACCGACTCGGCGACGGCCTGCTGCGCCCGCTCACTGAACCAGCCCTCCAGCCGCAGGTCGAAGAACAGGGTGGAGAACCCCGCGACCAGCAGCGCGGGAACCACCGCCGCGGCGGCAAACAGGCTCGCCAGGCGCATGTGCAGGGCGGCACCGGCCATGCCGGCCCGCTGCGCCCGCCAGATGCGCCAGACCCGCGCAACGATGACCACGACCAGCAGCACCAGCACCAGCACATCGAAGATGATCAGCAGCGGCGGCAGTTCGGCGACGCTCTGCAGCGGCGCCTCGGTGCGGAACAGGGTCGCATAGGTCGCCGCCCCCGCCCCCAGCGCCAGGGCCGCCAGCCCGAACGCACCCAGGCGACCGACCTCCATGTCCAGCATCCTGTTGCGCAGGCGGATCACGGCAGGTGTCCTGGATTCTTGGGCGGGCGCGGTCATGGGTTTCCGGAATCAGTGCCTCAACACGTCCCGGACTATAGGCCAGCTTGGCTGCGGGCGTCAGGGGGTGGCTGATGCCTTGGCGTCAGGCGATCCGTATCAGTCGAAACCGGCACCGCGAACCACGCGGATATCCAGTTCACGGATCTTCTTGCGCAGCGTGTTCCGGTTCAGGCCCAGAAGATCCGCAGCGCGCAACTGATTGCCCCGCGTCGCGGCCAGAGACAGGTTGATCAGCGGCTTTTCCATCTCGCGCAGGACGCGGTCATACAGCCCGGCCGGAGGCAGATCCTCCCCATGGGCGGTGAAGTACTGCGACAGATGATATTCGATGGCGGAACCCAGACTCTCGGACGCCGGACTGTATTCCTCCGCCGGTGACGGCAGCGGATCGGCCAGTTCACGCTCCACGATATCGACCGTGATGGTCTCGTCGGAATAGAGCGCGGCAAAGCGCCGGACCAGATTCTCCAGTTCGCGCACATTCCCGGGCCAGCGGTAGCTGATCAGGCGGTTCATGGCGTCCCTGTCGACGGTCTTGGCGGGCAGCCCCTCCTCCGACGCGCGATTGAGGAAATGGCGGATCAGGTCCGGGATATCCTCCGAACGTTCCCGCAGCGGCGGCAGGCGGATCGGAACGACGTTCAGGCGATAGTAGAGATCCTCCCGGAACAGCCCCTGGCCGATCTGCACCCGGAGGTCGCGGTTGGTCGCGGCGACGATGCGGACATCGGTACGAATGGAGGTACGTCCGCCAACCGTCGTGTACTCGCCCTGCTGCAGCACGCGCAGCAACCTGGTCTGCGCCTCCAGCGGCATGTCCCCGATCTCGTCCAGGAACAGGGTGCCGCCGTCGGCCTGCTCGAACCGGCCGGAGCTCTTCTGCAGCGCGCCGGTGAAGGAGCCCTTCTCGTGTCCGAAGAGCTCGCTTTCGATCAGTTCACGTGGAATCGCGGCCATGTTGATGGCGACGAAGGGGCCATTGCGGCGCTTGCCGTATTCGTGCAGCGCGCGGGCCACCAGTTCCTTGCCGGTGCCGGACTCACCGGTGATCATGACGGTCAGATCGGTCGTCATCAGGCGCGCCATGACGCGATAGATTTCCTGCATGGCGGGGGAACGGCCGATCAGCGGCATCGCTTCCTCGCCCTCGATCCCCACTTCACCACCGGTTCCCGTAGGCGCGCTCAGCGCCCGCTCGACGATGGTCAGCAGTTCCTTCAGATCGAAGGGTTTCGGCAGATACTCGTAGGCGCCGCGCTCCGTCGCCTTGACCGCCGTCAGCAGGGTGTTGCGGGCACTCATGACCACAACGGGAAGATCAGGCCGCAGCTTCTTGACGCGGGGCAGCAGATCGAGACCGCTCTCGTCAGGCATGACCACATCCGTGATCACCAGATCCCCTGCCCCGTCGGAGACCCAGCGCCACAATGTGGAGGCGTTCCCGGTCGAGCGCACATCGTACCCCGCGCGTCCCAGTGCCTGGTTCAGCACGGTACGGATACCACGATCATCGTCGGCGACGAGGATGGACGCTGGTGTCATCGTTTTCTCTTCCCTCGGTTCTGAACAACGGGCAGATGAACCCGGAAACGGGCACCGCGGGCCATGTTGTCGGCCTCCACGATGCCGCCATGATCGCCAACGATCTTCGCGACGAGTGCGAGTCCCAGCCCGGTTCCGCCGGGACGGGTCGAGACAAAGGGATCGAAGAGATTCGGTCTCAGATCCTCGGGAATGCCGTCGCCATTGTCGGATACAGTGACCTCGAGCGGCAGTTGGATACGCTCCCGGCTGCCCGGCAGGGCCAGCCGCACACCATGACGGTAGGCCGTGTTCAGGTGAATCTCGCCCTTCTTGCGCGGTACCGCCTCGGCAGCGTTCTTCACGAGGTTCAGGAAGACCTGGATCAACTGGTCCTTGTCGCCCGGGATCATCGGCAGGGAGGGGTCGTAGTTCTCGATGATCTTGACGTGGGAGGCGAACCCGTTCTCCGCCAGGCGGCGCACCCGTTCCAGCACCTCATGGATGTTCACCGGCTCGCCTTCCAGTGGGCTGGGGCTGGAGAATGCTTCCATGCGATCGACCAGGGCAACGATACGCCCCACCTCGTCAACGATCAGGCGGGTCAGGTCGCGGTCTTCCTCCGAAGCATTGGTCTCAAGCAATTGCGCCGCGCCACGGATGCCCGACAGCGGATTCTTGACCTCATGCGCCAGCACGGCCGCCATGCCGGTGACAGCCCGTGCGGCACCGCGGTGGACCAGCGACTGGTCCATCTTCGACGCCATCGACCGCTCATCGATCTGGATCACCACGGCACCAGAATCATCGTGGAGTGGCGACAGCTTGATGTTGACCGTCTTGACCTCCGTCCGGGCGCCGCCGAGCAGGATGCCGTATTCGGACACAGCGCCCGTGCTGTACTGTATCTGCTCGAACAGCGACAGCATCGGACTGCCGAAGGGGATGATGTCCTGCAGGCGATTCTTCTTCAGCGCCGCCTGCCCCATGCCGAAGAACTCCTCGGCCGCAGGATTGGCGCGCAGTATGGCTCCCCCCTTGCCGGCGACGAGTATCGGGTCAGGGATCGTGTCGAGGATGGCGGAGGCATCGATGCGGCCCATCATGCCGCCCTGGCCTGCACGGCCATCCGGTCGGCATCTGTCCCGAAATGCCGTGCGACGGCATTCAGAACGACGTCCGGGTCTTCCGCCGTCATCACTTCGGCCCGGAATGCGCCGGGATCATCAAGGTGCACCGAATACCAGCCGAGATGCTTGCGCGCGATGCGCACCATCGGCCAGGTGTCGCCGCTGTCGATCAGGTCGCGATAGTGCGTCAGCAGCAGCGCACCGATCTCAGGCACCGTCGGCACGGTGAACGTCTGACCGCGCAAGGCCGCGATGACCTGTGCCGGGAACCAGGGTCGCCCCTGGGCGCCACGTCCGATCATCAGACCGTCGGCACCGGACTGCTGCAGGCAGGTCCGCGCCTCCTCGACGGTCGTGATGTCTCCGTTCGCGACAACCGGAATGGCAACAGCCCGCTTCACATCCGAAATGAAACGCCAGTCCGCCCGCCCCTTGTAGAACTGGCAGCGGGTGCGCCCGTGAACCGTGATCATGCGAACGCCCAGATCCTCCGCAATGCGGGCGAGTTCCGGGGCATTGCGGCAATCATCGTCCCAGCCGGTCCGCATCTTCAGCGTGACCGGAACCCGGGCGGCGGCAACCACCGCCGCGATGATGCTGCGGGCCTGATCCAGGTCGCGCATCAGTGCGGAACCGGCATAGCCACCGGTGACCTGCTTGGCGGGACAGCCCATGTTGATATCGACGATGTCCGCGCCTTGATCGACCACGAAACGTGCAGCATTCGCCATGATCGCCGGGTCACGACCGGCAATCTGGATCGCCTGCACACCACTTCCGTCGTGGCGAAGCATGCGACTGGTTCGGTCCTGACCACTCAGGACATGGCGACCGGCGACCATCTCCGCGAACGCCAGACCGACACCGAAATGCTTCACCATTCGGCGGAACGGCGCATCCGTGATACCCGACATCGGTGCCAGCATCACAGGATCGCTGATCCGGTGTCGCCCGATAGATATGCTCATAAATCACTCAATCGCAAACAGTGCGCAACTCTTGTGCAAATATGCGGCAGCCTACTGGCGCTTGCAAGTTATTGCTGCCCTTGTGAGCAGCACACCTTTCGCGCTAATCCAGTCGCAAGTCCCGCGCCACCCCCTTTTCCGTCAATGGCAGGAAGCAATGCAAACAGCTGCACTGATTGTCGCAGCCGGTCGCGGCACACGCCTGGGCGGCGAATTGCCGAAACAGTATCTGCTGCTGGACGGCGAACCGGTCCTGCGGCGGACTGTCTCCGCCTTCCTGGCGCATCCGCGCATCGACCAGGTCCTGGTGGTCATCGGTGCCGGACAGCAGGATCTCTACGACCAGGCCCTCAGCGGCCTCGACCTGCTGCCCCCCGTCGTCGGCGGTGAGACACGACAGCAGTCCGTCGCGGCAGGTCTGGCTGCACTGGCCGGATCGGCACCGACACATGTGCTGATTCATGATGCCGCGCGCGCCCTGATCGATGATGCACTGATTTCCCGGGTCTGCGATGCGCTGGAGAGCAGCCCTGCGGTCCTGCCCGCGCTGCCGGTGGTCGACAGTCTCAGCCGTATCGAAGGTGATCAGGTCGTCGGCACGCAGGACCGGGAGCATCTGGTGCGCGCGCAGACCCCGCAGGGCTTTGATTTCGCGGCGATCACCGACGCGCATGGCAGAATGACGGGCCAGGCCTTCAGCGATGATGTGGCGGTGGCGCGCGCTGCGGGTATGGTGGTGCGGGTGGTTGCGGGGACGGAAGACAACTTCAAGATCACCATCGCCGACGATCTGAAACGGGCCGAAAGCCTGCTGCGTCAGAAGGGCCAGAACAACGTGGAGACAAGAACCGGTTCGGGCTTCGACGTGCATCGTCTTGCCGATGACAGGGCAATGGTGCTCTGCGGCCTGCCGATCCCGCATCCGCAAGGACTTGCCGGCCATTCCGATGCCGATGTGGCCCTGCACGCGATCACGGATGCCGTCCTGGGGGCGATGGCAGAGGGCGATATCGGCGATCATTTTCCCCCTGAGGACAATCGCTGGAAGGGTGTCAATTCGGATATCTTCCTGCGCTATGCCGCATCGCTGCTCCAGCTCAGGGCCGGCAGGGTCATCAGCATCGATCTGACGATCATCTGCGAGGCACCGAAGATCAAGCCGCACCGGCAGGCGATGCGGGAGAATGTGGCCGCCATTCTGGGGATTCCGGTGCACAGGATCAGCATCAAGGCCACCACGACGGAAAGGCTGGGCTTCACGGGCCGAAGGGAAGGCATCGCCGCCCAGGCCATCGCCACCGTTGAACTGCCACGTGATCCGGATACCTTCGAAGCCTCATGATCATCCAGAGAATCGCAACATTCCTGGCCACGTTCGGCTATTCCGGTCTGATCCGGCCTGCACCGGGCACCTGGGGTTCCCTGGCCGCATTGCCCGTTGGCTGGCTTGTCATGTGGCTTGGCGGCCAGGTCGCGCTGATCGTCGCCATAGTCGTGACGTTTGGCGTCGGTCTGTGGGCGGCGCGGGCGCACATGCGGGCACACAGGACGATGCATGACCCGTCCGAGATCGTGATCGACGAGGCTGCGGGCCAGTGGATTCCGCTGCTGCCCTTCACGGCCTTTGATCCGGTCGGCTATCTGGTGGCGTTCGTCAGCTTCCGCCTGTTCGACATCTGGAAACCGGGGCCGGTCGGCTGGGCCGACAGGCGGCTGAAGGGATCGCTGGGCGTGATGGCTGACGACATCGTTGCGGGCATCTTTGCCGGAATCTGTGTGCTTCTGCTACAGTATGCGACAGGAGTGTTCGGATGATGACAGAGCGCCTGATATCGGATGCCGCTGAATTGCTTGCGTACATGCGCGAGCGGGAGCTGATGCTTGCAACCGCCGAAAGCTGTACGGGCGGCATGATCGCGGGAATCCTGACGGAGGTTGCGGGATCCTCGGATGTCGTGGACCGGGGGTTCGTGACCTATTCCAATGAAGCCAAGCAGGACATGCTAGGTATCCCGCCTCCCCTGATCATTGAGCATGGTGCGGTCTCCGAACCGGTGGCCGTCGCCATGGCGGAGGGCGCCTTGCGCAACAGCCGGGCCGATATTGCCGTTTCAGTGACCGGCGTTGCGGGACCCGGGGGCGGCACGGCCACAAAGCCTGTCGGTCTGGTGCATATCGCCTGTGCCCGCCGAGGCAGGGACACCGTGCATCAGCGTCATCTCTTCGCGGATCGCGGTCGGGGCTGGATCAGGCAGGAAACCGTCGCACAGGCATTCCGGATCATGGCGCAGCAGGCCCGGATCTGATCAGCGCAGGCTGACGTCCGGTGTCATCAGACGGGTACCGGCCTCGGCCGCCAGATATTCCCTCAGCTTCTCGACACTGATTTCGGGCTTGCCGGTCGCGACAGCCGCGAAATCGCCAAACCCTTCCTGAACGGCCTCCAGGAACCGGTCTTGCGGTGAACCACCCGGGAACTCCACCAGATGAACTTCCCGCTCGGCCGCCACGCCAAGCCGCTGACGGATGATGCCAAGTGCGGTTTCGAGTCCACCGGTGGCATCGACCAGCTTGCGCCCGAACGCCTGTGAACCGGTCCAGATCCGCCCTTGGGCGGCAGCCTCGACCTGAACCTCCGGCAGCTTGCGGGCTTCACCCACCAGATCCTTGAAGGTTGCGTAGATTTCGTCCACGCGACGCGCCAGGCGGTCCTGCTGGTCTGCGGTGAACGGCGCAAAGGGTGAGAACATCGCGGCATTGCGGTCACTGCGCACGATCTCGAAGCGGACGCCGTAGTCTTCCAGCAGATCAGCCACCACGACCTTCCCGCTGATCACGCCGATCGATCCGGTGATGGTGGAGGGATGCGCGACGATGGCATCGGCCCCGATGGCGATGAGATAGCCCCCGGAACCGGCAACATTGCCCATGGATGCGACGATGGGCTTGTCGATTTCCCGCATGACCGCACGGATGGCATCGGAAGCGCCGTAGGCCCCGCCGGGACTGTCGATCCGGATCAGGATGGCATCGATCTCCGGTTGATCCGCAGCGGCCTGAAGCTCCTCGATCAGTTGCCCGTCGGTTATGACACCGCCGCTGAATCCGCCACCTTCACCGCCCATGATCTGGCCGGTCGCCGTGATCAGGGCAACTTTCGGCGCGCCCGCGTCCAGCGGATGGGCGAGTTCGGGCAGGTAGGTGGCGAAATCGATCTGTCCGCCGTCGCTTGCTGCCCCGGCACGATGAAACACGCGGGCATAGTCGGCACGATCCACCAGACCGCCGGCGAGGGCAGCCGCCGGGTTCAGCAGCGCCTCAGCCACCAGGACCCGGACCTGTTCCGTGTCCAGCCCCCTGCCCGCAGCAATGTCGTTCAGGGCGGAGCGGTGAACATCCGCAACCAGCTCCGCAAAGGCCGCGCGCACCGGACCCTGCATCTCGCGGCGACGGATGAAGTCGGCAGCGGTCTTGTAGTCCCGGCGGGCCTCGATCTGCGGGCTGATTCCCAGGTCATCGGCCAGTTCCCCCGCATAGGGCATTTCCAGCGCGACACCAATGACAGCGAACTCTCCGGATGGCGACATCCAGATCTCGTCGAAACCACTGGCAAGACGATAACGTGCGAGATCATAGCTCTCGGCGAACACCCGCGCGGGTTTCCCGGCTTCCCGGAAACGCCGGATGGCGGGCAGCAGCGCCTCCACATCCGTCTGGCCCAGGTTGGCCAGCGAAAGATCCATGTCGAGCGCCCGGATACGGCTGTCCTGCGCTGCACGGTCCAGCACCCGCACCAGTCGGGTCAGCGTCATCGCGTCGCCGCGCACGAAACGGGCAAAGTCACCACTGGACGGCTTCTCTGGCAGGTCCCCGACAATCGCGATATCCAGCAGAGCACTGTCGGGCAGCTCCTCGTCGGCCTGCTCCCAGGGTGCGAGGGTCAACGTGGCAACGATTCCCGCGACGACCAGCAGTCCGATCACGAAGACGCCTGCCTTCAGGAACAGCCAGATACCCCTCAGGAACCGCCCGACAAATCCCATGGGTTCAGCGCGCCTGCGCGTGGTATTCGCGGTTGGGCATCATGTCGATGGCGCTCGCCATGCGATTGGTCATGTTGTAGAAGGCCGCGGTCGCCGAGATGTCCCAGATATCGCGGTCCGTGAACCCGGCGTCGCGCAGGGCCTGGCGGTCGCTGTCTTCCATCTTCTGCGGTGTTTCTGTCAGCTTCGTCGCGAAATCCAGCATGGCCTTCTGCTTCGGCGGCAGGTCTGCGGCGCGATAGTTCATCACCATCAGTTCGCCCAGCGCCGGATCACCGGAGAGCTGGCGTACGGCGGCACCATGTGCGGTCAGGCAATAGAAGCACTTGTTCACGGAACTGACGGCGACGGCGATCATCTCGCGCTCCAGCTTCGTCAGGCCGGATTCGCCCAGCATCAGGTCGTTGTACATGGCGGTGAAGGCATCCAGCTTCGCCGCGTCGAAGGAATAGGTGGCGAGCACGTTCGGCACCATCCCGAGCTTTTCCCGGCAGATCTCGAAATACTTCCGGGTCCGCTCCGGCAGTTCCGCATCGCTCGGCACCGGCACATCAAGTGCGTGTACGTAATCAGGCTGGGACATGTCCCCTACTCCCCTTCGGATGGTGTCTGGTTCTGCGCACGGGCGCGCAGCAGATGGTCGGCCAGCACGATGGCCATCATCGCCTCCCCTACCGGCACCGCGCGGATGCCGACGCAGGGGTCGTGGCGACCCTTGGTGATGATCTCGGTATCATTGCCGCCAGTATCAACCGTCTGTCGCGGTTGCAGGATGGAGGAAGTCGGCTTGACCGCGAAGCGACAGACAATCGGCTGACCGGTCGAGATGCCGCCCAGGATGCCGCCCGCATGGTTCGAAAGGAACGCCGGCGCGCCATCCCGCATGCGCATCTCGTCGGCATTCTCCTCGCCGGTCAGGGCAGCGGCCGCAAACCCCTCCCCGATCTCGACCCCCTTCACGGCGTTGATCGACATCATGGCGGAGGCCAGATCCTGATCCAGCTTGCCGTAGATGGGCGCACCAAGTCCGGCAGGCAGCCCCTCCGCCACCACCTCGATCACCGCGCCGACCGAACTGCCCGCCTTGCGGATACCGTCCAGATAGGTCTCCCAGCGTTCCGCCGTCTGCGGATCGGGACACCAGAACGGGTTGCGGTCGACCACGTCCCAGTCCCAGGCGTCGCGGTCGATGGCGATGTCGCCAACCTGCACCAGCGCGCCACGCACACTGACACCGGGACCCAGCACCTTGCGGGCCACGGCACCGGCGGCAACGCGCGATGCCGTCTCCCGCGCCGAAGAGCGTCCGCCGCCGCGATAGTCGCGGATGCCGTACTTGGTCATGTAGGTGAAGTCGGCATGCCCTGGGCGATACTTGCCGCTGATGTCGGAGTAGTCCTTCGAGCGTTGGTCCACGTTCTCGATCATCAGGCTGATCGGCGTCCCCGTGGTCTGCCCCTCGAACACCCCCGACAGAATCCGGACAGCGTCCGGTTCCCGCCGTTGGGTGGTGAAGCGGTTCTGGCCCGGACGGCGACGGTCGAGCCAGACCTGAATGTCGGCTTCATCCAGCGCGATCAGCGGCGGACAGCCGTCAACCACACACCCCAGGGCGGGGCCATGGCTCTCCCCCCAGGTTGTCATCCGGAAAAGGTGACCGAAACTGTTGTGTGACATGGAACCGGTAGCGTCAGGCGGTCATGTCGGGCGCATCGACGGCCTTCATGCCCACCACGTGATAACCCGAATCGACGTGCAGGACCTCTCCGGTCACGCCCTCACCCAGGTGACTGATCAGGAACAGTGCGGAATTGCCGACCTGTTCGATGGTGACATTGCGCTTCAGGGGCGCATTCAGTTCGTTCCAGCGCAGGATCTGGCGGAAGTCGCCGATGCCGGAAGCAGCCAGGGTCTTGATCGGGCCTGCCGAAATCGCGTTGACCCGGATATTCTTCGGCCCCAGATCAACCGCCAGATAGCGCACGCTCGCCTCCAGCGCCGCCTTGGCCACGCCCATGACGTTGTAATGCGGCATCACCCGTTCGGCGCCGTAGTAGGTCAGCGTGACCATGCTGCCGCCATCGGTCATCAGTGGTTCGGCACGGTTGGCGATCGCCGTGAAGGAATAGCAGCTGATCAGCATCGAATTGCGGAAGTTCCCGGCGCTGGTATCCACATAGCGCCCTTTCAGTTCGTCCTTGTCCGCATAGGCGATCGCGTGAATGACGAAGTCGAGCTTGCCCCACTTCCGTTCGATCTCGGCGAACAGATCGTTGATGCTGCCCTCATCCGTCACGTCGCACGGCATGACGAAATCACAGTCGATGGACTGGGCCAGTGGCACGACACGCCGTTTCAGCGCATCCCCCTGATAGGTGAAGGCCAGTTCGGCGCCAGCATCCGCTGCCGCGCGGGCGATCCCCCAGGCGATGGAGCGATCGTTCGCGACACCCATGATCAGGCCCTTCTTGCCGGCCATCAGCCCCGTGCTGTTACTCATTCCGCTCAAAGCCCCTCGACTGTCGGTGATGCAGAACGCAAGGTATCCGCTATCTTCGCGACAGGCCACCCGCGCGCAACCGTGCCCTGGTGACCGTCGGATTCGTCCGTTAACGACTTCGGGGACTTATAAGCAGTGGATCGTGAAAAGGCCATCCATCAGGCAACCTACGCGCTGAAGGAAGCAGGCGGATTTTCCCGCTATGTCCTGACGCGCTTCGGTGACAACAACCTGACCCAGGTCGCGGGCGCGCTCACCTTCACGACCCTGCTGGCGATGGTGCCACTGATGGCGATCTGCTTCGCCATTCTGGCTGCCTTCCCGGCGTTCGACGGCATGGAGGCAAAGCTCGAGTCGTTCATCTTCGAGAATTTCGTACCCCATGCCAACGACGTGGTGCGCGAATATCTGGGGACCTTCCGCCAGAACGTCGGCAAGCTTTCCGCTGTCGCCATTGTCGGCCTGATCGTTACCGCGGTCATGCTGCTGGTAACGATCGAAGGGACCTTCAACCGGATCTTCCGGGTGGTGCGACGCCGGGGAATCGTCACGCGGCTGCTGTCCTTCTGGGCACTGCTGACCGTCGGCCCGATCCTGTTCCTGCTCAGCCTGACCCTGACCAGCGCATTGTTCGCGATGGCGAACAGTACCGGCGCGCAGGAAATCAGCTTCGTCGTCAACCGGCTTGCCCGCCTGGTGCCGCTTGTCCTGGCCTTCGGGGGCTACCTGACCCTGTTCGTGGTCCTTCCCAACCGGCATGTCCTGCTGCGGGATGCGGCTGTCGGGGCAATCTTTTCGGCGGTGCTGTTCGAATCGCTGAAGGCGGGTTTCGGCCTCTACATCACGGCGTTTCCGACCTATCAGGCAATCTATGGCGCGATCTCGGTGCTGCCGATCCTGCTGCTGTGGATATGGCTGGTCTGGATCGTGACCCTGGCCGGAGCCTCCATCACGGCGGCAATGCCGGAATGGCAGGGCCGAGGCAGCGTCGATCTCGACCGCGCGCCCCGTGTCGGGCGGCTGGCCATGGCGGTGGAGATCCTGCGTCTGCTGCGGAAGGTGCATCCGTCCGGCGAGAGCGTGCGCACCCAGGCGTTCATCCGCCGCATCCGGACAGCGCCGAACCTGATGGAAACGATGCTGTCGCAGCTGGAGAAGACCGGCTATGTCGCCGAAACCCGGCGCGGTCGATGGGTGCTGGCGCGGGAACTGGACGGTCTGACGCTCTACGACCTGATGCTGGCGCTCAAGGTCCAGACCAGCCAGCCGCTGGTTGCCGGCAGCGTTGTCGCCGGGCTGGAGGATGTGGTCGATTCCTCCATCGCCAGCGAGCGGCAGACCTTCGATATCCCGCTGAAGGAAATTCTCGACGGCGGCGGGGCGACGCCGGTGAAGACCTGAGCGTGATGAGGTTCTGGACCCGATTGTCCGAAGTCGATAGAAGTCGCGCCAGCAGCGCGCGGGACAATCACGGATCGGCAAGCACACGACGATGACGGCCTCTGCCTCCCTTCCACACCAGTCCCTGCAATACCGGCCTGCCATCGACGGCTTGCGTACCATCGCGGTGCTGTCAGTCGTGATCTTTCCCTTTCAGCGTGACTGGCTGCCCGGCGGGTTCGTCGGAGTGGACATCTTCTTTGTCATCTCCGGCTTTCTGATCACCCGCATCCTGGCGGTGGAGATCGTTACCGGCGACTTCTCGCTCGGTCGCTTCTACAAGCGCCGCATCGCCCGCATCATGCCGGCATTCATGGTCGTGCTGGTGGCAACCGCAATCGGGGCGCTGTTCATCTATACGGACCGGGACATTGCCTCGCTTGGCGCCAACATCGTTGCCGCCGCCTTCTCGGTCATCAATGTCAAGCTGCTGCTGCAGGGCGACTATTTCACCCTCTCCGCACTCGCACAGCCCCTGCTGCACTATTGGTCGCTGGCAGTGGAAGAACAGTACTATCTCGTGTTTCCGCTGCTGCTGTTCGGGTTCTCCCGACTGACGAAGGGCATGTTGCTGGGGACGCTGGCGCTGCTGATCGCCAGCCTCGTCGGCTGCATCCTGCTGACGCCGGTTAACAATGAAGCCGCATTCTACCTGTTGCCGACGCGTGCCTGGGAACTGCTGGGCGGTTCGCTGCTGGGTGTGGTCGCGTTCGAGCGCTGGCAGGCTCCGCGTCCCATATCGACCCTGATCAGCCTGGCGGGCATTGCCGCAATTGCCCTGGCCTTCGCGATCATCCATGAAGGTCCCGAATTTCCGGGCATCCAGGCCATTCTGCCGGTCATCGCCACAATGCTGCTGATCTCCCAGGCCCATGTCGCGGACAATCCGGTAAACCGGACACTTTCCCTGAAGCCCTGCGTCTGGATCGGCAAGCTTTCCTATTCGATCTATCTCTGCCACTGGCCGATCTTCTCCCTTGTCGGCTATGCGATGTTCCTGGCGGACCCCACCCTGACGGCACTTGTGAAGATCGGGATACTGATCGTGGCCGCCATCTCGCTGCATTACCTGGTGGAACGCCCGATGCGCCGGCTGATCAATGGCTGGCGCGGCAACCTGGCCGTGTTCGGCGCAACCCTGGTGGTCGTGGCGCTCGCCGCGCTTGGCGGATACCAGATGCGCCAAACCTGGTATCCGGCAGCCGATGCCGACCGGATCGCGAGCGGTGGATTGTTCATCGACCATGGCGGTGACCGGACAGTCACCCTGATCGGTGACAGCCATGCGGCCATGTATGCGCGCACACTGAACCGGGTCACCTCCGAACTGGGCGTGAACCTGCGGGTACTGGCCAGTCCGTCACGCAACCATCTGCCGGGGGCGCAGGCTTCGCTCTGGCCCGACATTCAAAGGGCGATCGAGGACTATCCCCCCGATGTCGTGATCATGACCCACAAGTGGTCGTTCATGCTGGCGCCCGGCAGTCCGGCGCTGTGCGAGAGCCTGCGGTTCCTGGTGCCCAGGACAGGACAGGTCATCCTGCTGACCCAGCCTCCGTACCTGCCCTTCTCCGCGCCGAGAGAGGTCGTGAGCAGGGACAACCAGGGTCCCTTTCTCGAGCCGGAGAACATCCATGAACTGCGCATCACGGGCAATCGGTCGGTCCGCGCGGCGGTCGGCGCAGGGGTCGCCGTGGTCGATGTGGCACCTCTGTTCGAAGGCGAGGGGCGGGTCATCCGCGCGCTGAATGCAGATGGCGCCCTGCTCTACCAGGATGCGCACCACCTGTCGGATGCCGGAACCCGAATTCTGCATGACCGGTTCACGCAAGCGATCAGGGAGGCGCTGGAACGGTCTCCAGACGCCATCGCCCCCGCCTCGCCATGCCTGAGCAGCGGCGACTGATCGCATTCAGCGACCTTGCCCGCGACAGTTGGCTCGGCATAGATTGCCCGTCGTATTCCAGAACATATCGCGCATCCGGGGAGGATCAGATGGACAGGGTTGGACATTTCATTGGCGGCAAGCATGTCGCCGGAACTTCAGGTCGGTTCCATCCGGTCTTCAACCCGACGCTGGGTGAGCAGTCGAAGGAGGTGGCGCTGGCGAGCCGTGCCGAGATGGATGCGGCGATCAGCAATGCGCAGGCAGCCTTTCCGGAATGGTCGGCCAAGTCGCCGATCCACCGCGCACGCGTGATGTTCAAGTACAAGGAACTGATCGAACAGAACATGCAGGAGCTGGGCGAACTGCTGGCGTCCGAGCATGGCAAGACTGTCCCCGACGCCAAGGGCTCCGTGCAGCGCGGGCTGGAAGTCGTCGAGTTCGCCTGTGGCATTCCGCATCTGCTGAAGGGCGAATATTCCGACAGCGTCGCCACCGGCATCGACCTCTATTCCATGCGCCAGCCGCTGGGTGTCGTCTCCGGCATCACGCCGTTCAATTTCCCGGCCATGGTGCCGATGTGGATGTTCGCGGTCGCCATCGCCTGCGGCAACACCTTCATCCTGAAGCCGTCGGAGAAGGACCCGAGTGTCCCCATGCGCCTGGCCGAACTGATGCTGGAGGCCGGTGCCCCTCCGGGTGTGCTGAATGTCGTCAATGGTGACAAGGAATCGGTCGATGCGATCCTCGAAGATCCGCGCATCCAGGCCGTCAGCTTCGTCGGCTCCACGCCGATTGCCCATTATGTCTACAAGAAGGCCGCAGAGGCCGGCAAGCGCTGCCAGGCGATGGGTGGTGCCAAGAACCACATGATCGTCATGCCCGACGCGGACATGGATCAGGCGTCCGACGCGCTGATCGGTTCCGCCTATGGCTCCGCCGGTGAACGCTGCATGGCGATCTCCGTCGCCGTGCCGGTCGGTCAGGAAGCGGCCGAGGCCCTGATGGCCAGCCTGCGCCCGAAGGTGGAGACGCTGAAGGTCGGTCCCTCGACCGATCCGGACGCCCATTTCGGCCCTCTGGTGACGGCGGAGCATCGCGAGAAGGTGCTTTCCTACGTCAATCTGGGTATCGAGGAAGGGGCCGACCTGGTGGTCGATGGCCGCGACTTCCGCATGCAGGGCTACGAGAGCGGCTACTTCATGGGCGGCTGCCTGTTCGACAACGTGAAGCCGGACATGCGCATCTACAAGGAAGAGATCTTCGGCCCCGTGCTGTCGGTCGTCCGCGCCAATGATTTCGATGAGGCGCTGGCCCTGCCCTCCGACCATGAGTTCGGCAACGGCGTGTCGATCTTCACCCACAACGGCGATGCCGCGCGCGACTTCGCCCGCCGTGTCCAGGTCGGCATGGTCGGCGTCAACGTTCCGATCCCGGTGCCGCTGTCGTTCCACACCTTCGGTGGCTGGAAGAACTCGGCCTTCGGCGACACCAACCAGCATGGCCCCGAGGGCGTGAAGTTCTACACCAAGATCAAGACGGTCACGAGCCGCTGGCCCGGCGGCAACAAGATCGGCCCGGACTTCACGATCCCGACCGTGAAGGCCTGATTCAGGTCTTCAATCACCACGCCTGGTCCGTTGCACCAGGCGTGGTGAAACAGACGGTACGAATGTGGAGAGATGCAGCATGAGCCATTTCAGAACCGCCATGGTCGTGATGATCGGTCTTGCACTGCTGGCAGCGGGCGAGGCATCGGCGCACACGGGTGAAGGCCTTTCAGGCGGACTGATCAGCGGCTTCACCCATCCGATACTTGGCTGGGATCATGTCGTGGCCATGGTCGCGGTCGGCCTCTGGGGCGCATTCCTCGGCAAGCCCGCAATCTGGATCCTGCCGGTGGTGTTCCCGCTCGTGATGGCATTCGGCGGCGCACTCGGGGTTGCCGGCATTCCGGTACCGGCCGTGGAGGCGGGCATCGCCGTGTCAGGTATCGTCCTGGGGCTGCTGGTCGCGTTCGCCGTCAGGGCACCGCTGTGGATCGCAGCAGTCATCGTTGGCGTGTTCGCGATCTTCCATGGTCATGCGCACGGGACGGAACTGCCTGATGCGGCCAACCCGTTCGCATATGCACTGGGCTTCGTTGTCGGAACCGGGGTGCTGCACCTCGCGGGTATCCTGCTGGGCTTCGCCACTTCCATGCCGAAGGGTGCCTATATTGTCCGGGCAGCCGGTGTCGTGATTGCCGCGGTCGGCGGCGCATTCCTCGTCGGTATCGCTTGATCCGGAGCCGCACCGCATTCGGCCTTCTGGCCGCCGGCCTGGTCCTGATCGGGCCGGAGCTGGCCCATGCACATGCATTTTCCCGCAGCAGCATGCTGGCGTCGTTCATGGAGGGGGTGACGCTCCCCGTGATCGCGCCGACCATCCTGCTCTGCATCCTGCCGCTTGGTCTTCTGGTCGGGCTGGGCGGCCACACGAGAATCGCGCCGATCCTGCTGGCCTTTCTGGCGGGTGTCATCGTGGCAGTTCCGGTCGCATCCTACGTTGGTCCGTTCATTGAACCGATCGCAGTGCTTCTTGGTGCGATTTTCGCGGCACTCGCTGCCCTGCTGCCGAAGCTGCCCGGACGCATCGTCGCGATCCTGGCCGCGACCGGCGGCCTTGTCGGCTGCCTGAGTGCCCTGACCGGACATGCCTGGGGCGAGGTCCCCCTGCCCACCCTGCCCGGCCTGCTGCTTGGTTTCTTCATCGTCATGGCGGTCAGCGCCGGAGCCGTCATCAGAACCCGCCAGTACGCGGGCGGACCCGCGGCGATGCTAGCGTGGCGGATCGGTGCATCATGGTGCGGCGCCGTTGCCCTGATCTATGCGGCCTTCGAGAGCAGGGCCTATTTCTGAAGCTGCCGGTCGCTGCCTGCTTCGGCCTGTGGTACGTCAAATGGTTCCTGGACCCGTGCAACGCGCCTGAGCGCCACAATCAGCAGTGCATTTCGCCGTGAGGGCACGCCGTCAGATCGGCTTGCCCTCACTGCTCTTCCAGAGGTCGCCCATCAGTTCATTCGACGGCAGCGAAGGATCGAGCAGCTTCTGCGCGGTGGCATGTCCGGCGACCGGCAGCCCCGCTGGGTCCAGCTTGCCGATCTGCACCAGCACGGAGGCCTGATCCCAGTAGATATGCTCGTTGTAGAGCTTGTCGCCGCGGAAATGGACGATGGCGATCAGCGGGACCTCGACATACTTCCCCGTCGGTTCGATACCGGGCAGCATCCAGTCGATTTCCCGCGTGTGGGTGAAGCAGAACAGCATCTCGTCCACCAGCCGGTCGGTGCCGATGGTGCGGCTGATCGGCACCAGCTTCGTGTCCTCCGGGTTCGAATCGACGAAGTGGTACTTGTAGAACCGCTTCAGATGATCGTGCCCGACACCGCCGGTCATGGTCGGGATGTGGTTGACGTAGGGTGCCGAAACCATCGTCGCCATGGTGGCATCCACGTCACGTTCCGCGAACTCGTAGAAGCAGTGCATGTCCCAGAGCTGGCTGAGGTCATAGACCGGCCCGAGGACCCGTCGCAGCAGGGTCAGCGTGCGGGAATAGGCCATCATTGCCGACGGCTTGTCATAGTTCGCGCCGGTCGGGCGGGCGAAGCCGTGATCGGCACCTGGGTAGGTGTAGATCTCCACATTGGGCATGTCGGCGGTCGCGCCGCTGATCTGTTCGATCACTTCCGGTGGGGTGTAGCTGTCGAGTTCGGCGAAATGCAGCATCAGGGGCGCGGTGATCCGCCCCTTCTCCGCCAGATCCCCCTCGATCTTCACGCCGTAGTAGCCGACCGCCGCGTCGATGTCGGTCCGGGCGGCCACGAGCCAAGCCAGCCGACCGCCAAGGCAGTATCCGACAGCGCCGACCTTGCCGACCTGTGCCTCATGCGCGCGCAGAGCCGCAATGGTGGCAGCCACATCCTCGATCGACTTGTCCACGTCCAGCTTGCCGTAGAGATCGAATGCCTTCGCGCGTTCCTCCTCCGAACTGCCGAGTTCCACGCCGGGCTCGATCCGCCAGAACAGGTCCGGCACCATCACGACATAACCCTCTTCCGCGAAATAGTCGGCCATGTCCTTCATGAAGGCATTGACCCCGAAGATCTCCTGCAACAGCACCAGACCGGGGCCGGAACCCTTCTCCGGTGTTGCCAGATAGGCGCGCATGGTGCCTGCGCCATCCGTTGCGCTGATGTCAACGTAAGTACCCATCCGAAACTGCTCCCTCGTCCGAAACCTGATTCCCTAACCTATACGTAGCCGGCCATCTCGGCGATGACGGCGGGCCTGTCAGCGGCCAGGCCGCCCGACACACCCTTCGCCATGTCGCCCGGATAGATGTCGGCTTCCCCTGCCTTCATGCCGGCGAGCACTTCCGCGACGATGTCGGCGGGCGCGGCCTTCGGTGGCGGAAAATCCTTCGTCATGTCGGTATCGACCGCGCCGGGCAGCACCGCGAAGACCGCCACGCCGCGCGTGGCCAGTTCAGCGCGAATTCCCTGTGTCATCGAATAGACGGCAGCCTTGGAGGCGCAGAGCGAGCCCATCAGCGGCAGGTTCACCCGGGCAAGGATCGACGCCATGTTGACGATGGCGCCACCGCCATTGCCTTCGATCACCGGCGCGAAGGCCCTGCACATGTTCAGGGTGCCGAAATAGTTCGTCGTCATCTCCGCTGCGGCCGCATCCGTCTGGTCGGTATCAAGCAGCTTCGTATTGAAGTTGATGCCGGCATTGTTGATCAGCACCGTGGTGTCGGCGCAGGTTCCCGCCGCCGCCGCGATGTCGGCAGCACTGGTCACGTCCAGTTTCACCGGGACGACACGGCCGTCGTCATGTGCGCCGTCGCCCTTGCGGCTGGCGGCATAGACCTTCGCGGCCCCTGTGGCGAGCAGCGCATCCACGAAGACCTTGCCGATGCCCCGGCTGGTACCCGTGACCAGAACTGTCTGCCCCTTGATATCGACCATTCGCGTCCCCTCCGTTCCCGGTTGCGAGTCCAGCCAGTCCGGATCGATCACCGGCAGTGGAACCGCGTCTATGAGCTGACGTGTGTAGGCATTTCTCGGGCCCTGAAACACGTCGGCAGTGTTGCCCTCTTCTACCACGCGCCCGCCCAGCATCACCATCACCCGATCCGCCAGCACCCGCACGACCGACAGATCGTGGCTGATGAAGACCAGTGACAGGCCCATGTCCCGTTTCAGATCGTTCAGCAGGGCCAGGATCTGCGCCTGCGTCGAGACATCCAGTCCGGAAACGATCTCGTCGGCCACGATCAGCCTTGGTTCCGTCGCTATGGCGCGGGCAATGCCGACGCGCTGACGCTGTCCCCCGGAAAGTTCATGTGGATAGCGCCGCGCAAAAGCATGCCCCAGTCCCGCCCGGTCGAGCGCCAGATCCGCGCGTTTCAGGGCCGCACGGCGGTCCTGTTCCAGTCCCAGTGTCAGCACGGGCTGCGCGACGATCTCGCCGATCCTGCGGCGCGGGTTGAGTGACGACTGGGGGTCCTGGAAAATCATCTGCATGTTCCTGCGATGGGCGCGCATGGCAGCCTCATCCAGGGTGGTGATATCGGCGCCATCGAACAGGATCTGCCCGGAGGTCGGCTGGTACAGTCTGACGATTGCCCGGCCCAGGCTGGTCTTGCCGGACCCGCTTTCGCCAACAATGCCGAGCGAATGCCCCGCCCGCAGGTCGAGGCTGATGCCACGCAGGATATCGACCATCGGGGGTTTGCTGAACATGCCGCCGCGCGACCGGTCCGGCAGGGACAGGGTCAGGTCGCGCACCTGCAGCAGCGGCGGACTCATGGATTGGCCTCGTCGAAGCGGCGTGCGGCGGCGCGCAATTCCTGGTGAACATGTTCCGGCACCGGATGCAGTGCATCCGCAGGCTGGTCATAGCGCGGGGTTGCGTCCATCAACGCGCGGGTGAAGGGCGTGGCATGCGCGGACATGATGTCGGCGATGCCCCCCTGCTCCACCACCTGCCCGGTGTGCAGCACGGTGACCCTGTGACAGACCTTCGCCACGATGCCCAGGTCGTGGGTGACGAACAGGACCGCCGTGCCGTGTCGTTCCTGCATCTGGCGGATCAGGCGCAGGATCTGTTTCTGTACCGTCACATCCAGCGCCGTCGTCGGCTCGTCCGCGACGATCAGCGACGGTTCGGCGGAGAAGGCGATGGCGATCAGCACCCGCTGACGCATGCCGCCCGAAAGTTCGTGGGGATAGCGGTCGAGGACCTGTTCTGGGTCACGGATCTGCACTTCCTGCAACAGGCGCAGCGCATTCACCCGCGCCTCCCCCCGCGACTGACCAAGATGATGACGCAGCATGTCGGTCATCTGCGCCGAGATGCGCCGGGCGGGGTTGAGGCCGGTCAGCGGATCCTGCGGTATCAGCGCGATCTCGCGCCCCAGCAGCGACCGGAGCCGTTTCGGGGGCAGTCGCAGCAGATCCTCGCCCCGGAACCGGACAGTGCCGCCGGTGACCCGGATCGCATCCGGCAGGATGCCGAGGACGGCCCTGGCGATCATCGTCTTGCCTGCACCGCTTTCCCCCACCAGGCCATGGACCTCCCCCGCATCGACAGACAGGGAAACGTCGCGGACCAGATGGGCACCGCGCCGCAGCGACACGCGCAGATCGCGGATGTCGAGGACCGGGTTCATCGGCGCAGTACCGGATCGAGAGCGGTCTTCAGTCCGTCACCCAGCAGGTTCAGCGCCAGTACGGCGATCAGGATCAGCCCCATGGGAAAGGCCATCACCCACCAGGCCTGATGAATGACCTGCCGACCCTCCGCAATCATGCCGCCCCAGGTGGGGGAATCGGACGAGACCGAGAGGCCGACGAAGGACAGGATCGCCTCCACGATGATGGCGATGCTCATTTCCAGTGTCAGCAGCACGATGACCAGTGGCAGCACGTTCGGCAGCACTTCCCGGAACAGGATCGCGCCCCGCTTCAGCCCGCCGATCACCGCCGCATCGATATATTCCATCTCCGTCTGCGCCAGCGTCTCGGAGCGCACGACGCGGCAGAACCGCGTCCAGTCGATCAGCACGATGGCGATGATGACCGAATGCAGCCCGGTACCGATCAGCGCCACCAGCATGATCGCCAGCAGGACCGGCGGAAAGCTGGTCCAGATATCGACCATGCGGGAGATCACGACGTCGATCATGCCCCCCATGTACCCGGCCAGCAGCCCGAGGGCCGTGCCGAGCAGCATGGTCAGCACCCCCGCGACGACGGCCACGATCAGTGCCGGTCGCGCGGCATGGATCAGGCGCGACAGCACATCCCGGCCAAGACTGTCCGCCCCCAGCGCCCGTGTCGGATCGGCATCGGCCTGCCACCAGGGCGGCAGCAGCTCCAGGAACAGGTCCTGCTCCAGCGGATCGACGGGTGCCAGCAGCGGGGCCGCGATTGCAATCAGCGCCAGCACCAGCAACGCGCCGCCGCCCACCACGATCCGCCAGTTCAGCCGCGCCCCGGTCATGTGCGCAGCCGCGGGTTCAGCAGCCCGTAGGAGAGGTCCACCAGCAGGTTCACGACGATGAAGATCACGGCGAAGCTCAGGATCAGCCCCTGGATCAATGGCAGGTCCCGGTTGATCACCGCATCGATCGCCATGTTGCCGATACCGGGGTAGGAGAAGATCTTCTCCACCAGCACAGTGCCGCCGACCAGAAAGGTGAACTGCACACCGGTCAGTGTCAGTGCCGGGATCGAGGCATTCCGCAATGCCTCCACCCAGATGATGCGCCAGCGGGAAAAGCCCTTCACGCGCGCGATCATCACGTAGTCCTGGGCCATGGCCTCCGCCAGGCTGTTCTTCAGCACCCGCGTGATGATCGCGGCCAGAGGCAGCGCCAGCGCAATCGCGGGCATGATCATGTGGGCCAGCAGGTCACCGACGACGGTGAACCGCACACTGACCAGTGCCTCGATCAGGTAGAATCCCGTGGCAAATTCGGTGCCCAGCCGTGGATCGACACGGCCGGAGATCGGCAGCACCGGCAGCAGCACGCCGAAGACCAGGATCAGCGCCAGCGCCCAGATGAAATCCGGCACCGCCAGCGTGAACCCGTTGATGGCGTCAATCAGTGTCTCGGGCCAGCGCCCCCGGAACAGGATCCCGACCGTTGCCGCCAGAACCCCTACGGTGACCGCCATGATGGTGGCAAGAACCGCGAGTTCCAGCGTTGCCGGAAGACGCCCGAGCACCAGTTCCAGAACATCCTGCCGCAGGCTGATGGAGGTCCCGAAGGAGCCCTGCAGCGCCTGTCCCAGCCAGATCACATATTGCTCGACGATGCTGCCATCCAGCCCGTAGGCCTGACGCAGCCGCTCCATGTCTTCCAGGCTGGCCCCGGGGGGCAGCATCATGGCGATGGGATTGCCCGGCACCACGCGGACCAGCACGAACACCACGACAGAAACACCGAACAGCGTCGGCACCGCCTGCACCAACCGGCGGAGAAGCAGGCTGCCACTCATTCAGACTTCCCCGACTGGACTGGAGGGCAGGACCGCGCCACGGCCGTCGCGGCGCGGTCCCGGCAACAGCGGCGGCCTCAGGCCGGTTTCACGGCCTGGGGCAGCAGGACACCCGAAACATGCGTGCCGACAGAGACAGTGTCAGCATGAACGATCGGCTGGACGTACTGCAGCAGCGGAATGACGTAGGCATTCTCGGCGATATGCCTGTCCACGGCCTTGTAGCCGGCAATGCGCCTGGCCTCGTCGGCCTCGCCCCACAGCGGGCCGATCATGTCGATCAGATCCTGCCCGTCCCAGACGGAATGCGGCGACGGTCCGAACATGGCAAACCCGGTCGAGGTCGAGGGATCGCCGATGGAGTTGCCCCAGTTGTAGAACGCCGCCGGAGCCAGCGTGTCCGTCGCGCGCAGCTCGTAATGCTTGGCGATCTCGTAGACCTCGATCTCCGCCTCGATCCCGACCTTGCGCCACATGCCGACGATGGCCTGCACCATCTCGTAGTCCTTCGGCTTGAAGCCGCGGGTGGTCTGGATGCGGAACCGCACCGGATTGTCGGTCGAATAGCCACTCTTCGCCAGCAGCGCCTTCGATGCCTCCGGGTCGTAGGCCACCTGGATCGAGGGATCGAACGCCGCGTACTCCGGTGCCTGCAGCGTGTCGATGGGCACGCCATAGCCCCGCAGCAACCGGTCCACGATGGCCTTCTTGTCGATGGCGTGGGCTGCGGCCTTGCGCACGTTCGGATCGGTCATGACCTCGATGTCGTTCAGGAAGATCATGCCGATGTCGCTGACCGGTGTGGTGACACCCGCCAGACCCGACTTCTGCTTCAGGCGGTCATATTCCTGATACGGAATCTCCAGCGTGATGTCGGAACCGCCGCTCTCCACTTCCGCCACGCGGGCAGACGCATCGGTGACGAACTTGAAGACAACGGTCTCGAAGGCCGGCTTCTCGCCCCAGTAGTTCGGGTTCCGCTTCAGCCGGACGAAGGCGTTGCGCTGGAACTCCTCCACCATGTAGGGGCCGGTCCCGATCGGGGCCTTCTCGAAACCTTCCGCACCGACCTTCTCGAAATAGGCCTTGGGCATGAAGTAGCCGGTCAGGAACGAAAGCCACTTGAAGAATGTCGGCTCATAGGCCGCAACCTTGCCGGTCACCCGGTTGCCGCTGACCTTGTAGTCGGTGACCTTCGACCAGAGAAACTGGATCGGATTGCCGGTCTCCGGGTTACCCGCGCGGGTCAGCGACCAGGCGACATCCTCCGCCGTGAAGGGGGAACCGTCGTGCCAGGTAACACCTTCGCGCACGTCCATCCAGATCTCGGTACGGTCATCGTTCCAGCCCCAGCCGGTCAGCAACCCTGGTGAGAAGCTGAGGTCGGGGTTCTGCGTGATCGGCTGGTCGTAGACTGTCTGATAGAATGTCTGGATCGTCGGATTGACCGCCGACAGGCCGACGGTCGGATCCCAGGATGGCAGGTTGACATGATAGGCGATGGTCACCGCCCCGCCGCCGTGCGCCGCCGCCAGCGCTCCACCCGGTGCCAGCAGCATCGCCGCCGCCCCCAGGCCCGTACCCTGCAGCATCTGCCTGCGTGTGAGTTTCATTGTCCCGCCTCCATACCCGGTTTCGTTCCTGCTGGCAGCAGTATGGCGCGGCGACCGTCGCTGGCAACCATGCATGCGTTTCGATGCGCCGCATCATCCGGGACGAAACGCACATTGACCTGGACGCCAATTGTTCAGGAAAAGGTGCAGTTGCATCCTGCAAACGCGCGTCGAGTCACGTGTAGGTTGTGAGCCACGGGGTTGAATACGATCATGGCAGCAAGACCATGACGGTGCGGCCCCGAATGAGAGACAGGTCGAGCGACAACTGGACGTCGACCAACGGGGGAGAAGACAGGGAATGAGTGCCAAGGACAAGATCTTGACGGCAGCAGGTGAATTGTACGGACAGCAGGAGATCGCGATGGTCTCCCAAAGGCAGATCCTGCAGGCTGCCGGTCAACGCAACACGTCGGCGATCCAGTACCATTTCGGATCACGGGAAGGCCTGTTGCGGGCCGTGTTCGAACGCGGTGTCGCGAGAATTGATGCCCGCAGGAACCAGCTTGTCGACGAACTGGAAGCCTCGGGAAGGCAACCGGTCGTGAGTGACTACATCAACGCGCTGGTCCGCCCCCTGTGCGAACAGCGCTCCGACGGTGAATCCGGTCTTCAGACGCTGCGCTTCCTCGACCAGGTCCTGAAGGATCCAGATCTGCGGCTCATGGAGATCATGAAGGGGATGGACAGCGGCATGCGTCGGGCGCATCAGGGTGTCGTGCACTGCCTGCCCGACGTGCCGCCGATGCTGCTGCGCTACAGGCTCTACGCAGGCAGCCGTGCAGCCTCCGGTGTATTGTGCGACTGGGACAGGAACGGAAAACTCGACGATCTCTCGGACGTCTTTACCGACGATCTGGTCGCGATGGTACTTGCCATGGTCACGGCACCGGTTACACCGGGTGCGGACAGGCAGTTGGCTGACAGGGCGGCCGGTGATCCCGAGAAGATGGGCTACACTGCGCCAACCACACCAGACGCGTGATCACCGGCAAGGCGAACAACCTCGCAGGCACTTGATCTGAGGGGGATCGACCCGCTGACAGGATCGCAGTTCGCGGTGCTGACAGCCTGGTTCATGTTGGCCCCCAACGGGTCCCCCGTGCCATCGCCATATGCTCGACCGGACGGATCCGGCACCCACCAGCCATGCTGTGCGAAGACCTGGCCTTCGCGCAGCTTGCGGGTCACCCTGGCGCGGGCAACGAAACTGCCCGTGGCCGTGGAAACACGGACCCAGTCCTGATCCGCAATCCCCCGCTCCGCCGCTGTCGCCGCGCCGATTTCCAGCAACGGATCCGGCACCAGCCGGCGCAGGGACGGCAGGTTGCGATGCTGGCTATGACAATAGGCGACGGTCTTCGCGCATCCCAGACTCAGGGGCAGCAACGGATCTGCGGCTTCGGGAACCTGTGCCGGATAGGGCAAACCGGACCCGACGTGCTGCTGCAGCACCTCCGACCAGACCTCCAGTCGGCGGGTCGGCGTATCGAAACCCGCGACCTGGCCGGATTCGTCCTGCAGGGCATGAGGGCGGTAGGTGACCTCTCCCTCCAGGCTGATTCCTTCCGGTTTGCGGCGCAGTTCCGCGACGGTCAGGTCTGATGGAGCCAACAGGTGATCGTGTCCCCGATCCACATCGCCATCGAAGAAACGGTCGGACAAGCCCAGACGTTCGGCAAGTTGCAGGACGATATCGATATCCGAGCGTGATTCCCCCACCGGTGCCACGACCGCCGGACGCAACTGCACGTGCCGCTGCCCCTCCAGGCTGTTGTCGAAGCTCGTGCTCAGCCCCTCCCGCTCCCAGGATGTCGCGACCGGCAACACGATGTCGGCGTACTCCGCTGTAGCGTTCAGGAAGAAATCCGTGTGGACATGAAATTCCAGAGCGGTGAGCGCCTGCCGCGCCAGCGCCGTATCAGGCTGCGAAGCGAGCAGATTGCCGCCGAAGGAGAACAGGGCCCGCACCGGATATGGCCCCTGCCCCAGCACGGCGCGATAGACGTCACGACCGGTGACCCAGGCATTTGCCGGGGGTCCCAGGGGCCGCTCTGCCAGACCCAGCGCCTTCGCCCGCTGTTCTGCGGACAACAGCTCGGGACCGGATATGTCGTTGAAACGCGCGATTCCGCCCGCCACATTACCGCCCGGCACGCCGATGCTGCCGGTCAGGGCGTGCAGCAAGGTCATGGCACGGTCGGTCTGTGTGGCCGAACTGCTCTGCCCCACACCATTCCATGTGTAGTAGGCAACGGATGCGCTGTCGCCAAGGATTGCCGCGGCCTTCTCGAGGGCCTCGACAGGTATGCCGGTAACCCCGGAAACATGGTCAGGCGCGTGACGGTCCAGCAATTCACGGTAGGCGGCAAAGGCGGAACGGCAGTCGATCCCGCCCGAGAGTGTCTCGACCCTGCAGCCACTGTCGAGCAGCAGGTCTGCCCGATCATCAAGCCATTGGCCGGTCGACCGATCATAGCGCAGCAGGGCGCCGGACGATGACTGGCCAAGCAGCACGTCCGACGAGCCATCGGCCATCAGGTCCGACTGTCTGAGGAACCGCATCTCGTCGCCATGCAGCAGCAGGGGACCGTTGCTCCAGTCGCGCATGAAAGCTTCATCAAAGCGGCCATCCCGCACCAGCAGGTGCGCCAGGCCAAGTGCCAGCACCTGGTCCGTACCCGGCTTTACCTGCAGCCAGCAGTCGGCACGACTGGCGAAGGTGGTCGGACGCGGATCGACCACGACCATTCGTGCGCCGTTCTGCAGCCCCTTCTGCACTTCACCGGCCCTGGCCAGCCAGGTATTCGCCGGGTTGTTGCCCCACAGCAGGATGCAGTCGGTGTTTGCGAAATCCGGAACTCCGATGTCATGGCCTGTCGTGAACTTCGCCGCCTCGTCCTTGTGCCAGTTGCAGATCTCCGTCGAGTAGATCGTGTTGGGACTGCCGAAGGCGCGGATGAAGCGCTCGATCCAGGCGATGCCGTCGGATAGCTGTGTGCCGCTGGGTGTGGTGACGGAGAAGGCGACCTGTTCCGCGCCATGTGTATCCCTGACCCGGCCCATCCGCGCCGCGATCTCGTCCAGCGCCTCGTCCCAGCCTATTGGCTGCCATTCGGTCGGCCCTGCCCCCTTCGGCGTGGTCCGGCGCATCGGTCGGGTCAGACGGTCAGGGTGATAGACCTGTTCCGGGGCGGCGCGGCCCTTCGGACAAAGTTTCGCGCCTGTCGGATGGTCCGGCATGGGCTCGATGCCGGCCAGGCGTCCGTTCTCGACCACGGCGATGCAGCCGCAGCGTGATCTGCACTGGGCGCAATAGGCAGGGACATGTCTCGTGTCTGTCATGCGTTCAGGGCTCATCCGGATATTCCTTGGTCTGGGTGTTCTGCGCGATGACGAGACCTGCCGCCCCTGCGGCGGCAACGGCGCCCGCAGGCGGAGTCTTCTGGCCTTCCGGCTTCTGTACGGCGGGGGCCGCATCGGCATTCATGGTTTCCGTTTCACCCTCGCCTTTCGCCCAGTCCGGCCATTCGATCTGGACCCGGCGCTGTGCGAGTTCGATGCCCGCCGCATAGAGGTCGTTCTTCACTTCCTGAAACACGGCCTTGCGGATCATGAACTGCTCCCGCGGCTTGCAGGTGAACTTGGTGCGCAGGATCAGGGCCCCCTCCTCGATGCGGAACACGCCCTGGGACTTCAGCGGCTGGATGAACTTCGGGCCGAGTTCCGGATCCTCCAGCAGCCTCAGACCGACCTTCTTGATGATCTTGCGGACCTTGTCGACGTCGGTGTCATAGGGCAGCCGGAACTCCTGCTTGTAGATCGCCCAGTCGCGGTTGTAGTTGGTGATGGAGCGCAGTTCGCCAAAGGGAACCGTGTGAATGGCCCCCCGATGGTGGCGCAGGCGCATGGAGCGGATGGAGATCTGTTCCACCTGGCCCCGGATCTCCCCGAACTCGACATATTCGCCGACGCGGAACGCATCGTCGATCAGGAAGAAGATGCCGGAGATGATGTCCCGGACCAAGGCCTGGGCACCGAAGCCGACGGCGATGCCCACGACACCCGCACCGGCGATCAGGGGACCGATATCCAGTCCCATCGACGACAGCACCACCATGATGGTGATGGCGACAAGGATGGTCAGGATGAAACCGCGTATCAGTGGCAGCAGCGTGCCGAAGCGGGAAACGATCAGACCGCCCAGACCGTCTTCATCAACTGCATGATCGGCGGCAGCGGCCATCGCGCGCTCGTTCTCCCGGTCGATGAAGCGGGTGATCGTCCGTTGCACCAGTGCCCAGCCGATGGAGGCCACCAGCAGGATGGCCAGCACATCCAGCAGCACCTCGGTCGCCAGCTGCCCGGCCGGGCTCTGCTGCAGGGCAATGATATCGAGGGCAACCACGTGCAGGAACGCCGCCAGGCCGATCAGTGCCAGCACCAGATAGGCGATCTGGCGGACAGACGGCAGCAGGCCGCCACCCTGTTTCATCTCCAGTATCCCGGCCTCCCCGCCCGCGTCGGTCGCGCGCGCGGCAGATTCCTCGTCCGGTTCCGCCGGATTATGGAGACGGGAGACGAACAGGCCGCCGGCCAGCGCCCCGAACAGGCAGAAGACCGCGACGGTCTTGCTCGGGTCCGGGGAAAAGACACTCAGGGACCAGAGCAGCAGGAACATGGCCGTCGCAACGACCAGCCAGACCCGGCGATAGCGCCCGAACAACTGGTGCAGCATCGCGCCAAGACCTGTGCTCGCCGATGGCCGGTCGTGATCAACCGGTGTTCTGAGGATCACCACCAGTGACACGAGCGCCAGAAGACCGCCAACACCGAGCTGCACGATGTCCAGCATGGCCTGCGGCATGCCCAGCAGGCGCAGCATGCCCATGCTGAACCCGGCAAGCGCAGCCAGCCCGAGGACGATGGTGAGCCAGTAGACCATGCGCCGCGCGGCGCGGTCGTCCAGGTCCACCATCCGCCGTTCGGGTGCCTTCGGCGCGAACAGCGCATTGCCGAGGAACCACCCGGCCATCGCGACGACCGTCACGGCGAGATAGCTGATCAGGAAGATCCGCATGGGGTCGAACTGGCTGAACCAGACCAGTGACAGCAGGAAACCGGCAGCAACCATCACCGCCAGCACAAGCAGATCACGCAGCAGCACCACCAGGGTGACCGTCAGGGATGGCAGCAGCCGACCGCGGATCGCCGCTGGCGTGACCACCAGTTGACCGAACATGCGCCGCGTCAGCCAGGCCAGCAGTCCGCCGCCGGCCAGCATCAGCGCAAGATTGGCAATGCCGGTCCACATGCGCGGCCAGCCCTCGAAATCCGTCAGCAGGATGAAGGCATCCTCGACCTCGCTCTGGCACAGGGGCCAGATGGCGATGACCCCGTCAATGCCCCTGATGATGCCGTTCATGCTGTTGCGCGCACCGTCGATCAGTGCCGCGAAGGGATCGCCCCCGCCCTGTTGCGGTGCGGCATCCTGCTGTGCGGCATTGCCCGCAGCGAGCTTCTCTTCGACGAGTTTCCGGACAGTGGGTTCCAGCAGGGTCTCCAGGCTCTGCTGTCCCGGCGCGGGCGCGGTCTCGGTCTCGGAACGCTTCTCGGCCTGTTTCAGGACCTGGAGCGCCTGCGCCTTCACCTCTCCTGTTCCGGACCAGGAGAACCCGAGCAGGATCAGGATCATCAATGCCAGCAGTGAGCGTGCGAAACCCATGTTCATTCCCCCCGACGAGCATTCTCGCGCGCCCGTACGGGAAGCCTAAACGATTTTGGCGAGTGGCGGTATCACAGTCACTCGGACGGTGACGGCTGTCGGCTCAACGAATGTTGCCATGCGCGAGGGTGCGGAACTCCTCACCATCCTTCTGCGAGATCCTGATGCGGTAATAGCCGGAATCATGCAGCTCGCACAGGAACCGGTCGCCCCGCTTCGCATAGAGGAAGTAGGTCAGGTGCAGGTCAGAGCGCTGAGGCCTCGGCTCCCCGTCGATCTCCAGTTTCTTCAGGACTTCGATGTTGCGCACGATGAAGAGGCACCGATCGAAACCGGGGCGGGCACTTTCGGCTTCGGAATTGGCCAGGGCCGCATAGTTGCCGTCCCGCAGTTCGACGGTGCGGAGATCCATGCCCGCGCGGGACTGGTGCACCACGGAGACGTTGAACGGGCCTGCGTCGAAGGTCCCGTCGGTCCCTTCGGTGAAGAGCCGGATCAGCCAGTCGGCCTCCTCCGGCACGAACAGCGCCGCAAGCCTCGCCAGAGCCGCCTGTGCGGCCGAGCGATCGACATGCGGCGGGGCGTTGAGCGCGCGGTTCTCGCCGGTGCCATTGTCGGTCCAGGTCAGCCGGACGCGTTTGGTCAGCCCCTCATGACCGACCGGTTCGGTGATTGTGACACGCACCGTCCGATTGTCGCCCAGGATGCAGTGACGTCGCAGGTCCGAGAAGGCATCGGTCGCCTGTTCCACCACGCGACTGCAGTTCAGCGCCTCCTCCACGCGTCGGGATTCATCGCGAAACGGACCAAACCCCTTGTCCGGTTTCGGTCCTTCATCCTGCCCCGTTATGGCACGCCATAGACTGCCAAGCTGCGCCTGGGCCGGATGGGCAGCAGACAGCGCCAGCACCAGGGCAAGCATTGGAACGGCAATCAGGACCGGAAAGGGTTTCATTTCGACACCAAGCCAGAGACGTTGGGTCACTTCAAGCAAGATCAGAGCCGATTGCCGTCATGCCGGGCCGGTTGCCTGTGGTGGCTGCTGGCGGGAGGCCAGCCAGAGGCCTGCCAGTACCAGAACGAGACCGGCAAAGGTCGCCGTTCCCGGTATCTCGCCCAGCAGAACGGCCCCCCCCAGCGCGGCCGTCACAGGGCTGAGGCCAAGATAGATCGTCACCTCGGTCGCGCCCGCGTTGCTCAACGCATACAGCCAGAGGAAATAGCTGGCGCCGCTGCCGACGCCGATGAAGATCACGGCCATCCACCCGATGTCGCTGAAGGCCGGAAGCGTCTCGAAGAGTCCCTCCGGCGCCGCCGCGGCAGCAAGAAAGATGACCGATGCCAGCATGGCGAGCGATCCGACAGAAACGGTCGGATAGCGCATCAGGTAGGGGCGATAGAAGATCGAGCAGGCCGCGCCCGACAGGGCTGCCGCAAAGGCAGCGAGTTCACCGATCCAGCCTTCATCGACGACAGCGGTTTCCGTCACCTTCTCCCCCAATGCCAGGCCGACACCGATGATCGTGACGACCACGGCAAAGGCCACGCGGGTACTGAACGCCTCCTTCCCGAAGAGGACGGAGAGCACCATGGTCAGCAGCGGGAACGTGGCAAAGATCAGCGATGCTCGGGCGGAGGGGATGTATTGCAGGGCAATGTTGAGGAAGACGATCACCAGTCCGCACTGGACAATACCCAGCAGGACCACCGGTATCACGTCCCGGCGGGCAAATGGCCAGGGCGCGATCTTCAGCGCGACGGGCAGAAGGCAGAGGAACGCAAGCGCGTAGCGGAAGAAGGCGAGTGAGACCGGTCCGGCCTGGTCCACGACGAAGCGCGTGGCGACAATGCCGAGACCGACCTGGATCCCGGTGGCTGCCGCAGCCACAAGGCCCGCGCGGCGGTTCAAAGTTCCAGTTCCCAGTTCTGACCGACCAGATCGACACCGAAACTGTGGTGCGGCTCCTCCTCCACCAGTCGGAATCCGGCCTTCTGGTATATCCGGCGGGCCGCGTGCAGATTGTCGTTGGTCCAGAGCACCAGCTTGCCGTAGCCCTTTGATTTCGCGAAGCGAATACATTCCTCGACCATGCGTTCACCCAGGCGCAGACCGCGCGCGGAAGGGTCGATGATCAGCAGGCGCAGTTGCGCTTCTGCAGGTGATTTCCTGACGACGGTGACCGAACCAACGGGGACCCCGTCGATCTCCGCCATCCAGCAATGTTCCCACTCCGGATCGAAGTCGCGCAGGAATGCGGCGGCGATGTCCGCGACCATCGCCTCGAAGGTATGATCCCAGCCGAACTCGGTGGCATAGATCCGTCCATGTGCCGAGATCACCCACCCCATGTCGCCCGGCCGATGGCTTCTGAGCGTGACGACCGGCGTGGGCGCGGGCCGACCGCAAGCCCTGGCGAGCAACGTCCCGGCAGACTGCAGCGCCGTCATCAGGTTCCGCTGATCCTGCTCCCCAAGGCCGGAGATCAGTTTCATCATCTCGCTCTGCGACCTGCCGGAGAGGGATCGGTACAATTCAGCCCCGTCAGCCGTCAGCGCGAGGATCTGCTGGCGACCATCCGCCTGCGACACCGCGGCGGTGATCAGTCCGCGGTCCTTGAGTCCCCGCACAAGGCGACTGAGATAGCCGTTGTCGAGGATCAGGTCCCGTGCGAGATCCGAGATGGTCAATCCGTCCCCGTTCGCGATCTCGTAGATCACCCGCACCTCGGTCAGCGAGAGGCCGCTGTCCAGATAGGCCTGTTGCAGCAGCCCGACCAGACTCGTGTGGGTCCGGTTGAAGCGGCGCAGCGCCTCTGCCCTCAGTTTCAGAACCTCGTCCATCATGCCACCCGAAAAATGCCTAGCGCGCCTAATCATATGCCACAGGCAGATAAAGGAAATGCCGTCTTTCGCAATTCCTCCTTTTTGCGGAATCCGGAAAAGCTGCTATCGCAGGGACAGTGCACGATGATGTTGTTTCCGCGGAGAGCCTGGAAATTGAAGATCCGATGACCAGACCTGCCGTCATACGGAAGATCCGGTTTCCCGGGGTTCCGCCCTACACCGGCTGGGCAGTCGGGATTGCTGCACTGGTGGTGCTCGGCTTCCTGTTGTTCCCAAATGCGCCGGAGGGCCTGCCATGACAATCGTCACCGGAGGGGAATACCGAACTCGCATTGGCATATGCGTTTGATGAATCCGGTACGGCGGACCTGCAGAACGCCCGGCGCCTGACTTTCGCAGACGGCCCGATGCAATCCCTGCACCTCGGATTCAGCGACCGCCCCCTCTGGCTGCGACTGACCATGACCAACAGGGCAGCGGAGGCTCTGTCGGCTGTGCTCGTCTATCGCTTTCCCTACATTGATTCCGTGACCGCATATCTGCCACGCCCGGAGGGCGGCGAACCTGTCCGGATTGCGCGCGGCGACAGCCTGCCCCTGCCGGAGAGCTTCCGGCAGAGTCATTTCCCGGCGTTTCCGGTCCACCTGCCCGCCATGGCGACGACGGTTGTCTATCTGCAGGTCCAGAGCACGTCGGTCCTGCTCGCCCCTCTAGAACTTCTGAGCGAGAAGCGTTTCGCACGCGAACTGATGCTCGACCAGATCCTGCTCGGCCTCCTGTTCGGGGCGGTCATCGCCGTCTGCCTCTACGTTCTGACCGTCTATCTGACGGTGCGGGACAAGGCCTATCTGGATTTCGTGCCGTTCAGCCTCAGTTATGCGCTCTATGTGGCGGTCGCGACCGGGTTCGGTCAGGTCTGGATATGGCCGGAGGCCTGGCAGCACGCGAACCTGCTCTATTTCGTCGTCCAGGGGCTGCTGTTCGCCAGTGGCGTGCGGTTCTTTCAGCGCTACCTGAATACCGCCGAGCACACGCCCCGCATCAACATCGCCATGCGCCTGCTGATCATCGCGGGCCTGCTGACGACCGTATCGCCGTTCCTGCCGAAACCGATAGATACTCTGCTGATAGCCTTCGTCGCGGGACCGGGCGCAGTTCTCGTGCTGGGAACCGCGATCTATCTCTGGATCCGCGGCGTCGACAATGCCGCTGTGGTGACTGTCGGATGGGCGTTCAGTCATGTCACCTCGGTCTATCTGTACCTGCGGGTATTCGACATCACGCCTTACCTGGAAGTGAACCACTACCTGACAGCCATCGGCTGCGCTATCGCCACCCTGTATTTCGCCATTGCCCAGGCCCTGGGTCTGCGCAGGCAGCAGGCCAAGCTGCTGCTCGCCGAGACCATCAACGACACCCGCAACCAGTTCATGGCCGGGATGAGCCACGAACTGCGCACGCCGCTGAATGCGATCATGGGCTTCTCCGAGATGATGAAGGAACAGATGCTGGGACCGATCCAGCCGTCTGCCTACCGGGACTATGCGGCGGACATTCATGCCAGCAGTCAGAACATGCTGAAGCTGGTTGACGATGTTCTCGACATCTCGCGGATCGAATCAGGTCACTACGAGCTGAATGTCCAGCCGACCGACCTCGTCGACCTCGCGCAGGCCTGCATTGCCAGGTTTGCGACGGAGGCTGCCTCGGCCGGTATCCAGGTCCACCTTCGGCACGACCGTGATGCCGTCATGGCGACGGTGGACGCGGAGGCTGTGACGCGTGCCCTGTGCAACGTGCTGGACAATGCCATCAAGTACTCGGCCCCGGAGAGTGAGGTCAGCGTCGCGATTGCCGGGGACCGGGGCCAGATCAGACTGAGTGTCTCGGACAGTGGTCAGGGCATTCCCGAGGAGATGATGGAGCAGGTCGTCAGGCCCTTTGAACTCGTCCGCACCAACGCCTACTCGGCGAAGACCGGAGCCGGGCTCGGGCTGCCGGTTGCCCGCATGCTGGTCGAACTGCATGGCGGAAGGCTCGAGATCGACAGTGACGAGGGCAAGGGCACATCTGTTGCGTTCCTGATGCCCGCCGACTGACCGCATGGTCTCGCCCGCCGGCAGGATTCAGGCCGCGTCGACCGTCTGCGAGCCACCGGTTGGCGTATCTTCCACCCGCGTCGCCCAGAACTCGGCCGGAAGCAGTATCCGCACCGTTGTCCCCTGCCCCTTGGCGCGGTCGATCTGCAGTTCGCCTTCGAGCACCTGCATCAGGTGACGGGTGATGGGCAGGCCCAGACCGGACCCCTGCTCACCTGTCCTCACGGAGGATTCGGTTCTGCCAAACGGCGTCAGTGCCTGTCTCACCTCTATCGGGTTCATGCCCAGTCCCTGATCCTTGACCGAAAGGACCAGATCACCCTTCCGACCCGTATCCAGGCTGATGGTGACCTGCGACCCTTCATTGGAATACTTGATCGCATTGCTGAGAATGTTGAGGACGACCTGACGGAACCTCTGCATGTCGGTCCGCACCATCAGATCGCTGTCAATCTCCCTGGTGGTGACGGCAATGTTCCTGCTTTCCGCCAATGACGCGACCATCGCTGTCGCCTCGGCAAGCAGTTCGGAAAGATTGGTCCATTCCAGCGTGATCTCCGCATTGCCGGTTTCAATGCGCGAGAGATCAAGCAGGTCGTTGATGACACCCAGCAGATGTCTCGCACTGCCATGGATGTCCTTGACGTATTCGCCATACCTGGGCGGCGACACCTTGCCGAAGACCTCGTCCCGGATGACTTCGGAAAAGCCGATGATGGCGTTCAGCGGGGTACGGAGCTCATGGCTCGTACTGGCGACAAAGGCACTCTTCTCGCGAGTCGCATTCTCCAGCCTTGTCATGGTCTCAAGCAGCTCGAACTCACGTTGGACAAACTGGATGCCGACCAGAAAGTTCTGGCGCGCGGCGAAAGCGATCAGGGCCAGGAGAACCGGGCACAGGATCAGCATGTAGACCGCGACATCAGGGTACTTCGTCGAAACCGCGACCATGGGAACCACCCCGGCACAGAGATAGAGCACCACCGCGGCTAGCGGGATCATGGCGTTCAGCATCACGCCACCCGAAATCGTGATGGTCAGCAGGATGAACAGCAGAACGTCCGTCGCGATTGTCCCGTTCGTCACCGCAACTGCCCCGAAGACGCCCCAGATTACCCCGAAGATCAGGTTCTTCTGAACGATGGACGCCACTGTCCGCGAGGAATGGGAGCGTCGCGTCGAGCGCCGTTTCGTTCGCCATTGCATCAGTTGCATCGCACTCAGGCTGACTGTCAGCGCGAACCAGGGCCAGACGAAGAGCGGATGAACGAACGGACTGAGGGCGATCGCGAGAACCACAGCGAACGTGAAGTTGCCTGCCGCAAAGATAACGGAAGCATCAATCTGACGCGCAATGCGTTCTTCCATAACCATCGTACGCAGATGCACCGGTGCTGTTGCTCCGATCATGGTCTCGAAGACCTCGAAGAAGCGTCTGCTACCTGACGATTTCCTGGTTCTGTTCAACTTGCGGCACTGCTCGAGAAACGGGGACGGACGACGGCATGCACCGCCCTTCACGGACTGAATAGGGCAACGATCTTAATCTGACGTTAAGCACAGCGATAATCTGTGGTTTTCGTGACGCATCCCGGTGCCTTCCGTTTCAGGCCGTGTCGCACCCACCAAGCATTCGCTCGACCGCGTCGTTGAACATGTGCAGGGCGCCTTCGAACCGCCCGAAGGTCAGATGATCGTTCGCGCCAGACGCCAGACCGGACTGGATGCTCTCACCGATCACGAAATCCTCCGCAAGCGTCGTACAGGTGATCTCATGGTTGCGTTGCCAGTATTCAATCGGCTGCGCGCCCTCCGGCACCATGGTCTTCAGGTTGATGCGGGTCCTGGTCTCGCTGACGGGATCCATGCATACCCAGATCAGATGGTCCTGCTGTACCAGCAACTGGCTGAGCGGAAAGACCGTGTAGACCAGGTTGGCATGCTGCCGCAATTGCCAGTCCGCCTCCGGCTGCGTTGCCAGTTCCTTCACGGACACGCGCGGCAGAACGGACCGCAGATGACTTCCGAACGCCTGGTAGGTGGACAGATTGTCGTTGAAGTACGGGCCGATGGTCGCCTTGTGCGCTACCTTGAAATGATAGGATTCCAGGCCGCCCTCGATCAGGATCTTCCAGTTCACGTCATGCACCGCGGTCGTCTCCGCCACCACGTGCAGGTCCCGACTGCCGATCCAGTCCAGGTCATCACCGATCCCCGCCAGGAAACCGTCCAGTTCCCCCATCGTGGCGTCATCCGGCGCAACCCATATCCAGCCGTGCCGCTCCACACAGGCCAGGGGTTTCAGGCCCAGGCTCTCCCGGTCGGCCTCCGGAAAGCCCTCGCGTTCGTGGGGAATGCCGATCAGCTCGCCACGATTGTTCCAGGTCCATGCGTGATAGGGGCACGTGAAACGTCGCGCGCAACCGCTTTCCGCATCCACCAGCCGGGTACCGCGATGACGACAGACATTGATGAAGGCCCGGTACGCCCCTGCCCCGTCATGGGTGACCAGCATCGGCAGTCCGGCGATATCGCGTCTGAGGAAGGCATTGTCCCCGGTGAGTTCGCTGACATGCGCGACCATCAGGGGCAGAGCGCGAAAGATTCCAGCCGTTTCCTGCGCGAACCGCTCGGCGGAGCAGTAGTTGGCAACCGCGTTGGTGGTCTGGCAGTCGTCCAGGAAGAAGGTCTTGCGCCCCAGCAGGTCCAGCACTTCGTTCAGCAATGAAAGTTCCGTGGCTCTGTCCATTGTTCCCCCCCCTTCCGGATGCCGCTTCGGCCCAGGGGCAGGATAGCGGAACCGCTCGGACACACGGTAGTGCGGAGATGCGGCTTCCGTGCCCCGCCGGCCATCTGGTCCACCCTGTGCACTGTCCCCACCATGAACAGATGCACAGCCATCGCAACCAACCCGGAAGTCGGCGGAAAAATGATTTTGTTTCAATCGGTTGAGCCAGAAATGCAGTGCCACAAGGTACCCGGCATGATTTGCCGCCCCCGGGTTGAAGCTGCCGTCGGCCCGGCAAGCCTTGCCGCAGGCGGGGAGGAACGGTCATGAGCCTGAATGGTGTTCTGAGCGCGGGAACAAGCGGCCTGATCGCCGCGCAGGTCGGGCTTTCGACGGTCTCCGACAACATCGCCAACGTGAATACGGAAGGCTATGCCCGCAAGGAACCCGTCCAGGAGGTTCGTGTCGTCGGCGGCCAGGGCGTCGGGGTTCAGGTTTCGGAGGTGCGACGCATTGCGGACAGCTTCCTGTCCCAGGAATTCCGGATCGCGGCGGCTGAGTCCGGCCGGTTCGAGGCGATGGAGGAACTCCAGCAGCAGCTGACGGCCCTGCTGGGCGATCCGACACAGGACCGCACGCTGGTGTCCCGCCTGGACGACATCTTCAATGCCGCCTCGGCCCTGGCCAACAATCCGGAGACGACAGCCGCGCGCAACAGCATGCTGGATGCGCTGCAGCGGCTGGACGAGGATCTCAACCTGGTCTCTGACGGCGTCCGGGACCTGCAGCGCCAGGCCGACCAGCGCATCGGTGACACGGTGCAGACCATCAATGACCTGATCGAGCAGATCGACGCCCTGAACCGCGAGATCTCCCGCATGCCCGATACGGCCGACAGCAACGCCCTGGAGGATCAGCGGGCGCGGAAGCTGGACGAGCTGGGTGGCCTGATGGACATCCGGACCTTCGAACTCGGCAACGGCATTCTCGCGGTCTCCACCAACGCCGGTCTGCCGCTGGTCGACCATGCGGCCCGGCGGCTGGTGCATGTGCCCAACGAAGCCGCCATCGCGGGTCAGACCTTTCCCCCCTTGACGATCGAGCGGATCGACCCGGCGACCGGCCAGGCGTCCGCCGTCAACGGGTCCATCGATACCAGCATCCGTTCAGGCGAACTGCGGGGACTGCTTGATATCCGCGACACCAACCTGAACGACCTCGCAGTCGAGCTTGGTGCGATGGCCGGTCAGGTCGCGGACGAACTGAACCGTGTCCACAATGATTTCACCGCCGTGCCGCCGCCCGCCACCCTGACGGGCCGGAACACGGGTGCCGTGGCGACCGACCCGCATGGCTTCACGGGGATCGCGACGTTCCATGCCTTCGACGCCAACAACGCCGTCACGGCCTCTGCAACCATCGACTTCGGCGCAATCGGCGGCACGATCCAGGATGCGGTCAACGCCGTCAACGCCGGGCTGGGCGGACAGGGCACCCTCAGCCTGACCAATGGCGTCATGAGCTTCACCGCAGCCGGTGGTGCCAGCGGTGTCGCCATCCAGCAGGACGCAACCACACCGTCGGACAATGGCGGGCGCGGCTTCTCTCACCGCTTCGGCCTCAACGATCTGGTCAGCACCGGAACCGGCCCCGCCTTCGACACCGGTCTGACCGCCGCGACAGGCCACGGCATGACCGGCGAGATGACGCTGAGCCTGATCGGCCCGGCCAACCAGCGTGCCGTCACCACGACAATGGACTTCGCGGCAATCGGCGGCACGGTCGGTGACATGGTGAACCAGCTCAACACCAATTTCTCCGGCCTCGTCAGTTTCGCGCTGGACGGTGCGGGCAAGCTGACCGCGACACCGGCTGCTGCCGCCTCCGCATTCCGCGTCGAGGTGCTGGCCGACAGCAGCGCCCGCGGCACCACCGGGGTCTCGGCCTCCGACCTGTTCGGGCTTGGCAGCGCAGCCGTTGCGTCCGTCGCCTCCGGCTTCGGTGTCTCCAGCGCGGTCTCCGGCAACCCGGAAGGCATCGCCCTGGCCAGGGTCAATGCAGCCGGCACCCCGGCAGTCGGCATCGGCGACAATGCCGGTGCCATCGCGCTGCAGGACCTGGGCAGCACGGAGAGCCGCTTCGACGGCGCCGGTCGCCTGCCCGCGATGACGGCAACCCTGTCGGAGATCGGTTCGGAACTGCTGGGCCGGGTCGGACAGGCGGCCCGGGACATCGCGATCCGCGCAGAGGATCGCCAGGCGCTGCGCGACGAACTCAGTGAGCGGGTCAGCGAAGTCTCCGGTGTCAATCTGGATGAGGAAATGACCCGCCTCATCACCTTCCAGACGGCTTTCAACGCCTCCGCACGCGTCATATCCGCGACGCAGGAGATGTTTGACGCCCTGCTGAGAATCTAGGGAAAGGGAGGCCACATACCATGCGTATCGGTTCCTTCGGCAACAGCGAAGCCATGATCCAGCAGATGCTGCGTCAGCAGACCGACCTGGTGGAAACCCAGCGTCAGGTCGCGACCGGCACGAAATACAATGATGTGAAGGGCTTCGGCGCCGGCACGTCATCGCTGCTCAGTTCCCACTCCATCATGAACCGGCTGGATGGCTTCTACGAGAGCAACAAGTCGATCTCCGGCCGCCTGAATGCCTTCGACCACAGCCTGACGGAGCTGGAGGGTATCGGGAACCGGCTGCGCGACGCCCTGTTCACTGCCCGCGGCACCGGCGACGGCACGGGGCTGGTGACGGAGATCGACAGCCTGTTCCAGCAGGCCGCGTCCATCATGAACACCCGTTTCGAGGGACGCTTCCTGTTCGGCGGAACGCAGAGCGACCAGCAGCCGCTGGCCATCGAAACCACGGCGGACCTGATCGCCACCGCCGAGCCGCCCGCCGGAAACTTCTTCAACGATCAGGGCGACCCGAACAGCATCCGCCTGGACGAGCGCACCTCCGTGACGGTCGGCAATACGGCCTCACAGGTCGGGGAAGAGCTTCTGCATGCGATGCAGCGCATCCTGATGTTCGATGCCGGCACCCTGCCCGCCGGTGCGGGCGCATTCGCCCCCGCCGGAGACCTGGACCAGCAGCTGACCAATGATCAGGCCGAGTTCCTGCAGAGCGAACTGGACCGTGTGCTGGGGGCCATCGACACGATGAAGACCGCCGCGACCGACAATGCGCTGAACATCCGCACCGTCGAGGACGTGCAGACCCGGATCGAGGACCAGAAGATCACTCTCTCCGAACTCATCGCCGACAAGGAAGACGCCGATCTCGGCGAAGCCGCCCTGCGCCTGAACCAGCAGCAGGTCGCCCTGGAAGCCAGCTTCCGCATGATCGCCCAGATGCGCCAGTTGAGCCTGGTGAACCTGCTTTAGCGAACAGCGACTGACACGCTTGCTTGAAATACTGCAGGGGCGCCACAGCGGCGCAGCAACCGTGGCCCGGTGCGCCGTACACCGGGCCACGAATTTCCGAAATCAGGCCGCGTGGTTCAGGTCATAGCCCTTGAAGGTCGTGCCGATCTTCTGGATGTCCTGCAGCACGTCCGGGTCGATCAGGGTCGGTTCCTCGCCTGCGGCAGTCTGGAAGCCGATGGAGTCGGACAGGCCGCCGAAGCGTTCCTCGATGCGGTTGGCGATCACGTCCCAGGTGCCATGGGCACAGAACAGGTCGACCACGTCGTCGGAGACTTCCGCCGCCATCTCGTCCCAGCGCTGCTGCACCGACATGCGATGCAGCTTCTCGCCCAGGTCCAGCAGGTCATGCTGTTCGAACACGGGCCAGTAGGTGCGTGTGGAGCCGTAGAAGGCGACCCGGTAACGGACCCAGTCGTACATCTTGCGGACCTCTTCTTCCGTCTTGCCGGTGGCGATGAAGCCGCCGCCGGAGATCTCGAAGTTCTCCCGGCTGCGTCCGCCCCGTTCGAAACCGGTCTCCAACTCCTTCATGATCACGTTCTCGATGTATTTCCGGGTGCAGAAGCCGTGCAGCCGGACGCCGTCGCAGACATGGCCTGCCACGCGCATCATCGCCGGGCCGACCGCGGCGATGGTCACCGGCGCGCCGACATGGCCCATCGGCTCCGGCGTGAAGTTGGGCGTCATCAGGGTGAAGGAATAGTGCTTGCCGATGAAGGCCAGGTCCCGCCCCCCCTCGGCCCAGCACTTCCAGATGGCATGCAGGGACTGGATATATTCCTTCAGGCGCGGCGCGGGCGGGCTCCACGGCACGGAGAAGCGGCGTTCATTGTGTCCCTTCACCTGGCTGCCAAGGCCCAGCACGAATCGCCCGCCGGATGCGGCCTGCAGATCCCATGACGCCTCCGCCACCACCATCGGGCTGCGCGGAAAGGCAATGGCGACGCCGGTCGCGAGCTGGATGCTCTCTGTCGTGGTGGATGCAACGGCCAGCGGCAGGAACGGCTCGTTCGCATTCTCCTGCGTGACGATGCCGTCATAGCCTGCTTCCTCGATCTCCCGGGCGAAGGTACCGGCATTCTTCAGGGGCACCCCCTGCATCGCGAACTGGACTTTCATTCTCTCTCCCCATCAAACGCAGGGGCCGGATGCAGCAACCGGAGGGTTCTGCTCATGGACGCGGCCCTTGCCGCATGTATGATACCGCGCCAGTTGGGGAGGAAACAGGAATAGGTGGATCAGAGGTCCATGTGGATCATTCTGCCAATCAAGAACATGGATCAGGCGAAGCAGCGGCTTGCCGGTGAGCTCTCACCGCAGGAACGGCGAAGCCTGTTCGAGACCATGTTGACCGACGTGTTCGAAACCCTGGTGCAGTGCAGGCGGACCAGCGGCATCGTGATCATCTCGCGGGAGCCGAAGGCGGCGGCCTTCGCCGAGCGCTATGGCGCGGAGCTGGTGGAGGAGCCGCTGAACGAAGGGCAGTCGGCGGCTGTCCAGCGTGGCGTCGATCATGTGCTGGCGAAGGGCGGACGCGGTATCGTGACGATTCCCGGTGATGCTCCGGCCCTGACCGTGTTCGAGGTCGACGGGCTGATCGCCCTGAACGGCAATTCCGACCCGGCGCTGACACTCTGTCCGTCACATGACCGGCGTGGCACCAACTGCATCGTCGCGACACCACCGGACCTGATCCGGTTCCATTTCGGCCATGAGAGCTTTGGCCCCCACCTGCAGGAGGCCGAGAAGATCGGTATCACCCCCAGCATCCGCCCCCTGCCCGGCCTGGGCCTGGACATCGACACGCCGGAGGATGTGCTGAAGTTCCTCGACCTGCCGCACACCACGCGGACTCACCGGTTCCTGACGGAGAACGGCATTGCCGAACGGCTGCTGGCGAAGCAGGCGCGGGACCTTGGCGCATGAGTGCTGAACTGCCCGATCGCGCGACGATCGATGCGCTGGCGGAGCTGCCGCTGGCCGATCTGATGGCGCGGGCCGCCGCCCGGCGCGATGCGTACCATGGCGACACGGTGACCTATTCGCGCAAGGTCTTCATACCGCTGACCCATCTGTGTCGGGATGTCTGCCACTACTGCACCTTCGCGGAGCCGCCGAAGAAGGGCGAGGCCGCCTTCCTCTCGCCGGAGCAGGTGCTGGAGATCGCGCGCAAGGGCGCGGCGGCGGGCTGCAACGAGGCGCTGTTCACCCTGGGCGACAAGCCGGAGCTGCGGTACCGCGCGGCGCGGGAAGCGCTGGAGCGGCTGGGCTACGCCACCACCCTCGACTATCTGCACGCCATGGCGGAGCTGGTCTGGCGGGAAACCGGGCTGCTGCCGCACCTCAATCCCGGCCTGATGGATCTGAATGACCTGAACCGGCTGCGTCAGGTCTCCGTCTCCATGGGCATCATGCTGGAGGGCACCGCGCCCAGCCTGATGGAACGCGGCAAGCCGCACTTCGGCTCCCCCGACAAGGACCCGGCCCTGCGCATCGCCTGCATGGATGCCGCAGGAGAGGCCCGGGTGCCCTTCACCAGTGGTATCCTGATCGGTATCGGCGAGACGCGGGCGGAACGGCTGGACGCGCTGTTCGCCCTGCGTGACCTGAACGACCGCCACGGGCACCTGCAGGAAGTCATCATCCAGAACTTCCGCGCCAAGCCGGGCACGAAGATGGTCGATGCCCCGGAACCGGATCTGGACGAGCTTTGCTGGACGATTGCCATGGCGCGGCTGCTCTTCGCGCCGCAGATGCATGTGCAGGCCCCGCCGAACCTCAGCCCCGGCGTGCTGCCGCGCCTGATCGGTGCCGGCATCGACGACTGGGGCGGCGTTTCCCCGGTCACGCCGGATTTCGTGAACCCCGAAGCCCCCTGGCCGCATCTGGAGAAGCTGCGGTTGGAGACGGCGCTGGGCGGCAAGCGGCTGGCGCAGCGGCTGCCGGTCTATCCCGAACACATGGAAGACGCCGACCGCTGGCTCGATCCGGCGTTCCACAAGGCGGTGCTGGACCGTACCGACGGACAGGGACTGGTGCGCGATGACGCCTGGTCGCCAGGGGAGCATGACGCGATCCCTGACCTTCCCGCCATGCGTCCCTCCGGCACCCTGAAACCGATCATCGACCGTGCGGTTGCCGGGGAGCGGCTGGAGCCCGAGGAGATCGTGCGCCTGTTCCGTGCCCGCGACGCCGACTTCGTGGCCGTCGTGCAGGCGGCGGATGCGCTGCGCCAGCGGGTCAGCGGCGAGAGTGTTTCCTACGTCGTCACGCGTAACATCAACTACACCAACGTCTGCTACTTCAAGTGCCAGTTCTGCGCCTTCTCCAAGGGCAAGCTGTCGGAGAACCTGCGCGGCCGCCCCTATGACATCGGCCTGGACGAGATCCGACGCCGGGTGCGGGAGGCCTGGGATCGTGGCGCGACCGAAGTCTGCATGCAGGGGGGCATCCACCCCGACTATACTGGCCAGACCTATCTCGACATCCTGGACGCGGTGCATGAGGCCGCACCCGGGATGCATGTGCATGCCTTCTCCCCGCTGGAAGTGGCCCAGGGCGCGGCAACCCTCGACCTGCCCGTCGCCGAATTCCTGCAGCGGCTGAAGGATCACGGTCTTGGCACCCTGCCCGGCACTGCAGCTGAAATTCTGGATGAAGAAGTACGCACAACCCTTTGTCCGGACAAGCTTCGTACAGATCAATGGCTGGACGTCATGCGCGACGCCCACCGGGTCGGATTCCGCACCACGGCGACGATCATGTTCGGTCACATCGACCACTACCGTCACTGGGCGCGGCACCTGTTGAGCATCCGCGACCTGCAGGCGGAGACCGGCGGCTTCACCGAGTTCGTGCCCCTGCCCTTCGTCCATATGGAGGCACCGATCTACCTCAAGGGTCGCGCCCGCAAGGGTCCGACGTTCCGGGAGGCGGTGCTGATGCACGCGGTGCCCCGGCTGGTGTTCAACGGTCTGATCGACAATATCCAGACAAGCTGGGTGAAGATGGGTCCGGCGGGCGTGCGGGCGTGCCTCGCCGCCGGCGCCAACGACCTTGGTGGCACCCTGATGAACGAGACCATCACCCGCGCCGCCGGTGCCGCGCATGGGGAGGAGATGCCGCCGCACATGATGGAGGATCTGATCCGCCAGTCAGGCCGCACCGTCCGCCAGCGCACCACCACCTACGAGACCGCCCCCGAAAGCCGCACCCAGCGCTCCCGACAGGCCGCCCCACTGGAGGAGGTGGTCAACACCCCGGCCACCCGTTACGACCGCGATCAGCGCCCGAGCCGGTTGGTAAGGCCAGGACTGGAGGCCGCTTTGAGGGAGATCAGCGGCGGGGATTGATTCATTCGCGCGCCGGGGTCCAACGTTCTCAAGCCGGTTCCCCGTGTCGGGAAGCGACCACCCCCATGCTGTATGATCGACGCGGAATCGTCAGCAACCAGTTGATTTTCCGGACGCTTCTGAATTGAGGCGGGTAGGTCAATCCTGTATCTCTGTCAGCGAAAGTGCACCGCTGTGGAGACCGGTAACGAACATGCACGACCCGATCAGCAGGGACGGAACGCACCGATGACTTCCAGAACGAGACGGAAACTCGCTGCAATCGTGGCAGCGGATGTTGTCGGCTGGTCCCGCCTGATGGGCGCTGATGAGGTCGGCACCCTCTCGATCCTCAAGCAGCACCGCAGGGAATTGATCGATCCCAGGATAACCGAATTCGGCGGACGGATCGCGAACACAGCCGGGGACAGTCTTCTGGTCGAGTTCCCCAGTGCCGTCGATGCGGTGCAGTGTTCAGTGGATATCCAGCGGGAAATGGCTGAACGGAACGCAGGCCGGCCCCAGGACCAGCAGATGATGTTCCGGATCGGCATCAACCTGGGAGATGTGATCGCCGATGGTGAGGATGTCTTCGGCGACGGCGTCAATGTGGCGGCGCGGCTGGAAGCCTCGGCCGAGCCCGGAGGCGTCGTGGTCTCCGACACGATCCATGAGCAGACCCTCGGCAAGCTGGCATACCCTTTCGAGGATGGCGGGCTGCAGCAGTTCAAGAATATCGACCGCCCGATCCGGACCTGGCGCTGGACGGGAGCCACGGATACCGGTTCTGACAGGACGAAGGCCTCTCCGCAGGACCCGAAGGCGGCCGACGAACGCCCGGCCATTGCGGTGGTGCCCTTCAACAACATGAGCGCCAGTTCGGATGAAGACTATTTCTCGGACGGGCTGACCGAAGACATCATCACCGCTCTCACCTACTGGCGCTCTTTCGATGTCATCGCGCGGAATTCCTCCTTTGCCTACAAGGGCAAGTCCTTCGACGTCCGGACCGTGGGACGGGAACTGGGTGCGCGCTATGTCCTGGAAGGAAGCGTCCGCAAGCAGAAGTCCCGCGTCCGCGCGACCGCTCAGCTGATCGACTGCGAGAACGGCCATCATGTCTGGGCCGAGAAGTTCGACCGTGATCTGGAGGACATCTTTCAGATGCAGGACGAGATCGTGCAGGCAATAGCGTCGGTGGTAGCCCCGCAGCTGGACCGGGCCGAACTGGAACGCTCGGCGCTCAGGAAACCGGAAGACCTGGATGCCTGGACGCTGTGCCTGCGGGCCAAGCCCCTGGTGCGGCGGCGCACCGCTGAATCGTCGGCGCAGGCGCGTGCCCTGTTCTCCCGGGCCATCGAACTGCAGCCGGACTTCTCGGAGGCCCATGCCGGTCTGGCCATGTCCCATAATGTCGACGCCATTAATGGCGACTGCGCCGACATCGACCAGACCCTGAAACAGGCGATGAATGCGGCAAGAATGGCCGTTGCCCATGATGACGCCTCGGCCTGGGCGCATCATGAGCTGAGCACGGCCTACCAGCTTCTGGGCCTGGTCGAGGATGCGATCGCCGAGGCGGGTATTGCGGTGAGACTGAATCCCAACGACGCCTATACCCTGCACGCGCTCGGCAACAAGTCGGACCTTGCAGGGGATATTTCCGGGATATCCCACATGGAACGGGCACAGGCGCTCTGCCCGGAAGACGCTTCGTCGCCGACGCAGCTGGCGTTTCTGGCGCGGGCCTACCTTGTCGCAGGCGACTACATAGCCTCGGTCAGGGTGGCGCGAGAGGCGATTCGGAAGGATGCCGGGAAACCGGCGTCGCATTACATCCTCGCCCTCGGGCTCGTCATGCAGGGAGACACCGACGGTGCGCGGGGCGCAATTGCCGAATGCGACGGGATCAGTCCAGGCTTCGTCGAGAGTCGCCGCGGCTGGCAACCCTACAGCGATGCGGCCTGCAACGCCCGTCTTGCAGAGATCCGTACCGCCACCATTGGCATCTAGACGCTGCAGTTTCCCTGGCGAGCAACGGTTGACCCTTGGGGGAACCTGTTGACCGTGTCGCCGTCCTGTTGCCCCGGTTCCCCCGGAGAACGCCCATGCAACATCTGGCTGTGATCTTCGCCACGGTCTTTCTTGCGGAACTCGGAGACAAGACCCAGCTCGCCACCCTGCTGTTCGCCACCGACAAGCAGCAACATCCCATGCTGATCTTCATGGCTGCTTCGCTGGCCCTGGTTGCATCCACCGCCATCGCCGTGGCGCTTGGCACAGTGGCGGAACGTTACCTGACCATGATCCCCCTGAAGCTCATTGCGGGGGCCGGGTTCGTGATCATCGGCCTGCTGACCATCTGGGGCCACTATGCCGGGAAATGAGAAGGCAGCCCTGAGACCGCTCAATGCAGCGCAGGCGTCGGTCTTCGGGTTCTTCGCGTGCGGTGGCCCGCATTCACGTACAGGCCGTCGATGGGGCAGCTTGTCGTGATGATCGGGCTGCGGTCTCCCTGACCGACAGGGCCCTGCTTGTAGGTCAAGCAGCCGTTGCGTCGATTGTCTGACGGCGAATCTGGAGAGGAGCTTCCCGCCCCTTCACCGTAACGGTCTCGGGTGCGCCGAATTGCGCGTCCGCCAGACTGGCCTCGACCACGATTTCCCCGGCCTGCGCAGCTGTGCACAGTCTTGCAGCAATGTTCACTGCATCGCCGATCACGGTGAAGTCGCGTCGGGTTTCCGGACCGATGGCACCGGAGATCACCTCGCCCCGAAAGATCCCGATGCCGATGCGGCGGGGCATTTGCGCCTGGCTGACCCGCGCCTGTATCTCCCGCGCCGCCGCAACTGCACGCGCTGCGCCATCTGCGGCGTCGAAGCGGGCGAGGATGGCATCGCCAATCATCTTGTCCACGTCGCCACCATGTCGCGCGAGGATATCGACCTGCAGCCCCATCACCGCGTTCAGGAACCCCACGACGTCCTCTGGAGAGTGGTGTTCGCTGAACCCGGTGAAATCCCGGATGTCGGAAAAGAACAGTGTCGTTGTCAGCTTCCTGGAGGCCATCTCGTTGCCACCTGCCGCCGCCCGTGCCGCATCCGCGGCTGTCGCCGAGACCAGGGACTCCAGACGCTGGCGCAAGGCACCGATCAGGTTGGACCGCGCGTCGATATCCCTCTGTGCGCGGATGACAAGTCGATCAAGCGCAACGCCCAGGACAACGAACAGCAGGACCAGGACTGCAATGATGGGAATGGCCGACGTGATGTAGATATCGTCGAGGTACCTGACGGGTTCGTAGAGTTCGAAGACAGCGCGCAGGACCCCATCATCGTCGTAAACGGGCACGTAGAACTCGTACTGCTTCTCCCCACTGGGCAAGGTCCTGGTCACGAGGCCTGGCTGGGCTTCGCTGATCGCCTCGCGGAGGGCCTCGCCGGCCTCACGTGTTCCGATTTCCTCCGCATGGGTTGCGTAGAGCACCACACGGTTGAGGTCATAGACCTTGAGTTCGGGAAGCTGTTGACGCTCGACTTCGGTTTCGAACGCCTGTGCCAGTCCTGCTGCGTCGTCGGACTCCCGCAGTTGGGCAATCGAACGACCGGACATGAGCGCCTGCCAGGCCTCTCCCCCGTTTTCCCGAACCGAGCGTTCGATTGTCTGGGCACGTCGCTGTGCCAGCTCGAGATAGATGGCCTCCACAGCTTCACGCGCCGTGAGTCCGATGATCAGCAGGGACAGGGCGAAGAATACAAGCAGAGCGGGAGCGAAGCGACGGCGGAACTGCCGCTTCAGGGGGAAGGGTTCGCCAATGCTCGGCGCAGGATCAATGGGTTGGCTCACGGCGGGAACCCGATCTTTCTGTGACTGTTCAATACCGGAAGGTAGCGACTGGCGTTCCTCGTATCAGGGAATTTCCCGGGCGCGTCGACCCGCCTTGCCCCTCATCAATGCAGCGCAGGCGTCGGGCCGTGCCCTGTCTCGTCGATCATGTGCCCGCGCTGGAACCGGTCGAGGGTGAAGGCGGCGTTGAGGTCGTGGGGTTCGTCGCGGGCTATTGTCCAGGCGAAGCACCAGCCTGACGCCGGAGTGGCCTTGAACCCGCCGTAGCACCAGCCCGCGTTGACGTAGAGGCCGTCGATGGGGCTCTTCGTGATGATCGGGCTGCCGTCCATGGTCATGTCCATGATGCCGCCCCAGCTGCGCAGCAGTTTCAGCCGCCGCGTGTTGGGGAACAGGGACGCCAGCAGCCCGTGGACATTGTGCACCACCGGCAGGTTGCCGCGCTGGGCGTAGGAATTGTAGCCGTCGATGTCGCCGCCATAGACCAGCCCGCCCTTGTCGGACTGGGAGACGTAGAGGTGGGCGGCGCCGAAGGTGACGACGGTGTGGATCAGGGGTTTCAGTCCCTCCGACACGAAGGCCTGCAGCACATGGCTCTCGATGGGCAGGTTGTTCAGGCCCGCCTGCAGCAGCACGACGCTTGAGTTGCCCGCCACCGCGACGCCGATCTTGCCCGCCTTGATCTCGCCGCGCGTGGTCTCGACGGCGTTGATGCGCCCTGCCCCGTCGCGACGGAAGCCCAGCACCTCACAGTTCTCGATGATGTCCACGCCCAGCCGGTCGGCACCGCGCGCATAGCCCCAGGCCACCGCGTCATGCCGCGCGGTCCCGGCGCGGGGCTGCAGCAGGCCGCCGTGAACGGGAAAGCGGGCGTCCATCGACATGTCGATACCGGGGCAGAGCTTCGCCACTTCCTCCCGCCCCAGCAGTTCGGCATCGATGCCGTTCAGACGCATGGAGTTGCCGCGCACGGCGTGGGCGTCCATCTGCTCCGGCGTGTGGGCCAGGTTGAGCACGCCGCGCTGGCTGAACATGACGTTGTAGTTGAGGTCGCGCGACAGCCCCTCCCACAATTTCATGGAATGCTCGTAGAAGCGGTTGTTCTCCGGCAGCAGGTAGTTGGAGCGGACAATGGTGGTGTTCCGCCCGATGTTGCCGGACCCGAGCCAGCCCTTCTCCAGCACCGCGACATTGGTGATGCCGTGCAGTTTCGCCAGGTAGTAGGCCGTGGCCAGCCCGTGTCCGCCGCCACCGACGATGATCACGTCATAGGCCGGCTTCGGCTCCGGCTTGCGCCAGGCCATCTTCCAGCCCCGGTTGCCGGTCAGCCCTTCCTTCAGCAGCCGCAGCGCGGAATATTCACCCAGCATCGGGCACCCTCACCGTTCATCCCGTCCCGGCTGCAGCCTAGCAGTCGCTGGCCACGCCCGCCCTGCCGGAAATCGACAGGATCAGCCGGAATCTGTCTCCAGCACGACCTTGGCGTGATCGCGCACCGCATAGCAATAGGCGCAACCATGGGCACAACTGTCGTAGCGGCCGATGTCGCGGCTCTCGGCGCAGGCGCATCCCGGTCGGTTGCCCTTCTGCCGCGCCCCGATCCGGGTGCCCACGATGTCGGACAGGCGTGCGACGTCGATGCAGGCGGCGGGGCGCAGCGGGTCGGCCAGCAGATGCGGCTGGGAGCAGAGCGTGGGTGTCAGCCCGTGATCGACGGCGATCCGGCCAAGCGCGGACAGCAGTTCCCGCTTGCACTCGTCGTCCGGGTCTTCCACGACGACGTCCGGCGCCAGCCGTTTCAGGTTCCGGGTGGACTTGGCGTACAGCGTCGCGGCGGAGAAGGTCACCTCATCCACATGCGGCGCGATCTGCGCCGCCAGCCGCCGGAAGTTCTGCCGATGGAACGCCGGTGATGTCAGATCGGTCCAGAGCACCGGGTCGTAGCGCCAGACGACGGCACGCGGCCCGAACGTTGCGGCCAGCCAGGCGATCTCCCGCACCGCATGCTCTACCGGCGGCACCCCACGCTCCAGCACCGCCGGGTAGCCGGTCACCGTGTAGGTGACCATGAAGGGAGCCACGGCGCGGGCCGCGCCCAGCCCGTCGCGGAACGGCCGCGTGTTCCGGGTCCAGAAGACCACGGCATCCACATCCCCGGGTCGCAGCGACACGCGGTACGGCTTCGCGCCATAGGGGTTGGGCACATCCACATGCCCGTCCCGCAGACGCGCCTGAAACCACGCGCCATGGAACGCCGGAATGTCGCTGCGATAGCTGGCGGAGATGATCATGCTGCCCGATATAGGCCAGTCCGGGCCACCGGACTATCGCCGGACACTTGGCAAGCCTATCCTGCCGCCCCATTTCGCCAGAAGTCCTTTCCCGGAGTCTCCCTTGCGCCAAAGCACATCCAGTGAACCCACCGGCCCGCTCGAATGGGCCGTGCTGCTGCGGCTGCTGCCCTATCTCTGGCCTGCGGGGGAAAAGGGACCGAAGCTGCGGATCTTCATCGCGGCACTCTGTCTTGCCGGGTCGATCGCGGCGGGCGCCGGGGTGCCGTTCCTGCTGAAATATGCCGTCGATGCGCTGGACGGGACCACCCAGACCCTGATGGTGGCCGTGGCCTTCGTGATTGCCTATGGCGCGGCGCGGGTGCTGCAGCAGGGGCTGGCGCAGGCACGTGATGCGGTGTTCTCTGCTGTCGGCCAGCGGGCGGCGCGCAATGTCGGGCGACGGGTGTTTCAGCGCCTGCATGAGCTGTCCTATCGCTTCCATACCGAACGCCGGACAGGCGCGCTGCATCAGGTCATCGACCGGGGTGCCAAGGCCATCGACTTCCTGCTGCGCATGGCGCTCTTCAACGTGCTGCCCACCATCGGTCAGGCGCTGATCTTCTGCGGCATCCTGGTGATCGAGTACAATGTCTGGTTCGCGGTCGCGACGCTGGCTACGGTGGTCTGCTACATCGGTTTCACCTTCATCGTCACCGAATGGCGCATCGGCATCCGGCGCGAGATGAACAAGCGCGACGAACAGGCCAACGGCAGCGCCATCGACAGCCTGCTGAACTTCGAGACCGTGCGCTATTTCGCCAATGAGGACTATGAGGTTGATCGCTTCGACGGCCGCCTGGCGCGCTACGAGAAGGCCGCCGTACGGTCCCAGGTCAGCCTCGCCTTCCTGAACACCGGCCAGGGTTTCATCGTAGCGCTGGGACTGGTCATCGTCATGGCCATGGCCGCCAACGGCGTCGTCAACGGCCGCATGACCATCGGCGACTTCGTGCTGGTCAATGCCTTCCTGATCCAGCTCTACATGCCGCTCAACCTGCTGGGCATGGTCTACCGCGAGGTGAAGCAATCGCTGGCGGACATGGAGAAGATGTTCCGTCTGATCGACCAGGATGTGGAGGTGGAGGACGCACCGAACGCCCCTGCCCTCAGGTTCGAGGGCGGCAATCTGCGGTTCGAGGACGTGCAGTTCGGCTATGACGCGCGCCGGGCCGTGCTGGGCGGCATCTCCTTCGAGGTGCCTGCGGGCCGCACGGTCGCCGTGGTCGGATCTTCCGGTGGTGGCAAGTCCACGCTGACCCGGCTGCTGTTCCGGTTCTTCGACGTCGGTGCCGGGCGGATCAGCATCGACGGCCAGGACATTCGCAGCGTGACGCAGAAGTCGCTGCGCCGGCATCTGGGTGTGGTGCCGCAGGACGTGGTGCTGTTCAACGACACGCTGGAACACAACATCCGCTATGGCGATCTGACCGCCGACGATGCGGCCCTGAACCGCGCCATCGACCAGGCCCAGTTGCGCGCCCTGATCGGCAATCTGCCCGACGGCCTGAAGACCATGGTCGGCGAACGCGGCCTGAAGCTCTCCGGCGGCGAGAAGCAGCGCGTCGCCATCGCCCGCATGATGCTGAAGGATCCGGGCATCATGATCTTCGACGAGGCCACCTCCGCCCTCGACACCGCGACGGAGCGGGAGATCCAGCGTGCGCTGCGCGATGTCTCGAAGGGCCGCACCACCCTGATGATCGCCCACAGGCTCTCCACGGTCGTGGAGGCGGACGAGATCATCGTCCTCGACCAGGGCCACATCGCGGAACGCGGCAGCCACGCCAGCCTGCTTGCCCGGAACGGCCTCTACACCGCCATGTGGCAACGCCAGCAGGCGGAACGCGAAGAGGAAGCCACAACGACACCCGAGACGGTCACCACGGCGGCGGCCGAGTAGTCACCGCTCCCCCGGTTTCCGCAGGGCATTGTTGGCGGACCGGGCGATGGAGGCTGAATCGAGGCCGAAGTGGCGGTAGAGATCGGCGACGGTGCCGGTCTGGCCGAAGTGTTCCACCCCAAGCGGGATGGTCCGGTGACCGCCAACGGCACCCAGCCATGACAGTGTCGCGGGATGGCCGTCGGTGACGGTCAGGACCGTGCAATGGGCCGGCAGGGCGGAGAACAGCGTTTCCACATGGCTGCTGGCGCGGCGGTTGCCACGGCTGCGGTCGCGCTGCGCCGCGGTCCAGCCCGCGTTCAGCCGGTCGGCGGAGGTGACGGACAGCACCGCCACATCCCGATGGTGCTGGGCCAGCTTTCCGGCGGCATCAATGGCCTCGTTCGCCACCGCGCCCTGATAGGCCACGACAAGCTCACAACCCGGCCCCGGCGGGCGCATCCAGTAGGCACCGTCGATGACGTTCCGGGCGAAATCCGGGTTGGGGCGTCGGCCCGGCTGTTCCAGCGGATTGGTGGTGAGACGCAGGTAGACGGAGCCGCCGGTCTCGTCGCGTAGCCAGGTCCGCTCATCCGGGTCCCCCTCCCCGTCGTTCTGCATGTAGGCGAAGGCCCAGCGCATGATGATGGCCAGTTCATCGACGAACGCGGGCTCGAAAGCCGCAAGGCCGTCCTGTGCCATGCCGATCAGCGGCGAGCCGATGGACTGGTGCGCGCCCCCCTCCGGTGCCAGCGTGATGCCGGACGGGGTGCCGACAATCATGAAGCGCGCATCCTGGTAGCAGGCATAGTTAAGGGCATCGAGACCGCGCGCGACAAACGGGTCATAGACCGTGCCGACCGGCAGCAGGCGCTTGCCGAACAGGGAATGCGACAGCCCGGCCGCGCCGAGCAGCAGGAACAGGTTCATCTCCGCGATGCCCAGTTCGATGTGCTGCCCCTCCGGCGCGAACTCCCACTTCGCGGTGGAGGGGATGCTCTCCGCGATGAAGGTATCGGCCTGTTCGGTACGCGCGAACAGCTTGCGGCGGTTGACCCAGGGGCCGAGGCTGGTGGTGCCGGTCACGTCAGGCGACATGGTGACGATCCGGTCCGCGAGATCGCTGTCGCCCTTGGCAAGCTGATCCAGAATCCGACCGAATGCGGTCTGGGTGGAAATCTCCCCGCGCACGGCAAGATCGATCTCCTGTGACGCAATCACCCTGTCCGAATAGCGCCGCCGTCCCCGGGCAAAGAACGGAGTCTGATCAAGAAAGGCCTGCAGTGCCTCCGGGTCGGCGACGGTGGCGAACCGCTCCCACTCCTCCCCCTCGGCAACGCCCATGTGCTGCTGCCATTCGGCCATCTGGGTCTTGTTCATCAGACCGCCATGGTTGTCCTTGTGGCCGGCGATGGGCGTGCCCCAGCCCTTGACCGTATAGGCCAGGAAGCAGACGGGGCGGTCGTGATCGATGGCGTCGAAGGCTTCCGCCATGGTCTGCACGCAATTGCCGCCCAGGTTCTCCATCAGTGCCGCCAGTTCCGCATCGCTGCGCCGGTTGATCAGCGCCGTGACGTCGCCCTGATCGCCCAGCGCATCCATCAGCCTTTGCCGCCAGACCGCACCGCCCATGAAGGTCAGCGCGGCATAGAGCTGGTTCGGGCAGTCGTCGATCCAGGCGCGAAGTTTCTCGCCTCCCGGCTCCTGAAAGGCGGCCCGCTGCAGGTGGCCGTACTTGACGCGCACGACATCCCAGCCGAACGCCTCGAAGATCTTCTCGATCCGTCCGAACAGCCCCTCCCGCACGATCCCGTCCAGGGACTGGCGGTTGTAGTCGATGATCCACCAGGTGTTGCGCAGATCGTGCTTCCAGCCTTCCTGCAGGCATTCGTAGACATTGCCCTCGTCCAGTTCCGCGTCGCCCACCAGCGCCACCATGCGCCCCAGCGGAACCTCCGCACCCCACGGCTTGGCGGAAACATAGTCCTGCACAAGTGACGCGAAGGAGGTGATCGCCACGCCGAGACCGACAGAGCCGGTGGAGAAATCCACGTCATCCACGTCCTTGGTGCGGGACGGATAGGACTGCACGCCGCCATAGCCGCGGAAATTCTCCATCCGCGCCCGGGTCTGCTGCCCCATCAGGTACTGGATCGCATGAAAGATCGGCGAGGCATGGGGCTTCACGGCCACCCGGTCCTCGGGCCGCAGGGCGGAAAAGTAGAGCGCCGTCATGATCGAGACCATGGAGGCGGAAGATGCCTGGTGGCCCCCGATCTTGATGCCGCCCTCCTTGGGGCGCAGGTGGTTGGCATTGTGGATCATCCAGTGGGACAGCCAGAGCAGCCGCTGCTCGATGGTCTTCAGATGGCTGTGCCGTGCATTCATGGTGCCTGTCCCCATACCGTTCCCGTCGGCCTGGCGGATGCCGTCAGCACGCCGCGCAGCAGGCAAAGCATATCACCATGGCCGAAGTGATTTCTTGCGAATGCAGCTTATCCTGTTCATGGATATGGTGTTATCGGCGGCAACGAAGGATTTTCTGGTGACTTCCACCAAACTGGACGAGATCGACCTGCGAATCCTGCGGGAGTTGGGAAAGGACGGTCGGATCACCGCCGCCGAACTCAGCCAGCGGGTCGGGCTGAGTGCCACACCGGTCATCCGTCGCCTGAAGCAGCTCGAAGACAGCGGCGTGATCAGGGGCTATGTCGCGCTGATCGACGAGGCGGCGCTGGGTTACACCATGTCGGTGTTCGTTTCGGTCAAGCTGGACCGCCAGGTCGATCACGCCCTGCGCAGTTTCGAGAGCGCCATCTCCCTGTTCCCGGAGGTGGTGGACTGCTGGCTGATGACCGGCAACCGCGACTACCTGTTGCGCATCGCCGTCACGGGCCTGAAGGAGTTCGAGGAACTGATGATCGAACGGCTGGTGAAGATCGACGGCGTCGCCTCCATCGAATCCTCCATTCCCATCCGCCGGGTGAAGGCGGGCATTTCGCGCAGTCCGTGATGCCCTGTCGGGCAGGTGGCGCGGATCAGGTCTGCGCCCTGATCCCGCCCTCTGCCTTCGCGCCGGGGGCGAGCTTGAAGACTTCGCCTTCACGGGCCTTGGCGCGGTGGACGACGCGCTGGATACCGGGAATGGCGAGCAGGCTGGGTTTGACGATCTGTTCCATGGACAGCAGCGAATAGGGACAGTTGGAACAACTGCCGACGAAGCGGACACGCAGTTCACCGATCCCCTCGTCGATCTCCAGCACATCCAGCCGTCCGCCGTCATTGGCCAGTACCGGCGCGATGACCCGCTCCACCCGTTCCGCCAGGGTGCCGGCATAGAGCTGGTCCGGGTCGAACAGGGCCGGTGACGGCGTGTCCCGGTCAGTGCAGGCGCGTATCTCCTCGATCGCCTTCGCATCCTTGGTGGCGTCGATGATGCCGAGTGCGACAAAGGCGTCGGCAAGCTCGGGCGAGATCTTCTGGTGCACGAGGTACTTCACGAAACCGGACTTGTTGGCGGGGGAGAAGGAGAGCTTCTCCCGGTATTCTTCCCAGTCCAGATCAACGGGGCCGGAGATCTCGAAATTGGCATCACCGGTGCGCACATAGTCCACGATCAGTTCGCCCAGCCGGTCGAAGAAGCGGCAATGCTCCTTGCCCGTCGCGGCGCGCTTGCGGTTGATCACCATGCCGCGCAGCTTGGTCAGTTCACGGTCCTTCGGCAGCACACCGGTGATGACATCGACACGGACGGCGCGGTTGCGCTTCCGGTCCACCATCAGCAGGGCGCTGTTGCCGATGGCGCGGGAATGCACCAGCAGCGCGGACCCGATCTCCGCCGGCGAGATGCCCAGGAAATGCGCCGGCACGTCACCGGCACAGGGAATGGCCACCCCGCTGACAAAGGCCAGATCATCACGGCGGATGGTGGCATTCGCACCGAACAGCAGGTCGAGACCGCGCTTGGCGGCAACGAAGAGCTGGATCGCCACGATCTCTTCCTTGAACTCCAGCACCGCGCTCTTGTGCGCCGACAGCAGGTCGAGGGTCTGTTCATTGCCCGCCTCATCCACCACGGTCACGCCGCCGACGAAATCGGACAGGATCGGGTGCATGATCGACTGGTAGTCGAGGCGGCGCAGCAGCGGCAGATAGACCAGCAGGAAGCGGTCCCGCTGTTCCCCGTCCAGCCCGCGCAGCAGGTCACCGGCGGCAGCCTTGTAGCCCGGATCGGAGGAATAGCGCTGGAAGAAGGCGGTGACGGCGCCGACGGCCTCGCTCAGTTCCCGTGCCGCATCGGTCTGCGGATCGCGCAACTGGTCCGACGGCAGCCAGTGAATGCCGTGCCGGTCGTCGCGCTGGGTTGCCACCCAGTCCTCGTCGGTGGGGAAGGTGGCGCGCCAGTCGGCGAAGATGATGTCGATGCAGCGGTTCAGCGCCGCCGCGTCCGGGGCCGACCAGAGAGCCAGTTCCAGCGGGCGCAGCGGGGCAAGCTGCACCGGGGTGCGCTTGATCAGGCTCTGGTGGGTGAACTGGTCCGCCTCCACGTAATCCGTCAGGCGGTTCACCTCCCCCGGCACGAAGTCGATGAAGGCCGTGCCACGGGCGACGCGGTCATTCAGCGCCACCTGGGCGATCACGGCGCCATGACCGGCGACCATGCGCGTCGCAATCCCTTCCTCAAGGCCCAGCGCCGCCGCCTCGTCCGGGTGCAGTTCGACGTGATGCTCGTCCGGGTCCAGGCCATAGATCGGCAGGGTCTTGATGCCAGAGTTGTAACGTCCCCTGCCCCGCAGTGCCTGACGTCCGGGCCGTCCGCGACCGCTGATCAGCGACAGGGTACCGGGGGGCAGATCCGCCTCCAGCCGTGCCATGAAGTCGTCCGGCGGGCAGACCAGCCGGGCCAGCGTCTTCGTGTCCTGATGCAGACCGGGAAAGATCTCGCCGGAGCTGTTCTCGACGTTGTATCGGCCGTTGCCACCCCACTGCACGCCCATGCCGGCGTTGGCGCGCAGCATGTCGTGGCTGATCGCCTCCCCCTCCGCATTCTCCAGACGGCAATACATGTCCAGGTCACGGCTGACCTGCACCAGATGGTCGAACACCCGGTCGGGCATGATCTGGTCCTGATTGTCCAGATAACGGGCGAAGGTGCGGTGCACCACGTCCGGGTCCAGATCGTTCAGTTCCGCCGTGTCGGGATTGCGCAGCCGCTCCGCGATCTTCACCGCCAGTCGGGCCAGGATCTGCTCGTCGGCCCAGGCCTTCTCCGGCGGGGTGCTGAGCTGCTGCTGCAGTTGCAGGGTGCGGTCCCCGCGCTGGATGACGCCTGTCCGCTCCACATAGGTCATGGCTGGCAGCAGCACGTCGGCATGGTCCAGCACCCCTTCGCCCAGGAAGCTGTCGATGACGATATTGAACGACCGGCCCATGCGGCGGGTCCAGTGACCGACACGCGGCATGTTCTTGGTCATCTGGGTACCGACGAAGATGAAGCAGTAGATGCGGTCATCCTCCGCCATCTGGGAGACCGGTGTCCCCTTGTGGTCGGGAATGTTGTCGATGGGTATGTCGAGGATGTCGGCCAGTGCCTGCCGATGGCTGGCCTCGGCCGGGTCATGGTTGAACACCAGCTTGCGGCCGTTGAAGCCCATCATCAGCTCGCTGGTGGCATTCGACTGACCGGCGATGCGCATGGAACCGGCGCCCTTGCGCCCGACATTGCCTGTCAGCAGCAGCAGGTTGAGGTTGGTGGAGAAGCCGTAGCTGCCGGTCGACTGGTTGACGCCCATGCTGGAGACAAAGGCGACCTTGGGCCGGTACCCGCTCTCGTCCGGCTTCGCACACAGCTCGGCATAGCGGCGGATGGTGGCGGCAAGTTCTGCGATGTCCTGCCCGGGCATGGCGATGCGGCGGGCCGCTTCCTCCGGCACGCAGCGGTCTTCCGACACCAGCTTGCGGAACGCGGCAATGCTGTCGGGATCAACACGCTTGTCCAGGCTGGCCTGATCCTGCCAGCCATTGTCGAGGATCACCCGTGCGACCGAGAGGTTGAACAGGACATCGCCACCCTGGCGGAAGCGGATGTGAATGGTACGCGGATCATCCTCCTCCAGGTCGCTGACGGTGTCGCTGCGGGTCGGGTCGATCACCACCTTGATCGCGTGCCTGTTGCGCTTGATCTTCTCGTAGGCCTGCGGGAACGTGACGAAGGGATTGGTGCCGTGCATGACGGCGACGTCACAGCCCTCGATCTCGTCGAACTGGCTCCAGGTAAAGCTCGCCTCATTGCCGAAGTTCAGCTGGTGCGCGGCACCGGCGCTGGTCAGGCAGTGTTCGGAATTGGCACCGATGGTCGGCAGGCGGAACACCAGCTTGTACAGGCTGGCCATCCAGATCGCCTCGATCATCTTCTGGCCATTGCCGTAGATGGCGACGGCATCGGGACCGACCCATTCGCGGGCATGCAGGAACAGCCAGGCGGCGCGGTCCAGCGCCTCGTCCCAGGATACTTCCTTCATCTTGCCGTCATGGCCACGGATCATCGGCACGCGAATCCGGTCGTCATCCAGACCGCGACGCACCATCCGTGTCGCGCGTTCCGCATCGCCACCGGTCATCAGCGACGTCTTGCCCTTGACGCAGAGCCCCAGCGGCGACATCGGAACCACCCGGTCAATACCCTTTGCGTCAGGCTCGACCGTATAGGGGCACCCCACACCGCAATAGCTGCAGACGCTGGACCGGTTGCGCAGCGCATCATGGCGCAGGCGCACGCTGTCATCCTGCCGCAGTGCCGGATTGTCGGCGACGGCGGCTACGAAATCCGCCGCGCTCATGGCCAGCAGTTCAGCGATGTCGGTGGTGGAGCGGAAAGTGTCGGCAGGCATGTTTCAGTTCCCCAACTTCCCCGGATCTTCCTGATAACCAGAATTAGTTTGGTTGAGGCAGTTGGTCAATTTTTCGGTGATGTCTGTGTGACGAATACTTTGGTAACTGATAATCAATCTCTTTGTTTTTCTTGCCAATGATTATCAGAAACAAATCTGCCGTGCCGGCTGCCTGAAACAAAAATGTCCCCGAAACGTCATCGGCCCGAAACGACCCCGCCGTACCTCTTGTCCCGATTGGTACCGATCACAAAGGGGATTCCGATGAAGACGCGCATTGGTCTTGTGGCTGCTGCGGCCACGCTTGCCTGGTCCACGGCCACACTGGCCGCGACCGAGATCCAGTTCTGGCACGCCATGGGTGGCGCGCTCGGGGAAAAGGTCGACGAGATCGCCGGCAAGTACAACGCTTCCCAGTCCGACTACGTTCTGAAGCCGGTCTACAAGGGCAACTACACCGAGACGATGACCGCCGCCGTCGCCGCTTTCCGCGCCGGTGAGCAGCCGCACATCGTGCAGGTGTTCGAGGTCGGCACGGCCTCCATGATGGCCGCCGGTGGCGCGATCAAGCCCGTCACCGATGTGATGAAGGATGCGGGCGTCGCCTTCGACCAGGCCGACTACCTGCCCGCAGTCGTTTCCTACTACCAGACCCCGGACGGTGACCTGCTGTCCCTGCCCTTCAATTCCTCGACGCCGGTCCTGTGGGTCAACAATGACCTGCTGAAGAAGGCCGGCGTGGAGAAGGTTCCGGCGACCTGGGACGAGATGTTCGCAGCCGGCGAGAAGCTGCAGGCGGCGGGACACGACTGTGCCTTCTCCTTCGGCTGGCAGAGCTGGGTGATGGTCGAGAACATGAGCGCCTGGCACAATCTGCCCATCGGCACGAAGTCGAATGGTTTCGAAGGGCTGGATACCGAGTTCACCTTCAACAACGGCACCATCACCGGCCTGCTGCAGCGGGTTGCCGATGCGGGCAAGTCGGGCATGTTCAAGTACGGCGGCCGTCGCGGCGACAGCCTGGCCCTGTTCACCACCGGTGAATGCGCCATGTGGATGAATTCCTCCGCCTACTACGCCGGGATCAAGTCTCAGGCGAAGTTCGACTTCAGCCAGTCCATGCTGCCGTACCTGTCGGACGTGGTCTCCAAGCCGCAGAACTCCATCATCGGCGGCGCGACCCTGTGGGTGCTGCGGGGCAAGGATGACGCCGACTATCGCGGTGTCGCCGAGTTCTTCAAGTATCTCTCCCGCCCGGAGATCCAGGCCGACTGGCATCAGTCCACGGGCTATGTGCCGATCACCACGGCGGCCTGGAAGCTGTCGCAGGAACAGGGCTTCTACAAGTCCAACCCCGGCACCGACACGGCGATCAAGCAGCTGAGCCTGAACACGCCGACCGCCAATTCGCGCGGCCTGCGGTTCGGCAACTTCGTGCAGATCCGCGACATCATCAACGAGGAGATGGAAGCGATCTGGTCCGGCACGAAGTCAGCACAGAAGGCCATGGACGACGCCAAGGCCCGTGGCGACAGCCTGCTGCGGAAGTTCGAGAAGACCAACTGACCAGCCTGACGCGCAAGACCTGCGCCGAAGATGGTGGCCGCCCCGCAGGCTCTCCTGCGGGGCGGCATGCCTTCTGCACCTGATACCTGCTTCCGAACCGGACCACATGAACAGTTCACCCTATCGCCACCGGATGCTGCCCTGGCTGCTGGTGCTGCCGCAGCTGGCCATCACGCTGGTCTTCTTCATCTGGCCTGCCAGTCAGGCACTCTGGCAAAGCGTGCTGCGCGAGGATGCCTGGGGTCTGTCACAGGAGTTCGTCGGCTTCGAGAACTTCGCCGACCTGTTTGCGGATCCGCTATTCCTTGAAAGCTTCCGGATCACCTTTGTCTTCAGCTTCGCCGTTGCGGCACTCTCCATGGTCCTTTCGCTGCTGCTGGCGATCAATGCCGACCGGGTGGTGCGGGGCAACAGCACCTATCGCACCCTCCTGATCTGGCCCTATGCAATCGCCCCGGCGCTGGCTGGCGTGCTCTGGTTCTTCATGTTCAATCCGACGGTCGGCATCCTGTCATGGCTGCTGAAGGGCGCAGGATATGACTGGAACCACCACGCGAGCGGCACGGATGCCATGCTGCTGGTGATCATGGCCGCCGCCTGGAAGCAGATCAGCTACAACTTCCTGTTCTTCCTTGCAGGATTGCAGGCGATCCCGAAGAGCCTGATCGAGGCTGCCGCGATCGACGGCGCGGGGCCTGTCCGGCGGTTCTGGAGCATCATCCTCCCCCTGCTGTCGCCGACGACCTTCTTCCTGCTGGTGGTGAACGTCGTCTATGCCTTCTTCGACACCTTCGGCCTGATCCATGCCACGACGGAGGGCGGTCCGGCGGGTGCGACGCAGATCCTGGTCTACAAGGTTTATTCCGACGGTTTCGTCGGCCTGGATCTGGGTGGGTCCGCAGCGCAGTCCGTCATCCTGATGACCATCGTCATCGCGCTGACTGTGGTCCAGTTCCGCTATGTCGAGCGCAAGGTGGCCTACTGATGGTCGAGAACCGCCCGATCCTGAACGCCAATTCCCACATCCTGCTGCTGCTCGGCGTTGCCGTGACGCTGCTGCCGATCTGGATCACCTTCGTTGCCTCGACCCATGCGTCCGAGGAACTGCTGCGGGCGCCCATCCCCATGTGGCCCGGCGACCAGCTCTGGCAGAACTACGCCGAGGTACTCTCCGGCGGCATCACGGGCGCAGGCGGCGTGCCCGTGGGGGTGATGATGCTGAACAGCCTGGTCATGGCCCTGTCGATCGCCATCGGCAAGATCGCGATCTCCATCATCGCCGCCTATGCCATCGTCTATTTCCGCTTCCCGTTCCGCATGGGGGTCTTCTGGCTGATCTTCGTCACGCTGATGCTGCCCGTGGAAGTCCGCATCCTGCCCACCTTCAAGGTGGTGGCCGACCTGGGCATGCTGAACTCCTACGCAGGCCTTTCGATCCCCCTGATCGCATCCGCCACCGCCACCTTCCTGTTCCGTCAGTTCTTCATGACCGTGCCGAAGGAGATGGTGGAGGCCGCGCGCATGGACGGCGCGGGTCCGGTCCGGTTCTTCATCGATGTGCTGCTGCCCCTCTCCCGCACCAATATCGCCGCCCTGTTCGTCATCCTCTTCATCTATGGCTGGAACCAGTACCTCTGGCCCCTGCTGATCACGACGGACGAGAGCTACTACACCGTCGTCATGGGTATCCAGCGCATGGTCAGTGCCGCCGAGCAGCTGCCCGTCTGGAACCACGTGATGGCGACGGCGATGCTGGCCATGCTGCCGCCCGCGCTCATCGTCATCCTCATGCAGCGGCAGTTCATCAAGGGCCTGATCGAGACAGAGAAGTGAGTCCCAAGCGATGAAAGCAGACACATGAGCACCATCGAACTGCGTGGCGTGAAGAAGTCCTATGGTGCCAACTAGGTCGTTCACGGCATCGACCTGCAGGTCCGGCAGGGCGAATTCATCGTCATCCTGGGACCGTCCGGCTGTGGCAAGTCCACGCTGCTGCGCATGGTGGCGGGACTGGAGATCATCTCGGGCGGCGAGATCCTGATCGATGGCAAGGTCGTCAATGACCTGGAACCGGCGGAGCGGGACATCGCCATGGTCTTCCAGAATTATGCCCTCTATCCGCACATGACGGTGGAGCGGAACATGGCCTACGGTCTGAAGATCCGCGGCCTGCCGAAGGAGGAGATCGCCGAACGTGTCAGGCGAACCGCCGGGATGCTGGAACTGGGGCATCTGCTCGACAGGAAGCCGCGCGAGCTGTCGGGTGGCCAGCGTCAGCGGGTCGCGATGGGACGTGCCATCATCCGCGAGCCCCGCGTCTTCCTGTTCGATGAACCGCTCTCGAACCTCGATGCCCGTCTGCGCGTGCAGACCCGGCTGGAGATCCACCGTCTTCAGCAGGAGACGGGGATCACGTCGCTCTATGTCACCCACGATCAGGTGGAGGCCATGACCCTGGGCCACAGGATCGTTGTCATGAACAACGGTGTGGCCGAACAGGTGGGAACGCCGGACGAGATATACGAACGCCCGGCCACCAGCTTTGTTGCGGGCTTCATCGGTGCCCCGCCAATGAGCCTGCTGACGGCGACCGTCTGTGATGATCGCCGGCAGGCGGACATCGCGCCCGGTCTGCGCCTGCCCCTGCCCCGACCGGTATCTCCGGGACTGGAGATACAGATCGGCATCCGGCCGGAGAATGTCCTGCCCTGCAACGCCGACACGGGATCGGCCATGACCGTGGAGCATGTGGAGGTACTGGGTGCGGATCAGATCGCCCATCTGGTCCGGGACGAAGCACGGCTATGTGTGCGGCTGCCCCGCCATTCCCGTCTGTCCGCCGGCGACACCCTGAACATCGAGGTCCAGGCGGAGGCGGTGTCCATGTTCGATCAGCAGACAGGCCGTGCGATCTGACCCTTTCCCTGCGGCGCGACCTCGCGTAGAAGCGCGCGCATGACAACAGCATCTGACAAGACAGCTTCCGGCCGCGGCTCCGCCGCGCCGAAGATCGGCATCGTTTCCCTGGGCTGTCCCAAGGCCCTGGTGGATTCGGAACGGATCATCACCTCGCTGCGGGCGGAGGGCTATGAGCTCTCGCCCGAGTACGCCGATGCGGACGCCGTGATCGTCAATACCTGCGGCTTCCTGGACAGCGCCAAGGCGGAAAGCCTGGAGGCCATCGGCGAAGCCATGTCCCGGAACGGTCGCGTGATCGTCACCGGCTGCATGGGCGTGGACGAGACCGCGATCCGCCAGAGCCATCCCGGCGTTCTGGCCGTCACCGGGCCGCATCAGTACGAGCAGGTGGTCGAGGCCGTGCACGCCCATGTGCCGCCCGCCCACGAACCCTGGCTCAACCTGGTCCCGGAAGCAGGCCTGAAACTGACTCCACGCCACTATGCTTATCTCAAGATTTCAGAGGGTTGCAATCATTCCTGCAAGTTCTGCATCATCCCTGACCTGCGCGGCAAGCTGGTCAGCCGACCAGCAGCGAAGGTGCTCTATGAGGCGGAGCGACTGGTCGAGGCCGGTGTGCAGGAACTGCTGGTGATCTCCCAGGACACCTCGGCCTATGGCGTGGATATCCGCCATGCATCAACCCCCTGGCATGGGGAGCAGATCAATGCCCATGTGTTCGACCTGGCCGAGGCGCTGGGCCGTTTCGGTGTCTGGGTCCGACTGCACTACGTCTACCCCTACCCGCATGTGGACCGGCTGATCCCGCTGATGGCGGAGGAGAAAATCCTTCCCTACATCGACATCCCGTTCCAGCACGCCAGCCCGACGGTGCTGCAGGCCATGCGCCGCCCGGCCGCGCAGGAAAAGACGCTCGACCGGATCCGGAGCTGGCGCCATGACGTGCCGGACCTCACCCTGCGCTCCACCTTCATCGTCGGTTTCCCGGGCGAGACGGAGGCGGACTTCCAGTTCCTGCTCGACTGGCTGCAGGAGGCGCAACTGGACCGCGTCGGCTGCTTCCGCTACGAGCCTGTCGCCGGGGCAGCCGCGAACGACCTGCCGAACCCGGTGCCGGAAGAAGTGAAGGAAGAGCGCTGGCACCGGTTCATGCAGACCCAGCAGGCCATCAGCGAACAGCGCATGAAGCAGAAGATCGGCTGGGAATACGAGGTGCTGGTCGACGAGGTCGATGAGGACGGCGCCATCGCCCGATCCAAGGCCGATGCGCCCGACATTGACGGCTGCGTCTTCATCAATGGCGAAACCGAACTGGAACCCGGTGACATGGTCCGCGTCGAGATCACCGAGGCGGACCACTACGACCTCTGGGGTCAGCTGGTCTGAGAGGGGTCCGTCGCTGGCCCCCGTCCGCGCAGATCAGTTGACCCCGTTCAGATCAGTCGCTCCCGTTCAGATCTCAGGCCTCCGGCGCGATGGTGAGTTTCAGGCCGTCCAGGGCGTCGGTCATCTCGATCTGGCAGGACAGGCGGGAATTTGGCTTGTAGGTCGGCTCGTCCTCGACCAGGCCCTTCTCGTCGTCATCCTGTGCCGGCAGCCTTGCCGCCCAGGCTTCATCGACATAGACGTGGCACGTGGCACAGGCGCAGGAGCCACCGCAGATCGCATCGATCTCGTAGTCGTTGTCGCGCAGGTTCTCCATGATGGAGATGCCGCTCTCGGCCTCCAGCGTTGATTCCGCGCCAGCGCGATTGGTGATGTGAATGACCGGCATGCTGTCCGGGCCCTCCCTGGAATGAGTATCAGACTTCCTTGATCGGTATTTCGGTGTCGGCAAGACGGGCGGCATCGACCGTGCGCCCCTCCCCGATCCACTTGCGCCCGCGCACATAGTCGGCGCCGACATTGATGGCGTTCACGCCGGAGACCTTGCCGTCCCGCAGGTAGAAGACGGAGAAGGACCGGCTGTCAGGGCCGCCGCGCACCACCACCTGGTCATCGGGGGCGGGCAGTCCAGCCATCTGCATCTTCAGGTCATACTGGTCGGACCAGAACCAGGGCACCTCCGCATAGTCCGCGCCCTTGTCGGTGAGTTCGTTCGAAATGCAGCGGGCCTGATCGACGGCATTCTGGACCGATTCCAGTCGCACGGTCTGGCCCAGCAGCGCGTTCGGATGCCGGGTGCAGTCCCCGGCGGCAAAAATGTCCGGATCGGACGTCCGCGCCCGTGCATCGACGACGATGCCGTCATCGACCGCCAGTCCCGCATCAGCTGCCAGCGCGACCACCGGCACGACACCGATGCCGACCAGCACGATGTCGGCGGGATGCACATGGCCATGGCTGTCCGCCACGTACTCGGCCCTGCCGTTTCCGCCGATCTCCGCAACACCGGTCTCCAGCAGGATATGCACCCCTTCGGCCCGGTGGGCCGCCTCGTAGAAGCGCGACACCGGCTCCGCCACCGCCCGCGCCATGACCCTGTCCATCATCTCGATCACGGTCACGTCGCAGCCAAGCTTGCGCAGCGCTGCCGCAGCCTCCAGCCCGATGTAGCCACCACCGGCAATCACGACCCTGGCGCCGGACCCGGCTTTCTCCCGGATCGCGAGGGTGTCGTCGATGGTGCGAATATAGTGAACCCCTGGCAGATCGCGCCCGGCCACCGGAATCTCGCGGATCGCGGTGCCCGTACAGAGTGCCAGCCGGTCGTAGGCGAGCGATTCGCCGCCCGCCAGCGTGACTGTCTTGCCTGCCCTGTCGATCGACGTGACTTCGGTCCCCAGCCGAAGATCGACGCCCTTGTCGGCGTAGAAGCTCTCCGGCCGCAGAAAGACCTTCTCCGTCGGCACCTCTCCCATCAGCAACTGCTTCGACAGCGGCGGGCGCTCATAGGGCGGCCAGTTCTCCGCGCCGATCAGGGTGATGCGGAAGCGGTCCCCTGCCCGGGCAAGCTGGGTCGCGAGCGTGCCCCCGGCATGGCCGGCTCCGACAATCACAATATGCTCGCTCATGCGCCTGGATCCTTCATCGCGCGGGCGCCGCGCTGTCACCTGACATGCGCGACCGGCCCCTTGTACATACCCAAGGCCGCACCCAAGTGGAACCCGCCGCGTGGGGTGCGATCAGTCGCCGCGTTGGTGGGGCGGACGACTGCGGTTGATGCTGCTATGTTTCGCCGCCCCAGACAATTCAGGGAACCCGATCCGTTGACCGAGACCAACAGCCGTGACGCACAGGATGCGACGCCCACACCACCTGCGCCAGAGGCACCGGGAAAGCGGGCACGTGCCTCGACCGGTGTGTTGATCCGGCGAATCTGGTCGGAGTATGTGACGCAGTATCTGACCGAGCTGATCATCGGAATCATTGCGGTCATCCTGGTGGCGGGTTGCACGGCGCTGATCGTGCATCAGCTGGAGCCGGTGATCGACGACATCTTCATCAACGGCGACGAGAGCCAGCTCGTCGTCATCCCGCTGATCATGATCGGCATCTTCTGCGTCCTGGCCGTCTCCACCTACCTGCAGCATTTCACGATACGGGCTGTCGGCTTCCGGGTCGTGACGGACATCCAGAAGCATCTCTACCGTCGCCTGATCCGCGCTGATCTGCGGTTCTTTCATCTGGAAACGGTGGGCGAGTTCATCAGCCGATTCCTGACCGACACCGTCGTGCTGCGGGAGGCGCTGGCGACAACGACGGTCGCGCTCTGCAAGGACATGCTGACCGCTGTCTTCCTGATCGTGGTGATGTTCACCAAGGATTGGCAGATGGCACTGATCGCGTCCCTGATCCTGCCCGCGACGGCACTGCCGATGCTGCGGATCGGGCGGCTGTCGCGGAAGTCCTCGGAAGGCATCCAGCAGACCTCCGGCTCCCTCTCCTCCTTCCTCGACGATACGCTTTCCGGTGTGCGACAGGTGAAGGCCTATGGCCGCGAAGCCTATGAGGTGGAACGCGGTTCGCAGGTGATGGACGCGCGGGAGAACATGTTCATCAAGAACCTGCGTGCCCGGTCGCTGATCACGCCGCTGATCGAGGTCTTCGTCGGTATCGCGATCGCCGCGATCATCTACTTCGGCGGACACCGGGTGCTCGCGGGCAACATGACGCCGGGTGAATTCTTCGCCTTCCTGACCGCGCTGCTGATGATGGCACAGCCGATCCGCCGCCTGGGCAAGCTGACCGCCGCGCTGCAATCCGGCCTCGCCGCCGCGGACCGCCTGTTCCAGTCCATCGACGGCCTGCCGGAGATCGAGGACCGCTCCAATGGTCGCGAACTGAAGGTGGACCGTGGCGAGGTCCGCTTCCGCGACGTGCATTTCGCCTACCCCGACGGCACGGCGGCCCTGCGCGGTATCAGCCTGGACTGCCAGCCCGGTGAGACCATCGCCCTGGTCGGTGGTTCCGGCGGCGGCAAGTCCACCATCCTGAACCTGACCGCCCGCTTCTACGACACCAGTTCCGGCACCGTGGAGATCGACGGCCAGCCTGTGGACCAGGTCAGCGCCGCCAGCCTGCGCGCCGCCATGGGCTTCGTCGGACAGGATACGGCCCTGTTCGACGACACCATTCGCGCCAACATCGCCTATGGCCGACCCGACGCCACGTCGGACCAGATCGAGGCGGCGGCAATTGCGGCCAACGCGCACGGCTTCATCCAGAACCTGCCGCAGGGATACGAGACCGTCGTCGGTGCGGCCGGGTTCCGGCTGAGTGGTGGCCAGCGGCAGCGCATCGCCATCGCGCGGGCCATGCTGCGCGACGCCCCGATCCTGCTGCTGGACGAGGCCACCTCGGCGCTCGACACGGAATCGGAACGCAAGGTGCAGGCCGCCCTCGCCCGCCTGGCGAAAGGACGCTCCACCATCATGGTGGCGCATCGCCTGACCACCGTCGTGAACGCCGACCGGATCTATGTGATCGAGGATGGCCAGGTCGCCGAGAGCGGCTCGCACGGCGAACTGCTCGCCCGCAACGGCCGTTACGCCGAACTCTATGCTGACAGCACGGGCGAGATGCCCGCATCCGCCGGGGCGGCTGCTGTCGGCGCGGACTGAGGTCTTGGTCGGCCAGTTGCTCTATGGCGGGGTCGGGGCGCTGCTGACGCCTCTGGCACCCGGCCTGCTGCGCCATCGTCTGAAACAGGGCAAGGAAGACCCGGCACGTACCGGCGAACGTCTGGGCCATGCGGGGATGGCGCGCCCCGCAGGACCCCTGATCTGGATTCACGGGGCGAGTGTGGGGGAGGCCCAGTCCGTGCTCGCCCTGATCGCCCGGCTGAGAACCGACCGCCCCGACATCGCCATTCTGGTGACGACCGGGACCGTCACCTCGGCCAGACTGTTGCAGGACCGCCTGCCCGCCGGCGCATTCCACCAGTTCGTGCCGCTGGATCTGCCCGGTGCGACCGCGCGTTTCATCGCGCACTGGCGCCCGGATGCCGCCTTCTGGGTGGAGAGTGAACTCTGGCCCGGCCTGATCCGAGCCATGCACAGGACCGGGAAGCCCCTGATCCTGCTCAACGGGCGCATGTCCGCGCGATCCTTCGGCCGCTGGAAGCTGATACGCCCCTTGATAAGCGGCCTGCTGCGCCGGTTCGCCCTGATCCTGAGCCAGTCAGCGGAGCATTCGGCAAGGTTCAGGGCACTGGATGCGGGGACTGTGACGGAAGCGGGCAACCTGAAACATGCTGCCGAACCACTGCCGGTGGACAATACGGAACTCGCCCGCCTGCGGACCCGTGTCGGGGACCGGACGGTCTGGATCGCGGCGAGCGTGCATCCTGGTGAGGAAGAGGCACTCGCTGCCACGCACAGGCATCTGATGCAGGATGATGCAAACGCCCTGCTGATCGTCGTGCCGCGCCACCCCGTGCGGGCAAGCGACATGGCAAAGGCGTTCATGAATAAGGGGATGTCGCTCTCCTTTCGCAGTCAGGGTGAAGACCCGAATGCGGATTGCGCCGTCCATTTCGCGGACACCATGGGGGAACTCGGCCTGTTCTACCGGCTGGCACCACTGGCGGTGATCGGTGGCTCCTTCATCCCGCACGGGGGCCAGAACCTGCTGGAGGCCGCGCGTCTGGGTGTCGTGCCCGTTTGCGGACCCGCGATGGACAATTTCCAGGCTGTGGCCGAGGAGATGCAGGCAGCCGGCGCCATGATCCGGGTGGATGATGCCGCCATGCTGCCGGAAACCGTCCGGCAATTGCTGACGACGCCTGAGGAGCTTGCCGCTGCCAGATCACGCTGTCTGGAGACGACGGCGGCCCACGATGGGGTGCTGTCGCGGGTTCTGGCGGAGATCGGCCCCTTCCTGCCCCCGGAACCGTTGCCGTGAAGGCCCCGGCCTTCTGGCAGGGCGGTCGCCGCTCCCTGATCGCCCCGGCCCTGACGCCGGCAAGCTGGCTCTGGTCAGCGGCAACACGCCTGCGACGCCGCAGGACAAGGCCCTGGCGTGCGCCCGTGCCTGTGATCTGTGTCGGCAATCTGACCGCGGGCGGTGCGGGCAAGACCCCAACGGTTGCGGCGCTGGCTATCTGGTTCCAGGCGCAGGGCAGGACTGTCCATATCCTGCTGCGTGGACATGGCGGCAGGCTTTCTTCCAACGGCGCACACAGGGTCGACCCGGCCAGTCACGGCGTGGCCGAGGTCGGGGACGAGGCCCTGCTGCACGCCCGCATTGCCCCGACCTTCATCGCCGCCGACCGAGTGGCCGGGGCGAAGCTGGCGGCTGAGGGCGCGGATCTGATCCTGATGGACGACGGGCATCAGAATCCCTCCCTGGCGCGGGATCTTTCGATCATCGTGGTGGATCTGGGATTCGGTCTCGGCAATGGGCGCGTGATCCCGGCAGGTCCGCTCAGGGAACCGGCAACGGAAGGGCTGGCACGCGCCAATGCCGTCATCGCCATTGGCAACGGCATGGTTCCCGGCGCCATCACACGCACCAGCCTGCCGGTGCTGAGAGCCCACATCGTGCCCGACCGCTCCGCCATGGATCTGGCCGGTCAGCGGGTGGTGGCCATGACCGGAATTGGCCGACCGGACAAGTTCGCGGAGACCCTGCTGGAAATGCGGGCGCAGGTGATGGACCTGCTGGCCCACCCCGATCACCATGTCTTCAGCGGCGACGACATCTTGCGCGCCGTTGACCGCGCGCGATCCCTGGACGCGATCCCCGTGACAACCGCCAAGGACCATGTACGTCTGCCCGCAGTGGCCAGGGACCTGTTCAGGCCCGTGGATATTCATCTCGAGTTCCAGCGCCCCGACATGCTGGAATCCCTACTGCTGCCCCTGACTGCAGGATCTATCGCCCAAGCAGCCCCGGCACGGCCGGATCGAGACCCGGATTGACCACCATGCGGTCAAGTGCCCTGACCGTTGCATAGGGTATCAGCCCTGCATCACGGCCCTTCCCGTAGGCCTCCCGGATCCGGTCGGGATCTGAGGGATACTCGATCAGGAACACCGGCTTGCCTGCATCGGTGATCAGTTTCAGGTGCTGCATGATCCAGGCCGTAGACTCGTCGGCGTTCGGCACGCCATCGCCGTCCCAGCCGAAGAAGGCATCTTCCTTCCCCAAACCATCGACAGTGGCCAGATAGGCCGGATCGGCCATCAGATCCTCCGCATTCTGCGGCACGATGCGGAATCCGGGCACCTTCGCGCGTGCATAGGCCGCCAGTTCCATGACGAAATCCGTCATCTCCTTCGCCGCCGTTTCCCGACCCTTTTCCTGGAAGTACCAGTAGGCGTCGATGATATCGAGATACACACCGTCGAACCCGGCGGCGATGATGCGGTCCAGATAGGCATCGGGACTGCCGAAGATGATGCGTTTCCAGTTCGGATCCCAGTAGCGCACCTTGAAATTGCCTTCCCAGTCCGGGTTTTCGGCTTCCAGCCAGGACGGGGCCTGCGTCGACCATTCCGGTTTCCAGTAGAACCGGTAGTCCTCCGCTTCCCCCACCGACAGATAGGAAAGGACCACACGGCGCTCCCCGTCCGGTTTCCGCTGCATCAGGGCCACGTCTTCGCGGCTGAACGCCTGCCCACCCGAACCGTCACGGGAATAGTCGACGACCGCCATGTCGAAGCCGCTCGCCGAGATCAGCGCGGGGCTGGGATTGGCCAGCCAGTAGGTGAAATGCCGTACGCCCGAAAGGTCCGCCCGTGCACCGCCACCTGCCATAGTCATCACCAGCACCATCAGAAGCAGCCTTGTCCGAATCCAGCACATGCCGCCTCTCCTTCCGCATTTCGGGGGTTATCCATTATGACAATCTTTACCGGGCCACGGTTAAGAAGGTTTGCAAGCACGAACCTGGAAACCCACTGCCGGAGCAGATGATGACGGCCTCCCTAATCGACACCGACCTGGACGATGCCGATCCGATGGGCGAACTCGTCGCGGGCGAACACCAGATCATACATGTGCCGAATACGCTCCGTGCCAAGACCGGCCCCGGTGAAAGAGTTGATCCGGCCCTCGTCAAGGAGGCGGAGATGGCCATTCAGGAGATGGCCGGCGAATTCCGTGTCTGGGCGCTGGAGGACGTGGCCGAACTGCGCGGCATCCTGACCGAATGTGTCGAGGGCAACGACGAACTCGCGGGCAAGCGGGAGAAAATCTACGACATTTCCCACAACGTGAAGGGCCAGGGCAGCACGTTTGGCTATACCCTGCTGACCTCCGTTGCCGACAACCTCTGCAATTTCCTCGACAGTCAGGATGACCTGTCGCTCGATCACATTCCCGTGCTGATGGCACATATGGAGGCCTTGCATGCGATCCTGCGCTTCGACGTGAAGGGCAGCGATGATCCGACAGGTCAGGAAATCGTGCGCAGCCTGCACGAGTTGATCGGAAAGAAGACCGTCAGGGCGAGCCTGTAGAGGCCCAGCGAGCTACCCGGAAGCCCCGTCAGGCCTGCTCCGCGTCCAGTGCGGCTTCCTTCTCGCGGCGCTTCCTCTCCACGTAGACCGCGCAGAGGATCGAGATCTCGTAGAGCACGATGATCGGGATCGCCAGGGTAAGCTGGCTGATCGGATCCGGCGGCGTCACGACGGCCGCCACCACGAACACGCCGACGATCGCGTACTTGCGCTTGGCCCTGAGACCACTTGCGGACGCAAGACCGACCTTGGCCAGCAGCGTCAGCAGCACCGGAAGCTGGAAGCACAGGCCGAAGGCGAAAATCAGCTTCATCACCAGGCTGAGATATTCATTCACCTTTGGCTCGAGCTGGATCGCCAGCTCCCCATGTGATCCCGGCGCCTCGAATGACAGGAAGAATTCCCAGGCCAGCGGCATGACCAGGAAATAGACCATGCTGCCGCCGATGATGAACAGGATCGGGGTCGCCACCAGAAAGGGCAGGAACGCGCCCTTCTCGTTGTCATAAAGTCCGGGCGCCACGAACATGTAGATCTGCGAGGCAATGATCGGGAAGGCCAGGATGAAGGCCGCCCAGAATGCGACCTTGATGTAGGTGAAGAAGGCCTCATGCAGGGCGGTGAAGATCATCCGACGCCCCGAATCCTCCCCCAGCACATCCACCAGCGGGCGCATCAGCACCGCATAGATGTCTTCCGCGAAGATGAAGCAGAAGATGAAGGCAACGAAGATGGCCGCCACCGAATAGAGCAGACGGTTGCGAAGCTCGATCAGGTGCTGCAGCAACGGCTGCTTGCCGGATTCCGGATCATCGTCGTCGAGAACATCGTCCCCCGGCCCACCGATCTTCGCGCTCTCCGACATCAGGCCTGTCCGCCCTTCTGCTCAGGGGTTGGCGCCTTCTCCGGCTCCGCGGTCGCGGGCGTCTCGGCCACCGTGGAAGTGCTGCCGACCGCCGGAGCATCATTCACGCCCGATGGCTCGCGGGGCGTATCCGGGCGGGGGGTGTCCGGCATCGACTGGGGCTGGGACGCGGAATTCGGCTTTGACTTCGGCTTGTCCGGATCGTCGAACAGGCCGTCCATGCTGCCGGTCGGATCCACCATGGTGTTCATCTCGGATGCGGCGTTCTTCGCCGCCTTGCGGATCTCGTCCAGTTCCGTCTCACGTGCCATGTCATCGACCGTGCGCTGGAATTCACGCGCGACGGAGCGCGCCTTCCCCAGCCACTGCGTGACGGTTCGGAAGACAACCGGCAGTTCCTTCGGACCAAAGATGAGGATGGTCAGAATGCCGATAACCAGCAGTTCCGTCCAACCGAGATCAAGCATGTTTGCAGTCCAGCCGTCTGTTCAGGGTCGCGGGACCAGGTGCGGAATCAGCCCTGTGCGGCCTTGTCCTTTTCCTCGGAAACCTTGGCGTGCTGCTGCTCACTGCCCTCCGGGGCATCCTCATCCTTCATGCCCTTGCGGAAGCTCTTGATGCCGCCGGCCAGATCGCCTGCCAGACGGGAGATCTTGCCACCGCCGCCGAAGAGGATCAGCACGACCGCCAGCACGATGATCCAGTGCCAGATGCTGAATGAACCCATAGGGGAAACTCCCATAAATCAGTTTCGTGTTGCCCCCGCCCGATTGGCGACCGGGGAACTTCTCATGTGGTCCTTATAGGCCATCCGTACCAGATGGGAAAAGGATTACGCGCTCCGGATCGAATGCCACACGTACCGTGTTTCCCGGAGGCGGCGGACGATGGATCGTGCGCGCCCGCAGGTTGGGCAGCCCGGCACCGGTCAGTTTCACCCGCCAGTAGGGACCGATCAGCCGGATGTCGGCAACCGTCATCTCTGCCGACAGGTCCTCATTCCCCTGCCCGCCCAGCATGACGCCTTCCGGCCTGACCAGCATCTCGACAGGTCCCGAGCGCATGCCGTCCGGCTGGGGCAGCACGCCGAAGGCGGTGGTGATCCGATCCCCCTCCGCCATCGCCGGAATGTCATTCGCCGCACCGAAGAATGTCGCCATGAAACGGTTCACGGGCTTGAGATAGACATCCGTCGCGGGGCCGAACTGGACAAGCTTTCCCGCCCGCATGACGGCGATCCGGTCGGCCATGCGCATGGCCTCCTCCGGGTCATGGGTCACCAGCATCACCGTCGCGCCCAGGCGTTTCAGCAGCGCCAGCGTTTCGTCACGGACGGCATTGCGCAGGGTCACGTCCAGATTGGCGAAGGGTTCGTCCATCAGCATCAGGCGCGGCGCCGGAGCCAGCGCCCGCGCCAGGGCGACCCGTTGCTGCTCGCCACCCGAGAGCTGGTGCGGAAAAACGCCGGCGCGTTCCTGCAGTCCGACACGCGCCAGCACTTCGGCCACACGCGCCTTGCGCGACGCGGCAGGCAGTCCGAAGCCGACATTGTCGGCAACGCTCAGATGCGGGAACAGCGCATAATCCTGAAACACCATGCCGATGCGACGGGTCTCGGGCGGGGCGCTGAATCCCGGCTCCGCGACCGTCTGGCCATCAATGCTGATCCGGCCCTCCTGCAGGGTTTCCAGTCCGGCGGCCAGACGCAGGCTGGTGGTCTTGCCACAGCCGGACGGACCCAGCAGGCAGACGATCTCCCCTTCGGCCATCTCCAGCGACAGCGCGTCCACGGCCTGGAAGTCCCCGAACCGGTGACTGACGTTCTGGAATGACAAGGTGGTCAAGGTTGCTCCGCCTGCATGATCTGCTTCCTGATAGTCGCTCGCGGTTCGGAAGCCAAGTCGCGACGGCGACAATCGTTCTTTTGGTAATTGACGGTTAACCGGTCCGTGGCTAACGTTCGCCGCATGTACGCACCGGTCCACATTCGCCTAATCGGCCTCGACCTAGGTATCCCGGCTCTCAGCTAGAGTCGGGTAAAGCCCCTGTGCGTGGGGTCCCGTAATTCAGGACCCCGAGATTTCCTTCAAGCGATTCACCAGAACCCATACCGGCCCGCCCGTCGCGCTGCCCCACTGCCAGGACTGGCGTCAGTGGCGCGCTTGAGCCGGAACTGACGTGAACATGCGCCGAGCATCCGGAGACCGAACCAATGACAAGCATGCCCAATACCCACAAGTACCGCGCCTTCCCGCAGATCGACCTGCCTGACCGGCAGTGGCCGACGCGGACCATCGACAAGGCACCGATCTGGTGCTCCGTCGATCTGCGTGACGGCAACCAGGCCCTGATCGAGCCGATGAACGGCGACAAGAAGCTGCGCTTCTTCCGTCACCTGCTCGCCGTGGGTTTCAAGGAAATCGAGGTCGGTTTTCCCGCTGCCTCCGATACCGATTTCGATTTCGTGCGCCACATCATCGACCACGACCTCATCCCGGACGACGTCACGATCCAGGTCCTGACGCAGGCCCGCGATCACCTGATCGAACGGACGTTCGAGGCCGTGAAGGGCGCGAAGAACGTCATCATCCACCTCTACAACTCGACCTCCACCGTACAGCGCAGGGTCGTCTTCGGGCTGGAGAAGGACGGCATCACGGAGATCGCGGTCGAGGGCGCGAAGAAGGTCAAGAGCCTGATCCCGACGCTGGAAGGCCAGAACGTGCGGATCGAGTACAGCCCGGAGAGCTTCACCGGCACGGAACTGGAGTATGCCCGAGACGTCTGCCACGCGGTGATGGACGTGTTCGAACCGACCCCGGAGAACCCGATCATCATCAACCTGCCTGCAACGGTGGAGATGGCATCGCCCAACTATTATGCGGACCAGATCGAATGGATGCACAGGAACCTGCGTGACCGGGATTCGGTGATCCTCAGCCTGCATCCGCACAACGACCGCGGCACCGCCGTTGCGGCGACGGAGCTGGGCGTGATGGCCGGCGCGGACCGGATCGAAGGTACCCTGTTCGGCAACGGCGAGCGCACGGGCAACGTGGATCTGGTCACCCTGGCGCTGAACATGTTCACCCAGGGCCTTGATCCGCAACTGGATTTCACGAACATCACGGAGTCCATTGCGGTGGCAGAGCACTGCAACCAGTTGCCGGTGCACCAGCGCCACCCCTATGCGGGCGAACTCGCCTATACGGCCTTCTCCGGATCGCACCAGGACGCGATCAAGAAGGGCATGACGGCTGTACGCAGTTCCAACGACGGTCTCTGGGAAGTCCCCTATCTGCCCATCGATCCGATGGATGTGGGTCGTGCCTACGAAGGAATCATCCGGGTCAACAGCCAGTCCGGCAAGGGTGGCGTTGCCTACATCATGGAGAATGACTTCGGCATCGAACTGCCCCGTCTGCTGCAGGTGGAGTTCAGCCAGGTGGTGCAGAAGATCACGGACACGACGGGCAAGGAAATGTCCGGTGATGACATCTTCGAGACCTTCGAGAAGACCTATCTGGAGACCGACACCCCCTTCACGCTCGAGTCCTACAAGGTCGCATCGTCCGACACGGTCGACGGCAATTCCGTCGTCACGGCGGTTGTTGGCCATGGTGGTGAATCGGTGGCGATCTCCGGGGAAGGCAATGGTCCGATCAATGCCTTCTTCACCGGGCTGAAGGAACAGTTCGGGATCAATGCCAACCTGACCGACTATCGCGAACATGCCATCCACGCCAGCGAGCGTGGGTCGCGCACCCGCGCGGTCTGCTTCATCCGTCTGGCCAATGCACATGGGGAGCAGCGGTTCGGCGTCGGCATCAACGAGAACACGACCACGGCCTCCCTGAAGGCCATCGTCTCCGCCGTGAACCGTCTCTCGACGGTCAGCGGCTGATGCGCAAGGAACGGGTGCAGCGCGACAACGCTGCGCCCGCCCCACGCCGGTGAACGCGCCCGTGCCCCACTGGTCCGCGCGCCTGCCATTCTTCTATGGCTGGATCGTCATCGGCGTGGCCTTCATCACCATGGCGATCGGCGTCAGCGCGCGCACCGGCTTCTCCCTGATGCTGCCGCCTCTGACGGCGGAGTACGGCTGGGACCGGGGACTGGTCGCCGGTGCCTTCTCCTTCGGCTTTCTGGTTTCCGCCATCCTCAGCCCCATCGTCGGGCGGGCCATGGACCGCTACGGCCCGCGGCTGGTGATCGAATGCGGGGTGGTGCTGCTGGCCGCCGGACTGTTCCTGGCCCCCATGATGACGGTCCCCTGGCACCTCTACGCCACCCTGGGCGTGCTGGTCGGCGGCGGGGCCAACATGATGACCTTCACCGCCCAGTCCCTCTACCTGCCGAACTGGTTCGCCCGTCGGCGTGGCCTGGCCATCTCCATCGCCTTCTCGGGGGTGGGTGTCGGGGCGATCATCATCCTGCCGCTGCTGCAGTCGATCATCATCGACCTCGGCTGGCGCGAAGCCTGCTGGGCGATGGGCCTGATGGTCGTCTGCCTGATCGCACCGCTGAACCTGCTGGTCCGCCACAAGCCCGCGGACATCGGCCAGGTGCCGGACGGTATCCCACTTCCTATCCCGAAGGCGGGCGAGACGACGCGCGACAACATCGTTGACCGGGAATGGGCCGCACAGGACTGGACGCTTGCCCGTGCCCTGCGCACCGGGCGGTTCTGGTGGCTGGCGTTCGGATTCTTCATGGCGACCTACACCTGGTATGCGGTGCAGGTGCATCAGACGACCTTCCTGATCGAATCCGGCTTCGACCCCATCATGGCCGGGTGGGCACTTGGCCTGGTCAGCATCGTCGCGATTCCGGGACAGATCGGCCTGGGCGCGCTGTCCGACAGGGTGGGACGGGAAGCGGTCTGGAGCCTCGGCTGCCTGGGCTTCCTGATCTGTTTCGTGACCCTGATCGCGCTGGAGAACCAGCCATCGCCCTTCCTCCTCTATGTCATGGTCATTGCGCAGGGGTGCCTGGGCTATGCGGTGACATCCGTCATGGGACCGATCGTGGCGGAGATATTCGAGGGACCGCACTATGGCTCCATCTTCGGTGTCCTCTCGGTCGCCCTGATCAGTGGCGGCGCCGCCGGACCCTGGGTCACCGGAATGATCTACGACGCGACCGGCAGCTATCGGATGGCCTTCATGCTGGCCATCGGCTTGTCCATCGTTTCGGCGCTTGCTATCTGGATCGCGGCACCGCGCAAGGTGCGAACGGTGCCCGGCAAGCTGAGGATCACACCATGACAGGCAAAGCCCTCCATCAGGCAAGCGAAGCGGATCTGGCCTGGCGCGATGACTTCGAGGCGTATCGTGTCGCCCCGGCGGACTTCCGCCATCGCCAGCATATCCGGCTGGCCTACATCTATCTGGTCACTTCCGATCCGGAGACGGCCTGCGTCCGCATGAAGGCAGCCATCACGAACCTGCTGGCGCATCTGGGTGTCGATCCGGCGGCGAAGTACCATGAGACGGTCACGCGCGCCTGGATACTGGCCGTGCATCACTTCATGCACAGTGACCCGGTACCTGCGGAATCGGCAGATGCCTTCATCGATGCCAATCCGCGCCTGCTGATGCAGGACATCATGCTGACGCACTACAGCCGCGAGCATCTCTTCTCCGACACCGCCCGCTACAGCTTCGTCGCCCCTGACCGCATGCCCATCCCTCTGCATGCCTGATTGAGCCGCTGCCCTCCGCGCCGTATGATCCCCGGCAATTGTCAGGGGAGGCAGACATGTTCGATCTGGTCATTCGGGGCGGCACGGTCATCGACGGCAGCGGCGGCGCGCCGCGCACGGCGGATGTTGCGGTGAAGGACGGGGTGATTGTCTCCGTCGAGGGCAAGGCTGGCCCGGCGACACGGGAAGTGCAGGCGGACGGCGCGCTCGTGACCCCCGGCTGGGTCGACATACACACCCATTATGACGGCCAGGCGACCTGGGACGCGGACCTGACGCCCAGTTCGTGGCATGGCGTAACCACCACCGTCTTCGGCAATTGCGGTGTCGGCTTCGCGCCGGTGAAACCCGGCTCCGAGCCCTATCTGATCAACCTGATGGAGGGGGTGGAGGACATTCCCGAGATCGTGCTGTCCGAAGGCATCGATTTCCGCTGGGAGAGCTTTCCCGACTTCCTCAACGTGCTGGCCGAAACCGACCGCACCATGGATATCGGCACCCAGGTGCCCCATGCCGCGCTGCGGTTCTACTGCATGGGCGACCGGGGCGCGGATCACGGGTCCCTGCCGACGGAAGACGAGATCAAGCGCATGGGCCTGCTGCTGGAGGAAGCGCTAGGCGCCGGTGCGCTGGGCTTCTCCACGTCGCGCACCATCAAGCACAAGGCGGCGGACGGGCGTTTCACCCCTTCGCTGACCGCGCGGGAACCGGAACTGGTCGGGCTGGCCCATGCGATGAAGCGTGCAGGTCGTGGCATCATCCAGGTGAATTCCGACTTCGAACCCGGCGATTTCGAGACCCTGCGGGCCGTGGCCGCCGAATCCACGCGGCCTCTCTCGGTGCTGCTGATCCAGGTCGACAATGCACCGGATCGCTGGCTCGACACCCGTGCCGGGATCCGTGCCGCCAACGCGGCCGGGCAGAAGGTGAATGGCCAGGTTTCCAGCCGCCCGATCGGAATCCTGATGGGGCTGGAAACCTCCGTGCATCCCTTCATGACCCACCGGACCTGGCGGGCTCTGGCCGACCTGACGCCGGCGGAACGCTATCAGCGGCTGAACAGTGACGCCGACCTGCGGGATCGCCTGATCAATGAGCGGCCGGACAACGGCCACACCAAGTGGATGGACTTCGCCATGACCCGCGCCTGCCGCCTGCAGGAACCGCTGGACTACGAACCCGACCTCGCGAACAGCATTGCCGCGCTGGCGAAGCGCGAAGGGGTCGATCCCTGGGCCAAGGCGCTGGAGATGCTGATGGAACAGGACGGCAAGGCGATCATGCTGTACCCGTTCGAGAACTACAACGCGGGCAACCTGGATGTGATCCGGGAGATGCTGCTGGACCCGGAGACGGTCTGCGGCGTGGCCGATGGCGGTGCGCATGTGGGCCTGATCTGCGACTCCAGTTCGCCGACGACGCTGATGACCCTGTGGGGACGCGACCGGAAACGCGGCGAAGGCATTCCCCTGCCCCATCTGGTGAAGAAGCAGACGCGCGATACCGCCCTCACCTATGGCCTCACGGATCGCGGGCTGCTGGCACCGGGCATGAAGGCAGACATCAATGTCATCGACTTCGACAACCTGCGCGCCCTGAAGCCGGAGGTGGTCTACGACATGCCTGCCGGCGGAAAACGCCTGATCCAGCGCTCCAGTGGCTATCGCCACACGTTCGTCTCGGGTATCGAGACGCTGAACAACAGCGAGCTGACCGGCAATCGCCCCGGTCGGTTGATCCGGGGCTGATCACCCGCCGTACTGACAGCCAGCAACCAGACTTTTCCGGAGGAGCCGCGTGGCCCGTACCGTCCACCTGATCCGCCATGGCCAGTCGACCTTCAACGCACAGATGTCGCTGACCGGCGTCGATCCGATGCTGTTCGATGCCCCCCTGTCCGACCTCGGCCAGGAACAGGTGGCGGAGCTGCGCAGCCAGATGGCCGATGTGCCGGTTGATCTGGTGGTCACCAGCCCCTTCACCCGTGCGATCCAGACCAGCATGGGGGCCTTCGGCGGGCGTGAACTGCCTGTGCAGGTGGAGGCCATTCACCGGGAGCATCTGGCGGCAAGCTGCGATGTCGGCCGGTCACCCGCCGAGCTGGTGAACGACTTCCCGCACCTGACCTTCGATCATCTGGATGATCCCTGGTGGCATACGGAGGACGGCCACGACGGACCGTTCATCCGGGAGCCGCAGGACGTGCTGATGGACCGGGTGAAACGCTTCCGTGGCTGGATCGCCAGCCGCCCGGAGGAACACATCGCCGTCGTCGGCCACGGCACCTTCTTCTACATGCTGATCGACCGTTTCCTGAACAATGCGGAAGTGCATACGCTGGATCTGTGAGGCGCAACCGCGGGCGCTGAAACGGGTTTCAGCCCGCCGTGAACAGATTGCGCCCCTGTGCTTCGTTGACCGTCACGGTTCCGGAGACACCCACCAGATCCGCCTCCGTCATTGCGCGCAACAAGGCCCGGTCATCCGCTGCATTGGCGACGAAACGCGTCGCCTGCGGGTCATCATGGGCACCCAGTCGGCCAATGATGATCGCGCCGGTCGGTTCGCCACTGCGGTCGAAAGTGACCGTCCATGTCTCGATCTCGCCCGTGCCTGATGGCGTTTCGGTGAACGGGGGACGCGGCAGTTCGTCGATCTGCGGCTGATAGCTGGCCGAATCCTCCCGCTGCCACGGTCTGTCGCCCGAAACCGGTTCCGTGGACCAGATACCGGCAGCGTGCTTGCTCAGATAGCCACCGTTCGCCGTGACCAGTCCGAGCTGGCCCGGGGCGGCGCGCAGGCGGTCGGCCATGTTGGCGATGGCATTCATCGAGTAGTTGTTTCCCGCCCCGCCATGGTACGGCAGGCCACCGGTAACCGTCAGCGGGCGCGGATCGCCATGGGCAATGCCCAGTGCATCGCGTCCGATCTGCACGGCACTGGGGAAGCATGAATAGATGTCGATCAGGTCGATGTCGTCGATGCTGCGCCCGGCCATGGCAAAGGCGCGCTCGGCCATCAGGCGCATGGCGGGAGAGGCAAAATAGTTCTGCCGCTCATGCATGTACCAGAGTTCCGTAGTGTCGGCGCAGCCGTGCAGGAACAGCCAGCGATCCTGCGGCACACCCATCCGCCGCGCCTCCCCCACGGAGGTCATCAGCAGCGCCGCCGACTGGTTGATCTGGTTCATGGCGTTCATGAACTTTGTGTAGGGCCAGGCGACGAAGCGGTTCTTCGGACCGGTCTCAGCGATCTCCGCCGCCGTGCGCCGGATCGGGAACCAGGCATGGGCCTGTTCCGCCGCAACATCCGTGAAGCCGGCGAACAGTTCGCCCATGGCCATCTGATGTCCGTCGATGCTGTGACCCGCATGATGGCGGTAGGCATTCTCCAGCAGCGCGTAATTGTTGGTGGCGGCCCAGATGCCATGGGCCCGTTCATGCGCCGTCACCATGGGCTTGTCGGGCCAGAGCAGGTCCGCGTCCCGGTCGGCGGGCTGGCTCCAGTCCGGTTTGGTGCCGGACTTGATCAGGCGGCGGGCATTGTCCATCGCCTCCGCCCCCGCCAGCAGCACGAAACGCTTGCGCCCTGCCGCGATCTCGGCGGCGAAACGATTGACCAGGGCCTGCGGGGCCTGTCCGCCGTCCGGTGTCAGCCAGGCTTCCGCCTGCGTCGCACCGAGATGCCGGGCAAGGGTCGCGGGCGAATTCCGCATCGGCTCCCGGAAGCTCTTCACCACCACCACGGCATCCAGACTGGCCAGCGTGCGGCGTTGCACATGGGCATCGTCAGCGGCCTGGATCGCCGCCCCGATCATCAGGTCCATCGGCGTGGAAAGCGCGTCCAGCGGTTCATCGCGAACCGTGACCTGACCGACGCCGATCAGGATGGGTGTGTCGTCACGGATCATGTTGCATCCCCTGCCCTGGCGCGCGCCCACTTCGCATCGGTCTTGCCGCTGGGTCCACGCTGGATGGCGTCGAGAAACAGGAAGGCCTTCGGCAGCTTGTAGCGCGCGATGTGCCGTTCAGCCTCCGCCAGCAGGTCCGCCCGGTCGGGCGTGGCTCCATTGGCCGGCTGGACGATGGCCACGACTTCCTGCCCCCAGCGTTCGCTGGGCCGACCTGTGACGACCACGTCGGCAACGTCGGGGTGATGCTTGATCGCCTGTTCCACTTCCTCGGCGAAGATCTTCTCCCCGCCCGAATTGATGGTGAAGGACTCGCGGCCATGAAACTCCAGCAAGCCGCCCGGCAGCAACCGCACCCGGTCGCCGGGGATGACATAACGGATGCCGTTCACTGTCGGGAATGTCTTCGCCGTCTTCTCCGGGTCGTTCAGATAACCCAGCGGAACGGCACCGCTCTTGGCCAGCCAGCCAAGACCTTCGTGTCCCGGCGCCAGCTCGGCGGTCATGTCGGCACTCAGGACCACCGCATCGTCGGCAATCCGGAACGACGCGGCCCCCGTATCGTCTTCCGGCCCTGTGACCTGGATGGCCTGCGGTCCACTCTCCGACGCGCCAAGGGCATCGACGGCCCGCGCGCCGGGTGCCAGGCGAAGCAGTTCGGCCTTGGTTGCCGGGGACATGATCGCGCCTGTGTTCACGATTAGGCTCAGGCTGGAAAAGTCATGATCCCGGTCCCGTGCGGCCTGCACCAGCGGGCGACCATAGGCGTCGCCGATCAGCAGCAGCATCGTGATCCGCTCCCGCGCGATGGTGTCCAGCAGATCGTCCGTGTCCAGCCTGTCCGGCACGTTCGAGATGACCACCGTATTGCCGGAGCAGAGCGCCGACAGTGCTGTCTGACAGCCCGCACCATGCATGAAGGGCGGTGCAGGCAGCACGATGTTGTGTGTCCGTTTCCGTGCCCGCGCGACGTACGCGGCAATGTCCGGAATCGCCACGCCATGCCGGTCCCGTCCGTCCAGGTTGGCGGCAAGACAGTCTTCCTGTCGCCACAGCACGCCCTTCGGCATCCCAGTCGTGCCACCGGTGTACATGCAGTAGAGGTCGTCGGGCGACGGCGTCACATCCGGCTTCGTGGCGGTGGAATCAGCAAGCGCGGCCTCGTAATCGAGCGCCCCCGGCAGCAGGGCCGCGTCGGAACCATCCGCCACCTGCAGCAGCAGCACCGGCGGTGCGATCCGGGGCAGAACCTCCGCCAGTACGGCGGCAAACTTCGCCTGATAGACAATCGCCCTGGGCCGGGCGTCGCGGAACAAATACGCCATCTCCTCCGCCACATAGCGGTAATTGACGTTGAAGGGCACGGCGCGCGCCTTGTAAGCACCCAGCAAGGTCTCGATGTACGCGGGGCAATTGTGCATCAGCACCGCGACATGATCCTGCCCGGATTCCCAGCCCTGAAGAGCCTCGCGATCCGTATGGATGCTGATTCCGTGCGCCAGGAAAAGGTTGGCCAGCCGACGTGTCCTGTCGGTCAGTTCCGCGTAGCTGATGCGTCGCGCGCCATGCACGATGGCCTCGCGATCCGGCAGCGCAGCGGCAATTGCCTCCTGCACCTCTCCGATGGTCAGTGTCATCGTGTCAGTCCTGAGCGGTCAGGCCGGACAGGCGTTCGGAGGCGTCCAGAAACTCCTCCATGAACTGATAGACTACGCCCTTGGCGCTCTGGGCCGTGTTCATCAGGCCGACACCTTGCCCTACGTAGTAGGAAGCCAGGTCGCGCGCGCCTTCATGTCCACCCTCCGCCAGCCGCGTGATGCGGGCCATCGCGGGTTCGGCGATGATCGACTGCAGCGGCATCGGCAGCGGCTCCGGTGCATCAGGCGCCTCCCACGCATCGGTCCAGGCGGAGCGCAACTGGCGCGATGGCTTGCCGGTGCGGGATTTCGCGCGGATGGTCTGACGACTGGTTGCCGCCAGCATCTTCTCCTTCACCACGGGTGAGGTCTCGGCCTCCGCCGTGGTGAGCCAGACCGATCCGGTCCATACTCCCTGCGCCCCCATGGCCATGCAGGCGGCCATCTGCTCCCCCGTCACGATGCCCCCGGCAGCAACGACCGGAATATCGGAAATCTCCCGGACCGCGCGGACGACTTCCGGCACCAGGATCATGGTGGAGACCTCGCCACAATGGCCACCAGCCTCCCCGCCCGAGGCCACGATCATGTCCACACCGGCCTGAACCTGCTTGATCGCATGTTCGCGCGCGCCAACCAGCGCCGCCACAGGCACACCGTGCTTCCGCGCCATCTCGATCATGTAGGCGGGCGGCGTACCCAACGCATTGGCGATCAGCCTGATCGGATGGGAGAAAGCCACTTCCAGCAGCGCACTGGCGCCGTCGTCACGGATGTTGGTGCCAAGGCGCGTGCCCCGCTTCAGACTCTCGGGATCAAGCGCGTCGCCCTCGATACCATGGCGGTTGAACACCCCTGTGACGAAATCGAGATGGGTCTGCGGCACCTTGGACACCTGATCGTCGCGGGTGACCTTCGCGCCCTTGGACTCGTAGCGCATGGGTACGATCAGATCGACGCCATAGGGCTTCCCGTCCACGTGGTCGTCGATCCAGGCGAGCTCGGCCTCCAGCTTGCCCGGGCCGATACCGGCGGCACCGAAGATGCCGAAACCGCCGGCCTTCGAGACTTCCGCCACCACATCACGACAGTGCGAGAACGCTATCAGCGGGAACTCGACTCCCAGCATTTCCGTTACTGCTGACCGCATGACCCGATCCTCCCCCATGTTTCACAGTCAGGGAGTGTCGCGCGTGTTTGCAATTCAGTCCAATTCCTTTGAAAATCAAAACCATTCACCAGGCGAATGGAGTCCTGTCATTGCCATCGATCTGAGAAAGCTGCGGCATGTCGTGGAGACGGCGCGCTTCGAGAACGTGACCCGCGCGGCGGAGGCGCTGTACATCACCCAGTCCGCCCTGACGCGCAGTCTCGCGGATGTGGAGGCGGAGCTGGGCACGCCGCTGTTTGTCCGTCTGCCCCGCGGCGTGCGCCTGACCGAACAGGGTCGCCGCTTTGTCGCGCGCGCACGGATGATCATCGGCGATGTGGATGACCTGCTGGCCGATGTCGCCGATCATCGGGGTCTGCATGCAGGGCGCCTCAGGATCGGCGTCTGTCCGCCCGGCTACCAGCGCTACATCGCGCGCGCCATCGCGGCGCTGGCGGCGGAGCGCCCGGGTCTCAGGATCGAGATCACCACCGGTGCGACGGATGACCTGGTCCCCCGCCTGACCACGGGAGATCTGGATGGTGTGGTCGGTCACCGGGGTTGGCTGAAACGCTGGCCGGACCTGAAACTGACCACGCTTGCCGCCTTCCACAGCGCCTTCACCGTCCGTCGCGACCACCCGCTGACCCGGCAGAGCATCGTGACGGAGCGGGACATCCTGGCCTGCCCGATGATCATCCCGGCAACAGTGGAACCCCTGCAGACCGACCTGGCCTCGCTCTACGCCCGCAACGGCCTGCCGCCCCTGAACCCCCACTACGTCTGTGACGACATGGACGTGATACAGGACCTGATCGACCATACGGATGCCTGTGCGCCGCTGATCAGCCAGAACCCGGAGTTCGGCAGGCTCCGTTCCCGCTTTCACCTGTTCACCAGGGAAGTCGACATGCCGATACAGCGCATGGTGTTTGCCATCAGCCAGGCCCGTCTGCCGTCCCCTGGCGCGAGCGCATTCGAGCAATTCCTGCAGGAGTCGTTCAATTTCCATTCCCTCAGCGAATAGCCACCCCTGCGCTTCGCATTGGACTCGCACTGCCGTCATCGGGAATGATGCGTCCAGTCATGCAAGGGGAGGCAGACAATGGCCGTGAATACAGAAACAAAGGGCCGCGTGCTCGTCATCACGCTGGACCGGCCGGAAGCACGCAACGCCGTGAACGGCGACGTGGCATCCGGGATCGAAGCCGCCATCGACAAGCTGGAGAATGATCCGGAGCTGTGGGTTGGCATCATCCAGTCCAGCGGCACGGTCTTCTGTGCCGGCGCGGACCTGAAGGAAGTCTCGGCAGGCAATGGGCGCGCGCTCTCGACCGAAAAGGGCGGTTTCGCCGGTCTGGTGAAGCGCGAACGCACCAAGCCCCTGATCGCCGCCGTCAATGGCGCGGCCGTCGCGGGTGGCTGCGAGATCGTGCTGTCCTGCGACATGGTCATCGCGGCAGAAGGTGCGCGCTTCGGCCTGCCGGAAGTGAAACGGTCACTCGCCGCGGCCGCCGGTGGCCTGTTCCGCCTGCCCCGCGCGGTGGGTATGGGTCCGGCAATGGAAATGATCCTGACCGGCGATCCGATCAGCGCTGACCGTGCCTACCAGCTTGGCCTCGTGAACCATGTGGTACCGCTCGATGGCCTGGCGCAGGCCGCGCTCGACCTGGCAGACCGCATCGTGGTCAATGCGCCGCTGGCTGTTCGCGCCAGCCGCGAGATTGCCGTGAACGCGCTGAAGCTGGACGATGCCGAACTCTGGAAGATGAGCGCCGCCGCCAGCAAGGCCATGTCGGAGACCGAGGACTTCAAGGAAGGCCCCCGCGCCTTCATCGAGAAGCGCGATCCGGTCTGGAAGGGCCGGTAGGCATTTCAGTGCCAGCCATGCCTGCTCGTAATGCAGGAAAAGGACGTCGAGGCCATGGCGGTGCAACGCGATGCAATGGACCTCCATGTCGCCCGCATCGACCCACGACGCGGAGAACTTTGTCCTGCTGACAGCGTGTAGCGGATCGGCAGCATGCCCGGAGGCGGTGGCTAATGCGGTGACGGCATCGCCCCGGCTTCCTCCAGCAGCCAGTCGCGGTAGAGCATCGCGCTCCTGTCGTCCAGTCTGTGCCGCTGATAGACGACATGAAAGCTCTTGCTGCTCCTGCGGCGGAAACCGAAAGGCTCGACAAGAAGACCGTCCCGAATCTCCTCGTCGACCAGACAGCGTATGCCGATGGCAACGCCGATACCTTCCAGCGCAGCCTGGAATGCCAGGTTCTGGGTCTCGAAGGTCAGACCCTGATCGGTTTCGATGCAACCGAGCGCGTTCCAGAGATCCGCATCGTCACGTGTATCGGCATAGCTCCGCAGCCAGTTCCGCCAGGCACCCGGCAGCGCCGTCGCATGAACCAGCGTCTTTCCCGCCAGTGCACGCACGAGTTCGGGAGGTGTTTCCAGTCCCCTGAAGAGATCGGGTCGCGAAACCGGACAGATGTCGATGTCGAGAAGATGATCACTGACCAGGCCCTTGGATGATCGGGCGGGCACTGTGTTTGGACCAAGCTGGATTGCCAGATCGACCGTCCGTTCCGCGTGCAGGTCAATGTCGGTCAACGTGGTGGCGATCTGCACTTCGATGTCCGGATGCCGGTCGAAGAATCGCACCCAGCGGGGCATTAGCCAGCGTGCGGCAAATGTCGGGTAGCAGGAAATCGTCAGCCGACGTTTCGCCCCCCGATCCCGCAACCGACGCGTCGCATCCGCAACTGCACCCAGCGGCCCTTCGACTTCACGAAGGAGATCAGCCCCCTCGGCAGTCAGTTCAAGTCCACCGGATGTGCGCCGGAACAACACTGTCCCGACATGCTCCTCCAGTTTCTGGACCAGTCGGCTTACCGCTCCGGGCGTCACGTTGAGCTCAATGGCAGCTTTCGTAAAACTCAATTGCTGCCCTGCCACGACAAAGCTCTTCAGCGCATTCAGTGGAGGAAAATCGCTCATTCGGACCCCAGGACTCTGGCCTTCAGATCGACAAACTATGAGAAAAACTCAAATTTCTCCACGATAAAGTCGTTTGCTCCCAAGGCTCCCTCGCCTGACGATCCATACGAAACCTCGATCAGGGAGAAGCCCGATGGTTCTTCACGACCCACAACTTGCCGCAAACAGCCAGTCCCGGTCGGCGTCAACGCCTACCGGCTCCGACCATGTCGGCGGCGACAGCCGCGGGGCGAACTTCTTCGCCATCGACCATGCACTCCAGGATCTGCTGGGCCTCTACCTCACGGATGAGGAGCGGCAGCACTTCTGGCCGCACTTCGATCAACTTGGAGCGTTGGCTGGCAACGAACTCGATGAATGGGCGACACTCTCCGACAAGACGCCTCCCAAACTGCACAATCGGGACCGCTTCGGTCGGGACCGGCAGTGGATCGAGTACCATCCGGCCTACGAACGAATGGTGGAAGTCGGCTTCCATCAGTTCGGAATTCATGCAGCGCCGCACCGGCCGATCCTGGGCTGGAAGACCGGTGTATCTCCGGTCGTGAAGTTCGCCCTGCATTACTTGTTCTCGCAGGCCGAGTTCGGCCTGATGTGCCCCCTTGCCGTGACCGAGCTCGCGGCGATGCTTGTCCTGAAGTACGGCTCCGATGAGCTGAAGAGCAAGTATGGCGAGCGCATGATCTCGCTTGATCCTGCCGAGCTGTTGCAGGGCGCGCAGTTCATGACCGAAAAGGCCGGTGGCTCCGATGTCGGCGCGAACGAATTGTGTGCAAGGCAGGAAGACGGGGTCTGGCGGCTCTATGGAGAGAAGTGGTTCTGCTCGAACCCCGACTGCGGGGTCGCTGTCCTGCTGGCGCGATGTGAAGGGGACGGGCCCGGTACGGCAGGACTGACTGCCTTTGTCGTTCCGCGTGATCTGGATGACGGCTCCCGCAACAGCTACCGGATCGTGCGCCTGAAGGACAAGCTTGGAAGCCGGTCCCTGGCAAGCGGCGAGATCGTCTACGAAGGGGCCGTCGCGCATGTCCTTGGTGAGCGGCGGCAAGGCATCAAGATCCTTCTCGACCAGGTCAACATGTCTCGCCTCTCGCATGGCATGCGGGCAGCAGCCACCATGCGGCGGGCCCTGAACGAGGCGCTTGCCTTTGGCCGCTCGCGGAAGCTGTTCGGGAAAGCCGCCCTCGAGCAGCCGCTGTTTCGTCGCCAGATCATGCAGTTGCTCGTACCCACCGAGGCAGCCCTTTCGACGTCGCTCTACGGCGGCAATCTCCTGGCTAAGGCCGAGGGAGGCTCCAACGACGCGACGCTGCTGCTCCGCATCGTCACCCCTGTGATCAAGATGCGCAGCAATCGGGACAATGTGCGTGCATGCGCGAAGGCAATCGAGGTGCGCGGTGGCAATGGTGTCATCGAGGACTGGGTGAACGCGCGGTTGCTGCGGGATTCCTTCGTTCCGGTGCTGTGGGAAGGGACAAGCGTCGTCAATGCCCTCGATGTCGTGCAGCGTGCTGTCGCGAAGTCACGGGCGCATGAGCTTTTCAGAGCGGAACTCCACCGCCTGATCGATGAGATCGAGACCCTGCCGGACCATTTTCTTGAACGGCTGCGCAACGTTGCGGACGAGGTGACGGAATATGTGCAGGCCGTGGCCGAGAACCCCGACAACGAACGTTACGCCCGTCTGGCGACAAGCCTGCTTTATCATGCATTGAGCGCGGTCCTGCTCGCCTGGGAGGGTGACAGGCTCGGCCGTGACGGGGGTGACGCACGGCGCGCCCTCATCTCGCGGATGATCCTGGAACATCACCTGGCGCCGCATCACCCGACGGCTCCGCCAAGGCAGCAGGACTGGGAGAATGCGGCGGAACACCTGCTGCTCCGTGACGGGACGGTCGAGTTGAAGGATGTGATCCCTCTGCTCGGCTGAGGGTGGCCTCAGCAACCATGCCTTTCAGGCAATGCCCGGCGACGTGTCGGGGCCTGGACCCGGAGTCCCCCCGCCTTCGTTCCGGATAACAGTCCGAGGCGGTTCAGGCTCCGTCGTCCGGGTTCCAGGCAGACTGGTCATCGAAGGTCAGCAGGGCCGGGTTCATCGTGTCCCATGCGGGCCGGGAGCGGGCGAAGACAACGACTTCGGGCGTGAAGGCGGACGGATCGTCCAGCGTGCCGAGAGCGATGGTGACATGCCCGGTCGTGCCGTCGTTGCGTCCGAATATCCCGCTGCCACAGGTCGGACAGAACGACCGGACGACGCGGGTTCCGTTGTCGGACGTGATTGTGAACGCGCTCAGGTCGCCGCTGATCCTGAACCGGTCCACGGGGAACATGGCCCCGGTCGAATGCCCTGCCCCGCCACTGCGCTGGCAATCCCGGCAGTGGCAGTGGGCCACGATCGCCGGCGCACCGGCCACGCTGTAGCGCACGGCACCGCAGAGGCAACCGCCGGAATGTAACTGATCGCGTCCGCCCCCGGCTGTCATGGACCAGCCCTCACACCGACGCGTTGTTGCGGACAAAGGTCAGGAACGGCAACCGACCGACATGCCAGGCGCAGACGCCATAGCCGACCAGGAAGGTCACCAGCGAGGCCACGAAGTAGCCGTATCCGTAGTAGGGAAATCCGAGTTCCATCGTCACCCAGGTGAACAGGCCGTTGGTCAGCAGGTAGAGCACCTGCACCCCCAGCATGACCTTGCGCAGATCGAAGTAGGCCAGCACGATTCCGACGAACATCAGCAGTACATGGAACAGGGCGCCCAGCACACCGAAGCGGAAGACGCCCAGTTGCAGCGCCGGAATGCCCACCGCCTCGAACAGTGGGCCGGCAACCAGGATGGCGGTCACACACAGGCAGAACTGCAGCACGATCACGTTTCGGGACGCGGCCAGCAGGGCGTCGATCAGGTTCTTGTGGTTTTCCTCGATCCGCTCGTAGTTCGCGTGATGCTCGATGTCGCGATAGAACCGCTGGTAATGCTCGAAGAAGCGCGTCTCGATATTGACGATGAACACCGCCATCGCCGGAACGATGGTCAGATAGGCCAGGAACATGGCGCCGTCATAGATCGGGTAGGAAACGAACCCGCTTTCCAGCACCTCGCGTTCCGGCGCGCACCACATCACCCACTTGTCGACCCAGATCGCCAGATTGTAGATCAGCCCGGCCAGCGCCAGATCCCAGTACTTGCGGAAATAGGCAAGGAACGCGAACGGGCGCGTGATGCGATAGGGATATTCGGCAAACACCCGGGCAACCAGGGCGAAGAAGATCAGGCCCAAACCGAAGTTGAAACCGACGAGAATGCCGAAGGCACCGAAATCGGCGGCAAGGAACAGCCCCATTCCACCGCCGGACATCATGCCGATGAAGAACGCCAGGGTGATGGAGCGATAGTCCTTCAGCGCTGTCAGGAAGACATTCACCATCCAGATGGCGGTGACGAGGAAGTAGTTCATCAGCGCCCCGGCGATGATCAGCGGCGGCACATCGACCACGAAGAAATAGAACGGAACGACGATGAATGCCTGTGTGGTCAGCAGCATGAACAGCGCCGCGACCAGCATCCCCGGAGCCTCGACGACCGCCTTCTTGTAGATCATGTCGGCCAGGTATCGGGTCGCGACCAGCAGGATCGGCCCGGAGAAGGCCAGGCTGAAGGCAAAGTTGTAGATCAGCACGATGCGGAAGGAGATCAGCTCCTCCAGATCGGTGAAATAGATCCCGAAGAGATTGATCGACCCCACAGCCAGGATCGTGAACAGCCACGGCCCCGACGAGACGATCGTCGAATGCGCATAGCCCTGCACGATACCAAGCAGGTCATCGCGATCCGTCAGACGGCGCAGGGCAAATCCGATACCGGCCATCAGGCGGCCTCCTGCTCGGCGCGCTTCACGCGTTCGTCCGGGGACATGGTCTCATAGGCAATGAAGGTCTCGTAGAGCTCGTGGTAGATCCGGTCGATCTCCAGCTTGTTGTAGTACTTGCGGACACGTTCCTTGATCGCCTTCCGGGCGCTGGCCATGTAGGCCGGATCCTTGATCAGTGCCGCAAGCTCCTTCGCTGTCTCCGCCGGGTTGGATAGTGGCGTGATGGCCCCGCCCGTACCCAGCGGCGGATCCTCGTGCGGCATGCCGAACAGCATGTCGCGACAGGCGCCGACGTCAGTTGAAACCGTCGGAATTCCTGCCGCACCACCCTCCAGAATGACAAGCGGCTGCGCCTCCGAGATGGAGGTCAGGACCATGACATCCACCTGGCCCAGGTACTCGGTCAACTGAACGCGACCGGTGAAGATGAAATTCTCCTTCAGGTCCAGATGATCGACCATCTGCTGACACTCGCGGTAGTAATCCACGTCCTCGTCCGTGGGCCCCATCATCAGGGCCTTGATGTCGGGAACCTCCCGCCGCAGCAGGGCAACCGCGCGGATGTAGGTCTTCACGTCCTTGATGGGGACGACACGCCCGATCAGGGCGATCGTCGGCCGGTCGTTCGGTGTCCGCTCCACCTTGGAATACTTCTCGTAATCGACACCATTCGGGATGATGCGCAACAGTTCCTCTGCCGCGCCGTCGCGCCGCTGCAGGTCCTGATTGCCCGTATAGAGCGTGATGATCTGATCGCAGGCCTGATAGCAGCAACGGCTGTAGGCCACGAAGGTATCGATCCAGAGGTCCTTCAGGTCACGTTTCGGCTTCTCCAGCCCGAGGCTGCCGCCCGGTGCCTCATAGAGCCAGTCGGCCATGGCGATCTCGATCCGGCGTTCATTGGTGTAGATGCCATGCTCGGTCAGCAGCACCGGCCGTCCGGTCTCCAGCTTCGCCCGCGCGGCGAACAGACCCGCATAACCGGTGGAAACGGTGTGGAACACCTTCGCCTCCGGCATCGGCGACAGCAGGATGTTGAACAGCCCCCCCAGCAGGGACCGCCAGGTCCAGAAGTAATCGAGGAACGAACTCTCCGGCATGTCCTGGCGGTACATGCGCAGCAGCATCTGCCAGGCTGGCTCGGAGTTCAGCAGGGTGTCACGCCCGAACGCCTTTCGGTTCGGCGCAAGGGTCTTCAGCAGGTGGGCGACATCCTTCAGGTCACCTGCCGCCTGCATGGATTTCAGCGCCGGTTCCATGTCGCTCAGATGCTGCTTCAACCGTCTGATCCTGCCACTGCCTGACGGCATCTTCTGCAGGAACACGTGATTGATGCCCCGGACATTGTCCGGCACCTCGTAGCGACGCTCCGGTGGCTTCTCGCCCGGCATCAGGCTGACGATATGGAAGGTCAGATCGCTCTGCGCACCCACCAGGTCATGCACCCAGCTCGACACGCCGCCCGCCACATAGGGGTAGGTGCCTTCCAGAACCAGGCACACGTCCACAGGTTCGAAATGATCAACGCGCGCCATCGGGTACCAGTGCCTCCCCTGTCATCATGGCTTCGCGCGCGGCATCAGTCGGCGTGTCCGTTGTCGAACTGATGGCATCTCCCTCCGGCGGGTGCATCTGCCGCTCGGCCTCTTCCAGTTCCCTTGTCGGGTCCACGCCCTGCCAGGCCATGATAACGTCGCGCAGGCGATCATTGATCGTCGGATCGGCCAGCAGATCATCCCCAAATCCCGCAACGGCGTACCGCAGCCGGTCGAAATCACCCAGGCGGAAGACCGTTTCCATGTACCAGGCCAGTTCGCTGGGGCGCAGGATACCCTTGGCGAAACCAGCCTCGAACCAGCGTGCGGCTTCTTCCAGCCGGTCTGTCCGCACCATAAGCCGGCCAACCCCCAGCAGCGCATCCGCAAGTGTCGGCTCCAGATCCAGCGCCCTGCGATACCCCTCCTCGGCCTTGCGGCGGTTCTCCGCCTGCCGGTCACCATCAAGAATGCCGCTGAAGGCATACTTGTCGAAATGGCGGGCGACCTCCAGTTGGGCCGCATAGTCACCGGAAGCAGCCCTGGCCGCCTGCTCCAGCTCCATCGCCCGCTCCAGGAAGTCGTTCTCGATGCTTGCGGCGGCCGTTGCCGCCTGCACCCGCACCGCCGGATTGCTGTCGGAAAGGGCTGATTGCAGCGCCGGGGCGAATTCCGGCTTGAAGTCGCGGGTCAGCAGGGAGATCACCGCCCGCTTCTGCTCGATGGAGCCATATTGCAGGACATCTGTGAAGGAGGTGACATTCTGCTGCTTCGCCGAGTCGGCCAGTCCACGGGTCAGCATCTCGTAGAGCTTCTCGGAGGGCTCGTCGAAATGATCGGGAAACAGGGACGCATACCACTCCTCGAACGGTGTCGCGTTCCTGCGGAAATGGACATGCAGCAGCATTGCCATCATGGTGCCAAGGGGCCCGAAGATGCCGAGGAAGGTCGTCGCGACGAACACCAGCACCAGATAGCGGGAGTGGCCGCCGTTGGGTCGCACCTTCCATGCAGCAAACCCCAGCAGAACCGCTGCCAGGGCGTGCATCACCGCCGCAATCCAGGCCGGACCGAGGCGCGCATAGAGAAAGTACAGAATGCCTGCCTCGGCAATGGTCGCCAGAAGGGCAATTCCCAGAATGGAGAGGGTCGCATGATCACTGCCGCCGACCGATGCCTTGCGACGCTCACGCTCGACCTCGATCCGTTCCAGTTCCGCCTCAAGAGCCGCATCGGAAAGTGCCGCACCGCTCATCCCCGGCCTGCCCTGAGGATCGGCGTGTCCGGGGTGGTCCCGGCGTCACGCTCGGTGGGTGTGGTATAGATCGCCTTGGCGGTCGCGGTGATCTTCACCTCCTCCACCCTGGCCACTTCCAGATAGTGCATCACGGCACTGGCAATGCTCTCGGCCACCGTTGCGCCATCCGTTTCGGCGTTGACGGTAGGCAGGATGAGCGCGAACTCGCGCCCGTTCTGCTTGTACTCGAAAGCCTGCACCATGGGCGACATATGCTGCTCGACAACATCACGCAGGGCCTTGATCACCGCATGGCGGCGGTTCTCGTGCAACACGTCCAGCCCCTCTGCCTTCAGCTGCACCGCAGTCACGTCGATCCCCAGGTTCTCGCCCAGGATCTTCATGAACCGCGAATGCTGGCGATAGACGGTGTCGCTCAACAGTGTCCGGTCATCATTGAAGTACATGTTGCCCTGCGCCTTCCGGAAGCGACGGGCGTTGGCGAAGGCCGTGCCGACCCATTCGCTGAGAATGCGGAAGTTCTCCAGTGAGGAAACATGCAGGTCCAGGAAGCCCAGCTTCTCGATCTTCAGCATGCCGACGACTTCGCCGGTATCGACGGACGTCAGAGGCCCGGCGAGAATGCCCTCCCCCGCCAGCAGCCGCTCATCGACCGTGTTGACGACGGACATGATGTGGCGGCGGCCCACCACTTCCTGAAAGATCGCGGTCGAGGAATCGAACACCCGCGCGTAGGTATCGTCGTCGTCCCACCCGTCATTGGTCACGGCCTCCAGTACGCTGCCGTTCAGCAGATAGAGCGAGAACTTGGTCGGCTGCATGACCGCGCGGACCAGATCGGCAATACCGATCAGGACCTCACCGGGGCCGAGCTTCTCGATGGCCTTCGCCGCCTGGTAGAGCGTGAACACCGTCTTGAGCTGGCCCGCGACACGGACTTCCAGATGTTCCTTGGTATGAAGCAGCTGCTCATAGGCGGAGGTAAGCACCTGCTCGCGTTCCGATGTCTCGCTCAATTGCCGGGCGAGCTGCTGATTGCGCTGGCGCAGCCGCTCTCGCAGCAGGCCCACCATCAGGGCAACGATCAGCCAGAGCAGTGGCTCGGCGGCATACTGCCAGGCAATCAGGTAGTCCTCGTTGTTGAAGGAGGTGAAATCGCCGCCGATGGCATCGCTTATGGCCACATCCAGACCATTGTCGATGGCATCTTCCAGAATGGGCCCGATCAGGCGGGACCCGACCGACAGGATGGAGGAAAGGAAGGCGGCAACCAGCCCCTCGAAGACGCCGTACTGGACCGAGATCAGGATGACCGGAATCCAGTAGGGATTCGGATTGACCGTCGCGAAGCCATTGATGCCGCCGATCAGATAGTCGATGCCCACGAGCAGCATCATGATCAGCGCGATTTCCAGATAGGCGACACCCTGTGCCGACTTCAGGAACATGGATTCCTGCTTCACGATCGTGCGTGCGGCCTCTTCCTCACCAAAACCCAGCAGCTGTCTGGCCTGTTCGGACTGCATGATCAGAACCTGACCAGCAGATGGCCGCCGAAGCGCGTGAAGACCGCGTCATCGCCACGGCCCGAAACCCGGGAATGCCCGGCGCGCAGGCCGAGTTGCGAATCCTCGGTGATTTCCCAGAACAGCTCGCCACCGATGCTGGGACCGATCCCGTCACCGATCCGGTCCGCCGACAGGCTGAGGAAGGTGTTGTAGCGGAAGTCGGAGCCGATCGCGTCACCCAGTGAAATGTCCAGCGAGTGGAACTCGGTATCGGTCAGGGGCAATGGATTGAATGCGTTGCCATTGGCGTCGCGTCGCGTCTCGACAGCGCCGACATAGCGCCCGCTGATCGTGTACCCGACGGTCAGGTCCGCCGCGTCCCAGGGCACCCGATAACGCAGGGCGCCGCCAATATCGAAGGACGTTGCAGCAGTGTCGATGGTGTCGATACCGAAGCGGTTCAGGCTTGCCTCCGCCTCGGCGAACCAGCGGCGGCTGAGTTGATGCTCGTGCCGCAGACCGATGGCGTCCTGCAGCGCATCATCGACGATGCCCTCAACCAGTTCCCAGTAAGAGCGATGCAGGGTCAGGCGCAGCGTGGTCCTGGTCTGCGGCGTCCGATAGTCGTAGCGCAGCGCGGCCCCCGGAGAACCGGCACCCGCGAGCAGGGTCCCCTCCAGGTCATGCCCCGGTGCGAGTTCAACGGCGCCATAGACCTCACCGCGCTGATGCATCTCGCTGACAGCTTCCGTGACGCCGCTGGCACGCAGCACCTGATCGTCATCCAGCCAGCGATTCTCGACGCGGACGCCGAACTCCGTGGTCATTGACGTGATGACCCGACCACTGCCTACGGTGATCCACTGGGTATCACCGCCCTCCACGAACTGGATATCGCTGTCGAGGCGAAGCTGTGAACCGTGCTCCCGGTCCAGTGAACGCCGGGCCGAAGCCAGTTCGCGCCGGTTCGGGTCCAGATTGAGCGCCCTGTCATAGAGGCTGACCGCGCGGCGCCATGAGCCTACGCTTTCCTCCAGGGTCGCAAGCTCGACCAGCACATCCGCATTGTCGGGTGCGGTCTGCTGCAGGTCCTGCAGATCGGAACGGGCAGCATCCGTCTTGCCCTGCCGCGCCTTCAGCCGTGCGCGCAGGACATCCAGCCGAAGGTCCTCTGCCGACCTGGCGTCGGCTGACGCTCCGCCCGCCTCCGTCAGCGTGATCCGTGTCACCGCGCCCTCGTGCCCGAGCCCGAAGTTCACCGGGCGCGTGGCAACGATGAGCATGCTGTCGTAGCCGACGGAGACACTGCTGAGCCAGCCGGGCAACTGCTCCGCGATCCCGTCCGCGACGCTGCTGTCAATCGGCTCAGCGAACCGGAGCAGCAATTCGCTCTCACTTGCCTCCGGTTCGATCGTCACCGTCTTGGGCCAGAAAAACTGGATGTCGACACCCGCCGGGCCGGACGAAACCTCGACGCGCGGCTGCAGGACAAGTTCCGTCACGGTGGTGGTGCTCTGTTCGACGGTCGCGCTGGAAACCTCCGGCCGGACGTTCGGTCCCTTGAGCCTGAGCAGTTTCAGGGCGCGTTCCGCCGCCGCGTCTAGACGCCGCTGAACTGCCGGATCGCGGTTCGGAACCGGAGCCGGAGCCGGAACGGCCGGCACACGCGCTGTCGAAGATCCCCCCGGGGGCACCAGAACAACCGATCGGTCGCGTGTGGCGTCCTGCTTTGCCCTGCCCGGCGGCTGCAGGTTCAGTGCGGCTGTCGCTCCACCGGCCGCTGTCGTGCCGTCCAGCCGTGCGGGACGGGCCGTGATCTCCACCGCCAGGACGTTGCCGTCGATCTGAACGGCAAACTCGGCGTCCTGCCGTGTCGTGATGGCAATGGAGCGCGCGCGCTTGTCAACTCCGACAACCCAGTTGGCCAGCCGCTGTCGCAAGGCGCCGACGAACGGGCTGTTGAACTCCTGATCAAACCGCAGGACCAACTGCCGGTCGCTGCGGTCGATCTCGGCATGGAAAGGACCGGGCCAGGAAAACTCGAGCCGTGCCATGGGTCCCAGATCGGCCGAAAGCACGCGTACCAGCGGCGCATCGACGGCTGCGGACTGGCCGATGCCGCTGGTGACCGGCGACATGATCAGCGCAAGCACCAGCAGGGCGCGGGACAGCATTGTCCCCGCCCTTCCCGTCCCGTCGCGAGCCGCCGACATCCTACGCACGCAAGCCAAACCCCCGGATCGTTTCCCATGTGCAAATTGCACAATAGACCAACTGATCTCCAGATTAATGCAAGTTGATGACCAGCAAGCTAACGCTTCTGGCGCCGGAAGTGGTTGAAATAAAACAACACACGCCCGTTATGGCACAATGGCGGCTTCCCCTCAGACGCCTGATGCGCGACGGCTCGCGACGCTGTCGAGCCAGTTGCCATAGAATGCCCGACCATCCTGCTGCCAGTGCGCCACCGGTTGGGCGGTGTCATCATCGTCGGGATAGTAGTTCAGCGGCAGCTCTATCGCCGCACCGGATTTCTTGTCGCGATCGTACTCTCGCTTCAGGGTATCGGCGTCATATTCGAAGTGATTGAGCATGTAGACGCAGCCCTTCGCCGGGTCCTCGAGCAGACAGATCCCCGCCTCGGCGCTTTCCGCCAGAACCACCAGACCCGTGTCAGCCGGCAGATCCTCCCGACGGGTTTCGGAATGTCGGGACACTGGAACCGCGAAGGGCCTGCTGACGCCACGCAGCACCGATCCTTCATCCAGTACTGCATGAGAAAAAACGCCGAACCTCTTGGCACTCAATACGTGTTTCGGCATTCCGTAATAGTGCTTCAACGCGGCCTGTGCGCCCCAGCAGATGCTGAACACACCCAGGTGACGCTGTCCGATCCAGTCCAGGATCTGTTCCATCTCCGACCAGTAGGGCACCTCTTCAAAGGGCACCTGCTCGACAGGCGCACCTGTGATGATCAACCCGTCGAAGCGGAATTCCCGCACCTCCGCGAAGCTGCGATAGAACTTCCTCAGATGGTCCACCGGGGTATTCGCGGACCGGTAGTCTGGCTGACGCACGCGGTCCATGTAGGCGCTGGTGGCAAACAGCACGACCGCCACGTCGTGGGTCTCATGCGCCAGCATGCGGATGAGCTGCACCTCGGTCGCGATCTTGTCCGGCATCAGGTTCAGGATGCCGATGCGAAGCGCGCTGTCAGGTGCCGCATCAGGCGTGGCGACCTCCGCCACCGACAGGCCCTCCTGGCGCAATTGCGCCAGACAGGGCAATCCTTCGGGCAGGAACAGTGTCATTTCGAAACGCTCCCCGCCGGTTCAGGCCGCGGCCCGGACGCGACGGTCAATCGCGTCCGCGACCAGATTGATCACGTCATCATGATCACGGACCCCGGCAACATCCGCAGCCTCGACCACATAGCCATATCTGTCCGCGATGGCCTGGTAGCGGGGGATGCGATGCTGCCACAGCTTCGGAAACACCCACTTCACGAAATCATCCGGATCGATGTCCGCCACCTGCTCGACGGGTGCGGCAGGCAGGCCGCGCTCCTCCCGATACTCGGGGATCACGGAGCGCAGGAAGTCGTCGCGATAGAACAGTGGTTTCGGATTGCGCATCGCCGCCGCCTGGATCCGGTTGTAGTCCGCCTCCCCCGCGCGGATGTAGAGCAGCAACGTATGCTCGGCCAGCGCATGCAGTACCGGATCCTCCTGGCTGCCCGAAGGATCCACGATCTCGCAGATGCTGCCGGACGCATCATTGATGAAATTCGGGTAGCCGTAGATATCCAGCGCCTTGCGCATGAAACGGGCGACATCATGCATGGAGCTGATCTCGCCCTGTTCATGCAGGTCCTGGCGCTCACGGAAGTCGGCATAGCTCAGGCCGCCTTCCTCCATCCCATCCGGTGCCGGTCGCCCGATCTTGCCCAGAAAGGTCGAGATCGGGTCCAGGTTCTGGACGGTGATGTTGGAGCAGATGTAGATCGAGTCCGACAGCAGCAGGTTCCGCAGGAACGGGACCTGCATCGCCTGACGCTTGATGTTGTCGAGAATGTCCTCTTCCAGATACTTCGTCCCGATCCGGTAATCCGCCGAATAGTGGAACCAGAGATCGGTCGGCAGGCGTTCCGCCAGCATCGTCTTGCCGACACCCGACATGCCGAGCAGCGTGATCGACTTGTGCGCCGCGCGGCGGAACGCATCGCCGGATTCGTAGAACATCAGACAACTCCAGAAGTCAGAAAGACCGAAAGGCTCAGAGCCCCTCCACCGCGATGAAGGAGCCATCGGCAGCGCCCTCACGCTCCTTCTTCGCCGCCTGATATTCCGGCGAGTTGTACCAGGTCTTCGCGGCCTCCAGCGAGGCGAAGCGCAGGACCACCACACGGTGGGTTTCGGCCGGTCCCTCCAGCGTCACGGTCTCCCCGCCCCTGGCGACATACTCTCCCTGGTACTTGGCGATCGTCGCGGGCGCGAGCGCCTTGTAATTCTCGTACTTGGCCGGATCGGTGACATTAACTCTGGCAATGACGAACGCGCTCATGGACTTGGCTCCCCGGTTGATGTGAATTGTTCCACTCGGATCATTGGCAGACAGTTATGGGGGAGGAAGCCATGGAATGGAAGTTCTCGACGATAGAGAAAATGGGACGCATCGCGATCGTTCGCTTCGATCGCGGTGTCGCGGCCAATCCGCTGTCGCTGGAGGCCATGCAGGAACTGACCGCGATCGCGAAGCACTTCGATGAGGATCTGGAGACATCCGTCATCGTGCTGACGGGCCGGGAAGACAATTTCTCCATGGGTTTCGATCTCAAGGACCCCCATTCCGTGGCCATGCGCACGGCTCCGCTGCAGAAGCGGCGGAAGCTGCTGCAGACCGGCCCGCGCATGTGCAAGGCCTGGGAGGATCTGGAGCAGATGACGATCTGCGCCATCGAGGGCTGGTGCGTCGGGGGCGGAGTCGCGCTGGCCGTGTCGCTGGACCTGCGTGTCATGGCGGAAGGCTCGACGCTCTATGTCTCGGAGATCGAGCGGGGCATGAACATGAGCTGGAATTCGGTCCCGCGCTTCGTGAACCTGTGCGGCCCGGCAAAATCGAAGCGCGTGGTTGTCATGGCAGAACGCGTAGGGGCGGATCGGGCGCTCGACTGGGGTCTGGCGGACGAAGTCGCGCCGAAGGGCGAAGCCCTGGCCGAATCCATGAAGATGGCCGAACGCATCGCGTCACTGCCGCCGGTGCAGGTGCGCATGTGCAAGCGCGACGTGGACGTGGCCGCCAAGGCGCTGAACCATGCCGTCAGCTTCATGGACCTGGACCAGTACGCCCTCAGCCAGACATCCAACGACTATCAGGAGGGCGTTGACTCGTTCCTGGAGAAACGCCCGCCGAACTGGACAGGCAGTTGATCAGGCGCGGGCCGCATGCACCAGCATCCGGCCCGCGTCCGCCTGAGCCTCAGCCTGCTGCTGCCTGGCTCGGCAGTGGTCCGGCTTCCCGTTCGACGAACATCTTCAGGTCATGTTCATCGGCAACCTTGCTGTCGTTCTCCAGCATCTCCTCGGTATTCACATCCGCGAACTGGATCGCCCCCATCTCGGCAAAGGCGCTCTGGACCCGCGGACCCCAGAGACCGATATCCTTGACGATGGGCACGACGCGGCTGAACAGGCGCTGGCGGAACTGGGCCATGTGCTGTGATTCCATCACTGCAGCGGCGCACTCCCTGGCAGGCAGACCAAGCTGTTCCCAGACTTCCATCTGGTTGAAGCGGTCGCGCATGTGGTAGCAGGCCTCGACGACGAACTCTTCCCGCTCGTCCCGCTCCGACTGGGTCAGTTCCGGATAGAAGTCCCGCAGCGACAGACGGCCGAACGCAACGTGGCGCGCCTCGTCCTGCATGACATAGGCGTTGACGGCCGCGGCCAGCGGATTGGTCGAATAGTCCCGGATACGCTGGAACGCAGCCAGCGCCAGCCCTTCGATCAGGACCTGCATGGTCAGATAGGTCATGTCCCAGCGGCTGTCGGTCAGCCCCTGCTCCAGCAGCGTCTTCAGGCCCGGGGTCATCGGATAGGCCAGTTCCATCTTCTCGTGCAGCAGCCGGTTGTAGGCTTCCACATGCCGGGCCTCGTCCATCACCTGTGTTGCGGCGTAGAACTTGGCATCCAGATGCGGCACCGTCGCCACGATCTTGGAGGTGGCGATCAGGGCACCCTGCTCCCCGTGCAGGAACTGGGAGATCTGCGCGGCCTGCTGATGGATGCGGGTCTGCGTCTTTTCCTTGTCCGTCATCCGGTTCCAGATGTCGGTCCCGTAGATCGGAACGATCCGGTCATCGATCTCCATCGGGTTCTCGGGATCCAGGTCTATCGACCAGTCGATGCGCTCGGCGGCGTCCCACTGCTGCTTCTTTCCCTTGTCGTAGAGCTGCAGCAGCTTCTCGCGCTCGTCATCATACTCCCAGACAAATGCGATCTCGGTTTTGCCATCAAAATTCCAGCCAGTGCTCTCCACCGGCAGGACATAGCGGTCGATTGTTGTCATCTGCTCTCTCCCTTGTTCCTGTTTGACAAACATGAAAGTGAATTCATATTCACTTGTCAAGGAATACCTGTTCTGGCAAGAATCAGGGCGCAGTTCCCGCTCCGGCCATCCGGCTGATGCGCGCGAAACCGGTGCCTCAGCGAACGGGGCTGGAGTGAGGCCGCACGATGGGCTACGGCAACACGAATGAACATGGTGGGAAGTCATGAGCGCCTCTGACCCGGAAGAAAACGACGCACGTGTCATGCCCGTCCGACAGCAACGGTCGATGGCGCGCCAGCAGGCCATCCTGCGGGCGGGACGGAGCCTGTTGCAGAACGTGCCGTTCGACACCCTGCGCATGGAACAGATCGCGACAGAGGCCGGATGTTCCGTCGGGACGCTCTATCAGCGTTTCAAGGACAAGGATGCCCTGCTGGATGTCATTCTGGAGGAGGTCGTCGCCGAGCTGGACGACCTGGTGACCGAGGAACTGTCGCCTTCCCGTTTCAAGGACCTGTCCGCCCAGGTCGGGATCTGGCACGTCGTTTCTGTCGCGCACGGTTTCCTGCATGCCAATCAGGGCCTGCTGCGCGCGATCACGGCCCGGCAGCTTCGTCAGCCGGACGCGATTTCCGTGCTGCAGCAGGCCGGCGCTCGTGTCGTCCGGGTCAGCTTTGAGTCCCTGTCCGAATGCAGCGACAATTTCCGCGAGACAGTCGAGAAGCGGACCTACCAATTCGCCCTGCAGATGGTGATCGGCACCCTGAACAACGCGATCATCAACCGGCCGGGTCCTTACCAGATCGGCGATTCGGCTCTCGTCGACCAGTTGACCCTGGCCGTCTGCCGCATCACCGGACTGCCTGTATCGCGGCCCTGAGGCTTCGGCATCGGCCCGAGGCGACTCTACCGGTCGTTGACCGGCGGTTCGAAGGTCTCGAGCTGCTGGTTCGGATCCACCGGTTCCAGGAACATGCGCCGCAGGATACCTGGCGCCAGCGCCGAGAGCGGGTTCACGGTAATGGTCGGCCTGGCCGCCGGACCTTCGATCAGGTAGGTCACGCCGAAGATGCCGTCATCGCCGCCCAGGATTGTCCCGATCAGCGGTATCGCCCCCAGCACCCGGGTCAGCGAATAGGCGGGTATGACGTTGCCAACCAACCGGATTTCCTCTGTTTCCCGGTCGACATAGCCATCGGCCGTGATCCCGAGTGCTGGACCGGTGGCCCGCGCGCCGCTGAAGCTCAACCGCGCACCGTCATAGCGAAACGGAACATCGGCCCGCACGAATCCCAGCCCTTCCCCCGACATGGCCTGGCCGATCCCGGTCAGGGAGGCGAGGGAAAGCAGGCGTGCGGCTGTGGGAGTCTCCGTCAGGCGGAAACTGTCTATCCCCAGCAAGCCCGTGGCCTGCCCGTCCGGGGCGATGCTTGCCGTGATCTGCAGCTTGCCCCCCCGCAAGGCATCGGTGAGGTCCAGCGCGGAGAGCATGGCGCCCGCATCACCACTCTCGACCAGCAGATCCCTGGTCCCCACGCCGCCCGCCGTGCCGGGCTGTTTCGGCGTCACGGAAACCGAAAGCGGCTCCGTTCCCCCGACCAGCCCGCTGGTCTCAAGCCGCGCGAGATGACCATCAACCAGAGAGAGTTGTCCGCTGGCGCTGGTGATCGTCAGCGCTGGATCAAGCCGCAGGCTGCCAAACGTGAAAGCCGCCTCGAGGTTCAGTTCGGACGGCTCATCCGATGATGATTCCCGAGTGATGCCGACGAAGGGTTCCGCATTCAGTGACTCCGCCGCGATATCCAGTCCCCAGGCCGACCCGTCAAGGCGGCGAAGCTGTCCGGACAGGCGATCATCCCCCAACTGCAGCAGCTCGATCTCCAGATTCTCCAGGCCGCCTGCCAGCGAGCCGGAAACCGCACCCCGGAACGTCAGATCAGGGGCGGACACTTCCACCGCATCCAGACGTATGACGTTGGATGGGGTACGAAATACCTGGAACGCGGCCTCGGCTGGTGCGCCGGGCATCTTCCGCCAGACGCCGCCCGGTGGCTCCAGTCCCGTCTGGACGAGATCAAGGTTCACCGTTGCGGCAATGACGCCATCATCCTTGATGTGTATGTCGGAGCGCAGACCAACCGCGCCAGTGATCCAGTCCGGCACTTCAAGGCCAAGTCGCGTGAACGAGGCGCGGTCCATGCGGCCCCCGACGCTGAAATGCTGTCCGAAACCGTCATCCGGCCGGAACTCCTGGATCCAGCGCAATGCCAATGGCACATCGTTCAGTTCACCGGCTCCCTCCACGGCCAGACGTTCCGCATCGACACGAAGCGCCAGCGCATCAGCCGTGAACCGCATGCCGCCATACAGTCCTTCCGCCGTGACATTCCGCACATGGGATGCGGCTGCAATGCTGATCTCTTCCAGCTTCGTGTCCGACGAGACGGGCAGCGAAAGGCGTACCCGGGTGGCGGCTTCGCCAGTCATGCCGGAAACATCCGGCGCACCGCCGACGGAGCGGGCCAAGGCACCACGGACGGAAGCCGCCACGGACGCGGCAATTGTCCCCTCCCCCACGAACTCCGTCGTCAGCAGCGGTGCGGCCTTGCCGAAGTCGTCAATGCTCAGGACGCCATCGGACAGTTTCAGACCGGCGCTCCGGCCCTGATCCATCGATACCTTCAGGGTCCGCCCGGTGACCGCCACCGCGCCCTTGCCGCCCGTAATGTCGTCATAGGGTTCGTAGAGGGCGACGCGCGCGTCCCGGAACTTCAACTGGACGTCCAGCGACGCATCAGGCGGCACCTGCAGCGACCAGTGCTCCGGTCGCATGTCCAGGTGCGCCCGGACCTGATCGGCGCGACCGCCAAGCAGATGTGCCTCGATCCATTTCCTTGCGTTGGCGGCGCGATCCACGGGCCAGTAGGCCGGAATCAGCACCACGGGCAGATCATCGCCCTCGATCACGATATCAAGGTCAGGGCCAGCATCGGTTATCGCGACCCGCCCGCTGGCCTGGGCCTGCACGACACCTGAATCATAGTCGAGCCGGTCGACTGACAGGACCAGCGAAGTCGGATCGAAGACACCTTTCAGTTCGGCTCTGGTGACCGGCACCGGCGCGGCAAGAATGCCGGGCAAGGCGATCTGGCCGCGACCGGCAGTCAGTTCCAGCCGGATCTTCTCGGCAGTGCCCTCGGCATTCACCTGGACGGAAACACGCCCCGAAACCGGAAACTGGAACCCCAGCAATGGTTTCGGGCCCGACAGGGCCTCCGACATTTCGGGGATCGAGAATGGTTCGAAGTCGATGTTGGCCAGCGTGAATCCGGTCTCCCGGTTGATGATGAGTCCGACATCGAGCGGCAGTTCCAACCGTCCCGCCTCCAGAACCATCTGTCCCTCGACGAGGACTGAACGGGACGCGGCGCTGATGGAGATGCTGTCAACGCGCAGCAGGAAGAACCGGTTCCGGGCGACATCGTTCAGGACAATCTGACTGTCCCGGAGCACGATACGGCTGAGCCGCGAGAACGGCCCGGTGTCACCGTCCCCCGGTGCGAACAACTCATCCAGCAAGTCATTCATCGGACGCAGGGCGCTGTCTGCTTCCCCGTCATCACTGTCCGTACCCGCCAGTCCGAGTTCGAGGCCGCCATCGACCTTGCGCCGAACATCGAGCATCAGCCCCCGCAGCTTGACGGTCCGCAGTCTCACTTGGCCCTGCAGCAGGGAAGCACCATCGAACGACAGCGCGGCCTCGGGCACGCTTGCGACCTGGGTGCCATCTGCCGAGGTCAGGCCGGCGTCCAGAACCTCAAGATCCAGCGCGCCTGACTCCCCGTCCCAGACGACCTGCACGCTGGTGAAATGCAGGGTATTGCCGTTCGGCAGTTCGCCGATGCGTTCCTGCAGCCAGGGAGTCATGAAACCAAGTGCGACCGGTCCTTCGGACAGACGCCAGGCCGCGACGATACCGGCGGCTGTGCTGACCGCGAAGACGGCACCGAGCAGTGCCATCAGCAGCATGCCGAGACGGCCCGCAATACCGCGTTTGCGGGTACCGCGACGACGCGTACGCCTGCCTTGACCGGACCGCGCGTGGCGCTCAGGGTTGGTGGGACGGTCGTGTGGACCCGATTGTTCCAGCTCAGGAATCTGACTTGACCTCTTTTGCCGACAGCATCATCGAAAAGCCACTGGTGGACAATGCCGACGCCGTCGCACGTTCGCGCGAGAAATGGCTGTCTGCGGGCACGTCTGACGGTGGTGTGACAGCCGAGGACCGGCAGAACGTCATCGGACATCCGCACATGGGTGAACTGCTGGATGGCATCTTTGGCAACAGCCCCTACCTGACCGCCCTGATTCACCGGGAGGCGGATCTGCCGGTGTCCCTGTTGCAGGTCCCCGTCGAGACCCTGCTGGAATCCGAGATGCGACAGCTGGAGAGTTGCTGGTCGGACCCGGCCTCCTTCCGACAGATGGCGGGAAGCCTGCGCCGTATCAAGCGCCGGATCGCATTATTGATCGCCATGGCCGACACCGGCGGTGTCTGGACAGTCGAACAGGTGACGCAGGCCCTCAGCAACTTCGCTGATGGCGCGGTTCGGAGTGCGCTGCGATTCCTGCTCAGGCAGGCCGAAGCCGAAGGCCACATGAAGCTGGCCAATGCCGATGACCCGGCTGAAGGGTCAGGACTGTTCGTCATCGCAATGGGCAAGATGGGTGCCGGTGAGCTCAACTATTCCAGCGACATCGACCTGATCGTCCTGTTCGACGAACAGGCGGCTCACGCCCGCGCACTCGAAGCCCCCCGGGAGTTCTATCCGCGCATGATCCGGAAGCTCGTCCAGCTCATGCAGGAACGCACACCGGAGGGGTACGTGTTCCGCACCGATCTGCGGCTGCGCCCGGACCCGGCGGCCTCCCCGCTCGCACTATCGTCGGAGGCGGCGATTCTCTATTACGAGACACTGGCCCAGAACTGGGAACGCGCGGCGATGATCAAGGCACGCATCGCCGCCGGAGATCTGGTCGCGGGCGCAGGCTTCATGGAGGAGATCGACGCCTTCATCTGGCGTCGCAACCTCGATTATGCGGCAATCGCCGACATCCAGTCGATCAAGCGCCAGATTCATGCCCACAAGGGCCATGACCGGATCACCGTCGCCGGTCATGACATCAAGGTCGGGCGTGGCGGCATTCGGGAGATCGAGTTCTTCGCCCAGACGCAGCAGCTGATCTTCGGGGGCCGGGATCCGAGCCTGCGCAACCGCAGGACAATCGAGGCCCTGCACCTGCTGGTGGCAGCCGAGCGTCTGGAGCCGGATGTGGCGGAGGAAATGGCACAGGCATACCGCTTCCTGCGGCGCATCGAACATCGCCTGCAGATGCTCGATGACAGTCAGACGCAGGTGCTGCCGAAATCCGATGAGGCGCTGCGGCGGCTCGCCCGCTTCTCCGGCTTCGCTGACGCGGATGCCTTTGCCGAAGCGCTGACCGCGCAACTGACCCTGGTCCATGATCACTATGCCGACCTGTTCGCGGAGGCCCCGAGCCTGGCGGCAGATCGCGGCAACCTGGTCTTCACCGGCACCGATCTGGATCCGGGTACGGTCGAGACGCTGAAACAGATGGGGTTCCAGTCACCCGAAGGGATCATCGAGACCATCAAGGGCTGGCATGCGGGCCGGTACCGGGCCACCCGGACCTCCCGCGCGCGCCAGTTGATGAACGATCTGGTCCCGGCGCTGCTGAAGGCGATTGCCGCCACGGCCAATCCCGATGCGGCCCTGCGACGCTTCGACAGTTTCCTGAAGCAACTGCCGGCCGGCATCCAGTTCATGTCGCTGCTGCATGCCAATCCGGGACTGCTGCGTCTGCTGGCCCGAATCATGGGAACCGCGCCGGGGCTGGCTGAAACACTCAGCCGCAAGGTGCACCTGCTCGACAGTCTGCTGGAACCCGGCGACGACGATCTGCTGGACCCGCAGGCCGCGCTGGATCGGATTGCCGTCGAGCAGTCCCATGCCGAGGATCACGAGGGTGAACTGGACGCCGTCAGGCGTTTCGCGAACGAACGGAAGTTCCGCATCGGTGTCGACCTGCTGGAGGGGCGGATCGGCGCCCATGTGGCGGGCGAGGGACTCAGCCTCACCGCCGATACCGTTCTGCAGGACCTGCTGCCCCGTGTCATCCGGCAGGTCGCGGTGCGCCACGGCACCGTCGCACCCGCCGGCATGGCCGTGATCGCAATGGGCAAGCTGGGGGGCCAGGAACTCGCGTTCGGGTCCGACCTGGATCTCGTCTTTGTCTATGACGACGGGCAGGACGTGCAAAGCTCGGACGGGGACAGCCCCCTGTCGATCGGCCCATGGTTCACCCGCGTCAGTCAGCGCTACATCACCGCCATCTCCAGCCTGACGTCGGAGGGGATGCTGTACGAAGTCGACATGCGGCTGCGCCCGTCCGGCAATTCCGGCGCCGTCGCGGTCCCGCTTTCCGCCTACGCCAGCTACATGCGGCAGGATGCCTGGATATGGGAACTGATGGCGGCGACGCGGGCGCGGGTCATCACCGGCCCCGAGTCGCTGGTGTGCGACCTGAACCGCGTCCTGCATGAAGTGGTGACGCGGGAACAGGATGCGGACGAGTTGCGCAACAGGGTCCGGGACATGCGGGCACGGATCATGGCGCACCACGGCACCCGCGATATCTGGGGCGTGAAACATGTTCGCGGCGGGCTCGTCGACCTGGAGTTCATGGTGCAGTACCTGATCCTGGCCAATGCCCACCGCCATCCCGGGATCGTCAGTGGCAATGTCGCGACCGCGCTGAAGCGGCTGGGCGCGCACGACCTGCTGGACGGGGCGGATACCGGGTCACTGATCCAGGCCCATGCCGATCTGCAGGGGACCCAGTCCCTGCTGCGGCTCTGCTTCAGCGGCAAGTTCACCGAAGAAGCAGCCTCACCGGATTTCCGCAACCTGCTCGCCCGTCTCATGGGAACGGAATCATTCGACGGTGTGCGCGAAAGGCTGGTTGAAACCCAGACGCTGATCAGTGACGTATATGATCGGATTGTCGGTCGGGACTGAGCCGGACCGGCACGCATTCAGACTGCGGCGACACCCGTTTCGCCGCCACAACGACGGGAGAATCGAAGAACATGACTGACAGGGTCGATACAGGCGACAAGGCACCGGGGTTCAGCATGCCGACCGACAGCGGCGGCACGGCAAGCCTTGATACAATGGGCGGCAAGGCTGTTGTCCTCTACTTCTATCCGCGCGACGACACACCGGGCTGCACCAAGGAAGCGATTGCCTTCACGGGCCTGATCGGCGACTTCCGCGCTGCGGGCGCTGAGGTCATCGGCGTCTCGAAGGATACCGTCGCGAAGCACGACAAGTTCAAGGCCAAGTACGAACTGGATGTGGTGCTGGCCGCCGACGAGGATGGATCGGTCTGCGAGGCCTATGGCGTCTGGGTCGAGAAGAGCATGTACGGCAAGAAGTCGATGGGTATCGAGCGTTCGACATTCCTGATCGGCGCTGATGGCAAGATTGCCAGGACCTGGCGCAAGGTGAAGGTGCCGGGCCATGCGGAGGAAGTGCTGGAGGCCGTGAAGGCCCTTTGACCCCTCCCATTCCCGAAACCATGACGGCGGCGGCGGCGGCGATCCTCTCCATCCCTGACGCGGTGGAGAAGGCCGGGGCGGCGCGCCGCCTTCATGCCGACTGGCAGGCGGGACGCTTCGCTGTACCTGGTCAGCCGGATGCCCCACGGCGTCCGGCCCGACCGGCCCGCCCGGAACTGCTGCCGCCCCGCGAGATGCCGCGACGGCGCAAGGGCGGCACCCGCGCCACCCGTATTGCGCTGATCCACGCCATCGCGCACATCGAACTCAATGCAATCGATCTGGCGGTCGATCTGGTGGCACGCTTCGCCTCCCCGACCCTGCCCCGGCGATTCTTCGACGACTGGCTGCAGGTCGCGGATGACGAGGCCCGGCATTTCCTGATGCTGCAACAGCGCCTGCGTGATCTGGAAGCTGACTATGGCGACCTGCCGGCTCACGACGGTCTGTGGGAAGCGGCAATGGATACGTCCCACGATCTCGTGGCCCGGCTGGCCGTTGCGCACATGGTACTGGAAGCGCGCGGACTGGATGTGACACCGGCCATGATCGATCGGATGCGGCGGCTGGGGGATGAGGAGACCGCGCAGGTCCTGTCCGTCATCTACCGTGACGAGATCACGCATGTGGCCACGGCGACACGCTGGTACGGCGCACTGACCGGACTTGCCGGGGCGGAACTGGAACAGCACTGGCACGCGCAGGTGCGCGCCGGTTTCCGGGGAAAGCTGAAGCGTCCCTTCAACGAGTCCGCGCGACGTGAAGCCGGCATGGAGCCGGACATGTATGAGCCCCTGGCCGATCCCCTGCCCGGCATTGATGCATGATCGACACTGTCAATTGTTTTTTGTCGTTGAACTGATCGTCTGATTTGCGTTTTATCCAGATCATTCCGGCATCAGGGTGGCTTGGCCGGACAACATGATTGATCGTCGGACCGTTGCAGACCGGAACCGATGGCGAACCAATGCAGGAGGTTGGCGCGTTGGCGCACTTGTGGGACCGCGTTCGGCACCTATTGCCGGAACGCAACGTCATTGTGAGGGTGGACGCGCGGGTCCGATACCTCACCATCGGAACCGGGCTTCAGGTCAGTGTACTCGTTGCGCTTGCGACGCTTGTCGGCTGGATGTCGTACGCGACATTTGATCGGGAGCGGCGCGCGGACGTCATTGCCCAGCAGCAATCGACCATTGTCGATCTGGAACGGCAGCGCATGCGGCTGAACGGCATGCTGGCCGCCACGCAGGCACATTATTCCAATGCAACAACCGAAATAGAACGCCAGTACGGTGAGTTGCGCCGACTTCTTGCGACACGAAGTGAACTTGAAGGAGAGCTGACTCAGGCGCAGATCCGGTTGGCAGCAGTCGAGAACGACTACCGCCGGACACGCTCTGCATCCGCCGAACTGGATGACGAGGTCGCAGCCCTGAACCGACGCCTGAACGCGCGTCTCGCCGCGAGCCAGCTTGTCGAGCAGCGCCTGGTCGAGATGTCGGCGGCACTGGCGGGCGCCTCGAACGGCCTGCAACTGCAGACACATGCGCGGCGGGACCAGGCACAGCAGATCAGCGCCATGCAGTCGGCCCTGAATGAAACCACGGAAGGCATGATCGCCCTGCGCCAGCAGTTGAAGGATCGCGGGCGGCAGCTTGCCTCCACAGCCGACGCACGGGATCTGGCCATGTCGGAGGCCAGCAGGCTGGCCATCCAGCTTGGTGTCCTGCGCAACGATCTGGGCGATACCCGTCGCAGCAATGCCGACCTGCGTCGTCGGCTGGCCGCGACCGCTGATGCCCTGACCAACACCCATCAGGGCCAGGTCCTTGCCGAGCAGCGTGGCTCCGCCCTCGCCGGTCTGGTGGACAACCTGGAAATGCGTCTCGACGATGTGCGGCAGAACCAGCTCGTGCTGTTGCGGGGCGTGGGCGAGCGTGCGCGGCGGAACATCGGCACGCTGACCCGCACCCTGCAGCAGACTGGCCTGCCGCTGGACAAGCTGCTGGCCGCGGCACGCGATGACAGTCAGGGACAGGGTGGTCCGCAGATCGATGTGGCCATCGATGCGCCTGAGGACAGCTTCGAGCATGTGGTCGGCACGCTGGAGCAGGACCTCGCCCGTTGGGAAACCATGCAGGTGCTGCTGGAGCGTGTGCCCCTCGCCCGCCCGACGGTGGTCGGCTACATCTCCTCCAAGTTCGGCACGCGGAAGGACCCCATCAACGGTCGCCGGTCGGTGCACAAGGGCATCGACATAGCCGCGCCGCCACGGACACCGATCCATGCCACGGCACCCGGCATCGTGACATTCGCGGACTGGAACGGCGCCTATGGCCGGATGGTCGAGATCGACCATGGTGCCGGATTCATCACCCGTTACGGGCACTTGCGGTCGATCGACGTCAAAGTGGGTGACCGGGTCGCTTTCCATGATCAGGTAGGTAGAATGGGGTCGAGCGGTCGCAGTACCGGCAGCCACGTGCACTACGAGATCGAGTTCCAGGGGGAGCTTGTCGACCCGGAGCAATTCCTGAAGGCAGGACGCAATGTTTTCAAAGTCGAAGACGCCAAGGGCTGAGGCCGGTCGCAAGACCGAACCTTCGCCTCCTTCCATCATCAGTCGCGGCCTGGAGATCACAGGTGACATGGTCACGGATGGCGAGGTGCATATCGATGGCCGCGTCATCGGCGACATCAAGTGCGGCAAGCTGGTCGTCGGTACGGGTGCCGCGGTGGAGGGCGAGGTGCGGGCGAAGCACGTCGATATCCGGGGCCAGATCAGCGGACGCATTCATGGGGATGTCGTGACCCTTGCCAGCACGGCGCGGGTCGTTGGCGACATCTGGCATTCCTCCCTCGCCATGGAGGCGGGTGCCCATCTCGAAGGCCAGGTCCGCAAGGCGGATGGCAAGGGCATGATGGACGAGCCGCTGAAGGCCATTCTGCGCACGAAGCCCGATCAGGATCCGGCGCCGACCGTGAAACCGGTCAGCATCGACGGTGACCGGGTCGCCAGTGCGTCCTGATGATCGTCAGCAGCAACGCCTGATACCATGACCCAGAGTCCAGAAATCATCACCACCGTGCGCCAGTTGCGCGCGCGGGTCAGCGGTTGGCGGCAGTCCGGCGAGAGCGTCGGCATGGTTCCCACCATGGGCTTCCTGCATGACGGACACATGTCCCTGGTGCGCAATTCCCGCGCCCAGAACGACCGGACCGTGGTCTCCATCTTCGTCAATCCGAAGCAGTTCGACCGCGCCTCCGACCTGGAGGCCTATCCCCGCGACATGGATCGTGACGCAGCCATGCTGGCATCCGCCGGCGTCGATGCCATCTGGTCGCCGTTGCCGGACGAAATGTACCCGTCCGGGTTCGCCACCAGCGTGGAGGTTGCCGGCCTGACGGACTGTCTCTGCGGCGCGACGCGGGCCGGTCACTTCGGCGGAGTCGCCGTTGTCGTCACCAAGCTGCTGCTGCAGTGTCTGCCGGACCGGGCCTACTTCGGCCGCAAGGACTACCAGCAGCTGATGGTGGTACGGCGCATGGTCGAGGACCTGAACATCCCCGTCGATATTCGCGGCATCGACACGGTGCGGGAGGCGGATGGCCTCGCCATGTCATCGCGCAACTGGCATCTGACCGAGCCGGAGCGTGCCGTCGCGCCGCAGCTCTTCAGCATCCTGACGGACATTGCCGAGACCGCGGGACGTGGTGAGGATGTGCGCGGCTCCATCGACAAGGGGCTGAAGCGACTGGCGAAATCCGGGTTCGGCCAGGTGGACTATCTGGAAGTCCGCGACGCCGAGACGCTGGAACTCAGCCATCGGCCAAAACGTCCTGCACGCGCCTTCGCAGCCGTCTACCTCGGCAAGGCCCGCCTGATCGACAATGTACCGGTCGATACGCCGACCTGACGGACCTGCCGCCGCTCAGCGATAGACCAGCGATCCGTCCTCCAGATCAGCCTTCGGCAGGATGTCCTTCTCCGCGAAATAGTCATGCTCGAACAGCCACGGTTCGTGGTCACCCTGCTTCGGCATCCGGTCCAGGCTGCGGCTGACATAGCCGGGATTGAAGTTCTCGGGATCGATGAAGGGGCCGAGCTTCATGCCCTGATCCTGATCCCGCAGTTCCGGGGTCACGGACTTCGCGTCCTTCGCCGCCATATGGTTCAGCAACCGCGTCACGAAGGCGGAGATCAGATCCGCACGCAGGGTCCAGCTCGCCCGGAAGTAGCCGAAGACCCAGGCCATGTTCGGGAAGTCCGAATACATGAAGCCGCGCCAAGTGATCCGGTCGGCGAAGTTCATCGGCTTGCCGTCGATGGTGAAGGCAATGTCGCCCAGGATCGCCATGTTGAAGCCCGTCGCCGTGACGATGATGTCGGCCTCCAGCTCGTCCCCGGACTTCAGCCTGATGCCCGTCTCCGTGAACGTGTCGATCCGGTCGGTCACCACGGACGCCTTCCCCGACTTCAGCTTCTGGAACAGGTCCCCGTCCGGGATCAGCGCCAGCCGCTGCTGCCACGGGCGGTAGGACGGGGTGAAATGCTTGTCGATGTCGAAGTCGTCACCCAGATGCTCCCTCGCCATGGTCAGCAACTGCTGCTTCACCACCTCCGGCGTATGCACTGCTGCGGCAGTGATCATCCGCTGTTCCTTCAGGATGTTGCGGCGCACGATCTCGTGCGTCCACTCCTCCGGAATGTCCAGGCTGCGCAACTGCTCCGCCAGTTCGTTGACGTTCGGGCGGGCCGCGAAATAGGTCGGGGACCGTTGCAGCATCGTGATGTGCTCGCAATCGTCGGCCATGGCCGGGATCAGTGTCGCGGCGGTCGCGCCGGAGCCGATCACCACGACCTTCTTGCCCGTGTAGTCCAGATCCGCCGGCCAGCGCTGCGGGTGCACGATCTGCCCCTTGAAGTCCGCCATGCCGGGGAAGTCCGGCGTGTAGCCTTCCTGATGCTTGTAGTAGCCCTGGCACATCCAGAGGAAATTGCAGGTCATCTCCACGGTTTCACCCGTTTCGTGCTGCAGGACCTCCAGCGTCCAGGTCTGGGTCTCACTGGACCAGGTCGCGGTCCTGACCTGGCGCTGATAGCGGATGTGGCGGCGGATATCCTGCTCGTCCAGCACCTCGTTCAGGTAGCTCAGGATCTTGTCGGCCCGCGCGATGGGCTTGCCGTGCCAGGGCTTCCAGCCATAGCCGAAGGTGAACAGGTCACTGTCGGACCGGATGCCGGGATAGGTATGGGTCAGCCAGGTCCCGCCGAAGCTCTCCTGGTTCTCCAGCAGGGCAAAACTGCGTTCCGGGCAATGCTGCTGCAGATGGTAGGCGGCATCGATGCCGGAGATGCCGGCACCGACAATCAGTACATCGAAGTGTGTCGCTGCCTGATCTGCCTCATGCCGAGCCGCAACATTGACGTTCATGCCCAAATCCTCCCCAAGCTGGCCACAACAGACCGACGTTAACTGACCGCCGGTCTGTTACGTCCTTCATATTGCCTCAGCGCCCGTCTTGTCGACCTGCTTCGACCGCATAGTCGCTGACGGGAGCCGCCTTTTCGATCAGCCCCTGCGCCGCCAGAAATGCCGCGAAACGGGCATAGCGCCCGTGATCAAGCGCGGCGGGACGCAATGCGAAGCGAGGCAGCGTGTCGCGCCAGGCGCGGCGGTTCAGCTCATCGTCCAGGTCCGGGTTGGCGACAAGGAACAGTTCCCATGCACCTTTCGGGTCGTTGACCATGTACTGCACCGCTTCCTCGATCGCGGCGAGGAAGCGCACATGACGGGGGTCATCCACCGTATCCCGGTGCGAGACGACGATGAGTTCGTCATAGGCGGGCACACCCTCTGCCTCCACAAAGAAGGCACGGCCCGGCTTGCCGACAATGTCCATCTGGTTCAGCTCGAAATTGCGAAACGCACCGATCACCGCATCGACCTGACCAGAGTAGAGCGCAGGCGAGAGGGAGAAATTGACATTGATCAATTCGACGTCCGAAAGCGAAAGCCCGTGCGGAGCCAGCATCGCGGCCAGGATCGCATCCTCGAAGCCACCGACGGAGAAGCCGATCCGCTTGCCCTTCAGGTCGGCCAGCGATCGGATCGGCCCGTCGGCCAGAACGACGAGGCTGTTCAGCGGCGTCGCGACCAGCGTACCGATGCGCTTGAGCGGCAGCCCCTGCGCCACCTGGATATGCAGTTGCGGCTGGTAGGAGATGGCCAGCTCCGCCTGCCTGGCCGCAACCAGTTTCGGCGGATCGTTCGGATCAGCCGGGGCGATGAAGGTCACCTCCAGGTCGCGCCGTTCGAACGCGCCGATCTGTTGGGCGACATACAGGGGGCCATGGTCCGGGTTGACGAACCAGTCCAGCAGGACGGTCAGCTTGTCCGCCGCCCTGACAGGCAGGGCGGTTGCCGTCAGCAGCAGGGCTGACAGCATCAGGGGCAGAATTCTTTTCATGAGATATTCACTCCAGCGTTCTGAAAGGAAAGGGAATTCACTCATCTGGCAAAGCTGTCCGGCTGCCATGGCAGCGCCCTGCGCAACAGCGCATCGACGCTGAGCCAGAGCAGGACGGAAAACAGCGCCAGGACAAAGAGCGCGGCGAACAGCAGGTCGATCTGCATCCGTCCGTTGGCGTGCAGCATCAGGTAGCCGAGCCCGGCACTGGAGCCGACCCACTCCCCCACGACGGCCCCGATAGGCGCGACACCGGTCGCAACGCGCAGCCCGGATGCCAGCGCAGGCAGGGCGGCAGGAATGCGGACATGCAGCATCAGCGCGACCGTGCGCCGGAAAGGAGGCAGGGTGGCCGACATGATGCTGGCCAGATCGAGCATCCCCGGCTCCGTCCGCCGCAGGCCGTCGAGGAAGGCCGTTGTTACGGGGAAGAAGATGATCAGCACCGCCATGGCGACCTTCGACCAGAGACCGTAACCGAGCCAGAGCACCAGCAGCGGTGCCAGAGCGAAGACCGGCACGGCCTGACTGATGACCAGCAACGGCAGGCCAATGCGCCGCGCTGCCGGAATGGCGTGTATCAGGATCGCGGCGGCGACACCCAGCGTCGTGCCGATCAGCAGCCCCAGGACGATCTCCTGCGCGGTGGTGCCCAGATGGCGCAGGATCAGTTCATGCCGTGCGATCAGTGTCTCGATGACCGCAATCGGGCCGGGCAGCAGGAATGGCTCGATCCCGCTGACCTGGACGTAGCCCTGCCAGAGCCCCAGCAACACGAAGGTGGTGGCGACAGCGGTCAGCAGGCGGCTCATGCCATCTCCCCCAGCGCTTCCATCAACTGGCGCCAGTGATCCCGGGCGCTGTCGGTGTCGATGGCGCGTGGCGTCTGTCCGCCCGGTTCCAGGGTTCGGCTGATGGTCGCCGGATCACCGGTCATGACCGTGATCGCATGACTGATGCGGATCGCTTCCCACGGATCATGGGTCACCATCAGCACCGTGCGCCCGGCCAGCATTTCCGCGGCCAGATCCTGCAGGCGAAGCCGGGTGAGCGCATCCACGGCGGAGAAGGGTTCGTCCATCAGGACCAGCGGGCAGTCCTCCATCAGGGTCCGGGCAAGCGCCACCCGCTGCCGCATGCCGCCCGAGAGAGTTGCCGGTCGGGATTCAGCCGCCTCCGCCAGGCCGACCCGCGCCAGCATGGCAAGTCCCCTGTCCCGATCCGCGCGCTCTCCGCGCAGCCGCGACCCCAGCAGGACATTGTCCAGTGCGTTGAGCCAGGGCAGCAGCCCGTCCCCCTGCCCCATCAGTGCCACACGGCCCGCCAGCGGCTGGCCATCCGTCGCCTGCACCGTGCCCGGCCCGTCAATCAATCCGGCCACCCGTCGCAGCAGGGTCGACTTGCCGATCCCGCTCGGCCCCAGCAGACAGGTCGTGCTGCCCGCAGGCACATCCAGTGACAGGTCGCGCAGGATCGTACGCGCGCCATAGGCGACGGAAAGGTCGCGCAGCGCGAGGCCAAAGCCTTCGTCGGCAGATGCTTCTGGTGATGTGCCCGGCGGAACGCCCATGGGCCACGATCCCTCCCTACGCCGGTACCAACCGGATCAGGTTCAAGGGGTCGTGCGTCATGCACCTCTCAGCCACACTTGCGGCTCCCCCGGTTCGACGCACTATATAGGCAGAAGTCATCCTGTCGAGGGGAGCGGTTCGACGTGCGGGCAGACACGGTCTTCATCGGCAGCGAGATCTACCGGACCTCGCGCTACGGGCGGCGGCATCCACTGGCCATCCCCCGTGTCTCCACGGTGATGGACCTTTGCCGGGCGCTCGGCTGGCTGGATGACGACTGCTACATCGAAAGCCCGCTGGCGACCGTGGACCAGCTCTGCCGGTTCCACGATCCGGCCTATGTCACGGCGGTGATGCAGGCCGAGCGGACGCAGAAGGCAACACCGGAGCTGATCGCCAGGCACAACATCGGCAAGCTGGAGAACCCGGTCTATGGCGAGATCTTCCGCCGACCGGCCACCGCTGTCGGGGCCAGCCTGCTCGCCGCCGACCTGATTGCCGGCGACAGGGCACGGCGGGTTCACACGCCTGCGGGCGGCACCCATCACGGGCGTCCCGACCGCGCCTCCGGCTTCTGTTACTTCAACGATCCCGTGCTGGCGATCCTGCGACTGCAAGACCACGGCGTCGGACGTATCGCCTATGTGGACGTGGACGCGCACCATTGCGACGGGGTGGAGGATGCGACCCACGATGATCCCACCGTCCTGACGCTCTCCATCCACGAACATGGCCGCTGGCCGCATCGGGTGGAAACCCCGCACCGCCAGACGCCGACGGTGGGCAACTGGCCGCTGCCAAGGGGGTCCGGTGACAGCCTGTTCCGCAGCGTGTTCGAACAGGAACTGCTGCCCCGCGTCACGGCCTTCGCGCCGGATGTGGTGATCATGCAGTGCGGTGCCGACGCACTGGCCGATGATCCGCTGAGCCGCCTGGAGCTCTCCAACCGTGCCATCTGGCGGGCCGTGCGCTCCGTTGACCGGATTGCGCCAAGACTGATCGTGCTGGGCGGCGGCGGCTACAATCCCTGGTCGGTCGCGCGCTGCTGGACCGGTATCTGGGGTGCCCTGGCCGGGTTTGCGCGGCCATCGCGCCTGCCTGCCGGGGCGGAACGGATCCTGCGGGACCTCACATGGCATCGCCAGGCGGGCCGCAATCCGCCGGAGCACTGGTTCACGACCCTGGCCGACCAGCCGAACGACGGCCCTGACGGTCTGGCGGCACTTGCCACGGCCCTGCCGGGAATGGAAACCTCCTGACCATGCGAATCCTTCTCCGCCCCATCCTCCTGCTGCTGCTCCTGACCGTGGCGACCGTTGCCCCCGCTGCGGCACAGGATCTGAGCAGCCTGACTGTCGAGACCGCCGGCGGCGAACGGCGCTTCGCCGTGGAGCTTGCCGATGATGCGGCCAGCCGCCGTCGCGGCCTGATGTTCCGGCAGTCCATGCCACTCGACCACGGCATGTTGTTCGATTTCGAACGGGAACAGCCTCTCAGCTTCTGGATGAAGAACACCCCGCTGCCGCTCGACATCATCTTCATCGACCGGCGGGGCATCATCGTCCACATCCATCATCGCGCCGTCCCCTACGACGAGACCCCGATCCCCTCCATGAAACCCGCTTCAGCGGTGCTGGAGATCAACGGCGGCGTGGCCCGTGTGATCGGCATTGCCGAAGGCGACCAGGTCAGACACCGGATCTTTGGCAATCAGCCCGGCTGACCCCAGCCGAGTGCCTGGTCCAGCCGGTCCTGACCGAAGAACAGTTCCTCACCGACCAGGAAGCTCGGGGCGCCGAAGATGCCTGCGGCAATGGCTGTTTCGCCGTTCCGGCGCAATTGGCGCTTGATCTCCGCGGATTCGGCGGCCTGCTGCTGCACTTGGCCCGATGCGCCCGCGAGGGACGCGAGCACCACCGGGTCGGCGATATCCCGATCCTCCGCGAATGCGGCGCGAAAGACCTTTAGGGCAAATCCAGGATCATCGATCACGAGGGCGAGGCGCAGCGCCCGCAGGCTGTCGGGCGGGTATCTGCGCAGCCCCTCCCCGTACCAGCCGATCCCGAACCATGCACAGAGGCGCGCGAGATCACGCCACTTGTTGGCGCGTGCGGCGGCATTCATCGGCTGACGGTTGCCCGCGTCCGGGTCGTGGTGTGCGAAGACGGCGCCAAGCAGAAACGGGCGCCAGATGAACCGCGCCCTGTCCGCTTCCGGCAATCGGGCGATTCTCTCTGCCGCGACATAGGCATAGGGGCTGGCGAAGTCGTACCAGAATTCGATCCGGGATCGCCCGGCCCCCTGCCCCGCCGTCACCGCCGGTCAGCTGCCAGCGACGCGGCGGTCGATGCCTTTCCAATAGGGTTCGCGCAGATCCTTGCGGCGGATCTTGCCGACCGGTGACTTGGGCAGCGGATCCTTCTGGAACACGGCCTTCGAAGGCTTCTTGTAGGACCCCAGCCGCTCGACGCAGGTGCGGATCACGTCTTCCTCCGTCACCTCTGCCGTGCCGTCCAGCACGCAGATCGCCAGCGGGGTCTCGCCCCAGCGTTCGTGCGGCACGCCGAACACGGCAACCTCCACCACGCCCGGCAGGTCGGCGATGACGTTCTCCAGTTCCAGCGGCCAGATATTGAAGCCACCGGAGATGATCATGTCGTCGGAGCGGTCGAGGATGTAGAGGTAGCCGTTCCGGTCCAGCCGGCCGACATCGCCGGTCTTCACCCAGCCCCGCACGATGCGTTCCGCCGTCGCCTCCGGGTTGTTCCAGAAGCCGACCATCTGGCCGTCCGTCCGGGCCACGATCTCGCCCGGATCACCCAGCGGGACCGGATTGTTCTCCTCGTCCCAGATCTCGATCTCGGCAAAGGGCAGCGGCATGCCACAGGACCGGATGGGATTCGAGCCCTCCATCTCCGCAAACCACTGCCTTGGCCCCATCATGGACACCGGCAGCACCTCCGTCTGGCCATAGCCCTGATACAGCGCATCCTGGCCAAAGACATCGCGCGCCAGATAGGCGGTGGCATCCGAAATCGGCGCGGCAGCAACCAGAATGCACTTCAGGCTGGAATAGTCACGGTCCCGAGCCGTCGGGTCCTGCAGCATGGTGTTGAGCATGGTCGGCACGAAGAAGGCATAGGCGATGCCCTCCTCCGCGATCAGGTCCAACGTCTCGCCGGGGTGGAAGTGGTCCAGCAGCACGTTGCAGCCACCCGAGAGATAGACCGGCAGGTACTGGTAACCGGAACCATGGCTGATCGGGCCGACATGCAGGCACTTGTCCCCCGGCTCAACCGGCGGAAACAGGTAGAACCAGTCACGCCCCGCCGCAAGCCAGGCCTTGTGCGTATAGGCGACGCCCTTCGGCTTGCCGGTCGTGCCGCCGGTGTGGCGGATGATGAAATTGTCGTCGGGGTCGATCTCCACCTCCGGCATCACGTCCGACTGCGCCGCCAGCCAGTCCTCGTAGCCATCATCACGCACGATCACATGCTCAAGATCCGGCAGTTCATCGACGAAGCCGTCCATGTCGCTGGCATAGTGCGCAGCCACCAGCACGGCCTTGCAGTTGGTATGCCCAAGCATGTGCAGGTGCATCTCCCGCTTGTCACGGGCGTAGAGCGGCACGCGCACGACGCCCGCGATGGCGGCCCCGGCGAAGAAGTCCGCCGCCTCGATGGAATTGTCCTCCAGCACCCCGACCCGGTCGCCGGGCTTGACCCCCAGCGCGATCAGACCATTGGCCAGGCGGACCGCACGGTCCCAGGCCTCGGCAAAGGTCAGCCTGCGGTCACGCCAGACCACCGCTTCGCGATCCGCATAGAAGGTTGCCGCGCGGGCCATCAGCGTCCGGACATCCATCGTGTAACTCCTCCCCGGGTCATGTCGAATTCGGCCCGCAGTAAAGGCGGGTTTGGCTGTCGGTTGCAATAGGTTGCCTGGGTTACGGTCAACGTTTCATCGGCCCCGCAATTGCTATAACGTGCAAGCAACAAGAGGTGCGCATCTGCGCCCGGACGGAGGATTGTGAACATGGCCGATACCGCCCTGAGACCCGACAGCGAGACGCTCGACACCACGCTGGCGGCATTGAAGGACCTGCTTGGCGACCGCGTGACCACGGCCACGGCGGTGCGTGAACACCACGGCCATGACGAGAGCTATCATCATGGTTCCATGCCCGACGCGGTCTGTTTCGCCCACTCGACGGAGGAAGTGTCGGCCATCGTGAAGATCTGCGCCGCCAACGACGTGCCGATCATCGCCTATGGCACAGGCACTTCGCTGGAAGGCCACGTCATCCCGACCCGCGGCGGCGTGACGGTTGATCTGAGCCAGATGGATGCTGTCGTTGAGGTCAATCCCGAGGATCTGGACTGCACCGTGCAGGCCGGTGTCCGCCGCAAGCAGTTGAACGAGTACCTGCGCGACACCGGGCTGTTCTTCCCCATCGATCCGGGCGCGGACGCCTCCCTCGGCGGCATGGCGGCAACCCGGGCCTCCGGCACCAATGCCGTCCGGTACGGAACGATGCGGGAAAACGTGCTCGCCCTGACCTGCGTCATGGCCGACGGGCGCATCATCCGCACCAACCGCCGCGCCCGGAAATCCTCCGCCGGGTATGACCTGACCCGGCTGATGGTCGGGTCGGAGGGAACGCTCGGCATCATCACCGAGGTGACGCTGAGGCTCTATGGCATTCCGGAGGCCATTACCTCCGCCGTTGTGTCCTTCCCCGATCTGGAGGGCGCGGTGAACGCGGTCATCACCACGATCCAGTGCGGCATTCCGATTGCGCGCATCGAACTGCTGGATGACGTGCAGATGGACGCGATCAACCGTCATTCCGGTCTCGACTATCCCGTCATGTCGACCCTGTTCCTGGAGTTCCATGGCTCGGAAGCCAGCGTGGCCGAACAGGCCAGCAGCATGGGCGATATCTGCGGCGAGTTCGGCGGTGCCAACTTCCAGTGGACGTCCCAGGCGGAGGAGCGGACCAAGCTCTGGCAGGCCCGCCATGACGCGGCCTATTCGGCCAAGGCGCTGCGCAACAATTCCGTGCTGTGGGCGACGGACGTCTGCGTACCGATCTCCCGGCTGGCGGAATGCATCCTGGAGACCAAGAAGGACATCGTGGAATCGAAGCTGATCGCCCCGATTGTCGGCCATGTCGGCGACGGCAACTTCCACCTCGCCTTTGTCCTGGGTGAGGGTGACGAGGAGGAGTTCAAGCGCGCCGATGCCCTGAACGACCGCATGGTGGAGCGCGCCCTGTCCATGGGCGGCACCTGCACCGGCGAACATGGGGTCGGTACCGGCAAGATGAAGTTCCTGCAGGCGGAGCACGGCGATGCCATCAGCTTCATGCGCATGATCAAGAATGCGCTGGACCCGCAGAACATCATGAATCCGGGCAAGATCTTCACCGTCTGAGGAAACCGCGCACCCCATGACCGAACGCCTGATCATCGGCATGTCAGGGGCCAGCGGCGCGGCCTATGGCATCCGCCTGCTGGAGGTCCTGCGCGACCAGTCGGTGGAAACCCACCTGGTGATGAGCAAGGCCGCGGCCCTGACCATCAACGCGGAGACTGACCGGAGCGTCGATGCGGTGCGTGCGCTGGCCGACGTCAGCTATCCCGTGGGCGATGTCGGTGCCGGGATCGCCAGCGGGTCCTTCCGCACCAGGGGCATGGTCATCGCCCCCTGCTCCATCAAGACATTGTCGGAGGTGGCGAACTGTGCCGCCGGAAACCTGCTGGCGCGGGCCGCCGACGTGACGCTGAAGGAACGGCGGCGACTGGTGCTGATGGTGCGGGAAACCCCGCTGCATGCCGGTCACCTGCGGCTGATGAGCCAGGCGACCGAAGCCGGCGCGATCATCATGCCGCCGGTCCCGGCCTTCTATGCCCGGCCGTCGAGCCTGGATGAAATGGTGGATCACACCGTCGGGCGGGTACTGGACCTGTTCGACATCGACAGCGGCCTCGCCCACCGCTGGAAGGAGACGCCGGAAGGCTGATCAGATCCGCTCCAGGATCCGCCGGATCCGTGTCACCTTCTCACCCTTGCCGTGCAATGCTGGATACTCCGCCTCGATGGTCGCGTAATAGGCCTCCAGCGGCACCGAAACCGTCCGCATCAGGTCCCGTCGGCCCTCCCGCTCGAACAGCAACCCGCAGGCGCTGACAACAGCGTCATGACCATCGACCGGGGTCGTGGCGAGAATGTTGATCTGGTCCGCCATCATGCCGGGCACATCCATCTTCGCACGGCGCATCGCCAGCAGTGCGATCACCGCCCGTTCCCGGCCATCACCGGCCAGACGCAGCCGCTCCGTTTCCATGGCAATGGCGCGCTGCACCCCGTTCGTCAGTCCGCGCTGCACCAGCAGCGCGAACTCGCCCAGGAAATCCGTGTGCTCCGGGAACAGGTTCGTGCATTCGGTGCCGAGACGTTCGAGAAAGCCCAGCCTGAAGACCGCGCGTTTCAGGTCCCGGTCCAGCGCGTTCCAGTCGTCCTGGGTCAGCCCCGCGACCCCTGACAGCTCACCATTGCGCGACAGGCGCGGATCCTCGATCACCGGCGGGGGCAGATCACCACGCCCGCCGCAGGCCGCCAGCAGCAACAGCAGCCCGCCAAGTGTCAGCCCGCGCAAGCTCATGCCGCTTCCCGCCGCCGCAGCAGATGCATGCAGTCGAAGGTCAGGATCAGTTCATCATGCTGATTGAAGGTGTCGTGGCGCATGGTCAGCATGCCCCTGTCGGGCTTGCTGCGGGATGGCACGATCTTCGTGACCTCGCAGATCACATGGATTGTGTCACCGGGGCGCAGCGGCCGCGTCCAGCGCAGGTTGTCCAGGCCAGGTCCCCCCAGGGCCACGGGCTGCACCAGCTCCAGCCTGAAGAACAGGGCGAAGCTGAAGTTGAGGGTCTGCAATCCGCTGCCGATCAGACCGCCGAAATTGCTCTCCGCCGTCTTGTCGAGATTGATGTGAAACAGTTGCGTGTCGTACATCCGCGCGAACTGCAGGATCATCCCCTCCGTGATCGTCACGCGATCCGTGACGAACCTGTCCCCCAAAACGTAATCATCGAAATATCTGACCGGGCGCATGGGGCGAGCGTAACTGATGCCATGCACAATGGAAACGCGTTGCGGTCTTTCGGAACCGGCCAGATGCTCTACCTTGGGTGCTGCAACACTGCTGGGGAGCAAGACCATGATCGACGCCTACTACTGGCCGACACCGAACGGCTGGAAGATCTCCATCGCGCTGGAGGAAATGGAACTGGACTACAACGTCATTCCGATCAACATCGGTCGCGGTGCCCAGTTCGAACCGAAATTCCTGAAGATCAGCCCGAACAACAGGATGCCGGCAATTGTTGACAATGATCCTGAAGACGGCGGGGAACCTGTCTCCGTCTTCGAGACCGGGGCCATACTGGTGTATCTGGCAGAGAAGTCCGGCAGGTTCCTGCCCACCGACCTGCGCGGGCGCAAGACGGTCATGGAATGGCTGATGTGGCAGATGGGCGGCATGGGACCGATGTTCGGCCAGGCCGGGCACTTCCGCTTCTACGCGCCGGAACCCATTCCCTACGCGCGGGAGCGCTATGACAACGAGATGCATCGCCTCTACGGCGTCCTCGACCGTCGGCTGGAAGGGCGGGAATTCATCTGCGACGACTATTCTATCGCGGACATGGCCTGCTGGCCCTGGGTCATCACCTACAAGCGCCAGGAAGTGGACCTGGACCAGTTCCCCAACGTGAAGCGCTGGTACAAGGCACTGCAGCAGCGCCCGGCGCTGCGGCGCGGCTATGCTGTGGGGCAGGAGTTCGGCAAGCCCACCGGCAACTGGGACGAGGAAGCGCGCAGGAACCTCATCGCCCACCGCAACCCCGGCAAACCGGACTGAGCAGGGTCAGCCTTTCGACATTGGACCCCTGCAGGCGACGCAACTAAGGTCCGTCCGGTCGCACGTTGCACGGCTGGACGAGAACGGGAGAATGAAGATGACGGACAACATTCTGCGCACCGAGGATGCCTTGCGCGAAGTCTATGGCCATGCCTCCGGCCGGGCCGCGACGAAGGCGATCCCGTCACTGGACCCGCATTGCCGCCGTTTCATCGAGCTCTCGCCATTTCTCGTGATGGGCAGCGCGGCGAAGGATGGTCCGGCGGATGTCTCGCCGAAGGGCGACCTGCCGGGCTTCGTGCAGGTACTGGATGACCACACGCTGGTCATCCCGGATCGCCCCGGTAACCGGCGGATCGATTCGATGACCAACATTGTCGAGAACCCGCACGTGGCGCTGATCTTCATGATTCCGGGGATCAGCGAGACCCTGCGCGTCAACGGGCGTGCCCATGTCTCGGTGGATCCGGACCTGCTGCAGTCCATGGCGGTCAACGGCAAACCGGCGGTTTCGGCCATCGTGGTGCAGGTCGATGAGGCCTATCTGCACTGCGCCAAGGCCTTCATCCGCTCGAAGCTCTGGGATCCGTCGGTGCAGCAGGACCGCAAGGTGCTGCCACCACTGTCGAAGATGATCGCGGATCAGACCAACACGGTGATCGATGTGGAAGCATCCGAGAAACAGCTTGAGCAGGCCTATCGCGAAACGCTTTATTGAGCACACGACAACAGCATTCCGGGGAGGAAGAGCAAATGGCGGAAATCGGTTTCATCGGTGTCGGCAACATGGGGGGGCCGATGGCCCGCAACCTTCTGAAGGCCGGTCACGCGGTTACCTGCTTTGACCTGTCGGCAGACGCCGTGCAGGGCGTGGTGGCAGCGGGCGGCAAGGCCGCAGCCAGCGCACAGGAGGCCGCAACGGGCCGCGATGTCGTGGTCTCCATGCTGCCGAAGGGGGACCATGTCCGCGCCGCCTACCTGGGCGACAGCGGTGTCATTGCCGCGGCGAAGGCATCCGGATCGCTGCTGATCGACTGCTCCACGATCGACGTCTCGACCGCGCGCGAAGTCGCCGCGACAGCCGCTGCGTCGGGACTGGAGATGGTGGATGCGCCGGTTTCCGGCGGCGTCGGCGGCGCCGAGGGTGGCACGCTGACCTTCATGTGCGGCGCGACGGACGACGGCTTCGCGCGGGCGGAGCCGATCCTGTCGAAGATGGGGGCGAAGATCGTCCATGCCGGCGGGTCGGGCAATGGCCAGGCCGCGAAGATCTGCAACAACATGGTGCTCGGCATTTCCATGGCCGCAGCTAGCGAGGCCTTCGTGCTGGCGGAGAAGCTGGGGCTGGATCACCAGACCTTCTTCGACATCGTCTCCACCTCCTCCGGTTACTGCTGGTCGATCAATGTCTACTGCCCGGTTCCGGGTCCTGTGGAGACCAGCCCGGCCAACCGCGACTATCAGGCGGGCTTCACGGCGGAGAACATGCTGAAGGATCTGCGCCTGGCGGCGGCTGCGGCGGCCGACACCGGCACCGACACCCACATGGGTGCGGAGGCGGAGAAGCTCTATACCGCCTATGCCGAGCAGATGGCACAGGGGCCGAAGGACTTCTCCGGCATCATCAACATGGTGCGGCAGAACAGCAGCAAGTGAAGCCGGGCAGGCAGGGGGACCGTTCACCATGAACTACTGGCTGTTCAAGTCGGAGCCGAACACCTGGGGCTGGGATGATCAGGTCGCCCGTGGTGACAAGGGCGAACACTGGGACGGTGTCCGCAACTACCAGGCCTCCAACAACATGAAGGCCATGAAGGTCGGTGATCGCGGCTTCTTCTACCACTCGGTGAACGAGAAGCGGATCGTCGGCATCGTCGAGGTGATCCGGGAATACTACCCCGATCACACCGACCCGAAGGAACGCTTCGGCATGGTGGACGTGAAGGCGGTGCGCCCCTTCACGACCCCCGTGACGCTGGAAGATGTGAAGGCGGAGCCACGGCTGGCCGATCTGCCCCTGATCCGCCAGTCGCGCCTGTCGGTCATGCCGATCCCGAAGGAAGCCTGGGATCTGATCTGTCAGATGGGGCAGACCGAGCCCTGAGCACCGGAACCTGATGCCGTGTGTCCTGAACCGGTGAGCGCCCCTGCCCCGTTCCGGTCCGGTGAGTCACCGGAACTCGCGGCGACACTCGAAGTCCTGTTTCAGGCGGACCCGGACCTGCGGCAGGCGCGGGCTGTCGCCGGGGCGCTGCCCGACCGCAGCCGCCCGCCCGGCCTGAAGACCCTGATGAAGCTGATCGTCGACCAGCAGGTCTCGCTTGCCTCTGCCGCCGCCATCTGGGCACGGGTGGAGGCCGCGACGGACCCGTTCACGGCGGAGCGGTTCCTGGACCATGACGGGGATGCACTGAAGGCCATGGGTCTGAGCCGTCCGAAGATGCGCTACATGCGCGCGCTGAGCGCCGACATTGTCTCCGGTGCCCTGCCACTCGACCGGTTGCCCCGGATGAGCGATGAGGATGCCATGGCCGCGCTGACCGCCGTCACCGGGATCGGGCGCTGGACGGCGGAGGTCTATCTGCTGTTTGCCCTGAACCGGCCGGACATCTTCCCCTCCGGCGATCTGGCACTGCAGGTGGCGGTACAGGACCTGAAACGCCTGCCCGAACGCCCCGGTGAGAAGCAGTTGCGGGAGATCGCGCAGGCCTGGCATCCAAACCGGGGCGTCGCCGCGCGGCTGCTTTGGCGCTATTATGGGGTTGTCCGCAAACGCGCCGATCCGGTGAGCGTTGCCTGAGCGGAGCAGACAGCCCCCGGTGGAGCAGCAACGATGGAACTCGGCAACTTCTCTCTCAGCCTCGCGGTGAAGGACATCGAAGCTTCCCGCGCCTTCTACGAGAAACTCGGTTTCACGGCCTTCGGCGGTGGCACCGACCAGGGCTGGCTGATCATGACCAGCCCCACCTGCGTCATCGGCCTGTTCCAGGGCATGCTGGAACGCAACACGCTGACCTTCAATCCTGGCTGGGACTCCCAGGGCCGGACGCTGGAGGACTTCACCGACATCCGCGAGATCCAGCGCCGCCTGAAAGCCGACGGCGTCACCTTCGTCAGCGAGGCCGACGAGGACAGCACCGGCCCCGCCAACTGCATTGTCGTCGACCCCGACGGCAACCCGATCCTGATCGACCAGCACGTGTGAGGCATCCGGCCTGATCCAGCCTGCCAGTCCCGAGACCGGCGTCAGCGGTCCAGCACGGTCTGGATGTGGCGGTCCCAGTAGGGCGGGTCGCCGAAGTGGTTGCCGAGGAAGTCGATGAAGGCCCGCACCTTGGGCGAGAGGTGGCGGCGGTTGGGGTAGACGGCGTGGATGCCGGACCGTGGCAGTTCGTAGTCACAGAGCAGCGGCACGAGCCGTCCGTCGCGGATCGCGCGGTAGGTGATGAAGGTCGGATCGACCAGGATGCCGAGACCGGCAATCGCGGCCTCCCGCAGTACCTCTCCATTGTTGGACCGGATGGAGCCCTGCACCGGAATCGGCATGGCCGATCCATCCGCCTCACGGAACACCCATGTGCCCGGGTTTGGAGCCAGCGAATAGATCATGCAGTTGTGGCGGCTCAGGTCCCGCGGGTGCTGCGGCGTGCCGTGTTCGGCCAGGTAGTCGGGGCTGGCGGCCACCATGCGGCACGCCGGGGCGAGTTGCCGTGCGATCAGGGTGGAGTCCTGCATGGAGGTGATGCGGACGGCCACGTCGATTCCACCGTCCACCAGATCGACGAAGGCGTCCGTCAGCTCGAGATCCACAGTGATCTCGGGATAGGCATTCGCGAAGCCGGTCAGCGCCGCCGCCAGGTGCATGGTGCCGAAGCTCATGGGCGCATTGACCCGCAGGCGGCCACGCGGCGCGTCCTGCAGGTTGGCCACGGCTGCCTCCGCGGCCTCGGCCTCCTCCAGGATGCGGGCGCAGAAGTCGAAATAGACGATGCCGACCTCCGTCAGGCTGACCTGGCGGGTATTGCGGTTGACCAGCCGCGCGCCCAGCCGTTCCTCCAGCCGCGAAAGCTGCTTGGAAACGGCGGACTTGGAGAGCGAGAGCCGTTCGGCGGCCTGCGTCAGGCTTCCCGCCTCCGCGATCGCGGCGAAGACGGCCATGGCAGATAGATCATGCATCCGGGGTTCCTGTTTCCATCTGGAAACCGGATTGTTCCACGTGCGCGGTGGTCTGTCAGCCCGCACCGCGCCATATTTCCCTGACAGCGCAACGGGAGGCGGGAACCATGGGACAACTCGAGGACGGTGTTTGGCGCGCGGTGCCGCGCAAGCCATCGGAAAAGGGCGAGTTCGTCCGCATCGACGCGCAGATGCGCAACTGGATCCGGGCCGATGGCAGCACGGACTTCCCCCCGGAGGCCGGGCGCTACCACCTCTATGTTTCCTACGCCTGCCCCTGGGCGCACCGCACCCTGATCTATCGGGCGATCAAGGGGCTGCAGGATGTCATCGGCTTCTCCGTCGTCAGCCCGCTGATGATGGAGAACGGCTGGGAGTTCACGGCATATCCAGGCGCGACCGGGGACCGGGTGAACGGATTTACCTATTCGCACCAGCTCTATACCACCGCCAACCCGCGCTATTCCGGGCGCAGCAGCGTGCCCGTCTTTTGGGACACCCATGGCCAGACCATCGTTTCCAACGAGTCGTCCGAGATCATCCGGATGCTGAACAGCGAGTTCGATGCCTTCGCGAAGCCCGGCGACTATTACCCGAAAGAACTGCGCGACGAGATCGATGCCGTGAACAAGCGGGTCTACGAGACCGTCAACAATGGTGTCTACCGCAGCGGCTTCGCGGTGAAGCAGGACGCCTACGAGGAGGCTGTCCACGCCCTATTCGATTCACTGGACTGGCTGGAGGAACGGCTGGGCCGGCAACGCTACCTGGTGGGGGATCGCATCACGGAGGCCGACTGGCGCCTGTTCCCGACACTGATCCGCTTCGATCATGTCTACCATGGGCACTTCAAGTGCAATATCCGGCGGCTGGTCGACTATCCGAACCTGTTCGCCTGGACGCGGGAGCTCTACCAGTGGCCCGGCGTGGCGGAGACGGTGAACATGGACCACATCCGCACCCACTATTACGCCAGTCATGAGAACGTGAACCCGACGCGTATCGTCTCCGTCGGACCCGACATCGACTTCAACGCGCCGCACGGACGCGGCGACTGACTGCGGTGTCAGTCGCCGCTGCTGTCCCGGAAGGTGTCGAGTACGGAGATGCCGACATGTTCCCCGGTCACGACGATCTCGCCACGGGCGATGACCTTGTCGTTGGCCAGGATCCAGGCCGGGTCGTCCACGTCGGCATCGAGTTCGATGACCGCCCCACGCCCCATCTTCAGCAACTGGTGAATGGGCATCTGGGCTCGCCCGAGCACGACGGAGATTTCCACCTCCACATCGCTCAGCGCCATTTCGACGGTTGCCGTATCCTGCTTGCTCATGTCCACTCCTGCTGAAACTGGCCTTATGATGAGGCAACGTGGTTAGCAGGCGGTAAACAGAACGCATGAATTCCGAATGGCGGATATCGGGCGATCCGGTCCCCTACACGCAGGCCGTGGACTGGATGGAGCAGCGCGTCGCGGCAATCCGCAACGACGGCGCAGCGGATTGTGTATGGCTGCTGGAGCATCCGCCGCTCTATACCGCCGGCACCTCCGCCAATGCCGCCGATCTGCTGCAGCCGGACCGGTTTCCGGTGTTCCACAGCGGGCGCGGCGGCGAATATACCTATCACGGGCCGGGACAGCGGGTTGGCTATGTCATGCTGGACCTGAAGCCGCGCGGTCAGGACATCCGCCGCTTCGTGCATGATCTGGAGTCATGGGTCATAGCCACCCTCGCCGCCTTCGGCGTGACCGGGGAGCGGCGGGACGGCAGGGTCGGCGTCTGGGTGGTCCGCGATGACGGGCGGGAGGACAAGATCGCCGCCATCGGGGTCCGCGTCCGGCGCTGGGTCAGCTTTCACGGCATCTCCATCAACGTGGCCCCCGACCTGGACCACTTCAGCGGCATCGTGCCTTGCGGTATCCAGGAACATGGGGTCACATCGCTGGCCGATCTGGGCATCGATGCGAGCGTGGCGGAGGTGGATGCAGTGCTGAAGCAGGCGTTCCTGACCATCTTCGAAGCGCGGGAGGGCGTGGCGGCATGAGTGTTTCAGCGGATTCTCCCCTGCCCCTTGCGCCCTATACGGTGCTGGATCTGACACGGGTGCGCGCCGGGCCGACCGCTGTCCGGCAGCTGGCCGACTGGGGCGCGGATGTCATCAAGATCGAGATGCCGGACGCCGCCGGCGGTGACGGCGAGCTGGGTGGGCCACGGGATGGCCCCGACTTCCAGAACCTGCACCGCAACAAGCGCAGCATGACCCTGAACCTGAAACAACCGGAGGGACGGCAGGTCATGGCCGATCTGGTGCGACAGGCCGACGTGGTGGTCGAGAACTACCGCCCCGACGTGAAGGAACGGCTGGGCATCGACTGGCCCGCGCTGGAAGCCATCAACCCGCGCATCATCCTGGCCTCCATCTCCGGGTTCGGTCAGGACGGTCCCTACCGGAAGCGTCCCGGCGTCGACCAGATCGCCCAGGGCATGGGCGGACTGATGTCGATCACCGGCGATCCGGACGGGCCGCCGATGCGGGTGGGTATACCCATCGCCGACCTGACGGCGGGGCTGCTGGCGGCGCAGGCGATCCTGATGGCGCTGATCGGGCGGGGACAGACCGGCAAGGGCCAGTGGGTGCGCACGTCGCTGCTGCAGGCCCAGACCTTCATGCTCGACTTCCAGGCGGCGCGCTGGCTGGTGGAGGACGAAGTGGCAGGCCGCGTCGGCAACGAGCACCCGACCTCGGTTCCCACCAACGCCTATGCAACTGCCGACGGTCACATCAACGTGGCTGCCGTCGGTGACACGATCTATCGCCGGTTCTGCGAATGCATCGGTGCGCCGGAGCTGGCGGATGACCCGGACTATGTCAGCGGCGGCAGGCGCTATCGCAACCGGGCCGCACTGAACGACCGGGTCGCGGCCATCCTGAAGACCCGCAGCAGTGCCGACTGGATCGAGGTGCTGAACGCGGCAGGTGTCCCCTGCGGCCCGATCAACGGCATCGACCAGACCTTCGCCGACCCGCAGGTCCGGCATCTCGGCATGGCACGCCGGGTGGAGGATGACGGGCCGGACCTGACACTGGTGGGACAGCCGATCCAGATGGGTGACCTGGACCCGGCGCTGCGCCACCGCATTGCGCCGAAGGGCGAACACACCAACGACATTCTTGCCGGATTGGGCTACGACGCTGACCGGATCGCGGCGCTGCGCGCCGATGGCATCATCTGACTGGGGAAGACGCGATGAAACTCGAAACGACACGGATGCTGGCGGAAAAGGACGGGGCCATCGGCTGGATCATCTTCAACCAGCCGGAGAAGCGGAACGCCGTCTCCGTCGACATGTGGGCCGCGATTCCGGCGATCGTCGATGCCTATGCCGCGGATCCGGACATCCGGGTGATCATCATGAAGGGCGCGGGCGACAAGGCCTTCATCGCGGGCGCGGACATTTCGGAATTCGGCGAGAAGCGCAACTCGCCCGAAGCCACCAAGGTCTATGACGCCGTGGCGGGCAAGGCCCACGCGGCGCTGGTGAAGGTGAAGAAGCCGGTCATCGCCATGATCAACGGCTTCTGCATCGGTGGCGGTGTCGCCGTGTCGCTGTCCGCCGACATCCGCATCGCCGCCGACAATGCCCGCTTCGCCGTGCCGGCCGCGCGGCTCGGCCTCGGCTATGGCGTCGGTGGCACGAAGCGGCTGCTGGACATCGTCGGTCCGGCCTATGCCAAGGAGATCTTCTTCACCGCCCGCCAGTTCGACGCGCCGGAGGCAGAACGCATGGGCCTGATCAACCGCATGGTCCCGACGGCGGAACTGGAGAGCTATACCCGCGACTATGCCGCCCGCATCGCCGCCAACGCGCCGCTGACCATCCAGGCCGCCAAGATGACCATCGACGAACTCGCCAAGGACCCCGACCATCGCGACATCGCCGCCTGCGACGCTGCCGTCGAAGCCTGCTTCGCCAGCGACGACTTCCGTGAGGGCCGCACCGCCTTCATGGAAAAGCGCCAGCCTGCGTTCAAGGGAAGCTGAAGGGCCTCCGCCTGCACCGCTGCATGGGCTCGTGGATCAAGTCCGCGAGCGTCGGAGCGAGGGTGGAGAGACTGTTTCCATGCCTGGCCACCCCCATGACGCCGTGCCCAGGCTCGACCCGGGTACCCAGCAGTGTCGCACAAGCGTCGGAGACTGGGCTCGCGGATCAAGTCCGCGAGCGTCGTGGCTGGGGTGGATGCAATTTGATCACCAGCTGCCCCACCCCGCATGACGCCGTGCCCGGGCTCGACCCGGGTACCCAGCAGTGCCGCACAGACGTCGGAGACTGGGCTCGCGGACCACCTCCGCGAGCGTCGTGTCTGGGGTGGGCGCGGGGAAAATCCAGGCAAGGGCGTACCCCTTACCCTCTTGCCGCCCGCGTCGCTTCCATGTCCACCGACCGGCCATCCCCGGCAATCACAACGCCGTAGACCTCCCGCGCCGCCTCCGTGCTGACGATCTCGTCGCGGACGTCGCGGAGCACCAGTGCCGGATCGCGCTGTTTCGGGTCGCCCCAGCCGCCACCGGCAGGGGATGAGGCCTCCAGACGGGCGGGCGGGAACTCGCGGACGCCATACTTCGGCGCCGTAAATGTGGTGCCATCGGCGGACTGCACATGCATCGTACCGGCGGACCCGGTGCCGCCGCCCTGGATGCCGAAGCCGGAGGGGGTGTCCAGTCCCTCCCCCCGGAAGGAATAGGTCGCGTCGCCGGTCACATCGACGGCGTAGTGCACCCCGCTGCCGCCCCGGAACGTGCCGGCCCCTGCCGCATCGGTGCGGAATTCCTGGCGACGGATCATGGCGGGGTAGATCCGCTCATACCCCTCCGCGTTGGGCAGATGCAGCCCGCCGAGGGCGATCAGCAGGCCGATCTGGTTGAAACCGTCCCGGCCCTCCACCGCACCGCCCGCCGCATTGGCGGCCCAGTTGTACATCACATAGGGCTCGGTGCTGCCGGGCTGGCGGCCGGAGGTGATGTTGTGGATCGTCTTGCCCCAACCGGCGCAGGCGCGGGACGGCACCGCCTCCCCCAGCGCGCGCCAGATGGCGTGGACGATCTCGTGCGCGATGAACACGGTGCACATGGTCAGAGGCGCGGGCGGGCGCGGGTTCACCACCGTGCCGTAGGGCGCGACGATCTCGACGGAGCGGAACGCGCCTTCGTTGCGCGGCATGTCCGGGTCGAAGAAGGACGCCAGCGCCATGTAGACGGCGGAATGGGTATTGGCGAGGGAGGAGTTCTTGAAGCCGCGCATCTGCGGGTCGGACCCGGTGAAATCCACCTTCACCCCGTCATCGGTCACGGTCACCGCCACGCAGACCTTGATGTCGCGCTGCTCGAAGCAGTCATTGTCGGTGATCTCCGTGGCGCTGTAAGTGCCGCGCGGCAGTTCCTCACAGGCCTGGCGGAAACGCTGGTCGGCATAGGACAGCAGGGCGTCGAAATAGCCTGCCCCGGCCTCCCGCCCCAGTTCGGTGACCAGCTCCGCCAGCCGCTCCGCGCCGATGCGGGTGGAGCCGATCATGGCGCGCAGGTCACCGTCCAGCAGTTCCGGCGTGCGGCTGTTGAGCAGCAGCAACTGCCAGAGGTCGTCACGCACCTCCCCGCGCTCGAACAGTTTCAGCGGCGGCAGTCGGATGCCTTCATGGAATATCTCCGTGGCTTCGGGGTTGTAGGTGCCTGCCGCACCACCGCCGATGTCGGACTGGTGCGCCCGGTTGCAGGTCCAGGCGGCCAGTTCCCCGTCGACGAAGACCGGGCGGCTGATCACCCAGTCCGGCAGATGGTTGCCGCCCGCCACGTAAGGGTCGTTCGACAGGAAGATGTCGTCAGGCTCGATCCGTCCGGCAAAGGCATCGATGAGTGCCCGCACCGTGAAGCCGCCACCGCCGGTATGGATCGGAATGCCGTCCGCCTGGCTGATCAGGGTGCCGGCCGCATCGGCGATGAAACAGGAGAAGTCGTGACTCTGGTTGAAGATCGGGCTGCGCGCGGTACGCGTCATGACGAAGCCCATCTGGCGGGAGATGTGGTCCAGACGGTTCTGTACCAGCGCCAGGGTCACCGGATCGATGTTCATGCTGCGCCTCCCACTGCAATATTGATCAGGTAGTTGCCGTGGTCATCCACGCTCAGTTCATCCCCCGCGCCGACAAGTACGGTCGTTGTCGGGGCCTCGATGATCGCCGGGCCTGTCAGCCGGTGCCCGGGCAGCAGGCTGTCGGAGGCATGCACAGGCACATCCGCCCAGCCCGTTGCCGCATCAACGAAGGCGCGACGGTGATCCTGCGGCACCGGCTTGCCGCCGTCAGAGCGTTCGGCCATGCCCTTCGGTGCCTGCCGTTCGATGCGCCCCGTGGCGACGGCGCGCAGTGCGGTGATCAGCAGTTTGCCATCGGGCTGGATATGGCCGAAGCGCCGTTCGTGATCGGCCTCGAACGCCTGACGGATGGAGGACCGGTCAAGTGTTTCACCACTCTCCGGTACCACAGTGCGCAGCGACCACTGCTGCCCCTTGTAGCGCAGGTCGAAGACCCGCTGGACCTCCGCCTCCGCCGCCGTGAAACCTTCCCGCTCCAGCGCCCGCGCGGCCGTGTCGAGCAGGGGACCGAAGCCTTCGGCCACTTCGTCTGCCGTGATCGCGTCCAGGTCGCCATCCATCACCCTGAGCGAATCCAGCCGCACGTCCGACCAGAGCATCCCCAGCGCACAGAAGGCCCCGGCCTGCACCGGCACGAAGACCCGTTCGCAGCCGAGCGCGCGGGCGACCGCCACCCCATGCATCGGTCCCGCACCCCCCGCCGCGACCAGGGTGAAACGCTTCGGATCGTAGCCACGCTCCACCGACAGCCGCTCCACCGCGTGCAGCAGGTTCTGCTCCAGCAGGCGCAGGATTCCGATGGCCGCCTGCTCCACGCTCAGGCCCAGCGGTCGGGCGACATGATCCTCGATTGCCCTTGCCGCACGCGCCTCGTCCAGTGTCACCGCGCCGCCTGCCATGGGTCCGGGCCGCAGCCGCCCCAGCACCAGATGCGCATCCGTGGCCGTCGGGCGGTCATTGCCCAGCCCGTAGGCGGCGGGTCCGGGATCGGCCCCTGCCCCCTCCGGCCCGACACGCAACATGCCGCCGCCGTCCACGCCGGCCAGCGTCCCGCCTCCGGCACCGACGGTGTGAATATCCACCGCAGGCGTTGCCAGGTGATAGCCGTCGATCTCCAGCGCATCGGAGACGGGGACATCGCCACCGGCCATCAGAGTGACATCACAGCTTGTGCCGCCGATCTCCATCGCCACCAGATCGTCGATGCCGGTCAGCGTCCGATAGAGGTTCAGCGCCCCGACACCGGCTGCCGGTCCCGACAGGGCCAGGTTGACGGGCCGCGCCGCAGCCTCCTGCGCCGAGACCACACCGCCGTTCGACTGCACCAGCAGGATGGACTGCTGCAGTCCCGCCGCCTGCAACTGCTGCTCCAGCCGTTCCAGGTATCCGACGACCTTCGGTGCGATATAGGCATTCATGACGGTGGTGGAGCCGCGTTCGTACTCACCCACCACCGGATTGATCTCCGATGACAGGGACAACCAGCGACCTGACCATTCCGCCGAGACAACTTCCGCCACCTGCCGCTCGTGCACCGGATCGACGTAGGCATTCATCAGGCAGACGGCGATGGACTCCACGCCCTCAGCCTCGAAGAACCGCACGGCGTCACGTACATCGTCAGTGTTCAGGGGCGACTCCTCACTCCCGTCCCGGTCCAGACGCCCGCGCACGGGACGGCGCAGGTATCGCGGCACCAGCACAGGGGGAAAGGGCGCGCGATGGTCCCACTGGTCGGCGCGCAGGCCGCGCCTGATCTCCAGGAAGTCGCGAAACCCTTCTGTCACCAGCATGCCGACCGACACGCCCTTCCGCTCCAGGATCGTGTTGGTGGCGATGGTTGATCCATGCACGAACAGACGGCACTGCCGCAGCAGGTCGCCCACCGCGACGCCCAGCGCCGCGGCTGCGACTTCCAGCACGTTCACCACGCCCTTCGCCGGATCGGCGGGCGTCGAGGGGGACTTGAACACACGCAACGACCCGCTGGCGTCGATCAGCGCCATGTCGGTGAAGGTGCCCCCAATGTCGACGCCAATGCGCCATGGCGGTGTTATCGCGGCCTCAGGCTTCATGTATCGTCCTCCCTGTCGGCGCAGTCTGGACGTTCCGGGCAGGCGCATCAATCACGGGAAGCGGGTGGCAGCCATGGCGAAGGAAATCGAGTTCTTCTGGGACACGGGCAGCACCAATACCTATTTCGCCCTGCACCTGATCCGCCCGCTTGCGGCCCGTCACGGCGCGACCATCCGGATGCGCCCGTTCAACCTCGGCCATGTCTTCCGGCACCACAAGTATGTGCTGATGGAGGAACCCGCCGCCAAGATCGCCAACCGCAAGCGCGATCTCGAACGCTGGGCCGCGCGCCATGACCTGCCCTTCCGCTTCCCCGACACCTTTCCGATCAAGACCAGCATTTCATTGCGCGGATCGCTGGTCGCGCGTGAGTTCGGCTGCGAGGACGCCTATCTGGACGCCATCTTCCGCCGCTACTGGGAGCAGAACGACGCCAGTGTCGCGACCCTGGCCGGGCTGGCCGATGTCGCGCGGGAAATCGGTCAGGACCCCGAGGATTTCGTCCGCCGGACCGAGGAACCCGCCATGAAGCAGGCGCTGATCGACGAAACCGACAATGCCCTGAAGCGCGGCGTCTTCGGCGCCCCGTCATTCATCGTCGGCACGGAGCTGTTCTGGGGCAAGGACCGCATGGAATTCATCGCGGACGCCTTGCAGGCGGCGGACTGAGGTGCGTCTGCGGCTGCATACCCGCCACCAGAACTCCGCCGGAGAACTGGTGCGGATCGCGGCGCCCTGAAGCGGTCTGCTGACCTCACCAGAGGAATTCTGTCGCGAACCGGCAGGAAATCTCACTTGTCCGTCTTAAAAACAGACCTGATGCTGGCGCGACGATCAGATCGGAGTGGAATACAGACCCATGCGGTGGAGCGATCTCGAAAACCAGCAGTGTGCCGTGGCCCGCGCCGAGTCGGTGCTGGGTGACCGCTGGACAATGATGGTGGTGCGTGACTGCCTGCTGGGCGTGCGCCGGTTCGAGGATTTCCATTCCCGCCTCGGCATCGCCCGGCGTGTGCTGACGGAACGGCTGAACATGCTCGTGGAGAAGGGCGTGCTGCGCCGCGAAGCCTATTCGCAGCGGCCCCTGCGGGAGGAGTATCGCCTGACCGAGGCCGGACGCGATCTGATGCCGGTCATCCTGGCGCTCTCCGCCTGGGCCGACCGGCACCTGCCCCACCCGGACGGCACGGCGGTCAGCTATCTCCATACCGACTGCAACACGGTCATCGAACCGCGCATCGACTGCCCGCAATGCGCCAGTCCCCTGACCACGAGAAACACACGGGCCGTCGTGCACGGCAGTGTCAGCGAGAAGGAACGACGATCATGAATGCTCCGGGATCACTGAAGGAAATGACCGGCCTGCAGGCGCTCGAGATGGCTTTCAGCAATGCCGGTTCCGCGCCCAGCATCGGGCGGACGCTGAACTTCACCGTGGCCCACGTCGAGCACGGGCGCGTCGATTTCGAGGGCGAGCCGAACGAGAACCACCTGAATCCGCTGAAGACGGTCCACGGCGGCTATGCCGCGACCCTGCTGGACTCCTGCATGGGCTGCGCGGTGCATTCCACGCTGCCGGCGGGCAAGAGCTACACGACGCTGGAACTGAAGATCAATTACATCCGCGCCATGCGCCCGGGCATCGGCAAGGTGCGCGCCATCGGCAAGGTGATACATGCCGGACGTTCCACCGCCACGGCGGAGGGCAAGCTGGTCGATGCCGAGGATCGGCTGATTGCACATGGCACCACAACCTGCATCATCATGGACATGTGATCGGACAGGACTATCTGGTCGAGGCCGGCGCACCGCGCCGTGGGGGAGAACAGGCAAATGACGGCAACATCTGAAACATCCGCGCTGGTGCGGCGCTGGCCGCTCTGGCTGATGGTCATCTCGGCGTCGCTGATCGTGTTCTTCGGCATGGGCACGCGGAACATGTTCGGCCTGTTCCTGGATCCGATCTCCGACTCCATGTCCTGGGGGCGGGAGGTCTTCTCCATGACCCTGGCGCTGCAGAACATCATGTGGGGCGTGACGCAACCCTTCGCCGGGGCCATCGCCGACCGCTACGGCGCGGGCAAGGTCATGGCGCTGGGCGGCATCTTCTATGCCGTCGGCATCCTGGCGATCAGCTTCTCCGGCGTGCCGGTGGCCATGCACCTGGCAGGCGGGGTGCTGATCGGCATCGCGCAGGGCTTTGCCTCCATGAACATCGGCATGGCGGTCGTGGCGCGGCGCACGCCGATGCACCGGCGGACCCTGGTCATGTCCGTCGTGACCATGGGCGGATCGGCCGGACAGATGGTGCTGTCCCCGCTCGCCCAGACCTTCATCGACGGCTATGGCTGGGTCACGGCGCTGCTGATCATGTCCATGATGGTGCTGATCATCGTGCCCCTGACCATTCCGCTGGCCGGACGTCCGCAGGCGACGGTCGGCAGCACCCAGACCTTTGGCGCAGCGCTGCGGGAGGCGGGTCGGCATCGCGGCTACATCCTGCTGATCGCCGGCTTCTTCGTCTGCGGTTTCCATGTCACCTTCATCGGCAGTCACCTGCCCTCCTACATCCGCGACCTCGGGCTCGATCCCGGACTGGGAGCCGTCGCGCTGATGGTCATCGGCATGTTCAACATCTTCGGCACGCTGATGGCCGGGGTGCTGGGGGATCGCTACAGCAAGAAGTACATGCTGAGCTTTCTCTATCTGGCACGATCCGCGGCAATCCTGTTCCTGCTCTACTCCCCGGTCAGTGAAACGACGATCCTGATCTTCTCCGGCATGATCGGGCTGCTCTGGCTCTCCACCGTGCCGCTGACCACCGGGCTGGTGGGCCAGATCTTCGGCGCCCAGTACATCGGCATGCTGGCAGGCATCGTCTTCTTCAGCCATCAGGTGGGGGCCTTCCTCGGCGTCTGGCTGGGGGGGCTGCTGTTCGACATCTATGGCAGCTATGACATCGTCTGGTGGCTCAGCATCGCGCTGGGTGTGCTGGCGGCACTGGTCCACTTCCCCATCGACGAGCGACCGCTGGAGCGGAAGGTGGCGGCCTGAGCCACCGCCACGCTTCGTCGCGTTTCATGTCCGCTCCGGGCCGTGATAGGTTGCCCGCAAATCACGCATCAGAAGCGAGGGAGAGCGTCATGAACGACCAGACACCCATGGGCGTGCCGGCCATCGGCATGAAGGATGCGGACCTGTTCCGCGAACAGTGCTTCATCAACGGCGAGTGGTGCGACGCGGACGGCGGAGAGACCATCGACGTCACCAATCCCGCGTCCGGCGCCAAGCTCGGCACCGTGCCGAAGATGGGCGCGGACGAAACCGCGCGCGCCATCGCGGCGGCCGAGGCCGCGATGCCCGGCTGGCAGGCCAAGACCGCCAAGGAACGGTCGGTGATCCTGCGCCGCTGGCACGATCTGATGTTCGAGCATCAGGAAGACCTGGCCCGCCTGATGACCGCCGAACAGGGCAAGCCGCTGGCCGAGGCAAAGGGCGAAGTCGCCTATGCCGCAAGCTTCATCGAATGGTTCGCGGAAGAGGGCAAGCGCATCTATGGCGACACCATCCCGAGCCACCGCGCGGACGCCCGCATCGTGGTCATCAAGCAGGGCATCGGCGTCTGTGCCGCCATCACGCCGTGGAACTTCCCCGCCGCGATGATCACCCGGAAGGCCGCCCCGGCGCTGGCCGCCGGATGTGGCATGGTGGTGAAACCCGCGACATCGACCCCCTATTCGGCGCTGGCCATGGCGGAACTGGCGCATCGCGCCGGTCTGCCCGCCGGGCTGCTGTCGGTGGTCACCGGCTCCTCATCTGCCATCGGCGGGGAGATGACCAGCAATCCGACAGTGCGGAAGCTGTCCTTCACCGGCTCCACGGAGATCGGCAAGATGCTGATGAAGCAGTGCGCCGACACCCTGAAGAAGACCACCATGGAACTGGGCGGCAACGCGCCGTTCATCGTCTTCGATGACGCCGACCTGGATGCGGCGGTCGAGGGCGCAATCATGTCCAAGTTCCGCAACACCGGTCAGACCTGCGTCTGCGCCAATCGTATCCTGGCACAGGACGGCATCTATGACGCCTTCCTGGACAAGTTGCAGGCCGCTGTGGCGAAACTGCGCGTCGGTGACGGCCTGAAGGGTGAAACCGACCAGGGGCCGCTGATCGACGACGCTGCGGTCGCCAAGGTGGAGGAGCACGTCAACGACGCCATTGCCAAGGGCGGACGGCTGGTCCAGGGCGGCAAGCGCCACGAACTTGGTGGCCAGTTCTTCGAACCCACCATCGTGGCGGACGTGACGCCGGGCATGAAGGTGGCAAGGGAAGAGACCTTCGGCCCCCTCGCCCCCGTGTTCCGCTTCACTGACGAGGCGCAGGCAATCCAGATGGCGAACGATACCGAGTTCGGTCTCGCCGCCTATTTCTATGGCCGTGACCTGGGTCGTGTCTGGCGGGTTTCGGAGGCGCTGGAATATGGCATCGTCGGCATCAATTCCGGCATCATCTCCACCGAGGTCGCACCGTTCGGTGGCATGAAGGAGTCCGGCTTCGGTCGCGAAGGCTCCAAGTACGGCATCGATGACTATCTGGAGATCAAGTACATGCTGATGGGTGGCATCGACAGCTGACCATCACATGTTGCTGAACGCGGCATTCAGGCGGCGGGACTTGGCTCCCGCCGCCTGTTGCCTATCTGCTGAAACGAAACACCGACCCATCCGCACCGATACGACCGCAAGGAAGCCCCGCACATGAGCAACTATGATTACGACCTCTTCGTCATTGGCGTTGGTTCCGGGGGCACCCGTGCTGCCCGCATGATCGCGTCGACCGGCGCGCGGGTCGCGGCTGCGGAGCAGCAGTTCCTGGGCGGTACCTGCGTCAATGTCGGCTGCGTGCCGAAGAAGCTGATGGTCTTCGCCAGCCACTTCGCGGAGGATTTCGAGGATGCGGCAGGTTTCGGCTGGGACGTGAAGCCCGACCGCTTCAACTGGGACCGCCTGATCGCCAACAAGAACACGGAAATCAGCCGCCTGAACGACGTCTACCGCCGCCTGCTCGACAATGCCGGTGTGAAGCTCTACGAGGCCCCGGCGAAGATCGTGGACCGCCACACGATCCTGGTCGGCAACGAGACCGTGACCACCGACCGGATCATCGTCGCCACCGGCGGCTGGCCGACGATGCCGGAGATCCCCGGGATCGAGCACGCCATTTCATCCAACGAGGTCTTCTTCCTGCCCGACCTGCCGAAGCGTTTCGTGGTGGTCGGCGGCGGCTTCATTGCCGTGGAATTCGCGGGGATCATGAACGGGCTCGGGTCGCAGGTAACGCAGATCTATCGCAGCGAGAAGATCCTGCGCGGCTTTGACGAGGATGTGCGCGACGTGCTGTCGACCGAGATCGTGCGCAAGGGCGTGGATCTGCGTACCAACACCAACATCACGGCCATCGAGAAACAGGGCGAGACCCTGGTCGCCACCCTGACTGACGGTTCGACGCTGGAGGCCGACTGCATCATGTTCGCCATCGGTCGCCACCCGCGCACAGGAGGCATCGGGCTGGAGGAGATCGGTGTCGAGCTTGCGCCGAACGGCTCGATCAAGGTGGACGAATATTCCCGGACCAATCTCGACAATGTCTGGGCCATCGGCGACGTCACTGACCGCATCGCCCTCACCCCGGTGGCCATCCAGGAAGCCATGGCGCTCTACCGCACGGAGTATCTGGACGACCCGACCCCCTGCGACCACGCCAACGTCCCTTCCGCCGTTTTCAGCCAGCCCCCGGTGGGTACTGTCGGGCTGACCGAGGACCAGGCCCGGGAACTGCACGGGACCATCGACATCTACCGCTCCACCTTCACCCCGATGAAGCTCAGCCTGACCGGGCGGGAGGAGAAGACGATGATGAAGATCATCGTCGACCGCGTTACCCAGAAGGTCCTCGGCGTGCACATGGTTGGCCCCGACGCCGGCGAGATCATCCAGGGCATCGCCATCGCAGTGAAGATGGGCGCCACAAAGCGCGACTTCGACCGCACCGTCGGCATCCACCCGACAGCAGCGGAGGAGTTCGTGACGATGCGGGAGAAGGCAGCCTGAAACGGGGGCTCTCACGGCGAAAGAAAATTACAATTAAAGGTCAATATTTCTGACCTATAGTTGACTTTGCGTCACCCGGCAGATAGCTTCTGATGAGACGTCGGAAACACTGACCGCGGGAGCGCAGAGAATGGACCTCGCCCAGGTATCGCTGAACGACAAGTACGAACTGGAAGAAGGCCGCGTGTTCATCACCGGCACGCAGGCCCTGATCCGCCTGCCGATGATGCAGCGTAACCGGGACCTCGCGACAGGGCTGAACACGGCCTGTTTCATTTCCGGCTATCGCGGCTCCCCGCTCGGCACCTATGACCAGCAGCTCTGGCAGGCCAAGGAGTATCTGGAGAAGAACCACATCCGGTTCCAGCCGGGCCTGAACGAGGATCTGGCCGCGACCTCCGTCTGGGGTTCGCAGCAGACCAACCTCTATGCCACCGCAAAATATGACGGGGTCTTCGCCATCTGGTACGGCAAGGGTCCGGGCGTCGATCGCTCTGTCGATGTGCTGAAGCACATGAACTCCGCCGGCATGTCGAAGAACGGTGGCGTGCTGGTTCTCGCAGGCGATGACCATGCTGGCGTTTCATCGACGCTGCTGCACCAGTCGGAACATGTCTTCATGTCCGCCATGATCCCGGTGCTGCATCCCTCCAACGTGCAGGAGTATCTGGATTTCGGCCTGCTGGGATGGGCCATGAGCCGCTATTCCGGCCTCGCAGTCGGGTTCAAGTGTGTCTCGGAAACCGTTGAAAGTGCTGCGAGTGTCTATATCGATCCGCATCGCGTGAACATCCGGCAGCCGGACTTCGAGATGCCGCCGGGTGGCCTGTCGATCCGCTGGCCCGATGACCGGTTCCAGGAAGAACACCGCCTGCACCGCCACAAGATCTACGCCGCCCTGGCCTTCGCCCGCGCCAATGGCATCGACAAGACGATGATCGACAGCCCGAAGCCGCGCATCGGCATCATCACCACCGGCAAGTCCTATCTGGACGTGATGCAGGCGCTGGACGATCTGGGCATCGACGAGGAACTGGCTGCCGAGATCGGCATCCGCCTCTACAAGGTCGGCATGCCCTGGCCGCTGGAGCCGGAAGGCGCGCGCCACTTCGCGGAAGGCCTGGAAGAGGTCATCGTGATCGAGGAGAAGCGCGCCGTCATCGAGAACCAGTTGAAGGAACAGCTCTACAACTGGCGCGAGGATGTGCGCCCGCGCATCGTCGGCAAGTTCGACGAGCACCGCAACTGGCTGTTCCCCAGCCATGGGGAACTCAGCCCTGCCGAGATCGCCCGTTTCATCGCCGCGCGCCTGAAGCCGTTCCACAGCAATCCGGAGATGGAGGAACGGATCGACCAGCTGGACGCCAAGGAGCGGATGAAGAAGATCGCGGCCGAGACCCGTGACGCCGGCGACAAGCTGGAGCGTGTCCCCTACTTCTGCTCCGGCTGCCCGCACAATACCTCCACCCGCGTGCCGGAGGGGTCGCGGGCCACGGCAGGTATCGGCTGTCATTTCATGGCGCTGTCGATGAACCGCCAGACCCAGACCTTCACCCAGATGGGTGGCGAGGGCACGCCGTGGATCGGCCAGGCCCCGTTCGTGACCGACAACCACATCTTCACCAACCTGGGTGACGGCACCTATTTCCACTCCGGCTTGCTGGCCATCCGTGCCGCCGTCGCCTCCGGCGTCAACATCACCTACAAGATCCTCTACAATGACGCCGTGGCCATGACGGGCGGCCAGCCGCACGACGGCCAGCTCTCCGTGCCGCAGATCGCACAGCAGGTCTGGGCCGAGGGCGTGAAGAAGCTGATCGTCGTGACCGACGAACCGGACAAGTATCCGGGCGATGCGGGCTTCCCCGCAGGCACTCGCATCTATCACCGCAGCGAACTGGATGACGTGCAGAAGGAACTGCGCGACACGCCGGGCTGCACCGCGCTGATCTATGACCAGACCTGCGCGGCGGAGAAGCGGCGGCGGCGCAAGCGTGGCACCTTCCCCGACCCGGCCAAGCGGGTGATGATCAATGAAGACGTCTGTGAAGGCTGCGGCGACTGCTCCGTCGCGTCCAACTGCGTCTCCGTGGAACCGGCGGAGACCGAGCTCGGCCGCAAGCGCCAGATCAACCAGTCGTCCTGCAACAAGGACTTCTCCTGCGTGAACGGCTTCTGCCCCAGCTTCGTCACCATTCATGGCGGCGGGCTGCGCAAGCCGAAGGCTGCATCAATGGGCAAGCAGGGCGCGGCGGCCAAGGATCGCTTTGCCGATCTGCCGATGCCCGAGAAGGCCCCGGTGGAGGACGAGCCCTTCGGCATGGTCGTCACCGGCATCGGTGGCACCGGCGTGCTGACCGTCGGTGCCCTGATGGGCATGGCGGCGCATCTGGAGGGCAAGGGATCGTCCGTGCTGGACTATACCGGTCTGGCGCAGAAGAACGGCGCGGTGATGAGCCATGTGCGCATCGCCAACGCGCCGGAGGACATTCACGCCGTCCGCGTCGCCTCCGGCAAGGCCAACCTGGTGCTGGGCTGTGACATGGTCGTCGCGGCCTCCGACAATGCCATCGACACGATGGAAAAGGGCGGCACCCGCGCGATCATCAACAGCCACCTGGCCCCGACCGCTGCCTTCACCCTGAACCCGGACATGAAGTACGGCTCCGGCGCGCTGGAGGACACGATCCGGGAGGCTGCGGGCGGCAACCAGACGGAATTCATTGACGCCACCCGCATCGCCACGGCGCTGCTGGGGGATTCCATCGCCACCAACCTGTTCATGCTGGGCTATGCCTTCCAGCGCGGGCAGTTGCCGGTGGGTCTCGACTCCCTGATGCGCGCCATCGAGCTGAACGGTGTCGCGGTCGGCATGAACAAGGAGACCTTCAACTGGGGGCGTCTGGCCGCGCATGACCTGGACGCGGTCGAGGCCGCGGCACAGCCGGCCAGCAGTTCGGTGCTGCCGTTCCGCAAGCCGCTCACCGATCTGGACGACATCATCAACCACCGTCGCAAGCTGCTGACCGCCTATCAGGACAAGGCCTATGCCGACCGCTACGAGGCGCTGGTGCGCGACGTGCAGAAGGCGGAGCAGCAGAAGGGTGGCGGCGCCACCGGTCTGGCCGAGGCGGTTGCCCGCAACTACTACAAGCTGCTGGCCTACAAGGACGAGTACGAGGTGGCGCGGCTCTATACCGACGGCACCTTCCGCCGTCGGCTGCAGAACCAGTTCGAGGGCGACTACAAGCTGAAGTTCCACCTGGCGCCGCCGCTGATCAGCAGGCCGGACCCGGAGACCGGCAGGCTGTCGAAGATGGAGTTTGGCGGCTGGATCATGCCCGTGTTCCACGTCCTCGCCGGGCTGAAACGCCTGCGCGGCACGCGTCTCGACATCTTCGGCTACACGGCGGAGCGCAAGCAGGAACGCGCCCTGATCACGGAGTACGAGACGGTGGTCGCGGAACTGATCGCGAAGCTCTCAGCGGGCAACCACGCCATGGCCAAGGCCATCGCGGAAGTGCCGCAGGACATTCGCGGCTATGGCCACATCAAGGAACACAATATCGAGGGCGCGAAGAAGCGGGAGGCCGACCTGCTCCGCCTGTTCCGCAAGCCCACGAGTTCCGGCGATCAGGCCCAGGCGGCGGAGTGACCGTTCGCTGGCCACGCCAGCGACTGACGCTGGTCCCGGTCTGAGCTGCTTCCCCCCTTGAGGGGGAAGTGGCCGCGGAGCGGTCGATGGGGGGTGAAGCCGGAGGCTATCGGATGATGGGCCGGTGCCTGTTCGGCTTCGCCGACTCACCCCCATCCCGGCCTTCCCCCATCAAGAGGGAAGGAGCAGTCCGGCGGTTCTGTCTGATCTATTCCCGTGCCGCGCAGCAGTCTGATGGCATCACCGGCCCGCGCACCCTCAGCCCGTGCCGCCGACGGTCAGGCCATCGATGCGCAGGGTCGGCTGTCCGACGCCGACGGGCACGCCCTGCCCGGCCTTGCCGCAGGTACCGATGCCGGGGTCGAGCGCCATGTCGTTGCCGATCATGGCAACCTTCTTCAGCACTTCCTCGCCGGAGCCGATCAGGGTGGCGCCCTTCACGGGGGCGCCGATCCTGCCGTTCTCGATCCGGTAGGCCTCCGTGCAGGTGAAGACGAACTTGCCCGAGGTGATGTCCACCTGGCCGCCGCCGAAGCTGGTGGCATAGATGCCGTTCTGCACGCTCTCCAGAATCTCCGCCGGATCGCGGTCACCATTCTCCATGACCGTGTTGGTCATGCGCGGCATCGGCATGTGGGCGAAGCTCTCGCGGCGGCCATTGCCGGTCGCGGCAACACCCATCAGGCGCGCGTTGAGACGGTCCTGCATGTAGCCGCGCAGGATACCGTCCTCGATCAGCACCGTGCGGCTGCTCGGTGTGCCCTCGTCATCGACGGTCAGCGACCCGCGCCGGTCAGGGATCGTGCCGTCATCGACGACGGTGACGCCCGGTGCCGCCACGCGCTGTCCCATCAGGCCGGAGAAGACCGAGCTCTTCTTGCGGTTGAAATCGCCTTCCAGCCCGTGGCCGATCGCTTCATGCAGCAGGATCCCGGGCCAGCCCGGACCCAGCACAACAGTCTGCTCGCCCGCAGGCGCGGCAACGCTTTCCAGATTGACCAGCGCCTGACGCAGGGCCTCGTCCACCTCCCCCTGCCAGCGGGTCGGGTCGATGTAGGCGGCATAGCCGGTGCGTCCACCGGTTCCGGCACTGCCGGTTTCCTGGCGGTCGCCATCGCCGACCATGACCGAGACATTCAGCCGGACCAGCGGGCGGATATCGCCCACCTCCGCACCGTCCGGGCGGATGATCCGGACAGCCTTCCAGGAACCGGCCAGCGAACAGGTCACCTGCCGCACCCGCGAATCCAGATCGCGGGCATAGGCGTCGATGTCCTGCAGCAGCTTCACCTTGGTCTCGAAGTCGAATTCATTCAGCGGATTGTCGTCGGCATAGAGGCTGCGGTTGGTGCGCGCCGGGCCATCGGCCAGGGTGCCCTGATGGCCGCGCCGTACCGCGCTGACGGTATCCCCGGCCCGCGCGATGGCGTCATGCGACAGTTCGGAGGAGTGGGCATAGCCCTGCGCCTCATCCGCCACGGCCCGCAGGCCGAACCCCTGCGCCGTGTCGAAGCTTGCGTTGCGCAGTCGCCCGTCGTCGAAGGCCAGCATCTCCGATTGGCTGTACTCCAGATACAGCTCCCCGTCGTCGCAGCCCTCCAGCGCCTCCCCCACCTGACGGCGGGCGCGGTCGGGATCCAGTCCCGCACGGGTGAAGAACAGCTCTGAAGTGGTCGCGAGATCGGACATGGGGTACTCCGCCTGAAAATCTTTCCTGAACATAAGCCGCCTTGCGGGAATGTCATCAGGCGGAAAGGGAGAGTTGCACTCTCCCCGCCAGTACGGTCAGTCGAACGTGCGGGCGTCCTCCACGACGATGCCGTCATTGGGCAGGCTGCCCGGTGCCACGATCTCGACCTCGCCGCGCAGCTTGGTCACGGTGGTGACCGACTGCTTCACGGCATCCAGCAGCGTGGCATCACCCTTCTCCGCTTCCACCATCAGGGTCATCTGATCGCGGTTGTCGGGGTTGGTGATGACGAAGCGGGCCTTGGTCACCTCAGCATGGCGTCCGACGATCTCCCCCACCAGCTTGGCATGGACGAACATGCCCCGGACCTTGCAGGACTGGTCGGCGCGGCCCATCCAGCCCTTGATGCGGGTCGCGGTGCGGCCACAGGGGCTGGTGCCGGGCAGGATGGCGGTCATGTCGCCGGTGCCGTAGCGGATCAGCGGATAGATCGGGTTGAAGGTGGTGACGACGATCTCGCCCACCTCGCCTTCCGCGACAGGCTCCCCGGTGCCGGGGCGGCAGATCTCCAGGATCAGTCCCTCGTCCAGCAGCATCCCCTCGACGGGCAGCGACTCATAGGCAATCAGGCCGACATCGGCGGTGCCATAGCCCTGGGTGGTCTGGATGCCCCGGTCCTCGAACCATTGCCGCAGCGACGGCGGCAGCGGCTCCGCGCCCACCGACGCCTTGCGGTAGGAGGAACTGTCGCGGCCCATCTCGTCGGCCTTTTCCAGCAGGATGCGCAGGAACGACGGCGTGCCGGCATAGGCGGTGGGCTTCAGCCGTTCGATGGCATCCACCTGCATCTCCGTATTGCCGACACCGCCCGGAAAGACGGCGCAGCCAATGGCCCGGCAACCGGTCTCCACCAGCATGCCCGCAGGGGTCAGGTGATACGACAGGGTATTGTGGACAATGTCGCCGCGACGGAATCCGGCGGCATAGAGCGCGCGGGCATAGCGCCAGTGGTCGCGCTGCACCCCGTCCGGTTCGAAGATCGGTCCCGGTGACATGTAGACATGCGCCATGTCGCCGACCGGCACGGCATTCAGCCCACCGAAGGGGGGTTCCGCGTTCTGGGCATCCTGCACGTCCGGCTTGCGGATCACCGGAAGCTGCTGCAGGGCCTCCCGCGAGGTGATGGCCATCGGATCGATGTCCGCATAGAGCTTGCCGAAGAAGCTGCTGTTGGTCTTGGCCAGCGCCACCTGCCCCGGCAATGCAGCCATCAGTTCGGTTTCCCGCTGCTCCGGATCGCGGGTTTCCAGTTCGTCGAAATGCTCAGCCATGGTTCCCTCCCCAGGAATGCGTTCCAATTGCGGACTGTGCCACCGTTCTGTCGGTTTGTCCTCTGACTGTTCCGTCCCTCTCCCCCACCCGGCCCCACCTGATAAGGATACTCCCGTGGGTGGCCGGGTGGGGGAGAGGGACGGAACAGTCAGCAAACAGTCTCTACAGCGTCATGGCGCGGGCGCGGGCGCCGCGTTCGATGGCGGCGGCGGGCAGACGTCCGACGCCAAGGGTCTGGCGAATGATCATCAGGATCTCCAGTTCGACCTGGCTGACCTCCCCGTCGGCCGCCGCCACATCACAGGCCAGCGCATAGGCCGTCTCGCCCAGACGCGGCGGCAGCGCGGCGGCGACGTCCTGCATCAGCAGATCGACACCATCTTCCTTCTCCAGGTAGCCAAGGCAGCTTTCCGCATCGCGGGCCAGTGCGTCATCCACGCTGTAATTGCGGAAGATCGGCAGGATACGGATCATCTCGCTCATCAGGATGACCTCCTGCTCCGCCATTTCCTTGTCGGCGCAGGCCACCAGCACCATCACGTGAATCAGGGCGCTGTGGGGGCTCATCTTTTCGGACATCGGCTGCAGGCTCCATGGAATGTTCTGAGCCGGTAATCTGTCAGGTCAGGCTGCCGTCGTCCATGGCCCGCGCGTGTCTTTCCCGCTCGGCGGCCAGGAAGTCACGTGTTTCAGCCACCGCCTCTGCCAGTCCGACACGCGACACCTCGACATCGGAGGGAAAGGCGTCGCACAGCCGCGTCGGCAGGCGCGGGTCCAGCATGACGAAGACACCCCGGTCACCGCGCTGACGCAACAGCCGCCCGAACGCCTGTTTCAGCTTCAGACGGGTCAGCATGTCGTCATGCGCGCCCTTGCCGAACGCCTCCCGCCGGGCCTTGTGCATGATGTCGGGACGCGGCCAGGGCACACGGTCGAAGACGATCAGACGCAGTGACCGCCCCGGAACATCCACGCCGTCGCGCACCGCATCGGTCCCCAGCAGACAGGAATCCTGCTCGGCGCGGAAGATGTCGACCAGCGTCGGTGTGTCGATGGGATCGACATGCTGGGCATAGAGCGGGATGCCTTGATCCTCCAGCGGGTCCAGCAACCGTTCATGCACCGCTCGCAGCCGCCGGATCGCGGTGAACAGGCCCAGCGCGCCACCGCCCGCCGCCAGGAACAGTTCCCGATAGGCGGCGGAGATCTCGTCCACCCGGTCACGGCGCACATCGCGCACCACCAGGATGCGTGTCTGCCTGGCATAGTCGAACGGCGACGGGACACTGATCCGCTCCGCCGGTTGCACCAGGTGGCGCAGCCCCGTCCGTGCCTCTGCCGTGGCCCAGTCATCGCCCTCCGAGCGGTCCCGCAGGCTTGCCGAGGTGATCACCACACCATGGGCCGGTTTCAGCACCACCTCCGCAAAGGCCTGCATCGGATCGACCAGATGCCGGTGATAGGCCACATCCGCCTCCCGCCCCGCAATACGGCGCAGGGCGAACCAGTCGACAAAGCCCTCCGGCCGTGGACCGCCCAGCCCCTGCAGCATGGAGATCCAGGCCGTCAGCAGGTTGCCCGCACGATAATCCAGGCCGCTTACCGCCGCCTCGATCCGCATCCTCTCCCCGCTCGGCAGTTCATCCGCCTCGTCATCCAGCCGGTCGAGCAGGATCTGGCGCAGTTCCTTCAGCGGTGCCCGCAGCTCCTCCAGCGCCCGCACCAGCCGGGCCGAGGCCTCGACCAGTCCGTCGACCGGCGGGTCGGTCTCGCATTCCAGGCCATAGACATCGTCGGGGTGCGCCGCCCGCGCCCTGACCTGCTGGCGGACCACGGCAAGGAACTGCTCCGTCGGACCGCTCGGGTTCTCGCCCCGCAGCCGCGTCTGCCAGTCGAAGGCCGGCAGGACACGCGCGGCGTGGGTGGCATGATCCAGTGCCGCAACGGCCGCGTCGTCGCCGACGATCAGATCCTGGATGCGGCGGGTCAGGCCGCGCGCGCGGCCACGCGCACCATCCTCCGCCCCCCGGATCCAGCGGCGCAACTCCGCCGCCTCCTGCCCCGACAGCTCGGCAGCGAAGGCGCTGTCGGCGGCGTCGAACAGGTGATGCCCCTCATCGAAGACATAGCGCCCTGCCCGCTGTTCCTCCGCCGCCTGCTGCACGGCGCGGATCAGTACCAGCGCGTGGTTGGCGATGACGATCTCCGCCCGTTCCGAGCGTCTGCGCGAATTCTCGATGAAACAGCGCCGATAGTGGTCACAGGCAGAGAACACACACTCCCCGCGCCGGTCCGCCAGCGCCACGGTGCGCTGCGTGCCGAACAGGGTGACCAGCCAGGCCGGAAAGTCGCCGCCCCCCAGGTCACCGTCACGTGTCACCTCGATCCAGCGCGCCATCAGGGCCAGCGGCACGATGTCGGCCCGCCGCGCCGCGCCGCCCTGCACGGCTTCCTGGAAATTCAGCAGGCAGAGATAGTTCTCCCGGCCCTTGCGGATCACCGCCTTCTCCGCCTTGACATTCGGATCGGTGTAGAGCCGGTCCAGTTCCTGATCCAGTTGGCGCTGCAGGTTCTTGGTATAGGTCGACAGCCAGACGGTGCCGCCATTCTTCTCCGCCCAGACCGATGCCGGGGCCACGTAACCGAGCGTCTTGCCGGTGCCTGTCCCGGCCTCCGCCAGCACCACATGCGGCTCATCGATGCGTTCGCGCGGCGCGAAGGCCATGGTGGCGCGGGTGGCATACTGCTGTTGCGACTGCCGGTCCTCCGCGCCCACGTCCAGCATCTGGCGCAGGCGGTCCAGCGCCTCGACGGGTTCGACCGGCGCATGTCCCGCGGGCGGCAGAGGTGCCAGATCGGGGAAGTCGGCCACCCGCGACCAGGCGTCCAGTCCCCGGAACCGCCCCTTCCCCGCCGTGACACCCAGCGCGCGCAGGACCGGCTGCGCCCAAGACCAGCCGCCATCGGCCATGGCCTGTGCCAGCATCGCGGTGGTGTCGCGGCGCGCATCAGGGGTCAGGGAGAGATCGTGCAGCATAAGTGCCGCCGCCTCGAACAGTTGCGACGGGTCGGGCGGCATCCCGAGTGCGGGCAGGTCCAGCGCGCGCATCAGCCCGTCCGCCGTGGGCAGGCAGAAGGTGCCGGGCCGGGCAAAGGCGAAGAGTTCCAGCAGGTCATAGGCCGCGAAGGTCGCGACCCCCAGCCTGCGCGCCACGGCGGGCATGTTCACCAGCATCGGCGCATCGCCGGTCAGCGCGGCACCAGCGGCACGGGAATCCAGCGTCTCGATCTCCCCGTCGGGGCTGACACGCACGATCCCGCGGCCACTCAGGGCGACGGCGGGACAGTCCGGCATCATGATTTCCGAATCGCGCGTGTTCATCGCTGGACTATATCCACGCCGGGCCTGCAGGGGGACGCGCAAGCGGCTGCGCTTGACCTGTCCCGCGACCGTGCCTAGAGCTAGCCCGCGCGTGGCCTCCCGTCGGGAGGTCAATCAACGGATTCAACGTTTCAGACATAAGGTTCGGCAATGCTGGACAAGACATATCGGCCCCAGGAGGTCGAGCAGCGGCTTTACGAGAGTTGGGAACAGGGTGGCCTGTTCCAGGCGGGACGCAATGACGGCGCGCCCTTCACCATCGTGATTCCGCCGCCGAACGTGACCGGCAGCCTGCACATGGGCCATGCGCTGAACAACACGTTGCAGGACATCCTGATGCGCTGGCACCGGATGAAGGGCCGCGACGCGCTCTGGCAGCCGGGCACCGACCATGCAGGCATCGCCACGCAGATGGTGGTGGAGCGGATGCTGGGCGCTGATGGCATCAGCCGCCACGACCTGGGCCGCGAGACCTTCGTCGACAAGGTCTGGGAATGGAAGGCGGAATCCGGGGGCACCATCACCAACCAGCTTCGCCGCCTCGGCGCGTCCTGTGACTGGAGCCGTGAGCGCTTCACCATGGATGAAGGGCTGTCCGCCGCCGTCACCAAGGTCTTTGTCGAGCTGTACCGCGACAATCTGATCTACCGCGACAAGCGGCTGGTCAACTGGGACCCGAAACTGCTGACGGCGATCTCCGACCTGGAGGTCGAGAGCGCCGAGCAGAAGGGGCACATGTGGCACTTCCGCTATCCGGTCGAGGGTCAGGAAGGCACCTTCATCACCGTCGCCACCACGCGTCCGGAGACCATGCTGGGGGATACAGGCGTCGCGGTTCACCCGGACGACGAACGCTACAGGGACCTGGTCGGCAAGTTCGTCATCCTGCCGCTGGTCGGTCGCCGCATCCCCATCGTTGCCGACGAATATGCCGACCCCGAACAGGGTTCCGGCGCGGTCAAGATCACCCCGGCGCATGACTTCAATGACTTCGAGGTCGGCAAGCGCTGCGATCTGGAGATGATCAACATCCTGGATGCCCATGCGCACCTGAACGAGAACGTGCCGGAAGCCTATCAGGGCATGGAACGTTTCGCGGCGCGGGCGAAGGTCATTGCCGACCTGGACGCGCTGGGCCTGCTGGAGCGGATCGAGGAGATCACGCACACGGTTCCCTTCGGCGACCGCTCCGGTGTGGTCATCGAGCCATGGCTGACCGACCAGTGGTACGCGGATGCCGAGACCCTCGCCCGCCCGGCCATCGAGGCCGTGGAGGACGGGCGCGTCCAGTTCGTGCCGAAGAACTGGGAGAACACCTACTTCGAGTGGATGCGCAACATCCGCCCCTGGTGCATCTCCCGCCAGCTCTGGTGGGGACACCAGATCCCGGCCTGGTACGGCCCGGATGGCGAGGTCTTCGTCGCCTATGACGCGGCGGAGGCGCAGACGCTTGCCGATGCGCATTATGGCAAGACGGTCGAACTGACCCGTGACGAGGATGTGCTCGACACCTGGTTCAGCTCCGCGCTCTGGCCGTTCTCGACCCTCGGCTGGCCGGAGGAGACACCGGAACTGGCCAGGCACTATCCGACGGACGTCCTGATCACCGGCTTCGACATCATCTTCTTCTGGGTTGCCCGGATGATGATGTTCGGCATGCACTTCATGAAGGAAGTGCCGTTCCACACGGTCTATATCCACGCTCTGGTCCGCGACGAGAAGGGCCAGAAGATGTCGAAGTCGAAGGGCAACGTCATCGATCCGCTGGAACTGATCGAGGAATATGGCGCGGACGCGCTGCGGTTCACGCTGGCGGCGATGGCGGCGCAGGGGCGCGACATCAAGCTGTCCGAACAGCGTGTCGCGGGCTACCGCAACTTCACCACGAAGATCTGGAATGCCGCGCGATTCTGCGAGATGAACGAATGCGCGGTTGCGCCGGACTATGATCCGTCGAACCTGCAGCAGCCGGTGAACCGCTGGATCGTCGGGGCGCTGTCGGAAGCGGCGGCCACCATCGACCGGGAACTGGAGGCCTTTCGTTTCAACGAGGCGGCAAACGGTATCTATCGTTTCACCTGGAACCTGTTCTGCGACTGGTATCTGGAGTTCGCGAAGCCCCTGCTGCGGGCCAACGACCCCGATGTTGCCGGTGAGACCCGCGCAACTGCCGCCTGGGTCCTGCAGCGCATCCTGACGATGCTGCACCCCTTCGCGCCTTTCGTGTCGGAGGAACTGTTTCAGCAGATGGGCGGCGAAGGCTCCATTTCCACCACCGCCTGGCCGCAGCAGGACCTGCAGAACGCCGACGCCGCGAAGGAATTCGGTTTCGTCATCGAACTGATCTCCGAGATCCGCTCCGCACGCGCAGAGACCAACGTGCCGCCAAAGGCCGAGCTGGAGGCACATTTCCCGGACCTGGACGCCACCCGCAGAGGCTGGATCGACAGCAACTGGGAACTGGTGTCCCGTCTCGCGCGCCTGTCAGGCATCAGCGAGACCATGCCGGGCGGCGCGTCGGAGATCGTCGTCGACGGGGCGCGGGTCGTGCTGCCGCTGACCGGCGCCATCGACGTCGATGCCGAGAGGACGCGGCTGAACAAGGAAATCGGGAAGCTGGACGCGGAGATCGACCGTATTGCGAAGAAGCTGGCGAACGAGAAATTCGTTTCCCGTGCGCCAGAGCATGTGGTGGAGCAGGAGCGGGAACGCCAGGCCGAGGCCGAGGCGGCAAAGACCAAGCTGGAGGCGGCACTGGGCCGCCTGCCCGCAGCCTGAGCCATGCCGCTCCTGTCGCGCGTTGCAACTGCTGTCGCAATCACGGTCGCGGTGCTGCTCTCAGGGGCGGTCGCTCAGGCACAGGACAGTCAGGCACCGGGCAATCAGGCACAGGGTGCCGATGAGTGGCAGGAGCCGTTCCGGGTCTTTCTGGCAGACCCCGACTACGTGAATGCACTGGGTGAGCAGATCGACCTGGTCGAACAGCAGATCGCGCCCGAATGCATCCAGGTGCTGAAGAATGCCAATCGCCGCGAACTGCGCGTGCGCGTGAAGCCGGTCTTCAAGGCCGGTACACTCTGGCCCATCTGGGGAGAATGGCGGGAACAGATCAGCATCGAACGCTGCAATGAACCCGTGATTCACAACGTTCTGGTCACGGCACGACCGGACGGCGCCCCCCAACTGACATCCCTGCTGCCCGGCAACACGCGGGCAAGCGTGGAAATGCAGATCGCCGCCAGCCGGCCGGTCGTGGACATTGCCAACGCCCGGATGGGCAAGGAATGCCCCTCGGGTCAGCGTGACATTGTCGATACCGTCGTCGTTGGATTTCTCGATGGCACGGAAAAGGAGCCCATCGCCCGGCAGAAATGGCGCGAATACTGGCTGGTACGGCTCTGCGCGAAGTACCTGACGGTTCAGGTCGACTTTCAGCCCGACGGCAAGGGCGGCTTCACCCACAGCACCGATCTGATCGAGTAGCCCGGGCTGGCCGAACAGGTCCCGGCAGGCCACGTCCCGTTCAGTGGGTCGCGGTGTCGGAGAACAGGTGAATCGTCAGCACACCGGCCAGGATCAGCCCCAGACCGAGCAATGCGGGCAGGTCCAGCCGTTCCCCATGCACGATCCAGCCGAATCCGGCGATCAGCACGATCCCGAGGCCTGACCAGACAGCATAGAGCACCCCGATCGGAAAGCGGTCCAGCGCCAGACTGAGCATGAAGAAGGCCAGCCCGTAGAAGCCGAGCGTCAGCACCGTGGGGCCGAGCTTCGTGAATCCCTCCGTCGCCTTCAGCGTGCTGGTGCCCGCAACCTCCCCGACGATCGCGATGACCAGATACAGGTAATGCATGGCTGACCTCTCTGCTGCCCCGCAGATTTGCGGTTGCCTGCCGGTGTGCGCCTGAACTACCCCTGTGGCAAGGGTCCGCTTGCGGAACCGGGCATCAGATGACCACAGAAGGAATTGCGTGATGGAGCGTGGCAGCAGCTATCCCTTTCGGGGCAAGAGCCCGAAGATCGCCGACACGGCCTTCATTGCGCCCGGCGCCCGGCTGATCGGCGATGTGGAGGTCGCGGACCGTGCCAGCGTCTGGTTCAACTGCGTGCTGCGGGGCGACGTCTGCCACATCCGCATCGGCGCCCGCTCCAACATCCAGGACGGCACGGTGATCCATGTGAACAGCGGCGACTTCCCCACGCTGGTGGGGGAGGATGTGCTGGTCGGCCACAAGGTCATGCTGCATGGCTGCGAGATCCAGGACCGGTCCTTCGTCGGGATGAGCGCCGTCATCATGGACGAATGCGTCATCGAGACCGGCGCCATGGTCGCCGCAGGCGCCTTCCTGCCGCCCGGCAAGATCGCCCGCAAGGACGAACTATGGGCCGGCTGGCCCGCCAAACCCATCCGCACCCTCACCGACCGCGAACGCGCCATGATCGCAGGCGGCGCGGCGCATTATGCCGAGCTGGCGGCGGAATACAGGACGCAGCAGGACTAGGTCAGTTCCCCGGCCCGGCCAGCACGGTCACGGCGCAGACGGCTTCCTCGAACCTGTAGACGCCGCCGCCGTTCTCGGCGATGGCGTGACGGGCGCCTTCGACCTGGCGCGGACCGGCTTCGCCGCGCAACTGGGCGACCAGTTCGGCGAGCTGGCCGAGGCCGGTAGCGCCGATCGGGTGGCCCTTTGATTCCAGACCGCCGGAGGGATTGACCGGGATGCGGCCACCAAGCGCCGTGTCGCCACGTTCCGCCGCCCGGCCGCCATCACCGAAGGGCACCAGCCCCAGGTTCTCGACCTGCTGGATCTCACCCATGGCGGTGGCATCATGGACTTCGGCGACGTCGATCACTTCCGGCCCGAACCCGGCCTGCGCATAGGCGCGGTTCGCGGTGCGGCGGGTGATGTGGTTCTCCATGTCCTCCGGCTCCCGGTCGATGCCGGTGCCGAGCACGGAGGCCGCGACCCGCACGGCACGGGAGCGGGTGAAACGGTCAAGCACCGCATCGGACACCAGAATGGCCGCCGCCGCACCGTCGGAGATGGGGGAGCACATGGGCAGGGTCAGCGGCCAGGAGACCGGACGCGCGGCCAGCACTTCCTCGATGCTCACCGCGTCGCGGTACTGCGACTTCGGGTTCAGGGTGGAATGCTGGTGGTTCTTCGAGGCGACGGCGGCCAGATGCCTTTGCGTGGTGCCGAATGTCTTCATGTGGAACTTGGCCCAGCTTGCGTAGACATCCATGAAGGGACTGCGCTGGCCGTTCGGCAGGTTGGCATCGGCGGGGGGTTCCACCCCCTGCCCCAGCCGGTTCAGCCTCTCGAACGTGGCTTCCCGGTCATGCACGTCGATGGCCCCGTCGAAGATCTCGAAGCTGCGGGCCTTGTCGGCGTGGTACATCTTGTCCGACCCGACCGCGAGAGCAATGTCGCACTGTCCTGCCCTGATCGCCGTGTAGGCCGCGTTGAAGGCGGTCGACGCACTGGCGCAGGCGTTCTCCACGTTGGACATCGGAATGCCCTGGAAGCCCATTTCCCTGAGCGCGATCTCGCCCGGCACCAGATACTGCCCCTCCAGCACCCCCTGCGTCGTATTGGAGAACCAGGCGGCCTCCACATCACCGGGCTGCAGGTCGCAGTCGGCCAGTGCCTCGTTCACGGCCATGGCGGTCAGTTGCTTGACGGATGTATCGAGAAAACGCCCGAACGGCGTCATGCCGATACCGACAACATGGACATTGGTCATTGCGGTTCATCCTCCCCAGGTGATTGCCGAAGAAGCATAGCATCAGAGTGCAACGCGAAAAGGGTCAGGCTTTGACCGCGGCCAGTGCCTTCCCGACGGAGGCCGCCAGCCGGTCGACCAGTGTCCCGATCTCGGCATCGGAAATGATGAAAGGTGGCGCGAGCAGCACGTGGTCCCCGTTGCGCCCGTCAATCGTTCCGCCGCCGGGGTAGCAGATCAGCCCCGCGTCCTGCGCCAGCCGCTTGATACGGCCATTGAGGCCAAGCGCCGGGTCGAACGGTTCCTTCGTTTCCCGGTCCCGCACGATCTCGATGGCGCGGAACAGACCCCGTCCCCGGATATCGCCCACATGCGGATGCTGGCCGAAGGCCTGATGCAGCGCGTCGGCCAGCTTCTCGCCCTTCGCGGCGACACCATCGACCAACCCGTCGTCGATCAGCCGCGAGAGCACCGCATCCGCCGCAGCGGATGCTGCCGGATGCCCCATGTAGGTGTGTCCATGCTGGAAGAAGCCTGTCCCGTCGACGAACGCCTGGTAGACACGGGCGCTGACGATTGCCGCCCCCACCGGCTGATAACCGGCCCCCAGCCCCTTGGCGACGGCAATGATGTCGGGCACCACCCCCTCCTGATCGGACGTGAACAGCGCCCCGCAGCGTCCCATGCCGCACATGACCTCATCGGCGATGAACAGGACGCCGTGGCGGTCGCAGATCTCACGGATACGGCGGAAGTAGCCATCGACAGCGGGGACCGCTCCCATGGTTGCGCCAACGACAGGTTCCGCGATGAAGGCTGCGACGGTCTCCGGCCCCAGCCGCTGGATCTCCGCCTCCAGTTCATCCGCGATGCGCAGGCCGTAGTCTGTCTCGCTCTCCCCCGCTTCCTGCCCGCGATAGGCGTAACAGGGCGAGATATGGGACATGCCGATCAGCAGTGGCTCATACAGCCCGCGCCGCCAGCGGTTGCCCCCGGCAGAAAGCGCGCCCAGCGTGTTGCCGTGATAGCTCTGCCAGCGGGCGACGATGTGATGGCGCTGCGGTTGCCCGATCTCGACGAAATACTGCCGCGCCATCTTGATGGAGGCCTCGACGGCTTCCGACCCGCCGGAGACCAGATAGACGTGATCCAGGTCGCCGGGTGCTTCGGCGGCCAGTCGGTCGGCCACCCGCTCCGCAGCGTCAGAGGTGAAGAAACCGGAGTGTGCAAAAGGCAATGCGCCCATCTGCGCCCGCACAGCCTCGATCACCTTCGCGTCGGAATGGCCAAGGCAGGAAACCGCCGCCCCGCCCGACCCGTCCAGGTATCGCTTGCCGTCCCGGTCAATGATCCAGCAGCCGTCGCCGGCAACCGCGACCGGGGGACTGAAGGCCGTATGGCGCGGGAAGACATGACTCATGACAGCTCTCCAGGTTTCGGAACTCTTGTCGACAGGCGCCACCTTGCGCCGCAATTGCCTGTTTTTCCAGCATTCAGGGGCTCACCTTGCGGATGCCCGCATTCTCGTCACAATGAAACCAGCTCAGTGGCAATCAACGAATGATTGACAGGGCAAATAATCGCGCTCATCCAAATACAGGGAGCGAAAAGCGATGAAATCCATCAAGATGCTGGCAGCAGCAGCGGCAGTTGCCGTTTGTGCCACGACGGCAATGGCGGAAGAGAAATTTGTCACCGTCGGCACCGGCGAGATCTATCTGGGCGAACTGAACCCGCGCATCACCGGTGCGTCGTCGATGACCAACTACGCCGCCTTCGCCCACGCGGATGCGCCGCTGTTCCTGTTCCACCTGCTGGAATTCTCCGGCAAGGAGTTCGAACTGGATGTGGAGGAGCTGAACGCACGCTGGTCCTCCGATCCCGACATGATCGATTCCTGGAGCCAGATGGTCATCAAGCACACCGAGGACACGGTCGACATCCTGACCGAGGCGCCGGAGTCCGGCATCTACAAGATGCTGGATGACGGTTCCGTCGTCTTCGACCGCTTCGACTATCACCGCCGCGCGGTGGAGAGCGACCGGGAAGCCTTCTTCCTGCGTATCCTGAAGCCGGGCGACTATCGCTACGAAGGCGCGGACCTGGGCATCCTGGTGACCCGTGGCCGGTCGATGAACAACCGGTTCCGGCTGACGCCCCGGTCGAAGCAGTGGATCGACGGCATCAAGTCGAGCTTCTCCGCCAGGCCCCTGCCGGCGGCGGAGCCGGGACCGGAGCTGTCGGACCCCGCCTTCAAGATCATGTAGGACCGGTCCGGGCGCGGTGTCCCTGACCCCGCGCCCGCGCGCTCACGACGTATATCGGGAGGATATGCAACGGCATGCTGCTGACGTTCCGGGCACGGGCGGAGGCCCAACCAGGCCCTGTCTGGGGCGGCCTCTTCCGCGAATACTGGCCGAACTACCGCAAGTGGTGGGCCGGGTCGGGTGCGGCTGCGCGCCCGACATGGCTCGAAGGGCTGGATGCCATGCGCACCCACATGCCGGAGATCGTGCCGCTGTACGAGGAACTGGTGGAGGTGGCAGGCGGCAAGGACGACCAGGCCCGTTTCCTCAGCTATTACTGCCCTCCCCCCTATCTCTCCGGCTGCAGCCAGGCGATCTGGCCCGGCGGACGGCCAGTGCTGGTGCGCAACTACGACTACAGTCCCTATGCTTTCGACGGCACGATCCTGCGGACGGAATGGCAGGGGCGGACGGTCATGGGCATGACGGACGGACTGTTCGGGCTGGTTGATGGCATCAATGACGCCGGACTGGCCCTGTCCCTGACATTCGGCGGCCGGCAGGTGGTCGGCGACGGCTTCGGTGTGCCGCTGATCCTGCGCTACGTCCTGCAGACCTGCAACACGGCGGACGAGGCAGGCGCGGCCCTGGCACGCATCCCCACGCACATGAGTTACAACGTCACTGCAATGGATGCGAAACGGAACTACGTCACTGTCCACATGGCACCCGACCGTCCGGCCATCGTCACCCATGCCGCCGTCGCCACGAACCATCAGGAGAAGGTCGAATGGGCCAGCCATGCCCGTTTCACCGCAACCGTGGAACGCGAACGCTTCCTGCTGCAGCGCCTGACCCTGCACGTGGAATCGGCGAACCGCTTTGTATCCGCCTTCCTGCGACCGCCACTTTATTCCGTCGCCTTCAACCAGGGTTTCGGCACACTCTATACGGCTGTCTACGAGGGGCGGCAGCGGCGGTTGACCCTGCACTGGCCCGGCAAGACCTGGAAGCTGGAGATGCGCAACTTTCAGGAGGGCAATGCCTCCGTCCGCCTGCCGGACGCTGCCTTGCCGGGCGCGACTAGAAGCACATGAGCCGACAGGCCGAAGGGGAACACGACCATGGCAAGCAACATTTCCGATGACCTGAGGTCTGGCGCGCTGGTCTATCACAGTGTCCCGCGCCCCGGAAAGATCGAGGTCAGTCCGATCAAGCCGCTGGGCAACCAGCGCGATCTGGCGCTGGCCTACAGCCCCGGCGTGGCCGCCGCCTGCGAGGCCATTGTCGACGACCCCAGGGCCGCAGCGCAGATGACGATCCGCGGCAATCTGGTGGCCGTGATCACCAACGGCAGCGCGGTCCTGGGACTTGGTGCCATCGGCCCCCTCGCCGCCAAGCCGGTGATGGAAGGCAAGGGTGTGCTGTTCAAGAAGTTCGCGGGCATCGACGTCTTCGACATCGAGATGGACTGCAACGATCCGGACCGGCTGATCGACGCCATCGCCATGCTGGAGCCCACGTTCGGCGGCATCAATCTGGAGGACATCAAGGCTCCGGAATGCTTCGAGGTCGAGGAGCAGCTCAAGAAGCGCATGGGCATTCCCGTGTTCCATGACGACCAGCACGGCACGGCCATCATCGTCGGTGCCGCCGCGCTGAACGCCATGCAGATCGCGAACAAGAACCTGGCAGATGTGAAGATCGTTGCCTCCGGCGCAGGGGCGGCGGCCCTTGCCTGTCTGCACATCCTCGTCTCCCTCGGCGCGAAGCGGGAGAACATCTGGGTCACCGACATCGAAGGTGTTGTCTACAAGGGCCGTGAGGTGCTGATGGACCGCTGGAAGTCCGTGTTCGCACAGGAAACGGACGCACGGACCCTGGCCGACGTGATCGACGGGGCGGACATCTTCCTCGGCCTGTCCGCAGCCGGGGTGCTGAAACCGGAACTGCTGAAGAAGATGGCGAAGGATCCGCTGGTTCTGGCGCTGGCCAACCCGACGCCGGAGATCATGCCCGACGTCGCGCGCGAGGTGCGTCCGGACATGATGATCTGCACCGGCCGTTCGGATTTTCCCAATCAGGTCAACAATGTGCTGTGCTTTCCCTATATCTTCCGCGGGGCCCTGGACGTCGGTGCGACAGCCATCAACGAGGCCATGAAACTGGCCGCGGTCGAGGCCATTGCCGAACTGGCACACGCCGCCCCCTCCGATGTCGCGGCCAAGGCCTACAGCGGCGAGGCCGAACTGTTCGGGCGCGGATCGCTGATCCCGAATCCGTTCGACCCGCGCCTGATCCTGAAGATTGCCCCCGCCGTCGCCCGGGCCGCCGAGGCCAGCGGTGTCGCCACCCTGCCCATTGGCGACTACGAAGCCTATGAGGAGCGCCTGGAACGCTTCGTCTTCCGCTCCGGCCTGATCATGAAACCGATCTTCGCCCAGGCGAAGGCCGCCCCGCGCCGGGTGATCTATGCGGAAGGTGAGGACGAGCGGGTGCTGCGCGCTGCCCAGGTGGCCCTTGAGGAACGGATCGCCACGCCGATCCTGATCGGGCGGCCTGAAGTCGTGAACCAGCGGCTGGAGCGCTTCGGCCTCTCGATCAGGCCCGGAACCGATTTCGAACTGGTGAACCCGGAGAGCGATCCGCGCTACCGGTCCTATGTCGATACATATCTGGAGCGGGCCTGGCGGCAGGGTGTGACCGCCGACAGGGCACGGACCCTTGTCCGTACCCGCCCGACGGTGATCGCGACACTGGCGGTCCATCGCGGCGATGCCGACGCCATGATCTGCGGGCTGGAGGGGCGTTTCGACCGCCACCTGGACCATATCCGCACGGTGATCGGACTGGCCGAGAATGCGCGGGATTTCTCCACCATCAGCCTGATCCTGCTGTCGAAGGGTGCCTATTTCCTGGCCGACACCTATGTGTCCTATGACCCGACGGCGGATGAACTGGCGGAGCTGGCGATCCTCTCTGCCGGACAGGTGGAACGCTTCGGGATCACGCCGAAGGTCGCCCTGCTCTCGCACTCATCCTTCGGCAGCCGACCGACCGAGAGTTCCCTGAAGATGCGTCACGCGGTGCAACTGATCCGTGAACGCGCTCCGGGTCTGCAGGTCGAGGGCGAGATGCATGGCGACGCCGCCCTGGACGAGGCCTATCGCAAGCGCGCCTTCCCGCTCGCCGCCCTGCATGGCCAGGCCAACATCCTGATCATGCCCAATCTGGACGCGGCCAATATCTCCTACCAGTTGATCAAGTACATGGGCGACGCCCTGCCCGTCGGCCCGATCCTGGTGGGTGCCGCCAAGCCGGCGCACATCCTGACCCCGTCCGTCACGGCACGCGGCATCGTCAACATGACCGCCCTGGCCGTCGTCGAGGCCGGAGCCCGCGAACAGGCCTGACGGTTCGGCTCTCAGGGTCTCATCAGGCAACTCTGGGCTTCACCCCCTCCTCGATCCTCCCCCGTCGAGGGGGAGGAGGAAGAACCGATGCTCCCACACCAACTCTCCTTCCCCCGCGACGGGGGAAGGTCGGGATGGGGGTGAATCGGCGCAGCCGAATGCTCCGAACAGGACGGACGGCCAAAAACCAGCCCGTCAGTGGCCCGGGTTCTGGTCCCTGAAGGCCTGCTGCTGCTCAGGCGTTGCCTCCGTCTGGTACTTCGCCTTCCAGTCCGCATAGGGCATGCCGTAGACGATCTCCCGCGCGTCTTCCTTCGAGAGGTCGAGGCCCTTGTCGTCGGCGGCTTCGCGGTACCAGTTCGACAGGCAGTTGCGGCAGAAACCGGCCAGATTCATCATGTCGATGTTCTGTACGTCCGTCCGTTCCCTGAAATGGCTGACAAGGCGGCGGAACGCGGCGGCTTCGAGTTCGGTACGTGTCTGGTCATCCATGATCATCACTCCGTGTCAGAATCCGGTTCAGAGCGGGCCGCTCCTCCCCATCATGTGGGCCAGTCTGCGCCTCAGTCCAGCCCCAGCACGGTGTCGGCGACGATCTCGTCCACCACGGCCTTGAACGCGGCCCTCGGATTCTCCGCATCCTTCATCGCCGCATCAAAGGTGGCGATCTGGCGGTCGGCGGAGGTGCCGCGGCGCACGATCTCCCGCGCATGCATCACCTCGGCCGTGCAGCCCAGCGCCTCCGCATCCTCCGCGATCAGCTCCAGGATCTCCTCGATCAGTTCGGCATAGGGCACCTGCGCACCGCGCCCGAAGTCCACCAGCGTGCCGGTCACACCGTGCCGCATGGCCAGCCAGCGGTTCTCCCGGATCAGAGCGGCCGGATAGACCCGCCAGCGCTGGTTCCGCTTCTTCAGCCGCCACAGCATGCGCAGCAGGCAGGCATAGATGGCAGCAACGGCGATCGTGTCCTCGACGCGGGTACAGACGTCGGTCATCCGCATTTCCAGCGTCGGAAAGCGGTCGGACGGGCGGATGTCCCACCAGAGCTTGGTCGCATCCTCGATGACGCCGGCACGGATGAACTGGGTCTTCAGCCGTTCATATTCGGCCCAGCTCGCGAAAGCCTCCGGCATGCCGGTACGCGGCAGGGCATCGAACACGGTCAGGCGATAGGACTGCAGCCCCGAACGCTGCCCCTGCCAGAAGGGCGAGGAGGTCGTCAGCGCCAGCAGATGCGGCAGGAAATAGCGCACCTGATTCATCAGGTCGATCCGCAGTTCCGGATCCTCGATGCAGACATGGACATGCATGCCGCAGATCAGCAGGCGACGCACGACCGTCTGCAGGTCACGGGCCAGCGTGAGATAGCGGTCCTTCTGCGTCGGCTCCTGCTCCTTCCACTCCGCGAAGGGGTGGGAAGATGCGGCGGCGAAGGCCAGTCCTTCCTCCGTCACGGCGGTCCGAACGGCCCGGCGCAGTTCGATCAGTGACGACTTGGCCTCCGAAATCGTGCGGCAGACGCGGGTACCGACCTCGATCTGCGCCCGCAGGAATTCCGGCGTCACGATCTGGTCCGGCGCCAGCGACTGGGCATGTTCCAGGATGCTGTCGGGCGGGCGGGACGCCAGATTGCCCGTGACGGGATCAATCAGCAGATATTCTTCCTCGATCCCGATGGTGAAGGACGGGCTGTCGTCACTCATGGCAATACTCCCAGCGGCTCCAGCATCTCCCGGAAGGCATCCCCGATCAGGACGGCCCATTCCTCCGCGCCCGCCTCAGTCTCGATCAGGTCCTGGCGGATCTCCAGCGCGACATAGGGCCGGCCTGCGCTGATCCCGTGGTGATAGATCGAATAGGATCGCGGCTCGTTCACGGCATAGGGCTGGTTGTCGCCGACGGTGATGTCACCGTTGCGCCGCAGCACCTGCAGCAGCCGGTCGCTCTCCGGGCTCTCGTGATCGTGCAGCACGCCCAGATGCCACGGACGCCGGATGTCGCGAATGATGGGCGTGAAGCTGTGGATGAACAGCAGTGGTGGGGGCGTCTCTGCCGTCAGCCCGTGCACCTGCCGCTCCACCTCGTTGTGGTACTGGCTGTGCCAGGAGAGCCGGTGCGCCCGCTCCGCCTCCGACAGGTCCGCATTGCCGATCACCTTCGTCCCGTCGGAGAAGGCGGCAATGGCCGTCGGGTCATCCGGATAGCGGTTCAGGTCAACGAACAGACGGGAGGTACCGCCCAGGATGGCCGTGGCATCCAGAATCTCCGCCAGATGACGGGTGACGGCGGCGGCCCCGACATCCCAGGCGATATGTTCGAACATCTTGTCCGGGTCGATGCCAAGGGTGCCGTAGCCTCGCGGCAGGGCGTTGGAGGCATGGTCGCAGATCAGCAATGCCCTTGCCTTCCCCTGCCCGTTGAACAGGTGAAAGGCCGGTGGCTGAACGTCGGCTGTGGGTCGCAAGGAGAAGGGATCAAACATGGGCGGCAGAATAGACGCTTTTCCGAGGCTGCAAAGAAGGCCACCCTGCGCCACAAACCCGCACACCTGAAAGAGCCTATCCATGACAGCGAAGACCGCCCTGCCCCCGCAGCTCGACAATGACCTGTTGTTCAATGCCGACGGGCTGATTCCAGCCATCGCCCAGCAGCATGACACGGGCGAGGTGCTGATGATGGCCTGGATGAACCGGGCCTCCATTGCCGAGACCCTGCAGACCGGTCAGGTCTGCTACTGGTCCCGCTCCCGCCAGGCCTTCTGGCGCAAGGGCGAAAGCTCCGGCCACGTCCAGCGCCTGCAGGAGATGCGCTACGACTGCGACGGCGACACCATCCTGCTGCTGGTGGACCAGACCGGCCCGGCCTGCCACACCAACCGCAGAAGCTGCTTCTACCGCGCCGTGCGCGACGACGGGGTGGAGGAGATCATGCAGCCGGCGTGAGTCAGGAACGCCTGCCCCTGCCGCAACACCTGCCCTGTCCGTGCTCCAACGAAAAAGCCCCGACCGCGATGGCCGGGGCTTTCCGTTTCAGCATGTGAACCGGATCAGAGACCCAGGATCAGCTTCGCCATGATGTTGCGCTGGATCTCGTTCGATCCGGCATAGATCGAGACCTTGCGGTAGTTGTACATCTTCGGCCCGACACCGGCGGCCCAGTCGGGGCCGATCGGCGGCTCGTTGGAGCCCCACTTCAGCGGCTGGAACGGCGTCTGCTTGATGCCCGCCGCCTCGAAGGCCAGTTCCGACACAAGCTGCTGCAGTTCGGAACCGCGGCACTTGATCATCGAGCTTTCCGGCCCGGGATTCTGGCCACCGGCCAGACGGCCCAGCACGCGCAGTTCGGTATATTCCATTGCGGTGATCAGGGTATCGGCATCCGCCATCTTCTTCTGGAAGACCGGATCATCGGCGACACGCTCACCGTTCTCCTGCTCCTCCGACGCGATCTGGCGCACCTTCTCCATGCCGCGCTTCAGGCCCTGGCTGTAGGTTCCGCCACGCTCGAACTCCAGCAGGTACTTGGCGTAGGTCCAGCCCTTGTTGACCTCACCGATCATGTTCTCCTTCGGGACCTTCACATCCTCGAAGAAGACCTGATTGACCTCCTGATAATCCTTCTCCGGCATGTCCATGGTGATGATCGGATCAACCGTGACACCCGGCGACTTCATGTCGATCAGGATGAAGGAAATGCCTTCCTGGCGCTTGCCCTCGTTGGAGGTGCGGACCAGGCAGAAGATCCAGTCGGCATACTGGGCGACGGAGGTCCAGATCTTGGACCCGTTCAGCAGCCAGTGATCGCCCTTGTCCTCGCACTTCATCTTGACGCTGGCGAGGTCGGAACCGGAGCCCGGCTCCGAATAGCCCTGGCAGATGATCAGGTCAGCAGCCTGGATCTTCGGCAGGAAGTCGGATTTCTGCTTCTCGGAACCGAATTTCATCAGCACCGGGGCCAGCATGCGCGGGCCGAAGGGAATGACGATCGGGGCGCCAGCCGCCGACATCTCGGCGTCATAGATGTACTTCTGCGTCGGGGTCCAGCCGCAGCCGCCATGCTCCACCGGCCAGTGCGGCGTGGCCCAGCCCTTCTTGTGCAGCGCCTTCTGCCAGCGCACATGCAGATGCTTCGGCATGTAACCGGCCCGTGTCTTCTTCATCGCAGCCTTCAGTTCGTCGTCGAAGGCCTCGTTCAGAAACGCACGAACCTCGTCGCGGAACGCCATGTCCTCGGCAGAAAAGCTGACATCCATGATCAATACTCCCCGGAATCCTGATGGATCCATTAGATGCTGATTTTCAGGGCTGGATCAACCTATTTACCTTTACGTAAGGTAAGTGAAACGGGGGGCGCAGCCATGTGCTTCCCGGTACTGCACAAGGCCATCTGAATCATGGAAGATTGCGCAAAACAGAATGCAGCATATCCGGGGGGATTGATCACATGTCACGCTTTGAAATCGCGCCAGGCGAGAGCCTTTACTTCGAGTATGATCCGCCGACCGGCGACATGCAGACATTCGTTTTCGTCAATGCACTGACCGGAAACGCGGCGGCCTGGCAGGCGGAAATCGGCCCCGCGCTGCGCGACGCCGGCTATGGCACGCTCTGCTACAACTTCCGCGGACAGGTGGAGACCGAGTTCGGGCCTGACACCGATCTGCGCCCGACACTGGTGGCGGAGGATCTGAAGCGGCTGATGGCACACCTGCAGCCGCCGCGGCCCATTCTCGTCGGCCTGTCGATCGGCGGCCTGTTCGCGGCGGAGGCCTGGCTGGACGGGGTCGCGGCGGAAGGGCTGGTGCTGATCAACACCCTGCGCAAGCCCGGCCCGCGCATCGAATGGCTGGGAACGGCAATGGTCGCCATGGCACGTCACGGCGGTTCACGCCTGATGATGGAGGCCAATCTGCCGATGCTGGTCAATCCCGATCAGCTTGTCGCCATGCGGCCCGACATGTTCCCCGGCACACCCTACGAGCCCATGTCCCCCGATGACGGCCTGTTCCGCCTGATGGAAGGATCCGTCGCCACCGACTGGGACTTCCCCTGGTCGCGCCTGACCCTGCCGACGCTGGTCATGACCGGTCTGCACGACCGGGTGTTCCGGGTGGCGGAAGATGTCGAGGAACTGACCGCCCTGATCCCCGATGCCCGTCCGGTAACCGTGGAGGACGCCGGTCACCTGATCCCGGCGGAGCGCCCTGCGACCTTCACGCGTCACCTGCTCGACTTCGCGCGCAGCCTTCATGACTGACGAACAGGTGGCCCCGAAGGGATTTCGCGAACGCTTCGCGCTGGGGCTCAACAACCACTTCTTCTACGGCTGGATCATGCTGGGCGTGGCGGCCATCGTGCTGCTGGCCAGCGGCCCCGGCCAGTCCCATACCATCAGCGTCTTCGTCAGTATCCTGGTGGAGGATCTGGGCATCTCGGCCACGGCCGTGTCCTTCGCCTACGGCTTTGCCACCCTTGCCGCGGCATTCCTGCTGCCCTTCGTCGGGCGGCAGGTGGATCGCCACGGCATGCGCAGGACGGCGCTGGTCATCACGGTCCTGTTCGCCCTTGCCTGCGTCGCCTTCTCCCAGGTCACAGGCACGGTCATCAGTGTCTTCGGTGTCTTCGAGATTGCGATCTGGCTGACCCTCGGCTTCGGCCTCCTGCGCTTCCTCGGTCAGGGCGCGCTGATGCTGAATGCGGTCAACCTGATCTCCCAGTGGTTCTCGGCCAAGCGCGGCTTTGCCATGGGGCTGGTGATGCTGGGTTTCGCCGCCTCCATGGCCATCCATCCGCCGCTGGCCCAGTGGCTGATAGACAGCGGCGACTGGCGCTCTGCCTTTATCTGGCTGGGTGTTCTCAGCGCGCTGCTGCTGCTGCCCGGGTTGCTGTTTCTCGTCTTCAACAAGCCGGAGGATCTCGGCCTGCTGCCGGACGGTGCCAGGGCCGCGCCGGACGCGACCGAGAGCGAGAAGAAGCCGGAATTCGGCCTGACGCTGGCGGAGGCAACCCGTACACCGACGTTCTATCTGGTCGCCCTGGGACTGTTCTGCTTTGCCATGCTGGTCACCATGCTGCACCTGTTCCAGATCTCGATCTTCGAGGCGCAGGGCCTGGGCCGGGAACTGGCCTCCCTCATCTTCCCCGTGTCCGCCGTGGCGATGGTGATCTGCATGCCGCTGCTGGGGCGCATGCTGGACAGGTTCCGCACGGAGTGGGTCTTCGCCGGCGGTCTGCTGGTCATGGCTGCTGCCCTCGTCGCGGCCGGCAATGTCACCGACCTGACGTCGGGGCTGGTCTACGGCGTCGTCTTCGGCATCAACAATGCGGTGTCGATGACCTTCTTCGGCTTCATGTGGCCGCGCTATTTCGGGCGCAAGCACATCGGCTCGATCCAGGGCACGGGACAGATGATCGGGGTCGTGGGTGCCTCACTCGGCCCCCTGCCCCTGGGCATCGCCTACGATCTCACGGGCGACTACACGCTGACCCTGATCGCCTTCGCGGCGATGCCGGTGGCGGCGGCGGTGCTGGTTGTGCTGTTCCTGCGTGACCCGAAGCAGCTCGCCGACTGAGTGATCAGCCGCGGCTCTTGATCACCCGTGCAGGCGTACCGGCGGCAACGGTGTATCCGGGGATATCGCCGGAGACCGTGGAGCGGGCGCTGATGATCGCGCCGTTGCCGATGCGCGACCCCGGCGTGACCGTGACACCGGAGGCAAGCCAGACATCCGCGCCGATCAGCACGGGCTCATGGATATAGCCCTGGCGCATGATCGGCTCCCGGCTGTCGAAGCGGTGTTCGGAGGCAATGATGGTGCAGTGCCCCGCCGTGGCGCTGTCGCGTCCTATGGTGACATCCGCCCCGGCGTTGATGATGGAGGAGAAGGCGACCTGCGCCCGGTCCCCCAGCCGGATCGTGCCGTCCCGCGCCGCCACCAGCCGCGCGGTCGTGTCCACCGCCGCGCCATCACCCAGGATGATGCGCCCATTCTCCCGCACCTTCAGATCGACCCAGGGCATCAGGGTCACGGAGCGGCCGAGACGGATGTTGCGCGGGTCGCCATCAGGCCGCAGCAGGATGGGGCCGAGCACCCGCAGACCGGGACCATAGCCGATCCCCAGACGGCGGAAGGTGAAGCGGTAGTACCAGGTCCAGAAGCCGGCACGCCCCTTTGGCAGTGCCACAGGTTCGTCCGTGATCATCGGCACCTGATCGGCGGTCAGTTCGCATGTTTCAGCGCTCCCGACCGGCTCGGCGCGCAGACGCTCGATGGTCCGCGAGATCGCGCGAATGCTGTCCAGTGCTGTCGGATCGGCAGTGACATTCTCGGGGACTGAAACACCAAAGCGCTGCTCCAGCGCCAGGATCAGGGTCACGGTGGAAAAGGAGTCCACCAGCCCGCCCCGGATCAGGGACGCATCATCGTCAACCCGGCGACCGGACAGGACGTCATCCATCACCACCCGCCGCACATCCTCGATCAGTGAACGTGTCGTGACGGTCGGCATTTCTGATGTTGCATGCGAATCAATCGCCGGAAGTGCACGGTAACGCTTGAGATTTTCCCCGCGCGCCATCTTGCCGGAGGTCGATTTCCTGAGCCAGCGCGGCTCCACGATGCGCACATCACCGGGCACGATCTCCGTGCCGGTCGCGACCGTTTCACGGATCGCGGCGGCGATCGCGGGCCATTCGGCCTGCGGTCGCTCGCTCTCCGCGATCAGCACCAGACGTTCGGTGCCTGCGCTCTCGTCATGATCGCCCAGGGCAACCGCGCGACCGGGCAGCACACCGTCCACACCACAAGCCAGTGCCTCCACGTCATGGGGGTGAATGTTCTTGCCGCCGATGATGATCAGGTCGCGCTTGCGCCCGACCACGAACAGGTGCCCGTCCGCGAGGTAGCCAAGGTCACCGCTGCGATAGCGCCCGTTCCGCAGCACCTCGGCGGTGCGTTCCGGTTGCCCGTCGTAGCCGGTGAACATGGACGGGCCGCTGATCTCGATCTCGCCGACATGGCGCTCCGGCAGCGGCTTCCCGGACTCATCCAGGATTGTCAGTTGCGTGGCCGGCAGCGCAACACCCGATGACACCAGCATCCGGCCCGTCGCAGCCGGTTCCGCCACGTGTCGGTCGGTCAGTGCGGCAATATCCACCGTCTCCGTCCGCAGGGCTGTCTCGACCCCCCCCGATGTAGCGGCAAAGGTTGCCTCCGCCATCGCATAGGAACCGGCGAACGCTTCAGGGTTGAAACCGGCATCGGCGAAGCGGTCCAGAAAGGCCCCGTGCGCGGCCGCCGTTATCGGCTCCGAGCAGTTCACCAACCCGCGCAGTGACGACAGGTCATGGTCTCCCGCAGGCGCATTGCGCGCCATGAAGCTGTAGGCGAAGTTCGGCAGCCAGCTCAGTGTGCCGCGATGACGCTTCACCGCATCCAGCCAGAGTGTCGGATTCTGCACCCAATCGAAGGGCGAGATCGCCACCAGACGGCAGCGCTTGATCAGGGGCAGGAAGAAGCAGGTGATCAACCCCATGTCGTGATAGAGCGGCAACCAGCTGACGATCACGTCGGATTCGCTCGCCCGGATCATGTCGCCATAAGCCGCGATCTGCCACAGCAACGCCCTGTGGCTGATCGTGACGCCCTTCTTCAGCCCGGTCGTGCCGGACGAATACTGCAGGAAGGCCGGATCATCGGGATCCATCGCAGGCCGCGCGAAGAGCCGGATCGGGTCGCCGTCGTTCGGCGGCGTCGATGCCGCTGTCTCCTCGTCGCGCGCGATCAGCAACGCATCGAACGTCGGCAGTGCGTCAACCAGCCCGGAGAGTTTCGGCGCCAGTTCGCCGTAGGTGACCAGCACGCGTGCGCGGCTGCCTTCCAGCAGGCTGCGCACGGTCTCGAAGTAGACATCCTCAGACAGCTTCGGTGACGGATGGGCGAACATGGCCGGCACCGCCCCCATCAGGATCGCCCCGATATAGGCGGTGTAGAGGTCGATGCCGTGCCTCAGCACCACAACAATCCGGTCGCCCTGTCCCACGCCCTGGTCCTGGTAGCGCACCGCCCAGGCATGCGCCCGGACGTATATCTCGTCGTAGGAGAAGTTCTGCTCCGTCCCGTCACCCTGGACCAGGGTCAGGAACGCACTGCTCCCCATCCGCGCCCGGTTGGCGAACAGCACGCCCTGCAGGGTGTTGTCAGCCCAGGGGGCGTTCATCCAGCCACTCCAGCACTGTCTGACTTTCGGCGGCACAATAGGCGTCGAAACGGTCCATCCGGTCCTGCTCGACCACCATCACGTAGATCTGGCCGGCACCATTGCGGACAAGGGCAGTCTTGAACCCTTCCCCCTTCAGGCGGCCATTGACGGACGGTGTGGCGTAGAACCCGAAGTCCTTCGCCGCCACGTCCATGCGACGACCGGAGGCCGTGACCATCGTGACCTGCTCATCCGTCGCCAGATGCACGTCACCGCAATCGGAGATCGCGATGCCCGGTGCGGGCTGAAACACGCGCGGGGGTGATTTCTCGGCCAGCCTCATGCCGCCTGCTCCAGATCCGCCCGCGGCCAGCGCCAGTCGGCAACCGGGAAGCCCGGCACGACCCACTGACCGTCCCGCTGCTGCCAGATCGCGTGGTCGCGAAAGCGTTCCTCCAGCTCGGCGAAGACCGCTGGCGACAGGTCCATGAACGCAAGCGCGCGGGCAATGTCGGCGTCGGGTCGCTGGTCGCCCAGCCGCGCGATGGTGGCCAGTGCCGCATCACGGCTGATGCGCCCGTTGCGGATTTCCAGCGAAAGGTTGTCGAACAGACGGGTGAAACCGAACTTCGGATACTTGAACCAGTGATGGATCGAGATGAAGTCGCAGTCGATGTCCGCATAGTCATACAGGCCGACCTTCGGCCCCTCCGCCCGGCGCTGGAACCCGTGCTTCTCCGCCACCCGCAGGCTCTCGGAAGGATCCCAGGGCAGGTAGTAGCCCAGGAAGATGGAGCGGATGTCCGCCGCGTCGAACTCGGCCTCGGTCGGGGGGGTGAAGGGTTCAAGCTCGCGCGGGCTGAGCTCGTCACCGATCCAGTCCTGCGCCTCCCGCCCCTGCAGGATGCCATGGCGTTTCAGCCAGGCATGGTTCAGCAGGTCGAGATCGCTGTCACCGGCATCGCCGCCATATTCCATGAACGGGCTCTCGCCCCAGACGATCAGCGGCACACCCAGACGGGCGGCAAAGCGCATCGGAATGGCGAAGATCGCCAGATGCATCGGCACCGCGCTGGACCCGGTCTCGATCAGGGTCCGGCGCATGAAACGCGCTTCGACGGACGGGTCGATGGCGAAGTCGACATGATCGACACCCAGCCGCACCAGTGCATCCAGATTGGACTGGCCCAAGGCATTGCGGCCCGGCGACTTCCAGGTCACGGCCAGCACCTTCAGACCCATGTCGAGACAGCGCGCGACCTGCCAGAAGCTGTCCTTGCCGCCGGAGACGGGCACGATGCAGTCATAGGCGGCATTGCGCGCCTTCGCCCAGCCCACGACCTCGTTCAGGCGCTGCTCCCGCGCGGCCCAGTCGATCTCCACCCGGTTGCGCCGGTGTCCCTTGCAGGCATTGCAGACGCCATCGGACCCGATGGTGATGCCGGGACGGCTGTCAGGCAGGACACAGGACTGGCAGAAACGAACATTCATGCCCACTGCTCCATGAAGAGTTTCGCGGAAACGAAGGAAAACAGGAACTTGGAGAAACTGTTTGGCAGATCAGGTTCACGCATCGCCGCCTCGATCCGGTCACGTTTCACCAGATTGAAGACTGGCCCGTCATCCAGGATACGCTCGCGGGTCTTCGGGTTATCCAGGTCGAACAGGCTGCGGAAGGCCGCGTTGAACCCCTTCTTGTGCCGGTCCAGCCGCACCTTGTCGTTCAGCACACCACGCGACGCGGCACGCAGCGGTGCTTTGGCATGGCCGTCGCGGATCAGGTGTTCCGGCGGGATCGTGTAGGCGAAGTCGCAGAGCTTCCGGTCCAGGTAGGGACTGCGGTTCTCCACCGACGAGCGCATGGAGTTCAGGTCGTCCTCCCGCAGGATGATCGGCACCGCCTCCGTCCGCAGCTCGTTCAGCATCCGGTTGCGCAGCAGATCGTCGGACAGTGCGCTTTCCGTGAATGGCTCGTCGAAAGGCGTCGTCAGATAGTCGGAGAACACGTCGCGGTTCAGGTAGATATGGTCACGGAACTGCGGCTGCGCGCTGTAGAGGTCAGGGTCCTGCAGATGCGGGTTCCGCACGATGGGCTGCACGTGGCGCTGCCAGTCGGCGCGCCGCTCCGCCCGGTCCGGATGTCCCTGCATGGCCTGCAGATGCAGGTTGAAATGGTCGTAATAGCCGGTGACCAGCTCGTCCGCACCGGTGCCAGAAACCGAGACACGGAAACCCTCCGCCCGCATCGCCTCCGACAGCATGCTGTGCACATAGTAGGACGCGGTGATGACCGGCTTGTCATGATAGGCGACCAAGTCGGCGAAACGGTCCAGATCGCTGGCCTGCTCCAGCCGGATCTCGTGATGACGGCAACGCAGGTCGCGCACGGTTGCGGCGATGTTCGCGCTCTCGTCATAGCGCGGGTCAGGGTCGATGATGGAAAAGGACGCCACATCCGCGCCATGGCGCTTCGCGGCAAAGGACGCCAGCGCGGCACTGTCGACACCGCCTGACAGGCAGAAGGCGATCGGCACGTCGGCGCGCAGGCGCAGGCGGATGCTCTCTTCGAGATGAAACCGCAGTCCCTCGACCGCTGCACCGAAGGACATGCCGGTTTCCGGGCGGTACTCGGGCCGCCAGTATTCGTCGATGCTGACACCACGATTGTCGCCCACGACCAGATTGTGCCCCGGCGGCAGTTCATGGACACCGGCATGGAACAGATCGCCGGACTTGTAGAGCGACTTGTAGCCGTTCACGAGATAGCGGCGCACGGTCTCCTCGTTCACGGAGGGGCGCACGCCATTGAGTGCTGCCAGCGCCTTGATCTCGGAGGCGAAGCGGAACCCCTGCCCCATGTCCTGCCAGTAGAGCGGCTTTTCCCCGAACGGATCGCGGGAGATCAGCAGCCGACGGCGGTTGGCGTCATGCAGCGCGAAGGCCCACATGCCCTCGATGTGATCCACCAGCCGGTCGCCCCAGGCGCGATAGGCCTCCAGCAGGACCTCCGTGTCGGACTCGGTGGTGAAGGTCACGCCCCTGGCCCGCAGGATCTGGCGCACCTCGACATAGTTGTAGATCTCGCCATTGAAGACGACGGTCAGACCATCGCGACGAAACGGCTGATCGGCGCGAGAATCCAGATCGATGATCGCAAGCCGTGTGTGCAGCAACGTCAGCCAGTTCGATCCCATCTCGACGCTGAAGCGGCCCGACGCATCGGGACCACGCCGCCCCATGGCCTCAAGACAGGCGGTTTCCCGCTGCGGCAGCGGCCGGTCAGGTCCAAAATGTCCGGCGATCCCGCACATGGCCGGTCAGCCCAGCATCTCGGCGGTGAAGCGATCACCCATGGCCATCGGAGCCATCAGGGTACGACCGATCACCTCATGCTCCCGCCCCGGCGGCAGACCGTCGCCCGGGCGCACCCAGACGAGATCCCTGTCGGCGACCCGGTGGCCCGCTGCAAGCGGACGACGGGCAGCGATGGAGCGTCGCACCAGCGGCGCGGTATCCCGCTCGATGGCGGCCATGGTCACTTCGCCGGACCCCAGCAGGGTCTCGGTCATGCGCACGCGCTGTACGAGTTCCTTCATCTCCGCCGGATCGGCCGAGAGCTGGTGATCGCGGAAATCGCTGTGGTCGTGGGCAATGGTGAAATGCTTCTCGACAATGCGCGCGCCCAGGGCGACCGCGACCACGGCTGCTTCATTGCCGCTGGTGTGGTCTGAGTAGCCGACATCGCAGGACGGCAGCGCATCGATCATGGTGCGGACTGCGGCGACATTGGCGTGCTCCGGCGGGGTCGGATAGGCCGTCACGCAATGCAGCACGCCCAGACCCGGCGCCACACCGTCGGCGACCCAACGGGACTTGATGCGACAGACGGACTGCTGCACGCAGTCCATGTCCGCCAGCCCGGTGGAAATGATCGTCGGCTTCGCCGTGGCCGCGACATAGTCGATCAGCGGCCAGAAGGTATTGTCCGAACTGGCGATCTTGAAGGCGTCCACGTGATCGTTCAGGAAGACGGCACTGTCCATGTCCAGCGGGGTGGAGATGAAGGCGAGGCCAGCGGCCCGGGCCAGCTCTCCCAGTTCGGCGAACTGGTCGTGGGTCAGTTCGAAGCCCTTCATCCGCTGGAACCGTACCGCATCGACCGGCGCGATGAACTGGTCGGTACTGAAGGTCTGGAATTTCACTGCATCGACACCGGCGTCAGCGGCCAGATGGACCATTTCCCTGGCCAGCCCGAAGTCACCTTCGTGATTGTTGCCGACCTCGGCGATGATGAAGGTTGCGTCGTTCGTGTTCCTGCCTGCGATCTGCATGGCGCTCACCCGTGGTAATGAAAGACGTAGTTGGAGGCGATCAGGCGAAAGTTGTCGCCCATATAGCTGCGCAGCGAAGCGGCGTTGGCGAGTTGTGTGCCGACCCGCAGGATGGCAATTCCCGGCACCATGGACTCGGACCAGGCGATCATGTCGCGTGCCAGTCCCCTGCCCCGGTAGCGATTGTCGACCGCCACCAGGTCGATGGTCAGCACATCCCCCGAACGCAGGTACTGCAGGAACCCGGCCGTCACACCATCGACCTCGGCCACGATCATGCCGTCGCCGCGCTTGCCTTCGAACCAGTTGCCCGCCCACTGGCGCTTGATCTCGTTGGCGGTATTCGTCGTCACCATCGGATCCAGATGGAACCGGCTGAAGGAAAAGCTGCGTTCGGCGATGCTCTCCACCGCCGCGCGATCCTTCGGCTTTGCCGCCCGGCTGAACCGGCTGTTGGCCGCGCCCCAGACGGGGCGTTCGAAGTTCATGCCCGTATCGACCAGGCGGAACCCCTTGTCCTCCAGCCGACGTGAGACTTCGGTACGGGAAACAGGCAGGCGTGCATCGACAAAGCACGGCTCGCCGTCAGGCAGTTCGATGGCCCGTCCGGGTTCGGCGGACGGTGTCAGATGCCAGACAGACTTGCCCAGCAGGCCGGACAGCCAGTCATCCGGCCGCAGCGCCATGGGAGCATGCGCGTTCACGCCCAGGCACGCCGCTTCAGATAGACGACCTGGCCGTCATCCGGGGCGGTGTTCGTCCCGATGAAGCTGGCCCAGTTGTCCTTGTACCAGTTGATGTAATCGACGAAGCCGACATCAAGCGGATGGCTCGGACGGTAACCGATCAGGCTCCTGGCCTTGTCCACCGACAGGGTACCGCGTTCCGGCATCAGGCTGTCGCGATCATTGTGGCGCACTTCGACGCCGGGGAAATGCTCCCGGATGATCTCCACCATCTCGTTCAGCGAACGGCCCTGGCCATAGGTCAGGTTGAAGATCTCGTTGGCGGCGTCGGGCGATGCCAGCGCCGCGATCACACCACCAACCAGATCCTGGATGTAGGTGAAGTCCAGGCAGTCGGTACCATCACCATTGATGGTCAGCGTGTTGCCGCGCAGCGCGTTCTCGATCAGCGCCTGGCCGACACGGCGGCTGACGCAGCGCTCCCCGTACAGCGCGGAGGGACGCACGATCGTGTAGGGCAGATCGAAGACCTGATTGTAGGCGATCACCATCTTCTCGCCCGCGAACTTCAGCGCGCCATAGATGCCCATCGGGTTGCAGGTGGTCTCCTCGTCCACGATGCCGTCGGCAAAGGTGCCGTAGACCATGGAGGACGAGAAATAGACGAACCGCTGCACGTTCAGGCGCGTGGAGCGCGAAGCGTCCAGCGCGTTCTCCAGGGTCCGCAGCGAATGGTCGAACGTGGAGTACGGGTCCTTGTTCGAGCGGTTGGCGTGCGAAACGGCAGCCAGATGCACGATGTAGTCCGGGTTCAGGTCTTCCAGCGCCTCTGACAGGGCATGGTAGTCACGGGCATCCGCCTCGATGAACGGCACCTGGGCCTGATGCAGCAGGTTCATCCGCTGCTTGATGAAGTTCAGATAGATCTCGCCGTTCGGGTTCGTGTAACGCTCCCGCTCGATGGCGTAGTAGTTGTTGACGCCAAGACTGTCGATCACGGCCACTTCGACGCCGAGCGACTTCATCTTCAGCGCCATGTTGTGGCCAATGAACCCGGCACCGCCGATGATCACGACCTTCTTGCCGGTCAGTGCCGACTGCTCTGTGTGAAAGTTGGTTTCAACGGACATCGTGCAAAGCCTTCTTCATGGCGTGAATGATGAAATCCATGTCGTCATGGTTCAGATGCGGGCCGACGGGCAGCGCGATGGAACACCGGCTGATCTCGGTCGCATTGGGAAAGTCCTCCGCGCGGAGGCCGTACTTGTCGCTGTAGTAGGCCAGTGCCGGGACCGGGCCGGGGTAGTAGACACTGGTGCCCACGCCCTGTGCGTTCAGCGCCGCCGCAACGTCGGAACGCCGCGATGCCCGGGCGCCCTTCAGCACCACCGACAGGCAGTAATGACTGCTCTGGAACCGGCCATTGCTGGACTGGAACAGGTGCAGACCGTCCAGTTCCTTCAGCCCGGCCTCCAGCCGTTCATAGTTGGCATGACGCGCATCCAGGAACCCCTGGACCTGCTTCAGCTGCTCGATCCCCATCGCCGCCTGCATCTCGTTCATGCGGTAGTTGAAGCCGAGCTGGGTGACGTCATAGACGCCGGGTTCCTTGCGCTCCGTCACCGTGCGGTCCAGGCCGAAGGCCTTCTTGCGGCGGATGCGTTCGGCCAGCGCGTCGTCACGGGTCAGGACCATGCCCCCCTCCGCCGTCGTCATGTGCTTGACGGGGTAGAAGGAGAAGCAGCCCATGTCGCCCATCAGACCGGCGTGGATGCCGTCCAGGTAGGTGCCGACGGCCAGCGCCGCGTCTTCCATGACGAACAGGCCATGCTTCGCGGCAATGGCGTTGATGCGCACCATGTCGACCGGCATGCCCAGGTAATGGACGATGGAGATTGCCTTCGTGGCGGGGGTGATCGCCGCCTCGATCCGGTCGATGTCGATATTGCCTGTTTCCGGTTCCGCATCCACGAACACCGGCTTCGCGCCGACATATTCGACGGCGTGCGCGGTGGCGGTGTGGGTCTGTGCGGGCACGATGACCTCATCCCCGGCCCCCAGACCAAGCTGGAAATAGCCGAGATGCAGCCCTGCGGTGCAGGAGGAGACGGTGATCGCCTGCCCGCCATTGGTGAAGGCGGCGAAATCCTCCTCGAACTTCAGGGCACGGGGACCGTGAACCAGGATCGGGCTTTCCAGCACCTCCAGCACGGCACGGCGCTCGGCCTCGCCGATGATCGGACGGCCGAAATGGATCTGGCGGAAAGCGGAATTGTCAGAGCTGCTCGACAGCGATGGACTTGCCGGTGTGAGCGGCGCGTTCGATGGCGAAACAGACGGCGAGGGAGCGGAATACGTCATCTGCACTCACCTCCGGCGCGCGGTCATGCAGCACCGCGTCCACGAAATCATGTAACAGGTCACCCTTGTCGACACCGGGATAGGCCTCCCTCATTGTTTCCGGCCTTCTGCCGGGATGCCGATCACGGTAAACAAACGCACTTTCCAAACCGTTAACGAAACTGGCGTTCGTGCCGTAGACCTCCAGCTTGTGGAAATGCGGGTGCACGCAGCCGCCGTTGCAGCCGATCTTCGCGACCATGCCGCTCTCGAAACGGACCAGCGCCTGCACCAGGTCGAAGTTGGCAAAGGCGCTGTCGGCGGTGGCGATGCGGTTGCCCATGGCGGTCACTTCCACCGCGCGGTCACCGGTCAGCCAGAGCACCAGGTCGATCATGTGGACCGCGCCCCCCAGCACCAGGCTGTAGCCCGGCAATTCACCGCGCCAGCCGCCCAGCAGCTTGTGGATGCGGCCATACTGGTAATCGGCGTCGATGTGGAACAGGCGGCCATAATCCCCTGCCGCGATGTCAGCCCTGAGCTTCAGGAAACGGGGACAGCGGCGCAGGATCAGGTTCGAGGAGATCTTCAGGTGCGGCTTCTGGTTCAGTTTCGCCCGGATCTGGCGCGCATGGTCGATTTCCAGCACCAGCGGCTTCTCGACAAAGACATGCTTGTCGGCGTCCAGCGCCCGCATCACCTGCGCGAAATGATCCTGATCGTGGGAGGCGATGGAGACGATGGAAACGTCCGGGTCGTCCAGCACGGCATCCGCATTGTCCGCGATTTCCCGGTCCGGGAAACGTGTGCGCACGTCAGCCCGCTTGGTGGGACAGAAATCGGCCAGTCGCGTGACGCGGCATTCGGGATGACGTTCATAGCCACCGATATGACGTTCACCTACGCCCAGGCCGATGATCCCCGCCTGGATCATGACGCCACCTGGCCCGTGGTCCGGGGCAGTTCGGCGAGTTCATCCCAGCGATAGCGCCATGTCGGCGCATTCAGGTCGCGGGCGACGGCGCGAAAGCGCTCGAAGTCCTCTTCCGTATCCACCACCATGGAGGTCTCGCCACTGTCGAACCGGGAAGTGATATTGACGATGCGATAGCGATCCGGGCTGCGGTAGAACCAGGGGGTCACATGCTCACGGTCCGACGCGTCGGTCATCTCCGCCTCTGCCGACAGGAATGCGTCCGAAGACACCACCTCGACCGACTGCCCCTTGGGGAAGGTGCGCGGGAATACATTGGTCACGACATCGGCACCGCCGTTGCGGAACCGGGTTACCGCATCATCAACCAGCCGCCGGTCGATCAGCGGGCTGTCGCCGGAGACCCGGACGAACGCGCGGACGGGGAAGCGTTCCAGCACGGTCCGGAAGCGCCCGGCCACATCGTCGAGCGGCCCGCGTATCACGGGCACGTTGCGGGCGGTGCAATGGGCTGCCAGCGCGTCATCCAGCGCGTCGTCTGACGTTGCCACGATCAGCGGGCGGGCAACACGACAGCGCTCCAGCGCATCCAGCGTGTAGTCGATCAGCCGACGCCCTGCGACGGGGCGCATCACCTTGGCCGGACACCGGGTCGATCCGGTGCGGGCCTGGACGATGATCGGGACCAGGTCATGCATCGCTGCGTTCCAGTGCCGGTTCCAGACCCAGCCGCCGACCCGTCGCGATGCGGGCCGCCTTGCAGGGGACGGCCGGCCATTCGGCGCGGTTGGTGGCAACGAATATCTCGGCCTTCGGGAACCATGGCTCGATCCCCGCACCGAAGTGGAACCGGTCAGGCTTGTGCAGCAGGGTGACTGTCGGCACGCCCACCGCGCCCGCGATGGCGACAGGCGACGACGAAATGGACACCACGAAATCCAGCGCAACCGTATAGGCCGCTGCTTCGTCGAGTTCGTTGCGGCGGTCGATGTCGTCCCAGTCATGCAGGTCGATGCCGAATTCCGTCTTCAGACGGGCGCGATCCTCGCTGGCGTCCTTGTACATGACGTCGATGAAGTGCGCGCCCTTCGACGCCAGATCGAAGAACGGCTGAAAGTCGCTCAGCGACATGTAGCCCTTGGAACGGATCGGGGTCACGAAGCCGCCGGACCAGCAGAGACCGACCTTCGGCCCCTCCCCCAGCGCATCGAACCGCGCCTTCCAGAAGGCCACGCGCTCCGGGTCCGGCGTCAGATAGCTGTCGCCGCGCCGGAAGCTCTCCATGTCCGGACGCAAGATGCTGAAGAGGGAACCGGAGGGAATGAACAGGTCCGGCTTCGGAACCTCTTCGTCCTTCAGCCAGCCATAGTGACGGTGGATCTTGTTGTTGGACCGGAAGGTGACATGCCGGTGCACCGTTGCCTGCGGGAAGGAACGCTGGAACCAGCTCACCAGGCGGCGGTCGCATTCGATGATGACGTGACCGGCCAGGTCGATGACTTCCTGGAAGGCACTGGCGAAGATGATGGCGTCGCCGATACCCTGTTCGTCGGAGATCAGCAGGGTCTTGTCGGAAATGTCCTCGCCGTGCCAGCGCGGCAGGTCATGGACGAAGACCACGGAGTCACCGCGGCGACGGTCCAGCCGCCATTCGTATTCGGCCCAGCCCTTCTCCAGGTTGCCCGTGCCGAGCAGTGACGAGGCATAGTTGAAGCGGGTATCGGCATCGTCGGGACGCATGCTCACCGCCTTCTCCAGATATGGCAGCGATTCCGCGAAACGCCCCTCCGCCGAATAGGCATGGCCGATGTTGGCGTAGGCGATCTCGAATTCCGGCGCGAGCCGCAGCGCCTCGTCGAAGAACGGGCGGGCCTGATCGGCACCCTGCGCCTCCGCCACCGTGACGGCCAGCGCCTGCCAGAGTGTCGGATCCTCGACCTTCGTCTGCACCGCGAACTTCAGGGTATCGATGGCGGCCTCATAGTCACCGCCCGCGCGCTTCGCCGACGCCATCGCAATCGGGCCACGGCTGTCGTCGGGTGTGCGCTGCATGACCAGCGCGAACATGTTCTCCGCCGCCTTCAGCATGCCGAGGTCCTGCGCCAGCAGGCCGATGCCATAGATGATCTCGGGATCCTCGCCGGACACCTTCAGTGCCTTCTCCAGCACGTGCACCGCCGCCTGCACCTGCCCTGCGTGCCGCAGGTTGTTGCCCAGCACCAGCAACGTGTCGGCATTGGCCGGGTCAAGCACATGCGCCTGCAGGAATTCGACCGCCGCGTCGTCGAACCTGCCCTGCCCGGCGAACCTGCTTCCCTGCCTGAGGTGCTGAACCGCGCGCTTGAGGTCGGCGCGGGAAGGCTTCCGGTCATCATCGACCGTCTGCAGCGTCGCCATGATCTGATAGGTCCCGGCCTGCATGATGTTGCGACCCAGGGTCGGAGCGTCCTGACGCAGGCTGGCGTCCGAGTTCTTCTTGCGCGCGGCGTTGCGGGCCATGCCGAAACCTCTCGTACCGGATTGATCAACAGTCCCGCATTCAGCCCTGTCAGGCTTAAGAAACGTTTAAGGCGGCCCGTCAGATGATCCTGATCCCCCGGAAATCCGGTTGCCGGTAGCGTTAACGATAATTCAACCAGCACGGGGGCAAGGTTCGTTCACGGTCCGCAGACGGACCCGTCAACAGTTCGCGTCAGAAGGCGGTCGGTAGTCCGGCCGGAAAAAACGAATGGCCCTGAAGCTGACCCTGAAACCAGGGGAGAAATTCGTGATCAACGGTGCCGTCATTGCAAATGGCGACCGCAGAGCCACGCTGGTCCTTCACAACAAGGCCTCGATCCTGCGGGAGCGGGATATCCTCAAGGCCGACGATGTCGATACGCCCTCGAAGCGCATCTATTTCGCCATCATGTCGATGTATCTCGACGAAAAGGTCCGACCGCGATTCTACGAAGAATTCGTCATGCGCATGTCGGAGTTCATGGGGGTCCTGACCGATCCCGAAGCCCTTTCCACCTGTGTCGCCGTCAGCCAGTGCGTCATGGATCGTCAGTACTACAAGGGTCTGACGCTCTGCCGGAAGCTGCTCGATTTCGAAAGTGAGAGACTGCATCATGAGCCTGCAAGCGTATAGCCGGACCCAGCGGGTCGCCGAGAACCCGCGTGACACCGAATACCGCCTCTTTGCCGACATCACGCGTCAGTTGATGCAGGTGAAGGACACCCCCCGGCACGACCGTGCCGTCGTCGATGCGCTGTACCGCAATCGCCGGCTCTGGAGCACCCTGCTGAGTGATTGCAGCCGCGACGAGAACGGCCTGCCGGATGCGATCCGTGCCTCAGTCATCTCCCTGTCGCTGTGGGTGGACAAGTATTCCAGCGCCGTGATGCGCGGCGGCGAGAGCATCGAGCCGCTGATCGAAATCAACCGCACGATCATGGAAGGCCTCGCCCAGCGCCCCGCTGCCTGAGACCTTCAACGACAACCGGACGCGTTTGCGCCGTCGCGCGGGGGACCTCCCGATGCGACGGCGCACTGCGTTTCACCAGGGAATCGCGTCTTCTGCCCGCCATCACCGACCCGCACTTGCGATGCAGCGCGGGGCAGTGAACAATCCCCGCCATGCGCAACGCCACCCCCCTTGATCACCGCCGCCATCCCTACCGCGACGACCTCGCCGCCGAATATCTTCGGGGTCAGGTAGAAGCCGCGCGTTTCGTGGAACCGGTCACCGCACGTGTCGTTCGGGAAACCCTGTCGATCCAGGCGCGACCTGAACCGCAGGCCATGCAGATATCCGAGCTGCTGTTCGGGGAGGATGTGGCCGTCTATGAACAGCGCGACGGCTGGGCCTGGGTCCAGGGGCACCTGGATGGCTATGTCGGGCATGTCCGGCTCGATGGCCTCTCCTTCGATGACGCGGCCCCACCGACCCACATGGTCAGCGCCAGACTCAGTCATCTGTTCCGGAACCCGACGATAAAGGACCCGCCCGTCGGCCGGGTCACGCTGGGTGCGCGCATCAGCATCGTCGCCGTCGAAGGCCGGTTTGCGGTGCTGGCGGACGGTCGCCACATCATGGCCAACCACATCCGGCCCCTTGATGCGCCGGAGGCTGACGTCGTCGCCGTGGCCCTGCGCAACCTCGGCGCGCCCTATCTCTGGGGGGGACGCAGCAGCCTGGGCCTCGATTGCTCCGGCCTGATTCAGGTGGCCGTGCAGGCACTGGGCGGGACGCCGCCGCGCGATTCGGACATGCAGCGCGACGAACTCGGCCAGGACGTGGCGAAACCCGCCGACATGCACGATCTGCAGCACGGGGATCTGGTGTATTTCCCCGGCCATTGCATGATCGCGGACGGCGCGGGCCACCTGATCCATGCCAACGCCACCCACATGATGGTGACCCGCGAACCCGTCGAAACCGTCTTTGCCCGCACCCGCGGCGGCTATGGATCCGTGACCCACGTCCGGCGCTACACCGTCTGAAAGCGCGCCTTACTGACCATTCGGCGGAATCATTCCCGGCCAGTCGATGACGGGCAGGTTGGCCACCGTCTCCCGCAGTGACTGGCTGTAGCTGCGCCGGACGTCGGAGTAATAGGCATCATTCTTCTCGAACCGCCTGATCTCCAGCGGTTCCAGCGAATTGGCGCGATAGCAGATCATGTCGAACGGCGGTGCCACCGACAGGTTTGAACGCACCGTGGCATCGAAGGACAGCAGCGAAAGCTTCACCGCGTCGGCCATGCTGGTGGTGGAGAAGCGGAAGGCCCGGTCCAGGATCGGCTTGCCGTACTTCAGTTCCCCGATCTGCAGGAAGCAGGTATCGGACGTCGCCTGAATGAAGTTGCCGGCGGAGTAGATCAGGAACAGGCAATGGCCCTCCCCCCTGACCTGGCCTCCGAACAGCATGCTGGCACTCGGGTCGCCATATCCCTGCACGTGATTGGCATGGGCTGTCATGACTTCCCGCAACACGTTGCCGACCATGGTGGCGGCATCGAACATCGTCGGCGCCTCGAAGAGGTTGGTTGCATGTCCGGGCTGGCGGGTGCGCTGCTCCAGGATCGTGGCAACCGCCTGTGTCGTGGCCAGGTTGCCCGCGCTGGCCAGAACCATGATCGACTGTCCAGGCTGCTGGAACAGGTTGAGCTTGCGTACCGTTGCCACGTGATCGACGCCCGCATTGGTGCGGGTATCCGCCGTGATGACGATACCGTCCTTCAGATACAGACCAAGACCATAGGTCATAGTGGCGCTCCAGTTGGAAGGGGGGGGCAGATGCAATGCATCGCCGCGCGGAGCATGGCATGATCCCGATCCTGCTGAAAAGATGAATGCTGATGATCGGGGAGAATGATGGCATGGCAATCAATCAGGAATGGCTGGATCAGGTTCAGGAAGAGATCATCGATCCCGGCCAGCCGATCATCGATCCGCACCATCACCTCTGGGACAAGCCGGCAGTGAAGGCGCTGCCCGGCAGTCGCTACCTGTTCGAGGAACTGCTGGCCGATACCGGCAGCGGTCATAATGTTGTCGCGACCGTGTTCGTCGAATGCGGCGTGATGTACCGCGCCGACGGACCGGAGGCCCAGAAACCGGTTGGCGAGACGGAATTCGTCAATGGCGTCGCGGCCAGAAGCGCGTCCGGCAACTATGGTCCCATCCGCGCCTGTGCGGGCATCGTCAGCCTGGCCGATCTGAACCTGGGCGCGGCGGTGGACGAGGTGCTGGAGGCACATCAGCGTGCCGCCCCGGCCCGCTTTCGCGGCATTCGCCACGCCGCCGGGTTCGACGCCAGTGACGCGGTCCGCAACTCCCACACCAACCCGTTCCCCGGCATGCTGGCCGACCCGACCTTCCGGGAAGGATTCGCCTGCCTGGCCCCGCGTGGACTGACGTTCGAAGCCTGGGCCTATCACCACCAGATCAGGGAAGTCACCGCCCTGGCCCGCGCCTTCCCGGAAACCACCATCATCGCCGACCATTTCATCGGCCCTGTCGGCATCGGTCCCTATGCCGGCAAGCGCGACGAGATCTTCGAGGTCTGGAAAGGCGATTTCGCCGAACTGGCAACCTGTCCCAACGTCGTGGCCAAGCTTGGCGGCATCAACATGGCCATCAACGGCTTTGCCTGGCACCACCGCGACAAGCCCCCCACCGCACGGGAGCTGGTGGCGGCCACCGGGGACTGGTACGCCCATGCCATCGACTGCTTCGGGCCTGACCGCTGCATGTTCGAAAGCAATTTCCCGGTCGACAAGCTCTCCGTTTCCTACCCCGTGCTCTGGAATGCCTTCAAGCTGATCGCTGCCGCCTATTCGGATACGGAGCGCCAGAACCTGTTTCATGACACCGCGAAGAGGGTCTACCGACTGGAAATCTGAAGCCGTCTGTCACAATCGGCGACCCTGCATCGTCAAGTCCGTGTCACAGATGAAACGATGCAGGAGAACGGACATGCGCACTTTCCTCGCCCGGCGGGCACTGCGGGCCTTTGGCCGCCACTACGACTATGATGTCAGCTATCTGGAGTACCTGCTGAAGGTCAGCCCGCGCGGCTTCTTCGGCTTTCGTCCGGTCATGGCGCTGGCCCGCCACAGGGAAGCGGCACCGCGCGATGCGGCCTGTGCCGCGAAACTGGTTGGCGCGATGCATGAGGATTGCGGGCCCTGCCTGCAGATCACGACCGACATGGCGCGGGAGGCCGGGATGACGGACGACCAGATCGACGCGGTGCTGACCGGGGCAGAGGCACGCATGAGCGGCGCAACGGCCCTCGGGTATCGCTTCGCTGCGGCACTGGTCGGACGGACGCTCGAACTGGATGCCGCGCGGGAGGCCGTTCGGGCGGCCCATGGGGACCAGGCCATCGTCGATCTGACATTCGCGACACAGATCGGGCGCATCTTCCCGATGGTGAAGACCGGGCTTGGCTTCGGGCAGGCCTGTCAGCGTATCCAGCTCGGGTCACGGGTGGTCGACATGCACCGGAAAGCGGCCTGACCGGATGGACCGCAGCGCCCCCTCGTCGGCCACCTTCTCGGCGGCGCGACCGCGACTGCTGGGTCTGGCCTACCGCATGCTGGGCAGTCGCACGGACGCGGAGGATATCGTGCAGGACACCTGGCTGCGGTGGCAGGGCGCGGACACGCAGGCGCTGCGTGCGCCGCATGCCTGGCTGACCACCGTGGCCACGCGCCTGTGCCTGGACCGGCTGAAGAGCGCGCGGGCGCAGCGTGAACTCTATGTCGGGCCCTGGCTGCCGGAACCTGTGCCGGATGCGGAACAGATGTCGCCGGAGGCTGCAACGGCTCTGGCCGACGACCTCTCCTTCGCGCTGCTGCTGACGCTGGAACGGCTGTCACCGGCGGAGCGGGCGGCCTTCCTGCTGCACGACGTCTTCGACACGCCGTTCCCCGAAATCGCGCGTGCCCTGCAGCGGTCGGAGGCTGCCTGCCGCCAGCTCGCCAGCCGGGCCCGCAAGGCCGTACGGCAGGATCAGCCGAAGCAACCGGCAACGAACGAACAGCACCTGGCACTGCTGCAACGGTTTGTCAGTGCCACAGGCAACGGTGACGTGGCGGCTCTGACGGCCCTGCTGTCGGAAGATGCCATCGCCTATGCGGATGGTGGCGGCGTCCGTATCTCGGCACTGCGCCCGATCATGGGGCCGGACAGGATTGCCAGGTTCCACGTGGGCGTCACACGCAAGGCCATGGAACGCGGCGACAGCCTGGAATTCCGCCCCTTGATGGTGAACGGTCGGCCAGCCCTGCTGGTTCACCTGAACGGCGAACCGGACCAGATACTGGGTATCGAGGTGTCGGAGGGAGTGATCCGTCGGGTCTACAGCGTCCGGAACCCGGAAAAACTCCGGGCAGTCGTCAGTTCGCGACCTTCTGGCGGCGGTCGCTGACGAACTGCTTCTCGGCGTCGCGGGCGGCGGCGAAAGCGGGCTGCAGACGCTGGGCGAGCTGCACCCTGCCCTGCTCCATGGCCTGTTCCACCGCGGCAGCGATCTTGTCCGACAGGCGACGCATGTAAGGCTCTTTCTGCATCACGGTCCGCACACAGCGCCGCACGCGGACGGCGGAGACGATACGGTCGATCTGCCCCTCCTCCAGCGCGGCGATGATCCGCTCGGTGGTGACACTCTCGGCACCGTCCCCGTACTGGCGCACCAGATCATCCGCCTGCCAGCGCTCGGCATCGGTGAATTCGTCCAGATCCATCCGCGGAATGACACTCGCCATGATTTCGCCCTGCCCCCAAACAGCTCTTGTTTCACACGCAAGGTATGGGACGCTGGTAAACCGTCTGTAAACGCCAAAGTTCCCTTGATCGCCCTTCAGTTCACTGTCAGGGCCTGCGACGCCTCGCGCACCGAGGCCTCCCGGAAGGTTCCTTTCTGGAAGATCATGTCGCCAAGCAGCGGGTGGCGGAGCGACAGGACGAACGCAAACTGGCCGCTGCCCTGATCCACATGGCTGACGGTCAGTGCGCCGGGGGCCAGCTCTGCCGGTATCCGCAAGCGTCGTTTCCCCGCCTTCAGGAAGCAGTGATCACTGTGAAAGTACAGTGCCTTGTCGTCCGCGCTGACCCTGAGCGCGATGCCGAACCCGCAGCCGACATATTCCTCCAGCCCGGTCGGACCATCGAAACGCTTGCTGCTGTGGATGACCTGCGGGAACCCCTGCGCGCGACCGTACATGCGGGTCCAGAACTGGCCCTTCGAGGCCGCATCCTCTGTCACCGAGACGACAGCCGGGACCCCAAGAGCATCCGAGAGAGGCAGTGGCGCGCCGACCAGTCGGGCAACCTCGGCAACCAGTCGTCCCGCAAGATTTCGGCGGCTCTCCACGATACTGCCGACATAGGTGACCGCCTGACCGGGCTGGAGACGCTTGCTGAACCTGTCGCGCACAGCCTCCGGCAGCCGTGCCCACACCACGGCCCCGAGCAGGGCACGAAACCGCATATCGGGCAGCGTGGGTGCATGGTCATGATTCGCCTGGTCGCGCCGCGCATCGTGAACCGGGTAGCAATCGGGAGCCACGCTCATCTCACCCTCTCCTGTCCTTCGTCTCACCTGCACGGACCGAGGCCGGACCGACTCTGACTAATCTGAATCAGCCTTCCGTGCGGTCCTTCCCGCCCCCAGCAGGTTCGCGACCCGGCTGCCGAGCCGGATCAGCCGCATCAGAGTGCTGGGCGGCATGGTGATCATCTGCCCGAACCACGTATCAAGGGTCGTCATGAAGTCATTCAGTTCATGCAGGCGGTTGCGCGCGACCCTGCTGACTTTCGGATCGCCATCAGCCAATGCCAGCACCTGTCGCAATGAGGCGATGGCAGGGTCGATCTCGCGCTCCTTCCGGCCCTGCGCAATGCAGGTGAGGACCTGCCACAGATCCCCCTCGGCCTCGTAGTGGTCGCGCCGGTCACCAAAGACCGGGATACGCCGTATCAGCTTCCAGCCGATCAGCTCGCGAATGCTGTTCGAGACATTGGAACGCGCAAGTCCCAGTTGCTCCGAGATGTCCTCAGCCGTCATCGGACCATCGGCGAGAAACAGCAGCGCATGGATCTGGGCCACCGACCGGTTGACCCCCCACTGCCCGCCAAGATCGCCCCATTGCAGAACGAACTGCTCAACGGCCTTGGGGAGGTTTTTCGTATTTTCCGTTTTTTCTGTCATGACAGAAATATCGGAAACTGACGCATGACTGTCAAGGCACAAGACCCGAAGCGCAAGCACCTGAGGAACGGGAAGCTGTCGCCTGTCGCGTGCGAACGGCAGAAAAAAACGTGAACCGGGAGTGCTTCGAAAACGCGGGGCTATTCAGATTTCAACTTATCAACCAGGACTATGAATATCAAAAGATGGGTGACCTGACCGCTCTCATTGGCGAGTGGCAGGTTGATCTCGTCCAGTTTGCGAAAATCGCTGTGTGGTCCGATATACTCGATCGGGCTCCTGACCGGCCTGCCTGTTTGAACCGCTTCCCTGAGTTGCGTCATCAGCGGTCCGTCAGGTTCCACATGCGGCTGAGAGCTCAGAAACCGACCGGTATAATTCTCAAATAGTATCGACTTGATATTCTCACCTATCACGCGATATTCGAAATCTCGCCCGCCATCGACCACACCCAACAAAATCATGTTGGGCAGAAGCCCGGGTATATGCATTGGATTGAAATCAGATCGCAACGGCGTGGTTCGGCCCCGACAAATACTTCCCCAGTATGACAAACCTTGCTTGATGATTTCGTGCATTCTGGCCAATTCTTCCGCACTTAAAGAACACCATGGTCATAGTAACGGACTCAATCCAGCTCATATCTTATCTGACATTCGTCATCTGATCATCTGATCATTTGTCGGCGAGGTCATAGCCAAGGATCCCGTGGATCAATCCTGTCGCCTCGCCTGTTCGACCGGTCAGTTCCGTGGCGACAGGTTCTGAGTTCGCGATACCTCCGACCTTGCGGCAAGACCCCGATGATCTGCTTTTCCGTCAACCATGATCGCTTCATTCATCCGCCTCCTCTCGTCGACGGACCCTACCAGGACTTGGAGGCAATCCAGGGGAACGGATACTGACCGGCACCCGCGCCACCGGCGGAACCGACTGCGCGCAGGGCAAGGCCCGATCATGGAACGATCCGACTTTCCCGATGCGCCAGAGATGCAGACCTTCACGGTCCCTTCCCCTCAGCCGTCCGAATGAAGCGTGGCCGGAGCGGGACTGCGCAAGACCATCACTCCCATTCGATGGTGCCCGGCGGCTTCGAGGTCACGTCGTAGACGACACGGTTGACGCCGCGGACCTCGTTGATGATGCGGGTGGCGACGCGGCCCAGGAAATCGTGGGGGAACGGATAGAAATCGGCGGTCATGCCATCGGTGGAATTGACCGCGCGCAGGGCGAGGACACTCTCGTAGGTCCGCTCATCCCCCATCACGCCAACCGTCTTGACCGGCAGCAGCACGGAGAAGGCCTGCCAGATGTCGTCGTAGAACCCGGCCTTGCGGATCTCGTCGAGGTAGATCGCGTCGGCCTTGCGCAGGGTATCGGCCTTCTCCTTGGTGATCTCGCCGGGCAGCCGTATGGCGAGGCCGGGTCCGGGGAACGGGTGGCGACCGACGAAGATCTCCGGCAGGCCGAGTTCACGGCCCAGGACGCGAACCTCATCCTTGAACAGTTCACGCAGCGGCTCCACCAGCGACATGTTCATCCGCTCCGGCAGGCCGCCGACATTGTGGTGCGACTTGATGGTGACGCTCGGACCGCCCGCGAAGGAGACCGACTCGATGACATCGGGATAGAGCGTGCCCTGGGCCAGGAAATCGGCGCCGCCGATGGCCTTCGCCTCTTCCTCGAACACGTCGATGAACAGCTTGCCGATGATCTTGCGCTTGGTCTCCGGGTCGCTGACCCCGGCCAGCGCGCCCATGAACATGGGCTCCGCATTCTTGTGCACCAGCGGGATGTTGTAGTGGTCGCGGAACAGGCTGACGACCTCGTCCGCCTCCCCCATCCGCATCAGACCGGTATCGACGAAGACGCAGGTCAGCTGCTCCCCGATTGCCTGATGCACCAGTACGGCGGTGACGGCGGAATCGACACCACCGGAAAGACCGCAGATCACGCGCCCGTCGCCCACCTGCTCCCGAATGCGCCGGATGGAGTCGTCGCGGAAGGCTGCCATGGTCCAGTCGCCGGCACAGTTGCAGACGCCAAGGCAGAAATTCGCCAGCAGGCGGGCACCGTCGGGGGTATGCGCCACCTCCGGATGGAACTGCAGTCCGAAGATCTGCCGCGCCTCGTTGGCGATGGCGGCGATGGGGGCGTTGACGGAGCTTGCGACGACGCGGAAACCCGGCGGCAGCCTGGTGACATGGTCACCATGGCTCATCCAGACCCGATACTTGTGGCCTGTGGACCAGACGCCGTCGAACAGGGCGCAACCGTCCACGACCTCGATATCGGCGCGGCCGAATTCCTTTTCCTCGCTGGGCGAGACACCGCCGCCGAGCTGCTGTGCCAGCGTCTGCTGGCCATAGCATATGCCCAGGATCGGCAGACCGGCATCAAAGACGGCCTGGGGCGCACGCGGCGTGTGGTCAAAGGTAACGGAGGCGGGGCCGCCGGAAAGGATGATCCCCTTGGGCTGCAGTCGCGCCAGCCCTTCGGTGGTCTTGTCGAAAGGCACGATCTCGCAGAATACCCCGGCCTCTCGCACACGCCGTGCGATCAGCTGGGTCACCTGGGAGCCGAAATCGACGATCAGAACGCTGTCAGTCATGGCCACCCGATACGCGGATGGCCATGACTTGTCCAGCGGGCAGAGAGGTCACGGAAAAACCGTGGTCTCAGGAACCCTTTACCCGGGCCACCGCATTCTTCAGCGAGGTATATTCGGCGCAGCCGAAGGTGCAGATCGAATCGAGCGCAGCCAGATGCTTCTCCGCCTCGGCCATGTTGCCGATCTCCAGATAGGCCTGACCGATATACTCGTGCGCACCCTTGTGCTCCGGATCGATGTCCAGGGCCGTGCGGTAGGACGAGAGGGCGTCGAGATAATTGCCGCTCTTGCGATAGGCATAGCCGAGATAGTTGAAGGCGTCCGCGTTCCCCGGGTCCTTGGCCGTGGCCAGTTCCAGGTTGGTGATCGCCGTCTTCCAGTCCTGAGCCTCCACCGCGGCGACACCGCGGTCATAGGCAGCATTCGAGGGCTTTGCCTTGCTGCTGGAGGAATCGTCGCTGGAACTTGATCCCATGGCCGAAACCGCAACCGGTGTCAGGGCAAGCGCACCCATGGTGAGGGCCACCGCAACGCCGCGCGTAAACTTCGACATCATTAAACTCCTTCACGTGGTTTGATCGTGACCGGGCTGCTGCAGACACTACCGGATATCGCTGCGCAGGACAGCCGCAAAAAAGCCGTCCACGCCGTGACAATACGGTGACAGCCGCAGTTCCCCTGCCTCTGTAACAGCCCCTTCGGGCAGTGATACTCCGGCCTTTTCAGCCATATCCCGGCAATCGACACGCACAAGATGCGGAAGCTGTCGCATCAGTTCTGTGATCACGCTCTCATTCTCGGCACGCAGGATGGAGCAGGTGACGTAGATCAGCAGGCCGCCCGGCTGCAGCAACGTGGCGGCACGTCCGGCAATCTGTATCTGGCGCACCTGATGCTGCTCCAGTCGCGCCGCGTCCAGGCGCCAGCGCTGTTCCGGCTGGCGACGCCAGGTGCCGCTGCCGGAGCACGGCGCATCGACGAGGACGCGATCCATGCGTCCGACCAGTTCCTGCGGCAGGTCGCCCTCCGGATCGATCCGTCGGCTCTGCACATTGCGCAGTCCGGCACGGGTTGCCCTGGCCCGCAGCCGCTCCAGCCGGCGCACGTCCACGTCCAGCGCATGCAGCTCGCCGCGGTTCTCCATGCGCGCGCCCATAGCCAGGGTCTTGCCCCCTGCCCCGGCACAGAAGTCAGCAACCTGCTGGCCCGGCTCCACCCCGACCAGCGCGGAGACGAGCTGACTGCCCGCATCCTGAATCTCGATGGTGCCGTCGCCCAGCAGTGGATGCGCATTCAGGTTCGGCCGTCCTGCCAGCCGGACCGCCGTTCCGGTCCAGCCCCACGCCGTGGCACCGATGCCATCGGTTTCCAGACGCGCCAGGACCGTGTCCCGGTCCGACTTCTGGCTGTTCACCCGGATATCGACGGCAGCCACGTCCTGGAGCTGCGCCAGCAGTTCCTGCTCCACGCCCTCTCCGTAGGTCTCCGTCAGGTCCGCCAGCAGATGCGCAGGGAAACCGGCACGGTCCGGCAGGGGCGCTTCGGCAGCATCCTGCGTCCGGGCCAGGTCCAGGGCCGTGGTCTCGTCCGCCGTGGGCGGAACCGGTCCATGGGCCGTGGATTCAGCGGGCAGCGCAGCGGCGTCTTCTTCAAGCAACAGGGAAAGAAATACCCGCAAGCGATTGGTGATTGGCAGATTTCCCTGCACCAGACGCCAGTCAATCAGCCCGCGCTGGCGCAGCACCGTGAACACGATCTGGCCAACAGCGCGACGGTCACCGGACCCCGCGTAGCGCCGCTTCCGGAAATAGTCGCGCATGATCCAGTCGGCGGCCGGTGCCTCGGTCTCGATCCGGTCAAGCAGTTCGATGGCGGCCTGAAGTCTGGCGGCGGGGGTCACGTCCCGGTGCCGACGCGATCAGTGTCCGCCGCCATAGTTGGGAGCCTCCCGGCTGATCTCCACGTCATGGACATGGCTCTCCCGCAGGCCTGCGTTGGTGATGCGCAGGAACTCGCAGCTCCGGTGCATGGTCGGGATGTCGACGCAACCGGTATAGCCCATGGCCGCCCGCAGGCCGCCGACGAGCTGGTGCACCACCTGGCTGACCGCACCCTTGTAGCCGATGCGCCCCTCGATTCCTTCCGGGACCAGCTTCAGTTCGTTCTTCACGTCTTCCTGGAAGTAGCGGTCGGCGGAACCACGCGCCATGGCGCCGAGCGAGCCCATGCCGCGATAGGACTTGTAGGACCGGCCCTGATACAGGAACACCTCGCCCGGCGACTCGTCGGTGCCGGCCAGCAGGGAGCCGATCATGGCGCAGGACGCGCCTGCGGCGATTGCCTTCGCCAGGTCACCTGAGAACTTCACGCCACCGTCCGCGATCACCGGGATCCCGGCATCCCGACAGACACTGACCGCATCCATGATGGCGGTGAGCTGCGGCACGCCCACACCGGCAACGACCCGCGTCGTGCAGATGGACCCCGGACCGATACCGACCTTCACGGCGTCGGCCCCGGCATCGACCAGGGCGCGGGCACCGTCGGCGGTGGCGACATTGCCGGCCAGCACCTGGGTGTAGTTCGAGCGCTTCTTGATCTCCGACACGGCCTCCAGCACCCGCAGGCTGTGGCCATGCGCAGTATCGACGACGACCAGATCGACACCGGCCTCGATCAGTGCCTCGGTGCGACGCAGCCCCTCCGGCCCCACGCCGGTGGCTGCCGCGACCCGCAGGCGCCCCTGGGCGTCCTTCGAGGCATGCGGGTGCGATTCCGCCTTCTCGATATCCTTCACGGTGACGAGACCGACACAGCGATAGTCCTCGTCCACCACCAGCAGTTTCTCGATGCGATGCTGATGCAGCAGCCGCTTCGCCTCTTCACGGTTCACGCCGCTGTCCTGAACCACCACCAGGCCTTCCCGCGTCATCAGTTCGGAAACCGGCTGGCGCTTGTCGGTGGCGAAACGGACGTCTCGGTTGGTGATGATGCCCACCAGACGCCGGGTCTTGCGTTCCACGACGGGAATGCCGGAGATCGACCGGGTATTCATCAGCGCCAGCGCATTGGCCAGCGGCTCGTCAGGGAAGATTGTGACCGGATTGACGACCATGCCGGATTCGTAGCGCTTGACCTTGCGCACCTCCTCCGCCTGTTCCTCGACCGTGAAATTCTTGTGGATGACGCCGATACCGCCCAGCCGCGCCATGGCAATCGCCATGGGGGCCTCCGTCACCGTGTCCATGGCGGCAGACAGGACGGGCACGCCAAGCGCGATTTCCCGCGTCAGGTTGGTGGCGGTGCTGACCTCCCCCGGCAGAACACCGGATTCGCGCGGGGCGAGCAGGACATCATCGAAGGTGAGGGCTTCACGGATCGTGATCACGTCGGAACTCCTATGGCAGCTCCGTCAGCGACGGAAACGGAGTAGCCCAACAGGCGCGAGACCGGAGAAAATTCCGTTCGCGGCAAACGCGGGCTGGATTGATTGTTGTGCGACTTATGCCATCAGTCAGGCTTTGCAACCAGTTCCGCGACTCACGAAATCCCCGGACCAAGCGCCGCAGTCCCGGACCGTCGAACCAACCCCTTGGAAATCAGGCGTTCTCCGCCTCCGCCTCGGCCGCGAAATCACCGTCGATCGCGGTCCCGTCATCAAACATGTAGGGGTAGAACTCGCGAAAGCAGTCGCGAATCTCCTCAAAGGGCATGTCATTGCGATGCCCGCGCTCCTGCACATACTCCATGTGCCGGTCGCCATCCGCTGTAAACGGATGGAAGACGGAATCGTTCTCACCGTCGAAGTCGAGCGGCATGATCCGGAACTTGTCGCAAAGTTCGATATTGAACGCCGGTGTCGCCTTCACCCACTTGCCGTCGATGAACAGCTCCGTGAAGCCGTGATAGTAGAAGACATCGGTGCCCATCTGGTCGCTCATGCGCTTCGTGGAGACATGATTGCGCACATCGGCAAATCCCAGCCGCGCCGGAATGCCCTGCCCCCGCGCCGCCGCGGCCAGCAGACCGGCCTTGGTGATGCAGAAACCGCTGTTGCGCTCCAGACAGGCACTGGCGCGGAAATGATCCTGCGTCATGCGCACGCCATAGGGGTCGTAATAGAAGTCATCACGAACGGCGTAATAGAGCTTGATCGCCTTCGCCTTCGGGTCCGTCTCCAATCCCACCACCTTCCTGGCGAAGGCAACGATTCCCGGATGATCGGAATCGATCAGGTCGGTCGGCTGCAGACATTCGGCAATGTCGGCTTCGCTCCGGTCGTTCATGCTTTATCTCCCCTGAAACGTGAATTGATGATCCAGCGTACGATCTCCGGCGTCAACTCAGCGATTCCCTTCCCACCGCACCATCCAGAGGAATGGAATGACGGCGAGTGAGACAACGCCGAACAGCCAGAAAGCGTTCAGATACCCGATCATCGATGACTGCCGCCCGATCTCGCCGGCGAAAGCGGCCACCCCCTGCAGACTGTCCAGATTCCAGGCCCCCGCCGAGGATGGATACTGGAAGTTCTCGTTGAAGGGCGAGGCATGGGTCGTCAGGTCGGAATAGTTGATGTTGCTGGTCCGGATGACGACGGCAATGCTGATGGAAATGAACAGGCTGGAGCCGAAATTGCGGATCAGGTGAAAGACCGCACTGCCCTCCCCCGCGTCCCGGGGATGAAGTGTGGCAAAGGCAATCTGTGTCGTCGGCACCCAGGTCATGCCCACTCCGAAGCCCTGCAGCATGCTGGTCCAGGCCACGTCGAAGGCCGTCAGGTTGATGTTGAAGCCTGCGATATAGAGACCGGCAATGCCCTGCATCAGAAAGCCGAGGGTCATCCAGCGTCTGGGGTCATATTTCGACAGCCAGACCATGGCCGTGAAGGCGATCAGCGTGCCGACACCGCGCATCGCCAGAAGCCAGCCGATGTCGGTGTCCGGAAAGCCGCGCAGGTGCTGCAGCAGCGGCGGAAACAGCACCATCGGCGTGAAGTTCAGCATGCCGAAGATCAGGATGAACAGCATCCCGAAGGCATAGTTCCGGTCCTTGAACAGCTTGAAGTTCAGGAACGGCTTGTCCGCTGTCAGGCTGTGGACGATGAAGATGTAGAACGCCAGTGCGGCCAGGCCGAGTTCCAGCATGATCTCCATGGACTCGAACCAGTCCTCCCGCTCGCCGCGGTCCAGCATCAGCTGGGTTGCGGCCACGGCAATCGACAGGCTGATGAACCCGGTCCAGTCGAGACGGATCCGGCCCGGCGTGGCCAGATCGCGGACGATCACCAGGATACCGGCAAAGGCCAGCACGGCGCAGGGCACGATCATGAAGAAGACCCAGCGCCAGCCATATTCCTCAGACAGGTAACCGCCGAGGGTCGGCGCGATGATCGGCCCCATCACCACGCCCATGCCGAAGATCGACATGACGCTCGCCTGCTTGTCCTTGGTGAAGGCCTGCAGGACAATGGACTGGCTGGTCGGCACCATGGGTGCGCCGCACAGGCCCTGAAACACGCGATAGATCACGATTTCTGTCAGTGACGACGCCATGCCACAGAGCATCGTCGAGATCGCGAAGCCCGCCACCGAGTACATCATGACCTTGCGCTGGCCCAGCCGCGCGATCAGCCAGCCGGTCAGCGGCGTCATCACCGCCGTCGCCACGATGTTGAAGGTCACGACCCAGGCAATCTGGTCCTGCGTCGCGCCGAACTCCCCCTGCATCTTCGGCAGGGCGACATTGGCGATCGTCACCGTCATGGCGTAGAGCATCGTCGACATGGTCAGTGTCCCGACCAGCAGCGCCTGCGCCATTGTCGTCTGTGGTGGTGCGACGACTGAGGGGGTGACACTCATGCTCGGGGCAGCTCCTGATGCAGCGCGGGAAGGCCAGGACCGCCGACCGGGAAGCGCCTGCCCTGCGGCGGGAATGGTGGTTGACCGAATGACGCTTCTCGTCATCCTCTGGCTGTGAGGCCATCGTCGTCAGAAAGGGTTTCGGGCGCAACCATGTCCAGAACAGACCAGCACCACGGAATTGTGGGGGCAGCGCGGCGCGTCCTGATCGCACTGTCCACGGCCCTGATCGCCGCTGTGCCGTCTGCAGGGACGGCCGACGCCGCCGATTGCCGGGAGGTGCATCTGACCGATGCGAGCACCGGTGCGGTGCTGCGCGGCATCGAGGACCTGGCATGGCACGCCCCCAGCAAGCGGATCCTGCTGTCCGCCCATGATCGCTGGGCCGACGGGGATGCGGACGAACCGGTCGCCAACGGCATCTATGCCATCTCGTTCCCGCGCCTGAAGCGGGAATTCATCGAGGTCTCGCGCCCGATTGACCTGCCGGTTCCGAACCTCACCGAACTCTTTCAGGAGGATCAGGTCCTGCACCCGCACGGGTTCGCGCTGTGGGAACCGGAACTGCCGAAGGCGGGCTTTCTGGACCAGCGCATCGGCAAGCAGACCGGGCGCCTGATGGTGATCAACCATCGCGAGATGGGAACCGCGCGGCGCGATGACGGCACGGCCGGAACCTCGATCGAGGTCTTCTTCGTCGCCCCGAATGGCGCGCTGGATCATGAAGGCACCTATTCGCATCCAGACATATGCGCCGCCAATGACCTGGACGCCCTGGACGGGAACACCGCCATCGTCAGTCTGGATCGCGGCGCCTGTGGCGGGATCGGCGCCTTCTTCGAACTGCTGCTGGGACAGGAGCGTTCGAAGATCGCCATGGTCGATCTCACACGCGCCGACGCGCCGGAGATCCTTGATGACCGTCTGGCATTCGCGAACGGCGTCCTTGTCGACCAAGGCGAGAAACCGACTGTCTATGTGGCGGAGACGCAGGCCGACCGGATCAGGGCCTACGAACTGATCGACGGGCGCCTGAAACGACCGGCCAGGACCATTCCCGTGCCCGGCGGACCGGACAACCTGGACATGGATGTGGACGGAAACCTGCTGACCGCCGTGCATCCCGACACGATGGACCTGTATTTCTACATGCGGAAGTGGCCGTTCTTCAGCAGTGCGCCGACACGGCTGATCTCCCTCGACCCGGACAGGCCGGACAGCTGCACCCTGTTGCATGATGACCCGGACGGCGACCCGGTCAGCGGCGCCACCGGGGTTCTGCGGATCGATGGCATGCTGATTGCCGGGTCTGTCACCGATGATGGCCTGCTGCTCTGCCGCGCGCCCGCGAAGCCGGCAGCCTGCGCGGAATGAGCCACCTCGTCATCTTCGACTGCGACGGTGTCCTGGTGGACAGCGAGCGCCCGGCAAACCGGCTGCTCACCCGCTATCTCAACGACCATGGCGTCGCGATAGAGGTCGAGGAGACGGAGGCGACGTTCGTCGGCCTGTCGCTGAGCAGTTGCGCGGAGCTTGTGCTTGAAAGATTTGGCGTCCGGCTGCCCGACAGCTTCGTCAGCGACATCCGGACCGGCACCGCCGAGGTGCTGGCGCGGGAAGTGAAGGCCATTCCCGGTGTGCGCGGCGCGGTGGAGCGGATCACGGCCCTGACCTGCGTCGCATCCTCCGGCGAGGTGAGCAAGATGACCCTCACCCTCGGCACGACCGGGATCATCGATCTGTTCGCCGGACGACTGTTCTCCGCCACCATGGTGAAACGCGGCAAGCCCGCGCCCGACCTCTTCCTGCATGCCGCCCGCGAGATGAATGTCGATCCGCGCGCCTGCGTCGTCGTGGAGGACAGCCCCTTCGGCCTGCAGGCGGCGCGCGCGGCGGGCATGCGGGCGCTGGGCTTCACCGGCGGCAGTCACCGTGATCACGATCGTGACCGGCAGATGCTGCTGGATGCGGGTGCGGAGGGGGTTTTTCAGCACATGGATGACTTGCCGGAACTGGTGGTTCGCGTTTAACCTTCCCGGATAAATGAACGGCGGTCATCAATTCTGCCGACATTGCCCGGGAGGCACAGCATGAACGAACAGACACCGGTCGCCGACGCACCGCTCTTCAACCCGTTCTCGCCGGAGTTCCTGCGCAATCCCTACCCGTCATTCGAGTTGCTGCGCGAAAACCAGCCGCTGATGAAGACGCCCCTGGGATTCTGGGTCGCATCCCGCTACGCCGACGTGCAGATGATCCTGAAGGACCGCCGCTTCGGGAAGGGTTTCGACGAGCGCATGAAGATGCGTAACGGTGACGATGTCTTCGACAATCCGGTCTACGCCAACATGCGCACATGGATGCTGGTCCAGGACCCGCCGGACCACAGCCGCCTGCGCGGCCTCGTCTCCAAGGCCTTCACGGCACGCCGCATCGACGGATTGCGTCCCCAGATCCAGACGCTTGTCGATGAGTTGCTGGACCGGGCGGCACCGCGCGGCCGGATGGACTTCATCCGGGACTTTGCCTATCCGCTGCCGGTGAACGTGATCTGCGACATGCTCGGCATCCCGCCGGAGGATCGCAGCCACTTCGAGTTCGGTTCCAAGATCTCCGGGCGGCTGATCGACCCGACCCCGGTCAGCGCAGAGGAACTGCAGGAGATCGGCGACGGCTTTTCGCGGCAGGAGGCCTATTTCCGCGACCTGTTCTCCCGCCGCCGCGCCGAACCGCAGGACGATCTGACGACGGTCCTGGTGCAGGCGGAGGAAGCCGGCGAACGGCTGACGGAGGCGGAACTGGTCGGAAACGTGATCCTGCTGTTCGGCGCCGGGCACGAAACGACCGTCAACCTGCTGGGCAACGGGCTCCTCGCCCTGCTGCAGAACCCGGACGAGTACGCCAAGCTGCGTGACAATCCCGATCTGGTGCCGGGCGCGATCGAGGAGATGCTGCGCTTCGATTCCTCCGTGCAGATGACCGGCCGCACCGCGATGGAAGATGTCGAGGTCAATGGCGTCACCATTCCGAAGGGCGACCACATCATCAATCTGCTGGGGTCGGCCAATCGCGACGGCGCCGCGTTCGACGCACCGGAAAGCTTCCGCGTTGACCGCAAGGATGTGCGACCGATGTCCTTCGGTGGCGGCATTCACTTCTGCCTCGGCGCCCAGCTTGCGCGGGTGGAAGCCGATATCGCATTCCGCAGCCTGCTGGCGCGACTGCCCGATCTGCGGCTGGAGAAGCCCGACGAGCCGGACTGGCGTCCGACATTCACCTTGCGGGGCCTGACCTCCCTGCCGATCGCCTGGGGCTGACGGCCAGCCGGTCCCGGGCTGCCGCGATCTTCCTGCCCGGACCCGCGGATCGGGACACGGGAGATACCCGCCATTCGTGAACCGGTCTGGACCTGTGCCATTTCACTGGTATCTTCCGCCGTCGCCCGCTTAGTGCAATTGCTGGAGAACCATGATGGCCCTGTCCGAACCGGCCCAACGCGCCCACCGCCATACGCGCAAGATCGAGATCTGCGGATATGAGAGGGAAGATGGCTTGTGGGACATGGAAGGCATGATCTCCGACCACAAGCCGGTGCCCTACGGGAACATGATGGAACGGCGCGACGACGGCATGGTTCACAAGATGTGGCTGCGCCTGACCGTCGATGAGGACATGATGATCCATGCCGCCGAGGCCTGGTCGGAAATCACGCCCTACAGCATGTGCAAGGAAGTCGCGCCGAACTTCGCCGCGCTTGCCGGCCTGCGGATCGGACCGGGCTTCAACAGGAAGGCCCGCGAGAGGGTCGGCGGCACCGCGGGCTGCACCCATATCGTCGAACTGCTGCCACAGATGGCCACGGCCACCATGCAGACCATCTGGCCGATCAAGAACATGGGCGGCAAGAAAGCTGACGGGCGCCCCGGAATCCTGAACACCTGCCACGCCTGGGCAGACTACAGCCCCGTGGTGAAGGAGAAGTTCCCGGATTACTACGTGGAACCGAAAGCGGGCAAGATCGACGCCTGATCCCGGACGCCAACGCCGGAGAAATGAAGTATCAGACTACCCCTTTCACTCATCTGATGCGATTGGTACTGTGATCGCACGGTTCTTGCATCGACGCCAGGGTTAACAGTTGAGATGCTGGATCGGTAACGATTTGGCACATCTTTTCATGTCACCTTCGCGTTTTGGAGTCGGGGAGTGTCAGACATAGGTTCCGGACGGCGGGCAGGACGGATTGGCCAGGGGTGGTTGCGTTACGCAGCGCCGCTGATTGCCATTGCCGGTGTTGCTGCTGTCGTTCTGATCTTCAATGCCGACCTTTTCGCGGGCGAAGGCAAGATCGCCATCGGCCCCAAGTCCGTCAGCGCCCTCGTCATCATCATTGTCCTGATCGTCGGTGTCCTGATCGAGGATGCGCGGCGTAAGTACATGCGGCTCAACAGCCAGAACCATCGCATGACGGAGATGGCGGACCGCCTGTCTGAGACGGTCGAACTGCTCAACGACATGAACTCCACCCTCCGCGCCAACGAGGAACGCTATCGCGGCCTGGTCGAGACCCAGCATGACCTGATCGTGCGACTGGACTCCCGCGGCCGCCTGAGCTTCGCCAATGAAGCACTCGGCCGGACCCTGGGGATCAGCAACGAAGACGCCATCGGCAAGCCCCTGACGGTCAATGTGGCCGTCGAGGAGGGATCGCAGCCCTTCGACCTGCAACGCATCAGCATCCCCCCCTACCGCGCCAGCTACGACCAGCGTGTCCTGACCAGCAACGGCTGGCGCTGGATTGCCTGGGAAGATGTGGCGCTGCGCGACCCGGACGGACGCATCACCGAGATCCAGCGGGTCGGGCGCGACATCACGGACCGCAAGGAGACGGAGCGGGAGCTCGGCGTAGCCCGCGACGAGGCGGAGGCCGCGAACCGCGCCAAGTCCGGCTTCCTGGCCACCATGAGCCACGAGATCCGCACCCCGATGAACGGTGTTCTGGGCATGACCAGCCTGCTGCTCGATACCGAACTGACGGCAGAACAGAAGAATTACGCCGATGCGGTTCAGGAATCCGGCCAGTCGCTGCTGACCCTGATCAACGACATTCTCGACTTCTCCAAGATCGAAGCCGGCTATCTGGAGTTCGAGAGCATTGATGTCGATATTGCCGGACTGTGCGAGAAGATCGCCGAACTGCTGGCGCCCCGGGCGTTCGAGCGCGGCATCGAGGTCATGGCCATGGCCGACCCGGACATTCCGCGGCACCTGATCGGTGACCCGGGCCGTCTGCGCCAGGCCATCGTCAACCTGGCTGGCAACGCCGTGAAATTCACCCACGAAGGCGGCGTCGTGATTGCGCTGCGCCTCTTGCAGGACCGGCCCGATTCCGCGGCCATCCGCGTGGAGATCATCGACAGCGGCATCGGCATCCCCGAAGACAAGCAGGCACAGTTGTTCGAGGAATTCACGCAGGTCGATTCCTCGGTCTCCCGGCGTTACGGCGGTACCGGCCTGGGTCTGGCGATCACCCGGCGTATCGTCGAGAAGATGGGCGGCGAGATCGGCCTGATCAGCGAAAAGGAAAAGGGCAGCACCTTCTGGTTCGAGATCGAACTGAAGAAGGCCAAGGGCGGCACTTCCCCCCGCGCCGAAGCGCGTCTGGACCAGAAACGCATTCTGGTGGCTGAAGCCAATCGTATCGCCCGCTGGGCGCTGGCCGATCAACTGACCGACGGCGGCGCGATTGCGAAGCGCACCTCCAGCGGCGGGCAGGCACTGGAACTGCTGCGCGCCGCGGCTGCCAAGGGCACACCCTACGATTCCGTCCTCTTCGACGGGTCGCTGGAAGACGTTCCCGCGACAGAATTCATCGAACAGCTGCGGGCGGACCCCAAGCTCGCATCGACGCGCGCCATTGTCATGCTGCCGGTCAGTCGCCGCGCCGAGAACGAACCGCTGAAGAATGCCGGTTTCGATGGCTATCTGACGAAGCCGATCCGCCGCCGCTCTCTCTACCGTCTGCTGACACCTGAACTGGAAGTGGACGATCAGGTCGATGTGAATGACGACGACGATGATGCCGCCAGGCCGGTCAGGGCCGCCAGTTCCGGTCCGCTGCGGATCCTGCTGGCGGAGGACAACGAGATCAATCAGATGCTCGCTCTCGCCCTGCTGGGCAAGAACGGCCACAAGGTGACCGCGGTCGAGAACGGCGCGGAGGCCGAGATCGCGGTTCGTGACAATGACTTCGACCTGGTGCTGATGGATATTCACATGCCTGAAGTCGATGGTCTGGAAGCCACCCGTCGCATCAGGGCACTGGATGGCAACAAGCTCGATATCCCGATCATCGCCCTGACCGCCAACGCGATGGCAGAGGACAAGCAGATGTGCCTCGACGCCGGCATGGACGACTATCTGGCCAAGCCGATCAACGAGGCGGAACTGAACGCGGCCATGGAACACTGGCGGGCCGGACGCAGTGCCGGTCCGCGCACCTGACGTCCCCTGCCCGGCAGCATGCAAGGACGCCCGGTGACCGGGGATGCTTGCATGCCCCCCGACTTTACCGATAGAGCATTGGGACATGATCATGTCGATCATCTGCTGAAGGGGATGCACCATGTCAGGCAAGGACGCTCTGCTGGCGAAGATCAGCGCGGCCAATCAGGGCAACCCCCTGCGCAGATCACCGGAGGAATTGGCGGCACGGATCGCCGATCCGAAAGCCAATCTCATTCCCGCACGCGCAGACCGGCCCGAGCCGGAACGCTATGCCCTGTTCCTGGCGAAGTGCCGCGAACTGGCGATCACCGTTGACGAGATTGCGGCCCCTGAAGCGGTCCCGCAGGCGGTTGCCGATTACCTGAAGGGCCTGAACCTGCCTGGCAGGCTGAAGCTGTCGCCGTCGCCCGATGTGACGGATCTGCCCTGGGACAGCGCACCGCTGCTGGAGGTTTCCTCAGGTGCCGCGGAGATTACCGACCAGACAGGCGTAACGCCCGCTTTCGCCGGCATCGCGGAGACCGGAACGCTGGTTTTCGCCTCCAGTCCGGAGACTCCGCCGACCCTCAACTTCGTCCCCGACAACCATATCGTCGTCATGCGCCGCAGCCAGGTCGTGCGCGCCATGGAGGACGCCTTCGGCATGGCACGGGAGCGGTTCGGTGCCGGGGTGCTGCCGCGCACGCTCAATCTCGTTTCCGGGCCATCCCGCACCGGCGACGTGGAGCAGAAGATTGTCATGGGCGCGCATGGCCCGCGTCGCCTGCATGTCGTGATGGTGGATGACATGGCTGACGGTGTCGGACGGGATGCCGCCGGCGAGGACTGAGGACATGGCCCGCGTGCCCCGCAGACCGAAGGGCAAGACCGGCGACAGGGATGACACCGACCTGTGGCAACGGGTGGCGCAGACCGTGACTCCCCTGCCCTCGACCATGGAACGGCTGAAGGATCTGGAGCGGCGTCGCGCGGAGGCCGCTCAGCCTCCAGCAGGCACGGAGACCGCGAAACCCGTCGCATCCAGGGGCAGCAGCCGGAAGAAGTCGACGACACCTCCCGCTGCTACACCAGCGCCCGTACAGCCAGCCACACCACGACCGATGACCCCCACCGAACAGCCGTCACCTGCCGCCCGTGGACGCGTTGCGGGACTGGATCGGCGAACCGCGGAGCGGCTGCGCAAGGGCACCTTCCAGATCGACGCGAGGCTGGACCTGCATGGCCTCAACCGCGAACAGGCTCATGCGGCCCTGCGCCAGCGGGTGCGGGCCTGTCATGCCGCTGGGCTGCGGTGCCTGCTGGTCATCACCGGCAAGGGCAACAGGGGCCGGACGGAAAGCGACAGTCCCTACTTCAATCCTGAGCCACCCGGTCGTCTGAAACGTGAAGTGCCGGGTTGGCTTGCGGCCGGCGACCTCGCCCCCCTGGTCCTGTCAACGGCACCGGCCGTGCCGCGCGACGGCGGCAGCGGCGCACTTTATGTCCTGCTGCGACGGCGTCGGGATGACAGGCGGGATGACAGCGGATGACGCCCTTCGGCACGCGTGTCAGGGCGCTGCGCGAGCGTCAGGGACTGACACTCAGCCGCATGGCGGCGGACCTTCAGCTCACGCCTGCCTATCTCTCGGCGCTGGAGCATGGTCACCGCAGTCGCCCGAGCTGGTCGCTGGTGCAGCAGATCATCGACTATTTCAATCTGATCTGGGAGGACGCGGACGACCTGCGCGAGCTTGCCCGCATGTCCCACCCGCGCGTCGTGATAGATACCGCCGGTCTCAGCGCGAAGGCGACACTGCTGGCCAATCGCCTGGCGGCAGAGATCGCGGCGACCGATGAGCGTGTCCTGGACGAGATGCTGACTGTCCTGGACCGTGCCGAGCGGCCGGACAGTGCCGGAACCGACAGCGATCCGCCCTGAGGGCCTCTACTGCTGACCGACGCCCAGCAGCCCGTTGCCGAACAGTTGCTCGAAGAAGCCCAGCTTCTCACCCTGTGTCGGCGTTGTCCGTGACGCGACCCGGATATCCTTGGCGTCCTTCAGGTCATATTCCCTGATCTTCTCGACACGCCCCACCTCGTCGAAGTCGACGGCGACGACCTGCTGGCCCACCACCTCCGCATCCAGTTCGGTGATGCTCTCTATCTGTTTCGAGATGTAGTACCAGGTATCCGCATTCTCCCGGAACGTCGCCACGCTGGACGGGCTGCCGAGAATGTCGCCCACCTGTTGCTGTGTCGTGATGCCGGGCTGGATGCGATCGATGCGTTCCCGGTCGAGGTGATAGCCCTCGACATGCGTGTCGGGTGTACAGGCCGCGAGCAGGCCCGCAACAACGGCCAGAACCATGAAATTCCTGCGTCCAAACATGTCGTTCCGATCCACCCTGACCGTCCGGCCATTGACGCCGGGCCCTCGCGGACCTAGCTGTTGCTTTCCGATTGCCCGAACCGCACCGTCCGAGTCAACTGCGGAACCCTGAAGTCTGCTGCGGAAGACCCCAGATATCATGTCCCTGTTCGATCTGATCAAGCCCGACCCGATGCGAAAGACCGCCCACTCGCTCTACAGCATGGCGGGTGAACAGGCACGGCTGCCCTTCTTCTACACCGACTGGAACGTCGACGACACGTTTGACGGGCGCTTCGACCTGCTGGTGCTGCACGTCCATCTGCTGATCCGCCGCGCGAACAAGGAGGCCCGGCCTGCCCCGCGGCTGGCGCAGTACCTGTTCGACGTGATGCTGAAGGATCTGGACCAGGGGCTGCGCCTCTCCGGCGTCGGGGACATCGGCATCGGGCACAGGGTCAAGAAGATGTCGCACGCCTACTACGGGCGCGCGACAGCCTATGATGCGGCGCTGGACGCAGGCGACGCCATGGCCCTGCAGCAGGCGCTGCACAGGAACGTCTATCGCGCGGACCCCGATGACGACGCCACCCTGCCGGCGCTCGCGGCCTATGTCATGGCCAACTGGGACATGCTTTCAGCACTGCCCTTCGCGGACATGGCGGCCGAGCGTTTCACGTTCCTGATGCCGGACAGGGAGGTCTGATGATGAAACACAGGGACACGACGGATTCGGTCGCGGAAATCCCGCCCTTGTTCAGTCACTGGGTCGACCTGTCCGATATCGACCAGAAGGGCCTGGAAGTGACGCTGACGCTCGACGAATCCGCCCGCGCAACACTGGCGGAGGCCTTCGACCTGCTTGATCTGCCCGCCGTCAGCGCGCAGGCGACGATCTGGCCGGCTGATGAAGGTGTCACCCTGCGGTTTCACCTGCGTGCACAAGTGGTGCAGCAATGCGTCGTGACCCTGGAACCGGTACCGGGCGATGTTGACGAGACGATCACGTTGCATTACACGCCACGGGCTGTTCTGGATGAGACACATCGTGTAGTCGATATCGCCGACGACGATGATCCGCCGGAACCTCTGGACGGGGATCGGCTGGATCTCGGCGCCGCGGTTGCCGAGCATCTGGCATTGTCGCTTGATCCGTTTCCGAGGAAAGCAGACGCTGTCCTGCCGCCGTCCGCGACGGACGGAAAGCACGAAGCAACCGGCCCCTTTGCGGCGCTGGCACGACTGAAGCGAGATGAGACATGACCCTGCCGCACGGGCGGAAGGGTTTTAAGGAGTAGAAATGGCTGTCCCCAAGAAGAAAGTAACGCGGTCCCGCCGTAACCAGAGGCGCGCCCACGATTCCCTGGTCGCGACCGGTTCGCACGAGTGCGCCAACTGCGGTGAGATGAAGCTGCCGCATCATGTCTGCGCAGCCTGTGGCCACTACAAGGAGCGTGAGGTGTTCGAGGCTGACGAGGCCATCTGAGCCCCGTCGCCTGAACAGGCACACGCAGCATGAGCCGTCCCCTGACACTATCACTGGATGCCATGGGCGGTGACCACGCCCCTGGCGCGGTTGTCGACGGGATCACTCATGTCCGCCTTCAGTATCCTGGCATACGTTTCCTTCTCTTCGGTGACGAAGCGAAGCTGAGACCGCTTGTGCGTGGTGACCTGGCGGACTGTGTCGAGATCCGTCACGCGCCACGCACCGTTGGCTCGAACGAGAAGCCGAGCCAGGCGCTGCGACGTGGCGGCGACACCAGCATGCGCATGGCCATCGACGCCGTCCGCGACGGTGACGCCGATGGTGTGGTTTCCGGTGGCAATACCGGTGCCCTGATGGCCATGGCACTGTTCTCCCTGCGGCCCCAGGCCGGTATCGACCGTCCGGCAATCGCCGGCTTCATGCCGACCGAGTGCGGGGAGAGCGTCATGCTCGACCTCGGCGCCAATGTCGTCTGCGATGAAGACAATCTGGTCCAGTTCGCCCTGATGGGGGCCACGTTCTGTCGCGCGGTGCTGGGTCGGGTGCATCCGACGGTCGGTCTGCTGAACATTGGCGAGGAAGAACTGAAGGGCAACGAGATCGTTCGCGCCGCTGCGGAGCGGCTGCGCAACATCAAGGATGCCGGTTTCCACTATCACGGCTTTGTCGAAGGCCACGACATCACGCGCGGCGTGGTCGATGTGGTCATCACTGACGGCTTCAGCGGCAATGTCGCACTCAAGAGCCACGAGGGGGCGGCGCGGCTGGTCACCTACACGATGCGCCAGGCCATCAACGCCTCCTGGATCGCCCAGCTGGGCTTTCTGATCGCCCGTGGCGCCTTCAGGCGGCTGCAGAACCGGCTCGACCCCAACGGCTACAATGGCGGCGTCTTCCTGGGGCTGAACGGGGTCGTGGTGAAGAGCCACGGCAGTGCCAATGCCACCGGTGTCGCCAGTGCCATCCGCATCGCCGCCGACATGGTTCAGGACGGAATGATCGAACGAATCGCTCAGGACTGCCAGACTATCGACCTTCTGGGTGGGGAAATGCAGAAAGCGGGCAACGCATGATACGTTCCGTGATCATCGGAAGCGGCAGCTATCTGCCTGAACGGGTCATGACCAATGCCGAACTGGCCGGCATGGTGGACACGTCCGATGAGTGGATTGTCGCCCGCAGTGGTATCCGCCAGCGCCATATCGCGGCGGAGGGGGAGACCACCGGCGATCTGGCGGTGGCAGCGGCCCGCGATGCGCTGGATCACGCGGGTCTGCAGCCCGATGACATTGATCTTATCGTTCTCGCCACGGCCACCCCGGACAGCACCTTTCCTGCCACCGCAACCGTGGTCCAGTCCCGTCTGGGCATTCGCCACGGTGCCGCCTTCGACATCCAGGCCGTATGCAGCGGTTTCGTCTATGCACTCGCCACTGCCGACAATTTCCTGAAGGCGGGGCAGTTCCGCCGCGCGCTGGTGATCGGTGCCGAGACCTTCTCTCGCATCCTCGACTGGGAAGACCGCACAACCTGCGTCCTGTTCGGCGACGGGGCCGGTGCAATCGTGCTGGAGGCGATGGAAGGCGACGGCACCAATGCCGACCGGGGCATCCTGACAAGTCACCTGCATGCCGATGGCTGCCATCACGACCTTCTGTATGTTGATGGTGGCCCGTCCAGCACCCAGACGGTCGGGCATCTGCGCATGTCGGGCAAGGAAGTCTTCCGCCATGCGGTCGTGAACCTGTCCGCCGTGATCAGCGAGGCGCTGGATGCCACGGGACTGCAGGCGGAGGACATCGACTGGGTCATTCCGCACCAGGCGAACAAGCGCATTCTGGACGGGACGGCACGCAAGCTGAAACTCGATCCGTCGAAGGTTGTGGTCACCGTTGATCGCCACGGCAATACCTCTGCCGCGTCAGTTCCCCTGGCGCTGACCGAGGCCGTGCGTGACGGTAGGATCCAGCGCGGTCAGTTGCTGCTGCTGGAGGCGATGGGTGGTGGCTTCACCTGGGGTTCGGCGCTGGTTCGCTGGTAACGACTGACACAATTGCGCCGAACTGCTTTGACTCCGGATTGGATTTCGCGCGTAATGTGCCGTAACAACAAAACAATGCCGAATGGCAGTCCGAACAGGCGTGGCAGTGGGGAGCGACGATTATGAGCGGTTCGACAGTGACCCGTGCGCATCTCAGTGAAGCTGTGTACAGGGAAGTCGGTCTGTCGCGTAACGAGTCTTCGGAACTGGTCGATGCAGTTCTGATGGAGATTGCAGATCACCTCGCAAGTGGCGAAACCGTAAAGATTTCTTCCTTTGGAAGTTTTCAGGTCCGCGAGAAAGGTGGCCGCATCGGGCGGAACCCCAAGACCGGTGAGGAAGTCCCGATCGAACCCCGACGGGTGCTGGTCTTCCGGGCCAGTCATGTCCTGAAGGACGAGATCAACCAGGGCCTGCTGGGCAGACCTGCCAGGACCTGAGATGCGGTTGGCCTGACATGGGCCGATCGAGACGCCCTGCCCCTGCAACTTCTTCTACCGGATACCAGCCTTGGCGAAGTCACCAGAAGCGTTCCGTACCATCAGCGAAGTAGCGACCGAACTGGATGTGCAGCAGCACGTCCTGCGGTTCTGGGAGAGCAAGTTCCCCGAGATAAAGCCGCTGAAGCGCGGCGGTGGCCGACGCTACTACCGGCCCGAGGATGTGGCCCTGCTGCAGCGGATCCGGCATCTGCTCTACGAGGAGAAGTACACGATCAAGGGCGTGCAGCAGATGTTTCGCGACCAGGGTTCAGCCGCAAAGAAGGCCCCTGTTGTCGACAGCCTGAGCGTATTGCAGCGACGCGCCATCGAGGATGCGCGGGGCGAACTGATCGAACTTCGGAAAAGTCTGCTTGCGCTGACGACTGGCGATTGATCACGGCAGCCGGAACGACTATGGTCCGCCGCGTCGGAGCGTAGCGCAGCCTGGTAGCGCACCATACTGGGGGTGTGGGGGTCGTGGGTTCAAATCCCGCCGCTCCGACCATTTCCCGACACCCCCTGAAATTCACCTCTGAATTTCTGTTTCAGCAGTACCGCTCCGGCCCTTCCCACTGGGTCGCGGTGTAGCGGTCGCCGTGGCACCAGCCGACCGGCAGAACCTCCTCTATGCGCTTCAGATCTTCCGCGCTCAGGTCCAGACTGCCACCCGCCGCCACTTCGCGCAGATGATCGATGGAACGCGTACCGGGGATCGGCACGATGTGATCCCCCTGATGCACCAGCCAGGCGATCGCCAGTGTCGCCGCAGCCACGCCCATGTCGGCGGCCAGCGCGCGGAACTCCGCATTCTTTGCCAGATTCGCGCTCAGGTTCGGCTCCACGAAGCGCGGGTTGTCCTTCATGAAGGCAATGTCCTGTACCGATGCCTGATCATGTGGCGTGTCGGTCAGCAAGGCCCGCCCCACGGGCGAGAAGGCGACCAGGGTGGTGCCGAACTCGGCGCAGGTCTGCACCAGTCCCAGCTCCGGCGACCGGGTCGAGAGCGAATATTCGGACTGCACGGCCGCAATCGGGTGCACCGCCTGCGCCCGTCGCAGGGAACCGGGTGCAATCTCGGAATATCCGATGGCCTTGCACTTGCCCGCCTTGACCAGCCCCGCGAGGGTCTCCGTCACTGCCTCGATCTCGTGCGCCTTGTCACGGCGATGCACGTAGTAGAGATCGACCGCCTCGACACCCAGCCGTTTCAGACTGCCCTCCAGCTGTTCCGTCAGGTGCTCCGGGTCATTGTTGAAGCGGCGGTCGGGGCTGCGGGTGATGCCGCCCTTGGTGGCGATGGTGAACGGACATTCGCCGCCCCGGCGCTTCAGCCATTCGCCGATGACCGTCTCCGACCGCCCCATGCCGTAGACGTTGGAGGTGTCCACATGGTCGATGCCGAACTCCAGACAGGCGTCCAGAACCTGCATCGATCCCTCGTCGGTCGCCTTGCCGTAGAAATCGGTGAACGACATGGCACCATAGCCGACGACACTGACCTTCGGTCCGTTCTGCCCAAGAATACGCTGCTTCAACTGTTGATTCCTCCCCAAGCCCGCGAATTTGTTGCACGATAGTCGCTGCGGTCCGACCGCAACAGGCATTTTCAGGGGAGTACACCATGGCTGAATATCTTCCGCCCGCCGCCGACTGGGTGCGCGAGCAGGTCGAACTCTACGAGAGCAGCGGCGGCACCAGGGGTACGACGCTGATGGATACCGGCCTGCCCTGCATTCTGGTGACCCACATGGGCAACAAGACAGGTGGTATCCGCAAGATCCCCCTGATGCGGGTCAAGGTAGGGAACAACTACGTGCTGGTCGGTTCCAAGGGCGGGGCGGAGAAGGATCCGGTATGGGTCCACAACCTGCGTGCCAATCCGGATGTCGAGATTCGCGACGCGACAGAAGTCTGGCCGATGCGTGTCCGGGAAGTGCCGGACGGGCCGGAACGGGACCGGCTGTGGGAAGCTGCCGTTGCCGCCTTCGACCGCTACGAGGATTATCGCAGGAAGGCACCGCGCCTGATCCCGGTCTTCCTGGCGGAGCCTGTCTGAACACGCGAAAACAAGAACAATCCTGAGGGGGAAGAACCATGAAACTGACACGATACGGACAGCCGGGCGCCGAGAAACCCGGCGTCTTCGACAGCGAGGGGCAGTTGCGTGACCTCTCGGCGCATGTAGCGGACATCAATCCTGCCCTGCTGGCCGACCTTTCGGTCCTGGACGGTGTCGATGTCAGCAGCCTGCCAGTCGTGAACGGCAACCCGCGCCTGGGTCCCTGCGTCACGGGCACGGGCAAGTTCATCTGCATCGGCCTGAACTATTCCGACCATGCGGCGGAGACCGGCAATCCCGTGCCGAGCGAGCCCGTGATCTTCATGAAGGCAAGCTCCACCATTGTCGGCCCGAACGACGACATCATCATCCCGCGCGGTTCGGTGAAGACCGACTGGGAGGTCGAACTGGGCGTCGTCATCGGCAAATCCGCGAAATACGTGTCGGAGGCGGATGCGCTGGACCATGTCGCCGGATATTGCGTCACCAACGACGTGTCGGAGCGCGAGTTCCAGATCGAGCACGAGGGCCAGTGGACCAAGGGCAAGTCCTGCGACACCTTCGGCCCCATCGGTCCCTGGCTGGCCACGCGCGACGAGGTGCCTGACCCGCAGAACCTGTCGATGTGGCTGGAGGTCAATGGCAAGCGCTATCAGGACGGTTCCACCGCCACCATGGTCTATGGCGTGGCACACCTTGTGTCATACCTTAGCCGGTTCATGACCCTGCACCCGGGCGACGTGATTTCCACCGGCACGCCGCCAGGTGTCGGCATGGGCCAGAATCCGCAGGTCTATCTGAAGCCCGGTGACGTGGTGACCCTGGGAATCGAAGGGCTGGGCGACCAGCGCCAGACCTTCGTCGCCGACAACTAGACTGCCCCGGGAAAGGATGAAGGTGCACTGACCCGCTCTGCCCTGCGGACGTAGACGGCAGCGGCAAGGCCCAGGGCCGATGCGGCCAGCATGATGGTGATCAGGCCCCAGGCCGCGTTCTCCGCGCTCAATACAGTGCCGGTGAACGCGGCCAGTGCGCCGCCGCCGGCGTTGGTCAGGGCGGCGGAAACACCGGAGGCGCTGCCGGCCAGTCCCGGACGCACGGCCATGCAACCGGCGTTGGCGCTGGGCATGGTGATCCCGTTGCCGATACCGACACAGGCGCAGGCCCCGAACAGGATGAGCTGATACACCTGCCCCGAGGCCACAAGCAGCAGCCCGACTGAAAGCCCGCCGCAGGCGATGAGGCGACCGGTGATCATCACGGTCGTCAGTTCGTAGCGGGCGGAGAACCGGCCGGCGAGGAAGCTGCCGAACATGAAGCCCGCCGTGATGCTGCCGATATAGAACCCGAGCCTTGCGGGAGAGATCTCGAAGACCGCGACAGCGACCAGCGGTGCGCCCCCAAGGAAGGCGTAGAAGGCACCTGTGGAGAAGGCGATGCAGAGCGAATAGCCCCAGAACCGCCCGGAGCGGAGCAGTTCCGGGTAGGCCCGGATCTGGTTCATCATCGACGTTGAGCGGCTGGTGTTGGTCTCCCAGAGGTGGTTCGGTTCGTTTGAACAGTTTCGAGCCGTTTCTTAGGTGGATTTTCCGCTTGGTTATGCCGCCACCGGGATTGGTTGCAACTTGATGTGATATGCCTGATCGGGCGTTTGCCCTTCCAGCGATGAATGCGGTCTCCTTGTGTTGTAGAAGGCCAGGTATCGGTCGATGCCCTGTCGGGCGGCTGACACGCTTTCATAGGCGTGCAGATAGACCTCCTCGTATTTGACGCTGCGCCAGAGCCGTTCGACAAACACGTTATCGCGCCAAGCGCCCTTGCCATCCATGCTGATCTGGATGTCGGCGTCCTTCAGCGCCTTGATGAAGTCAATGGACGTGAACTGTGATCCTTGGTCCGAGTTCATGATCTCCGGCTTGCCATATCTGCGCAGGGCATCATTCAAGGCCTCCAGACACGGCGCTGTTTCCAGCGTCACCGACAGCCGCCAGGCCAGAACCTTGCGGCTGAACCAGTCCAGAACGGCGACCAGATAGACGAACCCTCGGGCCATGGGAATGTAGGTAATATCCATGGCCCAGACCTGATTGGGCTGCGTCACGGCCAGCTTGCGCAGCAGGTAGGGATAGATCCTGTGACCGGGCGCAGGCTTGCTGGTGTTCGGTCTGCGATAGAGCGCCTCAATGCCCATCGTTTTCATGCAGGTTGCCACGTGCAGCCGCCCGGCCGTGAAGCCTTCCTGCCGCAGCAACCCTTTCATCATACGGCTGCCCGCGAACGGGTAGTCCATGTGCAACTCGTCAATTCTGCGCATAAGCTTGAGGTCCGCCGCACTGGTCGGGCGCGGCGCGTAATACAGGCTGCCCCGGCTGATCCCGAGAAGCCGGGCTTGCCGTGTCAGGCTCAGCCTGTGGTCCGGGCCCGTCATTTCCTTGCGCTCGGCAACAGACCGGCCTTGTCGAGCGCGCCCTCTAAAAAATCGTTTTCCAGCGCCAGCTGGCCAATCTTCGCGTGCAGGGACTTTACGTCGATCTGCGGCTCTTTCGCGGCCTTTGGCGTGTCATCGAAGACACCCGTTACGCCCTCAAGCAGCTGATCCTTCCACTGCTTGATCTGATTGGGATGCAGGTCGAACTGCGTCGCCAGCTCGCTCATCGTCCTGTCGCCCTTCAGCGCCGCCAATGCGACTTTCGCTTTGAAGGCAGGGCTGTGGTTCCGCCTGGGTCGTCTTGTCATCTTCGCTCCTTCGTCCCGGCAACGCTGCCGGATTGGGAGCAGAAAATCCACCTAACTCAACTGTCCAGATTTGTCGGGCCACCTCTCCCCCACATCGAACCAGCAAAGCACGAACAGGGCGCAGCCGAGGGTCAGGAACGCCAGGAAACTGGCGCGCCAGCCGAAGAGTTCATCCAGTACGCCACCGACCACCGGGCCCAGCATCGGCGCGATGGCCCAGGCCATGGCGAGATAGCCCATCAGGCTGGCGGCCTTGCCCGCGGCGGCGGTATCACTGATCGCGGCACGGGAGACCGCGAACCCGGCGATGATGGCCGCCTGCAGCATCCGGAAGCACAGGAAGGTCACGATATCGGTCGCCAGCAGACAGCCGAGCGACGCGACGCAGAAGATCGCCAGTCCACCCAGAATGACCGGACGCCGACCGTAGCGGTCGGAGGCCGGGCCGACGATCAGCAACAGCACCGCCGCCACCGCCGAATAGCCCGCGATGGCCAGGCTGACAGTCGCATAGTCGGTGTCGAGATCCCGCGCCATGTTCGGCAGTGAGGGCAGAAACAGGTTCAGGGATACGATCGACAGGCTGCTGAGCAGGATCAGGGTCAGCAGGCCTGGTGGCGTGCGCTGTGTGTCTCGCATCATTCAACCCTCTTCCCGCATTGCCGTTGCGGCCCGCTGCGGACAAGAAAAAGCGCCCCCGGCTGATGACGGAGGCGCATGGGAGTTTCCTGTCGGGTTCCGTTACCGGCCCGGGCGCCTTGCTCCCACCCCTGCCGTGTTCGACAGGTACATTGCTGATCCCATGTGTTCAGGCGCGGAAACCCTGCCCACGCCGAAGCGTCATGCTGTTGCCGACGCCGAATTTTGTCAAACCCGGAGCGGAGCGGCAGTGGCGCCTGCCCTACTCCGCCCCCTTGCGCTTGCGCGCACCGGCTGGTGGGGGGCTGCCCTTCCGGTGCTTCTTCACCTTGCGGGGCTTGTCACCCGGTCCATCTGGCCCGGCGGCACGGGACCTGAACGGTTTCTTGCCTGTCGGACGTGTCTGGGCCGCACCGTCGGGCGCTGGCCTGTCCGGGCTGTCGGCCCTGGGGGAACGGGGCTTGTAGGACTTCTTCGCGCGGGGCCTGTCGGCGCCATCCGGCGATCCACTTTCCAGGCGCCCCTCCCCGCGAACCTCGAACGACTTGCGGGGCTTGCCCTTGCCCGCATAGGGACGCTTCCGGTCGGGCGCGCGGTCAGGCCGTTCCTCCCGCAACTCCTCCGTCGCTTCGGGCGTCGGCCCCTCGCGATCATCGTCACCGTCATCACCAGAGTCCCGGCGCGATGCGTTCTTCCCCGCATAGGGGCGCTTCCGCTCGGGCGTACGGTCGGACTGTTCGTCCGGCGCTTCAGGTGTGCCTTCCAGGCGGGTCACGTTGATGTTCTTGTCGATGGTCCGGTTCGGACCGATGGCAGCGGTGAAGCTGTCGACACTGCCCGGTGCGATCTGCACATGGGTCTCGCCACCGTGAATGCGGATCGCCCCGACATCGCCCTGCGCAATATTGCCGGTGCGGTAGAGCATGGGCAGCAGCCAGCGCGGCTCCGCATTCTGCTTGCGCCCCACGGAGAGCGAGAACCAGGTACCGTCAGTGAAGTCGGCCTTCTCCCGGGATTTGCGATCACGCTTCTCCCCGCGCTCGGGCCGGGAATCATCCTGCAGTTCCTCCGGCGCGGACTGGCCGGAGCGGTAAAGACGGACAAAGGCGGCGGCGACCTGTTCGGCGGAATGCTGCGCCAGGATCTGATCCACGAATGCCTGCTCGGCTTCGGCCACCGGTTCCGTCAGCGTCTCGTCCTGCAGCAGGCGCTGGTCGTCACGCTCGGTGATCTCCGCCACCGAGGGCGGGTTGCCCCAGTTGGCTTCGATGCGCGCGCCCTGCAGCAGCCGCTCCGCCTTGAAGCGCTGATTGAAGGGAACGATCAGGACGCTGACACCCTTCCGCCCCGCGCGGCCCGTGCGGCCACTGCGGTGCAGCAGCGCCTGGCTGTTCTGCGGCAGGTCGGCGTGGATCACCAGTTCCAGGTCCGGCAGGTCCAGTCCGCGGGCCGCCACGTCCGTGGCGATGCAGACCCGCGCCCGCCCGTCACGCATGGCCTGCAGCGCGTGGGTGCGCTGCCCCTGGCTCAGTTCACCGGACAGCGCAACGACCGAGAAGCCCCGGTTGGTGAAACGGCTGGTCATGCGGTTGACGCTTTCCCGCGTCGCGCAGAAGACAATGGCGCTCTTTGCCTCGAAGTAGCGCAGCACATTGATGATCGCGTTCTCGCGGTCACTCGGCGCGACCTTCATGGCCCGGTATTCGATATCGACGTGCTGGCGCTGCTCGGCGGTCGTCGCCAAGCGGACCGCATCGCGCTGGAACCGCTTGGCCAGACTGACAATCATCTTCGGCACGGTGGCAGAGAACATCAGGGTCCGGCGGTCGTCCGGCGCGGCCCCCAGGATGAACTCCAGATCCTCCCGGAACCCGAGGTCGAGCATCTCGTCGGCCTCGTCGAGCACGACGGCCCGCATGCCGGTCATGTCCAGCGATCCACGCTCGATATGATCGCGCAGCCGACCCGGCGTGCCGACAACGATATGTGCCCCGCGCGACAGCGCCTGCCGCTCCGTCCGCATGTCCATGCCGCCGACGCAGGACGCGAAGGACGCGCCGGTCAGCTCATAGAGCCACTGCAGTTCGCGTTTCACCTGCAAGGCCAGTTCGCGCGTCGGGGCCACCACCAGCGCCAGCGGCCTCTCGGCACGGGAAAACCGGTCCTCCCCCGCCAGCAGGGTCGGCGCCAGCGCGATGCCGAAGGCAACCGTCTTGCCCGAGCCGGTCTGGGCCGAGACCAGCAGGTCGGAGTTCGCCAGTTCCGGGTCCAGCACATTCTGCTGAACCGGGGTCAGAGTTTCGTAGTTCTTGCGTGCCAGCGCTTCTGCAAGCGGCGGCACGACACCGTCAAAATGAGCCAACGTGATACTTTCGGTGCAGGTGTTCCAGGGTCCGATACGCAGTCAGTCACCGACCACCCCGGACATCGACGGCCGGGTTCATGCCCGGCGACAATCAGATCAAGCCAGCGTTGTAGCCATTGTGCAGCGCAACACAAGTGTTATGCCGTCAGGGTACTGTCGTGTGCCCCTGTGTCCCGCCGGTGAAGCACACAGGCAGACCTGCCTTGTGGCCGATGCCGGAAAGACGGCAGAATGCACCCGTCAGACCGCTTCCCGTCACGTGACACCCATTTCTGTCACCGAACGGGCGGCAATCGGCTTTGCGGGGAGGCAGCGCCATGCACGACATCATCATTCGCGGCGGCAACATATTCGATGGCACCGGTGGCAGTTCATTCACCGGCGATGTGGCCATCGACGGCGACCGCATCGTCGGCGTCGGCAAGGTTGACGGTCGCGCCCGGCGGGAGATCGATGCCGACGGCCTGATGGTCGCGCCGGGCTGGGTCGACATCCATACCCACTATGACGGTCAGGCGCTCTGGGACCCCTATCTGACGCCCTCGTCCTGGCATGGCTGCACCTCCGTCGTCATGGGCAATTGCGGCGTCGGATTCGCGCCCGTGCATCCGAATCAGGAGGACTGGCTGATCAGTCTGATGGAATCGGTGGAGGATATTCCGGGCGCGGCCCTGTCGGATGGCATCGACTGGTCATGGCAGAGCTTCCCCGGTTATCTCGACGCGCTGGAGGCGAAGCCGCGGGCCATCGACATCGGCACACAGGTGCCGCATTGCGCCGTCCGGGCCTTCGTCATGGGCGACCGCTGCATTGACGAGGAAACGGCCGGTGAAGACGATATCCGCAAGATGGCCGATATCGTGCAGGAGGGGCTGGAGGCCGGGGCGCTCGGCTTTTCCACATCGCGCACCATCTTCCACAAGACGCGGGAAGGTGAATATGTCCCCGGCACCTATGCCGGCGCGGCGGAGATGTTCGGCCTGGCGGCAGGGATGCAGCGTGCGGGACACGGGGTGCTGGAGATGGCCACCGACCTGACGCTGAAGGCCGGCAAGCCGGAACTCGACTGGATCCGTGATCTCTCCATCCGCTATGGCGTGCCTGTCAGCCTGCTGCTGTTCCAGAATGACGACGCACCGCGCAAGTATCGCGAACTGCTGCAGGAGATCGGACGCGCCAATGCTGAGGGCGGACAGGTCTATGCCCAGGTCTCCGGTCGCACGGCAGGCCTGTTGCTGTGCCTCGAGGGATCACTGCATCCCTTCCAGGGCAAGCCCAGCTTCCGTGCCCTGCTGGGCCTCTCGCGGGAGGAACGGATCGCCCGGATGAAGGACCCGGCGGTCCGGGAAGCCATCATCACCGAGGAGTCCGGTGGCAAGGGCGGCGAGATGGCGGAGTTCTTCCTGAAGGGCTGGCACAAGATGTTCCGGCTGGGCGATCCCCCGAACTACGAACCCGACCGGTCGGAATGCTTCGCCGAGCGGGCACGAACGGAGGGGCGCCGACCGGAAGACATCGCCTATGACACCCTGATGGAGTTCGATGGCAGGGGCCTGATCTACTTCCCCCTGCTGAACTATTCCGACTATGACTTCGCACCTGTGCGGGAGATGCTGACCGCACCGCACACGCATTTCAGCGGCTCTGACGGCGGCGCCCATTGCGGCGTGATCTGCGATGTCAGTCTGCCGACCTTCAACATGGCCTACTGGGGCCGCGACCGGAAGAAGGGCGGGCTGATGCCGCTGGAATGGCTGGTGCATCGCCAGACACAGAGCACCGCATCCCTGCACGGCCTGAATGACCGGGGCGTCATCGCCCCCGGATACCTGGCCGACATCAACCTGATCGACTTCGACCGCCTGGGCATCGATGCGCCACGCATGGCCTACGACCTGCCGACAGGCGCGCGGCGTCTGATCCAGCGGGCCACCGGCTATCAGATGACCATCAAGTCCGGCGTCCCGATCATGGAAAACGGGCAGGAAACGGGCGCAATGCCCGGCGGACTGATCCGGGGGCCGCAGTCGGTCTGACCGGCGAACCTACATCGGCCAGACCAGCAGGATCATCGGGATCGAGACGGCGACGACGATGATCTCCAGCGGCAGGCCCATGCGCCAGTAATCGCCGAAGGCATAGCCGCCGGGGCCGAGGATCAGCGTGTTGTTCTTGTGTCCGATGGGCGTCAGGAAAGCGCAGGAGGCGGCGACGGCGACAGCCATCAGGAACGGGTCCGGGCTGACGCCCAGGGATTCGGCCATCTGGATGCCGACCGGGGCCGCCACGATTGCTGTCGCGGTGTTGTTCAGCACATCCGACAGCGTCATGGTCACCACCATCAGCACCGTCAGCACCGCCCAGGCGGGCCAGCCCGCGGTCAGCCCGACCAGTCCATTCGCGATCAGCGCCGTGCCCCCGGCGCTGTCGAGCGCCGCCCCCAGCGGGATCATCGAGCCAAGCAGGACGACCACCGGCCATTCGACATGGTCATACAGGTTGGAAAGCGAGAGGATGCCGGTCAGCAGATAGATCACCACGACAATGCCCAGCGCCACCGGCAGATAGATCAGGCCAACCGAGGCGGCGGCCACCGCCGCACCGAAGACCGAGATCGCGAGCCAGACCTTGTCGGAGTCCGTGACCGCCAGCCCCCTGTCAGCCAGGGGCAGCACCCCCAGCCATTCGACGACATTGTCGCGCTCCCCCTCCGGCGTCAGCAGCAGCAGGATGTCGCCGGGGCGCACCATCGTCTGGCGGATTTCCTTCTCCACCCGGCGCCCCTCCCGCGAGAGCCCCAGCAGCACCGTGTTGTGCCGCCAGGCCAGACCCAGCCCCTGTGCGGTCTGTCCGGCAAAACGCGCCCCCTCCGGCACAACGACCTCGATCACCACCAGCCCCTCGCCCGCCGCACTCAGATGGTCCTTGTCCGAGCCATCGGTGAAATCCAGCGACAGGGTCGCGCGAAACTCGTCGAGTGATTCCGGCTGGGCCTCCAGCACGATGGCATCCCCGGCCTCCAGCGCCGTGTCCCGCTGCGTGCCATAGCGACGTCTGCCGTTGCGGATCAGGCCCAGAACCGCCACATCGTTCTTGTCTGCCGTGGCGTAGAGTTCGAACAGGCGCTTGCCGATCAGGTCCGATTTCTCGGGCACCGAGAGTTCGGCGATATAGTCCTTCTCGCTGAGGCGCGCGTCCGACAGCGCCCCCTCGCCCGTCTTCTTCGGGATGAAGCGCCAGCCGACCAGCGCCACGAACAGCAGCCCGACCAGGGCCGTGACGCCACCGACCGGGGCAAAGTCGAACATGCTGTATCCCTCGCCCAGCTGATCCTTCCGGATCGTGGCGATGACGATGTTCGGCGGTGTCCCGATCAGGGTGACCATGCCGCCCAGGATGGTGCAGAACGACAGCGGCATCAGGGACAGCCGCACCTGCCGCGCCGCCTTTCGCGCCGTCTGGATATCCACCGGCATCAGCAGCGCAAGCGCGGCCACATTGTTCATGAAGGCGGAGAGCACGCCGCCGATACCGCCCATGAAGGCAATATGCGCGCCCAGGCCCCGTTCGGGATCGACCAGGGTGCGGGTGATCAGGAAGACTGCACCGGACCTCACCAGCCCGGCGGAAACGATCAGCACCAGTGCCACCACCAGCGTCGCCGGATGACCGAACCCCGCGAAGGCTTCCCCCGCCGGAACAGCCCCCAGCACCACCGCGATCATCAGTGCCGAGAATGCCACCAGATCATAACGGAACCGCCCCCACAGCAGCATCCCGAAGACGCCGCCGAACAGGGCGAACAGGATCATCTGGTCAACGCTCATGCTCAGGCTCCCTCACGAACCGCATACCGATTCCATGGGCATGATGACACGGATGGGACACGGCTGCTGTCAGGCTGCTGTGGCGGGGACCTGTCAGCCTGCGCGCACCTCGGCGATGCCGTTGGACAGGACCGGCTTGCCGCGCGCGTCCACGGTATCCACCTCGATCCGCCCGTCGCCCAGGTCCCGGTGCCGGACCGTGATGGTCTCCCCCGGGATCACCATGCCGGTGAAGCGGCAGGCGAAGCGTTTCAGCCGTCGCGGATCACCGTCCGCATAGCGGCGGATGACACTGTCCATGGCCAGCGCCCAGGTGGCGGTACCATGCAGGATGATGTCAGGCAGGTCGGCGGCCAGTGCCACGATCCGCTCCGTATGGATCGGGTTCCAGATCGGCCCGCCCTCCGAATAGACATGCGGCAGGTAGCGCGGCACGGCGATTGCCTCGCTGGCAACGGATTCGCCGTCCAGCACCACAGACGGCAGCACTTCGCGTGTCGAGGTGCCCGCGTGATCGCAATCCAGCCGCCAGCCCCGGAACATGCCGCTGTTGTAGCTGGTGAAGACCGGCTGACCGTCACTGTCCACGGTGTCGTAGCGGCAGGTCATCAGGATCCCGGCACGGGTCTGCTTCAGGGTTTCCAGCACGCCGGTGGTCCTCAGCCGCTCCCCCATGCGGGGCGGCCGGTGGAAGATACTGTCCTGCTCCGCATGCACCCCGACGCTGCGGTACTGCGGCAGCGTGATGCCGAGGCATTCGGAAGTCGCGGCCCCGTCCGACAGCGGCCATTCCACCGCCGCGCACATGGCCGGCATCATCTCGACACCGCCTGGCCGCGCGTCATCCAGGTAGACCTCGTCACCCAGCAGCAGGCCCGAGGCATAGGCCAGCAACCGCCGCGGCGTCATCTCCGTCTCACACTCCCCCAGCACCTCACCCACGCGCGCACTGGAAATCGGCATCTTCGGCGCAGTCATCTGGCTTCCCTCCCCGGTTGCTCATCTGTCGCACGACTATAGCAAGCGTCCGGGCCGGGGCCATGGCACTGGCGCGGAGCAGCCCTGCGGCGGCGAGGCAGAATGTGATGAGGGAGGGCCCTGCGGCGGAGAATTGGCGCGCCCTGCAGGACTCGAACCTGCGACCCCAAGCTTAGAAGGCTCGTGCTCTATCCAGCTGAGCTAAGGGCGCGTCGGGGGTCAGGATAGCGGAAACCGGGCGGAAAGCGCAGTCCGCTGTCAGATCACCCGGTTGTAGGCGAAATTGTCGGCGTAGGCGCGCAGCTTCAGCTTGCGTTCGCGGGGTTCGTAAACACGGGCGTCGATGCCGTGCTTCTCGGCGTAGGCGACAGCCTGTTCCTTCGTGTCGAACTCCAGCCGGACCTGGGACTGGGTGTCGGCGATGCTGGTCCAACCCATCAGCGGGTCGGCATGTCTGGCCGCGTCGGCCCGGAATTCCAGGCGCCAGCGGCGGGTATTGGCCCTGCCGGACTGCATGGCGTTCTTGGCGGGACGATAGATGCGCGCGGACATGTCATCACCCTTCGGTCGTGGATGGTGTTCTGGGCGTAATGCCCCAAACGGATCGCTCTCGGTGGCCGGATGGTCGGGGCGATTGGATTCGAACCAACGACCACCGGTTCCCAAAACCGGTGCGCTACCAGACTGCGCTACGCCCCGATCCGGCACCATGCACGAGATAGCCGAGTGCCCCTGCCCCTGCAAGCATCTTGGCGCCGAACGCCGCTTTGGCCGCAGCGGATTCGGCGGCTGACCGTTCCACCCCTCTCCCCCTCCCGACCACCCATTCAGGATACTCCCGTGGGTGGTCGGGAGGGGGAGAGGGGTGGAACGGTCCACACACGATTCAGGGAACCAGTCGGCCGCAGAGACCTACCTACTTCCAGGCGAAGACCGGCTGTTCCAGATGCGCAACGCGGGTGTCGCGGCCATGCAGGGCGACTTCGCGGAACTGGTACAGCACCGCAGCGGTCGGCGCATGGATGTGGCGGTCCATGATCGGCAGCCGGATCACGGGGCGGTCACTCTCCGGGATATCGATGAACTGCGGCGAGTCCGGCCGGTCCAGATCGGTCAGCGGCACCAGATGCAGCGCCTGGACCTCCGCCGGGCTGAGGGTGAAGCTGGCCCCCGGTGCAGCCCAGGCGACAAAGGGCGTGATCGCGTAGCCGGAACGGGTGACATAGGCATCCAGCGGACCGAACAGGTCGTGTTCCGCGATGGTGATGCCGATCTCCTCCTCGATCTCCCGGCGGGCAGCGGTGGCGGCATCCTCCCCCGCATCGATCCGGCCCCCGGGCAAGGCCCACTGGCCCGCATGGTTGCGCATTTTCGACGCCCGCTGGGTCAGGACGAAGACCGGGGCACCGGCGTCATTCTCCGTCACGATGACGGTGACAGCCGCCTCCTTCAGGCGGGTACGTTCAGGGGGATGGCGCTCGAACGCGTCCAGGCGGTCACGCACGTGCTCCCGCAGGGCACCCGCCGCATGGGCGTCCTGCCAATGGTTCCGGTTCATCCGGGTCACGCCGGGTCGGCAGCGACGCGCACCATGCGCTTGCCCCGGTTCCTGCCGGCCAGCAGGCCGACCAGAGCCTCCGGCGCATTCTCCAGCCCCTCCACGATGTCCTCGACCACCTTGATCTGGCCGTTGGCGGCCCAGCCGCTCAGGTCGGCCACCGCCCTGGCGTCCTGATCGGCAAAGTCCATGACAATGAAGCCTTCCATCCGCAGCCGCTTGACCACCACAAGGCCCGGCAGGTTGCGCGGCCCCGTGGGCGCTGTGGCATTGTACTGGCTGACGGCACCGCAACAGACCACGCGGCCCTTCATGTTCATCTGGAACAGCACGGTCTCCAGGATCTCGCCGCCGACATTGTCAAAGTAGATATCGACCCCGTCCGGACAGGCCGCGCGCAGTTCCCGGAACAGGTTGCCGCCGCGATAGTCGATGGCGGCGTCGAAACCCAGTTCCTCGGTCAGCCAGGCGCATTTCTCCGCACCGCCCGCAATACCTACCGCGCGGCAGCCCAGCGCCTTGGCGATCTGGCCGACGAAGATGCCGACGGAACCGGCGGCGGCCGAGACCACCACCGTCTCCCCCGGCTTGGGCAGTCCGACATTGACCAGCCCGTGATAGGCCGTCTTGCCCGCAATGCCGAGCAGGGAGATGAGATGCGAGATCGGGCGATGATCGGGCAACTTCTCCAGCAGACTGCCCTTGCAGAGCACCTGCTCCGCCCAGCGTCCCTCCCCGCCGACCAGATCCCCCTCCGCGAAGGCCGGATCGGCGGAACGGATCACCTGCCCGATGATGTAGCCATGCATGATGTCCCCGGCCTTCACGGCCTCCCGATAGGTGGCGCCCTGCATCCAGGCACGATTGGCCGCATCGATGGAAATCAGGATGGTGCGGACCAGTACCTGCCCCTCGGCCACGTCCGGCGCCGGCCCCTCCTGAATGGCGAAATGCCCGGTGGTGAGTTCGCCTTTCGGCAATTCCTGGATGATGACCTGACGGTTCATGAAACCCCTCCCCCGGGCGTGATCTGAATGCCCGCCATTCTGCCTGCCGCGACCCCACTGGCAAGGGGGCATGCCGGATCAGGCGACTTCGGTTACATCGTCCGAGGTGGTCGGCCTGCATCTCGCGGCCGGAAAGACCAGCGCTGCCTCGGTGCCGACACCTGGTCGGCTGCTGAGCCGGACTTCCCCATCGTGCGCCTGCATCAGGGCCCGTGTCAGCGGCAGGCCGATGCCAAGTCCGTCGGTGCGCCTGTTCAGGTCGTCTTCCGCCTGGGCGAACGGGTCGAACAGCAGCTCGGCTTTCCTGTCGTCGAATCCACACCCCCTGTCGATGACGACGATCTGCACGCTGCCGTCGTCCGTCTTCAGCGCCTTGCAGGTGATCTCACTGCCGACCGGCGAGAATTTCGAGGCGTTGGAGATCAGGTTCGCCAGGCACTGCCTGATCTGGTTTGCATCAATGCGCAGAACCGGAACATCGTCCGCAACAATCTTGTTCAGGGTCTGGTGACGGGTCGAGAGCGTGCTCTCGATGCCTGCATGAACATCGTTGATCAGCTTCTCCGGCGGCACCTCTTCCTCCGTGATACGGATCATGCCGGATCCTGAGCGGGTGTAGTCGATCACACTTTCCACCAGCTGCATCAGATGCGTGCCGCTCTGAAAGATGCCTTCGACATAGCCACCGGCTCTGGCAGGTCTCACCTGTCCGATGACGCCGGAGAGCATCAATTCCGAAAAGCCGAGGATCGCATTCAACGGAGTCCTGAACTCGTGCCCCACAATGGCGAGGAAGCGGGACTTTGCCTCGAGCGCGGCAACTGCATCGTTCGCCAGCTTCTCGGAGCGCGCGTTCTCCAGCTTCAGCGACTGGATGGCGTGGTAGTTGCGGCGGACGAACAGTTCCTTGTTGTAGGCCGAGAACATCCCGATGATCGTGAAGGCGATCAGGATGCCGCAGAACGGGAGCATGGGGATCTCCCGACCGAATGGACTGCCGCCGAACGTGTAGATGGCCAGAGCCGCGATCAGCCCGAAGAGCAACGACAGCAGGATCGTTCCGGTAAGACGATTGCTCGGAAACTGTTGTGTGAAGATCATGATGACGCTCGCATTGAGCAGATAGAGATAGGCGACCGGCGTGTCAGCAGCGCGCAACTGGAGACACTCCACCAGCAAGACGAGTATCAGCAGGCCGAGGAAAGCCGGATTGCAGTATCGTTCCAGGCGCGGCCAGACAAAGGGCGCGAAGATCGTTGCAAAGGCTATCGGCAGACAGACGAACAGGTGGATGCCATTCAGCAACGGGCTGAAATCGTGATCGTACACGGCAAGCAGGACAGAGAAGATGATGTAATAGGCCGTTGATCCGGCGCGCCACCAGAACCCCAGTGATCGTGTCGCGCTGCGCCAGCTCGAACGGAAGCACCCCTCCAGTTCGGCATCACCGAAGCGCAGGGTTACGGCATCCATCACCGGATCCTTGCCACCCTTCCTGCCTTCTGCTGCGCTGACACCCATAGATAAGCCTTCCTTCGTCTGCCTAGCAGACGGGACTTAACAGGCTCTTGCAATTTCCGGACCTAATCGGTGAACAATACCGGGAAGACAGGTTCAGGGGGATGGAATTTCCACGATTCAGCCGTCGAGAAGCGGCCGCATCCGATCAAGTGCAGTCGACAGCGCCTGCTCCGATGACGCAAAGCAGAGCCTCAGATACCCCTCACCCTGCTGGCCGAAGGCAATACCGGGGGCCAGTCCGACACCGGCTTCCTCCACCAGTCGGCGGGCCAGTGCGAGGCTGTCCGTTACGCCATCAACGGAAAAGAAGGCGTAGAAGGCCGCTTCCGGGGATGCGACGCGGACGCGGGAGAACTGGCTGAGCCCCTGGGCGACCAGATCCCGGCGACGGCGCAGCCGCTCCACCAGATCATTCACGTAGCCATCGCCGTCACGCAGCGCCACCGCCCCCGCGTGCTGCACGAAGGTTGTCGGACCAGCGATATTGTATTCATTCAGCTTCGACAGATCGGTGAGCAGCGACGCCGGGGCCGTGATCCAGCCAAGTCGCCAGCCTGTCATCGACCAGCTCTTGGAAAAGCTGTTGATCGCAATCACCCGGTCATCAGGCTCCGCCACCTCCACGAAGGCTGGCGCATGCGGCCGGTCGTAGACCAGTCGGGCGTAGACATCGTCCGCAACGATCCAGATGCCGCGCTGCCGCGCCCAGGCCAGGATCGCATCGCGCTGGTCCTCCGGCATCATCCAGCCGGTCGGATTACCGGGACTGTTGATGAAGATCGCACGTGTCCGGTCGTCGGCCGCATCGAACAGGCGGTCCAGATCCAGATGCCAGCGCCCGTCCGTTTCCTGCAGCGCAACGTCACGCGCTTCCCCGCCCATGATGGCGATTGTCTCCCGGCAGTTGGGCCAGACAGGCGTCACCACCAGCACATTGTCACCCGGATCCACCAGCGCCTGGAACGTCAGGATGATCGCATTCATGCCCGACGCCGTGACCACGAACCGCTCCAGGTCGAAGGGCCGGTTGTACAGCCGGGTCATGTAGGCCTGGATCTCCGCCCGCAACGGGGCGACACCTGCGTTCGGGGCGTAGAAGGTCGCGCCCTCGTCCATCGCACGGCGGGCCGCATCCTTGATGAAATCGGGGGTCTGTTCGTCCGACTCACCGAACCAGAGGGGAATGAGGCCCTCGCGCCCCTCCCCGAACAGCGAAACCTCCCGGATCTTCGAGTCCGGCAAGGTATGGATCAGATCGCGGACAAGCGGGCGCAGCAGGCTCATGACGGTTCCTTCAGCATTCGCCGGACCAGTTCCAGTGCGGCACTCTCGACAGTCTTTTCGCCCGCCAGCAGGGCGCGGGCAAGCCCGTCGATCTCCTCCGGGGAGGCCTGGGCAAGACGTTGGCGCAGCAGATCCTGCGCGGCACGGATCAGCAGACGCCGGGACCGTGTCATCGGCGCCTGGGCACGGCGGTGCTGGCCGAGGCGATCGATGACGTCGGCCAGCGCCTCCACCCCCTTGCCGGTGGTCGCGACCGTGCGCAGCACTTCCGTTGCCGGTTCCCGCGCCTGCATGCCCACCATCGTCTTCAGATAGCGCGCGGTCTGGGCACTCAGCGGGTGGTCGCCCTTGTTGACGACCAGAACATCGGCGATCTCCAGAATACCGGCCTTGATGGCCTGAACGTCGTCCCCCAGGCCCGGTGCCGCAACGACCACCTTTATGTCGGCGACCTCGGCGATCTCGACTTCGGACTGCCCCGCGCCGACGGTCTCGATCACGACAACATCCAGACCCGCGGCATCCATGCAGTCGATGACCCGGACGGCGGAGCGCGACAGTCCCCCCAGGTGCCCCCGACTGGCGAGCGACCGCACAAAGACGCCCCTGTCCCCGGAATGGCCCGTCATCCGGATCCGGTCGCCCAGGATCGCACCACCGGTCACCGGGCTCGACGGATCGACCGCAACCACACCTACCGTCCGCCCCCTTGCCCGCTGTACCTGCACGAAGGCGTTGACCAGGGTCGACTTTCCGGCGCCGGGCGGGCCGGTGAAACCGACGGTGATCGCCCGCCCCAGATGCCCCCGGATGGCGGCAAGGACCTCTGTCGCCGAAGCGCCCTCGTTCTCCACCAGCGTGATCGCCCGCGCCAGCGCGCGCCGGTCTCCGGCCAGCAGGTCCTGCAGCCAGTCGCCCCCCGCACTGTCAGGCGAAGTCATCCAGAACCTCCGCCGATCGCTGGGGGTTGGTCTGGGCCATGACGTTGTCGGCGTGCTCGGAGGCGCTGACGGTATCAAGGCGCCGGATGCGCTGCTTGACCTGCGGAATGCTGCCCACAGCCATGGAGAGGTCGCGAATGCCGAGTCCGACCAGCAGTGGAGAGAAGCGTGGATCGCCGGCGATCTCGCCGCAGACGTTGACCGGGATACCGGCACGCAGCGCAGCAGCAACGGCGAACTGCATCAGACGCAGGACCCCGGGATGCAGCGGATCGTAGAGCGTCGCCACCTGCTCGTTCGTGCGGTCCAGGGCCAGTGTGTACATGGTCAGATCGTTGGTCCCAATGGAGAAGAAATCGCACGCCCGCGCCAGGGCATCGGCCGAGAGTGCCGCCGCCGGCACCTCGATCATCACGCCCAGCGGCGGCAGCGGATCGGCGATCCGCACCTTCCGGCGTTTCAGGCGCCGCGCCACCTTGGCCAGCAGACTGCGCACCGCTTCGATCTCGCTGACCGACGTGATCATGGGCAACAGGATTCGAACCGGGCCATGCGCCCCGGCGCGCAGGATCGCGGCCAGCTGGTTCTCCAGCGAGGTGGCACGCATCAGCGACAGCCGGATACCGCGCAGGCCAAGCGCGGGATTGTCACCCGGCGGCAGGTCACCGGCCATCGACTGCGGCAGCTTGTCGAAGCCGACGTCCAGCGTGCGGATGGTCACTGTCCGCCCCTGCATTCCCTCCACCAGCGACGCGAGCTGGCGGTACTGGGTTTCCTCGTCGGGTTCCGTCTCGGCGGCCATGAACAGGAACTCACTGCGCAGCAGACCGATCCCCTCCGCCCCCAGTCCGATGGCCTGCTCCGCCTCGATCGGCAGTTCGATATTGGCCTGCAGATGCACGGCGACACCGTCGCGGGTCTCCGACGGCAAATCCGTCAGCCTGGCCAGCGCACGCCGCTTTCGCAGCAGCGCGGTTCGCTGGCGGCGGTATCTCTCGACCGTTTCCCTGTCGGGACGCACATGCACCACACCGGCCTGACCATCAACGATGACCATGTCGCCATGGCTCACCGATTCCAGCAGATCCTGAACGCCGAGAACCGCCGGCAGCCCGAGGCCGCGGGCCAGGATCGCCGTATGACCATCCGCCCCGCCGATCTCCGCCACGATCCCGGCGACCTTGCCCGGCGCCATCGCGGCCGTGTCAGCCGGGGTCACTTCATGGGCGATCACCACGGAACCGGGCGAGACACCGGCAAAGGGCTCCGTCCGCGCGCCGCCCAGCGTCCGGATCAGACGCCGCCCGAGATCGCGCACATCATCGCCCCGCGCGGCAAGATAGGGGTCGGCAATGGCGCTGAACTGTCGGGCAATGCGCGAGATCTCGGCCTCGACCGCGGCTTCGGCATTCACGCGGCGGTCCCGGATCGCCGCTTCAACGCCCCGGGTCAGGCGCGACCCCTCCAGCATGCTGGCATGTGCGGCGAGCAGATAACCCATCTCCTCCCCGGCAGCGCCACCGATGTGTTCCGATTGCTGGCGCAGGTGCGACAGCTGCACCGAAGCGGCAGCCGTGGCATCCCGGAAACGCCGGATCTCCGCGGCGACTTCACTGGCCGGTATCCGGTATTCGACAACCCGGTCGGTCCCGCCGTCAACGACATGCGCCGGGCCGATGGCAATCCCGTCGGCAACGCCAAGTCCACCGAATGCCTGGCCAGCGGGGTCCGTCAACGGCCTTCGTCGAAACGTCCCGACACAAGATCGTCGAGCGCCCCGACGGCCTCCTCCGCGTCCTGCCCCTCGGCAGTGACGCAGATCTCCGTCCCCTTTGATGCCGCGAGCATCATCAGACCCATGATCGAATCGCCGGTCACGCAGGTCCCGTCCTTTTCGACAGTGACATGCGCGTCCCAGGCCGCAACGCAGGTCACGAACTTGGCCGCGGCGCGCGCATGCAGCCCCTTCTCGTTGCAGATGGTCAGCCGCCTGACCACCCGCGCTGTCACTGATCGCCCCCGTTCAGCACCTGCGAGGCGACATTGATGTACTTCCGCCCTGCCTCCTGCGCGATGGCTGCCGCCTCCCGCAGGCTCGACTTCTCCCGGACCGTCGCGAGCTTGATCAGCATCGGCAGGTTCATGCCCGCAATCACCTCGACCTCCCCCTGGTCCATCATCGAGATCGCGAGGTTGGAGGGGGTGCCCCCGAACATGTCGGTGAGCAGAACCACGCCGTCCCCATCATTGACGGCCGACACAGCCTCCATGATGTCCTTGCGGCGCTGTTCCATGTCGTCGTCCGGTCCGATGGATATTGCGCGCACATTTTCCTGCGCGCCCACGACATGCTCGGTTGCGGCAATGAATTCCTCCGCCAATCGACCATGCGTTACCAGAACCATGCCAATCATCGGTTCCTGTCTCCGTTTGCCCTGTTGGCGATGCTGCCGCTCAGGGCAGATCACGATGGCGAACGGTCACACGAGTGTCATCTCCACGCAAGCGTGCAGCAATCTGCTCCGCCGTGAAGACCGACCTGTGCCGGCCACCTGTGCACCCGATCGCGATCGTCAGATACGACTTTCCCTCTCTGGCGTAGCGCGGCAACAGAAAGGAAAGCATGTCATCCAGCTTTTCGATGAACGGCGGCCAGCCCGGATCCGTCATGATGTGATCCTGCACCGGCGTGTCGAGGCCCGTGCCCTCCCGCAGTTCCGCGACATAATAGGGATTTTCCAGAAAGCGGACATCGAACACCAGATCCGCCGCCCGAGGCAGCCCGCGCCGGAACGAGAATGACATGACATGGATCTGTGTGTGCTGCTCCGCGCCCAGGTCAAAAAGCCGCCGCATGTGTTCCCTGAGGTCCGGCAGCGACAGCGCGGTGGTGTCCACGACACAGTCCACCCGGTCCTGCAGCCCGGCGAACATCTCCTGCTCGATGCGGATGCCGTCGGCCACTGTCCGGTCGGATGCCATCGGATGGCGACGCCGCGTCTCCGTGAAGCGGTGCTGCAGCACATCCGCATCGCAGGTGAAGAAACAGAAGCGGACATTGATCTCACCGGTCTGGCGCAGCGCCGTGAGCTGTACGTCGAGCTGGTCGGAGTCGAAATCACGGGTGCGGCTGTCGATCCCGATGGCAAGGCAACGGCGCTTGCCGTCGTCCTGGGTGCCCCCGTCCCGCCCCAGCAGGGCCGGAAGCAGAAACAGCGGCAGGTTGTCGACAACCTCCCAGCCCATGTCTTCCAGCATCTTCAGCGCGGAACTCTTGCCTGCGCCGGAGAGCCCGGTCACGAGAAGAAGTTCATCCTTCTCAACATGTTCGGTCATGTTCTCGCTCATTCCAATCGCTTGTGCGGGTTCAGTGCAACAGCCAGTGCCATGGCCAATCTGGCCGTCGCGGCAGCGTCGAAAGGGTATAGCCGGACGCGGAGCGTCCCGATACCCGCATGGCGGAAAATTTCCGGCTCCGGCATGCGGGGGACTTCTTCGCGCGACGGAACAAGATCGACCACCAGCCGAAGGGGGGCAGCTTCCAGTCGCTGGGCATCATCCAGTCTGACCACGCCAATGCCGCGCACTTCCAGCAGCCCCGCCAGCGTGGCAGGAGCCGTGGCCCGCAGCTCCGTCCCCATGACAGACAACACAACCCGGTCGTCGGCGATCACCTGCCAGCCCTCAGCCAGCAGCCGCAGCGCCAGATCGGACTTGCCCGCCCCGGACCCGCCACGCAGCAGGACTGCGGCCCCATCGAGCGCGACAGCCGTTCCGTGAAGGGTTTCGGACATGGCCTTCAGTCAGCAACGCCGCAGAGCGCACGGGCGAAGTCATCGGCATCGAAGGGGCGCAGATCCTCCGCCTGTTCGCCGACACCTACATAATGGACAGGCAGGCCGAACTTGTCCGCCACCGCAACCAGCACGCCGCCCCGTGCGGACCCGTCCAGCTTGGTCATCACCAGACCGGTGACCTGGCAGACGTCGCGAAAGACCTCCACCTGGTTGACCGCGTTCTGACCCGTGGTCGCATCCAGCACCAGCAGCACGGCGTGCGGCGCGCTCTCGTCCTGCTTCTTCAGGACACGGACGATCTTTTCCAGTTCGGCCATCAGGTTGGCCTTGTTCTGCAGCCGTCCTGCCGTGTCGATCAGCAACAGGTCGGCCGAAACATCCCGCGCGCGTTTCAGGGCATCGAAGGCAAGACCCGCGGAGTCCGCCCCGCTGTCGCGCGCCACGACTTCCGCCCCGGTCCGCTCCCCCCAGATCTTGAGCTGGTCGATGGCTGCCGCACGAAAGGTGTCGCCGGCACAAAGCACGACCCTGTTCCCGATCTCCCGCTGATGATGGGCGATCTTGCCGATGGTCGTGGTCTTGCCGACACCGTTCACGCCGACCACCAGGACAACGTTCGGCTTCCGCGCCGCATCCAGTTCCAGCGGCAGGGCCACCGGTTTCAGCGTATTGGCGACAGCGTCGGCCAGTGCGCCGCGCACTTCCTCGTCCGTGACGTCCTTGTCGTACCGCCCCTTCGCGATCTCCGTGGTGATCCGCGCCGCTGCCTGCACCCCCAGGTCGGCACGGATCAGGATCTCCTCCAGATCCTCCAGCGCCTCGTCATCCAGTTTCCGGCGGGTGAAGACGGCGCTGATGCTGCCGGTCAGTTGGCCTGTGGAGCGTTTCAGCCCGTCCTTCAGACGTCCGAACCAGCCCTTGCGTTCCTGCTCCGCCATCAGGCCGCCCTCGCCTGCAGTGTCTCACCATCGACACCGACACCTTCGGCCCGGACGATATTCCCGGGGAGCGCCTCCCCCAGCAGCTGCACGCTGGCAAAATGGGCCGAATGTCCCTTGCCGGCGGTTTCCACCAGCACCTCGACAGGTCGGCCGACCTGCGCAGCGAGATGTCGCGCAGCGGCCGCCGACCCGAGTGCCCGCAAGGCCGCGGCGCGTTCCTTCCGCACCGGCTTCGGCACGGCGGGCATGCGGGCGGCGGGTGTTCCCGGACGCTCCGAATAGGGGAACACATGCAGCCAGGTCAGATCGCAATCCTCCACCAGACGACAGGAGTTGCGATGCATCTCCTCGGATTCGGTCGGGAACCCGGCGATCAGATCCGCACCGAACACGATGTCGGGCCGCAGCCGCCGGGCCTCCGCGCAGAACCGGATCGCATCAACGCGACCATGACGGCGCTTCATGCGTTTCAGCACCAGGTCATCCCCCGCCTGAAGCGAGAGATGCAGGTGCGGCATCAGACGCGGTTCCTCCGCGATCAGACGCCAGATGTCCGCATCGACCTCGACCGGATCAATGGAGGTCAGGCGCAGCCGCGCGATCTCCGGCACCATGGCCAGCAGGCGACGGCACAATTGCCCGAGGCTCGGCTGTCCCGGCAGGTCCGGACCATAGGACGTGATGTCGACACCGGTCAGCACGATCTCCCGTACCCCCTGCGCCGCCAGCTTGCGCGCCTCATCGACCACGACACCGATGGGGACGGAGCGGGAATTGCCGCGTCCGAAGGGAATGATGCAGAAGGTGCAGCGATGGTCGCAGCCGTTCTGGACCTGCAGGAAGGCACGCGCCCGCCCGTCGAAGCCTTCGATCAGGTGCCCGGCGGTTTCGCTGACCTGCATGATGTCCTGCACCAGCACCGGGTCATTGGTGCCCCGGGTGAAGGCCGCCGGATCCAGCTTCTCCCGATTGCCGACGACCCTGTCGACCTCCGGCATGTCCCCCCAGGTTGCAGGGGCGATCTGGGCCGCGCAGCCGGTGACCACGATCTCCGCCTCCGGACGCTCGCGGCGCAGGCGGCGGATCGTCTGACGCGCCTGACGCTCGGCTTCGGCGGTCACGGCGCAGGTATTGACGACGATGACGTCATCGCGGTCCGCCATGCTGGCATGACCCCGCATCACCTCTGCCTCCCAGGCATTCAGGCGGCAACCGAAAGTGACGATCTCCGGCCCGCTCATGCTGCGGCACCCGCCAGCACGCCCGGGTCGATGATGCCGTGGAAACTCAGGCTGGCCGCACCGGTCATCAGCACCGCCCCATCCGCATCCATGTCCATCCAGAGCGGTCCGCCGTCGAGGTCGATCCGCACCGGCCCGTCAATCAGGCCACGCGTCCGCGCCGCGGCATAGGTCGCGCAGGTGCCGGACCCGCAGGCCGAGGTGATGCCTGCACCGCGTTCGAACACACGCAGCCGGAAACTGCCGTCCGCACGCTGGCTTGCGACCGAGACATTCACCCGGTCGGGAAACAGTTCATGATTCTCGATTGTCGGACCGATGTCGGCAAGCGGCACGGCCTCCGCATCCGGCACGAAGAACACGACATGCGGATTGCCCATGGACACGGCCACGGGATCGGAAAGGTCACCGACAGTGAGGTCGAGGTGCTGCGTATCCATCTCCCGCGCCAGAGGAACATCCTGCCAGCCGAAGCGGGGCTGTCCCATGCGTGCCGTGAACAGGCCCTGCCCGGCATCCGACACCTGCAGAAGCCCGCCCGGACTGTCGATATCGACGGTCTCTCCGCCACTTTCCTCCAGCAACAGACGTCCGACGCAGCGGGTGCCGTTGCCACAGGCCCCGGCCGGCGAGCCATCGGAATTGTCGATGCGCATGTAGCAGGCCGCACTGTCGCTCGGCATCAGGGTCAGCAACTGGTCGAACCCCACGCCGTGCCGACGGTCGCCGATCGCCCGGATGATGCCGGGTGTCAGCCCGATCGGCTGCCGACGCGCATCCAGCACGACAAAATCATTGCCGAGACCGTGCATCTTTATGAAGGGCAGGGGTTCCATGTCTCAGAGTCGCAATTGCGCCTTTCCGGCGGTTGTCACGCGGGGTTTGAAGCGTTCTATATGGTCCCCGACCCTGTTCTGTCCATGTTGCAGAACAGCGCTCCTGCAGAGGAGCCGACCATGACCAGCGAACCATCCGACCTCAGCGCCCTGCATGTGGTGTTTCACGGACGTGTTCAGGGTGTCTGGTTTCGTGGTTTTACCTGTCGCAATGCGGCGGAACTGGGCGTCACCGGCTGGGTCCGCAACCGCCTGGACGGCACTGTCGAAGCCCAGATGGTCGGCGAAGGCCGTCAGATCAACGAACTGCTGCGCCGCTGCCGCAAGGGCCCGCCTGCGGCGAAGGTGGAACAGGCGATTGGCCAGCCCGGTCCCCTGCCCGACCCCTTGCCAACCGGATTTCGCCAGCGCGACACGATCTGAACAGGGTGGATGGGCGCGTGCCGGGGAACGGAGAGATTCCGTTCAGTTCATGAGACCTGTCGCGTCGGCGAGCGCGACGGCTGCTATCATGACAAACAGCAATGCTGCCCAGTTACTGCCGCCAGAGACCGTATCTGGCGACGGCATCAGGAGTTCGGTTTCGGTCAGGACGATATCACAGTGCGGGCATTTGGTTGCACGGCTTGCGATCAGCTCTTCACACGACTCACATTGCCGGAATGCCATGCCACTCTCCCCCCACTGTCTGATGACTTTCGCGCAGCGCCTCGACCCCTGGGGCAAGCCACGCGTCATCTTGCTTCACCTTCTTCTGCGGCAACTGTAACGATTTCGCGTTTCACAGCCAAATCGATGCTCGGTACACGCGAGTTTCGGATTCACCGAAAGCGAAGCCGCAGATTGGCGGGAGCGTGACGCAGGCCACTGCCGCGACCACGCGCCCCCCTTGGCGTTCAGGCGTGTCGGCAGTAGTGTCCGGCCATCGCGACCGGCAAAGGCGCGAGGAACAAGGGATTCAGCGCGGGGCGACATGACGGAAGAAACCGTTTCGACTGACCAGGGTCAGACCAATGACGAGAAATCCGGGCGCCCGAAGCCGAAGAAGATCAGTGCCCTTCGTGGCCTGATGCCTTTCGCACGACCCTATCGCCTGCAGATCATTTTCGCGATCATCGCCCTGACCGGTGCCGCTGCGGCGACACTGGCCATCGGTCAGGCCGTGCGACGGATGGTCGACAACGGGTTCGGTACCGCCGACGGACAGTTGCTGGACGAATACTTCATTGCCCTGTTCGGCGTCTTCACCCTGCTCGCCGCCTTTACCTTCGCCCGCTACTACACGGTCACCTGGCTGGGGGAGCGGATTGTCGCCGACATTCGCAAGGCCGTGTATCGCCACGTCATCGGCCTGGACCGGAACTTCTACGAACAGACCAAGACGGGCGAGGTGATGAGCCGCCTGACCGTGGACACCGAGCTGATCCAGACGGTCGTCGGCTCCAGCGCCTCCATGGCACTGCGCAACCTGCTGATGTTCATCGGTGGTCTGGCGATGCTGATCATCACCAGCCCGAAGCTGGCCGGACTGGTGCTGGCCATGGTGCCCATCGTCGTGGTGCCGATCATCTTCTTCGGGCGTCGGCTGCGGAAGCTGTCGCGGCTGAGCCAGGACAAGGTCGCAGAGGTCAATGCAAGGGCGGAGGAAAGCCTGAACGCGGTCCAGACCGTGCAGGCCTTCACGCAGGAGGAGTTCGAGAGGAACCGCTTCAGCAATGCGGTCGGTGAGACCTTCGCCGTGGCGCGGAAACGAATCGCCGTGCGCGCCTGGCTGACCGCGGTCATCATCCTGCTGATCTTTGGCGCCATTGATGCCGTGCTCTGGCTCGGTGCAACCGATGTGGCCGACGGCACCATGTCCAGCGGCGAACTGACCGCCTTCGTGTTCTACGCCATCGTCGTCGCCGGATCGGTCGGCACCCTGTCGGAGATGTGGGGCGATCTGCAACGCGCGGCTGGCGCGACGGAACGACTGATCGAACTGTCACAGGTGGTGCCGGAGATCGGCGTCCCCGCCAATCCGGTGTCCCTGCCGGACACGCCGGAGGGACGCCTCTGCCTCACCGACATTCATTTCAATTATCCCTCACGCCCGGAGATTGCCGCCCTGGACGGCTTCGGACTGGACGTGAAGCCCGGCGAAACGGTGGCGCTGGTCGGACCTAGCGGTGCCGGCAAGTCGACCGTGTTCCAGTTGCTGCTGCGGTTCTACAATCCCAATAGCGGAACCATCACGCTGGACGGCGTCGATATCACCAACGCAGACCCCTCCGAAGTGCGCAAGCGCTTCGGTCTGGTGCCCCAGGACGCAGTCATGTTCGGCACCTCCGCGATGGAGAACATCCGATATGGCCGCCCGGAAGCCACGGATGCGGAGGTTCACGCCGCCGCGCAGGCGGCTGGTGCGGCGGAGTTCCTCGATCGCCTGCCGGAGGGCTATGCCACCGAACTGGGCGAACGCGGCCAGCGCCTTTCCGGCGGCCAGCGCCAGCGCATTGCCATTGCCCGCGCGATCCTGCGCGATCCGGCGATCCTGCTGCTTGATGAGGCAACATCGGCCCTGGATGCGGAATCCGAACGCATGGTGCAGCAGGCGCTGGACAAGCTGATGCACGGGCGCACGACACTGGTGATCGCGCATCGCCTGGCAACCGTGCTGAAGGCGGACCGCATCGTCGTCATCGACCGTGGCTGCGTCGTGGCCAGCGGCACCCATGCCGAGCTCATGAAACAGGACGGGCTCTACGCCCGGCTCGCCAAGCTGCAGTTCGACCAGGACCGGGCAGCGCTCTCGGGCATCGAAGCGGCAGACTGAGTCACCGCGACCACCATGGCCCTGCTTCGCGTGCATCCGGAAGGCTACGCCACATTCGGCCGATGGACGTTCGCCTGCGCATTGGGTCGCGCCGGGATCGTCAGCACGAAGACAGAGGGCGACGGCGGCACGCCTGTCGGTCTCTTCCCCCTGCGGCGGCTGTTCTACCGGCACGACCGTCTGGGTCGCCCCCGGACACCGATCCCGGCCACACCCGTGCAGCTGCATCAGGGCTGGTGCGATGATCCGGAGAGTCCGCACTACAATCGCGCCGTCACGCTGCCGAGCCGGTTCGGTCATGAGCGGTTGTGGCGTGCCGATGGCCTCTATGACCTGATCCTGACAATCGGCCACAACGACCGCCCCGTTCGCCCGTCGGCCGGCAGCGCCGTCTTCGTTCATGTTGCCCATCCGGCCATGACCCCGACGGAGGGCTGCGTGGCTTTCGCCACGGAGGATCTTCTGCACCTGCTTCGGGTGCTGAGGCCGGGCGACGCGGTCCGGATTCAGCCGCACTGAACTGACGTAGGGTCAGGCTTGCGCGCTCCCCACAGGTGTGGTCGAGTTTCCGTCAACGTAAAACGCAAAGCAGTACGGAGACTGAAAATGGCTACTCTCGAGGAAATCACCGAAGGCATGCGCGACCGCGTCGGCGATGATTCGGGCCTGGATGCCACGCTGAAGTTCGATTTCGGCGACGATGGCGTGATCTTCCTGGACGGCGCCTCCACCCCGAACACGGTCACCAACGAGGACAAGGACGCCGATTGCACCATGAAGATCTCCAAGGAGAACTTCCTGGCGATGGTGAACGGCGATCTAGACGGCACCACGGCCTTCATGATGGGCAAGCTGAAGATCGAGGGGAACATGGGCGTCGCCATGAAGCTGCAGAGCGTCCTGAGGGGCTGAACCGGCGCAACCGGCCCCTGCAGACTTTGCGGTTAACGTAGCGGCATCGCACCGCTACGCTTTCCGCAATCAGGACTGCGGCAGCGGGAGGGCCGGACCATGAATGCACCCAGACACCCCACGGGCGTCGATTTCGGCGCCGACGAGGCGGAGATGCAGCGTTATCAGACAGAAGGTCTGGAACGCGCGATGGCTCTCGGCAACCGCGGTCCCATTCGCTTCGTCGGCAAGGGTGCCCTGCACCCGGACATTGTCGAGGCCTACTGGCGCTGCGGCTTCTACGTCTTCGAAGGCGTGCTGAAACCCGACGAGCTGGCCGACATAGAAGCGGACGTGAACCACCTGCGGTCGCGGTTCCCCGTCCACAAGGGTGCCGAGCTGGATGCACAGGGCCGTCCGGCCATGGGCGTCGGGAACAAGGCGCCTACACTGTTCTGGTCCAAACCACTGGGTGACCCCTTTGGCGGCACCGATGCCGCTGCCGGGCGCCATCCGGTCAAGATGTCGGAGCCGAAGGCGGCCGCGGATGCGCCGGAGGAGATCGTCTATCTGTCGCTCGGGTCGCTGCAGTTCTCGGAGGCCTGCCTGAGGGTCTATGGCCACCCGGAAATCCTCGGGATTGCAGCCGCGATCAATGGCGACGACTTCGTCCCCTTCAACGAAGCCCTGTTCCTGAAGGAGCCCGGACTGGGTGCTTCGGTGGCATGGCACCGGGATGGCGTGACGCACTGGGACGCCCCCGAGTGGGATCAGGGCACGCACGGGTTCAACTTCATGGCCCAGCTCTATGGCTGCACACCGGCCAACGGTGTCTGGGTGCTGCCGGGCACGCACAAGCTGAACAAGGTCGATATTGCAGGCATGTGCGCGGCGGCGGGTTCGGACCGCCTGCCCGATGCCGTACCGATGGTCTGTGCGCCGGGCGATGTGGTCATCACCAACCGCCAGGTCGTCCATGGGTCCTTCGCCAATACCAGCCCGGACTGGCGCGTGACAGTGAACTTCGGGTTCCACCGCCGACGGTCGGTGCTGGGCGTCGCGGGCGGCGGCATCCACAACGCCCCCACGATCTATGATGCCGAGCGCATCCGCCGTCGCGCGCGCATGATCGGCTATGGCATCGATGCCCGCCGCCAGCGCTTCCCCGACGAGACTCCTTTCGCCTATCTGCCGCATGTGGAGAGTGGCGAGACTTGGACCTGGGACGATGCGGCCCGTGCCGACGTCCACGACTACAACCTGGAAGACCTGAGCATCTGAGGTTTCAGGCGGTTGCGGCAGCTGCGATGTCCAGCATCGTCTTGCCGCAACCCCGCCCCTGACGGGCAAGTTCCGTCGCGGCCGCAAGGCCGGCAAGGACAAGACGCTTGCCCGGGCGACAGGACGGTTCCCTGCCCACGATACCTGCCCTGCCAGCCCAGCAGCCGCCTGACGGACAGGTGCTTCGGGTACATGAGAGGGGCCTGGCCGCCAGAACGCCTGCAATTTCAGCACAGCACCTCCGCCCCAAACAAACTTGCTGGTTGCCCAACAAATAAATTACTGTCGTAGGGTAAAGAGGTTCAGGGGAGGAAACAGATGACCCTCAAGATCACGTCCGCACTCGTTGCGGGTTGCATGGGGCTTGCTGCCGCTATGGCATCGGCCCCCGCACAGGCAGATGAACTGCGCATTGCCATCGGCAACACCGGCAGCGGCGGCCTGGTCCGCGGCATGTACCAGTTCGCAGAACAGATCGAGAAGCGCACGGAAGGCCGCTACACGGGAAAGGTGTACGAGCTCTCGCTGCTGAACTTTGCCGAATCCATGAACGGTGTGCGTGACGGCATCGCCGATGTCGCCTACGTCGTACCGGCCTATCACCGCGGTGAATTCCCTTATGGCAACCTGCTGGTCGACATGGCCACGGCGGGTGTCAATCCGGTTGCGATTGCCGGTGCCGCCAACGAGTACCTGGCCAACTGCGGCAAGTGCCTGAACGAATACAAGGCACAGAATCAGGTGTTCCTCGGCACGTCCGTGATCGGCCCCTACTACATGATGTCCGTCGAAAAGATCTCCACGCCGGAAGATTTCAAGGGCAAGAAGATCCGCGGTTTCGGCCCCTTCGGTCGCTGGGTCGAGGCCATGGGTGCCACGGCTGTCGTCCTGGGTGCGAACGATATCTATGAATCGATCAGCCAGGGTCAGCTTGACGGCAACACGCACACGCTCGACGTGCTGCGCAGCCTCTCCATCGGTGAAGTGACCGATTATGTCCTTGATGCCCCGATCGGCGTCTACATCGGCAACAGCATGTTCAACCTGAACCGCGACGTCTGGAACGATCTGTCGGATGCGGACAAGAAGTCCTTCATCCTGGCCGGCGGTTCGTCGGTTGCCTGGACGACGGTGACCTATCTGGCCGAGAACCAGGCCCTGTTCCGGAACCCGAGCACCGTTGGTGTCGAGATCGTCGAGCCTTCGGCAGCAGCTGCTGAAGCGACAGCGAAGTTCCGTGCCAATGACCTGAAGGCGGTGGCGAAGCTGAACCGGGAAAAGTTCGGTATCCAGGACGCGGAAGAGCAGCTGCAGATCATCAATGGTCTGGTCGAGAAGTGGGTCAAGCTGACCGCCGACGTCGATGTTTCGGATACCAAGGCGGTTTCGGACCTGTTCGTGAAGGAAATCTTCGCGAAGATCGATCCCTCCACGCTCTGATCCGAGCCGCTACCGGAAGGAAGTCCGCCCCATGAAAGCACTGGGACGTGTGCTGTCATGGCTTGTCGCCGCCTCGACGATGATCGGGGCGGCGGCGGTCATGCTGATGATGCTGCAGATCGTGGCGGACGTGCTGCTGAAGAATCTCTTCAACTGGCCGATTCCCGCGACCTCGCTCATCGTGTCGCACTACTACATGGTGATCGTCGCCTACCTGCCCGTAGCCCTGTCCGAGAAACTGAACGGTCACATCTCCGTCGAGGTGATCTTCCGGCAGTTCTCGGAACGCTGGCAGAAGCTGGTGATTGGCGCTGTCTGGCTTGTGTCGGCGGTGGTGGCCGGCGGTATTGCCCACCGGCTCTGGTTCGAGTCCCTGAAGAAGTTCAGCGTCGATGCCAACATCCTGGAGAGCGGCCTCAAGATCATCATCTGGCCGAGCTATTTCGTCCTGCCGATAGGGTTCGGGCTGTTCGCCCTGATCCTTCTCTATCGCTTCTGCAACAGCGTGACCGGACTGGCCAGCGGCCTCGGTGAGACCGCCTTCGACGCAGAAGCCCACGAACAGGCGCTCGCACGCGAAGCCGAACGGAACGAGAGCTGAATGGAAAACGAGATCATCGGCCTGATCGGCCTCGGCGTCCTTGTCACCCTGCTGCTGGTGCGGTTCCCCATCGGGATCGCGCTGATCATGGTCAGCTTCGGCGGCATCTACATCATGATCGGCAGCCGCCCCGCCTGGGGAATCCTGTCCGCCATACCCTACGACTTCGCTGCGAAGTGGACCCTGTCATCGGTACCCATGTTCCTGATGATGGGTTTCGTCTGCTATCACGCGGGACTGACCAAGAGCCTGTTCGACGCCTGTCGAAGCTGGATGGCAAAGGTCCCCGGTGGTCTCGCCATTGCCTCTGTCGTGGGATCCGCAGGCTTTGCGGCGGTGACCGGTTCCTCGGTCGCCTGCGCCGCCGCAATGGGCCGCATCGCGGTGCCCGAGATGATCGCCAAGCGTTATGACGCCGCCCTCGCCACCGGCACGATTGCCGCTGCAGGCACGCTGGGCGCACTCATTCCACCCTCCATCCTGCTGATCCTATTCGGTGTCTTTGCGGAAGTGCCGATCGGCAAGCTGTTCATCGGCGGTGTCGGCGCCGGTCTGCTGACGGCCTTTGCCTATGTCGCGATGATCTACATCCGGGCCAGGCTGAACCCGTCCCTTGCACCGGTCCTGGACGAGACTCCGCCCCTGTCGGAGCGTCTGGAACACCTCGGCAAGACCTGGCCCCTGATCGTTATCCTGGTTGTCGTCATCGGCGGTATCTTTGCCGGCCTGTTCACGGCAACGGAAGCCGGTGCCATCGGTGCCTTCGCATCCATCCTGATCTCCGCCCTCAAGGGGTCGCTGACACGGGAAGCCTTCTGGAATGCGGTGATCGAGACCCTGACCACGACGGGTGCCCTGTTCCTGATCGCGGTCGGCGCCAATCTGCTGACCCGTTTCCTGGCGCTCTCGGGCAGCGGGGAACTGATTGCCTCCGCCATTCTGGGACTGCAGGCCGACCCGCTGACGCTGATCCTGGGCATTTCCCTGCTCTATCTGGTGCTGGGCATGTTCCTCGATCCACTGGGCGCGATGCTGCTGACCCTGCCGGTGCTGCTGCCGGTGCTGGAGAAGAGCAACTTCGACCTCATCTGGTTCGGTGTCTATCTGGTGAAATTCCTGGAGATCGGGATGATCACACCACCGATCGGGCTCAACGTCTTTGTCATCAAGGGGGTCGTGGGCAATCTTGCCAGCCTGTCGACGATCTTCCGTGGAATCATGTGGTTCCTGGTGGCGGATGCGGTTGTCGTTGCCCTGCTGATCATCTTCCCCGGCATCATCACCTATCTGCCCACACTCATGGGCTAGGGGCGCGTCCGGCACGCCCCTAGCCCATGACCTGACCCGCACGAAAACCCCAGGAGCATCCCAATGACCGAAGCTCTCATCGACAGCCGGATGGCTGCACCGGATATCTGTGTCACCCGCCCCCTGATCGACCGCAACGCGTCACAGACGCCGGACAAGGTCTATGCGGTCTTTCCGGACGGAACCGAATGGACGTACCGGGAACTGCGGGAGCAGGTTCGGCGCACCGCTGCGGGGCTGGAAAAACTGGGGGTGAAGCAGGGCGACCATGTCGTCAGCTGGCTGCCCAACGGGCAGGACGCGCTGCGTGTCTGGTTCGCGATCAATTACCTCGGCGCCGTCTATGTCCCGATCAACACATCCTACAAGGGCGGCATCCTGGCCCATGTGGTGGCAAACGCCGACGCCAGCCTGATCATCGCCCATGCCGGACTGGCACCGAGGCTGGTGGATATCGACAGGGCCAGGCTGGATACCGTCGTGATCATCGGCGGCAAGCTGGACACATGCGCGGACCTGACGGTGCATGATGCGGATGTTCTGGCGCCAGCCGATGCCGAACCCTCCCCTCCCCCACGGGAAATCATGCCCTGGGACACGCAGTCCATCATCTATACCTCCGGCACGACCGGACCATCGAAAGGCGTTCTCTCGTCCTACCTGCATGCCTACATGACAGGTGCGGCCTACTCGAACCTGCCGGGGGAAGATGGCACTGCCCTGATCTCGGCTGATGACCGCTATCTGCTCAGCCTGCCGATGTTTCATGTCGGCGGCACCCTGCCCGCCCACATCATGCTGGCCATGGGTGGCTCCATCTCCATCGTGGATGCTTTCAATACGGCCACGTTCTGGAAGACGATCAAGGATACCCAGGTCACCTTCGCCATCCTGCTGGGCGTGATGGCACAGTTCCTCGCCAAGCAGGATCCAGTACCGGAGGAAAAGGACAACCCGCTGCGCACGGTCATGCTGGTGCCCTTCGACTTCGACCCGACCGAGTTCCGGGCGCGTTTCGGGGTCCAGACCATGACCCTGTTCAACATGACCGAGATCTCCTGTCCGCTGATCTCCCCCGTCAACCCGACACTGCTGCACAGTGCGGGAACACCACGCGACGGGGTGGAGTGTCGCGTCGTCGACGAGAACGACTGCGAGGTGCCCGTCGGTACGGTCGGGGAACTGATCATCCGTGCCGACTGCCCCTGGACGATGAACCATGGCTACTACAAGAACGCGGAAGCCACGGCGAAGGCCTGGCGCAATGGCTGGTTCCATACCGGTGACGGCTTCCGCAAGGACGCGGATGGCAACTTCTACTTCGTCGACCGCATGAAGGATGCGATCCGTCGCCGTGGCGAGAACATCTCGTCCTTCGAGGTGGAGACCGAGGTGCTGGCGCATCCGGCAATCCAGGAATGCGCGGCCATTGCCGTGAAGAGTGACGTCAGTGAAGACGAAGTGATGATCGTGGTTGCGCCTGCGGCCGGCAAGACCATCGATCCCACCGAATTGATCGAGTTCCTGATCCCGCGGATGGCCCATTTCATGGTGCCCCGCTATGTTCGGATCGTTGACCGCTTGCCCCGGACCCCCACGGAGAAGGTGCAGAAGGTCAATCTGCGCGACGAAGGTGTCACCGGCGACACCTGGGATCGCGACAAGGCTGGCATTCGTGTCCGGCGGGAGAAACTGAGCGGCTGACATCAACAAGGGAGATCGGATCGCGGGTGGAACAGGATCTGGATCAGATCGAGATCGTCGGCGAAGCCAATGGCGACAGCCGTCGAACCCAGGCGGAACGCAGGGCCGAGTCCGACAGCCGCATGCTTCGCGCAGCGACACAATTGATCGCGAAGCATGGTTCCGCAGGGGTCAGTCTTGCGAAGATCGGGGTGGCTGCCGGGTACAGCCGCGGCCTGCCCACGGAGCGCTACGGTTCGAAATCCAATCTGCTCGAAGCCGTGATCGATGCCTCGGATGCCTGGTTTCAGCGGCGGCTGGCGGCACGGCTGGAGGGCCATTCCGGACTGGAGTCCCTGCGTGAGCGCGTGCGCGCGCACCTTGAGACGGTTCGGGAATCCAGGGTACCGACTGTCGCCCTCTTCCTGCTGATCATCGATTCTGCGGCGACCTTGCCCGAACTGCGCCCCAGGGTGCAGCGGCTGAACGAACGCTGGCGCCAGGGGATCCTGCGCGACCTCGAAACGGCCAGAGCGGCCGGTGCCTTGCCGGCCGAGCTGGACACGGAGAGGCACGCGACGCTGATCCTCTCCGCGATGCATGGTGTGGCTGTCCAGGCGCTGATCGGTCTTGGGGACGATGACATCATGACCGCGGCCGAAAGCATCATCAGGGAATTGATTGACGAAATCCCGCGACCGGGCTGATGCAGACGGACATGGCTTCACCGCGCGCAACACACTTGTGGCGGGAACGGGTCCAGGCTATTAATTTGCTGGTCAACAAACAAGTTTATGAGGCATGGCTGATTCCTCACCCTCGCGCCGTACCCAGTCCCAACGCCGCAACGATTCCGATCGCGAGATGCTGGCGGCGGCGATCCGGCTGATCGGTCGGCAGGGGTCAGTCGCCACCAGCCTGGCCCAGATCGGCCTGGAAGCCGGCTACAGCCGTGGCCTGCCCGCAGCGCGGTTCGGAACAAAACTGGCCTTGCTGGAAGAAGTCGTCGATGCCTCGGAGCGCTGGTTCGAGCGCCGCGTCGCCCGGCAGATCGGCGACAGGAAGGGGCTGGACGCCCTGTTCATCCGCATGAACACGCACCTGCAGGGCGCGCGCGATGATGCCTCCGGCACCATCACCGTCTATCAGCTCTACATGGAATCGATCGGCGCGATGCCGGAGCTGCGCCCACGCATGCGGGCCTATGGCGAGGCCTATCGACAGGGGTTCCGCCGCCACCTGGCAGAAGCCGAGGAGCGGGGCGAACTCCGGCCGGGCACGGATCTCGACCAGACGGCAACGACCATCCTGGGTGCGGTCCGGGGCGTGATCGTCCAGTCGCTCGTCGATGACGGCACGACCAATCTCGAAACCGCTGGAAAGCACCTGATCAGCCTTTTCAGGGAGGCGCTTTCTACAGGCATACCGACGGCGATCACGCCGTCTGAGTGAACGCAAGAAACTTGAGGGGAGAAGCAGCATGGACGTCAAATCAGAGATCGCCGGGAAGGTCTGGAAGATCGTCGCCGCCGTGGGGGACACGGTGGAGGAAGAGGACGAGATCATGATCCTGGAATCGATGAAGATGGAAATCCCGGTTGGCGCGCCCGGCAATGGGCGCATCACCGAGATCCTTGTCGAAGAGGCGGAAAGCGTTCAGGAGGGTCAGGTCGTCGCCCGCATCGGAACCTGACCGGACATGAGCACTCAATCCCCCGACGGGCAGGAAATCGCGGACGCCCGTGCCGCGCTTGAAGATGGTGCCCGGCCCCGGGCGGTCGAACGCCAGATGAAACGTGCCGAGATGACGGCGCGGCAGCGGATCGCCATGCTTTGCGATCCCGACAGCTTCCGGGAGATCGGCGGCCTGGTGCGCGACGATGACGGCACGCGGGAGGAGCGTCCCGCCGACGGCGTCGTCATGGGCTGCGCCCTTGTCGGCAACCGGCCCGCCGTCGTGCTGGCGCAGGATTTCACGGTGCACGGCGGATCCAGCGGCAAGCTCGGCAGTGCCAAGATCAGGCGCGCGATCCAGCAGGCAATGCGGGACGGCGCACCACTTGTCATGCTGCTGGACGGGGGTGGCCACCGCATCCAGGACGGCCAGGACTCCCGCCACTTCGCCAATGGCTCGCCCACATTCCACGACTTTGCGCGACTGTCGGGATGGGTGCCTGTGGTCTCAGTGATGATGGGGGCCGGGTTTGCCGGACCGACCAACTATGCCGGCATGTCCGATTTCGTTGTCATGGTGCGGGGTCAGTCCTGCATGGGGCTTGCCGGACCGGCACTGGTGAAGGCCGGCACGGGGGAGGAGATCGACATCCAGACACTGGGTGGTGCCGGCGCACAGGTCGATACCCACGGCCTCGCCCATCTGGGCGTGGACAGCGAGGCGGAGGCGCTCGGCGCCGTGCGCAGCTACCTCGGCCTGCTGCCCTCCAATGCCCGCGCGCCCCTGCCCTGTACCGCGCCTCCGCCCGATGACGACCGGCAGGCGCTGATGGCAAAGCTTGTCCCCGCCGACACGCGCAAGGCCTACGATGTGCGCAAGGTCATTGCCCGGCTGGTCGATCCCGACAGCCTGCTGGAGATCAAGCCGACCTTTGCGAAGAACGCGGTCACGGCCCTGGCCCGGCTGGATGGCCGACCGGTCGGCATCATTGCAAATCAGCCGATGCAGCTCGGCGGCATGCTGACATCCCCCGCCTGCGAGAAGATCGCGCACTTCGTGGCGGTCTGTGACGCGTTCGGCGTCCCGCTCGTCTATCTGATCGACGTGCCCGGGTTCTCCATCGGGTCATCGGCGGAGAAGAGCCTGCTGGGACGACGCAGCGCCCGCATGGTCTACGAGCTTGGCCATGCCACGGTTCCCAGGGTCTCCATTGTCCTGCGCAAGGGATACGGCCTCGGCTATATCGCCATGTGCGGTGGCCGCAGCTTCGATGCCGACGCCAGCCTGGCCTGGCCGACCTCCGAGATCTGCGCCATGTCGCTGGAGGGGGCGGCCAACGTCGCCTATCGCAAGGACATCGAGCGTGCGCCGGACCCGGACGAACGTCGCAAGGAGATCGTGGCGGAGATGCGTGCGCGTGTCAGCGCCCTGCGTGGTGCCGAAGGGCTGGGTGTCGATGACATCATCGAGCCCGAGGATACCCGCCGCCGCCTGATCGAGATCCTGGAACGGGCACCGGCCCGGCGTGAGAACGCGATGCCACCGAAATACCGATCCATCTCGCCGATCTGAAGCCCGGGGAGGATGCCGACGGGCATTGGGCGGACGATCAGCGAGATGGGTACCCCGCGAGTTGCGGGAAGCATGGATGGGGAGGGACTGACAGATGAAAGGCGACGAGACCGTCAGCGCGGCGTTTGCGGATCCGCGCATTCCGCCGCGTGACCAATGCGTCCTGCGACATCTGCTGGACCGGCTGGCGACGGAGACGCCGGACAGTCCCTTCGCATGGTTCGACGGGGGCACGCTCTGGTCCTTTGCGCGGACACGGGCCGAGGCTGCGCGAACAGGCAGCGGGCTGCAGCATCTGGGCGTGGCGCGTGGCGAGCGGGTGCTGGTATGGCTGCCCAACAGCCCGCTGATGCTGCGCTGCTGGTTCGGCATCAACTACATCGGCGCCACCTATGTGCCGGTGAACACCGCCTATCGCGGCAGCCTGCTGGAGCATGTGATCCGCAATGCCGATGCCCGGCTGATGATCGTGCATGCGGACCTGCTGGACCGCCTGTCCGACATCGACCTGTCGCGTCTGGAGCGGCTGGTGGTGGTTGGCGGCGCGGCGGAATTTCCGCGTCTGGCCTTGGAGGGGATCGATGCACTGGGGGCCATGGGTGACGAGCCGTCGCCCCTGGAACGCCCCATCGATCCGTGGGAGCTGCAGTCGATCATCTACACCTCTGGAACCACCGGTCCGTCGAAGGGTGTGCTGTCGTCGTACCTGCACCTCTACACCATGTCGGTCAGCGCGCGGGACTGGCTGGGTGCCGATGACCGCCGCCTGGTCAACCTGCCCCTGTTTCATGCGGGCGGCACCAGCGGAACCTACGGCATGCTGGCGAAGGGGGCGTCCATCGCGCTGGTGGATTCCTTCAAGACCGACACCTTCTGGGACACGATCCGCCGTTCCGGTTCGACCTGCCTCACCCTGCTGGGTGCGATGACACCGTTCCTGATGAAGGCCCCGCCAAGTCCGCAGGATCGCGATCACCCCCTGCGCAACGCCTTCATGGTCCCGCTGACGGAGGATGCGGCAGCGTTCAGCGAACGCTTCGGCGTCGACATCTACACAACCTTCAACATGACGGAGATCAGTTGCCAGCTCATGTCGGAGCGGAATCCGACCAAGGCCGGTTCCTGTGGCAAGGTCCGCGCCGGCGCATCCGTCCGCCTGGTCGATGACAATGACTGCGAGGTCGCAACGGGCGAGATCGGCGAGATGATCGTGCGCGATGAACGCCCCTGGGGCCTGAACCACGGCTACAACCGGAACCCGGAGGCAACGGCGAAGGCCTGGCGCAATGGCTGGTTCCATACCGGCGACCTGTTCCGCCGCGACGCCGACGGCACCTTCTATTTCGTTGACCGCGCCAAGGATGCGATCCGCCGCCGGGGCGAGAACATTTCCTCCTTCGAGGTGGAGAACGAGGTCAATGCCCACCCGGATGTCCGCGAGAGCGCGGCGGTGGGCGTTGCCAGCGAACTGGGGGAGGACGAACTGCTGGTCGTCATTGCCCCCGTGCCGGGCCGCACCGTGGACCCGCGCGACCTGCTCGAGTTCCTGCGCCCGCGCATGGCGCATTTCATGATCCCGCGTTTCATCCGTGTCCTGCAGGACCTGCCGAAGACCCCGACCCAGAAGGTACAGAAACACCTGCTGCGCGACGAAGGCGTCACCGCCGACACCTGGGACCGCGACAGGGCCGGCGTGAAGATCAGCCGCGACAGGCTCGGCACGCTCGCCTGACAGCATCAGACAGAGAACGGAAATGACCATGGACAAACCGGAACAGACGTCACCCGACACCCAGGTGCGGGCGGGGCTGCAGGCAGTGCTCGATGCCCATGCCGCAACGACCGACGCGGCGCGCAAGGCAGCGGTCGACAAGCAGCACGCGCGGGGCCGCTGCACCGCCCGGGAAGGCGTTGCGCAGCTTCTGGATGAAGGCAGCTTCGTCGAGTACGGCGGCCTGGCCAAACCGGCCACCAAGGGCATGCAGGGTGCCGCCGACGGGCTTGTCATGGGCACCGGCAAGGTCGATGGCCGCCCCGTCGTCATCGTCGCCTATGACTATACCGTCTATGCCGGGACGCAGAGCGCGGTGAACCACGGCAAGATCAGCCGCATGTTCCAGTATGCGGAGCGGCAGCGGCTGCCGGTGCTGTGCTGGCTGGATGGCGGCGGTGCCCGACCGCACGACATGTTCGTGCAGTCGATGAGCATGTCGACGACCTTCGTCACCTTCTCCCGCCTCTCCGGCCTCGCCCCGACTGTGGGCATCGTGCCGGGCCGGGCCTTTGCCGGACACGCCAACCTTGCGGGTCTCAGCGACTGCGCCATCGCCACGAAGAACGCATCCATGGGCATGGCGGGACCGCCGCTGGTGGAGGCCGCGCTGGGCATGAAGCTGACGCCGGAGGAGATCGGTCCGGCGGAGGTGCACATGAAGGCCGGTTCCATCGACCTGATGGCGGAAGATGATGCCGATGCCTGCCGTCTGGCGCGCCGCTACCTCTCCTACTTCACTGGTCCCGCAGAACCCGCCCCTGCCCCCGATCCGCAGAAGCTGCGCGATCTGGTGCCGGAAAGCCCGCGCCGCGCCTACGATGTACGCAAGGTGATCGAGGGGCTGGCCGATACGGACAGCGTGCTGGAGCTGAAACCTGCCTGGGGCCGGGCCATGGTGACCGCGCTGGCCCGGATCGACGGCCGTACCGTGGGTGTCGTTGCCAACCAGCCGATGTTTCTTGGCGGTGCCATGGACAGCCCGGCATGTGCCAAGTCGGCCCGCTTCGTCGAACTCTGCGACGCCTATGACATTCCCATCCTGCTGCTGTGCGACACGCCGGGCCTGATGGTCGGGCCGGAGATCGAGAAGACCGCACTGGTTCGCCACAGCGCGCGCCTGCTGTCCGCGCTGGCCAACGCGACCGTGCCGCTGATGACCGTGGTGCTGCGCAAGGCCTATGGTCTGGGCTACTACATCATGGGCTCCCGCCCGCTGCACCCGGCCATCCTGCTGGCCTGGCCGACCGCGGAGTTCGGGGGCATGGGTCTGGAGGGTGCGGCAAGCATCATCTTCAAGGCAGAACTCGAAGCCATCGCCGATCCGGCAGAACGCGCGGAGGCCCATCGTGCCTACACGGATGAGCTGAAGGCCTACAATACCAGCCTGCGGGTAGGGGAACGCTTCGGCTTCGACGATGTGATCGACCCCGTCGACACGCGCCAGATCCTTTCCGCCACCATGGACACCTTCCCCAGCCCGCCACAGCGCACCACCAAGAAGCTGACCATCGCCCCGATCTGAGCTGCTGTCCTGTTCCGTACCGTGATGTATCCGGAGCCGCCTTGCGGTATGTAGGGGAACAGCCCGGCTGATGCGAGAAGAGGAACTGACAGGGAAATGGTGGCCAGCAATGGGAACAGACGGGCGGAGTCGAAGGAGCGTGAGGGCGGGATCGATACCCGTCTGGCGCTGATTCTGGCGGCGGAGCGGATATTCTCCGAGGAGGGCATCTCCAACACTTCTCTGCGCCGCATCAATCAGGCTGCGGGGCAGCGCAACGAGAGCGCGATCCACTATTACTTCGGATCGCGCGAAGGCCTTGTTGCGGCGATCCTGGAACTGCGCACCACCCCGATCAATGCCGCCCGCGTCAGGCTGGTGCGGGAGGCGCGGGCGCGGCGCGGCACCCTGCCCCTGGAATCCCGCGACATAGCGGAAGCCATGACACGACCGCTGACCGACCATCTGCTCCGGAACCTGAACGACACCTGGTATCTGCGGTTCCAGAGCATGCTCTGGCTCGACCGGCCGATCTGGAAGCAGTTCGAGAAGGACGAGCGGACCGAAGGGCTGAAACTGATCCTCGATGCCCTGCTGGAGGCCAAGCCGTTCCTGCCCGAACGCCTTGTCAGGCATCGCTACAGCCTGGCCCTGCAGATGACAGCGAATGCCCTGGCCCGGGTCGAGCGCGCAGCCTCCGAGTCCGCCGAGGGCTGGGACGCACGGCGCGCGGAGCTGGAGTTCCTCAGCCTGGATGACGCCATCGTCGCGATCCTGGACTCGCAACCGTCGCCAGCGGTCGTGGCCGCACTGCGGGACTCCGGCGGTCTCTGAAATCGCGGTGATGCCTCTACGGCAACCGGAAGCTCGCTACGGCAATCTAATGTACATGGGTTAGACCCTGCTCGGCAGCACAACCGTCGTCTTTTTCCGGATATTGCAAATATCCATATATTTCTGATTATTAGACATCATCACCCCTCTGTCATCCGCATGCGGGCCGAGTCTGCAGAGAATCGTGCTTGCGAATACTGCACGACAGGATAACCTGTATGAGTTAATTCCGTACGCGGGCATACCCTGCGCATCGTTGAGACGTTCGACGACACAAACGCGACACTTCCGGGGAGGACAATATGGGAGCGTTCAATCACCTGCTGTCAGCGAAAGGCATGCTGACGGCTGCGACCCTTGGACTGGCACTGGGCTCGGCCCAGGCGACCCTGTTGCCGGGCACGGCCCAGGCGCAGGACAAGAAATTCCTGACCATGGCCAGCAACCCGCCGGGCACGACGGTGGGTCAGTTCATGATCGCTTTCGCCCAGGTGGTGCAGAAGAACCTGCCGATCGAGATCCAGGTCTCCACCGGCAAGCCGGCAACCAAGTCGGCCATCGACGCTGCGCTGCAGAAGGTGGACCTCTATACCGGTGCGCCCACCATCAACTGGTACATGCAGAACAAGACCGCGATGTTCGCCAAGGTCGACAACGCGCCGGAGATGAATGCCAACCTGCGCGGCATGATCAACTATCCGCTGGGCCCGTACCAGATCATCACCTTCGCCGATTCCGGCATCGAGACGCTGGCCGACATCAAGGGCCGCAAGGTCTTTCTCGGCCCCCCCGCCGGTGCCGCGACCAAGGTCATGACCGACGTCGTGGAGGCCGTGACGGGGCTGAAGCCGGACGAGGGCTACGAGGCCATGCGCTATGACTGGTCCTCCGCCGAGGTTGCCTTCCTGGATGGCCAGATGGACGTCTACATGGTGCCCACCAGCATTCCCAGCGCCCAGATCCAGCAGTTTGCCTTCGTCCGTGACATCCGCATTCTCGGCATACCCAAGAACGCGTTTGATCACGAGCTGATCCAGGCGGCGCTGAAGTATCCGGGCCGGACCATCTGGCAGATTCCGCCGGGTTCCTACGAGAACCAGGTCAATACGGAAGCAGTCGACACCATCGGTTCCTGGGTCGGCATCCAGACCCAGAAGTGGCTGGACGAGAAGACCGTCTACGACATGGTGAAGGCGTTCTTCGAGCATCTGGACGACATCCATGCCACCGCACCATGGATGAAGGCGATCACGCTGCAGACGGCGCTGAACGAGATGAACGTGCCGCTGCACATCGGCGCCTACCGTTACTACAAGGAACAGGGCGTCGAGATTCCGGCGGCGCTGGTTCCGCCTGAGGCCATGTGATCACCGACGCCTCCTGAACGACCGGGGTCTGTCGCCGCCGCGGCAGCCCCCACCCCTCCCAAAACTCAGGTGCGGCGGGCCAGTTTCTGGTCCCGCACGGGCAACCGGCTTGTCTGCCGCACCCCATCTTCCGGCGGAGCACAGACCCATGAGCATCGAGACGGAGGTCGTCAAACCCTCCGAATTCTTCTCCACCATCGCGCCCGGCATTCACCTGATTGGCGCCATGGGCAACAGCGTCGCCGTCGAGACAACCAACGGCGTGGTACAGGTGGATACCGGCGGCGGTCGCCGCATGCCGGGCCGCATGATCGCGAAGCTGCGCAGCGTCACCGATCTGCCGGTCCATGCCATCCTCTACAGCCACGGTCACCTGGGCTACAACTTCGGCATCCCCGCCTATCAGGCCCACGCGGAGGAGCGCGGCGACCCGCCCCCGCGCCTGATCGCCCACGCCAATCTGGTGCTCCGCTATGACCGCTACATCGAGACTGCGGGCCTGCAGGAACATCTGAACCGGATGCAGTTCCCCGATGGCGGCCTAGGCAACAACATCTCCGCCGACCAGTTCTGCTATCCCACCGAGACCTTCACCGACAGCCTGACCATCGACGGCGGCAACCGACAGATCGAGGTGTTTCACGCCCCGTCGGAGACCGATGACGCCATCGGCTTCTGGATCTCGGAGGAGCGCGTGCTCTATGGCGGCTCGGCCGTCATCCAGTCCTGCCCCAATGTCGGCACGCCGCTGCGCACCATCCGAGACGCCATCCGCTGGGCCGAAACGCTGGAGGCCATGATCGCCCGCGAACCGGACCTGCTGATCCCCGAATGGGGCCAGCCGCTGGAGGGCAAGGAACAGATTGCCGACGTCCTGGGCGTCGGCGCGCGGTCGCTCCGCTACCTGCGCACGGCGGTCGTGGAGCGGATGAACGCCGGCATGACCGACCACGAGATCATCCACGACATGGAATACCCGCCGGAGATCTTCGAACACCCGGCCATGAAACCGATCTACGGCTGCCCCGAATATATCGTGCGCGACATCTACCGGGCAGAGAACGGCTGGTGGACCAGCCGCAACCCGACCGACCTGCATCCCGGCAAACCCGACGACGTCGCCGCCGCCCTGCTCGCCGCCATCTCCGACCGTGAAACCGTCCTGAAGACCGCCCGGAGCCTGCGCGACAGCGGCCAGCCCCAACTGGCCCTGCACGTCCTTGATCTGCTGGCGCAGGGTCCGGTGGCGGACGCCGACGTGCGCGCCGCACGGGAGATGAAGGCCGACCTGCTGGAGAGCTTCGGCCAGGAGCATCCGTCCGTGGTCAGCCGAAACATCTACCGGTCGGGGGCGAAGCGGTTGCGGGGGTAAGTGGAGGCAACGACGCGCCCCCGCTCGGCTGACAGCGAACCGTCAGCGCCTCCGGGGCCGCGTCATCCCCCCTATCCCTGCCCCAATTCAGGCGATGTAGGCATCCGGGTCGAGGCCGGAAGTGCGCGCGGTCTCGACAATGTCGTCCCATGCCTGACGCGCCAGAGGCAGGCCGCTGGCGAGCCGTTCGGCCATCAGTCGCCGCTCCGGCTCGCCCGGAACCAGGACCTCCCCGCCGGGCTCGGTCGGCACGGCGGATTTCACGAAGGCCAGATAGTCCAGAACCTCCGCCGCGAAGCTGTCACCCATTTCGCGTGGCGCGCCGTCCATTGCCTTCAGGTCGATGTAGAACGACAGCATGCCATTGCAGAACCGGCGGCGTTCCGGTTCATCCAGCTTGCCCGCTGTCCCCGACCCGGTCAGCGCACCGGCCATGACCTCCATCATGAAATTCAGGCCAAAGCCCTTGTGATCGCCAAAGGCCCGCAATGCGCCCGGCCCCTGCGACGGATCGGGATAGATGCTGTCCCCGGTCTCGCCATAGAGCGGGCGCGGGTCCGAGGTGATGGTGCCGTCACTGTCCACCAGCGCACCCGGCGGCAGCGGCTTGCCCCCCTTCAGCGCCACGAGCGCCTTTCCCTCGGCAACCAGCGAGGTCGCGAAATCCAGCACGATATGATCGCTGCCCTCGATGGGTGCGCCAATGCAGAACGGGTTGGTGCTGCTGCGACGGCTGACACCGCCAAACGGCGCCACCAGCAGCGAGCCGCGCACGTTCACCATGTGCACCGAGACCAGCCCCGCGTCAGCCGCCCGCTCGGCCCAGTCGCCGATCCGGCCGATGTGACCGGAGTTGCGCAGCGCGACCATCGAGACACCCTGCGACCGCGCCTTCTCGATACCGATATCGACCGCCTGTTCGCCGATGGTCTGGCCGAAGCCATATTGCCCGTCGACGATGGCGATGCCCGGCTGGTCCGACAGGACGCGCAGCTTCTGGTTCGGCACCTGTATGCCTTCCCTGGCCCACTGCACGTAGCGCGGGATGCGGATCACGCCATGACTGTCATGGCCGCGAAGGTTCGCGCCCGCCAGTCTGGTGACGATGGTCCGGGCCTCGACAGGTTCACTGCCGGCGGCTTCGAAGATCGCTGCACCAAGCGCATGCATGACCTCCACCGGCACGAATACCCGGTCACCCTCTTCTCTGATCTTGCTCACACGGCCCTCCCCGGCTGTCCGATTCCCGTCACCGTCAGTCGATGCTCTCGACACGTCCGCTGGCATAAAGGTCTTCGATGTGTCCCGGCACGCCGAGCCCACCCGCAACCGCCGCCATCATCTCGTCTTCCTTGGCCCGGATGTCCACAAGCCGGGCGATGACCGCGTCGATCCTGCCGAAGGGCACCACGACGACACCGTCCACATCGCCGATCAGCAGGTCACCGGCATTGACCTGAACACCGCCCAGGTTGATGGGCATATTGACCGTACCGGGGCCGTTCTTCGCCGGTGAGTTGGGGGTCACCGCGGCGCAGAAACAGGGCAGTCCGACATCAAGGATGCCCGGTGTGTCCCGCACGGCACCATCGGTGACCAGCGCGACGGCACCCCGGTTCTTCGCCATGTGCAACACAAGATCACCAATGACCGCGGTCTCCAGGAACGCGTCCGTGGCCGCCACGATCACATCGTCCGGCCCCACCTGCGGCAGCGCGGCCAGGACCGCCAGATTGTCGGCAGGCCCGGCGTGGCAGGTCACGGCCACACCGCAGAAGCTGCTTGCATCCGGATCGACCGGCTTGATGGTGAACGACAGGGCGCCCCGGCCATCCATGGCATCGACCACAAAGCCCGTCGGCACCCCACGCAGCGCCTCGATCTGCGCATCGGTCGGACGCGGCGGGTTGCGCTTCAGCCGTATCAGCGGCGGGTCATCAATCATGCGTTTCTCTCTCCCTCAAACCTGCCGCCGGGGAGCTATGACCACCCGGCGATGAAAGCAATCTGTCGCTGCTCTGGATCCATCGTACGCGACAACTGCCGGGTGGAGAATGGCTGGTGGGCATGTCGTAGTGCGAATGAATTGATCCACACGAAATGATTGGTGGCTCGTTCACAATTGCAGCCTCGATTTTCAAAGATACTGCGGCCCAGCGACTCGCCCCAACGACATTCACACTTCCCGTGCCGGGGTCCGGACCCTAACTAGGGCTTCACACACCAGACACCACACAGGGAGAGACCGACATGAGCACGACCGGCAAGCAGCTTTTCACCACGCTGGAGAGCAATGGCACGCTCACGGTGGCGATCGAGGATGTGAGTTTTCCTGATCCGACGGGGAACAAGGTTCTGGTGAAGATGGAGGCGGCACCGATCAATCCGTCGGATCTCGCCATCCTGACCAGTGCGGCGGACCTGGAGAACGCGGAATATTCGCCCGGCAAGTTCGTCGCCACCATGCCAGAGCCGTTCAACACCGGATCGAAGGCCCGTCACGGGCTGAAGCTGCCCGCCGGCAATGAGGGCGCGGGGACGGTCGTTGCGGTGGGTGACAGCGATGCGGCGAAGGCGCTGATGGGGCAGCGGGTCGCCTGTGTTCCGGGCAATGCCTACAGCCAGTACTGCCTCGCCGATGCCGCCATGTGCCTGCCGCTCGGCGATCACACGTCGGAGGACGGGGCAAGCGCCTTCGTCAATCCGATGACCGCGCTGGGCTTCGTCGAGAATGCGAAGATGGACAGGCAGAACGCGATGCTGCACACGGTTGGCGCCTCCAACCTGGGTCTGATGCTGACCCGCATCTGCCAGGAAGACGGCCTGGGGCTTGTCAATATCGTGCGCAAGGACGACCAGGTCGCGTTGCTGAAGAAGCTCGGGTCCACACATGTCGTCAATTCCTCGGATGACGATTTCACGCAGCAGTTGCGGTCTGCCATCGACGAGACAGACGCCTTCTACGGCTTCGATCCCATCGGCGGCGGGAAGATGGTCGACACGGTCTTCAAGGCGATGGAACAGGTCGCCGTCGGCAAGATGAAGGAATACTCGCGCTACGGCTCCAACCAGCAGAAGCGCATGTTCATCTATGGCCGCTTGAATGTCGGTCAGACGACACTGTCACCGAGCTACGGCTTCGGCTGGACCCTGTCCGGCTGGCTGCTGTTCCCGTTCCTGCAGATGGCCGGAATGGAGACCATGGGCCGGATGCGCCAGCGCGTGCTCGACACCCTGACCACCACCTTTGCCAGCAGCTACAAGAGGAAGGTCAATCTCGAGGAAATGCTGACCAAGGAAGCGGTGACCGACTATCGCACGATGAAGACGGGCGAGAAGTACCTCGTCACGCCCTGGAGCTGAGGGCGCACTGAACTGCCCCTGATACGATTCATCAGGTGATGGACCGCACCGGCCCGCTCCCCCACCCGGCCACCCATAAGGATACTCCCGTGGGTGGCCGGGTGGGGGAGCGGGCCGGTGCCGCGATCAGACAGGCGAACGCCCTACACCCGCTTCTGCTGGAAGAAGCGGCGCAGCAGTTCGGCCGAGCGGTCGGCATCGATGCCGGGGTAGATCTCCGGCGCATGGTGGCAGGTGGGCTGCTGGAAGAAGCGGACGCCGCTTTCCACCGCGCCGCCCTTCGGATCGCTGGCACCGTAATAGAGGCGGCGGATGCGGGCGTGGCTGATGGCGGCGGCGCACATGGTGCAGGGTTCCAGGGTGACGTAGAGGTCGCAGTTGGTCAGGCGCGGTGTGCCCATGGCCATGCCGGCCTGCCTCAGGGCCAGGATCTCCGCATGGCCACAGGGGTCGTGGCGGGAGTTGGTCATGTTGCCGCTGCGCGCGATGATGCGCTGCGTCGGTGCATGCACCACGACACAGCCCACCGGCACTTCACTGCGGTTCAGCGCCCCGCCCGCCGCATCAAGCGCCTGGGACATGGGACTCGGTTTCTCGAAATCCATCATCAGACTATTCCAGCAAACTCCTAACCAATTGCTGACAGCTTGCCCCCGTCCGCAGGGAGTGCCAAGACTGAGGCCGAGCATATCTGTACAGCCCCTTCTGCCGAGGCCCCGCCATGAACCAGGTCACCCCCGTCCCGACTGCCCTCGATCTCGCCCGCGACCTGATCCGCTGTTCCTCCGTGACGCCGGAGGATGCCGGAGTGCTGGCGGTGCTGGAACGGGCACTGACGGCACTGGGGTTCACCTGCCACCGCATGACCTTCTCCGACGTGGACACGCCGGATGTGGAGAACCTCTACGCCCGCATCGGCACGGGCAAGCCGACCTTCTGCTTCGCCGGACATGTGGACGTGGTGCCGGTGGGCGACAACGCGGCCTGGACCCGCGACCCGTTCGGGGCGGAGATCGTTGACGGGCAGCTCTTCGGGCGCGGCGCCACGGACATGAAGAGCGCCATCGCCTGCATGGTGGAGGCCTCCGCGCGGGTGATCGGTGACGGGCTGGACGGCTCCATTGCCTTCCTGATCACCGGTGACGAGGAAGGCCCGGCAATCAACGGCACGGTGAAGGTGCTGGACTGGATGAAACAGCAGGGGGAAACCATCGACGCCTGCCTGGTGGGGGAGCCGACGAACCCGAACACACTGGGCGAGATGGCGAAGATCGGGCGGCGCGGATCCTTCTCCGGCCATCTGGTGGTCTCCGGCACACAGGGCCACGTCGCCTATCCGCACCTGGCCGACAATCCCGTGCCCCGGCTGGTGGCTATGCTGGACCGCATCGCCAAGCTGGAACTGGATGAGGGCAACGAACATTTCCAGCCCTCCAATCTGGAGATCACCACCGTCGATGTGGCCAACACAGCCTCCAACGTCATTCCCGCCCGTGGGGAGGCGCGGTTCAACGTCCGCTACAACACGCTGCAGGACGCGGCGGGGCTGGAACGGATGGTGCGCGACGCCTGCGACGCGGTCGGCGGACCGTACAGCCTGACCGTGCGCAATTCAGGCGACCCGTTCCTGACCGCGCCTGGACCGCTGACCGAGATCCTCTCCGGTGCCATCCAGGCCGAACTGGGGGTCACGCCGGACCTGTCCACCACCGGCGGCACCTCTGACGCCCGCTTCATCAAGGATGCCTGCCCGGTGGTCGAATTCGGCCTGGTCAGCCAGACCATGCACAAGGTCGACGAGCGTGCCGGGATCGACGACATCGCCCATCTGACCAACATCTACGAGCGGGTGCTGCGCGGCTTCTTCGGCTGAGACAGCGCGGCGTCCATCCGTGTTTCAGCGGCACCCTGGGTGCCCGGATCAAGTCCGGGCACGGCGTGGTTGGGGGTGGGGCTGTCGGTTTACCCTCTCCACCTCCCACGATGCTCGCGGACCTGATCCGCGAGCCCAGTCTCCGACGCCTGCGCGGCACTCCTGGGTGCCCGGATCAAGTCCGGGCACGGTGTGGTTGGGGGCGGATCAGCCCTCCCCCAGTACCTCGACGACCGATTCCTTCAGGGCACCGATCACCTGATCGCATTCGGCGGCGGTGATGCAGAACGGCGGCGAGATGCCGATGATGTCGCTCTCCGGCATGGCGCGGGAAATGACGCCGCGGCGCATCAGGGCCTGGTGCACCTTCACGCCGATGGTATCCGCAGCATCGAAGAAGGTCGGGCCGTGATAGCGGTCCTTGACCAGTTCGACACCCAGCAGCAGCCCCTCCCCGCGAATGTCACCGACGTGGCCATGCTCGCCGAGCGCATCGATCAGGCCCTGCTTCAGGTAGGCACCCATTTCCGCGGCATTGGTGATCAGGTCCAGTTCGTCCAGCAGCTTCAGGTTGGCGACTCCGGCGGCGGCACCGATGGGGTGCGCGGCATAGGTCCAGCCGTGGCCGAAGGCACCGAACCTGTCGGTACCGTCGGCAAGTCCCTGCCAGACCTGCTCCGAAACGATGGAGCCGGACAGGGGCGCGTAGGCAGACGTCAGCCCCTTGGCGATGGTGATGATGTCGGGCTGCATGCCGAAATGCTCGGATCCGAACATGGTCCCCAAGCGCCCGAACCCGGTCACGACCTCGTCCGCGATCAGCAGGATGTCGTAGCGTTTCAGAACCGTCTGGATCGCCTCCCAGTACCCCTCCGGCGGCGGCACCATGCCACCGGTCGCCAGCGCCGGTTCGCCGATGAAGGCGGCCACTGTTTCAGGCCCCTCCGCCAGGATCATTTCCTCCAGCTTCGCGGCGCAGTGATTGCTGAATTCCTGCTCCGTCATGCCGCGATCCTCACGGCGGTAGTAGTAGGGAGCCTCGGTATGTTTCACCGCGTCGAAGGGCAGGTCGAACTGGCGGTGGAACAGGTGCAGGCCGGTCAGCGAGCCGGTCATCAGGCCGGAACCGTGATAGCCGCGCCAGCGGGAGATGATCTTCTTCTTCTCCGGTCGCCCGAGTGCGTTGTTGTAGTACCAGACCAGCTTGATGTTGGTCTCGTTGGCGTCCGAACCGCCCAGACCGAAGAACACCCGGCTCATGTTGGCGGGCGCGCGGTCGATGACCATCCGCGCCAGGGTGATCGAGGCCTCCGTGCCGTGGCCGGCATAGGCGTGGTAGTACGCAAGTTCCTTCGCCTGCGCGGCGATGGCGTCCGCGACCTCCGTGTGGCCATAGCCGATGTTGACGCAATAGAGCCCGGCGAATGCGTCCAGCAACGTGTTGCCGTTGCGATCGGTGATGTTGACGCCCTTCGCCCCCGTCACGATGCGGTTCGGAATGTCGCCGCGCGCGAACTGGGCCAGATGTGTGGACGGATGGAAGAATGTCTCCCGGTCCCAGGCGTCGAGATGGTCGTTCTTCAGCATGGTGCCCCCAATGGGTCAGGTGAATTTCGGTGCGGCAGTGCCAGTAACGGTGACTGTAACGTTGACAATGACCGTCAGCGCGAACCGCCGTCGATGCGGATGATGGCCGCAGTGGTGTATCCCGCATGGTCGGAGGCGAGATAGAGCGCCGCAGAGACCACTTCCTCCGGCTGGCCACCGCGTTCCAGCGCGATGGACGTCCGCGCCCGTTCCTCGAACGCCTTCATGTCCCAGGCGTTGGAAATGTCGGTCAGGAACGGCCCCGGCATGATGCAGTTGACCCGCACGGTCGGCCCCAGCGCGTCGGCAAAGGCCTCCGTCATCGCGTTCAGCCCGGCCTTGGCGGCGGAATAGGTGATGACGTTGGCGCGGGGCCTGACGGCGGCACCGCTGGAGACATTGATGATCGAACCACCACCGTCGGCGATCATCCGCTCCCCGATGGCCGCAGAGAGCCGGAACGGCCCCTTCAGGTTGACGTCCAGCACCTTGTCGTAGAGCGCCTCCGAAATGTCGACCGGTCGGTCATACAGCGGTGACATGCCGGCATTGTTGATCAGCACGTCGATGCGGCCATGGGCGGCGTAGGCTGCCTCCACCAGGGCATCGCACTGCTCCCAGTGTCCGACGTGGCAGGCATGCGCGGAACATTCGACACCCAGCGCCCGCACCTCCTCCGCCGTCTTCTCGCAGGATTCAATCTTCCGCCCGGCAATGGCGACATTGGCCCCTGCGGCGGCGAAGCCCAGCGCCATGGCACGGCCCAGTCCCCGGCTGCCGCCGGTGATCAGGACCGTCTTGCCGGTCATGTCTATGATGTGATGTGCGGTCATGCCAGTACCCCCTCGATAGCTGCCCCGGTGCGCAGGACCCGCCCCTCGCCGAACGGATGGCCGATCACGGCCAGCCCGACCGGCATGCCATCGCTGAATCCACAGGGCAGGCTGAGGCCGCACAGGCCCAGATAGTTGATCCGCCGGGTCGCGATGGAACTCAGCAGTGCCTGACGCCCGTGGGCAACCGTGTCATTCTCCACCAGCGCAATCGGCGGCGCGACGACCGGCACCGAATGCATCAGCACGGCATCGAACCCGGCGGTCGCCGTGACATAGGCCCGTTGCAGGTCCATGAAGCGGCGACGCATGGTTTCCGCATCCACGGCACTGCCCTTGCGCCCTTCCCTGATGCGCTCCAGAATCGGCGGATAGAGTGCGCCGGGATTGGCATCGATGGCCTCGTGCCACAGTGCCCAGCCCTCCAGCGTTACCGGATTGCCATGCAGGCTGACCATCTCGTCAACGGCATCGAAGGCATCCAGCCGACGGGTCACGACCTCGGCACCGGCTTCACGACAGCGCTCGACCGCCGCTTCCACGGCGGCCTTCACACCGGGCTGCACGACATCGTCATCATGTCCGATGGCGTGCAGCAGGCGCATGCCCTTCAGGGATACGCCATTCAGGTCGGCCGGGCGGGTTGCCGAAAGGATCGCGCTGATGTGGTTGGCATCGGCCACGTCCTGCGTCAGGGGACCAAGTGAATCCAGCGATGGTGCCAGCAGCATCACCCCTTCCAGCGGGATCAGGCCCCAGGTCGTCTTCAGGCCGACAATGCCGTTGAACGCCGCCGGAATGCGCACGGAGCCGCCGGTGTCGGAGCCGATGCCCGCAGGGGCCAGCCCGAGAGCCACCGACACCCCTGCCCCGGCTGAACTGCCCCCCGGCACACGCGGGTCGCCGGCCGGGCTGTGGGCATTGGCCGGGGTGCCGGTCCAGGGATTCACTCCCAGACCCGAATAGGCCAGGTCCGGCAGGTTGGTCTTGCCCAGACAGATCATGCCGGCAGCCGTCGCCCGCTGCAGCGCCAGCGCGTCCCGGTCCGGCAGCCGCCCCTGATAGAGCCGACAGGCCCCCTCCGTCGGGAAACCACCGGTATCCACCAGGTCCTTCCAGGAGATCGGGACCCCGTCCAGGGGCGAACGCAGCGTGCCGTCGCGATGACGCTGTCGCGCCGCCATGGCCTCCGCCAATGCCCGCTCCCGCGTCGTGCGGACATAGATCCTGTGATCCCTGTCGACGGCATCGATGCGCGTCAGGAAATGTTCGGTGACGACAACAGGATCGAGTTCCCCCGACCGTATGCCTGCGCCCAGTTCCAGGGCGCTCTTCTCATGTATCTGCTTGCTCATGATCCACACGGTACGGACTGGCGGGCACGATGCAACCGACAGGATCAGATTCCTGCCTTGCCAATACGGATCCCGGCGTCATCTCAAGTGGATGAGACACATTCCCCAGGGAGGAAACAGCATGAAGATCAGGCGCGCACTCATCGTCGGTGCCGGACCGGGTATCAGCACCAGTTTCGCCAGGAAGCTGGCCGCACGGGGCGTGAAACTCGCGCTGGCCAGCCGTTCGGTCGACAAGCTGTCGGAGATCGCTGCGGAAACCGGTGCGATCACGATTCCCTGCGATGCAAGTCAGGCCGGGTCCGTCGAGGCGGCCTTCGCGACCGTGGACAGTGAACTGGGTGGCGTGGACCTGGTGCTGTTCAACGCCAGCATGGCGTCGCGCGGTCCCCTGCTGGAGCAGGACCCGGCGCAGGTGGAACAGGCGCTGCGCATCACCTGTTTCGGCGGCTTTCTGGTTGCGCAGGCGGCGGTTCGGCGCATGGCGGAGCAAGGCCACGGCAAACTGTTCTTCACCGGCGCGTCGGCAAGTGTGAAGGGCTATCCCCGTTCCGCGCCCTTCGCCATGGGCAAGTTCGGCCTGCGCGGTCTGGCGCAGTCAGTGGCGCGGGAGTTCGGCCCTGCCGGCATCCATGTCGCGCATTTCGTCATAGACGGCGGTGTCCGCTCCGACACCCGCCCCGGCCGCCAGGACACGGCCGAGAATCCGGACGCCCTGCTGGACCCGGATGCGATCGCGGACACCTACATCGCCACGATGGACCAGCCGCGCAATGCATGGTCTCTGGAAGTGGAACTGAGGCCCTGGGTGGAAAAGTTCTGAGCGGCTGAAGCGGCCGCAGTTCGCTGCGCCGCCGTCATCCGACGGAACGGTCTATGTGCGCACGCGCCTGGCCGGAAGCAGGATGGAGACAGCTGTTCCGCGATTCACTGCGCTTTCCAGCCGAAGCTCCCCGTCATGAGCCTCGACCATGGCCTTGACGATGGCCAGGCCCAGGCCGGTTCCCGGTTCAGCCACGTAGAGTTCCTGACCGGCCTGCCCGAACGGTTCCAGTGCGGTCGCCAGCTTTTCTTCCGGGATGCCGATACCGTTGTCCGACACACTGAGTGTCGGCATCGGTGCATTCAGATTCAGATTGATGATGATGCGGCCGCCATCGGGCGTGAACTTGATGGAATTGGACAGCAGGTTCAGCAGGATCTGCTTGAACGCGCGACGGTCCACGATCATGAGGCTGGTGTCGTTGATTTCCACCGCGACGTTCAGTCTGGCTGATCGGATCTGCTCGCGGACGATCTGGACGCACTCGTCGGCCAGTTCGCGGATGTTCACCGGCTCGGGGTGATATTCCATCTGACCGGCTTCGACCTTCGACAGGTCGAGAATGTCATTGATCAGCGTCAGGAGGTGCTGACCGCTGTGGTAGATGTCGGACACATAGGGAACATATCTGTCGTTGCCTACCGGCCCCATGATCTCGTCGCGCATCAGCTCCGAAAAGCCGATGATCGCATTCAGCGGCGTCCGCAATTCATGACTCATGTGAGCCAGGAACTGGCTCTTCGCGGCATTGGCGTGTTCCGCCTGCTCCTTCGCTGCGCGCATCGCCATTTCGCTGCGACGCAGGCGCTGTTCGGTGATGAACTGCGCATAGGCATATCGGATCGAACGCTCCAGCACGCGCGACGACAGATCCTTCTTGTCGATGTAATCGACCGCACCCGCTTCCAGCGCCGTCAGATCGATCGTCGGATCCACGCTGCCTGTCAGAAGGATCAGAGGCACCTGCGCATCACTGGCCCGGATGCTGCGGATCAGGTCCAGGCCGGAAATGTCATTGATATGGTAGTCGATCAGGGCAATGTCGTGATCGCCCTTGCGAACCGCTTCCACTGCCTCCTCGACCGAATCCGTGTGGGAAACCCTATAGCGGCGACTCGATGCCTTCAGCAGTCGCTCCACAAGCACGTAGTCCTCATAGTCGTCATCAACCATCAGCACCCTGACAGGACGTTCCTTCTTCACGTCACGGTCCTGAGGCAGCCTGACAACATTGCTCGTGTAGGACGGCAAGTGAACCACTCCGATTCTTTGTCTTCGAGTGCCTGTTATTTCACATCAGAAGTAAACAGCATGTAAACCGGATCACACTCAGTCGATGCTCCTGGCCGCAGGTCGGTGCAGCAGTCAGGCTGCCGGCAAGACACAGGTTGTTGACCAGTAACAGTCCATGTTCCGGATCACCCGCACCAGATCGTCGAAGGATCGAGGCTTGGTGATGTATGAGTTTGCACCCAGATCATAGCAACTCAAGACGTCGCTGCGCGCCTGCGATGTCGTCATCACGATGGACGGAATGTGCCGGAAGTCCTCGTTCTTCTGCAACCGGGCGAGAAGATTTCGCCCATCCATCCCCGGCATGTTCAGGTCAAGAACGAGAAGGTCGACATTGGCGGCCATGCCCTGACCCTGGAACCGCCCCTGTCCATTGAGCAGATCAAGCATCTCCTGCCCGTCATCGACAAAAGTCGGCTCAAGGTCAGCTCCGGATTTCAGGATGGCACGTTCCAGAAGAATCCGGTCAACCGGATCGTCTTCGGCCCATATGACTCTCGGCATGGCTGGTGTTCCTTCTTGGCAGCTTATGGTGCCATGGCGGTGGGCCCTGCGCAAACGTCATGCATCCGGATCGAGCCCCCGAATCCGGGTCCCGGAATCATCCGATTCCGATGGGATTAACAGCTTCAGCACGAAATGCGCCCCGGCCGACTCACTGGCAGCAGTTCCGCTGTCCAGCCAGACCGTTCCACCAAGGCCGGCCACAAGCTTGCGGACGATGGCCAGCCCCATACCCGTACCCTTGATGCCGGCATTTCCCGCCAGTCGCTTGAAGGGTTCGAAGATGATCTCGGAGTGGGCAGCATCAATGCCGGATCCATTGTCCACAACACTGACACACACGTGATCCCGGGACGTCGCCCCTGCCTGCACGTGGATTTCCAGCGGCCGTTCCGGATCGCGGTACTTGATGGAATTGCCAATCAGGTTCTGAAAGACCCTGACCAGATCACCATGCCGCCCCCGCACCATCGGAAGATCTCCGACAGTCAGCCTGGCATCCGACTCGGTAATGGGGACGAGCAGATTGTCCACTGCTTCGGACACGGCTTCGTTCAGATCAATGTCAATCAGGGCTTCGTCGGAGCGACCTGCCCTCGAGAACTGGAGCAGGTCATCGATCAGGCCTTCCATCCGATCGGCACCATCGGTCATGTACCCAAGGAACGTCCTCGCCTCGTCCGGCAGGGAATCCGCATAGTCTGCGGTCAGTATCTCGCCAAAGGACTGGATCTTCCGCAGCGGCTCCCGCAGGTCGTGGCTCGCAATGAAGGCGAACTGTTCCAGGTCCCTGTTCGACCTGGCCAGTTCGGCTTCGCGCTGTTTCAGTTCGCTGACGTCCTGACGGATGCTGATGAAGCCCCCATCGTCCATGGGATAGTCACGACCGACGAGCCAGACACCGCCGGGGAGCGAGAGCAGAAACGGTACATCTTCTCCCCGACGCTGCTGACGCCGCATCTCGATCCAGGCATCGACGTCCGTTTCGCCTTCCGGCAAATTGAGGGTACCCGCGTCCAGGTTCGCCCGAATGATCATTTCCCAGGACATGCCCGGGCGCAGGTTCGGAACTGCTGACACAAGCCGGGCGTATTTCCCGTTGAAGTGAACCAGTCGCTCGTCTGAGTCGAAAATGGCGATCGCATCCGTGATGGCCCTGATCGCGTCGGCAAGCTGGCGCTGACTCTCGAGGCTCCTGGCCTCCGCGCTGCGAATTTCCGTGAGATCACGCAAGGAGCCGGCGGTTCCCGCGAACACGCCGTCCTGATCGAAGATCGGGTTGATCGATACTTCCACCTGGCGCTCGGTACCGTCCCTGGACGTGCGCATGCTCCGCAGGTTGCGGAACTTCTCGCCGCGCCTGAGCCGTCTGAGCCGTTCATCCCTGACAGCCACCGGGTCACCACTCGGCAGCTCCCGCACGTACATCTGGCGTGCCTCGTCGGCGGCAATGCCGTAGATCGCCTCCGCCGCCCGGTTCCAGATCGTGATCCGGCCGTCCGCATCCGTGCCGATCACGCCCTCCGCCGCGGCATCCAGAAATGCCTCGAGTTCTCTCGTCCGGTTCTCCGCACGGCGACGCAGTTCCAGTTGCTCGCTGACATCACGGAGCATGACCGCCGCCCCCGCGAACGATCCGTCGTTCAGGATCGGAACCCCGTCAAGTTCGGCAATGATAGGCCGACCATCGTTCGTGTGGCGGCGGAACGGCATGCCGTGAATATGCTCCCCAGCGGCCAGGCGAGCGTTGATTGCGGCGTTCTCTTCCCTGTACTCCGCACGGCCCAACTGGTGATTTCTGGCAAACTCTTCTTCCGTCATCCCCAGAATCTCGAGAAGTCTCGCGTTCCACAGAATGAAGTTGCCCTGCAAGTCAGCCAGCAGAACCCCGTCAGGCGCATTCTCGATGATCGTCCGGTAGAGTCGGAGATCGAATTCGGCGCGTCGCCGTTCCTCCATCAGTACGGCAACCAGTTGACCGATACCGATCGTGAAGATCAGCAGGACCTGTATTTCCCTGATCGCGGTTCCGATGTCTCCGTCAACCGACAGGTAGATCGGACCAATGGCATTCACCGTGGTCCAGGCGGCACCCACCGCGACCACGGTACCCGCCGCACCGACCGCAGCGATACCGACCCGGGACGCCAGCAGGATCATCAGAGGTGGCATCAGGAACAGCAGCAGTTCCGATTCCGCAAGGATCGCAGCCAGGCCGACGCCGACCAGACCAGCGAGACAGAGTCCGAAATACCGAAGGTGAGCCGCCAGGCGCTTCCCCGCATCCAGTGAGATCAGGGCTGGGGCAAGAATGAAGTTTCCGACGGCATCGGAGAGAATCCAGTGCTCCAGCACGTCCGTGAATGGCGCGCCGTAGGCAAGATGGATCACAAGCGCACCGATTACGCCCCCGACGGTCGGGCCGACAAGGATCACGACAAGAGCAAACTTCAGGATGCCCAGGCCATCTTCGATCTCGCGGGCCTGCCAGCCGATCAGCCCCAGGCCGATGATGACCGCCAGCACGCCTGCCATGTTGGCGACCGTCAGACCCAGCGCCACCGGAAACGGGTCGCCATGGATCAGGTTCGCGACAAGTATAGCGACACCGGAAACGATGAGCACCAGCACCTGTCGCCACTGATCCTGCCAGCGCAGCATCAATCCGATTGTCACGCCGGAGGCAAGCCAGACAGAGGCCACATTCCCCGCACTGCGGGTCAGTTCGATACCCAGCAGCGCCGCAAGAAAAATGGCAACTGCCGATATCAACAGCGCCCGCCAGACCGGCGGAACGGCGACTCTCATGTCAGTTTCAGACACCAGGAACCCAGACCTCGACTGAATGCAAGGGGATGGTCCCGCCAAACGGAACCAGCGTCAAACGGGATCAGATAAGGCACTCATCCTAACATCTTCCTAACCGGGAACGGCCCTGGCCGGGGCGCGCACGGGTGCTCAACCGGGTATCGCCTCCCGCGCCAACTGGTCCGCCCTCTCGTTCCCGGCGTCCCCCGCGTGGCCCTTGACCCAGTGCCAGCGGACCCGGTGGCGGCTGTTGGCCGCATCCAGTTCCTGCCAGAGGTCGGCATTCTTCACCGGCTTCTTCGCAGCGGTCTTCCAGCCGCGCGCCTTCCAGCCCCGGATCCAGTCGGTGATGCCGTCCATCACGTATCGGCTGTCCGTGTGCAGAAGCACATCGCAGGGGCGTTTCAGCGCGTTCAGTGACTCTATGGCCGCGCGCAGTTCCATGCGGTTGTTCGTGGTCTGCGCCTCGCCCCCGGACAGTTCCTTCTCGCGATCCCCGAACCGCAGAACCGCGCCCCAGCCACCGGGACCCGGATTGCCGGAACAGGCGCCATCAGTCCAGATCTCGACCTCCATCCTCAGAAATCCAGCCCATAGGCGCGCGTGTCCGCAACACCACGGTGAAACTTCAGCCTGTGCCAGTATTCCAGGGGATCCTTGCGGGTCACGAATGCTCCTTCGGGTGTGTGCAGCCAGTCATAGAGGCGCGTGGCGAGGAATCGCAACGCCGCACCGCGCGCCAGCAGCGGCAGGGCGTCGAACTCCGCCCGGGAAATCGGGCGGCGGTTGCGATAGGCCTGCAGCATTGCCCGCGCATGGGTGATGTTGAATGCCCCGTCGCGTTCGAAACACCAGGCATTCAGGCAGATGGCAAGGTCGTAGAGCAGGATGTCGTTGCAGGCGAAATAGAAGTCTATGACCCCGCTGAGTTCATCGCCCATGAAGAAGACATTGTCGGGAAACAGGTCGGCATGGATGACGCCTGTCGGCAGATCGCGCGGCCAGTCGGTCCTGAGCGCCGCCATTTCCCGCCAGAGTTCCCCTGACAGGCCGGGCAAGACGCTGTCCGCGCCGGATTCCGATTGTCCGATCAGGGTCGACCAGCCATCCAGCGACAGGGCATTCGGGCGGCGCAGGGGGAAATCGCCAGCGGCGAGATGCAGTTGCGCCAGCGCATCCCCGATGGCAGCCAGATGGGCAGGCCGGGGTTTGCGTGGCCAGCGCCCCTGCAGGAAGCTGACAATGGCCGCCGGGCGATCTGCCGCAGTGACCAGTGTCTCCCCGGCCCGCGTGCGCACAGGTTTCGGACAGGGGAAACCGCGTTCGGACAGATGGTCGAGCAATCCAAGGAAGAACGGCAGGTCAGCCGGATCGACCCGCTTTTCATAGAGCGTGAGGATGTAGCGGTCCCGGTCCGTCAGCAGCATGAAGTTGGAGTTCTCGACCCCCTCCGCAATGCCCGTACAGGCAATCGCCTGACCTATGTCATAGAACCCCAGCAGACGATCCAGCTCGTCATCGGCAATGTCGGTATAGACGGCCAATTCGAATGATCAGTCGACCAGGACACGCGGCAGCTTGAAGGAGATGCCTTCTTCCGCGCCCTCGACGTTCACGATCTCGACAGCATGGCGGGTACGAAACGCCTCGATCAGTTCCTGCACCAGTACTTCGGGCGCAGACGCACCGGCTGTAATGCCGACGGTACGCGCGTCCCCGATCACGTTCCAGTCCAGATCGGCAGCGCGTTCCACCAGCATGGAGACGCGGCAGCCTGCCCGCTCCGCAACTTCCACCAGGCGCTTGGAGTTCGATGAGGTCGGCGCACCCACGACAAGCAGCACTTCGCACTGGCTGGCCATTTCCTTCACGGCGAGCTGCCGGTTGGTCGTGGCATAGCAGATGTCTTCCTTGCGCGGCTTTCGCATGGTGGGAAAGCGCCGGGTCAGGGTCGACATGATCGCCGCAGTGTCATCGACCGACAGTGTGGTCTGGGTGATCACACCCAGATTCTCCGGGTCGGCCACCTGCACGTTCTCGGCCTGGCCCTCGTCCTCGACCAGGGTGATCGCACCGGCGGGCAACTGCCCCATGGTGCCGACGACCTCCGGATGTCCGGCATGACCGATCATGATGATGTGATGACCGGCGCGGTGATGCTTCTCCGCCTCCATGTGCACCTTCGATACCAGCGGACAGGTGGCATCCAGGTAGACCAGGTTGCGGCGCTGCGCCTCCTCGGGCACCCATTTCGGAACACCGTGCGCGGAAAAGATGACCGTCGCGTCCTCCGGCACATCGTCGAGCTCATCCACGAAGATGGCCCCGCGCTGGCGCAGGCCTTCGACAACAAAGCGGTTATGCACGATCTCGTGGCGGACGAAGACCGGGGCACCGAACTTCTCCAGCGTCCGCTCGACGATCTGGATGGCGCGCTCGACCCCCGCACAGAACCCCCGCGGATTGGCCAGAAAGATCCGGATCGGTCTCGGACTCGGCGCGTTCATGAGTTGGCTCCGCTGGCATCGGGACAGGCAGGTGTCGCAGCTTGTGGACTTGTCCCCCCTCATCTACATTGCGGCCCGGCGGGCGACAAGCGCATCGCCGTTCAACTTCATCCTCTCGCCAGGACAATCCACACCATGACCGAGCCGACGATTGCTCAGAAGTCCCCTTTCGCCGTCGAAACCGAAGCCGGGAAGAACTATTTCTGGTGTTCGTGCGGTGAGAGCTCCAGGCAGCCGTTCTGCGACGGTTCCCACAAGGGCAGCTCATTCGTGCCCACGAAGTTCACGGCGGAGAAGGACGGGAAGGTGTTCTTCTGTGGCTGCAAGATGTCAAAGCGCGGCGCGCTCTGCGACGGCACCCACAACAAGATTTGAGGCGACCCTACGTGCGTTTTCTTGCTCCCCTCGCGACTTCGCTTGCTCTTGCTCTCGCCGCCTGTGGCGGTGTCGGAACGGCGGCTGATGGAACCTGCCCGCGTATCGGCGTGCTGCAGGATGCGGCGAACTATCCGCTGAAGGATTCTGCCGGCAGTATCCGCGCCCTGGCGCGCCTGAGCGTCGATCGCGCGACGCCCTGCACCTACAACAAGTCCAATACGGCGCAGACGGGCTTCAGCACGATGCGGACGGTGCTGAATGTTCGTGCCGGTGCGGCGCGGGCCGAAACCGCCAGCATGAGCAGCATCGAAGTGCCCATAATCGTTGCCACGGTTTCGCCCGATGGCCTGCTGACCGGACGCCACAAGCTGACGATGGATGTTCCCTTCACCACCGGTGGTACCGGCAATGCCGAGGAGCAGGTCGAGGTCGTGATCAGCTACAAGGGCGCAGGCGAGGCCGATCAGCATCGTATCGTGGTGGCTTTCGATCTTGATCGCGATGAAGTGCTGCTGAACAGGAGCCGCGTCGGACGCTGAGGACCGACCGCTCTCCATCGCACATCTTCTTTCTCAAGAATGCACGATAATCACCTGATCTTTCGATCAAATTAACGCTCTAGCGCCCGCGACGGACTGCTTCGGGCATGCCGCTGAGCCTGCCCTGCATCAGGTCACAGCCATTGAGCCGGAACAGTCGCGCTTCTGCCTCCGTTTCGACGCCTTCGGCAACGGTCGAGACAAACAGACTGCGGGCCAGTCGCGGGATTCCCTCGCAGACAGCCCTGCTGGACGGGGAATGCGCCGCGTCGCGCACAAGGCTTCTGTCGATCTTCAACCGATCAATCGGCAGACGGGCCAGCTGCAGGACCGACATGTCTCCGGTTCCGAAGTCGTCGAGTGCCACACGCGCGCCCAGCCGATGGATGCCGTCGATGATCCACAGGGTCCGATCAGGGTCGGCGGCCACGGCCTTCTCGGATATGTCGAATTCCAGGGTTCCCGGGGCAATGCCACTCCCGGCAATCAACCGTTCCAGCCGCTCCAGCGCACCGGGGCGAGCCATCTGGCGATCTGCAAGATTGATCCCGACAAATGGCATGGGATCACGGTCGTCCCGTTCGGCGAATGCCGATTGTGCCTCGGCAGCACGCAGCATCGCCAGGCGCGTGACATCCCAGATCAGATCGCTTCCCATCGCAACGGAGACGACTTCCTCGGCGGAGATGTCTTTGCCATGACGATCCCGGAGCCGAATCAGAATTTCCAGGCCTTCGACCTTCCCGCGGTCCATGCTGACAATCGGCTGGGAGGCAAAACCAATCCTGCCATCGATGACGGCGGCCTCGGTCAGGGACCGGATACCGGCGCGCCGGGCCAGGATCGCGTTTGTCGGGTCATCGAAGAATGCGACCCGGTTGCGCCCCGCCTTCTTGGCATTGAGCAGGGCATGATCGGCCCGACGGACGATATTGTCGAAATCGCGGCTGCCGGCACTGCTGTAATAGACGCCGAGGCTGCCCGTCGTATTTGTCGTCCAGTCGTCGATCGTGAAGGGTTCGGCAATGCTCGCCCGAATGCGTTCCGCCAGAATCGAGGCGTCGGTGGCGCTCGCCAGCCCCTCGCAGATGATCGCGAATTGGTCGCCGCCCCATCTGGCGACGACATCGGCTTCCCGACAACAGCTTCTCAGCCGGTTGCTGACCTCGACCAGCACGCGGTCCCCGGCATCCTTGCCGAGACCGTCGTTGATCGACCTGAAATGATCCATGTCGAGCAGGATGACCGCAAAGGCGTTGCCTGATCGCCGGTTGGTCGCCACGACCCGTTCAAGCTCCCGATCAAACGCGACGCGATTGCGCAAGCCAGTAAGCGCGTCAGTGGTCGTCTGTCTGGAAAGTGCCTGCTCCTTGCGCTTCTGGCGCAGGCCGTACTGGATGGCACGGGTCAGCAGCGTGGCATTGACATCACGCTTGACCAGATAGTCGACGGCACCCGCACCACGGGCTGCCTGATCCAGTTCCTCGTCGCTCATTCCGGTCAGCAGGATGACGGGACCACCGTAGCCGCTCTCGACAATCCGGCGCACGAAATCAACACCATTGTCGCGACCCAGCCTGTAATCGACCAGGCAGACATCGGGATTGGACTTCTGGAGAGCGGCAAACCCGCTTTCGGCGCTCTCGGCCCACTCCAGGCGATAATCCTTGCGCGCCCTGGACGAGAGCATCGCCTCGGTCAGCAGGAAATCCTCATAGTCGTCATCGATATAGAGGATCTCGATGGGATCCTTGCCACTGAACTCCCGCTGCTCCATTCCAGTGCCCTGACATCGGTTCCGTGAAATGACATGGAGCTCAAGCGCCCCGCAATTCTCAGACTTCGCTCGCAACACCTGGCCCGTTCTTCCGGGCTCTCTAGGCTGGACCCCATCCGCTTCCCAGGTTCCTTCAGGAAAAGCGCTACGCGGGTCCATCCACTTGAAATTCGAGGTGCCATTGCGGCACGCCTGCGGCGTCGGGATTATCGACGATCAGGTCATCCAACAGGCAATTATCATGGCAAATATTGGCCTAGCAACCGCCGAAGAGTGGATCAAGTGCCGGACCGATGCAACCGGCAATTATTCGTTCCACCAATTCGCCCCTGCGGCTTGCACACGATCTGTCCGGACAGCAGACTCTGCCCGGATTCCATGAGGGGGGAGAGCAATTGGGCTGGAAAGATCACATTCAAGAGCATGAGCGGCGCATCGCCAAGGCCAGGGCAATGGGGTCGCCAAAGCGACTAGCCGAACGTGCCGAGGCGGGAATTCTGAATGCGCGCCAGCGGATCGAGGCGCTGCTGGATCCCGACAGTTTCCACGAGACCGGCCTGTTCGCGGTTTCCCGCCGGCCCGGCATGGAAGACAAGAGCCCGGCGGATGGCGTCGTGGACGGATACGGTCGGATTGACGGGCGGGAGGTCGTCGTCTGCGCCCAGGATTTCACGACGCTGGGCTCATCGAGTGCGATCAACAACAGCAACAAGTCGATGAAGATGTGGCGGACCGCCGAGAAGAACGGTGTTCCGTTTGTCTATCTCTCGGAATGCTCCGGTGCCCGCATTCCCGACATCATGGGGGCGGTCGGCATGGGCAGTGTCGGCGAAGGCTTCATCTTCAGCCGTCGCAGGCTGGTTCCCTGGGCCGACGCGGTACTGGGCATGTCGTTCGGCGGCGGAACCTGGGTGGCTTCCGTTTCCGACTTCGTGGTGATGCGCAAGGGCGCGGTCATGGCAGTGACCAGTCCGCGGGTGAACACCGTTGCCATTTCCGAACAGATCGACCCGGAGGAAATGGGCGGCTGGCGTGTGCAGACCGAGATCACGGGCAAGGCCGACCTGGCCGTCGACAGTGACGAAGAGGCCCTGCAGGCGATCCGTGACTATCTTTCGTACCTCCCCTCCAACTGCGAGGAGCTGCCGCCACTGGCAGATGTTCCCGCCGGCTCCGGCGATGACGCCAACCGTATCCTGGACCTGGTTCCGGAGGAGCGCCGACGCACCTACGATGTCCGCAAGGTCATCAACCTGATCGTCGATCGCGACAGCATGTTCCCGATCAAGGAACGCTTCGGACGTTCGCTGGTCACCTGCTTCGCGCGCATCCAGGGCCGCACGGTCGGCATCATCGCCAACAATCCGATGTTCAAGGGCGGGGCGCTGGACGTCGATTCCTGCGACAAGGCCACCAGCTTCATCGCGAGCTGTGACAGCTTCAACGTGCCCATCATCTTCCTGGCCGATGTCCCGGGATTCCTGATCGGTGTCGAAGGCGAGCACAAGAAGGTGCCCGGAAAGATCATGAACTTCATGCAGGCCCTGGAACTTGCCACGGTCCCGGTCCTGTCGGTGGTCATGCGCAAGTCCTACGGGCAGGCCTACATCAACATGGGCGGCGGGCGGTCGAGCGAGATGGCGTGCTGGTTCACCGCGGACATCAGCTTTGTCGACCCGGCTGTCGCAGCCTCCATCGTGACCGGCCTCGACCCGAAGGCGGAGCCGGAACGCTTCGCCGCCGCCGTGGACGAATATTCGCTTGGCTGCTCCCCCTACGACCTGGCGGGGCAGTATCTGGCCCATGACGTCATAGACCCGCGCGACACCCGACAATGGCTCGCCCGGATGCTGGAGGCACATCAGCCCCGACGCACCGGCGGATTAGGCGCACATCATATGCAGAGCTGGCCGTTCACTTATTGACGAAGCCGCATTAGGCTCCGCGCCATCCATTCGGACACGTGCAATTTGGGGAGACAGGGCACATGGCGGAAATCGAGATCAAGTCGGAGATCGCAGGCAAGGTCTGGCTGATCGAGGCCGAGGTCGGTCAGGCGGTCGAGGAAGAGGATGCCGTGATCATCCTGGAATCCATGAAGATGGAGATTCCGGTAGTGGCACCTGTCTCCGGCAAGATTACGGAGATACTGGTGGAGAAGGACGAGGCCGTGGCGGAAGGCCAGACGGTCGCCCGCATGGAAGGCTGATAAGCTTCGGATGATCAGGCCGTTTCGGCGGGAAACCCGCATCGGCATCATTGATGGCTTCGAGGTCGGACCGGAGGACGCGCCGCAACTGCTGATGCTGCACGCCTCCGGCACCGGCGCGGCGAGCCTGATCCGGCTGGCGGAGATTGCGGCCGCACGGGGCTGGTGCGCCGTCCTGCCCAACCTGGACGGCTATGGTGCCACTTCTGTGACCGGGCCGGATGCCATGGCGCGCCACATGGTCGTGGCAAACCACTTCCTGGAACAGGCGGTGTCGCCCCTGCCCGTCTTCGGACACTCCATGGGCGGGTTCGTGACCTTGCGGCTGGCTGCCGAAGGCGTGCCCATGCGGCGGATCACGGTCTTCGAACCGGTGGCAATCGGTGTCCTGCGCGAGCATGCGGAAGACGCAGAGGTACTGTCCCAGGATACCCGCGCGGTTTCCCGCATCGCCCCCCTGATGGCCGAAGGGCGTGCTGAGGAGGCGGTACGCGACTTCATATCCCTGTGGAACGGCGACAGATGGGATGACCTGCCGGAGAAGGCACGACAGAGCATTGTCGCCATGGCACCGCAGATCAACGCGGATACGGCGAATGTCAGCTTCGATGCGCACTTCGCGTCTCACTACGCGGCAATCAGGGTACCTGTGACCCTTGTCGGCAGCGAGAAGGGTCCGCCGCCCGCCGCACGTATTCTGGATCGGCTGGTGGATGCACTGCCGCAGGCCCGGCGCGTAACGATCGCCTGCGCAGGACACATGGGTCCATTGCAGATGCCGGAGCGCTTTGGAGACGTACTGCCACTGGATTGAATCCCGCGCAGCGCCTACCATTCCCGGACTGCTCTGGGGAGGACAGCCAAATGGATCTCAGCCTGACCGAAGAAGATGTGGCCTTTCGCGACGAGGTGCGCGGCTGGATCGCGGAGAACCTGACTGACGAGATGCGCGACGGCGCACGTCTGACAACGGGGCCCTTCAGCGATTTCGAGATCGGCATGAAGTGGTTCCGGACCCTTGCCTCCCGGGGCTGGTCAGCAGCGACCTGGCCGCCGGAGTTCGGCGGTCCGGGCTGGTCGCCGCTGCAGCTCTACATCTTCAATGCCGAGTGCGCCGCCGCCGGAACGCCGGTCCCGCTGGTCATGGGTGTCCAGATGGTCGGGCCGGTGCTGATGCACTTCGGCACGCCGAAGCAGCAGGAATATTACCTGCCCCGCATCCTGTCGGGAGAGGACGTCTGGTGCCAGGGTTACTCGGAACCCGGTTCCGGGTCGGATCTGGCATCGCTCAAGACCCGTGCAGTGCGCGACGGTGATGACTACATCATCAATGGTTCGAAGATCTGGACCACCTTCGCCCAGCATGCCAATCGCATGTTCTGTCTCGTACGGACCAGCACCGAAGGCAAGGCGCAGGAGGGTATTTCCTTCATCCTGATCGACGACTTCAAGGCGCCGGGAATCACGGTCGATCCGATCATCACCATGGCCGGTGACCACGAGGTCAATCAGGTCTTCTTCGAGGATGTGCGGGTTCCGGCCAGCAATCTTGTCGGGCGGGAGAATGATGGCTGGACGGTCGCGAAGTACCTGCTGGAGTTCGAGCGTGGCGGCAACAGCTACAGTCCCGGTCTGCACGCCTCGCTGGCCCACCTGAAGGCCGTCGCCCAGGCGGAGCGTGACGGCGATGGATCACGGCTGATCGACGACATGACCTTCCGCACGCGGATCGCCGAGGCCGAATGCGATACGCTGGCGCTGGAGCATGTGGAAAAGCAGGCGCTCTGTGCGCTGGCGGAGGGACGGACACCCGGTGCCGCATCCTCCATGATGAAGGTCCGGGGCTCCGAAATCCTGCAGCGCGCGGCGGAACTGACGACAGAAGCCGTCGCCTATCACGCCTGGCCGGACCAGAAGGCTGCCCGCACCGTGGGGACAAATATCAGCGCCGTGGGGCCGGAACATGCGCTCACCGCCCTGCCCCGTCATCTGAACCACAGGGCCGCGACCATCTATGCCGGTTCCAACGAGATCCAGCGCAATATCATCGCCAAACTGGTTCTGGGCCTTTAGACGCTTGATACACTTGGGTATTGTGCACGACGAACTGGTTCATTAACCAGTTGTTGAAACCCTGAGTTTATATTTCGGGCAGTCAGGGACGTGCGTAGTCGACAGTTCAGGTGATGTACAGTGCAGGAATTGGGCGCCCACATAGATCTACTGTGGATACTGATCTGCACCGTGCTGGTGCTGCTCATGCAACCCGGCTTCGCCTGTCTGGAGATCGGGCTGGTACGGGCCAAGAACACGATCAACGTGGCCATGAAGAACATCGCCGACTTCTGTCTGGCGGTGATGCTGTTCTGGCTGGCCGGTTATGGCCTCATGTTCGGTGCCAGCGAGATCGGTCTGTTCGGCACCAGCGCCTTCCTGTTCGATCCGGGGGCAGGCAGCAAGCCTGTCGCCCAGGAGATCGCCTTCTTCTTCTTTCAGGTCGCATTCTGTGGTGCCGCGACAACCATCGTCTCCGGCGCGGTGGCGGAACGGATGAGCTTCCGTGGCTATTTCATGATCGCCGGGCTTGTCAGCGTTCTGATCTATCCCCTGTTCGGCCACTGGGCCTGGGGTGGCCTGAACCTGGCGCAGGCCGGTTGGCTGGAAGCCCTGGGTTTCGTGGATTTTGCCGGGTCAACCGTGGTCCACAGCATCGGGGGCTGGGTGGCGCTTGCAGCAATCATTGTCATCGGGCCGCGCCATGGTCGCTTCGGCGAGAACGGGCGTCCCATCGAACCCCACAATCCCTCCACCGCGATCCTTGGCATCTTCCTGCTCTGGATCGGCTGGTTCGGTTTCAATGGCGGCAGTGAGCTTGCGCTGAACGGCAATGTTCCGGTCATCCTGCTGAACACGATGCTTGCCGGCGTTTCGGGCAGCCTTGCGGTTCTGGGATACACCTGGTTGCGCGAAGGTCGCCCCGCAGCGGTACCGGCCGCGACCGGTGCCATATCCGGGCTTGTGGCAATCACCGCCAGCGCCCATGCCACGACCGGGCCGTCAGCAATCCTGATCGGCGCCATCGGTGGTCTGGTCGGGATCGGTGGCGCATGGCTGCTGGCGCGTCTGAAGATCGATGATGTGGTGAATGCCGTTCCCTCGCATCTGTTCGCGGGCATCTGGGGAACACTCGCCGTCGCCCTGCTGGGAGATCTCGAACGATTGGGCACCGGCCTCGATCGCCTGGATCAGCTTGGCGTGCAGGCACTGGGTGTCGTTTGCGCCGGACTTGTCAGTTTCGGGATTGCCTGGCCTCTGCTGCTGCTGGTCAACCGCTTCCTGCCCCTTCGCGTCTCCCGCGCGCACGAGGACGTGGGGCTGAACACGTCGGAGCATGGCGCCAGCACATCGCTGGTCGATCTGGTGTCCGCAATGGAGGTTCATCGCAAGACCGGGGATTTCAGCCGCCCGGTCCATGTCGAGCCCTTCACGGAAGCAGGCGAGATCGCCTCCCAATACAACCTCGTCCTGGGCAAGTTCTCCAACGAAGTCGCGGGCCACGAAAGGACCAGCTCCCGGCTTCGCGAGGCACTCACCCAGGCGGAACTGGCCAACTCCTCGAAATCGCAGTTCCTTGCCAACATGAGTCACGAACTGCGGACGCCCCTGAACGCCATCATCGGCTTCTCCGACATCATTCGCACCGAGATGTTCGGCCCGATGCAGAATGACCGCTACCGCGACTACGCCGATGACATCAACAGCGCCAGCCAGCACCTGCTGTCGCTGATCAATGACATCCTTGACCTGTCAAAGATCGAAGCAAACAAGTTCGACCTGATCGATACGGAGGTTGATCTGACAGAGATCGCCCAATCCTGTCAGCGCATGCTCAGTTCGAACGCCCGCGACAGCAAGGTCGACCTGTTGATACGCGTGCAGCCCGACCTGCCGATCCTGCGTGCCGACGAACGGGCGGTCAGCCAGATCATGCTGAACCTGCTGACCAACGGCATCAAGTTCACGCCCGAGAACGGGACAGTCTCTCTGACCATCGAGGTGGAAGCGGACGGACGCATCGCGGCAACCGTTCGGGATACCGGCATCGGCATCTCGAAGGCCAACATCAATCGCGCCTTCGAACCCTTCACCCAGATCGCCAGCGACAGCCTGATCTACTCCGCCGAAGGCACCGGACTGGGCCTGCCCCTGACGGCGGCGCTGACCAAGCTGCATGACGCCAGCCTGGTGATCAAATCAGATGAAGGCGTGGGCACGATCATCACAGTGCGCTTCCCCCTCAGCCGGGTGATCCACCCGCAGGTGCGACTCAGCGCCTGATCCGCGCCCCGGGTTCCGGATCGTCAGCCGCGAATTCCGGAAACCCAGTCAGCGATCGCGCCACCGATCTCGTCAGGTGAATCTTCCTGGATGAAGTGGCTGCCCTTCACAGTGACCTCCGTCTGGTTCTTCCAGCCCCGGCAGTAGTCACGGACCGCGCCGGTCAGGATCGCCCCCGGCGTCGCGTTCACGAACAGCTTCGGCATCTCGTTCTCGGCCATCCAGTCCGAATAGTCCTGCACGATGGCGACAACATCAGCCGGTTCGCCCGAAATCGGGATCTGGCGCGGCCAGGTCAGTGTGGGGCGGCGGTCCTCCCCGGCCTCGGCAAAGGGACGGCGATAGACGGCCATCTCCGCATCGGTCAGGCCGCGCAGCACGGAGCCGGGCAACACCCTCTCCACGAAGATGTTCTTCTCCAGCACCATCTTCTCCCCGGCGGGGGAGCGGAAGCCTTCGAACACGGGGCGTGAGGCTTCGTTCCATTCGTCCCAAAGCACCGGTCGCACGATGCCTTCCATGTAGGCGATGCCCTGCATCGCCTCCCGATGCCGGTTGGCCCAGTCGAACCCCAGCGCCGATCCCCAGTCATGGATGACGAAGATCGCGTTCCGCGTGACTCCCAGCGCCTCAAGCAAGCCGTCGAGATACTGGCGGTGCTCGACGAAGCGGTACCGGTCCGGACCGGAGTCCGGCAGCTTCTCGGAATCCCCCATGCCGATCAGGTCCGGCGCGATGCAGCGCCCCAGGCCCTTCGCATGCGGCATCACGTTGCGCCAGAGGTAGGAGGAGGTCGGATTGCCGTGCAGGAAGACGATGGGATCACCCTCCCCCATCTCGACGTAACTCATCTTGCGACCAAGTACCTCGACCGACTTCTTCGGATGCTCTTCCGCTGAAATTGCCATCTCACGTCCTCCCCAATGTCATGCGACAGAATTGGGGCAGGCCGTGTGGTGGTCAAGTGGACGGGCACGAAATGCGCCAGACCGCCCGTCTGTCGCTTCCTGTTTGTAATGAACCGCAGTCAGTTGTAAGCCAGAACGCGCGGCTTTTGGGGAGATGTCAGCCATGGACCAGTTCGATTTCATCATTGTCGGTGGCGGCTCCGCAGGCTGCGTGCTTGCCAGTCGTCTCAGCGAGGATCCCGATACCTCCGTCTGCATGATCGAGGCAGGGACAACCGGTGACCACTGGTCGATCAACGTGCCTGCCGGACTGGTCAAGACCATGCAGGACAAGCAGACCAACTGGCTGCTGAAGACCGAGCCACAGCCGAACCTGGGCGGTCGCCGCATGTTCTGGCCCCGCGGCAAGGCGCTCGGCGGCTCCAGCGCGATCAACGGCATGGTCTACATTCGCGGTCACCGTGCCGACTATGACCGCTGGGCCAGCGAGGAAGGCTGCCCGGGCTGGGACTGGGAAAGCGTGCTGCCGCTGTTCCGCAGGGCGGAGAACAATGAACGCATCGAGGATGACCTGCACGGTCAGGGCGGCCCGCTGAACGTCATGGACCCGCGCAGCCCCAGCCCGCTGTCGCACATGTTCGTCGAGGCGGCGACCAGCGCCCAGATCGGCGAGACGGATGACTTCAACGGCCCGCGACAGGAAGGGGCCGGTCTCTATCAGCTGACCCAGAAGGACGGCCAGCGCCACAGCGTCTGGCACGCCTATCTGCAGGGCGTGCAGCGACCCAACCTGCGTGTCATCACCGGCGCGCGGGCCACGCGCGTCCGGATCGAGAGCGGTCGCGCCGTGGGTATCGATTTCCGTCGGCAGGGACAGACGGCCGACGAGAGCATCGGTGCCACGCGGGAAGTATTGCTGTCCGGCGGGGCGGTGCATTCGCCGCACCTGCTGCTGCTGTCGGGTGTCGGGCCGGGCAAGGTCCTGGCCGAACATGGCATCGCACAGGTTCACGAGGCGCCGGAAGTCGGTCGCAACCTGCAGGACCATCTCGACATCTCACTGGTGCAGCACACCTCGACAAACATCGGATTCGCGTTCACCTGGCGCGGCCTGAGCCGCCTGCCGGGCGCGATCCGCGAATATAGGAAGCAGCGCACCGGCCTGCTGACCAGCAACTTCGCGGAGGCCGGAATCTTCACGCGCAGCCGGGCGGACGAGCCCCTGCCCGACCTGCAGTATCACTTCCTGCCGGTGATGAGCGACGACCACGGCAAGACGCGGATCTATGCCCATGGTCTCACGCTGCACTGCTGTGACCTGCGCCCGAAGAGCCGTGGCCACATCGGACTGGCGTCACCTGATCCCATGGCCGATCCGCTGATCGATCCGAATTACCTGGATCACCCGGATGACCTGCAGAAGATGATCCGCGGCGTGGAGATCGGGCGGCAGGTCCTGGCCGCACCGCCAATCGCACAGCACATGGCGCACGAGCTTCATCCCGGCGCGGATGTGCAGGGACCGGAGGCGCTGGAAGCCTTCGTGCGGCGCAAGGCGGAAACGATCTATCACCCGGTCGGCAGTTGCCGCATGGGGAAGGATGATGCCGCCGTTGTGGATCCGGAATTGCGGGTGCGGGGCGTGGAGGGTCTGCGGGTCGTGGATGCGTCGGTCATGCCCAGCCTGATCGGCGGCAACACCAATGCCCCGACCGTCATGATCGCGGAACGGGCCGCAGATCTGATCCGCGCGACCTGAGCGTCAATCGCGGACCAAACGGCGGAATTCAGCCCCGACCTGATGGCCGGGGCTGAAAGGCGCTGGATCAGCGCGGGGCCATGCGGATGGCGCCGTCGAGGCGGATGGTCTCGCCATTCAGCATCTGGTTCTCGCAGATGTGGCGGGCGAGCTGGCCGTATTCCGAAGGATCGCCGAGACGCTTCGGGAACGGCACGGTGGCTGCCAGCGCTTCCTTCACGTTGTCGGGCAGGCTCTGCAGCATCGGGGTGCCGAACAGGCCCGGCGCGATGGTGCAGACGCGGATCCCGTCATTCATCAGGTCACGCGCGATGGGCAGGGTCATGCCGACCACGCCACCCTTGGACGCGGAATAGGCCGCCTGACCGATCTGACCATCGAACGCGGCGACCGATGCCGTATTGACGATGACACCGCGGTCACCGTTCTCCGTCGGGTCCTGAGCCGCCATCTCCGTTGCGGCAATGCGGATGCAGTTGAAGGTACCGATCAGGTTGACGCTGATGACACGCTGGAACATGTCCAGGGCATGCGGTTCGCCCTTCGACGTGGTCTTGGCGGCAATGCCGATGCCTGCGCAGTTCACCAGGATCCGGGCCGGACCATGGGCGGCCTTGGCGGTCTCGAATGCTGCCAGGACAGAGGCTTCATCAGCCACGTTGCACTTGGCGAAGACCCCGCCAAGTTCCTTCGCCATCTTCTGACCCTGGTCCTCGTTCAGGTCCAGGATCGCGACCTTCGCGCCGGCGGACGCGAGTTCACGCGCCGTTGCCTCACCCAGACCGGACGCGCCGCCGGTGATCACGGCGGCCATATCCTTGAGATTCATCAGTTCATCCTCCCTCTTGAAAAGTCGTGCTCGGCAGACCTCTAGCCGACGTGGAGTGGCTTGTCAGCACCCTGTTCAGCCGGTTTGACCGACGATGACTGCATGGAAGTCGTGCCCGTGCCCGCCGGACCATCGAACGTCGCGGTGGCAGGCCGTGAATCATGTGGTTTCACCTTCGCCTCGCGCCGCGCGATATAGAGCGTCGAGGCAACGATGACGAGCGCGCCGACGACCGTCCAGACATCCGGCACCTCGAAGAACAGCAGGTAGCCGAACAGGCCCGAATAGAGCAGCCGGGCATAGTCGAACGGGGTCACCGCCATCGCCTCCCCCGCCGAATAGCCCCGTATCAGCATGGTCTGCCCGATGGTGCCGCATACGGCCAGGGCCAGCAGCACCAGCAGGACCTCCATGCTCGGCATCTTCCAGAACCAGAGCGCGGGGCCCAGCGTGCAGAGACTGAGAATGATGCTGGACCAGAACACGAGCGTCGTCGGCGCATCCAGCCGCGACAGGATCTTCATCATGATCGTGATCCCGGCGATCAGGGCCGCGGCAAACAGCGCCACGAAGGCGACCGGATCCGTCTCCCCGCCCGGGCGCAGCATGATGATGACACCGATGAAACCCACGGCCGTGGCGATGGTTCGCCGCATCCGCACCTTCTCGCTCAGAAAGATCACGGCCAGCGGGATCAGGAACAGCGGCTTGGTGAAACTGAGCGCCGTGACCTGGGCCAGCGGCAGATGCGCCACCGAATAGAACATGCACAGCATGACCACGCCGCCGATCAGACCCCGGATCAGATGCAGCATCGGGCGCGAGGTGCGCACCGTCCCCAGCCCGTGCCGGAGGGCGAAGGGCGCAACGATGCAGAGGCCGAAGAAGGCACGGAAGAACGCGATCTGGAACGGATGCAGTTCCGCAGCCGCCATCTTGATGAAGACGCCCATCGCGGACAGGAATATGCCCGCCGCCAGCAACCACAATGCGCCACGCACATTGCCTGGCAGATTCTTGAACTTCTCGATCACGTCAGATCCGGTCTCCGCGCCACTCGCGGCGCAACCCCGTTGCGGGCCAAGCGCCCTGACAGGCTTTCTCTTCCCCTGTCATAAACCAGATTGGCCCCGGAATACCATGTTCAGCGCCCATACCGGGTGCGCATGACCGTAGCGTCGGCGCACCCGCCATGGGCGCACCACCCCTTGTGGCATGGCAGGCGACACGCCTATATGACGGACTGCAACTGATCGGGAACCTGCACATATGACCAATCGCGCCGCCGCCGAAGCCAGAGCCCTGGAGATGCTGGACGATCTGTTGAACCGGGCCCTGAAGGGCGGCGCCGACGCAGCCGATGCCGTGATGGTGGAAAGCCGGTCCCTCGGCGCGTCCTACCGGCAGGGCAAGCCGGAGGACATCGAACGCTCGGAGAGCTTCGATGTCGGGCTGCGCTGCATGGTCGGCAAGCGGCAGGCGGTCGTGTCCTCCACCGACATGAAATCGGACATGATGGACGAGCTTGCCGCGCGCGGCATCGCCATGGCCAAGGCAAGCCCGGAGGACCCCTGGTGCGGGATCGCCGACGCGGACCAGATTGCGACGGACCTGCCCGACCTGGACCTGCATGACCCGACCGTGCCGGAAGTCGAGAGCCTGATCGAAAGCGCCCGCATCGCCGAGGAGGCCGCGCTGGCCGTCAATGGTGTGAAACAGTCCGAAGGGGCTTCCGCCGGATATGGCGCGGGCAGCGTGGCGCTGGCCATCCGGGGTGACGGCGTCCGCTTTGGCGCAGCCTATTCGATCTCCAGTTTCAGCCTTTCCTGCTCCGTCATCGCGGAGGACGCGGAAGGCCACATGGAGCGTGACTACGAGTTCAGTTCGGTCCGCCACATGTCTGCGCTCGAAGACGCGGCGACAGTCGGCCGGACCGCCGCCGAGAAGACCGTGAAACGTGTCGGCGCGCGCAAGATGCCGTCGGGCAAGGTGCCCGTCGTCTTCGACCCCCGCGTGGCCTCCAGCCTGGTCGGGCACCTGGCCGGGGCCATCAACGGCGCATCGGTCGCGCGCGGCAGTTCCTTCCTGAAGGACCGGATGGGGCAGCAGATCTTTGCCAGCGGTATCCGCATCATCGACGATCCGCTGCGCCAACGCGGCCTGCGGTCCCGCGCGGTGGACGGAGAAGGTATCGCCGGACGTGAGCTGGCCCTGATCGACGACGGGCATCTGCAGACGTGGATTCTCGACTGTGCTTCCGCCCGGCAACTGGGGCTGCAGACGACGGGACACGCGTCCCGCGGTACAGGTGGACCGCCCTCGCCCGGAACCTCCAACCTGTATCTCGCGGCAGGCGAAGCCTCGGCTGCTGACCTGATCCGTAATGTTGGCACAGGATTCTATGTTACTGAATTGATTGGATTTGGCGTGAATGGCGTCACGGGCGACTACAGCCGGGGCGCCGCCGGCTTCTGGATCGAGAACGGCGAGATCGCCTTTCCGGTGTCGGAGATGACCATCGCCGGAAACCTGAAGGACATGTTCATGCAACTGACGCCTGCCAATGATCTGACGTTCCGCTATGGCACCAATGCGCCGACCCTGGTGGTCGAGGGCATGACCGTGGCGGGCAACTGAGGGTGCCGCGCGTTCCCGACCACCTGAGCGCCGATCACAGCCTGCTGCTGGATGCGGTGCGTCGCGCGGGTGCGGTCGCAATGGACTATTTCGACACGGATCTGAAGACCTGGGACAAGGGCAACGACCATCCGGTGACGGAGGCCGACATTGCCGTCGACACCCTGCTGAAACAGCGTCTGACCGAGGCCCGGCCCGACTATGGCTGGCTGTCGGAGGAGACGGCGGACGACCCGTCACGGCTGGACCGGAAGCGGGTCTGGATCGCCGACCCGATCGACGGCACCCGCGCCTTCATGCGTGGCGTACCGGAGTTCACGGTCTGCGTCGCCCTGGTGGAGGATGGCAAGCCGATCCTGGGCGCAGTCTACAACCCGGCCAAGGATGAGTTCTTCGAGGCCGCGCTGGGATCCGGGGCAAGGCTGAACGGCCGACGCATATCCCCCAGCCTGATCGACAATACGGGGGACGCCCACTACCTGACCGCCAAGCGCAACATGACCTATTTCACCTGGCCGAAGCCGGGCGACGACATGCTGTGTACCTGGATGAACTCCATCGCCTACCGGATGGTGCTGGTGGCGGCGGGCCGGTTTGACGCCGCGATCTCCATGGCCGGAAAGCACGACTGGGACATCGCCGCGGCCGATCTCATCCTGACGGAGGCCGGAGCCTGCTGCACCACCAATACCAACGAAGGCTTCATCTACAACCGGGAACGTCCCCGGCACCGCAATGTCATAGCCTCCGGCCCCAACATGCATGAGGAACTGCTGAGGGTACTTTCCTGACGCCGGTCCGGCGGGTCGAACACGCGGCCTCAGTCCATGCGCAGGCCGCCATCCACGTTCAGGGTCTGGCCGGTGATGTAGCTGGCATCATCGCTGGCAAGAAACGCCACTGCCGCCGCCTGCTCCGACACATCACCCTGGCGACCCAGCGGCACCTGCCTGCGCACGCCCTTCTTGATGCGCTCGAACTCCGTCCCGACGAGGCCGGCGACCCGGCGGAACGTGCCATCCATCATGTCGGTGTCGGTTGACCCGGGGCAGATGCAGTTGACCCGGATACCGGACGGGGCAAGCTCGACCGCCATCTGCTGCGTCAGGCCGATGACCGCGAACTTGGTGGCGGAATAGGCCCCGTAGTTCGCCATGCCGACCCGACCGGCGGTCGAAGAGAGATTCACGATGGCGCCGCCGTTTCCGGCGTCGATCATGGCCCGGGCACCCGCTTTCGACACGTGGTAGACGCCGTTCAGGTTCACATCGACCGTGTGCAGCCACTCCTCGTCGTCCATCGACACCACCGGGGTGGCACCAGCGCCGCTGGGAACGCCCGCGTTGTTGACAACGATATCCAGTCTGCCGAAAGCCTTCAGCGTGCCGTCGATCAGGTCGGCGACCTGCGCCCGGTCCGTCACGTCGCATTCGATGGCCAGCGCACGCCGGCCCATGCCCTCGATCTCGCCCACGAGTGAGGCGGTGCCCTGCCAGCCCATCTCCAGCTCGTGATCCGGCACATTTCCGCCGCCGCGTGCCGAGACCACGACATCAGCCCCGTCGCGTGCAAGGCGCAGTGCGATTGCCCGGCCAATGCCACGATAGCGTGCCGCGCCAGTGACGACCGCGACCTTTTCCTTCAGATCAGCCATTCTGCTTCCTCCTGCTCCGGCCCCAGCTTACCAGAAGCGGGCCTGCCACCGCGCAGGCCAGACCGACCAGGAACAGTGGCGTGATCACCTCATCCAGCAACAGCGCTCCGAACGCTGTCGCGGCGATGGGGCTCAGCGGTACCCAGATCGCCGCCCGTGTAGGCGACAGTCGGCGCAGGCCCCAGTTGAACAGCAGCATGCTGGCCGTGCCGCCCGCCACGGCCAGATAGATCGCCAGCCACCAGTCACTCTCCGAATAGCCCGGCCCCGTGGTGAACATCCCTTCAGCGGCGGCGAACGGCAACATCATGATCACGCCCCCCAGCATCGCCAGCAGGGAGATCGGCGCGACCGAGTAGCGCTGATACAGCCGGGCAGAGAAGGCGTTGTAGGTGGCACCGCAACAGACGGCGAGGAAGAACAGCCCCTCCCCCCACAGGCTGTCGCCGCCGACATCCGCGCTGAATGCCTTCTCCCCAACAGCGAGAGAGACACCCGCAAACGACAGGATGGCGGCGATGGTCATGAACCATGAGACATGGTCCCGCCCGCCCGCAGCCGCGATCAGCATTGTCAGGATGGGAATCAGCGCGAAGATGACCGCACCACGTGCAGCGGGTATCTCCTGCAGGGCCGTGTTCACGAACAGATGGAACAGCCCGAACTGCATGACGCCGAGCCCCAGTGCCAGCAGAACATCGGCGCGGGCAATCTGCCATTGTGACCGGCGCAGGGCCAGCGGCACCAGACAGGCGGCAGCCAGGAAATAGCGCAGGAACGCAAGGGTCGCCGGTGCGTCCGAATGCTCCATGATCGCGCGTGCGGCCACGAAGGAACTGCCCAGCAGGACGACCGAGCAGAACAGTGCTGCATGTGGCAGGAAATCCGGCGGCGCGGAGGTCGCGTCCTGGAATCGTTCCTCACCTGTCGACAAGGAACCCGCCTCCCCGCGCTGTCACCCGTGATGGGCGCACATTCGCATGCGGCGGGTCAGGCTGCAAAGCCTCAGTAGCGGTTTTCCCATCCGCCGATCAGCTGACCGCGCGCGTAGCGAATGCCGAGGTCCGAAACGGTCTGCTTGTCCTCCGGACGGTTCACACTGGTGGCAATCAGCTCGATCTGGCGGTTGCGCCAGTTCTCGATCAGTCCCCGCACGAGGAAGCGCCCGTCCTTCTGCGCCAGCAGCCCGGTCAGGCGATCCGTCGATACCTCGATATAGCCACGCGCGCCTTCACCGCTGACCAGGGAACCGGCGCGATGATCGGCGTCGCCCGCAATGAAGGCATAGAAATCCGGCACCGACAGGCACAACGCGGATGCCGACATGTCCTGTTCGACCATCTCGCTGCCCTTGCCGTTCAGCTTCCCGCTCAGGGCCTCGTAGGGGCGCAGGACCAGATACTCGCTCCTGATGCCGCTCTTGCGCGCCAGGGTCTCCAGGCGTGTCCGCACGGTCGTCTGCTTCAGATATTCCTGGCGGATGGAGGCGAGCACACGGAAAGCAATCGACTGCCAGGTCCTGGCCTCCAGATGCTGGCGAATGGCCTGTTCCACGACTGCGACCTCGAAATCACACTGGACGTCATCCGCCTCGACCAGTCCAAAGACCTGTTCCGGCGTCACGATCTGGTCCCCGACCTTCAGGTCCGCCCCCACGAGCTGCATCGCGATCTTGTTGCGCTTCAGGCTCAGGACAGGGCGGATCCGGCGCTGGAAACTGCCGCTGGAGATGGCCTGACGGACATCCACCAGCATCTGCTCCGCAGCTGTCATGGCCTCTGAATGCGCCTCCGCCAGTCCCGACCGGCTGAAACCACGCTTCAGCCCGCGGCGCAGGCCGGAAAGCATGTGACCAAGGGTACCGCGCGCGGCAGCGGCAGATACGGCGCCCGTATCGGACACGACCTGCTGGGCCGCCAGACCTCCGGCGTCCTTCAGAACGCCCCTGGATACTGCTTCCTGCCCCACGTCACTCAGCAGGCGGGCACTGTCATAGTCCTTGCCATGCACGACGCCATAGGCCCCGTCGGACAGATCCGTGGTGCCGCTCGCGCCCAGGTTTCGGGCACGTTCGTCAACGATACGCCGGAAGTCCCTCGCCTTGTCTGTCGAACCGAAGGCGCCGAGCCCTCCTTCCACCGACATCAGCGTGATGCCCTTGTCCTGATTGCCATCGGCCAGCAGGCCGGCCATGCGATCCAGCCCGGCACCGGCATCATCGTCCCCGCCCACGACGGCACTGTCGATGGGTGCAGCCTCCCAGGCGTCAGGCGCTCTGGTCGGCGCCAGATGGACAAGGAATCCATCAGCCGGTCCCTTGCCCGCCGGGCGCACACGCAGACCGAAGTGAGCCTGCAGGCCGTCGGGCCGGTCGTACGTAATGACATGTGCGCCGCCCGCTTCCCCCTTGGAGAGGGCACCCAGCGCCCGGCTCAGGGTCGCGCTGGCCTCGGCACTGAACACATCCGACACCGGCCTGCGCCAGAGTTCGACACTGGACCGGCCGAGCAGCCTGTCCGTATCGCCGTTCAATTCGCCGATCTCACCATGGGCATCCAGGCGCAGAGTCAGGCTCGACTCGTCAGGCGTTGACGCTTGCATCATCATGATCTCTCACCCTGTAGATTGGATCGTTTCGGCATTGCTCGGAACAGAATGCCGCCAGCCCATCAAAAAACAGTTAATTCAATGGGTTGTCTTGAGCACGCTTCTATTCGACCATTAAACGGTCATGAGTGCGTGAGCTGGGGAGGCAGATGCAATGACGGATTTCAGACTGGTGGCCGAGGGCCTGCGCTTTCCGGAGGGGCCGATAGCCCTGCCCGACGGCGATGTACTGGTGGTCGAGATTGCCGCGGGGCGGCTGACCAGGGTGCACCCGGACGGTACGAAGACCGTGGTCGCAACGCCCGGCGGCGGCCCCAATGGCGCGGCCATGGGACCGGACGGCAAATGCTATGTCTGCAACAATGGCGGCTTCCGTATCCTGGAAAGCAAGGGACGGCTGTTTCCGCTGGATCAGCCTGACGACTATTCGGGCGGCCGCATCGAACGGATCGATATCGAGACCGGTGCCGTCGAGACCCTTTACACGCACTGCAACGGCCATGCGCTGAAGGGGCCGAACGATATCGTCTTCGACGCAGCAGGCGGCTTCTGGTTCACCGATCATGGCAAGGTCCGCGAACGCGACCGGGATGTCACCGGCATCTACTATGCGGCAGCGGATGGCAGCCGGATCGAGGAGATGATCTTTCCGTCAGAGAGTCCGAACGGCATCGGCCTCTCCCCCTCCGAGGACGAACTCTATGTCGCCGAGACCCATACCGGACGGGTCTGGGCCTATGCCCTGAACGGACCGGGGCGGCTGGCGGCGCCGAAGCAGCCGATCCGCGGCCATCAGGGCAGACTGATCGCGGGGCTGCCGGGGCATCAGTTGCTGGATTCCCTTGCCGTCGATGGCAATGGCAATGTCTGTGTCGCCACCATCCACAATGGCGGCATCACGGTGATCCCGCCGGACGGCAGCCACTACCGGCACGTCCCCATGCCGGACCCGATCACCACCAACATCTGCTTTGGTGGCCCGGACATGAAGACGGCCTGGATCACGCTGAGCTCGACAGGCAGGCTGGTCGCGATGGACTGGCCTGTGCCGGGTCTGAAGCTGAATTTTCTGAACAAGTAGGTCAGCGCTGACCGGCCCGGCTCCGGCGAACGGCCCTGAATCCGCGGCTCAGGTGTGCGCGTGCGTCCCTCGCCCCCATGGGTTCCCCGCATTCGCTGCAGGTCATCCTTGGATGCGTGAAGCATTCACAGCCCTTGTGGACGATCCGCACCGGCGCGACACCTTCGTGCAGCCAGCGATCACCCCATTGCTTCAAGGCAACGATGATCGGCCACAGATCCTGGCCCATCCTGGTCAGGCTGTACTCATGCCGCACCGGACGCTCCGAATAGGCACTGCGCCGGACGACCCCCAGCGCAACCAGCTTCTTCAGGCGCTGCGACAGCAGATGGGACGACATGCCCGTATGGCGCAGGAAATCGTCGAACCGGCGGGTTCCCAGGAACATCTCCCGCAGGATCAGCAGGGTCCATTGGTCGCCCACAACGGCAACCGCGCGGGCCACCGTACAGGCATCTGATGAAAGGTCGGCGCGACTCATGAAGACACACTTCCAATATTGAATTGACTTGCTTCAGAAATTGAAGCTACATCGGATCAGTCGCTTGCAGAAGCATTTCCTGGGGAGGAGGCCGCCATGAAAGTATATTTCGCACCGCGATCCCGTGCCGTTCGCACGGTCTGGCTGCTGGAGGAGATCGGCAAGCCCTACGAGCTGGAGCGGTTCACGCTGGGCCAGAAGGAAATGCGCGGCCCGGAATATGCGCGGATCAATCCGAACGGACGCGTGCCAACCCTGATCGACGGCGATGTCACGATCACCGAGAGCACTGCAATCGCACAGTATCTCGGGGCGAAGTATGCACCCCATCTGACCCCGGGCGCCGACGCGCCGAATTTCGCGTTGTACCTGCAGTGGCTGCACTATGCCGAGGGCATGATCATGCCCCCGTTCAACAACTATGTGGTGGAGACCATCCTGCTGCCGCCCGACCGTCGCAATCCCGAGATCGCGGCCCGCTCGGTCAAGCTGATCAGCCGCACCCTGCTGGCCGTCGAGAAGCATATGGAGGGGCGGGAGTATCTGGCGGGCGACTTCACGGTCGCCGATACCATCACGGGGCACGCGGTGGTCATGGCACGGTCGATCGGGATTGATTTCAGTGCCTTGCCCAACCTTTCGGCCTATGCCGACCGGCTGGAGGCCCGCCCGGCCTACGTGAAGGCAGCGTCGCTCTGATGGAACGCAGGGTCGAGACCGGCACCGACCAGCTGCTCTGCACCGTCAGGGACCATGTGGCCACGGTCGCGTTCAACCGCCCGGAAAGGCGGAACGCGCTGGGCGACATCGTGACCCCTGCGTTACGCGAGATCCTGCTGGTGCTGGAGGCCGATCCGGATGTGCGTGCCGTCGTGCTTACCGGTGTTGGCAAGGCCTTCTGTGCCGGTGGCGACGTGAAGGGCATGGGTGCGGCGCGGGGTAAGGACAGCCGCACGGTGGATGAGAAGATCCGCGAGTTGCAGCACCGCCAGCACGGGCTGACACTGCGCCTGCATGAACTGCCGAAGCCAACGATCGCCGCCCTGCCCGGCGCGGCGGCAGGTGCAGGCATGTCGATTGCCTTGGCCTGCGATATCAGGATCGGATCGACGAACGCATTCCTCGTACCCGGCTTCGCGGCCATCGGCCTGTCGGGCGACTATGGCGGGTCATGGCAACTGACACAGCTTGTCGGCCCTGCGAAAGCCAAGGAGATCTACTTCTCTGGCAGACGCGTGGCGGCACAGGAGGCGCTGGCGCTGGGACTCCTGAACGAAGTCGTCGCGGAGGACCGGCTGGCCGCACGAACGGCGGAACTTGCCGGACAGATCGCCAGCGGCCCGCCACTGGCGATTCGATACATGAAGCAGAACATCAACCGGGCGACACAGGCCGACTTCCGCACCTGCCTGGACTGGGAGGCGGATCGCCTGGTCCGTGTCGCCCAGACCGCCGACCATCGGGAGGCCGTGCAGGCCTTCATCGAGAAGCGTCCGCCAACCTTCAGGGGAATCTAGATGCAGGAGAAACCGGTCTGCCTCGTCATCGGGGCCGGGGACTATATCGGCGCGGCCATCGCGAAGCGCTTCGCCAGGGGTGGGTTCCATGTCGTCATGGGCCGCAGGCGCGGCGAGGAATTCGCGCCGCTTGTCGCCGAGATCGAGGCCGCGGGCGGCTCCGCCCAGGGTTTCACCTGGGACGCGCGCAAGGAAGAGACCGCCGTCGGGATGTTCGCCATGGTGGAGAAGGAAATCGGCCCCGTCGCGATCTGCATCTTCAATGTCGGCGGCAACGTGCACTTTCCCATTCTGGAGACCACGGAACGGGTCTTCCGCAAGGTCTGGGAAATGTGTGCCTACGGCGCGTTCCTGACAGGGCGGGAAGCAGCGAAATACATGGTGCCGCGCGCGAAGGGCTCGATCTTCTTCACTGGTGCGACGGCCTCGGTGAAGGGCAGCAGCGGCTTCGCGGCCTTTGCGTCAGGCAAGTTCGCCCTGCGCGGGCTGGCCCAGTCCATGGCGCGCGAACTGGGTCCGAAGAACATCCATGTGGCGCATCTGATCATAGACGCAGGTGTCGATACGGAATTCGTGCGCGACAGGAAACGCCAGGCGGGCATCGACCCTGACAGCCTGCCTGCGGATACACTGATGAACCCGGACAGTATCGCCGAGACCTACTGGAACCTGCACCACCAGACCCGCGACGGCTGGACCCACGAGATTGATATCCGCCCCTTCGCGGAAACCTGGTAGGGGCGGTCAACCGGCCTGCTTCGCGCTCCCCGGACCGGTGCGGAACAACTCCTCCGGTACCGGTGCACGGAAACTTTCCGCCGTGTAGCGCCAGATCTTCACATCGTCGGACCAGTGATCGCGCGGCAGTCCGGCCTTGACCTTCAGACCGTACAGGAAGGCCTCCGGTGTCGGCAGTCCGTCCCAGACCTTGGGCAGGAACGTTCCGCGCTTTCCCGCCGACTGCAGGATCAGGCCGTCGCGACCGGGCCGCAGCCGGGCCTTCAGATCGTCCTCATCGGCGAAGGCAAACGGCGCGGGGGTGGAGAGCACCGAGATCTCCAGCTCCGATTCCCTGAATTCCGGCACGGTCAGCGCCCGAAAGCGGGGATCCTCGAAACCGGCGGATACGGCGTTCCAGGCCACGTCGGCCGCCAGAGGCCTGTGGGCCTGCAGCGAACCGATGCACCCGCGCAACCGTCCCCTTCGTTCGATCGTGACAAAGCTGGCGGCGATGCTGCGCAGTTCGCTCGGGAAGGTCTCGAGCGATATGTCCGGGCGCTTGTTGCGGGCCATACGGATGGCGATAGCGCGCGCGGCTGTGGTCAGCAACAGACGACGATGCGCATCCGCGAGGCGCGCTGTCTCCGACGGCTCCAGCGCCCAGGCGCCATATCCGACAACCCGGTCCTTCGGGCCAGCCGTGTCGCCGGAGTTGCGGACATCCAGCCGGGTGACGCGATAGCCGAGGCGTGAAACATGTTGCAGCAGGCCGTTCACCGGACGGCTGCCACAGGCCTCCCTGGGACCGAAACTGCCGACAGCCTGCCGCTCGATCCGGGCTACCGTTTCACCGTCGATCTGACAGGCGGTTGCGTGATCATGATAGTGCGACAGGTCGGTGGAGATGACGACCAGCGTCTCCGGGCCACCCCACAGGCGCGCCAGCAGGGTCGCGACCTGATCGGGGGTCGCGTCGCCAACCACGATCGGCACCAGCGCGAAGTCGGCGCCAAGCGCACGCTGCAGGAACGGCAGATGGACCTCCAGGCTGTGTTCCTGGGCATGGGCTTCATCATGCGTGACCACACCCGGAAAATCCCGAAGCGCGTCCATCACCTGCCGGTCCAGCCTTACCGCACCAAGGGGAGTCTGAAACGCATCCACCGAAGGCAAGGCGAAGCCCCTGAAGGCCACCCTGTGCGCGGGCCCGAGCAGGATGACCCGGCGAATGGTCGCCCTGGCAGGCAGGACACGCTGATAGGCGCTCGCGGCAACCGCACCGGAATAGACATAGCCTGCATGGGGCGCGATCAGGGCCTTCGGCGCGGGCAATGGCCCGGCATGGCGAGCCGCCGCATCCTTCAGCAGGCCATCGACCGTCCGGGCGAGTTCCACCCCCTCCCCCGGATAGAACCGCCCGGCAACGGCAGGCGGGCGAACGGAAACGGTGGCTTCCATGCTCAATCCAGATGCTCCGAGCCGACGATCACATGCTCCTGCCCGAACCAGAGCGGCGAGTTCGGCAGGTCGATGAACTTCGCCTCATCCTCCAGCAGGATCCTGCCTGCCTCCCGGGCAGCCGGATCCTGGGCTGATGCCTCCAGATCCTCCATGGACTTCCACCAGAGTTCCGCCACGCCGTCATAGGGTTCCGGCGCCTTGCGGACCTTCTGCATCGGTGCGCTCAGCACGGTCTGCAGTGCATGCACCTGAACGTAGCGCACCATGCGCAGTGCCGGCTGATGCTGCCGCACCAGCGGGGCATGGCGGTTGAGCCAGTAATCATGGAATTCCGCCAGGGTGAGTTCGGGCCTGCGTCGCAGGCAAAAGGTGATCTTGAACATTGCCGGGCATCCTCCCTGTATCCGACGCTGTGACGGCCCTATAGTGGCACAGATTGTGGGGTGAAGGGGGTGGTGGCATGCAACAGGTCAAGACAGAATTCCTGCTGAAGGTGCAGTTCGAGGTCACGGAAATCAGTGACCTGGGGCCGACACCGACGGGCAACCGGCGCATCGCGCGGGTGACCGGAGGACACTTCGAGGGGCCGAAACTGAAAGGCACCGCCGTTCCCGGCCCGGGCGGCGACTGGCTGAACTTCACGCCTGATGGTGCAACGCGGCTGGATGTCCGGGTCACGCTGAAGACCGATGATGATGCCCTGATCTACATGACCTACTCGGGTGTCCGGCACGGCTCACCGGAAGTCATGGCCCGCCTCGCCGCCGGGGAGGAAGTGGACCCCTCCGAGCTGTATTTCCGCATCGCACCCCGCTTCGAGACCGGTGCGGAGAAGTACGAATGGCTGAACCGCATCGTCTGCATCGGGACCGGGCACCGGCTGCCGACGGGGCCCGTCTACACCATCTACCAGATCCTGTGAGGGCAGAGCGATGCAGCAACTGAGCTTCGAGCATATCTTCGACATCGACATCGCGATTGGTGCCCGGCACGTGATCGGACGCGGTCCCTTCGGGCGCCGGGTCGTCGCGGAGGTATCGGGCGGAACCGTCAATGGTCCGCGCATCAAGGGCAGCATCATGCCCGGCACGGCAGGTGACTGGGTCCTGGTCGCGGACGACGGCACCTTCTACCTGGATGTGCGTCTGACCATCGAGACCGATGATGGCGCACGCATCTACATGACCTATCACGGCACCCGTCACGGCACACCGGAGGTGCTGGCGCGGCTGGACCGCGGGGAGGATGTGGACCCGTCGGAATATTACTTCCGCACCGTGCCGTTCTTCGAGACGGGCGACGAACGCTACGCCTGGATGAACCGGATCGTTGCCGTTGGCCTGGGTGACCGGACACCGCGCGGCCCGTACTACAGCGTCCATCAGGTCCTCTGAGACCATGCCGGTGCGCCATGACGTCCGGCGTCTCAACCGCTTCGCGGCACGGCTGTTCGAGAAGGCGGGCATGCCCGCCGACCGTTCGGCGCGTGTCGCCGCCCTGCTGACTGACGCCGACATGATGGGGCATGACACCCATGGCCTCAATCTCGCACCGCAGTATCTGGCAGCCCTGACCGCAGGCGAGATGCCTGCAACCGGCGAACCGAAACGACTGTCGGATACCGGGCCGGTGGTGCTGTGGGACGGCAACTATCTCTCCGGTGTCTGGCTGGTGGATGCGGCAATGGATCTGGCGCTGCAGCGTGCGCGGGAATTCGGCCTCGCGGCCATCGGCATCCGCCGGTCCGGCCACATCGCCTGTCTGCAGAGCTTCCTGCCCAGGGCGACGGAGCAGGGCTTCCTTGTCCTGCTGCTCAGTTCCGACCCGGCCGCGAAGGGTGTCGCACCACCGGGCGCGACGGAGGCGATCTATACCCCCAACCCGATTGCCGTCGGCATCCCGACCGAGGACGATCCGGTGCTGATCGACATCTCCTGCTCCATCACCACGATGGGTCTTGCCGGACGCAGGAAGGCCGAGGGCAAGCGCCTGCCCGGCGCATGGCTGGTGGACGAGACAGGCTCGCCCACCGATGATCCGGAGGCCGGTGTGGCGCTGCTGCCGCTCGGTGGCACGGAGAGCGGCCACAAGGGTTTCGCACTTGGCCTGATGGTGGAGGCACTGACCTCTGCGCTCGGCGGTTTCGGGCGCAAGGACGGGCCGACACAGCATGGCGCGTCGGTCACCTTGCTGCTGTTTGATCCGGATGCCTTCGGCGGGCGGGAGGATTTCAGGGCAGAGAGCAGTTTCCTGGCCGCCGCATGCCGCGCGGCAAACGTCCCCGAAGGCGTGGCACAGGTCCGCATTCCCGGCGCGCGGGGTCTCGACGCCCGGCGCACGGCACTGGCGGAGGGCGTGACGCTCTATCCCGGGATCATGGAACGACTGGCGGAATGGGCGGAACGGCTGGGCGTCGAGGTTCCCGATCCCCTGAACTGACGAACATCAAATGGAAAGCGACATGCGCACGAACAAGGTTCGCGATATCTGGAATGCCGGTGGCAATGTGGTGAATGGCTGGGTCGCTTCCGCCAGTTCCTACACGGCGGAAATCATGGCGGCACAGGGGTTCGACTCGGTTGGCGTGGACCTGCAGCACGGCATGATCGATTTCGACCATGCCATCGCCATGCTGCAGGGAATCTCGGTGCAGGAGGCAACGCCGCTGGCCCGTATCCCCTGGAACGATCCGACCTGGATCATGAAGGTGCTGGATGCCGGTGCCATGGGTCTGGTCTGTCCGATGGTGAACACGGCGGAGGAAGCCGCCCACTTCGTGCAGGCGAGCCACTATCCGCCGCTGGGCTTCCGGTCCTTCGCCAATGTGCGCGGGCCGCTCTATGCCGGGACCGACTACAAGGCCCGGTCACGCGAACTGGTGATCACCCTTGCCATGATCGAAACCAAGGACGCGCTCGACAATATCGAGGAGATCGTGGCCGTGGAGGGTCTGGACGCCGTCTATATCGGCCCCTCCGACCTTGCCATCGGCCTCGGGCATGACCCGGTCGGCGATCCGACGGAGCCGGAGGTTCTGGAGGCGATTGCCCATATCCGCAGGGTGTCGGAAGCGGCGGGCGTGAAGCCCTGCATCCACACCGCCGGCGGCGATCACGCCAGGCGGTGCTTCGGGGAGGGCTTCCGGCTCTGCACCCTGTCCAACGAGCTCCGTTTCATCATCGACGGCGCACAGCGGGAGATCGGCAAGGCACGCGCCTGACAAGACTTGCTCCCGACCGGTCTGACGGCGTCGGCGGCAATGCCCCGGCGCCGTCATTGTCCGGGGTTCAGAAGACGGACAGGCCGGTCAGGGCGGCGAACTTCTCCAGCGCCATGGTCCCGACCAGGGAATTTCCCTGGGCACTGAGGCCCGGTGACCAGACCGCCACCGACAGTTCCCCTGGTGCGATGGCCACGATACCGCCGCCGACACCGCTCTTTCCCGGCAGACCGACGTGAAACGCGAAATCACCGGATGCGTCGTAGTGGCCGCAGGTCAGCATGATCGCATTGATGCGTCGCGCCCGCCGCTCCGACACCACCCGCCGGCCCGTGATGGGGTCCAGGCCGCCATTGGCGAGGAACAGCATCGACCGCGCCAGTCCCAGGCACGACATCTCCAGCGCGCACTGATGGAAGTAGACGTGCAGCACGTCATCGGGCGGATTGTGCAGGTTGCCGAAGCTGCGCATGAAGTTCGCCACCGCCGCATTGCGGAATCCGGTCTCACGTTCAGATGCGGCAACGCGGGGGTCGATGCGCACAGGCTCCCCATCCGCAAGCTCTGTCGCGAACTGCAGGATGGCCTCCACCGCACCATCGCGGCCATAGCGGCTGACCAGCACATCGGTCGAGATCAGGGCACCGGCGTTGATCAGCGGATTGCGCGGAATCCCGTTCTCATGTTCAAGCTGGACCAGTGAATTGAAGGGATCGCCGGACGGCTCGCGACCGGAGCGTTTCCAGAAGGACTCGCCGATCGCTTCCAGCGCCATGGTCAGGCTGATCACCTTGGTGACGCTCTGCAGCGAGAACTGACGGTCAGCACGCCCGACCGAGCATCGCTCCCCTGCCCGCGTGACAACCGCCATTCCGAAGTTCATCGGATCGACCTCGGCAAGTGCGGGAATGTAGTTGGCGACCTTGCCAGCGCCCCGCTGTGGCTCGATCGTCTGCGCCACTTCCCAGAGTATTTCGTTGTAGTTCATGAAGGGCCTCGTATGGACCAGTCGCGCGCTATTGCGCGAACGGCCCAGTCTAGCGCCTTCCGGCGATCCTTGGCATCACCCTGCGGCAGTCGCAGTCTCGGCTTCACCCTCTGCATCGTCGTCGATATCGAAGTCCATCGAGCGGCGTTCCATGCCGCCAGGGGCACCGGTATTCTTGAACCGGCGGCAGGGACCAACGTACTTTTCCTGATCGACGAATGGCCGCGGATGATTGGCCATCCACGACAGCCGGTCGTAGAGACCGCCCGGCGAGAGAGGCAGGGTGAGTACCATGTTGGCGCCGGCATCGCGGGAGAGGGTGACGGCACCAATGGTGGTGTGTCCCAGGGTCATCAGGATCGGGATGTGCCGCGCCGGATTGCGGCGATTCTCGCGAATGCTGCGAACCAGGCTCGCCCCGGCCTTGCCATCAAGGTGGTAGTTGACGATCAGCAGGTCGACTGTACCGCGCTCGATCAGCTTGCTCGCCTGTGCAACGTTGCGCGCATGCACGACGGGATCGGCGCCAAATGATTTCAGAATCGACCGCGTGATCCGGAATGCCGGCTCACCCGGATCCGCGACAAGAACGGAAATGTTCTGGAGATTTATGTCCTTGGCCGGACCCTGCATCGGGATGGCTTCCTTCGGTTATCTCGCGACTGGTACTCGTCAGCCCACGCTGCCGGTTGGTTCAGGGTAGTGACTTACCAATTGCCCCAGCGCGTTCATCAGTGGCTCCAGCTCGCCGCCGCCATCACGTTTGAAATTGGGCGTGCTCACCAGCCGCAGCGCATTCAGATGCGTCCGCATGGCGTGCTGGTCGTTGCGCTTCGCCTCGGTCAGACGATGAATCAGTTCGCAGAAACTGTCCGCCACATGCGTCACGGCCTCGTAGTCGAAAGTGGCGCCGAGATTGCGGATCTGGTTCGACAGACCGTAGGCGTCCTCCCCGTGGGGGTTCGGGAAATCATCTTCCTGACAGGCCAGTTCCACGGCCGACCAGAGCTCACGCAGCAATCCATCGACCCAATCCAGGTACTCTGGTTCCATTTCCAGCACCGCGGACTGGCCGGCCTGAATCGCCTCTTCCCGGGACATCCCGGGTTTCTGTCGCGCGATCTGAGTGAACCTTGTAGGCACTATCCGTGCCTCATTCGTCATCTTGTTCGGCATGCTATTGGGTTCCGATTGATGTGATCATTGCGTTGGGGGCCTGCATGGTTCCGGCCCGGAACTCGGTGCGTGCATCGGTCAAGTTCTTCATTCTGCGCTCGATCTGGTTGGGGGCGCCGGCCGCGCGGAAGCGACGACAGGGACCGGCGTAGACTTCATGATCAACGAAGGGTCGTGGTCGATGGGCAATCGCCACCAGACGATCGTAAAGCGCCTGAATGGAGACCGGCTTGGTCAGCACGAGGTTGGCACCACTGTCGCGGCAGCGTCCGACATCGCGCGCGGTCAGATGACCGCACGTCATCAGCACGGGGATATATCGCGCCGGATGGCTGAGGCTGCGACGCAGTTCCCTTACGAAATCCGGGCCCTGACCGTTCCCGAGGGAATAGTCGCAGATCAGAACGTCGATACCACCGAGCGCCAGCCGGTCGCGGGTCCCCTGCAAGCTGCCGGACTCATGGATGAACACGGCACCAAAGCCATGCAGGATCGACTGCATGACCCTGCGACCGCCTTCCCTTTCATCCGCAACGAGAAAGTTGACCTGCGCCAGGTTGATGTGAAGCTCGGCCACGTTCATGACCCTTGTTTCGCAATTGAACAGTGTCCAAGCGTAAACGGACCGGGGTAAAATGATGGTTAACGTCGCACCACTTCGGGTAGAAGTCCCCGCGGACTGAAACGCATCACCAGCAACAGGATCAGCCCCATGGTGAACAGGCGCATGTGTGCGGCGCCTTCGATCAGATGCAGACGCAGTGCATTGTCTTCTGCCAGACCCGACGTCAGCGTCGACATCAGCCACAGTCCGACCGGCTCCGCCTCGATCCACAGGAACCAGATCAGGAAGCCGCCGAGAACGGCACCATAATTGTTCCCGGAACCGCCGACGATCACCATGACCCAGATCAGGAAGGTAAAGCGCAGCGGGTTGTAGGTGCCAGGCGTGAACTGCCCGTCCAGTGTCGTCAGCATCGCCCCGGCAACCCCGACCACAGCGGACCCCAGCACGAAGACCTGCAGATGGCGGCGGGTCACGTTCTTGCCCATGGCGCTGGCCGCGACCTCATTGTCGCGAATGGCGCGCATCATGCGTCCCCAGGGCGACTTCAGCGCCCGCTCGCAGAGCCAGAGCACGGCAAGCAGCACTGCCGCGAAGAGCAGCACATAGCAGAGCTTCACGAAGACGCTGGAACCGTCGATCACCAACTGCTGCAGCGCATCGGACCTGGCCGCGGGTTCGAGCACCTGCAGACTGCTGCTGTTCAGGCTCTCGATCAGGTCCCGGAACCAGCCGGCTTCCTGCAGGTCGATCTCGTAGGGGACCGGGCGATCAAGGCCGCTGACGTTCTTCACGCCACGGGTCAGCCAGTCCTCGTTCTTCAGCATGGCAATGACGATCTCGGAAATGCCGAGGGTCGCAATCGCCAGATAGTCCGAGCGCAGGCCCAGCGCGATACGTCCGACGATGAAGGCGGCCCCCGCCGCGAAGACGCCACCGACCGCCCAGGAGAAGATGATGGGCAGTCCCAGACCACCGAGATAGCCCGTCTTGGCCGGATTGACCCCTTCGATAGCGTCCACCGCCGGATCGAAGAAGGCGCGGGCCGCGAAATAGCCAAGCCCGATGATCAGTGTCATGCCGATGATGCGGGCCGGACCACGCGGCAACCGGCGATGCGCGAAGATGGCAACGATCACCGTCGCGATCACCACCGCGAGCGCGAGAAAGACGCCTGTGCCGCCGACCGACCAGGCTTCCCCGACGGGCGACTTGGAGACAAGGACACCCGCAATGCCACCGAGTGCGGCGAAGCCCATGATCCCGACATTGAACAGTCCGGCGTAGCCCCACTGGATATTCACCCCCAGGGCCATGATGGCCGAGATCAGGCAAAGCTGCAGTATGGAGAGACTGACCGACCAGGACTGTCCGAATCCCACGGCAAGCAGTGCCGCCGCCATGATGGCGAAGGTGATCAGGCCGCGGCTGCGGGTAGCGTCACCGGCACTCATATCACCTTCCCCCTGAATATCCCGGTGGGTCGCACCAGCAGCACCACCACAAGAATGATGAAGGAGACCGCGAACTTGTAGTCGGTGGACAGAAGCTGGACCAGGGTATCGGGCGCCATGTCGTCAGGCAGCAGATAGCGCAGGAACTTCTTGTAGGCATAGGTGATCGTGACCTCCGAAAAGGCGATCACGAAGCCACCGACGATGGCCCCCAGCGGCTGCCCGATCCCCCCCACGATCGCCGCCGCGAACATGGGCAGCAGCAGTTGGAAATAGGTGAACGGCTTGAAGCTCTTGTCCAGGCCATACAGCGTGCCCGCGATGGCGGCCAGGCTTGCCGCGATGATCCATGTCACCAGCACCACCCGGTCCGGATCAATGCCTGACAGCAGCGCCAGATCCTCATTGTCCGAATAGGCGCGCATGGACTTGCCGGTGCGGGTCCGCTGCAGGAACCAGAACAGCGCGCTCACCACCAGGATGGCCACCACGACCGTCAGGGCCTGGGTCTGGCGGACGGCAATGCCTTCACCCAGTCCGGTCAGTTCCTTGAACTCCCGGAACGTGATCAGGAACCGCGCACCATCCGCAAAGGCCTGATCGTCCGGACCGATGATGAAGCGGACGATGCCGTTCAGCATGAACATGACGCCGACGGAGGCGATGACGAAGATGATCGGCTTGCTCTTCTGCTTGCGGTAGAATCGGAAGACCGCCCGATCCGCCACCAGCGCGATCATGACAGCGCCCAGAATGCCGAAGGGCAGCGCCAGCAGCGCGGTCGGCAGCGGGGCAATGCCGATGCCCCAGCTCTGGAACAGCCAGGTCACCAGGATGACGACCATGGTGCCGAAAGCCATCAGATCGCCATGGGCAAAGTTGGCAAAACGCAGGATGCCGAAGACCAGCGTGATCCCCAGCGCGCCCAGCGCAAGCTGCGAGCCATAGGCCAGTGCCGGGACGATGACGAAGTTGCTGAACAGGGCGAGGGCATTGAGGATATCGATCATCATCACCCTCCCAGGAACGAGCGACGGACTTCCGGGTTGGCCAGCAGGGCCTCCCCCGTGTCCGTGAAGCGGTTCTCGCCCGTGACCAGCACGAACCCCCGGTCGGCGATGTTCAGTGCCTGACGCGCGTTCTGTTCCACCATCAGGATGGCGATGCCGGTATTGCGGATCTCCAGAATGCGGTCGAACAGCTCATCCATGACGATCGGCGAAACACCGGCGGTCGGTTCGTCCAGCATAAGCACGCTGGGCTGGGTCATCAGCGCCCGCCCGACCGCGACCTGCTGGCGCTGGCCGCCGGAAAGCTCGCCTGCCGCCTGCGCCCGCTTCTCGGCCAGGATTGGGAACAGTTCAAACACCTGCTCCATCGTCACGCTGATGTCGTCGCGGCGCAGGAACGCTCCCATCTCCAGGTTTTCCTGCACGCTCATGCCGGCGAAGACATTGCTGGTCTGGGGAACGAAGGCCATGCCCTGCTTCACGCGATCCTGTGGCGACAGGCCCGTGATGTCCGTGTCGCCCAGCCGGACCTGACCTTCGCGCAGGTTCAGCATGCCGAACACGGCCTTCATGGCGGTCGACTTGCCTGCCCCATTGGGACCGACGATCACCGCGATCTCGCCCCTGTCGACCTCGATCGTGCAGCCACGCAGGATGTCCGCGCCGCCATAGCCCCCCGTCATTGCCTCGCCAATCAGGAAGCTCATGCGTCCGTGGCCTCCCCGGTCGCGGAGTCGGCCTGCCTGACCGGCTTGTTCTTCAGTCCCGTGCCCAGATAGGCCTCGATGACCTGCTCGTTCGACTTGACCTCTTCCGCCGTGCCTTCAGTCAGCACCGTCCCCTCCGCCATCACGATCACCGGATTGCAGAGTCGGGAGATGAAGTCCATGTCGTGCTCGATCATGCAGAATGTGTAGCCGCGTTCCTGGTTCAGGCGCAGGATCGCATCGCCGATGGTGTTGAGCAGGGTCCGGTTCACCCCTGCCCCGACCTCGTCCAGAAACACGATGCGGGCATCGACCATCATCGTCCGGCCAAGCTCCAGCAGCTTCTTCTGACCGCCCGACAGGTTGCCCGCAAGTTCCGTCGCCACGTGCCCCATGTTAAGGAAGTCGATCACGTCCTCCGCCTTCTCGCGGACACGCTTCTCCTCCTCCCGGATCTGCCGTCCGCGGAACCAGGCACCGATCAGGTTCTCCCCCGTCTGGCCGCCCGGCACCATCATCAGGTTCTCCAGCACCGTCAGGGTCGAGAACTCGTGGGCGATCTGGAACGTGCGCAGCACGCCCTTGGCAAACAGCTCATGCGGCTTCAGACCGGTGATGTCCTCATCCGCCAGCCAGACACGACCGGATGTCGGGGGAAATGCACCGGCTATGACATTGAAGAGGGTGGTCTTGCCTGCCCCGTTGGGACCGATCAGGCCGGTGATCGAGCCTTCGGCGATCTCCAGCGTGGCACCATTGACGGCGTGAACGCCGCCGAAATGCTTGTGTACATCCTCGACGCGGATCATGCGCGCCACCAACCATGCGGAATATTGAAAAACAAATGAGTATGCCCGCTCGTGAATGGGGAGGCCGCACGGAGCCGCGCGACCTCCCGCATCACGAATGGCCCAGGATCAGCGGATCGACTTGGTTTCGAACTTGCCGCCCTCGACTTCGAGCTCCTTGTAGGAACCGGAAGCCTCGCCAACGTCGGTCAGCTCGACATTGCTGGCGCCGACGTAGTCGACCTCGCCACCGCTGGCGAGAATCTTCAGCGCCTTGCCCAGCTCACCGGGATAGATGCGCTCACCCGGTGCGTTCGCGACATCCATCAGCTTGGCCTGGATGGCGGCACGATCCGGCGTACCGGCGGCCTGGATCGCCAGCATGATCAGCGCGGCGGCGTCATAGGACTCACCCCGGAACGGGCCGTCACCATCGTTGCCCGCGGCAGCGGAGACTTCCAGGAACTTCGCGGCACCCGGAGAGTCGCTGCCCGGCAGCGTCGCGACGGAACCGTTCAGGCCACTGCCGATGGCGTCGATCAGTGACTGGCCGACCATGCCGTCCGCCATGAAGAACATGTCATAGGCACCGGTATCGAGAGAGGTCTGGATGATGCCCTTGCCGCCCTGATCGACATAACCGAAGACCACCAGTGCGTCGGCACCTGCCGCGGCCAGCGCCGCGACTTCAGCCGAGTAGTCCGCCTTGCCATCTTCGTGCGCGGCAGTGATCTCGACCTTGCCACCCATGCCGGTGAAGGAGCTGCCGAAGGCGTCGGCCAGGCCCTTGCCGTAGTCATTGTTGGTGTAGGAAATCGCGACGCTCTTCACGCCCCGCTCCTTCACGATGGTGGCGAGTACCTGACCCTGACGGGCATCCGACGGGGCAACCCGGAAGAAATAGCCATTGTCGTCGATCGTGGTCAGCGCCGGAGACGTCGCGGACGGCGACACCATCACCACCCCGTTGGGGACGGCAACATTGTTGGCAATCGCCGTCGTCACGCCGGAACAGTCGGCGCCGACGATGGCCGCCACACCGTCGGACGTGATCAGACGCTCGGCCGCCGCGGTCGCGGCAGCCGCATCCACACATGTGGAGTCACCACGAACCGGCGTGACGGTTTCGCCATCCAGCAGCAGGCCGGAATCGGTTACTTCCTTCATGGCCTGTTCGGCACCCGCCGCCATCCCCGGCGTAAGGCTTTCAATCGGTCCGGTGAACCCCATGATAACGCCGAGCTTGATCTCGGCGGAGGCGGTGGTTGCCGCCAGAGCCATCGCCATAGCGGCGGAGGCCATCATGATCTTGCGCATTTCATGCTCCCTGATTCCTGTTGCGTGCATGCGCCTGCGCGCACGTCACTGCTCAGGGACAGAGCTTCAACTTCACGTGGCCGGGGTCAAGCGAAAACCGGATCGTCAATCCTCCTCGGCAAGGCTGATCGCGCTCGAATAGTGGACACGTTTCATGATCAGATCGATCTCGCGTCCGGTACTGGAGAATGGCAGGTCCAGGCTCTCGAAGCGGATATGTCCCTTGTGCGCATGTACCATCTCGCCGAACGCCCGGATCGGTTTCCGGTGTTCCAGGTTCCAGCGATAGGAGCCGATTGCGGTATCGTAGAACTCGGGGCCATAGACGTCGTCCAGATACATTCCGCTGGAGTCCCGGGAGAGGCCGGTCGCAATGTCCGCACCAACCAGCTTGAACCGAAACCTCTCCGGTTCGTGTTCCACATCGATCAGCGCGATCCAGCCCAGGTGACCCTTCAGATCCCACGGCTCGAAATCCTTGCGCGCCGGCATCTCACGGTCGCCGCGCCAGCCATGCCATCGTGCCAGCAGATCCCTCAGCGCCTCGAACTCGAAATTCAAGTCCGGATCAAGTGTCCGGTAGGATGCATAGCCCTGCGCATAGGATGTTTGTCGGGACATGGGATGACGGTAATCCTGTCACACCCCGACGTCAAAGAAGATACGCGCAGGCAGCAGTCCGTCAGACCGCCTCCATTGTGACGTAGCGGGGCAATGCCGCGATCCTGTCCAGCCAGCCACGGATCGCGGGATAGTCGGAGAGGTCGAAGCCCCCCTGGTACGCGACATGGGTATAGGCATAGAGGGACAGGTCGGCGATGGTCGGTTGTCCGGCAACCATGAAGGACCGCTGATCCAGATGCGCCTCCATGACGCCGAGCGCGCGGTAACCCTCCTTCTCGCGGGCGGGAATCTGCCGACGCTGTTCCTCGCTGATCGGACCATGCCGGGCCCAGGCACGCAGGACGGCCACATAGGGTTCATGGCTGTACTGTTCGAAGAACATCCACTGCAGCACCTCCGCCGTGTCACGTCGGCCTTCGGGCAGGAAGGCGCTGTCTGCCGCCAGATACCAGAGCAGCGCGTTGGATTCCCAGAGATAGCTGCCGTCCTCCAGTTCCAGCGCCGGGACCTTGCCGTTGGGGTTGCGGTGCAGGAACCCGGGGGTGCGGGTCTCGCCATGCACCGAGTCGATCTCAATACGCCTGTAGGGGATGTCGAGCAGGGCAAGCAGCAGCCTGACCTTGTAGGCATTGCCCGAGTCAGCATTGTCGAACAGGGTCAGCATCTCTCACCTCATGATGTGGAAGCGGCATGCTTCCCGGAGCCAGTTTTCGACGCCGCTCCCCAGCCCGCAAACGAGAAGTTCTGGGGCGTGCAGAAGAATTTCTTAACCACGAACCTGACGCAAATGACCCGGCAGATTGTGCCGATGAGGCGGCCCGGGGTTCCCTCCGCCACCGACAGGATCCAGTAATTATCTGATTTATCAGTAATATTTTTCTCGGCCAACATGGCACCGGCCTTGCGAAGTCTGGCCCGAACCAAAGTCAGGATCGGGAACAATATGCAGCCGAATGTATTCTCCTCCGCCCCCAGCAGCAGCCCGGCGGTCGCGCTGAAGGCCAGCCAGCAGATGGGGGCCGCGAATGACGACAGCCGTCGTGCGAACGGCACCGATAAGCCATCGAAGTCCGAGTTCGCAAAGATGGTCAGCACCAAAGACAAGCCCGCAGAGACCAATGCACCCGAGAAGACCGCCAGCCCCCAGGCGACGAAGCCGGAAAAGGTGAATGCGGAAGCGAAGGCCGGGACCGAAGAGGAAGGTGCAAGGGCCACCGGGTCTGCCGGTACCGGATCCGCGACAGGTGCCGCTGAAGCGGAAGCCGCTGCGGACTCCGAGACCACCAGCAATGCCGAGGCCACCGTGGCCGAGGGCGCGGTTGTCGCCGACCAGGTCGAGACCGTTGTCGTCAGCGGAACCCCCGTCGCGACGGTCGCTGCATCCGAGAAGTCAGCGTCCGCTGGCACGAATGTGACCGAAGAGGCCGCGGTGACATCCGACGAAGTGCTGAAGCCGACCGGGAACACCGGGGGTGAGAAGTCCGCTGCGGCTGCTGCGGCCGATGTGACCGGTCAGCAGACCGCATCAGGGGCGGAAGCCGGCCCGACCACCGCGACACCAGGCGCTGAAGCCTCCCGGACGGGCGCCGCCACCGGAACCGCCACGGATGCGGCAGCCGCGCCTGCCCCATTGAAGGACCCTGCACAGGAAGCGCTGGCAGCGGCAAGGGCCGGATCCGGTGAAGCCGGCGCCGTGAAGGCTGGCGAGGCTGACGAAGCTGGCACCGGCGCCCGCGCCGTGGACCGGCCCGCAGCCTCCGGTGTTGCCACGGAAGATGCAGCGCGGATCAGCGCGGTCGAGGGTGCGGGGCGCGAAGGCGCAGCGGCGGATCCGGCGCGTGCCAACGCAACGGCCACCGCGACCGCCGCACTTGCGACGGCATCTCAGGGCGCCGGTGAACAGGTGCCCCAGACCAATGTCGCCGCCGTCAATGGACCGCAGGCGGTCCAGAGTACCGCTGCCGTGCAGCAGCTCGCCACGGCGGTGCCGCAGGCCCAGGTGCCTGACGCCGCGGTGCAGCAGCTCGCCGTTCATGTCACGCGTGCAGCCAAGGAAGGTGCCGATCGGATCGAGATCCAGCTCAAGCCCGCCGAACTGGGCCGGGTGGATGTGAAGCTGGAGGTCGGACACGACGGCCGCGTCCAGGCGGTCGTGAGCGCGGAGCGGGCTGACACACTCGACCTGCTGCGCCGCGACGTGCAGCAACTGGAACGCGCCCTCACCCACGCCGGGTTCAATACCGACAAGGACAGCTTCAGCTTTGCTGAACGCGGCGGCGAAGGGGGCCGGGGGACCGGTGGTCGCGGCGACGGTCAGGGCGACAGCGAACACGCCGCCAGTGATCAGCCCGCAGAATCCGCAAATGACAGTCGCAGACGCATGGCCATTGACCGGCCGGGCGTCGATGTGAAGGTCTGAGGAGGAGAACGATGGATCTGTCCGCCCTTGGGCTTTCAACCCTGCCTCAGGCTTCCGGCGCCGACTTCGCCGGGGCCAAGCTGGCAGATGATTTCGACACCTTTCTGACGCTGCTGACCGCCCAGTTGCAGAATCAGGATCCGCTGGAACCGATGAAGTCGGAGCAGTTCACCGAACAGCTCGTCCAGTTCTCCAGTGTCGAGCAGCAGATCGCCACGAACGACAACCTGGAAACCCTGACATCGCTCGGCCTGGCCGGGCAGCAGGGTGCGCTGGTCAGCTTCATCGGCAAGAACATCGAAGGTGTCGGCAATCAGGCGACACTGTCCGACGGTCTGGCGAGCTGGAAGTTCGATCTGGAGGATGATGCCGACACCGTCTCGATCCTGATCACCAACTCGACCGGCAAGGCGGTCTTCAGCACCAAGCTGAATGACCTCGAAGCGGGCGCGAACAGCTTCAACTGGGACGGACGCGACAATGCGGACAACGAACTGCCCGACGGTGACTACCGCATCTCCATCGGTGCCACGGACGAGGATGGCACTTCCGTCGCCTCCACCGTTCGCTCCAGCGGCCTGGTGGAGGGGGTCGAGATCGTCAACGGCGTTGCCCAGCTGCGCGTCGGCGGCAACATCGTCCCCGTGAACCAGGTGACTTCCGTCTCTTCGGTGCCGGCCCCCTCCTGACACCGCAACCGAACATGCCGAACCGCCAGAACGCCGGTCGGCCTGAATCTCAGGGCAAAAGGCCTCCCCTACTCTCTCCCTGGAGAATTGAAACATGAGTATCATTGGTGCACTGCAGTCCGGCGTCTCAGGTCTGAACGCCCAGAGCCAGTCGATGAGCGTCATCGCCAACAACATCTCGAACGTCAGCACCGTCGGCTACAAGGCCAGCCGCACGGCCTTCTCCACCCTGGTCACCCAGACCGTTGCCGCAACGGGTTTCTCGACCGGTGGTGTGCGGGCGGAATCCCTGCAGCTCAACGACGTTCAGGGCCTGTTGCAGCAGACGTCCTCCGCCACCGACATTGCGATCAGCGGCGATGGATTCTTCGTCGTGAACAATGAAGCCGAACCCGGCGTCGCCACCGGCCAGTTCATGTTCACCCGCGCCGGACAGTTCGTGCCGAACGAGGAGGGTGACCTGTCCAATACCGCAGGCCTGTTCCTGCAGGGCTGGCCTATTGACGAAAGCGGCGACATTCCGAGCAATCGTACCGACCTGACTGTTCTGGAAACCGTCAATGTCCGCGGTCTGACCGGTTCAGCCGAGGCCACGTCGGAAATCAACCTGCGCGCCAACCTGCAGGCAACGCAGACCGTCAACGCGAATGTCGGTGCCTATGTCGCCGGTGACATGGCCGCCGGGACATTCGAGCCCGATTTCCAGACCAGCGTGCAGATGTTTGACAGCCAGGGCGGCGTGCGCAACATGACCTTCAGCTATCTGAAGTCATCGACCCCGAACGAGTGGTTTACCGAAGTCCACGTCGAGCCTGTCGCGGACGTGGACATCGCGACCCATCCGAACGGTCTGGTCGCGTCCGGCACCACCGCCTTCAACAGTGACGGCACGATGGACATCGCCAACTCCACTGCCGCGCTCACCAGCCCGACCGTGACCTGGAACAGCAACCTCGGTATCGACGACTCGGTGCTGACCGTGAACTACGGCAGCGATGGTCAGGCGGATGGTCTCAGCCAGTTCAACGGCACCTCCCGAATCATCTCCTCCGATGTCGATGGTGCTGTCTTCGGCGGCCTTGCCGGAGTCCAGATCGGTGACGACGGTATCGTCACCGCCCTGTTCGACAACGGCACGCGGGAGGATATCTTCAAGCTTCCCATCGCGACCTTCCCCAACGCCAACGGGCTTGAGGCCAAGACCGGCAACGCCTTCCTGGCCACCAATGACTCCGGCGACTTCAGCCTCAACGAGGCCGGAACCGGCAGCGCCGGCGTGGTCGCGGCCTCCGCCGTGGAAGGCTCAACCGTCGATCTGACGCGCGAATTCACCCTGATGATCGAAACCCAGCGGTCGTTCTCGGCCAACGGGCGCATCATCACCACAGCGGACGAGATGCTGAACGAGTTGGTCAACCTGAAGCGGTAAGTAGTTGAAATCGGGCGGTCATTGGCCGCCCGATTTCCGTTAACCAAATGATTTAGAAGAAAATTAAAAGCCACTCCGTATCTTCGGAATCGTTCGCAAACGCCTACTCACATGGATGGACCGATGTCAGATCGATACGAAACAAGACCCAGCGTGATCGGCCCCGACGGCCGGCCGCTGACGCTGGACGACTTGCCACCGCCCTCGACCACCCGCTGGGTGGCGCGGCGCAAGGCAGAAGTCGTGATTGCCGTTCGTGGTGGTCTGCTGACGCTGGAAGACGCCTGTCGCCGCTACACCCTGTCCGTGGAAGAATTCCTTTCGTGGCAGCGCGCGGTGGAACGGCACGGAATGGCTGGTCTTCGCGCAACCCGGCTGCAGGATTACCGCCCCATAACGGTGAACACCTGAAGGAAACACGACAAGTCACACCAGGATACATGACCGACTGAAGACAGGTCCCAGGCGCGCAGAAGGCCGCCCCCTTCCGGATACAGACAGCCTTCGCCAGATTTCGTTGATCCCTTTCTTCCAGCTCCCTCGCCCGGTGACCAACCGGGAAAAAATTTCCCCCTACCCGGCAATTACTGCCCAGCGTTAACCCTGCCTTTACGACCTTGGCACTACCGTCAGCCTGTCAGCGAAGACCCTCGCTGTGCCCAGACGCTGTCCACGGAGTGCCAACGTGCAGGACATCTTTCGCAACCTCGGAGTGACCCGGCTGCTCATCATTGCCGGTATCACGCTCTCGGTCGTTGCCTTCTTCGTCTTCCTCGCCAGCCGTGTGGCCAAACCGGACATGGCCCTGCTCTACAAGGACCTGGAGTCCCGCGACGCCGGCAGCATCGTCGGCATCCTCGAAAGCCGCCAGATCCCGTTCGAGTTGCGTGGGGACGGCACCGAGATCTATGTCCCGCGCGATCAGGTCGCGCGGATGCGCATGGCCGCAGCGGAGGAAGGCCTGCCGCTCGGTGGCTCGGTCGGCTACGAGATCTTCGACAATACTGATTCACTGGGCACCACCAGTTTCGTGCAGAACATCAACCTGCTGCGTGCGCTGGAGGGTGAGCTGGCGCGGACCATCTCCTCCCTCGACGGTGTCGAGGCTGCGCGGGTGCACCTGGTGCTGCCCAAGCGTGAGGTCTTTGCCCGCCAGACCCAGCAGCCCAGCGCCTCCATCATGCTGAAGACCCGCGGCAACCTGGGTCGCGACCGGGTCGCCGCGGTGCAGAACCTCGCCGCCGCCGCAGTGCCGGGGCTGGAGCCGGGTCGCGTGTCCGTCGTCGACAGCCGCGGCAACCTGCTTTCCCGCGCGCTGGAGGATGGCGATGACCCGCTCACCGCTCCCACGGCCCTCCAGGAACTGCGTCAGGGGCACGAGCGCCGGATCAAGCGCGCGGTCGAGACCCTGCTGGAACAGACCATCGGCGCAGGCCGGGTCCGGGCCGAGGTCGCGGCGGAGATCGACTATGACCGCGTGACGACCAATCGGGAGAGCTATGACCCGGACAGCCAGGTCGTCCGCTCCACACAGATCCGCGAGGAACGCTCCAACTCCTCCGAAGGCAACCAGCAGGATGCGGTGACCGTCGCCACCAACCTTCCGGGCCAGAACGGTGCGCTGGGCGGCTCCGACAGGATTTCCACATCGGATGAATCGACGGAGGAGACCGTCAACTACGAGATCACCCGCGAGACCACGACCCAGGTGCGGGAGGCTGGCGTGCTGCGCCGGATCTCCGTCGCCGTGCTGGTCGATGGTGTCTATGAGCCGAACGCGGAAGGTGTCGCGGAATATCGCCCCAGGACGGAGGACGAGATCGCGGAGCTGACCCGCCTGGTCCAGTCCGCCGTGGGATACGACGAGGATCGCGGTGACAGCGTGACGATCAGCAACCTTCGCTTCGCGGACATCGAGACTTCTTTCGAGGCCGCCGAACCCGAGTTCGCGGTCGCCGGATTCACCAAGTCGGAGATCATGCGGGTCGCGGAGATCCTTGTCCTGGGTATCGTCGCGCTACTGGTCATGCTGCTGGTTGTTCGCCCGATGCTGAACCGCGTCCTGAGCGCCGGAAATCTCGATACCGGATCCGATACGATCGCCCTGGCAGGCGCAGGCGGGATGGGCGGTGGACAGGCCCGTATCGGCAGTGGCGGCGATTACGCCATTGGCGGCGACGGATCAGGCGCAATGCCTGCCCTGTCCGACAGCCGGCCCTCCGGCACCGCGTTGCCCGAAAGGGAGTCGTCCATCGACATCAATCAGGTCGAGGGCCGGGTGAAGGAATCCTCCCTCAACAAGATCTCCGAGATCGTCAACAAGCACCCTGAAGAGGCCGTCGCGATCCTTCGCACATGGCTCTATCAGGACCGCTGAGCAGGAAAAGGGACAGGACAATGGCCGTTCTCGACTATCGCAACCTTTCCGGCTCCCAGAAGGCCGCGATCATGATCCTCTCGCTTTCCGACGAGAGCCTGGCACCCCTGTGGGAGATGCTGGACGACGAGGAAGTGAAGGAAATCTCCCAGACCATGGCCAACCTCGGCTCCGTGACGTCGGAGACCGTGGAGCGGCTGTTCGTCGATTTCGCCAACCAGATGTCCGCCGGTGGTTCGCTGGTCGGCAGCTTCGAGAGCGCGGAGCGGCTGCTTGGCAAGTCCCTGCCCCGCGAACGCGTCGAGCAGATCATGGAAGACATTCGCGGCCCCGCCGGTCGCACCATGTGGGACAAGCTGGGCAACGTGAACGAGACCGTTCTCGCCAACTATCTGAAGAACGAATATCCGCAGACCGTCGCGGTGGTTCTGGCCAAGATCAAGCCCGACCATGCGTCCCGCGTGCTTGCGGCCCTGCCGGAGGATTTCGCGCTGGAAGTCGTGGCGCGGATGCTGCGCATGGAATCGGTGCAGAAGGATGTGCTCGACAAGGTCGAGGAAACCCTGCGCATCGAGTTCATGAACAACCTGGCGCGCACCAACCGCCGTGACAGCCACGAGATGATGGCGGAGATCTTCAACAATCTGGATCGCCAGACGGAGAACCGCTTCGTCTCCGCGCTGGAGGAACGCAACCGCGACTCGGCGGAGCGCATCAAGGCGCTGATGTTCACGTTCGAGGATCTCTCCAAGCTGGATCCGGCAGGTGTGCAGACCCTGCTGCGGGTCGTGGACAAGGACAAGCTGGGCATGGCGCTGAAGGGCGCCTCCGACACGCTGCGCGATCTCTTCTTCTCCAACATGTCGGAACGCGCGGCCAAGATCCTGCGCGAGGACATGGAGGCCATGGGCCCCGTGCGGCTGCGTGATGTGGAAGCTGCCCAGATGGAGATGGTGAATGCCGCCAAGGATCTTGCCCAGAAGGGCGACATCATGATGGCGGACAACAAGGGCGACGACGAGTTGGTGTACTGACGTGGCTGAGAAGTTCCTCTTCGATCATGATTTCGACACCGGTGGCAGCATTCTGCACAAGCGCCAGAAGGCGGAGGTCTATGAGGCTGCCGACCTGGACGCCGCACGCGCCGAGGCCCTGGCCGAGGGCGAGCGGCGCGGGCGCCAGCTTGCCGGGCAGGAGGTGGAGGCCGCGGCCTCCGCAACGCTCGGCATGATCGCCAGCGGCATCGATGAATGCCGGATGACCCTGGGCGACATCGAGGCCCGACAGGCCAGGGAGGCCGCGCAGGTCGGCATCGCGATCGGCAGGCGTCTCGCCGAGACCCTGATCACCCGCTTTCCGGAGCGGGAAATCGAGAGTCTGGTGACCGGTTGCCTGAAGGAACTGCGCGACGAACCCCGCCTGGTGGTCCGCACGTCCGAAACCGTGGCGAACAACCTGCGCGACCGCATCGACCAGATGGCAACGGGTGCCGGTTTTGCCGGTCGGGTGGTGCTGCTGCCCGATGACACGATGGGCCCCCAGGACGCGCGCGTCGAATGGGCCGACGGCGGCGCCAGCCGCGACCATGCCGCAACCGAGGCAGCGATTGCCGAGGCAGTGGACCGTTTCCTTGACGAGAACGAACGCCAGAACGGCGGAATGGAGTAATTCGAGATGGCTGACGAAACCAACCTCGACCTGAATGAGATCAAGGATGAAGCCAACACCGGCACCGCCGTCGCGACCACCAGTGGCGATGAAGATGATGAGGATATTTCACGTACTGCCAGTGACCTGGAGACCGTCTTTGATATTCCGGTTCAGGTTTCGGCAGTGCTCGGCCGGTCCCGGATGCAGGTCAGCCAGCTGATGCGCATCAGCAAGGGCGCGGTCGTGGAACTGGACCGGAAGGTCGGTGAGGCCATCGACATCTACGTCAACAACCGGCTCGTCGCGCGCGGTGAGGTCGTGGTCGTCGATGACCGTCTCGGCGTGACCATGACGGAAATCATCAAGGGCAGTCGGGGCTGATCCGGGGGGCTGTGGAACATGTTCGCACGCTTTGACTTTGCAACGCTGATCGGCCTGGTGGCGAGCGTCCTCGTGCTGGGCGGCGTCATCTGGCTGGGGGATGGTTTCAGGGCTTTCCTGAACCTGCCGTCCCTGCTGATCGTCCTCGGCGGCACGCTGGCCGTGACCCTGATCAGCTATCCGCTGGGCGATGTGCTGCGTACGCTGCCTGCTGTCTTCTCGATCATGTTCCGCCGCCTGCGCGACCCCTCCGAAGCGGCGATGCTGGCCGTGAAGCTGGCCGACGAGGCCCGCCGTCATGGCCATCTGGCCCTGCCCGCCAGGCTGCAGCGGGAGCGCAACGAGCCGTTCCTGCGCAAGGCCATGCAGCTTGTCGTCGACGACACGCCGACGCAGGAGATCGAACGCATCCTCAGCAACGATGTCGGCTCCCAGGTCCAGCGCGAGAAGCTCAGCGCCGCTGTCCTGCACCGCGCGGGCGAGATCGCCCCTGCGATGGGCCTGATCGGCACCCTGCTGGGCCTGGTCCAGATGCTGGGCCGCCTCGACAATCCGACGGAGATCGGTCCGGCCATGGCCCTGGCCCTGCTGACCACCCTCTATGGCGCGATCCTGGCCAACATGGTCCTGCATCCGCTCGCCACCAAGCTGGAGCATCACGCGGAGGAGGAGGCAACGCTGAACCGCCTCTATGCCGCCGCCGCCCGCTCCATCAGTTGCAAGGAAAACCCGCGCCATCTCGAGGCGCTGATCAACAGCCTGCTGCCGCCGCTGAAACGCGTCCGCTACTACGCAGCCTGACGCTCAAAGGAGAATACCAGATGAGACTTCTGATCGTCGGTCCCCTGTCCGGACAGTTCGGTGCAGCCAGCAAGATCGCCATCCAGAATGGTGCCAAGGTGGCCCATGTGAACACGGTAAGCGACGCACTGGTGCAGCTTCGCGCCGGACGTGGCGCGGACCTGGCCATGGTGGACGTGAAGCTGGATATCGGTGATTTCGTCACCCAGCTGATCAGCGAACACATCAACCTGGAGGTCGTGGCCTGCGGTGTCGGAAACGACACGGACGCCGCCGTCCGCGCCATCAAGGGCGGCGCCAAGGAATATGTGCCCCTGCCCCCGGACCCCGAGCTGATCGCGGCGGTGCTGAAGGCCGTGGCTGACGACGATACCGACCTGCTGTTCCGCGATCAGCGGATGCATGCTGTGATGAAGCTGGCCGACCAGATCGCCCCGTCCAACGCCTGCATCATGATCACGGGCGAAAGCGGCACGGGCAAGGAAGTCATGGCCCGCCACATTCACCAGAAGGGCCGTCGCAGCGACAAGGCCTTCGTCGCGGTGAACTGCGCCGCGATCCCCGACAACCTGCTGGAATCGGAACTGTTCGGTCATGAGAAGGGTGCCTTCACCGGTGCCGTGACCCGCCGCGTCGGCAAGTTCGAGGAAGCGGACGGCGGCACCCTGCTGCTGGACGAGATCAGCGAAATGGATATCCGCCTGCAGGCCAAGCTGCTGCGCGCCATTCAGGAGCGCGAGATCGACCGTGTCGGCGGCTCCAAGCCGGTGAAGGTCGACATCCGCGTCATTGCCACATCGAACCGCGACCTGGTCGAGGAAGTCCGCCAGGGCAACTTCCGCGAAGACCTGCTCTACCGGCTCAACGTGGTCAACCTGGTGCTGCCGCCGCTGCGGGAGCGGCTGGAAGATGTCGCCCTGCTGGCCGACCACTTCGTGCGCAAGTACGCCGACGCCAATGCCGTCCCGCCGCGCCCCCTGTCCGCCGGCGCCCTGGCGGTTCTGAAGCGCCACGCCTGGCCGGGCAATGTGCGTGAGCTGGAAAACACCATGCACCGTGCCGTGCTGCTGGCCACCGAGGACGAGATCGAGGAAATGGCCATCGTGCTGCCCGACGGCAGCCGCCCCGCCGCCACCCAGTCCCCGGTCGCCGTCGTGGCGGCCGCGACGGGTGGGGCCGCTGTCTCGTCCCTGCCCGTGGAGGGTGAGGACGCGGAAGCAGCGAACCTGGTCGGTCGCACGGTGGCGGAGGTGGAACGGCAGTTGATCCTGGAGACCCTGGATCACTGCCTCGGCAACCGGACCCATGCCGCGAACATCCTCGGCATCTCGATCCGTACGCTGCGCAACAAGCTGAAGGCCTACACGGAAGAAGGAATCCCCGTGCCCGGTCCCGGCGAGATGCGCCGCTACGCCGTCTGATCACCGAACGCCCTTCATGAAACCCCTTTCCGACATCCGAGGATCCTGATTTGAGCGACCAGCTTCCGGCAGAACGCGGCAGCAGCGCAGTAGCGACGGGCAGCACCGGCGGAACAGGCAGCCCCTTCGGCGGCCCCGAAGCGCTTGGCCTGTTGCGCCAGCTCGCCCGGCGCGGCGACATTGCGCTGGCCCTGGGTGTCGTTGCCATCCTGGTTGTCCTGATCCTGCCCATGCCGGGCTGGTTGCTGGACTTCTGTCTCGCCATCTCCATCACCTTCTCGGTGATGGTGCTGATGACATGCCTGTTCATCCAGAAACCGCTGGAATTCAGTTCCTTCCCCACCGTGCTGCTGATTGCCACCATGATACGGCTGGCCCTGAACATGGCCTCCACCCGGCTGATCCTGTCGGAGGGGCACAATGGCACCGACGCCGCCGGTCAGGTCATCGAAGCCTTTGGCAACTTCGTCATGGGCGGCAATTTCGTCATCGGCATCATCGTCTTCGCGATTCTGGTGATCGTGAACTTCGTGGTCATCACCAAGGGTTCCGGGCGCATCGCGGAAGTGGCCGCGCGCTTCACTCTGGACGCCATGCCCGGCAAACAGATGGCGATCGACGCCGACCTTTCGGCCGGCCTGATCAACGAGGACGAGGCCCGCAGCCGCCGCAAGGACCTGGAGGACGAGAGCACCTTCTTCGGCGCCATGGACGGTGCATCCAAGTTCGTTCGTGGCGACGCCATCGCCGGCCTGATGATCACCTTCATCAATGTCATCGGCGGCATCATCATCGGTGTCGCCCAGAACGACATGAGCTTCATGGAGGCCGGGCAGACCTATACCCTGCTGACCGTCGGTGACGGTCTGGTCTCCCAGATCCCGGCGCTGATCGTCTCCACGGCGGCCGGTCTGCTGGTCTCCAAGGCCGGTGTCTCCGGGTCTGCCGACAAGGCCCTGTTCCGTCAGTTCAGCGGCTATCCCGCGTCTCTCGGCATCTCCTCGTTCCTGCTTGTCGCCCTGTCGCTGCTGCCGGGCATTCCGCTCATTCCCTTCTGGATCCTGGCCGGTGCCGCCGGCTTCGGGGCCTGGACGCTGTACCGCAAGGGACAGCAGCCGACAGTCGATGCGGAGGTTGTGGATGGCGCCGAAGCCGCCGCCGCCGAGCCCGCCGAACAGCCCATCGCCGAGATCCTGGCCATCGACGACCTGCGGCTGGAGATCGGCTATGGCCTGCTGAAACTGGTGGAGGGCGACACCAATGGTCCGAAGCTGACCGACCAGATCCGCGCCCTGCGGCGCCAGATCGCCACCGACATGGGCTTCGTCATGCCCAGCGTCCGCATCCTCGACAACATGCAGCTCGGCGCGAACACCTATTCCATCCGCATCAAGGAAGTGGAAGCCGGTACGGGCGACGTCCGCGCCAACAAGCTGATGGTGCTTGATCCCGCCGGCGGTGACATCGACATGCCGGGCGAGAACACGACGGAGCCTGCCTTCGGCCTGCCCGCCAAGTGGGTGGACGATTCCCTGCGCGAAGAAGCCAGCTTCCGCGGCCTGACGGTGGTCGATGCCTCAACCGTGGTCACGACGCATCTGACCGAGGTGCTGAAGGATCACATGCCCGACCTGCTGTCCTACGCCGAGACCCGGAAGCTGCTGGACGAGCTGCCTGACGCCCATCGCAAGCTGGTCGACGACCTGATCCCGAGCCAGATCAGTGTCTCCGCCGTGCAGCGCGTGTTGCAGAACCTGCTGGCCGAACGCGTCTCCATCCGCGATCTGGCGACGGTGCTGGAGGGCATCTCCGACGCCGTCGGCTTCACCAAGAATGTCAGCCTGATCACGGAGCATGTGCGCACCCGCCTGTCGCGCCAGATCTGCAACGCCAACCTGATGCCCGACGGCTTCCTGCCGCTGGTTACCCTCTCCCCCGACTGGGAAAGCGCCTTCGCGGAAGCCCTCGTCGGCCAGGGCGAGGAACGCCAGCTCGCCATGGCCCCCAGCAAGGTGCAGGAGTTCATCGGAGCCATTCGCATGACCTATGACCGGCTGGGCCAGCAGGGCCAGGACCCTGTACTGCTGACCAGCCCGGCCATCCGGCCCTTCGTGCGCTCCATCGTCGAGCGCATCCGCGGTGCGACCGTGGTAATGTCGCAGAACGAGGTGCACCCGAAGGTGCGCCTGCGTCAGTTGGCACAGGTCTGATAGACGATGCGGATCCGAACCTTCACAGCGCGGTCCATGAGCGAGGCCCTGCGGCTCGTCCGCCAGGAACTCGGTCGCGATGCCGTCATTCTCGGAAACCGGGACGTCGCGGAGGGTGTCGAGGTCACCGCCGCCATCGATCCGACGGATGACCCGGTCATCGACACCTTCCAGGTCCGGGACCGTGATCTTGGCCCGAATGTGTTGCCTCTGGAAGTCAACGAGGACGAGGACCAGTTGCCGGAAGAAGCGGAGCGGCTGCTTCGCGCTGTTGCGTTTCACGGTGCCCCGCTGGAGGTCAACGAGAAGCTTTGCCGACGTGCGGCAGAGGTCAATGACCCCTCACTGACAGTCTCTCTCGCGGCGGGAATGGAGCATGTGTTCCGGTTCAAGCCCTTTGGTCGCCCATCCGACAATGCCCTGGTCCTTGTTGGACCGCCGGGCGCGGGAAAGACCGTCGTTGCCGCCAAGTACGCGGTTGAATCGATATTGTCCGGTCGCCCCCTCAAGATCGCCACGACGGATATCGAACGGCCGGGCGGCGAGATGAGGCTGATGGAACTGGCCGAGATCCTGGACAACCGGCCTGTCCGCCTGTCCCCTGGTCGCCGACTGGAATGGTCCGGGCCACGCATCATCGACACGGAGGGAGTGAACCCGTTCGATGACGCCGACATCCAGAAACTGCGCGAGACCATCGAGATCAATGATGCGGAACCGGTACTGGTGCTGCCCGCCGGTGGCGACCCCTATGAATATGAGGACATCGCCTACGTCTTTGCGGAACTCGGTGTCACGCGACTGGTGGCGACCCGCATCGACACGGCACGCCGCATCGGCGGCATCCTGGCCGCCGCAGCGACCGGCCTCAGCTTTGCCGCTGCCGGTGCCTCCCCCGTCATCGCCGACGGTCTCTACCCTCTCACCCCGACCGCTCTGGCGCGCCTGATCCTGAATGACCCGGACGGCGCGGCGGAACTGGATGAAGTCAGGAAGCACGCATGAGCGACCAAACCATACGCTCCCGCTCCAGCGACAAGGCCGCCACGCATCCGGAGGCCCTGTCGGGAAAGAAACTGATCACTGTCGCATCGGGCAAGGGCGGCGTGGGGAAGACCTGGTTCGCCATCACGCTGTCACATGCGCTGGCGCAGGCGGGCCGCAAGGTGCTGCTGTTCGACGGCGATCTGGGCCTCGCCAATATCGATATCCAGCTGGGCCTCAATCCCTCACACGACCTCAGTGAGGCAGTGCTGGGCACGAAACGCTTCGACGAGGTGGTCACGAAGTCACCCGAGACCGGATTCGACATGGTCGCCGGTCGTTCGGGCTCGGCCCGCATGGTCAACGTCCGCAACGATCAGATAAGCCTGCTGCGCCATGGACTGCTGGCCGCCGCACAGGTCTACGATCACGTCGTTCTGGACCTGGGTGCCGGTGTCGACCGCAGCATTCGCGGTCTCGCCGCCAATTCGGGACCAACGATGGTGATAACGACGGAAGAACCCACCGCGATCACCGATGCCTATGCCCTGATCAAGCTGTTGCACGCCGACCGGCCGGGCGGCGACTTCCGCGTGGTGGTCAACATGTGCGGTGGCCGCGCGGAGGGGGAGCGGACCTTCGCCAAGCTTTCGACGGCCTGCGAGAACTTCCTGAAGGTGAAGCCGCGGCTGGCCGGGATCATCACCCGCGACCCGAACGTCAACGACACGATCCGGCGACAGACACCGATGCTGAAACGGCATCCGCTCAGCCCCGCGTCGGAAGATGTTGCCCGGATCGCACGCAGCCTGCTCGCGGAGGGCCACTGAACGGCCGATCCGGCCCGCACGCCTGCGAAAAAGCGGGCATGGCTGCTCACGCCGTTTGCATAGCATCCGGGCAGTCGCTATCTAGTGCGCTTGTTCTGATCCCAAGGTAACAGCAGGCGGCAGCGTTGAGCGACGATCTGATTTTCCGTGAGGTGGACGAAGATGTCCGCCGCGACCGTGCAACAGAGATGGCGCGCCGCTATGGCCCCTATGCGATCGCCGCCGTTGTGCTGGTGATCGCGGCCACCGCCGCAATCGTCGGCTGGCGCGAATATACCGCCGCCGAACAGCAGGCGCAGGGTGCCCGGTTCGAAGAGGCGATGATCCTGCTCGAAAGCGACAAACCTGCTGAGGCGGCAGAGATCTTCGAGGCTCTGGTCGCGGAGGGATCGGACGGCTATCGCGCCCTTGCCGGCCAGCAGGCCGCTGCCGCGCGTGCCGCAGCCGGAGATGACGCCGCAGCCCTGTCGGCTTTCGACCGCATCCGTCGCGATGACGACCTGCCCGCCGAACAGCGGGATCTGGCCGCGATCAAGGCGGCGATGCTGGCGCTGAAGACCGATGGTGCCGATGCGGCGACCGAACGACTGCAGCCGGTCATTGATGGATCAGGCCCCTTCCGCGGCATGGCCCGCGAGGTCCAGGCCGCCGCGCAACTGACTGCGGGGGACAGGGCCGGTGCGATCGCCACCCTGAAGGATCTGACCCAGGACGCCACATCAACTGCCGGCGTCAAGGCCCGCGCCGAACAGTTCCTGCGGGCGCTCGGGGCCGAGTGACATGCTTGCCCGTCACCCCTTCATCCGACTGGCTGCGGCGGGTGCGCTGGCGCTGACCCTTTCCGGTTGCGATACGGTCAGTGGCTGGTTCACGTCGGAAGAACCCCGGTTGCCCGGCGAACGGATCTCGATCCTGGCGCTGGAATCCAAGCTGGAGCCGGAGCAGCGTGTGCAGGATCTGGAAGTCATCCTGCCTGCCCCCTTCGTCAATGCGGAATGGCCCCAGTCCGCCGGAACATCAAACGCCGCCATGCAGCATGTCGCACTTGGTCCGTCGCTGCAGCGTGTCTGGAGCGCTGACATCGGTGCGGGCGCGGATGGTGAGGAGCAGATCGTCTCCCGCGCGCTGGTTGCGGGTGGCCGCGTCTACACGATGGACTCCGAGGCCAAGATCACCGCGTTCAATGCCCGCACCGGGGAACGCATCTGGCGTGTCGGTCTGGCACGTCGGGGCGAGGACCTGGGGGAGATCGGCGGCGGCATGGCCATTGGCGAGGGTCGCCTTGTCGTGGCAACCGCCTATGGCGATATCTACGCCATGGAGCTTGCGACAGGCCGCTACTACTGGCGCGGCAAGGTCGACGGCCCGGTACGCGGCGCACCGACCATCAGCAATGGCCGGATATTCCTGCTCGCCTCCGAGAACCGGCTGTTCGCGCTGAGCATCGAGGATGGCTCCGAGCTCTGGCAGCACCAGGGCATCATCGAGGCGGCGGAGCTGATCGGTGCCCCTGCCCCTTCGGCGCAGGGCCCGTTCGTGCTGGCGCCCTATTCGTCCGGCGAGCTCTACACGCTGCGTGCTGATACCGGGCAGGCCCTCTGGTCGGACCAGCTTGTCCGCGCCCGGCGCATCACCCCGCTCGGCTCGATCAACGACCTGGACGGTCAGCCGATCATCGACGACGGCAAGGTCTATGCGATCAGCCATGGCGGCTATCTGGCTGCCTATGATCTGCGTCAGGGCAATCGCCTTTGGGATCAGGACATGGCCGGCAGCGAGACCCCCTGGATCGCAGGTGGCTTCCTGTTCATCGTCACCAACGAGGCCGAGCTCGTGGCGCTCTCGACGCTGGATGGCGGCATCCGCTGGGTCACCCAGATGCCGAAGTTCACCGATGTGGAGGACAAGCGCGGGCGCATCACCTGGGTCGGCCCGGTTCTGGCCGGTGATCGCCTGATCGTGGCGGGCAGCAATGGCGCCGTCTGGTCCATGTCCCCCTATGACGGTTCTGCCCTCGGAAGCATCAAGTTCTCCGACAGTATTTCGGTGGCACCCGTCGTGGCGGGGGAAACGCTGTACATAGTCACGGATGGCGGCGATCTCGTCGCCTATCGATAGAACGGCCTGACTCATGAGTTTCACTGTTGCCATCATCGGCCGACCCAACGTCGGCAAGTCCACGCTGTTCAACCGTCTGGTGGGCAAGCGACTGGCGCTTGTCGATGACCTGCCGGGTGTCACCCGCGACCGCCGGGAGGGCCTGGGCCATATCGCCCGGCTGGAATTCCGGGTGATCGATACCGCCGGTCTGGAGGATGTCTTCGACAACAGTCTGGAGGCGCGCATGCGCCAGCAGACCGAGCTGGCCCTGGCGGAGGCGGATGTCGCGCTTTTTGTCATCGATGCGCGCGCCGGGGTGACCCCGGTGGACCAGCACTTCGGCGACTGGCTGCGCCGCAGCGAGGTGCCGGTCATCGTCGTCGCCAACAAGTGCGAGGGCCGCGCGGGCGAAGGCGGCATCTATGACGCCTTCGGCATGGGTCTGGGTGACCCGGTCGCCATCTCGGCCGAGCATGGCGAAGGCATGGTCGATCTGCATGACGCGCTGCTGCCCTTCGCCCCGGACGACGACGGGGAGACGGTCGAGGACGACCCTGACAACAAGCCGCTGATGCTGGCCATTGTCGGTCGCCCGAACGCGGGCAAGTCCACCCTGATCAACCGGATCATCGGCCAGGAACGGCTGCTCACGGGGCCGGAGGCCGGCATCACGCGCGATTCCATCTCCGTCGACTGGGAACATGAAGGGCGCACCATCCGTCTCTATGACACCGCCGGAATGCGCCGCCGCGCCCGGGTGAACCAGAAGCTGGAAAAGCTCGCGGTTGCCGATGGCCTGCGCGCGGTGCAGTTCGCGGAGATCGTTGTCCTGCTGATCGATGCCACACAGCCGCTGGAACGGCAGGATCTGGTGATCGCGCGGCAGACGGAGGAAGAGGGCCGCGGCCTCGTCATCGGCGTCAACAAGTGGGACCTGGTGGAAGACGGCGCCGAGACCATGACGGAGATCCGCTACAAGCTGGAAACCCAGCTTGCCCAGATCAAGGGCGTCCCGATCGTCACTTTCTCGGCCCTGAAGGGGCGCGGCGTGGACAAGCTGCTGCCGACAGTCCTGAAGGCGGAGAAGGCCTGGAACCTGCGTGTCAGCACGGCGCGTCTGAACCGCTGGATCGAGGAAATGACCCGGAAACATCCGCCGCCGCTGGTGGACGGACGCCGGTTCCGCATCCGCTACATGACCCAGGTCAAGGCGCGTCCGCCGACCTTCAGCCTGTTCACGTCCTCCGGTGGTCAGTTGCCCTCGGCCTACGAGCGCTATCTGGTCAATGGCCTGCGGGACACGTTCGGGCTGCACGGCGTGCCGATCCGGATTATGCTGCGCAAGTCGAAGAACCCCTTCGCCAGTGAGGACGAAAGACGCCGATGATCGATGCGGTGGACCTGAGCAACCGCCCGCGCCAGCGCCATCCGGGCAAGGACCGGCGGCTGAGCGTGGTGGAGACCATCCGGACCATCCGCGACAACATCATCGAGGTCTATCCGCCCTACGTCTTCGACAAGGACTGCACCTTCCGCCGCATCGGGTTCCAGCCGTTCATCCTGGTGAACCGCCCGGACTGGATCCACGAGATCCTGGTGGAGAAGCCCGACATCTACACCAAGGGTCGTCTGAACCGCCGTATCCTGGGCCCTGCCCTCGGCAACGGCCTGCTGACGTCGGAAGGCACCTTCTGGCGCAGGCAGCGCCGCATCGCCGCTCCGGCCTTCCATTACAGGCGTCTGCGGGTCCTGGCCGACATCATGGCCGAATGTACCGAGGGGCTGATCGAACGCTGGGACGCCATTGCCGACACCGGTCGCCATGTGGACATCGCGCAGGAGATGATGCGCCTGACCATGGAGATCGTGGCGCGGACCCTGTTTTCCCGCGATCTCGGAACCTCCATCGATGAACTGGGCAAGGCCGTCGCGACCCTGATCAGCAGCTTCGGTCGGACGCCGGTGATCGAGATGCTGGGCCTGCCCGAATGGTTGCCGCGCATCCGAGACCCGGAGGCAAAGCGGGCACTGGCCACCCTGGACCGCATGATCCTCGACCTGATCGAGACCCGCCGCAGCGCTGCGGAACCGGGGGAGGATCTGCTGCAGATGCTGCTGGACGCGCGCGACCCGGAAACCGGCGAGGGCATGACCGATGCGCAGTTGCGCGATGAGGTCGTCACCCTGTTCGCCGCCGGTCACGAGACGACGGCGCAGGCCCTGACCTGGGTGTTCTACCTGCTGGACCAGCACCCGGACGAGGATGCCCTGCTGCACCGGGAAGTGACACGGATGCTCGGGGAACGGCGTCCCGGATTCGATGACCTGCACCCGCTGCAACGTACCCGCATGATCTTTGACGAGACGTTGCGGCTCTATCCACCGGCCTTTTCAATCAGTCGCTTCGCGGAGAAAGCTGACAGATTGGATGGAGAAGGTGGCGACGGACTGCTGGTGCCGAGGGGGGCCTATGTGACGGTCAGCCCCTACATCACGCACCGCAATCCCCGGCTCTGGCCGGACCCGGAAATCTTCAACCCGGACCGGTTCGCCGACGAGAAGGTTCATGCCCGCCACAAGCACGCCTATTTCCCGTTCGGCGGCGGCCCGCGCATCTGCATCGGGTCCGGGTTCGCGCAGACGGAGGGACGGCTGGCGCTGGCCATGATCGCCCGGCGCTATCGCCTGCGTCTGAAGCAGGGCCACCCTGTCATGCCACAGGGCATCGTGACGTTGCGTCCGCGCTTCGGTATGAAGATGAGCATAGAACGACGATAAGTGCGCGCTGCGGCGCCGCGATCCTGGGGAGGAATGCAAGATGAGCGGTGTGTTGAGCGGTTACCGGGTGCTGGATTTCGGGCGCTATATCGCCGGACCCTATTGCGCCACCCTGCTGGCCGAGTTCGGTGCCGACGTGATCCGTATCGAGAAGGTCGCGGGATCGGAGGATCGCTACACCACCCCCGTGAACGGTGACGGCGGCGTCGGCGCCCTGTTCATGCAGGTCAACCGCAACAAGCGCGGCATGACGCTGAATCCGATGAAGCCGGAAGGTCGGGAGATCGTGGCGAAGCTGGTGGAGACCGCCGATGTGGTGGTGGCCAACCTGCCGCCGCAGGGCCTGCTGGCCATGGGTCTGGACCTGGAAAGCCTGCGCAAGATCAAGAAGGACATCATCCTGACCACCGTCTCCGCCTATGGCCACGGCGGTCCCTACAGCGACCGGGTCGGCTTCGACGGCATCGGCCAGGTCATGTCGGGCAGCACCTACATGTCGGGGTCCGAGGATCAGCCGGTGAAGTTCGCTGCCCCCTTCGTCGATTTCACCACCGCCATGATGTCCGCCATCGGCACGCTGGTGGCCCTGATGCACCGCGACAAGACCGGTGAGGGCCAGATGGTGGAGGGGGCGCTGGTGCGTTCCGCGCTCACCATCGGCAATGCGGCGCTGATCGAACAGGCCCTGACCGGCATCAACCGCAAGCCCACCCTGAACCGAGGCCAGACCGCAGGCCCGACCGACATCATCCAGACCGGCGATGGCTGGATCATCGTGCAGGTGGTGGGCCGGCCGCTGTTCGAACGCTGGGCCGACATGGTCGGTCGCCCGGAACTGAAGGATGACCCGCGCTTCACCAGCGACCTCGACCGCGGCGACAATGGCGAGATCCTCTCGGAAATCGCGCGTGAACATGCGAAGGGGCGCAAGACCGTGGATGTGCTGGCCGACTACGCCGCCGCCTCCGTTCCCGCCGGTCCGATGCATTCACCGCAGCAGGCGCTGGACGACCCGCATATCCAGGCCATGGGCTTCCTGCAGGGCGTCGAGTACCCGGATGTTCCCGCCCCTGCCCCGATCGCCTCCGCGCCGATCAACCTGAGCAGCACGCCCGGCGGTATCCGCCACCGTGCACCGATGCTGGGCGAGCATACCGATCAGATCCTGGCCGACCTGGGCTATGGCGCCGACGTGATCGCCGCCCTGCGCGAGAAACGGGTCGTCTGACCGCCTAACGCAGTTTCTCGCGGTCGGGATCGACCGTTTCATATTCGCCGTCGATGACCGGCCCGCTGCCATCGGGACCGCGGCGGGGTCCGCTGTGCGGTCCCTGCGCCGCGCTGGCGCGGACATGCACCTTCACCCGACTGGCGATGGAGACCGCGATAAGTCGCCGCAGCGGGGGCAGGAACAGCAGGAATCCGATGCTGTCAGTCACGAAACCCGGCGTCAGCAGCAGCAGTCCCGCAGCGAAGATGCACAGGCCTTCGAACATCTCGAAGAGTGGCGGCTGTCCCTCCTCCATGCGCGCGCGGATGCGCCCGACGACGCCATATCCTTGTGTACGCAGCAGGATTGTCCCCGCGACACCGGTGACGATGACGATAGCCAGCGTGGGCCAGAGGCCGATCACGTCACCGGCCTGGATGAAGACCGCGATCTCGATGATCGGCATTGCAATGAAGAGAAGCAGGAATAGCAGGGGCATGGCTTGTTCGCGCGGTGTCCGCGGCCTATGTTGGTTGCAGTGAAGCCCGCAAGCGAGGGCAATCATCAACCCCCGGCGCACGCGCCAGTGAGTGGAATATGGGTAACGGATTCCCGATTTTCGAGATTGTAATCTTCGGCATGATCGCAGCATTCCTGATTCTGCGGCTGCGGAACACGCTTGGCCGCCGCACGGGGCATGAGCAGGAGCACCCGCGGACGCGTCTCGGGGGCCTGGGCACGAAGCCGTCCGAGGCATCTGACGAGCGCGGTGACAACATCATCGATCTGCCGGCCCGCGACGGCGTAAGGCGCGACGACAGGCCGGAGGATGACATGCCACCGGCCGAGGACGCCTCACCGCTGGAGCAGGGCCTGTACGCGATCCGCAAGGCGGACCCGAACTTCGACCGCCGCACATTCGCCGACGGCGCACGCGGCGCCTACGAGATGATCGTGAATGCCTTCGCCGCCGGGGACAGGGATACGCTGAGGCCGCTGCTGGCCGAGAAGGTCTTCGGCAGCTTCTCCGCAGCCATCGATGCGCGTGAGGCCGCGAAACAGACGCAGGAAACCACGCTGGTCGGCATCAAGCAGGCGGAGATCGTCGAGGCGGAACTGACCGATAGCAAGGTCGCGGAAGTGACCGTGAAGTTCGTTTCGAGCATGATCTCGGCCACAAAGGATTCGGAAGGACGCGTCATCGCAGGTGATCCGAATGACGTGAACACGCTGACCGAGATCTGGACCTTTGCCCGCGACACGCGTTCCCGTGACCCGAACTGGGAACTGATCGCGACCCGCTCCGCGCACTGATCATGGATACATTGGCGGCGCCTTCAGCGCGTCTTCATCCTGGTGATCCCGCCCCGGATTTCACCGCGCCGTCAACTGTGAACCCGGCATTTCATTTCAATACCATCGGCGGACACCGCGCGGTGCTCGTGTTCCTGAACGGGCCGGAACGCATTCAGGCACGCAGGGTTCTGGCTGCCGCACTGCCGTCACTGCGCTCCAAGGGTGTGCATGTCTTCGGCGTGGTGCCGGGGCCTGATGCGTCGGTCGCGGCTGACCAGGATGGCACCAACCTGCCGATCACGCTGTTCCGCGATGTCGATGGTGCCATTGCCCGACGGTTCCGCATGGTGAAGCCCCGGCAGGGGGAAACGCCGCCGAGTCTGCTGAACGGTGCCTATGTCATTGACGAGAGTGTCCGCATCGTCGGCTTCCAGCCCCTCGCCCCGCTGGACTCGCTGGCGCAGCGCCTGCACGACATGCTGGACCACATTCCGCCCCGTGAACCGCCGGTCACCATCGAGCGGCAGGCACCTGTGCTGGTGGTGCCCAATGTCATCCCGCCGGAATTCTGTCGGCGGCTGATCAATTACTTCGAGAGCACGGGCGGTTCCGAGAGCGGCTTCATGCGTGAGGTCGACGGACGCACCGTCGGCATCATGGACAGCCGTTTCAAGCGTCGACAGGACTGCCTGATCGAGGATCAGGCCCTGCGTGCGGAGGTGCGTGACGCGATCAACCGTCGCCTCTGCCCGCTGATCTTCCGGGCCTTCAACTTCAACGCCACCCGTCTGGAACGCTATCTGGTCGCCTGCTACGACGAGAAATCGGGCGGTTTCTTCCGCGCCCATCGCGACAACACGACCAAGGGCACGGCGCATCGTCGCTTCGCGGTCACGATCAATCTGAATGCGGAGGAATACGACGGCGGCGACCTGCGGTTCCCGGAATATGTCGATCACCGCTATCGCGCGCCGACAGGCGGTGCGGTGGTGTTCGGCTGTGGTGTGCTGCATGAGGCCATGCCGGTCACACGCGGCACCCGCTATGCCCTGCTGCCGTTCCTGTTCGATGAGGAGGCGGAGAAACTGCGGGCGGCCAACCTCTCCTTCCTGGACAGCGACCGCATCATCAATCTGAACGATCCGGCACCGGTGCTGCCAGCCGGATGAGAATCGAAGGCACACGGCTGGCGGCGGCAGCGCTGATCCTGATCGCGGTCGCGCTGTTCGTTGGCGTGGTGCTGATGGTGCCCCAGCCACCGAAGATTCCCGACGCGAGTCATGCGTTGACCCCGGCGACGTTCGACGACCTGCCCGGCTGGAAAGCCGATGACGTTTCGGCGATCGCGCCTTCCCTGCTGCGCCAGTGCGCCCGCTGGAAATGGCGCAGGGGCGAACTGGCTGACGCCATGCGGCAGGTCTGCACCGATCTGAAAGACAATACCGGGCTGGACCGGGGCTTCATCGAGGCCCGGTTCGATGTCTGGGCGCTGCAGGCAGAGGGGCCGGGTCTGCTGACCGGTTACTTCGAGCCTACCTACGAGGGGAGACGACAGGCAGAGGCCGGTTTCCAGGTTCCGCTGCTGCCACGTCCGGACGATCTGATCGATGTGGACCTGGCATCCTTCCGTCCTGACCTGAAGGGGACCCGTATCGCCGGTCGGCTGGAGGGACAGAAGCTGGTGCCCTATGCCGACAGATCGGCAATCCGCAGCGGCGCGCTGGCCGACACGGTCGATCCGATCTTCTGGCTCGCCGACCCGGTCGACCTCTTCTTCCTGCAGATCCAGGGATCCGGCCGCATTGCCCTGCCCGGCGGTGAGATCGCCTATGTGGGCTACGCCGCACAGAACGGTCACCCCTATCGCGCCATCGGTCGTGACCTGATCGCCAGTGGTGCGATCGCGCGGGCGGACATGTCGATGCAGGCGATCCGGCAGTGGCTGGCCGCCAATCCGGTGGAGGCGGAGGCGATCATGGACCTCAACCCGTCCTACGTCTTCTTTCAGGAGCGGAAGGGTGTCACCGGTGCAATAGGCGCCGCCGGAACCCAACTGACACCGGGCCGCTCGATAGCCGTGGACCGGCGTGTCTGGACGCTCGGGTTGCCGATGTTCGTGGCCACAGAGGCGCAGGGATCCGACCCGGAGATCCATCGCCTGACGCTGGCCGAGGATACCGGCGGCGCGATCCGGGGACCGCGCCGCGCCGACCTGTTCCTTGGGCCGGGCGATGAGGCAGCCCGCCTGGCGGGCAGCATGAACCGCCCGCTGGATCTCTGGCTGCTCTATCCGAAAGGGCTGTTGCCGGAGAATGCGGTCGTGGCCGAGTGATCAGGGCGCGAAGTCGATGACCACTTCGCGACGGCTGAACCGCCAGCCAGCCTCCGTCCGACGGAAGGTGTCCCGGTAGGCACCGACCATTTCCGGCAGGGACGCCGGTCGGGTCCGCGCGTTCTCCGGATCATCGTGGCGGTAGAGGATCAGATAGACCGTCCCCGTTGCATTGTCCGCGTCCTGCACGTCGATCAGCGCGTTGGAGCAGACGTGACGGGATCGGCGATCCTGATTGTCCTGGCGCTTCTGGAAGCTGTCGCGGATCGCATCGATCCCTTCGAAGGCCCGCCTGCCCGCCGCCCACACGCCATCATCCGTGAACAGGTCCGCGATCCTGGCCGCCGTACCGTGATCGACGAGGTGACAGTATTCCACCTGAAGCCTTTCACAGGCCCGCTCGATCAGCATCCGTTGCACATCATCCATCAGGCAATCTCCCGCTTGAAGGTCACATTGCCTTCGTCGAACATCAGATATTCCTGCCGGTTCCAGAAGACCCGGCCGGTCTGGTCTCCGGCACCGGTCTCGACCATCCAGCGCGCCGTCGGATAGACATCCGCCGGATCCTGCGGTGCCTTCGGGTTCATGCCCGATCGGGTCGGACCCGGGATCAGACCATTGATCCGCACGCCGGTCCCCAGCATCTCCCGCGCCGCCGTCCGCATCAGGGTATAGAGCCCGGCCTTGGAGGCCCCATAGGCACCGAAGCCCTTGCCCCCCGCCTCACCGGCCCGCGACAGCGTGTTGATGATGTGCCCGCCGCCCTGCTGCTGCATCAGCGGCATGGCCACCTGCATGGCCAGGAAGGGACCGACGAGATTCACCCGGATCAGCCGTTCGAAGTCCGCCGGGGCATGATCGACCAGCGGCGCGCGAACGCCGATGCCGGCATTGTTGAACAGCACATCCAGTCGCCCGAAGTGGCTCACGGCGAGCCCGATCATGTTGGCAACGGCTTCCGCGTCCGAAACATCGGCGACATGGGCCAGCAGCCTGTCGCCCTTCAGCGTCGCCAGCCCGGCCTCATCCACGTCAACCGCCATCACGCTGGCGCCATCGGCCAGAAAGCCCTCCACCAGCGCCTTGCCGATGCCGCTGGCTGCGCCCGTGATCAGGATGACCTGATCCGCGACACCGGTGCTCATGCCATGGCCTCCCGCGCCCTGGGGGCGAAGTCGTCCAGCGCCTGCGTCAGCAGTTCCATGATCATGTCGATCTCTCCCTCCGTCACGTTCAGCGGCGGCGTCACCAGGAAATGGTCACCCCGCAGTCCGCCGAGCATACGCCGGGAATAGATGATCAGCCCCCGGTCGTAGCATGCCTGGGCAATGGCACTGCCGGCACCGAGTTCCGGCGCGAAGGGAATGCGCCTGTTCCTGTCCGCCATGACGTCGAAGCCGAGCATCAGCCCCTTGCCCCGCACTTCGCCGATGAAGGGGAACCGTTCCACCAGCCCCTCCAGCCGGGCCTTCAGAACCGTCCCCATGGCCGCCGCGTTGGCGATCAGGTCGTTGTCCATCAGCACGTCCAGCACAGCCAGACCGGCCGCGCAGGCCAGCGGGCCGGCTGAATAGGTGTGGCCATGGGCAAAGCCGCCCGAATCCTCCACCAGGGTCACCAGGTCACCGCGCGCCATGACGGCCCCCAGCGGCACGTAACCGGCGGCCAGCCCCTTTGCCATGGCGACAATGTCCGGGTTGGCGGGCCAGTGCTCCGCCGCGAGATACTTGCCGGTGCGCCCGGACCCGCACATGACCTCATCATAGATCAGCAGCAGGCCATGCCGGTCGCAGATGTCGCGGATGCGCTGGTAATAGACATCCGGCGGCGTCAGGGCGCCCGTGGCCGCGCCACCAACCGGTTCGACGATGAACGCCAGCACCGTCGATGGCCCCTGATTGATGATCTCCGTTTCCAGTTCGTCGGCGAAGGCCAGCGCGGCCTCATCCTCCGAGACACCCTCCGCCCGCTCGACCACGAAGGGCGCGCGGATCTTCGGCTGGTTCGGCATCATCGGCGCGAAGGGAGCGAACATGTCCGGGTCACCGGTCAGCGACAGCGCCCCGAGGGTGGAGCCGTGATAGGACGGAATGCGGGAAATGATCTTGTGCCGCGTCCCCTCCCCGCGTGCCACGGCGACCTGCCGGGCCAGCTTGATCGCACCTTCCACGGCCTCCGAGCCGCCGGAGCAGAAGAAGGCCCGCGTCAGGCCTTTCGGCGCGCCCAGCGTGGCCAGCCGGTCCGCCAGCCGCTCCGCCGGGCCATTCTTGAAATGCGAGCGAAAGGCGTAGCAGATGTCGTCCATCTGCGCCTTCAGGGCATCGATCACATACTGGTTGCCGTGGCCGACATTGGTGGTCTGCGGGCCGCAACTGGCATCAACGTAGCGACGCCCCTCGTCGTCCCAGATGAAGATGCCTTCGCCGCGTCGGGCAATGGGGCGATCCTCTGTCGGCCAGAAGAACATGGAGGACGGCTCGTTCCGCCCCTGTCGCGAATTCATCTCGTTCATTGCCAGCTCCTGCAAGTGTCGTGCGCAGAACTTACGCCCGGCCAGGGCATGGCGCCAGACGTCGGACAAGACAATTGCCAGTTCCGCCCCCCACACATAACGTGTCCCAGGCAAGGAAATACAACTACAGCATGGCAGGGACGACATGAACGAGGATGACAGGCGGGGCTGGCCCGAACCGGTGCCACCGCAGGAGCCATCGGCACCTCAGGTCGCCCCGGTTGAAGCGGACGGGGGCGGGACAGGCAACAGCCTGGAACTGAAATTCTCCGCGACCCGGACGCAGTTCCGGAAACTGGTCCTGCGCCAGATGCTGATGATGGTCGCCACCTTCGGCGTATACTGGTTCTGGGCGCGGACCAATGTGCGACGCTTCATCTGGGGGCACCTCTCCCAGGGCGGCAGCCGCCTGGAATACAGCGGCCGGGGCATGGAGCTGTTCCTGGGATTCCTGATCGTCGGCGTGGCACTGGCGCTGGCGTTCTGGATCATCCAGTTCGCGATCCTCGCGATCGCGGGCCCGCAGTTCGCGCCCTTTGCATGGCTGCTGACGCTTTATCCACTGCTGGGCATCCTGGGTGTCATCGCGATCTACCGGCGCCATCGCTACATGATCCGCCGTACAAGCTGGCGCGGTATCCATTGCAGCCTCAGCGGTTCCACTGGGGGCTATCTCGGCCGGATCATCGTGCCGCTGCTGGCGACCGTGGTCACACTCGGCCTCGCCCTTCCCTGGGTGACAATCACGATCCAGCGCTATCTGGTGAGCAACATGTCGCTGGGCAGTGAACGGTTCACCTACCACGGCTGGGTGGGCGACATCTTCGGTCGCTGGGTACTCTGCTGGCTGCTGATGCCGCTGACGGGCGGACTCGCACTGGCATGGTGGCGCGGGTTCACGACCCAGTACATGCTGCGCCAGACCCGGCTCGGCTCTCTCGGCTTCTCCTCAGATATCCGCCCGATCCGGTTCGTCAGCATCTACTTCTTCGGCGGGCTCTTCGCCGGACTGATCGTCTACGGCATTTTCTTCGTGATCTTCAGCATCATGTTCGCCGGTGGCTCCTTGCCAATGCCAGGACAGGAGGGGGCGTTCGACGTCGGACAGCTCGTGCTGTTTGCCATCCCGTACATGCTTTTCATGGTCATCATCGGTCCGATCTCCTATTCGGCGTACCTCTATTTCGTCGAATACCCGACCGTCGAGTATGTCTTCGAGACCACGACCATCGTCGGTTCGATGGATATCGAGAATATCGTCCAGGTCGCAGATGCGGACAGGGGTGCGGGCAGCGGACTGGATGCGGTACTGGGAATGGATGGTATCTGAGCAGGTTCGAAGTAGCGTGAGAGCATGAGTTTCCCGGCAATCTATCTGGACGGCGTCTCGGCGCGGGAGCAGGCGGTGGAGATCGGCATCTCCCACGCCGGACTGACCTTCCAGGTGGCGGGCATGCCCTGTTTCTGGTCAGCAGACGAACTGGAGCTGATCGACCTGACGGACGGCGGCACCCGCCTGCGGCTGCGCCACGCCAGCATGCCGAACGCCCGGCTGCTGGTCACGGAAGATGGTGCGGTGGCCAGGCTGCACGAGACCCTGCCGCAGGTGTTCGGCAATCGCCGCGGCGGCATCCGACGCGACCTGAAGCGGCTGGCCATCGGCACGGCAGGGGTCTGTGTCGGCGTGCTGGTGATCCTGACCGCATTGCCGCTGCTCGTCGGCGTGCTCGCCTCCCTGGTTCCGGTCTCCACAGAACGGGAGTTCGGTCGGGAGGCGGAGAGGAGCATCGCGCTGATCCTGCCCGAAGTCCGCCGGTCCTGCGTCAGTCCAGAGGGACTGGAGGTCTTGCAGCGCATGACGGATGACTTGCTGGCAGGGCTGGATCTTGACCCCAAACCGCACGTCCGGGTCGTTCCGGACGGGCTGGTGAATGCCTTCGCCCTGCCCGGCGGCCAGATCATCCTGTTCGAGGGGCTGATCAGGAATGCGCAGTCACCGGAGGAGATCGCCGGCGTCCTGGCGCACGAGATCGGCCACGTGGCCTACCGCCATGGTGTGGAACAGGTGATCCGCGACAGCGCCCTCGCCGCCATATTCTCCATCATTGCGCCAGGCAATGTCGGCGGTACCGGCGGACAGTTGGCAGAATTTCTCGCCAGCCAGTCCTATGGACGCGACGCCGAACGTCAGGCAGATCGTTTCGCGGTGGAGCGGCTCAATGCCCTGGACATCCGGGCTGATGGCATGATCGCCTTCTTCGACCGGACTGCCGGCGACCCCGGACGGGACGGATGGGGCGTGGGTCTGCTCTCCTATCTGCAGAGTCACCCGGGAGCTGAGGACCGCGCCGCCGACATCCGGGCCAGGGCGACGGGAACCCGACCGATCCTGGACGCACGGGAATGGACGGCGCTGCGGCGCATCTGCCGGAAGGTGGAGGAAAGCTGAGCCAAGCCTCAGCCCGCAATCTCCGCGTACCGGCCCTGGAAGTAGAGCAGTGGCGCAGCACCCTCTGCCTGGTTCAGATGCGTTACCCGACCGATGATGATGATGTGATCGCCACCATCATGCGTGGCCTCCGCGACGCACTCGAAGCTGGCAATGGCGCTGTCCAGCATCGCACAGCCATTGTTGCCGGCCTGCCATTCGAAGGGAATGTCGGCGAACTTGTCATCGGCCTTGGAGGCGAAGTGGTTTGATTCCGCCTGCTGACCAACGCCCAGAACGTTGACGGCAAACGGCTTCCCCGCGCCGAAGGCATCGGCACAGTTGGCACGCCGGTCGAGGCTGAACAGGACCAGCGGCGGCTCCAGGGAAACCGAGTTGAAGGAATTGACCGTCAGGCCAACCGGTCGACCCTTCGCATCCAGAGCAGTGATCACCGTGATCCCGGTGGCAAAGCACCCCATTGCATCACGCATCTCGCGCGGCGTTACCGTCATGGCGCTCCCCAACCCATAAGCAGATTCATCGAACAGGGACGGAGTTTACCAATTGCATCCGCGCGGAAAACCCTGCCCCGCCGGAATAATTCGCTCGGCGGCCATGCGCAACGCTGTCTTCGCTAACGTGATCTTAACCGCAATGGCGGCAATCTGCGGGCCGGTGCAAAAAAAGCGGCGGTAGATTCAATGTTCTTCATCATCGGTGTTCTGGTGGTTATTGGCTCGGTTCTGGGTGGCTACCTGCCTCACGGCAGCTTTGCCGTGCTGGTCCAGCCCCTGGAAGTCCTGATCATCTGCGGGGCGGCGTTTGGTGGTTTCATCATCTCCAACCCCAAGACCGTGATCTTCGGCGTGTTCAAGTCCATCGGGAAGATCCTGAAGGGACAGCCCTACAACAAGGCAGCCTATGTCGAACTGCTGACCATGCAGTACACGATCTACAAGCTGGCCAAGGCCAAGGGCATGCTGGCGCTGGAAGCACATATCGAGGATCCGGAGAAGAGCTCCATCTTCTCCGCCTTTCCGAACTTCATGAAGAACCATCACGCGGTCGAATTCGTGTGCGACTACCTGCGCCTGATGACCATGGGCACGGAGAATGCACACGAGATGGAGGCGCTGATGGATGAGGATATCGAGACCCATCACCATGAACAGCACGCCATCGCCTCTGCCGTGACAACAGTGGGCGACGGCCTTCCGGCCTTCGGCATCGTTGCCGCCGTGCTGGGCGTCATCGTGACCATGAGCAGCATCTCCGAACCGCCCGAGGTGCTGGGCGGCCTGATCGGCGCGGCGCTTGTGGGTACCTTCCTCGGCATCCTGCTCGCCTATGGCTTCGTCGGCCCGATGGGCAAGAACCTGGAGAACTATGCGGAGGCCGAGGGCAAGTACTACCAGTGCCTGAAGGCCGGCATGCTGGCCTATCTGAATGGCTACGCCCCGGCCGTGTCCGTCGAGTTTGCCCGCAAGACGCTCTACAGCCACGAACGCCCCAGCTTCAGCGAACTCGAGGAAGCCGTCGAGAACGCGCCGAAGATCTGATCCGAGACCCTCTCAACCTCTTCCACCTGACAGCAGCCAGGGACCATGTCCGAACATCCGCAACCGATCATCATCAAGAAAATCGTCAAGGGCGGTCACGGTCATCATGGCGGTGCCTGGAAAGTGGCCTATGCCGACTTCGTGACGGCCATGATGGCGTTCTTCCTGTTGCTCTGGCTGCTGAACGTGACCACCGACGAACAGAAGAACGGCATCGCCGACTACTTCGCCCCTGCCGCCGCATCCCAGTCCACGTCCGGTTCGGGCGGTGCGCTGGGTGGCCAGACCATGGTCCGCGAAGGGTCACGCATCTCCGACAACGGCCTGCCCACCGTCGTTGTCTCCGTCGGCGACATCGAGGACGAGAAGGACAGCCACGAGGACGGGAAGAAGTTCGACCCCTCCGGCGACGAGGTGGACGAGGAAGGCATCTCGAACAACGACGAGTCCGTGTCAGGCTCCGAGCGCGGGCGCAAGGGCACGCCGGGTGAGGACGACATTGCCGAGGCCCTGGCCCGGCGGGAGCAGGAAAACTTCAACGAGGCGATGGACGCCATCGAGGACGCCATCGAGCAGGCGCCCCCCGAGCTGAAGGAACTGGCGGAGAACCTGATGGTCGACATGACCGATGAAGGGCTGCGTATCCAGCTGGTTGACCAGGGCGGCCGGTCCATGTTCCCGAAGGGCAGTTCCTCGCTGGAAGGTCATGCCTCCGAACTGCTGCGCCTGATTTCCGGCGTCGTCACCACCCTGCCGAACAAGATCAAGATCACCGGCCACACGGACGCCACGCCCTATCGGTCCACCAACGGCTACGGCAACTGGGAACTGTCGGCTGACCGGGCGAACGCAAGTCGTCGCGCCCTGATCGCGGTCGGCGTTCCGGTGCACCGCATCGATCAGGTCACCGGCAAGGCTGACCAGGAGCCCCTGATGCCGGAAGACCCCTATGCCGACTCCAATCGCCGCATCAGCATTGTCCTGATGCGCGCCGCCAACCTGGCCCTGCCCCAGGCACCCGTCGATGCGCTGAAGAAGATGGGCCTGTCCGTTGCGGGCGAACGCGAAGGCGGCTGACACCGCACCTGCCTGCACCCGGGCATTGCGCCACAGCAGCCGCGACCTGACGTCCTGCCCCCTTGGTCATGAACCACAGGCCCGCCATATGCGTATTGTGTTCCCGTAACGGAATGGGGCGAAAGCGCGATGGCGAACGACCGGAATTCGATTGGCGGGCAGGTGATGCGGTATGCGCGCGTCGGTCGTTCCGTGGGCGGACTGGCTGCCAAGCTGGCCGGTGAGCGGTATCTGGGCATGGAGATCGATCGCAATGTCCACGCCCAGGATCTGCGGGCCGCGCTTGGCGGACTGAAGGGTCCGCTGATGAAGGTGGCGCAGATCCTGTCAACGATCCCGGAGGCTCTGCCGAAGGAATACGCGCAGGAACTCTCGCAACTGCAGGCGGATGCACCGGCGATGGGCTGGGCCTTCGTCAAGCGGCGCATGATGACCGAACTCGGCCCGGGCTGGCAGAAGCAGTTCGCCAGCTTCGAACGCGAGGCCAGCGCGGCGGCGTCCCTGGGGCAGGTCCACCGCGCCACCGGACACGATGGTGCCGACCTTGCCGTGAAACTGCAGTATCCGGACATGTCATCGGCCGTGGAGGCGGACCTGCGGCAGCTGAAACTGATCTTCTCCATCTATCGGCGCTACGACAGTTCCATCGACACCAGCAATATCCATACGGAGATCGGGGACCGCCTGCGGGAGGAACTGGACTATCGCCTGGAGGCCAGGCACATGCGCCTCTACCAGGAGATGCTGTCGGGCGAGGACGGGGTCCATGTGCCGACCGTCGTACCTGATCTGTCGACCGACCGTCTGCTGACCATGAGCTGGCTGGACGGACAGCGCCTGATGACCTTCGCCGAGGCGCCGCAGGAAGTGCGCAACGCCATTGCGCAGAACATGTTCAGGGCCTGGTACGTGCCCTTCTATTACTACGGCGTCATCCACGGTGATCCGCATCTGGGCAACTACACGGTGCGCGACGACCAGACGATCAATCTGCTGGACTATGGCTGCATCCGCACGTTCCAGCCGAAGTTCGTGCAGGGGGTCATCGACCTCTATTGCGCCCTGCGCGACGGCGATGAGGCCCTGGCGGTACATGCCTACGAAAGCTGGGGCTTCGGTGGCCTGACGAAGGAGGTGATCGAGACGCTGAACCTCTGGGCGGCCTTCGTCTATGCGCCGCTGCTGGAGGATCGCGCCCGGCGGATCCAGGAATTCGGCGACGATGGCGTCTACGGCAAGGATGTGGCGGAAAAGGTGCACCGGCAGCTGAAGGAACGCGGCGGGGTCACGCCACCGCGGGAGTTCGTCTTCATGGACCGCGCGGCCATCGGGCTGGGCGGCGTCTTCCTGCACCTGAAGTCGGAGATCAACTGGTACCGGATGTTCCATGACCTGATCGAAGGCTTCGATGTGGACAGTATGGCCAGGCGTCAGAAACAGGCATTCGGCGAGGCGCAGGTGCCCCTGCCCTGAGCCGGTGACCGGTTCAGGCCGTGCCGGTCAGTTCCCGATAGACGGAAATCGTCCGCTCGCACATCAGCGTCTTGGTGAAATTGGCCGCGATATGGGCCACCGCGCGGCTTGCCAGCGCATCGCGCGCATCCTGATCCAGCGCGACGGCGGTCTCCACGGCCTCCGCCAGTTGGACAGCATTGTCGGGGTCGACCCACCAGCCCGTCTCCCCCGGCACGACCGTCTCCATGGCGCCGCCGATGCCGGTCACCACGGTCGGACGTCCCATGGCCTGTGATTCGACCGCGACACGGCCAAAGGCCTCAGGCTCCACCGACGTGGACGCCACGACACTGGCCAGAGCATAGGCAGCCGGCATGTCGCGACAGGTGCCGACGAACCTCACCCGCCCCTCAACGCCCAGGCGCTGTGCCAGGCGGCGGAGTTCCAGCTTGTAGGCTTCATGCCCGACATCGCCCCCGGCGAACACGACAACCGAGTCCTGATCGCGCAGCAATGCCAGTGCTTCGATCATCACACGCTGGCCCTTCCAGCGGACCAGCCGTCCCGGCACCAGGATGACCGGCGCACCTGCGGGCACGGCCCAGGCCTCGGCGAGCTGTATCTTCCGGGCCGCGGAGACGGTGGAAATATCGAACTGGGCCAGATCGACACCGCGCGGAATCATCCGGATGCGGTCGTCGGTCAGGTCCGGCGCGACCTGGCGCAGATAGTCCCGGATGAAGTCGGACGTCGCGATCACGCGATCGCCGCGAAACATCACGCTGTTGTAGGCACGCTTGGCGGCATTCTGGCCGTTGTAGGGTCCGTGAATCGTGGTCACGAAAGGTGTCCCGGTGCGGCGCGCGGCGTAGAACGCGCTCCAGGCCGGGGCGCGTGACCGCGCATGCACGATATCGACCTTCTCCGCCACGATCAGGCGGGCGAGTTGGCCGATATTGCGCCACATCACCAGCGGATTCTTGGATCGCATGGGCAGCAGCACATGCTCGCCGCCGCCGCGTTCCACCTCCTGCACCATGTGCCCGCCGGAAGATGCAACGATGGCCCGATGGCCCGCGACGGACAGGGCCGTGACCATGTCGGCGGTGCCACGCTCCACGCCCCCGGTCACCAGCGCGGGCAGCACCTGCAGCACGGTCAGCGGGCGGCTGGCGGCAGGCCCGGTCTGTGTCGGGTTGCCCGGTTCGTGGATCGGTGGTTCGCTTGTCATGTAGTCACTGGGCTAGGAGACGAGAGTGCCGAACGCGCCGAAAGAACTGTCGCGACACGACGGAGAAACCATCGCTTATCATCATACCACCGGAAAGACACCTGGCATCATCTTCTGCGGGGGTTTCATGTCCGACATGGGTGGCACCAAGGCCCTGGCGCTGGAGGAGCATTGCCAGGCCAACGGTCTCGGGTTCGTGCGTTTCGACTATCTCGGACATGGCGAGAGCTCCGGCAGTTTCGCGGATTCGGGCTGCATCAGCCGCTGGACGGAAGATGCCACCGCGGTTCTTGATGAACTGACAACGGGACCGCAGATCATTGTCGGATCTTCCATGGGGGGATGGGTCATGCTGCGCCTGGCGCTTGCACGCCCGGAACGCATTGCCGGTCTGATCGGCATCGCACCGGCCCCGGACTTCACGACCTGGATTTGGGAGGAACTGGGAACGGCGAATCAGCAGACCCTGATGGCGGACGGACTGGTGCGCGTTCCCTCCGAGTATGATCCGGAAGGCTATGTCATCACGCGAAGACTGATCGAGGACGGGCGCGCCTGTCATCTGCTGGATGACGGCACACTCGGCGTCGATGTACCCGTGCGGCTGCTGCATGGCATGGCCGACCCGGACGTGCCATGGCGGCATTCGCTGCGAATCGCGGAGGCGCTGCGGTCGACCGACGTGCGCATCCACTTTGTGAAGGCGGGCGATCACCGGCTGTCGGAGCCGGGTGACCTTGATCTCCTCCGCGCCACAGTCGACGAACTGGTGCAGACCGTGGGCGGCTGAGACCGAAATCACATCAGGAACAGCAGGTTGTTGTCCTGATCGAACACTTCGTAGGCGCCCTGCGCGGCGTCGTAGAGCATGGAGGCATTGACGCCGCCCAGGCCGTCCGACAGGTCGATCTGGGTCACGACCGTCTCGTCGAAGGTGACCGACCCGGCGCCGGCGGGGAACTTCGCCGTCCAGCTGCCGTCGCCATTGTCGATGAAATCGACATCGTCCAGTCCGACACTGCCGTCGGCACCTTCCAGGATCAGCCGGTTGCCGATATCGACATCATTGATGACGTCGTTGTTCGATGAACTGTCGCTGCCCGCCCTGAACAGGAAGGTGTCGAAGCCTTCGCCACCATCCAGCAGGTCATCGCCCTGGCCGCCTTCCAGCGTGTCGCCGCCCAGACCACCGAACAGCTGATCGTCGCCATTGTCGCCCAGCATGCGGTCGAAGCCGTCGTCACCGAACAGGGTGTCGAAGCCACCGTCGCCGTGCAGTTCATCATCGCCGGCACCGCCGGTGATGAGGTCGCGGCTGGTGCCGCCACCGATCGTGTCATTCCCGGCGCCGCCGTCCAGCGTGTCCTTCCCGCTGCTGCCGAACACCATGTCGTCGCCGTCGCCGCCGATGACACTGTCCGCGCCCGAGCCACTGTTGACGAAGTCATTGCCGGCACCCGCGTCAACCACGTCATCGTCGGAATTGGCAAAGACCACATCGTCGCCGTCACCGGCGTTGATGGTATCCTTGTTGATACCGCCGTCGATGTAGTCACTGCCCGCGCCACCTTCGATCAGGTCCGCACCGCCGCCGCCGACCAGCGTATCGGCCTCGACACCGCCGATCAGCGTGTCATTGCCGCCTTCGCCGAAGGCCTCGTCAGCACCTTCGCCAACCGAGACGAAGTCATTGCCCTCGCCTGCCAGCACGAAATCGTCGCCAAGACCGCCGAAGATCTGGTCATTGCCGGACCCGCCGCGCAGTTCGTCCGCGCCGTCTCCGCCGTCGAGGGTGTCATCACCGGTCTCGCCTTCCAGCGTGTCATCGCCCGCATCACCGGAGATCACATCGTGCAGGTGGCCACCGCGAACCAGATCAGCGCCCTCGCCTGCCGTGATGGTGTCTGAACCACCAAGACCGGAGATCGTGTCATTGCCCGCGCCACCATCGACCGAGTCATTGCCCGGGTCGGCATTGACGAAGTCATCACCGATACCTGCCGTGATCCGGTCGTCGCCGGTGCCGCCGCGCAGGCGGTCATTGCCGTCGCCGCCGTCCAGCGTATCGGCACCGTCACCGCCACGGACCGTGTCGTCGCCTGCACCACCATCGACCAGGTCATCACCTTCCTCGCCATCAGCGAAGTCGTTTCCGGAACCGCCGAAGAGCTGGTCGTTGTCGGTACCGCCGCGCAGGTTGTCCGCACCGGCACCGCCGATCAGCGTGTCATCGTGAACGTCGCCACGCAGGCTGTCGTCACCGTCGCCGCCATCCAGGCTGTCATGGCCGGTCAGGCCGAGAAGACTGTCATTGCCGGCGCCACCAAAGGCCGTGTCGTTCTGGCCGCCTGTGTTGAGCGTGTCGTTGCCTTCTCCACCAAACAGCAGGTCATTATCGAAATTGCCCTGCAGCAGGTCATCGCCAAGGCCGCCGGTGACGGTATCGTTGCCGCCCGAGCCGAACAGCGTGTCCTCGCCATCACCACCGGTGACGGTGTCGTTGCCGAGTTCACCGCGCAGGTTGTCGTTGCCTGCGCCGCCGATCATGGTGTCGGCACCATCGCCACCGCGTGCCTCGTCGTCGCCGTCACCGCCGTCCAGAACATCGTCATCGGCACCGCCACGCAGCAGGTCCGCACCGGCACCGCCGACAAGACTGTCTGCCCCGGCATCACCACGCAGGGTGTCATCGTCATCACCGCCGTCCAGGGTGTCACCACCCTCGCCGCCGATCAGGATGTCATTGCCTGCTTCGCCGAGCACATGGTCGTCCTGGCTGCGACCGGTGATCTGGTCGTTACCGCCGCCAGCGGCAAAGATGCGTACATTGCCATCCTCGCGGTCCGACAGGGACACGGTGTCATCGCCGCCCAGCGCGGCATCCGTCGTGCCCTCCAGGAAGTCCGACGTGTCGATGGCATCAAAATCGACGTTGTTGTTGCCTTCGGTGAACAGGGGCTCCGGATCGGGTTCCGGTTCCGGCTCGGTCACACCCAGCACGGTTTCCACGTCGGTGAGCTGGAACACGTTCTCGCCCACGGTGACCGTTCCGGCCTCCGCGTCATAGACCGCGCCATCGACACCGGAGAAATCCACCGTGTCGTTGCCGGTGCCGCCGAAGATCTCGCCACCGCCGGAACCGGCGATGAACAGGTCATCGCCATGGCTGCCGGACATCACATCACGGCCTTCGCCGCCGATGATGGTGTCGGCGCTGGAGCCGCCGGAGATGGTGTCATTGCCTGCACCGCCGTCCAGGACGTTCTCGCCCGAACTGGCGGAGATGACGTCATTGCCGGCACCGCCGCGGACAGTGTCATTGTCGCTGCCAGCCTCGATGGAATCGGCGCCGTCGCCACCGTCGATCACATCGGCCTGGGAGCCGCCGTCGATGGTGTCGTCGCCGGCACCGCCTTTGATCGTGTCCGCGCCGTCCTCGCCATGGATCTGGTCGTTGCCGTCGCCGCCGTCGATCACATCGTCCTGCGATCCGCCGTTGATGGTGTCACCACCGGTGCCGCCGTCGATCACGTCCGCGCCATCCTCGCCGCGGATCTGGTCATTGCCGTCACCGCCACGAATCGTGTCGTCCTGCGACTGACCGTTCAGCGTGTCATTGCCTGCGCCACCGTCCAGCTCGTCGGTACCGCTGCCCCCCAGCAGGCTGTCGTCGCCATCGTCACCGAAAAGCGTGTCATCGCCGCTCTGGCCGTTGATGGTGTCGTTGCCCGCACCGCCGCTGATGGCATTGTTCAGGTGGTCGCCGTTCAGATTGTCGTCCGTACCAGCGTCGGTCTCCTCACCGCCGACGGTGAGGGAGGAAAGCGATACGGACTCCTTGCCAAGACCACCCTTCTCCGCATCCTTCTCATCGGTGAAGAATTGCTGACCGGCCTTGATCTCCGCCATTTCAAATGTCAGCAGCAAGGCGATCTCGGTGCCATCGGCAGTCTCGCCGACCGCAGTCAGGTAGCCGGAATCGGCGTCACCGCTCTCGCTGTTCGAAACACCGATCTTTGCGTCAAAGACTTCGATCACAGCACCGTTCTCGTCGGTGAAGCTGAAGTCGATCTTCTCCTTCGAATCCAGCGTCTGCGGGTCCTTGTCATTCTCCGCGACGATCTTCAGGTTGCTGACGGAGCCCGAGTCCACATCCGCAATGTGGAAATCGTCCTTGCCATCCTTTGCATCAATGTTCTTGCCGCTCGCGTAGCTGAACGTGGCATCGATCCGGCCGCTGACCATATCCTTGTCGTCCTTGTCGTCCTTGTCGTCCTTGTCGTCCTTGTCGTCCTTGTCGTCCTTGTCGTCCTTGTCGTCCTTGTCGTCCTTGTCGTCCTTGTCGTCCTTGTCGTCCTTGTCGTCCTTGTCGTCCTTGTCGTCCTTGTCGTCCTTGTCGTCCTTGAGGGACACACCGAGCACTTCCTCGATATCTTCCAGCGTGAAGACGTTGCCGCCTGCGGAAACCGTATTGCTTTCCGCGTCGAACACCGCGCCATCCACATCAGAGAAATCAACAGTGTCCTTGCCGGATCCGCCAGAGATCACACCCCCGCCTTCGCCTGCGATGAACAGGTCATCGCCGGAACCACCATAGAGTTCGTCCTGGCCTTCACCGCCCGCCAGGGTGTCATCGCCGGAATCCCCGAACAGTGTGTCGTCACCGGCATTGCCGCTCAGCTTGTCATTCTGCGCCCCGCCATCAGCGACGTCATCGCCCTCGCCGCCCTCGATGGCGTCCTCACCACTGGCACCGAGCAGCGTGTCAGCGCCCGCGTCACCGCTCAGGGTGTCGTCCTGGGATTCACCTTCCAGCAGGTCATCGCCATCGCCACCGGACAGTTCGTCCTCGCCGCTTGCGCCGAACAGGGTGTCGTCACCAGCCGCACCCTCAAGGGTGTCATTGCCGCTTTCACCCTTGATCTCGTCATTGCCGGCGGCACCTTCGATGTCATCATCCTCGTAGTTGCCGCTCAACTTCTGGTCATCAACCTTCTCGGCCTCTTCCTCGACGGGTCCGACCCTGTTGCCGCGATCCCGGCTCGGAGCCCGGAGTTCAGGTTCTTCAGCGGCGGGCTCCGGCTCCTCCACGCCAAGTGACGAAATGGAAACGGATTCCTTGCCCTCGCCAGCCTTCTCGGCATCCTTCTCGTTGGCAATGAAGGCCTGCCCCGCTTCAATGCTCTCTACATCAAAGGCCACCAGCAGGGCGATCTCTTCCCCGTCTGCGGTCTCACCCACGGCGGCCAGGAACCCGGTATCGTCGGCACCATCGGCACTCGTGGAACGTTCGACCTTTGCGTCGGTCACACTGACCGTCTCGCCACGCTCATTGACGAAGCTGAAATTGATCTTCTCGCCGGAATCAAGCGTCTGCGGATCCTTGTCGTCTGCAGCCTCAATGCGCAGCTTGCTTACCGACGTGGAGGAAACATCGGCCTGGTGAACCTTCAGCTTGCCGTCCTTGGCATCAACGTTCTTCCCCGTCGCATAGGAAAATGCCGCGTCGATCTCACCGGTGATCATGTCCTTGTCGGCCATCAGGGCCTCCGCTCTACCTTGGCGATCATGTGCCACCAGAGGGCCACGACCAGATGAAAAACACGTGAATGCTGCGACGCAACAGCCGTGCCAGTCTCAAATGTGCCCCCACAAGGAAGAAACCAAGCAAAATCAGCGATGATCAAGATTTCGCGTTTCATAATGAGACACCATGCGATGTCCGTCACGGTGCGGACGTGCACCTTCGGGACAGCTAGATGCGCACACGATGTCCAGTCAGTTGCGCACACCTCCCCTGTGTCGCATTCTTTGATACGAGAGAACATGTTGGGGAGCGACGAAACAGGATGAATGCGCCAGTTATCGATACGAGCATCAGCGCTGCTAAACTGGCACGGGACGTACGGGGTCAGAATTTCTTCGAGATTGACCGGTCACTCCAGTCATTGCTGAAGATCTATTGCCCGGATTCCCTGCGGGAGCACATGTGGCCGCACTGGCAGCGCCTCGGCGAGGTCGCGGGCGGCTCGCTCGATGAACTGGCCGATATCGCCGAACGGCACCCGCCCCGGCTGCACTATCGCGACCGGTTCGGTCGGGACCAGGAATGGATCGAATATCATCCTGCCTATCGTGACATGGAACGGGTCGCCTTCACGGAGTTTGGCCTGCACATGATGAGTCACAGGCCCGGCGTGCTGGACTGGCCGGAAACCGTTCCGGCAATCGCCAAGTACGCCTTCACCTATCTGTTCGTGCAGGCAGAATTCGGCCTGATGTGTCCGGTCAGCCTTACAGACACCGGCCTGGCCATGCTGCTGAAGTTCGGCGATGCCGCAATCCAGGAGAATTTTGCCGACCGCATCGCCGTACAGGACGCGGATACCATGCTGCGCTGTTCGCAGTTCATGACGGAGAAGGCCGGTGGTTCGGACGTCGGTCTGGTCGAGACCATTGCGCGGCAGGAAGACGGCGGATGGCGCCTCTATGGCGAGAAATGGTTCTGCAGCAACACCGATGCGGATGTGGCATTGCTGCTGGCCAGGCCGGAGGGGCGCGGCGCAGGAACGCGCGGGCTTGGCCTGTTCGTGATGCCGAAGACCTTGCCGGACGGCAGCCGTAACAACTACCGGATCATGCGGCTTAAGGACAAGCTGGGCACCAATTCCATGGCATCGGGAGAGATCGTCATGGAGGGCGCGCAGGCCTGGGTGGTCGGCGATGTGGAGGATGGCATCCACCAGATGATGGCGCAGGTGAACCTCTCCCGTCTCAGCCACGGTGTGCGGGCTGCCGCCCTCATGCGGCGGTGCCTGAACGAGGCTCTGGTCGCCGCCGAGTCCCGCACGGCCTTCGGCCAGCAGGTCGCCGACATGCCGCTGGCGCAACGGCAACTGATGAAGATGATGGTGCCGACGGAGCAGTCGCTGAGCATGTATGCCTACGCGGCCCAGCAGATGGACGCGGCCAAGGCCGGGGACAAGGCTGCGGAAACCCGCCTCAGGATCGTGACGCCGCTCTACAAGTTCCGCGCCTGTCGCGACAATCCGGGGGTGGCAACCGCGTCGATGGAGATGCGCGGCGGCAATGGATACATCGAGGACTTCGTCAATCCGCGCCTGATACGCGACTCGCAGATCGGGCTGCTCTGGGAGGGGACGAGCAACATCAATGGTCTCGATGTCCTGACCCGTGCGGTCGCGAAGGTAGGGGCACACACTGCCCTGGCGGCAGACATCAGCGAGCGGCTTGCCGCCAGCAATGCCCTGCCCCCGGCGCTGCGCGACGCGGCGGGCGACTGCCTCGACCGCGCCACGGCCATGGCCGACGAAGTTGCACGCCGGGGTGACGAGACCCAGGCCCGGCGGGTTTCCAGCGCGCTGTATCACAGCGTGACCGCCTCCCTGATGGCCTGGGAAGGGGCGACGCTCGGGTCCCGTGGAGAAGACGCCCGCCGCCTGCTGCTGGCGCGCATGGTGATCGATCACCGGCTGAAACCATCGGACCCGCTTTCGACGGAGGATGGCGCATTCAACCGTGCCGCGTCTGCCCGCCTGCTGGACACGGCACCGGTATCCCTGGCGGAAGCATCTGAAATGCTCCTGCTGCCGTGACACAACCTGTTGCAGAACTGACAGAAGCAGAGCGCCGCGACATCAAGGCCGTCGATAACGGTTTCGGGCGCTTTGCCAGATACCTCGTGACCCGTTTCGGTGCCGTCAGGAGCTTGATGCTGGCGACGGTCGCGATCACGGTCGTTACATTTGTGACCTGTCTGGTCTCCTATGAAATCATCGGCCTAGACTACCTCGGCAACCCGATATCCGTGGTGATGCCGATTGTCATGCCCATCGTCACGGCGTTCCCGACCACCCTCATCATCCATCGTCTTGTTGCCGCAACCATGGCACGTGAGCAGCAGGGGCTGCGCCAACAGGCGGCACTCCGCGCCGCGGCAGACGAATCCGCCTTCCATCGTGCCCGTGCGGAAAGGACCAGCAAGGCCACTTCGGATTTCCTGGCCAGCATGAGCCACGAGCTGCGGACACCGCTGAACGCCATCATCGGCGGCGCCGACATGATCAGGAACCAGTCCCTGGGGCCCGTCGGCGACGAGAGGTACCTGCAGACGGCGGAGGACATTTCGTTCGGCGGAATGCACCTGCTGCAGATGATCAACACCATCCTTGATCTCGCGAAGCTGGAGAGAGGTGCCCACACCTACCAGATGGAGGAAATACCCGTCGGCGAGATCATCGAGAACGCGGTCCGGATCGTCCGTGGGCAGGCGGAGCAGGCCCGTATCGCGATCGAGTTCACGACACCGCCCGAGCAGATGCAGATCATCTGTGATGACCAAGCAATGCGTCAGGTGATGCTGAACCTGCTCTCCAACGCCATCAAGTTCTCCCCTGCCGAAAGCACGGTGCACGTCGATGCGGTTGAGGAGCCGGACGGGCGGATCTTCATACGCGTTGCCGATTCCGGGTTCGGCATCCCGAAGGACCAGCTTGACGACATCTTCGAGCCTTTCGTGCAGGTAGACAGCGTGCGAACACGCTCCCAGCAGGGCACCGGACTTGGCCTGGCCCTTGTCCGCACGATGGTCGAACAACAGGGTGGACAGGTGTTTGTCGAGAGCACGCCCGGCCATGGTTCGGTGTTCAGTCTTGCTTTCGAGGCCGCTGCAAAGGTTTGACAGCCGGTCGCGGCCCGATCAAAAGTCCCCTCACGGCGAATTCACGCCCAATCAAGATTCCCGCTTGCAAAGCGACAACTGAACCGCAAGGCGCCACCATGAGCGATGACCGCAACCGAAGCCTCAACCAGGAGGCACTGATCTTCCACTCCACCGGACGTCCGGGCAAGATCGAGGTGGTGGCCACAAAGCCGATGGCAACCCAGCGGGATCTCTCACTGGCCTACAGCCCCGGGGTCGCGGAACCCTGCCGGATCATCCATCGCGACCCGAACCAGGTCTATGACTTCACGGCCAAGGGCAATCTGGTCGCTGTCATCTCCAACGGCACGGCCGTGCTGGGTCTTGGTGACCTCGGCCCCCTCGGCTCCAAGCCGGTGATGGAGGGCAAGGCGGTCCTGTTCAAGCGCTTCGCCGATGTTGACGGCATCGATGTCGAGCTCGATTCCACGGACGTGGACGAGATCATCGCAACCGTCCGCGTGATCGCCCCGACCTACGGCGGCATCAACCTGGAAGACATCAAGGCGCCGGAATGCTTCGTGATCGAACAGCGGCTTCGGGAGCTGCTCGACATCCCGGTGTTCCATGACGATCAGCATGGCACGGCTATCATCGCCGCCGCCGGCCTGATCAATGCCTGCGCGCTGACAGGCCGGAAACTTTCCGACGTGCGCATGGTGGTGAACGGCGCGGGCGCGGCCTCCATCGCCTGCATCGAACTGGTCAAGGCCATGGGCGTCGGCGTCAACAACGTGGTCATGTGCGACTCCAAGGGCGTCGTCTATCGCGGCCGCGAAGAAGGCATGAACCAGTGGAAGTCGGCCCATGCGGCGGAGACGGATGCCCGCACGCTGGAAGATGCAATGGTCGATTGCGACGTGTTCTTCGGACTGTCGGTGGCGGGGGCCGTGACCAAGAAGATGGTCGCCTCGATGGCCGACAATCCGGTGATCTTCGCGATGGCCAACCCGGACCCCGAGATCACGCCGGAGGATATCGCCGAAGTCCGCTCCGACGCCATCGTGGCAACCGGGCGGTCCGACTATGCCAACCAGGTGAACAATGTCCTGGGCTTCCCGTATATCTTCCGCGGCGCGCTGGATGTCCGCGCGACAACGATCAACGAGCAGATGAAGATCGCCGCCGCGGAGGCCCTGGCCGACCTGGCGCGGGAAGACGTGCCCGACGAGGTCGCGCGCGCCTATCGCGGCACACGGCTGCAGTTCGGACCGGAATACATCATCCCGACACCTTTCGACCCGCGCCTGATCTCCGCCATCCCGCCGGCAGTCGCCGAGGCCGCGATGGCCAGCGGCGTGGCACGCAAGCCGATCGTGGACATGGAGAACTATGTCAACGAACTGCGCGCGCGCCTCGACCCGACCTTTGGCGTGCTGCAGCTGATCTTCGATGAGGTTCGTGCCAATCCGAAGCGGGTTGTCTTCGCGGAGGGTGAGGAAGAGAAGGTCATTCGCGCCGCGATGGCCTTCAAGCAGGAAGGCTATGGCACACCGGTGCTGATCGGCTATCCGGAGCGGGTGCAGGAGATGATCCGCGACATGGGTCATGACCCTGACGAACTCGAGATCGTCAGTGCCCGGGATTTCGACAATCGCGAAACCTACTACGACTTCCTCTATGCCCGCTGGCAGCGCCGCGGGCTGCTGTACCGCGATTGTCAGCGGCTGGTGAACACCGACCGCAACGTGTTCGCCGCCTGCATGGTTGCCAATGGCGACGCCGACGCGATGGTCACCGGCGTCACACGGCGTTTCTCCTTTGCCTACGAGGACGTCCGGCGGGTCATCGACCCGCGCCAGGGTCAGCGGGTGTTCGGTTTGACCATGCTGCTTTCGCGGGGACGCACCGTGTTCATCGCTGACACGACAGTGCACGAACTGCCGACGTCCGTGGAGCTTGCCGACATCGCGGTCCAGGCTGCGGCCATGGCACGCCAGATGGGGCATGAGCCGCGCGTCGGTCTGGTTTCCTACTCGACATTCGGCAATTCGACCCACGTCACGTCCGACAATATCCGTGGTGCCGTGTCCCTGCTGGATTCCCGGGAACTGGACTTCGAATATGATGGCGAGATGTCGGTGGATGTCGCGCTCAACCCCGAACTGATGGAACTCTATCCGTTCTCGCGGCTCTCAGGTCCGGCGAATGTGCTGATCATGCCGGGACTGCAGTCCGCCAATATCGCGGCCAAGCTGCTCCAGTCCCTCGGTGGCGCGACCGTGCTCGGTCCGCTGCTGGTCGGCCTGTCCCACCCGGCGCAGGTGGTGCCGATCGGGTCCTCCGTTTCCGACCTGGTCTCTGCTGCGGCGCTGGCAGCCTATGACGCGGGCAAGAACTGACACGGCATCTCCACAGGCGTCCCCGGTCGGGACAGCCTGTGGATACTCTTGTGGCTGCTGGCACCAAATGCCTAAACGAAAAGGGAAATATCCGGATCAGCAACATGCTGGCTGTTAGGACTCCCTTTACCGCTGTCACCGCATAGTTTGGAAATGAGTGCGTCACACCCCCATACCCCGACCGGTTCGGAGGCGGAAATCCCTCACGATTTCCTGGCTGGTGTGCGCCATTTCTGGTCCCGCAGGCCGATCCACACGTCAGTGATCCTGCTGCTCGTCACGCTTGCCGGTGCGGGCTTCGTGGCGGTTACCTATCGCTGGGCCGGATCGTTCGAGGCACAGGTTGCGGCGGGCGTCGTTGCATCCGTCTTCGGGTTCGGGGTCGCCGTCGCATTCTGGATGACCAGGCGGCGCCAGTTGACGACCGCGATGGTTACCCGGATGGGGGTACTGGTCGATGGGCTGGCCCTGTTCAGCCACAATGATCAGCTGATAACCACCCCCACCGGCGTGCTGAAGGGATTCCCCAGTCTGGACCGCCTGCCTTTCATCCAGCGGATCACGGAGCAGGCGCGAACCGTGGGTGTCGGCGCCGATCAGGCCATGCCCTCCCCGGAAGCGTCATCCGTTCTGGTCCGGAAGTTCCTGCGTGGCGACCTGCATGAAATCAGGCTGGAACTGCATGACGGACGTACCCTGGACCTCGGCCAGGTGTTTCTGGACGACGGACCGCGGATGCTGATCGCCCGCGACATGACCGAGGCAACGCAGCGCGAACGCGCACTCCGCGACAGCGAAGCCCGCTATATCCGCCTGACGCAGATTGCTTCCGACTGGGTCTGGGAAACCGATGCCAACCACCGTTTCGTTTCCGTCTCGGGCCGGTTCGAGCAGATCACCGGTGTCCCGCCGCAGAGCCTGATCGGCAAGCGCTTCATCGAGGTCTCGGACCTGCGGCGCGATCCGGCAGTCGTGCGCGACCTGCAGCGCCTGATGCGCGAGCATGAGCACTTCAGTGACGTCACCTGTCCCCTCAAGCTCGTGGGCAAGCATGGGCCGGTCCAGTTGCGGCTCGCCGCGCATCCGATGCACGACAGCACCGGACGCTTTCTCGGGTACCGCGGCGTCGCCGCCGACATCACGCGGCAACGCATGGCCGAGTCCGATGCAGAGAGCGCGCGGCGATCCGTCAAGGACGCCATCGCCGCCGCATCCGAAGGTATCGCGCTCTTTGCCAGCACGGGGCAGTTCCTGATGTGCAACCGGACGCTGGCCAACGCCTTCGCACCGGCCGGCCACCTGCTGAGGACGGAAGGCACCCTGGACGAGATCGTCGCGGGACTGTTCGACGCCCGTCTGCTGAACATGCCCGAAGGCATGGGCGCACTCGCGCGCCGGCGGATGATGGAAGAACTGCGTCGCGGCGACCTGCGTCGGGAGTTCTCGGGGGCCAAGGGGCGCTGGTACCGGGTGGCAGCGAACAAGACTGCCGACGACGGCCTGGTGCTGATCTTCTCCGACATCACCGAGATGAAGAAGCATGAGGCCACGCTGGCCGCGCGCATCGAGGAACTGCAGCAGACAAAGACCAAGCTGACCGAGCAGAAGGAAACCCTTTCCCGCTTCGCCGACAACCTGGCCGTGGCCCGGAACGAGGCGGAGGCCGCCAGCAGGGCAAAATCCGAATTCCTTGCCGCCGTCAGCCACGAATTGCGCACCCCGCTGAACGCCATCATCGGCTTCTCCGAAGTCATGAGCGCGGAGTCCTTCGGCCCTCTCGGCACGCCGAAGTACAAGGACTACGCGGGCGACATCCTCGATTCCGGGCAGCACCTGCTGGGTCTCATCAACAATATCCTCAACCTCTCCAAGGCGGAGGCGGGCAGCCTGACGCTCAGCCCGGAGCCGATCGATATTGCCGAGGTCATTCAGATATCCGCGCGCATGGCCTGCCCGCACAACATGGGCACGGATCTGGAGATCCGGGTGGAACCGGACATCGGTGAGGTCATGGCCGACAGCCAGAAGCTGAAGCAGATCCTGATCAACCTGATCTCCAATGCGGTCAAGTTCACACCGGCCTCCGGCAGCATCAGCGTGGTCGCGGAACGTATGGACAATGGGTTCCGCATTGCGGTCAGCGACACCGGCATCGGCATGCGGGCGGAAGACATTCCCCAGGCGCTGACTGCATTCCGCCAGATCGACAGTTCGCTGGGTCGCAAGTACGACGGGACCGGCCTTGGCCTGCCTCTCGCCAAGAAGTTCACCGAACTTCACGGCGGCTCCCTGACCATCGAGAGTGCGCTGGGCGAGGGCACGACCGTCACGGTCTATTTCCCGGAACGCGGCGCGACTGCCGAGGACGCCGCAAGGGTCGCCTGACCCATCGCACCTGCCCCGACGTCAGCCCCGCAGCATCGCGCATGCCCCCTGCCCGTCAAAGCTGGCTTACAGGCAGGCAAACCCGCGCTATCCTTGCGGCAATGATCGCGTGAAATCGCGTGTGCCTGGGGAGGATCAGTCATGGATTACCGTCCGATATCAGCGGACTCGCACATCACGGAGCCGCCGGACTGCTATACTGCGCGCATCGACCGGAGCTGGAAGGACAAGGCGCCGCACATCGTGCATGACGCCAAGTTCGGTGACGTGTTCGCCATCGACGGGATGAAGAAGCCCATTCCGATGGGCCTGATCGCAGCGGCCGGGCGCGACCCGAAGGACCTGCGTTTCGGCGCGGACAACTACAAGGACCTGCACCCCGGGGGCTGGGATCCCGTGCAACGGCTGAAGGATCAGGACCGTGACGGCGTCTATGGGGAGATCATCTATCCTTCCGTCGGCATGATGCTCTGCAACCACCCGGACTTCGACTACAAGAAGGCCTGCTTCGACGCCTACAACCTGTGGCTCCAGGAGTTCTGCGATCCGGCGCCGGGCCGCCTGTTCGGCATGGCACAGCTCGCCATGCGTTCCGTCGATGAAGGCATCGAGGAACTGCGCAAGGCCCGGGAGATGGGGTTCCGCGGTGTCATGATGCCGGGCAATCCCCAGGTCGAGGACTATGACTCGGAGGTCTACGGCCCGTTCTACGAGGCTGCGGTCGACCTCGGCATGCCGCTGTCGTTCCACATCCTGACCAGCGGCTCCGACCAGGTGGGCCGCACGCGCGGCGCCAAGATCAATTCATTCCAGTCCATCATTCGCGGCTGCCAGGACATTCTGGGCATGATGATCTTCGGCGGCGTCTTCGATCGTCACCCGGATCTGAAGGTGGTCTGTGTGGAGGCGGATGCAGGCTGGGCGCCGCACTGGATGTACCGCGCCGATCATGCCTACAAGCGCCATCGCTTCTGGCTGACCTGCGCCGAGCTGGAACGGATGCCGTCCGATTACTTCAAGGAGAACATCTATCTGACGTTCCAGGACGACTGGTCGGCGCTGAAGGCCAAGGACGAAATGAACACGGACCGCCTGATGTGGGCCAACGACTTCCCGCATTCGGACTCCACCTGGCCCTGGAGCCAGGACCTGCTGGCCGAACACACGAAGGGTCTGACCGCGCACGAGAAGCGGCGGATCCTGCATGACAATGTGCGGGAACTCTACAATCTGCCCATGAACTGATCGCGGCGACGTCACCAACTTGTCGAACGGCTGGGGAGGCCTGAACGATGCTGGATATCAAGATCACCAATGCGCGGATCGTCGACGGCACGGGCGCACCGTCGCGCCAGGGCAGTGTCGGCATCCGCGACGGCAAGGTTGTCGCGTTGGGTTCCGTCGATGGCGAGGCCACGACGACAATCGACGCGCAGGGCCATGTCGTCGCCCCGGGCTTCGTCGATATCCATACCCATTATGACGCCCAGGTCGTCTGGGACCGGATGATGACCATCAGTCCCTGGCATGGCGTCACGACGGCGGTCATCGGCAATTGCGGCTTCGGCGTCGCCCCGACCCGCCCCGCCGACCGGGATCTGATCGTCCGCACGCTGGAGAAGGTGGAGGGGATGAGCGTCGATGCCCTGAACGCCGGACTTGGCGACTGGGGCTTCGAGAGCTTTCCCGAGTACATGGATGCGCTGGAGGCGCAGGGAACCGCCATCAATCTCGGCGTCCTGTTCGGCCATACGCCGCTGCGGCTCTACGTCATGGGGCTGGATGCGACGGAGCGCGCCGCGACCGACGACGAACTATCCACCATGCGCGGGCTGTTCGCGGAGGGGCTGGAGGCCGGTGCGCTGGGCTTTGCCACGTCGAAGGCCGTGACCCACACCGGTTTCGAAGGCCGCCCCGTACCCAGCCGCCTGGCGACTTTCGAGGAAATCCTCGGCCTCGCCTCCGTCATGGGCGAGCAGAAGACCGGTCTGATGCAGGCCACCATCGGGCGAGACCTGTTCCTGGACGAGTTCGAGAAGATCGCGCGCGCCACAGGGCGCCCGATCTCCTGGACCGCCCTGCTGGCCGGTGTGTCGCTGGCGGAGGGGGATCACATGGATCAGCTCCGCCGCTCCGCCGACCTGAACGCGCTGGGCCTGCCGATCTACCCGCAGGTGACGCCGCGCGCCCTGATGTTCGAACAGCAGTTCAGCGCGCCATTCATCTTCGAGCCCATGTCGATCTTCCGCGATGTGCGCGGCGCGGATCATGAGGGCAAGAAACGCATCTATGCCGACACGGCATTCCGCGATGCCTTCCGTCACAAGATGGACGGCAACGCGAAACCGACCTTCATCCGGTCCTTCGAGAAGACCATCATTGCCGATGTGCCGGGCGCGCCGGAACTGTCCGAGCGGCTGCTGCGGGAAGTCGCGGCGGAACGGGGCGTGGCGATGACGGACCTGATCCTCGACCTGTCGCTGGAAACGGATCTGGAAGCGCGTTTCCGGATGCCGGTGGCAAATCACGAGGAAGACGAGGTCGAACCGCTGCTGAAGGATTCCTCCACCGTCATCGGTCTCTCGGATGCCGGCGCGCACGCCAGCCAGCTCTGCGATGCCTGCCTGCCGACCTGGCTGCTGGGCCGCTGGGTGCGGGAAAAGGGCGTGTTCTCTGTCGAGGAAGCAGTGCGGATGCTGACCAGCCGCCCGGCGGAGGTCTTCGGCATCACCGACCGCGGCACCCTGGCCGAGGGTCGCCCTGCCGACATCGTGATCTTCGATCCCGAAACGGTGGGCTGCGGCCCGATCCAGCGGGTGCATGATTTCCCCGCCGGAGCCGACCGGCTGGTGGCGGATGCCTTCGGCATCGACGCCGTCATCGTCAATGGCACCCTGCTGCGCCAGTCCGGCCAGGACATGGTGGATACCGCCGGTGCCCTGCCCGGCAAGCTGCTGCGCAACGGCCACGCCTGACCCGATCGTTCAAGAACCTGAAACCAAGCCTGCTGGAGATACCCGCCAAATGACGAAAGACTGGTCGCCCGAACTCGAAGAACTGGAAACCCGCAAGCGCATGGCGCGGGGCATGGGCGGCCCCGACAAGGTGGCGCGGCAGCATGCCGGCGACCGCCTGACGATCCGGGAGCGGATCACCGGGCTGGTGGACGATGGCAGTTTCCAGGAGGTCGGCTCCATCGTCGGGCGCGGCGAGTATGACGCCGACGGCAATCTGGTTCACCTGATGCCCAACAACTCCGTCACCGGGCGCGGCCTGATCAACGGGCGCCAGGTGGTGGTGACCGGCGATGACTTCACGGTGCGCGGCGGTTCCGCCGATGCCACCAACAAGGGCAAGGCGCTGCATCCGGAGCAGATGGCGCGGGAAATGCGGATGCCGATCATCCGCATCATCGAAGGCTCCGGCGGCGGCGGTTCGGTGAAGACCATCGAGACCACGGGCCACGCCAACCTGCCGGGCGGCTGGGGCCAGTCCTTCGGGGCCGAACAGCTGATGATCAACATGGGCGAAGTACCGACCGTCGGCCTGGGTCTCGGCTCCGTCGCTGGCCTGGGTGCCGCGCGACTGGCCGCCACCCACTTCTCCGTCATGCGCAAGGACGTGGCCGCCATGTTCGTGGCCGGGCCGCCGGTCGTGAAGGGTATCGGCCAGGATCTGACCAAGCAGGAACTGGGCGGCTGGCAGATCCAGCTTGCCGCCGGTGGCGTGGACAATGCCGTGGATACGGAGGAGGAAGCCTTTGAACAGGCACGCCGCTTCCTGTCCTACATGCCCTCCTCGACCGATGATCTGCCGCCCCGCGCGGAGTGCGACGACCCCGTCGACCGGCGGGAGGAAAAGCTGTTCAGGATCGTGCCGCGCGACATCCGCAAGGTCTATCGCATGCGCTCCATCATCGACGCGGTGGTGGACAAGGGCAGTTTCTTCGAGATTGCACCGCTGTTCGGGCGTTCCGTCATCAGCGGCCTGGCGCGGCTGGACGGCTGGCCGGTCCTGCTGCTGGCCAGTGACCCCTACGTCTATGGCGGGGTCTGGACCTCCGACGCCTGCCAGAAGGCCGTGCGCATGGTGGACATGGCGGAGACCTTCCACCTGCCCGTGGTCTACCTGTGTGACTGCCCGGGCTTCCAGGTCGGGCTGGAGGCAGAACAGCGCGGCACCATCCGCCACGGCGTCCGCGCGATGGCGGCGATCGAGCAGACGACGACACCCTGGTGCACCATGATCATCCGCAATGCCTTCGGCGTCGCCGGTGGCGCACATGCGCCGTCCAACCGCTATGTCACGCGCTACGGCTGGCTGTCAGGCCGCTGGGGCTCCCTGCCGCTGGAGGGCGGGATCGAGGCCGCCTACCGCGCCGACCTGGATGCGGCGGAGGATCCGGAGGCCGAACTGGCCGCCATCACCGACCGTCTGAACAAGCTGCGCTCCCCGTTCCGCACGGCGGAGACCTTCGCCATCGAGGAAATGATCGACCCCCGAGACACCCGCCCGCTGCTCTGCGACTTCGCCAACATGGTCGCACCGGTCCGTGGCCGCCAGGAAACCCGCATGTGGGCCCGTCCCTGAGATCGGGACCGTACATGCACACCAGCGCCTGAGCCGTCTCACTCCCCACTCACGCCGTGCCCGGACTTGATCCGGGCACCCAGAGTGCCGCGCGAGCGTCGGAGACTGGGCTCGCGGATCAGGTCCGCGAGCATCGTGGGGAAGTGTTGGCGGGACCTACGAAACCCGCCCCGCTTTCTCCAGCATGGCACGGAGCAGGACGTTGCCGCCTGCGTGGATCCACTCCGGCTTGGCGTCCTCGACTTCGTTGTGGCTGATGCCGTCGATGCAGGGGATGAAGATCATCGACGTGGGCGCGACGCGGGAGATGTAGCAGGCGTCGTGACCGGCGCCGGAGACGATTTCCCGCGACGAATAGCCAAGCTCCGCAGTGGCGCGGGCCACGGCCTCGACGCAGGAGCGGTCGAACGGCACCGGCGGGGAATGCCAGATCTCCTCGACATCCACCTCGACCCGCGACCGGTCCGCGATCTCCGCCACGCCTGCGCGCATCTGGCGGTCCATGGAGAGAAGCTGATCCGCATCCGGATGACGGAAGTCGATGGTCAGGAAGACATGGCCGGGAATGACGTTCCGGCTGTTCGGGTGCACCTGCATCATGCCGACCGTGGCACAGCCGACGGGGCCGTGATCCAGCCCCACCCTGTTGACCAGGTCGACGATCCGGGATGCCCCCAGCAGGGCGTCCTTGCGGATCGGCATCGGCGTCGGCCCGGCGTGGCTTTCCTGACCGGTGATGTTCAGTTCGTACCAGCGCTGGCCCTGGGCGTCGGTGACGACACCGATCTCCTTCTCCTCTGCCTCCAGGATCGGCCCCTGCTCGATATGGGTCTCGAAGAAGGCGTGGATGGCGCGGCCACCGACCTCCTCCGGCCCGGCATAGCCGATGCGTTCCAGTTCCTCGCCCATGGTCTTGCCGTCCACGTCAGCGCGGCTGAGGCCATATTCCAGATCGAAGGCTCCGGCGAAGACGCCGGAGGCAACCATGGCAGGCGCGAAACGGGAGCCTTCCTCATTGGTCCAGACCACGGTCTCCACCGGATGTTCGGTGGCGATGTCCAGGTCATTCAGGCTGCGGATGACCTCCAGCCCGGCAAGCACCCCATAGACCCCGTCGAACCGGCCACCGGTGGGCTGCGTATCCAGATGACTGCCGGTCATGACCGGCGGCAGGTCATCATTGGTCCCGGCACGACGGGCAAAGATGTTGCCCATCCGGTCGATGCGGATGGTGCAGCCTGCCGCCTTGCACCACTGAACGAAAAGATCGCGACCTTCCCGGTCGAGATCGGTCAGGGCAAGGCGGCAGTTGCCGCCCTTTTCCGTCGCTCCGATCTTCGCCATCTCCATCAGACTGTCCCAGAGACGGTCACCATTGATCGCCAGATTATGCCCATCGTTCATGGTCCGCCTCCTGGTTTTGTCATTTGACCGTCCCTCCCCTCTCCCCTTCCCGGCCACACAAGGGAGAATCCCTGTCGGGTGGCCGGCTGGGTAAGAGGGATGGCACCGCCAGCCCTACAAGATCACTCTCAGTGCGTCAGTTCCAGCGCCATGGCCGTCGCTTCGCCACCGCCGATGCAGATGCCGGCGATGCCGCGCTTCATGCCGTGGGTCTTCAGGGCATTGATCAGCGTGACCAGGATGCGCGCGCCGGAGGCCCCGATGGGATGGCCCAGCGCGCAGGCCCCGCCATGCACGTTCACCCGCTCCACATCCAGCGCCAGCTCGTGAATCGCCGCCATGGGAACAACGGCAAAGGCCTCGTTGATCTCGTAGAGGTCGACCGTCTTCGGATCCCAGCCGGTCTTCTGGTACAGCTTGTTGATCGCATGCACCGGCGCGGTGGTGAACCAGCCCGGTTCCTGCGCATGGCTGGTGTGGCCGATGATCCGGGCCAGCGGGGTCAGGCCGCGCTTCTCGGCCTCCGACTGGCGCATCATGACCAGAGCGGCGGCACCATCGGAGATGGAGGAGGAATTGGCGGGCGTCACCGTGCCGTCCTTGCGGAAGGCGGGCTTCAGCGTCGGGATCTTGTCCAGGTTGGCATTGCGGGGCTGTTCGTCACTGTCGATGGTCACCTCCCCCTTGCGGGTCATCAGGGTCACCGGAGCGATCTCGTCGGCAAAGCCGCCGCTTTCCTGTGCGCCCTGCGCGCGCTTCAGGCTGCGGATCGCGTACTCGTCCTGCTGTTCGCGGGTGAACTGATAGGCCTCCGCACAGTCCTCCGCGAAGGTGCCCATCAGACGGCCCTTGTCGTAGGCGTCCTCCAGCCCGTCGAGGAACATGTGGTCCTTCACCTCGCCATGACCCAGTCGCATGCCGCCGCGTGCCTTGGGCAGCAGGTACGGCGAATTGGTCATGCTCTCCATGCCGCCCGCGACCATGATGTCGTTCACACCGGCCAGCAGCATGTCGTGGCTGAACATCGCCGCCTTCATGCCGGAGCCGCACATCTTGTTGATCGTCGTGCAGTTGGCGGCATCGGGAATGCCCGCGCCCTTGGAAGCCTGGCGCGCCGGGGCCTGCCCCTGACCCGCCGGCAGCACGTTGCCCATGATCACTTCGTCGATGTCATCGCCGCTGACGCCAGCGCGCGCGAGGGCAGCGGCAATCGCCGTGCTGCCGAGGCTGGAGGCGACCTCGCCCCCCAGTTCGCCCTGGAAGCCACCCATCGGTGTCCGGGCCATACCAACAATGACGATCGGGTCGGTGCTGCTCATGATCTGATGCTCCATGAAGAATTTCTGCTCCATGATCTAGCGCGTGCGGCGGGGCTTGGAAACCTCCGGCGCGGCGGCGCGCCGCAGTCATGCTTCCGGCGCAAGCGATGGACGGGGGGGCGGAAATCTGCGATGAGACCCGCTTTGCCCCTGCCGGGCACTTCACTGATCTGGCCATCACACCGGACCCGCACCCGATGACCACCTTCGCGGTCGTGATCCCCGCCATGAACGAGGCTGGCAATATCGGCCACCTGGTGACGGAGATCGACGACGTTCTGAAAGACACGCCCCCCGTTGCGATCATCGTTGTCGATGACGGCTCCGACGATGCAACGGCTGAGGAACTGCGGCAGACCATGACCGCGGTGCCGCGCCTGCGCGTGCTGCGCCACCAGGTCCGGTCCGGCCAGAGCGCTGCCGTGCGCAGCGGTGTCCGCGCGGCGGTGGAGGCAGAGGTCATCATCACGCTGGACGGCGACGGACAGAACCCGCCCCCCGACATTCCGGCCCTGCTGACACGGCTGACCGACACGACCCGGCCGCACGTCGGGCTGGTCAACGGCTGGCGGGTCGGACGGAAGGCGACGGGCAGCCGCCGCTTCGCGTCCCGCGCCGCCAATGCCATCCGACAGGCCGTGCTGCGCGACGATTGCCCCGACTCGGGCTGCGGGCTGAAGGCCTTCCGCCGGGCCGACTATCTGGAACTGCCCTTCTTCGCCACCATGCACCGCTTCATGCCGGCGCTGTTCAGGCTCTATGGCCATGACGTGGCCACGGTGGAGATCGGCGACCGGGACCGCTCTGCGGGGCAGTCCAAGTACACCAACTGGAAGCGGGCACTCGACGGCATCGTGGATCTGCTGGGCTTTGTCTGGCTGCGCTATCGTGCCCGCAACCCGGGCGCAACCGAGGTCACCCGCAGCGACGGAGGCGGTGCATGATCGACCTGGTCGCCAACTGGTGGGACCGCATGACCGGGATCGAGGTCTGGCTGTTCATCTTCGGCCTGTTCGCGCAGAGCATGTTCTTCATGCGCTTCCTGGTGCAGTGGATCGTGACGGAGCGGGCCCGCAAGTCGGTGGTGCCGGAGGCCTTCTGGTACTTCTCCATCACCGGCGGCGTCCTGATGTTCACCTATGGCATCCTGCGGGAGGACCCGGTGATCATGCTGGGCCAGACCACGGGCATCGTCATCTACAGCCGCAACCTCTACTTCATCCGCCGCGACAAGCGCCGGGCCAGCGCCGGTTAGCGGTCGCATGAGCCCGCAGAGCCTGCTTGACCGCATCGGTGACTGGTCCGCCGCCCTGCGCTACGGCCTGCTGACAGTGATCGCGCTGGCGTTCTTCCTGCCCGGCCTGTTCAGCCTGCCGCCCATCGACCGCGACGAGAGCCGCTTCGCCCAGGCATCGAAGCAGATGGTGGAGACCGGCGACTACATCGACATCCGCTTCCAGGGGGAGCCGCGCCACAAGAAGCCCGCCGGAATCTACTGGGTACAGACGCTGGCCGTCCATCTGACGGGCATCCGCGACGAGATCTGGGTCTACCGGATGCCGAGCCTGCTCGCTGCCGTCGCATCGGTCCTGCTGACCGCCTTCATCGGGGGGCTGCTGTTCACGGGCGGTGTGGGCTTCGGCGCGGGACTGGTCATGGCCAGTTCCATCCTGCTGAACGTGGAGGCACGCACGGGCAAGTCCGATGCGCTGCTGCTGGCCTGCATCCTGGGCGCGCTGGCCTGCATACTGGTGGCACTGCGCCGACGTGGAGGCAACGGTCCCGCCCATGGCTTCTGGGCGCTGGCTGGCGCCGGGTTCATGGTGAAGGGACCGATCCTCTTCCTGCCGGTCATCGGCCTCGCCATCGCGCAGACCTGGCTGACACGCGGTGTCGGCTGGATACGCGACCTGAAACCCCTGACCGGTATCCCGCTGTTCCTGATCGTCGCCCTGCCCTGGTACATCGCCATCATCATCATCAGCGACGGCGGTTTCCTGGCCGAGTCGGTGGGCAAGGACATGATTGCCAAGGTCGCGGGCGGGCAGGAGAGCCATGGTGCGCCGCCGGGCCTCTATCTGGCGCTGGCCAATGTCACCTTCTGGCCCTTCTCCTTCCTCGGCCTGCTGGCACTGCCCTGGATCTGGCGCAGCCGCCGCCGGGCGGAGGTGCTGCTGCTGCTCGGCTGGGCGCTGTTCACCTGGATCGTCTTTGCCGCAACGCCCACAAAGCTCGCCCATTACGTCCTGCCCGCCTACCCGGCGCTGGCCATCCTGGCGGTGGCGGCGCTGCATGATGTGGATGCCCGCGCCCCCCGCTGGTGGCAGGTCGTGGTGATGGTGCTCTGGGGCCTTGTCACGCTGGCGCTTGCCGGGGCCATGCCGTTCGTGGCCGACGGCGCAGGTGTGTCGCTGGGCATCTGGCATTTTGCGGGCATTCTGCTGATCCCGGCCCTCTGGCTGGGTCTGTCGTTCCTCCGGGGCACACGGCGCAGTGGCGGGCAGCTTGCGGGCATCCTCGTCGCCGCCATCCTGTTCTCGGGTGTGGTCTTCGGACGGTTCCTGCCGGGGCTGGACCCGGCGTTCGTCTCACCGCGCCTGGCTGATGCTTTCGGCCGCGTTGCCACCTGCCCGCAACCGCATCTGATCAGCGCCGGGTTCAACGAACCCAGTCTGGTGTTCCTGACCGCGACGGATACATACCTGACCCACGCGGAAGGTGCGGCGGCAAGGCTGCTTTATGGCACGCCCTGCCAGATTGCTGCCGTCGAGGCCCGACTGCAGGGTGATTTCCTTGACCGCATCGCGGCTGCCGGTGCAAGAGTTGAGAAACTGGATGAAGTTCAGGGCTTCAACTATGCCAAGGGCAAGACAGTGAGCATTTCCCTCTACCGACTGGCGGGGCCGGCCCAGTGAGTGCGAACCGGCTGGAACAGATGGGCGCGGCGACCCGCGACCGCAGTGCGGGACGCTGGCTGCTGCCCTGGCAGATCGCCGTCTACGAACTGATCCTGACCTTTGCCGTCGTCGGTTCCTACGGCCTGGATGTCTGGATCCGGGGCCAGGTCCTCGCCAGCGACAGCCGCGCCATTCTCGCCCTGCAGGTCCTGGGCGACGTGGGCAACAGCAAGTGGGGCCTGGTGACAGGCGGCTGCGTCGTCTTCGGCGCGCTGGTGCTCCGTTCCGCCAGCATCAGGCCCGCGCGCCGGGCACTGTACGGCTGGGATGCCTCGGCGGCGGGCTACGTCGTGGCCTCGATCGCCATTTCCGGCATTCTGACCAACGTCTTCAAGATCATCTACGGGCGCGCCCGGCCCCGCTACCTGGCCGAGGGCGAGACCGCCGACTGGAGCCTGTTCGCCTTTGACTGGAGCCACCAGTCCTTCCCTTCCGGCCACACCACGACCCTGTTCGCCTTCGCCGTGGCCATGTGCTTCCTGCTGCCCCGGTTCCGGGTCTGGCTGATCGCCTTCGCCGTCATCGGCGGATTGGCGCGGATCGCAGTCAATGCCCACTTCCTGTCCGACGTGATCGCCGGTGCCGCCATGGGCGGTTTCATCGCCTGGTGGCTGAGAGGGTTCCTGGCACGGCGCAACTGGGTGTTTCGCGTGCGCCAGGACGGCACGATCAAGCGATTGCCGATCGGCCGCTGGTGGCTGGCGCGCCCTGCCGGTCCGGCATCCGCCGGCCCGCTGCTGCCCATTGACGGCGGCTCCCGCCTCACCCGCTATCGGCGCTACTGCCTGGCACTGGCTTTCCTTCTGGCACCGCTGGCCCTGTTCACGCCGCTGGACCGGATCGCCGCCCGGATGTTCCACCTGCAGGGCAATGAATTCTGGCTGACCGATTCCATCGCCGGGGACGTGTTTCACGACATCCTGCGCCCCACCTTCTACTGGCTGCTGGTCGCCATCGCGCTGGGCCTGACCGCGAACGGGTTCCGCAAGCGCTGGCGGCGGAAGGCTACCGCGCGGCGGCTGTTCTATGTGCTGGCCGTCTTCGGCATCGGCGTCGGCCTGGTCACCAACCTGCTGCTGAAGGACCAGTGGGACCGCCCGCGCCCGCTGCACACGGTCGAGTTCGGCGGGGAGCAGCAGTACCAGCCCGCGCTGATCCCGACGCACGGCTGCGCCCGCAACTGCTCCTTCGTCTCCGGCGATGCCAGCGCGGCATTCGCCATGATTGCCCTGCCCATCGCCTTCGCCGCAGGACGCCGTCGCCGTCGCCTGATGCAGGCGGCCCTGTGGTTCGGGGTGGCCATCGGGCTGATGCGCATGTTCAACGGCTCCCATTACCTGTTCGATGTGACCTATGCCGGGCTGATCAACGTCTGGATCGCGACCGCGCTCTACCCCGTCATCATGCGCGCCCGCCCGGGCAGCCTGCGCCGCTGGGGACGCGACAGCCGCGCCGCCGTGCATGACTTCGGACGGATGCTGGGGCGGTTCTGGCGGCGTTGCCGCCACGGCTGAAATCTGCCGATCTGCGACAGGATATGATTGCGCATTTGCCATTCCAGTAATAATGTTGCGCGCACTGCTCGGCCCGGAGCATCTTTCTGACCAGTTTCGTTTACAGGGACTTCCATGCAGCGTGTAAAGCTTGACGAGATCGACCGGAAGATCCTCTCGGATCTGCAGGCGGATGGCCGGATGACAAACGTTGAACTGGCCCGTCGTGTCGGCATTTCGGCACCGCCCTGCCTGCGTCGCGTCCGGGCGCTGGAGGATGCGGGATACATCCGAGGCTACCATGCTGACCTGACGCCGGAACACCTGGGATTTGGCGTGACCGTCTTTGCCATGGTCGGGCTGGAGAGCCAGGCCGAGACAGACCTGAAGGCGTTCGAGGAGATGGTGCGAAGCTGGCCGCAGGTGCGGGCCTGCCACATGCTGGCGGGAGAGATCGACTTCCTGCTGAAGGTGGTGGCGAAGGACTGGGACGCCTACCAGCACTTCCTGACCGAGCAGCTCACCGCCGCCGACAATGTGGCCCACGTGAAGACATCACTGGCGATCCGGGAGAGCAAGCATGAACCCGGCGTGCCGGTGGAACTGGCGACACCGCCGGAGTAACCGCTTGGCCGACCGTCATTCCTGACGCTTGGCTGCGTTCCAGTGCCGGTCCATCTCCGCCAGCGTGGCATCGTCCATCGACCGCCCCTCCGCCGTGATCGCAGCCTCGACCGCATGAAACCGCTTCTCGAACTTCGCGGTCGCCTTGCGCAGCGCAGCCTCCGAGTCGTGGCCCAGATGCCGGGCCAGATTGGCGACCGCGAACAGCAGATCACCAAGCTCCTCCTCCTGCCGCGCCGCCGAACCGCTGCTCACCTCGGCCTCAAGTTCCGACAGTTCTTCCCGCACCTTGGCAATGACCGGCGCGGTCTCTGCCCAGTCAAAGCCAACCCGCGCGGCGCGTTTCTGGATCTTCTCCGCCCGCAGCAGAGCCGGCAGGCCAAGTGCCACGCCGTCCAGGGCGGACGCTGCCCTGCCCTGCCGTGCCGCCCGTTCCGCCCGCTCCCGCGCCTTCTGGCTTTCCCAGTTCAGCGTCTGTGCGTCCGCCGTCTCGATGCCCGTCTGCGCGCCGAAGACATGCGGATGGCGAACCTCCATCTTGTCGGCGATGGCCGTTGCCACGTCCTCGAAGGCGAAGTCACCCGCTTCCTCCGCCATGCGGGCATGAAACACGGTCTGGAACAGCAGGTCGCCAAGTTCCCCCTTCAGATCCTCCATGTCACCGCGCGCAATGGCGTCTGCGACCTCGTAGGCTTCCTCGATCGTGTAGGGGGCAATGGTCTCGAAATCCTGCTCCAGATCCCACGGACAGCCCGTCTCCGGCGTCCTGAGAGCGGCCATGATGCGCAGCAGCCGGTCCATGGGCCGCTCCGCCTCCAAATCACTGTCGATCATGCTCTGGCTCTTCCGCAATCGGCGTGGTAGCTAGCCACGGTTTCCGGGCCATCATAGGCTGAGACGACGAATCGCACAGGGACCGTCTGGACGTGCAGTCATGACTGAAGTGCTGGCCGTGATCGGCCTTGGATATGTGGGGCTGCCGCTGGCTGTCGCCCTGGCGAAGAAGTTCCGGGTTGTCGGCTACGACATCAAGGCGGATCGTGTCGCGGAGCTGGCGGGCGGCATCGACCGCACCGGCGAGGTCGACAAGGTCACGCTGGATGCCTGCGACGTCACCTTCACCTCCGACCCGGCGATGCTGGCGGAGCCGTCGGTCTATTTCCTGACCGTGCCGACCCCGATCAACGCCAACCGCCAGCCGGACCTGAGCCTGCTGCAGAAGGCCTGTGAACTGATCGGTCCGCATCTGGTGGACGGCGATCTGGTGACCATCGAATCCACCGTCTATCCCGGCGTCACGGACGAATTCTGCGGCCCGATCCTGCAGCGCGTCTCGGGCCTGCGCCAGTACGACCAGATCAAGCTCGCCTACTCCCCGGAACGGATCAATCCCGGCGACCGCGAGCACACGATAGAGCGCATCATCAAGGTCGTTGCCGGGCAGGACGCCGAAACCACCGAGCGCATCGCGGGCATCTACGGTGCGGTGGTGCAGGCCGGTATCCATCGCGCGCCCTCGATCCAGGTGGCGGAGGCGGCGAAGGTCATCGAGAACACGCAGCGCGACCTGAACATCGCCCTGATGAACGAACTGGCGATCATCTTCGAACGGCTGAACCTGCGTACCTCCGACGTGCTGGCCGCGGCGGGCACCAAGTGGAACTTCCTGCCCTTCAAGCCCGGTCTGGTGGGCGGCCACTGCATCGGTGTCGATCCCTACTACCTGACGGCGCGGGCCGATGACGTGGGCTACCATCCGGAGGTCATTCTCTCCGGTCGCCGCATCAACGACCAGATGGGCACCTACATCGCCCAGCGCGCCATGAAGATGATGGCACGGCGGCGCAGGCTGGATGTCTCCGCCAGCTTCGCGGTGCTGGGCGTGACCTTCAAGGAAGACGTCACCGACCTGCGCAACAGCCGGGTGCCGGACATCGTGCACGAACTGCTGGAATTCGGCGTCTCCGTGAAGCTGCACGATCCCATCGCCGACCCGCAGGAAACCTTCACCGAATATGGCTACAGGCTGGTTGACGAGGCGGAGATGGAAGGTGCCGACGCCATCATCCTGGCCGTCGCGCACAAGCAGTATCTGGAGCGCGGCGCCAAGTGGATCAACGACTTCGCCGGTCCCTCCGCAATCGTTGTCGACATCAAGTCCGTGCTCGATCCCACCGAACTGCGCCCCGACATCGCCTACTGGAGCCTTTGAGTCCTCCCTTCATGTCGGGCCATTCCCGTGTCGGGCGATCTTTCCCTTCCCCCCTTGCGGGGGAAGTGGCCGCGTAGCGGTCGATGGGGGGAGCCACAGGCTGCCGCAAAGGCAGCAGACGCCGCATCGGCTTCGCCGATCCACCCCCATCCCGACCTTCCCCCGTCGAGGGGGAAGGGGCGAACATGGCCATGTTCAGCAGCAATTTCGGAACTCTCTGCCGCACCGACGAAATCGGATCACGGTGTGTCGGTGTCTGTCCCTTCACCCTCCTCCCCCCGCGCGGCGGCGATCTGTTCCCGTGCCTGGGCGTCGAACAGGCCGGGTTCGCGGGGTTCGGCGCTGAGCAGGCCGGTGGCCTTCAGTTCGTCGATGCCTGGCAGGTCACCAAGGCTCTCCAGCCCGAAGTGGATCAGGAACTCGTCCGTGGTGCCCCAGGTTACCGGGCGGCCCGGCGTCTGGCGGCGGCCGCGCGGGCGGATCCAGCCGGTTTCCATCAGCACGTCCATCGTCCCCTTGGAGACCGCGACGCCGCGCAGTTCCTCCACCTCCGCCCGGGTCGTGGGCTGGTGATAGGCGATGATGGCCAGGGTCTCGACGGCGGCGCGGGACAGCCTGCGCTCCGACACCCGCTCCTCCTCCAGCGCGTCGGCGAGATCGGGGGCCGTGCGGAACATCCAGCGCCCCGCCACCTGAACCGGCGCCACCCCTCGTCCCTGATAGTCGGCGACCAGTTGCGCCATGACATCCGCCGGGTCGACATCATCGGGCAGACGCTGTTTCAGACGCTCCAGCGACAGCGGTTCACTGGCGGCGAACAGCAGCGCCTCGGCAATGCGGACGTGGTTACGGTCAACACTCATCAGTCGGTCTCATCGCGACGGTTGCGGACATAGATCGGGCCGAAGGTGCGCCCCTGCCGGATCTCCACCTCCCCCTGCTTCGCCATTTCCAGCGCCGCGAGCAGGGTCGAGGCGGTGGCGGAGCGTCGGGTGAACGGGTCGGTGACATTGTTCGGCAGATAGGCCTGCAGGCTGGACCACTCCGGCATCGCCCCCAGCAGCCTCCGCAGCCGCTCCAGCGCCTGTTCCACCGAATAGACATTCGTGCGCCGGACCTTCAGCGGCTCGCTGTCGCCCTGGGACTCCCGATGCGCCGCATAGGCCCGCAGCAGGTCGTAGAGATCACAGTCCCAGGCGGAGCGGCGCAGGATACGCACCCCCTCCGGCGCGCCACGGCGGAAGAACTCCTGCCCCTCCCGCGCCCGGCCGAAAAGCTGCTCCCCCGCCTTGCGCATCGCCTGCAACCGCCGCAACTGCCAGCCGAGACGCGCCGCCATCTCCGCGCCGCTGAGTTCCTCGTCCGGTTCGGGATCGGGCAGCAGCAGACGGGATTTCAGATAGGCCAGCCAGGCCGCCATCACCAGATAGTCCGCCGCGATCTCGATCCGCAAACGATGGGCCGACTCGATGAAGGCGACGAACTGATCCGCCAGCCGCAGGATCGAGATCTGCGCCAGATCGACCTTCTGGTCCCGCGCCAGGTCCAGCAGCAGGTCCAGCGGCCCCTCGTAGGCGCCAAGATCGACAACCAGCCGCGCGCCCTGTTCCGCGTCAGGCTGGTCTTCCTCGAATTCCTTGCTGGGGACCGGGGTGTCGTTCATGGCCAAATCCTAGCAGACGAAGCCAGCCAGTCCGATTCCCTATCTGCGCCTCAGCCCACCAGGTCCTGCAACTCGGCCAGACCGGCGACAGGGTCGAAGTCCTCCGGCCGCCGCAACTCCGCCATTGCCAGCGACAGGCGTGCACGTGCCTGATTGCCGATCGGCGGCAGGGCATCGGCGACCGCCTGCATGGTCCCGAAGTCGCCGGAGCATTGCAGCACCGCATCACACCCGGCCTCCAGCGCTCCCAGCGCCCGCGCCACCGGGGTGCCGTCCAGCGCCTTCATGTCGATGTCGTCCGACATCAGGAAGCCGTCGAAGTTGCAGTACATGCGCATGACCTCCCCGATCACGGTCGGGGACAGGGTCGATGGCCGGTCCGGGTCGATGGCCGGATACATCAGGTGACCTGTCATCCCGAACGGTGACTGTCTGGCAAGACGGCGGAACGGCCGGAAATCGGTATGTTTCAGGGTGTCCACGTCGCAGTCGATCACCGGCAGGTCGAAATGGCTGTCACTGGTGGCACGCCCGTGTCCGGGCATGTGCTTGATCACCGGCAGGGCGCCACCGGCCTTCAGACCTGCAATGACCTGCCCGCCCAGCCCTGCAACACGTTCGGCGTCTGCGGCGAATGCCCTGTCGCCAATGGCCTGATGTGTCTCGGGCCACAGCAGGTCGAGGCATGGCGCACAGGCGACATTGAAACCGGCACCGGTCACATCATGGGCAATCAGGCGGCCCAGCAGCCAGGCCGCGCGCCGGGCAGGTGCATCGGCCAGTGCACCGATCCGCGCCTGGGCGGGAAGCGCCATCCAGTGCGGTGGCTGCAGGCGCTGCACACGCCCGCCCTCCTGATCCACCAGGATGGGCGTGTCATCACGGCCTGTGAGGCTCCGCAGGCTGTCGGTCAGGGCGCGCACCTGTCCGGGGTCGGAGATACTGCGCCGGAACAGGATGAAGCCCACGGGATCAGCGTCCCGGAACAACTGCCGCTCCGCATCCGTGATCTCTGGCCCGGCCAGTCCGAATATCACCGGCAGCATGTCACCTCTCCCTCATTGAAGATCAATGCGCCCGAACCGCAGCGGGTTTCAGCGCCGGGCGGAAATGCACCCCTGCCCCTTCGCCGCCAGCGTCTGGCAGAATGCGTCAGCCTTCTGCTTGCTGGCGAAGTCGCCGGTCCGCAGACGGAAATAGATGCCGCGATCCCCCAGGTCCGCCCGGATGACCGTCGGTTTCAGGCCCGAGAGCGCATCCGGGAACTTCTTCTGCAGGCCCTTCCAGGCCTCGTTGGCGGAGGCCTCGTCGCGGAAGGCGGCAAGCTGGACCTGCCATTCCCCGGCGGGCGCAGCCGCCTCGGCCTTCGGCGCCGGTTGCGCAGCGGGCTTCGGCTCTGTCCTGGCCACCAGATCAGCGATGGTCTTCGCCGGTTCCTGTTCCGGGCGCGCGACGGGAACCGCTGCGGGGGCAGCGGATTCCGTCTCCGCTGGCGGTGACACGGGTTCGGGACGCTCCGCCACATCGATTACCTGCTGGCCCTCAGCCTCCGGCCGCGCGGGGGGAACCGTCTCAGGCAGCGGTATCTCCGGTGGCGGCAGCAGCCGCTCCACCATCTGCGTGCGGTCCTGTTCGCCCGTGTTGAAGGTCTCGAAGACCGACTTGTCGCGGTCCGGCACCTCCACCCCGCCCGGATCGGCAGGCCGCTCCCTGTCCGGTCCATCAGGCGCACGCACCACGGGAATGCCGGAGCCGGTGCTGACACGACCGTCGGTCTGGTCTTCCTGAAACACGAACCACATGACGACGACAAAGGCAGCCAGCGCCATCAGAACCACGAACCCCGCGATCAGGCGCCAGCGCCCCGGATTTGGTGTTTCAAGTGTCTGGCCACCGCCCGCCATCAGCGCATTTCCTCGACCGGTGTCACGCCGAGCACCTGCAGGCCGGAGCGGATGATCGTGCGCACACCGTCAACCAGCGCCAGCCGCGCCATGGTGAGTTCCGGGTTCTCGGGATGGATGAAACGCAGGTCCTCCGCATCCCGTCCCCGGGTCCAGAAACCGTGGAAGGCGGAAGCCATGTCGTAGAGGTAGAAGGCAAGCCGATGCGGTTCCGACGCCTCCGCCGCCTGTTCGATCAGGCGCGGCCAGGCGGTCATCAGCCGGATCAGCGCGATTTCCTCCGGATGCTTCAGCAGGCTGAGATCTGCCGCCCGCACCGCCTCCGACGAGGTGTCCAGGCCCGGCACATCCTTCTCCGCATTGCGGAAGATGGAACAGCAACGGGCGTGGGCGTACTGGACGTAGAAAACGGGATTGTCGCGCGACTGCTCGGTGACCTTGGCGAAATCGAAGTCGATCGGTGCCTCGTTCTTGCGGGTCAGCAGCATGAAACGCACGACATCCCGCCCGACACGGTCCACCACGTCCCGCAGGGTGACGAAGGTGCCGGCGCGTTTCGACATCTTCACCGGCTGTCCGTCGTCCAGCAGCTGCACCATCTGGCAGAGCTTGATGGTCAACCCGCCGGTCTCTGCGCCGGTGATGGCCCGGGTCGCGGAAACCATGCGTTTCACATAGCCACCGTGATCGGCCCCCAGCACATCGATCATCTGCGGGAAGCCGCGCTTGAACTTGTCGAAATGATAGGCGATGTCGGCGGCGAAATAGGTCCAGGACCCATCCGACTTCTTCAGCGGCCGGTCCACATCGTCGCCCCATTCGGTGGCCCGGAACAGCAGTTGCGGGCGGGGTTCCCAATCTTCCGGCAGCTTGCCCTTCGGCGGTTCCAGCACGCCGGTATAGACCATGCCGCGTGCCTCCAGATCGCTCACCGCCTCCTCGACCCGGCCGTCGGCGTGCAGCTTCCGTTCCGACGTGAAGACCTCGTGATCCACCCCCAGCGCATGCAGGTCGGCACGGATCAGCGCCATCATCTGTTCGGTCGCGAACTCGCGGAACGGCAGCAGCCACTCCTGTTCCTCCGCATCCAGCCAGCGATCCTGATCCCGCTCCGCCAGTGCCCGGGCCGGTTCGATCAGGTACTCGCCCGGATAGAGGCCTTCCGCCATCGGGCCAGGGTCCTGCCCCAGCGCCACCCGGTAGCGATAGTGCAGCGACCGGGCGAGCACATCGACCTGCGCCCCGGCATCGTTGATGTAATATTCCCGCGTCACGTCCCAGCCCGCCTTTTCCAGCAGGCTGGCCAGCGCATCACCGAACACCGCCCCCCGGGCGTGCCCGACATGCATCGGGCCGGTCGGATTGGCGCTGACATATTCAACGTTGACCCGGTCGCCCCTGCCCATGTCGGAGTCACCGTAGGCCGGGCCGCGCCGCAGGATCTCCGTCAGCCGTGCCTGCCAGAATGCATCGCCCAGCCGGATGTTGATGAAGCCCGGACCCGCAACCTCCACCGACGCGACGCCGTCCATCTGCTGGATGGCCGGCACCAGCATTTCCGCGATGTCACGCGGTTTCCGGCGCAACGGCTTGGCCAGCACCATGGCGGCATTGGTGGCCAGGTCACCATGTGACGGGTCGCGGGGCGGCTCCACGGTGATCGGCCCGACATTGATGTCGGACGGCGCACCGTCGAGGGAGGCCGCAGCCTCCCGGACCAGATCATTGAAATGACGGAACAGGTTCATTGTGATTCGCTTGAATTGAGGAGACCAGATCGTATCGGACTTCGCATTGCCTTCCAATCGACCGCCCCTTGATGTGCCGGACCGATTGACAAATGTCCTGCGCGGTCTAAATCCCCGGATTGAGCGACGCAAGTGCGTGCGACCGCAAACATCTGTATGATTGACTGATCATGACCGAAGCAAGTGCAACTGAAACAACCGAATTCCGCGTCACCGATGCCGCTTTCCAGCGCGTCGCCGAACTGATTGCCGATGACGGGCGCGACGGGCTGAAGCTGCGTGTCCAGGTGCTCGGCGGCGGCTGCTCCGGCTTCCAGTATGACTTCGGCTTCGACCCGGAGGTCGGTGAGGAAGACCTCAGGATCGAGAAGGACGGCGTCACGGTGCTGGTCGATCCGGTCAGCCTGGAATATCTGAAGGGGTCGGAGTTCGACTATGTCGAGGAACTGATTGGCGCGTCCTTTCAGGTCCGGAACCCGAACGCGACGGCCTCCTGTGGCTGCGGCACATCCTTCTCGGTGATGTAACCGTGCCCGCAGCGTGCTAGACGGAATTCCGACCGAGCCGGAGTAACCGTCATGCGCATTGCCACCTTCAACGTCAATTCCATCAACGCGCGGCTGCCGCGCGTGACAGAATGGCTGGCCTCGGCGCAGCCCGACATTGTCTGCCTGCAGGAACTGAAGTGCGTTGACGAGAAGTTCCCCGCGGAGCCTATCGAGGATCTGGGCTACAACATCGCCGTCCACGGTCAGAAGACCTACAATGGCGTCGCGATCCTGTCGAAGCGCCCGATCGAGGACGTGATGGTCGGCCTGCCGGGCGATGACGAGGACGAGCAGGCACGCTATCTGGAGGCCACGATCGACGGCGTGCGCGTCGGCGGCCTGTACCTGCCCAACGGCAACCCCGCACCCGGCCCGAAATTCGACTACAAGCTCGGCTGGATGGATCGCCTGATCGACCGTGCGAAGCAGATGCTGGCCGACGACGAGACCTTCGTTCTCGCCGGTGACTACAACGTCTGCCCGACCGACGACGACGTCTACAATCCACAAGGGTGGCAGGACGATGCGCTGTGCCGGCCGGAATCGCGCAACCGCTACAGGCAGTTGCTCAACCTCGGCCTGACGGACGGGATACGCGCCTTTCACCCGCAGCCGCACTTCTACACCTACTGGGACTATACCGGCGGCGCATGGCAGAAGGACAATGGTCTCAGGATCGATCACCTGCTGCTGTCGCCGACAGCCGCGGACCGGTTGCTCGCCAGCGGTGTGGACAAGGCACCACGCGGCGGGGAACGCCCGTCCGATCACACGCCGGCCTGGGTGGAGCTGGAGGAAATCTGATGGTGGACACTCCACTGACGGGCGGTTGTCTCTGCGGTGCCGTGCGCTATTCGGTCAGCACGCCGGAACCCTATGCCAGCGTCTGTCATTGCCGCATCTGCCAGCAGTGGATTGGTGCGCCCTATTTCGCCAATTTCTCCGTTCCGGCTGCGCAGGTGACCTGGCAGGGGAAACCCGTCGAATGGCGATCATCCGACATCGCGGTACGGGCCCACTGCGGCAGTTGCGGCACGCCGCTCTACTGGAAGGGTGACAGGGAACCGGAGACCTATGACATCGGGCTCCTGACCCTTGATGATCCGGCCCGGCTGCGCCCGAAGGAACAGATCTGGGCGACGTCCGCCGCGGCGTGGCCCGGCCTGCTGCCCGATCTGCCGGCATGGCCCGGGGAGGAACGATCGGGGGAGCCTTTCCGGCGTGAAACCGACTGACTTCATCCTGCCGCTGGCGGGCATCATTCTCGTGGTGACGCTGGTCTGGCTGGCCGGGGGGCGACGCAATATCCGCCTCGACCGCACGACGGTTGACCAGGCGTTGCGCGCCGAAGGCTACGCACCGGTGACGATCACCGTTGCCGACGACGGCCGGGCCGCCATGGCATGGCTGGAGGACCGCAGTGCCCTGGCGGTCGTGCGTGCGATGGGCGATCACGCGGCGATCACCGTGCCGGGGCCGGACGACATCCGTGGCATCGCCATCGACGGGGACCCGCCACGCCTGCAGGTGCGCTTCAGGTCCTATGGCCAGCCGCCCTTCGCCATCACGCTGACCGACCCGGAGACGCTGGATCGCTGGCGCAAGGTGCTGATGCTCTATGGCGAGATGGCCGCACGGAAGGAATCCACGTCATGAAACTGCCCGATCCGGTCGCGCTGGCGATTCCCGCCTTCATTGTCCTGATGATTGCCGAACTGGCGCTTGGCTATTTCAGGCTGCGTTCCGTGCGCTACGAATTGAAGGACACTGCGGCCAGCCTGATCATGGGGGTGGGCAACCTGGCGACCGGCATCCCTTTCGTGGTGCTGATCTACGGGATGATCCGCGCGCTCTACGAGATCCGCCTGTTCGACATCGGTTTCCAGTGGTGGGCCTTCGTCGCGATCCTGTTCGCGCAGGACTTCTGCTACTACTGGTTCCATCGCCTGAGCCATGAGCATCGCTTCTGGTGGGCGGCGCACATCAACCACCACTCGTCGCAGCACTACAATCTCTCGACAGCACTGCGGCAGACCTGGACAGGCAATATCGCCGGGACCTTCATCGTCTATGCGCCGCTGCCCCTGCTCGGCTTTCCGCCGGCACTGATCGCCTTCTCGATGGGCATCAGCCTCGTCTACCAGTTCTGGATCCATACGGAAGCCATCGGACGCCTGCCCGCGCCCATCGAATGGATCTTCAACACGCCGTCACACCATCGGGTGCATCACGCCACGAACCCGCGCTATCTCGACCGGAACTACGCCGGAATCCTGATCATCTGGGACCGGATGTTCGGCACTTTCGTGCCCGAGGACGATAAGGAGCCGTGCCGTTACGGCATCGTGCGCCAGATCGCGACCTTCAATCCGATCCGCATCGCCTTTCACGAATGGGTGGACATGTTTCGCGATGCCCGGGCCGCGGGCAACTGGCGCGATGCACTGGGGTACCTCTGGCACGCCCCGGGCTGGCGCCCGGACGGCAATGGCCGGACTTCCGCCGTCATTCGTGACGAATGGCACGCCATGGCAACCAGAACGCCCGGCGCGGGTACGTGAAGCTTGTTGTCTTGCCACGGCGGACACCGCAGAATTGACGCGTCGGGGACAACCAGCCCGCGCGAACGCGCATGGCAGTCGGGTTGGCAAACAGCGTCACGAGTTCGGGGGAACCAGAATGACCATTCACCAGCAGATTGGCGGCGATGCCGCCGTGAACGCGGCCGTGAACCTTTTCTATGCCAAGGTCCTGGCTGATCCGCTGCTTGTGCCGATGTTCGAGGGTGTGGACATGAGCGCCCAGAACGGCAAGCAGCGGGCGTTCTTCACGGCCCTGTTCAAGAACGAGGCCGCTGGCGTGGACGCCTACATGCGCCGCGCCCATGCGCACCTGGTCGCCGAGAAGGGGATGAGTGATCCGCATTTCGACGCCGTGGCGGGACACCTGAACGATACGCTGGTCGAACTTGGCGTGCCGGACGAACTGGTCGGCCAGATCATGGGCGCCGCAGCGGGCCTGAAGGACGCCGTGCTGAACCGCTGACCGGTTTCCAGCCTCCGGCGTCAGAGACACGCAGGCACACCGCGACGTTTGCGCGGTTGCCCGGATCGGAACCAGCGGCCATGTTTCGCCGATGAGCAGTCGCCTTTCATATCTGGCCCGGCGTCCGGCCCTGGCCATCATCGTGCCACCCGTCATCGCCCTGGGAGCGGCCATGGTGGCACAGCATGGCTTCGGACTGGCGCCTTGCGAGCTGTGTGTCTGGCAGCGCTGGCCCTATGTCGCCGCGGCGGCACTTGCCGTGCCGGCCTTGCTGTTGCCGCGCGCAGCCGCCTACTGGTTGCTGCTGGCGGCGGTTGCATTCGCCCTGTCTGCCGGGTTCGGCGTGTTTCACGCCGGTGTCGAGCAGGGCCTCTGGCGCGGACTGGAGTCCTGCAGCGCCATTTCGACCCCGGATTCGCTGGAGGCGCTCAAGGCGCAGGTCATGGGGGCACAGCCTGCGCGCTGTGACCAGATCCCCTTTGCCTTTCTCGGCCTCTCCATTGCGGGCTGGAACGCTGTCTTCGGGGCACTGTCGGCCGTGCTGATGCTGCTGCTCATCGACAAACGGATCAGGAGCCGCTGATGGAACGCACGATCAGGCCCACGCTGCCTGGCGATTTGGACCAGCGCACCCGGCTGGAGCGTATCCTGCGGGTCGATCAGGCAGGCGAATATGGGGCGAAGCGGATATATCAGGGGCAGCTTGCCGTGCTGGGCAATGCGCCGTCCGGAGACACCATCCGGCACATGGCCGAACAGGAAGAGAAACATCTGAAGACCTTCGACGACCTGCTCAACGAACGCCATGTGAGACCGACGCTGCTCTCCCCCATCTGGCACGTGGCGGGCTTTGCCCTGGGGGCCGGCACGGCGCTGATGGGCGAGAAGGCGGCGATGGCCTGCACGGAGGCGGTGGAAGAGGTGATCGACGCGCATTACGCGCAGCAGACCGAGGCACTTGCCGCAGAGGGTGCCGAGCCTGAACTCCAGGAAACCATCGAGACCTTCCGGGCCGAGGAGATCGAGCATCGCGACATCGCGCGCGAACATGACGCGGCGGATGCACCGGGGTACGGGTTGCTGACGGCAGGCGTGAAAGCCGGATCACGTCTGGCGATCTGGCTCTCGACCCGGATCTGAGATCGCCCCCGCGTGCGCATCGCCTTCCACGCGCCGCTGAAACCACCGGACCATCCGGTACCGTCCGGTGACAGACAGATTGCCCGCCTGCTGATGGCTGCCCTGCGCCAGGCCGGGCATGAGGTCGAACTGGTCACGCACCTGCGAACGCGGGAGCCGCAAGGAAATCCCGAACGGCAGCAGCAACTGCTGGACGAGGCCGCGACGGAGATCGTGCGGCTGACCGGGGAACTCGCCGCACGACCGCCAGATCTCTGGTTCACCTATCACGTCTACTACAAGGCACCTGACCTGATCGGGCCGGAGATCTGCAAGCGGCTGGGCATTCCCTACGTTATCGCGGAAGCGAGCGATGCGCCGAAGCGGCTGGAAGGCCCCTGGGCGGACTTCGCCCGCCGCGCCCGTCAGGCCATACAGGATGCGGATGCCGTCCTGCCCCTCAACCGGTCGGACGAGGCAGGCCTCTTCGACCTTGTCGCCCCCGGGCGGCTCCACGCCATTCCGCCGTTCATCCGGACCCGGCCGCGTCCGGGCAAACAGCGGCCGGTGTGCCGGACCGTGCGGCTGCTTGCCATCGGCATGATGCGCCCCGGCGACAAGCTTGCGTCGTACAGGGAACTGGCGGCCGCATTGCGCGGCCTCGCGTCGGCAGACTGGCGGCTTGCCATTGTCGGCGACGGCCCAGTCGCGCGGCAGGTACGCAACGCCTTTGCGCCCGTTCGGAACCGGGTCACCTGGCACGGTCGGGTTGCCCCTTCCCGTCTGGCCGGGATCATGCGCGACCACGACCTGATGGTCTGGCCTGCGGTCAACGAGGCATTCGGGATGGCGCTGGTGGAAGGCGCCTGCATGGGACTTCCCACCGTGGCCGGTCGCACCGGCGGCGTGCCGGACGTGGTCGTGCACGGGCGGACCGGATTGCTGGTGGAACCGCACGACCGCCACGCCCTGACGCTTGCCATCCGTGCCCTGTTGCGGCAACCAGCGGTTCGCAGGCGCATGGGGGGTGAAGCCTGGCGCCGGGCAACGGTTCAGCACGGTTTCGCGGCGGCGTCACGGAATCTGGATATGATCCTCAGAGAACTGGTCAGATAGGGACGCCGAAACCGATGCGCATAACCATGCTCCGCCATGGCCGGACGGCATGGAATGCCGAAAGGCGCATACAGGGCCGCACCGATATTCCCCTGTCGGACACGGGGCGGCAGGCGCTGGAAGGTCTGAGGCTGGCACCGGCACAGGATGCGGAGGTCTGGATCAGCAGCCCGCTGACGCGTGCGACGGAGACGGCGCGGATCCTGTCCGGCAGTCGCCCCCATACAACGGACGCGCGGCTGATGGAGATGAACTTCGGCGATTGGGAGGGCCATACCCACGCGGATCTGATAGCCGCCGATCCGGCGGGCATGCGCCGCAGTGAAGCGCGCGGCATTCACATGCGTCCGCCCGGTGGCGAAACACCTGCGGAGGTCGCCACCCGCCTGCTCGACTTCCTGAGCAGCCGTGAGGAGTCCGCACTGGTCCTGGTCAGCCACAAGGGTGTCATCCGCGCCGCGCTGGCCCGGGCGAGCGGTTGGGACATGACCTCTGATCCACCGTTCGCTATCAAGTGGCACATGGCGCAGACATTCCTTTTCGATGACGGCAGGCTCCGCATCGACCGGCTGAACATCCCGCTGGTCGCTGCATGACCAGTCGCGCGATGATCCATGTCCAGCATCTGCTCGGTGTCGGCCACCTGAGCCGGGCGGCGCGTCTTGCCAACGCCCTCGACCGGGCTGGCATGGATGTGGCGCTGCTCTCCGGCGGGCGGGAGGCACCGCAGATCGTGACCCGCCCCGGAGTGCGACACATCCAACTGCCGTCGATACAGGCGTCGGATGCGAGCTTCGCCACGCTGGTCGACGGAAATGATCAGCCGATCGACGACGATTTCCGCCGCGACCGATGCCATCGGCTGCTCAACCAATATGAGGATTTTCGCCCGGAACTCCTTGTCACTGAACTGTTTCCCTTTGGTCGTCGTCAATTGCGATTCGAGATGCTGCCCTTGCTGGAGATGGCGTATCGCGACCGGCATTGCCGGACTATCGCCTGTTCCGTCCGCGATATCGTGAACCATCGCCCCAGGCGGCAGACCGAAATGCTGGAATGGCTCAACCGCTACTACAGACTGGTTGTCGCGCACGGGGATGCGGACTTCCTGCCCCTGCAGGACAGTGCGCCGTTCCTGGACCGCTATCGGGGCACTGTCCTGCATACGGGCTATCTGACCGACGCACAGCCCGTCGCGTCTCCTGCCGAAGAGGGTGAAGTGCTGGTCAGCGCCGGTGGCGGCGCAGTGGGCGATGCCCTGTTCACAGCCGCTGCATCAGCGCGCAGGTCGTCGGCTCTCGGCCATCTCGTCTGGCGCTTCAGACATGGCCCGAACGTGTCCGCCGACAAGCTAGCTCACTGGCGCGATCTGGCCGGTCCGGGAGCCATCTTCGAACCCGTCGCCCCCGACTTCACGGATCGCCTGGCGGTGGCAAGGCTGGCCATCGGGCAGATCGGCTACAACACTGCAGCGGAACTGCTGGCGACCGGCACGCCTGCGGTCATGGTCCCCTTCGCGGGCGGGGCAGAGACCGAGCAGACGCGACGGGCGGAGCGCTTTGCCGCCATGGGCTACCCGGTCGTGGCGGAATCCCGGCTGACCACGGACAGTCTGATCGCCGCGATCGACACCGCCGCAAGGCTTCGGCGAATGGCTGCAAATCACATTCAACTGGACATGGGTGACAAGGCTGCCGCGGCCCTGATGCATGGGGTGGCACCATGACACCGCTGTCCTGCCGCTACCCTCTGCGGGCGATCTGGAGGGACTATCTGAGAGCCGTGATCGGCCTCACAACATTCGGCGCACCAGCATTGTTTGTCGAAGTTTCTTCTGTCATGTTCTGGTTGCTTGGGGGGCTCGCACTGCTTTTTGCGGCTTTCGGGATCAGGACGGCGATCCGGCATTCCAGTCGTGTCGTTGCGGACGGGGTGGGCATAAGATTCACCGGTCTGCTTCATCGTTCTGTCACCTGGAATGGGCTAGGGGAAGTGCGGATAAGATATTATTCGACCTGGCGGGATCGCTCGGCAGGCTGGATGCAACTGGTCATCAAGGGGGGCGGCACGACGATCCGCGTTGACCAGACGCTGGACGGTTTCAAGGCACTTGCCGATACCGTCTGCCGCGGGGCCTTGGCCAACGGGGCGCGTCTGGATGGCGTTACACGGCACAATGCCGGGGCAATCGGGCTGAACCTTCCGACCGAATCGGGAGACGAACAAGCATGAGCACGAACGTATTGCGCGTTCGCGATCTCAAGGTCGAATTCCATGTGCCCGAGGGCGTGGTCAAGGCCGTCGATGGCGTTTCATTCAGGGTTCCGGAGGGCAAGACCGTCGCCCTGGTCGGTGAGTCCGGTTCGGGCAAGACCGTCATTTCGCAGGCGATCATGGGGATCCTGCCCAAGGCGGCACAGATCAATCAGGGCGAGATCCTGCTGTTCGACACGGAGAAGCGCGGCAGCTTCGTCGACATCACCAAGCTGAAGCGCGACGGGCCGGAGATGCGCGGCATCCGTGGCAACCGTATTTCCATCGTCTTTCAGGAGCCGATGACCAGTTTGTCGCCGCTGCACACCATCGGCGATCAGGTGTCGGAGGCACTGCGTGTCCACGGTCGCTCCAACATCAAGCAGGGCCTGGAGATTTCGGAGGAGATGCTGCGGCTGGTCGGCTTTCCGAACCCGAAGAAGGCCCTGACGACCTATCCGTTCGAGCTTTCCGGCGGCCTGCGCCAGCGTGCGGTCATCGCCATGGCACTGGTCTGCCGCCCTGCCCTGCTGATCGCCGACGAACCGACCACGGCGCTGGATGTGACCATCCAGGCCCAGATCCTGAAGCTGATGAACGATCTCCAGAAGGAACTGGGGATGGCCATCCTCATGATCACGCACGATCTGGGCGTGGTCGCCAACATGGCTGACGAGATCGTGGTCATGTACCACGGCCGTGTGATGGAACGCGGGACGCTGACCGACCTCTTCGCCGCGCCGCAACACCCTTACCTGCAGGCCCTGCTGCGGGCCGTGCCGCGCTTCGACATGGCCGTGGGGGAGCGGCTGGTCCCGATCCGGGAGATCAAGGCGGAACTGGACGGGGCGCTGCTGCAGCCGCGCAAGCCCTGGCCGGAGAATGCGCCGGATGCCAGGAAACCGCTGCTGGAGATCCGTGGCCTGACCAAGAGCTACGGCACCCGCAAGACCGGCATCCTGTCCGGCAAGGACGCGGGTCGCGTGCTGGCGGTGGATGACGTGTCATTCCACATCAATCGCGGCGAATGCCTGGGACTGGTTGGCGAATCCGGCTGCGGCAAGACCACCACGTCGAAGGTGATCATGCGCGCCCTGGGTCCCGACAGCGGCGATGTGCTGTTCAACGACAGTGGCACCCAGGTCGATGTGCTGAAGCTGCGCGGCAAGAAGCTGTTCGATTATCGCCGCAAGGTCCAGTTCATGTTCCAGGACCCCTTCAGTTCCCTGAATCCCCGCATGACGGTCTTCGATATCATCTCGGAGCCGCTGGTGATCCACAAGGTGGCGGACAAGGAAGAGCGCGTCGAACGGGTGAAGGAACTGATGTCACTGGTCGGGCTGGATGTGCGTTTCCTGCGCCGCTATCCGCACAGTTTCTCCGGCGGTCAGCGACAGCGTATCGGCATCGCCCGCGCCCTGGCCCTGCAACCCGAACTGCTGATCTGCGACGAGCCGGTCTCGGCGCTGGACGTGTCCATTCAGGCGCAGGTGCTGAACCTGCTGAAGGACCTGAAGGAGAAGATGGGCCTGACCTATCTGTTCGTTTCGCACAACCTGGCGGTCATCGACTACATGGCCGACCGCATTGCCGTGATGTGCCGTGGCCGGTTGGTGGAAACGGCCCCGCGGGAGGAACTCTTCCGCAACCCGGTGCACCCCTATACCCGCGCGTTGCTGAAGGCGGTGCCGAAGCCCGATCCTTCGGACCGGCTGGACCTGTCGGCACTGATGGAGGGCAAGGCGTCGATCCCGGAGGAATGGCCCGCGCCCTTCACCGTTGACGCGCATACGGAGATGACACTGCTGGACCTGGGCTCGGAGCATTTTGTCCGGGTGGCAGCCTCCACCGACGCGAAGGAGCTTGCGGCATGAGGTTCCGTATCCCGGCAACCCTGATCGCGGCCACCCTGGGCATGGGGCTTGCCGCCAGCGTATCGGCGCAGGGCCTGATCGAGACGCCCATGCTGGAAGAGGCGGTGAAGGCGGGCGAACTGCCGCGGATCCAGGAACGCATTCCCGACGAACCGTTCATCGTGAGTTTTGCGAGCACCGATGGCGCGCCTGGCATCCAGGGCGGCGATATCAACATGCTGATCCCGCGTGAGCGCTATCTGCGCCACATGGTGGTCTACAGCTACGCCCGTCTGGTGGGGTACAATCAGGAATATGAGCTGGAGCCCGATCTGGTCCGCGACCTGGAGGTCGTGGAGGGGCGCAGTTTCACGTTCCACCTGCGCCGCGGTCACAAGTGGTCGGACGGTGCCCCCTTCACGGCCGAAGATTTCCGCTACTGGTGGGAAGACGTGGTGCTGAACGAGGAACTCAATCCCGGCGGCATCCCCTCCTACATGCTGGTCGATGGTGCCCCGCCGATCGTCGAGTTTCCGGACGCGCATACGGTCCGCTACACTTGGCCGAAGCCGAACCCCTACTTCCTGCCGCGCATCGCCGGTGCATCGCCGCTGTTCATCTATCGTCCGGCACATTACCTGCGCCGGTTTCATGTCAGGTACGCCGACCCGGAGAAACTTGCGAAGGCCGTGGAGGACAGCAGGCGTCCAAGCTGGGCATCGCTGCACAACCGGCGTGACCGCATGTACCGGTTCGACAATATCAAGCAGCCGACCCTGCAACCCTGGAAGAACTCGACCAAGGACAAGTCGTCGGGCCGCTTTGTGGGACTGCGCAATCCGTTCTATCACAAGATCGACGAGAACGGTCGTCAGCTCCCCTACGTCGACCGCTTCATCCTGACGGTTGCAGCCCCCGCGCTGATCGCGGCGCAGGCCGGCTCGGGCCAGACCGACCTTCAGGCCCTGGGGCTGGCGCTGACCGACTGGACCTTCCTGAAACAGGCGGAGGATCGCGGCAACTACGATACCCTGGCCTGGCGGCAGGCGATGGGTGCGACGGTCGCCCTGTACCCCAACCTGAACTATGACGATCCGGTCTATCGCGACCTGTTCCGTGATGTACGGTTCCGGCGCGCGCTGTCCCTCGCCATCGACCGCGAACTGATCAACGAGGTTGTCTATTTCGGTGATGCGGAAGCGGCCAGCAATCTGGTTCTGGAACGCAGTCCGCTCTTCAAGCCCGAGTATCAGGGCGACTGGACGCGCTATGACAAGAAGGCGGCACGGCGGCTGCTGGACGAGATCGGCCTGACGAAGAAGGGGCCGGGCGGTATCCGCCTGCTGCCTGACGGGCGCAAGCTGGAGATCATTGTCGAGACATCCGGCGAGGACCCGCAGCAGACGGACATCCTGGAACTGATCGAGGAGACCTGGCGCGAGGTCGGCGTGAAGATGTTCATCAAGCCGTCACAGCGCGACACCTTCCGCAACCGGGTCTATGCCGGTCTGGCACAGATTTCCGTCTGGACAGGCATTCAGGCCGGTCTGGCAACGCCCAATACCAGCCCCGAGGAACTGGCCCCCACCAGCCAGCTTGGCCTGCAATGGCCGAAATGGGGCCTGTACCACGAGTCCGGCGGCACCATGGGCGAGGCACCCGACATGGAGATTCCGTCGAAGCTGGTTCGGCTGGTGGAGGAATGGGACCTCGCTTCGGAGCGGGCCGAGAAGAAACGTATCTGGGACGAGATCCTGGAGATCAATGCCGAGCAGGTCTACTCGATCGGCATCGTCTCCTCCGTCCCGCAGCCGATTGTCGTACGGCGCGGACTGCGCAACGTCCCGCGCGAAGGTATCTACCACTGGGATCCCGGTGCGTATTTCGGACTCTATCGCCCTGACAGCTTCTGGTACGACACGCCAGAACTGCGCAACAGATCCTGACCGTCGGAAAGATGTGAAAGCGGATGTTCACCTACATCATTCATCGCCTGCTGATCATGATCCCGACGCTGATCGCGATCTCCGTGATCACGTTCCTGATCATTCAGCTTCCTGAAGGCGACTATCTGTCCAATCTGGTTCAGGAACTGCAGGCCCAGGGCGAGGCTGCGGCGCTGGAGAAGGTCGAGTTCCTGCGCAAGCAGTACGGCCTCGATCAGCCGGAGATCATCCAGTACGGCATGTGGATGGGCTTCTGGCCCGGACCGACCGGTTTCAATGGCCTGCTGCAGGGCAACTGGGGCTGGGCGTTCGAACAGGACATGCCCGTGTCCGACGTCGTGGGCGACCGGGTGCTGCTGTCCTGCATCCTGAACTTCACCACCATCTTCTTCATCTATCTGGTGTCCTTTCCCATCGGCGTTTATTCCGCGACCCGGCAGTACTCCATCGGCGACTACGGCTTCACGTTCCTTGGCTATCTCGGTCTCGCCACCCCGAACTTCCTGCTGGCGCTGATCATGATGTATTTCGCCAACCTGTGGTTCGGTGTCTCCATCGGTGGCCTGATGGATCCCGAGTACCTCGGTCAGGACTGGTCGTGGGGCAAGGCCGTCTCCGTCTTCGCGCATCTGGTGGCGCCGGTCATCGTCATCGGCACCTCCGGCACCGCAGGCATGATCCGCAGGCTGCGCGCCAACCTGCTGGACGAGCTGCAGCGCCAGTACGTGGTGACCGCCCGCGCCAAGGGCGTACCGCGCGGCAAGCTGATCATGAAGTACCCGGTGCGCATGGCGCTGAACCCGTTCATCGCCGACATCGGCAACCTGTTGCCGTCCATCGTCTCCGGTTCGGCCATCGTCGCGGTGGTGATGCAGTTGCCGACCCTCGGACCGATCCTGCTGCAGGCGCTGCAGAGCCAGGACCAGTACCTGGCCGGATCGATCCTGATGTTCCTGGCGTTCCTGACGGTTCTCGGCATGCTGATTTCCGATCTGCTGCTGGCAGCGCTTGATCCCCGAATTCGGCTTGGTGGAGGTGTCGCGAAATGAGTGTCACCGATCAGGACGACAAGCAGCAGCTGGACCACTGGGTCGATGACCGGCCCTTTGATCCGCAGTCGCGCGAGACCCTGACGCCGGAGCAGGAGAAATTCTATCTGGCGTCGCAGTGGCAGCTGATGTGGTGGAAGTTCAAGCGCCACAAGGTCGCCGTCGTGGCCGGGATCATTCTCGCCATCTTCTACCTCTCGGTGGTGATCAGCGAGATGGTTGCCCCCTACGACCTGCATACCCGCGACGCCAAGCACATCCTGGCTCCGCCGCAGTCCATCAACCTGTTTCACGAAGGCGAATTCGTCGGTCCCTTCGTCTATGGCTACACGCTGACCAAGGATCAGGTCATGCGGCAGCGTATCTACACCGAGGACAAGACACAGGTGCAGCCGCTGCAGTTCTTCTGTTTCGGCGACGAGTACGAGTATCTCGGCCTGATCGAGGGCAGTTTCCACTTCGTCTGTCCGGCGGAGGGGGGAACGTTCTTCCTGTTCGGCACGGACAGACTGGGACGCGACATCTTCAGCCGCATCGTCTATGGCGCGCGTATCTCGCTGACCGTCGGTCTGATCGGCATCACGCTGTCGTTCATCATGGGGCTCGTGATGGGGGGCCTGGCCGGTTACTACGGCGGCTGGGTCGACAACATCATCATGCGCGTCATCGAGATGATCCGCAGCTTCCCGGAACTGCCGCTCTGGATGGCCCTGTCCGCGGCCCTGCCCGCCAACTGGTCGCCATTGCTCATCTACTTCGGCATCACGGTCATCCTTGCCCTGTTCGACTGGCCATCCCTGGCGCGCGCCGTGCGTTCCAAGCTGCTGGCGTTGCGGGAAGAGGACTTCACGGTCGCTGCGCAGTTGATGGGTGCCAGCCCGACGCGCATCATCAGCCGGCACCTGCTGCCGAGCTTCATGAGCCATCTGATCGCCTCGGCCTCCCTCTCGATCCCGGCCATGATCCTGGGTGAGACCGCACTGTCCTTCCTCGGGATCGGGCTCAGACCACCGATAACGTCATGGGGTGTCCTGCTGAACGAGGCGCAGAACCTGAACGCTGTCGTCCTGACCCCCTGGCTGCTCTGGCCCATGGTGCCTGTCATCGTCGTTGTGCTGGCGTTCAACTTCCTGGGTGATGGATTGCGTGACGCGGCTGACCCCTACAAGTAGAGGCCCGGCAACGGGACCGCTTGGCTGATGTGCGGCATAGCGGGCTGGATCACTGCGACCGACGGCGGCCCGCCTGAAAGTGTGCTGCATGCCATGACCGACCGGATCGCCCATCGCGGCCCGGATGGTGAAGGACATCTGTTCTGCGCCACCCGCGACGGGCGGCATCAGGCGGGACTTGGCCATCGCCGACTCGCGATCATCGACCTGACCACCGGCGACCAGCCGATGCACTATACCGCGCCGGACGGGCGCCGCCTCTCCATGGTCTTCAATGGGGAGGTCTACAACTACGTCACCCTGCGGGAGGAACTGAAGGCCGCCGGCTACCGGTTCGAGACCACGTCCGACTCGGAGGTCGTGCTGGCCGCACACGCGCATTGGGGGCCGGACGCGGTGCGCCGCCTGCGCGGCATGTTCGCCCATATGGTCTGGGAACATGAGGCCGAGCGGCTGACCGTCACCCGCGACCGTTTCGGCAAGAAGCCGGTCTTCATGCTGCGGCAGGGGGGAGGCACCTTCTTCGCCTCCGAGATCAAGGCACTGCTGGCGGTCCCCGGCTATGTCCCGCGCCTGAATACGGGCGTCATCCCGTCCTACCTGAACTACCGCTATGTCCCGGGGCCGGATACCTTCTTTGAAGGCATCGAAAAGCTGCCCCCCGCCTCCGTGGCCGTCTGGCAGGATGGATCGCTGAAGGTCAGTCGCTACTGGTCACCGCCCGACGGCAGCCCGCAGTCGCCCCTTGAAACGGATGATCCGGTCAGCGCCTTCATGGATGTGCTGCAGGAATCCGTCAGCCTGCGCATGGCCTCGGATGTGCCCTTCGGGGCCTTCCTGTCGGGTGGCATAGATTCATCCGCCATCGTTGCGCTGATGGCGGCACGGAGTGAGCTGCCGGTCCGCACCTTCTCGGTCGGCTTCAGGGAAGGCGCATACAGCGAACTGCGCTACGCCCGCGACATCGCCGAACAGTTCTCCACCAGCCATCACGAGTTGGAGGTCTCCGCCGATACCCTGATGGACCACCTGCCGAACCTGATCGGCTACCGCGATGCGCCCGTGGCGGAGCCATCGGACATTCCGATCTACCTGCTGTCGGTGGAGGCATCCCGGACCGTGAAGATGGTGCTGACCGGCGAAGGTTCCGACGAGATCCTTGCCGGCTATCCGAAACACCGCTTCGAGCGGCATGCCAGCCGCTACCACACGCTGATGCCCAACGCCTTGCATCGGGGTCTCGTGCGGCCCCTGGTCAGCGCCCTGCCCTACTCGTTCCGGCGGGTGAAGACCCTGTTCGACAGCCTGGACCAGCGAAGCGTCGAGGATCGCTTCCCGCGCTGGTTCGGTGCGCTGGGACCTGACGCCACCGCGCGCCTGCTGGCCGGGCCGGCCGATGATGACCTGAACCGCACGCCCCCCGACAGCTTTCCGTTCCGGACGGCACCGGGCACGAGCCCGCTGCGCCGCCTGCAGTACTTCGACCAGACATCATGGCTACCCGACAACCTGCTGGAGCGTGGCGACCGCATGACCATGGCCGCTTCCATCGAGGGGCGGATGCCCTTCATGGATCACGAGCTGGCCCAGGTGGTCTCCCGTCTGCCCGACGACTGCCGGATCCGCGGGGGGCAAGACAAGTGGCTGCTGCGCCAGGGCATGAAACGCATCCTGCCCGCCGAGATCCTGGAACGCCCGAAGGTCGGATTCCGCGTACCGGTGAACGACTGGTTCCGCACCTCCATGCGGGACTGGGTCCACGATCACCTGACCGGCACCGGTTCTCTCAGCCGTGATCTCTACGACCGTGGCGAACTGGAGCGCACGCTGGGCGACCATAACCGGGGCCGCCAGAACCACGAGAAACTGATCTGGACCCTGGTCACGCTGGAGCTGTTCCTGCGCCGGTTCGGCCTGACGGTCTGATACCGAGAAACAGCTTTACCCTGCCAGTGCGTCAGGGCGACACTCGGGGCATCATGCGTACCTCCCCCTCCCCCGTGATCGCGCTGGCGATTTTCCTTGCCGCGCTCAACTGCCTCGCGCGCCCGGTCGAGGCGCAGTTCGATCGGCGGCTTGATCTGGCTCTCGTGCTTGCCGTGGATACCTCCACCAGTGTCGACAATGCGGAATACCGGCTTCAGATGCTGGGGCTGGCCAACGCGTTTCGCCATGAATCCGTGCGCCAGGCCGTGCGCACCGGCGCGCCGCTGGGGATGGCCGTGACACTGATGCAATGGTCCGGAAAGGGGGAGCAGGCGCAGGTCATCCCATGGACCGTGCTGCGCAGGGACGAGGACATCGAACAGCTTGCCCAGCGGATCGCGGATGCGGAACGCCAGGTCAGGGGCGGGCGGACGGCGCTTGGCGAGGCCGTGACCGAGTCCCTGAAACTGTTCGACAGCCTGGATTTCGATGTCCGCCGGCGGGTGATCGATGTTTCAGGTGACGGGGGCAGCAATGACGGCATCCTGCCACGTGAAGCGCGCGAGATGGCGCGCGCCGCCTATGTCACGGTGAATGGCGTGGCCATCCTGAACGAGGAACCGAGGCTGGATATCTACTACCGCTCCGACCTGATCGTCGGGCCGGGATCGTTCCTGATCACCGCCACCAACTATGTTGACTTCGCCCGCGCCATCCGCCTGAAACTGGTGCGGGAGATCATCGGCAATCCGATGGCACTGCTGGATATTGACCCCGACAGGGAGCGCGTACTGCAATGACGAAGATGCTCGACGGAATCGGCGCCAGTGCCACGCGCCGGGAAGACAACCGCCTTGTCCGCGGTGCGGGCCGCTATACCGATGATCTGGCGGCGGAGGGCGATCTGGTCGGTCTGTTCGTCCGTTCCGAAGTGGCCCATGGGCGCATCCTGTCCGCCACACTGGATGATGCGCGCGCCGTGCCCGGCGTTGTCGCCATCCTGACCGGAGAGGACGCGGCGAACGACGGCCTCGGCACCCTGAAGACAACGGCTCCGGTCACCAACCGGGACGGCACAAGCATGATCGAGGCCTATCGCCCGATCCTGCCCCGGACGCATGTGCATCACGTCGGCCAGCCGCTGGCGCTGATCGTGGCGGAGAGCATGGCCGCCGCCCGCGACGCCGCCGATCTGGTCTGGTTCGAGATCGAGGATCTGGGCGCGGTGACGGAGGCGGGAACCGAATCCCCTGCCCTGCACGACGCGGCCCCCGGCAACATGATCTTCGACTGGGGCACCGGTGACTGGGAAGGCACGGCGGACGCCATCGCCACCGCGCCACATACGGTTTCGCTGCGGCTGCGGACCCAGCGGATCTGCGGCGCGGCGCTGGAAGGGCGTGCCGTGGTGGCACGACCGGACCCGGCGAACGACCGCATCGAACTGACCAGCGCCTGTCAGGGCGTGCATCTGCTGCACCATCAGATCGCCCGCAATGCGCTGCACTGGCCGAAGGAGAAGCTGCGGGTTGTCGCGCACGACGTCGGCGGCGGCTTCGGCCCGAAGTTCTTCGCCTACCCCGAACAGGCGGCGGTTGTCTGGGCCGCAGAGAAGCTGCAGCGGCCCGTGCGCTGGACCTCGTCCCGTACCGAGAGCTTCGTGTCGGAGACCCATGCGCGCCCGCAGGTGACCAATGCCACGCTGGGGTTCGATGACGAGGGACGTTTCCTGGCGCTGCAGGTCGATGCACTGGCCGATCTCGGGGCGTTCCTGTCCACCTTCGGCCCCGGCAATCCGACCGACAGCCTGGCCAAGGTGGCGAGCGGAATGTACGCCCTGCCGCGTATCGCGATCCGGTCCCGCGCCTGGTACACCAGCACCGTTCCGATCGACGCCTATCGTGGTGCCGGCAAGCCGCCGATGGTGGTGACACTGGAACGGCTGGTGGACAAGGCAGCCCTGGCCCTTGGCCTGGCGCCGGAGGAGATCCGGCGGCGCAATCTGGTGCAGCCCGACGCAATGCCCTGGCAGACGCCGCTGGGGATGAGCTATGACGGCGGCGACTATCCGGCGATCCTGGACGCGGCGCTGGAAAGGCTCGACTGGCAGGGCTTCGAGGGGCGGAGGGCGGACAGTGCCAAACGGGGACTGCTGCGCGGGCGCGGCATCGCCTGCAACATGCATCCCGTTGGCGGCGCGACGAACGAGACCAGCACCGTCACCGTGAATGGTGCAACGGGACGGATCGAGGCATGGACCGGGACCCAGTCCACCGGCCAGGGGCATGAGACCATCTTCGCGCAGATCCTGGCCGACCGGCTGGGCATTCCGGCGACCGCGATCGATGTCCGGCAGGGCGACACCGAGCGGCTGGTGCGTGGCGGCGGCACCGGTGGCTCCTCCTCCACCATCATCTCCGGCGCGACCCTGACGCGAACGGCGGATGAAGTGATCCGGATCGGTCGCCAGCGCGCCGCCGACCGGCTGGAGACTGCGGTCGAGGACATCGAGTTCCTGGAGGGCACCTTTCGTATCACCGGCACCGACAGGCAGGTCAGCCTGTTCGATCTGGCCGAAGAGGAGCCTCTGGCAGCAACACAGGAGTTTGCCGATTCCGTTGCCGCCTTCCCCCATGGCGTGGTCATCGCCGAGGTCGAGATCGATCCCGATACGGGCAAGGTCAGCCTCGACCGCCTGGGCGCCGTCGACGACGCGGGCACGATCATCAATCCGACCCTGCTTGCCGGACAGTCGCAGGGCGCACTGGCGCAGGGTGTCGGCGCAATCCTGCTGGAACATGCCGTCTACGACCCGGACAGCGGGCAACTGCTGAGCGGTTCGCTGATGGACTATTGCATGCCCCGCGCCGACGACCTGCCCGGGCTGGACGTGAATTTCCACGAGACCGCCTCGTCAACGAACATCCTCGGCGCGCGCGGGATCGGGGAGATGGGATCGAATGGTGCTCCGGCGGCGATCGCCAACGCTGTCCATGACGTGCTGCAGCGTCAGGGGATCACGATGGACCTCGACCCGCCCTTCACGCCTGCGCAGGTCTGGCGGGCCCTGAATGCGCGCTGAAACACATGCGGCCCACTGACCTGAAACCAACCGACTGATGCCTGACTTCACCCCGTTGCTGAAGCTGTACGCGCGCTACCGGCTGGGCGTGCTGAAACATCAGGATCCCGTGGAGACACAGACCCGGCAACTGCTGGGACTGGTGCGAAAGGCACGGGGCACGCGGTTCGGGCGCGATCATGATTTCGACCGCATCCGGACCATTGCCGATTTTCAGGCCCGGGTGCCCGTCCGCGCCTATGAGGATTTCTGGCAGGCGTACTGGTCCGGGGCCTTTCCCGATCTGTCCGGCCAGACATGGCCCGGACGGGCGCCATGGCTGGCGGTCAGTTCCGGCACCACGTCCGGCACCACCAAGTACCTGCCCGTGACACCGGCGATGATGCGGGCCAACAAGCGCGCCGCCATCGACGTGGCTGTACATCATCTGGCCAACCGTCCCGACAGTCGGCCCCTCAGCGGCAAGACCTTCATGCTGGGCGGGTCAACGGCTCTGGTCGATCAGGGGCAGGGTGTCCTCAGCGGCGACCTGTCGGGCATTGCCGTCAAGGGCCAGTCCGCCTGGATGCGCGGCCTTTCCTTCCCGCCCGCCGATCTGGCGCTGCTGGATGACTGGGAGGAGAAGCTGGAGCGTCTGGCGCGGCTGTCGCTGGACCAGCGCATCAGCATGCTGACCGGCACACCGGGCTGGATGCTGATCCTGTTCGAGCGGCTGCATGAACTGACGGGCGGCAAGGCCCCCTTCCCGGATCTGGAACTGGTGGTGCATGGCGGCGTCGCCTGGGACCTCTATCGCGACCGTTTCAGGCCATTCCTGGAACAGACGCGGGCGGAAACGCGTGAGGTCTATCCGGCCAGCGAGGGCTTCATCGGCGTCGCCGACCGGGGCGATGGCGAGGGTCTGCGCCTGATCCTGGACAACGGAATCTTCTTCGAGTTCATCCCACTGTCCGAGCTGGGGGCGGAGAACCCCGTGCGGCATTGGGTGGGCAACCTGGAGACGGGTGAGGACTATGCCATCGTGCTGTCCTCCAACTCCGGCATGTTCGCCTATCTGATCGGGGACACGGTACGGTTCGTGGACCGCACGCCACCGCGCCTGCTGATCACCGGGCGCACGTCCTACATGCTCTCCGCCTTCGGCGAGCATCTGATCGGCAGCGAACTCGACAGCGCCGTCAACCGCGCGGCGGAAGTGTCGGGCATGGTGGTGAACGAGTACAGCGTCGGTGCCGTACTGCCCGAACAGCGCCGCGGCGTCGGCCATCATCTCTACCTGGTGGAGGCCGCGACCGACCCCGATGCCGCGCAGGCAGAGCGATTCGCCGCCACGGTGGACCAGGTGCTGCAGGACCTGAACGAGGACTACCTGGCGCACCGCATCAACGACACGGGCATGAACCCGCCGGAGTTAAGGTTCCTGCCGCCGGGCGCGTTCGAGCGCTGGATGGCGACGAAGGGCAAGTCCGGCGGCCAGCACAAGGTGCCGCGCGTCGTCACCGACGCGGGCAGGTTCATGGCCATGGTCGGGGAGATCGCGGCGGCGCCTGCGCCCGACCAGGGCTGACACCGGACCATGGTCATATGCCTGTAGTGGTGCCTGACGATGATCAGGCATGTTCGATCCGTCGCCATTGCTGTCGCTTGTTGCCCGTCGCCGCGCCGCCGCGCTGCGGCAGCAGGATACGGTCGGGGTGCAGCAGGCCCAGTTGCACGGGCTTCTCCGCCAGGCGCGGAAGACACGTTTCGCGCACGACCACGACTTCGCCGGAATCCGCTCGATCCACGACTTCCAGGACCGGGTGCCCATCCGCAGTTACGAGGATTTCTGGAACGATTACTGGTCGGAGGGCTTTCCCGATGTTGCCGGACTGACCTGGTCCGGTCGGGTGCGCTTCATGGCGACCAGTTCCGGCACGACCACGGGGCGCACCAAGTACCTGCCCGTCTCCGACGCCATGATTCGCAGCAACCGGCGCGCGGCCATCGATGTTGCGGTGCATCACCTGGCCAACCATCCCGAGAGCCGCCCGCTGGCGGGACGCACCTTCATGCTGGGCGGATCGACCGCGTTCCGAGACCTGGGACACGGCGTGCGCGGCGGCGACCTCTCGGGCATAGCGGCCAGCACCCAGGCACGCTGGATGCGCGCCTTCTCCTTCCCGCCGCCGGAACTGGCGCTGCTGGACAACTGGGAGGAGAAGCTGGAGACGCTGGCGCGGCTGTCGCTGCACCAGCGGATCAGCATGATCTCCGGAACGCCTACCTGGCTGCTGATCCTGTTCGAGCGGCTGCACGAACTGACCGGCGGCGCGCCCCCCTTTCCCGACCTGCAGTTGCTGGTGCATGGCGGTGTCGCCTGGGACCTGTACCGGGAACGTTTCCGCCCTTTCCTGCAGCAGACCAGTGCCGCGACCCGGGAGGTCTATCCGGCGAGCGAGGGCTTCATCGCCATCGCCGACCGTGGCAGTGGCGAAGGCATGCGGCTGATGGCCGACAACGGCATCTTCTTCGAGTTCGTGCCCCTGTCGGAACTGGACGCGGACCGGCCCGTGCGCCACTGGGTCGGCAATCTGGAGACCGGCGAGGACTATGCCATCATCCTGACCACCAATTCCGGCATGTTCGCCTACCGCATCGGCGACACCGTGCGCTTCGTGGACCGCAAGCCGCCCCGGCTGCTGATCACGGGCCGCACGTCCTACATGCTGAGTGCGTTCGGCGAACACCTGATCGGCACGGAGATCGACCAGGCGGTCAATGCCGCCGCGCACGCAACCGGGCTGACCGTCAATGAATATTGCGTCGGCCCGGTCCTCTCCCGCCGGAAGGGCACGGTCGGGCATCACCTGTTCATCGTGGAGACCGGAACACCGGTCACGGACCCGATCCTGGCCCAGCGCGCCGCCGCCTTCCGGGAAACGGTGGATTCGACGCTGGACGCGCTCAGTCGTGACTACGGCACGCACCGCCGCAACGGTGTCGGCATGGCGGGTCCGAGCCTCCGCTTCGTCAATCCCGGCACCTTTGCCCGCTGGATGGCGCGCAAGGGCAAGTCCGGCGGGCAGCACAAGGTGCCGCGCGTGATCAGCGATCCGTCACGCTTCACGATGATGACGCACGAGATCGCGGCCGAGAGCCCGGAACTCCGCTATCCGCAGCAGGACGCGGGCAGTTCCCGGCGTCTGCCCCTTTCCGCCTGAACCCCTCGGCCTGCGCCCGGTCGATCAGGTGGCGCTGCGGCGAGGCTCGGTCTCGAAAGCGTCCAGATCCGCCTCCCGCGTCATGCCGAACAGATCGACATTGCGGAACGGGAAGTTGACCGTCACCCGCCCCAGCCGGTTGCGGTAATAGGTCTTCATGCCGGGATGGGTCCAGACCATGTTCTCGTGCGCGGCCTCGACCTTCGCATTGTAGGCGTCATGCACATCCTTGCGCACGGCGACCGCACCGATGCCCTGATCGTTCATCTTCGCCATCAGGTCCATGATGTAGTTGATCTGCATCTCGATCACGAACAGCAGGCTGCCGCCGTGGCCCGGCTGCGTGTTGGGCCCGTAGAGGATGAAGTAGTTGGGGAAGTCCGGCACCGCCGCCCCCAGGAAGGCCCGCGCGTCATCATCGTCCCAGACATCGCGCAGACTGCGCCCGCCGCGACCGCGCGCCTCATAGGTATTGATGAAGCGCAGCACATCGAAGCCCGTGGCGATGATCAGCACATCCGCCTCGCGGCGTTCGCCATCCTCCGTCACCAGCGCATCGGGGGTGATCTCGGAAATGCGGTCGGTCACCAGTTCGACCTTCGGATTGCGCAGCATCCGGTACCAGCCATTGTCCATCAGCATGCGCTTGCCGAAGGGCGGATAGGGCGGCACCACCTTCTCGAACAGGTCCTGGCGATCCCCCAGTTCCTCACGGATATGGCGGGTGAAGAACTTCCGGTGTCCCTCGTTGATCGCGTTCAGTGACCGCTCCGCATCCGGCCAGTCCGGGTCCTTCTGCAGGGCCGGGTGAACCCGGTCGTTGAAGGTCCAGCCGAGCCGCACCCGGTACCAGGCCTGGTAGAGCGGAACCTCCCGGATCAGGAACCGCATCGGCTCCGGCACCGGCTTGCGGAAATGCGGAAACGGCGCGGCCCAGTGCAGGGAGCGCTGATAGATCTTCAGTTCACCCACCTTGTCCTGGATCTCCGGGCAGATCTGCATGGCGCTGGCACCATTGCCGATGATCGCCACGCGCTTGTCCGTCAGATCAAGGTCTTCCGGCCAGCGGGAGGTGTGGAAGCTCTCTCCCGCAAAGCTGTCGATGCCCGGAATGTCGGGAAAGACCGCCGGGTTGAAGATGCCGGACGCACTGATCACGACGTTGGCATGCTCCACATGCTCCTGCCCGTCGGCATCGCGCGTCGTCACGCGCCAGAGCTGGCTGTCTTCCTGCCACTCGGTCGATACGACCTCGGTCCGGAAGCGGATGTGCGGGGTTAGTTCGAAGTGTTCCGCGACATGTTCCATGTAGCTCTTCAGTTCGTCACGCAGCGCGAAGTACATCGGCCAGTCCCACATGACGAAGGAGAAGGAATAGAGGTGGTTCGGCGTATCCACGCCCGCGCCGGGGTAGCGGTTCTCCAGCCAGACACCGCCGACGCTGCTGTTGCGCTCCAGGATCTCGAAGGGAATACCCGCAGCCTTCAGATGCACGGCCATGCACATGCCGGACGCGCCGGCACCGATGACGATGGCACGGAAACCATCCGGCACCTTCATCGGCTTGCGCTCGACCGGGCGCTGGCCAAGCTGGGCCCTGGTCATCTCGCCATATTCCTGCGGCACCGGCTCCCCCATGGAGATGCCGAGCATCCGCACCAGCAGATCCGGGTCCGGGTCGGGAATCGCCACCGGCTTGCCGGCGCGGCAGTCGAGGATGGCAGTCAGGGCCGCATCACGGATTTCCTGCTGCACATCCTCCGGCAGGCCGCCGCTGTCATTGTCATCCAGCCCCTGTCCACGACTCGGGTGATACCTGGGCTCCAGCCACGCCAGGTCGCCGGTCATCTGGACCAGCACCATCAGCAGGGTGGGAATGTTGGCGACGGCGACGGCGTCTGCCAGCAGACGCCTGTCCTCCGCACTCACGGTTCCGGTATTCGTCATGATCATGTCCTCCCCACCCCAGAGTGCCGGTTGGCACGCCCTCTGTACAGGCCGGAGGAGAAAGGTCAGGCGATCAGGAAGTCATCCAGGTTGGGCGCAGCCATGTCCTTGCGGAAATGCTGGAAATCCCAGGGGTAGAGTGCCGGATTGCCGTTCTTGTCCAGATACCAGCTGCTGCAGCCCGTGACCCAGACCGTGCCTGTCATGGCCGCCTTGATCTCGTCATTGAAACGCTGGGTCGCTTCGGCCTTCGGCTCCACTTCCGCCCTCTCACGCGCCTGAAGCTGTTGTATCAGCTGCATGATGTAGTCCAGCTGCACCTCCGCCACCTGGATGAGGGAGAAATTGCCGATGGGGCTGTTCGGGCCGGCCACCATGAAGAAATTCGGGAAGCCCGGCACGGCGACGGAGCGATAGGCTTCGTTCGCGTCCGCCCAGGCTTCGTCGATCGTCAGACCATTGCGGCCCGTCACATTCATCGGGCGCATGAAATCGTGGGCGCGGTAGCCGGTGGCCAGCACCAGCACATCCAGTTCATGCAGACGGCCGTCCACGGTGCGGACGCCACCGGCTTCCACCCGCTCAATGCCATCGGTCACCAGTTCCGCGTTCGGCTGCTGGATCGCGGGATAGAACTGGTCGGTCATGATCAGACGCTTGCAGGCAACCTTGTAGTCGGGTGTCAGTTTCGCCCGCAGTTCCGGATCACTGACGTTCTCCATCAGGTTGTTGACGCAGTTCTCCTCCACCTTGGCCATTTCCGCGCGGTCGCCGATGACGGCGCGGGCAAAGGTGTCCACGAACCGCTCCGACAGATGGTCGTACAGGCCGTCCATCTCCTCCGGGTTCTCGCGATAGCGCTGCTTCAGCGACTCCGGAATCTCGGGGTTCGGCAGCGGTACGACCCACTGCGCGGTACGCTGGAACAGGCTGAGATGTCCGACCTCACCGATGATCGCGGAGGTCACCTGCATGGCGGTGGAGCCGGTGCCGATGATACCGACACGCTTGCCCTTCAGGCTCACGTCATGGTTCCAGCGCGCGGTGTGGAAGCTGTCACCCGCGAAGCTGTCCAGGCCCTCGATGTCGGGATAGCTGGGATGATGCAGCACCCCGGTGCAACAGATCACGGCGTCGAAGGTCTCCACGTCGCCACCGATGGTCTCCAGTTCCCAGCAACTGTCCCTGAAGGTGCTGCGCACGATCTCGGAATTCGTTCGAATCAGTTCGTTGACCCCGTGCCGTTCGGCCACGCCTTCGAAATAGCGCCGAATCTCCGGCCCCGGCGAGAACCGGCGGCTCCAGTCGGCATTCGGCTCGAAGGTATATCGATAGAGATGCGACGGCACATCACAGGTCAGACCCGGATAGGTATTGTCGCGCCAGGTGCCACCCAGCCGATCCGCCTTCTCGAAAATGGTGATGTCACGGACACCGGTTTCCCGCAGTCGTATCGCGGCCAGGATACCGGACATGCCGGCACCGATGATCGCAACCCTGAGACTGCGGGAACCAGTATCTACGGTCTGTTCCTTGGAACGTGCAACCGTATCGTCCATCGCTGCTCTCCTCCCCAGATAGCGCGGCGTGAACCGCGGGTAAAATTGCCCTACCGGGCGGTATTGTCCAATTCGTTTGCCGTGCAGAGCAATTCAGAAAATGAATGGCTCGCCCGCGCAACATTCAGATGGCGTCAGTCACCCTGACTGGGGCATTGTCGCACCCCGCACCTGCAGGAGCCCCTCATGACAGCCCAGCTGTTCGCCATCATCGCACCGGTCTTCATCATTGCGGGCTTCGGTTTTGGCTGGCGCCGCCTGCGGCTGCCCTTCGATACGGCAACTGTCACCGCCATCGCAACCAATCTCGGCACGCCGGCCCTGATTCTGGCAACCCTGTCGAAGCTGGAAGTATCGGCGGAGGCATTCACCGAGATGCTGTTTGCCACCGCGCTGACACTCATCGGTTTCGCGGTCGTCGGCGGCCTCGCCCTGAAGCTGGCGCGCCTGCCGCTGCGGGCCTTCCTGACGCCGGTCATGATGGCAAACGCAGGCAACATGGGCCTGCCGCTGTGCCTGTTCGCGTTCGGGCAGGAGGGTCTGTCGCTCGCCATCGCCGTATTCGCGGTGATCGCCGGGTACCATTTCAGCTTCGGCATCGCGGTTGTCTCCGGCCAGTTCAGCCTGCGCCAGCTTGCCCGCACGCCGGTCATCTACGCGGCGGTCCTGGGGCTGACGATGGTCGCCACAGGTACCGAACTGCCGGGCTGGATCGACAATACGCTGAAACTGCTGGGTGGCATTGCCATCCCGATGATGCTTCTGGCGCTGGGTGTGTCCCTGTCGAGCCTGCGCCTCGCCAGTCTGGGTCAGGCCGGTATCGTCGCGGCGATCCGACTGGTGGTCGGGCTGGCTGTCGGACTGGCGGTGGCGCGCCTGCTGGGCCTGAGCGACACGGCCACGGGCGTGCTGATCATCCAGAGCGCGATGCCGGTCGCCGTCTTCAACTACCTTTTCGCCAGCCTGTACGATCAGCGGCCCGAAGCGGTCGCCGGTTCGGTCCTGGTCTCCACGGCACTCTCGTTCCTGACCCTGCCGTTCCTGCTGCTGCTGGCACTCGGACAGCTCTGAAACGCGAGATGCCGGACCGGTTGGCACCGGCCCGGCATCCCGGGTTCGTCCTGTCGTCGGGTTGCGGTGCCGGCCGGAAGGCCGACACCAACCCTCCTAGTGCTTGAAGCGGCGGATCTCGCCGGACTTCAGACGGCCCATGTACGACCCCAGTTCCTTCCGCACGATCGGCATCAGGAAGTAGAGCCCGGTGATGTTCACCACCGCCATCGCGAAGATCGCGGCATCGGAGAAGTCGATGACGGGACCCAGGCTTGCCGCCGCGCCGATGACGATGAAGAGGCAGAAGATCACCTTGAAGATGACTTCCTTCGTCTTCCCCTCACCGAACAGGTACGTCCATGCCTTCAGGCCGTAGTACGACCAGGAGATCATGGTGGAGAACGCGAACAGGATCACCGCGATCGCCAGGATATAGGGGAACCAGCTGAACCCCTGGGCGAACGCCGCGGAGGTCAGTGCCACGCCCGACACATCGCCAACCGTCTTGATGCTTGAGCCATCGAGCACGAAGTTGCCTGTTGCCGGATCCATGATCAGCATGCCCGAGATCGTGATCACCAGTGCGGTCATCGTGCAGATGACAACGGTGTCGATCAGCGGCTCCAGCAGGGACACCAGCCCCTCCGTGATCGGTTCCTTGGTCTTCACCGCCGAATGGGCGATGGCGGCGGAACCGACACCGGCCTCGTTCGAGAACGCGGCCCGCTTGAAGCCCTGGATCAGGGCGCCGACGATACCGCCCGCAACCCCCAGGCCCGTGAACGCCCCTTCGAGGATCTGGCCAAAGGCCCAGCCGATCTTGTCGAAGTTCATGATCAGGATGACCAGCGCGGTGACGACATAGAGGATACCCATGAAGGGCACGACCTTCTCCGTCACGTTGGCGATCGACTTGATGCCGCCGACGATGACCGCGAAGACGATGGCCGCGAAGATGATGCCCGTGATCCAGCCCGGGAAGTCACCGACAATCCCGGAAATCTGCGCATGCGCCTGATTGGCCTGGAACATGTTGCCGCCGCCCAGCGCACCAAGGATGCAGAAGACCGAGAACAGGAAGGCCAGTACCTTGCCGCCCGGCAGCCCCCGCTCCGTGAAACCCTTGGAGAGATAGTACATCGGGCCACCGGAGACGGAGCCGTCCGGATATTCGTTGCGGTACTTCACGCCCAGTGTGCATTCGGTGAATTTCGATGCCATGCCGAGCAGACCGGCAAGGATCATCCAGAAGGTGGCACCTGGTCCGCCAATGCCGACGGCAACCGCGACACCGGCGATATTGCCGAGACCGACGGTCCCGGACAGCGCCGTGGCCAGAGCCTGGAAGTGACTGACCTCACCCGCATCCTCGGGATCGGAGAAATCCCCCTTCACCAACTGGATCGAATGGCGAAAGCCCCTGATCTGGATGAAACCGAAATACAGCGTGAAGATACTCGCCGCGACCACCAGCCACATCACGATCCAGGGAAAGCTGGTTCCCGGGATCGGCGCGAAGATGAAGCTGACGAACGGGCCGGTGGCGGCGGCAAATGCCTCGTTCACCGCCTGGTCGATCGATCCGCCTTCCTGCGCCAGCGCAGGTACGGCAGTGAAGGGCAGCAGCGCGAGACCGTTGATAATGCTCTTTTTCATGATTGCTCCCTCATCCGACAATCGTGACAGGAACTTCGGCGGTCATGGCTAGATGGGCTGTGGAGGTACCAAACACCCTGCTCGCCAGCCCACGCTCCCCGGAACGCGCAACCACGATCTGGCTGGCCCCTTCCGACACCGCAGTCTCGTTCAGCAGGTCGGCCACATGGCCGTGCTTGACCAGTCCACGCGCGGCAAACCCCTCTGCCTTCAGCGCATTGACGGCCGGATTGATCACACGGTCCTTCGCCGAGGCAATTTCCGCTTCACGCCGCTTGTGACGCTCCGCGTTCTCTTCTGCCGTCTGGAACGAATATGGCGACCATTCGATGACGTAGAGTGCGATCAGTTCGCAATCTCCGATCAGGGACGCGAGCTGCTTGGCGAACGCGACGGCGCGATCGCCTGCCTCGCTGCCATCAAGCCCGATGAGAATCTTGGCTGTCATTGAATACCCCCTGCAAGGTTTCGTGTTTCGATCCGACGCAGCAATCTGTCGAACAGACAGCACAAACCGTGACACAGACAGACAGCGGGGTCACTTCATCCTTTAATAAAAATGAAATATTTGAACTGATTTCTTGAGAATGTGGTTGAAGTCAGGCCGCACTGTTTCCGGCGACCGCATCGCAAGCTGAAAACGGCGCTTGCATGCCTGTCACCGGCTCTTTTCCACGATGCCTTCCTGAAGACTGAAGCCGAAATCCGACGCTTGCAAGGGGATACAGGGCGGAATCAGCGTCCAAAGCGGCTCTCGATCATCGCGAAGAGTGCGCGCAGGCCCATGGCTTCGCCGCCGCGCGGACGGCCGGGACGGTTGCGGCTGTTCCAGGCCATGATGTCCAGGTGCAGCCAGCGATCCGGATCGGCGACGAATTCCTTCAGGAACAGCGCCGCCGTGCTCGCCCCGGCAAACCGCCCCGAACCGGCGTTGTTGATGTCGGCGAAGGGCGTGTCCAGCAGATGGCGATAGCCTTCGTGCAGGGGCAGACGCCAGACCTCATCATCTGCGGTACGCGCCGCAGCCTCCAGTTCGCTCGCGAGGGCGTCGCTGCGCGTGAAGAATGCCGCGATCTCGGTCCCAACGGCCACGCGTGCCGCGCCGGTCAGGGTCGCGAAGTCGACCAGCAGGTCGGGCTTTTCCTCCCCCGCGAGGCTGAGGGCGTCGCCCAGTACCAGCCGCCCCTCGGCATCCGTATTGCCGATCTCCACCGTGATGCCCTGCCGCGTCTGCAGGATGTCGCCCGGACGGTAGGCATTGCCGGCAACGGCGTTCTCCACAGCCGGAATCAGCACCCGAAGCCGTACCGGCAGCGCCTGGGCGAGGATCATGTGCGCCAGCCCCAGAACGGTGGCGGCGCCGCCCATGTCCTTGCGCATCAGTTCCATGCCGGAGGCCGGTTTCAGGTCCAGCCCGCCTGTATCGAAGCAGACCCCCTTCCCCACCAGTGTGACCTTCGGAAGTGCCGCATCACCAAAGGTCAGATCGATCAGGCGCGGCGGATCGACAGCCGCGCGCCCCACCGCATGGATCATCGGAAAGTTCTGTGCCAGAAGCTCATCACCGATGGTGCATTCGGCCGAGCCGCCGAACCGCTCCGCCAGAACCCGCGCGGACTGCTCCAGTGCCGTGGGGCCCATGTCCTGCGCCGGTGTGTTGATCAGGGTGCGGGTCAGGAAGATCGCCTCCGCCATCGCGGTGACGCGATCCTGATCGACCTCCAGAGGCCAGACGAGCTGCGCCCGGGGCTTCTCCGACGGTTTCAGATAGCGGTCGAACCGGTAGGTACCGAGTGCCCAGCCGAGCACCAGGTCTTGCGCCAGAGCCGCCGGGTCCGCGCATTCGAGCGCCGACAGGTCGAGCATGTAACGGTCTGCCGGCAGCCGGCCCTGCAGCCCCGCAACGCTCCACATGTCCGGCCTGTCACCGACGACCGCCAGCACCGCACTCGGTGTGCCGTCATCTCCCGGCAGCATCAGGGCCGCGCCAGCCTTCAGGTTCTCCAGCCGGCCCGCGAGCCAGTTGCGCCAGTTCAGCGGCTGCCCTTCCAGCCAGACAGTCAGCTTTCCGGCGGATACCAGATGAATGGGCAGCGCGCCTGCGCTTTCCCCGATCAGGTCGAACATGTTGGCCCTCCAGTCACGATTGGGGGTGACTCTGGTGTTTCGCGGATCAGGCCGCAAGGGCCATCAGTCGGTGACGGTCGTCCCCTGCTCCGATGCGTCCGCCGCGGCCTTCCCGGCGTCAGGTGCAGCATCGGAAACCGGTTCTGCCGTGTCGCGTGGCGGCTCGATCAGCCCGGCCTCCTCATAGAACCGCCGCGCTCCCGGATGCAGCGGTACGGTGAGCCCGTCCAGCGCTGTCTGCAACCGGATCTGGCGGCCCTTGACGTGGCCGGAATTGAGCAGCTCGCGGTTGCTGTCGGCCCAGAACGCACGGGTGATCTGGAAGATCAGTTCCTCATCGGCGTCCTCCAGCACGATCCATTGTGCGCCGACAAGAAGCGTCGGGGTGGTACCGACACCTTCATAGACACCCAGCGGCACGGCACCGGGGGTGTAGTAGCGGTTGGACAGGATCAACTGGTTTGCCGCGACCCCGGAAATGGGGGCGACGGTGAAACGTCCGGTCTCGGCAAGTTCGGTGACGGCAACGGACGGATAGCCGACGACAAAGAAGGCCGCATCGACCTCCCCTTCCAGCAAGGCCGTGATCGCGGCCTCCGGTCCCAGTTCGATCGCCTCGAAGTCCTCCGGCTCGATGCCATAGGCATTCATGATCAGCAGCGTGTTGATCCGGGTGCCGGATCCGGGACGGTCGATCGCCACCCGCTTGCCCCGCAGGTCGGACACCGAAAGGATGCCCAGGTCGCGGCGCACCACCAGATGCACATGCTCGGGATACAGGTTGGCAATCGCGCGCAGCTGCGGATAGGCCTTCTTGCCGGTGAAGACATGGTCGCCGCGATAGGCCCAGGCGGCGATATCGGCCTGTGACAGCGCCGAGTCGAAACGGCCCGAAACCAGCCCCTCGATATTGTCGAACGACCCGCGGCTAGTCACGGCGGTGGCGATCAGATTGTCAACACCGCAGGCACCGCCCTCGTCACAGGGTGCGCTGCCGGGCGGCCGCGAGATGGCCGAGGCAATCAGTGCGCCTATCGGGTAGTAGGTTCCGGCGGTCGATCCGGTGCCGATGCGGAACAGCTTCACATCCTGCGCAAACGCAGCCGTAGCGGTAATGAGCAGAAAGCTCATGAGGATTGCCGCCTTGGCGGTTGTGACCGGCCTTGCCCACATGCTTCCCTTATACGCCGATCCGTTCCGGCGACAAGTGCAGGACGGCCATCAGGGGGAGCGAACGCGTGCGAGACAGTGATTGTGCAGATGAAGACAAGCCGGAGAACCTGAGACCCGACATTGCGGAGGTCGTCCGTCTGCGCCGCGCCGCGCTGGACGAAGCCCGACCGGAGGCCGTCGCCAAGCGCCGCAAGACCGGCCACAGGACTGCGCGGGAAAACATCGACGACTTCCTGGATGACGGTTCGTTCCTGGAGATCGGCCGCCTGACAAAGCCCAAGCTGCCGCACATGACCGGCCCGGCGGACGGACTGGTCATGGGCACGGGTACGGTGGAGGGGCTGCCGGTCGCGGTGATGTCCTATGACTACACCGTCTATGCGGGCACCCAGTCGAGCCACAATCACGTCAAGCACGACCGGCTGTTCCAGCTCGCCATGAAGCATCGCTGGCCACTGATCACATGGCTGGAGGGTGGCGGGGCGCGTCCGCATGATGCCATGACCGGGCGCGTTGCCACGACGACGACCTTCGTGGACTTCGCCCGTGCCTCCGGCTGGGTGCCGCTGATCGGCATCTGTGCCGGCCGGGCCTTCGCGGGCAACGCCAACCTGTGCGGCATGTGCGACGTCCTGATCGCCACACCGAAGGCCGCCATTGGCATGGCCGGACCGCCACTGGTCAAGGCCGCGCTGGGCAAGGATTTCACGCCGGAGGAGATCTGCCCGCCGGAGACCCACATGGCCCAAGGCGTCATCGACATCATGGTCGCCGACGAGGCCGAGGCCGGGCGCGTCGCGCAGCAGTATCTCGGGTATTTCCAGGGACCCCGCGCACCGGGGGAGACTCCGGACGTGCGGCGCCTGCGCGATGTGGTGCCGGAGAGCCCGCGTCGGGCCTATGACGTCCGCAAGGTCATTGCCGGGATCGCCGACGTGGACACCTTCCTGGAGCTGAAGCCGAAGTTCGGGCGTGCCATCGTGACCGGCTTCGCCCATGTCGAGGGCCGTCCGGTCGGCATCATCGCCAACCAGCCGATGTTCATGGCAGGCGCCATCGACAGCCCCGCGTCGGAGAAGGCGGCACGCTTCATCCAGCTCTGTGACGCGTTCGACATTCCGATGCTGCTGCTGTGCGATACACCGGGCCTGATGGTCGGACCGGACGTGGAGAAGACCGGCCTGGTCCGCCGCTCGGCGCGCGTCCTCCTCGCCCTCGCCAATGCGACGGTGCCCTTCATCACCGTGGTGCTGCGCAAGGCCTATGGGCTGGGGTACTACGTGATGGGCTCGGAACCGCTGGAGCCCACGCTGCTGCTCGCCTGGCCAACGGCGGAGTTCGGTGGCATGGGCATCGAGGGGGCGGTCAACATCATCAACAAGCCCGAACTGGATGCCGCACCGGACAAGGAAACCCACGACCGCATCCATGCCGAGAAGGTGGCGGAACTGAAGAAGGCGAATACGGCACTGGAGGTCGCGGGCCGGTTCGAGTTCGACGACGTGATCGACCCGGCCGACACCCGCTGGTACATCGCCGAGACCCTGAAGCGCCTGCCCGCCCCCGCACCGCGCCAGCATCGGAAACATCCGGTGGACGCGATGTAGGCGCCCCCCCTATCGTGGCGACTGGTCGAGCAGCATTCGGGCCGGAGAAGAGATGATCGTCGGACGACAGACCGCGTTGTTCCTGGACTATGACGGAACCCTGGTCGATCTGGCCGCAACGCCGGAGGCTGCGCAGCCGCCGGAGGGTCTCGTGCCGCTGCTGCAGCGACTGGGGGCCGCCCTGGACGGCGCGGTTGCCATCCTGAGCGGGCGCACCGTTGCGGACATCGACCGGATGCTCACGCCCCTGCAGGCAACTGTCGGCGGCGTTCACGGCGCAGAGATTCGGATGGCCGATGGCGCGCTCGAGTGCCTGGAGGTGCCCGGCGAACTGGTTGCAATCCGCACCCTGTGCAACGCACTGGCCGACGAGACGCCGGCGCTGCGCGTCGAGGACAAGGGACAGGCCATCGCCGTCCATTTCCGCGCGGTCCCGGCGGCGGAGAAACGGGTCGGCCATGCCCTGCAGGCCGCGCTGGCCACAAGCCGCGATCTGGAGCTGATCCACGGCAAGATGGTCTATGAGGTGCGCCGCCCCGGCATGCACAAGGGGGCGGTGCTGCAACGTCTGATGCAACGCGCGCCGTTCCGTGATCGCATACCCCTGATGATCGGCGACGACCGGACCGACGAGGATGCCTTCGCCATGGCTTTGCAACTCGGCGGTTCAGCCATCAAGGTCGGTGACGGCGAAACCGTCGCGACCTCCCGCCTCGGCGATCCCGATGCCGTGCGCCACCTGCTCGCACAGGCCGTTGAAACGATGAAGGATGACCAATGACCAGCCAGACCGCCGCAACCCGGGTGCCCTCTTTGAATCTCGGGGTCATTGGCAATTGCGCCTTCAACGCTCTGGTTGATGACAGGGGCGCTGTCGTCTGGTGCTGCCTGCCGCGCTATGACAGCGAGCCTGTGTTTCATGCCCTTCTGAGCGACGGCAAGGACCGGCCGAACGGCAGTTTCGTGATCGATGTCGAGGATTTCGACCGCGCCGAACAGGCCTATGATCCCAACACGGCGATCCTGCGGACGCGTCTGTTCGACGGCAGTGGCCGGGGCGTGGAGATCACCGACTTCGCGCCGCGCTTCTCCGCCCGGGGCCGCATGTTCCGCCCCCTCACCCTGGTGCGCCGGTTGCGCCCGATCAACGGATCGCCCCGCATCCGCATCCGGCTGCGGCCCACGCACGGCTGGGGCACCAAGGCCCCGACCATCACCCATGGCAGCAATCACATCCGCTATGTCAGCGACCACTACACCATGCGCTTCACCACCAGCGCGCCGGTCGACTACGTGCTGAAGGAGACCGCGTTCCTGCTCGACCAGCCGCTCGACATGATCCTGGGTCCGGACGAGACACTGACGTCCGGTGTCAGCGAGACCGCCGCCGAGTTCGAGGAGAAGACCGCGGACTACTGGCGGCACTGGACCCGCCGCCTCGCCCTGCCGCTGGAATGGCAGGAGGCTGTGATCCGCTCCGCCATTACCCTGAAGCTCTGCGTGTTCGAGGAAACGGGCGCCATTGTCGCCGCGCTGACCACCAGCATCCCGGAGTCAGCCGGTTCGGGGCGGAACTGGGACTATCGCTTCTGCTGGCTGCGCGATGCCTTCTTCGTGGTCCGCGCGCTCAACACGCTGGCCGAGGTCGGCACCATGGAGGATTACCTGCGCTGGCTGCGCAATGTCGTGGTCGATGCCGACGGCGGCCACATGCAGCCCGTCTACGGCATCGGGCTGGAGGCGCAGATCAGCGAACGGATCATCGGGGAGATCCCCGGCTATCGCGGGATGGGTCCGGTCCGGGTCGGCAACCAGGCGCATGAGCACTTCCAGTACGACGTCTTCGGCAATGTCGTGCTGGGGGCGGCGCAGGCCTTCTTCGACAAGCGGTTGCTGCGTCCCGCCGACATCGACGATTTCGAGCGGCTGGAGAAGGTCGGCGAGCAGGCCTTCCATTTCCATGACAAGCCCGACGCCGGCATGTGGGAGTTGCGGACGCGGGCGCGGGTCCATACCTCGTCAGCGCTGATGTGCTGGGCTGCCTGCGACCGACTGGCGAAGATCGCGACCGAGATCGGGCGGCCTGATCGCGAGACCTTCTGGGCCGACCGTGCCACGATCATCCGGGACCGCATCCTGACCGAGTCCTGGAGCGAGGAACGCTAGGCCTTCGCGGAGAGCTTCGGCGGACGCGACCTTGACGCCTCTGTCCTGCTGATGGCGGAGGTCGGGCTGATCGACCCGATGGACCCGCGCTTCGTTTCCACCGTCGAGCGGCTGGAGGAAACCCTGACAGACGGCCCGCACATGCGGCGCTACGAAGCGGCGGATGACTTCGGCGCACCGGAAGTGTCGTTCAACATCTGTGCCTTCTGGCGCATCGAGGCCCTGGCCAGGATCGGCCAGATCGACAAGGCCCGCGAGACCTTCGAGGCCATGCTGGCCCTGCGCAATCCGCTTGGTCTGCTGTCGGAGGACACGCACCCGGAAACAGGCGAGCTCTGGGGCAACTTCCCCCAGACCTATTCGATGGTCGGTATCATCAATTGCGCCCGATTGCTGAGCAAGGGATGGGAGACCCGGATATGAGCCGCCTGATCGTCGTTTCGAACCGGGTGCAGGACCCGGCTGCCGGTCCGGGCGCAGGGGGCCTGGCCGTGGCGCTGGGCGAAGCGCTGGAGGCCAATGGCGGTGTCTGGATCGGCTGGGATGGCCGGGTGGAAACCGACCCGCTCCAACCCGTGAGCTGGAACGAGCACAGGTCAGGCAACCTGACACTGCTGACCACATCCCTGACGCCGGAGGAGCATGAGGGGTATTATCTCGGCTTCGCCAACCGGGTGCTCTGGCCCGCGTTTCACTATCGCCTGGATCTCGTCGACTACACCACCGACCACTCACGTGTTTACGGCGCGGTGAACCGTCGTCTTCCCATGAAGGTCGCGTCGATCCTTCGGCCCGATGACAGGATATGGATCCATGACTATCACCTGATCCCGCTGGCGGCGGAGCTGCGGGCAACGGGCTGTGGCAATCCCATCGGCTATTTCCAGCACATTCCCATGCCACCCCCCAGCATCATGGCGGCGGTGCCGGAAGTAAGCTGGCTGGTGCGCACGCTGTTCGCCTACGACGTGGTCGGATTCCAGACGGAAACCGACCGGCTGCATCTGGTCCAGCAGGTGCAGCAACTGGAGAGCGATACGGAATCGGACGGCGAATATGTGACCGCCTTCGGGCGCTCCACCCGGGTCAAGTCCTACCCCATCGGCATTGATGCCGGCCGCTTTGCCGCCATGGCGCGCACCCCCAACGCCCAGGAGATCATTGATCGTATCCGACAGCGCAACCTGAACCGGTCGCAGGTCATTGGCGTTGACCGGATGGATTATTCCAAGGGTCTGCCGGAACGGATGGAATCGGTGCGCCGCCTGTTCGAGCTCTATCCGGAGAACCGCGGTGCCATGACCTTCATGCAGATCGCCCCGACATCGCGCGGTGCGGTCGATGCCTATGTCGATCTGCACGAACGCCTGGACTCGCTCAGCGGGGAGATCAACAGCAAGTTCAGCGACTTCGACTGGACACCGATCCGCTACATCAATCGCCAGTTCCCCCGCGAGACGCTCGCCGCCCTGTATCGCGCCAGCCGCGCCGCGCTGATCACGCCGCTCCGCGACGGCATGAACCTGGTGGCGCATGAATATGTGGCGGCACAGAATCCGGATGATCCCGGCATGCCGGTCCTGTCACGCTTTGCCGGCGCGGCCGAGTACATGGACGAGGCCCTGCTGATCAATCCCTACAACATCGACCAGACAGCCATCGCGCTGCAGACCGCCCTGCAGATGCCGCTGAAGGAACGCAAGCGCCGCCACAAGGCCCTGATGAAGGTGGTTCAGGACCTGGACGTTTCCCGCTGGAGCAGCCGGTTCCTCAACGACCTGAGCCAGTTGCTGCGCGCGGTTCCGGGCTGAGGGAGGGACAGGTCCGATGCGACTGATCGCGGATATCGGTGGGACTCATGCCCGCTTCGGCCTTGTCGACGGACAGGGCACACCTTCCCGCGTCCAGAAAATGCAGACCGCCGACCACGTCGGCTTCGCGGAGGCGGCCCGTACCTATCTCGCGGCGAACGGCCTCCCGAACCTCGCTTCGGTTGCGGTCGCCATCGCCGGACCGGTGAGTGGTGGCGCGGGTCGGCTGGTCAATGGACCCTGGCAGTTCGACCTGCCGATGCTGCGTGACCTGGCTGCCGGTGGCGAGGGCCGGCTGCTGAATGACCTGCAGGCGGCGGCCATGGGAACCCGTTACTGCAGTCCCAGGCCATTGGCGTCCAGGAAGTTGCCGGATCACGATCGTCCGGTGCTGACCATCGGGGTCGGGACCGGAATCGGCGGGAGCCTGCTGGTTCCGGACGGGTCGGGCAGCCAGATTGCCGTGGCGACAGAGATCGGCCATGGGCTGCTCTCCACCCGCGGCCTTCTCGACACCGACGTCCCGTTCAGCGCCGAAGCCCTGCTTTCAGGCACCGGACTGCCACAGCTCTGCCGGGTCGCGGGGTTCCGCGATGGAACACGGACGGCACCGGAGGTCATTGAATTCCTGCGCCAGGCGACACCATCGGCGCTGCGGCTGGGACAGCTCTACGCCCAGTTGTTCGCCCGTTTCGCGGCAACGGCTGCACTGACGACAGGCGCGACGGGCGGCGTGATCATTGTCGGCGGACTGGCGAAACGGCTGTTTCCGCTGTTGCCGACTGCAACGCTGGTCTCAGCCTTTCACCTGCCCGGCCCCATGCAGGACTGGCTGCGCGATGTCAGCATCTGCCAGGTGACCGACGACGACGTGGCGTTGAAGGGACTCGCCGGAATGCCGATCTGACATTCCGGCTACCTCCGACTGATCAGTCCTCGCTCTTGCCGAAGACGGAATCGACGGTCGGCACGTCTTCCTCGTCGCTCTCTTCCTTCGGCTTGCCGATGCCCAGCGCCGCGGAGGCAATCGCGGCCTCGGCAGACAGTCGACCCGCGGCAGACGGGGCCGCATGTTCCACATGGGTTTCCGGAATCAGGTCCGGCTTCTCGGCGACCATCTTGCGACGGCGATCCGCGGCCTCCGACACCAGCGCGGCAAGCTCCGTCTGGGTACAGATGCCCAGGCTCACCGGATCGGTCGGCTTGATGTTGGTCATGTTCCAGTGGGTGCGTTCACGGATCTTGTTGATCGTGTCCTTTGTCGTGCCCAGCAACCGCCGGATCTGAGCATCGGTCAGTTCCGGGTGGTGGCGCAGGATCCAGGCAATCGCCGCCGGACGGTCCTGACGCTTGGACACGGGCGTGTAGCGCGCGCCCTTCTTCTGACGCTGGATCGGGATCGCGGATTCCCGCAGCACCAGATTGGCGTTGGGGTCCTTCTCGCACCGCTCGATCTCGGCGCGCGTCAGCTGGCTGTTGGCCACGGGGTCCAGACCGACAATGTTCTGGTCCACCTCACCATCCGCCATGCCCTGAATGGCCAGCGGATGCAGGCCGCAGAATTCAGCGATCTGGCGAAAGGAAAGCATCGTGTTGTCGATCAGCCATACGGCGGTGGCCTTCGGCATCAGAGGTAATGCCACTGTATTCTCCCGTTCAGACTGTCAGGGGTACCGCGCCTGCATCACATATCCGGTTGCGTGCACATCAGCGGTCATGAAACTCATGCGCACGAATTAGACGTTTTACGCGCCGGATTCAAGCGGGGCGCGTCACCCGACCGTCAGCATGATCTTGCCGACATGGTTGCTGGCCTCCATCAGGGCATGTGCCTCGGACGCCTTCTCCAGCGGCAGCACGGTATCGATGACCGGCAGCGCGCGCCCGTCAGCCAGCAGCGGCAGCACGTGATCCTCCAGCGCGCGGGCGATCAGCGCCTTGTCCGCCACGGGACGGGGGCGCAGGGTCGAACCGGAAAGGTGCAACCGCTTCTGCATCACATGCAGCAGGTTCAGTTCCACCTTCGGCCCCTGCTGGACAGCGATCTGCACCAGCCGTCCCTCCACGGCCAGCGACTTCACGTTGCGCGCGAAGTAGTCGGCACCGCCGACCATGTCGAGAACCAGGTTGACCCCCTCCCCGCCGGTGAGTTCCGCGATCACCTCCGCGAAATCCTCCTCCCGGTAGTTGATCGCCCGCTCCGCGCCCAGATCGACGCAGGCGGCGCATTTCTCGGCCGATCCGGCCGTCACGAAGACCCGCGCCCCGAAGGCTTTCGCAAGCTGGATCGCCGTCGTGCCGATACCGCTGGACCCGCCATGGATCAGGACACTCTCGCCGCCCTGCAGCTTTCCGCGCTCGAACATGTTGGTCCAGACGGTGAAATAGGTTTCCGGCACCGCCGCCGCATGCACCATGTCCAGGCTGGCCGGGACGTTCAGGCACTGCCCCTCCGGCGCGACGCAATATTCGGCATAGCCACCACCGGCAACCAGCGCCATGACGCGATCACCCACATTGAACTGATGCACCCCGTCTCCCTTGGCGGCCACGGTCCCCGCGACTTCCAGCCCCGGATAGTCCGGGGCGCCCGGCGGCGGCGGATAGCCACCCGTCCGCTGCATGACGTCGGGACGGTTCACGCCTGCCGCCGCGACCTTGATCAGCACCTCGTCGTGACCCGGTGCGGGAACGGGGCGCGTCATGGGCTTCAGCACCTCCGGTGCACCGAATCCATCCAGGCCAATCACCGTCATTTCCGTCGGCAGTGTCTCGCTCATGTGCTGTTCCCTCACCCTGTGCCACGAAGACGCCCGGTCATTCATGCCAGCGTCCCTTTGTCGATCAACGTGCACCTGATCTATGCTTGCTGCCCCGGAGTGGCAAGCGGAGGCAACAATGGAAGATGAGGAACGCGCGCGGGAGAAGTATTTCCAGTCCCGCGATCTGGACGATGTCTCGATCGAAGAGCTGCAGGAACGGATCGTCGAACTGGAGGCGGAGATCACGACCCTGCGTGCCGTGATCGAGAAGAAGCACAGCGTGCGCAGTGCCGCTGATTCCATATTCAGCCGCTAGACGGTTCCCGGAACCTGATCCGGCAGCATTAGGGGATGGTTAACTTCCGTCCGGTACATTGGGAACCCTGAGCAGGAGTAGTTCTCCCCTCAACCTCCCTGTCTGAAATGGTCGCCTCCGAGTTCCCCTCCCCGGGGGCGACCTATCAGTCTGCACTGGTCTTCCGGTTTGCTGCGCCGCAGCATCGATTTTGTGTTTCAGTGCTAATGCACTTGCTTGACTCCTTTCCCCAACCTTGGCCTAATCCCGCTCGCGGAGCCGAGTTGACAGGGACTGGCGCGTAATAACAGGGCGATCAACGCCTTGAGGGGAAAACTAAGTTTCTCGAAAAAGCCGCGACCGGCAACGGGCGCGGTTTTTTCTTTGCGCCGGCCTGGTGTAGTCCCAGGATCAGGTGTCTGAAGATCAGCACTGATGCGGCCTGACGCGCCGCACCGCCCGGATCATGCAGCCGTCACGACACCGGCTGCCGGAGGAGGAGAGCCACCTTGAAACCCAAGTATCCGAAGTTCGATACGCTTGGCCTTCATGCCGGACAGCATCCGGACCCGGTCACCGGCGCCCGTGCCGTACCGATTCACATGACCACATCCTATGTCTTTCAGGACACGGATCATGCGGCGGCCCTGTTCAACATGGAAACGCCGGGCCACCTCTATTCCCGAATCTCCAATCCCACCGTCGCGGTGCTGGAGGAACGGCTGGCCGCGCTGGAGGGTGGGGTCGGCGCCGTCTGCACCGCCTCAGGTCAGGCAGCCCTGCATGTGGCCATCGCGACGCTGATGGGCCAGGGCGGGCACATCGTCAGTTCCGCCTCTGTCTACGGCGGCAGCCACAACATGTTTCATCACACCCTGCCCCGATTCGGCATCACCACGACCTTCGTCGATCCGCGCGACACGGAAGGATTCGCAAAGGCGATCCGGCCCGAGACGCGCCTGGTCTTCGGCGAAACGCTGGGCAATCCCGGTCTGGAGATCATGGACCTGCCCGCCGTAGCGCAGATCGCCCATGACAACGGCATTCCGCTGATGATCGACAATACCTTCGCCACGCCCTACCTGTTCCGGCCCATCGAGCACGGGGCCGACATCGTCATGCATTCGGCAACCAAGTTCCTTGGCGGTCACGGGGTGGCCATCGGCGGCGCGCTGATCGACGGCGGCACCTTCGACTGGGCCGCCTCCGGCAAGTTCCCGACCCTGACGGAGCCCTATGCGGGCTATCACGGCCTGAACTTCTGGGAGGAATACGGCCCCGCCGCCTTCGCCATGCGCGCGCGCGGAGAGGGCGTGCGCGATTTCGGTGCCTGCCTCAGCCCGCAGAACGCCTTCTACCTGCTGCAGGGGGTCGAGACCCTGCATGTGCGCATGCCGCGCCATGTGGAGAATGCGCGGAAGGTCGCCGCGTTCCTGGATGGCAACGATGCGGTGAACTGGGTCTCCTACCCCGATCTGCCGAGCCACCCGGATCATGAACGGGCCAGGCAGCTTCTGCCCAAGGGTGCCGGTGCCATCTTCAGTTTCGGCGTCAAGGGCGGTCGGGAGGCCGGGCGCGCCTTCATCGAGGCACTGAACATCTTCTCCCACCTCGCCAATGTCGGGGATGCCAAGTCACTGGTGATTCACCCGGCCTCGACAACGCATCAGCAGATGGATGCGGCCGCGCTGAAGGCCGCCGGCATCGGGGAGGACATGATCCGCCTGTCTGTCGGCATGGAAGATGCCGACGATCTGATCGATGACCTGAAGCAGGCCCTGCGCACCGCGCAGCGCGCCGTTCCCCAAGCGGCGGAGTAAGCAATCATGATGTTTCAAGTCGACGGTCACGACGTCTATGCCCACACAGGCGGCAAGGAATTCGACCCCAGCGGCAACGTGGTCGTGATGATCCATGGCGCCGCGATGAGCCATCTCGCCTGGTCACTGCAGACCCGGTATCTGGCGCACCACGGATTGAGCGTCCTGTCGCTCGACCTGCCCGGCTGCGGCAAGTCCGGTGGTGACCTGCCCGAATCGATCCACGACGCGTCCCACTGGCTGATCCGCGTGCTGGATGCGCTGGGGGTGGAGAAGGCGGCGCTGGTGGGTCATTCCATGGGCGCGCTCATCGCGCTGGAGACCGCCGGGCACAATCCCGATCGCGTGAGCCGACTGGTGCTGATGGGCGTCGGCTATCCGATGGCCGTCAACGATGCCTTCCTGGATGCGGCGGACAGCAACCTGCCCCTTGCCATCGGTCTGATGAACGACTGGGCCCATGCCCGGCGGGCGCATATCGGCGGCTTTCAGGTTCCGGGTCTTTGGATGGTGGGTGCCGATACACGCGTGGTGCAGCAGGCGGCGCACGGCGTGATGCACCGCCACCTGGCGATCTGCAATGCCTACGACGGCGGAGAGGCCGCGGCGGCGGCAGTGACCTGCCCGACGTACCTGATCCTTGGCGCCAACGACAACATGACCCCCGCCAAGGTCGGGCGGAAGCTCGCAGCCCTGATCAAGGGGGCCGACGCCACCGTCATTCCCGACTGCGGTCACATGATGATGACGGAACAACCGACAGCCGTGATGCGCGCCCTGAAGCCAGCCCTTGGCATCTGACAGACCGGAGCGTTTCAGGGAGATGACGCGAGGCTCGGAACGACCGTCATCCGGCGGGGCCAGCGCATGGGACGCCGTCGGTGTCCTGCTGTTCTGCTTCATCCTCGGCATGGTTGCCCGCGGAATGTTCGACAGCTTCGTCGTCATGCTGCGCCCGCTGGACCAGAGCCACGACTGGGACCGCGACCAGCTGACCGCGATCTACGCCATTGCCATGACCTGCTGGGGCCTGGGTGCGCCGCTGGCAGGCTGGATCTTCGACCGCCATGGCCCCCGTACTGTCTACTTCTGCGGCATGGCGATGATGGTTGGCGGCATGCTGCTGGCCAGTACCGACGCGGGACTGTGGAGCTTCTACCTCGGCCATGGCATCGCCGTCGGCACCGCTGGCGCCATGCTCGGCAACGTCACCCATGCCGCACTGGTCAGCCGCTGGTTCGACCGCCGTCGCGCCGCCGCGCTCGGGCTGGTGCATTCGTCGATGGGGATCGGCGTGCTGGTCTTCTCACCGGTATCGCAGCTTCTCATCGACGAGCTTGGCTGGCAGCTGGCCTATCGCTGGCTGGCCGTCATCGGTCTCGCCATCGTGCTGCCGGTCGTCCTGTTCGCCCCCTGGAAGCGGTTCCTTGCGGGCAGCACGCAGGTCGCGAACCGCAGTATCAGCCGCGCGGCCGAACCCGGTGCGCGCCAGCAGATCACCTCCCTGAAGGCCGCGATGGCGACCTGGTACTTCTGGGGGCTGGCCTGGATCTATGCCACCACCGGGGCCGGGGTCTATGTCGCCGTCACCCAGCAGGTGGACTATTTCCAGACAGTGGGCATCCCGCCGCTGGACGCCGCCAGCCTCTACGGCATCACCGGTGCCCTGGCACCGGTCGGCATGATCGGCTTTGGCTTTCTGGGGGACCGGTTCGGCGTACTGCCTGCGTCAACGCTCTCCTATGCCCTGACGCTGGTGGCCTATGCCGGTTTCCTGTCACTGGCGGGCAACCTCAATACCCTCGTGCTTTACGGGTCCATCGTCTGCCTCGGCCTGACACTCGGCAGTCGCGGCCCCATGATCTCGTCCATTGCATCACGGTTGTTTCAGGGGCCTGCGTTCGGGCGCATCTACGGCGTCATGCTGGCGGCGGGCGGCGCTGGCGGCGGTCTCGGGGCATGGATCGGCGGCTTCATTCAGGAAGCGAGCGACAGCTATGCGGCGCTGTATTACGCGGGTGCGGCAATCCTGATCGTCGGTGGTGTACCGTTCATCTTCCTTGCGCGCCTGATCGCGCGCTAGACTGTCACAATGTTGCGTACACACAAGGTTCTGGGGAGGACACAATGGATTTCAGAATGACCGAGGAGCAGGAAGCCATCCGCGATGCGGTGCGCAAGGCCTGCGAACCGTTTGATGACGCCTATTGGCTGGATCGCGACGAGACCGGCAAGTTTCCCCATGAATTCCACAAGGCCATGGCCGACGGCGGCTGGCTCGGCATCGCGATGCCGGAGGAATATGGCGGATCGGGTCTCGGCGTGAAGGAAGCCGCGATCATGATGAATACCATCGCGCAGACGCCCGGCGCGCAGAGTGCCGCCTCCGCCGTGCACATCAACATCTTCGGCCCGCACCCCATCGTGGTCATGGGGACGGAGGAGCAGAAGCAGCGCCACCTGCCACCGCTGATCAAGGGTGAGCAGATCACCTGCTTCGGCGTCACGGAGCCGGATGCCGGCCTAGATACCACCAGCATCAAGACGAAGGCGGAACGCACGGACAAGGGCTATGTCGTGCACGGTCGGAAGATGTGGACCTCCACCGCGCAGGAAGCGAACAAGATCCTGCTGCTGGCCCGAACGACGGCCAAGGAGGACTGTTCGAAGTCCACCGATGGCATCAGCCTGTTCTACACCGACTTCAACCGCGACTATATCGAGGCTCGGGTCATCCCGAAGATGGGTCGCAAGTCGGTGGATTCGAATGCTGTCTTCATCGACGGCCTGCCGATCCCGAAGGAGGACCTGATCGGCGAGGAAGGCAAGGGATTCTATTACCTGCTGCACAGCCTCAACCCCGAACGCATCCTGGTCGGCATCGAAGGCATCGGCATCGGACAGCAGGCGCTGGAACGCGCGGTGGAATACGCCAAGGAACGCGTCGTCTTCGGACGCCCCATCGGCATGAACCAGTCGATCCAGCATCCACTTGCCGTCAACTGGGCCGAACTGGAAGCCGCCTACATGATGTGCATGAAGGCCGCCGACCTCTACGACCGGGGACTTCCCTGCGGCGCGGAGGCCAATGCGGCGAAGTATCTGGGCGCGGAAGCCGGTTTCAAGGCCGCGACACAGGCGGTGCTGACCCATGGCGGCATGGGCTACGCGAAGGAGTATCACGTCGAACGGCTGATGCGCGAAGTCATGATCTCCCGCATCGCACCGGTCTCGATGCAGATGATCCTGAACTTCATCGCGGAGCGGAAACTGGGCCTGCCACGGAGCTATTGAGGCGGCGCTGATCCGGCGTGGTAGACTTTCGGCGGCAAGTGGTGGGAAGCTGCCGCCCCGTTCGCCGTCCGTGAGCAGACCCGCCGGAAAGGCCCAGGAATGTACTCCGACCTGTTCATCGTCATCACGCAGATCTTCGCGGCACCTGACTGGTTCCTGCCGGCGATGGCGCTGGCCTATCTCATTGGATCGATCCCATTCGGGCTGCTGCTGACCCGGCTGGCCGGGCTGGGCGATGTGCGCAAGATCGGGTCGGGCAACATCGGCACCACCAATGTACTGCGCACGGGCCGCAAGGACCTGGCGGCGGCGACGCTGGTGCTGGATGCGGGCAAGGGTGCGGTCGCGGTCCTGCTGGCGGACCATTTCCTGGGGGTGAACGGTGCGGTCCTGGCCGCAATTGCCGCCTTCCTTGGTCACCTGTTCCCGATCTTTCTCGGGTTCAGGGGCGGCAAGGGCGTGGCCACGTTCCTGGGCATCGCGCTCGCCATGCACCCGCTCGTCGGCGCGGCGGCCTGCGCCACATGGGTGCTGGTGGCCGTGATCTTCCGCTACTCGTCACTGGCCGCGCTGGCCAGCGCCGCCCTGACCCCGGTCTATGCCTATCTCTGGTACGATCATCTGCGCATGGAACTGGCGATCCTGATCGCCGCCTTCATCTTCATGAAGCACCGCGCCAACATCGTCCGGCTTCTGAAGGGTGAGGAACCGAAGATCGGCGCGAAGTGACGGGGAGTCAGGGCAGGCCCGCGCCCGGCACCTCGACCTGCATCACCTCGATCTGCCCGAGGCCCTTGCCGATGATCTCCGGACCACTGTCCTGATTGGTGATCACGAACAGATGCGTTCCCTCCGGCCCGCCCAGCATGCAGGCATAGGCGCCCCGGTCATGCAGAGGCACTTCCTCCGCAATGCGGCCGTCATCAAGCACGCGGACGACGCGACGACCGCGCGGGTCCGCCACCCAGACCGCCCCCTCCGCATCCAGACAGATTCCGTCGGGGAATACCCCCGGCGTATCGGCGAACATGCGCTTGTTCGACAGGCTGCCGTCGGGGCTGCGGTCAAAGGCCGTCAGACGATTGCCGAAGGTCTCGCCGACGATCAGCGTGCCGCCATCCGGTGTGATGACGGTGCCATTCGGAAAGAACAGGTCGGTCGCAGCCTCATGGATCGAACCATCGGGATCGACACGCCACATGCTTGTCGTGGCCGGATCCTCGCCCTTGTGACGCTCGAATCCGAAGTTGCCCACATAGGCCCGGCCCTCCGCATCCACCACCATGTCATTGCAGGGGGCGGCGACAACAGCGGACAGGTCACCCACCGTGGTCAGTGAACCATCGTCTTCCAGCCGCAGCAGCAACCGATCCAGCATCGAAACGATGAGCAGGCGGCCCTGCGGGTCGAATCCCAGTCCTGAAGGCTGATTGGGCACTTCGACAACGTCCCGGACGGTTCCGGCCAGATCGACGGTACGGACCATGTGGGCGTAGAAATCCGAGTACCAGAGGCGACCATCGCGCCAGCGCGGTCCCTCCCCGAACTGGAGACCACGCACCAGAACCTTCAGTTCGCGCCTGACAGTCATGCCTGTTCCCTCCCCCAGGGTTCGGCCGGTTCCGCGTAACGCGGTCAGCCGGTTCGCAGCCCCGCGCGGGGATTGTGCTCTTCCCCCTGGCGCCAGCCCCGCACGAACTCCTCCAGCGCGGCATCCGGCACCTCCGGCAGCACCACCTTCAGCTTCACGTACTGATCGCCCGCGCTGTTGTCCTTCGGATTGCGGATACCGCGCCCCTTGAGGCGCAGCACGCGTCCGGCGTTGGAGCCCTTCGGGATACTGATGGTCACGTCGCCATGGATCGTGGGGGCGGTGATCTTGGCCCCAAGCACCGCCTCACGCAGGGAGATCGGCAGCTCCAGACTGATATCCCGCCCATCCCGCGAGAACAGCGGATGCGACCGCACCGAAACCTCGATCATCGCGTCGCCTGCGGTTCCGCCCTGGGGCTGGTCGCCCTGGCCTTTCAGGCGGATCTGCTGGCCATCCTCCAGCCCCTCCGGAATGCGCACATCCAGTGTCTTGCCGCCGGGCAGGGTCAGACGACGGTTGCCGCCACGCGCGGCCTCCAGAAAATCAACGGTCAGGCTGTACTTGCGGTCACGCCCACGGACAGGTCCGCCGCGACCGCCACGGAATCCGCCGAAGATGTCGCCCACGATATCCTCGAACCCGCGCGGGCCGCCGAAGCCGCCCCGGGTGAACTCGTCGGCACCACCGGCATTGGCATAATGGAAACCGTGCGGCGCCTTCTCCGCGCCGTCGGCACCGATCTCGCCACGATCAAACCGGGCACGCTGCGCCGCGTCACCCAGCAGATTGTATGCTGCGGAGACTTCCTTGAAACGTTCAGCGGCGGCTTCGTCGCCCGGATGACGATCAGGGTGCAGTTCCTTCGCCAGTCCGCGATAGGCCCGCTTGATGTCTTCCTGCGACGCAGCTCGCGTCACTCCCAGTATGGAATAAGGGTCTTTCATGCTCGTCATGCTGATCGAAACAGTCCCGTCAGACCATGCGGAATCGTCATGGTCTTTGCACACTATCATGTAGTGTCATCAATGTTTCATTGCCAGATGTAGCCATCGTGGAAGTTCTCGCGGCAAAAATGCCGCCATGTCATGAAGACATCAGCCCGACGGGGAAAGTATGGTGTTCAGGCTGTCGATCAGCCCCCCGTCCCCCGCCCTCTGAATCTCCGGCCCCTCATCCCCCGATGATGCAAGGTCTTCTGTCGGGGCCGCCTCGACTTCATCGTCATCTACGGAGGCTGCCTCTGGCGGTGCCATCTGACGCAGCCGTTCACGCGCCGGCGCATGCCCGCCGGCCGCCGCGCGCTCGAACCAGCGGCGCGCCAGTTCCGTATCCTTCTTCACACCGAAACCGGCTTCGGTCAGGATGGCCAGGTTGTACTGCGCCTCCGCCAGTCCCGCCTCTGCCGCGCGCTGGAAGAAGGTCACAGCCCGTTCCGGATCACGCGGCACGCCGACACCGCGCAGGTACATCTCACCCAGATTTGCCGAGGCGCGCGGGAACCCCTGGTCGGACGATCGCCTGAACCACTCCGCCGCCGCCGCCTCGTTCTTCGGCACGCCCTGCCCGTTCAGGTACAGCAGGCCGAGGTTGCGCTGCGCCGCTGCATCTCCGGCGGCGGCATCTTCCCGCCAGATATCCGCCGCAGCCGCGAAGTCGCCGCGATTGTAGGCGGCGACGCCTTCGAGAAACGCCGCATGTGCAGGGACGGCGCAAAGCGCGGCGCCCGCAACCAGCAACGTGACAGCGATCTTCCGGTGCAGCTTGTTCATTGGCGGATGCTATCCGATTGTGCGCCGCCGCCCAAGGCCAACGACGCTCCCCTTCCCCGGCATCCGGTCAGATCGCCAGGTCACCCGTCATCACCCGGACAACGTGGCCTCCGACCCGTGGCGCTGCCTCGGCAGCGTCGCAACTGACGAAGATCCTGCCCGCCCGTCCCATCTCGACACCCTGCTCCGCCACATAGCTGACAGGCGCGGCACCGAGAACACCGTCGCGGGCAATCAGGGCCGCCAGGCAGCCGTTGGCCGAGCCCGTGACCGGATCTTCCGGCACGCCCTCAGCCGGGGCGAAGCCCCGCAGCTTCACGTCGACACCATCCTGGGTCGCCCCGACGCACCAGGCGGCCAGCCCCGTGATACCGGTCTCCTGCGACAGGGCACTGATGGCCGTCATGTCGGGGGAGAGCGCAGCCACGACCTCCGGCGAACGGCAGCGCGCGAACATCCACCAGATGCCCGTGCTGGCGGCATCGAGAGCGGGGTCCAGCAGGTCACCGGCATCGCATCCCAGCATCGCCGCGACATCTTCCCTGCTCATGTCGAAGGTACGGAACGCGGGCTTCATCTGGGTCATGGTGAAGACCGGCGTTCCGTTCTGCGTGGCGATCTCCACCGGAACGATCCCCGCGCCACATTCCTGTCGCAGCAGGGTCGGCAAGGGACCGAAGCCCGCATCCCGCATACTGCTCCAGACACAGAAGGCGGCAGAGATGGTGGGGTGTCCGGCGAAGGGCAACTCGCTGCGTGGGGTGAAGATGCGGGCACGATAGTCCGCATCCGCCGTTGTCGGCGGGCACAGAAAGACGGTCTCGGAGAGGTTCATCTCCTGCGCGATCTGCTGCATCTGCGCACCCGAGAGATCACCACCATCGAAGAACACGGCACATGGATTGCCGCGATAGGGCACATCGGTGAATGCATCCACCTGCCACATCCTGAGCACCCGCGTCATCTTCACCTCCGCCATCTGAAATGCCGGGGCAAAGGATAGGCTGGTGAAGGTCGATGACACGCGAGAAATGCTCAGCCAAGCGCCAGGCTGGCTCATCGGTTCGGGAAGCTGTGTTACTTGGGATCGTCCACCGGCGCGGAAAGCTTGGCGATCTCGCGTTCCACTATTCGCTGGACCACTGTCGGCAGGTTCTGGTCCAGCCATTCCTTCAGCATCGGCCGGAGCAGTTCCTTCGTGATGTCCTCCAGCGTGCGATGCGTCGGCACGGCAATGTCACGCTGTGCCGAAAGTGCGCTGGCAAGACCGGCGAAGGATGCAGCGGAGGCCACCGCGACCTTGTCAGCCAGCAGCCCGGACTCCATCGTTGCATGACGCGCAGGCGGCACAACAGGTTCCGGCTCATCGTCCATCACCAGGTCGTCGTCCAGATCCAGGACAGAACCATCGTCGCGCAGTACCTGCGTCAGCTCGAATACATCGGCGGTCGGACGCTCCGGTTCAGGCTCGGGTTCCGGCTCCGGTTCAGGTTCCGGCTCAGGTTCCGGTTCGGGCTCCGGCTCGTCATCGACGGCCAGGATGTCATCGACCGTCGGCTCGGCGGGTTCCACTGGCTCGGCATCATTGTCCGCAGCACCTTCAGGGGCATCATCATCTTCCGAAATGATGCGGCGAATGGAGGCGAGGATCTCCTCCATTGTCGGTTCGCTCTGTGCTGCGGTGTCGCTCATGACTTTTCCGTTCCCCGCTTTCTGCGGCTCCAAGCTGGTTGAGGCCACTTGCGGCCTGCGCCAGATCCGGAATCTAGAGGGACGACGCTAAGACTTGGTTAACAGACCGGCAATAGCCGGCGTGCCCGCAGCAAGAAACTGCCTAGTCCAGCCCCGGTGCATCAAATCCGAACCAGCGCTCCCTCACCGCCCGATAATTGACGGACGGATTGTAGACATCGACATCAAGGCTCAGTGATTTCGCATCCAGTTGGCCAACCGCGTCCAGAAGCTGGAAAGCGGCCACGTACTCATCCCGTTCCGCCTGAACCAGAGCAACCTGGGAATCGAGCAGTTCCTGCTCCGCATCCAGAACGTCCAGCGTAGTGCGGGACCCGACCTGGGCCTCCTGAATCACGCCTTCCAGCGCGATCTCGTTGGCATGAACTTCCTCGCGGCCTGCCTGGATACGGGCCTGTGCCGTGGTCAGGGCTTCCCAGGCCTGTGTCACACCCTGTTCGACGAGTCGGCGGGTTTCCTCGACCTCGAGGCGGCGCTGGCTCTCGACCTGACGCTGCTGGCGCACGGCACTGTAGGCCGCGCCGGTCTGGTACAGCGGCACGGTCGCGACCACCTGGAAAGTCACCTGGCTGGTGACATTGCCGCTCTGGTTGTTGTCCCGGGCATGAACACCCGTGGTCTCGAAATCGAGACTGGGGTTCAGCTGACCCTCCGCCGTCTCGATGTCGAAACGCGCAGAGCGCGCTACCTCGTTCGATGCCAGCAGATCCGGATTATTGGCGAATGCGGTCGTCAGCGCGGCGGCCTCATCCTCAGGCAGGGCGGGCAGCGGCGGCGGTGGCTCCAGCTGCCCCGGCTGATTGCCGACGATGCGGGCGTAGTTGGCCTGCGCGGCGATCAGATTCCCCTCCGACTGCGCCCGGTCGGCGGCGGCACGGGCAAGGCGCGCCTGCGCCTGCGCCACATCCGTTCGCGTGATCTCGCCCACGCTGAAGCGATCCTGCGCAGCCTCCAGCTGGCGGCGCAACCGTTCCTCGTTGTTCAGGTTGAGACGCACGACGGCCTGGTTCTGCAGCACGTCCAGATAGGCGGTGACGACGTCCAGCAGCACATCCTGCTCCGTTCCCCGCAGGTTCTGCCGACCGGCACGGACCAGCGCCTCGGCAGACCCGATCTGTGCGTCGACACGCCCGCCCTGATAGAGCGGCTGGGTCACCTGGATATTGGCGTTGATCGGAACCGTACTGTCGGAACGGTTGATGCCGGCGATGTCCTGGTCGGTCAGCTGCACCCCGAGGTCGCTGGTCGCGACAACAGTCGGATGCCAGCCTGACACGGCCTGGGAGACATTCTCGTCATTGGCGCGCAGGTTCGCGCGCTCTGCCCGCAGGGTCGGATTGGTCGTATATGCGGAATTCAGGGCATCGCGCAGGGTCTCGGCCTCGGCCGGGACCGAAATCAGTATGGCCATGGCGGTCAGCCCGGAAGCCAGCGCCGCAAACGCCGAACCGGTCAATAGCGTGCGACCGAACTGTCGATTTCCTGCGACCATAGGTCGATGCCTCCATGAAGGTTCGTCACGTTGTCATAACCCTGCTGCCGAAGCCACGACACTGCTTGCATACTGCGCATGCCGTGGTGGCAGTTGAAGATCACCGGGCGGTCCATGGGTACCTCGTCACGCCGCTGCGGCAGGTCACGTAAGGGGATATGGTGTGCGCCTGCGATCCTGCAAAGATCCCATTCCCACTTTTCACGCACATCAACGATCAAGGCACGGGAGTCTGTCACCAGCGCGCGGGCTTCGGACGGTGTGATCTCCAGCGGCAGGTCCGTCCCAGAACTCAAAACACGAAGGCCTTGCGCGCCTCGAAACCCGGCAATACCGGTGTCGCGGCATCGAACAGCGGCCGATGGCCAACCACCCCGTTCTCCCGGCGATAGAGCGTCACCACGCCGACACCATTGCCCCGAACGATGGCCAGCAGCTGCCCACCGTCCGCAATCTGGTCCACAAGGGCCTCGGGCACGCCGGAGACAGCCCCCTCGACCAGGATCAGGTCATAGGGTCCCTGGTCCGCCAGCCCCTTTGCCAGATCTCCCTCGACCACCGCCGCATTGGCGATCTGCAGGTCGGCCAGAAGCTCGGTCGCCGTGGCAGCGAGATCGGGATCGGATTCCAGCGCAACCACCGTACCGGCCAGCATCGCCATTACCGCGCTGGCATAGCCGGTGGCACAGCCAACATGCAGCACCGTATCGGTCGGGCCAATCCCTGCGGCCTGCAGCATGCGGGCCAGCACCATCGGCTCCATCAGATAGCGCCCGTTGCCGAGATGAATGTCCTCATCGACATAGGCGACGCCTGCCAGCGCCTTCGGCAGGAATTTCTCGCGCGGGAGGGTGAGCATCGCATCGGCAATGCGATCATCGGTCAGCCGGTTCGGTCGCAACTGGCTATCCACCATGGCCTTGCGTGCAGCCTGGAAGTCCATTTTCGCCGTCTCTCCCGCAACGTTGAGTGCACCTTGAGCTTCCTGCTTATAGTTCCCGCACCTGCGCCACGCAATGCGGCGGATCGGCGTTTGGCCATGCCGCTTGACCGCAGGGGCGTGCCCCGCATATACACCGATGCCCTGTCGGCTTCGGCGCGGTGGCGGAGTGGTTACGCAGCGGACTGCAAATCCGTGTACGCCGGTTCGATTCCGGCCCGCGCCTCCAGCCGAACCGGCAGGCCTTCACCTTCGGACACGTCCCGCGCGCCGGATCGGCCTGCCGATTCGACCAGCGCGGCCGTCAGGGGTTCACGGCAACCACACCGGGCCGTTCGAACAGGCCCCACCTGCGGACGCCTCGCCTGCCGGCGCTGCAGAGCACCACGGTGGTGAGCAACAGCCACATCCCCTCCCCCACCGGCCCGGCCAGCCAGATCCCCGGCTCCCCCAGCAGCAACGGCAGGGCCAGCGTCAGCGGGATGCCGAACAGGTAAGGCCTGGAAAGACTGAGCAAGGCGGCGCGCCGGGCATCACCGATGGCCTGGAAGTGACTGGCGATCATCATCAGCGGTCCGGCAACACAATAGGCCAGCACGATCACCGGCAGGATGCGCGCCACCTCCGCGATGACGAGACGGTCACTCACGAACAGTCCGCCGATCGGACCCGCAGATGTCATCATGATGGCCTGCAGCACACCGCAGTACACGAATGCCGTGGCGATCCCGATGCGCAGGCTGCTGTTGGACCGGTCGAACAGTCCGGCACCATGATTGTTCCCGGTAACCGTCTGCATCGCATGTGACAGCCCGAGCAGCGGCAGATAGGCGAAGGTCATGACCCGCGTGATGATCCCGTAGGCGGAGACGGTATCCGCATAGTTCGCGCTGTTGATGACCTGGAGCATCAGCATGACTGCCGCGGAACTCAGCGCCAGCCCGACGAAGCCCAGGCTCTGCGGCGCGCCCAGCGCCATGATGTCCCCCCAGCGCGCGCCAAGGGCCCTGCCGGCAAGGGCGCCGGGGCGGAGTTCGGTCTCGCCCCTCAACCGGAACGCCAGGATGATGGCGAACGCCAGCGCCTGGGCGAGAGCCGTGCCAAGCGCGGACCCGGCAACGCCAAGGCCGAGCTGAGCGATCAGGATGTAGTTGAAGCCGATGTTGGCCAGGGAAACCAGCAGGCTCATGGATGCCATGAACCCGACCCGGCCCTCGTTGCGCAGGGCGTCGGAGTTGACGGAGAGCACGAAGATCAGCGGAGACGTCAGAACCGTGATCCGCAGGTAGGTCAGCCCCATGCCGGCCAGGTTCGCATCACCGTCCGCCGCGAGATCGGTGACTGTCGATCCGAACAGCAGGAACAGCACCACAAGAGCAGCGCTGACGGCCAGTGCCAGCCCGTGCGCACCCGCAAGGACCTGCCGCGCCGCTTCGTACTGCCGTCCGCCCAGATGCCGCGCCAGAATGCTGGACATCCCGCTGGAGACAAGGGTCGCGAGCGCCACCACCAGCATGTAGAGCGGAAACATGAGGGTGACCGCTGCCAGAGCCTCCGGCCCCACGAAGTGCCCCAGAAACAGGGCATCGACCACCGCCAGCAGACCGTTCATGCCCATCACCAGGATGATCGGCAACGCCGTCCGGACGTAGATGGCCCCAAGGGAGCCGACAAGAAACGCATTCGTTCGGGAACCGGTCATGCCCGATGCCTCCTCATTCATGCTTCGCACAGGGAGAATGGGACCCGCATTACCATCCGCACGACGCATGTGAAGGATGACAGGAAACATGAACAGCAACGCTTCACCGGGACACGAATGTCAGCGGGCGGCAGGCGGTTGCGACCTGACAGCCTGATATCGGTTACCCCCGGTAGTGTCAATCTCGTCGAGGGCGAGGCAGCAAGAATGCACGGGACGCTGGTCGGCGTTCGTCTCTATGCTTCGCCACATGAGCGCGCCGAACACCGATACATCCGCGAAGACACGCTGGGGCATAGTCTGGATCGCCATCGGCGCCGGGATCGTGTGCGGCATGCAGGTCGGCAAGGCGCCCCCGATGATCGGCGGTATCCGGGAGACCCTGGGCATCGACCTGGTCGGCGCCGGTTTCTACATGTCGATCATCAACGGTCTGGCCGTCGCCATCGGCATCATTGCCGGAGTCTTCGCCGACCAGATCGGCCGCAGGCGCGCCGTAACCCTGGGCCTGCTCACCATCATTGCCGGGAACCTGACGGGTGCCCTGGCCGACAGCGCATCGGTCATGTATGCGTCCCGGATACTGGAGGCTGTCGGCTTCGTCAGCGTCGTGACAGCCGTGCCCGGCCTGCTGTCCGAACTGGTGACGCAGAAGGACCAGCGCAGCGCCCTGAGCGCCTGGAGCATCTACATGCCCGCCGGGTTCTGCGTGATGATGGCGGCCGCGCCCCTGCTGGCAAGCCAGGATGACTGGCGGCTGATCTGGTGGCTGAACGGCGCACTCGTCGCCCTGTTCCTGATGCTCTTTCTTGCCGCCACACGCGGAATCGGCGGACGCCCCCGACAGGCCCGGTCCCTGAGTGGCCTGCGTGCCGTCGCCAGCCGCCCCGGACCCTGGCTGCTGGGCCTGATCTTCATGAGCTACACAACGCAGTGGTTCGGGGTGCTGACCTGGATGCCCACGATCATGGAGCAGGCCGGATTGTCGACCGCCGATGCAGGACTTGGCGTGGCACTCGTGGTGGGCGCCAACATGGCGGGCTGTCTCGGATCCGGTCCCCTGCTGAACTTCGGCCTTGCCCGCTGGAAGATCGTCGTCGCCTGTTCCCTGACCCTTTCCGTGCTGGCCTTCGGGATCTACGACGCGACACTCTCCCCCACCATACGGCTGCTGCTGGCGGCGCTGTTCTCCGCCATCGGCGGCCTGATCCCCGGCGCCGTGCTGGCCGGCGCACCGATGCACAGCCCGGGCGCGGGCAATATCGGCACGACCAACGGGGTCATCGTGCAGTGCACCAACCTCGGCTCCCTGCTCGGGCCGCCTGCTGTCGCCTGGCTGGCCGTCCAGGCGAGCGGAGACTTCGGTGCGGCCCGCTGGCTGGTGCTGGCGGCGGGGCTGACGGGAACGCTGCTGGCCTTCACCTTGCGCAGGGTGGAGCAGCGCATGCAGTCAGCGGCCACAGCCTCATGAAGACACTCCATCACTGCGTCATGGGCCTTGCCATGACACTGGTTCTGCTGGCGCTGCCCGAAGACCGCGCCAGAGCGCAGGCATCGGTCGATGTTGCCATCGTGCTCGCCGTGGACGCCTCCACTTCCGTCAGTCGGGAGGAGTTCGGCCTGCAACTGGACGGCATTGCCGCGTCGCTGCGCCATCCAAGGGTCATCCGGGCCATCCGCGCTGGCGCGGTCGGGGCCGTAGCCATCGCCCTGGTCGAATGGTCCAGCCCGCACCAGACCTGGCTGGCCATCCCATGGACCCGTGTCTCGGATGCCGCGTCGGCTGACCGCCTGGCCGAGATGATCAGCCAGACACCCCGCCTGTTCGCCGACGGCGGCACGGCAATCGGGGCCGCCATCCGCTTCAGCGCCAGACAGTTCCGGCATCTGCCGTTTCCGGCCGGGCGGCGGGTCATCGACATCTCCGGCGACGGCAGCAACACACACCTGCCCGACGTAACCGTGGAGCGTGACGCCGCCGTCGCGGCAGGCATCACGATCAACGGCCTGCCTATCCTCAGCCGCGAAGACGACATCGAGACCTATTTCCAGAACCGGGTGATCGGTGGCAGCGATGCCTTCACCGAGATCGCGGTAGACTACGAATCCTTTCCACAGGCCATGTTGCGGAAGCTGTTACGAGAAATCAGGAGCGATTCACTTGTCTCCGTGTTAGTCCCTGATTAATCATTTTCTGCGAAAGACGGGCATGACTCGATTCTGGTTGTTCATGACGCTGGTCGGCACCGTCATACCCTACGCATTCTTTGTGCCGTGGGCGATCGAGCACGATTTCAACATTCCGCTGCTGTTCGTGCAGAATTCCATGACGCTGGCTGATCGCTTCTTCACGGCGGATCTGGTGATCACGGGCGTCTGCTTCCTGATCTACATGCTGGCACGGGAACGGCGCAGACATGTGCCCTACTATGGCCTCGCCATCGTCGGGCTGCTGCTGGTCGGCATCTCCTGCGGATTGCCGCTCTACTATTATCTGGAGGAGCGGCAGCGCCTGAGAGACGCGGCCTGATGCGCAGCGGCACGGTCCTGCGTGTCGTACGCCCTACGGATGACCTCGCGCCCATCCGGCGCTTCTATGTCGAAGCCCTCCGGTTCCCGATCATCTACAGCTTCGAGGGCCACGAAGGATTCGACGGACTGATTGTCGGCGTGCCGGGGGCGGACCATCACTTCGCCTTCACCCGCAAGCACGGCTTCAGCGCCGGACGCGCTGCGACACCGGAAAACCTTCTGGTCTTCTATCTGGAGGACAGGGCCGTCTGGGAAGAGGCGATGACGCGGATGCGGGCGCACGGCTTCGATCCGGTCGAGCCCCACAATCCCTACTGGCGCGCGAATGGCGCAACCTTCGAGGACCCTGACGGCTATCGCGTCGTGCTGCAGAACAGCGCGCCCTGACCGGTCCGCCCCGACAGAGGCGCAGACCCGTCAGTCGATGGCGCGCACGATCTCCTCGCAGCAGCCCTTGGCATCCGCAAACAGCATCATGGTGTTGTCGGCGTAGAACAGCTCGTTGTCGATGCCCGCGTAGCCGGGGCTGAGGGACCGCTTCACGAACAGCACTGTCTTGGCCTTGTCCACATCCAGGATGGGCATGCCGTAGATCGAACTCTGCGGGTCGTCGCGGGCGGCGGGGTTGGTGACATCGTTCGCGCCGATGACGAAGGCCACGTCGGCGGTCTGGAAGGACGAATTCACCTCCTCCAGCTCGAAGACCTCGTCATAGGGGACATTGGCCTCCGCCAGCAGCACGTTCATGTGCCCAGGCATGCGTCCGGCAACCGGATGAATGGCGTAGACGACCTCCACACCCTCTTCCTTCAGCTTGTCGGCCATTTCCCGCAGCGCATGCTGTGCCTGCGCCACCGCCATGCCGTACCCCGGCACGATCACGACCTTGCCGGCATTCTTCATGATGAAGGCGGCATCGTCAGCGGAACCGGCCTTGACCGGCTTGTCACTGCGCGTCGCGGCGGAAGCGGCGGAATCGCCACCGAAACCGCCAAGGATGACGTTGAAGAACGACCGGTTCATGCCCTTGCACATGATGTAGCTGAGGATCGCGCCGGAGGAACCGACCAGCGCACCGACGATGATCAGTGCCGTGTTCTCCAGCGTGAAACCGATGCCTGCCGCCGCCCAGCCGGAGTAGCTGTTGAGCATCGACACGACGACGGGCATGTCCGCGCCGCCGATGGGAATGATCAGCAGGAAACCGATCACCAGCGCCAGGATGGTCATGACCCAGAACCAGGTCGGATCGACATCAATGGTGAACACCACGATGGCGACCACGATCACCAGTCCGATCAGCGCATTCAGCGGGTGCTGGCCGGGGAAGGTGATCGGATTGCCGGTCATCAGTTCCTGCAGCTTGGCAAAGGCGATGATGGAACCGGAAAAGGTGATGGCACCGATGACCACACCCAGCGCCATCTCGATGCGGCTGCCGACCTTCAGTTCACCGGCTGCATTCAGGATGCCGTAGGGCTCGGGATTGTAGAACGCGGCAGCGGCCACCAGCACGGCGGCGAGACCGACCAGGCTGTGGAACGCGGCCACCAGCTGCGGCATGGCCGTCATCGGAATGCGGCGCGCGATGACGGTGCCGATGGTGCCGCCGATGACCAGCGCCACGATGATCCAGACATAGTTGGTCACGGCAGGGCTGATGATGGTGGTCAGCACGGCAATGGTCATGCCGATCATGCCGAGGACGTTGCCACGGCGGCTGGATACGGGCGACGAAAGTCCCCTCAGCGCCATGATGAAGAGGATGCCCGAAACCAGATAGGCGATTGCGGTCAGGTTGGCCGACATGCCCGGTTGCTCCTACTTCTTCTTCTTTTTGTACATGCCCAGCATCCGCTGGGTGACGACGAAGCCGCCAAAGATATTCACCGACGCCAGAATGACCGCGAAGAAGCCCATGACCTTGGCGAAGGTCGAACCGTCGCCGCCGACGTCCGGCCCGACAGCCAGCAGGGCACCAACGACGATGACCGAGCTGATGGCATTGGTCACGGACATCAGCGGGGTATGCAGCGCAGGCGTCACGGACCAGACGACATAGTAGCCAACGAAGATCGCCAGCACGAAGATCGCCAGCCGGAATACAAACGGATCAACGGCTTCCATGATCAGCCCTCACCCTTCAATTGCGCATGAACCACCTGGCCATCGCGCGTCAGCAGCGTGCCGGTGACGGTTTCGTCTTCCCAGTCGATCTTCAGCTCACCGGATTCCTTGTCGATGTGCGGCGAAAGGAAGTTCCACAGGTTCTTGGCGAACAGCAGTGAAGCGTCGGCGGCAATGCGGCTCGCCGTGTTCAGATAGGCAACGATGGTGACGCCATGCTCGACCGTGACCTCGCCCGGCGTCGTCAGTTCACAGTTGCCGCCCATCTCCGCTGCCAGATCGACGATGACCGAACCGGGGCGCATGGATTTCACATGCTCCGCCGTGATCAGGATCGGGGCCTTGCGGCCCGGAATCAGCGCGGTGGTGATGGCGATATCGGTCTTCTTCAGCGCCTCGGCAGTCATTTCTGCCTGCTTGGCCTTGTAGGCGTCGGACATCTCCTTCGCATACCCGCCCACGCCGTCGCCCGACTCCTCGATATCCGGGGCCACGAACTTGCCGCCCAGGCTCATCACCTGTTCCCGCGTCGCGGGCCGCACATCCGTGGCGGAGACCACAGCGCCAAGCCGCTTTGCCGTCGCGATCGCCTGGAGACCGGCAACACCGGCGCCGAACACGAACACGCGGGCCGGGGCAATGGTACCCGCCGCCGTCATCATCATCGGCATGGCGCGAAGAAAATGCTCGTTCGCGTCCAGCACGGCCTTGTAGCCGGCAAGGTTGGACTGCGAGGACAGGATATCCATGGACTGGGCACGGGTGATGCGCGGCATCAGCTCCATGGCAAAGGCCACGATGCCCTTCGAAGCATAGTCGCCGACCTGTTCGGCGTTCTGCAGTGCCTCCAGTCCGGCAACCAGCACCGCACCGGACTTCAGCATCGCGGCCTCATCCGGTCCGCCCTCGGCCTCCGTCAGCGGTCGGCGGATCTTCAGCACCAGGTCCGCATCCCCCACGGCAGCGGCCGCATCACTCGCGATCTCGGCACCCGCCGCCCTGAACATGTCGTCCGTCAGACCGCAGGCTTTGCCCGCCCCCGTCTCGATGACGACCGTGGCGCCAAGGCCAGTGAACTTCTTCGCCGTCTCAGGTGAAATGGCAACGCGCCGCTCCAGCGGGCGGCGCTCCTTCGGGATACCGATTTTCATGCTGTTCGACGCCCTGTCCGTCTGTGGCAGTGTCCGGCACAGCCGTCATGGCCGCCCGGTCGTCGTTCCGGATCCGGCATCCACCGGACACGCATTCGCGATCAGACCAGGAAAATGGCCATTCCTGCCAGCAGGATGACAGAGCCGATGATCGTCACCTTGGTCAGCGTGACAAACGTGCCATACATGCCCTTGTGCTGGCTGATATCCATGGAACCCGGTTCGTGCATCGCCTGCCCCCTTGAAACAGTGACTCTCGCCCGAATGTGCCGCTATCGGCATCGGAGCGACTCATTTTCCTGCGTCCCCTGACGCGGCACGCAACATAGAGAAGTCGCGGGACGGCGGCAATCACCCGACTGCGGCAAAATCAGCGCACCTTGCGACACGCCCGGCGGTGCGGAACGGCAGCCTACTTGCTGGTCGCGCGGAACACGCCATCCCAGTCCGCGGGCGGCGGATTCTCGCGATATTCCTCCAGGCGCTCCTGATAGAGATCCCAGAGAACGTCCATGTCGGGCCGCATCTCGCGGCACTTCTCCATGTGCGCCCAGGCCTCATCGAACTTCATGGCCTTGTAGGTGGCCAGCATGGCCTCCGTCTCGGCGCGCAGGGCCTTGTATTCCGGCTTCTGGGCTTCCTCCGGGCCACCCATCATGGTGAAGATGCGCACGGCCTCGTCCTTGCCCTTCACCGCGATCAGGTCGAGTTCCAGGATCGCGTAGTCCGGGACCGCCTCTGCCGTGATCTCGCCGATGATGTTGGTGACGCCATAGGACTTCGACTGGCCTTCAAGCCGGGCACCCAGGTTCACCGCATCGCCCAGCACCGAATAGTCGAAGCGCTGCTGGGAACCCATGTTGCCCACGACGCATTCGCCGGTGTTCAGGCCGATGCCGATGCGGATAGGGATGAAGGGGCGGCCCTCTTCCTCCGCCTCCACCTTCAGCTGCTCGTTCACCCGTACCAGATCCTCCTGCATCATCAGGGCGGACTCGCAGGCATGGCGCGGATGTTCCTCATCGCTCAATGGCGCATTCCAGAACGCCATGATGCAGTCGCCCATGTACTTGTCGATGGTGCCGTGGTTGGCCATGATGATGTCGGTCATCGGCGTCAGGAACTTGTTGATCAGCTTGGTCAGGCCCTGCGGATCGCCCTTGAAGCTCTCCGAAATCGGCGTGAAACCACGGATGTCGCAGAACAGGAACGTCATGTTCTTGGTCTCGCCACCCAGCACCAGCCGGTCGGGGTCCTCGGCGAGCTGCTCCACCAGCGCAGGAGACAGATACTGGCTGAAGGCACCGCGCACCTGCTTCTTCTGCGCCTGCTCGCGGGCGAATTTCTGATAGACCAGCAGCACGAACAGGATGAACAGCGCCACCACCGGCGTCAGCCCGTCGACCAGCAGCGATTCATAGGCAAACAGGTACCAGCTTCCACCCAGCAGCAGCAGGCTGAAGGGCACGAAGAAGGCGATGGTGGTTACGGCGGACAGATAGGGCACCAGCCAGATCAGGATGATGCCCGCCACCAGCACGATCGCCAGCTCGATGGCGTTGGAGATCGAGGGCCGGATCAGATAGGCCTCGTTCTCCACCATGTCGATGATGTTTGAATGGACCTCGACCCCGGGAATTGCTCCCTCCAGCGGCGTGGACCGAATATCCTTCAGCCCCTCGGCAGAGGTGCCGACCAGCACGTACTTGCCCTTCACCTTGCCGAACAGTTCCTGGATCTTCTCCTGATTGGCAGGGTCGATCTGAACTATGTCGGAGGCCGAGACATAAATGTCGGGATTGTGCTTCTGGAATCGCGGCCAGATGATCCCGTTCTCGTTGGTCGGAATGACCAGTTTCTTGTCTTCCCGCAGCTTCGAGCGCATGCGTATCGACGCAATGCCGGAATTCTGGTCGGCCTTGGAAATGATGATGCCCTTGGAGCCGTGGACCAGCCGGATCAGTTCGATGCCGAGGCTGACGTAGACCTCCTGGTTCTTCGGATCATTCGGCGGGCCGACGCGGGTCAGTGAAGGCACGCGCCGCACCACACCGTCCGAACTGGCATCCGTGTTGAAGATCCCGAAGCCCGGCGCGGCGCCCTGCAGCGTCGGATTGTTCTCGATCAGCTCCGGATAGAGCGGCAGCCAGGTCTTGCCGGGACCGTTCTCTTCCAGAATTCGCGCGCCCTTCGGCAGCTTGCGGTCCTTGCCCTCGGTCTTCACATAGGTCGTCGTCCCACCCAGCACGGTGACGCTCTGGCGCAGCACGCTGGCAAGCTGTTCGTCGGTATTGGGCAGCTGTTTCAGGGCCGCGGCGATTTCCGGCGGCAACTGGGCGTTCTGCTCACTGTAGACGGTTGGCGAGAGCCGATCCGCCTCCGGGAAGGTGACGTCGAAGGCGATCCCCTTGGCACCAAGCTGACTCAGCACCTGGATCATCACCGCGATCTGATAGCGTGACCAGGGCCACTGGCCGACGGCGGCCAGACTCTTCTCGTCGATGTCGACGATGGCGGTGTGCCGCGCGGGCGGGACGTACTCATCAAAGCGCTGGAACTGGTCGAACCAGACATTCTCGCGCACGAAACGGGAGATGTTGGGGTCCTCGACCCGCACCCAGATCAGCCCGGCAAGCACCAGAAACGCCAGCCAGCGCTGTCCGAAGAATTTCCCAAGTCTTCTCATCATGTCCCGTCGCCCCCCTGTCAGGCGATTGGTATCCGCGTATCAGGCAAATGCGACGCGACGGTGCCTGACGGTCCTTGCGAACTCTATTCGATGTTCACCCTGTGCGAGAACGATTTCCCGTCCGATATGACGATCTGGTTGAAGCCCAGCATCTTCGCCAGGTCGAAGAAGGTGAACAGATCCTCCACCTTCAACTCCCTGAAAAGCGGTGTACCCCGCGCAGTGGCTGTCAGCTGGGCCAGCAGCGCCCGCGCCTGATAGATGGTTCTGAAGCCTGCGTCCCCTGTCGCCACGATGATCATCTTCTCCGCCTCCGCCCCCTTGGCGAAGATGACGAAGGTGGGCCAGTAGGGACGGGCGAGCTGTTCCCCCGTCAGCCCGGTGATGAAACCGAGACGCTGACCGCGATCGGCGTTGGCGATCTGATCGGCGCGTCCGACATAACTCTCCGACGTTACCGGGCCGGGATAGTAATATCCCTCGTGCCGGTCATCGTCGGCATGGGCTGCCCCCGCCACCAGAATCGGCAGCAGGACCAGAAACAGTATCTTTCGAGCGACTCTCATGCGCCGATGATCACCTGCCCCCGCACCATGTGCAAGCGGTTGCGGTCACGGTCAGTGTTGCCTTCACCGACTTCGCCCGGGTCTCGGGCACCGCCCGGATCACCGTCACTGGCACGTCGCTGAACGCTCGCTATACTCCCGCCACCCGACACGCAGGCGTCGGGTTCGGGGTTTGAGGGGACACCGCATGGCAATCGAGCGTATCGCGTTCACATCCGCACGCACTCCCGGCGCGGAGTCGGCCATCGAGACGCTGACCAGACGCTACGGCAACACACCGGTCGACGAGGCTGATGTGGTCGTCGCCCTGGGCGGTGACGGCTTCATGCTGCAGGCCATGCACAACTTCATGCATCGCGACATTCCGATCTACGGCATGAACCGGGGCACCATCGGGTTCCTGATGAACCAGTATTCGGAAGATGACCTGCTCGAACGCCTCGACGGTGCGACGATGGCCCAGATCCATCCCCTGCGCATGGTCGCGATCCCGGAATCCGGCGGACGCCAGGAGACACTCGCCATCAACGAGGTCTCGCTGCTGCGCCAGACCCGACAGGCAGCGAAGATCCGCATCGAGATCGATGGCCGTGTGCGGATGGAGGAACTGATCTGCGACGGCGTCCTGCTGTCCACCCCGGCCGGCAGCACGGCCTACAACCTGTCCGCCCACGGACCGATCCTGCCGCTGACCGCAGGGGTGCTGGCCATGACCCCGATCAGCGCCTTCCGTCCCCGCCGCTGGCGCGGTGCCCTGCTGCCACGCGGCGCGCAGGTGACCTTCCACGTGCGGGAGGAATACAAGCGCCCCGTCAGTGCCGTGGCTGACACGTTCGAGGTGCGCAACGTGAGCGAGGTGCAGGTGAGCGAGGCACTGGATGTGACCATGCGTCTGCTGTTCGATCCGGAGCACAGTCTGGAAGAGCGCATTCTGAACGAGCAGTTCGTCCCCTGATGTCCGAGGTACTGCCCGACCGCATCGCCCACGCCCTTCGATACCCCTTCAACCCGCCGCACCGGGCCTACCGGTTTCGCGATGGCGGGCTGCATCCGCCCGAACCCTTCGACCCTGCGGGACTGCACGCGGTCGTCGCCTCCGGCTCCAACGGGTCGCCGGACCGGCTGCAGCAGAAGTTCGGCAATGCGGCCGGGGTTCCTGTGACCTACGGCATCATCCACGACCTCGTGCCCGTCTTTGCGGCACGGGTAACAGGGTACGGTTCGGTTCCCGCAACGCTTGCGGTGGTGCCTGGTGCCCGGGCGGGGGTCCATGTGACCTGGCTGACCGATGCGCAACTGCAGATCATGCATCAGACGGAGTCGGTCGGTACCGGCTATGCCTATTGCGCGCTGGAGGGTTTCACGTTCACGGCGCAGGGCGATCACCCACAGGCACCGCTGCATGCCTATATCAGCCTGCACGGCGCACTCGCACCGGAGGGCCGGCTGCTGCCCATGGATCAGGTGCCGCAGACGCAGGCGCAGCAGCACGTCATGGACAGCTTCGGCTTTGCCGGAACCCTGGCGGAGTTCGTGCGCCTGAACCTGGATGATCCCGATCATCGCCTTCGCGCCAATGACGCGGCCAGCCGCATTGGCCAGGCGATCGACCATGCGCGCCTGATACGTATCGCCTGATCCCCTTGTTCCGGCTTGGAAATCACCGTGTGTGCAAATAATACCGCATATGGATGCCATTGTTTGCAAAGCGGTTTTTTCGCTTGACGTGCCCAAATACGCTCTCTAGAAGCGCCACTTCCGAGACACGTTTCATCAGGAACCGGTCCGTCCGGTGCACCTGCGAGAGGCAAGCAATCATGAAAACCTATTCCGCCACGCCGGCAGATATCGAGAAGAAGTGGATTCTGATCGACGCCGAAGGTGTGGTTCTGGGCCGTCTGGCGGCCTTCGTCGCCAACCGGCTGCGCGGCAAGCACAAGCCCGGCTATACCCCGCACATGGATGATGGCGACTATGTCATCGTCATCAACGCCGAGAAGATCGCCATGACCGGCTTCAAGAAGCAGGACAAGATCTACTACTGGCACACCGGCTATCCGGGCGGCATCAAGCAGCGGACCGCGCGCGAGATCCTGGAGGGCAAGTTCCCGGAGCGTGTGGTTCAGAAGGCCGTCGAGCGGATGATCCCGAAGGGCCCGCTGGGTCGCCAGCAGTTCAAGAACCTGCGCGTCTATGCCGGTGCCGAGCATCCGCATGCCGGTGCCCAGCCTGAGGTCATCGACCTCAAGGTGCTCAACAGCAAGAATACGAGGTAGTTCGCGTCATGTCTGAAGAACAGAACACAGTCGGCGATCTTTCCGATCTGGGCGATGCCATGGGTGTCACCCCCGAAGAGGTGCAGGCGCCTGTCGAACCGCAGATCGACGCCCTGGGCCGTTCCTACGCCACAGGCAAGCGCAAGAACGCGATTGCCCGTGTCTGGATCAAGCCGGGCTCCGGTCGCTTCTCCGTCAATGGCCGCGAACTCGACGTCTATTTCGCCCGCCCCGTGCTGCGCCAGATCGTGGCCCAGCCGTTCCATGTCGCCAACCGCGACAACCAGTTCGATGTCTTCGCGACGGTCACCGGTGGTGGCCTGTCCGGTCAGGCCGGTGCAGTGCGCCATGGTATCTCCAAGGCCCTGACCTACTACGAACCGGGCCTGCGTCCTGTTCTGAAGAAGGGCGGTTTCCTGACCCGCGACAGCCGCGTGGTGGAACGCAAGAAGTACGGCAAGGCCAAGGCCCGCCGGAGCTTCCAGTTCTCCAAGCGCTGATCCGCGACGGCGCTCTCGCGCCACTGGATACAAGACAAGCAAAGGCGCTGCCCCCCCGGGGCGGCGCCTTTCTGCATTCCGCGGTGCAGCCCCGCGTCGGCTGGCACCCCCTTCGGCTGCTCAGGATCCGCGTGACGCCTCCTGCGCTTGCATCTGGCGTCTGACGAAAGCCTCCGCCTCTGCCATCTCGCCGGTGGCAAGCAAGGCACCCTCCAGCAAGGAGGTCCCCACAACGACATTCGCAAGCTCCACAAGCTTCGCGTATTCAGTGTCGCCGGTGACTGTCGCTGCGTAGATTCGTTGAATGCCCGCCTCCAGCACAAAGTCGGTCAGGTACACGATGTCATCATATGTGAAGACATTCTCGAAACCCGCCCTGTTATCGAGAATGCAGAAATAGTTCGGTGACGGATTTGCGGCCAGCGTGGCCTTGTAGAGCGGAATTCTCAGTTTCAGGTTGATTGGTCCGGTAACCGTGATCCGATGCAGCACTTCCTGGCCCAGCCGATCGGTCCTGAAACGAAAGCTGCTGAGTTCGCCTGAGGCGACAATCTGTGGAAATTCGTCTTGCTGCATGTCGCCCCCCGGCCCGGCATCGCCCCCATTGAAACATGCCATAGCAATAACCAGGCCGGTCCTGACACCCAGAGGATCAGAATCTGCCGTCTGGACAAGTCGGCAAGGCCAGTGAGGGGCCGGCGTCAGTCAAGCTTCCTGCTCGACTGTGTACCCAGCGCCGCCACCAAATCCAGTTTCTCGCGAATGAAGGCTTCGGCCACCTCCGGATCACTTGTCGTCGTGACTGTTCCCCCCAGTTCGAGGATCTGCAGCACAGCCGTCACGATCTGCACCAGTTTCGGATAGCCGGCATCATTGGTTATCGTGACGCCATAGAAGGCCGTCAGCCCCTCCTTCGACAGCCATTCGGCCAGCATCTGAATATCGTTGTAGCCGAAGACATTCTCATGCTCGGCACTGTTGTCGAGAATGCAGAAGTACCGGGCGGATGTGTTGGCTTTCAGCGTTTCTTCGTACATCAGGATGCGTCGCCGCAGGTCCAGCGGACCGGTGACGGTCACCCGGTGGACCACTTCAGCCCCGTGGCGGACGGACACGAAATCGAAGCCCGGGTGGGATCCTGTCGCGACTATGTCTCGAGGTTCAATCTGCTGCATCAGCTACCAGAACATTTCCCGCTCGGTTTGTTCGCACAGCTGCCATTGACCAGTCGGCATCCTGTCCGGTCCGGCAAGGAGGATGCATCAGAGCCGCCGCAACCACAACGAGATTGCCGGAGCAACGAACCCTGTGCATGGCGGCGATGCGTTGACCTGTCCCGGTGCATGTGATCCATTTAATGCAAGTGCATCAATCGACGGGGAGGACGAAATGCAGGATGACGCGGACGCCAGGAGCAAGAATATCCTGACCGGAGCTGTGGGGGTCCGTGAACTGAACGATCACGTTCTTGTCCTGCCGGCCCAGGGCAACGCGCTTGCCGTCAAGACCGCCGATGGGATCGTGCTGGTGGATTCCGGTTCCGGGCGCGGCATGACGGCGAAGATGATCACGTGCCTGCGGGAATGGTCCGACCTGCCGGTGAAGGCCATCTGCTACAGCCATGGCCACATGGGCTACAACGACGGGACCGCAGACTGGCTGAAACACGCTTCGGAGCGTGGCGATCCGGCGCCCGAACTCATCGGCCATGCCAATATCACCCGGCGTTTCGCACGCTATCGCGAGACGGCCGGGCTGCAGGACACGCTCAACGGCATGCAGTTCCCCCAGCTCAAGATCTCTACTGCCGGCGAGAACCAGATCGACCCGACACGGACGTTCGATGACCGACTGGTCCTTGGCGAGGGGGGGGACCGGATCGAGCTGCTCTGGGCACCATCGGAAACCGACGACGTGCTGGCACTCTGGCTGCCGGGGGACGGTATTCTCTACGCAGGGGCCGCCTTTCCGGGAACCACGCTGCCGAATGTCGGCACACCGCTGCGCACCCAGCGTTTCACGATCCGCTGGGCGGAGACACTGGACATGCTTGCCGGACTGAACGCGACGGTCCTGATCCAGGAGTTCGGTCCGATCGTCGAGGGTGAGGACGCGGTCCGGGAGCGGCTGACCATCACGGCGGAAGCCCTGCGCTGGCTGAGGCGGGAAGTTGTCGCCCGCATGAACCGGGGCATGAGCGATGTGGAGATCATTCACGACCTGGACTGCCCGGATGCCCTGTTCGACCACACCTGGATGCGCGAACGCTACGGCGCGATATCCTATCTGGTGCGTGACATCTATCGGGAAGAGAACGGCTGGTGGGACCGCAATCCGACAAGCCTGCATCCCGCGCCCCCTGCGGCCGCCCAGGCGGCAATCCTTTCCGCGATCACTGATCCGGCAGCCGTCATCGCGCGGGCAAGGGAACTGGCAGCGGGTGGCGAGGTCCAGCTTGCGCTGCATGTCATCGACCTGCTGGCGCAGGCTCCCGGCGACGACGAAGTGCTGAAGGAGGCCCGGCAGCTCAAGGCCGAACTCTGCCACGGTCGTGCGAAGGAAGTCCGCCCCTACGTCTCCAAGGCACTCTATGCCTCTTCGGCAAAGCTGCTGGAGCGGGGTCAGACAAGCTGGTCCAAGGCCAGCTAGCTGCTGCCCCGCAATTTGCGCAGAGCGCGGAACAGGATGACCTGTGCTAGAATAATGTCAGCGAATTAGGGTGACAAAGAGACGGCTGAACCAATGCCGCAAGCGCCGCCCGCCCCGATCTGGAGGAACCGATCATGACCATGCAGCGCCCCGCAGTGACCTATCAGGATCACTGGAAAACCGAAGGCTACGATCATATCTCCGTCACGCCGATCAATCCGGTCGTCGGCGCAACGGTCGAAGGCATCGACCTGTCCAAACCCTTCAACGATGCGGAGATCGCGGAAGTCCGGCGCGCGTTTCTGGCGCACCATGTCCTTGTCTTTCACGACCAGAACATCAGCGACGAACAGCACAAGGCGTTCGGCAGCCTTTTCGGTGAGCTTCATGTGCATCCGCTGAAGCACGACGCAAGCAATGACCGTGGCGGCGACCCGGCAATCCTGGAGATCCGTACCACGGCGAACTCCAAGTACACCGCCGGTGGCGCCTGGCACGCGGACGTCACCTGCGACGAACGCCCGCCCGCGAGTTCAATGCTGCTGATCCGCCAGATCCCGGAGGTCGGCTGCGGCGGCGATACCTGCTTCGCCAACATGTACAAGGCGTTCGAGACCCTGTCGGCGCCGATGCAGGATTTCCTGCGCGGCCTGACCGCTGTCCATGACGGGGCCATTCCCTACGTCGGGGCGTACAATACGACACCGCCGGAGGGGGGCTATCCGCGCAATGAGCATCCCGTGGTCGTGCGCCACCCGGAAACGGGCCGGGAAGTGCTCTACGTCAACCCGGGCTTCACGTCCCACATCAAGGGACTGAGCAAGTTCGAGAGCCAGTCATTGCTGGAAATGCTGTACCGGCATGTGGAAAAGCGGCTGGATATCCAGTGTCGCGTCAGCTATCGCCCCAACACGCTGGTGTTCTGGGACAACCGGTGCCTGCAGCATCAGGCGGCGTGGGACTATTTCCCCTACAGCCGTTCCGGCGGCCGGGTTTCGATGATCGGCCATCGCCCGACACGCGATACCTGATCAGGGGATTCCGTCAGTCCGAGAACTGGATGGCCCCCGCGAACATGTCGGGGTTCACACCGTCCCGTGCCAGCGGCAGCAACAGTCGGCGATAGGTGATCGGCAGAGGGTCGTCCCGGTTCAGATAGACCGACGTCACGGTCAGGCAGGGCTTTCGCTGCTGCAGGACGTAGGCGTAGTCCTTCGCGATCTCCGACCAGTTGCCGCCCTTGTAGGCGGCGGCAACGTCCATGCCTGTCGCGTCAAAGCCCACGTGGTGCACGATACCCGTGCCGACAAGCCGATAGCGATAGGTGTCGGCATCGATGACATCGATCAGCATCAGCCAGGGTAGCAGCGGAATCATGTCCGAAGGTGCCAGGTCCGTACGTGACGGCAGACGACCGTCGCGTACAAGTCCCCGCCAATAGCGCAGCAATTGCAGCAACACCGCGCTGCCCATCACCTTGTCATCCGGATCCCTGAAGACCTGGGTATCCATACCGCGCTCACCTGACAGCCGAATTGTCAAACAATTCTAGCAGAACAACCTTGCCGAGCTCTTAACGGACCAAACCGGCATGCCGCGCCTGCAACATCATTGAAATATATTTCGCCTATCCACTCGCGCAATCAAATCTCGTATTGGGCCAGAGATCTCCACCCTTGGATTGCAGATCGGATTTTCCGCTTGAACACATATATCAATTCAATATATATCGCTTTGTGATTTCAGGGGCTGTTCCCCTTCCCCAACCAAGAGAATCCGCAAAATGGACATTCGCACCCTCTGCCTCGGCATCCTGACGATGCGCGAAGCGACCGGCTATGAGATCAAGAAGGTATTCGAGGATGATCTCAGTCATTTCTACGAAGCCAGTTTCGGATCGATATATCCGGCCCTGAACCGCATGACGGAAGACGGCTGGATCGCCTGCAAGGCGGAGGCACAGGACGGGCGCCCCGACAAGAAGATCTATTCCATTACCGCTGCCGGTCGCATGGCCTTCATGGATGCGCTGGAGAAGAAGCCCCGCAAGGATCGCCTGCGTTCCGAGTTTCTGGCGATGATGATGTTTTCCGACCTGATGGTCCCCTCGCGCATCGCGGGGCTGATCGACGAACGACTGGCCGGTCTCGACGCCAACCTCAAGGAACTCGACACCTGCCTGGATGAGGCCGCCACGCCGAACGTGGTCCGGTTCCTGCGCGGCTTCGGCCGGGCCGTGTACCAGGCGGAACGGGACTATCTGGAAGAAAACCGCCACCTCGTCGAAGCGCAGGCCCTGATGGCCCGCGCCGCCGCAGACTGAACCGCCCGCCCCGGAGTAAATGACCGTGAACCGATCAATCCTAATCGCGATAATCATTGCCGTCGCCGCTGTAGGCTGGCTGCTGACCGGTGTGCTGGACGCTGACGGCCCTGGCAATCAGGACAGTGCCAACGCGTCGGAAGGGCCCGCGGCGACTGAAGCGAGTGCGCCGGCAGCCGCGGCAGGCCCTGCGGCAGCCCCGGAAGCCAAGCCGCACGCCCACAAGACGAGCGTCCGGACCCGGATCAGCGAATCCGCGCCCCATGCCGTGCAGATCACCGTGCGCGGCCGGACGGAGTCGGTTCGGACCGTGGAGGTGCGGGCACAGACGCAGGGCCGGGTCGAACAGATCTACCGCAAGAAGGGTGACCGGGTCGCGAAGGGCGATCCGATCGTCCGTCTCGCCGCCGGTGACCGCAGCGCACGCCTGGCCGAGACCGAGGCCCTGATCAAGCAGCGCGAGATCGAGTACGAGGCCGACCGGAAGCTCAATGCCAAGGGCTACCGCGCCGACACCCAGGTCGTCGCCGGTGCCGCGGCACTGGACGCTGCCAAGGCGGCGCGGATGAGCATGGAGGTCGATATCGCCTACCTGACCGTCCGGGCGCCTTTCGACGGCGTCATATCCTCCCGTCCCGTCCAGCTTGGCGCGTTCCTGAAGGTTGGTGATCCGGTCGCCGTGATTGTCGATCAGGATCCGATCCTGGCCATCGGCAATATCTCGGAGCGGGAGATCGGACAGGTGGAGATCGGCACACCGGCGGAGGTCGTGCTGATCGACGGGCGGAAGGTGAGCGGCAAGGTCCGGTTCATTTCCCCCATCGCGGAAGCCTCCACCCGGACGTTCCGGACAGAGATCGAGATCGACAATCCGGACCGCTCCATCCGCGACGGCATCACGGCGGAAATCATGCTGGAAGCCGGCAGTGTTCAGGCACATTTCCTGACGCCTGCAATCCTGACGCTGAATGACGCCGGCGCCATCGGCGTTCGTACCGTGGACCGCAATCGCCAGGTTGCCTTCGTCCCCATCAGCATCATCGCGGACGGGCCGGACGGGGTCTGGGTCAGCGGACTGCCCCCCCAGGTCCAGATCATCACTGTCGGTCAGGAATTCGTTCGCGAAGGCCAGGTCGTCGACGTCGCACTGGCGGAGTAAGCCATCATGATGAGCGCCATTATCGATGCAGCGATCGACCGTTCGCGAACGGTCATCGCCACGCTTGTTCTGATCCTGCTCGCGGGCGCTGCCGCCTACAACGCGATTCCGAAGGAATCCGATCCGGACATCAACATCCCGATCATCTACGTCTCCATGACCCACGACGGCATCTCGCCGGAGGACTCCGCGCGACTTCTGGTGCGGCCGATGGAGCAGGAACTGCAGGGCATCGACGGTGTGAAGGAGATGAAATCCATCGCCGCCGACGGCTTCGGCTCGGTGATCCTGGAGTTCGATGCCGGCTTCGATGCCGACCAGGCCCTGACGGACGTGCGGGAAAAGGTCGATACCGCCAAGTCCGAGCTGCCCGAAGAAACGGATGAACCGCGCGTGGAGGAGGTGAACTTCAGCCTGTTTCCCGTCATCGTCGTGACCCTGTCGGGCAACATTCCCGAGCGCGCCCTGTACCGGGTCGCACGGGAACTGAAGGATGATATCGAAGGCATCACCACGGTGCTGGGCGTCGACATGGCCGGTGACCGCGACGAATTGCTGGAGGTGGTGCTCGACCCCGCCAAGCTGGAAAGCTACCAGATCGACCAGGCGCAGCTGATCCAGACCATGACGCTGAACAACCGCCTGGTGGCGGCCGGCGCGATGGACACCGGCGAAGGCCGCTTCGCGATCAAGGTCCCGGCCCTGTTCAAGACCGCGCATGACGTGCTCAGCCTGCCGATCAAGACCGACGGCGATGCTGTCGTGACCCTGGCTGACGTCACCACCGTGCGACGCACCTTCAAGGACGCGGAGAACTATGCCCGCCTGAACGGCCGTCCCGCCGTGGCACTGGAAGTGAAGAAGCGGCTGGGCGCGAACATCATCGAGACCATCGACAATGTGCGCCACCTGGTGGAAGAGCAGGCGCAGCGCTGGCCTGCGGGGATCGAGGTCTCGTTCAGCCAGGACAAGTCCAACGATATCCGCAACATGCTGCAGGACCTGCAGAACAACGTGATCAGCGCCATTCTGCTGGTCATGATCGTCGTGGTTGCGGCGCTGGGGCTGCGCAGCGCGCTGCTGGTCGGCGTCGCCATCCCGGGCTCGTTCCTGATCGGCATTCTCTACCTGTTCATGTTCGGCTTCACGATCAACATCGTTGTGCTGTTCGCGCTGATCCTGGCGGTGGGCATGCTGGTCGACGGCGCCATCGTGGTGACCGAGTTCGCGGACCGGAAGATGCAGGAAGGCGAGCCGAAGAGGGTTGCCTATGCCATGGCCGCCAAGCGCATGGCCTGGCCCATCATCGCCTCGACGGCCACGACGCTGGCGGCCTTCATGCCGCTGCTGTTCTGGCCCGGCGTGGTCGGTGAATTCATGCAGTTCCTGCCGCTGACCCTGATCACCACGCTCTCCGGCTCCCTGCTGATGGCGCTGATCTTCATCCCGACGCTTGGATCGATCTTCGGCAAGACCACGGCGGGGCCGGACAGTGCGGTTGCGGCGGCCGAGAGTGGTCCCATCACGAGCATCCGCGGCTTCACGGGCGTTTACGCGCGGTTCCTCAATCGTGTTGTCCGACGGCCCGTGCTCTGGCCTGCCACGATCATGGTCCTGGCGATCATCAGCCTGGTCGGCGTCAACACGGCCTACGGTGTCTTCGGCAAGGGCGTGGAATTCTTCCCCGACGTCGAGCCCGAGCGGGCGCTGGTCTACGTCCATGCACGCGGGAACATGTCGATCAAGGAACAGGATGCGCTGGTCCGCGAGGTCGAGAACCGCGTGCTGAGGTTCGACGACTTCTCCACCGTCTATACCCGTTCCGGCAAGCGTGAGCAGGACGGCAATGACATTTCCGAGGATGTGATCGGGATCATCACGCTGGAGTTCAAGGACTGGCTGGAACGCCGTCCGGCCGACGTGGTCCTGCCGCAGATCCGGGAGGCAACTGCCGATCTTGCCGGTATCGAGGTCGAGACCCGCAAGGAAGAGAACGGGCCGCCGACCGGCAAGGACGTGCAGGTCCAGATCACCTCCCTCTTCAGCGAGAAACTGCCGCCTGTCGCCGACCGCATCCGTGCCTATCTGGAGGACAACGTGGAGGGACTGCGCGATATCGAGGATTCGCGGTCCCTGCCGGGTATTCAGTGGGAACTGCAGGTCGATCGCGCCCAGGCCGGTCGCTTCGGCACCGACGTCGCGGCCATCGGGGCCATGGTCCAGTTCGTCACCAATGGTGTGAAGGTCGATGACTACCGCCCGGACGACACCGACGAGGAAGTGGATATCCGTGTGCGGTTTCCGGAGGAATACCGGACCCTGAACCAGCTCGACAACCTGCGCATCAACACGCCCAATGGCCTGGTGCCGCTGTCGAACTTCGTGACCCGGACGCCGGAACCAAAGGTCGGCCGGATCGAGCGGGTGGACGGTGCCTACAAGCTGGTGGTGCAGGCCAACGTGCAGGAGGGCGTGCTGGTCGATGACAAGGTCAAGGAGGTCAAGGCCTGGCTCGCCGAGCAGGATTTCGACAGGGATGTCGATATCGCGTTCAAGGGCCAGGACGAGGAGCAGGCGGCAGCGGAAGCCTTCCTGATGAATGCCTTCGTCATCGCGCTGTTTGTCATGGGCATCATCCTGGTGACGCAGTTCAACAGCTTCTATCAGGCCTTCCTGATCCTCACCGCCGTCATCATGTCGACAATCGGCGTCATGATCGGCCTGCTGGTGATGGGTCAGCCCTTCGGCATCGTCATGACCGGTGTAGGCGTCATTTCACTGGCCGGCATCGTGGTGAACAACAACATCGTGCTGATCGATACCTATTCCTACCTGGCCAGAAATGGCATGGAGCCGCTGGAGGCCATCGTGCGCACCGGCGCGCAGCGTCTGCGGCCCGTGCTGCTGACCACCGTGACCACCATCTGCGGTCTGATGCCGATGGTCTTCCAGGCCAATATCGACTTCTTCAGCCGTGAGATCACGATGGGGGCGCCGTCAACGCAATGGTGGGTACAGCTTGCCAGCGCGGTGGCCTTCGGCCTCGGCTTCGCCACCATCCTGACCCTGGTCGTCACCCCCAGCCTGCTGGCGCTCGGCGTCGCAACGAGCCGGGCCCTGCCCTGGAATCGTCGCAAGCAGAAGGCGGAGCAGGACGCGCAGGATGAAAAGAAGGCGCAGGCGGGCGACGACAGCTACGGTGGCTTCACCGCCCCGGCGGAATGATCAGAGTCCGGTGCCTGCGGGCACCGGACGACCATTCAGATAGGCAGCGGCGTCCATCACGCCCTTGCCGGCCTTCTGCAGACGGGTGAGGCGCAGGACGCCCGAGCCACACTGCACGGCAAGCTGGTCATCGACGGTCACGGCGGGCTGCCGACCGCTGGTGGCATCCTCCACCACATGGGCCGCGTGAATCTTGACCCGTTGCCCGTCGATCTCGCACCAAGCTCCCGGAAAGGGTGACAAGCCGCGGATCAGGCGTTCGATCCGCTCCGCATCCCAGCTCCAGTCGATGCGGGCCTCGGCCTTGTCGATCTTGGCGGCATAGGTCACACCGGCTTCCGGCTGCGGAGTTTCAACCGCCTGCCCGGCAGCAATGTCGGCAACTGCCTGAACCACCAGATCGGCGCCCATGGCCGCCAGCCGGTCGTGCAGCGTCGCGGTGGTATCGCTGGCCCGGATCGGTGTCCTGTCCACCAGCAGCATGGGCCCGGTGTCCAGCCCCGCCTCCATGCGCATGATCGTGATGCCGGTCTCATCGTCCCCCGCCATGATCGCACGATGGATCGGCGCCGCGCCACGCCAGCGCGGCAGCAGGGACGCATGGATATTGAAACAGCCAAGCCGCGTCGCATCCAGGATCGCCTGCGGCAGGATCAGCCCGTAGGCCGCAACCACGGCCATGTCGGCCTCCAGGGCGGCGAAGGCCTCACGGTCCGATGCGTCGCGGAAATTCAGCGGCGTGCGTACGCTCAGACCCAGTTCCTCGGCGGCCTGCTGCACCGGGCTGGGGCGCGGTTTCTTGCCCCGACCTGCGGCGCGCGGCGGCTGGCAGTAAACCGCCACGATCCGGTGACCGGCGGCATGCAGCGCGCGCAGCGGCGCGACCGCGAAGTCAGGTGTGCCCATGTAGATGATGCGCAGGGGCTGCGCCGGGCCCGACATTCAGCCGGTGGCCTGCAGCTTCTTCGCCTTCTTCAGGCGGCGCAGGATCATGTTGCGCTTCAGCGCGGAGATATGATCCACGAACAGGATCCCCTCGAAATGATCCATCTCGTGCTGGATGCAGGTGGCGAGCAGGCCATCGGCGGTCAGTTCCTGTGTGGCACCATGCTGGTCCAGGTACTTCACCCGGATCGTTGCCGGACGCTCCACCTCCGCATATTGCTCCGGCAGGGACAGGCAGCCCTCCTCGTAGGCCCGCAGATCCTCCGACGACTCGAGTATCTCCGGATTGATCAGATAGATCGGGTTGGCCGCTGCGCCATCGTCGGCGCAGTCCACCACCATCACCCGTTTCGGCACGCCCACCTGGATCGCCGACAGCCCGACACCGGGCGCGTCGTACATCGTCTCCAGCATGTCATCCATGAAGGCACGCAGTTCGTCATCGATCTGCCCGACGGCCTCGGAGCGGACCTTCAGACGGGGATCGGGCGCGGTGATGATGGGAAGCAGGGCCATGAGTCTCGGTTCTTCGATGGATGGGTCCGGTGGAGGTAGTCCCGCCTGACGTTGGCGTCAAGTGTCACAGGTCCACTCAGAACCTGCCCGCCTGGAAGTCCTGAAATGCCTGCATGATCTCCTCCCGCGTGTTCATCACGAAAGGACCGTAACGGGCGACCTGCTCCCCGATCGGCTGCCCCGCAATCACCAGAAAGCGGGCGGCCTCCCCACCGGATGCCTGCACGTTCAGCTTCGCGCCATGGGTCAGCAGTGCCATCTCGCCCGTGTCAACGGGCCTGTCACCCACGGAAACGCTGCCGTCATAGACATAGATGAAGGCGTTGTGGCCGGTTGGCAGGCTCTCTGCCAGCGCCTTGCCGGCATCCAGATGCACATCCCAGTAGATCGGGCTGACCGCGATGTCGCGCACCGCCCCCTCCTGCCCGCGCAGGGTTCCGGCGACCAGGCGCACCTTCACGCCATCCTCCAGATCCAGTTCCGGAATGTCCTCGGGCTCGATGTCCTGATAGCGGGGCGGACGCATCTTCTGCGCGGCGGGCAGGTTGACCCAGAGCTGGAAGCCCCACATCAGCCCGTCTTCCTGTTCCGGCATCTCGGAATGCACTATGCCCCGGCCCGCCGTCATCCACTGCGCGCCACCGGGCTTCAGCAGGCCGGCGTTGCCCTGGTTGTCCTTGTGCCCCATCCGACCGGCGAGCATGTAGGTCACGGTCTCGAAGCCACGGTGCGGGTGGTCCGGAAAACCGGCGATATAGTCACTCGCGTCATCGGAACGGAACTCGTCCAGCAGCAGGAACGGGTCGAACAACTGCAGCTCCGGCCCGCCGAGGCTGCGCTTCAGCCGGACCCCAGCCCCATCCTGCGCGGCGACGCCCGGCACGATATGCGCCACAGCGCGTGCATCCGTCCGGGTCTCCTTGGCTCCATCCTGCAGTGTCGTATCCATTCCGAATTCTCCTGTTGCGAGCAACCGCCAATCTGCCGGAGAGATGGCAACGCGTCAGTCCCCAATCAATTGCACGTCTGGAAACGCTCAGTTTCCGACACGCCCCGCAATGGCGCGCGACTTGCTGTTCAGTGGGGTATCATGATGATGTATTGCAAATTGCGAGTTTCCCCCTTGTCAGCGCTGTGTGGCATTCTGCTGCTGACATGCATAATGGGATTCTCTTCCATTCTGGCATCTCCTGCGCAGGCCGCCAGAGATCGCGCCGAGCTCTATCGGGAGGCGCTGAGCGCGTTCCGGGCCCAGGATTATGTGCAGGCAGTAGCGATCTGGCGTGACCTGGCCGAGAAGGGTCACGCGGCAGCGCAGAACAATCTGGGTCTTTGCTACCTGAATGGGAAGGGCGTGAAGGTCGATCCAGAACGTGCACACAGCCTGTTCAGCGAGGCGGCAGAGCGGGGACGGGCTGCGGCACAGAACAACCTCGCCCGGACCTTCCTGAAAGGCTGGGGCGTGGAGCAGAACGAGGCCGAGGCCTATCGCTGGTATCTTGCCGCGGCGGAACAGGGTCACGCCAACGCCCAGAAGAACCTCGGCGTCATGCTGCTGCAAGGCACTGGTGTCGATGCCGACCCCGAAGCGGCATACGACTGGTTCCAGCGCGCCGCCGAGCAGGGCGAGCGACGGGCCTTCTATCAGCTTGGATTGATGTATGCGCGTGGTCTTGGTGTTGTCAGGGACTGGTCGAAGGCCGTCACCTACTTCAGGGAAGGTGCCGCACGCGGCGACGCCGGGTCGAGTTTCCTGCTGGCGGACGCGTTCGAGACCGGCAAGGGGGTCGATGTCGATGTCGATCAGGCCCTGCGCTGGTATCGCCGTGCGGCAGCGCGCGGTCATCGCAGGGCACTCGTGACGCTGGGAGAGAAGTTCCGCGACGGGACGAATGTGCAGCAGAACATCGCGCGCGCGATCATGTGGTTCGAACTGGCGGAACGCGCCGGTCACCGCCGCGCAGGTGAGACACTTGAGAAGTTGATGGATCAGGCGAATGAGCGCCAGATCGCCAAGGCAGGGCAGTTGCTCGAGCGGTTCCTGGGCAAGTTGAAGCCCCCCGCTCGCGCCAAATTCGAGGACCAGTCCGCATGAATGACCAACGCATCAACATCGTCGGCTTCGGTGCCATCCACAAGAGGTCGGTGCGGATCGCCGGGCATCCGACGAGCATTTCGCTGGAAGATGTCTTCTGGTCCGCCCTCCGCGAGATTGCCGACTCCCGTGGTCAGCGGCTGAGTTCGCTGGTCGAGGAAATCGACCGCAACCGCGATACGGCAAACCTGTCGAGCGCCATCCGCATCTTTGTCATGCAGACGTTCCGGCAGGCCGCGGGAAACCTGAGCATGCGGCAGGCAAGCTGAATACAGCGGCGGCGAAGCACGCCGCTGCCGGTGCCCTCACCTGACGAACCGACCTAGCGCGGGAATTCGAGGCCCATCTCTCGATAGCGTGCCGGGTCCTCCAGCCAGCGTTCCCTGACCTTCACGAACAAGAATAGGTGGACCGGGCGTTCCAGCAGTTCGGAGAGTTCCTCCCGCGCGGCCTGCCCGATCTGACGCATCGTACGTCCGCCCTTGCCCAACACGATGGGCTTGTGGCCGGTACGCGAGACATAGACGATCTGATCGATCCTGACGGACCCGTCCTTACGCTCCGTCCATTTCTCGGTCTCGACGGTCAGGGAATAGGGCAGTTCCTGATGCAGGCGCATGAACAGCTTTTCCCGCGTGATCTCGGCGGCCAGCAGGCGGCTCGGCATCTCCGACACCTGATCCTCCGGGTACAGCCACGGGCTTTCCGGAACCGAAGCCGCCATTGCGGCGCGCAGATCGTTCACCCCGTCGCCGTTCAGGGCGGAGATCATGAATATCCTGTCGATGCATTCGACATCGCCAAGCTGCGCCGCCAGTGCGAGCAGGGCATCCTTGCGCACCTGGTCGATCTTGTTCAGGGCCACCCAGATCTTCTTGCCTGCCTGACCCAGCCGCTTGAGGATCCTGTCGGTATCCTCCCCCACGCCGCGCTCCGCATCGATCAGCAACAGGGTACGGTCGGCCTCTTCCTGACCGGCCCAGGCCGCGTCCACCATCGCCTGTTCGAGCTTGCGCTTCGGCGCGAAGATGCCAGGGGTATCAACCAGGATGATCTGGCTCACCCCCTCCATGACAATCCCGACGACCCGGGCGCGGGTCGTCTGCACCTTGGGCGAAACGATGGAGACCTTCTGCCCCACAAGCTGGTTCAGCAGCGTCGATTTTCCGGCGTTCGGTGCGCCCACCAGCGCCACGAAGCCCGCCCTTGTCCTGTCTCCGTCCGCCGCCGACTTGTTCGCCACTTTCAGGTTCCCTGCAATTGTTTCAGAAGCTCGCGTGCGGCGCTCCGCTCCGCCTCCTTCTTCGATGGTCCCTGTGCTGTTGCCGTACCGAGGTCACATGCCGCCTCGATGGTGAACAGCGGGGCATGATCGGGGCCGTCCGTCGCAAGCACGGTGTACTTCGGCGGCTCGACCCCCCTGGCGTGGGCCAGCTCCTGGATCTCCGTCTTCGGATCGCGCGGGGCCTGCTTCAGGCCCGCCACACGATCGTGCCACAAACGCCGCACGAAATCCCGTGCCGCATCCAGACCACCCTCCAGATACAGCGCCGCTATCACCGCCTCGCAGGCGTCCGCCAGGATCGCGGGCTTGGTCGCCCCCCCGGTGCCACGCTCGGAGGCCGCCATGATCAGGCATCTGTCCAGCCCGATCTCCAGTGCCACCTCAGCCAGGGTCTCGCGCCGCACCAGTTCGTTGTAGCGGCTGGCGATGCGGCCCACGTCGGCCTGGCGGTAGAATTCGTAGAGCCATTCGGAGATCACGAGGCCAAGAACACGGTCACCGACGAACTCCAGACGCTCATAGTCACCGCGCCCCTTCCTGCCCTTCGCCAGTGCCGACGGATGTGTCAGGGCCAGGGAAAGAAGATCGGGATCGCGAAAGCTGTGGCCAAGAATCGCCTGCAGGTCTTCCAGCCCCGATGCGACGTCGCTCAAGGGTTCACTCCAGCGAGTCGCCCAGGCGACCGTAGCGGATGTTGCCGATCAGCTTCCAGACTTCGTACCAGTGGAAGTCGGTATCGATGCTGAAGAACAGGATCTCCGCGCGCCCGACCAGATTCTCCATCGGCACGAAGCCGACACCACCGGCACTGATCGGCACCCGGCTGTCGCTGGAATTGTCGCGGTTGTCGCCCATCATGAACAGGTGCCCCGGCGGCACGGTATAGACCTGCGTGTTGTCATCGCGACCCGTGGGACGCAGATCCAGCGTGCGATAGGTCCGGCCGTTGGGCAGGGTTTCCTCGAACTGCGACACGAAGCTCGTGCGGCCATATTCGTCCTGATAGGCGAAATCCTCGACGCGCTGGCGTTTCACCGGGCTGTCATTGATGTGCAGCACACCCTGTCGCATCTGGATACGGTCGCCGGGAAGTCCGATCAGGCGCTTGATGTAGTCGGTGTCATTGTCGCGCGGCGTCTTGAAGACGATCACGTCACCACGTTCCGGCTCACTGCCGAGGATCCGTCCGGAAAACAGGTCAGGACTGAATGGCAGCGAATGCTTGCTGTAGCCGTAGCTGTACTTGGAGACAAACAGGAAGTCGCCCACCAGCAGGGTCGGGACCATGCTGCGCGACGGAATGTTGAACGGCTCGAAGGCCACCGTGCGGATGACCAGCGCAATCAGTACCGCATAGACAACGGTCTTGATCGTCTCACCAATGCCGCCCTTGGATTTCGACGCCATTCCGTCTCTCTTGTCGTCTGTGGGTGCTGGGGTGCCCCGCCGGGCGAAGCAGTCTGTCTCAGCGCGTTGAGCACAGCGGCGAGATAGACCCCAAACACCCTGCCGCTGTCAACCGATCCGGGCCTCCAGGATGACCTGCGCCATCGCATAGGGTGCCTCGTCCGTCATCGAAAGATGCGCGACGACATGGTGTCCCTCCGGCGCCAGGGTCTGCATCGTGCGCGCGGCGGCACCCGAGAGCCGCAGCGACGGCTTGCCGTTGGGGGCCGACACGACTTCGATCTCGGTGAGGAAGGCATGTTCGCCGATGCCGGTTCCGACGGCCTTGGCGAAGGCCTCCTTCGCGGCATAGCGACGGGCATAGCGGGCGGCACGGTCAGCCCGCCCCTCGTTGACCGACTGTTCGTCGGGAGAGAAGCAACGATCGAGGAACCGCTGACCGAAGCGGTCAAGCGCGCCCTCGATCCGCCGCGTGTCACAGAGGTCGATGCCAAGCCCGACAATCATGCTGGCGGGCGCCCGGACTCAGGCACTGGCCTGCCCAAGTGCTTCCGCACGGGCCTTGTCGATCAGGCTGCGCATCCGGGTGATGGCGGAAGGCAGGCCGGAGAAAATGGCCTCGCCCATCAGGAAGTGTCCGATGTTCAGTTCCACGATCTCCGGGATTGCCGCAATATCGCCCACGGTATCGAAGGTCAGCCCGTGCCCGGCATGGATCTCCAGACCCATCGAGGCGCCATGGGCCGCCGCCTCCCTGATGCGCTGCAGGTGAGCGGCACGTTCCTCGCCCTCGCTGTCGCAATAGGCACCGACATGAAGCTCCACCACCGGCGCGCCCAGCGCCGTGGCCACATGCAGCTGCACCGGCGAAGGCTCGATGAACAGGGAGACGCGGATGCCCGCGTCGGTAAGCTGCTTCACCAATGGCGCAAGCTCGCGATGCTTGGCGGCCACATCCAGCCCGCCCTCGGTGGTACGCTCCTCCCGCTTCTCCGGCACGATGCAGGCGGCATGCGGCTTGTGGCGCAGCGCGATGGCCAGCATTTCATCCGTTGCGGCCATCTCCAGATTCAGCGGCACACTGATCTCCGCCGCCAGCCGGTCGATGTCATTGTCGGATATATGTCGCCGGTCCTCGCGCAGATGCGCGGTGATTCCGTCCGCGCCGGCCTCCGCAGCCTGTCGCGCCGCACGCACCGGGTCCGGATGGCCGCCCCCGCGGGCATTCCGGATCGTCGCCACATGGTCGATATTCACGCCCAGCCTGACACGGTTGATCATGCCACCTCTCCCGAAATTCGCGTCCACGACAGCAACATAGGCCAGTGCGCGGGAAAACGGAATCCTTGGCGCATGGTGATTCCGATGCCGGTCAGACGGTCCCTGCCAGATCTTGCAGCCAGTCCCCGGCGTCGCGTGCGTCCACCTCAGCCTCCCGCACCAGCGCGTCGAACTGCTCGGTCAGCATCCGTACCCGGTCACGGGACCGGAACGCCAGATAGAACCGACCGATGTAGACCACACCGACAAGCGGACCGAAGACCGTGACCGGTGCGGAGAAGATCCGCCGGGAATCGAACAGGAACAGCCGCAGCGACGGAAAGAAGTCCCGCACCGACGCCGCCATGCTGGTCAGCTGATCGCGCCGGACATCGGCCGACAGCCCCCGATAGTATCCCTGTCCGGCCGCGAAGGCATGCAGCTCGCCCAGCGAGACGGCCATCTCGAAGTCCGACTGGTTCTGCCGCATCAGTGCCAGCCGATCCTGCATCGCCCCGATGGCCTGTTCCGCGGTCTTGCCCAGCGTGCGCTCATACTCCCAGCGCAGCGTATCCTCGGTCTTCAGCATGTCTGGCAGGGTCGCGGGCACGTGGCGGATCTTGTAGCCGGCGGCCTCCCGATGCCAGTCCAGCAGTTCGTCATCCCACGCCGCGCGCGCCGCCTGGGTCACCGAGACCGCCGCCGCAATCACGTCACCGGGCCGCTCCGGCCGGTCGGTCAGGCCAAGCAGCCAGTCGGCGCTGACACCCAGCACCTGGGCGCAACAGGCCGCCAGATGGGCATTGGGCAGACGCCCCACCTCATCAGAGAGCAGTTGGGCAACGGTGGAGCGGTCGGCACCAGTCCGGCGCGCCAGTTCACTCCGGTTCATGGCTGACCGCTTCATGCCTTCCGCAAGCCGCGCCTGGAAAACCTCGGAACGCTCACGCTTGTCGAATAAATCATGCATGAGGAGATTTTTCTCCACAAGCATGATTTTTTCAATGGAATTCACAGAATACCCGCCCATCGGTCGATCGCCTATACCGGGGCCGACACCATCAGACGCGGAGGCACATTCGAGATGGACACCAACCTGCGCACCCTGGCGAAAACCGCGACCTGGCAGACATCCGGCCTGCTGGTGATGTGCGGCATCACCTACGCCGTCACCGGATCACTGGCAGATGGCGGCATCGTCGCGGTCATCGGCACGGCCACCGGCACGCTGGCCTACATGCTTCACGAACGCCTGTGGTCGCGGGTGAAATGGGGGCAGCTGAACGGGATGCAGCAGTGAACCCGGATCGACCGTCTACTCAGCGGCAACCGCAGTCTCGCTGACAGGTTCCGGGGAAGGCGTCATCCACCAGGTCCGCATCCTGCCCTTGCCCTTGATCTCGATCTCGCCGCGCGGTTCGAACCGGTAGATATCGCCCAGCGCCGCCACGACATCCTCGGTCACCTGGATCCGACCGCATTCGCCGGTCGTCTCCATGCGCGAGGCCGTGTTCACCGGGTCGCCCCAGAGGTCATAGAGAAAGCGGCTGTCACCCACCACACCAGCGATGATCGGCCCGCTGGAAATGCCGATACGGATTCCCAGCGGTGTGCCGTCGGGCCGGCTCATCCCCTCCACCGCACGCAGCATGTCGCAGGCCAGAGCGGCAATGTTGCGAATGTTGGAGGTTGACCCCGGCGGCGCACCGGAAGCGACCATGTAGGCATCGCCGATGGTCTTGATCTTCTCCACGCCATGTTGCGCGACCAGGGCATCGAACTTCTCGAACACATCGGAGAGCAGGGTCAGCGTCTCCTCCGGCTCGCAGGATGCCGCCAGTGTGGTGAAGTCCTGCAGATCGGCGAACAGCACTGCGACGTCGGACAACCGCTCGGTGGTATGTCCGTTCCCCTCCCGCAGCCGTTGCGCCACCGAGGCCGGCAGGATGCGGTCCAGCAGTTCCCGGGCCTTGTTGCGTTCCTGATCGATGATGACGGAGCGGGCAAAGGCCCTGCGGCGCAACAACTCCAGCCGCCGGGCGGCAAAGAGCCCCACGAGATTGGCCGAAATGATCAGCATCGCGCTCGACACGACCCGGATCGGGTCCGTGTCTTCCAGCGAAAAGGGAAAGGTGATGGCGAGGAAAAGGACCGTACTGATGGATGCCGTGACCACAGCCTGGATGTAGAACAGTGGAAAGAGGGAATAGATGATGAAGATCAACAGGATGAAGCCGGAATCCACTGGAAGCGGGTGGCCGCCGTAAACATTGGAAAGGGCCTGAAAGACGCATACCTCGACCGCGGCGAGATTGAGAAGCAAAGGCCAACGCGTCCGCCAGAAATCAAGATAGCTGAGCACATAGCCAACCAGCATCAGCCCGTTGAGCACGAACAGTCGCAACAGACCAAGCAGTTCGGCGTTCAGCCAGAGCCCGAAGAAATCCACCGGCACGAACACCGTGTTGAGTGCGATCCCGATCAGCAAGGCCCGGCGCACCTGCAACAGGTTGCCGTCCCGCATGGCGGCCTTGTAGCCGCGTTCCCATTCGATGTCCTTGAATTCGAGCGACACCCTGTCGAGCGGCGGCAGATCCCCCGCCGAATCGTCCTGTCGAACATGACCATGCAGGAATTTCATCGGCGCAGGATAGCGCAGCCGCCCAGCCTTGCCATCTGCAATCGGCAACCAAATGTTCCGGAAGGAATTTGTTGACCCTCAAGCCCTGCATCTTGTGCAACGCAGCATAACACCAACGCCGGTTCCAAGCGCAATGCCGCCACCTATATTGCAGTGCAGCATACGGTGTCATCGCGAAGATCCCACCGGTGCCTGTCCAAGAAACGGAGTATCCGATGTCTCCCCGGAATGCGCATGGCGAAAGCACGGCGCGCAAGCTTGAAGCTGTCGAAATCCAGAACATGATCCTCGAGGCCCGTGCAGTGCGCTCGGCGATGATCTCGAACCTGCTGATCAGCGGGTACCATGATGTTCGCAACTGGTTCGGCAATCTGATCCACAGCCGCCACAATGTAAGCGGCGCCTGATCCCCAATCCGACGAACCGATCCTGGCGCGTCGCCACTCCCTCCCCCCTGTGCTTCTGGTCGCACCAGTTGATCAGCGGCAACGGTGGCGCGTCAGGATTCGGGTCTTCCCGGTTGAATCGCAGATTTGATTCGAAACCGGTTGCCGAAAGATTCGCCAATATTCCGGTTTCGTTCGAAAAAGGGATTCAAACCACGGTCCCGTAGCCCTGAGCGGATCAGTACTGCCGCAACCTTACAGGGAATGTCCTGAACCCGCGAAATCGTGCACGACCGGTTCGCGCTGACGGACCGTCGGGTTCAATGGTCGCGAAGCGGTCCAGCAGGCCACGGATAGCGATCCGTCCCTCCATCCGCGCCAGCGTGTTGCCCATGCAGACATGCGCCCCCCAGCCGAAGGCCAGGTGGCGGTTCGGGCTGCGGGTGATGTCCAGCCTGTCCGGATCAGGGAACATCGCAGGATCGCGATTGGCGGCACCGATGCCGAGATGGATGACCGTGCCTGGCGACAGGACTTCGTCGCCGATGCGTGTTTCGACTGTGACCCGCCGATTGCCGAGCTGGTTCGAACTCTCGAAGCGCAGGAACTCCTCGATCGCGCTGTCCATCATCTCGGGGTTGTCGCGCAGACGCTGCAGTTCCCCGGGAAAGGCCAGCAGGGCGGCGATCCCGTTGCCGATCAGATTGGTCGTGGTCTCGTGCCCGGCGTTCAGCAGGAAGATGCAGTTCTGGATCAGCTCTTCCTCGGTCAGCCCCTCTCCCTCGACCTCCCCCATGATCAGGCGGGAGAGGATGTCGTCGTCGCGCAGCGCCTTGCGCCGTTCGTCGATCAGGTCCTTGAGATAGGCCGAGAAGCCCTCCACTGCCGCATTGCCACGATGCAGATGGTCATCACTGATGACCGGCTCCAGCGCCCCCAGGATCGTCACCGCCCAGTCGCGCAGCCGGTCGCGGTCGGCCACCGGCACCCCCAGCATGTCGCAGATCACCCCGACCGGCAGCGCGAACGCGAAGTCACCGATCAGATCAACCTGCTGCCGCGCCGCAGCATCGTCCAGAAAGCCGTCGACCATGGCAATGATGGATGGTTCCATCTGGCGCATGGCGCGGGGCGTGAAGGCCTCCGCCAGCAGCTTGCGGACACGGGTGTGCAACGGCGGGTCGTTGAAGACCAGACTGGTGGTGTGATGCCTGTACAGCCCGCCGTCACCGAACTTCGGCCCGAACTCCTTCGTCTTGTCAGACGACATGCGGCGGTCGCGATAGACCTCCAGCACATCCGCGTAGCGGCTGAGGAACACGGACCCGTCCGGCATCCGGTGAACAGGACTGTGGTGGCGCAGCGCGTGGTAGACCGGAAACGGGTCTTCCAGGAACGCAGGCGTCAGCTTGTAGAGATTGAACTCCCGCGCCACCGCCGCTGCTGCCACCTGTTCCATCTCAGCGGGCCAGGAAACCACCGTCGATGGGCAGTTCGACACCTGTGACGAACTTGCCGGAGTCGGCGACCAGGTACAGCACACCTTCCGCGATGTCCCGCGCCTCCCCGATCCGGCCCAGCGGTGTCGCGCGGATCATGCGCTTCTTGATGAAGGATTCGCCGAATTCCTCCACCACCGTGTCCAGCATCCCCGTCTCGATGAAGCCCGGATGCACCGAATTGATCCGGATCGGATAGCGCAGCGAGGTGCATTCCATGGCCGCGGCCTTGGTCAGCGTACGGACACCGCCCTTCGACGCCGAATAGGCCCCGATCATCGACGCGCCCGCAATACCGTAGATCGACGATGTATTGACGATGGCACCGCCCGACTGCTTCATCGCCCGGATGCCATGCTTGATGCCCAGGAACACGCCATCCATGTTGATGGCCATGTGAGCCTGCCAGTCGGCAAGGGTGACATCCTCCAGCGGAATGGTCTCCGTCCGGACCCCGGCATTGTTGAACAGGATGCTGACCGTGCCGAACTCGGCGGCCTTGGCAAAGGCCGCTTCCCACTGCGCCTCATCCGCCACGTCGTGACGCAGGAACGCGGCCTTGCCGCCCGCCGCATTGATGCCCTCCACCACGGCCTGACCGCTTTCCACGGCCACATCGGTGACGAGCACTGCCGCGCCTTCCGCGGCCAGCAGTTCCGCCGTCGCGCGCCCGATACCCGATGAACCGCCCGTGACGATTGCCACCTTGCCGGCAACCCGGCCCTTGCCACTCTCGCTCATGTCATCCTCCCCAGGAAATGAATGTGCCGTGACGATAGACCGTTTCGTCGCCCGATGGAATTCGCACCCTGACATGTCCCTGCCCCCCTGACGCAGGAAAGCGAACCGGTCTATGGTGCGCCACAGAGACTGACACCGACCCTGGGGAGGCGCGCCTTGTCCGATCTGATCCTGCACCACTATGACGGCTCACCGTTCGCGGAGAAGGTGCGGCTGATGCTGGGGCTGAAGGGACTGGAATGGCGCTCCGTCGATATTCCGAACATCATGCCGAAGCCGGACCTGATGCCGCTCACCGGGGGCTACAGGAAGACACCCGTGCTGCAGATCGGTGCAGACATCTATTGTGATACCAAGCTGATCGCGGACGAACTGGAACGGCGGTACCCGGACCCGACACTGATGACGGGCGGCCTGGGGCTGGCGCAGGCGATCTCCGGCTTTGCGGAGACCGGGATGTTCTGGACCATCGCCGGCTTCGTCATGGGCACCATTGCCGACAGGATGCCACCCGCCTTTCACGAGGACCGGGCACGGATGCGCGGCGCGACGAGTGTCAATATCGACAAGCTGAAGGCCGCGGTACCGGGCCATCTGGAGCAGTTGAAACCGCAACTCGCCTGGGCGGCTGACCTGATCGACGGCAAGGCTGCCTTTCTGGCGGGCGGCACGCCGGGCCTGGCCGATCTGACGCTCTACCACCCGCTCTGGTTCATGGCGAATGCCGGGCGCAAGGTGGGTGCCGTCCTGAACGACTATCCGGCACTGACCGGTTACATGGAACGGGTCGCGGCCATCGGACACGGCACGAAACAGGACATGACCGGGCCGGACGCCCTGTCCGTTGCCGCCGCAGCGACCCCCGATGCAACAACCGGCGTGGCGGAGAATGCGGAGGGCTGGCAGGCGGGCGATCAGGTGTCCGTCACACCGCTGGACTACGCCCGCGATCCGGTTGTCGGCACGCTCGACGCCTACAACGGCCAGCGCATCGCGGTCCGTCGCACGGACGAGAAGGTCGGCGAGATTGTCGTGCATTTCCCGCGCGTGGGCTTTGCCATTCGCGCCACGAAGCAGAACTGAAACACCAGAACCACGGAGACCAGAGGGATGTTCATTTCAGGGGCATGGACGGACGCTGCATCGTCCGGAACGTTCGACGTCATCAACCCGGCAACGGGGGAAGTGATCACCCAGGTACCCGACGGCGGACGTGACGACGCAAGACGGGCCATCGACGCGGCGCATGACGCCTTTCGTGGCTGGGCCGGGACCACGGCCTATGAACGCTCCGCCATCCTGCGCCGCGCCTACGACCTGATGCTGGAACGCAAGGAACATCTGGCCCGCACGATGACGGAGGAGCAGGGCAAGCCGATCCGCGCTGCCCGGACGGAGGTTCAGTACGGCGCCGACTTCCTGCTCTGGTTCTCGGAGGAGGCGAAGCGGAACTATGGCGAGACCATCCCCTCCCCCCGCTCCGACCAGCGTTTCATCGTGCTGCATCAGCCGGTTGGCGTCGTCGCCGCAGTTACGCCCTGGAACTATCCCGTCTCCATGATCACCCGGAAGGTCGGGCCGGCACTCGCCGCCGGCTGCACCGTAGTGCTGAAACCGGCAGAGGCGACACCGCTCTGCGCCATCGAGATCTTCAAGATCCTGGCCGAGGCCGGTGTGCCGGATGGCGTCATCAATCTGGTGACGGCGCTTGACCCGAAACCGATCGGCGACGAGTTCACCACCAACCCGAAGGTCCGCAAGCTCACCTTCACCGGCTCCACGGCTGTCGGGCGGATGCTTGCCGGGCAGGCCGCCGCCAACATGAAACGTGTTTCATGCGAGTTGGGTGGCCATGCACCGTTCATGGTCTTCAAGGATGCGGACCCGGTGCACGCCGCCAAGGGCGCGCAACTGGTGAAGTTCCTGAACACCGGCCAGGCCTGCATCAGCCCCAATCGTCTCTATGTCCACTCCTCCCTCGCCGATGCCTTCACCGGCACGCTGGCCGACCGGGTCGGAAAGATGAAGGCAGGGTCGGGCTTCGACGATGGTGTCGGCATCGGACCGCTGGTGAACGCGAAGGCGGTGGACAAGGTCGCCCGTCAGGTCGATGACGCCCGCGACAAGGGTGCCGAGGTCGTGCTTGGCGGCAACCGCCTGACCGAAGGCGCGCTGGGACAGGGCTTCTTCTATGCCCCGACGATCCTGACCGGCGTCAATCCGGCCATGGACATCTATCGGGAGGAAACCTTCGGCCCCGTCGCCCCGATCATCCCCTTCGATGATGAGGAAGAGGCACTGAGCCTCGCCAACGACACCCACTACGGCCTCGCCGCCTATGTCTACACCCGCGACATCGGCCGCGCGTTCCGCATGTTCGAAGGGCTGGATTTCGGCATCATCGGCGTCAATGACATCAACCCCAGCGCCGCCGCCGCCCCCTTCGGCGGCATGAAGGACTCCGGTCTGGGCCGCGAAGGGGCGCGGGAAGGCATCGCCGAGTATCTGGAGACCAAGCTGGGCGGCTTCTCGATCTGATCCGACGTGCAGGCTGCACGCCTGCCGGGGTCAGGCGGATCCTGAAATGAAAGGGGCAGGTCGGGAATGATCATCCCGCCTGCCCCTGCCAGTTCTCGCTTCACCGGGTCGGGTGAAGCCTGTCGTTCGGAATCACCGCTCAGGTATTCGCCGCCTCGCCGATATTGTCGACGCCACGTTCCTCCACGACCGTCGTCAGCCAGTCGGGATCCATCTCCGGCACCGACGACAGCAGCAGGTCGGTATAGGGATGATGCGGCGGGGTGAACATCTCGTTCTTCGGCCCCTGCTCCACCACCTTGCCCTGCTTCATCACTACCACCTCGTCCGCGATGGAGCGCACCGTGGCAAGGTCATGGGTGATGAACATGTAGGCGAGGTTGAGTTCCTTCTGCAGCCGGTCCAGCAGCTTCAGGATCCCCTCCGCCACAAGCTGGTCGAGGGCGCTCGTCACCTCGTCGCAGATGATGAAGGTCGGGTCCGCCGCCAGCGCCCGGGCGATGCCGATACGCTGCTTCTGCCCGCCCGAAAGCTCCGGCGGATAGCGGTTGTAGTACTTCGACGGCTCCAGCTCGATCAGGTCCAGCAGTTCGTCGACACGGCTCTTCAGGGCACCGCCCTTCAGCCCGCCGTAGAAGGCAGCGGGCCGCCCGATGATCTCGCTGATCAGCACTTTCGGGTTCAGTGCCGTATCGGCCATCTGGTAGATCATCTGCGCCTGACGCAGCTGGTCCTTGGTCCGCTTCCGGTAGTCGGCGGGCAGCTCCTCGCCATTGAACAGGATACGTCCCTTGGTCGGCGGCAGCAGGCCCGTGATGCAGCGCGCCGTGGTCGACTTGCCCGAGCCGGACTCGCCCACAACCGCGACAGTCATGCCTGCGTAGATGTCGAAGGAAACATCCTCCAGCACCTTCACCGGGCCATATGCGGCGTCGATGTTTTCCACCGACACGACCGGAACGGCATCCCCTGTCGGGCGCGCTTTCTGGTCCCGCTGGAAGCTGCGCACCGCCCAGAGGGACTTGGTATATTCCTCCTGCGGGTTCTCCAGCATGGAGCGGGTGTCGGATTCCTCGACCTCATTGCCCTTCAGCAGCACCTTGATGGTGTCTGCCATCTGGGCCACGACCGCGAGGTCATGGGTGATGTAGATCGCGGCGGTATTGTACTGCTCCACGATATCGCGGATCGCCAGCAGCACCTCGATCTGCGTGGTCACGTCCAGCGCCGTCGTCGGCTCATCGAAGATGATCAGGTCAGGACGGCAGGCCATGGCCATGGCGGTCATTGCCCGCTGCAACTGCCCGCCGGAGACCTGGTGCGGATAGCGGAAACCGATCTCGCGCGGGTTCGGCAGACGGAGCTTCTCGTAAAGCTCCATCGCGTCTTCCTGGCTGTCCTGCCGTTTCCTGATGTTGTAGTGGACCGGCGTTTCGGTGTGCTGGTCGATCAGCCGATGCGCCGGATTGAACGATGCCGCCGCTGACTGGGCCACATAGGCGATGCGGGACCCTCGCAAGGCCCGCCGGTCGGATTCCGGCGTCGTGGTCAGTTCCAGGCCATCGAATTCGACCGAGCCGCTGGCGATCCGGCAGCCGTCACGGGCGTAGCCCATGGCGGCCAGCCCGATGGTCGACTTGCCGGCCCCGGACTCCCCGATCAGACCCATGACCTCACCCCGGTGCAGGGTCAGATCGATGCCATGGACAATCTCGATCCACTTCTCGTCGGAATATCCCTCGATCTTGAGATCGCGGATTTCCAGCAGGACGTCGCGTTTGCTTTCCATGCTCATCACTCCTTCAGGCCGGACGACCGGTACAGCATCCAGTCGACGACAAAGTTCACGGAGACCGTCAGCAGCGCGATGGCTGCCGCCGGGATCAGCGGCGTGATCTCACCGAAGGAGATCAGGGTGGCGTTCTCCCGCACCATGGAGCCCCAGTCCGCCGTCGGCGGCTGGATACCCAGGCCCAGGAACGACAGGCCGGCGATCAGCAGGAACACGAAGCAGAACTCCAGCCCGAACTCCGCCACCAGCGGCGCCATGGAGTTCGGCAGGATCTCCCGACGGATCAGGTAGAAGATGCCCTCACCGCGCAGGCGCGCCGCCTCGATGTAATCCATCACCACGATGTTGCCGGCGACCGCACGGGTCAGTCGGAAGACACGTGGCGAATAGATCACCGCCACGATGCAGATCATGACGAACATGTTGGTGCCGAAGATCGACAGGATCAGCAGGGCGAAGATCAGCGACGGGATCGACATGATCACATCGGCGAACCGGCCCATGAACTGGTCGAACCAGCCCCCGACCGTCGCGGCCATCAGACCGGCGAAGGCGCCCATGACGAAGGCCGCTACGGTCGCGACCAGCGCCAGACCGACCGTGTTCCGCGCGCCATAGATCAGACGGCTGAACAGGTCGCGGCCAAGCTGGTCGCCCCCGAGCAGCAGTGTCTCATCCGCTGGCGCAAAGGCCTCCGTGATGATCTCCGCCTCCCCGAAGGGGGCGATGATCGGTGCGAAGATGCCTGCGATGGCGTAGACGCCGATGACGAACAGGCCGAAGGTCGCCGTCAGGGGGGCGGTGCGGAACGCCTTCGCGACCTCCCGCGGCAGCACGATGACCAGGAACTCCCGGAAGGCGTAGGCCGTGCCCGCGCAGAACGCGATGGCCCCCGCCGCCAGTGTGATGCTCCAGAGCCAGGACTCGCCGCCCAGAATGCCCACCACGAAGGAGACGAGCATCAGGGAGAAGAGCAGCAGGAACGCACCACGCTTGTTGGTGTAGGCCGCGAGACAGGAAGCCCCGATCAGCAGCGCAAAGTAGCCGATGACAAAGTAATTCATTTCCCGGCCCTCACTTCTTGTACCGAAGCCGCGGATTGGTGAGGATCGCCCCCACGTCAGCCGCCAGATTCAGCAGGATGAAAGTTGCCGCGAAGATCAGGCAGCAGGCCTGAACGACAGGGAAATCGCGCTTGGTCACCGCATCGACCAGCAACTGGCCGATCCCCGGATAGACGAAGACAACCTCCACCAGCACGACACCGGTGATCAGATAGGCCAGGTTCAGCGCAACGACGTTGATGATCGGCGCCCAGGCGTTGGGCAGCGCGTGCTTCACGATCACCTTCCAGGCCGGCATGCCCTTGACCCGCGCCATCTCGATGTAGGGTGAGGCAAGCAGGCTGATGATCGCGGCTCGCGTCATCCGCATCATGTGCGCAACGACCACGAGGACCATCGTCAGTGCCGGCAGGAACGTCCTGTCCAGCAACTCGAGGAACGTCATGTCGGTACTGAGCTTGGCAATCGCGGGGAATGCACCCGTCTTCACCGAGAGGTAGAGGATCAGGATGTAGCCGAGGAAGAACTCCGGCGACGATATCGACGTCAGGGTCAGCACGTTGGCGACCCGGTCGAACAGTGTGTTGCGCAGCAGCGCGACCACGATACCCAGCATGATCGCGACGGGAACAGCGATCACGGCAGCATATCCGGCGAGGAACAGCGTGTTCAGGAACCGGGGGGCAATCGCCTCCGACACCGATGTCTGCGACACCAGTGAAACACCGAAGTCACCGACCACTGCACCGGCCAGCCAGTCGAAATAGCGTACGGGCGCCGGGTCGTTCAGGCCCAGCTGTTCCCGCAAGGCGGCAACGTTCTCTTCCGTCGCACCCTGTCCAAGCACGGCCTGGGCAATATCGCCCGGCAGCATCTCAACGGCCCCGAAAATGATGACTGAGATCACGAAAAGCGTGAGCAGTCCCAATCCGAGGCGCTTTAGTACGATGTTCACGACATCGCCCATAACACGTCCCCCTCTGGATACGTCTGAAGTCTTCCCTGCGTTGCCGGACGGTCCGGCAGCCCCGAATTTCCTTTTGATCCGCCTCTTTTCCCGAAGCGGTTGACGAAACCTGATTGTGTAACAGGGGTGTAACCCTTGTCCATCCCGATGCGGCGCTTTCAGACGATCACTATTCTGAATACGACACGGGGAACCACCGGCCCCGGCGGCAAGAGGTGATGGATTACCCAAAAGGAACAGGCCCCCGGAATCGCTTCCGGGGGCCTGCCAAACCGTTCAACGCCCGAAGGATCTCCGGGCTGCATCGGGTCAGGATCAGCCGTCGAACCACCAGCGGCTGACACCACGTGCACCGTCGACCTGCCAGCTTGCGGCCAGATCCGGGCCATGCATGACGTTCTTGCGGCGTGCATAGACGAAGTTGGTGAACATCGGAATGATGGTCCCGCCGTCGTCGCGCGCCAGAACCTGCATCTCGCGATACATTTCCGCCCGCTTGGCCTGATCCAGTTCGGCCTTTGCCTGCAGCAGCAGTTCGTTGAACCGCGCGTTCTGCCAGCGGCTCTCGTTCCAGGCCGCATCATCCTTGTAGGCAAGGCTGAGCATGACGTCCGGCGTCGGACGCGCGCCCCACTGCACCATGCAGAACGGCTTCTTCAGCCAGACGTCGGAGTAGTAGCCGTCGTTCGGCTCACGCACGACATTGATGTTGATGCCGGCCTTCTTCGCCTGCTCAGCATAGAGCACGCACATGTCGACCGCACCGGAGTACACGCTGTCGGCGGTGGACAGGTTGATCGACAGGTTCTCGTGCCCGGCCTTCTTCAGCAGGGACTTGGCCTGATCCGGATCATACTTGCGCTGCGGCAGGTCGGCCCAGTACGGCATGTTCGGCGAAACGTGCACGTCGTTGCCTGGGATGGCGGTGCCGAAGGCGATCTTCTGGATGATCTCCTCCCGATCCATCGCCAGCTTCAGCGCCAGACGCACGTTCACATCATCGAACGGCGCGGTATCACAGAACATCGGCATGGTAATCGCGGCGCCGCTCGGCACGTTGTCCACTTCGATGTTCGGGTTCCGCTTCAGCAGGCTCAGGGTCTTCAGATCCACCGCGGTGACCGCATCGACGTCGCCGGTCACCAGCGCGGTCTGACGCGCGTTCGGATCGTTCAGCACCAGGATCTCCGCGCTGTCGAAGTACGCGCCCTCACCATGCCAGCCGTCGTGGCGGGTCAGTTCGTAGCTGACGCCGAACTCGGCATTGTTCAGCTTGTAGGGGCCGGAGCCGTCGCCGGTCTGCCAGTTCAGGGTGCCGTCGGCATTGGCCGGGCAGATTGCCAGATGATAGTCGGTCATCAGCCAGGGCAGGTCGGCATTGCCGGACGCGAGCTTGAAGGTCACGCCGTTGGAGCCGGACTTCACGATATCGTCCACATCCTTCAGCAGCGCCTTGGCTGCGGAAGTGCTCTTGTCACCACGATGGTGGTTCATGGAGGCGATGACATCGTCCTGCGTCACCGGCTTGCCGCTGTGGAACGTGGCACCCGAGACGATCTCGAAGGTCCATTCCTTGGCATCCGGGGTTGCCGACCATGAAGTGGCCAGATCGCCGCCAAGGGTATTGTCCGGATTGATCTGCGTCAGGTAGCTGCGGAACGTGTGCGCCAACTGGATCATGGAGAAGGTGACGTAGGTGCCGGGGTCATGCGTGTCACCCGTATTGCCGTCATGCGCGCCGAGGCGGAAGTTGCCACCCTTCTTCGGTGCGGCCATCGCGACCTTGGATGACCAGGCGCCGGTCGCGACCGCACCGGCAACGCCGGCGGCGCTGGCATAGCGCATGAAATCACGGCGTGAAAGACGGCCCAGACGCGCCTCCTTCACCATCCGTTCGAGAAGTTCCGGATCAAGATTCCCTGACATATATAGCCTCCTGTTGGCCCGTTTGATGGGCACATTCGTGGTTACGTTCTGAGTTGACCGTAACATCCCATGACAAGCATGTCTGCCCGCCCCATGAACGCTCTGTTCAAACTGCGACCTATCCTTGGACATATCCGGCATCACTTCAACCCGTCGAAAAGACGCGGTTTCCCCAACGAAAGACAAATCGACTGCTTGTCTCAGGGAAGGCAGCGACATGTCGCAATTGGACGTGTTTCTTGTTTCGCCACGCCCATAGTAACGTCCCAGCAACCGGCGGCGACGCATCACGACGAGCCCGCCGATCACCACGGAGAACGCGCGTGTCAGGTCTGGCGGAACGCAAGGGTGTCTGGAAGTCCGGCAAGGGCAAGGGACGCCGCACACCGAAGGGGCGTCAGCTTGATGACAGCGCCCTGGACGAGGTCCGGACACTGCTCGGCGACCGTTCGCGCCGTCGCGACCTTCTGATCGAACACCTTCATCTGATCCAGGACCGGTTTGGCCATCTGTCGGCGGCGCATCTGCGCGCGCTGGCGGAGGAAATGCGGCTGTCGATGGCGGAGGTGTTCGAGGTTGCGACCTTCTACGCGCATTTCGATGTGGTGAAGGAAGGCGAGACCCCGCCGCCACCTCTGACCATCAGGGTATGCGACTCCCTGTCCTGTGAACTCGCCGGCGCCCAGGGCCTGCTCCGGGACCTGAAGGGCGCGCTGCCTGCTGATCAGGTTCGCGTCGTGCGTGCCCCCTGCATGGGCCGGTGCGATACCGCACCGGTACTGGAGATCGGACACAATCACATCGACCATGCGGATGCCGCGAAGGTGAATGACGCAATCCGGGCCGACGACACCCATGCGCATCTGCCCGATTACCAGACCTTCGACAGCTACCGCGATGCCGGCGGCTACGCCCAACTGGAACAGTTGCGGGCCGGATCGCGGACACCGGATGAGGTGCAGGAGACCATTCTGGAGTCCGGCCTGCGCGGCCTCGGCGGCGCAGGTTTCCCCTCCGGTCGCAAGTGGTCCTTCGTGCGCGGCTATGCCGGTCCGCGCTACCTTGCCGTCAATGGTGACGAGGGCGAGCCGGGCACCTTCAAGGACCGCTACTGGCTGGAGCGGGAGCCGCACCTGTTTCTGGAGGGCGCACTGATCGCGACCTGGGCCGTCGAGGCCGAACGCATCTTCATCTACATGCGCGACGAATACCCTGCGGTGCTGGAGATCCTGCGCCGGGAGATCGCAGCACTGGAGGCTGCCGGACTTGTCGCGCCGGGCTTCTTCGACCTGCGGCGCGGCGCGGGGGCCTACATCTGCGGCGAAGAGAGCGCGATGATCGAGAGCATCGAGGGCAAGCGCGGCCTGCCCCGCCATCGCCCGCCCTACGTCGCCGAAGTCGGCGTCTTCGGCCGCCCCACACTGGTCCACAACGTCGAGACGCTGCACTGGATCGCGCGCATCGTGCGTGAAGGGCCGGAGATACTGAACAGCGTCGAGCACAACGGCCGGAAAGGCCTGCGGTCCTATTCCGTCTCGGGTCGCGTGCAGGAACCGGGGGTGAAGCTGCTGCCCGCCGGATCAACCATCCTGGACATCATCGATGCCTGCGGCGGCATGCTGGAAGGTCATGCTTTCAAGGCCTATCAGCCGGGCGGCCCCTCCTCGGGCCTGTTGCCTGCCAGCCTGAACGACGTGCCGCTGGATTTCGACACGCTGCAGCCGCATGGCTCCTTCATCGGTTCCGCCGCGGTTGTCGTTCTGTCCGATCACGACAGCGCCCGCGCCGCCGCCCTGAACATGCTCCGCTTCTTCGAGGACGAGAGCTGCGGCCAGTGCACCCCCTGCCGTGTCGGCTGCGAGAAGGCGGTGAAGCTGATGCAGGCGGACACATGGGATCAGGGCCTGCTGGAGGAACTCAGTCAGACACTGGTCGATGCATCGATCTGCGGGCTGGGCCAGGCCGCCCCGAATCCGATCCGTCTGACCATGAAGCATTTCCCGGAGGAGATCTGATGCGGCACCTCGCGCTGATCGCCGTCGGGCTGGTACTGGGTGTTGCCGGGACACTCGGGATTCAGCATTTCACCTCCGCGCACGATGATCATGCGCCGTACGCCGGACAGCAGACCCGGCTGGTCGCCAGCCTCAGCGATAGTGATGTCGATGCTCTGAGCGAGGGCAAGGGCTGGGGGTTGGCCAAGCCGGCTGAACTGAACGGCTATCCCGGTCCCCTGCACGTACTTGAACTCGCGGGCGACCTCGGTCTCGACGGGAAACAGCGCGACACCGTACAGCGTTCGTTCGAGCGCATGCAGTCCAGGGCCCGCGAACTCGGCCATGCCCTGATTGTGGCGGAAGCCGAGATCGACGCCCTGTTCAAGACGGCAACCGCTGATCCGGAAACCCTGAATGCGCGTCTTGCCGTCTCCGAAAGGCTGCGCAGCGAACTCAGAGCAAGCCATCTTCTGGCGCACATTGAAGTGACGCCGGTCCTGACCGCCGATCAGCGCGCGACCTACAAACACCTGCGTGGTTACGACCATGCACATGGGAGTCACTGACATGGCCGATCCGATCAGTTTCTCACTCGACGGAAAGACCGTTGTCGCCCGGGAAGGCGAGACCATCTGGGAGATTGCGAAGCGTGAAGGCACGCTGATCCCGCACCTCTGTCACGCCGACCAGCCGGGCTATCGCGCCGACGGCAACTGCCGCGCCTGCATGGTGGAGATCGACGGGGAACGCACCCTTGCCGCATCCTGCATCCGCACGCCGACAGACGGGATGGTGGTGAAGACCGCAAGCGACCGGGCCACCAGCGCCCGAAAGTCGGTCATAGAGATGCTGCTGGCCGACCAGCCGGAACGGGAAAGCGCGCACGACCGCTCCTCCCACTTCTGGCAGATGGCGGACATGCAGGGCGTTTCGGAGAGCCGCTATCCGGCGCTGGAGCAGGACCGCGTTCCCCTGCTGGACGGCTCCCACGTGGCGATGCGGGTCAACCTGGACGCCTGCATCCACTGCAATCTCTGCGTCCGCGCCTGCCGTGAGGTACAGGTCAATGACGTGATCGGCATGGCCTACCGGGGCCATGACGCCGCGATCAGCTTCGACTTCGATGATCCGATGGGCAGCAGCACCTGCGTCGCCTGTGGTGAATGCGTGCAGGCCTGCCCCACCGGTGCCCTGATGCCCGCGACAGCCGTGGACGCGGCGGAGACCGGTGACTCCGCCGCCTACGATCGCGAAGTGAAGTCCGTCTGTCCCTATTGCGGTGTCGGCTGCCAGCTCAGTTTCAAGATCCGCGACGACAGGATTGCCTGGGTCGATGGTGTCGATGGTCCGGCCAACGAACAGCGGCTTTGCGTGAAGGGCCGTTTCGGTTTCGACTACGTCGATCACCCGCACCGGCTGACGAAACCGCTGATCCGCCGCGACGACGCCCCGGCGAAGGGGCTGAACGTCGATCCTGCCAATCTTGCCCCCCACTTCCGGGAAGCAAGCTGGGAGGAAGCGCTGGAACGCGCGGTCGGCGGCATGGCCAGCCTGCGCGACAGCAGCGGCGGGCAGGCAATCGCCGGATTCGGCTCCGCCAAGTGCTCCAACGAAGAGGCCTACCTGTTCCAGAAGCTGATCCGTCAGGGCTTCGGCCACAACAATGTCGATCACTGCACCCGGCTCTGCCACGCCTCTTCCGTTGCCGCGCTGATGGAGAATGTCGGTTCCGGCGCCGTGACCGCGACCTTCAACGAGATCGAGAACGCCGACTGCGCCATCGTCATCGGGGCCAACCCGGTGGAGAACCACCCCGTCGCCGCCACCTACTTCAAGCAGTTCGCCAAGCGCGGCGGCAAGCTGATCGTCATGGATCCGCGCGGTGTCGGTCTGGGCCGTCACGCCACCCACATGCTGCGGTTCCGCCCCGGTACCGACGTGTCGATGCTGAACGCGATCATGCATGTGATCGTGGAGGAGGAACTCTACGACCGGCAGTACATCGACGGCTTCACGGAGAACTGGGACGCCATGAAGGCGCATCTGGCCGACTTCCCGCCGGAGAAGATGGCGGAGGTCTGTGGCGTCGATGCCGAAACACTGCGCGCCGTGGCACGGGAATTCGCCAACGCGAAGGCGGGCATGATCTTCTGGGGCATGGGCATTTCCCAGCACATCCACGGCACCGACAATTCCCGCTGCCTGATCTCGCTGGCGCTGATGTGCGGCCATGTGGGCCGCCCCGGATCGGGCCTGCATCCGCTGCGCGGGCAGAACAACGTGCAGGGTGCGTCAGATGCCGGTCTGATCCCGATGTTCCTGCCCGACTACCAGAGCGTCACGGATGACGGCGTGCGGTCGATGTTCAATGACATCTGGCAGAACGAGCGTGATTTCTCCGCCGAGAAGGGCCTGACGGTTGTCGAGATCATGGATGCCGTCCACGACGGGCAGATCCGGGGCATGTACATCATGGGCGAGAACCCGGCCATGTCGGACCCGGACGTCGAACACGCCCGCGCCGCACTGGCGAAGCTGGACCACCTGGTGGTGCAGGACATCTTCCTGACCGAGACCGGGAACTATGCCGACGTCATCCTGCCCGCGACCGCCTGGGCGGAAAAGGCGGGAACGGTGACCAACACCAATCGCCAGGTACAGCTTGGCCGCCCCGCTGTCGCGGCACCGGGGGAGGCCCGGCCGGACTGGTGGATCACCATCCAGATCGCGCGCGGACTCGGCCTCGACTGGACCTATGAGCACCCGCGTGACGTCTTCAACGAAATGAAACGGTCGATGAAGTCGTTCGACAACATCACCTGGGAACGGCTGGAGGCAGAGGCGGCGGTGACCTATCCCAGCCTCAGCCCCGAGGATCCCGGCCAGCCCATCGTCTTCGGCGACGGGTTCCCGCGTGCAGGGGGCCGTGCCCGTTTCACCCCCGCCAGCATCGTTGCACCGGATGAGGTTCCGGACAGCGCGTACCCGATGGTGCTGATCACCGGGCGACAGCTGGAACACTGGCACACGGGGTCCATGACCCGCCGCACCGGTGTGCTGGACGGGCTGGAGCCGGAGGCGACCTGTTCGCTGAACCCGAAGACCATCCGCGACCTCGGCATCCAGCCGGGTGACATGGTGCGCCTGACCACCCGGCGCGGCAGCCTGACGGTGATGGCACGGGCGGACCGGGCGGTGTCGGAGGGCAATGTCTTCATGCCCTTCGCCTTCGTCGAGGCGGCAGCAAACACGCTCACCAATCCGGCGCTGGACCCCTACGGAAAGATCCCGGAGTTCAAGTTCTCGGCCGTGCGTGTCGAAGCCGCGACGGAAACCGTCGCTGCGGAGTAGGCCCCGGTCATCTTTGACCGTTAGACGGTATCTGCAGACAGAAACCCCAGACACAGGGAGTCCGTGAGCGATGGCCCACATGAGCGACATCGAAATTGCCCGCGCCGCCACCAAGCAGCCCATCCAGGCCGTCGGTGCCAAGCTGGACATCCCCACCGAGGCGCTGCTGCCCTACGGCCACGACAAGGCCAAGATCTCGCAGGACTTCATCGCTGCCCAGGCCGACAAGCCAAATGGCAAGCTGATCCTGGTCACCGCCGTGAACCCCACCCCTGCGGGTGAGGGCAAGACCACGACGACTGTCGGACTGGGCGATGGCCTGAACGCCATCGGCAAGCGCGCCGCGATCTGTATCCGCGAAGCCTCCCTCGGCCCCTGCTTCGGCATGAAGGGCGGTGCGGCTGGCGGCGGCTACGCCCAGGTGATCCCGATGGAGGACATCAACCTCCATTTCACCGGCGACTTCCACGCCATCACCTCCGCGCACAACCTGCTGTCGGCCATGATCGACAACCATATCCACTGGGGCAACAGCCTGGGCATCGATGCCCGCCGCGTGGCCTGGCGCCGGGTGCTGGACATGAACGACCGCGCCCTGCGCGACGTGGTACTGAGCCTCGGCGGCATCGGCAACGGGTTCCCGCGCCAGAGCGGCTTCGACATCACCGTCGCCTCCGAGGTCATGGCGATCCTGTGCCTCGCCACCAATCTGGAAGACCTGCAGAAGCGGCTGGGTGACATCATCATCGCCTACCGCCGCGACCGCACGCCGATCTACTGCCGTGACCTGAATGCGGATGGCGCCATGACGGTGCTGCTTAAGGATGCGATGCAGCCGAACCTGGTGCAGACGCTGGAGAACAATCCGGCCTTCGTGCATGGCGGCCCCTTTGCAAACATCGCCCACGGCTGCAACTCCGTCGCCGCGACCCAGACGGCGCTGAAGCTCGCCGACTATGTGGTGACGGAAGCCGGTTTCGGTGCCGACCTGGGCGCCGAGAAATTCATGAACATCAAGTGCCGCAAGGCCGGCCTGGCACCGGACGCGGTTGTCATCGTCGCCACCGTGCGCGCCATGAAGATGAACGGCGGCGTCGCCAAGGATGATCTGGGTGCGGAGAACGTCGATGCGGTGAAGAAGGGCTGCGCCAATCTGGGTCGCCACATCGAGAACGTGAAGTCGTTCGGCGTGCCCGCTGTCGTCGCCATCAACCATTTCGTCGCCGACACGGATGCGGAGATCGAGGCGGTGAAGGCATTCGTCGAATCCATGGGTTCGGAAGCCATTGTCTGCCGTCACTGGGCCAACGGCTCCGCCGGCATCCTCGACCTGGCGCACCGGGTGGTGGAGATCGCCGACAGCGGCATGTCCCAGTTCAGCCCGCTCTACCCCGACGAGATGCCGCTGTTCGAGAAGATCGAGACCATCGCCAAGCGCATCTATCGCGCCGACGAGGTGCTGGCCGACAAGGCGATCCGCAACCAGTTGCGCAAGTGGGAAGCGGACGGCTATGGCCATCTGCCGGTCTGCATGGCGAAGACCCAGTACAGCTTCTCCACCGATCCGAACCTGCGTGGCGCACCGACCGGTCACTCCCTGCCCGTGCGGGAAGTGCGCCTGTCCGCCGGTGCCGGTTTCATCGTCGTCATCTGCGGTGAGGTCATGACCATGCCGGGCTTGCCGAAGGTTCCGGCAGCGGAGCAGATCATGCTGAACGACGCCGGGGACATCGAAGGCCTGTTCTGACCGCATCGTCCGCCAATGCTCCCGGCAGGTGGCTCACGGGCTTGACTGACGTCCCCACGGTGATAGGTCCTGTCCCACCCTGCACAGGGTGCGGGCCGGATCACGAGGGGGACGTCAGTCAGCCAATGGGTATCTTCGAGAAGTTCCTGTCCCTCTGGATCGCGCTGGCAATGGTGGCCGGCATCCTGCTGGGCAATGTGACCCCCGGTCTGTTCGCGGCGATCGGCGCGGCAGAGGTGGCGAATGTCAATCTGGTGGTCGCCGTCCTGATCTGGGCGATGGTCTATCCCATGATGGTCGGCGTCGATCCGAAGTCGTTGCGCGATGTCGCCCGACAGCCGCGCGGGCTGCTGATCACACTGGTGGTGAACTGGCTGGTCAAGCCGTTCACCATGGCGTTGCTGGCCGTGCTGTTCTTCCAGCATGTCTTCGCACCCTGGATCCAGCCCGAGGACGCCATGCAGTACATCGCCGGGCTGATCCTGCTCGGGGCCGCCCCCTGCACGGCCATGGTGTTCGTCTGGTCGCAACTGACGCGCGGTGACGAGACCTACACGCTGCTGCAGGTATCCGTGAACGACCTGATCATGGTCGTCGCCTTCGCCCCCATCGTGGCGTTCCTGCTGGGTGTCACCGACATCACCGTCCCCTGGTCGACCCTGGTCCTGTCGGTCCTGCTGTTTATCGCGCTGCCGCTGGCCGCCGGACTGGTCACGCGTCGGAAACTGCGGACCCCGGCAAGGATCGAGGCGTTTCAGGCCCGGGTGAAACCCTTCTCCATCGTCGGCCTGATCGTCACCGTGATGATCCTGTTCGGCCTGCAGGGGCAGGTGATCGTCTCCAGGCCGTTCGTCATCGTGCTGATCGCCGTGCCGATCATCCTGCAGAGCTACAGCATCTTCGCGATTGCCTATGCCGCAGCCTTCGCGCTGAAGGTGCCACACCGCATCGCCGCCCCCTGCGCCCTGATCGGGACATCGAACTTCTTCGAGCTTGCCGTCGCGGTCGCCATCAGCCTGTTCGGCCTGAACTCCGGCGCGGCCCTCGCGACCGTCGTCGGGGTACTGGTGGAGGTTCCGGTCATGCTGACCCTGGTGGCCTTCGCGAACCGGACGCGTGCCCGGTTCGCCCCCTGATCCGACGCCCCGGGGACGGCAGCAGTCAACGACCGCGATTGCACCATTGGACTGGTCTAGCTCTTCTCTTCCGCTTCCATCTCCGCATAGACCTGCTTGATCAGCTTGATGGCGTGGTTCGCAGCCGGGACCCCGGCATAGACGGCGACATGCAGCATCGCCTCCCGGATGTCGTCCAGTGTCGCGCCGGTGTTGCGGGTTGCCTTCGCATGCAGGGTCAGTTCACCGTCCCGTCCCAGCGCCGCCAGGATCGACAGGGTGACGATGGAGCGTTCACGCAGGCTGAAATGCGGCCGCGTCCAGAGGCCGCCCCACGCCGTCTCCGTGATGTAGTCCTGGAACTCCGCGTCCAGTTCCGTCGCAGCGGCCCGCGCCCGGTCCACATGGGCATCGCCGAGCACCTTGCGGCGGACGCTCATTCCGGCCTCGAAACGGTCACTGTTCTGCAGGGGATCGTCAGCCAAGGTCATTCTCCCGGAAGAAGGCGTCCATCAGCGCCAGTTGTTCGTCCGGGCGCTCGATGCAGGGCAGATGTCCCGCCCCCGCGATCACCGCGAACTGCGCCCCGTCGATGAGGTTCGCCAGCGCCTGCACCAGCTCCGGCGTCGTCGCCTTGTCCTCATCGCCGACGATGCACAGCGTCGGAACGGTCAGGGCGGATGTGGACCGGGTGAAATCCGTGTCACGGATCGCGGCGGAGGTGCCCGAATAGCCCGCCACGGGCGTCCGTTCGAACATGTTGCGATAGCCCTGATAGGCGGCGTTCCCGGGCACCCGATAGGCGGAGGAGAACCAGCGCTCCATCACCCCATCCGTCATGACGGACAGTCCCTTGGTCTCCACCGTCTCGATCCGCCCGTTCCAGAGCGTGTCGTCCCCGATGATGTGGCCCGTGTCGCACAGCACCAGCCCGCGCACCAGATCGGGTCGGCTGGCCGCCAGTCCCTGCGCGATCATGCCCCCGACCGACAGGCCGCAGATGATCGCCGAACGGACCCCCAGATGATCCAGCAATGCTGTCAGGTCACCTACGTGATCGGCCATCACGTAGGGGGCCGCCGGGGCCTCCGACAGGCCATGGCCGCGCTTGTCGCTGCGGATGCAGCGGAACCGTCCCTTCAGCCCCGCAACCACATCGTCCCAGATGCGGAAGTCCGTCCCCAGCGAGTTGGAGAAGGCAATGACCGGCAGGTCCGCCTCCCCCGTGTCGGCATAGTGCAGCACCACGCCATTCAGTCGCGCGAAGTTCATCCCGGTATCCTCCCTCGGTCCCCCGACCCCGCCGTCAGAACGGCAGGCCGACATAGTTCTCCGCCAGCGACCGGCCTGCGGCCTCCGACCCTGTCAGATAGTCCAGCTCGGCCTCCTGAATGCGCTGACCGAACGCACCATTGTCGGGAAAGCGATGCATCATCGACGTCATCCACCAGGAAAAGCGCACCGCCTTCCAGACCCGCGCCAGCGCCCGCCGCGAATAGTCTTCCAGCGCCGCACCGTCACGGTCATTGAAGAAGGCGTTCAGGCATTCATGCAGATAGTGCACGTCCGACACGGCCAGGTTCAGTCCCTTGGCGCCGGTCGGCGGCACGATATGCGCTGCATCGCCCACAAGGAACAGACGGCCGAAACGCATCGGCTCCGCCACGAAACTGCGCAGCGGCGCGATGGATTTCTCCAGCGACGGTCCCGTGACCAGCGCCTCCGCGGCCCTGGTATCCAGACGGTTGCGCAGTTCGTCGTAGAAACGGTTATCGGACCAGTTCTCCACCTTCTCATCCAGTTCGCACTGGATGTAGAAGCGGCTGCGGCTGCGTGACCGCATGGAGCAGAGCGCAAAACCGTCCGGGTGGTTGGCGTAGATCAGTTCCTCCGAGACCGGCGGCACATCCGCCAGCACACCCAGCCAGCCGAAGGGATACACACGCTCCACGGTCGTGATCGACCTCTCCGGCACACTGGCGCGGCTGATCCCGTGAAACCCGTCGCAGCCCGCGATGACATCGCAGCTGATCTCATGCGTCTGACCGGCATGCGTGTAGGTCACGCGCGGCATATCGCTGTCGAAGTCGTGCATCGCGACATCGTCGGCCTGATAGACCGTTTCACAGCCTGCGGCACTCCGCGCCTGCATCAGATCGCGCGTCACCTCGGTCTGACCATAGACGGTGACGGTCTTGCCGCCGGAAAGACGCTCCAGGTCGATACGATGGCGACGCCCGTCAAAGGCAAGCTCGACACCGGAGTGGACCAGCCCCTCTGCCGCGCAGCGCGCGCCCGCACCAGCGCGGTTCAGGACGTCGACCGTACCCTGCTCCAGCACGCCGGCGCGGATACGGCCCAGCACATAGTCTGCCGTCTGGCGCTCCAGGATGACCGCTTCGATCCCCGACAGATGCAGCAACTGGCCGAGCAGCAGCCCGGAAGGCCCAGCCCCGATGATCACCACCTGCACCCGTCTGCTCACCCGCGTTTCCCCCGTTTTCGTTTTCGGGACCGTAACCTGTTCCCGCGCCCTGATCCATGTCCGGCGCACATGTGCTATCCAGCAGTCATCGGTCTGTCAGGGGGAGTGCCATGCTGCACGCGACGCAACGCATCCGGGTCGAGTGGGGTCATTGCGATCCGGCTCGCATCATCTTCAACCCGAACTACTACATCTGGATGGATCAGGGCACGCATGGCCTGCTGGAGGCGGCGGGTTTCCCCTTCGCGAAACTGACAGCCACACCCGATTTCAGGGGCTGTCCGCTGGTCGCGTCGGGCATGGATTTCCGCAGCCCCGCCTTCTACAGCGATGTGCTGCTGCTGACCACGTTCGTGGAGAGGTTCGGCACGAAGTCCTTCACGGTCCGCCATCACTTCACCCGCGACGGGGATCTGCTGGCGGAGGGACATGAGGTGCGCGTCTGGGCCGTGAATGTCCCGGATGACCCGCGCGGCATGAAGGCAATTCCGGTTCCCGCCGATGTGCGTGCGATGCTGGAGCAGGAAGGCAGCATCGACGTGACGGCCTGACAACCCGGCGATGGGCTTCACCCGGAGTCGGTGGTACGCTGGGACACGGCAACAGTTGGGGAGGATTTCGGCCATGAACCGGCATCCGGTGCGTGAGATCACCCGAGAGGAACAGGAAACGTTCTGGGCGGAAGGCGTCATCTGCCTGCGCGGCATGTTCGATCCCGACTGGATCACGCGCATGGGTCAGGCGGTCGATGCCGCCATTGCCACCCCCGGCCCGATGGCGCTGAACCTGGATCAGGGCAAGGACGGACGCTTCCACGGCGACAGCTTCGTCTGGACCTGGCAGGACGATTTCCGGGCCTTCGTCTTCGACAGTCCGGCCGCCGAGATCGCGCAGCAGGTGCTGGGCGCGCGGGAACGCGTGACGCTGTTCTTCGACACCCTGCTGGTGAAGGAACCGGGTTCCCAGGCCCTCACCCCCTGGCACCATGACCAGCCGTACTGGCCCATCGACGGCGAACAGGTCTGCACGGTCTGGACACCCTTCGATCCCGTGACGCGCGATTCAGGGGCGGTCGAATATCTCATCGGTTCGCACCGCTGGGGACGGCGTTTCCAGCCAAAGAGCTTCACCGGTGACAGCCGCTATGGCGATACCATGGAGCCTGTGCCGGACATCGAGGCGGAGCGGGATCAGCATAGCTTCCGCAGTTTCGAGACGGAGCCGGGTGACTGTCTGGTGCATCACGGCCTGATCCTGCATTCGGCACCGGGCAACAGCCGGGTCGACCGGCGGCGGCGGGCGCTGGCGGCGCGGTTCTGTGGCGACGATTGCACCTACCGGCCGGAGGGCAGTTTCCAGCCCCTGATCCGCGATCCGGGCATCCCCTCCGGCGCGCCGCTGGAGTGTGACCTGTTTCCGCGCGTCTGGCCGCGCGCCGCATGAAGACTTCAGGGAGCTGACCATGGCGATGACCGACCTTCAGACAGAAACACCCCTGCCCGGCCCTCTGAGCGCGGCTGAGGTGCGGCATTATCAGGAACGTGGCTACGTCGTGCCCCAGGGATTCCGCATCGATCCTGACCGGCTTGAGCGGATGCGCGCGGATCTCGACCGGTTGATCGCCGACAATCCGCACCTGTCACCGGATGCCATGTTCTGCCCGCACATCCCTTCGCACGGACCACAGGCCCTGAAGGGGGCCGACACATGGATGGACCATGCCGCCATCCCCGAAGTGCTGGATGCCGTGGCGCAACTGATCGGCCCCGACATCCTGCTGTGGGGCACCACGGTCTTTGGCAAACCGGCGCACTCCGGCAAGGAAACGCCCTGGCACCAGGACGGGCAGTACTGGCCCATCCGTCCCCTCGCCACCTGCTCCGTCTGGATCGCGATTGATCCGGCCACGTCGGAGAACGGGTGCCTGCGGGTGATCCCCGGCTCCCACCGGGACCAGCGCTTGCGTGGTCATGACCGCAACGACAGCGATGGCCTGACCCTGAACCAGCAACTGAAACCGGAAGAGTTCGACGAGGCGGAGGCGGTCGAGATCGAACTGGAGCCGGGGCAGATCTCGCTGCACGACGTCTACATGGTGCATGGCTCCCGCCCCAACCGGTCCCCGCATCGCCGGGCGGGCTATGTGCTGCGCTTCATGCCCACCAGTTCCGTCTTCGACCGGCAGATCGGGGCCGAGATCGTGAAGCTGACAGGCGGTCAGGTCGATTTCGTCACCCGCCCCCTCTACCTGATGCGCGGGCAGGACATCAGCGGCCGGAACGACTTCTCGGTGGGCAAGCAATAGTGCTGCTGAAACCGGTCGAACTGCGCCAGCGTGCCACCGGCAAACGCCTGATCGGCCTGGATCCGGGAACCAAGACGATCGGCGTGGCGATCTGCGATTCCGCCCACATGGTGGCGACGCCACTGCAGGTGATCCGGCGCGGCAAGCAGGCAGCGGATTTCGCAGCCATCGAGAAGATCATCGACGAGACGGGAGCGGGCGGAATCGTGGTCGGCATGCCCCTGAACATGGATGGCACATCCGGTCCCAGGGCGCAGTCGGTCCGCGCCTTCCAGCGCAGTCTGGAGCGCGCGTTCGACCTGCCCATGGCCTTCATCGACGAACGGCTGTCCACAAGTGCCGTCGAGCGCAGCCTGATCAGCCAGGACGTTTCCCGCCGCCGCCGCGCCGAAGTCATCGACGCCCATGCCGCTGCCTATATCCTGCAGGGCGCGCTGGACCTGCGGGTCTGACGCCAGCGGATCAGCTGCTGCCGCCAGCCCGTGCCGAGGCGGCGATTGCCCTGACGGTGTCTTCATGCAGGGCGAAATAGTGCATCTTCGGCGCGAGATAGATCATCATGCGCAGCAGGCCATTCTGCTGGGTGCCGATAACGAGTCCCTTGGTCTCCAGCTGGGTCTTGGTCACCATGTCGAACTCGAAGGCAAAACCGGGACTGCTGAGAAACACCTGCGGACGCAGGTTCGTTGCTGTCACGATGGGGGCCTCGTAGACCTTCGCCAGGGTGGTCTCCACCAGTTCCATGACATCCGGTTCGGTCATGCCGACACGCCAGGTGGGCAGATCCTCGTTCACCTTCTTGTTCAGCGACTTCATGAACGGCTCGCCGTTCTCCACCCTGGAGAAGAAGAGCAACTGATTGATGCTGGGACCATCGACGGTCCACATGGCATCGATACCCTCGTTGCCGACGAACTGCTTCGAGACTGCGGCCCAGTCGCCGACAGCGGTCACGGTGACGCCTTCTCCCACCGGTACTGACTGCCCGGCACTGACGGCCGTGTAGGTCTCGCAGGCGGCAAGGCTGAGCAGCAGCAGCACCGAAGCCAGCAGGTTGCGCACTCTCATGGTCTCAGGCTCCCACGTAGGATTGGATCATCAATCGGTCCTCGGCACCCGGGACCAGTTCAAGATAGCGCCGGAACGCTTCGGCGGCCTTGTCCTGCCTGCCGGCACGGCGGTGCAGGATGCCGATGCCGCGCCAGGCGGGACCGTGCAGTTCGTCGAGTTCCAGCGCCCGGCCATAGGCATTCATCGCCCGACCGGAATCGATGCCGTCATTGCGGGAGCGGTAGACCTCGCCCTCGTAGTAGAAGGGATCGGCATCGCCCGGATTGGCCACCTTCATCCGCTCGATGATGACCAGGGTGCGGCTGTACTGCTGCAGCCGCAGCTCGTCCTGCATCATCATGTCCCGGAAGGCCCGGGCCTGGGCCAGATAGCGGTCTTCCCCGACAATGCGCTTTCCGCCAGGAAAGGCCGCCGCCTGCAGCGCCAGCGCCTGGGCACGGTCGGCCGGAGCCGGATGGCTGGCGAAGAACACGTCCCTCTGCCGCTCCTGGTCCCGCTTTTCCTCCGCCGTAAGTCCGGCGTCGCGTTCCTCGATCAGGCCACGCCAGATTTCCGATGCCTGGACCGGGTCGTAGCCCGCATTCACCATCAGCTCCAGACCGATACCGTCCGCCTCCCGCTCCTGCTCTCGCGAGAAGGCAAAGATGTTGGCCAGTGCCACCAGACCCGGCAGGTTGGCGAGCGCACCGCCGCCCGCCGCGGCAATGGCGATGCCCAGAAAGGCAGCCACCGTGGAACTGTCCCGGATCTGTTCGAAACGCTGCAGCGAATGGCGCTTCAGATAGTGGCCGATCTCGTGCCCGATGACGGCCGCAAGCTGCGCCTCGTTCTGACAGCGCAGCATCAGCCCTGACCAGACCTGCATCATGCCATTCGGCGCCATGTTGGCGTTGAAGAAGGGTGTGCGCACCAGATAGACGCGCATGTCGGCGCAATGCCTGCCCGCCAGACGGCAGGCAATGTCGCTGACGTAGCGGTTCAGTTCCTCATCCGTCATGCGCAGGGGCGAGAATTTCAGGTCGGCCTCTGCCCTGTTGAAGATGTCCCAGAGTCCCCCCTCGACGCTGTCCAGCGTCGGCGCATGGCCCGCCTGGATCCGGGATCCGCCGCCCTGGCTGACGCATCCGGTCAGTGCCGTGGCGGCACATCCGCACAACAGGTGCCTGCGCGTGAAGTCCATGGCAGGATCAGCCGTTCGGAAGGGTGCTGAACAGGCTGCGCACCGATTCCTCGGCAGCCTGCTCTGTGCGGAGATCACCTGAACCCCTGGCGATCGTTCCGAACCAGGCGATCTGCCCGGTATTCAGGTCCACAAGCGAGGCATAGCCGATCTGGGTTCCACCCTGGATGCCGACCCCGAGCAGTGCCAGCGCGATGCCCAGCGCAACACGCCCCCCGGACGAGTAGCTGTCCTCCATAAAGATGAACAGGCCGTAGCGGGCCCCCGTGGCGTCCGCAACCGTGCGCACATCCTTGCCGATGGACCAGTCGAACCGGCCCTGCTTGGTCGGCGGCCGCCGCTGCGGGATACGGGCCTGATAGAAGACCTCGCCTCCGACCACGCTGTGCAGCTTCACAAGCTGGTTCACCAGCTACTGCTGGTCCAGCGGCAAGGTGCTCGCATCGAACTCGACGAGTTGAAGCTGCTTCTCCGACTGGATCAGGTTGATGGCGCGACGCACATGCAGTTCCGCGTCCTTCGTCCATTCGGCCTTCGGCTCCCTGACACCACCGGCGGTGAGCTGGTAGAGCTGCAGCTCAAGCGGCATCAGGGCAATGCGGGTATCGCCAGGCCGCAGATCGGGGCGCACCTGTGCGACCTGGCTCGTCGTCTGGCATGCGGCAAGTGCCAGCGCCAAACACGACACGAGCGCGAATCTGATCATTTTCATGCTAATCCCCTCACACGACCCTACGGTGTTGGATAGCAATGCACGTATTCGTAGGCAATACGGAACTTGATCCCGAATAAGACGTCAGGACCCTTCCGGAAATGAACTCAGCAACGGTACTCGCAGGATCGTCCGAAACGCCGCTCTGGCTGCATCATCCCCAGCGCGCGACGGGGGCCCCGCATTCCGAACGGGATGACCTGCCGCCAGCGGCGGTTGCTGCCATCAATGCCGATGAGACGGAGCCGCGTTTCACCCGATTTGACGGTGCTGACGTCCTGATCCTGCGCGGCGTGAACCTGAACGAGAACCGCCGTCCCGAGGACATGGTCTCGTTGCGGGTCGCGGTGACGGAGGACCGGATCGAGTCCGTGGCGCTGCAGCGCGTCCGGGCGGTCGAGGACACGGCGGAACTGGCCCGGGCGGCGGGCGCCGCCGCACGGCCGGGCATGATCGTCACCCATCTGGTCGCCAATCTGACCAGCCGGGTCAAGGACTCGCTGGTGCACCTCAACCACCAGCTTGCGGACCTTGAGGACATTCTGGAGGCGCCGGGACCAAATCCCTCCGCGCAGGAACTGTCCCAACTGCGCCGGCAGGCGATCTGGCTGCACCGGTTCTCCGTGCCACAGGCTGACGCGCTGGAGGCTGTTCTGGCCGCGGAACCGGCGTGGCTCAAGGCATCGGACCTGATCGACCTGCGGGAACACTGGCACGCGACCCGGCGCAACGTGGCGGCACTGGAGGCCATTCGGGACCACAGCCGCCTGATCCAGGACCGGATCGACCAGGCCACGGCAGAGGCGAGCCAGCGCGCGACCTATATCCTGACCATTATCGCGGGCATCTTCCTGCCGCTGAACCTGGTGGCCGCGCTGCTGGGTGCCAACGTCGGCGGGGTTCCCTGGTCGGGGGATGGCAACGGCTTCACCTACCTGCTCGCCGGGTCAGCCGTGCTGACCGTCGTGCAGCTGCTGATCCTGCGCCGCCTGAAATGGATCTGATCTGCGCGGCGCCGTGACCCTGAGGGCTTACGTCGCCGTACGTTCCGCAGCCACCTTCTCGATCGTGGCCTTCAGGTCCGGATTGTCCGCGAGCAGCTTCTGGAATGCCGCACGCTCCAGCACCAGCAGGTCACAGAAGCCCTCCGCGAAGACATCCGCGTTGCGGGGCGCATCCTTCAGCAGCGCCAGCTCGCCGAAGAACTGCCCGGAACCGAGGATCACAGGCTCCGGCGCAATGTCCACCCGGATGGCCCCCGAGGACACGAAGAACATCGCCGTCCCGGCATCGCCCTTGCGGACAACGGCTTCGCCCGGCAGGACAAGCTGGGGCTTCAGCAGGGCAGTGATCGTCTGGATACGCTCCTGCGACAGGCTTTCGAACAGCGGCACACTGGCGACCAGTTCCGCCGGATCGAGCCCGAGGTCGAGGGGCGGGCGCTCGCCCAGCATGGCGTAGCGTTCTTCCAGATCGCCCTGCAGACTGGCATGGATCTCCGCGCCGATGACCGCTTCCTCATGCAGGCGGTCGTAATCCTGGCGTTCCTGACGCAGCGCGACACGCTCCAGATAGCGGCGCTGCAACTGCCGGGCATAATCAGGATACTGCAGCCGGACCGCCGTCAGGGCTGCCATGGTCTTCTCCAGCCGCGCGTCCAGCATCTCGCAGAGGCGGGCCGAAACATCAGCCCCCACCAGCGCCTCGATGTCCCCGATACCATCCGTGCGAACCTCGGCCAGCACGGCCCGCATGGTCCGCAGCCGTTCCATCCTGTCGGCGAAGCGTCGCGCAAGTGGCTCGGCGAACCCGAACCGGCGCTGTAACCTCAGTGCCAGCAGGAAGGACCTGTTGAACCCGAGCACCCTGTCACAGGCGCGGGCATAGCCTTCGAGCCCGCCATGCTTGGTCGCATCCAGCATCTCGTCATTCATTGCCAGCAGGGATCGCGCAATGGCGGACGACAGGTAGCCCTGTGCATAATGGCGCAGGAAACCCCGCCGTTCCTGACCGAGTGTTGCCATCAGCGCGACCTTCATCCAGTCGTCCGGCGTCAGCACGCCCTCGTTGGCCGCATCCGCCCGCGCCTCGGCGACGCGCTTCGCATAGATCGCCGATACCTCTTCCGCCACTTCGCCGGGGATCTTCTGGTTCTCCGCGACCTGCCCGATCCTGCCCTGAATACCGTCGAGGGCTGTCGCGATCGCGCGGTTGCGAATGGTGACATCCGCGGGCGAGAGCTTGTCGAGGCCGAATGCCTTCATGACCGCACCAACGGTCGTGGCATTGACGAACAGGGTGAACAGGACGAACGCGCAGACCAGCGCCACGACGAATTCGCGGATGTCCTGCGGGATGGACTCGTTCTCCCAGATCGCCAGGGCCAGGGCCAGCGAGACCGCGCCGCGCAGGCCACCCCACCACATCACCGTCCTGAACCCGAGACTGACATTGGCCGCAACGCCGACACTGCTCAGGATCGGCAGCAGGCCATGGGTCAGAAGTCCACGCGCGATGAAGGCCGAGGCCAGCAGGACGGCGAGAGTCAGCCACATGCCGCCGTTGAAGACGGACAGGATCGACGGCACCGCAAGTCCGACCAGCACGAAGATCAGGGAATTGGCCCAGAAGCCGAGGTTCTCCCAGGTTTCCTGCAGCAGGTGCCAGCCATTGGCCGACATTCCTGTCCGCCCCATGGAGCCCATGACCAGTGCCGCAGTGACCACCGCCATGACGCCGGAAACGTGCAGGTAATGCTCCGCCACCAGAAACGAGAGATAGGCCAGCGAGACCGTCAGCGTCACCTCGACCAGGGCCACGCCCCCCATGCGCCCGATCAGCCAGACGAACCCGCGGGCCATGATGAAACCGACGATGATGCCGCCGAAGAACACCTTCATGAAGCCCAGACCGCCGCCGATCAGGTCCGCCTCCACATTGCCGATGATCATGGCGGCCAGGATGTTGAACAGCACGATGGCGGTGGCGTCATTGAACAGGCTCTCGCCCTCCACCAGCACCGCCAGGCGCTTCGGCGCGCCGAGATCCTTGAAGATCGCGACAACCGCCACCGGGTCCGTGGCCGACAGGATCGCCCCGAGCAGCAGGCACACCAGGAAGCTCATGCCCGACACGGCCCAGACCGCGCCGCCGACCATGAAGGCGGAAATCAGCAGGCCGACCACGGCCAGAAACATGATCGGGCGAATGTCCGCCAGCAGCTTCCGGACATCGATGGCAAGGCTGCTTTCGAAGACCAGCGCCGGCAGGAAGATGAAGATGATGATCTCCGACGTGATCTCCAGCGATTCGAAACTGTGGAACAGGTCGCTGATCACACCCAGATGCATGGCATGCGTCAGTTCACTGATCAGGCCCAGCCCGATCCCGACAGCGGCCAGCAGGACCGTGTATGGAAACCGGATGCGCTTCGCCAGCGGCAGCATCAGCACCGCAATCGTCATCAGGCCGAACAGGCCAAGTACAGTTGTCCAGATTCCCTCATGCATCGTGCTTTCCCCCCGTGACGATGCAACCCCGTCTTTTTTGCCACTATATCACCATTTGCGGCGCATGATCGGAATGTTCGCCGTCGCAATTGACAGGGGATGGTGCAGAATGCAGCTTCTCGTTCGATCGACCCCCAGGGCGCGAGGACTTCATGCAGACATATCTGGACTTCGAGAAACCGCTGGCCGAGCTGGAGGGCAAGGTCAGGGAACTGCAGCATCTGGCCCAGACCAACGAGGCTACCGACATTGATGCGGAGGTCGATACGCTGCGCGGCAAGGCGTCGAAACTGCTGGCAGACACCTACAAGACCCTGACTCCCTGGCAGAAGACGCAGGTCGCCCGGCACCCGGAACGGCCGCACACGTCGCACTACATCGACGCCCTGATAACCGACTTCACCCCACTTGCCGGCGACCGTTCCTATGGCGATGACAAGGCCCTGATCGGCGGCATGGGCCGGTTCCGCGGACGGAGTGTCATGATTCTCGGCACAGAGAAGGGACATTCGACCGAAGGCCGCGTGAAGCATAATTTCGGCATGGCCCGCCCCGAAGGCTATCGCAAGGCCCAGCGCCTGATGCGGATGGCGGAGCGGTTCGGGATGCCCATCCTCACCTTTGTCGACACGGCGGGCGCCTACCCCGGTGTCGGCGCCGAGGAACGCGGTCAGGCAGAGGCGATTGCCCGCTCCGTGGAGGTCTGCCTGAACGTCAAGGTTCCGATCATCGCGGTCATCATCGGCGAAGGCGGCTCCGGCGGTGCGGTGGCACTGGCCGTGGGTGACCGGGTGATGATGCTGGAACATTCCATCTATTCGGTGATCTCGCCGGAGGCCTGCTCCTCGATCCTGTTCAAGACGTCCGACAGGGCGATCGATGCGGCGGAAGCACTGAAGCTGACTGCCCAGGACCTGAAGCGTCTGCGGGTGGCCGACCAGGTCATTCCGGAGCCCGTCGGCGGCGCCCATCGCGACGCCGCGGCAACCATGATGCGGGTTGGTGATGCCATTGCCGACGCGCTGTCGATGTTCAGGGACATGGCTGATGACCAGTTGCTGGAACGGCGTCGCGACAAGTTCCTGACGATCGGCAGGATGCCGGTTTGATGCGTACCGCCGCCCTGGCCGACCTGAGCCACCTGAATGGCTGAGCAAGGGCGCCACAGACTGCTGCTTGTGGAGGACAGCCGCTCCCTCGCGCGTACCTATGAACAGTACCTGCGCGACGAGCCGTTCGAGATCGTTGCCGTGGAAACCGGCGGCGAGGCCATGAACGAACTGGATCGCCCGTTCGATGTGGTGCTGCTGGACCTGCGGTTGCCGGACATGGACGGCATGGAGATCCTTGAACGGCTGAACACGCGCGAGACACCACCCCCCGTCATCGTCATCACCGCCCACGGGTCGATCAACATCGCGGTCGAGGCCATGCGGCTGGGTGCATTCGATTTCCTGGTGAAGCCCTTCTCCGCAGAACGACTGACCTTCACGGTCAGGAACGCGACGGAGCGGGCGCTGCTCGCGGCCAGCGCCGAGCCGGACGATGATGCGCCGGACAACAACGGCTTTGCGGACTTCATCGGCTCATCGCCCAAGATGCGTGCCGTCTACAAGACGCTGCGCATGGCCGCACCCAGCAAGGCAACCGTCTTCGTTGTCGGCGAGTCGGGCACCGGCAAGGAGCTTGCCGCCAACGCGGTGCACAGCCTGAGTCCGCGATCGAACGGGGCCTTTGTCGCCATAAACTGCGCGGCCATCCCGAAGGGGCTGATCGAAAGCGAGATCTTCGGCCATGTGCGCGGTGCCTTCACCGGCGCGGTGCAGGATCGCGAGGGCGCAGCCGCCCGCGCCCACGGCGGCACCCTGTTCCTGGACGAGATCTGCGAGATGGACCTGGACCTGCAGAGCAAGCTGCTGCGGTTTGTCCAGACCGGCAGCTTTGAAAGGGTCGGCGACGGTCGGACCCGACATGTGGATGTGCGCTTCGTCTGCGCCACCAACCAGGACCCGATGGAGGCGGTTCAGGCCGGCCGGTTCAGGGAAGACCTGTTCTACCGTCTGCACGTCATCCCGATCACGCTGCCGCCGCTGAGGGAGCGCGAGAACGACATCCTGCTGATCGCGGAGACTTTCCTGAAGCACTTCGCGCGCGAGGAACGGAAGAAGTTCAAGCGGTTCGCACCCGAGACCGAACAGGCAATGCTGAACCATCGCTGGCCAGGCAATATCCGGGAACTGCAGAACATCGTCCGGTCGATCACGGTGCTGTTCGACGGCACCGAGGTGACGCCTGACATGCTGCCGCCGGTCTTCGTGACACCGCAGGGCGGCGCAGCCGTTGGTGCTGCTCCCCCGGCCATTGTGCATCCCGACCTCGTCGAGAGCGTGGCAGGTGATGTGGCGCCATCCGGCGTCGCGAGCTGGCAGCGGGAACACGACATCCTGCCCCTCGACGAGGTGGAGCGGGAGGCCATCGAGGCGGCAATCCGCATCTGCGGCGGCAACATAGGGCGCGCCGCAGGTTTCCTGGGCGTCAGCCCCTCGACCATCTATCGCAAGAAGCAGGTCTGGGACGCGCGCGACGGGTGAGTGTCACCCGACACCCACTGTCGTCGCGCGCCGGAAACGATCAGATCGGCTAACGATCAGATCGGCTTCTGACCGATCTTCTTCCGTCCCTGGTTCACGGTCCTCAGGAACTCGATACCGTCGGCCGCGATGGCTTCGCCGATGTGAAGCCCCTCTTCACGCTCCAGCTCTTCGATATCCAGCCAGTTGGCATAGAGCTGACGCGTCCGGTCGGTGATGATGCCTGCGTTGAGCAGGGTCTTCACCAGAACACGCATGATGTTGGTCGGGTCCTTCAGATCGTTGCGCCGCTTGGAATCGCGGTCCGCATAGACCTCACGCACCGAGTCGCGGACCCATTCCCATTCCAGACCGAACTGCGGGTAGATCGCCCGCTTCTGGCGGATGTTGGTCAGGTTGAACAGCAGGGTCTCGAAACAGCGTGCTGCCCAGTCCTCGACAATCTCATGCTCCCGCGTGTCCAGCTTCGGGATCGTGCGGTCCGCCCAGATCTTGCCAAAGCGGTGATGGAAGGCCTCGTCCGTCATCACCAGCTGCACCAGACGCTTCAGCACCGGGTCATTGGTATAGCGATGCAGGCTGGCAAAGGCCCCCATCGCCAGCCCTTCCACCAGCATCTGCATGCCGACGAGCTTCTTGTAGACCTCCGGCGCGGCAACCAGTTCGTTCATCAGCCGTCCCAGTTCGTCACCCACCGGATAGGCCGTGCCCCAGCGGTTGCCGATGTAGCGGGCGAAGCCGGTAACGTGACGGGCCTCCTCCCGCGCCTGATTGGCGGCATACTCCTGCGCACCCGCGTCCACCATGATGTGGCAGAGGCTTGCAGAGAGGCTCAGTGCCCCCTGCTCCCCATGCAGGATGCCGGACAGGCCCCAGCGGGTGGATTCGTTGGCCAGTCGGATGCGCTGCCCCTCGTCCAGCCGGTCACGCACGGCGCCGGAAAGTTCCGGTACCTGCTCCGGCGGCATCAGATATTCGTTCTCCAGATCGAACGGCTTCGACAGATCGACGTAGGCCGGGTTCAGCGGGTCCCAGAAATGGTCATGCGTGGCGGAAATGATCTCGTCGAACGCGTCAGTCCGACGGTTGTAGCGATCAACCTCCATCATCGCGGGAAAGGCGTCCCGATCGACGGTCTCGTAGACGGAATCACGCGTGATGTGTTGGTTCATGTCTCTCCCCTGACGTCAGTTTCGTGCCTGTCCGGCGTTTCCGCGGAAGGATATTCTGCAGTTTACGTTAACGTCAATTGTCATTATGTCGATCAGGCGCGAAACGGTCGACGACGGCGCACGTTCTCCCCGATCCGGCGGATCGCCTGCAATGGATTGGGCTGGTTCCCGGCCGCGCCCAGCAGCTTTCCCTTGGCTTTCTCGATCTGCATGACATTGGCGATCCGGCGATCCAGGAAGGCCCAGGTATCGGCATGGTCGTCGGACCTGTCGTTCAGCCAGAACAGCAGCGTGCTCATGTAGACGCCCGCCAGAAGGGTGCGTTTCGTATAGAAGTTGAAATCGGTCGAGGTGTCGCCGATCGCCCGCCAGATCAGGTCCACCGTACGCCACAGCGCGCGGCTGGCCCGGGGGCCGCGATGCGGCAGTCCCAGATGGTTGAAGCCGCGGCGCACGGCCTCCTTGTGCGGTCCGGCGGCCTCCAGACGCATCCGGACAGCCTGGGTAATCTTCTCCCGGATCTTCATGCTCTCCAGATCCAGCGCCAGGATGTCTTCCACCATGCGGCGGTCGGCCATCAGCAGATGATGGTCCAGCAGGTCCTCCACACCGCCCGGAAAGGCGCGATAGATGTCCAGATCGATCGCACCGGCGTCCCGTGCGGCGGCGCGCAGGGTCTGATCTGTCCAGCCATCGAAGGCCGCGTGCATCAGTGCTGCGTCGGCCATCCGGTCCCGCAGCGCGTTCAGGTCCGCCGTAACCGTTGCTTCATCGGATTCGGTCGTCATGCGTCCTCTCCTTCTGCCGTAGGTGATGTGTCTTCCGCACTGGCGACCAGATGTTTCATCTCGGTCTCGAAGATCAGGTGCTTCAGGTCCGGCATGCGCTGCGGATAGAGCACACCGTCCAGATGATCACATTCATGCTGTACCACGCGCGCATGAAACCCCTCAACGGTGCGGTCGATCATCTGGCCGTCGATCCCCTGCCCGCGATAGCGCACCGCGGCAGGCCGGGGCACCAGGCCACGCAGCCCAGGCACGGACAGGCAGCCTTCCCAGCCCCACTCGACCGTTTCCGTTACGGGCTCGACAACCGGATTGCACAGGATGGTCAGCGGCACGGTCTCGTGCCCCCGTCCTGGCGGTACCTGGAACATCACCAGCCGGATGGATTCATGCACCTGCGGCGCGGCCAGCCCGGCACCCCCGATGTCATCCAGCGTTTCCATCATGTCGCCAACCAGATGCAGCAGTTCCGGGGCCGTGGGATCCGCGACAGGCCGCGCAACGCGCAACAGGACCGGGTGCCCCATCCGGGCGATCTTCCGAATGGCCATCAGTCGCTGCCCCGTGTCGCGGTGGCGAAGTAGTTCACGTCCAGATCCCGGCTGTCGAGGGACCAGCCTGTCAGCGGGCTGAACACCAGCCCGGTCAGATCCTCCAGTTGCAGCCCGCCATTGCGGAAGTGCGCGGCCAGTTCAGAGGGTTTGACGAACTTGGCGTGTGAATGGGTGCCGACCGGCAACCAGCGCATCACGCGCTCCGCCCCGAAGACAGCCAGCGCCCAGGCCTTCGGGGTCCGGTTCAGGGTGGAGAAGATGACCAGCCCGCCCGGGCGCACCAGTTTCGCGACCGAGGCCACGAACAGGCCGACATCGGCAACATGCTCCACGATCTCCAGCGCCAGCACGACGTCGAACTGCGCGCCCTGTTCGACCAGCGCCTCCGCCGTGTCATGCCGGTAGTCGATCTGCAGGCCCAGCCCCGTCGCATGGGTGCGGGCGGCCTGGATGTTGTCCCCGGCCGCATCGACACCGGTCACGTCCCCGCCCAGCCGCGCCATGGGTTCCGCCACCAGCCCGCCGCCACAGCCGATATCCAGGATCGAAAGCCCCTTCAGCGGCGCTGGCCCCTGTCCGTTGCAGTCAAAGTGGCGCACGATCTGCGCCTTCAGATACCGCATCCGGGCCGGGGTGAGCTGATGCAGCGGTTTCATCGGCCCGTCCGCGTCCCACCAGGTCTCCGCCATGGCGCTGAAACGGCTGATTTCTTCCGGATCGACGGTGGTGGCGGTCATGAAAACTCCTGATCGTCTGGCCTGTCCGGTCGATTTGCCGCGAAATGCAGCGCGTTGCGGACTTGCGACCCGTGCCTTCGCTAATTAAGACGTGCGGCCTTGAGCTCGCAAGGGGCCGCGACACATTGGTCGCGATCCAAGGACATGCAGGAGGCGGCACGGCAGACACCGGGCCGGGACAACAGATGGCGCGCATCGTCATGAAATTCGGCGGAACGTCCGTCGGCGATGTCGACCGCATTCGCAACGCGGCACGACGCGTGAAGGCGGAGGTCGAGGCTGGGAACGAGGTCGCGGTCGTCGTCTCCGCCATGTCGGGGGAGACGAACCGGCTGGTCGGACTGACACGCGAAGTCTCCGCCATGCACGATGCCCGCGAATACGACACCGTTGTCGCGGCGGGGGAGCAGGTGACCATCGGCCTGATGGCCATGGCACTGCAGGATCTGGAAGTGAACGCGCGCTCGTGGCTCGGCTGGCAGATCCCCGTACATACCACCAATGCCCACAGCGCCGCCCGCATCGACCGGATCGAGACCGACGAACTGATCCGCCGCTTCGGTGAGGGGCAGGTCGCCGTTGTCGCTGGCTTCCAGGGCATCGCCAGTGACGGTCGCATCTCCACGCTCGGGCGCGGTGGCTCCGACACCTCCGCCGTCGCTCTCGCTGCTGCGCTGAAGGCTGATCGCTGCGACATCTACACGGATGTGGACGGCGTCTATACCGCCGATCCGCGGATCGTCTCTGCGGCGCAGAAGCTTGACCGCATCACCTATGAGGAGATGCTGGAACTCGCGTCCCTGGGGGCGAAGGTCCTGCAGACCCGGTCCGTAGAACTGGCGATGAACCACGGCGTGCGCGTACATGTGCGCTCCAGCTTTTCAGATGAGCAAGGGACCCTGGTGGTCGACGAGGAGGAAATCGTGGAACAGCAGATGGTGAACGGCGTTACCTACGCGCCGGATGAGGCGAAGGTGACCCTGCGCCAGGTGGCCGACCGCCCCGGTGTCTCCGCGGCGATCTTCGGTGCGCTGGCCGACGCCAACATCAACGTCGACATGATCGTGCAGAACATCACGGAAGATGGCGCGACCACCGACCTGACCTTCACCGTCAACCGCGACCAGCTGCAGCGCGCCCTGACGATCCTGGAGGGCATCAAGTCCGACGTCGGCTGGCGGGAAGTGGTCTCGGCCTCCGATGTCGTGAAGGTCTCCATCGTCGGCGTCGGCATGCGCAGCCACGTCGGTGTCGCCCAGACCATGTTCCGGGCACTGGCGGAGAAAGGCATCAACATCCAGGTCATCACCACCTCCGAAATCAAGGTGAGCGTGCTGATCTCGGCGGACTACAAGGAACTTGCCGTCCGCGCCCTTCACACCGCCTTCGGTCTCGACGCCGCCTGACAGGCGACAGACCACCAATACCTACCCGACACTGCGTCCCTTGCCCTCCCAGTAGGGGGCGCGGATGTCGCGTTTCAGCACCTTGCCAACAGGACTGCGCGGCAGTTCCGGCCAGAAGTCCACGGACTTCGGGGCCTTGACCGATCCCAGCTTCTCCTTGCACAGCGCAATGATCTCTTCCTCGCTGACCGTCGCGCCGGGCTTCAGCTCGATGACCGCCTTCAGGGCTTCACCCCACTTCTCGTGGGGCACGCCGATCACGGCGCAGTCCTGCACGGCGGCATGGGTCCAGATCACCTGCTCCACCTCCGACGGATAGACGTTGAAGCCACCGGTGATGATCATGTCCTTCAACCGGTCGACGATATAGACGAACCCGTCCTCGTCGATCCGGCCGATATCGCCCGTATGGTGCCAGCCATGGGTGCTGGCAGCGGCGGTTTCCTCGGGTTGCCGGAAATAGCCTTCCATCACCATCTCGCCCCGCAGCACGATCTCGCCGGATTCTCCCTGGGGCAGGATCGTCCCGTCCTCCCCCATGATCTCGACGCGGGTGTAGGGGGTCGGCCTGCCGCAGGACAGCAGCCGGTGATGCTTGTTCGTGCTCAGCGCCTCCGCATGGTCGGCGGGCGACATGTAGGTGGCGATCATCGGGGCTTCGGCCTGGCCATAGGTCTGGGTCATGACGGGACCGAAGACCTCCATCGCCTCCTTCAGCTTGTCGGCGGACATGGGCGCGGCGGCATAGATGAAATGCTGCAGGCTGGAGTAGTCGTAGTCGCGCACCTTCGGGTGGGCCAGCATGACGTAGATCACGGTGGGCGGCAGGAACAGATGCGTCACCCGGTGCTTCTCGATCATCTGCATGATCTTCTCCGGCGCGGTCTCCGTCATGAAGATGTTGGTCGCGCCATAGGGCAGCAGCGGGAAGGAAACACCGCCCGCCGCATGGGTCATCGGCGCCACCATCAGATGCACCGGCGGTGCCGTCACCGGCATCATGACGTGGAACGTCGCCACCATCGTCTCCCAGGCCCGCGTGCTCAGCATGACCCCCTTGGGCCGCCCGGTGGTGCCGCCGGATGACATCTGCGAACAGATGGTCTCGGGCGGCAGCAGCGGGTCCGGTGCCGGATCCGGATCGACCGGCATCCAGTCGTCCAGGAACGGCAGGCCATCGACCGGCGCATCCGTCGTCACCACCAGCCGGATCGACGGCACCTCTGCCCGCACCTGCGCGACATGATCGGCAAAGCTGGAATGCACGAACAGGATCTCCGTCTGGTTGTTGTCCAGGACGTAGATGTTCTCCTCCAGCGCATTGCGGGCATTGATCGGCACCCAGATGCCGTTCTGGCGGCTGATGGCCAGCACACAGGCGTAGGCCATCGCGTGATTGGGTGACCAGACCGCGATGCGGGCACCGGTTCCGATCCCCTCTCCCCGCAACCCGGCGGCGATCCGCTGTGTCAGCTCACGGACGGTGGCATAGGTCCAGCCGTTCTGCCCGTCCGAAAGGCAGTCCCGGTCCGGGAACTGCCGTGCCCCCTGGTCGAACAGATCAATCATACGCATGGTCACTCTCCCCTGTGCTCCGTTGCCAAGAGATAGCAGCCCGTACCGGCCCCGTCTCCGCCGCAGCCAGAATACCCCTCCCCAAGCCAGCGCATTTCGGCTATCCCCCGCGCATGAATGCATTGGAGACAGAAACCGGGCGGCGGCGGACTTTCGCCATCATCGCCCATCCCGACGCCGGCAAGACCACGCTGACCGAGAAGCTGCTGCTGTTCGGCGGTGCGATCCAGATGGCCGGTGCCGTCAAGGCGCGTGGCGATCAGCGCCGCGCACGTTCGGACTGGATGAAGGTCGAACAGGACCGCGGCATCTCCGTGTCCGCCTCCGTCATGACCTTCGACTATGGTCCGCACACGTTCAACCTGCTGGACACGCCGGGGCATGAGGACTTCTCGGAAGATACCTACCGGGTCCTGACCGCCGTCGATTCCGCGATCATGGTGATCGACGGGGCCCGTGGCATCCAGTCCCAGACACGCAAGCTGTTCGAGGTCTGCCGGCTGCGGGACGTGCCCATCATCACCTTCGTCAACAAGATGGACCGCGAAGCCCGCGACCCGTTCGAACTGATGGACGAGATCGAGCAGGATCTGGCACTGGACGTGACTCCCGCCAACTGGCCCATCGGCATGGGGCGCGATTTTCAGGGATGCTACGACCTGATGCGCGACCGGCTGGTGCTGATGGCCCGCAGCCGCGAGAAGCAGGGCGAGATCACCGCCGAACTGAAGGGACTGGACGATCCGGAACTGGATAGCCAGCTCGGCGCACGCGCGGCGGAGCAGTTGCGCGAAGAGGCCGGCATGGCACGCGAACTCTGCCCCGCCTTCGACGGACAGGCCTATCGCGAGGGCAACATGACGCCGGTGTTCTTCGGCAGTGCCGTGAATGCCTTCGGCGTGCAGGACCTGATGAACACGCTCGGCAGCGACGCTCCTGCCCCCCGGGCCCAGATCACCACCAGCCGCACGGTCCAGCCGACGGAGCCGAAGGTTTCAGGCTTTGTCTTCAAGGTGCAGGCGAACATGGATCCGAAGCACCGCGACCGCGTCGCCTTCGTGCGGCTGGTGTCGGGCCACTTCAAGCGCGGCATGCGGCTGAAACATGTCCGCACCGGCAAGCAACTGGCCGTCCACAATCCGGTCATGTTCCTCGCCGGCGACCGGGAGACTGCGGAAGAAGCATGGCCCGGCGACATCATCGGCATTCCGAATCACGGCCAGCTTTCCATCGGTGACACGCTGACGGAGGGGGAGGAAATCCGCTTCCGTGGCGTGCCCAGCTTCGCGCCGGAACTGCTGCAGCGGGTGCGCGCGACCGACCCCCTGCGCGCCAAGCACCTGGGCGAGGCGCTGAAGCAACTGGCGGAAGAAGGCGTCGCCCGCGTCTTCCGGCCACGCATCGGTTCGGATTGGGTGGTCGGCGTGCTCGGTGCGCTGCAGTTCGATGTGCTCGCGGAGCGGATCAAGACCGAATACAACCTGCCGGTCCGGTTCGAGTCGACGGAACTGTTCACCGCGCGCTGGGTCTTCGCCGACACCGCGGACATGATCAAGCGCTTCGGTGACGAGAACGGTGCCTCCATCGCCGATGATCACGAGGGCGATCCGGTCTTCCTGGCGCGCAACGCCTGGCACCTGGAGCGCGCCCAGCAGGACTGGGCCGATGTGCGCTTCATGGCGACGAAGGATCCCGGCGTGGGCGATCTGGCCGCCTGATTGTCCGGCTGGTTGTCACGCCTGCTCAGTGGCGCAGGTCACCCGGCTCCAGATCGTCGAAGTCCGCAGGCTCCGTACCGGGCAGGACATAGTCCTCCGACAGCCAGCGCTTGAGGTCGACATCGGCACAGCGCCTGGAACAGAAGGGCCGCACGGCCTGCTCGGTCGGGCGGGAACAGATCGGGCATCGGGTCGTCATCAAATGGCCTCGGCATCCTGGGTGGAACGACACGCGTGCATCACGCTGTTCGGACCGATCATATCTCCGAACAGGGAATCTGGACAATGTCGGACGGCAACAGCGGGGGCTGGTCGGGCCATCTGCGTCGGGAGGAATAGAGCCCCACACCGATGATCGTGTCCGCAGGCTGGTCCGCAGCCGATGCGAAGGGCAGCAGCAGCCGCTCCGCCTGAGTCAACCGCGCGTTGGACAGGATTTCATTGGCGGTGCCGTAGTGCACGCAGGGCACCCCGAGGATCCTTTCCCAACGCTCTGTGATCACCGGATGGTCCCTGGCCCCGACAATCTGCAACAGGGTTTCGCCCCTGATCGCCCGGCCATAGGCGTCATTCACATGCTCTCCGGCCAGCTCACAGACGTAGTCGCCAGCATCCTCATGGAAGCGATAGATGTAGATGTTGGAGAGCAGTGACGGCACCGAGGTGGGATCGAAGGCCTTGCGCAACGGCACGGTCGCATCACCACGTGCGGCCCGCCAGACATCCAGAAACCGATGCAGGCGGGGATCCATGTCTGCAAGCTTCGGCGTCTGGACTGTGTTCCCGGTCATGGCTCTTTCTCTCATATTCGCGGAAGTGCCACAATGAGCAGTCGGTTCAGCGTGTCCGCGCAATCGCGAAGCTATCGATGTCGCGCGCTTCGAAGACGAAGCTCACCGGGCGCGCCAGGAACGCACTCGCCTGTTCCACCGCATCAGCATCCATGACCGGCTGAAGCTGCAGGGAAAGCGACAGTGTCACGGGCAACAGCCCGACACCTTCCAGCTCCGCGGCGACCTTCCTCAGGACTCTGGCGGCTGCAACACCTTCCCGCAGCCGGGACTGTTCTGAGGTCTGGTGCAGCAGTTGCCGGGCAAGCCCCGCTTCCCCCCTGCCCCGTACCAGTGTCGCCAGCGAGAAACGGTCGACCTGGCCGACATCCACCATCACCGGATCACGTTCGAACGCGCGGCGAAGGGCGGCCTCGACCCGCTTGCGTTCGTTGCCGGCCCGCATGGAAATGAAATCGATCACGACCGGCCCGCCAATACGGCGCAGCCTGATCTGGTGCGCGATTTCCGCGATTGCACGCATGTTGTGATCGACAGGGGTACCGCGCGCGCCACCACTGTCCACGTCGATTGCAGTCAGGGCGGTCGTTGCCTCGATGACGATCCGTCCGCCGCCAGGCAGTCCCACTTCCCGCGCCAGTGCCTCATCCAGCACCTGGTCCAGTTCCAGGCCCTGACCCGGTGGCGCCAGGCTCACCCGCTCGACAAGGTCGGGCGCAAGTCGCTTGGCCAATGGGCGCAGATCCGCCGACAGGCTCCTGTCCGAGACCGCAATGGTCTCCGGCGCGGGTGGCGCCAGTTCCGTCAGGGCCCGCTGCAGGAGATCCGGCGCATCGCGAAGCCGCGCAGGCACCGGGCCGTCCACGCCACTGATCTCGTCCCACTCGGCCATCAGCCTGGTGGCATCGGCACGCACCAGGTCGGGGTCGACACGGGCTGCCGCCGGCCGGGCCACCAGGCGCACATCGGGATCGAGCGATGCGAACATCTCCAGCAGTGATTCCCGCTGGTCAGGATCGCCGATCCGTTTCGGCACCTCTGTCCCCTGTCGCACCGGATACAGGCTGACATAGCGGCCGTGCAGCGCGATGTCGGCACTCAGGCGCACCTGCTTGCCGTCCGCCGCACCCCGTACCGCCTGCACCAGCACGGTCTGTCCGCGTCGCAGCAGCTTCTTCAGGGGAACACGCTTGTCCGTGGCGGTCCCGTCCAGAACGCGCGCATCCGCAGCGCGAAGGAACCCGGTGACGCCTTGCCCGAGATCGACGGCAGCCGCCTGCAGTTCCGGCATCAGATCCGTCACACGGCCCCGCCAGACCGCTCCGGCGACCGGCGGTTCACCGGTCAGTTCCAGATGAATCTCGGCGACCCGCTCCCGCTCGATCAGCGCGACGCGGGTCTCGAAGGGGCCACGGTCGATGAACAGGCCCTGTTTCATGATCGCGTCCAGACGGGATAGCCCAGCCCGGTCAGCAGATTCGCCGTCTCGTGCAGCGGCAGCCCGACAACATTGGACCATGAGCCGTTCAGACTGGCGACAAAGGCGTCTGCCAGCCCCTGGATGGCATAGCCACCGGCCTTGCCCTGCCACTCCCCACTATCCAGATATGTCTGCTGCTCGGGGCCGGAGAGTGGCTTGAAACGCACGACCGTCGTCACCCGGCGGCTGCTCATCCGCCCGCCGGGGGCATAGAGCGCGACACCTGTGGTAACCCTGTGCCGCCGTCCCGACAGCAGACGCAGGCATGCGGCGGCAGCCTCCCGCGATTCGGTCTTGGGCAGGATTCGGCGGCCGCAGCTCACCACCGTATCGGCGGCGAGCACGAAATCGTCGGGGAAACCGGGTTGAACGTGCCCCGCCTTGGCCTGGGCCAGACGTTCCGCCAGTCGTTGCGGCGCTTCATCCGGCAAGGGCGTCTCGTCAAGGTCGGCGGCAATGATATCGTCCGGCAGCAGGCCGATCTGACGCAGAAGATCGCGCCGACGCGGCGACGCGGAGGCTAGGATCAGGCGTGGCATCTGCCGCCCTGTTCCGGCGCTTACTTGAAGCGGAAGGTGATACGACCCTTGGTCAGGTCATAGGGGGTCATTTCCACCATCACCCGGTCGCCAGCCAGCACCCGGATGCGGTTCTTGCGCATCTTGCCCGACGTATGGGCCAGCACTTCATGATCGTTGTCCAGCTGCACGCGAAACATCGCGTTCGGCAGCAGTTCGGCAACATGCCCTTCAAATTCGAGAACTTCTTCCTTGGCCATTCTGCACCCTGTTCAGGAAACCCGGCGCGACAGGTCATCACGACCCGACCGCTTGGCGCGCAACATGATGAAATCGCCCACCAGAATCAAGCACAACCCTGTCGAAGGGCGGTTGCAAGGCCTGCGGCTCTCGGCTATATCCTCCCGACCGCTCGCCAAGGTACCGATCCCGGATCGGCCCCCATCAGCCAGAGCGGCGATGCCCAGGTAGCTCAGTTGGTAGAGCAGTGGACTGAAAATCCGCGTGTCGGTGGTTCGAATCCGCCCCTGGGCACCATTTATTTCAATAGGTTAACTGTGCATTGCCAAGTGTTCTGCTGGCTCAGGGGTAACGACACGGGTAACGGCGAACGGCCATCTTGCACTCTCGCACATAGTCCGCGTGCCGGGGGTTCAAATCCTTCTCGCGCTACGATTTCTTTCAATAGCTTAGCGATACGTCGCCACAAAAATTGGGCTTTCGGGTAGCGGTTTGGACGACGAGGATGGGGAGTGACTAGCGCTTCCGGTTCTCAAACGCCTCGGTCCATTCGCGGGCGCGCCGATGCGCCTCTGCGATCTGTGCAGACGTCATACGCTTGGGCATTGTCAGAGCAATCTGGCCCCGGCGCAGCAGAGCTGTATCTGGGTGAGGTCAGATTGCTCTGACAATGCCCCGATGCATGCTAAAATAGACGGATATCTTCGGAGCAACCTTGTCGTGAATTCACTTGTGGTGACGGTCGAACGTGAGCAGCGCCAACTTATGAACGCGGAGTCTAAGGGGAGCAGGTTAGAGGCCGAAGCCGTTGAGGCCCGCGCGATCAAGCAAGATATGATGCAGACTATGCCGACGGGTCAGGTCTGGTTGGTATGAGTGAGGCTGCAGTACCGCGCGAACATCTGTTCATTGGCTGGGATGTCGGCGGCTGGAATTGCGATAGGAACCCGAACAGCCGCGATGCCCTCTTCGTAGTGGATGGAAACAGGCAAGCCATGGGCCAGCCTTGGCGCGGGAATTTGCGCAATACAATCAACAGCTCGAATTCGCCTGCCAGCTTTCTGGCCTCAATCAGCACGCTATGTACGCTTACTCATACAAACAGAGGTGGCCCGACAAATCTGGACAGTTGAGTTAGGTGGATTTTCTGCTCCCAATCCGGCAGCGTTGCCGGGACGAAGGAGCGAAGATGACAAGACGACCCAGGCGGAACCACAGCCCTGCCTTCAAAGCGAAAGTCGCATTGGCGGCGCTGAAGGGCGACAGGACGATGAGCGAGCTGGCGACGCAGTTCGACCTGCATCCCAATCAGATCAAGCAGTGGAAGGATCAGCTGCTTGAGGGCGTAACGGGTGTCTTCGATGACACGCCAAAGGCCGCGAAAGAGCCGCAGATCGACGTAAAGTCCCTGCACGCGAAGATTGGCCAGCTGGCGCTGGAAAACGATTTTTTAGAGGGCGCGCTCGACAAGGCCGGTCTGTTGCCGAGCGCAAGGAAATGACGGGCCCGGACCACAGGCTGAGCCTGACACGGCAAGCCCGGCTTCTCGGGATCAGCCGGGGCAGCCTGTATTACGCGCCGCGCCCGACCAGTGCGGCGGACCTCAAGCTTATGCGCAGAATTGACGAGTTGCACATGGACTACCCGTTCGCGGGCAGCCGTATGATGAAAGGGTTGCTGCGGCAGGAAGGCTTCACGGCCGGGCGGCTGCACGTGGCAACCTGCATGAAAACGATGGGCATTGAGGCGCTCTATCGCAGACCGAACACCAGCAAGCCTGCGCCCGGTCACAGGATCTATCCCTACCTGCTGCGCAAGCTGGCCGTGACGCAGCCCAATCAGGTCTGGGCCATGGATATTACCTACATTCCCATGGCCCGAGGGTTCGTCTATCTGGTCGCCGTTCTGGACTGGTTCAGCCGCAAGGTTCTGGCCTGGCGGCTGTCGGTGACGCTGGAAACAGCGCCGTGTCTGGAGGCCTTGAATGATGCCCTGCGCAGATATGGCAAGCCGGAGATCATGAACTCGGACCAAGGATCACAGTTCACGTCCATTGACTTCATCAAGGCGCTGAAGGACGCCGACATCCAGATCAGCATGGATGGCAAGGGCGCTTGGCGCGATAACGTGTTTGTCGAACGGCTCTGGCGCAGCGTCAAATACGAGGAGGTCTATCTGCACGCCTATGAAAGCGTGTCAGCCGCCCGACAGGGCATCGACCGATACCTGGCCTTCTACAACACAAGGAGACCGCATTCATCGCTGGAAGGGCAAACGCCCGATCAGGCATATCACATCAAGTTGCAACCAATCCCGGTGGCGGCATAACCAAGCGGAAAATCCACCTAAGAAACGGCTCGAAACTGTTCAAACGAACCGAACCACCTCTCCCTCACTGCCCTGAACGACTACAATATCGAGTTGCCGCCAGAATGGAGACAACAGGCGTTCCTCGCGTGGGCCCAGGACGGAACCTATCAGAAACCGGATGACAAGGGCTATTTCTGGGTACTGTTCGACTTCGATGCCATGTCGGATTCGGCGGTCAAGGAGGTGCAGAGCCTCGCCATCTGGCAGCTGTTCCGGATCGAAGTGCGACCGCGCTGAGCCGGCAATCGGGTCCCGTAGCAAGATGAAGCAGTATCTGTCATGGAACATCTTCTCGGCGACCGGAGGCCTGTTCTGCCTGATGGCCGTTCTGGCCTTCGTCGGACAGATACTCACACTCAACCAGCAGAAGAACCTCGAACCGCTGCAGGAATATGTCTGGGCCATCGAGGAGCTGCGTGTCGGATACTACCAGACACTCTATGTTACCGGGCGCGTCAGCGAAGGACATGATGTCCAGTTCCCCCAGGCGGCACTGTTCGATGATCCGACCCGGGGATTGCTGCACCTTCGCATGGACGTTCTGGCCAGCAGGGTGGCGCGTCTGTCCGATGATGTCATCCTGGCGCAACTCGCCGACTATCCCCCGTATCTGGCCATCGTCGGCCGGGTCGAGGAGCAGTTCGCGCAGATTGCCCGTGAGCTGCAAGATGCCGACCTGTCGGACACACAGGCGCATGCGCGGCTGATGCAGGAAAAGCTGCGTCCGCTCGAACCCAGTCTCGACCAGCTTTCCGTCGATCTGGTTCGCCGGATGAACCTGATCGACGCCGGTCGTCGCCAGTCCCTCGAACAGACGATCAGCTTCAACCAGGTGGCGTTGACCGTTCTCTTCGCCTTTCTGGTTCTGACGCTCTATATCTCGACGAGACTGTCCTCACGTGAACGGCAGCGCTCGACGCAGCTCGAACGGTTGAACGAGGAACTGGCCACCGCCAATCGTTCCAAGGAGAGGTTCGTGGCACACATGAGCCACGAATTCCGGACGCCGCTCAATGCGATCATCGGTTTCTCGGAACTGATGCAGGAAAAGAACTCCCGCAACAAGGACGCCGGCGAGAACGACTTCACGGAAGAGGTCCTGAAGAGCGCCTACCATCTGCTGGATCTGGTGAACGAGGTCCTGAATTTCTCGCAACTGTCCGGAACCGATCAGATACTTGATCTGGAGTCGGTGGAACTGACCGGCATCATCCGCAACAGTACCCGACTGGTCCAGGCCGCCTATCCGAATCGGAACCTGGCGTTCGACGAGCCCGAGGATGGCGGGCACGTGTACGCGATGGGCCATGATCGGGCCATTCGGCAGATCGTGCAGAACCTGCTGACCAATGCCGCGAAATATGCCGGTGAGGAGGCACGGATCCGGGTTCGGATCGTCAGCGGCACAGCCGATACGGTTGCCATACGGATCAGCGACAACGGGAATGGCATGGACGCAGCCACGCTTGAACGCGTACTCCGGCCGTTCGAGCGCAATACCAGCCAGGGAAAGAACTTCGAGCAGATCGAAGGCGTCGGCCTGGGCCTTGCCATCTGCCGGTTGCTCGCCAAGCAACTGGACACCCGGCTCGAATTCGAGACGGCTCCAGGCTGCGGATTTGCCGCCGAGCTTTGGCTCCGGAGAGCCGACGGAACGGACCCCGCATAGCCAACCTGTTGGCATGGCCGTCCGATATGGTGCATGAACGGCGCATCATCTCGTGGGAGGGGCAGACTGATGTGGTCATTTGAAACGGATCCGGAATTCCAGCGCGAACTCGACTGGATCGGGGATTTCACCCGGCGCGAGATCGCACCGCTGGACGAGATCCTGGGCAGCCATTGGAACATTCATGATCCGCGGTTCGTGAGATACGTCCGTCCCCTGCAGGAACAGGTGAAGCGGCGAGGTCTCTGGGCCTGCCATCTGGGGCCAGAACTGGGTGGCAAGGGCTACGGACAGCTGAAACTGGCACTGATGAACGAACAGTTCGGTCGCTCCCGCTTCGGCCCCATCACCTTCGGCTCCCAGGCCCCGGACACCGGAAACTCGGAAATCCTGGCGCAGTACGGCACGGAGGCGCAGAAGGAACGGTATCTGAAACCGCTGCTGAACAACGAGATCGTTTCCTGCTTCGCCATGACGGAACCGCAGGGGGGCGCAGACCCGCTGAAGATCGAGACCACGGCGGTTCTGGACGGCGACGAATGGGTCATCAACGGGGAGAAGTGGTTTTCCTCCAATGCGAAGTTCGCGGCCTTCTACATCATCATGCTGGAGACGGAACCGAACGCCAACAATCCGCACCGGCGCCAGTCGATGCTGATCGTGCCCTCGGAAACGCCGGGTATCGAGATCATCAGGGACTATGGCTATCTCGGCCAGAAGGAAGCGGAGCACGCCCATATCCGCTGGAACAATGTCCGTGTGCCGAAGGATCATCTGCTGGGCGGTCGCGGAGACGGATTTGCGGTGGCGCAGGCGCGCCTGGGTGGCGGTCGGCTGCATCACGCCATGCGCGCCCTGGCCGAGGCCACGAAATGCCTCGAATATACCTGTGAACGCGTCGTCTCCCGCACCACCAAGGGCGAGGTGCTGGGGCAGAAGCAGATGGTGCAGGAACG